>NZ_JAEKJB010000012.1 GCF_016785095.1 Alloalcanivorax marinus | reverse complement strand
CTAACCGGAGCTTATCGCAGGCTACAACGTCCTTCATCGCCTCTGGCTGCCAAGGCATCCACCGTGCACGCTTCGTCACTTGACCATATAACCCAAAACAGTCTGAACCGTTCAGGCCATACGTTCTCGCAACAATCAACGATATCGCACCAAATAGACACAAGTGTCAGATAAACTTCTAACGCTTGTATTCCATTGGAATACTTGGACTTCTCATTTCCCAAATTGTTAAAGAGCATGCCAACCCGATAACGGGCAGCGCTGACAGAAAGTCAGAAGCAAACAGTCGATCAACAACCATTTGATTATGACTTCCCCGGCCAACGACGGGCCTGGAAGATGGTGGAGCCGAGGAGGATCGAACTCCTGACCTCCTGCGTGCAAGGCAGGCGCTCTCCCAGCTGAGCTACGGCCCCAAAATCGTGACTGTTCATGGAACAGACTCCCGCCGGCGAACCGCTAGGTGAGCCGGCGCGAGCCATGTTCTGGTGGGTCTGGGCCGATTTGAACGGCCGACCTCACCCTTATCAGGGGTGCGCTCTAACCAACTGAGCTACAGACCCAAAAACAGCGCTTTGGCATCTTTAACCGTTCAGACAAGCAAACGTGTGGGTCCCTGTTCGGGTAGGGTCTAGGTCGTTAAGGAGGTGATCCAGCCGCAGGTTCCCCTACGGCTACCTTGTTACGACTTCACCCCAGTCATGAACCACAC
>NZ_JAEKJB010000014.1 GCF_016785095.1 Alloalcanivorax marinus | reverse complement strand
CTATCGAATTGGCCAGATCGTTCCGAGCTCCAACATCACCATGGAGACCGAGATCCCGGCCATGCTCACCGCCCGGCAACTGATCCGCCCGGAGCGTTTCACCTTCCATTCCAGCCGCATGCGCATGAAAACCGTCAGCAAGGAGGAGCTCGCCTCCATGGACGGCGAGTCCGACCGCTGCGCCCTGGAACTCAGCGACGCCGCCGTCGACGTGATGGGCTACGCCTGCCTGGTGGCCATCATGTCCATGGGCCCCGGCTACCACCGGGAATCCCAGAAACGTCTGCGCCAGCGCACCAAGGAAAACGGCCAGGAAACCGAAGTGGTGACCAGCGCCGGCGCCCTGGTCGACGCGCTTAAGGTGCTCAACGCCAAGAAGGTCGTCGTGGTGGCCCCGTACATGAAGCCGCTCACTGAAATGGTCGTGGATTACATCCAGCGCGAAGGCACCCAAGTGCTCGAATACCGCGCCCTGGAAATCCCCAACAACCTGGACGTCGCCCGTCACGACACCGCCAAGCTGCCCGACATCGTCGCCAGCATGGACTTCTCCGATGCCGACGCCATCGTGTTGTCCGCCTGTGTGCAGATGCCGTCCCTGGCCGCCGTGCCCAAGGTCGAGGCCCTGACCGGAAAACCCGTGGTCACCGCCGCCATCGCCACCACCTACCAAATGCTCAAGGCCCTGGACCTGGAACCCGTCGTTCCCGGCGCCGGGGCCCTGCTGTCCGGCGC
>NZ_JAEKJB010000005.1 GCF_016785095.1 Alloalcanivorax marinus | reverse complement strand
CAAGTCAACCTAGTTGAATTTGTTTCGAGCTGAGCATGCTTTAAGTGCGAAGGCACTTTAAAGACTTAATCGAACTGAAGAGTTTGATCATGGCTCAGATTGAACGCTGGCGGCAGGCCTAACACATGCAAGTCGAGCGGTAACAGGGGTAGCTTGCTACCCGCTGACGAGCGGCGGACGGGTGAGTAACGCGTGAGAATCTGCCCATTAGTGGGGGATAACCCGGGGAAACTCGGGCTAATACCGCATACGTCCTACGGGACAAAGCAGGGGACCTTTTGGCCTTGCGCTGATGGATGAGCTCGCGTCGGATTAGCTTGTTGGTGAGGTAAAGGCTCACCAAGGCGACGATCCGTAGCTGGTCTGAGAGGATGATCAGCCACACCGGGACTGAGACACGGCCCGGACTCCTACGGGAGGCAGCAGTGGGGAATCTTGGACAATGGGGGCAACCCTGATCCAGCCATGCCGCGTGTGTGAAGAAGGCCTTCGGGTTGTAAAGCACTTTCAGTAGGGAGGAAGGCTTTCGGTTAATACCCGGGAGTACTTGACGTTACCTACAGAAGAAGCACCGGCTAATTTCGTGCCAGCAGCCGCGGTAATACGAAAGGTGCAAGCGTTAATCGGAATTACTGGGCGTAAAGCGCGCGTAGGCGGTGTGTTAAGTCGGATGTGAAAGCCCAGGGCTCAACCTTGGAATTGCATCCGATACTGGCACGCTAGAGTGCAGTAGAGGGAGGTGGAATTTCCGGTGTAGCGGTGAAATGCGTAGAGATCGGAAGGAACACCAGTGGCGAAGGCGGCCTCCTGGACTGACACTGACGCTGAGGTGCGAAAGCGTGGGGAGCAAACAGGATTAGATACCCTGGTAGTCCACGCCGTAAACGATGTCTACTAGCCGTCGGGGTCCTTAGTGACTTTGGTGGCGCAGCTAACGCGATAAGTAGACCGCCTGGGGAGTACGGCCGCAAGGTTAAAACTCAAATGAATTGACGGGGGCCCGCACAAGCGGTGGAGCATGTGGTTTAATTCGATGCAACGCGAAGAACCTTACCAGGTCTTGACATCCTCGGAATTTGGCAGAGATGCCTTAGTGCCTTCGGGAGCCGAGTGACAGGTGCTGCATGGCCGTCGTCAGCTCGTGTCGTGAGATGTTGGGTTAAGTCCCGTAACGAGCGCAACCCTTGTCCTTAGTTGCCAGCACTTCGGGTGGGAACTCTAGGGAGACTGCCGGTGACAAACCGGAGGAAGGTGGGGACGACGTCAGGTCATCATGGCCCTTACGACCTGGGCTACACACGTGCTACAATGGCTGGTACAGAGGGTTGCTAAGTCGCGAGGCGGAGCCAATCCCTTAAAGCCAGTCGTAGTCCGGATCGGAGTCTGCAACTCGACTCCGTGAAGTCGGAATCGCTAGTAATCGCGGATCAGAATGCCGCGGTGAATACGTTCCCGGGCCTTGTACACACCGCCCGTCACACCATGGGAGTGGATTGCACCAGAAGTGGCTAGTTTAACCTTCGGGAGAACGGTCACCACGGTGTGGTTCATGACTGGGGTGAAGTCGTAACAAGGTAGCCGTAGGGGAACCTGCGGCTGGATCACCTCCTTAACGACCTAGACCCTACCCGAACAGGGACCCACACGTTTGCTTGTCTGAA
>NZ_JAEKJB010000007.1 GCF_016785095.1 Alloalcanivorax marinus | reverse complement strand
TGTGGCCTGAACGGTTCAGACTGTTTTGGGTTATATGGTCAAGTGACGAAGCGTGCACGGTGGATGCCTTGGCAGCCAGAGGCGATGAAGGACGTTGTAGCCTGCGATAAGCTCCGGTTAGGTGGCAAACAACCGTTTGACCCGGAGATCTCCGAATGGGGCAACCCACCCGTCATAAGGCGGGTATCACACACTGAATCCATAGGTGTGTGAGGCGAACGCGGGGAACTGAAACATCTAAGTACCCGTAGGAACAGAAATCAATTGAGATTCCGTCAGTAGCGGCGAGCGAACGCGGATTAGCCCTTAAGCATGCGACTGGTTAGGAGAACGGCTTGGGAAGGCCGACCATAGTGGGTGATAGTCCCGTATCCGAAAACCTGAGTATGTGAAAACGAGTAGGTCGGGGCACGTGAAACCTTGACTGAACATGGGGGGACCATCCTCCAAGGCTAAATACTCCTGGCTGACCGATAGTGAACCAGTACCGTGAGGGAAAGGCGAAAAGAACCCCGGAGAGGGGAGTGAAATAGACCCTGAAACCGTGTACGTACAAGCAGTCGGAGCCCGCTTTGTTGGGTGACGGCGTACCTTTTGTATAATGGGTCAGCGACTTATTCTCAGTAGCGAGGTTAACCGTATAGGGGAGCCGTAGGGAAACCGAGTCTGAATAGGGCGACGAGTTGCTGGGAATAGACCCGAAACCGGACGATCTACCCATGGGCAGGTTGAAGGTGCGGTAACACGCACTGGAGGACCGAACCGGGATCTGTTGAAAAAGATTCGGATGACCTGTGGGTCGGAGTGAAAGGCTAATCAAGTCCGGAGATAGCTGGTTCTCCCCGAAAGCTATTTAGGTAGCGCCTCGTATATCACCACCGGGGGTAGAGCACTGTTTCGGCTAGGGGCCCATCCCGGGTTACCAAACCGATGCAAACTCCGAATACCGGTGAGTGCAGTACGGGAGACACACGGCGGGTGCTAACGTCCGTCGTGGAGAGGGAAACAACCCAGACCGCCAGCTAAGGTCCCCAAATTCCAGTTAAGTGGGAAACGATGTGGGAAGGCTCAGACAGCTAGGAGGTTGGCTTAGAAGCAGCCACCCTTTAAAGAAAGCGTAATAGCTCACTAGTCGAGTCGGCCTGCGCGGAAGATGTAACGGGGCTCAAACTGGATACCGAAGCTGCGGCAGTGTGCTTATGCATACTGGGTAGGGGAGCGTTGTGTAAGCCTGTGAAGGTGTGTTGAGAAGCATGCTGGAGGTATCACAAGTGCGAATGCTGACGTGAGTAACGATAATGCGGGTGAAAAACCTGCACGCCGAAAGACCAAGGTTTCCTGCGCAACGCTAATCGGCGCAGGGTGAGTCGGCCCCTAAGGCGAGGCTGAAAGGCGTAGCTGATGGGAAACGGGTTAATATTCCCGTACTTCTTGTAACTGCGATGGAGAGACGGAGAAGGCTAGGCCTACCGGGCGTTGGTTGTCCCGGGGAAAGGTTGTAGGCTGAGGTGTTAGGCAAATCCGGCACCTTAAGGCTGAGAATCGAGACCACCGGCCCTTTGCGGCTGGGAAGTGGTTGATGCCCTGCTTCCAGGAAAATCTTCTAAGCTTCAGGTTACAAGGAACCGTACCCCAAACCGACACAGGTGGTTGGGATGAGTATTCTAAGGCGCTTGAGAGAACTCGGGTGAAGGAACTAGGCAAAATGGTACCGTAACTTCGGGAGAAGGTACGCCGCTTGGTGTGAAGGGCTTGCCCCGTAAGCATCGAGTGGCCGCAGTGAAAAGGCCCCTGCAACTGTTTATTAAAAACACAGCACTCTGCAAACGCGTAAGCGGACGTATAGGGTGTGACGCCTGCCCGGTGCCGGAAGGTTAATTGATGGGGTTAGCTTCGGCGAAGCTCTTGATCGAAGCCCCGGTAAACGGCGGCCGTAACTATAACGGTCCTAAGGTAGCGAAATTCCTTGTCGGGTAAGTTCCGACCTGCACGAATGGCGTAATGATGGGGGCACTGTCTCCACCCGAGACTCAGTGAAATCGAAATCGCAGTGAAGATGCTGTGTACCCGCGGCTAGACGGAAAGACCCCGTGAACCTTTACTACAGCTTCACAGTGGACTTTGAGCCTGCTTGTGTAGGATAGCTGGGAGACATTGAAGCGGTGACGCCAGTCATCGTGGAGTCGTCCTTGAAATACCAGCCTGGCATGTTCGAGGTTCTAACCCAGGCCCGTTATCCGGGTCGGGGACATTGTGTGGTGGGTAGTTTGACTGGGGCGGTCTCCTCCCAAAGAGTAACGGAGGAGCACAAAGGTACCCTCAGCACGGTCGGACATCGTGCAATGAGCGTAAAGGTAGAAGGGTGCTTGACTGCGAGACCTACAAGTCGAGCAGGTGCGAAAGCAGGTCTTAGTGATCCGGTGGTTCTGTATGGAAGGGCCATCGCTCAACGGATAAAAGGTACTCCGGGGATAACAGGCTGATACCGCCCAAGAGTTCACATCGACGGCGGTGTTTGGCACCTCGATGTCGGCTCATCTCATCCTGGGGCTGAAGCCGGTCCCAAGGGTATGGCTGTTCGCCATTTAAAGAGGTACGCGAGCTGGGTTTAGAACGTCGTGAGACAGTTCGGTCCCTATCTGCCGTGGGCGTTGGAGATTTGAGAGGAGCTGCTCCTAGTACGAGAGGACCGGAGTGGACGAACCTCTGGTGTTCCGGTTGTCACGCCAGTGGCATTGCCGGGTAGCTACGTTCGGACGGGATAACCGCTGAAAGCATCTAAGCGGGAAGCCTCCCTCAAGATGAGATCTCCCTGACCCCTTGAGGGTCCTGAAGGGCTGTGGAAGACCACCACGTTGATAGGCGGGATGTGGACGCGCTGTGAGGCGTGAAGCTAACCCGTACTAATTGCCCGTGCGGCTTGACCATATAACGCCAAAGCAGTTTGAACGTTCCGCAAGGAACGGCCTGCGTGGCAGCGGTCAACGATCAATCAAGCACCCAATAGCAACAGGTGTCGGATGACCCTGACGCTGGACGCCTCGTTTTCCAGATTGGCTTTGTCCGTGCCAAACGGACAAGGCAACCCTTTTTGGTGAGTATCACCAAACCGGTTTGCCTGACGACCATAGCGAGTGGGAACCACCTGATTCCATGCCGAACTCAGAAGTGAAACCACTCAGCGCCGATGGTAGTGTGGGGTCTCCCCATGTGAGAGTAGGTCATCGTCAGGCTCCTAAATACAAAAGACCCCCGTCACGCAGTGCCGGGGGTTTTTTGTATTTAGGATACGGTGTCCTTCTTTCCCTACACAGGCCCATGTGAGCGACCCTGTTCCGAAGGAACGGGGAGCAGGCGCCGAAGGCGTCGCGCAGCGATGGCGAGCACCGCTCGCCACCTAAGTAGGTCATCAGCACCCCAGAGCATCGTCCAACTCCCCGGTTAACGCCCAACGCGCCGTGCCACCCCCCATCGCGACTAAAGCGGAGCGCCGCCCGGTCGCTCCTACCCGCTTCCTTTAAACGCCGCCACCAACACCTCCCCACCCAATACCCAATACCCAATCCCAGCAGCCTCTCTCACACCCCCCCCCAACACAACCCAATCCCAGAAACCCATCTATTCCAACACCCAATCCCAGAAACCCTTCA
>NZ_JAEKJB010000003.1 GCF_016785095.1 Alloalcanivorax marinus | reverse complement strand
GCCCTCGGCGCCGCCATGCGCAAACTGGTGCACATCGCCTTCGGCGTACTGAATCGACAAACCCCATTCCAGACCCAACCCCTCGGGGGTTGAGTCCGGATAGGAGAGACGGTATCTACGCGCTCCTACAAGTCGCCGCTACGGCGGCCTAGGGGGCAGCGCCTCGCATGACCAGGCAAAACAAAACCCCCGGCCGTTTCCGGCGCGGGGGTTTTGTTTCAGCCTTGGCCGCGAACGGCCGACCAGCTTATTCAGCTTCGGCGGCTTCGCCTTCCGGGCGATCAACCAGCTCGACATACGCCATGGGGGCGTTGTCACCGGCACGATAACCCATCTTCAGGATCCGCAGGTAACCACCCGGGCGCGCCTTGTAGCGCGGACCCAGTTCGTTGAACAGTTTGCCAACCATTTCCTTCGACCGGGTACGGTCGAAAGCCAGTCGACGGTTGGCCACGGAGTCTTCCTTGGCCAGGGTGATCAGGGGCTCGGCCACCCGACGCAGTTCCTTGGCTTTGGGAAGCGTGGTCTTGATCGCTTCGTGTTCAAACAGCGACACCGCCATGTTGCGGAACATGGCCTGACGGTGTGAGCTGTTCCGATTCAGTTTTCTGCCGCTCTTGCGATGACGCATGGTTCTGTTCCTAAAATCGATTAACGCAACTTGGTGTTGAGCCGGTCATCATCCCGGAGGCTGACCGGCGGCCAGTTTTCCAGGCGCATGCCCAGCGACAGGCCTTTGGAAGCCAGCACGTCCTTGATCTCGGTGAGGGACTTCTTGCCCAGGTTCGGGGTCTTGAGAAGTTCCACCTCGGTACGCTGTACCAGGTCACCGATGTAGTAGATGTTCTCCGCCTTAAGGCAGTTGGCGGAACGGACGGTCAGTTCCAGATCGTCCACCGGACGCAGCAGGATCGGATCGATCTCCTCGCGTTCCTGCTTCGGCTCGGGCTTGGCATCCTGCTCCAGATCGACGAACACGGCGATCTGTTGCTGGAGAATCGTGGCCGCGCGGCGGATCGCTTCTTCCGGATCGATGGTGCCATCGGTTTCCAGATCGATCACCAGCTTGTCCAGGTCGGTACGCTGTTCCACCCGGGCGGCTTCCACCACATAAGCAACACGACGCACCGGGCTGTAGCTGGCGTCCAGCTGCAGGCGACCGATGCCGCGGGTCTCGTCATCGTCGCTCTGGCGGGTATCGGCGGCCTCGTAGCCGCGACCCTTGCGCACTTTCATGCGCATGCGCAGCTCGGTGTCCCCGGTAATGGTGCAGATCAGGTGGCCGGGGTTGACGATTTCAACGCTGTGATCGCGCTGAATGTCGTCG
Organism: Alloalcanivorax marinus; assembly: GCF_016785095.1. Classification (GTDB taxonomy): domain Bacteria; phylum Pseudomonadota; class Gammaproteobacteria; order Pseudomonadales; family Alcanivoracaceae; genus Alloalcanivorax; species Alloalcanivorax marinus_A. Next base: position 36,240 of record NZ_JAEKJB010000003.1, on the reverse strand, counting down.
GCGGTCACGTCACCGGGGCCCTTCTTGACCAGTTCCAGGGTCGCCTCGTCGCGGTCCTCCATTTTCAGGGCCACGTTCTTCAGGTTGAGGAGAATGTTGATCACATCTTCCTGCACACCATCAATGGAGGAGTATTCGTGCTGTACGCCCTCGATCTCCACTTCGGTGATCGCGCACCCGGGCATGCTGGACAGCAGGATGCGGCGCAGCGCCGTGCCCAGAGTATGGCCAAAACCACGCTCCAGCGGCTCCAGTACGACCTTGGCGTGGGTCTCGCTGATCGCGTTGACCGCGATCGAGCGGGGCGTGAGAAATTCGTTCACGGCGGTCATAGAGATCCCTCAGGCAGTCCTTACTTGGAGTACAGCTCGACGATCAGGTTTTCGTTGATCTCAGCCGGCAGATCGATACGCTCCGGCCGGGCTTTGAACGTGCCCTCGAGCTTCTTCTCGTCCACTTCCACCCAGGTCGGGAAACCACGCTGCTGGGCCAGTTCCATGGCGTTCTTCACGCGCAGCTGGTTCTTGGCCTTTTCACGCACGGTGATCACGTCACCGGGTGCCACCTGGTAGGAGGCGATATTCACGCTACGACCGTTCACCAGGATCGCGCGGTGGGCGACCAGTTGGCGAGCCTCGGAGCGGGTGGCGCCGAAACCGAGCCGGTACACCACGTTGTCCAGACGGCCTTCCAGCAACTGCAGCAGGACCTCGCCGGTGGCGCCGCGGGAGCGGGCGGCTTTCTTGTAGTAGCCGCGGAACTGCTTCTCCAGCACGCCGTACATACGACGTACTTTCTGTTTTTCACGAAGCTGCACGCCGTAATCGGACAGACGGCCCGGACGGCGACCGCCGGCGGCCTGACCCGGGGGCTGTTCCGCCTTGCACTTGGACTCGAGCGGACGAATACCGCTCTTCAGGAACAGGTCGGTGCCTTCACGACGGGAAAGCTTGCACTTGGGACCGATGTATCTTGCCATCTTGCTCTATCTCCCGTTACACGCGGCGCTTCTTGGGCGGACGACAACCGTTATGCGGAATCGGCGTCACGTCCTGAATGTGGGTAATCTTGTAGCCACAGGCATTGAGCGCGCGAATAGAGGACTCGCGGCCCGGGCCGGGGCCCTTGACGCGCACTTCCAGGTTTTTCAGCCCGTAGTCCTTGGCGGCATTGCCCGCGTTTTCGGCGGCCACCTGGGCCGCGAACGGGGTGCTCTTACGTGAACCACGGAAGCCCGCACCACCGGAAGTCGCCCAGGACAGCGCGTTGCCCTGCCGGTCGGTGATGGTGATGATGGTGTTGTTGAAAGAAGCGTGTACATGCGCGATACCGTCCGCAACGGTCCGCGTTACCTTCTTCCGACGTGCGCCACTGTCTCTTTTCGCTTTAGCCATGTTGCTCAATCCAAATCAGGACTTACTTGCGGATCGGTTTCCGCGGGCCCTTGCGGGTCCGGGCATTGGTTTTGGTGCGCTGCCCGCGCAGGGGCAGGCTACGGCGATGACGGATGCCGCGATTGCAGCCCAGGTCCATCAAACGCTTGATGTTCATGTTGATTTCCCGGCGCAGATCGCCCTCCGTGGAAACCTTAGCCACTTCGGCGCGGATCGCGTCCAGCTGATCGCCGGACAGATCACGGACCTTCATGGTCGGCTCGATGCCGGTCTGCTCGCAAATCTTGCGGGCACTGGTGCGGCCAATCCCGAAAATATAGGTGAGGGAAATCACCGTATGCTTGTTGTCCGGGATGTTAACGCCTGCAATACGGGCCATCCGAATATCTCCGATTCACAACGCGGTGTGCCAGGCTCTGGCGCCGAAAGGCGGAAGAGTCTAGCGTCACACCGACTGAATTTCAACCAAATACCAGGAAAGAAGTTCTGTCCCGACAACGCCTTAGCCTTGGCGCTGCTTGTGCCGGGGCTCGGCACTGCAGATCACCATGACTCGACCCTTACGACGGATCACCTTGCAGTTGCGGCAGATCTTCTTCACAGAAGCCTGAACTTTCATCGCACTCGCCTCGTTTTACCTGTAGCCCGGGGGCCGTTAACGCACCAGACCGGTGCCGCCATACCCTTTCAGGTTGGCTTTCTTCATCAACTTCTCGTACTGGGTGGACATCAGGTGCGAATTGACCTGCGACCAGAAGTCCATCACCACCACGACCACGATCAGCAGCGAGGTGCCGCCCAGGTAGAAAGGCACGTTCCACACCGCCTGCAGGCCGAGGGGCAGCAGGCAGACCAGGGTCATATAGACCGCGCCTATCAGTGTGAGACGACCCATCACCGTATCAATATAACGGGCGGACTGCTCACCGGGGCGGATACCCGGGATATAGGCCCCGGATTTTTTCAGATTGTCCGCCACGTCCTTCGGGTTGAACACCAGCGCCGTGTAGAAGTAGCAGAAAAACACGATCGCCAAGGTGAACAACAAAATGTACAGCGGCGTACCAGGCAGCAGCGCATCGCTCACGGTGCGCAACGTCTGGCCCCACCAGGAGTCCGGATCACTGGTGCTGAACCACTGGCTGATGGACGCCGGGAACAGCAGGATCGAACTGGCGAAGATGGCCGGGATCACACCCGCCATGTTCACCTTCAGCGGCAGATGACTCTGCTGCGCCGCGTACACCCGGCGGCCTTGCTGGCGCCGCGCGTAGTTGACGGTGATACGTCGTTGGCCGCGCTCGACGAACACCACGCCGAAGATCACCGCCACCGCCACCAGGAACACCAGCAGCATGGCCAGCAGACTCAGGTCGCCCTGACGGGCGGACTCAAAGGTCTGCGCCACCGCGCCGGGCAACCCGGCCACGATGGAGGCGAAGATCAGCATGGAGATACCGTTGCCGATGCCGCGCTCGGTAATCTGCTCACCCAGCCACATCAGGAACACGGTACCGGTGACCAGCGTGCTCACCGCCACGAAGTAGAAACTCGCCACCTGAAGGGTAGTCGCCGCTTCCGGCAGCAGGGTAATACCCTGGCTCTTCAGCCCGGCAACCACCCCGGCCGACTGAATCACGCCCAGCAGCACCGTCAGATACCGGGTGTACTGGGTGATCTTGCGCCGGCCCTGCTCCCCTTCCTTGCGCAACTGCTCAAGGCTGGGAACCACGGCGCTCATCAACTGGACCACGATGCTCGCCGTGATATAGGGCATGATGCCAAGCGCGAAGATGCTCATGCGCTCCAGCGAACCGCCGGAGAACATGTTGAACAGGCCAAGAATGGTATCCCGGTTGTTGTTGAACATCTGTTGCAACGCATCCGGGTTCATCCCGGGTACCGGAATATGCGCACCGATACGGAACACCACCAGCGCACCGAGCAGAAACGCAATGCGACGACCCAACTCACGGGTGGCGCCGCCGGAGGCCCCGGTGCTGTTCTTCAAGGTCTGTGCACGGTTCTTGGCCATAACCCCGCCCCGTTACTCTTCGATTTTACCGCCGGCCTTTTCCACCGCTTCGCGGGCGCCTTTGGTGATCGCCACACCGCGCACGGTCACGGCCCGATCAATGCCGCCACGCAGCACGATCTTGGCGCGCTTCTTGTCCGAGCGGACCACGCCGGCTTTCTTCAGAGTGTCCAGGTCGACCACGTCGCCTTCCACCTTGGCCAGCTCCTCAAGACGCACCTCGGCGGTGGCCATGGCCAGCTTGGACGTAAAGCCGAACTTGGGCACACGGCGCTGCAGCGGCATTTGGCCGCCTTCGAAGCCAGGCTTCACGGTGCCGCCGGAGCGGGATTTCTGGCCTTTATGACCACGACCACCGGTCTTGCCCAGGCCAGAGCCGATACCACGGCCTACCCGCTTTTCTTCCGGACGGGAACCGTCGGCCGGATGCAGATCATTCAGACGCATCGCTTATTCTCCCTCTACCCGTACCATGTACGCGACCTTGTTGATCATGCCGCGCACCGCAGGCGTATCTTCAACTTCCACGGTGTGACCGATGCGGCGCAGCCCGAGACCGCGCACACAGGCCTTGTGGCCTTCGAGCCGACCGTTGGTGCTTTTAACCTGGGTTACTTTGATCTTGTCAGCCATGTTTAAGCTTCCGTCTGTGTGCGCTTAGCCGAGAATCTCTTCAACGGACTTGCCACGCTTGGCCGCCACGGATTCCGGGGAGGACATTTGCTTGAGCCCGTTGAAAGTGGCTCGCACCACGTTCACCGGATTGGTGGAGCCATAGCACTTGGCCAGCACGTTCTGTACGCCGGCCACTTCCAGCACGGCGCGCATGGCACCGCCGGCGATCACGCCGGTACCGTCATCGGCCGGCTGCATGTACACCTTGGAGGCGCCATGGTTGGCCTTGATCGGGTGCTGGATGGTGGTGCCTTTCAGGTCCACCTGAATCATGTTGCGACGGGCGGCTTCCAGAGCTTTCTGGATAGCGGCCGGCACTTCACGCGCCTTGCCGCGGCCGAAGCCCACTTTACCCTTGCCGTCGCCTACCACGGTCAGCGCGGTGAAGCCGAAAATACGGCCGCCTTTTACTACCTTGGCGACCCGGTTCACTTGAACCAGCTTCTCCTGGAGACCTTCGTTGGGATCAACTTTCGCCATAACCAAGCACCCTTAGAATTCAAGCCCGTTTTCGCGCGCGGCATCCGCCAGCGCCTTGATACGACCGTGGTAACGGAAACCGGAACGGTCAAAGGCGACGCGCTCGATGCCCGCCTCTTTGGCGCGCTTCGCGATCAGTTCGCCCACTTTGGCGGCGGCGTCGGCATTGCCGGTCGTGCCGCCACGCAGGTCCTTTTCCACCGTGCTCGCCGTAACCAGAACCTGGTCACCGGCCGCGCTGGTGATCTGTGCATAGATGTGGCGCGGGGTGCGATGTACGGACAGACGGATCTGGCCGGACTCGCGAATGCTCAAGCGAGTACGTTTGGCCCTGCGCAGACGTGCAACTTTCTTGTCCATCATGGCTCTAGTCTCAACGATTATTTCTTCTTGGCTTCCTTACGGCGCACCTGCTCATCGGCATAGCGCACCCCCTTGCCTTTGTAGGGCTCGGGCGGACGGAAACCACGGACATTGGCGGCAACTTGACCGACCAGCTGCTTATCAATGCCCTTGATGACAATTTCGGTCTGGGTCGGAGTCTCGATGGTGATGCCCTCGGGCAACTGATACGCCACCGGATGGGAGAAGCCCAGCGTCAGGTTCAGGACCTTGCCCTGAGCCTGGGCGCGATAGCCCACGCCGTTGAGGACCAGCTTGCGCTCGAAGCCCTCGGACACACCGGTGACCATATTATTGACCACGGCCCGGGTGGTGCCGGCCAGTGCCCAGGCTTCCTGGGATTCCTCGCGCGGCTTGACGGTGAATACACCGTCGTCCAAAGACACTTCCACCAGTTCGTGTACTTCGTGCTCCAGATTGCCCTTGCTGCCCTTAACGGACACCTTGGCGCCGTCGATTTTCAGCTCGACGCCGCTGGGCAGTTTAACCGGATTCTTCGCTACTCTAGACATTGTTGCACCTAAACCCGTCTACACCGCTCACCGTCAGGACACTTCGCAGATCAGCTCGCCGCCAACGTTGGCCTGGCGCGCCGCGCGATCGGAAATGATGCCCTGGTTGGTGGACACGACCATCACACCCAGGCCGCCCTTAACCTTGGGAATCTGGCCGGCGTTTTTGTACACACGCAGGCCGGGGCGGCTTACCCGGGCGATCTTCTCGATCACCGGTTGGCCCTCGAAATACCGAAGCTCCACGGTCAGGGTCGGCTTTTTCTCACCGTCCACCGAGAAACCTTCGATGTAACCTTCTTCCTTCAGTACCTTGGCAATGGCCTCTTTGGTCTTGGAAGAGGGGATATCCACCTTGCTCTTCCGGGCCATTTGCGCATTGCGGATACGGGTAAACATATCCGCCAGGGTATCTTGCATGCTCATGCCGCAATCGCTCCGCTATAACTCGATTACCAGCTGGATTTAACCAGGCCGGGAACATCGCCGCGCATCGCCGCTTCACGCAGCTTGATACGGCTCAAACCAAACTTCCGGTAGTAACCGTGCGGACGACCGGTGATCCGGCAGCGATTACGCTGGCGTACCGGAGAAGAATCGCGCGGCAGTTTCTGCAGCTGCATCTGGGCATCCCACTTCGCCTCGGGTTCGGCGCTGGGATCCTGGATGATTGCTTTCAGCGCTTCGCGCTTGGCGGCGTAACGCTGAACCAGCTTGGCGCGCTTCGCCTCCCGATTTTTCATAGAGACCTTTGCCATGACAAATCCTCTCAGCCCTTCAGCGGGAAGTTGAAGGCGCGCAGCAGCGCGCGTGCTTCGTCGTCGGTCTTGGCCGTGGTGGTGATGGTGATATCCAGACCACGCAGCTTGTCGACCTTGTCGAAATCAATTTCCGGGAACACGATCTGCTCGCGCAGGCCCATGGAATAGTTACCCCGGCCGTCAAAGGACTTGGGGTTGAGACCACGGAAGTCGCGTACTCGCGGAATCGCCACGGATACCAGGCGATCCAGGAATTCGTACATGCGACGGTTGCGCAGCGTCACCTTGCAGCCGATCGGCCAGCCTTCACGGATCTTGAAACCCGCGACGGACTTACGCGCCTTGGTGATCAGCGGCTTCTGGCCGGCGATCGCGGTCATGTCGGACAGGGCACCTTCGATGGCCTTACGGTCCTGGGCCGCTTCACCAACACCCATATTCAGGGTGATCTTGGTGATTTTCGGCACTTCCATGACGTTCTCGTAGCCGAGTTGCTCCTTGAGCTTCGGCACGATCTCTTCGTTGTAAACCTTCTTCAGATCACTCATGGTTCACCTGTCCTCACGCGTCCAGCGGTTCGCCGTTGGACTTGAAGAAACGTACCTTGCGGCCGTCCTCGACGCGGAAGCCGACACGATCGGCTTTCTCCGCCTTGGCATTCCAGATGGCCACATTGGAAGCGTCGATACCGGCTTCCTGTTCCACGATGCCACCCTGGATTCCGCGGTTCGGATTGGCGCGCACGTGTTTCTTCACCACGTTCACTCCGGCCACGATCAGGCGGCCGTTGGGCAGCACACGCTGTACCTTGCCGCGCTTACCCTTGTCCTTGCCCGCGATTACGATGACTTCATCATCACGCTTGATCTTGAGCATTGCCTTCACCCGCCTTTAAAGAACTTCCGGTGCCAGTGAGATGATTTTCATGAACTGCTCGGTCCGCAGCTCACGGGTCACCGGTCCGAAGATCCGGGTACCTACCGGCGCCTTGTTGTTGCCCAACAGCACGGCGGCGTTTTCATCAAAACGGATCACGGAGCCGTCCGGACGACGCACGCCGCGACGGGTGCGTACCACCACCGCCGTCATCACGTCGCCTTTCTTGACGCGGCCGCGCGGAATCGCTTCCTTTACTGTGACCTTGATGATGTCACCAATGCCTGCATAGCGGCGGTGGGAACCACCCAGCACCTTGATGCACTGCACTCGACGCGCGCCGCTGTTATCGGCGACTTCGAGCATGGTTTCGGTCTGAATCATCGCTTACTCTCTCCAACTCCTGCCCTGCAGGCAGCCACAGCAACGTCGGTCAGACCTTGTTGGTCTGCTCCACCACGTTTACCAGCATCCAGGTTTTACGCTTGGACAACGGACGGCATTCCTCGATCGTCACCAGGTCGCCTTCGTTGCACTGATTCTGTTCATCGTGCGCCACCAACTTGGTGGAGCGCTTGATGATCTTGCCGTAAATAGGGTGCTGAACCCGGCGCTCAACCAACACGGTGATCGTTTTGTCACCCTTGTTGGAAATCACCTTGCCGGTAGCGGTCCGGCGCAGTTTCTCTTTCGCCTCTGCCATGACTAGTTACCCTGCTTCTCTCTCAGAATGGTTTTTACCCGTGCAATATCACGGCGAACCTTCCCAAGCTTATGGGTTTGTGAAAGCTGCCCGGATGCCAGTTGCATGCGCTGCTTGAACTGCTCTTCAAGCAACTCGAGCTGGTGACTCTGCAGCTCCTCAACACTCTTATCTCTCAGTTCACTCGCTTTCATGGCTTACATCACCGTCCGAGTAACAACGCGGGTGCTGATCGGCAGCTTGGCCGCGGCGAGACGAAACGCTTCACGCGCCACGTCTTCTGAAACACCTTCCATTTCGTAGAGCATGCGACCCGGCTGAATCTGGGCCACCCAGTACTCCACGTTACCCTTACCCTTACCCATCCGAACCTCGAGAGGCTTCTGGGTAATCGGCTTGTCGGGAAAGACACGAATCCAGATTTTACCGCCACGCTTGATGTGACGGGTCATGGCACGACGGGCGGCTTCGATCTGGCGAGCCGTGATCCGGCCGCGACCGGTGGCCTGCAGGCCAACGGTGCCGAATGACACCTTGCTGCCCCGCTGTGCCAGGCCGCGGTTACGGCCCTTCTGAATTTTCCGGAATTTGGTACGCTTCGGCTGCAACATCGTTAGTTACCCTTTAACCACGGCCGCGCTTCTTAGCGCCCTTGGCCTGCTGCTTCTGCTCTTCCTGAATCTGCTCCATGCCACCCAGCACTTCACCGCGGAAGATCCAGACCTTGACGCCGATGGTGCCGTAAGTGGTCTCGGCACGTACGCTGGCGTAATCGATATCGGCACGCAGCGTGTGCAGAGGCACCCGGCCTTCACGGTACCATTCGGTACGTGCGATCTCGGCACCGCCCAGACGACCGGACAGCTGCACCCGAACGCCTTCCGCGCCGGCCTTCATGGCGTTTTGCACGGCCCGCTTCATCGCGCGGCGGAACATCACCCGGCGCTCAAGCTGACCGGCGATGTTATCGCCAACCAGACGCGCATCCAGATCGGGCTTGCGCACTTCCTCGATGTTGATGTGCACCGGCACGCCCATTTTGGCGGCCACATCGCGGCGCAGGCGTTCCACATCCTCGCCCTTTTTACCGATCACGATGCCGGGACGCGCGGTGGAGATGGTGATACGAACGTTCTCGGAAGGACGTTCGATCTTCACCCGGCTCACGGACGCGTTCTTCAGCCGCTTGAACAGGTAGTCACGGACCTGCAGGTCGGTAACCAGGCAGTCGGAATAGGTTTTCGGCCCGGCATACCAGAGGGAGTTGTGCTCCTTGACAATGCCCAGGCGGATACCGATCGGATGAACTTTCTGACCCATCTGGTTACTCCTGACCTTCCGAGACTTTCACAGTAATGTGGCACGTACGCTTGAGAATGCGATCGGCGCGGCCTTTGGCGCGCGGACGGATACGCTTCATCGTCATGCCTTCATCCACGAAGATCGTGGATACCTTCAGCTCATCCACATCGGCGCCCTCGTTGTTTTCCGCGTTGGCAATCGCGGACTCGAGCACCTTCTTCACAATGCGGGCCGCCTTCTTGGGGCTGAAGGCGAGAACATTCAACGCCTTCTCCACCTCGAGACCGCGGATCTGGTCAGCCACCAGCCGGGCCTTTTGAGCCGAAATTCTTGCGCCCCGCAGACGGGCTGCAACTTCAGTCGCCATGGCTGTCACCTTATCGCTTAGCCTTCTTGTCCACGATGTGCCCGCGGTAGGTGCGGGTCAGGGCGAATTCGCCCAGCTTGTGGCCCACCATGTGCTCGGTGATCAGTACCGGAACATGCTGACGGCCGTTATGCACCGCGATGGTCAAACCCACCATCTCCGGGATGATCATGGAGCGACGGGACCAGGTTTTGATCGGCTTGCGGGAGCCGGCTTCCACCGCTTCTTCCACCTTCTTGAGCAGGTGGTGATCCAGAAACGGACCTTTCTTCAGTGAACGTGGCACAGCCTGAACCTCTCTCTATCCCTTACTTACGACGGTCGCGCACAATCATCTTGGAGGTGCGCTTGTTGGTACGCGTTTTGTGGCCCTTGGTGGGCACGCCCCAGGGGGTAACCGGGTGACGACCACCAGAAGTGCGGCCTTCACCACCACCATGGGGGTGATCCACCGGGTTCATCGCCACACCGCGTACGGTCGGACGAACACCCCGCCAGCGCTTGGCGCCAGCTTTACCCAGCGAGCGCAAGCTGTGCTCACTGTTGGAGACTTCGCCGATGGTGGCCTTACACTCGGCGCTCACCTTACGCATCTCGCCGGAGCGAAGACGCAGGGTCACGTAACCACCATCCTTTGCCAGAACCTGCGCGGAAGTACCTGCGGAACGCGCCAGCTGACCACCCTTGCCAGGCTTCATTTCCACGTTGTGCACGGTGGAACCCAGCGGGATGTTACGCAGCGGCAGCGCATTGCCAACCTTGATCGGCGCATCCTCGCCAGCCTGGACGCGATCACCGGCCTTGAGGGCCTTGGGCGCCAGGATGTAGCGACGCTCGCCATCCAGGTATTTGACCAGTGCGATGTGGGCGGAGCGGTTCGGATCATACTCAACCCGCTCGATCACGCCGACCACGCTTTCCTTGTCACGACGAAAATCGACGCGACGGTACTTCTGCTTGTGACCACCGCCCTTGTGGCGGGTGGTGATGCGGCCGTTGTTATTCCGACCGCCACTCTTGCTCTTTGCTTCCAGCAGCGGCGCGTAGGGAGCCCCTTTGTAGAGCTCCGCGTTCACCACCTTGACGACAAAGCGGCGGCCCGGGGAAGTCGGCTTGGTTTTTACAATCGCCATGATTCCTTACTCCCTTACCTTACTCTGCGCCCAGGAAGTCGATGTCCTGACCTTCGGCCAGAGAGACATAGGCTTTTTTCCAGCCCGCGCGTTTGCCGGCGACCCGACCGAAGAACTTCTGCTTGCCCTTCACGTTGCTGGTGCGAACGGATTGCACCTTGACGTCGAATAGGCTTTCCACTGCCTTCTTGATCTCCAGCTTGTTGGCATCCTTCGCGACCTTGAATACGAAGGCGTTGCCCTGATCGGCCACCAGGGTGGCTTTCTCGGAGATGTGCGGCGCGAGAAGGACGTTAAAAATACGTTCTTTGTTCATGCCAGCGCCTCCTCAAGCTGTTTCAGAGCCGGCACGGTGATCAGCACTTTCTCGAAGGCGATCAGACTGACCGGATCCACGCCCTTGGCGTCGCGAATGTCCACCTTGGGCAGATTGCGCGCCGCCAGGTAGAGGTTCTCATCCACGTCACTGGTAACGATCAGCGCGCTGCTCAGAGACAGATCCTTCAGCTTGGTGGCCACCGCCTTGGTTTTCGGCTCGTCGACGGAAAACTCATCGACCACCACCAGACGCTCCTGACGCACCAGCTCGGACAGGATGCAGCGCAGCGCGCCACGGTACATTTTGCGATTTACTTTCTGGGAGAAATCGCGGGGCTCGGCGGCGAACGTCTTACCGCCGCCACGCCACAGCGGGCTGCGGATGGTACCCGCGCGAGCCCGACCGGTTCCTTTTTGCCGCCAAGGCTTACGACCACCGCCCGCTACCGCGGCGCGATTTTTCTGAGCCTTGGAACCCTGACGGGCACCGGCCAGAAAAGCGGTCACAACCTGATGAACCAGAGGCTCGTTGAAGTCCTTGCCGAAGGCGACTTCGGAAACGGTTACGGTACCTCCAGAGGCAGTATTGAGATTCATCCTCTATTCCTCTTTCAGGCCTTCGCCTTCACTGCCGGGCGCACGATCACATCACCACCGGCCGCACCGGGGATGGCACCCTTTACCAGCAACAGATTCTTTTCCGCATCCACACGCACGATTTCCAGATTCTGGACCGTGACGCGCTCGGCGCCCAGATGACCGGCCATCTTCTTGCCTTTGAACACCCGGCCCGGGGTCTGGTTCTGACCAATGGAGCCCGGAGCCCGGTGGGACAAGGAGTTACCGTGGGTCGCATCCTGGGTGCGGAAATTCCAACGCTTCACGCCACCCGCGAAACCCTTACCCTTGGAGGTGCCGGTCACGTCCACGGACTGACCTGCCTCGAAAATCTCCAGGGTGATCTCGGAGCCGGCCTGCAGCTCACCCGCTTCGGCGCGGAACTCACCCGCCTTGCGGCCGGCCTGCACGCCCGCTTTCGCGAAATGACCAGCCTGCGGCCTGGTCACCCGGTTGGCCCGGCGCTCACCCACCGTTACCTGCACGGCTTCGTAGCCATCTGTCTCGTCGGTCTTGACCTGACTCACCCGGTTCGGGGTCACTTCAATAACGGTGACCGGAACACTGACACCTTCTTCAGTGAAGACCCGGGTCATCCCGCATTTCCGACCGATTACACCAATCGCCATTGTTTACCTCTTTACAACCTGTCGCGGTTGAACCGCCCGTAGTTGTAGGTCTGAGCTGTCTCTCAGGCCAGTTATCCCAGGCTGATCTGCACGTCCACACCAGCGGCCAGATCCAGCTTCATCAGCGCGTCCACGGTCTTGTCCGTGGGCTCGACGATATCCACCAGCCGCTTGTGAGTGCGGATCTCGTACTGGTCTCGTGCATCTTTGTTCACATGCGGAGAGATCAGCACCGTAAACCGTTCTTTGCGCGTCGGCAGGGGAATGGGCCCCTGTACCTGCGCACCCGTCCGTTTTGCCGTATCCACGATCTCCTGGGCGGACTGATCAATAAGGCGATGATCAAAGGCCTTGAGACGGATGCGGATTCTTTGGTTAGCCATAGCTAACAAACTCCAGACTGTTTCGAACCATTCTTTAGATGGCAAAAAGCCCGCCCAACCTATCCGCTCGGAAGGTGGAGGGTTGTCAAAACAAGCCCGGGAACGATGCCCCGGTTGATCGCGCTCTCTAGCCGGCATTACCGGCAAAGAGGGCGCAAATTGTAGAGACAAAAAAAGGCCAGGGCAAGGCCCTGGCCCATTTTTTTTGCACTTACTCGATGATCTTGGAGACCACGCCGGCGCCGACGGTGCGGCCGCCTTCACGGACCGCGAAGCGCAGGCCTTCTTCCATGGCGATCGGGGCAATCAGCTCAACGTTCATCTGAACGTTGTCGCCCGGCATCACCATTTCAGTGCCTTCCGGCAGGGTGCACGCACCGGTCACGTCCGTGGTACGGAAGTAGAACTGCGGACGGTAGCCGTTGAAGAACGGAGTGTGACGACCACCCTCGTCCTTGCTCAGCACGTACACTTCGCCTTCGAACTTGGTGTGCGGGGTGATGCTGCCCGGCTTCGCCAGCACCTGACCACGCTCCACTTCGTCACGCTTGGTGCCACGCAGCAGCACGCCCACGTTCTCACCCGCGCGGCCTTCGTCCAGCAGCTTGCGGAACATCTCAACGCCGGTACAGGTGGTCTTCATGGTGTCCTTGATGCCCACGATTTCCATCTCGTCACCCACCTTGATGATGCCGCGCTCAACGCGACCGGTCACCACGGTACCACGACCAGAGATGGAGAAAACGTCCTCGATCGGCATCAGGAACGGCTGATCCACCGCCCGTTCCGGCTCGGGGATGTAGTCGTCCAGGCACTCAACCAGCTTCACCACCGCCGGCATGCCGATTTCGCTGGTGTCGCCTTCCAGCGCCTTCAGCGCGGAGCCCTTGATGATCGGGGTGTCGTCGCCCGGGAAATCGTAGTCGCTCAGCAGCTCGCGCACTTCCATCTCAACCAGCTCGAGCAGCTCTTCGTCATCGACCATGTCCGCTTTGTTCAGGAACACGACGATGTAGGGAACGCCCACCTGGCGGGACAGCAGGATGTGCTCGCGGGTCTGCGGCATCGGGCCGTCCGCCGCGCTCACCACCAGGATCGCGCCGTCCATCTGCGCCGCGCCGGTGATCATGTTCTTCACGTAGTCGGCGTGACCGGGGCAGTCAACGTGCGCGTAGTGACGGTTCGGAGAATCGTACTCAACGTGAGAGGTCGCAATGGTGATACCACGCTCACGCTCTTCCGGCGCATTGTCAATCTGGTCAAACGCGCTCGCGGAGCCAGAACCCCACGTCTCGAAGCACACCCGCGTCAGGGCGGCGGTCAGCGTCGTCTTACCATGGTCAACGTGACCAATGGTGCCTACGTTTACGTGCGGTTTATTGCGTTCAAACTTTTCCTTTGCCACGGCTCTATACCTTTAACAAATTAACCGTAAATTTAAGATTTCTTGCCGCTGATCACGTCGTCGGCGATGTTGCGCGGCGCTTCCGCGTACTTCAGGAACTCCATGGAGTAACTGGCGCGGCCCTGCGACATGGAGCGCAGGTCGGTGGCGTAACCGAACATCTCGGACAGGGGCACCTCGGCGCGAATGATCTTGCCGGACAGCGTGTCTTCCATGCCCTGGACGATACCACGACGACGGTTGAGGTCGCCCATCACGTCGCCCATGTACTCCTCGGGGGTTACCGCTTCCACCTTCATCATCGGCTCAAGCAGTACCGCGCCGGCTTCCTTGGCGGCGTTCTTCACCGCCAGACCACCGGCCATGCGGAAGGCGTTCTCGTTGGAGTCCACCTCGTGGTAGGAACCATCGTAGAGAATCGCTTTCACGCCCAGGACCGGGTAACCGGCCAGCACGCCGGACTGCAGCTGCTCTTCGATACCCTTCTGCACCGCGCCGAAGTATTCCTTCGGCACCACGCCGCCATGGATCTGCTCTTCGAACTCGAAGTCGGCATCGCGATCGATCGGCTCGAACTTGACCTTGACGTGACCGTACTGACCACGACCACCGGACTGTTTGACGAACTTGCCTTCCACGTCGGCGGGCTTGGTGAAGGTCTCGCGGTACGCCACCTGGGGCGCGCCGATGTTCGCTTCCACCTTGAACTCGCGGCGCATGCGATCCACCAGGATGTCCAGGTGCAGCTCGCCCATGCCGGAGATGATGGTCTGCCCGGTTTCCTCGTCGGTCTTCACGCGGAACGAGGGATCTTCCTGCGCCAGACGGCCCAGGGCCAGGCCCATTTTCTCCTGGTCGGCCTTGGACTTCGGCTCCACCGCCACGGAAATCACCGGATCCGGGAATTCCATGCGCTCGAGCACGATCACCTTGTTGAGGTCACACAGGGTGTCACCGGTGGTCACATCCTTGAGGCCCACACAAGCGGCGATGTCGCCGGCGCGCACTTCCTTGATCTCCTCGCGGCTGTTGGCGTGCATCTGCAGCAGACGACCAACGCGCTCCTTCTTCTGCTTCACGGAGTTGTACACGGAGTCGCCGGAATTCAGCACCCCGGAGTACACCCGGATGAAGGTCAGGGAGCCCACGAACGGGTCGGTGGCGATTTTGAACGCCAGCGCGGAGAACGGTTCCTCGTCGGAGGACTGACGGGACTCGACGGTCTCGCCATCGTCCAGCACACCCTGGATCGCCTTCACTTCGTCCGGCGCCGGCAGGTATTCCACCACCGCGTCGAGCATGGCCTGAACGCCCTTGTTCTTGAAGGCGGAGCCACACAGTGCCAGCACGATTTCGTTGGCCAGCACCTGCTGACGCAGACCGGCTTTGATCTCGTCGTTGCTCAGATCGCCGTTCTCGAGGTACTTGTCCATCAGTTCCTCGGACGCCTCGGCGGCGGACTCGACCATCTGCTCACGCAGTTCGTCGCAACGACCCTTGAGCTCTTCCGGGATATCGGTCTGCTCATAGGTCATGCCCATGTCGTTCTCATTCCAGTAGATGGCTTTCATCCGGATAAGATCGACAACGCCCTTGAAATCGTCCTCGGCGCCGATGTTCAGCTGGATCGGAACCACCTTGGCGCCGAGCCGCTGGCGAATCTGGGCGACGACGCGCTCGAAATCCGCGCCGGCACGGTCCATCTTGTTGACGAACACGATCCGCGGCACTTCATATTTGTTGGCCTGACGCCATACGGTTTCGGACTGCGGCTCCACGCCGGAGGTGCCACAGAACACCACGACCGCGCCATCCAGCACCCGCAGGGAGCGTTCCACCTCAATGGTGAAATCCACGTGCCCAGGGGTGTCGATGATGTTGATGCGGTACTGGTCGTACTGCTGGTCCATGCCCTGCCAGAAGGTCGTGGTAGCAGCGGAGGTGATGGTGATACCACGCTCCTGCTCCTGCTCCATCCAGTCCATGGTCGCGGCACCGTCATGCACCTCACCGATTTTGTGAGACACACCGGTGTAAAAGAGGACGCGTTCGGTCGTGGTGGTCTTGCCCGCGTCCACGTGGGCGCAGATGCCAATATTGCGATAACGGTTAAGAGGAGTCTTACGTGCCACGCTGCTAACCTCGATTCACTGAATCAAATACAAAAACCGGCCTGATCGCAGGCCGGTTTACTCGTTCTGCCTTCTGCTTTAGAAGCGGAAGTGGGAGAAGGCCTTGTTGGCCTCGGCCATGCGGTGCACGTCTTCCCGCTTCTTCATGGCCGCGCCCTTGCCTTCGGCGGCGTCCATTACTTCGCCCGCCAGGCGCTGGGCCATGCTCTTCTCGCCACGCTTACGGGCGGAGTCCACCAGCCAGCGCATGGCCAGAGCGGTACGACGGCTGGGACGCACCTCAACCGGCACCTGATAGGTCGCGCCACCCACACGGCGGCTTTTCACCTCGACCATCGGGCGGATGTTATCGAGGGCCTTCTCGAACAGCTCCAGCGGCTCACCGCTCTTGCGCTCGGCCACGGTATCCAGCGCACCGTATACAATGCGCTCGGCCACGGACTTCTTGCCGTCGACCATTACGTGGTTCATGAACTTAGCCAGCAGCTGGCTACCGAATTTCGGATCCGGCAGGATCTCGCGTTTGGCTACGACGCGTCTTCTTGGCATCGGATGTGTTCCTCATCATGCCCCGCCGGGGCGGGGAAAGCTTCAGGGTTACCCGGGACAAAGCCCGGCCTTACTCATCCCGCCGGGTCGCCAGGCGCCCGGCCGTATGGAAAGGGGGTGTATTTACTTCTTCGGCCGCTTGGCGCCGTATTTGGAACGACGCTGCTTACGGTCCTGAACACCCGCGGTGTCCAGCGTGCCGCGCACGGTGTGGTAGCGCACACCCGGGAGGTCTTTCACACGACCACCACGGATCAGCACCACGGAGTGCTCCTGCAGGTTATGGCCTTCCCCCGGAATATAGGAGGACACTTCATAACCGTTGGTCAGGCGCACCCGGCACACTTTACGCAGCGCGGAGTTCGGCTTCTTCGGGGTAGTGGTGTACACCCGGGTGCAAACGCCGCGCCGCTGCGGGCAGCCCTGCAGGGCGACCGAGTCGCTTTTCTCAACCTTTCTCTTGCGCGGGTTCCGCACAAGCTGGTTTACAGTTGCCATGAAACTACTGCTCCACGCTTACAGTTCTGTGACGAACATTGCTCTTTATCGCCACCCTTTTTGATCATTCCATAGCCTATTTCGGGCTATAGACAGGGGCGACGGATTCTAGGGAGCCCCTGGCGCCAAGTCAAGGCACCAGGGGCCAGGTCCCGCTTTTCGACCGCCTTACTCCCCGTCGGAGGAGCTCAGGGCCTCGGACAGCGCCGCTTCCACCTCGTCCATGGTGGGGCCGTCGCCGGTGGCTTCGGCACGCTGACGGCGGCGTTCCTCGTGGTAGGCGTAGCCGGTACCGGCCGGGATCAGACGCCCCACCACCACGTTTTCCTTCAGGCCGCGCAGGTCGTCTTCCTTGCCAGTCACCGCCGCTTCGGTCAGCACCCGGGTGGTCTCCTGGAAGGAGGCCGCGGAGATAAACGACTCGGTGGCCAGGGACGCCTTGGTGATACCCAGCAGCAGACGCTCGCCACGGGCACGCATTTTGTCCTCTCCGGCGAGACGCTCGTTCTCTTCGGTGAGGCGGGCGTATTCCACCTGCTCGCCCTTGATAAAGGCGGAGTCGCCGATCTCGGTGATTTCCACCTTGCGCAGCATCTGGCGAATGATCGTCTCGATGTGCTTGTCGTTGATCTTCACGCCCTGCAGACGGTAGACCTCCTGCACCTCGTTGACGATGTAACGGGCCAGTTCCACTTCACCCATGAGACGCAGGATGTCGTGGGGGTTGAGCGGGCCGTCGGAGACCACCTCACCCTTCTCCACGTGCTCACCTTCGAACACGTTGAGCTGGCGCCACTTGGGAATCAGCTCCTCGTAGGTGTCGCCACCTTCGTCCGGGGTGATCACCAGCCGCACCTTGCCCTTGGTTTCCTTACCGAAGGAAACGGTACCGCTCTTCTCGGCGAGAATGGCGGCTTCCTTGGGATTACGGGCCTCGAACAGGTCCGCCACCCGCGGCAGACCACCGGTGATATCACGGGTCTTGGAGGATTCCTGGGGAATCCGCGCGATCACGTCACCCATGCCGATATCGGCACCGTTCTTCAGCGCCGACAGCGCGCCGCCGGGCAGGAAGTAGTTGGCCGGGTTATCGGTGTTGGGCAGGGTTACCGGCTTGCCGCTGGCGTCCACCACGCGAACCACCGGGCGCAGATCCTTACCCGCGGACGGGCGGTCCTGGCTGCTCAGCACCTCGATGTTGGTGAGGCCGGTCAGTTCGTCGGTCTGGTAGTTCACGGAGATGCCTTCCTCCATGTCACCAAACTGCACCTTACCTTCCACCTCGGCGATAATCGGGTGGGTGTGCGGGTCCCAGGTCGCCACGACCTGACCGCCGTCCACCGGATCGCCTTCCTTGACGGTAACCATGGCGCCGTAAGGCAGCTTGTAGCGCTCGCGCTCACGGCCCAGGTCGTCGGCGACGGCCAACTCCGCGGAGCGGGACACGATCACCAGGCCGTCCTTGTGCTGAACGTGCTTGGCGTTGTGGAAGCGCACCTTGCCGCCGTGCTTGATCTGAATGCTGGACACCGCGGAAGCCCGGCTCGCCGCGCCCCCGATGTGGAAGGTCCGCATGGTCAGCTGGGTGCCCGGCTCACCGATGGACTGGGCAGCGATAACACCAACCGCCTCGCCCACGTTCACCCGATGGCCCCGTGCCAGGTCGCGACCGTAGCACTTGGAGCACACGCCCCAGCGGGTTTCACAGGTGATCGGCGAGCGCACGATGACTTCGTCCACGCCCATGGTTTCGAGGCGATCCACCCACACTTCATCCAGCAGAGTGCCGGCTTCCACCGCCACTTCATCGGCGTTGAGCGGGTTCATCACGTCGCGCACCACGACCCGGCCCAGCACCCGCTCGCGCAGGGGCTCGACCACGTCACCGCCTTCGATCAGCGGCGTCATCAGCAGGCCCTGCTCGGTGCCACAGTCGATCTCGGTGATCACCAGGTCCTGGGCCACGTCCACCAGACGGCGGGTCAGGTAACCGGAGTTCGCGGTCTTCAACGCGGTATCCGCCAGACCTTTCCGGGCACCGTGGGTGGAGATGAAGTACTGGAGTACGTTCAGCCCTTCACGGAAGTTGCTGGTGATCGGCGTCTCGATAATGGAGCCATCCGGCTTGGCCATCAGGCCACGCATGCCGGCCAGCTGACGAATCTGCGCCGGGGAGCCCCGGGCGCCGGAGTCCGCCATCATGTAGATCGAGTTGAAGGAATCCTGCAGCTCGTCCTCGCCATCACGGTTGACGACGACTTCCTTGTTCAGGTTTTCCATCATCGCCTTGGCGATCTGGTCGTTGGTGCGCGCCCAGATGTCGATCACCTTGTTGTAGCGCTCACCGCGGGTCACCAGACCGGAAGCGAACTGCTCCTCGATCTCGCGCACTTCTTCCTCGGCGGCGGCGATCATCTTCACCTTGGCGTCCGGGATCACCATGTCCTCGACACCGATGGAGGAGCCGGACAGGGTGGCTTCGCGGAAGCCCATGTACATGATCTGGTCGGCGAAGATGCAGGTTTCCTTGGTGCCCAGAATCCGGTAGCAGGTATTCAGCAGACCGGAGATCGCCTTCTTGGTCATGTTGCGGTTGACCTGATCGAAGCCGATGCCGTCAGGCACGATGTCCCACAGCTTGCAGCGACCGACGGTGGTCTCCACCAAACGATCGTTCTCTTCGACCCGGCCTTCCTGGTCACGCACCACTTCGTGGATGCGCACCTTGATACGGGCGTGCAGATCCACTTCCTTGGTGCCCAGGGCGCGCATCACTTCCTGGGTGTCGGAGAACACCCGGCCTTCGCCCTTGGCGTTGATCCGTTCACGGCTGATGTAGTACAGACCCAGCACCACGTCCTGGGTCGGCACGATGATCGGTTCACCGTTGGCCGGGGACAGGATGTTGTTGGTGGACATCATCAGCGCCCGGGCTTCCAGCTGAGCCTCCAGGGTCAGCGGCACGTGCACCGCCATCTGGTCACCATCGAAGTCCGCGTTGAAGGCGGCGCACACCAGCGGGTGAAGCTGGATCGCCTTGCCCTCGATCAGCACCGGCTCGAACGCCTGGATGCCCAGACGGTGAAGGGTCGGCGCCCGGTTCAGCATCACCGGGTGTTCGCGAATCACCTCGGCGAGGATATCCCACACCTCGGCGGTTTCGCGCTCGACCATCTTCTTGGCGGCCTTGATGGTGGTGGCCAGACCACGGGCTTCCAGCTTGGCGAAGATGAACGGCTTGAACAGCTCCAGAGCCATCTTCTTGGGCAGGCCGCACTCATGCAGCTTGAGGGTCGGGCCCACCACGATC
Organism: Alloalcanivorax marinus; assembly: GCF_016785095.1. Taxonomy (GTDB): domain Bacteria; phylum Pseudomonadota; class Gammaproteobacteria; order Pseudomonadales; family Alcanivoracaceae; genus Alloalcanivorax; species Alloalcanivorax marinus_A. The sequence continues at coordinate 15,758 of NZ_JAEKJB010000003.1, read as the reverse complement.
ACGGAACGACCGGAGTAGTCCACCCGCTTACCCAGCAGGTTCTGACGGAAACGCCCCTGTTTGCCCTTGATCATGTCGGCCAGGGATTTCAGCGGGCGCTTGTTGGAGCCGGTGATGGCCCGGCCGCGACGGCCGTTATCCAGCAGCGCGTCCACGGACTCCTGCAGCATGCGCTTCTCGTTGCGCACGATGATGTCCGGGGCGTTCAGGTCGAGCAGCCGCTTGAGGCGGTTGTTACGGTTGATCACCCGGCGATACAGATCGTTCAGGTCGGAGGTCGCGAAACGACCGCCGTCCAGGGGCACCAGCGGACGCAGATCCGGCGGCAGCACCGGCAGCACCGTCATGATCATCCATTCGGGCTCGTTGCCGGAGGCGTGGAACGCTTCCATCAGCTTGAGCCGCTTGGACAGCTTCTTGAGCTTGGTGTCCGAGTTGGTGGCCTCGATTTCCTCGCGCAGGGTGTTGATCTCGTCCTGCAGATCCAGCTCGGTGAGCAGTTGTTGAACCGCTTCCGCGCCCATCTTGGCTTCGAACTCGTCGCCGAACTGCTCCAGCGCGTCGAAATACTCCTCATCGGTGAGCAGCTGACCACGCTCCAGAGTGGTCATACCGGGCTCGGTGACCACGAAGGATTCGAAGTACAGCACCCGCTCGATGTCGCGCAGGGTCATATCCAGCATCAGGCCGATGCGGGACGGCAGCGACTTCAGGAACCAGATGTGCGCCACCGGGCTTGCCAGCTCGATATGGCCCATGCGCTCACGGCGGACCTTGGAGAGAGTGACCTCAACGCCACACTTCTCGCAGATCACACCCCGGTGCTTGAGGCGCTTGTACTTGCCGCACAGGCACTCATAGTCCTTGATCGGACCAAAAATGCGCGCGCAGAACAGGCCATCACGCTCCGGCTTGAAGGTGCGGTAATTGATGGTCTCCGGCTTTTTCACTTCGCCAAAAGACCAGGAACGGATCAGATCCGGCGGTGCCAGACCGATCTTAAGCTTGTCGAACTCCGTGACTTGTCCCTGACTTTTGAGCAGATTCAGCAAGTCTTTCAAGGCCAGTCCTCCGTATGGAGCTTTCGCTCGCGATTCTTTCCTAAACCCGGGTCAGGCGTGGCGCCACTTCCGCCTCGCGGCAGCGGCGCCGTCGCCTCAGTCGTTTTCCAGCTCGATGTTGATACCGAGCGAACGGATTTCCTTCAGCAGTACGTTGAAGGACTCCGGCATACCCGGATCCATCCGGTGGTCGCCATCGACGATGTTCTTGTAAATGCGGGTACGGCCATTCACATCGTCCGACTTAACGGTGAGCATTTCCTGCAGCGTGTACGCCGCGCCGTAGGCCTCCAGGGCCCACACTTCCATCTCACCGAAGCGCTGACCACCGAACTGCGCCTTACCACCCAGCGGCTGCTGGGTCACCAGGCTGTAGGAGCCGGTGGAGCGGGCGTGCATCTTGTCGTCGACCAGGTGGTTCAGCTTGAGCATGTACATGTAGCCGACGGTCACCTTGCGGTCGAACTGCTCGCCGGTACGGCCATCCCAAAGCTGAATCTGACCGGAGCGGTCCTGGCCGGCGAGTTCCAGCAGCGCCTTGATCTCGAACTCCTTGGCACCATCGAACACGGCGGTGGCCATGGGCACGCCGGCACGCAGATTGCGAGCCAGCTCGATGATGTCCTGGTCCTCGAAATGGCTCCAGTCCTCATCGGTGCCACCGGCGCCGGTCTGGTTGTAGATCTGGTCAAGGAAGTCGCGCACTTCCGCGACTTTTTTCTCCTGATCCAGCATCTCGCCGATGCGCTCGCCCAGGCCCTTGGCGGCCCAGCCCAGGTGGGTCTCGAGAATCTGCCCCACGTTCATCCGCGACGGTACACCCAGCGGGTTGAGGACCACGTCCACGGGGACGCCGTTCTCGTCGTAGGGCATGTCTTCCTCGGGCATGATCACGGAGATCACACCTTTGTTACCGTGACGGCCGGCCATCTTGTCACCGGGCTGAATGCGACGCTTGATCGCCAGGTAGACCTTGACCACCTTGAGCACGCCGTGGGACAGATCGTCGCCGCCGGAGATCTTGGCCTGCTTGTCCTTGTAGCGCTCGTCCTGTTCCTTCTTGTGCAGCTCCAGGTACTGGTGCGCGCGCTCCAGTTGCTCGGCCACGTCGTCATCGGCGGGACGCAGTTCAAACCACTTGTCACCTTCCAGCTCGTCGAGCACCGCGTCGGTCAGCTCGGTGCCACGCTTGAGGCCGGCGCCGCCGTTGACCTTCTTGCCCAGCAGCACGGACCGCAGACGGTCCTTGATGTCCTGCTCGAGAATCCGGTACTCGTCCTTCAGGTCCTTGCGGAACTTGTCCAGCGCGTCCTGTTCGATCTGGCGGGCACGCTCGTCCTTCTCAACGCCATCGCGAGTGAACACCTGCACGTCGATGACGGTGCCCTTGACGCCGGAGGAAACCCGCAGGGAGGTGTCCTTCACGTCGGAGGCCTTCTCACCGAAGATCGCGCGCAGCAGCTTCTCTTCCGGCGTCAGCTGGGTTTCGCCCTTGGGCGTCACCTTGCCGACCAGAATGTCGCCGGCTTCCACCTCGGCACCGATGTAAACGATACCGGACTCGTCAAGCTTGCCGAGCGCCACTTCGCCCACGTTGGGGATATCGGCGGTGATTTCCTCGGCGCCCAGCTTGGTATCACGGGCGATACAGGTGAGCTCCTGGATGTGAATAGAGGTGAAACGATCCTCCTTCACCACCCGCTCGGAGATCAGGATGGAGTCCTCGAAGTTGTAGCCGTTCCAGGGCATGAACGCGACGCGCATGTTCTGGCCCAGGGCCAGCTCGCCCATGTCCACGGACGGACCGTCGGCCATGATGTCGCGGGCCGCTACCCGATCACCCACTTTCACCAGCGGACGCTGGTTGATGCAGGTGTTCTGGTTGGAGCGGGTGTACTTGGTGAGGTTGTAGATATCCACACCCGCTTCACCCTCGACCACCTCGTCGTCGTTCACTTTGACGATGATCCGGGAAGCGTCCACCTTGTCGACGATACCGCCACGCTGGGCCACCACGCAGACGCCGGAATCCCGGGCCACGTGACGCTCCATGCCGGTACCCACCAGGGGCTTCTCGGCACGCAGGGTCGGCACCGCCTGACGCTGCATGTTGGAGCCCATCAAGGCGCGGTTCGCGTCATCGTGCTCCAGGAACGGAATCAGGGACGCGGCCACGGACACCACCTGGCGCGGGGAGACATCCATATGGGTAATGGTGTCCCGCTCCATGACGGTGAACTCGTAGCGGTGACGCACGGTAACGAAGTCTTCAACGAAACTGCCGTCGTCGTTCATCTTGGCGTCGACCTGCGCGATCACGCACTCCGCTTCCTCGATGGCGGACAGGTACTCGATCTCATCGCTGACCTTACCGTCGATCACCTTGCGGTACGGCGACTCCAGGAAGCCGTACTCATTGGTGCGCGCGTAGCTGGCCAGGGAGTTGATCAGGCCGATGTTCGGCCCTTCCGGCGTCTCGATGGGACACACGCGACCGTAGTGGGTCGGGTGCACGTCGCGCACTTCGAAGCCGGCACGCTCACGGGTCAGACCGCCCGGGCCCAAGGCGGACACCCGGCGTTTGTGGGTGATCTCGGACAGCGGGTTGTTCTGATCCATGAACTGGGACAACTGGGAGGAGCCGAAGAACTCCTTCACCGCGGCGGCCACCGGCTTGGCGTTGATCAGATCCTGCGGCATCAGGCCTTCGGACTCGGCCAGGCTCAGACGCTCCTTGACGGCGCGCTCCACCCGAACCAGACCAACGCGGAACTGGTTCTCCGCCATTTCGCCCACGGAACGGATACGACGGTTACCCAGGTGATCGATGTCATCGACCACGCCGTTGCCGTTGCGGATGTCCACCAGAGTCTTGAGCACATCGATGATGTCGGACTGATCGGTGCCCATCTGCTCGAAGTACTGCTTGCCTTCATCGTCGGTACGGGCGCTGAAGTAACGACCGTCATAGATGATGCCCGGGCCGGTGACGTCGTCACGGCCGAGACGGCGGTTGAACTTCATGCGACCCACGCCGGACAGGTCGTAGCGCTCGTCGGTGAAGAACAGGTTGCGGAACAGGTTCTCCGCCGCTTCCTTGGTGGGCGGCTCGCCGGGACGCATCATGCGGTAGATTTCCACCAGCGCCTCAAGGGGGCTACGGGTGGGATCGGCACGCAGGGTGTCGGCCATGAACGGCCCATGGTCCAGGTCGTTGGTGTAGAGCGTCTCGAACGTGGCGATACCGGCGTTCTCGATTTTCTCGAGGCTGTCGGCGCTCAGTTCAGTATTGCACTCCACCAGAACCTCGCCGGTTTCCTGGTCGATGATCGACTTGGCCAGGTAACGGCCATGCAGGTATTCGGCGGGAATTTCCAGGTATTCGATATTGGCTTTTTCGAGCTGACGGATGTGACGCGCGGTGACGCGGCGACCACGCTCCACCACCACTTCCTCGCCGGCGAGGATATCGAAGGTCGCGGTTTCACCACGCAGACGCTCCGGCACCAGCCGCATGCGGTAGACACCGTTCTCGAAAAGGATTTCGTTGGTGTCGAAGAAAGTGTCGAGGATCTCGTCCGAGGTATAGCCCAGGGCACGCAGCAGAATGGTCGCCGGCAGTTTGCGGCGACGGTCGATGCGCACGTATACCAGGTCCTTGGGATCGAACTCGAAGTCGAGCCAGGAACCACGGTAGGGGATCACCCGCGCGGAATACAGCAGCTTGCCCGAGGAGTGGGTCTTGCCCTTGTCGTGATCGAAGAACACGCCCGGGGAACGGTGCAGCTGTGACACGATCACCCGCTCGGTACCGTTGATCACGAAGGTGCCGTTTTCGGTCATGAGCGGAATCTCGCCCATATAGACCTGCTGTTCGCGGATATCCTTGATCGCGCCGTTGGATTCCTTGTCGTAGATCACCAGACGAATACGCACGCGCAGCGGCGCGGCGTAGGTGGTGCCACGAATGATGCACTCTTTGACATCAAAAACCGGTTTGCCGAACTCATAGCCGGCATACTCGAGGGCCGCGTTCCCGGAGTAGCTGGAAATCGGGAACACTGACCGGAAGGCTGCTTCCAGGCCCGCGTCCAAGCGCTCCTCGGCGCTCTTGTCGTGTTGCAAGAACTTGCGGTAAGAATCGAGCTGTATGGCCAGAAGGTACGGAACCTCCATGACCTTAGGAAGCTTGCCGAAATCTTTGCGGATCCGCTTTTTCTCAGTGAATGAGTATGCCATCTGCGTTCCTCGGCTGTTGACCTATCACCCCTGGGTGATATTCCTGCATGAAACCCTTCATGCAGAAACGACAAAAGGCTGGCAGCCCTTAAGCTGCCAGCCGGTGTCTTTCCGCCGGAATGTGGAAAGACATTGCGCTCTCGCGCTTACTTGAGCTCGGCGGTACCGCCAGCCTCTTCGATCTTTTTCTTGATCTCTTCGGCTTCGTCCTTGGAAGCGCCTTCCTTGACCGGAGCGGGTGCGCCCTCGACCAGTTCTTTCGCTTCTTTCAGACCCAGACCGGTTACTTCGCGGACTGCCTTGATCACGCCGACTTTCTTGTCGCCGAAACCGGTCAGAACCACGTCGAATTCGGTCTGTTCTTCAGCGGCACCACCAGCGTCGCCACCAGCGGCCGCGGGAGCGGCTGCAACGGCGGCAGCGGCGGTTACACCGAACTTCTCTTCCATGGCCTCGATCAGTTCAACGAGGTCCATAACGCTCATGTCAGCGATTGCGCTGAGGATATCTTCTTTGGAAACGGCCATTTTCAATCTCCTAAAATCACCGTACGGGCGATCCCGAGTGGAATCGGGTAGTTACGCTGCAGATCGCTGGATCAGGCAGCTTCCTGCTGTTTCTTGTCCTTCACCGCGGCGACGGTACGCACAAACTTGCCGGGCACCTCGTTGAGGGTACGGACAAACTTGGCCACCGGGGCCTGCATGACGGACATAAGCTGAGCAAGGGCTTCTTCACGGGTGGGCAGCTTGGCCAGGACATCGATGTCCTTGGCTTCGTACGCCACACCGCCTACGGCCAGTGCTTTAACTTCGAGCGCGTCGTGGTCCTTGGCGAAATCCTTGATCAGCCGGGCGGCTGCGCCCGGATCTGCCTGGGAAAACGCCAGGATCGTGGGGCCGACCAGCGAGTCGCTGAGGCACTCGTATTCAGTGCCTTCAACGGCGCGCTTGGCCAGCGTGTTCCGTACTACTTTCAGGTACACGCCGGTTTCACGAGCCTTCACGCGCAGAGCGGTCATCTCTGACACGGAAAGTCCCCGATAGTCGGCAACCACGGCGGACAGCGCTTCGGTAGCCGCAGCATTCACCGAAACCACAATCGCCCGTTTGTCCTCCAGATTCAAAGGCACGATTTACCTCCTGGATTCACAAACTTAACCGGACCCGTCGACTGCCTGACTGATGGGCCCAGCGGTTGCCAGGACCGGTCACCCGGTCCGTTATCGCGGAAGCCAGCCCCTGCTTTGACACAGGATTTGCAACTACCGCGCCTGCGCAGGCGGTTACCCCTTAACCTCGGGTGGAAACTCGGCTCATGAAGCCGGACTCCATTCACACCCTCGGACCTGCGGTCTTTGACGCCCCGGCGGTTGGCCCGCGAAGCAGGCATCGCCGTCGGGATCAAAGCCCTTTGGGACCGGCACCAGGCCGCCCCCGGATTTCTTACATAGCCAGGGAAGCGGGATCGATGGACAGACCCGGACCCATGGTGCTGGACAGCGTTACCTTCTTGAAGTACGCGCCCTTCGCGGAAGCCGGCTTCGCCTTCTTGAGATCGGCGATCAGCGCTTCCACGTTTTCCTTGATGGCGTTGGCGTCAAAGCCGACCTGACCCACCGTGCAGTGGATGATGCCGCCTTTGTCGGTGCGGTAACGCACCTGACCGCCCTTGGCGTTCTTCACCGCCTGAGCCACGTCCGGGGTCACGGTGCCGACTTTCGGGTTCGGCATCAGACCACGGGGGCCGAGGATGGTGCCCAGCTTACCCACGACGCGCATGGCGTCCGGAGAAGCGATCACCACGTCGAAGTTGATCTCGCCGCCCTGAACCTGCTCGGCCAGGTCATCGAAACCCACCACGTCGGCGCCGGCTTCCTTGGCTTCCTCGGCCTTGGCGCCCTGGGCGAACACGGCGACGCGAACGGTCTTGCCGGTGCCGTGGGGCAGCACGGAAGCGCCACGCACGTTCTGGTCGGATTTACGCGGGTCAACACCCAGGTTCACGGAAACGTCGATGGATTCCTTGAACTTCACCGCGGACAGCTCGTTGAGCAGAGCCACGGCGTCTTCTACTTGATAGAACTTGCCCGATTCCACTTTTTCACGGATGGCGCGGGCGCGCTTGGACAGCTTGGCCATTGGTTAGTCCTCCACGTCCAGACCCATGGAACGGGCGGAGCCCGCGATGGTACGCACGGCGGCGTCCATATCGGCAGCGGTGAGATCCGGCTCTTTCGCCTTGGCGATCTCTTCGAGCTGCGCGCGGTTCACCTTGCCCACCTTCTTGGTGTTCGGCTCACCGGAACCGCTCTTGATGCCCGCTGCTTTCTTCAGCAGGTAGGCCGCCGGCGGCGTCTTCATGGTGAAGGTGAAGGAGCGGTCGCTGTAAACCGTGATCACCACCGGCACCGGCGCGCCCTGATCGAGCTGCTGGGTCTGGGCGTTGAACGCTTTACAGAACTCCATGATGTTCACGCCGTGCTGGCCCAGAGCGGGGCCGACCGGCGGTGAAGGGTTAGCCTGACCCGCTGCCACTTGCAGCTTGATGTAGGCTTCGACTTTCTTGGCCATGATTAAGACTCCTTGGGTTCGAACGCCGTTTTACGGGCTCCCCTGAGGTGGGTCGTTTGCCCCGCCCGACTGAACCGGCGAGGCACCGTGGGATCAGGTCTTTTCAACCTGCCCGAATTCCAGCTCCACAGGCGTGGAGCGACCGAAAATGAGCACCGCCACCTGCAGGCGGCTCTTTTCGTAGTTCACTTCTTCCACCACGCCGTTGAAATCCGCGAACGGGCCGTCGGTGACGCGCACCACTTCGCCGGCCTCGAACAGCGTCTTCGGCTTCGGCTTCTCCACCGCGTCGTCCATGCGACGCAGAATGGCATCCGCCTCTTTCTGGGTAATCGGCGATACCCGACCCGGGTTTTTCGGATCTTCGCCAATAAAGCCCATCACCTTGGGCGTTTCCTTGACCAGGTGCCAGGAGTCGTCGCACATTTCCATTTCCACCAGCACGTAGCCGGGGAAGAATTTGCGCTCGGACTTCCGCTTCTGACCACCTCGCATCTCCACCACTTCCTCGGTGGGCACGAGAATCTCGCCAAACAGTTCTTCCATGGAGCGCAGCTTGACGCGCTCTTCCAGGGCCCGCTTGACGTGCTTTTCAAAGCCGGAATAAGCGTGTACGACGTACCAACGCTTCGCCATGTGTACCCCTTAGCCGATGAGCATCGAGATCGCGCCGTTGAGCAACCAATCGAGCACGAACAACAGCAGTGCGACGATCAGCACGAACACCAACACGATCAACGTGGTCTGCAGCGTCTCCTGACGGGTCGGCCATACCACCTTGCGCAGCTCCACCATGGAGTCCTTGCGCAGCTGGTTGAACGCCTTGCCCTGTTCGGTCTGCAGGGCAACGAACGCGGCCACGAGACCGACGACCAGCACGCCCAGCGCCCGGTACAGGGGGGACACCTCGGAGAAATAGCTGTTACCCACAACAGCAACAGCCACCAGCGCGGCCGCGATGACCCACTTGGTGGCCTCTAGAACGGAGGACCCAGACTGCCCTTCTGCTTTCTCACTCATCTGCCGACGCACCCCGCCGCCTGATGGCAGCTCTGGGAGAATTGGCAGGCCAGGAGGGACTCGAACCCCCAACAGCCGGTTTTGGAGACCGGTGCTCTACCAATTGAACTACTGGCCTGTAACCTCGAAAACACAACAGCCGGGACCCTTGGGCCCCGGCCCTTTCACCACCTTGGTGGTGTCTTACTCGATGATCTTGGAGACCACGCCGGCGCCAACGGTGCGACCGCCTTCACGGACCGCGAAGCGCAGGCCTTCTTCCATGGCGATCGGGGCAATCAGCTCAACGTTCATCTGAACGTTGTCGCCCGGCATCACCATTTCAGTGCCTTCCGGCAGGGTGCACGCACCGGTCACGTCCGTGGTACGGAAGTAGAACTGCGGACGGTAGCCGTTGAAGAACGGAGTGTGACGACCACCCTCGTCCTTGCTCAGCACGTACACTTCGCCTTCGAACTTGGTGTGCGGGGTGATGCTGCCCGGCTTCGCCAGCACCTGACCACGCTCCACTTCGTCACGCTTGGTGCCACGCAGCAGCACGCCCACGTTCTCACCCGCGCGGCCTTCGTCCAGCAGCTTGCGGAACATCTCAACGCCGGTACAGGTGGTCTTCATGGTGTCCTTGATGCCCACGATTTCCATCTCGTCACCCACCTTGATGATGCCGCGCTCAACGCGACCGGTCACCACGGTACCACGACCAGAGATGGAGAAAACGTCCTCGATCGGCATCAGGAACGGCTGATCCACCGCCCGTTCCGGCTCGGGGATGTAGTCGTCCAGGCACTCAACCAGCTTCACCACCGCCGGCATGCCGATTTCGCTGGTGTCGCCTTCCAGCGCCTTCAGCGCGGAGCCCTTGATGATCGGGGTGTCGTCGCCCGGGAAATCGTAGTCGCTCAGCAGCTCGCGCACTTCCATCTCAACCAGCTCGAGCAGCTCTTCGTCATCGACCATGTCCGCTTTGTTCAGGAACACGACGATGTAGGGAACGCCCACCTGGCGGGACAGCAGGATGTGCTCGCGGGTCTGCGGCATCGGGCCGTCCGCCGCGCTCACCACCAGGATCGCGCCATCCATCTGCGCCGCGCCGGTGATCATGTTCTTCACGTAGTCGGCGTGACCGGGGCAGTCAACGTGCGCGTAGTGACGGTTCGGAGAATCGTACTCAACGTGAGAGGTCGCAATGGTGATACCGCGCTCACGCTCTTCCGGCGCATTGTCGATCTGGTCAAACGCGCTCGCGGAGCCAGAACCCCACGTCTCGAAGCACACCCGCGTCAGGGCGGCGGTCAGCGTCGTCTTACCATGGTCAACGTGACCAATGGTGCCTACGTTTACGTGCGGTTTATTGCGTTCAAACTTTTCCTTTGCCACGACTCTCTACCTCTCAACTTGGCTGTGCATTCCCGTCTGAACGGCGTGCGCCTGGAAAACACATTTATAGGACCGCGCCACTCGCGGACCACCCTGGCACCACCAAGACACATGAAGCCGGGCCCGGGAGGTTCCCGGGCCCGGAATCTGGAGCTCATGACCGGATTTGAACCGGTGACCTCACCCTTACCAAGGGTGTGCTCTACCTACTGAGCTACATGAGCGTAACCTTCATACTGCCTTGTCAGGCATCCAAATTGTTGCCGCAGACTGGAGCGGGCAGCGGGAATCGAACCCGCATCATCAGCTTGGAAGGCTGAGGTTCTACCGTTGAACTATGCCCGCGAACCTTCCGTCTGTACTGCCAGCCTGCCGGCGAATCTGGTGGAGGGGGGAGGATTCGAACCTCCGAAGCTTTCGCGTCAGATTTACAGTCTGATCCCTTTGGCCACTCGGGAACCCCTCCTGAAAAGGGCCTACATTCTCTTTACGCCGCCCTGGGTTGTCAACCACATTTTCAGGGATTTTCAAGCTCTTAGGCGCGCGTAAAGTGGAGCTGGCGAGAGGAGTCGAACCCCCGACCGGCTGATTACAAATCAGCTGCTCTACCAACTGAGCTACGCCAGCAGCGTAAGGGCTGCGCATTCTATAGAAACCCCACCGGGGGTGCAATCGTTGCCGGCGATTCAGGCGCCATCAGCGCGTTCCGGCCTGCAGGCGGCTCGATCCCGGCCCACATCCGGGTTGCCGGCCAGGAAATCCTCCAACTCCATGGCTCCGGCGGCGCCCTCCGGCAGGTACAACCAGTACTCAGTGACCGGGCGGGACGTTTCGCGCACGAACGCCGGATAACCGGCGTTGCGCATCTTCACGCGCAGCCCTTCGGCGGAATCGGCGCTGGAAAAATACCCCAGGGAAATGGCATTCGCGTCCGCGCCGGTCTTGACGATGAAGCTGTCCACGCCGCGAGCCTGCAGCTCGCCGAGCACCGCCAGGGCCCGCTCACGGGTTTCATAGGGAGGCAGATAGACCCAGTTGAGATGGTCTTTCCGCACACTGACCGCCTCGATGCGCCCGTGCAGCCCCACCGCCGCCAGCTGAATTCGCGCCCGCTCGGCATCCCCGCGACCGGACCAGGGGCCCACCACCGGGCACAACCCGGGGCCGGCCGCCGACCCGGGGCCGGAGCCCAGGCGCTGCTGTGGCGCCTCGGCAAGCAACGTCAACGTCGGCGCGGCGGATGCGTCATCCGGCGACGACCGCGCAACCGGCACCGCCGGCGCATCGGGCTCAACGGCCATCATGACGCCTTGCCAGCCCAGGTACACCAGATTCACCACCACCAGGCTGTAAAAGACCCAACGCACGGACTTTGTCCCCCAAGCCTCATTCTTGTCGTGCCGCCACCCGTTCCAGGCCGTCCAGCACGAGATCGGGCAAGTGCAGGAATTCAAAGGAAAAAGCGGCAGACAATTCGTCCGCGTCCCCACCCGTGACCAGCACTTTGCAAGTATCGGGAAGGCGCTCTCGCAGTTCAACCACCACATCCGTGACGAACGCCACAGACATGCGCAGCAACCCATTGTGCACGCATTCGCCGGTGGAGCGCCCCAGGCCCAACCGCGGGCGGGCGCGCTCCACATGGACATCGGCGGTGTCACGCAACAGAGCGTTGCGCAGCATGCCCAGGCCGGGAACGATATAACCACCAAGAAACTCGCCCTCCCCGTCCACCGCGTCGATTGTGAGGGCACTGCCGCAATCGATGATGATGCCGGCGCCGAAACGCTGCCAGCACTCCACCAGCGCCACCCAGCGGTCCACGCCGAGCCGGCGCGGCTCGGGATAACAACTGCGCACTCCGAAGTCGCGCTCTCGGGAATAGTAGAAACAGGGCGATCTGCCGGTGTGCTCACGCACCAGGGCGGCGATGCGCTCATCGGCCTCCGGCCCCGCCACGGAAGCAATCCAGATGGTGTCCAGGTCGGCACCGGGGGCGAGCGGCTCATCCAGCGCCGTCCGCCAGTCCCGACCGTGGGCGCGCCCGCCCTGAATCACCCGGTCACCATCACGATGACGCCATTTCAGGGCGGTGTTGCCCACGTCCACGAACAATTTCATTGCAATCTCAAACTCACTTCACCGCCATGCACGTAACGGCGTTTCCCATCGATCTCGACACACAACGCGCCGTCTTCCGCCACGCCCAGAGCCAGGCCGGCCCGGGCGCCTTCGCTACCGTGCACGGTCACTGGCCGGTCCCGGCACAGATCCAGCGCCTGGAAATCCGCCATGAAGGGCGAGAAACCATCGACGGCGAAACGTTCCAGCATGGCAAGCAATTCCTGCCCCACCGCGGCAGCCAGGCGTGTGCGCGGCGGCGGCGTGGCACAGGCACGGCGAAGATCAATCCAATTCTGATCAATGCCCCCGGCCTGACGGTCGCTCATCGCCACGTTCAAGCCCACGCCCACCACCACCCGGACGCGACCATCCATTTCTCCGGCCAGCTCGATCAGCACACCGCCCAGTTTGGCGTTGCCCACCAGCAGGTCGTTGGGCCATTTCAGCCCCGGCTGCAGGCCCGGCGCTTCACGCTCCAGCGCCCGCGCCACGGCCACGCCGGCGGCCAGGCTCAACCCTCCCAGGGCTGAGTACCCACCGGCCAGTTCATACAGCACGCTAATATACAGATTGGCGCCAAATGGCGACTGCCAGGCGCGCCCGCGCCGGCCACGACCAGCGCTTTGGAATTCCGTCGTCACCACCACCGGCGAGGGAGCGCCCTGACCCGCCAGGGTCAGGGCGTCGCCGTTGGTGGATTCGGTCACGGGCAGGAAGCGCAATGCGGCGCGGCCCCGAAAGGCCGCCTCCAGTGCGTCGGGGTCGAGCAGATCCAGAGGCTGGCTCAAGCGATAGCCCTTGCCCCGCACGGATTCCACCGCCAGGCCCAGTTCCTCGAGCCGGTGAATGCGCTTCCAGATCGCCGCCCGGGAGATGCCCAGCGCCTCGCCCAGTTCAGCCCCGGAGTGAAAACGACCGTCGGCGAGACGGCGGATCAATGCCAGGTCGGCGTTGGCTTCCATTGACGATCAATGCTCCCAGATCACGCCGCGGGATTTGCCCCACTCCGGCAAATCCGCCGCGTAGTACTTTTCGATCTCATTGCGTTTGAGCTTCAGGGTCGGCGTGATCAGACCGTTCTCCACCGTCCACGGGGTCTTGCACACCACCAGGCAATTGAGGCGCTCATGAGGATCCAACTGAGTATTGACCCGCTCCAGAAGCTCCTCCAGCGATTTGCTGAAGTGATCTTTTTCCGCGCCCTTGCCCAGCTTCTCCTGTTCCTCGGGGGTGAGGTTCAGCAGCGCCACCGGCTGCGCCATGTTGGAACCGATCACGCAGGCCAGCTCCACGCCCGGCTGGCTGGCCAGACGGTTCTCGATCGGCGCCGGCGCCACGTACTTGCCTTTCTCCGTCTTGAAGATTTCCTTGATCCGACCGGTAATGCGCAGTCGGCCCCGGTCATCGATCTCGCCGACATCCCCGGTCTTCAACCAGCCGTCCTCGGACAGCACCTCGGCGGTAAGGTCCGGTTGCTTATAATAGCCGCTCATATTACCCACGCTGCGCACCTCAACCTCGCCGGCCTCGCCGATGCGGCATTCCACGCCATCGTTGGGCGTACCCACCCAGCCGATACGCTGGTCGCCCTGCTCGGTGGTGTGAGACCAGCCGAAGTTCTCGGTCATGCCGTAGACTTCCAGGATCTCCAGGTCCAGCTTGTTGAACCAGGTAATGATCTCCGTGGACAGGGGGGCGGCGCCGGACAGCGCCACACGGCACTCGTCCAGCCCCATGGCGCCCAGCACCTTCTTCTTGATTATCCGGTTGAGCAGCGGAATCTTGAGCAGTGTGTTGAGCTTCTGCGGCGGTACCGCTTCGGAGGCCTTTTGGTAGAACTTGGACCAGATACGGGGCACCGCGAAAAACAGGGTTGGCTTGGCGCGCTTGATGTCCTCGCCGAAGGTCTCCAGGGATTCGGCGAAGTACACGGTATTACCGGTATACAGGAGGGCCATCTCCACCGCCGCCCGCTCGGCCACATGGGACAGGGGCAAGTAGGAAATCATGCGGTCCGCCGGTTCCAGGTTGTACACCCGGATCACCTTGTCCCCCACGGAGGAAAGGCTCTGGTATTGGTGCATCACGCCCTTGGGGACACCGGTGGTACCGGACGTGTAGATAATGGTGGCCAGATCCTCCGGGGCCGGGCTGGCGGGCTCCGCCAGGGGCGCCTGCCCGGCGATGATCTCGGCCCACCCCGGCGCCTTGGCGCGCACGTCATCCGGTGCCAGGGAGAAGGCGATCTGCTTGATGTCCGCGGACACACCATCCTTCATGATGTCCCAGTCATCGAGTTTGCCGACAAACAGAATCCGCGATTCGCTGTGCTCGAGGATCAGCTTCACGGAATCCGCCACCAACGTCGGATACAGCGGCACGCTCACGCCGCCGGCGATCCAGATCGCCAGATCGGCGATGATCCACTCGGCGCAGTTCTTGGACACAAGAGCGACGCGATCACCGGCCTTCACCCCTTCCGCCTGCAGGTAGGCCGCCATGCGATAGGCCTCGTCGGCCACCTCCTCCCAGGTGTAACGGCGTACTTTCTCGCCGCCCAGGGGTTGCACCATCGCCACCTGGTCGCCCTGCAGGCGACGACGATCGTCCAGTGCCTGGATCGGGGTTTTCATGGCTCCATTCTTATCATTCGTCATAGTGATCACCTTTACCCAAACCAAAAAGGGAGATCGGACCGGCACACCGGCCCGTGAAGTTTATCGATTTAAAATATCCGGCGCTCTTGGATGGCAACGGAAAATCGGTCCCATCAGGATCGCCACGCCCAGCCCCCAGGCGCCATTGAGCAAGAAGCCGCCCACCCAGGTGCCGATGCTTACCGGTAGCGCCTTCAACGGGAACACCAGCAACATGGCCACCACGGTGGGCGCGATGGCGCCGAACAAAAGGGAAACCAGCCAGAACAGCCGCGCCGGCTTATACCGGATCAGCCACCACAACGGCAGCCCCCAGATGCCGCCCCAGAATGCCAGCGACAGCACCGCCGGCACCCCGAGGGGCTCGGTGGCGGCCAGATTATACGCCGGCGCCGGCACCACGCCGACGGCATGCAGCAGTGCCAGCAGGCCTTGATGAAAGATCAATGTCGACAGGACACCTGCGACAAATGCCTTGACCCACTGCATAGGGGCTCCGTTCGGGACATGACCTTCTGAGCATAGAGATACATGGGCACGGGATAAAGGGCGGGGTTGGATTTGTGGGGTGGTTGGGGTTGGGTGGGATGAAGGGTTTCTGGGATTGGGTGTTGGAATAGATGGGTTTCTGGGATTGGGTTGTGTTGGGGGGGGGTGTGAGAGAGGCTGCTGGGATTGGGTATTGGGTATTGGGTGGGGAGGTGTTG
>NZ_JAEKJB010000013.1 GCF_016785095.1 Alloalcanivorax marinus | reverse complement strand
AACAGCCCGGTGGTCCGATCTACGGCACAGGTTCAAGGACCTCAGGAGCGACTCGGGTTGCCACCGGGCTGACAGGGGATGGTAGCTAATCATCTCCCTGCGGAGAGACACAAGGAGCGACTTCAGTCGCGATGGCTCGGGCACCGCCGTTGATCGCGACTGAAGCGGAATGCCGCCCAGTCGCTCCTACAAGTCGGTGCTACAGGGCAGGGGCGACAAAAAAGCCCGACCCGCCAATGGCGGGCCGGGCTTTTCGCTGCGCCGGAGCGGCGCGATCAGGCCGCGTCGCTGCTTACCGACTGCCGGATCAGATGGTCGAAGGCGCTCAGCGCCGCCTTGGCGCCTTCGCCCACGGCGATCACGATCTGCTTATAAGGCACCGTGGTTACGTCGCCGGCGGCGAACACGCCGGGAACCGATGTCTCGCCGCGCCCGTCGACGATGATCTCGCCGTGCGGAGTCAACTCAATGGCGCCCTTCAGCCAGTCGGTGTTGGGCAGCAGGCCGATCTGCACGAATACCCCGGCCAGATCCACCCGGTGGGACTCACCGCTTTGCCGGTCCTTGTAGAGCAGGCCGTTAACGCGGCCGTTTTCACCGGTGATTTCGGTGGTTTGCGCGCTCACCAGTACGGTCACGTTGGGCAGGCTGTGCAGTTTCTTCTGCAGCACCGCGTCGGCGCGCAGCTTGTCATCGAACTCCAGCAGGGTCACGTGCTTGACCACGCCGGCCAGGTCGATGGCCGCTTCCACGCCGGAGTTGCCGCCGCCGATCACCGCCACATCCTTGCCCTTGAAAAGCGGGCCGTCGCAATGCGGGCAGTAGGCCACGCCTTTGCCCTGGTACTCAGTTTCCCCGGGCACGTTGATCTTGCGCCAGCGGGCGCCAGTGGCCAGCACCAAAGTCCTGGACTTGAGACTGGCGCCGGAAGCGAATTTCACTTCGTGCAACCCGCCTTCCTGGCTTGCTGGGATCAACTGTTCGGCACGCTGCAGGTTCATGATGTCCACGTCGTACTGGCGGACATGCTCTTCCAGCGCGGCAGCCAGTTTCGGGCCTTCGGTTTCCGTCACCGAGATGAAATTCTCGATGGCGTTGGTATCCAGCACCTGGCCACCGAAGCGCTCCGCCGCCACACCGGTGCGGATGCCCTTGCGGGCGGCATAGATGGCACTGGCCGCGCCGGCGGGGCCGCCACCCACCACCAGGACGTCGAACGGGTCCTTGGCGTTGAGCTTCTCGGCGTCGCGCTCGGCGGAGCCGGTATCCAGCTTGGCGACGATCTCTTCCAGGCTCATGCGGCCCTGGCCGAACGGTTCGCCGTTCAGGAACACGCTGGGCACCGCCATGACTTCGCGCTCTTCCACTTCATCCTGGAACAGCGCGCCATCGATGGCCACGTGTTTGATATTCGGGTTCAGTACCGCCATCAGGTTCAGTGCCTGGACCACGTCCGGGCAGTTCTGGCAGGACAGAGAGAAATAGGTTTCGAACTGGAAGTCGCCGTCCAGCGCCTTCACCTGTTCGATCACCTCCTCACTGGCTTTTGGCGGGTGGCCGCCTACTTGCAGCAGCGCCAGTACCAGGGAGGTGAATTCATGCCCCATGGGGATGCCGGCGAAGCGGAGGCTGATGTCGCCGCCGATCCGGTTCAGGCTGAACGAGGGCGTGCGAGCGTCGTCGCCGTCATCGCGCAGGCTGATCTTGTCGGACATTGCTTCGATCTCGCGCAACAGCTCCAACAGCTCCCGGGATTTGTCGCCGTCGTCCAGGGACGCGACCATCTCGAACGGTTGCGTGATGCGCTCCATGTAGGACTGCAGTTGGTTTTTCAGGTTGGCGTCAAGCATGCCGGTCTCCATGACAATGAGAGGGGAGGGAAGCCCGGGCGCGAGGCCCGGGCGTCTTCACGCGGTAAGGCGCGATCAGATCTTGCCGACCAGGTCCAGGGAAGGTGCCAGGGTTTCCTCGCCTTCTTTCCACTTGGCCGGGCAAACTTCGCCAGGATGGGCGCGCACGTATTGAGCGGCCTTCACCTTGCGCAGCAGGTCGGACGCGTCGCGGCCGATGCCTTCGGCGGTGATTTCCAGAGCCTGGATCACGCCGTCCGGGTCCACGATGAAGGTGCCACGGTTGGCCAGGCCTTCGTCTTCGCGCAGTACTTCGAAGTTACGGCTGATGGTCGCGGTCGGATCACCGATCATGGTGTATTTGATCTTGCCGATGGTCTCGGAGCTGTCGTGCCAGGCTTTGTGGGTGAAGTGGGTGTCGGTGGACACGGAGTAGATTTCCACGCCCATCTTCTGGAACTCTTCGTAGTGGTCGGCCACGTCGCCCAGCTCGGTGGGGCATACGAAGGTGAAGTCGGCGGGGTAGAAGAAGAATACCGCCCAGTTGCCTTTTACATCAGCGTCGCTGACTTCGATGAATTCGCCGTTCTTGAAAGCCTGGGCCTTGAACGGTTTGATTTCGGTGTTGATTACAGACATGTCTAGCTCCTTTATTCAGAGTGGTCAACGTGACATCCCCTAAGATAGGGGTGAAGGTGTGATTTTAATAATGGATTGCGGGAATAGTCATGATTGGCGTCACCTATCAGGGGTTCACCTATCAGGAGGTCGCCTGTGATGGGCGAAGCGGTCAGGTCTCCGGACCTTCCTTTTCCTCTTTTTCCCGCAATACCAGTTCCGCCTGTGTCATCCAGTCGTCGCCCAGCTCCCGCTGGACGTACTCACGGATGAACTGACGAACCTTTTGCGACGGTGTGACATCCTCCCGTGCGCAGAGACGCTCGAACACGGCTTTCTTGCGGGGATCAATCAACAAGGTGAGGCGGGCTGTGCGCTTTTCCATGGCAATGATGTTAATCTCATTAACATATGATGTAGATTCAGTTTGAATATAATACCCGGGTTCCATTTTCTCAACCGCATCGGGTCCCATCACCATGTCCCACCGCGCTCACCTGTTTTCCCTGCGTCCCGCCCATGCTCTGCGCGAGAGTCTGGCCGAGGGGTATGACGCACGTCGCCTTGGTCGTGATCTGGCCGCCGGCATCACCGTCGGCCTGATCGCCATCCCGCTGTCCATGGCGCTGGCCATCGCCAGCGGCGTGGCGCCGCAATACGGGCTCTATACCGCCATCGTCGGCGGTTTCCTGATCGCCCTGTTGGGCGGCTCCCGGTTCAGCATCTCCGGGCCCACCGCCGCCTTCGTGGTGATCCTGTACCCGGTGGCCCAGGAGCACGGCCTCACCGGCCTTCTGATCGCCACCATGATGGCAGGCGCCATGCTGATTCTGATGGCGTTGCTGCGCCTGGGCAGGCTGATCGAGTACATCCCGCCGCCGGTGACCCTGGGCTTCACCGCGGGTATTGCAGTGGTGATCGCGACGCTGCAAATCAAGGACCTGCTGGGATTGCCTCTGGAATCCCTGCCCGCGTCCTACCCCGGCAAGCTGGCCGCCCTGGGCGGCATGCTGGGTGAGGTACACGGTGCCAGCCTGGCGGTGGCCCTGGCTACCCTGGCGGTGCTGTTGATCTGGCCCCGTCTGAAAACGCCGCTGCCGCCTCATTTGCCGGCGGTGCTGGTGGGCGGCGCGCTGGCCGCCTGGTTCAACCACCAGGGGGCCGCCGTGCCCACCATCGCCTCCCGGTTCCACTATGTGCTCGACAGTGGCGTGACCGGGCAGGGAATTCCGCCGGTACTGCCGGAGCTGGCCTGGCCCTGGGCGCGCGGCGGCGAGGCGCTGGGTGGCGCCGCGTTGTGGCAGTTGGCGGTGAGTCTGGTGCCCACCGCGTTCGCCATCGCCATGCTGGGTGCCATCGAGTCGTTACTGTGCGCGGTGGTGCTGGATGGCATGACCGGCCGTCGCCACAGCGCCAACAGTGAGCTGCTGGGGCAGGGCGTCGGTAACCTGGTGGTGCCCCTGTTTGGTGGTATCACCGCCACCGCCGCGATTGCCCGGTCGGCGGCCAATTACAAGGCGGGTGCGCAAACCCCCCTGGCCGCCATGCTGCATGCGCTGGTGGTGCTGCTGGCGATGGTGGCGCTGGCGCGCTGGCTGGGCTATCTGCCGATGCCGGCCATGGCGGCGTTGCTGCTGCTGGTGGCGTGGAACATGAGCGAGGCCCCCAAGGCCGTGCGTCTGGTGCGCCGGGCTCCCGCCGGTGATGTGCTGGTGTTCCTGGTCTGCTTTCTGCTGACCGTATTCGTGGATATGGTGGTGGCGATCACCGCCGGGGTCCTGCTCGCCTCGCTGCTGTTCATGCGTGACATCGCCGCCATGACCCGGGTCGGCGACATGACCGGTTCGGCACGGCTGGCGCCCTACGGCCTGCCGGAAGACTGGGGTGTCTTCAAAATCAGTGGGGCGTTGTTCTTCGCCGCCGCCGACCGGGTGTTCGGCGAATTGGCGGCTCTCGCCGGAGAGCGCCGTGTGCTGGTGCTTTACATGGATGGCGTGCCGGTGATGGACGCCGGCGGTCTGGCGGCGCTGCAGCGGTTCCTGGCGCGTTGCGAGGAAAGCGGCACCCGGGTGCGTATCGCCGATCTTCAGTTCCAGCCGCTCAAGACCCTGGCGCGGGCCGGCGTGACGCCCCGTGAAGGGGTTTACTCGTTCCACTCCACTCTGGAGGAAGCTCTGCGCGCGCCGGCCTGAGGCCGGCGCTTTACGCTATTTTGCGATTGGTCCTCTTGTTTTCGCGGGTCGCCATCGGCATCACTAGGGGCACCCCAAGTTATTCGTTCCACCCACGCAGGGAGAGACCATGAGCGAGAAGCAGCCCTTTCTCACCGATATAAAAACCATCCGCGAGCGGGCGCGCGAGCACATCGAGCGCGGCGCCGTGACCGCGGGCTACGCCGCCGATCGGGAAACCGTGCTCAGCCTGCTCAATGAGGCGCTCGCCACCGAGATCGTATGCACGCTGCGCTATAAGCGGCACTACTACATGGCGGATGGCCTCAACGCCAGCATCGCCGCGGATGAGTTCCTGGAGCATGCGCAACAGGAGCAGCAACACGCCGATTGGCTGGCCGAGCGCATCGTGCAACTGGGCGGCGAGCCCAATTTCTCTCCGGAAGGCCTGCAGAGCCGCTCCCACGCGGAGTACGTGGCCGGCGATAGCCTCAAGGAAATGGTCAAGGAAG
The DNA here is from genome assembly GCF_016785095.1 of Alloalcanivorax marinus. Taxonomy (GTDB): domain Bacteria; phylum Pseudomonadota; class Gammaproteobacteria; order Pseudomonadales; family Alcanivoracaceae; genus Alloalcanivorax; species Alloalcanivorax marinus_A. Next base: position 68,992 of record NZ_JAEKJB010000013.1, on the reverse strand, counting down.
ACCTGATCGCGGAACGGATCGCCATCGACAGCTATCGGGAGATCGCCACTTACCTGGGCGACAAGGACCCCACCACCCGCCGCATCATGGAAGAGATTCTGGCTCAGGAAGAGGAACACGCCGACGACATGGCGGCGATTCTGGAGTCGCTCTAATCGGTACGGCATCACCAGCGAAGGGAGGACATGGCGTGATCAAACCGGAACGCGAACGCCGCCACGGCAAGGCGGTGGCGGGTATTCAGGTGCGCACCAATCAGGAGCGGGAACTGCGGCCGGAAGACGCCCAACTGGACCGCCTGTGGGAAAAATTCAACGATGAACGCCTGGCCGAGACGATCCCGGACAAGGCCGCCGGATCGCCGGTGTACGGCGTCTACACCGAGTATGAAAACGGCGCCGAGGGCGACTACAGCGTATTGGCCGGTGTCGAGGTAACGGATGAGACGAAGGTTCCGGACGATTTCGCCACCCTGACGCTGGAGGCCGGCGAGTATCTGGTTTTCCGGGCGCAAGGCCGGATGCCGGAAACCGCCATGGAGGCCTGGAGCCAGGTATGGCACTACTTCGAGGCGGAAGATGCCCCGCAACGGGCCTTTCTCACCGATTATGAGGTTTATGAGGGCACCGATCGGGTGACCCTCTATGTGGGTATCCGTTGACTCAGCGCACCCGCCGGCCCCGGTAGATCACCGGTTTGTCGCTGGCGGGGGCGGTCTCCGATTTCCCGGAGGCTGGTGCTTCCGGGTCCGGTAGCGGCTGGCCACGATACATGCGCCGGGCCGGTCTCGCGACCGGCTCCGGCGCCGCTTCCGGCTCCCCCGCTTCTTCGTCGATGCGCGCCATCAGGCGTTTCAGTTCCGCCGAGGCGCTGCGTTCGGCGTAGGCCTCCAGTTCCTCGCGCAAATCCGGGTCAGTCAGCGACAGACGGGCCCCGAATTCGTCGCGGATCAGCCGCCGGCATTGGTTCACCAGCGTCACCACCCGGTAATGCATCAACCAATGGGCGTTGATTCCTCCCCCGCTCATGCTCTTCGCTCCGTGACATCGGCTTGAGAAGCCAAGCAGTTTCCGTGCCAGAGCGGCTTTATTTCCCCTTGTTGGCGAGCATGGGTTTCAGGAAGTGGCCGGTGTGGCTGCCCTTGGTTTTGGCGACCTGCTCGGGTGTGCCCTCGGCAATAATCTGCCCGCCGCCGTCGCCGCCTTCCGGGCCCAGGTCCACGACCCAGTCGGCGGTCTTGATCACGTCCAGATTGTGCTCGATCACCACGATGGTGTTGCCGTGGTCACGGAGCCGGTTGAGCACATCCAGCAGCAACTGGATGTCCTGGAAATGCAGGCCGGTGGTCGGCTCATCAAGAATATAGAGCGTGCGACCGGTATCGCGGCGAGACAGCTCCCGGGCCAGCTTGACCCGCTGCGCCTCGCCGCCGGACAGCGTCGTGGCCGCCTGGCCCAGCTTCACGTAGCTCAGGCCCACGTCGAGCAGGGTCTGCAGGCGTCGCTGCAGTGCCGGCACCGCGTCAAAGAATTCGCGGGCTTCCTCGATGGTCATTTCCAGCACTTCGTAGATGTTCTTGCCCTTATAGGTGACCTCCAGGGTCTCCCGATTGTAGCGTCGCCCTTCGCAGACCTCGCAGGGCACGTAGATATCGGGCAGGAAGTGCATTTCCACCTTGATCACGCCGTCACCCTGACAGGCCTCGCAGCGCCCGCCCTTGACATTGAAGCTGAAGCGGCCGGGCTTGTAGCCCCGGGCACGGGCTTCCTGGGTGCCGGCGAACAGCTCCCGCACCGGCGTGAAAATGCCGGTGTAGGTGGCCGGGTTGGAACGCGGCGTGCGGCCGATCGGGCTCTGGTCGATGTCCACCACCTTATCCAGGTGCTCCAGCCCCTCCAGGCTTTCGTGGGGCGCGGCTTTCAGGGTGCTGGCCTTGTTCAGTTTGGTGGCCGCGAGCGGGTAGAGAGTACGGTTGATCAGCGTCGATTTCCCCGACCCGGACACCCCGGTAATGCAGGTGAACAGCCCCAGCGGCAGATTCAGCGGGTGGCCCTTGAGGTTGTTGCCGGTGGCGCCGAACAGGGTCAGCCAGAGGTCATCCTCGTTACGGCGGCGCTCGGCGGGTACTTCGATGCGCTTGCGCCCGGAAAGGTAATCGCCGGTGAGCGACTGTTTGTTGGCGGCGACCTGCTTCGCGGTGCCCTGGGCCACCACCCGGCCGCCGTGCACTCCGGCGCCGGGGCCGATATCAATGACGTGATCGGCGGTGCGGATGGCGTCCTCGTCGTGTTCCACCACCAGCACCGTGTTGCCCAGGTCACGCAGCCGGGTCAGGGTATTCAGCAAACGCTCGTTATCACGCTGATGCAGGCCGATGGATGGCTCGTCGAGCACGTACATCACCCCCACCAGGCCGGCGCCGATCTGGCTGGCCAGGCGGATGCGCTGGGCTTCGCCACCGGACAGGGTCTCGGCGCTGCGCTCCAGGGTCAGATAGTCCAGGCCCACGTTGACCAGGAACTGCAGCCGGTCGCGGATTTCCTTGAGAATCTTCTCGGCGATCTCGCCACGGCTGCCGCTCAGTTTGAGACTGTCGAAGTAGTCGAACGCCCGGCCCACCGCCAGGCGCACCAGGTCCGGCAGGTTGGTGTCGCCGATGAACACATGGCGGGCGGCCTCACGCAACCGCGAACCGTGGCAGCTGGGGCAGGTTGAGGTGGACAGATAACCGGCCAGCTCCTCGCGCACCGCGTCGGATTCGGTCTCCCGGTAGCGGCGCTCCATGTTCGGGATGATGCCCTCGAACGGATGGTTGCGCTTGATGATATCGCCGCGATCGTTGAGGTAGCGGAACTCCACGCTTTCCTTGCCGGTGCCGTACAGAATCTTGTGGTGCACCGTTTTGGGCAGCTTGTTGAAGGGCTGATCCATGTCGAAGCCCAGGCTCTGGGCCAGGGCGTTGAGCATCTGGAAGTAATAGACGTTGCGGCGGTCCCAGCCGCGGATCGCGCCTTCGGCAAGGGACAGCTCGTCGCTGGTGATCACCTTGTCCTCGTCGAAGAACTGCTTGACGCCGAGGCCGTCGCAGCTGGGGCAGGCACCGGCCGGATTGTTGAACGAGAACAGACGGGGTTCCAGCTCCGGGATCGAGTAGCCGCAGTGTGGGCAGGCGAACTTGGCGGAGAAGGTGATCTCCGGGTTGTCGGCGTCCAGCGGCTCGCCGTCCATGGAGGCGATGATGGCGATGTCGTCGGCCAGGTTGAGGGCGGTCTCGAAGGACTCCGCCAGCCGGTTCTGCAGATCGCCGCGCACCTTGAAGCGGTCCACCACCACCTCGATGGTGTGCTTCTTGTTCTTGTCCAGGGTGGGGGCCTCGTCCAGATCGTAAATGCGGCCATCCACCCGGGCGCGAATGAAGCCCTGGGCGCGCAATTCGTCGAACAGGTTCAGGTGCTCGCCTTTTTTCTCGCGGATCACCGGCGCCAGCAGCATCAGCCGGCTGCCTTCCTCCATGGTCAGCACCTGGTCGACCATCTGGCTGATGGTCTGCGCCGCCAGGGGGGTATCGTGCTCCGGGCAGCGTGGCTCGCCCACCCGGGCGAACAGCAGCCGCAGATAATCGTAGATCTCGGTGATGGTGCCCACCGTGGAACGCGGGTTGTGGCTGGTGGACTTCTGCTCGATGGAAATGGCCGGGCTCAGCCCCTCGATGTGGTCCACGTCCGGCTTTTCCATCATCGAGAGGAACTGCCGGGCGTAGGTGGACAGCGACTCCACGTAACGGCGCTGCCCCTCGGCATACAGCGTGTCGAACGCCAGGGACGATTTGCCGGACCCGGACAGGCCGGTGATTACCACCAGCTTATCGCGGGGAATGTCGAGATCCACGTTCTTCAGGTTATGGGTGCGCGCGCCCCGAACCAGAATGGTATCCATGAGATGGCGAGCCCTCGGCTACTGTCAAAATGAACAGTGCAGTATAGGGGAAATACCGTGAACGGGGAAAGAAGGCGGGCACACGCCGACACCGGCCGGGTCGGCCCGGCGTCGGAATGATCAGAGGTTTTCCTGGGCCCAGTTCACCGCCTGCAGGCGGTTGGAAGCGTTGATTTTCTTGAAGATGTTGTAGATGTGGGTCTTGATGGTGTGCGGGCTGAGGCTGAGCACCTTGGCGATTTCGGAGTTCTTGGCGCCGGTGGCCATCACCTTGAGCACCTCGATTTCGCGGTCGGTGAGGTTGACCTCGTTGCGGGCGAAAGTCTTGTTGAAGGCCCGGCTTTTGACCAGGTACTGCTGCAACACCTTGCGCGGGAACCACAGTTCGCCCTTGAACATGGCCTTGATGCCCTTGGTCAGCAGGTCCTGCGGGCAATCGTGCTGGAAGCCGCCGTTGACCATGGGGAGTCCGGCCAGACGCGACAGATCGTCCTCATGATCGACGTTGAAAACACCGATCAGAATATCGTTGGGCAGCCGTTTGTCCGCATCCATCAGGCGGGCGATCACCTGATTGACGTCCACCGAATGAAAATCCACCAGGAACAGGTTCTGTTCCACCCCGGCGAGGTCGTCCTCGTTAACCTGATCCACGGACTTGATGGCCGTGGCGGGGATCGACGCCTTGTCGAGAAACTCGGTGAGCAGGGCGTTCTGAAGATGCTGGCCACCGACCACGTACACCTTTTGTATCGTTGAAGTATCCATCAATTCGTCCATGATGCATCCCGGAAAACCCGGGGGGGAGCTAAGAAGAAAAACTGAATCAAGTCATCAATTTATCACCGCTTTAGCGGGGCTTCAATTTACCATCATTCCCAGGGGCGGCATCATCCCCGTCGTCCGCTAATCTGATACACTCCAGTCCCATTTCCGTATCCTTGATGCTTGACCATGACGGACGCTTCCCGGGCCGCCTTGCGGCGCACCGAACTTTCCACCACCGGCTCCCTGGCCGCGATCTTCGCATTGCGCATGTTCGGCCTGTTCATGATTCTGCCCGTGTTCGCCGTGTACGGGGAGCGACTGGACGGCGCCACCCCCCTGTTGATCGGCACCGCGATCGGCGCCTATGGCCTGATGCAGGCCATGCTGCAGATCCCTTTTGGCATGCTTTCCGATCGCTTCGGCCGGCGCCCGCTGCTGCTGGCGGGCCTGCTGTTGTTCGTGGCCGGCGGCGCGGTGGCGGCGCTTAGCGATACCATCCATGGCGTGATTCTGGGCCGGGCGTTACAGGGGGCCGGCGCCATCGCCAGCGTGATCATGGCCCTGATCGGCGACGTGGTCAGCGAGCAGCGCCGCACCCGGGCCATGGCCCTGATCGGCATGTCGGTGGGGGGCGCCTTTATTCTGGCGCTTATCCTGGGGCCGTTGCTGGCCCACTGGCTGGGCCTCAGCGGCCTGTTCTGGCTGACCGTGGTGCTCGGCATCCTGGCCATGGGCGTGGCGTTCGGCGTGCCTTCGCCCCAGGTGCGCGCCGCGGAGCCGTTGCCGGCGGCCCAGCGTTTTGGCCGCGTACTGGGCGATCCCAACCTGCGCCGTCTGGACCTGGGCATCATGGTGCTGCACCTGACCATGACCGCCTCCTTCGTGGTGTTGCCGCAGATCCTCAAGCAGCGCCTGGGGTTGGACCTGCAGCAGCACAGCCTGCTTTATCTGGCGGTACTGGTGACCAGCTTTCTGGCCATGGTGCCGCTGATTATTACCGCCGAACGACGTGGCGCGATGCCAGTCAAGCGCCTGGCGGTGAGCCTGCTGATCGTGGCCGAGGTGTTGCTGGTCCTGGCCGGCGGCACGCTCTGGCACTTCGTGTTGGCGCTGTTCGTTTACTTCATGGCCTTCAACCTGCTGGAGGCGCTGTTGCCTTCCCTGGTTGGCCGGGCGGCGCCGGCCGGTACCCGGGGCACCGCCATGGGGGTGTATTCCACCAGCCAGTTCCTGGGCGTGTTCATCGGTGGCCAGGTGGGTGGCGCCCTGTACCAGTGGGTGGGCGCGGAAGCGGTGTTCCTGGGCTGTGCCCTGCTGGCGGTGGTCTGGCTGGCTTGCCTGTGGGGCATGCGCGAGTTGCCCAAGCTTGATAACCGTGTGATCCACCTGGAGAACCGCCAGGACTGGGGCGAGGTGGCGGCCCGTTTGCGCGGGGTGCCCGGGGTGCTCGAGGCGGTGGTGGTGGCTGAGCAGAGCCTGGCCCTGCTCAAGGTGGACAATAAACAGCTTGATGAAGAGGCGCTGGCGGCCCTGGCCGGCGAGGTGCGCAAGCACTCCTGACGGGGGTTACGCCGGCGAGCGCAAAGCGGCACAATGGTCGGTCTTGCACCGGCCCGCGCCGGTGGGTCGTCTTAAGAGATTGAGGGAGTGAACAGCCATGGCGAGAGGCGTCAACAAAGTCATTCTGATCGGCAACCTGGGCGCCGATCCGGAAACCCGGTTCATGCCCAGCGGCGGCGCCGTGACCAATGTCCGGCTCGCCACCACGGAAAGCTGGAAGGACCGCCAGAGCGGCCAGCAGCAGGAGCGCACCGAATGGCACCGGGTGGTGTTCTTCAACAAGCTCGGCGAAATCGCCGGCGAGTACCTGAAGAAGGGCTCCAAGGTGTATGTGGAAGGGTCGATTCGCACCCGTAAATGGCAAGGGCAGGACGGCCAGGATCGCTACACCACGGAGATCGTCGCCAGCGAAATGCAGATGCTCGATGGCCGTGGTGGCGGTGATTTCCAGGGCGGAGGCGGCGGTGGCCAGGGCGGTTATGGCAACCAGGGCAACCAGAACAACGACTACTACGACCAGAGCCGCAATCAAGGTGGCGGCCAGGGTGGTGGTGGCGGCCAGCAACAGGCGCCGGCCAATCAGGGCGGTGGTTTCAGCGGCCCCGCCGACGATTTCGACGACGACATTCCGTTCTGATCGACAGGGGTTCCAATGCGGCGCTGGTTTGCCCTGGGGGCGGTGTTCGTGGTTTGTTTGCTGGTGTTCATGGTGGTGCTGATGCCGGCCGCCGTGGTGGTGGAGCGGGTGCCGGCGCTGCGTCCCGGCGGAGCGCCGCTGACGCTGGCCAACGCCCGCGGGCCCTGGTGGGATGCCCGTGTCGATGCGCGTTGGCGGCAGCACCGGGGCGAATTGAGCTGGGCCCTGGACTGGCACGGTTTGACGCCCGGCGTGCAACTGTCCATGGTAAGCGGTGACCTTGACGCCAACGGCTGGCTTGGGGCGGACTGGGGTGATTGGCGCCTGGAGCAATGGCGCGCCACCGTGCCGGTGGCTCCGTTCAGCGCCGGGGTGCCCCAGGGTAATGCCGACGGTACCGTGGATTTGACCCTCATGGCATTGGAACTCGCCGACCATGCCGTGGTCGATGCCAAAGGGACCTTGACCTACAGCGGCGGCACCGTGACCTGGGGTCGCGATGGCGCGGCCAGCGTGCCGCCCCTGGACGGGCGTCTGGCGATGGTCAACGGGGCCCCGGAGCTGGAGGTCACCGGGCCGCGACAACAACAACTGGTGCACGCCCGGCTTGAGAACGAAAAACTGAACGTGCAGGTCCGTCGGGCCTGGCCTCAGTTGCTTGGGGTAAGTCAGGGGGGCGATCCCTCCGACGTGGTGTTTCGCATGAGTCGCCCCTTGACCCTGGGGCGCTCCGGCTAAGTGCCGGCGGATAATAAGCAGGTCACAAAAGCGTGCCTAGAATGGCCAGGGACGTCCGGGTTCCGATAAGGCGGCAAGCCTTCGGACCGGTGGGCCGGTATAAAACGATAATGGGATTGAAGGTTTTATGATTCAGTGGGCCCGGAGGGGAAACCGACAACGCTGGGAGCGGATGGCGCGCGCCGTACTGGCTCTGTTGTTGGTTGTGATTCTCGCCTATTTGATTGCCCAGACCGTCTGGTTGCTTTGGTACGGCCCCCGCGATGCGTTGCCCGAGACCCGGTTGCGCCAGGTATCGGTGCAGGCCGGCGCCCAGGGTGGAGCGGCGCTGTCCGCCGCCCAGGTGGAAGGCTGGCGGCTGTTCGGCGTGTATCAGGCCGAGCCCTCCGAGGAACGCCCCGTGGACGCGCCGGAAACCCGCCTCAGCCTGGAGTTGCTGGGTTTGTTCCAGACCCGTGATCGGGGCCGTTCCTCGGCGATCATCGCTGAGCGTGGCGGTGACGCCGAACTCTACCACATTGGTGACAGCATTCCCGGGAACGCTACCCTGGAAGAGATTTACGCGGATCGCGTGATTCTGCGCCGCCAGGGTCGGCTGGAAACCCTGCGCCTGAATGAACTCAAGGGGCTGGCGGGCGGCGTGACCCAGGTCACCGAGCCGGAGCCGCGCAGTCCGGCGCCCAGCCCGCAGACGGATCTGGCCCAGCAGCGCACTGCCCTGATTCGCCAACTGGGCCTGCAGCCGGTGAGTGCCGGCGCCGACCAGGGTTACAAGATCGGCGAGCGGGCCCCCCAGCAGTTGATCGAGCAGGTGGGGCTTAAACCCGGTGACGTGGTGGCGTCGGTGAATGGCTACCCCCTCGGCACCGAGGAAAGCGATCTGGCCGCTTTGCAATCCTACATGGAAAGCCAGGCGGCGATCATTGTCGTGCAGCGCGGCGAACAGGAATTTACCGTGAACTACCCACCTTAGCGAGACACCTATGAAGTCGGCCTTAAAAACGATAATCGCAGTGGTGGCGCTGAGCCTGGCGCTCGGTGTCCATGCCCAGCAGCAGGCCCGGGTGGAGGAAACCGGCGACGGTAAGACCTGGACGGTCAATATCCGTAACGCGGACATCCAGGCGTTCATCAACCAGGTGGCGGAGATGACCGGTAAGAACTTCGTGGTCGATCCGCGCGTGCGGGCCCGCGATGTCACCGTCATTTCCAATAAGCCGTTGACCGCCAGCGAAGTCTACGAGCTGTTTCTATCGGTGTTGCAGGTGCACGGTTACGCGGCGGTGCCTTCCGGAGAGGTGATCAAGATCGTCACCAACACCACCGCCAAGCAGAGTAATCTGCCGCTCACCGAAAACGCGGGCAGCGTGGACGGCGAGGAACTGATCACGCAGGTGATCCCGGTCGACAACTCCCCGGTGGAGGAACTGGTGCCGGTGCTGCGCCCGCTGGTGCCGCAGTACGGCCATCTGGCGGCGGTGGGGTCCGCCAACGCGCTGATCATCAGTGACCATGCCGATAACATTCAGCGCATGCGCGCCATTATCAACAGCCTCGATACCGCCGAAAGCGACGAAGTGGAGATCGTCCAGTTGCAGCATGCCTTCGCCGGCAACATGGTGCAGCTGCTGGAGGAACTGACCAAGGCGGATGCCTCGGGCAATAACCGCCGGCGCGGGCTCCAGGGCGCCGCCACCGTGGTCGCCGATGAGCGTACCAACCGGTTGATCATCAAAGGCGATCGCGGCACCCGGGCCCGTCTGATCCCGCTGGTCAATCAGCTCGACACGCCGTCCAGCGCCGCCGGTGGTGTCCAGGTGGTGCGTCTCAGCCATGGCGACGCCGAACAGATGGCGGAGCTGCTCAAGAACTTCGCCGCCGGCGCCTCGGCGGTCCGTCAGGGCGAGGGCAATGGCGGCGCCGCGGCGACGCGCACCGCCAATGCCACCGCCGGGGTTTCGATCCAGGCGGACACCTCGCTGAACGCCCTGGTGATTCGCGCCGAGCCGGAGATGATGAAGCAGTTGCAATCGGTGATCAGCCAGCTCGACGTGCGTCGCGCCCAGATCCTGATCGAGGCGGCGATCGTCGAGGTCACCGGCGACAAAGCCAGCTCCCTGGGCTTCCAGTACGTGGCCGGTGATCTTGAGAATGGTGTCGGCGCGGTGAACTTCGGCGGCAGCGGGGTAAGCATCAACTCCCTGCTGCAGGCGGTGATTACCGAGGACCCGTCCAATATTTCCCTGGGTGACGGCATTACCGCCGGCATCGGCGAAACCGATGCCGATGGTGATATCGAATGGGGCGCCCTGATTCAGGCCCTGGCGCGCACCACCAATACCAACCTTCTCTCCACGCCCAGCATTCTGACTCTGGATAACCAGGAAGCCTCCATTATCGTCGGTGAGAACGTGCCTTTCGTCACCGGCCAGGCTTCCAGTACCGGCTCCGGCGTCTCCAACCCCTTCACCACCATTCAGCGCGAGGACGTGGGCCTGACCCTCAAGGTCACTCCCCATGTGGCGGGCCTGGACACCATTCGCCTGGAGCTGGAGCAGGAAACCTCGGCGGTGAAGGAATCCACCGGGGAAGCGGTGGACATCGTGACCACCAAGCGCAAGCTGGCCACCACGGTGCTGGCGGATGACCGTGAAACCATCGCCCTGGGCGGTCTGATCACCGACGACGTTCAGGATTCGGTGATCAAGGTGCCGATTCTGGGCGATATCCCGCTGCTGGGCGTGCTGTTCCGCTCCACCAGCAAGAGTCACGTGAAACGCAACCTGATGGTGTTCATCAAGCCCACGGTGCTCGCCAGCAATGACCGCCTGGTGGATATGACCCGGGAAAAATACATGGGCGTCACCGCCATGCAGTTCCGCGTCAACGACAAAGGGGAGTTGGTGCGTGAAGTGAAGTTCCCGCTGCCCACCAAGGTGGAGCGCATCTTCGATGGGCGTTCGCCGGTGTCCGAGGACTACCGCCGCGCCTACCAGGAAGAACAGTTGAAAAGCGATGAAGACTCCGCCACCCCGCCCACTTCCGGCCCGGTCACCGACACCGACAGCGTGATACCGGAGAAGGAAGAGCCCGCCGCCAGCCGGCCCGAGGAGGGCGAAAGCGCCCGCTAGGCCCCCGCTACCGGGCCCGTTTCGGGCCCGGTGATTACTGCTCCAGCGAGCGCAGGTTATTCAGCACCTTGCGGCTGCGCTCCAGCTTCTTCAGCAATTCCGGGTTGTCCGGGTCCAGCGGCGCCACGCTCCGCCACAGCCGGTTGGCCGCCTGGTAATCGCCTTCCGCGTAGAGCGCCTCGCCGCGAGCCATGGCCCGTTGGAAGCGTTGTCGCGACCAGCTTTCCACCCGGTCGCGAAGGGCATCCAGTTGTGGGTCCTGGTGCTGGAGCAGGAAAGCGCGGGCGGCCAGAAGATCATCCAGGCGTCCGCTTTCGCGGTACCCCTCCACCAGGGCTTCGGCCTCTTTGCGGTGCGCCCGGTCGCGGGCATCCCGAGCCCGGTCCCGGGCGCTGTGCAGCACCTGCCTGGCCTTGCCCAGGGCCTCGGGGGCGGCCGTGTCCGGCGCCAGGCGGTGGGCGGTTTCCAGGGCCTCCAGCGCCTGCGGCCAGCGGCCGGCCTCGGCGTAGTCGTTGCCCATGGCCAGCAGCTCGCGGTGCAGTTCCTCGCGCAATGCCATGCGCCGCTGGCGGGCCTGGCGGGCGCGCGGGTCCTGGTAAGGGAGCAGGGCCTGGTCCAGATCCGGCGTGCTCAGCAGGGCGCGGGCTTCGGCCAGATAGTCGCGGCTGAGCAGGGCGCGCAGCCGGGCTTCCCGTTGATCGTCGAGCTGTTCCATCAACTCGGTCACCGGCTCCGGGTCCACTACCCGTTCGCGGGCTTGCCGCAGAACCTGGTGTACCTCCTGCCACTGTTCCCGCTCGGCCAGGGCACGCGCCTGGTCCAGCGCCTGGTCGCGGTATTCGCGGCTGGCCTGCAACACCCCTTCGCGCTGCTCCATGAGCAGGGCATGCCGGGGGTGGCCCTCGTCGGCCTCGTCGATGACCGCCAGGGCGCGCCGGTAGTCCTGTGCCTTGAGGGCGTCGCCGACCCGATCAGCCGGATCATTGAACGAAGACAGGGCGGCGCAGCCGGAAAGAAGGACGGCGCCGGCCAGCGCGGTCAGGCGCGGCATGTTATGACGAGGCACTCGGCGTCTCCAGGTACTGCTCGGCCAGGAATTGGGCGATCCGTTGTTCCATCAGGGTTTCCGACAGGGCGTGCACCCCGTCCACCCGGTAGGTGCCGACCGGCTCGCTGCGCCCGCGTACACGCATGGCACCGTATTCGATGGCGCGTACCCGGGAGCCGATATTCGGGTTTTCGATGAGCGGGGAAGCGGCGATGATTTCGCCGGCGCCGGCCATGTTCGACAGCCGCGAAGCCAGGTTCACCGCGTCGCCCACCACCGTGTATTGCATGCGTTCCCGGGAGCCCAGGTTGCCCGCCAGCATTGGCCCTGAATTCATGCCGATGCGGAATTCCACCGTGGTCTGGCCGCGGGCGGCCCGGTATTCGTTGAGTCTGGCCACCAGTCTTTGAATCATCACCGCGCAGCACAGACCGTGGAACAGATGTTCCGAATCCTCCTCGGGCACGCCGAACACGATCATCGCGCAGTCGCCCATGTATTTGTCGATGGTGCCCCGGTAGAAGGAGGTCGCGGTGGTGATGGCGTCGAAGTAGACGTTCAGCATGTCCGCCACGGCTTCCGGTGCCAGGCTTTCCGACATGCGGGTGAAACCGACGATGTCGGCGAACACCACGGTGGCGTTCACGTCCCGGCCGCCAAGGGTGACCTGGTCCAGATTGGCCATCATCTTGCGCGCCACCGAAGGGCTCACGAAGCGCTGCAGGACGCGCTCCACCTGGTCCTTTTCAAGCATGCCATGGGCCATGCTGTTGTAGGCCTCGATCAGATGGCCGATTTCGTCGTTGCGGCGCTCCTGGATCCGGTATTGCAGGTCGCCCTGGCGCAGGGCGCTGGTGGCGGCCAGCAGGTTGTGGATCGGCTGCGCCAGGCGGCGGCTGATCAGGAAGGAGGCGATGATCGCCAGCAGTCCCATGGCCAGGGTGGCGGTGATCATGGTATCGCGCACCTCATGCTGGGCGGCGGTGATGGAGCGATCCGACAGCGTCACCGCCACGGTGCCGGCGCGGTTCCCATCCACCGTCACCGGCGCCTCGTAGGTGCTCATGGCTTCGCCGTCATGGTGCCAGCGGCGCATCGGCAGATTCGCCGGGGTATTCTGGGACGGTTGCACGCCGGCCTGCTCCACCGGTCGACCGTCGCGGTCGAACAGGGCCGCGCCCTCGATGCTTTCGCTGCGTACCAGATTGCTCAGGTGAACCTTGAGCAGGAAGTGGTCCTCGGCGAGCAGCGGTTCCTGGGCGGTGTGCGCCAGTTGCGTGGCGATGGCGGTGCCGAACCGGTCCGCCTGCTGGCGCATGCGTTCGAGCTGGTTGTTGAGAAGAAAGGCACCGAGAAGCGTCATGCCCACCAGGATCAGCGCCGAGATCGACAGGCCCATTTTCCAGGCGACCGGAAAATATTCCGGAATATAGGGCTGGATCAGGGCGTCGAAGCGCCGTTTGAACCCACTGGACGCGGATTCGCCGGGAGCGCCGTCGCCATCCGGACTGGCGGGGGGGGGGGGTGCGGAAGGTTTGTTCACCGTGGCTACCGTAGCGGCTTCTCTTGTCAGGGTGCGTGGGCAGTGTCACATTGCCAGACTGGCCCCAGGGAAACCACCATAAGGTCGACGAGAGCATGGCTTTTATTCGTGAACGGCGTCTGCACGCCAATGGAATGGACTTTTTTATCGCCGAAGCGGGTGAACCGGGGGCTCCCCTGGTGCTTTGCCTGCACGGCTTTCCGGAGTGCTGGGCTTCCTGGCGCTATCAGTTGCCGGCGCTGGCGCAGTCCGGCTACCACGCGGTGGCCCCGGATTTGCGTGGTTATGGCGAAACCGGCGGCCCCACCGAGGTGGATGCCTATCGCCAATCCTTGCTGGTGGAGGACGTCATCGCCCTGATGGATGCCCTGGGCGCGGATCGTGCCATCCTGGTCGGTCATGACTGGGGCTGTGCCCTGGCCTGGCAGGTGGCGCGCCAGCGCCCGGATCGGGTCGCCGCCCTGGTCGGCCTGTCCGTGCCCTACGGCGGCCCGGCGCCACGGCCGCCGACCCACGCCATGCGTGAGATGTTCGGCGATCACTTTTTCTACATGCTGTATTTCCAGCAGGCCGAGGTGCCGGAACAGGAATTGGAGGCGGATGTGGAGGACAGCCTGCGCCGGCTGTTCCACAGCCTTTCCGCCGACGGCATCGAGGACTTCCGGGTGGCCCCGGACGATACCCGGGTACTGGCGGCCATGAAACCGCCCCGGACACCGCCGCGCTGGATGCGCGACGAGGATCTGGCCTATTACGTGGCGCGGTTCCGCAAAACCGGCTTCACCGGGGCGCTCAACTGGTATCGGGCCATGGACGCGTCCTGGGAGGAAAGCCGCGACGACGATAACTGGACGCTGACCGCGCCCGCTTTGTTCCTGGGCGGCATGCAGGATCCGGTGGTGCTGTTCAGCCAGAAGGCCCTGGCCCGCATGCCGGATTACGTGCCTGACCTGAGTACCGTGATGCTGGATCAGTGTGGCCACTGGATTCAGATGGAGCAGGCGGTGGAGGTGAACCGGGAGATCCTCAATTTTCTGGCGGAAAAGGGGCTTTAGCGGCGGAGCGAGCTCAACGCACCGGCTCCTGACCTGGATCAAGAGACGGCGGCGCCCGTCGGGGCATTATGTTCATGGGGCGGCGACGCCCCGCTGCGTATGCTTCCGGAAACACCGGACACTCGGCCCCGCTTTGGCGGGGCTTTTTTTTGTCTGGGCATTCGGGGGCCACCGGCCCGCGATGAACCCTTTACGGTCATCGCGGCGGGGCGGATCTCTCGGCTTACCAGTGAATCCCCTTGAACAACCGTGAGAAGGCGGCCTGTTCGCGGCTGATCTTCTTCGGCGTGGTCTCGCGCTTGCCCATGGCGGCGGCGGAATCGGAGAAGATTTTGTAGCCGGTGTTCATGATCGTCTCGGTCACCTTTGGGGTAATGAAGTGCATTACCTGGCCGAGCACGCCCAGGCTGGTGGCGATCCGTTTGGGGCGCCGCACGATGGCTTCACAGATCATGTCCGCCGCCTGGTTGGGGCTGATGGTGGGGACGTGATTGTAAAGCTTGGTGGGCGCGATCATGGGGGTGCGCACCAGCGGCATGTTGATGGTGGTGAAGTGGATGCCCTGGTGGGCCAGCTCGCTGGCGGCGCAACGGGTGAAGGAGTCCAGCGCCGCCTTGGACGCCACATAGGCGGAGAAGCGGGGCGCGTTGGTGAGCACGCCGATGCTGGAAATATTGATCACATGGCCGAAACCGCGTTCGACCATGCCCGGCATCAGCTTCATGATCAGGCGCAGGGCGCCGAAGTAGTTGAGCTGCATGGTGCGCTGGAAGTCGTGGAAACGATGGAATGAATGCACCACGGAGCGGCGGATGGAGTGGCCGGCGTTGTTGACCAGGATATCCACCCGGCCATAGTCGGCCAGCACCTGCTCCACCAGCTCGTCCACGGATTCCAGCTTGGATACGTCACAGCGGTAGGCGTGGGCGGTGCCACCGAGCTGCTTGATCTCGTGCAGGGTCTCCTCCAGCTTCTCCGGTGTGCGCGCCACCACCAGCACGGTGGCACCGGCGCGGGCCAGCTTCAGGGCGGACGCCTTGCCGATACCGGACGTGGCGCCGGTGATCAGCACGATCTTGTCCTCCACCCGCTCCGGCAGCGATGGCATCGGCTGCAAGTCATCCTCGCGGCTGTCGCGGTCCGGGTCCAGATGGTTTTCCCAGAAATCCCACAGCTGCTGGATGTAGCTCTCCAGTTCCGGGACCTCGATGCCGCTGCCTTCCAGGGCGGCGCGGGCACGCTGGTTGTCGTACTCGGTGGGGAAGGTGAGGAACTTGATCACCGAGGGCGGGATATCCAGGTTCTCCAGGGTCTGGTTCACCAGCAGGCGCGGGGTCAGGGCGCTCACCCCCTTGCGCACGAAGCCGGGCACGGCATCGAACACCTTGCCGTCCAGCCGCACCGGCATGCGCGGTGCCTGGGCGGCGCTGGCGATGATGTCCATCACCTCGCCGAAGTTGTAGCTGCGGTCGGCGGTGAGGTGGAAACAGTGGCCGTTGCCTTCTTTCTGGTGAGCGATGTGGTCCAGGGCGTCGGCGACGAAATCCACCGGCACGATGTTGAAATGGCCGCTTTCCAGGCCAACCAAGGGGATCCAGTTGGGCAGAAAGTCCTTCAGCTTCTGGATCAGCTTGAAGAAGTAATAGGGGCCGTCGACCTTGTCCATTTCGCCGGTCTGGGAATGCCCAACCACCAGGGACGGTCGGTAAATGCGCCACGGGATCCGGCTTTCGTGCCGCACCAGGGCCTCCGCCTCATGCTTGGTCAGCAGGTAAGGGTCGTCCAGGCCCACCGCCTCCTCGAACATGTCCTCGGTGAACACGCCGTCGTAGAGACCGCCGGCGGCTACCGAGGAGACATGATGGAAGCACTTCGCATCCAGTTTTTCGGCCAGTTTCAGGGTGTGCCGGGTGCCTTCGATGTTGATGTAGCGCTGGCTGTTCTCATCGGCGCTGATGTCATAGATGGCGGCCAGATGAAAGAAATGATCGATCTGTCCCACCAGGTCGTCCTGGTCGCGCTTGCTCACGCCGAGCAGCTTCTTGGTCAGGTCGCCACTGATCGGCACCAGCCGGTTTTCCTCCACGCACAGCCGGCGGCGCATGGCGTCCAGCTTGTACTCCGAACCCGGCCGCACCAGGGCGAAAACCCGTGCGTTGTCGCGCTTGAGCAGGCGGGCGACCAGAAAACGGCCGATGAAACCGGTGGCTCCGGTGACGAAGTAGTTCATGGAATTCCCCTTGTTATTTCGACTTCCCTGGCGGCACGCGGCCACGTTGCTATGTGTCCCCGTCGATGATGCGCTCTCGTCGTCGAAAGGACCAGGGCCGGCGCGCCGCCGTGGTTGTACTTTGTCGGCGAATGGATAGGATGGAACTCCATTCCATTTTAATTAAAGAACAAAGGATGCCCATGAGCCCTGAATCCGTTTCCCTGGCCGAGGCGATGCGACAGCGTCGTTCGGTGCGCGGCTTCCTGGACAAGCCGGTCCCCGACGAAGTGCTGCGCGATGTCTTCGAGTTGGCCCAACTGGCGCCCTCCAATTGCAACATTCAGCCCTGGAAGGTGTTCGTGGCCTCCGGCGAGACCCGGGATGAATTGCGCCGCCGCATGGTCGAGAAGGTTTCCGCCGGGGTGCCCACGGCGCCGGATTTCGAACCCAACGCCGGCAAGTTCGAGGGCGTCTACCGGCAGCGACAGGTGGATTGCGCGGTGGAGCTGTACAACAACATGGGCATCGCCCGGGACGACAAGCCCGGCCGCCTGCGCGCCCAGTTGCGCAATTTCGAGCTGTTCGACGCGCCCCATGTGGTGTTCATCGGCATGGAGCGTGGCTTCGGCCCCACCGTGGCCCTGGATGTGGGCATGTACATCCAGTCGCTGATGCTGGCCATGACCGCCCACGGCCTGGGCAGCTGCGCACAGGGCAGCATGCGCTATTACCCCGATGACGTGCGGGATGTGTTCGGCGAGCCGGACAGCACCGCCATCCTTCTGGGGATCAGCTTCGGTTACGAGGACGAGAGCGTGGCGGCCAACCGCACCCGGGTGGGCCGTGCCCCGCTGGGGGACTCGGTCACCTTCAAGGCGGCCCTGTGAGCGGGCGGACTGGAACGCCGTTTCGTGATATACTGCCGGGTTCATTCCCCGTTCCCCAGAGCAGTATGGTCATTGTCAAAGGTTTGATTCCGGTCCGCGATAATCTGCGCGAGAGCGCGGTGGCGCTCGCCCAGCATCTGGCTCGTCAGGCCCGTGACGAGGAAGGCTGTCTGTCCTACGAGGTTTACCTGAAGGCGGATTCGCCCCGGGTCATCATGCTGTGGCAGCAGTGGACCGACCTGGACGCCCTGGAACGGCACTTCGAGTCCGATTACCTGGACGACTTCCTGGACCGCATCCCGGATATGATCGACGGCGAGGTGCATTCGCTGCACTTCGATGTCACCGAGGATGGCGAGGAAGCCCCGGCCGGCCAGACGGTCACCACGCTCGCCGACGGCACCACCCTGCACTGAGACACGACAATAACACCACCAAACAGGTACTAGGGGGCGCGTTCCCATGAAGACGCGGATTGATTCCGTCGACGACGTCACGCAAAGCTTCGCCCGCCAGGGCTACATCTGCGACCAGCGTACCGCTCTGGCGGTGTATCTGGCGGCGCAGCTGCACAAGCCGGTGCTGGTGGAGGGCCCGCCGGGCGTCGGCAAGACCGAGTTGGCGAAGGCCGCCGCCGGCTTCCTGGAAGCGCCGCTGATCCGGCTTCAGTGCTACGAAGGTCTGGATGAGAGCCGCGCGCTGTATGAATGGAAGTACGGCAAGCAGCTGCTTTATACCCAACTGTTGCGCGACAAGCTCAGTGGGGTGCTGGCGGACACCGAGAGCCTGGAGCAGAGCATGCACCGGCTCGGTGACCTGGGGGACGCCTTCTACAGCGAGACCTTCCTGGAGCCGCGGCCGCTGCTGCGCGCCCTGCGCGCCGACGAGCCGGTGGTGCTGCTGATCGACGAGATCGACAAGGCGGATCAGGAGTTCGAGGCGTTCTTGCTGGAGCTGCTTTCGGATTTCCAGATCTCGATTCCGGAGATGGGCACGGTGCGCGCCCGCCACCAGCCGCTGGTGTTTCTCACCAGCAACGACCAGCGGGAGCTGTCCGACGCCCTCAAGCGGCGCTGCCTGCACCTCTATATCCCTTACCCGGAAGCGGCCCTGGAGCGACGTATTCTGGCCGAGCGCGTGCCGGAACTGGATGCCCGGCTGCGTGAGCAGCTGGTGGACTTCATCCAGCACCTGCGCGAGCAGGACATGAAGAAGCTGCCGGCGGTATCGGAAAGCCTGGATTGGGCCCGGGCCCTGGTGCTGCTGCACGCCGACAGCCTGGAGCCGGAGCTGGTGGAGCAGACCCTGACCCTGGTGCTGAAGAACGAACAGGACGCGGAGCTGGCCCGGGATCTGTTGCCGCACTGGTTCCGCCGGCACGGCGGCGCGTCCTGAGTCATGGCCGCCCGGCGCCTGCATGAATTCGTGCGCGCCCTGCGTGGCGCCGGCGTCCGTATTTCGCCGGTGGAAGCGGAGGAAGCGTTCCGCGCCGCCGCCCTGATCGGTTACCACCCCCGCGAGCAGTTCCGTGAGACCCTCGCCCTGACCCTGGTTAAGAGCGAGGCGGAGCGGCCGGATTTCGACCACTGCTTCGATACTTTTTTCCAGTTCGAGGAGAGCGACGGCGAGGCCGGGAGCGAGCCGCCGCCGGCGCCAGCCCCGGACGGGGAGAGCGGCGAGAGCCTGGAGCCGACCGCCGCGTCGCTGCTTTCCCAGGACGGCACGCAACTGGAACAAACCCTGGCCCAGGCCGCCGCCGGCATCGATTTCACCGCCATGCAGGTGATCACCCAGCAGGGGCTCTACGCCCGGCGTCTGCTGATGAGCATGGGGATGGGCGCGGTGGACGACGAGATTCTGCGCCTGGATGCTTCCCCGCGCCACGCCGACCGCCACCGCGCCGAGCAGCTTCGTGACTGGCGCGGCGGGGTACGCGAGCGAGCGCTGGCCCATGTGCAGCGGCAGTTCGAGTTGCATGGGCGTGCCCACGGGCGCGCGCTCCGAGAGCACACTCTGCGGGCGGCGCCGTTCCGGGATCTGCGTGAGTTCCAACAGGTCCAGGAACTGGTGCGACGTCTTGCCCGGCGCCTGGCGCGCAGCCACCAGCGCCGCCAGAAAAAAGCCCGCCGGGGCGCCCTGGATGCGCGCCGCACCCTGGCCTCGAGCCTGCGCTATAACGCCGTGCCGGTGGAACTGCACTGGCGTGAGCGGCGCCGCCTCAAGGCCAAGGTACTGGTGGTCTGCGATGTGTCCAGCTCGGTGCGCGACGCCGCCCGCTTTTTGCTGCAATTTCTCTACGCCATGACCGATGTGCTGCCCCGGGTGCGCAGCTTCGCCTTCGCGGCGCGCTTCGATGAGGTCACCGAGGATTTCGACCGCTATTCGCCGGACGTGGCGGTGGGGCGGATTCTCGACCGGGTGTCCGGCAGCGGCACCGACTACGGCACCATGTTCCAGGAGCTGGAGGCGTGCTGCCGGGGCGAGATCGACCGCCAGACCACGGTGATTATCCTGGGTGACGCACGCAACAACGACCTGCCCGCCGGTGAGCGCCACCTGGCGGACATTGCCCGCCGCGCCCGCCAGGTGTTCTGGCTCAACCCCGAGCCACCGTCGCGTTGGAACAGCGGTGATGCCATCATGGCGCGCTACCTGCCTTACTGCCGTGATGCCCGGCGCTGCGCCTCGCTCAATGATCTGAGCCGGTTTACCGACGCGCTGTTGCGCCAGCTTGATTAGCGGCCGGGCTCAACGGCGGCTGTTGGCGATTCCGTCCAGGGCCGCGTTGAGCGCCTGGTTCAGGCGCGCCAGATTCACCGGTTTCGCGATATGGCCGACCATGCCGGAGTCGTGGCAGGCGGCGATTTTCTCCGGCACCGCGTGGGCGGTCAGGGCGATCACCGGAATCACCGGCAGGCGCCCTTCCCGCTGCAGACGCTGGATCGCCCGGGTGGTCTCGAAGCCGTCCATGTCGGGCATTTCGCAATCCATCAGCACCAGATCGAAGCCGTCCGGTCGGGCCAGCAGGGTCGCCAGTGCCTCGGTGCCACTTTCCGCCGTTTCGCATTCGTGGCCGAGCTTGCGGCACAGCCCCTCGGCCACCAGCAGGTTGACGTGGTTGTCGTCGACGATCAGCAGGCGCGCGCCGGGGCCCTCGACCACGGTGGCGGGGGTGGCCTCTTCCTGGCTGGGCTCGCCGGGTGGCAGTGGCAGACGGAACCAGAACAGCGAGCCGCTGTGCAAGGTGCTCTGGGCGCCGATTTCGCCGCCCATGATCTCCACCAGCTGGCGGCATACCGCCAGGCCCAGGCCGCTGCCGCCCTGGGGCGGGCGGGCGCCGGGTCGGCCTTGCTGGAAATAATCGAACAGGTGCTCCAGCTGGCCGGGGGCGATGCCGATGCCGGTGTCCCGTACCTCGAAGAGTACATAATCGCGGTTGGCCTCCTCGCGGCGGGCGCTCACGTCGATGGCGCCGTCATGGGTGAATTGCACCGCGTTGCCGATCAGATTGACCAGGATCTGCCGTAGCCGAACCGGATCGCCGATGCAGTACTCTCCCAGCTCCGGTGACAGCGTCAGGCGTAGCTCGCTGGCCTGCAGGCGGGCACGGTGCTCGAACAGCGTCGTGCAATCACGGATAAGGGCCGGCAGGTCGAAGGGGGTTTGATCGATGGGCATTTTGCCAGCGTCCAGACGGGAATAGTCGAGCACATCATCGATCAGGTTGGTGAGCGCGGCGCCGGACTGCTCGATCACATGCAGATGCCGCCGCTGTTCGTCATTGAGTGGGGTGTCGCGCAGGATGTCCACGGTGCCGATCATACTGTTCAGTGGCGTGCGGATTTCATGGCTCATCATCGCCAGGAACTCGCCGCGGGCGCTGAGCGCCGCGTTCAGTTCCCGGGTGCGCTCCTCCACGCGCCGTTCCAGCACCTCGTTGGCTTCACGCTGGATGCGGTCGTTCTCGGTTTTCAGTGTGGTCATGCGGTGGGCCAGGGCGAAGGACAGCAGTACCGCCTCGATCAGAATGCCCAATTGGAAGGCGTTCTCGATCAGCCAGTGCCCGGGCACGAGATTGAAGGTCTTGAGAATGTAGATCACCGAGGTGACCGCCACCGAGGCGAAAGCGATCAGATAGAACAGTGCCGGGCGGTAGCCGCGCCCCACCAGCCAGATCGCCAGACCGGTGGCGATGAACGGCCATGGCAATACGATGGCGGAAGAAAACTGGATAAAGAAATCAAAATTCAGCAAGGAGATCGGAGCCAGAATCATCAGCGCCACGGCGGTGCCGGTGAGTGCCCGGTTCAGCGCCGGTGCCCGCTTGCGCAATTCCAGAAAGGAACAGGAAAACACCATTGAAAAAGCCAGGGTAAGCAGATTGAGCACCGTCAGGCTGTGGTGGTTCCAGTCCGGCGCGCCGGGCCAGAGCCACTGAAACGCCAGGCCTTCCCGGGCGAACAGATTGAGCCCGAAGGTCCCCAGGTAGAGCACATAATGAAGGTAGCTGGGTTCTCGGATGGAAAGAAAAATCAGCAGGTTGAACAGGCACAGGATGGCCACGGCGCCAAAATAAAAGCCGTGGAACAGATTGAGCCGGCCATCCAGACGATTGAAATCATCCGGCGTGCGAAGGGTCAGGGGGAAATCGATCACATTATCGCCACGGGCCTGGAACAGCAGCCACCAGCGCGCGCCCTCAGGGATCACCAGCGGAAACACCAGTTGGTAGTGGGGCAGGGGGCGTTGCTCGAACGCCACCCGGTCGCCACTGCGCCAATGGTGCAGACGCTGCCCGCTCTGATCGAACACATACAGGTCGAGCTGGTCCAGGTGTGGGCGCGCGGCACGCAGATACCACAGGTCCAGCGCGGAGTGGTTGGTCAGGGTCAGCAGCAGCCATTGGTCGCCCTGGCGGAAGCCAAGGGTGGGGTAGCTGTCGGACAGGCGCTGGCCATCGCCGTCGCGCAGGCGCCGCAGTGCTTGCTCCGGTGTCAGCCGCCGTTCGCCGCCGTCCAGCCAGCGCAACGCCGGCGCCGCGTCATAGGAGGGCTGATCGCCCAGTGTCAAAATGTTTGCATGGGCGCCACCGCCCAGTAGCAGCAGCAGCCCGATCATTATCCCCGCCGCCCTCATCGAACGCTTCATTCACCCTTCCCGGTGGCTTGTCGCCGAATGTGATTATTATCACGTTGCTTTTACCGTATTTAACGGGGGTTCTGGAACGAGGCCAAGTACCCTGTTTCAAACTGATGACTTCACACGCAAAAGGAGACGCAAATGAAGGTCAAGATTCTGGGCAAGGCAATGGTCCTCTCCTGTACTCTGGTGGCCGGCGGCGCCTTCGCGGCGGGTCCGTATATCGGCGCCAACTACAGCCAGTTCCAGTACGACAACGACGAGTACGACAGCGACACGCTGAAAATCGACGCCGCCGTTCTGCGTGCCGGCATCGAGTTCAATGACTACATCGGCCTGGAGGCCCGCGGTGGCATGGGCTTCGATGAGGATTCCAAGGGCATCGTCGACTTCGAACTGGACAACATGTACGGCGGTTACGTGAAACTCTCCGCGCCTCTGGCCGAAGCCGTGCACCCCTACATCATCGGTGGTTACACCAAACTCAAAGGTACCGTGAAAGCCGAGGGTTCGGTGGCCGGTATCGACTACTCCGTGGACGATGACGAGCACTACGAAGGTGAATCCTACGGTGCCGGCATCGACTTCAACCTGACCGATACCTTTGGCGCGAACCTGGAGTACATGCGCTACTACGATCAGGACGATGAAGAAATCTCCGGCATCAGCGTGGGCCTGCGCTCCGCGTTCTGATCCGTCCCCCTATCCGGGGAAAGGGAGGCCCCGAACCGCCAGGGAAGGCGAACCGAAAGCGCCGGCTTGAACGCCGGCGTTTCCTTTTTCGTCCGTCCATTACGGCTAAGCGGCGAATACGCCCCGCCGCCTGCGGAACACGGTAGGAGCGGCTTCAGCCGCGATGAAGAGGGCGCCCCCGTGATCGCGACTGAAGTCGCTCCCGCCACGATTGCGTCAACGGCTCTCCAGAATCCGCTCCAGGCGCGGGCGCAGCGCGCTGGCCACTCCCAGGTTCTTCATGGTCCAGTAATGTCCGCCCACCACCCGCTGCACCAGCAGGGTCCGCGAGCTGGGCTGAAACTTCAGCATGTCTTCCCAGGCAGAGGCTTTGGCCTGTTTCATCACGTCCTGGTGGACCCGGGCGGTTTCGAAGTCGAACGGCGTGTCGGCGATGCCCTGCATCAGCACCGGCACCCAGGCTTCGTAAAAGCCGTCCGGCACGGAGGTGTCCGCGCGGCGGGCGCCGATGTCCACCAGCGCCTGATCCAGCCGCGCCCAGTCACCGGACAGCGCGGCGCCGGTGAGTGCCGCCATCAAGGCCACGTCCTCGGCGGGAAGGCGCTTCACCGCTCCGAAGTCATAGAACACGATGGCGCCATCCTGGCGGAACGCGAAGTTGCCCGGGTGGGGGTCGCAATGCACCGCATGCAGCTGGAAGATCTGACGGGCAAGCAGATCGAACAGCCGCTCGCCGAGCCGGTTGCGCAGGGCCTGATCGAAGCCATGGGCGTCGTCCACCTGCTCCAGCGGCGTGCCTTCCTCCAGACTGAGGGTCAGCACGGTGGCCCCGGACAGGGCCGGGAATACCCGCGGGATCACCACATCCGGATCGTCACGATGAAAGTCCCGGAACAGGTTCAGGTTTTCCGCTTCCTGGTGGTAATCCAGTTCCTCATCCAACTGCTGGCGAATCTCCCGGAACACCGCGTCCAGGGCCCGCTCGTCGACGCGCAACAGACTGCCGAGCTTGAGGATGCGCTTGAGGTGCTTCATGTCGGAATCGATGGAAGCCTTCACCGCCGGATACTGAACCTTGACCACGACCTGCTCGCCCTCCAGGGTGGTGGCGCGATGGACCTGGCCGATGGAGGCGGCGGCGAACGGTGTTTCCTGGAAGTCCTGGAAATGATCCGCCACCGGGCCGCCCAGCTCCCGCTCAAGCTGCCGCCGGATAACATGGAAGGGCATCGGCGCCGAGGCGTTCTGCAGCACCGCCAACTGCTCGCTGATTTCCCGGGGCAGCACATCCTGCATTTGCGAGGCGATCTGGCCGACCTTCATCACCGCCCCCTTCATTTGTCCCAGGGTGGCGGCCACCTCGCGGCCTATGTGGCGCATCAGTTCCTCGCGGCTTTCGCGCCGGTCCTGCTCCGACTGGAACCAGCCGCGCACCTGCTGGCCCGCCACCCGGGTGGCGATGGAGGTGGTCATGCCGGTGAGTTTCCAGAAACGACCGCCGGTGGCGGCCCGGTCACGGCGTTTGGCCATGGTCTGCTCGCTGCTGGTTTCGAATTCCGCAAGCCTAGCGCCGCCAGCGGCGCAAAAAAAGGGGGCCCACAGGGGCCCCGCCAAAGGAGAGTAGGCAGAAAAAGGGAATAAGAATCAGGCGCGCTGTTTTTCGCCGGCGCTCACCAGCTCTTCGAACAGCTTGCGGCTCTGCTCGCGGGCGGTGGTCAAGGCGCCGAGCCCCGCCAGAACGAACTCATTGCTGGTCTCGGCTTTCTCGCCACGGGCTTCCTTGCCGGTGCTGATGAATTGTTCGTAGAGCTCCTGGCGTTTGCGCGGCGCTTCTTCAAGCAGCGCCCGGGCGCGCACGGTGAAGCCGCGACCGGCCAGCAGGAGTTTGGATTTGCCCTCGGCGTCATCGCCATAGGCTTCGCTACCGGCCTCGACGTACTGTTCGTACAGCTCCTCGGAGCTGTCACCGGCCTTGCTGTAGGCGCCCAGGCCGGCCAGGTAGAGCTTGTCGCCGAAACTCCTGACGCGGCTCAGCAGCTTTTCCTGATCTTCACGCAGGTCTTTCAGTTCACCCATGATGTGTACCTCCTAAGCGTCTTCGCTAACCTCTTCGCCGTGAACGATACGGGCGCCGTCGCTTGGATGGAGTATGCATTGTCGAACAATTAAACAATGGAAAGGTGTAGGAAATTGGGCAGCCTGTGATGGAGCTCCCAACGCCGGCGCCAATTCGAACGTGGCGGGAACCGCCCGGGGCCCCGTACACTCCATAGGAAAGTACCAATCGGCCGAGATACGAATTCATGATCGAGAAGTTCATCGCCAAGGTGCCCAGCCGGATTTGGGCGGACGGGCGACCGGCCCGCGCGCGACAGTGGGATGCGGAGTTCAATGTGGCGGCCTGGACCAGGGTCTCCGGGGAGCCGGGCCAGGTTCAGTTGCTGGTTCGTTACCTGGACACCAAGAACGACCAGGCGGTGCTGGTGGATGCCGCGCAGGTGAAAGGTGACGGCAGCGCGCTGCTGTCCGGCTTGGTGCGGTTGCGTTTCACCGACAACGTGGAACAGGTTCAGATTTCCCTGCGCCTCTCCGATCCGGGCATGCTCTACGTGGTGGAAGAACTGTACATGCAGCGCCGTGGCACGGCACTGCGTCCCCAGGACAAGCTGATCTCCAACTACTGACACTGTTCGGCATCAAGCCGCGGGGCGGGCCCCTTTTCTTCCCCCCGGGGCCCGCCAGCCGGGTTAGCGACCGTTATCGGCCACGCGCCGGCACGCCAGGCTTCCCCCCTCGGGCCGCGACGCGGTGTCGAGGTTGTCGACGACCACGTCCTCACCTGTTTCCAGCAGAGATTCCGGCCAGCTCTGGAAATCCAGCCCGGTGAGCCGGTTCAGGTTTTCCAGGGCCGTTTCCGGGTGCCGCTTTTCCACTCTGACGATTTTGCTCATGGTGACCATTCCTCTGCCCGATTCTGGCAAAGCCAGAATCGTGCCACTCCATGGCTCCGGCTTTTCATATAAAAATCAGTAAGTTGGGATTTCGCCACCCAAACGGCGCCGGTGCCGCCGGCGGCGCGCCATGGCAGGATGTGACCCAGGTTGTCAGTTGGCGGTCATGACTTTCCTCCGGCGTCGTGTTGTCGCTGTGGTCTTGCCTTGGCCGGAAGGGTATGCGTATCTTGTGCCCGGGCTGGTCATATTGGGCCATGGGACAATAAGTATGACGATTCTAAAAATGAGCGCGGAGGACTACACCATCTCCGCCGAATATCTGGCGCTGATGCTGGAGTTTCTGGATAAGCGTGGCATCGAGGAGGAGCGCGCCCTGGAAGGGTTGCCGATCGAACCGGGTTGCTGGCGCGATCCCAAGGCGCGGCTCACCGCCGCCGTGTTCGACCGTTTCGCCCGGCGTGCCCTGGCACTCACCGGCGAGCCCTGGATGGGCTGGGAGCTGGGGGCGTCCATGACCCTCTCATCCCATGGTTTTCTCGGTTACGCGGCGATGAGCAGCGAGACACTGGGGGACGCCATCGAGCTGGCGGTCAAGTTCTTCCGCACCCGCAGCACCATCATTCAGCTGGAGAGTTTCAGCGACGGTGACTGGGCGGTGCTCCAGGTCAACGAAATGCTGGCCTTGGGCGATCTGGCGCCGCTGGTGGTGGAGAGCCTGTTCTCCAGTTTCCATTTCATGGCCATGCAACTGATTCCCGACGTGGAAATCCTCGGTGAGCTGCGCTTCTCCTACCCGGAGCCGGCCTATTTCTCCCGGTTGCGTCCGTTGATTCCGGTGCCGGTGTACTTCGATTGCGCCTACAGCCAGATGCGCTTTCCGGTGGAGCGTTTGCAGCGGCGCCTGCGTTTCGCCGACCCGCGCCTGGCCCAGATGGCCGCCGCCCAGTGCGAGCAGGAGATGGAACGGATCAAGGCGCCGCCGGCGCTGCTTGGCCAGGTACGGCGCATCATGCTGGCCGGCTCCGGAGGCTTCCCCGGTGTCGACGACGTGGCGTCGGAGCTGCATATGTCGTCACGGACGCTCAAGCGCAAGCTCCAGCAACTGGGCACCAGCTACCAGACCCTGCTGGATGACCTGCGCAAAGGGCTGGCGGTGGAATATCTGACCCAGAGCCACCGCTCGGTGGATGAAATCGCCCTGGCGCTGGGGTATTCCGATGCTTCCAATTTCGCCCGTGCTTTCCGTCGCTGGACCGGGCGCAGCCCGTCGGACTATCGATAGCCCGGATGATCGATAGCCCGGATGATCGATAGCCCGGGTGATCGTTAGCCGGAGATGAGCTGAAAGACGGCGCCGCCCAGGCCGCCGAGCAGGAGGGTGAGGGTGGCCAGGAAGCCGATCAGGAAACCACGACCGCGATTGCGTGGCTGCTGCAGGTAGGCGTTGAAGTAAAGTTGCCGGCCGATCACGAACAGCACGCCGAGCACCGCCGCCGCGCGCGGTTCCAGATACCAGCCGAACAACCACAGCGCTGGCAGGAACAGCACCAACTGCTCCACGGTATTGGCGTGGCCGCGCTGGCAGCGTTCGAAGATTTCATGGCCGTGCACGGCCGGTGCGCGCACCTGGTATTTGACCCGGGCGCGGCCGACCAGGAAGCTGAACAGGGCGCATTGCAACAGCGCCACGACGGTAATGATGGCTACCCATTCCATGATCTTCCCCCAGACAGGTATCGTACGCCATCCTTGGAAATGGACCGGCGTTCCCCTTGCGTACTTGTGTATGCTCGCCGGCTTTTCTTGAGAGCGCTAATTTTTGCGTATCATCTTAGGCGACGGCGGCGGTCTTGCCCAGCCGTCGCCCCGGGCTTTTAAGGCGGATTTGTGACCATGACCACTCTCCACCCCCGTCTGGCGGCCGATACCGGCGCGCTGGGCGAAACCGATCTGTGCTGGTTGCGCTGGATGCGCGATGCCCGCTTTCCCTGGCTGATCGTGGTGCCCAAGCGCGATGGCCTGCGCGAGTGGCACCATCTGCCGCTGCCGGAGCAGGCTCTTTTGCTGACCACGGTGAATCACCTCGCCGCCGAGCTGGAGCGCGTCACCGGCGCGGACAAGATCAATCTGGGCGCGCTGGGCAATCTGGTGCCGCAGCTGCATGTGCACGTCATCGCCCGCTTCGAGGGCGACCCGTGCTGGCCGGGGCCGGTGTGGGGGCAGGGTGAGCCTCGACCGGTCGAGACGGAGCCGGACTGGCTGCGGCGCCTGCGGCTGCCGGAGTAGGGCGATGGAACTGATACCGGTGCCGGTGCAGTGCCCGCATTGCTGGGAATGGTTCGATGCCCTGGTGGATCCGTCCCAGGGGGATCAGGAATACGTGGAGGATTGCCACGTCTGCTGCCGACCGCTGCTGTTCACGGTGGCGATGACGGACCCGGACGCGCCGGAGGTGACGGCGCGCCCGGAGAACGAATGAGCGGTCTCAGGGCATATCGTCGCCGGCCAGGAAGCGAATCATCTCCTGGTCGTTGAGCAGGCGCTCGATGGAGCGGCTGAGGATCTGGTTGACCATTTCCTGATTGCGTGCCGCCGAGGGCGTGAACGGCAGCTTGTGCTCGACGCTGCTGTTGTAGGTGCCGGTGTGGGTGGTGTCACCACGGCGCGCTTCGGCCAGCAGGGTCAGGTCCAGGTTGACCCGGTTCACCACCGAGCCTTCCTCGGGGATGTAATCCAGCTTTTCCAGGCGCACTTCCAGGGTGGTGGCGTCCGGGCCCGGGTTGAAGGCATTGAACCCCAGGCTCTGCAGGCCCTTGCGCACCGAGTCCGCCAGTGCCGCGCGCACGTCGTTGGAGGGTTGCACCAGGGCGGTGTCCTTGTACACGCCGCCACGGGAGCCGAACGCCTTCTGGCCACGGGAGTCCACCGCGATGACTTCCACCGGGCGGTTGTGGCCCAGGTTGGCCGCTTCCACCTCGGGCTTGGGTGCCACCTCGATCTGCTGAGGGCTGAGCGCGCAGCCGGTGGCCAGCAGGGCGGCGGCGGCCAGGACGAGAAGCTGTTTCATGCCATTCTCCATTCATCCAGTTAGTAGGTGCGCTGCAAGGATTCCTCCGCCAGGCGGCGCAGCGCGTCCTTATAGGGGGACTCGGGCACCGATGACAGCGCGTCCAGAGCCCGTTCGGTGTGCTCGGCGGCCCGCTCGATGGTGTAGCTCAGGCCGCCGCACTCGCGCACGATGTCGACGATCTCGCTCAGGTGATCCAGGCCGCCCCCGCGGATCGAGGCCTTGATCAGCTCGGCGTGCTGGGGCGCGCCATGCTGGATGGCGTAGATCAGGGGCAGGGTGGGCTTGCCCTCGGCCAGGTCGTCGCCCACGTTCTTGCCCAACTCGCTGACGTCGCCCTGGTAGTCCAGCACATCGTCGATGAGCTGGAAAGCGATGCCCAGGTGCAAACCGAAGGTGGCGAAGTCCGCGCAGCGGTTCGGACCGTTGCGTGCCCCCAGCACGGCGCCGGTTTCGGCGGCGGATTCGAACATCTTGGCGGTTTTGTCGTGAATCACCCGCATGTAGCTGGATTCGGTGGTGTCCGGGTCGCGGGTGTTGAGCAGCTGCAGAACCTCACCCTCGGAGATGGTATTGGTGCTCTGGGAGAGGATTTCCAGCAGGCGCTGGTCCTCCAGCGCCACCATCAGTTGCAGGGCCCGGGAGATCAGGAAATCACCCACCAGCACGCTGGCGGAGTTGCCCCACACCGCATTCACCGTGGGGCGGCCCCGGCGCAGGCTGGATTCGTCCACGACGTCGTCGTGGAGCAGGGTGGCGGTGTGCAGGAATTCGATCACCGCCGCCACGTCCACGTGCTGGTCGCCGGTGTAGCCGGAAGCCCGGGCGCTGAGCAGGCCCACCAGTGGCCGCAGCCGCTTGCCGCCGGAGCCGACGATGTAGTCGCCCACTTCCCGGATCAGCGGGACCTCGGTGTCCAGGTGGTGGGTGATGAAGCGGTTCACCGCCTCGAAGTCGTCGCCGACGACGGAACTGATGGCCTTGAAATCCATGGAGCGCGTTTCCAAAAAAGGGGGCGTGAACAGCGGGCAATGCTAGCAGCGGGGCCCGATCAGTCAAGAAAAGCCATCGCCGGTGAAGCCGCCGCGCGGGGCGGCTCCGGGGATGGCCGCGGGCCTCTTGAGAAGAGGCTCCGGTTAGCGTACACTTCGCGACCCTGTTTTCATCATCCCCCGGGCACCGAAAGTGGCCTCCCGAATGTGGACGCCCGCCCGCGAGTGGATTTATCCGGAGCAAGCAAGATGTACGCAGTCATCAAGACGGGTGGCAAGCAGTACCGCGTTGAAGAGGGTGATACCCTGCGCGTGGAGAAGATCGAAGTGGCCACCGGTGAGACCGTGGAGTTCGATCAGGTGCTGCTGGTTGCCGACGGCGACGACGTCAAGGTGGGCCAGCCCCTGCTGGACGGCGCCAAGGTTTCCGCCGAGGTGGTCGAGCAAGGCCGCCACAAGAAGGTGAAAATCGTCAAGTTCCGTCGCCGCAAGCACTCCCGCAAGCAGCAAGGCCATCGCCAGTGGTACACGGCGGTGAAAATCACCGGGATCCAGGGCTGATCCGTAACGCATTAGAGGATTGAGACATGGCACATAAAAAAGCCGGTGGTAGTACTCGTAACGGTCGCGATTCCGAAAGTAAACGCCTTGGCGTGAAGCGCTTTGGCGGCCAGGAAGTCAAGGCCGGCGAGATCATCATCCGTCAGCGTGGCACCCGCTTCCATTCCGGTGTGAACACCGGCATGGGCAAGGACCACACGATCTTCGCCACCGAGGCCGGTCGCGTGAAGTTCGAAACCAAGGGCCCGCTGGGTCGCAAGTACGTGGTGATCGAGCCCGTGGCCTGATCCCTTCGGGATCACACGAAAGCCCCGCGAGGCTCGGCCCGCGGGGCTTTTTTGTGGCTGTCGGACGGCGGGCCACAAACGGCAAGCTACGCTAGAATACCCATCCACCTGTTCTGAAGAGTCGTCCCATGCAATTCGTCGACGAAGCCACCATTGATGTTCGCGCCGGCAACGGCGGCCACGGCTGTTTGAGTTTCCGGCGCGAGAAGTACGTCGAATTCGGCGGTCCCGATGGCGGTGACGGCGGGGCCGGCGGGCACGTCTATGTGCGCGCCGACGGCAACCTCAACACCCTGGTCGATTACCGCTACGAGCGCAGTTACAAGGCGCGCAACGGTGAGCCCGGCAAGGGCCGGCAGATGACCGGCAAATCCGCCGACGACATCTACCTCAAGGTGCCGGTGGGCACCACCGTGGTGGATGTGGACACCGACGAGGTGCTGGCGGACCTGACCGCCGACGGCGAGACGGTGATGGTGGCCAAGGGTGGCCGCGGCGGGCTGGGCAACGTGCACTTCAAGAGCAGCGTCAACCAGGCGCCGCGCAAGACCACCAAGGGAATCCCCGGTGAGGTGCGCCGGCTGCGCCTGGAACTGAAGGTGCTGGCGGACGTGGGGCTGCTGGGCATGCCCAATGCCGGCAAGAGCACCCTGATCCGCGCCATTTCCGCCGCCAAGCCAAAGGTGGCGGATTACCCGTTCACCACCCTGGTGCCGAACCTGGGCGTGGTGAAGGTGGATCGCTATCGCAGTTTCGTGGTGGCCGACATTCCCGGCCTGATCGAGGGCGCGGCCGAGGGGGCCGGTCTGGGTATCCGCTTTCTCAAGCACCTGGCGCGCACCCGGCTGTTGCTGCACGTGGTGGACATTGCGCCGCCGGACGGTGAGCCGGCGGATCAGATCGATGCCATCGCCGACGAGTTGGATCGTTTCTCCCCGGCGCTGGCCGAGCAGGAGCGTTGGCTGGTGTTCAACAAGATCGACCTGCTGCCCGACCAGGAGGCCGAGGAGCGGGTCAATGCCATCGTCGAGGAGCTGGGCTGGCAGGGGCCGGTGTTCCGCCTGTCCGCCGCCGCCGGGGTGGGGTGCGAGGAGTTGACCTACGCGCTGATGAACGCCATCGAGGAGCGACGGCTGCGCGAGCGCGAAGATCCGGAATACGCCGCCGAGCAGCGCGACCTGCGCGATCGCCTGGAGGCCGAGGCGCGGGAAAAGATCCAGGAGATCAAGCGCGTCAACCGAGCCGCCCGGGACAACGATGATGATGACGACGACGACCACGACGTGGAGATCGTCTATGAGCGCTGAGCGCTGGGTGATCAAGATCGGCAGCGCCCTGCTCACCAACGACGGGCGCGGCCTGGATCGGGATCTGATGCAGCTCTGGGTGGATCGCATGGTGGCGCTGCGCGCCGCCGGCATCGAGCCCATCGTGGTGTCCTCCGGTGCCGTGGCCGAGGGGATGACGCGCCTGGGCTGGTCGCGTCGGCCGGAATCGGTCCATGAGCAGCAGGCCGCGGCGGCAGTGGGGCAGATGGGGCTGGTGCAGGCCTGGGAGTCCTGTTTTCGCAAGCACGGGCTGCATACCGCCCAGGTGCTGCTCACCCACGACGATCTGTCCGACCGCAAGCGTTACCTGAACGCGCGCAGCACCCTGCTGACACTGCTGGGCTTCGCGGTGGTGCCGGTGGTCAACGAGAACGATACCGTGGTTACCGACGAGATCCGCTTCGGTGACAACGACACCCTGGCGGCCCTGGTGGCCAACCTGGTGGAGGCCGAGCGGCTGGTGATCCTCACCGACCAGGAGGGGCTGTTCGACGCCGACCCGCGCCAGAATCCGGCGGCCAGCCTGATCCGTGAGGCGCGGGCGTCCGATCCTGCGATCGCCGCCATGGCCGGTGGCGGTGGTTCCGGGCTGGGGCGCGGTGGCATGGCCACCAAGGTGCGCGCCGCCGGCCTGGCGGCCCGCTCCGGCGCCATGACCACGATTGCCTCGGGGCGCCGCCCGGAGGTGCTCGCCGAGTTGCGCGATGGTGGCGCGCCGGGCACCACTTTGATGCCGGACACGTCACCCATGAATGCCCGCAAGCAGTGGCTGGCCGGGCACTTGCGCATGCGCGGCCGGCTGGTGCTGGATGCCGGCGCCGCGCGGCGCGTGCGCGAGGCCGGCTCCAGCCTGCTGCCGGTGGGCGTGGTGGATGTGTTCGGGCAGTTTTCCCGGGGCGAGATGGTGGCCTGCGAGGACGAGCAGGGCAATCGGGTGGCCTGTGGCCTGGTTAACTACGACGCCGCCGACGCCCGCCGGCTATGCGGCAAGAAGAGCCATGAAATCGCCGGGGTGCTGGGTTTCATGAACGAGGAAGAACTGATCCACCGGGACAACATGGTGGTCATGGAAGCCTGACGCCGGCGGGGTGGAGGTGTCAGGCTTCGAGCGTCCAGCGTCAGACAAAAAAACCGGCCAGAGGCCGGTTTTTTTGTCTGACGCCAGTTTGATCAGATTCAGGCCGCCATGGCCTTGATCTTGGCGTTCAAGCGGCTCTTGTGGCGTGCCGCCTTGTTCGGGTGAAACTTGCCCTTGCGGGTGGCCTTGTCCAGCACCGAGGTCGCTTTTTGGTACGCTTCCTGAGCGGCGCCTTGGTCGCCGGAGGCAATGGCCGCGTTCACCTTCTTGAGGTACGTACGCACCATGGAGCGCATCGCCGCGTTGTGCTGACGACGCGTTTCCGCCTGACGCGCGCGCTTGCGTGCTTGCGGTGAGTTAGCCAAGGTCCTGCTCCTATCTTTTTAACTGACGACCGACGAGCCGTCGATCTGCTTGATTCGGTGAAACCGGGACGCACGAGTGCCCGTGGGCCGGTTTGAAGGTGCGCAATCATGCCGATCCCTTCCCGGAATGTCAATGGTGGGAATTCACGACCGTGGCGGGCGGCTTCGGCCGCGATCGTGCCGCCGGGCCGGGCCATGCCGCTGGCGGGCGGGCAGTGCTTTGGGTACCCTTGGTCGGTTTTCCGGAGGGCTGATGGGCGACCAGGCGAGAGACGACAAGAAAGGCGGCTTGCTGGCTTCCACCCTGGTAGTCAGTGGCATGACGCTGCTCTCCCGGGTGCTGGGCCTGGTGCGCGACGTGGTGCTGGCCCGCCTGCTGGGCGCTTCCGCCGGCACCGACGCCTTCTTCGTGGCGTTCCGGATTCCCAATTTCCTGCGCCGGTTGTTCGCCGAGGGTGCCTTCAACCAGGCTTTCGTGCCGGTGCTCAGCGAATACCGCACTCGCTCCCGGGAAGAGGGCAGCCTGGTGGCCACCAGGCTGCTCATCGACCGTGTGGCGGGGACCCTGGGCGGTACCCTGGCGCTGGTTACCCTGATCGGCGTGCTGGGCGCGCCGCTGTTGATCTGGGTGTTCGCCCCGGGCTTCGGCGACGATCCCCATAAAAGGGCGCTGGCGGTGGAGATGCTGCGGCTCACCTTCCCGTACCTGTTCTTCATTGCCCTGACCGCCTTCTCCGGCGCCATTCTCAACACCTGGAGCCGGTTCGCGGTGCCCGCCTTCACTCCGGTGCTGCTGAACCTGAGCCTGATCGGCTGCGCGCTGTTCCTGGCGCCGCGCTTCGCCGAGGGGCGCATGGCGGTGGCGCTGGCCTGGGGGGTGCTGATCGCCGGTGTGGTGCAATTGCTGTTTCAGTTGCCGTTCCTGGCCCGCCTGCACCTGATGCCGGTGCCGCGCATGGCCTGGCGGGACGAGGGCGTGCGCCGCATTCTGCGGCTCATGGCGCCGGCCCTGTTCGGGGTGTCGGTAAGCCAGATCAACCTGCTGCTGGACACGGTGCTGGCATCGCTGCTGCAAACCGGCTCGGTGACCTGGCTGTATTACTCCGACCGGCTCACCGAGCTGCCCCTGGGAGTGTTCGCCATCGCCATCGGCACGGTGATTCTGCCCAGTCTGTCCGGCAAGCACGCCGAAGCGGACCCGGATGCGTTCTCGCGTACCCTGGACTGGGCCCTGCGGCTGGTGCTTCTGATCGGCGTGCCGGCGGCCCTGGCCCTGGCGGTGATCGCGGAGCCGCTGTTGGCGACCCTGTTCCGCCATGGCGAGTTCAGCGCCACCGATGTGTTGCGCTCGGCGGAGTCCCTGCGCGCTTACAGTGCCGGCCTGCTGGCGTTCATGCTGATCAAGGTGCTGGCGCCCGGTTACTTCGCCCGCCAGGACACCAAGACCCCGGTGAAGATCGGCGTCATTGCCATGATCGCCAACATGGGTTTCAACCTGGCCCTGGTGTGGCCGTTGCAGCACGCCGGCCTGGCCCTGGCCACCTCGCTGTCCGCCTGGCTCAATGCCGGCCTGCTGTTCGCCGGCCTGCGCCGGGGCGGCGTCTACCGGCCCGGGGCGGGCTGGGGCGCCCACGGCGTTCGGTTGCTGTGCGCCGGCGGCGCCATGGTGGTGGCGATCCATTTTCTTGCCCGCCAGGCCGGTGTCTGGATGGAAGGCCCGCTGATGGCGCGCATTGGCTGGCTGACGGTGATCGTGCTGGCCGGATTGGCGATTTATGCCCTGGTGCTGCTGATTCTTGGCCTCAGACCTCGCCACCTGCGCCGATGATTTCTATAATCGGCCCTCTTTTCCCCCGGATACGCGGGCGCGGCGGCTCCGGGATGGCGACGAGGGCGGGATGCGACTGATTCGCGGCATTCACAATCTGCGGTCCATGCACCGAGGGTGCGTGGCCACCATCGGCAATTTCGATGGCGTGCACCTGGGCCACCAGCGCATTCTGGACAAGGTGATCGCCGAGGCCCGTGCCCGTGACAAGCTGGCCACGGTGATGCTGTTCGAGCCTCAGCCCCAGGAGTTTTTCGCCGGGGAGCAGGCGCCGGCGCGCCTGATGAGCCTGCGTGACAAGCTCATCGCCCTGCGTCGCAAGGGCGTGGATCAGGTGCTGTGCGCCCGTTTCGATGAGCGTTTCCGAAGCCTGGGCGCGGAAGCGTTCGTGCGTGATCTGCTGGTGGCCGGGCTGGGCATTGATTATCTGGTGGTGGGTGACGATTTTCGTTTCGGCTGTGGCCGGGACGGGGATTTCGATTATCTGTGCCGGGCCGGCCAGGCGTTCGGCTTTGAAGTAACCGATACTCCCACTTGCCAGGTGGACGGCGAGAGGGTGTCCAGTACCCGGGTGCGTGGCGCCCTGGAGCAGGGCGATTTCATCCTCGCCGAGCGCCTGCTGGGTCGCCCCTATGGCATCAGTGGCCGGGTACGCCACGGTGACAAGATTGGCCGCACCCTGGGCATCCCCACGGTGAATCTGGCGCTCAAGCGACCGGTATCGCCCCTGCAGGGGGTGTTCGCGGTGCGCGTGGACGGCGGCGGCCTGAGCGGCTGGCCCGGCGCCGCCAACCTGGGCACGCGGCCGGCGGTGAATGGCCGCGAGAACCGCCTGGAAGTGCATTTGCTGGATTTTCAGGGCGATCTGTACGACGCCCATCTGACCGTGCACTTTCATCAATTCGTGCGCCCGGAAACGAACTTTGACAGCCTGGATCAACTCAAGGCCGCCATGTGGCGGGACCTGGAGCAGGTTAAAGCCTTCTTTGCACAAGACGACGGACTATGACGGACTACAAGGCGACGCTGAATCTTCCCCATACCGACTTTCCCATGAAAGCCGGTCTGTCCAAGCGCGAACCGGAACGGCTGGAGCAATGGCGCCGGCAGGATCTGTACCGCCGGATTCGCGAGACCGCCGCCGGCCGTCCCAAGTTCGTGCTCCATGACGGCCCTCCCTACGCCAACGGCTCCATTCATATCGGGCATTCCATCAACAAGGTGCTCAAGGACGTGATCGTCAAGGCGCGGGGGCTGGAGGGCTTCGATGCGCCCTATGTGCCCGGCTGGGACTGCCATGGCCTGCCCATCGAGCACAAGGTGGAGCAGAAGGTAGGCAAGGCCGGCCACAAGGTGGACGCGCGTACCTTCCGCGAGGAGTGCCGGGCCTACGCCGCCGAGCAGGTGGAAGGGCAGAAGAAGGACTTCATCCGCCTGGGCGTGTTCGGGGACTGGGACAACCCCTACCTGACCATGAATTACGACACCGAGGCGAACATCGTCCGCGCGCTCGGCCAGATCGTTGAGAAGGGCCTGCTCACCAAGGGGTTCAAGCCGGTGCACTGGTGCCTGGACTGCGCCTCCGCCCTGGCGGAAGCGGAAGTGGAATACCAGGACAAGAAGTCCCCGGCCATCGACGTGGCGTTCGCCGCCGTGGACCCGGCGGACTTCACCGCCCGCACCGGCGTGGAAGCCGGCGCCCCGGCGCTGGTGATCTGGACCACCACGCCCTGGACCCTGCCCGCCAACCAGGCGGTGGCGGTCCATCCCGATGAGGATTACGTGCTGCTCAGCGGCGACCAGGACGGTCGCGCCCGTGAGCTGGTGGTGGCCGAGGCCCTGGCCGACGATGCCGCCGAGCGCTATGGGCTGGACGGCGCTCGCCGCTCCGCCGCCTTCCCGGGCCGTGCCCTGGAATTCCTGAAACTCCAGCACCCGTTCCTGGACCGCCAGGTGCCGGTGGTGCTGGGTGAGCATGTCACCACCGACGCCGGCACCGGCTGCGTGCACACCGCGCCCGGCCACGGTGAGGACGACTTCGTGGTGGGCAAGCGCTACGGCCTGGAAGTGGACAGCCCGGTGCAGGACAACGGTGTGTTCCGCGACGGCCTGCCGGTGGTGGGTGGCCTGCATGTCACCAAGGCCAACGGGCCGGTGATCGAGGCGCTGCAGGAAGGCGGCACCCTGGTGGCCAAGAAGAGCATCACCCACAGTTACCCGCATTGCTGGCGCCACAAGACGCCGATCATCTTCCGCGCCACCGCCCAGTGGTTCATCTCCATGGGGGGGCATGGCCTGTTGGAGCGGGCTCGCGAGGAAGTGAAGAAGGTCACCTGGACGCCGGACTGGGGCCAGGCGCGCATGGAAGGCATGCTGCGCGACCGCCCGGACTGGTGCATCTCCCGGCAGCGCACCTGGGGCGTGCCGATCACTCTGTTCGTGGACAAGGACACCTCCGAGCCGCATCCGGACACCCCGCGCCTGATCGAGGAAGTGGCCAAGCGGATCGAGAAGGAGGGCATCGAGGCCTGGTTCCAGCTCGATCCGGCGGAGCTGCTGGGCGCCGACGCCGAGCGCTACAGCAAGGTCACCGACGTGCTGGATGTGTGGTTCGATTCCGGCA
This sequence comes from Alloalcanivorax marinus, assembly GCF_016785095.1. Classification (GTDB taxonomy): domain Bacteria; phylum Pseudomonadota; class Gammaproteobacteria; order Pseudomonadales; family Alcanivoracaceae; genus Alloalcanivorax; species Alloalcanivorax marinus_A. The sequence continues at coordinate 30,562 of NZ_JAEKJB010000013.1, read as the reverse complement.
CCACCCACTTTTCCGTGCTCGAACAGCGCCCGGAGCTGACCGTGCCGGCGGATCTGTACCTGGAAGGTTCCGACCAGCACCGGGGCTGGTTCCAGTCCTCGCTGCTGACCAGCACCGCCATGCGCGGCGCGGCGCCCTACAAGGGCGTGCTCACCCACGGTTTCACCGTGGACGAGCAGGGCCGCAAAATGTCCAAGTCCCTGGGCAACGTGATCGCCCCCCAGGAGGTCTGGAACGAGCTGGGCGCCGACATCCTGCGGCTGTGGATCGCTTCCACGGACTACCGGGGCGAGATGACCGTCTCCAAAAGCATCTTCAAGCAGGTGGCGGACAGCTACCGGCGCATCCGCAACACCGCCCGCTTCCTGCTCTCCAACCTGAACGGCTTCGACCCCGCCGCCAACGTCCTGGCGCCGGAGGAGATGCTGGCCCTGGACCGCTGGGCGGTGGCCCGCGCCGCCCAGGTCCAGGACGAACTGCGCGAGCTTTATAACAGCTACCAGTTCCACCAAGTCTATCAGCGCCTGCACAACTTCTGCGCCAACGAGTTGGGCGGCTTCTATCTGGATATCATCAAGGACCGCCAGTACACCACCCGCGAGGACTCCGTGGCACGGCGTTCCTGTCAGACCGCGCTGTACCATATCGCCCAGGCTCTGGCGCGCTGGATGGCGCCGATCCTCAGCTTTACCGCCGAGGAAATCCACGAGCACCTGCCCGGTGAAAAAGCCGACTCGGTGTTCCTCACCACCTGGTACGAAGGCCTGTTCGGCCTGCCCGAGGACGCCGATATGGACCTGGCGTTCTGGGAGCGGATCCAGGCGGTCAAGCAGGCGGTAAACAAGGCCATCGAGGAGGCCCGTAATCGCAAGGAGCTGCGCGCCAACCTGTCCGCCGACGCTACCCTGTACGTGGACGACGACGTCCGCTCCCTGCTGGAGCGGCTCGGCGACGAACTGCGTTTCGTCACCATTACCTCCACCGCCGCTCTGCAGCCGCTGGCCCAGGCCCCGGCGGAACTGGAGGCCAGCGCCGTGGCCGGCCTCAAGGTGAAGGTGGCGCCCTCGCCGAATCCCAAATGCGCCCGCTGCTGGCACCACCGCGCCGATGTCGGCGTGGACCCGGCTCACCCAGAGATCTGCGGCCGTTGCGTGACCAACGTGGAAGGCCCCGGCGAGGAGCGGCATTATGCCTGAGGCGGCGGCTCGCCGGGGGCTGCCCGGCCAGCTCAACTGGCTGTGGCTCACGGTGCTGGTGATCGCCCTGGATCAGCTCACCAAGCACTGGATCGTGGCGCGTTTCGAACTCTTCGAGCGTCTGGAGATTCTGCCGGTGTTCAACCTGACCCTGGCCTACAACACCGGCGCCGCCTTCAGCTTCCTGGCCGGCGCCGGCGGTTGGCAGCGCTGGTTCTTCGCCGGCGTGGCGCTGATCGCGGCGGTGCTGATCCTCGGCTGGCTGCGCAAGCTCAAGACCGAGCGCATGCAGGGCGCCGCTCTGGCGCTGATCCTCGGTGGTGCCCTGGGCAATCTCTATGATCGGGTGGTGCTGGGTCATGTGGTGGATTTTCTCGATTTCTATTGGGGCGATTACCACTTTCCGGCCTTTAATATCGCCGACAGCGCCATCACAATCGGAGCGGTATTGATCATTCTGGACATGCTGCTGGGAGGGCGCCTCGCCCATGACTGACCAACTCTTCGCCGGGCCGCAGACCCGGGTCACGCTGCACTTCGCCGTACGCCTCATGGACGGCACCGAGATGGACAGCACCTTCGACGGCGAGCCGGCCAGTTTCGCCTGGGGCGACGGCTCCCTGCTGCCGGGCTTCGAGAAGGCCATTCTCGGCCTGCGGCCGGGCGACAGGCGCAGCGTGTTCATCGACGCCGAGTCCGGCTTCGGCGAGCACAACGAGCAGAACGTCCAGCACTTCAACCGCGCCACCTTCGAGGTGCGGGACGTGGAACCGGGCATGGTGATGAATTTCGCCGACGCCGCCGGTGCCGAGCTGCCCGGGGTGGTCACCGACGTGGATGATGACTGGGTAACGGTGGACTTCAACCATCCCCTGGCGGGCCGCGACCTGACCTTCGTGGTGGAGATCATCGACGTTCAGCACGACGTGCCCGAGCAGACCATCCGCCTGAACTGACCATCGCGGCGGAAGCCGCTCCTACACCACATCCGCGGCAGGAGCGGCTTCCGCCGCGATCCTGGCCGGGGCCGGCCCGCGACGCGTATACTCGCCTCACAGTCCAAGCAGGTTTTCCTATGCAAATCCGTCTCGCCAATCCCCGCGGTTTCTGCGCCGGCGTGGACCGGGCCATCGAAATCGTCAACCGCGCCCTGGACGTGTTCGGGCCTCCGGTGCACGTGCGCCATGAGGTGGTGCACAACCGCTACGTGGTGGACGGCCTGCGTCAGCGCGGCGCCGTGTTCGTCGAGGAGCTCCATGAAGTGCCGGATGACGCCATCGTCATTTTCAGCGCCCACGGTGTCTCCAAGGCGGTGCAGGAAGAAGCCGAGCGACGCGCCCTGCGTGTGTTCGATGCCACCTGCCCGCTGGTCACCAAGGTGCATATGGAAGTGATCCGCTACGCCCGTGAAGGCCGCGAGGCGATCCTGATCGGCCATCAGGGCCACCCGGAAGTGGAAGGCACCATGGGGCAGTACGACACCTCCAAGGGTGGCCGCATGTACCTGGTGGAAGACGAGGACGATGTGGCGCGGCTGGAGGTGAACGACCCGGACCGGCTCGCCTTCGTCACCCAGACCACCCTCAGCGTCGATGATACCGCGCGCATCATCGACGCCTTGCGTGCCCGCTTCCCCAACATTCTCGGCCCCAAGCGCGAGGATATTTGCTACGCCACCACCAACCGCCAGGACGCGGTGCGGCAACTGGCCCTGGAATGCGACCTGGTTCTGGTGGTGGGCTCGGTGAACAGTTCCAACTCCAACCGCCTCAAGGAGCTGGCCGAACGTTGCGGTACGCCGTCCCACCTGCTCGACGACCCGGCGGTGATCGATCCGGCCTGGCTCACCGGCAAGAAATCCGTGGGTGTCACCGCCGGGGCCAGTGCCCCGGAAGAGCTGGTTCATCAGGTGGTGGCCCGCCTGCGGGAACTGGGCGGGGACCCGGAACAGGAGATTCCCGGCCGCGAGGAAAACATCCGTTTCTCCATGCCCCGCGCCTTGCGCGTCTGACCTTTTCGGCGGCGCCCGACCGGGCGCCGTGAGCCCTTCTTACCCGCCCGTTCACCGCGAAGCATGACGCCGTTCACAGGGGGTTCACCATACAAACCCTTGCTTATGCCGCTCATGTCCGTGAAGTGACCGCTTGTCTAAGTCCCGTTGTCCACGGTTTTACAATTGCTAGAGTGTCGTCACCCCAATGCGAATGGAGTACTCCGTGGTGCTCGACACAAGCGCGCGCAGCGCAGGCTTCACGTTGATTGAACTGATGCTTGGCATCACCGTGGCGGCGGTGTTGCTGACGGTGGCGGTGCCGTCCTTCCAAAACGTCACCGCCAACAACGCTCTGCGTGCCACCACCGCTGATCTGGTCACCGCCATCAACACCGCCCGCGCGCAGGCGGTGAATCTTCGCAAACCGGTGCTGCTTCGTCATCTGGGCGGCTCCTGGGACGATGGCTGGGAAATCTTCTACGACAGTGCCCGCACCGAGGGCGACCAGAGTTTTCACCCGGCCGGCAAGGCCACCGTCACCAGTAGTGTGAGCGAAATCCGTTTTCTGCCGTCGGGCATCATCGCCAGCAACGTGGAATTCAAGGTCTGTGACGACCGTAGCGGCGAGAGCGGTCGCAAGATCGAGGTCGGACGCTTTGGCGTGGTCGACAATACGGTGATCACCTGTGGGTAAGGGAAGGGGTAGACGAATGAAGCAGCAAACCGGGGTGGGCATGGTGGAAATCCTGGTCGCCCTGTTGGTTCTGGCCATCGGCGTGCTTGGCTACGCCGGCTTGCAACTGAGTGCCCTGAAAGGCTCGGAAAGCGCCCAGACCCGATCCCAGGCCACCGCCCTGGCCCGCGATGCCCTGGAACGTATTCTGGTTAATGGCGCCGCCCAGGCCACCTACCTGGACAAGAGCCAGTGGGGCGGGGCCCAGCAGTCCTTTGGTGACGCACCGCCCACCGATTGTTACGACAGCGCCTGCAGTTCGGACCAGATGGCCGCCTGGGACATCGAACAACTCGAATGGCAGGCGGGCAGCCTGTTGCCCGCCGGTCGCATCCAGGTGGAGCCCTGTGATACCGGCGGTGGCATCACCAGTTGCGTGGTGGTGGCCTGGCGCGACCAGGACATCGACGATTGCCTGACCAATGGCCAGATCGCCGCCGACGAGGACTCCGAATGCGTGGTCATGGAGGTGGCACGATGAGAACGTCCAACCACATGGCCGGTTTCAGCCTGGTCGAATTGATGGTGGCGATGCTGCTGGGCCTGCTGATCACCGCCGCCGCGGTGTCGCTGTTTTCCACCAACCAGCGCACTTTTGCCCTGCAGCAGGCAATGAGTGAGTCCCAGGAGCAGGGCCAGCTCGCCCTGCGCTTTATTGCCCAGGACCTGCAACTGACCGGCTATATGGATGACCAGGTGGCCGCCACGGATTTTCCCGGTGTGCACCTGGCCACTTTTCTGGGCATGCCGCCTTCCTCCGACGGTGGTAATGAGGGTAACGACCGCCTCACCATCAGCCACCATGGCCTTACCGATTGCACCGGTACCGGCCTGACGCCGGCCGCCATGACCGAAGTGGTGAATACGTACTGGGTGGACGATGACGGCAACCTGAAGTGCCGGGGCAATCTGTCCTCCGATGACGTCATCCTGCTGCAGGACGTGCGCGGCTTTCAGGTGCTCTATGGCGTCGACCAGCTCGTGGATGCGGTTCCGTTCGCCGCCCGCTACGTAACCGCTGATAACGTGGCCGGCGATCAGGTGGTGGCCGTGAAGGTCGCCCTGCTGCTGGAAAAGCCGCTGCCCTCCATGGAAGGTGCCCAGGAGGAGCAGACATTTTATCTGCTGGACCACGAAGAGACGGTGAACGAAGGGCGCAGCCTGCGACGACAGTTCCAGTCCACCGTGGCGATCCGTAATTACCGTTGGGATGAAGTATGAAACAGACCGCCCCCACCCTGGCACGCGGCGAGCGCGGCGCGGCCCTGCTGATCGCTCTGATGATCCTGGTGATCGTTTCCCTGATGGGTATCACGGCGATGAAGACCAGTATGTTCAGCGCCAAGATTTCCACCGGTACCCAGGTGGACGCGATGGCCTTCGAGGGCGCCGAGTCCGCAGTGGCCGATGCCTATGCATACCTCTCCGGCCTTAACAGCAATGCTCTTCAGCCCTTTCTGCTCGGCCAGGTGGAATACCGTTGTCTTGGCGGTGGGGTAGTGCTGCAGACGCGCTGCGGCACCAGTGACTACATGGATTCACGAGGGCTGGTGCAGGCGCAATCGAGGATTCGCCAGAAAGGCATGCAGCCGGTCTCCGGCGGGCAGGTCAGCATGAGCGGTGGCGGTACCCTGATCGTCGATTACACCTTCGAGATCATGGGGGATTCGGAAGTGGAACAATTCGAAATCGAAAACCATCACCTGCAGCAGGCGCTCAAGCGCGGCATGGTGTCATCGACCGATTTCAACAACATCGGTCAGGAGTGATCGGGAGCGAACCATGAACAGAACCTTATTTTTTCTGTCTTTGCTGGGCGCCATCCTGCTGTCGCCGTCCACGGTGTACGCGGACGACACCGAAATCTATTTCGCTCAGGTGGATGCGAACAACAACGAGAACGAGAAAACCGCCAACGTACTGTTCCTGTTGGATACCTCCGGCAGTATGGAGCGTGGCAGCCCGACCAAGATGAGCCAGTTGAAAACCGCCTTCACTCAGGTGGTCGATGGCCTCGGCGATGGGGTGCGTATCGGGCTGGGTAAATTCAACGGTGGCTATGACAGCAATGGCTACGGTGGTTATGTCTTCTACCCGGTGAGCGAGATGGATGACCCGGCTCGTGAAGAAGTGAAGAGCCTGGTGAACAGTCTTTCCGGTACCTCGAACACGCCGACCATGGAAGCCTATTCCGAGATGGCGAGATACATGATGGGGTTGAGCCCCACGGGTTATGCCAAACGCGGCGAGGCGACCGATAATGACCCACGGCTGTCCGTGAATATTACCTGTAGTTACCATGGGTGTACTTCAGAGAATTACTACCAGTCACCCATGAACATGGAGAACCAGTGCGAGTCCAATCACATCATTGTAATGACCGATGGTGATCCGACCCAGGACAGTGATACGAACAGTGTGAGGAACCTGACTGGCGAATATTGCAGTGGCTCCTATGATTGTCAGCGGGATCTCGCCTCCTGGCTTTTGAATGAAAGCAAGAACTCCAAGGGGCGTTCAGTGCGCACCTGGCAGGTGGCTTTTGGCGTGAGCTCGGGTTCCTCGCAGGTCACCAACATGAGAAACGTGGCGATAAACGGCGGTACCGAAGATGTCCGCCTGGCTGCCAGCGCCAGTGAACTGGCCGCCGAATTCAACGACATCCTGAATTTGATCGCCGAGGATTCCCAGACCATCACCTCGCCGGGGGTATCGGTCAACCAGAACAACCGGCTGGAGCACCTTGACCAGCTCTACTACGCCATGTTCAAACCGGAAAGCACCTCGGTCTGGCCGGGTAACCTGAAACGTTATCGCCTTGAAGGCGGTGGCGTGGTGGATGCCAATGGCAACAGTGCCCTGGATACGGAAACCGGTTATGTACGTGAGAGCGCCAAGAGCTTTTGGACCGACGGCGAGCCGGATGGCCCGGATGTGCGTAAAGGCGGTGCCCGGGCGGAGCTTTCCGGTCGTAAGCTGATCGTGGGCAATGCCAACGGAAACGGCTCCTATACGCTGGACACGGCCGCGCTGGAGGATATGGAGGCCGCGGATTTCGGTATTCCCGACGATGCGGTTCCGGCCTTTGATACCAAGGAAGAAGTCTACGCGGCTCTGCTGGAGCTTTGGGCGGACCCGATGCACAGCGTGCCGTTGCTGGTGAACTATGAAGTGGATCAGGATGGCAGCGACGCCGATGATCAGGTCAATTACATCTTCGTGTCCACCAACGGTGGCATGTTGCATGCCATCGACACCAAGACCGGCGAGGAAAAATTCGCGTTCATGCCGGATCAAATGCTCAAACGGGCTTATGATCTGGTCCGCTCTCCGCCCCTGAAGGAAGACAACATCCGCAGCCTGTATGGTCTGGATGGAAGCTGGGTCGCCTACCGTACCGCCAAGGAAAACGGCGATGCCGATGAGGTTCATATCTACGGCGGCATGCGCCGTGGCGGCAGCAATTATTACGCGCTGGATGTTTCCGATATCAATAACCCGCATCTTGAATGGCGTATCCGCGGGGGCTGGGCGGACGAGACCAGCACCGCCGACCCGGACAGCGGTTTCAACCGGCTCGGGCAGACCTGGTCCACGCCAACTCTGACGCGCGTCCGGGTGGGGGACACGGTCAAGCCGGTGCTGGTGTTCGGTGGTGGTTATGACCCCGACGGTCACGACACCGCCGGTAGCCGCCCGATCAAGGATGACCTGGGCAACATGGTCTACATGGTGGATGCACTCACCGGCGAACGACTCTGGTCGGTTGGCAGTGATGGCGCCAGCACCCAGGTCAGCGAGATGAAATGGGGGGTGCCCGGCGGTGTCGCGGTGGTGGATTTGAACTTCGATGGTCTGGCTGACTATTTATATTTCGGTGATCTTGGCGGCCAGATTTTCCGGGTGAACCTGGACAATACGGCGACCGGCAATTCGGATCTGGTTGAGGGCGTGGTGCGGCTGGCCGCGCTCGGGGGGACCAGCACCCCCGACCATCGACGCTTCTACGAGGCGCCGGCGGTGGGTTATCAGCGAACCGGGCTCAGTGAAACCCTGTATGTGGTGCTGGGCTCCGGTTACCGCGCACACCCCTTGGATACCGACACCGAGGAGGGGCTCTTCGTGGTGGCGGATCGTAACTTCAAAAGTGTCTCCCAACCTGATGTCATCACGCCGAGTGATCTTCCGGTGGTCAATGGCGTCAACGCTCCGAGCCTGGATGGCTCCGGCGATGGCTGGCGCGTGGATTTCAATCGCGAGGGCGAGAAAGTGATGTCCTCGCCGACCATCTTCCAGGGCAGCGTGTTGTTCACCACCTACAAGCCTTCCGACACCGACCAGGACTCGGACCCCTGTGTGGTCCGATACGGCAACGCCTACGCTTACCGAGCCGACATGCTGACCGGCGAGGCGCGTTCGTTCAACAATGACGGTACCACCTCCGGAGGTGATGGCGACGGCAGTACCTGGGAGGGTGAGGAGTTGGAAGGCGGTTCGATTCCCCCCAGCGTGACGCCCCTCTCCATCGACGGCGGTGGCGACGGTGGTAATGGCGGAGACGGCGGAGACGGCGGCGACGATGACGACGATGGCGGCGGAGATCCCAAGGTGGTCTTTAATGTGGGGCTGGAAGTGCTGGGGGGCGAGGAGATTGCCTACGACATGTTCCGCAAGCAACGCTGGTATCCGATGGAAAAGAACGACGCCAACCAGTACTTCCCGCCGGGCCAGGAGGGTGAGCAATGAGCCTGACGAAAAAACGGCAGGGCGGTTTTACGCTGATCGAACTGATGATCGTGGTGGTGGTGGTGGCGATTCTCGCCGCCATCGCCTACCCGGCCTACACCGAGCAGGTGCGCGAAACCCGCCGCTCCGAGTATCAGGGCAAACTGATGGATCTGGCGGCGTCCCTGGAGAATTACCGGGCGCGACGCTTTTCCTACAAGGACGCGGACAGCAACCTGGGTAATCTGTCGCCGGAGTTGAACAGCAACGATTACTACACGGTGAGTATCTCCGTGACCAATAACAATCAGCGCTACGAGATCACCGCCAACCCCAAGGGGCCGCAGAGCGGTGATGGTCAGTTGCGCCTGGACAGCGAAGGCCGTACCTGCTTCGTCAAGGGCGGCACTTGTACCCTGGGCTCTTCCGCTTCCTGGGGTGATTGATCAGGGGCAGCGGCTGCCTGCGTCCGGTTCGATGCGGGCAGTGCCCATGACCGTCATGACGATGCGCCGCGCCTGCCCCTGATTGCAGATCAGGAAGTGTCCGTTCTGGTAGTACAGGTTGCCGAGCCGGCCATAGCGTAGCGCCTGGCCGCGAAAGCGCCGCCATTCCAGGGTGGTGCCGGCGGGCAGTTTGAGTTGTTCCACCACATCCGCCGGGCGGATGCGGCCATCGCCGTCGGCGTCGCCGGCAACCACAAGGTGGTCGGTGACGTCGAAACGATCACATTGGCTGTTACCATCACACAATAGTGTTGGCCCATGGGTGAAGGCTCGGGCGCGGGCGCGTTGAATCAGGCCCAGCACCTGGTTGCTGGCGGCCACCACCCGCTGCCGGGGCAGCAGATCACGGCTGACGTAATGCCCGGCGCTGAGCAGAATCACCGCCACCGCCAGGGCGGTGAGGCTTTCCACCAGGGTAAAACCTCTCGGCGGCGTACCCGTGACGTCCATGTCATCCTCCTGGGGCGCCGGTCGGCGCCATCGCTTTGATCCGGGGCAAGATCCCGGTGGTTATCCATATCCGGTTTCAGTTTACGTCCCCGAGGGGCGTTGCTCTGTGTTACCTTTGCTGGCCTTCCTGTCATCCAGAACCCTCGGAATGCTATGGCTGATGTACTCATCATCGGTGGTGGAATCGTCGGATTGTTGTCGGCGTTGTCGCACACTGATCGTGGCCGGCGGGTGACGTTGGTGGATGCACCGGCGTCCCATCCCCCGGCGTCCTGGGCCGGCGGCGGCATCCTCGCGCCGCTGTTCGCGTGGCGCTATCCCGATGCAATGAACCGTCTCACCGCCGATGGTCCGGCCCGCTACCGGGAGCTGGTGTCCAGGCTGGCCGGCTACGCCGGATTGCGGCACGACGATCTGTGCGACAGCGGCCTCTGGGTGGAAGCCACCGGGGCGGAGCGCGAGAGCGCTCTGGATTGGGCTCGGGACTGGCGCCAGCGCTGCGAGCCGCGTGCCCTGGCCGCTGCGTGGCCAGCCGCGGAGGATCGCGACGGCGTCTGGTTTCCGGAGGTGGGCAACATCCGTAACCCGCGTCTTCTCAAGGCGCTGCGGGCGCGGCTGGCGGACCAGGGCGTCCGGCGCGTGGAGGATCGGGCGGTGGCCGTGGAACCAGAGGGGCGGGGCGCCACCGTGGTGCTGGCCGGCGGTGAGCGCCTGGCCGCGCCGTCGGTGCTGATCAGCGCCGGGGCCTGGAGTCCGTCGCTGCTGGCCCCCTTGGGGGTGTCGGTGCCGCTCTTCCCGGCCAAGGGCGAGATGCTGTTGTATCGGCTGGCGCCAGGGCAGGTGCCGTCCATCGTGCTGACGGAAAACGGCTATCTGATTCCCCGTGCCGATGGCGCCGTGCTGGCCGGTTCAACCCTGAAGGAAGGCGACGCGTCCACCGAACCCACGGAGGAGGGGCGACGCCGCCTGGAGGCCATGGCGGCCTCGATCCTGCCGGCGTTGGCGGATCTGCCCCCCGAGCACCATTGGGCGGGGGTGCGGCCCGGTTGCGGCCGGGACTGGCCCTATCTGGGGGAAGTACCCGGCACCCACGGCGTGTTCGCCGCCGTGGGCCATCACCGCAATGGGTTGGTGTCGGCGCCGGCCAGTGCGGAATTCCTGGTGCAGTTGATGAACGGCGAAACGCCGTTCCTGGACCCGGCGGATTACTCGCTGGGGCCGTCCTCTTCCTGATCCAGCTCCAGCTTCTTGAGGCGGTAGCGCAGGGAACGGAACGTCATGCCCAGCTTCTTGGCGGCGGCGGTGCGGTTCCAGTGAGTGGCGTCCAGCGCGCGCAGAATTTCCTGTTTCTCGATTTCCTGCAGATAGTCCTCCAGCGGTAGCTGGGGGTGCCGCCCGCCGGGGTCTCCGGCGATCTGTGGGGCCGGTTCGGCGCTTGGCAGGTGCAGGTGGTCCGGCTCGATGCGCGGCCCGTCGCACAGGGTCATGGCGCGCTCAAGAATGTTTTCCAGCTCGCGAACGTTGCCGGGGAAGGTGTATTGGCGCAGCGCCGCCATGGCGCCGTCGCCCACCTCGGGAGGGGCGGTTTCCCAGGCCTGGCCGAGACGCAGCAGAATGTGCTCCACCAGGGCGGGAATATCCTCGGGCCGTTCCCGCAGCGGCGGCACATGGGCCTCGATCACGTTGAGCCGGTAGTAGAGGTCCTGGCGGAAGCGGCCGGCGGTCATCTCTTCGCCGAGATTGCGATGGGTGGCGCAGAGGATGCGCAGGTTGACGTCGAATTCGCGGGATTCACCCACCGGACGGATGGTCTTTTCCTGGATCGCGCGCAGCAGTTTCACCTGCATGTGCAGGGGCAGGTCGGCGACCTCGTCGAGGAACAGGGTGCCGCCGTCAGCTTCCCGGAACAGACCCTTGCGGTCCTCCACGGCGCCGGTGAAGCTGCCCTTGCGGTGGCCGAAGAACTCGCTTTCCATCAATTCCGAAGGGATCGCGCCGCAGTTCACGGCCACGATGGGTTTCTCACGGCGCGGGCCCAGGGCATGGATCAGCCGCGCCACCCGTTCCTTGCCGCTGCCGGATTCGCCGCTGATGTAGATCGGCGCCTGGCTGCGCGCCAGCTTGCGAATCTGTTGCTTGAGGCGCTGCATGGCCGGGCCCCGACCGATCAGGCCGTCCTCCTCGCCACCGCCCTCGGCGGCCGGCTCGGCCCGGCTGATGCCCAGGCCGTCCTCGATCAGTTGGCGCAGGCGGTCCAGGGCCACCGGCTTGGCGATGAAGTCGTAGGCGCCCAGCTTCATGGCCTCGGTGGCCACTTCCATGTTGCCGTAGGCGGTGATCACCGCCACTGGCATGTCCGGGGCGCGGGCGGCGGCATGACGAATCAGATCAAGACCGGTGCCGTCACCGAGGTTCATGTCGGTGAGGCACAAATCAAAAGTCCCGCCGTCCAGCAGTCGCCGGCCTTCCTCCAGCGACGCCGCCGCGGTGGCATCGAGCTTCATGCGTCCAAGGGTAATGACGAGCAGTTCCCGCAGGTCGGCTTCGTCATCCACTACCAAAACGCGAGGCGTATTCTCTTTCATGGTTATTGAAACTGCCGATCCGGGTGCGCACAGGTTATCACAAAGCGGGCGCCCGGTTGGGCGTCCTCATGGTCGAGGGTGGCCTGATTGGCCTGGCACAACTGGCGGCACACATACAGTCCCAGGCCGTTGCCCTGATCGCTGGTGGTATAGAACGGCTCGAACAAATGGGCGCGGGCCTCTTCGGGCACGCCGGGGCCGTCGTCGGTGATCGTGACCCAGGGCAGGCCGGTACGAGGATGCACGCCGTAGGCCAGGGTCACGGAAAGCGCGTCGCCGCCGTGTTGAAAGGCATTGCCGATCAGGTTGTCCAGGACCTGGACGAACTGGTTGCGGTCGAAGCGCACCGCCACCTCGGTGTCGCCTGGGGCCAGCATCAGACGCTCAAAGCCCGGGCCGCGTTGATGCCAGCCGGCAACGATGTCGCCGAGGGCCTCGGCCAGGGAAAAACGGGCCGCCTGGCCACGCGGACGGCGGGACAGATCAAGCACATCGCTGATGATGCCGTTCACCCGTTGCACGTGCTTGCGAATGATGCTCAGAAGGCGCGCGTCCTCGGGGGATGCGTCCGCCTCGCCAAGCAACTCGGTGGCGTGGCTAATGGCGCTCAGCGGGTTGCGGATTTCGTGGGCCAGGGTGGCCGAGAGCCGCCCCAGGGAGGCCAGGTTGAGTTGCTGGGCCTCCTGGGCGATGTGGGCGGTGTCTTCCAGGAACACCAGGGTGAGGTTCTCGTGGCCGGTGTCCATGGCCGCGAAGCGGGCGCTCACTTCCGGCGATTGGCGGGAGGGACGGAACGGCGCCGGCGCTATGTGGGGCGCCGCCTGCCAGTGGTGGTAGCGTTCCCTCAGCGATTCGGGAAGGTGCTGGCCGGCCATGACGATACCGAAGAAGGCATCCGCCGACGGGTTGGACTGCAGCACCCGTTGGACTTCATCAAACACCATTACCCCGGTCCGCATGCGCGCCACGATCTGCTGGTTGAGCGCCTCCAGGCGCTGGATCGCCACCCGTTGGCGGGCCGCGATGCCTTCGCTGCGCTCCAGGCGCTCGGCGATCTGCTGGATGATCAGCGATACCATGAAGAAGGCGATGCCCAGCAGGCCGGCTTCGGTCAGTTGGAACGGGGCTCCGTCGCTGGTCTGGATGGCGAAGTAGAATTGCTCGAACATCACCGTCAGCGTGGCCAGGGCCGCGATCAGGAAGCCCAGCCGGCCGCGCAGCAGGATGTTGCCGCCGGCCACGTTGACCAGCAGCAGCACCGCCAGGCCGCCTTCCAGGCCGCCGTTGGCATGCACCACCAATCCCAGCACCAGCACATCGATCACCAGGGCCACCGGCTGGGCCCAGGCGGGCTTGCGCGCGGGCCGCGCGTAGTCCATCAGCGAGGACAGCAGGGTGAGTATCAGGTAGCCGATCACGGTGGCTTCGAACAGGACCGGCAGATACTGACCGATCACCGTGCGGTCGCTCAGATAGAACGAGGCCAGTAGCACCGTGGCGATGACGATGCGGTAAAGATTATAAATGCGCGCCGGCGTCCAGCTAGGGCTCATGGTGTTCCAGATACTGGCGCTGGTGCTCCTGGGAACAAAAACCCAGGCCCCGGTGCTTGAATGCTTCCCGCTCGGGCACATGGAGACCGCACTGCTGGCAGCGGATCATGGTTTCGCCGCGCGGCTCCGCGGAGCGCGCCGGACGTTGGTCGTCACCGCCGTTGGTGGCGGCCAGCAGGCGTTTGGCGAAACGCCACACCAGGTACACCAGTGCCGCCAGAATAAGCAGCCGAATCAACCCCATAAGGTTCTCCCAGACGCCTGTGCAAGGTCAGGCGGCTACAGAGTACAATCACCGCTCCACGGAGAAAAGGCGGTACTATGCGACTCGTAATGGCCCAGCGTAACCCGCTGGTGGGGGACATCGAAGGCAACGCCGGCGCGGTGGTGGCGGCCACCCGCGAAGCCCGCAACCTGCTGGGCGCTGAACTGGTGATGTTCCCGGAACTGATGCTCACCGGCTATCCGCCGGAGGATCTGCTGCTGCGTCCGAGCCTCAACACCCGTATCGATGAGGCACTGGCCGCCATTGGCGCGGAGATTCCGGTGCCGGTGGTGCTCGGTTATCCGGCGGTGCGCAACGGTATTCGCCGCAATGCCGCCGGGGTTCTGTTCCCCGGTGAGAGCCGGCCCCGCCATGAGTACTTCAAACGCTGCCTGCCCAATTACCGGGTGTTCGACGAGAAGCGCTATTTCCAGGCAGGGGATCAGCCCTGTGTCTTTGAACTGGGCGGTGAGAAGCTGGGCCTGACCATCTGCGAGGACATCTGGTTCCAGGGCCCGGCGGCGTCCGCCGCCGAAGCCGGCGCCACCTGCCTGATTAATCTGAATGCCTCGCCGTTCCGGCTCGGCAAGCTCGACGAACGCTACGAGCAGGTCGCCGCCCGCGCCCGGGAAACCGGTCTGCCGGTATTCTACTGCAATCTGGTGGGCGGCCAGGACGAACTGGTGTTCGACGGTGCCTCGTTCGCCGTGGACGCCAACGGCGAGCGGCGCGTGCAGGGGGCCAGCTTCGAGGAGGGGCTGGTGCCCCTGGACCTGGATCAGGACGGCGGCGTGCCGCGCGTTCACGGTGAGATGCTGCCGGCGCCGGAAGGCGACGAGAGCCTGTACCGCGCCCTGGTGCTGGCGACCCGGGATTACGTCAACAAGAACGGCTTCAAAGGCGCCCTGCTGGGGCTGTCCGGTGGCATCGATTCGGCGCTCACCCTGGCGGTGGCGGTGGATGCCCTGGGACCGGAGCGGGTGGAAGCGGTGATGATGCCCTTCCGCTACACCGCCCAAATGAGCATCGAGGACGCCGAGCGGCAGGCGCGTACCCTGCGGGTTCACTACCGGGTGCTTCCCATCGAGTCGGCGTTCAACGGCTTCATGGAAATCCTTGATGATGCCTTCGCCGGCCTGCCCACCGACACCGCCGAAGAGAACCTGCAGGCCCGCTGCCGGGGTGTGCTGTTGATGGCGTTGTCGAACAAGAATGGCTCGGTGGTGCTCACCACCGGCAACAAGAGCGAGATGGCGGTGGGTTACGCCACCCTTTACGGCGACATGGCCGGCGGCTTTTCAGTGCTCAAGGATGTGTTCAAGACCTCGGTCTACCGTATTGCCCGCTGGCGCAATCAGCAGGCGGGCACCGAGATTATCCCCGAACGGGTGATCACCCGGCCGCCGTCGGCGGAACTGGCGCCGGACCAGGTGGACGCCGACTCACTGCCCGGTTACGACGAGCTGGATGCCATTCTGGAGCGCTACGTGGAGCAGGACATGAGCGCCGAGGCGGTGATCCGCGACGGCTTCGACCGGGACACCGTGTACCGGGTGGTGAAGCTCACCGACCGCAACGAGTACAAGCGCCGGCAGGCGGCGGTGGGGCCCCGGGTCAGTCGTCGGGCGTTCGGCAAGGACCGGCGTTACCCGATCACCAACGGCTGGCGGCCCGGGGATTGAGGCATCGCGACTGAAGCGGAACGCCACCCGGTCGCTCCTACGGCCGGTGGATTCGACGTAGGAGCGGCTTCAGCCGCGCGCCGTAGGGGCGGCTTTAGCCGCGAAAGGGTTCAGAGCAGATCGAAGGTCAGCAGGCTCAGCAGACCCTTGTGCTCGCTGGGCCACCAGGCCAGATTGACCTGGCCGTCATCGTCCAGGTACTCACTGTCCGGCCAGCTCTCGGCCAGGGCGCGGCGGCTTTTGTCGGCCAACTCCGGCCGGTCCAGCCGCTCATAGCCTTCCACCATGATCGCCAGGGCTTCCGGCACCATCGGCGTGCGCTGATAGTGCTGCACCACGTACTGGGCCCGGTTGATGGCGGCGATGTAGGCGCCGCGTCGGGCATAGTAACGGGCGGCGTGAAGCTCGTGGCGGGCCATCTCATTGCGGATGAACACCATGCGTGAACGGGCATCCGGGGCGTATTCGCTGTCCGGGAAGCGCGTCACCAGCCGCTCGAAATCCTCGAAGGCGTCCCGGGCGGAGCCCAGGTCCCGGGAGGACTTGTCGGTGCTCATGAAGGAATCGAAGAAGCCCCGTTCCATGTAGAAATTGGCCAGCCCGCGCATGTACAGCGCGTAATCCAGGCGCGGATGGGCCGGATAGCTGCGCATGAAGCGCTGGGCGGCGACCACGGTTTCCGGGTATTCCTGGGAGCGGAAGTGGGCGTAAATCAGGTCCAGCTGGGCCTGCTCCGCGTAGCGGCCATAGGGGAAGCGGGCCTCCAGTTCCTTGAGCCGGTCGATGGCCGTCAGGTAGTTGTTGGAGTCCATGGCGTCCTGGGCCTCGCGGTATTGGGCCGCCTCGGTGCGTTCCGGGCTTTCCTCCGGCTTGCTGGCGCAGGCGCTCAGCAGCAGGGCGGCCAGCAGGGGCCAAATCAGTCTCGGCATTTTTTCCTCGGTACGACGGGGTACAATGGAGCGCCTATTGTAATCACAGGTCGGACTATGGGACATCTTGGCGGCGAGAAAATTCAGCGCACCGAGGAGGTGGGCGATCAGTACGCCGGGTCAAGGCTGGATCAGGCCGCCGCCGAACTGTTCGACGGCTTCTCCCGATCGCGGCTGCAAAACTGGATCAAGGAAGGCGCGCTTACCGTCGACGGACGCGTCGCGCGGCCCAAGGACAAGCTGCTTGGCGGCGAGGCCCTGACCCTGGCGGTGGAGCTGGAACCGGAGATCGACGACCAGCCCCAGGCCATCGAACTGCCGGTGGTCTACCAGGACGAGGACCTGATCGTCATCGACAAGCCCGCCGGGCTGGTGGTGCACCCGGCCGCGGGTCATGCAGACGGCACCCTGCTCAACGGACTCCTGCACCTGGATGAGCGCCTTTCCAGCCTGCCCAGGGCGGGCATCGTCCACCGCCTGGACCGGGATACCACCGGTCTGATGGTAGTGGCCCGTTCCGTGGAAGCGCACACCGGCCTGGTGGCCCAGCTCCAGGACAAGAGCCTGTACCGGGAATACGAGGCGGTGGCCGTGGGAGTGATGACCGGCGGCGGCACCGTGGACGCGCCCATGGGGCGCCATCCGGTGGACCGGAAACGCCAGGCGGTGCTGGAGCACGGCGGCAAGAACGCGGTGACCCACTACCGGGTGCTGGACCGCTACCGGGCGCACACCCGGGTGCAGGTGCGCCTGGAAACCGGCCGCACCCACCAGATCCGCGTGCATCTGGCGTACCGCCGCTACCCGCTGGTGGGCGACCCGCTTTACGGTGGCCGTCTCAAGCTGCCCGCCGGCGCCAGTGAGGAGCTGCGCGAGGCCCTGCGGCGCTTCCCACGCCAGGCCCTGCATGCCCGCAAACTGGGGCTGGTGCACCCGGCGAGCGGCGAATACATGGAATTCGAGTCCCCGTTGCCGGCGGACTACCAGGCATTGATCCAGGCCCTGGAGGCGGACCGGGAGGCACCATGACGCTGCCTGACATCAATCAGTGGCTGCGCCCGGAATGGCATCCTCACCCCCGCGTTCGCGCCGTGGTGACCACGCGTCTTGGCCGCCATTCGCCGCCGCCCTGGCACGGCTTCAACCTGGGCATGAACTGTGGTGACGAGGCGGATCGGGTGGAGCAAGCCCGCCGCCATGTGCACAAGTTGCTGGGCACCGACCATCCTCCGGCCTGGTTACAGCAGGTCCACGGTGATCGGGTGATTCGTGCCGGCGAGACGGATGTGCGCGCCGACGGCGTCTGGACCAGTGAAGCCGGCTGGCCCTGCGTGGTACTCACCGCCGACTGCCTGCCGGTGCTGCTGGCGCGTGCCGATGGCGGCGCCGTGGCGGCGGTGCACGCCGGATGGCGCGGTTTGCACGCCGGCATCCTGGGCCGTGCCGTGGCCACCCTGGCGCCGGACGGCGAGCCGCTTTCGGCCTGGCTGGGGCCGGCGATCTCCGAGCAGGCCTATCAGGTGGGCGAGGACGTGCACCGCGCCTTTATCGACCTGGGTGCCGAGTACTGGGGCGCGTTCCGCCGCGACAGCCAGCCCGGGCACTGGCGCTTTTCCCTGGCCTATGCCGCCACCCTGGCTCTCAACGCCGCCGGCGTGGAGGACGTGTCGGGCGGGGAGCATTGCACCGCCTCCGACCCGGATCATTTCTATTCCTATCGCGCCGAAGGGCAGACCGGTCGCTTCGCCAGCCTGATCTGGCTGGCGCCGGCCTGATCGCTCTTGACGTCGATCAATATCCGCTGTCCCGCCTCTTGAAACCTTCACGTAAGACCGCATTTTAAGTTCAGTTTTTGAACAGACGGCCATGCGCCGGTCGCCGCTGACGGGGCCGCCATGGCGCGCGAAAGGAGAGACGTTTCATGAGAATGGACAAACTGACTTCCCGACTTCAGGAAGCGATTGGCGAAGCCCAGTCCCTGGCCGTGGGCCAGAGCCACAATGCCATCGAGCCGGTGCACCTGCTTTTGGCGTTGATGCAGCAGCAGGGCGGGGTGGCCGCGCCGTTGCTGGAAAAGGCCGGCGCCAACCCGGCGGATGTGGTCACCGCCTTGAAGATGGCCCTGGACAAGCTGCCCACCGTGGGCCAGTTCACCGGCGACGTGCAGCTGTCGCAGAACCTGGCCAGGCTGTTCAATCTGGCCGACCGCGAGGCCCAGCAGCGTGGAGATCAGTACATCTCCACGGAGGCGGTGCTGCTGGCGGCCTGTGATGATGGCGGCGAGATCGGAAAATTGATGAAGAACGCCGGCGTCAGGAAACAGGTGCTGGCGGAAAAAATCCAGGAGGTCCGTGGCGGCGAGGCGGTCAACGACCCCAATGCCGAGGACAAGATGGAAGCGCTGAAAAAATACACCACCGACCTCACCGAGCGAGCGGAAAGCGGCAAGCTGGACCCGGTGATCGGTCGTGACGACGAGATCCGCCGGACCATCCAGGTGCTGCAGCGGCGCACCAAGAACAACCCGGTGCTGATCGGCGAGCCGGGCGTCGGCAAGACCGCCATCGTCGAGGGGCTGGCCCAGCGCATCGTCAATGGCGAGGTGCCGGAAGGCCTCAAGGACAAGCGCGTGCTGTCGCTGGACATGGCGGCTCTGATCGCCGGCGCCAAGTACCGGGGTGAATTCGAGGAGCGACTGAAGGCGGTGCTCAATGAGCTGTCCAAGCAGGAAGGCCGCATCATCCTGTTTATCGATGAGCTGCATACCATGGTCGGCGCCGGCAAGGCGGACGGCGCCATGGACGCCGGCAATATGCTCAAGCCGGCCCTGGCCCGGGGTGAGCTGCACTGCGTGGGCGCCACCACCCTGGACGAATACCGGCAGCATATCGAGAAGGACGCGGCTCTGGAGCGGCGCTTCCAGAAAGTGCTGGTGGACGAGCCCACGGTGGAGGACACCATCGCCATCCTGCGCGGCCTGAAGGAGCGCTACGAGGTGCATCATGGCGTGGACATCACCGACGGCGCCATTATCGCCGCCGCCAAGCTGAGCCACCGTTACATCACCGACCGGCAATTGCCGGACAAGGCCATCGACCTGATCGACGAGGCCGCCAGCCGTATTCGCATGGAGATCGACTCCAAGCCCGAGGAAATGGATCGTCTGGACCGGCGTCTGATTCAGCTCAAGATGGAGCGCGAGGCGCTGCGCAAGGAATCCGACGAAGCCAGTAAGAAGCGGCTCGACAAGCTCGAGGAAGACATTGCCGAGCTGGAGAAGGAATACGCTGATCTGGAGGAAATCTGGAACGCCGAGAAGGCCGCCCTGCAGGGCGCCCAGCAGTACAAGGCGGAACTGGAGCAGGCCCGGGTGGACATGGAGCAGGCGCGCCGCGCCGGCGATCTGAACCGCATGTCCGAGTTGCAGTACGGGGTGATCCCGGATCTGGAGCAGAAGGTCAAGCAGGCTCAGGAGCGCGAGGAAGCGGCCGGCCCGGTGGAAACCAAGCTGCTGCGCAACAAGGTCAGCGACGAGGAAGTGGCCGAGGTGGTCTCCAAGTGGACCGGTATTCCAGTGTCCAAGATGCTGGAAGGCGAGCGCGACAAGCTGCTGCGCATGGAAGAGGCCCTGCACCAGCGGGTAATCGGCCAGGACGAGGCGGTGACCGCGGTGGCCAATGCCGTGCGCCGCTCCCGCGCCGGCCTCGCCGACCCCAATCGGCCCAACGGCAGCTTCCTGTTCCTGGGCCCCACCGGCGTGGGCAAGACCGAGCTGTGCAAGGCGCTGGCCGGCTTCCTGTTCGACACCGAGGAGGCCATGGTGCGCATCGACATGTCCGAGTTCATGGAGAAGCACTCCGTGGCCCGGTTGATCGGCGCGCCCCCGGGCTACGTCGGCTACGAGGAGGGCGGTTATCTGACCGAGGCGGTACGCCGCAAACCGTACTCCGTGCTGCTGCTCGATGAGGTGGAGAAAGCCCATCCGGACGTGTTCAACGTGCTGCTGCAGGTGCTGGAGGACGGCCGTCTCACCGATGGCCAGGGCCGCACCGTGGACTTCCGCAACACGGTGGTGGTGATGACCTCCAACCTGGGCTCGGATCTGATCCAGCGCCTGGCCGGAGACAATGACTACCAGGCCATGAAGGACGCGGTCATGGAGGTGGTCGGCACCCATTTCCGTCCGGAGTTCATCAACCGGGTGGACGAGACGGTGGTGTTCCATCCGCTTGGCCAGGGGCAGCTCAAGGGCATCGCCGCCATCCAGCTCGACTACTTGAGGAAAAGGCTGGCCGAGCGGGAAATGGGTCTGGAGCTTTCCGAGGCAGCCCTGGACAAGCTGGTGGAAGCGGGCTTCGATCCGGTTTACGGCGCGCGGCCGCTGAAACGGGCGATCCAGTCACAGTTGGAAAACCCGCTGGCCCAGGCGTTGCTCAAGGGCGAATTCGGCCAGGGCGACACCATCCGGGTGGACGTGGCCGACGACAAGCTGACCTTCGCCAAGGGCTGAGGTCATCACCCCGGGGACAAAAGAAGGGCCGGATTATCCGGCCCTTCTTTATTGATCGCACCCTGACCGGTTCGTAGGAACGCCGCCCGGTCGCTCCTACACAACAAGTGGCGATCAGGGGCGGGGCGTTTTGTCGCGGCGGAACGGGAATGAAAACTGCCGCACCACGCCTTCCGGTACTTGCGTGCTGGCCCGGGTGCCGTAGCGGGCCGCCAGCCGATCGGGCATGAACAGAGTGCCGAACAGCTTGTCGTAGATCGGCAGGAAGGCGGCGTAATTCTTGTCCACCGCCTCGTCCTCCGAGGAATGGTGCCAGTGGTGAAACTCCGGCGTGGCGATCAGCCAGCGCACCACCGGGAAGCGGAAGCGTACATTGGCGTGAATAAAGATGGCATGGAAGGAAATGAACACCAGATAGGCGTACACCGCCGACGGCGCGAACCCGAGCACGAAGATCGGCAGATAGCCGGCGAACCGGTTGGCGACAATCTCCACCAGATGCAGCCGCGATGAGGCCATCCAGTCCAGCCGTTCGCTGGAGTGGTGCACGGCGTGGAATTTCCACAACCAGGGCACCTCATGGAAAGCCCGGTGAATCCAGTAACTGGCCAGGTCCACCACCACCAGCAACTCCAGGAACTGCAGCCATAACGGCTGCGCCGCTACCCATTGCTGAAACCCGCGATGCACATGGTCGTGCAGGAACACCTGGATCGGAATCACCGTGAAGAAGCTGATCAGCTGCACGCCCACGTGGCTGAACAGGAAATACTTCATGTCGGTGATCCATCCCCGGCGCAGCACCCGCTGATCCCGATCCTTGGGGTAGATGCGCTCCAGCGGGATGAACACCAGCCCCAGCACCAGCAGGGTGAGAATGAAATAATCGAAGCCGGCATACAGGCTGCGCCCGTCCACCGGCGGCACATCCAGCCGCCCGGACCCGAGCAGCGCCGCCATGCAGGCCAGCACCATCCCGGCCAGCCCGTAGCGCCGGTCCGCGTGCCGGAACACGCTGATGAAGCCGGCCACGAACGCCACGGCGATACCGGCGAACAGCACGCCGCGCAGCACCGTCGCATTGTAGAAACCGCGGAATTCCGGGGTGGTGAAAAGCTCCGGATAGAGGAAGCAGAAACCGGCCAGTACGGCGAGCAGACCCAGGCCGATGGAAATCGTGGCGCTGATACGGCCCTGGCCGGGTGTCAGATCCACGTCCTCGAAGCGCTCGCGCAAATAATCGCTCATCGCTTCGACCGCGCCTCGCAAAACTCAATGGCGGCGCGGGCTTCCTCCAGCATTTGTTCGCGGCGAGCCTGGTCGATCACTTCCATCTCGCCGGTTTCCGGGTTCTTGGCCCGCACGATCGGCTTGTTGAGCAGAACCTCCAGGTTCTGGCGATGCCTGGCGCAACGCTCCTCGCTGACCTGGTCCGGATTCTCCCGTACCCGGCGTTCTTCCTCCCGGCGTTGCGCGGCCTGGGCCTCGGCGGCCCGGCGCTCCTCGAGGCGCTTGACCGCCTGATCCTGATCGGAGCTGGCGGAGTGGCGGGTGCGCACCTCCTCGCTGGCGGTCTGGCCGGCCGGCGGCTTGGTGTCGTAGTGGGTGACGCCATCGTCATCCACCCATTTATAGAACTTGGCACCCAGGGCCGGCATGGCCAGGGCCAGCACGGCGCCGGCGAGGAGTGCTCGGCGAACTCTTGTCATGGTCTGCTTTCCCCCTTCAGTGGCCGGATCAGAATGCCCCCGGCGGCCTGTATTGTGCAACCAAAGGGGCTTTGAGGGGTTTGAAAACGCCCGCATTTCTGACAATATTAAGCCCTTTCCGGAGATCGGAACCCGCAGGCACTTACCGGTGCTTGTGTGGCCGGGACCCGGGGCGGCGTTACCGCGTCGTCCTAAAGCAGCCAATACTGCACGTATGTCCCGCTGGTGGATTCTCTGGAGGATCCGGGCGTGGATGTGCGCTCCCCTCCGAGCTTCCCTGACCTGTGTCCGCCGTCGGCCACCTCCACGCGGACCCGGGGCGCCCAAGCAAGGCGCTCTTCCCGCAGGTTTTGCAACACACTCCCGTTCCGCCGCTGGTCGGCGGAGTGAATGCTATTTTGTGATTCGAGGTAATCAACGTGGAAATGTTATCCGGCGCGGAAATGGTGGTCCGCGCACTGCAGGATGAGGGAGTGGAGTACATCTTCGGGTACCCCGGAGGCGCTGTACTGCACATCTACGACGCGCTGTTCCAGCAGGACAAGGTCAATCATATTCTGGTGCGCCACGAGCAGGCCGCGACCCACGCCGCCGACGGCTACGCCCGCTCCACCGGCAAGCCCGGCGTGGTGCTGGTGACTTCCGGCCCCGGCGCCACCAACGCCATCACCGGTATCGCCACCGCCTTCATGGACTCCATTCCCATGGTGGTGCTGTCTGGCCAGGTTCGTTCCGACTGGATTGGCGATGACGCCTTCCAGGAAACCGACATGGTCGGCCTGTCCCGGCCGATCGTGAAGCACAGCTTCATGGTCCGTGATCCGCGTCAGATCCCGGAGATGATCAAGAAGGCGTTCTACATCGCCAGCACCGGCCGTCCCGGCCCGGTACTGGTGGATATTCCCAAGGACCACACGGCCCCGCACAACACCTTCCCCTATGAGTACCCCAAGAAGGTGAAGATGCGCTCCTACGCGCCGGTCACCCGTGGCCACTCCGGCCAGATTCGCAAGGCCGTGGACGAGCTGCTCAAGGCCAAGCGGCCAGTGATCTATTCTGGCGGCGGCGTGGTTCAGGGGGACGCCAGCGAGGCGCTCACCGCCGTGGCCCGCAAGCTTAACTTCCCGGTCACCAACACGCTGATGGGGCTGGGCGCCTTCCCGGGCACCGACAAGCAGTTCCTGGGCATGCTCGGCATGCATGGCACCTATGAAGCCAACATGTCGATGCACAACGCGGACGTGATCCTGGCCGCCGGCGCGCGCCTGGACGACCGTGTCACCAACGACGCCAAGAAGTTCTGCCCGGGCGCCAAGATCATCCACATCGACATCGACCCGGCCAGCATCTCCAAGAACGTGGCGGCGCATATTCCCATCGTCGGGCCGGTTAAACAGGTGCTGGAGGAAATGCTCACCATGCTTGAGGAGAGCGGTGAGCCGGACCATAAGAGCGTGGACCGCTGGTGGCAGGAAATCGAGGGCTGGCGCAAGGTGCACGGCATGCGCTTCGAGACCAACGAGCAGGGCCCGATGAAGCCCCAGCAAGTGGTTCAGGCGCTCTACAAGGCCACCAACGGCGAGGCCTATGTGTCCTCCGACGTCGGCCAGCACCAGATGTTCGCCGCCCAGTATTACCTGTACGACCGGCCACGCCAGTGGATCAACTCCGGCGGTCTGGGCACCATGGGTTTCGGTCTGCCGGCGGCCATGGGCGTGCAGTTCGCCCACCCGGAAGCGGTGGTGGCCTGTGTCACCGGTGAAGGCTCGATCCAGATGAACATCCAGGAGCTGTCCACCTGCCTGCAGTACGGGCTGCCGATCAAGATCATCAACATCAACAACCAGGCCCTGGGCATGGTGCGCCAATGGCAGGACATGCAGTACGGCGGCCGCCACAGCCAGTCCTACATGGAATCCCTGCCGGACTTCGTCAAGCTGGCCGAGTCCTACGGCCACGTGGGCATGAAGGTGGAAAAATTCGAGGACCTGGACGGCGCCATGGAAGAAGCGTTCGCGCTGAAGGACCGTCTGGTATTCATGGATATCTACGTGGACCCCACCGAGCACGTCTACCCGATGCACATCGCCGACGGTTCCATGCGTGATATGTGGCTGAGCAAGACGGAGCGGACCTGATGATGCGACGTATTATTTCTATTCTCATGGAAAACGAGCCGGGGGCCCTGTCCCGGGTAGTGGGTCTGTTCTCCCAGCGCGGCTACAACATCGAAACCCTCACGGTGGCCCCCACCGAGGATGAGACCCTGTCGCGCCTGACCATGACCACCACCGGCGATGACAAGAAGATCGAGCAGATCACCAAACACCTCAACAAGCTTATCGAGGTGGTCAAGCTGGTGGACCTGACCGAAGGGGCCCATATTGAGCGCGAGATCATGCTCATGAAGGTCAAGGCCACCGGCGCCCAGCGCGCCGAGGTGAAGCGCACCGTGGATATTTTCCGCGGCCAGATCGTGGACGTGACCAGCACCGTGTACACGGTCCAGCTCACCGGCACCACGGACAAGCTGGAAGCCTTCATCAACGCCATCGGCGAAACCCAGGTGCTGGAAGTGGTGCGCTCCGGCGTCTCCGGCATCTCACGCGGCGAGAAAGTGCTCAGCCTCTGAGCCTTTTTCGCCCGGCACCCTGAAGAGCCGCCCCCCGGGGCGGCTTTTTTCATGCCTCTTTTATGTCTCGCCTTGTAGGAGCGGCTTCAGTCGCGATGAAGAAGGCACCGGCGTTGATCGCGACGGATGTCGCCCCCTGCCGCGCGGCCGCGAGCGTCACCGCAACTGCGACCAGAACGCCTGGATCACCGGGTCGGCGAGGCGCTTCTCGCGGGTGAACAGGCCCACCTCGTAATCCGCCAGGGCCGGGGTCACGTCCAGGGGCCGGGTGCGGTCCGCCAGGGGGCTGTTGTCGAGCACGATGCGCGGCGCCACGCCGACCCCGAAGCCCAGGCTCACCATGCTGACGATGGCCTCGTTACCGCTCACCTGGGCATAAATGCGTGGCGGGATGCCCAGGGTCCGGAACCACTGATCCAGGCGCTGGCGGGACAACCCTTCCTCGGAGAGGATCATGGGCACCTCCCGCCAGGCCTCGGCACGGGCCGGGCCGGCCAGGGCGGTGGCCAGTTCCGGCTGGTCGGTGGGAGCAATGAACAGCAACGGGGAGCGCAGGATAGGCCGGAAGGCCACGGCCCGGGGCAGGGTGTCCGGGCGGGCGCCGATGGCGATGTCCTCGCGGCCGGTCATCACCCGGTCCATGGCATGGGCCGGGTCGCCGGTGTGCAGCTTGATCTCGATGCCCGGGTAGTCGTTACGGAAGCGGCTGAGGATGTCGTAGAGGAAGCTGTAGCTGGCGGTCACCGAGCAATACAGGCTCAGTTCCCCCTGCAGCACCCGGCTGCTCTCCTGCATGGAATGGCGCAGGCCGTCCCACTGGGCCAGGGTCTCCCGGGCGTATTGCTGGAAGCGGCGGCCCTCCCGGGTGAGGCTGACGCTGCGGTTGTCACGCAGGAAGAGGGCGGCGCCCAGTTCGTTTTCCAGTTGCCGGATGGTGCGGCTCACCGCCGAGGGGCTCATGTGGCAGCGGTCGCCGGCGCGCCCGAAATGCAGGGTTTCCGCCAGAGCGAGAAAAAGACGCAGGGAGCGGGTGTCCATGGAGTGTTTCGCCAGTCGGCATACTGTGTTGCGAATATATCATTTTACGCAACGCGAGGCATGGCCTAAGGTGTAGGCCTTTCTCGCTGACCTTAACCAAGATTCGGGGCAACACCATGCAAGTCTACTACGATAAGGATTGTGACCTTTCCCTCATCCAGGGCAAGAAAGTGGCCATCATCGGCTACGGTTCCCAGGGCCACGCCCACGCCAACAACCTGAAGGAATCCGGTGTCGACGTCGTGGTGGCACTGCGTGAAGGTTCCTCCTCCGCGGCCAAGGCGGAAGGCGCCGGCCTCACCGTGAAAAGCGTGCCGGAAGCGGTCAAGGCCGCCGACGTGGTGATGGTACTGGCCCCGGACGAGAACCAGGCCGCCATCTACCAGAATGAAATCGAGCCCAACCTGAAGCAGGGCGCCACCCTGGCCTTTGCTCACGGCTTCTGCATCCACTACAACCAGATCGTGCCGCGCAAGGACCTGGACGTGATCATGGTGGCGCCCAAGGCGCCGGGCCATACCGTGCGCACCGAGTTCACCCGTGGTGGCGGCATCCCCGACCTGATCGCCATCTTCCAGGACGCCTCCGGTCAGGCCAAGGACCTGGCGCTGTCCTACGCCTGTGGCATCGGCGGCGGCCGCACCGGCATCATCGAAACCACCTTCAAGGATGAAACCGAAACCGACCTGTTCGGTGAGCAGGCGGTGCTGTGTGGCGGTACCGTGGAGCTGGTTAAAGCCGGTTTCGAGACCCTGGTGGAAGCCGGTTACGCGCCGGAGATGGCTTACTTCGAGTGCCTCCATGAGCTGAAGCTGATCGTCGACCTGATGTACGAAGGCGGCATCGCCAACATGAACTACTCAATCTCCAACAACGCCGAGTATGGTGAATACACCACCGGCCAGGAGATCATCAACGAGCAGTCCCGCGAAGCCATGCGCAATGCGCTCAAGCGCATCCAGACCGGCGAATACGCGAAAATGTTCATCAACGAGGGCGGCCTCAACTACCCGAGCATGACCGCTCGTCGTCGTCAGAATGCCGAGCACCCCATCGAGCAGGTGGGTGAGAAGCTGCGTGGCATGATGCCCTGGATCCAGGCCAACCAGATCGTGGACAAGTCCAAGAACTGAGGCCGTCCCCGGCTTCGGCCGGTGGTTCCGACCGACGGAAACGCGCCCTCCGGGGCGCGTTTTTTTATGGCCGAAAATCCCCCGTGGCGATGATAGACTAGGCCGGACCGCAACAATGGCGAGGCACCATGGCCGATCAGCAAGAGCAAAAGGAACACGGCACGGAGACCTTCGAGGTAGTAGAGGCGGAACGCACCGGCGCCCGTCACAAGGGGGTCTATCTGCTGCCCAACCTGTTTACCACCGGCGCCCTGTTCGCCGGGTTCTACGCCATCGTGGCGGCCATGAACGGTCTGTTCGAGGCCGCCGCCGTGGGCATCATCGTTGCCGGCATCCTGGATGGCATGGACGGCGGCGTGGCCCGTCTGACCAACACCCAGAGCAAGTTCGGAGCGGAATACGACTCG
The DNA here is from genome assembly GCF_016785095.1 of Alloalcanivorax marinus. Taxonomy (GTDB): domain Bacteria; phylum Pseudomonadota; class Gammaproteobacteria; order Pseudomonadales; family Alcanivoracaceae; genus Alloalcanivorax; species Alloalcanivorax marinus_A. The sequence continues at coordinate 2,516 of NZ_JAEKJB010000013.1, read as the reverse complement.
CTTTCGGACTGCGTGGCCTTTGGTGTGGCGCCGGGGCTGGTGGCGTACTCCTGGGGGCTCTCCGAGCTCGGCAAGTTTGGTTGGATGGCGGCCTTTATCTATCTGGCCTGCGCCGCTCTGCGTCTGGCTCGTTTCAACGTGCAGGCGGAAACCACCGACAAGCGTTTCTTCATCGGCCTGCCCAGCCCCACCGGCGCCGGCCTGGTGGCCACCCTGGTGTGGCTGGGCGCCAGTCGCGGCGTTGACGGAAACGACATCTCCTGGCTGGTAGCCTTCACGGTGGCCGGCGCGGGTCTGCTGATGGTGTCCTCGGTGCGTTACCACTCGTTCAAGGAATTTCACATCGGGCGGGTGCCGTTCAAGGTGTTGCTGGGCGTGATCGTGGCGTTCGCCATCGTGTTTCTGGACCCGCCGCTGGTGCTGCTGACCGTGGCCGTGGTGTACGTGGTCACCGGGCTGTTGTTGAACCTCTGGCGGCTGCGCAAGAAACCGGTGTAACAAAGGCGCGGTTCGCCTCTCTAACGGAGTAGCCGAACAGGAGATCGAGCCGTGCTGATTCGAAAACGCCACAGAAATGAGCCGAAAAGCTCCGAAATCACCCCGGAGTCCGTCTATCTCAAGCGCCGTGAGCTGATGATTCTGGGCGGGCTGGCCGGCTTGTTCGCCGCCACCCCGTCCTGGGCGCGCACCGTGGACCCGGCCGCCGAGGACGGCTCGCGGCCGGCCTGGTTACGCCAGCAGGTGGCCGGCGCCAAGGCCGGCGAGCCGCGCACCGACGAGAAGCTTACCCCCTTCGACGACGTCACCCACTACAACAACTTCTACGAGTTCGGCACCGGCAAGGACGACCCGGTCGCCCACGCCGGCGCCATGAAGGTCGATCCCTGGCGGGTCACCGTCGCCGGCGCCGCCGAGCGTACCGGCACCTTTGATCTGGAGGACCTGATTAAGGGGTTGCCGGTGGAGGAGCGCATCTACCGGCTGCGCTGCGTGGAGGCCTGGTCCATGGTGATTCCCTGGGTGGGTATTCCTATGGCGGCGCTGCTCAAGGCTCTCCAGCCCACCAGCAAGGCTCGCTACGTGGCCTTTACCACCCTGGCCGACCGCAAGCGGATGCCCGGTGTGGACTCGCCGTTCACGGGCATAGACTTCCCCTACCGGGAAGGACTGCGCCTGGATGAGGCCATGCATCCCCTGACGCTGATGGCCATCGGCCTGTATGGGCGTACTCTCCCCAATCAGAATGGCGCGCCGATGCGGTTGGTGGTGCCCTGGAAGTACGGCTTTAAGTCGATCAAGTCGATCGTGCGCATCGAGTTCACCGAGAAACGCCCGGAAACCACCTGGAACCTGCTGGCGCCCAGGGAGTACGGTTTCTACGCCAATGTGAACCCCGAAGTGGACCATCCGCGCTGGTCCCAGTCCCGGGAGCGGCGCCTGCCCAACTCCCTGTTCAACCCCAACTGGCGGCCCACGGAACTGTTCAACGGCTATGACCAGGTGGCGGGCCTGTACAAGGGCATGGACCTGAGAAAGAACTACTGATGGCGGCGGGCAGGACCCACAATCCCAAGGCCTGGACCTGGATCGCCTGGCCCCTGGGCGCGTTGCCCCTGGCCTGGGTGCTCTACGAAGGACTCACCGGCGCCAGCGGCCCGGACCCGGTGGCGGCGCTGGTCAATGCGCTGGGTTGGTGGGCGCTGGTGCTGTTGCTGGTGTGCCTGACCATGCGCCCGGCGGCGCGGGTGTTCGATATCCCCGCCTTGGTGATCTGGCGGCGTACCTTCGGGCTGTGGATGTTCATCTACGCCAGCTTGCACTTTCTTGCATGGGCGACCCTGATCCTGGGCTGGGACCCGGGCCGGTTGGCCACCGAGTTGAGCAAGCGCCCCTACATTATCGCCGGTGCCGCCGCCTGGCTGTTGCTGTGGCCCTTGGCGCTGACCAGCACCCGCAAGTCCCGTCGGCGGCTTGGCAAGCGCTGGGTGAAACTGCACCGTTTGATCTTCGTGGCGCTGCCGTTGGCCCTGATCCATCAGTTCTGGGTGCAGAAATCCGGCTTCGGGGAGACCCTGGCGTTTTTGACGGTGGCCGCCATCCTCATCGGCTACCGGTTGCGAGGACGGTTTTTGCCTGGAAAATGAGCGGTTTGCGCCCGGAAAGCCGCTTTTTTGGGCGCTATGATCAAGTTCTGACCGTTTGATGAATCCATTGGAAAAAAAGTGTTGACGGTTCTCCGCAAATCCCTAGAATGCGCACCCACAACGACGGCGGGCACAGCCAAGCGGCAAACGCCCCGGTCGGGAAGCCAAGCGCTTCCAAACGCTCTTTAACAATCAGGCAAGCAAACGTGTGGGACCTGTTCGAAGTAGGTGTCTAAAAGATATCGGCTTTGAACAAGTCAACCTAGTTGAATTTGTTTCGAGCTGAGCATGCTTTAAGTGCGAAGGCACTTTAAAGACTTAATCGAACTGAAGAGTTTGATCATGGCTCAGATTGAACGCTGGCGGCAGGCC
>NZ_JAEKJB010000004.1 GCF_016785095.1 Alloalcanivorax marinus | reverse complement strand
CGATTTTTTTTGTCGGTTGTGTGCATGGCGTCGCTCCGGTCAGGCGGTGGTGGGGGCGTCGAACCGCTCGGCGCAGGTGGTGGCGTCGTATTCGTAGATCCACTCGGCGCGGATACCCACCGCGTTGGGGTCCTTCTTCTGCGCTTCGCGGAACGCCTCGTCGCGCTTACGCAGTTCTTCCGGCGTGGACAGGTGGTAGCTGCGGCCGCGCTCACGGGCCTGCAACTGCACTTCGGAGGTGCGCGGCCGGCGCTCCTGTTCGTAGGCGCGCAGCGCGGCGGCGCTGTCGCCCTGGTAGTGGGTCAGCGCCTCGGCCAGTACATAGGCGTCCTCGATGGCCATGGCGGCGCCCTGGGACAGGAACGGCAGCATCGGGTGGGCGGCGTCGCCGAGCAGGGTGGCACGGTCGGTGGACCAGCGCGCCATGGGGTCATGATCGAACAGGCCCCATTTGAAGGTCTGGCTGGGGTCGGTCATCTTGAACAGCCGGATCAGATCGTCGTTCCAGCCTTCATAGGCGGCCAGCAACTCCTCGGTGCTGCTCGGTTCGGTCCAGGATTCCTCCACCCAGTCGGCGGTTTCGGTGACGGCGACGATGTTCACCGCCTTGCCGCCTTTCACGTAATAGGTGACCACATGGGCCTTGGGGCCCATCCAGAAGGCGGCGTCCGGGCCAACGAACGGCAGCGGATGCTGATCCACCGGCACCAGCGCCCGCCAGCACATATGGCCGGTGAACCGCGGTTCGTCCTGGCTCCACAGGGAGGCACGCACCGGTGAGTGGATACCGTCGGCGCCCACCACCAGGTCGGCTTTGAATTCGGTGCCATCGTCGAACCGCGCCAGGACGCCGTCATTCTGTTCCTCGATACCGGTGCAGCGGGCATTGAAGGTGATTTTGTGCGCCGGCAGGTCGGCGCACAGAATGCCGTGCAGGTCGGCGCGGTGCACATGGTAGAACTCGGCGCCGTAGACCTTGGGGAAGGTATCCTTGAGCGGCGTGCGGAACAGGGTATCGCCAGTTTGCCAGTTGATGCCGCGCATCGATTCCGGCAGGAAGCCGATGTCCGCCAGTTCCCGGGTCAGGCCCAGGGCCTTGAGCACTTTCACCGCGTTGGGGGTCATCTGCACGCCGGCGCCCACTTCACCAAACGCGGGCGCCTGCTCGAACAGGTGAAAATCGATGCCACGGCGGCTCAGGGCCCGGGCCAGGGCGACACCGCCGATACCGCCGCCGATAATGGCGACACGAATTTGCTCAGACATTGAAAAACTCCTTATTAACTATTCGACTAATTAATTATGGTGACGGTGCTTCCGGATCGTGATCACACCGTCGTCCGTACGGAACGGAAGGGTATTCTCAGGCGCCCAGATAGGCGCTCAGCACCTCCGGGTCCTCAAGCAGGGTGGTGCTGTCCGCCTCGGTGCTGATGGTGCCGGTCTCGACCACATAGGCTCGGGAGGCCACCGCCAGGGCGTTGTGCACGTTCTGCTCCACCACCAGCACGGTAACGCCGTGACCATTGATCTCGCGCACCACGTCGAACACCTCGTCGGCCATCTTCGGAGACAGGCCCAGGCTGGGCTCGTCGAGCAGCAGCAGGCGTGGTTCCGACATCAGGGCGCGGGCGATGGCGAGCATCTGCTGTTCGCCCCCGCTGAGGGTGCCGGCCATCTGCTTGTAGCGCTCGCGCAGCCTTGGGAAGCGGTGAAAGGCCATGCCCACGCGTTCTTCCACCCGGTGTTTCGAACCGGTCAGGAAGGCACCCAGCATCAGATTCTCGCGCACCGTCATGGCCGGCCACACATGTCGCTCTTCCGGGCAATGGGCAATGCCGCCGGCGACCACTTTCTCCGCCGGCAGGCCGGCGATTTCACGGCCATCCCAGTGGATGCTGCCCCGGCTTGGTTTCAGCAGGCCGGAGATGGCTCGCAGAATGGTGCTCTTACCGGCTCCGTTGGCGCCGATCAGAGCCACGGTTTCACCCTGGGCGACATCCAGATCGATGCCATGCAGGGCGGCGATCTTGCCGTAGGCCACATGCAGGTCGCGAACCCGCAGCAAAGTATCGCGCGCGGTTTCATGCACAGCGGTATCGTTCATGCTCTTGCCCTCCCCAGATAGGCTTCCACCACCCTCGGGTCATTCTTGACCTCGGCGGGGGCGCCCTCGGCCAGCTTGCGGCCAAAGTCCATCACCATGACCCGGTCGCTGACATCCATGACCAGATTCATGTTGTGTTCGACGATGACGATGGACGGCACCTGTTCGCGGCGCAGTTCCTTGAGAATGCCACCGAAGCGCATCGCTTCCTGGCTGTTGAGCCCGGCCGCCGGCTCGTCGAGCATCAGCAGGGTGGGTTTGGCGGCCAGCGCCACCGCCACTTCCAGCAGTCTCAGTTCGCCGCAGGAAAGCCGGTAGGCCGGTGTATCCAGGCGCGCGCCCAGATCCAGCAGGGCCACGATGCGCGCCGCGCTGTCACGGGCTTCCCGTTCCGCCTTGCGCACCGGCGCGGTGGGAAACAAGGTGCTCAGCAGGCTTTGCTTGGCACTCAGGTAGTGCCCGGCGAGCACGTTTTCAAACACCGTCAGCGGCTTGAGCACGTTGGTTTTCTGGAAACTGCGCACCAGCCCCTGGCGGGCGATCCGGTAAGGGCTCTGGCCGGTGATGTCCCGCCCCTGGAAGGCGACCTGGCCGGTGGTGGGCGTGTAGAAACCGGTGATCAGGTTGAAGCAGGTGGTCTTGCCGGCGCCGTTCGGGCCGATCAGACCGAACACTTCGCCCCGGTTGACCTGGAAGTCGATGTCCTGCACCGCCTTGATGCCGCCAAAGGTCTTGCTCAGACCCGCCACGGTCAGCAAGGGCGTGTTGGTTTGCGTCGGGTTCATGCCGGGCCTCCCTGAACGCGGGTCGCGGTGTCGGCGGTGTCATCGCTCTGGTTGCGCTCGCGACGGTGATTGAGAAAACCCATCAGGCCATTAGGCAGGAACAACACCACGCCCATCACGATCAGCCCGAACAGCGACAGCCTCAGTTCCTGCAGTTCACGCAGGTACTCAGTAAGCAGGGTGACCAGAAGAGCGCCCAGAAGGGGACCGATCAGGGTGCCCTTGCCGCCGATCAGCACCATGATGATCATGCTCACCATGAACGCGAAACCGAACACATTGGCGCCCACGAAGGTGATGTAGTGGGCATAGAAGCCACCGGCCAGGCCGGCCAGGAAGGCGCCCAGCACGAAGGCCCGCATGGCGTAGACGAACGGACGGATACCCACGGATTGAGCGACGAAGCGGTTCTCGCGCACGGTTACCGCGGCACGGCCATTGTTGGAGTACACGAACCGGTAGGCCAGATAGAGAGCCAGAGCGGTCAGGGCCAGGGCCAGATAGAAATAGAAGCGCTTGGCCATCAGCGGCGAGGCGTCCGCCAGCAGCGCCGGTTGCGCCACCCCGGACAGGCCCATGGGGCCGTTGGTGAAGCCCACCCAGTTGTTGGCGATCAGCCGCAGTACCTCGGCGAACGCCAGGGTGATGATCACGAAGTAGGGCCCGCGCAGGCGCAGGGTGATGGCGCCGATGGCGACACCGAACAGGGCCGAGACCACTCCGGCCAGCGGGATGGTGGCCCAGGCCGGCAGCCCCAGCCGCAATGACAGCAGCGCGGCGGTGTAGGCGCCCAGGCCAAGAAAGGCGGTATGGCCCAGGGAGAACTCGCCGACATAGCCGACGATCAGATTGAGGCTGGTGGCGAGCACCGCGTACAGCAGCACCATGATGCCGATGTGCAGCAGGTACTGGTCGCCCACCAGTAACGGGAAGGCGAGGGCGATCAGGCCCAGCACCAGCAGGGTATTGCGTTCGAATTTCATGCTCAGGCCCTCTCCACCTGGGTTGAAAACAGCCCGTAGGGTTTGAAGATCAGAGTCAGGATCACGATGATGAAGCCGATGATGTCCACCGTGCCGGTGGAGATGTAGCCTCCCCACAGTGCCTCGGCCACGCCCAGCAGCAGGCCACCGACGATGGCGCCGGCGAAGCTGCCCATGCCGCCCAGGATCACCACCACGAACGCCTTGAGACTGACCACGCCGCCGGCGCTGACGTGGGTGGAGTAGATCGAGCCCAACAGCATGCCGGCGGAAGCCGCCAGCATGGTGCCCAGGGCGAAGGTGCTGGCATAGACGCGGGCGGTGTTGATGCCCGCCAGACGGGCCGCCATCGGGTCCTGGAAGGTGGCGCGCATGGCGCGCCCCAGCCGCGTGTGACGGATCACCAGATGGGCGGCGAGAATCAGCACCGCGCAGGCGGCCACCGCGAACACGCGCAGCTCGGTAAGCACCACCGGGCCCAGGAACACCGGTTTGTTGGGCAGCGGGCCCTCGATGGTCAGCGGCGCGGTGCCCACCAGCAGCAGGGCGGTGTTGGTGAGGAAGATCGACAGGCCGATGGTGAGCAGAATGCTGGGCTCCTCGCCCTGGTCGCGCACCCGCTCGATCAGGAAGCGATCCACCAGCCAGCCACAGGCGCCCATCACCGCCAGGGTCAGCGCCAGGCCGGCGAAGAAGTTCAGGCCGAGCACCGTGGTGGCCAGCCAGCCCATCACGCCGCCCAGCATATAGAGCTCACCGTGGGCGAAGTTGACCACCCGCATCAGCCCGAAGATCAGGGTCAGGCCCAGGGCCGAGAGCGCGTAGAACGCTCCCGACACCAGACCGTTGGCGACAAACTGCAACAACATATCCATGGATTATTGCCCGCCGCTGTCGGCTTCGGGGTTGGCGATACGGGTGGTGGCGACCACCTCGGTGTGGCCGTCCTGGATTTGCACCAGTGCCGCTTCGAAGCCGTAGCCCTGGCCCTTTTCGGTGAACCGGTAGCGGCCGTTGGGGGCTTCGTAGTCGGTGGCATGGAGCCCGTCGACGATGGCCTGGGCGTCGGTGTCGCCGGCCCGGTCGATGGCGTCCATCATGATGTTCATGGAGTTGTAGCCGGCGGCGGCGTATTTGCCGGGGGCGTGGTCGTAGGCGGCGCTGTATTCCTTCACGAAGCGCTCGTTGCGCTCGCCGGGCAGGTTGGACACATAGGGCACGGCGGCATAGATGCCTTCCGCCGCGTCACCGGTGATCTTGATGAAGTCGCTGGTGGCCCAGGAGCCGACGCCGAACACGTCCATGTCGATGCCGAACTGCTTGATCTGCTTGACCAGGGTGGAACCGTCCTGGGTTTCGGCGGCCACGAACACGCCATCGGCACCGGAGCCGCGCAGTTTGGTGAGCAGCGTATAGAAGTCGGTGGCGCCATGGTTGAAGTATTCGATCAGCGCGGTTTCCACGCCGTGGCTGGATAACTCCTGCTCGAACGCCTTGGCACTGCCCCGGCCCCAGTCGTCGTTGACGCCGATATAGGCCACTTTCTTGAGGCCCAGGTTGTCGACGATCAACCGGGAAAACGCCTTGCCGAGCAGGGCGTCGGTTTCCGCGGAGCGGAAGAAGTAGGGGTTGCCTTTCTCGGTGAGGCTGGCTTCGGAGGAAACGCCGGTCAGAAAGGGCGTCTTGTACTTGCCCGCCACCGGCATCACCGCCGAGGTGGCGGAGCTGCAGAAGGCGCCGACCAGAGCCACTACCTTGTCGCGCTGGATCAGTTTCTCGGCGGCGTTCACCGAGTTGGCCGGGCTGCACTGGCCGTCCTCGATGATCAGTTCCACTTGCTTGCCGAGCACGCCGCCGTTGGCGTTGCGCTCCTTGACGGCGAGCCGGGCACCGTTGGCGTCGGCGGTGCCGTTGTAGGCCACCGAACCGGTGAGGGGCTGGATCAGCCCGATTTTCAGGGTGTCTTGCGCCGAGGCCTGGGTAGAGGCCATCAGAGCAGTCGCAATTATTGGAGCCAGAATCAGTTTTCGCATCGCAGTTCTCCTGTTGAGCCTTGTTGTTAGCGCGACTAATCGACATATTAATTAATCGATTAGTAAATTTACAAGGGCAGGAAAAGCATTAGCAATAAGCGGGCCATATCATGGGACGGTGAGAGAAGGGTCGGACACCGCCATGTAAGGGGCTTGAGGACGAATTCGCGCCCGATTCCGGTGCGTTACAAGATGTGAATGCTCAATGTTGGGGCGCCGAATTGTCCCGCCGGCTGGGTCAGCGACCGCCAATCTCCACTTTGACTTCCAGGGGCAGATCGAGCCGTTCGCTGTGGGTGGCGGCGCCGCTCAGGCCACGGGCTCCGGTACGTTCGCTGACGGTGATGGCGCCCAGGGCCTGCCATTGTCCCGGTGTCACCACCAGGGTGGTGTCGCTGCCCTGGGTACGGGCCAGGCCATTGCCGGCCGGTTCGTCAAAACGCTGAGCCACGGTCAGGCGCACGCGACCGTCCCCGGTCAGCACCGGGGTGATCCGGATGCCCTGTTTCAGGCTCATCAGTGCCGGGTACTGGGTGCCGGTGAGGGCCACCAGGGTGCCCTGGCTGATGCCGGCGGCGTGGCCGGCCAGGGTGTTGATGCGGTAGTCGTCCTGGCGCTGGTGGCTGATCGAGCCGGCTCCGGCCCGTATGCCGTCCGGCCCCAGGGTGACGCCGCCGCCACCGCGTTCGCCGTCGGCGCGGCGGCGCAGGTGCACGGTCACCGTGCGCGGCACTTCCGGCATGTCGCCGAGGGCGGCCAGAACCTGGTCGAAATTGGCGCTGGTGGTGCGGATCACCAGCTTGCCCTGGTAGGCGTTGACGTAGCCGCCCTCCGGAAGGAGGGGGCGGATCACCGGCACCAGGGCCTGGGCATCGGCGCGCTGGATGACATGGATCGACATGGCCTCGGCGCGGGCCAGCAGCGGGGCGACGATCAGCAGCAGCAACAGGGCCAGCGTCCGGTGGCCGGGCGTGCATCGGCGTCGACTTGGCATGCGCATGACGATGGTCCCAGGAAAAGGTCGAACTCGCATCATAGCGACAACGGGGCCGGGCTGCACAGGCCGCCCCGGGCCCGTCGATGGGGCGAGGAGCGGCTTCCTTGCCGTCACCCGGCGGGCCGGGTCAGGGCTTGAGGCGGTCGCCGTTGCGCCAGCGCGCCGGTACCATCTTGCCGTCGCGGTCGCTGATCCAGCCTTCGCCGTTCTCCAGGCCGTCCCGGTACGGGGTAATGCGTTCCACCCGGCCTTCCTCATCGTATTCGATGAAACGCCCCTGGCGTTTGTCGTCGCGGTACTGGCCCACCAGTCGAGGGTAACCTTCGGGGCTGGTTTCCAGGTATTCACCGTCGCGCTTGCCGGCCTTGAAATGGGCATGTCTCTGGCGCCCTTCATACAGCACCTTGAAGGCTTCGCCTTCTTTTTCGCCATTCACGAAGTGGGCCCGGAACACCAGGTTGCCGTCCTTGTCATGGCTCACCCAGTCGCCGATGGCCTTGCCGTTCCGGTAGTGGCGCTGATCCAGCAGGGTGCCGTCCGGGGTACTTCGGGTCCAGTCACCGTGCAACTCGCCGTTCACATAATGTGCCTGCTCCACGTTGCCGTTGGTGTCCAGGGTGCGCCAGTCGCCCACCGGCTTGTCGTTCCGATAACGGCCGGATTCCAGCACTTCGCCGTCAGCGTTTTCGGTGTGCCAGGGGCCGTCCTTCTTGCCCTGGCGGTACTCATGGTAGGTCCAGCGCTGGTTCTCCGGGCCGCTGCGTTCGCGGCTTTCGCCGTGGCGCTGGCCGTTCCGGAACCGCTTTACCGCGATCAGGTCGCCGTGGTCGTCGTAACCGCGCCATTCACCGTCGCGCCGGCTATCCTTCATCTGGCCTTCCTCCCGCGCACCGCTATACTGGCCGATGATGGCCTTGCCCTGGGCAATCCCGCCGATCAGGTGTTGCAGCTTCACTACCCGATCGTTGGCGAAGCCGATTTTCCACACGCTGTCTTCTTTCGGGTAGCGCAGGTATACGAACCTCAGCGTGCCGTCCGGGTTATTCTCGGCCTTGAGGCGTAGCCACACCGGCGCGTCGTTACGGAACCGGCCCTGTGCATCGCGCTGGTAGGTGGCTTCGCGGCTCAGGTAGACGCCATCGCTGTTCTTGTGCCAACCCATCAGGATCCCGGGGGCCACATAGGCCTCGTGGGCGAGCGGGTTGCCGTCGCGGTCATAGCGGTTGAAGAGAAAGTCGTAGCGGCCGCCCTTGTAGCGCCTTTCCTCATGGATCTGGCCGCCATCCTTGCCGCCTTCCTGGTCGCCAACCTTGGGGTAGTAGGCCACCCGCATACCGGTAACGGCGCCGTCCTTGTAGGGCGTCCGGGCCAGCAGGTTGCCGTCCTCGTCGTAGTGTTTCTCCACGCCGTGGGGCTTGCCGTGGCGGTAAGGCCTGAATTTATCCTCCTGGCCGTTCTCGTGGTAGGAGATGATCTCGCCGTCCAGACGGCCTTGTTCGTCGCTGTGTCCTTTTTCCTTCAGGGTGCCGTCCGGGTAGAGATAGCGCCAGTCGCCATACCAGTCGGCGTCCTTGTCGGTGCCGGCGCGGGCCCCCTCGGCATAGAGCGCATCGTTGCTTGTGTAATAGGCCTTATAGAGATAGCCGGGGCCGTCCGGATTCTCCGGCAGGGGCGTGTCCACATAGAAAAACCGGGCCTGCTCGGTCTTGGCCGGGTAGCCATAATCGGTGAAGTAGAGGCGTTCGGCGTGGGCCGCCCGGGCCAGCAGAAGGGCACCGAGCAGCAGGATCAGGTTCCGGGTCCATGGGAAAACGCTCATTGCGGCAGCTCCGGAAGGGTGGCTTCGAGGGTTCGGGTCTGTTCACCGTGGGTGCGCAGCAGGCGGACGGATTTCACCGGGCCCCAGAAGCGCAGCACGCCGTTGTCGTCCTCACCGAGTTCACGCAGGGCCAGGCCGGTGTCGTCCAGGGCATCGTAGTGGGCCGCCTTGCAATCGTCGCCCAGTAGCACGCCGTTATCGCCTTCGAAGTGCGCGCAACCGGGCTGCTCCCGGGTCAGGACTACCGTTTCCACCCGGGTCGGGCAGCGCGCCTCGAAGGACAGGCGCCGGCCATAGAAATAACGAATCCGGTCGTCCTTGGTGCGCAGCTCGAACCCGGGGCGGCCGTCTTCTTCGTGCCGCGTCGGGGCGGACCAGGTGAAATGCAGTGGCGTGCCGTGATAGTCCGGGGCGCCCTCGGGGACTACGTTACACAGGCGGAAACCGATCGGGCCGGTGACCCGCAGGCGATGGTGGTCGAGGGCCTGCAACTCGATGTCCCGCAGCAGCCGGGCGGTATCGTCCGGGGCGTCGCGCAGGCCCGGGAGCTGGTGCCGGGCACCAGGGGGATGAAGGTCGCCGTCGTCCGGCTGGGGGCGCACCGTCATGGTCAGGGCGCGCCGCCGTGACTCCATGGGGGTGAGGCGAAGCGCGGCGATGGGGGTATCGGTGCGCAGGCTCAGGCGCAGCGGAGCCGGGTTCAGCGACAGGCGCTCGATAAAGGTCTCCGGGCTCTCGTCGGCTTGTTTGACCGGGCGCAGGGTCATTGCCATGGGCAGGGGGCGGCCGTCGGCGTCCAGGGGCTGGGCGCGTACTGGTTGGCCGTCTTCCAGGCGCAGGTCCAGACGTTGCTTCCCCCAGTCGAGCACGCTCACGCCGTCGGGAACGGGGTCGCCCTTGGTCAGGGTAACGGGCTCGGCGGGCTCCCAGATCCGGGCCTCGGCGGTGAGCGACAGCGGCTTGCCGGGCTGGAAAGCGTCCGGCGCGGTGGCGATGAGCAAATCCCGGCCCAGGTCCATGTCCGGCGGGCCCGGGTCCGCGAGCCGGAAGAAGCCGCCGTTCTCCGCCATTCGGTTCAGCACCAGACCGTCCGGGGCGTCGCCATTGAAGCCGGTGAAGTGCAATTCCGCTTGTTGTTGCAGCGGCGCGGCCAGGGCCCAGTCACCGCGGGTCATCACCCGCTGTTCCTCGACCTGATAAAGGAAGCTGTCCTCGAGGCTGTCGAGCAGAGCATCCATGTCGGCACGGTCCCGTAACGGCAGGGTGTCGTCGGGTTCGCGCAGCGGCATTTCACGGAACTGACGTTTCTGGAAATCGGCCTGCATTTGCAGATGCGTGGGGTCCACGTCCCAATCCCGCACCAGGTTGGGATAGTGGCGCTGGCTCACCAGTTGCAAGCGCTGTTCTACAAGCGCGTCCTGGTCGGGCATGTACAGCTCGCTGTGCAGGCGCAGCGCCTCGGGCATGCCGCTGGGCCAGCGCGCGATCATGCGCGCCTGGCCTTCCACCCGTTCGCCGTTGAGCGTCATGGCCACCAGTACCCGCTCCCCGTCCCGCGCCAGAACCCGGTAGTCGGCCTCGACCTTGGGCAACCCCCAGAGAGAGGCGCTGGCCTGCCAGGTATCGCCGGGTTGAGGGTCATCCGGGAGCGGTACGGCGGTGGCGGTGGATTGGTCCAGCAACTGCTCGATCTTGTCACCGAAACGTTCCTGCAAACGTTGCTCAAGCTCCGGATCAGCCAGACGGGTCTCGGTAATGCGCCCGTTCTTCACGCGGCTCAGGGTGCCGCTCTCCTGGAACCGTCGAAATGGTTCGGCTCGGTCGCCCAGGCGGGCCAGGTCACGGGTGTCCAGTTGACCGCCGCCAATACGCAGCCAGGGCAGGGTGGTGCGCAGCCACAGGCCGCTACCGGCATCGTCGGCGACGCGGTTCCGAACGATGGCCTGCAGGTCCACTTCTTGGCCGTAGTCAGAGCCGGAGGTCTTGATGCTCTGATGGGCGACGAGAAGAAAATCGTCCTCGTAATCCTCTTTCTCGATGTCGCGACCCTGGCAGGCGGTGAGCAGGAAAAGGCAGAAAAAAGGCAGGAAAAAACGCATAATAAAAAACTCTCCCGTAACGCGCCGGAGTGTATCGAATCATGACGCCGGCCGGGAACCGCACAGCGGAATTTGTGAAAAACCACCGTAAAACGTCCGTGATTTCCATCTTCGAGGCTTTCCATGTTCGGTAACAGCCGGGCCGTGACCAGCAACCAGGGCGGGCCGCATTCGTCATTGGCGGACACCGTGCGTCGCCATCTGGGCCATGTCTGGCGGGCTCCCCTGGCGGACCACGATCGCCAGGCCTTCGCCCGCGCCGAGCAGTGGCTCGCTGACCAGGCCCGGCCGCTGATTCTGGATTCCGGCTGTGGTACCGGCCGCTCCTCGGTATGGTTGGCGCGCCGCTATCCGGAGGCGCTGGTGCTGGGGCTGGACCAGTCCGCCCACCGTCTGGAACGGGCGGCGCGGCGCTTCGAGGCGCCGGGCAATCTGCTGTTGCTGCGTACCGACTGCGCCGGCTTCTGGCGTCTGGCGGAGTCCGCCGGCTGGCGACCCTGGCGCCATTACCTGTTGTATCCGAATCCGTGGCCGAAAAGCGCGCACCTGAAGCGCCGCTGGCACGGCCACCCGGTGTTTCCCCATCTGTTGGCGTTGGGGGGCACCCTGGTGTTGCGTACCAATTGGGAACTCTACGCCAGGGAAATGGCGCGGGCGCTGGAGGTGGCGGGCCGCGCGGCGACGGTGTCGCCGCTGAGCGGGGACGGTGAGCCAATCACCGATTTCGAGGAAAAGTACCGTCACAGCGGCCACCGGCTCTGGGAGCTGGTGGCCGGGCTGGATCACTGAACGGTCATGTAGACCTTATAGCCAATGGTGGCCAGCATGCAGATCGTGCCCAGGGCCAGCAGGGTCAGGCCCCAGGCGGACTGGCGGGCGCCGAAGCCGACGCCCATCAATACCAGCCCCAGCACGATCAGCGCGATCAAACCGTCGAAAAACGCCATTTTTTTCCCCTCTTGATGATCAGCCCAGTTGTGGCAGACGCGACAGCGCCGCCTCGGCGCCGGCGGCGTCGTAGTCGCCGTCTTCCAGCTTGCCGTCGAAATAATCGATGTAGGCCTGCATGTCGAAATGGCCGTGGCCGGAAAGGTTGAACAGGATGGTCTCCGACTTGCCCTCCGCCTTGCAGCGCAGGGCCTCATCGATGGCGCCCTTGACCGCGTGGGTGCACTCCGGCGCCGGCACGATGCCCTCGTGGCGGGCGAACTCCACCGCCGCCTCGAAGCAACCCAGCTGCTGATAGGCGCGCGCTTCGATCAGGCCGAGCTCCAGCACATGGGACACCTGGGCGCCCATGCCGTGATAGCGCAGGCCACCGGCGTGGAAACCCGGCGGCGTGAAGCTGGAGCCCAGGGTGTGCATCTTGGTGAGCGGCGTGAGATGGGCGGTATCGCCGAAATCATAGGCGAAGCGGCCCTGGGTCAGGGTGGGGCAGGCGGCCGGTTCCACGGCGATGATGCGGCGGCGCTTGCCGCCACGCAGCTGGGCGCCCAGGAACGGGAAGGCGATGCCGGCGAAGTTGGAGCCGCCACCGGTGCAGCCGATGATGATGTCCGGGTCGTCGCCGGCCATTTCGAACTGCTCCATGGCCTCCAGGCCGATTACGCTCTGGTGCAGCATCACATGGTTGAGCACCGAGCCCAGGGCGTATTTGGTGCCCTCGTCCTGGGCAGCCAGTTCCACCGCCTCGCTGATGGCGATGCCCAGGCTGCCCGGGTGATCCGGGTTCTCCGCCAGGATCGCGCGGCCGGATTCGGTGAGGTTGGAGGGCGAGGCCACGCATTCGGCGCCGTAGGTGCGCATCAGCGCCTGCCGGTAGGGCTTCTGTTGGAACGACACCTTGACCTGGAACACCTTGACCTGCAGGTCGAACAGGCTGCCGGCGAAGGCCAGCGATGAGCCCCACTGGCCGGCGCCGGTTTCGGTGGTGAGCCGCTTGATGCCGGCCTCGGCGTTGTAGAACGCCTGGGCCACGGCGGTATTGGGCTTATGGGAGCCCGCCGGGCTGACCCCTTCGTACTTGAAGTAAATCTTCGCCGGGGTGTCCAGGGCCTTTTCCAGACGGCGCGCGCGGATCAGCGGGCTGGGCCGCCACAGGCGGTAGATGTCGCGAACCGGAGTGGGAATTTCCACGTGCCGCTCGGTGGTCATCTCCTGGGCGATCAGGGTGTCCGGGAACAGCGGTGCCAGATCGCCGGGGGCCACCGGCTGGTGGGTGGCGGGGTGCAGCACCGGGGCCATGGGCGTCGGAAAGTCCGCCATGATGTTGTACCAGTCGCGGGGCATGCGTTCTTCGGACAGCAGGTATTTGGTGCTCTCGGCCATGGGTCTCTCTTGATTCGTCGTTATTGTGCGGCTCTTATGATGCCGCTTTTTGCCGCGCCGGATAAGGTCACAGGCGCAATTCGCGCAACTCCGGATTGCTTCGGGCACGCTCCCAGACACGGTCGAAGTGTTCCGCGCGGCGCGGTGCCCGGGGCAGGGCGTGGGCGCACAGGTCCAGGCGTTCCGGGCGTGGCCAGCCGGTCGCTTCGAACAGGCCGGTGCGTTCGGCCACCGCGAAGCACAGCGTTGGATCGGCGTCGTCGGGCTGGGTCTGGCGCAAATGCAGGCGGGAGGGCAGGCGGCGGGCCAGATGCACCAGGCCATGGCCGCGTTTGACCGTCTGGTCCACGTCGTCGAACAGTACGCGCAGATCGGCCTGGGGCGAGGACAGGGTGAGGGCTTTGAGGGCGTCGAGCACCGCCGGGTCGGCGGTGAGCGCGTCCAGGGCCGGCACCCGTAGCCACAGGCGACGCCGGCAGGCACGGATCAGGTCGGCCAGGGCTCCGGCGGCCTGGCTCGGGTCCGGGTGATGCAGGGTATCGTCCTCGCCGAGCCGCAAGCGCATGTCAGTCCAGCAGCTTGAACATCTGCCGGTGGGGGATGTGGGCGTCCATGAAGATGCCGCCGGAGACACTGAAGCCGGCGGTTTCGTAGAAGCTGGTGGCGTGGGTCTGGGCGTACAGGAACACCTCGCCCATATCGGCGGCGCGGGCGGCTTCCTCGGCGGCCACCAGCAGGGCGCGGCCAACGCCGCTGTTGCGGTGGGTTTCCAGCACGCACAGGCGGCTGATCTGGCCGCTGCCCAGAAGGCGCAGACAACCGATCGGTTTGCCGGCGTCGTCGAACGCCAGGAAGTGCCGGGCGGCGGGGTCGGCGCCGTCCCATTCCAGTTCCTCCGGGACACCTTGTTCGCCAATGAAGATACGTTCGCGCAGGGCGCTCAGTTCGGCGCGGTGTTCGTCCCAGGTTGTCTCAATGATGCTAAAGGCCATGGCGTTCTCGTTAAAGCTCGGCAAAGTAGCCCTGGTCTATCCAGTGATCCAGCAGGGGCCGGCTGTCGGCGTCGAGCACCGCGGCCAGCTCGTCGTTCGTATAGCGCCGCTGGCGGGCAAGCAGCCCGGCCAGGGCGGCCTGGGAGCCGCGTAGCGGCCAGGCCTCGCCGTTCAGCCAGGCGGTGTCGTCCACCACCAGCAGGCGTACGCCGCCGTGGCGCACCAGGGCGGCATCCGGGTCGGCGGCGCGAATGTGCGCCGGGTCGACCAGAAAATCA
Source organism: Alloalcanivorax marinus (assembly GCF_016785095.1). Lineage (GTDB taxonomy): Bacteria > Pseudomonadota > Gammaproteobacteria > Pseudomonadales > Alcanivoracaceae > Alloalcanivorax > Alloalcanivorax marinus_A. The sequence continues at coordinate 192,200 of NZ_JAEKJB010000004.1, read as the reverse complement.
AGTCCCGTTTGCCGGGGGGTACTGAGCCAGCGGGCCAGGGCGCGCCGGCCAGCGTCCCGGTCGAACAGCGCCAGCGCCGCGTCCAGCATGGCCTCGCGCTCACCGGCGTCGAGCCGGCCCGGGTCGGTGGTCAGGGCGCGACCGGGGTCGGCGTACAGGCGGGTGGGGCTCTCGGCCAGGGTCTCGGCTACCACCTCCGCCAGCAGATCCCGGTAGTCCGGGGCCCGGAAGCCCACCGACCAGGTCACGCAGTCGCTGTCCAGGGCGACGCCGTGATGGGCCACGCCGGGGGGCAGGTAAAGCACATCGCCGGGGCCGGCGATATGCTCGCCGTCCACCGGCATGTCGGCCAGCATTTTCAGCGGAACATCGCCGCGCAGGCGGCTTTCATCGTCGCAGACGGGCCCCAACCGCCAGTGACGCCGGCCACTGGCCTGGATCAGGAACACGTCGTACTGATCGAAATGCGGACCTACGCTGCCGCCTTCGGCGGCGTAGCTGATCATGATGTCCTCAAGACGCCAGCCGGGCAGGAAAGCGAAATCGTCGAGCAGCAGCGACACTTCCGTAAGGTAGTGGTCCACGGACTGCACCAGCAGGGTCCAGTCCCGCTCTCCCAGCTCGCTGAAGCGGGCCTCCTCGAAGGGGCCTTGCTCCAGGGACCAGGGGCCATCGCCGGCGCCTTCGATCAGGCGGGATTCCACCTCCGGCTCCAGGGCCAGCCCCGCCAGGGTGTCGGCATCCGGGTGTTCGAGCCCGGCAGCGGCGGCGGGCATGAACAGGGGGGCGCGTTGCCAGTAGCGCGCCAGGAAATCCCCAGGCGCCAGGGGCAGCGTGAAACGCGGCGAAACGGCATCCACGGTCATCAAAGCTCCGGGCCGGCGCTCGGGCCGGCGGCGGTGTTACTGAACGTCGCGGGCCTGGCGACCGGCGTTGCCGGTGTAACCACCCGGGGTGAGCGCCTTGAGACGCTCCTTGGCGTCCTCGGGAATGGCCAGGCCATCGATGAAGTCGGCCAGCGCCTCCTGGGTGATGGCCTTGCCCCGGGTCAGTTCCTTGAGCTTTTCGTAGGGCTTCTCGATGCCGTAGCGGCGCATCACCGTCTGGATCGGTTCGGCGAGCACTTCCCAGGCGTGGTCCAGGTCATCCTCGAGGCGCTCCGGGTTGACCTCCAGCTTGCCGATGCCTTTCAGGGAGGCTTCGTAGGCGATCAGGCTGTGGGCCAGGCCCACGCCCACGTTGCGCAGCACGGTGGAATCGGTGAGGTCGCGCTGCCAGCGGGACACCGGCAGCTTGGCGGCCAGATGGCCCATCACCGCGTTGGCGATGCCCAGGTTGCCCTCGGAGTTCTCGAAGTCGATCGGGTTGACCTTGTGCGGCATGGTGGAGGAGCCCACTTCGCCTTCCACGGCGCGCTGCTTGAAGTAGCCCAGGGAAATGTAGCCCCACACGTCCCGGTCGAAGTCCAGCAGGATGGTGTTGAAGCGCATCAGGGCGTGGAAATACTCCGCTACCCAGTCATGGGGCTCGATCTGGGTGGTGAACGGGTTGAAGGCCAGTCCCAGGCTCTCCACGAAGCGCCGCGCGAAAGCCGGCCAGTCCACGTCCGGATAGGCCGCGTAATGGGCGTTGTAGTTGCCCACCGCGCCGTTGATCTTGCCGAGAATCCGCACCGCTACGAACTGATCGCGCTGGCGCTTGAGGCGCTCCACCACGTTGGCCATTTCCTTGCCCACGGTGGTGGGGGAGGCGGACTGGCCGTGGGTGCGCGACAGCATCGGCACATCCGCCAGGCCGTGGGCGAGCTGGCGCAGGGAGCGGATGATCTGGTCGAGCTTGGGCAGCAGGGCGTCGCGGGCCTCGCGCAGCATCATCGCGTAGGACAGGTTGTTGATGTCCTCGCTGGTGCAGGCGAAATGGACGAACTCGGTCATCTTGTCGAGCTCTTCGTGCTCGGCCATGCGTTCCTTGATGAAGTACTCCACGGCTTTGACGTCGTGGTTGGTGGTGCGCTCGATTTCCTTGATGCGCTCGGCGTCCTTCTCCTCGAAATCCCGGGTCACGCCGCGCAGGTGCCAGGCGGCCTTGCCGCTCATCAGCGGTACTTCCGGGATCGCTTTTTCATGGGCCAGTTGTTCCAGCCAGCTCACTTCCACGTGGACCCGGTAGCGGATCAGGCCATATTCGCTGGTGATGGCGCGCAGGGGCTCGCACTTGCCGGCGTAGCGACCGTCCACCGGGGAAATGGCGGTGAGGGGATTAAGGCTGGACATGGGGGACTCCTGAAATGGGAAACCTTTGGCGGGCGCAATCATACCGCAAATAACCGGGAATCGCGCGCCGCCGGCGCAATCTATAATTTACTTTGGTTTTGTATTATAAGTTATTGTTTTTAATGCTATTTAGTGCTTCCAGTTGTTGCTTGCGCTGAAACAGCAGCCGCCAGCGGCGACCGCCGTGAGCGTGCCACAGGAAGGCGGCGCGCACGCCGGCCAGGAACAGCGCGCGGATGCGCGCCGCGTTGTCCTCGTCCTGGAGCTTGGCCGGGTCGCCCTGGACCCGGATGCGGAATCGGAAGGTACCCAGGGTATCCAGATAAATGCCGGCCAGCCGGTGGCAGAAGGTGGCGCTGGTGAGCCCGTCGAAATGATCACGCTGGCCCTCCAGGGCGATCAGCCGGTGGCGCAGGATGCTGATCACGTCGCTGTTCTTGCGCAGTTTGGCGGACAGGTGCAGCAGGGCCAGGGCATAGCTCAGCGGTCGCGCTGACTCGCGGGGCTGCTGCCGGCTCAGGCTCTGGCGAAGCAGGCGCATGCCGTCCTGGAGACGCTCCGGGGCGGGGTAAACGCCGGTGGCCGTCTCGGTGTCCATGGTCATCACGCCGCCGAACAGAGCCTCCATGGCGCCGGGGTCGGTGTCGGCGCCGGTGGCGATGCGGTCGGCCAGCACGGCGGCCTCGAACACCGCCGCCAGGGCCAGCATTTGTTGCTGTTCGTGATTCATCGGGTCTCCTCGATCACGGCGCCGCCCAGGCAGGTGTCGCCGTCGTAGAACACCACCGACTGGCCCGGGGTAACGGCCCGCTGGGGGTGATCGAACACCACCCGGACGCGACCCGCGCCGGCGTCCTCGACCCGGCAGTCCTGGTCCGCCTGGCGGTAGCGGGTCTTGGCGGTGAGCCGGGCGGGCAGGGCGGGCGCGGCGCCGGCGATCCAGTCCACCTCGGCGCTGGTCAGCTCATTGCTGAACAGCAGCGGATGGTCCTGGCCCTGGACGGCGATCAGCACGTTGCGTTCCAGGTCCTTGCCGGCCACGTACCAGGGCGCCTCGCCGGCGTCGGCGCGTCCGCCGATGCCCAGGCCCTGGCGCTGGCCCAGGGTGTAGTACATGAGCCCGTCATGGCGACCGATCAGGTGGCCGTGGTCGTCCTCGATATCTCCGGGCCGGGCGGGCAGGTAGGTCTCAAGGAAGTCCTTGAAGCGGCGCTCGCCGATGAAGCAGATGCCGGTGGAGTCCTTCTTTTTATGGTTGTCGAAGCCCCGTTCGGCGGCAAGGCGCCGCACTTCCGGTTTTTCCAGGTCGCCGAGGGGGAACAGGGTGCGCGCGAATTTGTCGCCGCCCACGGCGTGCAGGAAGTAGGTTTGATCCTTGTTCAGGTCCACCGCGCGCAGCAGCCGGCCGCGTTCGCCATCATGTTCGACCCGTGCATAGTGGCCGGTGGCGATGTAGTCCGCGCCCAGGGTCAGGGCGTGATCCAGAAAGGCCCGGAACTTGATTTCCTTATTGCACAGGATGTCCGGGTTGGGGGTGCGCCCGGCGCGGTATTCGGCCAGGAAATGCTCGAACACCCGGTCCCAGTACTCACCGGCGAAATTGGCGGTGTGCAGCTCGATGCCCAGCACCCCGGCCACCTGCATGGCGTCCAGCAGGTCCTCCCGGGCGGTGCAGTATTCGGTGCCGTCGTCCTCGTTCCAGTTCTTCATGAACAGGCCTTCCACCCGGTAGCCGGCGTCCAGCAGGCGGGCGGCGGCCACCGAGGAGTCCACGCCGCCGGACATACCGACGATCACGCGGGGGGCTTGACGGTGCAGGGATTCGGACATGGTTCGTTTCGCCGTTCGCTCAGCCGCGCTGCAGCGGCCAGGGGTGTTGGTAGATGGCGTCCAGGGGCAGCCGGCGGCCGCTCAGGTAATCCGCCACGCAGCGTTCCACCAGGGGGCCGCGGTGCTCGTCGCGGCGTGCCTGGAGTTCCTCCGGGCTCAGCCACAGCGCCTCCAGAATGCCGGTGTCCAGCTTCTGGTGCGGATCGTGGCCCAGGGCCCGGGCCACGAAACAGGTGCGATAATAGACACCGGCGCCAGGCCGGGGCTGAAAAATATACCACCCCAGCAGGTCGGTGATCTCCACCCGCCAGGCGGTTTCTTCCAGGGTTTCCCGGTAGGCCGCCTGCATCAGGTCCTCGCCGAACTCGGCGTGCCCGGCGGGCTGGTTGAGCACCGCCTGGCCGGCCTGCATTTCGCGCACGAACAAAAGGCGGCCCTCTTGTTCGACGATGGTGGCCACAGTAATGTGCGGTTCGAAGCTGTTCATCGAAGGCTCCAGCCGGGCGTCGTGATCGGTCAGCGGGCGCAGATGGTAGCGCACCGGAGGCCGCCGTGACAGCCGCCGGGCCGTTGTATGGAGCCACCTCCGGGAGAAAGCAAGACCGTGAATGATTCCTTTAGCCATCTGGACGACCAGGGCCGCGCCCGCATGGTCGATGTCACCGACAAGGACACCACCGCCCGCACCGCCCACGCCCGCGCCCGTGTGCGCATGGCGCCACGCACCCTGGCCATGATTCTGGACCAGGAACATCCCAAGGGCGACGTGCTGGCGGTGGCGCGCCTGGCCGGTATCCAGGCGGCGAAAAAGACCTGGGACCTGATTCCCCTGTGCCACCCCCTGATGCTCAGCGGCGTGGAAGTGCAGCTCGAGCCGGACGGCGACGACGGTCTGAGGGTGGATGCCCGCTGTAAGCTCAAGGGCCGCACCGGCGTCGAGATGGAGGCGCTCACCGCCGCCTCGGTGGCGGCGCTCACCGTCTACGACATGTGCAAGGCGGTGGACCGGGCCATGGAGATCGAGCACGTCCATCTGGTGGAAAAGACCGGTGGCCGCAGCGGTGAATTCCGTCGGGAGGCCCCATGAACGGGACCATCATCGAGGTGCGCTTTTTCGCCGTCCTGCGTGAGCGGGTTGGCGAGGAGGTACTGCGCGTAAGCCCGCCGGCGGCGGTAACCACGGTAGCGGCGTTATGCGACTGGCTGACCACCGAGTACCCGGCGGTGGGCATCGCCCTCGAGGCCACCCCCCGGCGCATGGTGGCGATCAACGAGGAGCTGGCGACGCCGGACAGTCCGGTGGCCGCCGGTGACACCGTGGCCCTGTTCCCGCCGGTGACCGGAGGCTGAGATGACCGCCATCAACGCAGAGACCGACATCCGGGTGGCGATCATCGCCGAGCCGTTGGAAGGCGTGTCCTCCGTGGAGGGCCAGGATGGCCGCAGTGGCGCCGAGGTACGCTTTTCCGGTCGCGTGCGCGACGAATCCGGCCGGGTGCGGGCGCTGTTTCTGGAGCACTATCCGGGCATGACCGAAAACGCCCTGACGCGGATCGCCGAACACGCCCGAGAGCGCTGGCCTCTCAATGCCATCGAAATAATTCATCGGATCGGTGAAATCCAGGTCGGTGAGGAAATCGTGCGGGTGGTGGTGTGGGCCGGTCATCGCCACGCGGCTTTCGAGGCCTGCGCCTTTCTGATGGATATCCTCAAGAGCCAGGTGCCGCTGTGGAAGAAGGAGCTCAACGACGACGGCTGGCACTGGGTCGAGGCCCGCGAGCGCGACGCCGAGGCGGCCGCGCGCTGGATGGGCGCGGCTTCGGAGCGTGCACGGTAAGTTCCCGCCATTCCCCCGGGGCGAGCCCGTCCAGGGTCCAGTCGCCGATGCGCCAGCGCACCAGCCGCAGGGTGGGGTGGCCGATGGCCGCGGTCATCCGCCGCACCTGGCGGTTGCGACCTTCGTCCAGGGTGATTTCCAGCCACCGGTCCGCTACCGTGAGCCGCGTGCGCACCGGCGGTTCGCGGGGCCACAGCGCGGGCTCGTCGATGGCCCGTGACGGCGCCGGCCGGCAGGGTCCGTCCTTGAGCGTGATGCCGCGCCGCAGCCGCTCCAGTTCCGCTTCCCCGGGCTCGCCCTCCACCTGGGCCAGGTAGGTCTTGGGCAAATGGAAGCGCGGGCTGGCGATGCGCGCCTGCAAGGCGCCGTCATCGGTGAGCAGCAACAGGCCCTCGGAGTCCCAGTCCAGCCGGCCGGCGGGGTAGACGCCCGGCACCGGGATGTAGTCCTTGAGGGTGCGTCTTCCCCGCTCGTCGCTGAACTGCGAGAGCACCTGAAAGGGTTTGTTAAACAAAATCAGTCTTGCCATGGACGAAATCTCGCTGCGGCGGGCTGGAAGCCAAGCAAGAGTAGCACCTGGGTGCTATACTCTCGCCCCGCAACCGAATCCTACGGTTTTTCTCAGAGGGAGTAGTGTAGATGGGATACCAAAAGATCACGGTTCCGGCAGACGGTGACAAAATCACCGTAAATGCGGACCTATCCCTGAATGTCCCCAACCATCCGATCATTCCATATATCGAAGGGGACGGCATCGGCGTCGATATCTCGCCGGTGATGATCAAAGTAGTGGACGCCGCCGTGGAAAAATCCTACGGGGCGAAGCGTGGCATCAACTGGATGGAAGTGTTCGCCGGCGAAAAGGCCACCAAGGTCTACGGCCCGGACACCTGGATGCCCGAAGAAACCCTGGAAGCGCTGCGGGAATTCACCGTCGGCATCAAGGGCCCGCTGACCACTCCGGTGAGCGGCGGTATCCGGTCCCTGAACGTGGCGCTACGTCAGGAACTCGACCTGTACACCTGCATGCGCCCGGTACGCTGGTTCGAAGGCGTGCCCAGCCCGGTACGGCACCCCGAGCTCACCGACATGGTGATCTTCCGGGAGAACTCCGAGGACATCTACGCCGGCATCGAGTGGGCCGCCGACAGCCCGGAGGCCACCAAGCTGATCAAGTTCCTGCGTGAGGAAATGGGCGTTACCCAGATCCGTTTCCCCGAGGGCTGTGGCATTGGCATCAAGCCGGTTTCCCGTGAAGGCACCCAGCGTCTGGTGCGCAAGGCGATCCAGTACGCCATCGACAACGACAAGGATTCCGTCACCCTGGTGCACAAAGGCAACATCATGAAGTTCACCGAGGGGTCGTTCAAGAACTGGGGCTACGAGCTGGCCCGCGACCGCTTCAACGCCGAGCTGCTCGACGGCGGCCCGTGGATGGTGATGAAGAACCCGCGCACCGGCAAGGACATCGTCATCAAGGACGTGATCGCCGACGCCTTCCTGCAGCAGATCCTGATGCGTCCCGCCGACTACAGCGTGATCGCCACCCTGAACCTGAACGGTGACTACATCTCCGACGCCCTGGCGGCGGAAGTGGGCGGCATCGGCATCGCGCCGGGCGCCAACATCGGTGGTTCCGTGGCGCTGTTCGAGGCCACCCATGGCACCGCGCCGAAGTACGCCGGCCAGGACAAGGTGAACCCGGGTTCGCTGATTCTGTCCGCGGAAATGATGCTGCGTCACATGGGCTGGGACGACGCCGCCGATCTGGTCATCAAGGGTATGGAAGGCGCCATCGCCGCCAAGACCGTGACCTACGACTTCGAGCGTCTGATGCCCGATGCGACCCTGCTCAAATGTTCTCAGTTCGGCGATGCCGTGATCGAGCACATGGGCGTCTGAACGCCCACCGCGCCGGCCTCCTCACTCCGGGGAGACGGCGTTGCTTTCCCGATCCCGCCGCCGTGCCTTGCCCGGCCGGCGGGAAGAGGGAGCTTCCCCATTCTTCACGTCCCCCGGTTTAAGATTCACCGCATGATAGCCCTTGCTGGCCTCGCGGCGCTCGTATTCCACGCTTTGTCCCGCGTACAGGGTCTTGTATCCTTCTTCCTGTATATAGGAGTAGTGTACGAACAGGTCGTCACCGCCTTCATCGGGCCGCACGAATCCGTATCCCTTGGCGTTGTTGAACCACTTAACCGTTCCCGTTGCCATGGTGCTCCCTCTGGCCGCTGGCTGTGGGCCACACAACCACCCCCGGCTCAGTTAGAATAGGTTGGTTTTTGAACAACTGTTCCCTATGGTCGGCGGGGTGTCAACCCCTCCGCCGCCGGGATTGAAAAACACCGTGATACCCCTCATTTGTTGATTGCCTGCTGACGCCAGCGGGTATACAACCGTTAGAGAAGGTTATGAACAGGCAGCACGAACCCACATCTCGAAGCAAGGACGCGTCGAACGCCGTCCTCACCATGGCGTCGCGGGTGTCGCGGCTCGGCCCGGAGCCGCCGCAAACCCCCGATCGTCAGGACGACGCCGCCGTTGAGGAGGCCAAGCCTCGACTCAGGCGTCCGCCCATGTACAAGGTGATGATGCTGAACGACGACTATACCCCCATGGATTTCGTCGTCGAGGTGCTGGAAACCTTCTTTCGCATGGACCGGGAGCAAGCCACCCAGGTGATGCTGACGGTGCATACGAGAGGCAAGGCGGTGTGCGGGGTTTATCCCCAGGACATCGCCGAGACCAAGGCCGCGCAAGTGGTCGACTACGCCCGCGAACATCAGCATCCGCTGATGTGTCAGGTCGAACGGGCCTGACGTCTCCGGCGACGGAGCGGGCTTCAAGCAGTGAGGTAGCCTATGCTCAGCAAAGAACTGGAACTGACTCTCAACGAGGCTTTCCACCACGCCCGTAGCCACCGGCATGAGTTCATGACCGTGGAACATCTGCTGCTGGCGCTGCTCGACAACGAAGCGGCGGTGGAAGTCCTGCGCGCTTGCGGCGCCGATCTGGAAGAGCTGCGCGAGGCCCTGACTCAGTTCATTGACGATTCCACCCCCCTGCTGCCCGACGACGGCGACCGTGACACCCAGCCCACGCTGGGCTTCCAGCGCGTGCTGCAACGGGCGGTGTTCAGCGTGCAGTCGTCCGGCAACAAGGAAGTCACCGGCGCCAACGTCCTGGTGGCGATCTTCAACGAGCAGGAAAGTCAGGCCGTGTACCTGCTCAACAGCCAGGATGTGCATCGCCTTGACGTGGTCAACTTCATCGCCCATGGCATCTCCCAGGTGGAAGACAGCGATCCCGGCATGGAACAGCGCGAGGACGGTGAGGGTACCGTGGAGGGTGGCCCGGCCAGCGCCCTGGAAAGTTACGCCAGCAATCTTAACGAGCTGGCCCGGGCGGATCGCATCGATCCGCTGGTGGGGCGCGCCTTCGAGATCGAACGCGCGGCTCAGATCCTGTGCCGCCGGCGCAAGAACAACCCCCTGCTGGTGGGCGAGCCCGGTGTCGGCAAGACCGCCATCGCCGAGGGGCTGGCGCGCATGATCGTGGAAGAAAAAGTGCCCGAGCCGCTGCTCGACGCCGTGGTCTATTCCCTGGACCTGGGCGCGCTGCTGGCGGGTACCAAATACCGCGGTGATTTCGAGAAGCGGCTGAAGAACCTGCTGGCGGAGCTGCGCAAGCAGGACAACGCCATCCTGTTCATCGATGAGATCCACACCATCATCGGTGCCGGGGCGGCGTCCGGCGGTGTCATGGATGCCTCCAATCTGCTCAAGCCGCTGCTCGCCTCCGGGGAGCTCAAATGCATGGGTTCCACCACTTTCACCGAGTACCGCACCATCTTCGAGAAGGACCGGGCGCTGTCCCGGCGCTTCCAGAAGATCGACGTGGTGGAGCCCACCGTGGAAGACACGGTGGGTATCCTCAAGGGGCTCAAGAGTCGCTTCGAGAAACACCACAACGTGAGCTACACGGACGCGGCCCTGAAAACCGCGGCGGAACTCAGTGCCCGCTACATCAACGACCGCTTCCTGCCGGACAAGGCCATCGACGTGATCGATGAGGTGGGCGCCTGGCAGCGGCTGCGGCCCGAGGGTGAGCGCAAGGAAACCATCGATCAGGATGACGTGGAAGCCATCGTTGCCAAGATCGCGCGCATTCCGCCCAAGCAGGTATCGTCCTCCGACAAGGAAGTGCTGCAGAACCTGGAGCGCGACCTGAAGATGACGGTGTTCGGCCAGGAAGACGCCATCGAGACCATCTCCGCGGCGATCAAGCTGTCCCGGGCCGGTCTCAAGGCGGACAACAAGCCGATCGGTTCCTTCATGTTCGCCGGTCCCACCGGGGTCGGCAAAACCGAGGTGAGCCGGCAACTGGCCCGCGCCCTGGGCGTGGAGCTGGTGCGCTTCGACATGTCCGAGTACATGGAGCGGCATACCGTCAGCCGTCTGATCGGCGCGCCCCCGGGCTACGTCGGTTACGACCAGGGCGGCCTGCTTACCGAGGCGATCACCAAGACGCCGCACTGCGTGCTGCTGCTCGATGAGATCGAGAAGGCACACCCGGAGGTGTTCAACATCCTGTTGCAGGTAATGGATAACGCTTCGCTGACCGACAACAACGGTCGCAAGGCGGATTTCCGCAACGTGATCCTGATCATGACCACCAATGCCGGCGCCGAGGTGCTCAACAAACGCACCATCGGCTTCACCGACCAGGACCAGTCCTCGGACGGCATGGAAATGATCAAGAAGGTGTTCACGCCCGAATTCCGCAACCGGCTCGACGGCATCATCCAGTTCAACCCGTTGACCATGGAGGTCATTCTTGGCGTGGTGGACAAGTTCCTGGTGGAACTGCAGGCCCAGCTCGACGAGAAAGCGGTGGTGCTGGACGTGGACGAGCAGGCGCGCCGCTGGCTGGCCGAGAAGGGTTACGACAAGGACATGGGCGCGCGTCCCATGGCCCGTCTGATCCAGGAGCAGATCAAGAAGCCGCTGGCGGAGAAGTTGCTGTTCGGCGAACTGGCGGGCAAGGGCGGTCAGGTGCACATCGGGGTCGGCGACGACGGCCTGGTGCTCACCGTGGATGCCTCCGAGGAGGAGGCCACCTGCTGACCCGGCAACGTCCTTCGACTCCTACCAAGCCCGGCCTCGCGCCGGGCTTTTTTATGGCTCATCGGGTGGCCGCTTATCGTCGGACACAAACCAAAAAACCCGGCGGGGCCGGGTTCGGGGGAGCGCTTCGCGCCGCGCGGGCGCGAAGGTTATTTCATGCGGAAGGTGATGCGGCCCTTGCTCAGATCGTAGGGCGACATTTCCACCTTCACCCGGTCGCCGGTGAGAATGCGGATATAGAACTTGCGCATTTTTCCGGAAATGTGGGCGGTAATAATATGACCATTATCCAGCTTGACGCGGAACATGGTATTCGGAAGGGTTTCCAAGACCACCCCTTCCAGCTCGATTTGCTCTTCTTTCGCCATCCAGTGAATGTCCTGATCTCGGCTTGAGAGGGAGCGCAATTGTGCCGGAAATGCGACCGTGCTGCAAAGGCTTATCGGCGGCTTTCCGCATCCGGGCCGGGCAGCTCCCGCCAATCACCGCCGTCCAGCAACTCCAGCGGCTGGTACTGGCTTTTGTAGCTCATCTTCTGGCATTGGCGAATCCAATAGCCGAGATAGAGATAAGGCATGCCCCGGGCATGGGCGGCCTCGATCTGCCAGAGCAGGGCATTGACGCCCAGCCCCCGATCAGGCTGGTCCGGGTCGAAGAAGGTATAGACCGCCGACAGGCCGTCATCAAGCAGGTCGGTCACGGCCACCGCCACCAGCCGCCGACGAGGATCACGGAAGCAGTAGAAGCGGGTGTCCGCCCAGTCGCAGGTCAGGAAGCTGGTGAATTGTTCCTCGGAGGGCGGGAACATATCACCGTCGCCGTGGCGCTGATCAATATAGCGGGCATACAGGCTGTACACCTCGCGGGTATAGCGGGCCGGTTCCTCGCTGACGGTGAGGTCGGCGTTGCGGCGCCGCAGACGTTTATGGCGCCGCCGGGGCTGGAAATCCGCCACCCGCACCCGGGCCGGCACGCAGGCCCGGCAGCCGTCGCAATGGGGGCGGTACAGGTAGTCGCCGCTACGCCGAAAGCCCAGCCGTGACAACTCGCTGTACAGCCCCGCGTCGAGCCGCGTCTGCGGGTCCACGAACAGGGTCGCCGCCTGACGCTCCTCGAGATAACTGCAAGGGTGCGCCGGGGTGCGGAAGAAGCGGAGTTCAGACAGATCGCTCATGGTCCAAGTGTAGCGGATACTTGTATCGCGGTGACACTGGCATCGTGGCTCCAGGGTGGCCGGTGACTTGTGTTCCTTGCCACGGTTATAGTGTGGCCGGCGTAAAAACAACGACAACGCCGGTGACGGGTCGGTCGCTCCTTTTGGCGATCGCCGTGCCGGCACCGGGAGAGCAAGAATGACAAATACCAGCCCCGCGCCGCTGTGGCGGCCGGATGCGTCGCGCATCGCCGACGCCCGCATCACCGACTATCAACGCTGGCTGAGCGCCGGGAAAGGCCTCGCCTTCGATGACTACCAGAGCCTGTGGGCCTGGTCCGTGGAGCATCTGGAAGACTTCTACGAATCACTCTGGCAATACTTTGACATCCGCCATTCCGCCCCCTACGAGCGGGTGCTGGACGGCCATCATATGCCCGGCGCGAAATGGTTCGAAGGCGCCCGCCTGAACCTGGCGGAGCAGGTGTTCCGCCACCATGAGGATGAACCGGAGCGGCCCGCGATTCTGTCGCGCTCTGAATTGCGTGGTCTGCAGACTTTGACCTGGGGCGAGCTGCGCGAGCACATCAGCGCCCTGGCCAACAGCTTGCGCGCGCTGGGGGTGGGTCCCGGCGACCGGGTGGTGGCCTACTTGCCCAACCTGCCGGAAACCATGGTGGCGTTTTTCGCGGTGAGCAGCCTGGGCGCGATCTGGTCCAGCTGTTCGCCGGACATGGGCACGCGCAGCGTGCTGGACCGCTTCCGGCAGATCGATCCCAAGGTGATGATCGCCGTGGACGGTTACCGTTACGGCGGCAAGGACTTCGACCGGCTGTCGGTGGTGGAGGGTCTGCGCGACCAACTGCCGACCCTGGAGCAGGTGGTGCTGTTGCCGTACCTGAATGGCGATGCCGAGCTGGCCGGTGCCCACCAGTGGCACGCTCTGGTGCGCGAACCGGCGCCGATGCGCTTCGAGCAGGTCACGTTCGATCATCCGCTGTGGGTGGTCTATTCCTCCGGCACCACCGGCATGCCCAAACCGATCGTGCATGGCCATGGCGGCGCGTTGCTGGAGGGGCTGCAGGATCACGCCTTGCAGTTGGACCTGGGGCCGGACGACCGCTACATGTGGTTCACCACCACCGGCTGGATCATGTGGAACTCGCAGATGTCCGGCCTGCTCACCGGCGCCAGCATCTGCCTGTATGACGGCAATCCGGGCTACCCGGATCTGGGCACTCTGTGGCGCTTCGCGGAGGAAACGGAAATGACGTTCTTCGGCGCCGGCGCCGCCTATTTCCTCAACTGCAAGAAAGCGGAGATCCGACCCGGCGACTGGGTGGATAGCGGACGCATCCGCTCCATCGGTTCCACCGGCTCACCGTTGCCGGAGGAGGGCTACCGCTGGCTGATGGACCAGTTCGACGATGTCATGATCGCCGCCATCAGTGGTGGCACCGACGTGGCCAGCGCCTATGTGGGCGCCTGCCCGACGCTGCCGGTGTACCCCGGTGAAATGCAGTGCCGTTATCTGGGCACGGCGGTGTACGCCATGGGTGACAATGGCGAGCTGCTGGATGACGAGGTGGGCGAACTGGTGGTCACCAAGCCGATGCCGTCCATGCCGTTGTACTTCTGGAACGACGAGGGTGGCGAGCGCTACCGGGACAGCTATTTCGATGTGTTCCCGGGGATCTGGCGCCACGGCGACTGGATTCGCATCACGCCGCGAGGCGGGGCGATCATCTATGGCCGCTCCGACACCACCATCAATCGCCATGGTATCCGCATGGGCACCGGGGAAATCTATCGGGTGGTGGAGGAGATTCCGGAGGTGCTGGACAGCCTGGTGGTGGATCTGGAATACCTGGGCCGGGAATCCTACATGCCACTGTTCGTGGTGTTGCGCGAGGGCGTGGCGCTGAACGAGGAGCTGGCCGGGCGCATCAAGGCGGCGATCCGCGATCATCTGTCGGCGCGCCATGTGCCCAACGAGATCATCGCCGCCCCGGACGTGCCGCGCACGCTCACCGGCAAGAAGATGGAGCTGCCGATCAAGAAGCTGCTGCTGGGGCAGTCCATCGACCAGGTGGCGAACCCGGACGCCATGGCCAACCCGGACAGCATTGCCTTCTATAGCGGGTTCGCGGAACGGCGGGGCACGGCCGGGCGTTGACCGGGGTGATCGCGACTGAAGCGGAACGCCGCCCGGTCGCTCCTACGGCAGAAGGTCCCCCTGTAGGAGCGACTTCAGTCGCGATCAGGTCTCAGATGTCGTCGCGCCAGCGGAACGGGCCCTTGGGCCAGGGGCGCGGCGACGGGTCCGGAATCAGGCGGTCCAGCTCGCGTTGGAAGTCGGCGCGGGGCATCAGGCAGGCGCCCAGCCGCATCAGGTGCGGGTTTTCCACCTGGGCGTCCAGCAACTGGATGCCCAGGCGCGGCGCCAGCGCCCAGAGCATGGCGAGCACGCTCTTGGAGCCGTCGGTGCGGGTGGAGAACATGGATTCGCCGAAGAACACGCCGCCCAGTTGCACGCCGTAAATACCGCCGGCCAGTTCCCCGTCCTCGTCCACCGTCAGGCAATGGGCATAGCCGAGGCCGTGCAGGCGCAGGTAGGCGGCACGCATTTCGGCGGTGATCCAGGTGCCGCCGTCGTCGCCCCGGGGAGCGGCGCAGTGGTCCAGCACGGCGGCGAAATCCCGGTCGCCGTGGAAGGTGAGGGCGGTGCCACGCAGGTGGCGGCGCAGCCGCCGACTGATATGAAAATCCCCGGGGCGGAACACGCACCGGGGATTGGGGGACCACCAGAGGATCGGCTGGCTGGCGTCGTACCAGGGGAATATGCCGAGCTGGTAGGCCCGCACCAGGGTGTCCGGCGTCAGATCGCCGCCGGCGGCGAGCAGACCATTGGGCTCATCCAGGGCGTGTTCCGGCGGCGGGAAGTCACCGCCGGCCGGCAGCCAGGGAATCACGCCTCCAGAGTCTCCAGGTACTTCTCGGCATCCAGGGCGGCCATGCAACCGGCACCGGCGGAGGTGACCGCCTGCCGGTAGACGTGGTCGGCCACGTCGCCGGCGGCGAATACCCCGGCCACGCTGGTGGCGGTGGCGTTGCCGTCCAGGCCGCTGTGGATCTTGATATAGCCGTTGTTCATGTCCAACTGGCCCTGGAAGATATCGGTGTTGGGTTTGTGGCCGATGGCGATGAACACGCCCTGCAGCTCCAGGTCCCGGGTGCTGTCATCCTGGGTGGACTTGACGCGCATGCCGGTGACGCCGGAGTCGTCGCCCAGTACTTCATCCAGGGTGTGGTCCCACAACACCTTGATGTTGTCCTTGGCGAGCAGCTTGTCCTGCAGGATTTTTTCCGCGCGCAGTTTGTCGCGGCGGTGCACCAGCACCACTTCCTCGGCGATGTTGGACAGGTACAGCGCTTCTTCCACGGCGGTGTTGCCGCCGCCGATCACCGCCACCTTCTGGCCACGATAGAAGAAACCGTCGCAGGTGGCGCAGGCGGACACGCCCTTGCCCATGAACGCTTGCTCGGATTCCAGGCCCAGGTACATGGCGGAAGCGCCGGTGGCGATGATCAGCGCGTCGCAGCTGTAGGTGCCGGAATCGCCGTTGAGCACGAAGGGGCGCTGATCCAGGCTCACGGAATTGATGTGATCGAACAGGATCTCGGTTTCGAAACGCTCGGCGTGCTGCTGCATCCGCACCATCAGGTCCGGGCCCTGCAGGCCTTCCACGTCGCCGGGCCAGTTGTCCACTTCGGTGGTGGTGGTGAGCTGACCGCCGGGCTGGATACCGGTGATCACCACCGGTTTCAGGTTGGCGCGGGCCGCGTACACCGCCGCGGTGTAACCGGCGGGGCCGGAACCCAGGATGATCAGTCGATGGTGTTGCGCGTCGCTCATTGGTTCCTCCACCAAAAAGGGGGTTTCAGGGCGAATGCAAACTACAACAAAACCCCGGGCCCGTGAAGGGCGTACACTCTATGGCCGCGATAGGCGGCGCCAGGGACGCGCGGCTCCGGCACGGGGCGCTGGCTGGCGGCCCCCGGATTGACTACAATCCCAAGGTTTTCAAGTCGTTAGATTCAAGGAGCCCGGCGCGCGCGGCGTTGTTCGGCGGCTCCTCAACCCCAGAGGCCTGAAGTGACCAAGGCAAAGGCAGCATCCGGCGGGGAGGTTTCCGGGTTTTCCCGCCATCTCAAGAAAGGCCTGATGGAAGGGCTGGTGATCGCGCTGATCGCCCTGTCCCTGTATCTGTTGTTGGCGCTGGTGACCTACGACGGTGGTGATCCGGGCTGGTCCTACGTGGGCGACGCGGGCCAGGTGAACAACGCTGGCGGTCGCGCCGGCGCGTTCTGCGCCGACCTCCTGCTCGGTCTGTTCGGGTTCATGGCCTATGTGTTCCCGGTGCTGGTGGCATTCTGGGCCGGTCGCGTGCTGCGCGAGCGCCACGCCGGGCTGGCCGGCAGCTGGCCGTTGTTCAGCCTGCGGCTGGTGGGCTTCGTGCTGACCATGATGAGCGGCACGGCGCTGGCTTACATGCACTTCTCCGGCGGCGGCTTCTCGTTACCGGAGGATGCCGGCGGCATCCTCGGCCATGTGGTGGGGGGCGCCGCCCTGGACGCCTTCAACGCCCTGGGCGGCACCCTGGTGATGGTGGCCCTGTTCCTGATCGGCGTTACCGTGTTCACCGACCTGTCCTGGATCGCCCTGGCGGAGAGTCTGGGCGCGGCGGTGCTGGCCCTGGGCCAGAAGGTGCCGGCCTGGTTCGAGGCGCGCCGTGAGAAGCGCGCCGAGCAGCAGGCCGCCCGGGAGGCCCGCCAGAAGCGCGCCAAGGTGGTCACCGAGGCGAAGAAAAAACAGGAAAACCGCACCCCGCCCAAGATCGCCCAGCCCGCCAGACCGGTGGAGAAAAGCGAACGGGTGCAGAAGGAGAAGCAGCAGACTCTGTTCACCGCCCAGGTCACCGGCGATCTGCCGCCACTGTCCCTGCTTGACGCCGTGGACGAAGGCAAGGGGGGCTACTCCGAGGAAGCCCTGGACGCCATGTCCCGGTTGCTGGAGATCAAGCTCAAGGACTTCAACATCGACGCCGAGGTGGTGGCGGTGCAGCCCGGTCCGGTGATCACCCGCTTCGAGATTCAGCCGGCGCCGGGTATCAAGGTGTCCAAGATCTCCAACCTGGCCAAGGATCTGGCCCGCTCCCTGGCGGTGATCAGTGTGCGGGTGGTGGAGGTGATCCCTGGCAAGACCACCGTGGGCATCGAGATTCCCAACGAGCAGCGCGAGATGATCCGCCTCACCGAGGTGGTGGGTTCGCGAATGTTCGACGACGCGTCCTCGCCGCTGACTCTGGCCCTGGGCAAGGATATCTCCGGCAACCCGGTGATGGCCGATCTGGGCAAGATGCCGCACCTGCTGGTGGCCGGTACCACCGGTTCCGGTAAGTCGGTGGGGTTGAACGCCATGCTGCTGTCGCTCATGTTCAAGGCCAATCCGGAAGAAGTTCGGATGATCCTGATCGACCCCAAGATGCTGGAACTGGCGGTCTACGACGGCATTCCGCACCTGCTCACACCGGTGGTCACCGACATGAAGGAAGCGGCCAGCGCGCTGCGCTGGGGCGTCGGCGAAATGGAGCGCCGCTACCGGCTGATGGCGGCCATGGGCGTGCGCAACATCGCCGGCTATAACCGCAAGGTCAGCGAAGCGGAGAAGAAGGGCGAGCCGCTCAAGGACCCGCTGTGGAAGCCGGATGATCCGATGAACCTGGACGAGGAGGCGCCGCTGGCCCAGAAGCTGCCCTACATCGTCATCGTCATCGACGAATTCGCCGACATGATGATGATCGTCGGCAAGAAGGTGGAAGAGCTGATCGCGCGCATCGCGCAGAAGGCGAGGGCGGCGGGCATCCACCTGATCCTCGCTACCCAGCGCCCCTCGGTGGACGTGATCACCGGCCTGATCAAGGCCAACGTACCGTCGCGGATCGGCTTCCAGGTGTCCTCCAAGATCGACTCGCGCACGGTGCTCGACCAGGGCGGCGCGGAACAGTTGCTGGGTCACGGCGACATGCTTTATTTGCCCGCCGGCACCAGCATGCCGGAACGGGTGCACGGCGCCTTTGTCTCAGATGAGGAAGTGCATCGTGTCTGCGATGACTGGCGCAAGCGCGGCGAGCCGGACTACCTGGAGGAAATCCTCGAGGGTGGCGGCGATCTCAACGCGCCCCTGCCGGGGATGGAAAGCCCGGAGGGTGGTGGCGAGGAGGACGACCCGCTCTACGACGAGGCGGTGGCCTATGTCACCGAGTCCCGGCGTGCCTCGATTTCGTCGGTGCAGCGCAAACTCAAGATCGGTTACAACCGGGCGGCGCGCCTGGTGGAGGCCATGGAAATGGCCGGCGTGGTGTCCGAGGCCGGGCACAACGGTCAGCGCGAAGTGCTGGCGCCACCGCCTTCCTGACGCCGCCCCCGACAAGGACTTTTCTCCGTATGCGATTTTTCTCGATCATTGCCCTGATGTTGCCGGCCCTGGCTCTTGCCGGCCCGGCGGAAGACCTGGTGGCCCGGCTCGATCAACTGCGCGCCCTGTCCGGCCACTTCGAGCAGACCGTGATCGGCGAGGGGGGCGAACGGGCCCGGGACAGCGCCGGCACCCTGGAGGTGGCGCGCGGCAACCGCTTCTACTGGCACACCGAGCGGCCCTATGAGCAGTTGGCGGTGTCCGATGGCGCCACTGTCTGGGTTTACGACCCGGACCTGGAACAGGTGGTGGTGCGTCCGCTCAGCGACGATCTTGGTGAAACGCCGGCGTTGCTGTTTGGCGGTGATCCCTCGGCGGTGACCCGGGCATTCAGCGTCAGCGAGCAGGACCGCCAGGGCGAGCGCGTTACCTACCGGCTGCGACCCAAGGCCGGCGATCCCCTGTTCGACACCCTGGACGTGACCTTCAACGGCGAAACGCCGAGCGCCATGCGCCTGGAAGACGCCCTTGGCCAGAAGACCCTGATCGACTTCCGTGACCTGACCATCAACGGCGAGCCCACCCCGGGGCGTTTCAAATTCCAGCCGCCGGAAGGCACCGACATCATCCGTCAGCAATGAGCGACCTGTTCGAGCAACAGCAGCGCGGCGACGCCCAGCCCCTGGCGGCGCGGCTGCGCCCCTCCACTCTGGATGACTACGTCGGCCAGCGGCACCTGGTGGGCCCGGGCAAGCCCCTGCGCCAGGCCGCCGAGCGCGGCCAACTGCATTCCATGATCCTGTGGGGACCGCCGGGCACCGGCAAGACCACCCTGGCGCTGATTCTGGCCAGCGTGGTGGACGCGGAATTCATCACCCTGTCGGCGGTGCTGTCCGGGGTGAAGGACATCCGCGCCGCCGTCGATCAGGCCAAGGCGCGGCTCGGCCAGGGCCGGCGCACGGTGCTGTTCGTGGACGAGGTGCACCGTTTCAACAAGGCCCAGCAGGACGCTTTTCTACCCCACGTGGAGGAGGGCACGGTGATCTTCATCGGCGCCACCACGGAAAATCCGTCCTTCGAACTCAACAATGCGTTGCTGTCCCGGGCCCGGGTCTACCGCCTGCGTTCCCTGGAGCGGGAGGATCTGGCCGGGTTGCTGGAACGGGCCCTGCGCGAACCGGAGCTGGCCGGCATCGAGCTGGCCGACGACGCCCGCGACCTGCTGCTTGGCTACGCCGATGGCGACGCCCGGCGCCTGCTCAACATGTTGGAAATCGCCGTGGACCTGGCCGAGGGCAGCGGCGACGCCGCCGTCATCGACCGACCGCTGATGGAAGAAGTGCTGCGCGACGCGGTGCGCCGCTTCGACAAGGGCGGCGACGTCTTCTACGACCAGATCAGCGCCCTGCACAAGGCGGTGCGCGGCTCCGATCCGGACGCCGCCCTGTACTGGTTCGCGCGCATGCTGGACGGCGGCTGCGACCCGCTCTATCTCGCTCGCCGGGTGGTACGCATGGCCAGCGAGGACATCGGCAACGCCGATCCCCGGGCGCTCACCCTGTGCCTGAACGCCTGGGACGTGCAGGAGCGCCTGGGCAGCCCGGAAGGGGAACTGGCGGTGGCCCAGGCGATCGCCTATCTGGCGGTGGCGGCCAAGAGCAACGCGGTTTACACCGCCTACAACCAGGCCCGGGATCTGGTCGCCCGCAACCCCAGCAATGAGGTTCCGCTGCACCTGCGTAATGCCCCCACCAAGCTGATGAAAGCGGAAGGCTACGGCGCGGAATACCACTACGCCCATGACTTCCCGGAGGCGTTCGTGCCCGGTGAGAACTATTTCCCGCAGGAACTGCGTGACACCCGTCTTTATGAGCCGGTGGAGCGCGGCCTGGAAATCCGCATCGCCGAGAAGCTGCGCCGCCTGCGCCAGCAAAACTCCGACGCGGACTGGCATCGATACGACGACTGAGCTTCGCCGAGGCCGTGCCAGCCTCCCATCGTGGCTGAACCGCTGCTACAACGAAGAACCCTCCTTAGGGAGCGGCTTCAGCCGCGACAGCCGTGCAGCTTGTGGCTCGCCCCTTGCAGCCTCCCGCCGCGCTTTTTGCTAAGCTTTGCACCCCGGCGCCCAGACGCCCGACCGATGAATCACCGACTGTTTCCCGAGGGGACCCGAACATGCTTGATATCCGCGCGCTGCGCCAGGACGGCGAAGCCATCGCCGAGGCGCTCAGGAAGCGAGGCTATGAACTGGATCTGGACGCGTTCCGCGCTCTCGATGCCCGCCGCAAGGACGCCGACGTGCGCTCCCAGGACCTGCAGGCCCAGCGCAAGAAAGCCTCCAGGGAAGTCGGCGAGCTGATCAAGTCCGGTATGGAGGTGGACGCGGCCAAGGCCAAGGTGGCGGAAACCCTCAAGGAAATCGACGATCAGCTCGACGGCGAGGTGGAGCGTGCCAAGGCGATCCAGGAACAGATCCGTGACTTCCTGATGGGCGTGCCCAATGTGCCGGTGGAGGAAGTGCCCGCCGGCTCCGACGAGGACGACAACGTGGAAGTGCGCCAGTGGGGCACGCCCCGGTCGTTCGATTTCGAGCCCAAGGATCATGTGGACGTGGGCGAGAACCTGGGCGCCGGCGCGCTGGATTTCGAGCGTGCCAGCAAACTGTCCGGCGCCCGCTTCGCGGTGATGACCGGCCAACTGGCGCGGCTACACCGGGCGCTGATCGACTTCATGCTCGACACCCACACCGGTGAACACGGCTATCAGGAAGTCTATGTCCCATACCTGGTGGGCCCGGAGGCCTTGCGCGGCACCGGCCAGTTGCCCAAGTTCGAGGACGACCTGTTCAAGATGCGCGGCGAGCGGGAGCTGTATCTGATCCCCACCGCCGAAGTGCCGGTCACCAACCTGGCCGCCGACGAAATTGTCGACGCCGACACGCTGCCGCGCCGCTACACCTGCCATACGCCCTGTTTCCGCTCCGAGGCCGGCAGCCACGGCAAGGACACCCGGGGCATGATCCGCCAGCATCAGTTCGAGAAGGTGGAGCTGGTGCAACTGGTGCGCCCGGAAGAGTCCGAGGCCACCCTGGAGGCGCTCACCGGCCACGCCGAGGCAATCCTGAAAAAGCTGGATCTTCCGTACCGGGTGGTGGTGCTGTGTGGCGGCGACCTTGGCTTTTCCGCCGCCAAGACCTATGACATCGAGGTGTGGCTGCCCAGCCAGCAACGCTATCGGGAAATTTCTTCCTGCTCCAACTTCCGCGATTACCAGGCACGCCGCATGCAGGCGCGCTGGCGTAACCCGGAGACCGGCAAGCCGGAGCTGCTGCATACCCTGAACGGCTCCGGACTGGCGGTGGGGCGTGCCCTGGTGGCGATCCTGGAAAACTACCAGAACGAAGACGGTTCCGTGACCGTGCCCGAGGCCCTGCGGCCCTACATGCGCGGCCTGGAACGCCTGGTCTGAGGCCTGCGACCATGGACTTTCTGCCCCTGGGACTGAAGCTTGCCGGGGCCATCGTACTGGTGGCCGGTGGTGGCGACAGTGCCCTGCGTAAATCCCGCCTGCTGTACAAGGCGGGCGCCAAAGTGCGTCTGGTGGCGCCCCGTTGCCGTGAGGATTTGCGTGCTCTGGTGGAACAGGGAGGTGGTGAGTACCGGGCGCGATCGGTGGCGACCGCCGATCTGGAAGGCGTGCGGCTGGTGGTGGCCGCCACCGACGACGGCGATGCCAACGAAGCCCTGGCGCGGCTCGCCGACGAGCGCGGCCTGCCGGTGAATGTGGTGGATCGCCCGCAACTCAGCAGCTTCGTGTTCCCGGCGCTGATCGACCGCGACCCGCTGTTCGTGGCGATCAGTTCCTCCGGGGTGTCACCGGTGCTGGTACGCCGCTTGCGCGCTCGTCTGGAAGCCTGGCTGCCGGCCCGTTGGGGCCGGCTGGCACACCTGCTGGGCCGGTTCCGCGCGCCGCTGGCACGGCGGCTGCCGGTGCGCCGGGACCGGGAAGCCTTCTGGGAGGCGCAGTTGAACGGCCCCTTGGAGGAGCGCGTGCTGTCCGGCCATGAATCCGAGGCCGAAGCCGGTTTGCGTCAGGCCATCGAGCACGCCTCGGCCCGGCCCGCTGGCGCCACCGGAGAGGTCTACCTGGTGGGCGCCGGCCCCGGCGACCCGGACCTGCTCACCTTCCGCGCCCTGCATCTGCTCGACAAAGCGGACGTGGTGCTCTATGACCGCCTGGTGGCCCCGGAGATCGTCGCCCTGGCCCGCGCCGACGCCGAGAAGGTCTACGTGGGCAAGGCCCGCGACCGCCACACCTTGCCCCAGGACAACATCAACGACCTGCTGGTGCACTACGCCCGCCAAGGGAAAAAAGTGTGCCGCCTGAAGGGCGGTGACCCCTTTATTTTCGGGCGCGGCGGCGAGGAACTGGAAAAGGTGGTGGCCGCCGGCATCGACTTCCAGGTGGTGCCCGGCATCACCGCCGCCAGTGGCTGCGCCGCTTACGCCGGCATCCCGCTGACCCACCGGGACCATGCCCAGTCGGTGCGTTTCGTCACCGGCCACCGCAAGGACGGCAGTGTGGACCTGGACTGGGCCGGGCTGATGGCGCCCAACGAGACGCTGGTGTTCTACATGGGGTTGGTGGGGCTGCGGCAAATCTGCGCGCGGTTGATGGAACACGGCCGCGACCCGGCCACGCCCATCGCGCTGGTGTCCCGGGGTACCACCGACCTGCAGGAAGTAATCACCGGCACCCTGGCGGATTTGCCGGACGCGGTGGAAGGGCGGGAAATCCACGCGCCCACCCTGATCATCGTCGGCGGCGTGGTGGGCCTGCACCCGCGCTACCGCTGGTTCCACTGAAACCGAACGCCGAGCGGCCGCGCCTGCCTCGTTTCCTCGTGCGTAGGAGCGACTGGGCGGCATTCCGCTTCAGTCGCGATCAGCCTCGGTGCCAACATCATCGCGACTAAAGTCGCTCCTACGGCAAACCCGGGCGTTTCAGAGTGCCTGGCGGTCGCGGGCTTCCCAGAGGGCCTCGGCGGCCCGCAGGCCGGCTTCCAGCGTGTCCACCTTCTCCAGACCCCACAGCACCGTGGCCACGGTGCCACGAATCGCCGCCACGCCGTAGGCGTCCTCCGCCTTCTCGCGCCACACCGCGCGCACGTGGGCCGGCGATACCTCGCCCGGCGGCGCCTGGCGGGGCAAAGCGGCGTCCAGCACCGCCTCGGCGGGCTGGCCGTGGCGCAGTCCGGTGAGCGCGGTGCGTGCGTCCGGACGTATCTCCGGCTCACCGCCTTCGCCCTTGAACAGCAGCAGGTCCCGATCGCCGCACAGCGTCGAGGCGCCCAGGTGCAGCTCCAGATAGGCCGGGTGGAATACGCTCTGCATGCTCAGCGGCGCGCCCGACGGATTAAGGCTGCGCGCCAGGGTATTGATCGGCGAGCGCAGACCCAGTTCGAAGCGCATCATCAGCAGCGGGGCGAGAGGCGCGCAAAAATGCTTCAGATCGAGGAAGGTGAACCCGCCGTTGGCCAGTTGCGCAGCGGCCTCGCCCACGGAGCCGGGTAACGGCATGCCCAGCTCCGCCAGCATATCGTCGCTGTAGCGTCGCTGGGGCGTATGGGCGGGGCCGCCGTGCATGAGAATGCGCAGCCCGTGGCCGGCCAGTAAACGGGCGGCGGCCAGATACCACGGATGGTGCTTCTTCTTGCCCGCATAGCTGGGCCAGTCCACATCCACCGCCGGCAGGTCCGCCAGCCGTTCGGCGCAGCGTGGCCGGCAAGCGTCGAGAAAGCCGGCCAGCTCTTCCGGGGTTTCCTCCTTGACCCGCAACAGCATCAGGAAGGCACCCACCTGGGCGTCGGTGGCATGGCCCTCCAGGATCATCGCCATGGCCTCGGCGGCTTCTTCCCGGGTCAGACTGCGGCGGGCACGTTTACCGCGCCCCAAGGTGCGGACAAAAGGAGCAAAGGAATGTTCGGTCATGGTCTCAAGGGTACCAGCTCGTCACCGGCCCGTGTTCCGCCATCAGTGTCACGAAGCGGGCGTGGTCGATGGTCTCCAGGGCGGCGGGGCGGGCCGCCGGCGCGCCGCCCTCAAGCAGATAGCCGGGGCCGCGCAGCGGGAAAGCCGCCGCCACCAGGGCGCCACCGTCGGCGAACACACAGACATCGCCGTCCCGGTACAGCGCCAGGCACTGGCGGGCCAGGGCACCGTCCGGATCGTCGAAGGCAATCACATGCAGCATGGCGGCTCTCTCAGGACAACACGATAATCTGCGCGGCCTGGTCGCGCAGGGCATTCAGGTCGCCGGTGTCGAGCCATGCAATGGCCGTGGGAGCGCCGGCGCCGCGATGGGCCAGGTCGGCCACGCAGCTAACACCGAAATCCGTCAGTTCGGCGAGCAAGGCGTCGCCGTCGTCGCGGCGGGCGAGGGCGGCCACCGCGTCCGGGCCCAGCCATACCCGGGTGGGCAGGGCGAAGGCGGCGCTTGTGAGCGCCATCTCCACGGCATCCCGCCAGCGGCTGTCGCGCCCAGCCGCACCCTGAACGATATAGAGAACGGAATCAGCCAAAGTGCACCACCCGGCCGGCATGGCCCAGGGCATCCACCCAGTCACCCAGGCCCGCCAGGGCGAAACCCTCGGCCAGATTGTCGCTGATCAGGCCCCGTTTCTGGGCGGCGCCCACGCACACCGTGGCCGGGGGCCGCTCGCTGGCGACCCAGTCCTGCCAGGCCCGGGCGGTGTCGCCGGCGGGGCCCGCTTCGTGAAGATAGCGGTTGGCCAGCAGCACGCCGTCGCCGTAGAAGAACAGCCGGTACAGGGAGTAGGGGGAAGCCTGGATGGCGCGGGCGGTGTGCAGGGCGGTGAGGGCGCCGGGCCGTTGGGGCCCGGCGGTCACCAGAACACTGAACTCAGTCATTCCCGCTTAGCGCGGTAAGAATGTTCAGCAGGGACAGGAAGAGGTTGTAGATGGACACGAACAGGGTGACCGTGGCCATGATGTAGTTGGTTTCACCGCCGTGCACGATGGCGCTGGTCTGCCACAGGATCAGCAGGGACGACAGCAGCACGAAAGCGGCGGACACCGCCAGCGACAGCGCCGGAATGTTGAAGAACACCGCCGCCAGCCCGGCCAGGAACGCCACGATCAGGCCCACCATCAGGAAGTTGGTGAGGAAGCTGAAATCCTTGCGCGTCACCAGGGCGATGGCGGACATCACCACGAAGATGGTGGCGGTGCCGCCCAGGGCCAGGGACACGATTTCCATGCCACCGTTGATCTGTGCGTACATGTTGATCAGCGGCCCGGTGGTGAAGCCCAGCCAGCTGGTCAGACCGAACACGGCAAGAATGCCCCAGCCGCTGTTGCGCAGCATGTTGGTGGCGATCAGCAGCACGAAATACACGCCAATGGTCACGAACGGGTTCATGTAACCGATCCCCGCGGACATGGCGAACATCGCCGCGCCGGTGGCGGCGATCAGGGACAGGCCCAACAGCATGTAGGTGTTTTTCAGCACCTGAGCGGCGCGCTCACCGCTGACCTGGGTGCCACCGGCACGAACCGGTGACGCATAGGGATTCGGATGGTTACTCATAATTGGACTCATTGCTTGTGGGTCTCCCCCGGATAATAGGGACGCCCGCGCCAAAATCAAGATTTTCCCGTTGAATCACACAGTTAGGACAGGTTTCTTGACGTGCGGGCGTTGACTGCCGGAGCCGCTCAGGTATCATGTGCGCCGACCGGAGAGGTGGCAGAGTGGTTGAATGCAGCGGTCTTGAAAACCGCCGAGGATTTGCGTCCTCCGTGGGTTCAAATCCCACCCTCTCCGCCACATCGAAAAGGCGCCCTCGCGGCGCCTTTTTTCGTGGCCTCCGCCCTCCAGCCCTGGTCCCCCGCGGCGCCGGGCATAGCCCATCGGCCTCATGCGTGCCTGTCGCCAACGCCGATTCGCCGCGGTCGGGTTTCCTCGAAGTAGCCGCTTACCCGGAAGTTTGAATCTCGGCGCCTTCCATCAGGCCTTGCGGGCAAACGCGGACATGCGATCCAGCCATGTTCGCCGCTTGGCATCCGACGCATACCGCACCGGGCCCAGCACCGTCATTTCAACCGGTTTGATGCCAACGAATTCCAGAATCGTTCTACGTATCTGGTTGTGGGCCGGGCTACGGTACACCAGCTTGAAGTACCAGGGGGGCGTATCCATGGTGGTGATCACATGCGCTGAGCGCCCTGCCAGCAGCTTGTCCCAGAGCTGGGAGTTCTCGCGATACTTGAAGGCATAACCAGGCAGGAAGACACGGTCGAACATGCCTTTCATGATGGCCGGCATGGAACCCCACCATACCGGGAACACCAACACCACATGCTCAGCCCAGGTGAACGCGTCCTTGATCTCCAGCAAGCCAGGTTCCAACTCCTGGCGCTGGTTGTAGCCATGACGCAAGATCGGGTCAAACTCGATCTCGCCCAAGCGAAAATACCGCACCTCATTCCCGGCCTGTTCCGCGCTTTCCGCATAGCGGTCCGCCAGCGCGCGACAGAGACTCGCCGGATCCGGACTGCCCAGAATCACCGCAATCTTCTTTCCCATGGAATTCCCTCGCACCCTTGCCGTTCTGGCACAGAGATGGGGAACGACGGACGTATGGCAAGGCTTTCAACCAAAAGAAAATGCAGGGCCGCGTCTCAGCGTGGTGATGGCCGGCGCGGAAACCCGTGCGTCGAGGCCAGGGTAACGCCGAAGGCACAGGCCAGCAGGAGCAGCAGGGCCGGCGCGAAGGCGTCGACACCGGCAGCCTCCAGCAACAGCCCGCCGATCAGCCCGCCACCGGCGATGGCCGTGTTCCACACCGTGACCAGCATGGACTGGGCCAGATCCGCCGCCGGCCCGGCGGCCTTGGCGCTGGCGGTCTGGAAGAGGGTGGCGGCACCGCCGAACGCCAGCCCCCACAGGGCGATGGCCCCGTACACCAGTGATGGCATGCCTGCGGCCACCGCCAGGAGTACGGCGGCAACCGCGAACAGCAGGATGCTGGCCAGCGTCAGGGTCCGCAGCCAGTGGTCGATCAGGGCCCCCACCACCGCGATGCCGGCCAGCGAGGTGATCCCGAACACCAGCAGCACCCGGTCGGCTTGTTCGGCCATATTGAGCGCCTGGAGAAAGGGGGCGATGTAGGTATAAAGCAGGTTGTGGGCGACCACGAAGCCGAGCACCACCAGCAGCACCGCGCGCACGCCGGGCAGCATCAGGACCCCCTTGAGCGGCTTGCGCTCGCCGGCGGCTTCGCCGGAAAAATCCGGCAGGGCGGCCATGATCCACACAATCAACACCACGCACAGTCCGCTGATCAGCCCGAAGCAGGCGCGCCAGCCAATCAGGGAGCCAAGAAAGGTGCCGCCGGGCACGCCCAGTGACAGCGCCAGCGGCGTGCCCGCCATGGCGATGGCGATGGCCCGGCCTTTCAGCGGCGCGGGCGCCAGACGGGCGGCGTAGCCCGCCGCCAGTGCCCAAAGCAGGCCGGCGGAGACACCGGCGATAAAACGCGCTACCAGGGTGAGCGCATAGCTGCCGGACAGCGCGGTGATGGTGTTGGCGATCAGAAAGCCGGCCAGGGCGGTGAGGAGCAGGGGCCGGCGGTTCAACCCCCGGGTCAGAACGGTCAGCGGTATCGCCGCCACCAGGGAGCCCACCGCATAGACGGTGACAAGCTGCCCGGCGGCGGATTCCGGCACGCCGAGGCCGGCGCTGATGCCCGGCAACAGCCCGGCGGGCAGGGCTTCGGTGAGAATGGTGATGAATGCGGCGGTGGCCAGCGCCAGCAGGCCGTTCAAGGGCAGGCCGCCGGTGGCGGCGCCGGGAGTCCGGGTGGTGGAAATCACATTGAACCTCGTCTCGGGTGGAATCAGCGGCAAAAGTGCCACGCCGTCGAATTCGGAAAAACAGGCTGTAATTCCGCATACTTCGGACTAAAATGTCCGCATTATGTCGATTCCTCTGGACAGTCCCGGTGCCCTGAACGTCTTCGTGAAGGCGGCGGAGACCCGTGGCTTCACCGCCGCCGGCCGCCAACTGGGGCTGTCCTCCTCGGCGGTGGGCAAGGCGGTGGCGCGGCTGGAGGACCGGCTTGGCGTGCGCCTTTTTCACCGCTCCACCCGGGCTATCACGCTGACCCCGGAAGGGCAGCTGTTCCTGGAGCGTTGCCGCCGGATTCTTGGTGAGCTGGAGGCCGCCGAGCTGGAGCTTTCCCGTATGCGTGACCGGCCGGAGGGGGTGCTGAAGGTCAGCCTCCCCTTGGTGGGCATGTTGATGATGCCAACCCTGTCCGCCTTTACCCGGGCCTGGCCGGACATCGAGCTGGATCTGGATTTTTCCGACCGCATGGTGGAGGTCATCGACGAGGGCTTCGACGCGGTGATTCGCACCGGCGAGGTCAGTGATTCCCGTCTGGTCACGCGCACCCTGGGCACTTTCCGGTTCCACCTGGTGGGCGCGCCGGCGTATTTCCAGCGTCATGGCGTGCCGCGCACACCGGCGGATCTGGCCAGCCATCGGGCGCTGCGCCACCGCTACCCGACCACCGGCAAGCTGGAGCCCTGGCCGCTCACCGGCGATGACGCTGGTCTGGTGGATGCCATGACCACGGTCACGGTGGCCAACGCCATCGAGCCTTTGCTGTTCATGGCCGAGCAGGGGCTCGGTCTGGCCTGTCTGCCGGATTTCGCCGTGCGCCCGCAACGGGCGGCGGGAACACTGATCAGTGTGCTGGACGAGGTGCTTGAGCAACGCGGCGTGTTTCGCGTTCTCTGGCCTTCCAGCCGCTATCCATCCCCCAAGCTGCGAGTGTTCATCGACTTCATGGTCGATAACCTGCTGCCGTGATCGTGGTCGGTGCTGCCAATTTGCGGTGAACTCAGTTACCGTGCAGCGTCATCGCGCCCGGGCGCTGACGAAACAGGTTGATGAGGGAGCCAGGCAAGGCCATGACGGAACAGAAGGTAACCCGTAAACGGCGCGGGCCGGGGCGGCCCAAGGACGACCAGGCGGTGCGCGAGGTGATTCTGGATCAGGCGGAGCTGGCGTTCGCCGAGCACGGCTTCGCCGGCACCAAGGTGCGCGACATCGCTCGGGCGGCGGACGTCAACCAGAACATGATCCGTTACTATTTCGGCACCAAGGATGAGCTGTTCAACGCCGTCTACCGCCGCCACGGCGGCGTCATCTCCCGGGCCCGCCATGAGCTGCTGGATGCGCTGCTGGCCGACGACGGCCGCCCCACCGTGCCGCAACTGATCCACGCCTACCTCAAACCCCAATGGGACATGAAGTACAGCGGTCCCGGCGGCGCCGCCTTCGTGCGTCTGCAGGCACGGCTGCACGCGGAACCGGCGGAGTATGCGCTGCGTCTGCGCCGGGAGGTCTATGACGACTCCCTGCGCCGCTATATACAGGCCCTGGCCGAAGCGCTGCCCGGCATTCCGCGCCAGGTGATCAGCGTGCGCATGGCGTTCCTGGTCGGCACCTATATGTTCATGCTCAACGACCTGGGCCGCCTCAACGATCTCACCGACGGGCAGATCGGCGAGCCAGGCCGCGACGAGATGCTGCGCCAACTGGTGCTTTTTCTGAGCACCGGCTTGGCGGCACCGATCCAATAACGGTCTGTTTCAGTCAGTCCGGGTTCGGCTGCGCTGGCGCTGAGAGCGCAGGTAGAGAATCTGGCCGCCCAGGCCGACGATCAGCGTCAGCAACAACACTCCCTGAGCACCCAGCAGCAGAGGGGAGTGGAGGTCGGTGACCAGGGGGTGGCCATCCGGTACCCTCCGCAGGGTTTCACTGACCGTCGGTACCATCAGCAGGAAGACGGTCAGGGTCAGGCAGATCGTTTGTACATAGCGCGCCGCGCCAGACCCCGCCCGATACCGGATTCCGTAGCCCACCAGCAGCAGTGCCAGCGTGGCGCCGCCAATCACATAACCCACCGGCTGGTGGGTGACCAGGAATACGCTCAGGGCGCCGATCAGCATGGCCACGAAATAGATGCCGCCGGCGAGCGATGCCGGCACGATTCGACCGTGGCGAATGAGCATATACAGAGCGGCGGGAATCGCCGGAAGACTGCCCAGGGTGTGGAGCCAGCCGAGAGGGGAAATGCCGAACATGGTGTTCTCCTAGGATGCGGAAAAGTAACCTCGAACAGAAGGGGCTACCTACTAGATGGTAGGTTTGGGAGCGATAAAAATGGACGAACGGGTCATGCCTGCAGTCGCGCCAGCGTGGCGGTGGAGATCCGTTTGAAGGCTCCGGCATCACCATGGGCGCGCGCGGACAGCATGGCTCCATGAACCGTGGCGACCAGTGCCTGGGCTTCGATATCCGGGGCGGCGCTCAGCACCAATCGACCTTGCCGCAGGCCGCGTTCAAGAACCGACTCCAACCAGAGTTCCAGGGTGCGAAAGTGCATGTTCACTTCTTGCGCCACGGATTCCGGCAGGCTGGGCCGCTGCGCGGCGAGCAGTGCACAGACGCAGAACGGAGCACTGGAGTCGGCGATACAGGCTTCCCAATAACCCAGATAGCCCTGTAATTGTTGCAGCGGATCCGGTGTCAGCCGTTCAAGTTCGGCAATGCCCAGCACCGCCTCCTCGCGGTAACCGGCCACCAGGCTCTGCACCAGCTTCTCCTTGGTCGGGAAATGATGATGGATGCTGGCCTTGCGAATGCCGACTTCCTTGGAGATGTCCGCGTAGCTGAACGCGTTGTATCCACCCTTGAGCAGCAGCGCCCGTGTGCAGTGGAGGATATTGTCGTAAGTGCTGGATGAGGGATTCATGGAAAAGAAAACTACCTTCTGGTAGGCAGGTTGTCAACCAGGGTGAGACCGATTGGTGGGCGGTCGATTGAACGCCCGGTAACGGCCGTCCGCATACTGACGTTAAGGCTTGTAATTATACAGAATTATAATTTATGCTCGGACTCAACGGTCACGCCTACCCAATGCGACGAACGCGGGAGAGAAATCATGGATGCCATCAGCTTTACCGAAATCTGTTTGCACCAGCTCAAGATGTCCGGTGTGCACGAGGGCGAAAAACTGGTCGTCCTCACCCAGGGCAACGAGCGCCTTGATTACGCCGACGCCTTCATGGCGGCGGGCCAGAAACTAGGCGCGCGCATGTACCATATGCGTCTGCCGGCGCCGTCGCCCATGGGCGGCTGGAACGTGGGCCAGACCGGCCTGGCGGCGCTGCCCGAGGCGGTGGAAGCGCTCAAGCAGGCGGACATGCTGATCGATTGCGTGTTCCTGCTATTCTCCCCGGAGCAGATGGCGATCCAGGCCGCCGGCACCCGCGTGCTCACCGCCGTGGAACCGCCGGAACTGCTGGCACGCATGCTGCCCACCAAGGAACTGCGCGAGAAGGTGGAAATCGCCGGTGAGCTGCTGGCCAAGGCCAAGGTAATGCGCATCACCTCGCCCCACGGCACCGACGTGACCTACAAGCTCAATACCTACCCGACCATCATGGAATACGCCTGCACCGATGAGCCGGGCCGCTGGGACCACTGGCCCTCCGGGTTCGTGTTCACCGGTGGCGACGACGACGGTGTCGATGGCCAGATCGTGGTGGCCCCCGGCGACGTGCTGCTGCCGCAGAACATGTACGTGCGCGACCCGATCACCTACACCATCGAAAAGGGTTGGATCACCGACATCCGTGGCGGCCTCGACGCCGACCTGGTCAAGTCCTACATGGACAGCTTCAACGACGAGCGTGGCAAGGGCATGAGCCACGTCGGCTGGGGTATGAACCCGGACGCCAAATGGCACCGCATGACCCCGGGCGAGTTCCCCGGCGGCATGGGCATGGAGCCGCGCAGCTTCTACGGCAACGTAATGTTCTCCACCGGCCCCAACAACGAACTGGGCGGTAGCAACGACACCGCCTGTCACCTGGACATCCCGATGCGGAATTGCTCCCTGTTCCTGGACGACGAGCCGGTGGTCATCGACGGCGATATCGTGGTCAAGGAAATCCAG
Organism: Alloalcanivorax marinus; assembly: GCF_016785095.1. Taxonomy (GTDB): domain Bacteria; phylum Pseudomonadota; class Gammaproteobacteria; order Pseudomonadales; family Alcanivoracaceae; genus Alloalcanivorax; species Alloalcanivorax marinus_A. The sequence goes on along the minus strand of NZ_JAEKJB010000004.1, from coordinate 159,447 downwards.
ATGGAACGAAACTAACAGCGCTGTCATTCAGTGTTTTCGTCACGGCCCCTCCGGGGCCGTTTTTTTTTGCGCTTTTGGCCCCTGCCAACGACGCAACCGCCCATGGCCGTGGCTCCCACCTGCTGCCAGTATGCGAAACACCATTTCAACAAAACTGTTTCCAACACGGGAGAGCTCAATGATCGGTATTACCGCAGTGATGACCGCCGCCCCGGGGCAGGGCGATGCCCTGGTCGCCGCCATGCAGAAAATCGCCACCGAGGTAGTCAAGGAAGAGGGCAACCATTGCTACCTGGTGCATCAGTCCCTGGACGACGCCGACACCCTGCTGATTTACGAGCAATACACCGACGAAGCGGCGTTGCAGGCCCACCGGGAGCACATGAAGGAGTTGGGCGAGGGCCTCAAGGGCCTGCTGGCCGGCCGCCCGGATGTGAAGCTGTTTGCTCTGAAGGGCTGATCAGCCGCTGATCGACCCCAGCCATCGATGGGCGCGGCGGATCACCGGTTCGTCGATCATCTCGCCCTCCAACTGAAACGGTGGAGGCTGCTGTTCGGCGGCCTGGAGCACCCGTCGTGCCCAGTCCCGCCGGGCTTCATCAATGGCAAAGGCCGCGTGCACCGGCGGGATCTGCGTGGGATGGATGCAAAGCATGCCACCGAAGCCCATCTGCGCCGCCAGGTTCGCGCGGCGGCGCAACGGCCGCGGATCCCGGAACTCGGCCACCACGCTTTCCAAGGGCGGTGCCAGGCCTCGCGCCCGACTGTGCAGCAGTATTTGCACGCGCAGTTGGTCGAGTACCGTGGTGGCGCCTTCGCTGCCGTCCTCCAGGCTCAGATCGAGGGCGCTGTCCAGGGCTCCGAAGGCGAGCCGCTCCAGGCCCCGTGTGGCGGTCAGCTCCGGCAGCGCGAGGACTCCGGCGGCGCTTTCCACCAGAGCCCAAAGTGGCTTGCCCAGGGTGGCGACCTTGACCAGATCGGTGGGCCGCTCCGCTTTCGGGAGCATGACGCCATGGATCGCCGGTTGCCTTGCGCACAGGGCCAGATCGTCGTCGAACCAGGGGCTGCCGGCGGCGTTAACACGTACCCATAAGGGCACTCCGCCGGGATCGTCGGTGAGCGCCTCGGCCAGGGCCCGGCGGGCGCTGTCCTTGTGCCGCGGGGGCAGGGCGTCCTCCAGGTCCACGATCACCGCGTCGGCGCCACTGGCGCGGGCCTTGGCGATACGTTCCGGCCGGCTGGCGGGAACGAACAGCGCCGAGCGTACCGGAGACTGATCATGGTTCATCCGATCACTCCTTGCCGTCGTAGCCGGTCCCGCTCCTCTTGGGCAACGCCCAGGCCGGTAAGGATGGCATCATTGTGTTCGCCCAGATCCGGTACCGCGTCCATGCGCGGCATCCAGTCACTACTGACTCCGGGCGGCAGCAGGGCGGGCAACGGCCCGGCCGGGCTGCCGATCTCCGTCCAGCGGCCACGGGCGGCCAGTTGCGGATGGCGCCACACGCCGTGCATGTCGTTGACGTGGGCGTTGGCGATGCCCGCTTGATCCAGCCTTTTCAGTACCTCTTCGGCGTCCAGGTTCGCGAATTCGGTAAGAATCACCGCCTTCAGCGCGGCCCGGTGACGTACTCGAAGGGTGTTGGAGGCGAAGCGCTCGTCGTCGGCCAGGGGCGCCTGCCGCAGTACCTTGTCGCAGAACAACTTCCATTCCCGTTCGTTTTGCAGCCCCAGCATCACGGTGCCGCCGTCGCCGGTGTCGAATGGCCCGTAGGGGTAAATGGTGGCGTGGGCGGCGCCGGTGCGTGGCGGCGGTTCGGCGCCTTCGAAGGCGTAATAGAGCGGATAGCTCATCCATTCCACCAGACTCTCCAGCATCGAGACCTCGATGCGACTGCCATTGCCGGTTCGCTCGCGCATCAGCAAGGCGGAAAGGATATGGCTGTAGGCGTACATGCCCGCAGCGATGTCAGCGATCGAGCAGCCCGCCTTGGCCATCTCGTCGCCGTTGCCGGTGACCGAAAGAAAGCCGCCTTCGCTCTGGATCAGCAGGTCATAGGCTTTCTTGTGCTGGTAGGGGCCGCCTTCGCCGTAACCGGAAATATCACAGACAATCAATGACGGGAAACGCTCATGCAGGGCGTCGAAGCTTAGTCCCATGCGTGCGGCGGCGCCGGGCGCCAGGTTCTGTACCAGCACATCGGCCTCGGCCAGCAGGCCGTCCAGTATGGGGGTGGCGTCGGCGTGTTTCAGATCCAGGGTCAGGCTTTCCTTGGAGCGGTTGGTCCACACGAAGTGGGAGGCCAGTCCATGTACGCGCCCGTCATAGCCGCGCGCGAAATCGCCCACGCCAGGACGCTCGATCTTGATCACCCTGGCGCCCAGGTCCGCCAGTTGCCGCGTGCAGAACGGCGCGGCGATGGCGTGTTCCAGGCTGACCACGGTTACGCCGTCCAGTGGCCGTGAAGGGGTATCGGTCATGTTGAGTCTCCTTGGCCAGCGTTCAGAACGAGCGTGGCAATTCGAGCAGATGCTCGGCCACGTAGGACAGAATCAGGTTGGTCGAGATCGGCGCGACTTGATAGAGACGGGTCTCGCGGAACTTGCGTTCGACGTCGTATTCGCAGGCGAACCCGAAACCGCCATGGGTTTGCAGGCAGGCGTTGCCGGCCTCCCAGGAGGCCTTGGCGGCCAGGTATTTGGCCATGTTGGCGCTGGCGCCAGCGGGCATACCGGAATCGTATTCGCGGCAGGCGCGCCAGCGCATCAGGTCGGCGGCTTCCACCTCGATGTGTGCCTCCGCCAGCGGGAACTGAATGCCCTGGTTCTGACCGATGGGGCGGCCAAACACTTCCCGTTCCCGAGCGTAGTGGCGGGCCTTGTCGATGAACCAGCGGCCATCGCCAATGCACTCGGCGGCGATCAGGGTGCGTTCCGCGTTGAGGCCATCGAGGATATAGCGAAAGCCCTTGCCTTCCTCGCCAATCAGATTTTCCGCCGGGATCTCCAGGTCATCGAAGAACAGCTCATTGGTGACATGGTGCACCATATTGTCGATAGGCTGGACGGTGAGGCCGTTGCCAATGGCCTGGTGCAGGTCGACCAGGAAGATCGACATGCCATCGGTTTTCTTGCTGACCTGGTCCAGCGGCGTGGTGCGCGCCAGCAGGATCATCAGATCCGAATACTGGATGCGCGAGATCCACACTTTCTGGCCATTGATCACATACTTGTCGCCGCGGCGGATGGCGGTGGTCTTGATCCTGGTGGTATCGGTGCCGGTGGTGGGTTCGGTGACCCCCATGGATTGCAGGCGCAGCTCGCCGCTGGCCAGCCTGGGAAGGTACTCGCGCTTCTGGGCTTCGGAACCATTGCGTAGCAGCGTGAACATATTGTACATCTGGCCGTGCACGGTGCCCGAGTTGCCGCCACAACGATTCACTTCCTCCAGGATCACGGAGGCTTCCGCCAAGCCGAGGCCGGAGCCGCCATATTGCTCGGGGATCATCGCCGCCAGCCAGCCGGCCTCGGTGAGCGCGGCGACGAATTCTTCCGGGAAGCCCTTGTCCCGGTCGATGCCACGCCAGTATTCATCGCTGAACCGTTCACACAGACCGCGAACGCCGTCGCGAATGCCGTCCAGTGCCTGTGCATCGTACTCAACCATCTTGTCTCTCCCGATCTTGTTGGTATGCCTGAAAACGCACCGGGCCGTTGGCGCCAAGCCGCCAGACCCGGGCGATAAGGTCGTCGGCGCGGGTCGCATCGACCTGCCCGAAGGCCGCCAGATGCCGGAACTTCGTCTCCAGTTCCGCCCGTGAAAGGGTATTGCCGGGGTCGCCCTTGGGCTCGTCGATGGCGCCTTGCAGGCGGCGCCCGTCGGTGGTCTCCACGGTGATCCGTCCCAGCCACCGGGCCGGGTAAGCACCGTCCACCTCAGCGTCCAGGATCATCCCCACCTTGTCCCGGAACGCGGCCACGGCCGGATTATCCAGGGGGATGTGGTGGAATTCGCCAAGGCCGGCGCGGCCATGCAGGGCGATCAACGCCAGCACCGTGCCCATGGAGAACTTCGCCTGATGAATGGTGCGCGGCGTCTCCACCCGGCCGAGCACATCCAGCGCCGCCTGGTGGACCCGAGCGGTGACGCTAACGATGTCCTCGGCCATCAGTCGTTCGCGAGTCATCAGGTCGAGCAGGGCGTCCGCCGCCGGGTGGGTGTGTCGGCAGGAGGCGTGGAATTTGAAGGAGGTTTCGGCCAGGGCCCAGCGTTCACCGAGCCGGTCGTCGAGAAACGCCGGGTCGGCGTCCCGCGACAAGCCGGCGGCCAGCCCCTGATCGCCTTCCAGAATGTCGCGGGCGCCGGTGAGGCCCTCGGCCGTGAGGCAGGCGGCGAGCACGCCGTCCGCCGCCGCTTTGCCGGTGTGCAGTTGCTTGGAATCCGCCGCGTCACGGAGGAATTCCCACAGACCGGAGGCCTGGGTGCCGGCGCTGCCGAGCAGATGGGTAAAGCCGTTCTGATCCAGTCCCAGGAGCTTGCCGGCGGCCACGGCCGCCGCCAGGGTGCCCACGGTCCCGGTGGTATGAAACACGCGGTAGTGGGAGCGGCCCAGGAATTCACCAATCCGAATACCCGCTTCATAACCCGCCACCGCCGCCGTGATCAGCGCCTGGCCGTTGCGTTCCTGATCCTGGGCCAGTGCCAGGGCGGCGGGGAACACCACCGTGGCGGGGTGCAGCACGGAACTGTTGTGTAGATCATCCTGCTCCACCACATGGGAAGCGGCACCGTTCACCAGGGCGGCGAAATAGGGTGAGGTGGTGCCACCGTCGACCAGATTCTCGCAGCGCCCCGTGCCTGGCCCCATGCGCCGGGCATAGCCAGAGAAAAGCGGAATCGGTGGCTGCGAGCGACCAGCCAGCAGAGAACCGAGCCAGTCGAGAAACAGGTCCTCGGTGCGCGCCACCACGGGCTGGGGCAGGTCCTCGAAACGCAGGCCCGCCAGAAAGGCGGTGAGATGTTCGCTGTGACGGCTCATCACGGGGTCTCCTTGAAATGCACTTCGGCGGTTTGCGACTGGCCGTCTCTATCGCCGGCGAACAGGCGGGCCCGGCCCGGTTCCTCCCGGATGCCACCGACCACGAATTGGCCGGGGCAGAGCAGTGGCCGCAGACCACGAAATTGGAAGCCCGTGGGTGTGACACCCGGATGGGCGTCGAGAAAGGCATCCAGCACCAGGGTCGCGATCAGCGGGCCGTGCACCACCAGGCCGGTGTAACCCTCGGCGCCAGTGGCGTAGGGCCAGTCGTAATGGATGCGGTGGCTGTTGAAGGTCACCGCTGAATAACGGAACAGCAGCACAGGGTCCGGCTTGATGTCGCGGCGCCAGTGCAGCTCTGGCAGCGGGATGCCGGGCCGGGCGGGCAAGGGGCGTGGTTCGCGGTAAACCAGATCCTGCTGTTCATGCAGCGTTTCTTCGCCGTCCTGCTCGTAATGATGATCCAGGGTCACGAACGTCATGGTCCCGGCGTTGCGGCCGGTCTTGCGTTGGATGTCCCGGACCCGGCTGTGTCGGCGAGCCGGGAAGCCGACCCGTAAAGGGCGCTGGAAGGTGAGCCGGCTGCCGGCCCACATTCGCTGCAGGCCAGGCATGGGGGGCAGGAAGCCACCGCCTTCGGGGTGCCCGTCGTTGGACAGCGTTGCCGCCGGTGCCGCCGCTTGGAAGAAGGCCCAATGCCACAGCCAGGGCAGGGCATCACCTTTGTCCGGCGTGTCCCTTCCCAGGGTAGCGGCCACGCGGGCCACCGCCCCGAGGTCCAGCGTGTCCGTCTGGTTCTGCTCGGCGCCGAGCCAGGTTTGCGGTTGACCAGCAGCCATCGGGCTTCCTTTTCTTCGTTGCTTTCTTTCGTATACTGTATACGGTATACATTAAATCCTTCAACAAGAAGTGACATCGACAAAAAAAGAAACGGGAGAGGAGTTATGTCGAACAGCACTTTGCTCGATGGCAAGGCGGTGGTGGTCACCGGCGCCGGTGGCGGTATTGGGCGTGACATCGCCCTGGCCATGGCGGCCGCTGGCGCGCGGGTGGTGGTCAACGATATCGGCGCGTCCCTGAGTGGCGACGGCACCGACGACGGCCCCGCCCAGGCGGTGGTGGAAGCGATCCGCGCCGCCGGAGGTGAAGCGGTGGCGAGTACTGATAGCGTGTCCGAAGCGAGCAGCGCGAACGCCGTCATAGAGATGGCTCTGGATCATTTCGGGCGCATCGATGGCGTGGTGAACAACGCGGGTATTCTGCGTGACCGTTTTTTTCACAAGATGAGCGTGGATGAATGGGATGCGGTATTGAAGGTGCACTTGTACGGTGCCTTCTACATGAGCCGCGCCGCCGCGCCACATTTCAAGGCTCAGGCAAGCGGCGCCTTCGTGCACATGACTTCCACCTCCGGGCTGATCGGCAACTTGGGACAGGCCAATTATTCCGCCGCCAAACTGGGCGTGGCCGCGCTGTCCAAATCGATCGCCCTGGACATGCAGCGTTTCAACGTGCGTTCAAACTGCATCGCGCCCTTCGCCTGGAGCCGTATGACCGGTTCCGTACCGGCGGACAGCGAGGAGGAAAAACAGCGCGTGGAACGCTTCAAGCGGATGACGCCGGCCAAGATCGCGCCCTTGGCGGTGGCTCTGATGGGCGATCAGACCACCGATGTGAGCGGGCAGATCTTCGCGGTGCGCAACAATGAGATATTCCTGATCAGCCAGCCTCGTCCGGTGCGTTCGGTACACAACAGCGACGGCTGGACCCCGGACACGGTGTTGTCCCAGGCGCTGCCGGCGCTGCGCGCCAGCTTCCACGATCTCGATAAATCCGCCGACGTATTTTGCTGGGACCCGATCTGAGTCCGCTTACCGGAGAACAATGACCATGAATGACAACGCCATCAACCCGGCGGGTCCGGCGGCCCGCGTCTACGCGGAGACGCTGGCCGCCGGCCGCTTTCGGATTCAGCGCTGCCAGGACTGCGATAGCGCTATTTTCTATCCCCGTGAACTCTGCCCGGCCTGCGGTAGCGGTGACCTGCATTGGTTCGCGCCCAGTGGCCGGGGTACCGTCTATGCCACCACCACGGTGCGTCGTAAGGAGGAGGCGGGCGGTGACTACAACGTGGCCCTGATCGACCTCGAGGAAGGGCCAAGATTGATGAGTCGGGTGGATGGGCTATCCCCGGACGCGGTATGTATTGGTCAGCCGGTTCGTGCGCGGGTGGCGGTGGAGGAAGATCAGGGCGTGCTGCTGTTCGATGCGGTGGAAGTGGATCGACAGCCGGAGAAAGATCATGAATAACGCCAGCCTGAGTCATCTACGAGGCAAGACCGCGATTGCCGGCGTGGCTACCTTTGGATGCGGTGAATCCCCCGGCTACAGCGACATGGACCTGCTCGCCAACGCGGCCCGTCGCGCGGTGACGGATGCCGGTCTGACCATGAAGGATATCGACGGAGTATGCACCGCCAGTGTACTGGCCACCATGTGGCCCATGGAGGTGGTGGAACATCTGGGCATCAATGCCCGCTTTATCGACGGTACCATGATCGGAGGCTCCAGCTTCGTGGCGCATCTGATGCCAGCCATGTTGGCGCTGGAGTCCGGGCAGTGCGACGCGGTGCTGGTGTGCTACGGCAGCGCGCAACGTACTTCCACCTTGAATCGCAAGGAAGTGGCCAGGGCGCGCCGGCGTATGGACCCACAACCCTACGAGCATCCGTACCAGCCGATGCTGCCATTGTCCGCCTATGCGCTGGCGGCTTCTCGCCATATGCATGAATTCGGCACCACCAGGGAGCAATTGGCGGAAGTCGCGGTAGCCGCGCGCCAGTGGGCACGCCTTAACCCGGATGCCTTTATGCGTGACCCTCTCACGGTAGCCGACGTGCTGGGCGCGCGCATGGTTTCCGATCCGCTCACGGTACGTGACTCTTGTCTGGTCACCGATGGTGGCGGCGCCTATGTGCTGGTACGTGGCGAGCGTGCCCGCGACCTGCCCAAACCGCCGGTTTATGTGCTTGGCAGTGGCACGGCGGTCTGGCACCGGCAGATTTCATCAATGCCGGACCTCACCGTGACCGCCGCCAGGCAATCCGGTGAGCAGGCTTATCGGATGGCCGGACTGGGCCCCGCCGACATGGACATCGCGGAACTGTACGACGCCTTCACCATCAACACGGTGTTGTTCCTCGAGGACCTGGGATTTTGCGCAAAAGGGGAGGGGGGTGCCTTTGTCGCCGATGGAAATATACGCCCAGGCGGTTCGCTGCCGGTAAACACCAACGGCGGTGGTCTGTCCTGGGGGCACCCGGGCATGTACGGCATTTTCGCCACCATCGAAGCTGTACGGCAGTTGCGTGGTGACGGCGAGGAGCGCCAGGTCGCTGGAGCAAACACCGCCATCGTGCACGGTAACGGGGGGACGCTATCGAGCCAGTCCACCGCGATCCTGGGAACCAGTGCCACGGTGTAATCGACCTGACTGGCGGAAACCGTCATCCAAGGGAGTGAAACCCGCCCGGCGATGACGTTTTCCGCCAACCGGTTTGGCGCCTATCGCCATAGGCGCGGCGGTTCGCCGGGGACATGCTTTCCAGCGGCGAGGCGATAAAAACATCTAATAACAATGAGGAGGTGTGTCGTGAGCACCGATACCCGGGCGCCCGAAGTGGCGCCGTCCCGGCCCGCGTCCAAGGGCCGGCGTCTGAACCGGGGCGAGATCGTGGTGGCGATCGCCTTCACCCTGGTGGGGCTGGCCGTGGCGGGCATCGCCACAGGCTACCAGCTCGGCGATCTGCGCCGCATGGGCCCCGGCTACTTTCCCCTGATTCTCGGCCTGATGCTGGCCGCCATCGGCGTGGCGCTGGTCATCGAGGTGATACGTTCGGATAACCCACCGCCACCCTTGTTGATGCGTCCCTTCATGATGCTGTCCCTGGGTATCATCAGCTTCGCGCAGTTAGTGGAGCGAGCCGGCATGGTGCCGGCGGTGTTCAGCCTGGTGGTGCTCAGCGCTCTCGGGGAACGCACCCTGCGACCACTGGCGATTCTGGCGATCGCGGTGGTGATGTCGGCGGTGAGCGTGATGCTGTTCATTCAGGCCCTGGGCATTCCGGTGTCCGCTTTCCCGGAGTGATACCATGGAATTGTGGAGCAACATCCTGCTGGGCCTGCATGAAGCCCTCACCCTGGAAACCTTTCTGTTTTGTTTCATCGGCGTCACCATTGGTACCTTCGTCGGCGTGTTGCCGGGGATCGGTGCTCTGGCGGCGATTTCCCTGGCGCTGCCGATCACCCACCATTTTGATCCGACCGCCGCGCTGGTGATGTTGGCGGGCATTTTCTACGGAACCATGTACGGTGGGTCCACGGCGGCTATTCTGCTGAACCTGCCAGGCAGCATTACCTCCGCAGTGACTTGCATTGATGGATTTCCCATGGCGCGTAACGGTCGTGCCGGCATCGCCCTTTTCGTTACCGCCATCGCGTCCTTCGTGGGCAGTTCCATCGCCATCGTGGTGGTGATGGGGTTCGCGCCGGTGGTGGCCGCCTTCGCCGTCAAGTTCAGTGCCTATGAATACTTCGCGATCATGTTGTTGGGCCTGGTAGCGGCATCGTCCCTGGCCAGTGGCTCGCCCCTCAAGGGCGTGGCCATGGTGATCGTGGGGGTGGTGCTTGGGCTGATTGGCACGGATGTCACCTCTGGTCAGTATCGCTATACGTTCGGCCTGGAAGGCCTGGCCGATGGCGTCAACCTGATCGCCATCGCCATGGGCCTGTTCGGCATCGGCGAGATCCTCGCCAATGTGGGCCGCGACCCGGGTGAGCGGCGTCGCCCTGAAAAAGTGACCCTGCGATCCATGATGCCCGACCGCGACGACTGGAGGCGGTTCTGGATGCCGGCCGGGCGCGGTTCGCTGCTGGGCACGGTGATCGGGGTGCTGCCCGGCGTCGGCGCGGTGCTGTCTTCCTTCCTGGCCTATATTGGCGAGAAGAAGCTGTCGCGGGAGCCGGAGCGCTTCGGCAAGGGCGCCGTGGAAGGGGTGGTGGCCCCGGAGGCGGCCAACAACGCCGCCACCCAGAGCGGTTTCATTCCTACCCTGACGCTGGGCATTCCCGGCGACGCGGTGATGGCCCTGTTGCTGGGTGCGATGATGCTACACGGTATCGTGCCGGGTCCGCGTTTTATCACCGAGAACCCTGACATGTTTTGGGGGCTGGTCATGAGTTTTTGGATCGGCAATCTGCTATTGCTGGTGCTCAATATCCCCTTGATCGGTTTGTGGGTGAGGATGGTGTCGATTCCCTACCAGATTCTCTATCCGATTATCCTGGTGTTCGTATGCGTGGGCGTGTACAGCGCGCGCAACAATGTGTTCGATCTTTATGTGGCGCTTTTCTTTGGGCTGGTGGGCTATGTGCTCAGTGCTTTTCGTTATCCGGCGGCGCCATTGTTGCTCGGCTTCGTGCTGGGGCCGGCTCTTGAGGAGCATCTGCGCCGTGCCTTGCTTCTCTCGCGAGGGGATTTCATGGTGTTCATGGAGCGCCCGTTAAGCGCGACCCTGATCGTCGCCAGCATCCTGATCTTTCTGTTCTCCCTGAGAAACCTCGTGGGTCGGGGTGTTCAATTCGCGCGGGGGGTGGGCTCATGAACGCGCGCGTGGCGCCGCCCACCCATACCATCGCCATCTCCCACGTTATTGAAATTACCGAGGGGGCGCGCTCCCAGGGTGTGGATGTGCGCCGCCTTCTACGCCGCTCGGGCATCTCGCCTTCGTTACTGGAAACGCCCCTGTCGAGGGTGTCCCAGGATCAGTATGCGCGGCTGCTATCGTTGCTTGGCCGTACCTTGCGTGACGAATACTTCGGGCTGTGCAGTCAGCCGGTGCGGCTGGGCGCCTTTGCCCATATCTGCCGAGAATTGATTGGCTGCGGTACGTTGGGGGAAGCCATGCGCAAGGGCTTCTCGTTCTACCACCTGATGCTCGATGATTTCGTGGCGCGGCTTACGGTACGGCGCGGGGTTGCCCGGGTAATCATCCACCAGAACAACCGTGATCCGCGCGCGCAACACTATGCGCGCCGTACTTTCATGTTCTTCTCCTGGGGCCTGGCGTCGTGGTTGGTGGCGCGACGGCTGCCTTTGCGCGCAGTGCACTATCAGCAGCCCGGGCCCGGCAGCGGCACCGACCCTTACGTGATGTTCCAGGCGCCGGTACTCTACGACCAGCCGGTTTTCGGTTATCAGTTCGATGCCCGTTGGCTGGACCTGCCGGTGGTGCAGAACCGCCTCAGCGTGGAGGAGTTTTTCCATCAGGCGCCGGCCAATCTTCTGGTGCGTTACCGTGACGAGACCTCCTGCACCGAGCGGATTCGACGGCTACTGAGAAAGCACCTGGACAGTGGCCTGCCTACGCTGGAGCAGGTTGGCGATACTCTTGGCATGACCCCGCAGACACTACGCCGTCGACTACGCGCCGAGGGTCAGACCTATCAGGGGCTGAAGGATCGCCTCCGTCGTGATGCGGCCATCGAATACCTCTCCAATCCGGAGTTGCAGCTGCAGGACGTCGCTTTCCGGCTGGGTTTCTCCGAGCTCAGTACCTTTCATCGCGCATTCAAGAAATGGACCGGGCTGCCCCCCGGCGAATACCGCTATACCCATCTCAAACGTCGTGCCCGAAGCGGGCAAATTGTTTAGTTCGGCCAATCACTTTGAGGGGTCGGGCCATGCCGGATTCCCGGGTCGGGCGGCACCATGAGTGTCAATGAGATGGGAGAGAACAATGGCAGAACGCGTGTACGTCGCCGGGGTCGGGATGATCCCGTTCAGCAAGCCGGGTCGCAGTGAGGCCTACCATGTGATGGCGTCCCGCGCCGTCCGCGCCGCTCTGAAGGATGCCGGCATTGATTACCCCCAGGTTCGGCAAGCCTACGCCGGCTATGTGTATGGCGATTCCACCAGCGGTCAGGCCGGTCTCTATGAAGTCGGCCTTTCCGGCATCCCTGTCATCAATGTCAACAATAACTGCGCCAGCGGTTCCAGTGCGTTGTTCCTTGCCCGTCAGGCGGTTGCCCACGGTGTGGTGGACTGCGCGCTGGCGGTGGGCTTCGAGCAGATGACGCCGGGCGCGCTGAGCAGCCCGTTCCCGGATCGCCGTCCGGCGGTGGCCGGCCTGGTCGACGCCATGGTCGAGGTGCAGGGCTACGATGAACAAGCCCCCCGGGCAGCTCAGTTGTTCGGTGGCGCCGCGCGTGCCTACATGAACGAGTACGGGGCCGCGCCGGAGACCTTCGCGCGCATCTCGGTCAAGGCACGCCAACATGCCGCCAACAATCCCTATGCGGTGTTTCGCGACACCGTAGCTCTGGAGCAGGTGCTGGACGCGCCGATGATTTTTGATCCGCTGACGCGCCTGCAATGCTGCCCGCCTACCTGTGGAGCGGCGGCGGCGGTGGTGTGTTCGGCGGATTTCGCCGCCCGTCAGGGCCTGACCGGGGCGGTACACATCGTCGCGCAGTCGATGACCACTGATATGCCTGGCACTTTCGAGAGCAAGGACATGCGAAAGGTAGTCGGCTACGACATGACCGAGCTGGCTGCGCGCCGGGTCTATGAGGAGGCAGGCGTAGGCCCTGGAGACGTCGACGTGGTGGAGCTGCATGACTGTTTCACCGCCAACGAACTGATCACCTACGAAGGGCTGGGACTTACCGCTCCTGGCACCGCGGAACGTTTCATCCTGGACGGTGATAACACCTACGGTGGCCGTGTCGTCACCAATCCCTCGGGCGGCCTGCTTTCCAAAGGGCATCCCCTGGGCGCCACCGGCCTTGCCCAGTGCGCCGAGCTTGTCTGGCAACTGCGTGGCGACGCAGGCCCGCGTCAGGTCGAGGGCGCGCGGGTGGCTTTGCAGCATAACCTGGGGCTGGGTGGCGCCTGCGTGGTCACTCTGTACGGCAAGGACTGAGGCGGCGCGATGATTGATACCTCTTATATCGGCACGTCCTTGCCCTCCTTCGAGGTCATGGTTGAGCGCGGCCGCCTGGCGTTGTTCGCCAAGGCCATCGGTCAGGACGATCCGCTCTACAGCGATCTCGCCACGGCTCGGGGTGCCGGCCACCCCGATCTGCCGGTGCCGCCCACCTTCCTTTTCTGTCTGGAGATGGATGCTCCGGACCCGGCGGCGTTGCGCAAGCTTTTGAGCATCGATATAGCCCGGGTGCTGCACGGTGAACAGCACTTCCGTTACCACCGCCAGGCGCACGCCGGCGACCGGTTGCGATTCGAGCCAGTGATCGCGGATATCCATGCCAAGAAGGGTGGTGCCCTGGAATTCGTGGTGCGTGATACGCGGGTCACTAATCAGCACGGCCAGGCGGTGGCGGATCTGCGCTGCGTCACCGTGGTTCGAAATCCGCAAGGAGGAGATTCATGAACGGAATGGCCATCGACGATGTACTTCCCGAGTTGTCAGTGGGTCCTGTGTCGCGGCTGGACCTGGCACTGTATTGCGGCGCGTCCGGCGATCACAACCCGATTCACGTGGATATTGACTTCGCCCGCGCGGCGGGCATGGAGGATGTGTTCGCCCACGGGATGTTGTCGATGGCCTATCTTGGTCGGGTTCTGACCAACTGGGTCCCGCAATCCTGGATTGAAACCTACTCGGTGCGTTTCTCCTCGATTACCCCGGTGGGCGCGCGACTGCGATGCGTGGGCCGGGTGTCCGCCATCGAGCAACTGGGTGAGAGCTGTCGGGTGACGCTGGCGCTGTCGGTACGAGACCAGGGCGAGGCGCTGAAAATCAAAGGCGAGGCTACCGTGCGAGTGCCCGCCGATGGCATCACGAACAGGGGGAACAACAATGGCAAAGCTTGACGGCAAAGTGGCGCTGGTGACCGGTTCCGGGCGTGGCATAGGCCGGGAGATCGCCTTGAAACTGGCGCAAGAGGGCGCGGCGGTGGTGGTCAATGACCTGGACCCGGTGCCGGCCGCGGATACCGTGGCGGATATCGAGGCCGCCGGCGGCCGGGCCGTGAGCTTCCCCGGCAGCGTCACCGATCCGGATTTCGCCGAAGGCTTCGTGGCCACTGCCGTGGAATCCCTGGGCGGGCTGGACATCATCGTCAATAACGCCGGCTACACCTGGGACAACGTGATCCAGAAAATGGATGACGAGCAGTGGTCGGCGATTCTCGACGTGCACCTGACCGCGCCGTTCCGGATTCTGCGGGCCGCCGCGCCCTACCTGCGTGAGAGCGCTAAACGGGAGGCTGAAGAAGGTCGGGAGGTATTCCGCAAGGTGGTTAATATTTCCTCCACTTCCGGGGTCATGGGTAATGCCGGCCAGGCCAACTATTCCGCTGCCAAGGCTGGCGTCATGGGCTTTACCAAGGCGATGGCGAAGGAATGGGGTCGATACAAGGTTAATGTGAACTGCGTGGCCTTTGCCTTGATCGCCACTCGCCTGACCCAGGCAACCGAAGAGCGTAAGACCGTGAAAATCGAGGGCCGGGATATCGCGGTGGGTGTGTCCGCCCGCAATCTGCGCGCCGCCGAGGCCAGTATTCCCCTGGGCCGCGCCGGCACGCCCCGGGAAGCCGCCGACGCGGTTTATCTGTTTTGTACCCCTGAATCCAATTACATCAGCGGCCAGACCGTCGTTTGCGGCGGTGGCCGGCCCTAGGGAGCCATGCATGAGTATTCCCGCACCGGCGTGGATGAACGAGGACCTGCGCATCTTCCAGGACTCGGTGCGCCGCATGTTCGAAAACGAGTTCGTGCCCCGGGAAGCCCGCTGGCTGGCCCAGGGCTACCCTGACCGGGAAGTATGGCGCGAGCTGGGGCGCCTGGGGCTGCTGTGCGCCGGCATTCCGGAACAATATGGCGGTGGTGGCGGTGGCTTTGGCCACGAAGCGGTGATTTGCCAGGAACAGTTCCGTGCCCAGCTCAACAGTTTCAGCCTCAACGTGCACAGTAATATTGTCGCCCATTATCTCCTCAACTATGGCAGCGAGGAGCAGCGGCGCCATTGGCTGCCCGGCATGGCCAGTGGCGAAACGGTGGCGGCCATCGCCATGAGTGAACCCGGTGCGGGGTCCGACCTGCAGGCGGTGCGCACCACCGCCCAACGGGACGGAGACGACTACCTTATCAACGGCGCCAAGACGTTTATCACCAACGGATACCATGCGGATCTGGTGTGCGTGGTGGCGAAAACCGATGGTCAGGCCAAGGGCAGCCGCGGTATCTCCCTGATTCTGGTGGATGCCCGGGAGGTGGACGGGTTCCGGCGTGGCCGGCTACTGAAGAAAATCGGCCAGCGCGGTCAGGATACCGCCGAGCTGTTCTTTGACCAGGTGCGCGTGCCGCGTCGCCAGTTGCTCGGTGGCGAGGAGGGAAGGGGGTTCACTCAGCTCATGGAGCAGCTTCCCCGCGAGCGCTTACTGATCGCCATTGGCGCGGCGGCGGCGATGCGTCGGGCCATCGACGACACCCTGGAGTACGTCAACCAGCGGCAAGTATTCGGTCAGCGCCTCCTTGATATGCAGAACACCCGTTTCAAGCTCGCCGAGGCTCACACCCAGGCCACCGTGGTTGATTGCTTCATCAATGACTGCATCCAGCGCGTTATGGACGGCGGCCTGGATGTACCCACCGCCGCCATGGCCAAGTGGTGGACCACCCAGTTGCACTGTCAGGTGGTGGACGAATGTCTGCAGCTGCACGGTGGCTACGGCTATATGGAGGAGTACCCGATCTCGCGCATGTACACCGACGCTCGAGTCGGCAAGGTTTACGGCGGCGCCAACGAAATCATGAAGGAAGTGATCGCCCGGGATCTGGACCGCCGCTTCGTCTGATATTCACGGAGAAACCATGAATAACAATCATCTCCAGTTCTATCCACGGGGCCTGAGGCAGGATATTCGTGTGCCTTCGATCACCCTGCCGGAGGCGCTGTCCCAATCGGCGCGCCGGTTTCCGGACAAGCCGGCGCTGGTATTCTACGAAACGGAAGTCAGTTACGCGCAACTGCAGGAGCAGGTTGAACGACTGGCGGGTTATCTGCGGCAACACTGGGGCGTGGTGCGCGGTGAAAGAGTGTTGCTGCTTGCCCAGAACTGCCCGCAATTCGTGATCGCCTTCTACGCCGTAACTTCAATTGGCGCGGCGGTGGTTCCGGTGAATGCCATGAGCACCGCCGACGAATTGCAATACTACCTGGACGACAGCGGCGCCCACCTGGCGATCTGTGCCGAGGAACTCTATCCCTCGCTGCGCCCCTGTGTGGACAATGGTACCGTGACTCGCACCCTGGTGTTCCACTACACGGACGGGCTGGGCACCCAGGGCGAGACCGATCCGCCGATGCCAGCGTGGCTTACCGCCGAGCGCCGGCCACCGCGCGACCCGGCCGTGGTGTTCTGGGATCAGGCCCTGCAAGAGGGGGGGCGTCCCGCCGCCCAGCCCTTCGATTCGGATCAGCTCTGCGTGCTGCCCTATACCTCCGGTACCACCGGCAAACCGAAGGGGTGTCGGCACAGCCACCGCACGCTGATAACCGCACTCCATGCCTCCACGCTGTGGCGCGCATTCAACTCGGAAGCGGTGTTTTTATCCGTGGCGCCCATGTTCCACATGCTGGGGCTACAGAACTCCATGAACCTGCCCCTTTTCCTCGGGGGAACCCTGGTGATTCTGCCACGTTGGGATCGGCACACCGCGGCCCGTCTGATCGAAGCCCGGGGTGTCACCATTTGGGGCGCACCGCCGTCCATGGTCATGGGCTTCTTTTCCGACCCGGAGGTGACCGGTCATGATTTGTCCAGCCTGTCGCTGATTTTCGGCGGCGGCGCCGCCATGCCGGAGGCGGTGTCGCGCAAACTCAACGACGATCACGGCATTGTCTTCAATGAGTCCTACGGCCTTACTGAAACCGCGGCCTTCCTGCACGCCAATCCGGTGCATCGCAATAAACGGCAATGCCTTGGCGTGCCTACCTTCGGTGTTCATTCGCTGATCATCCATCCCGACACCGGCGTCCCTCTCCCGGACAATGAGCAGGGCGAGCTGGTAACCAGCGGGGGGCAGGTGATGCTCGGTTACTGGAATAACGACCAGGCCAACCGGGATGCCTTTATCGAGATCGAAGGGCGCCGCTACTTCCGAACCGGCGATCTGGCCTATCGTGACGAGGACGGCTATTTCTTCCTCACCGACCGGCTCAAGCGAATGATCACGGTATCCGGTTACAAGGTCTGGCCGGCGGAAATCGAGAACTTGATGTATCGGCATCCGGGGGTCCGTGAGGCGTGTGTCGTGGGCGTACCGGATAAAGAGAAAGGCGAGCGGGTGCAAGCGGTTCTGGTGCTTGACGACGACTACCGTGATCGACTCGGCGAGAACGACATTATCGAATGGGCCCGCTCCGAAATGGCGGTGTACAAGGCGCCACGTTCGGTCAGCTTCGTCGATGAATTGCCTAAATCCGCCGCCGGAAAGATTCTCTGGCGGCATGTTCAGGAGGAATACGCGGCCCGGGCCGTGCAGTGATTTCAACCTCAATCAAAAAAGGTGATGACAATGCCAATAACAAGATTACGGGCACCCGCGCTGGTGATGCTATGCGGGCTGATTCTGTCCAGCGTGGGGTTCGCCGATCCGGTCGACGCCCACGCCTATCCTGAACGTGAGATCGAGATCGTGGTGCCCTATCCGCCGGGCGGTGCCACCGACACCCTGGCAAGAGCAGTGTCGCAGAAACTCTCGGAGCGCTGGGGACAGGCCGTGGTGGTGGACAATCGTCCCGGAGCCAGCGGCAATATCGGCGCTTCCTACGTGGCCCGCGACCAGGGCAACCCCTACAGGCTGTTGTTCGGCATCAACTTGCTAGTGCAGGCTCCTGCCCTGTTTGACAACCTGGATTATGACGTTCGCCGGGATCTCACGCCGCTCTCCCTGGTGGCCCGTTCGCAAAGCCTGTTCGTGGCCACGCCGGACGTTCCGGCGGAGACCTTTGATGAACTGGTCCGTGAAGTCCTGGAGCATCCAGGCGAGTACGAGCTCGGCAACTACGGGATGGGCACCTCCGCCCACATCCAGGGAGAGTCACTGAATCTGCAGACTGGCATGGACCTGCTGCACGTACCCTATCCGGGCTCGGCGCCTTTGCTGAATGCCATTCTGGGTCAGCAGGTACGACTGGCCATCATCGATGCGGCCAGTTCGCGCTCCCATCTCGACAGCGACGCCTTCAAGGTGCTCGCGGTGACTGGCTCGGAGCGTCTTTCCACCCAGCCTGACGTGCCTACCTTCAAGGAGCTGGGTTATGAGGGTCTCGATGCCTACGGCTGGTTTGGCGTGCTGGCGCCAGCCGGCATTCCCGGTGACGTGCGCGATAAGTTGTCGGCGGCGATTTCAGAGGTGGTCCGTTCAGACGATGTTTCTTCGTTGCTGATTCGGTTGGGCCTGACCCCGGTGGGTAACCGCGGCGATGAATTCGCGGAGGTCATCGAGAAGGACCTGAAAACCTGGCGGACGCTGGTGGATGAAACCGGCATCAGTATTCGGTGACTTTGATGAATGAACTGAACTTTGAAAACACATCGGTATTCGTGGCTGGCGGCAGCAGCGGCATCAATCTGGCCATTGCCGAGGCATTTGCTGCCCGGGGCGCCCGCCTGTTTCTGATCAGCCGCTCGGAGGAACGGGTGGACGCCGCCGTGGCCGGGTTACGCGAGCGAGGTGGCGAGGCACGTGGCTGCGCCGCGGATGTGCGCGATCCGGCCGCGCTGGAGGCGGCTTACCTGCAAGCCACGGAGTGGTTTGGCGAGATCGATGTGTTGATTTCCGGGGCCGCCGGTAATTTCCTGGCCGGCGCCTTGGAGATGTCCTGTAACGCCTTCAAGACCGTGATCGACATCGACCTGCTGGGTACCTTCAACGTATTGCGCTGCGGGCATGCCTTTCTGCGCAAGCCTGGCGCGTCGGTGCTGAATATCTCCGCGCCACAGGCGTTCAACCCGACCCGCTATCAGGTTCATGCCTGCGCCGCCAAGGCCGGTGTGGACATGGTTACCAGAGTGCTGGCGATGGAGTGGGGCGGGCACGGTATCCGCATCAACTCCCTGGTTCCAGGACCGATCGGCGACACCGAGGGCATTCGCCGTCTGGCGCCAAACGAGGCGGCCCTGGCGCGCATGCGTGAGACCGTGCCTCTGCGCCGTCTTGGCTCACTGGCCGAGGTAGCGAACATGGCGATGACCCTGTGTTCACCGCTGGCCGGCTTCGTCACCGGCGCGGTGCTCACCGTGGATGGCGGCAGTTCCTTGCAGGGCGGCCGCGATCTGAAGCCGGAGTAGACCATGGAAGCGTTGCGTTTACAGCGAGAGGGTGGCGTGGTGGTCGTCACCCTGTCCCGCCCTGGCACCCGCAATGCCCTTGATGAAGTGCTGCGCGAGGAACTTAGAGCAGTGGTTTCCCGCCTGGCCGACGATCAGGATCTTCGTGCCCTGGTGATTCAGGGGGAGGGAGGCGCCTTCTGCGCTGGCGGTGATCTCAAGAGCATTGGCGGGTCACGCCTGGACGCGGACGGTTGGCGCCGGCGCATGGCCCGTGGCCACGAATGGCTTAAGCCATTGCTCGCGCTCAACTGCCCGGTCATCACCGCGGTTGATGGGGCCGCTTACGGCGCGGGCTTCAGCCTGGCGCTGGTGGGCGATTTTCTGCTCGCCGGCCCCCGTGCCCGCTTTTGTATGTCATTTCTGCGTGTCGGCCTGATGCCGGACCTGGGTGGGTTGCCGGCACTGGTGGCCGCGCTCGGCCCGCGCCGTGCGCGCGAACTGGCGCTCAGCGCTCGGGAACTATCCGCCGTCGAGGCACGGACGCTGGGATTGGTGAGCGAGTGCCACGATAGCGAGCGCCTGCCAGAGCGTGCTCTGGAGATCGCCAGAGCGTTTGAAGGTGCCTCGCCGGCGGCGGTGGCGTTGATCAAAAGCGAAATCCGGAATTTGTCAGCCGGACACATCGATGATCTGTTGCATCGCGAGGCCCTGGGTCAAGTGGTGTTGTTCGACACGGTGGAGCATCGTGAAGCCGTGGACCGTTTCCTCAATAAAAAACCCGCCACTTTTCTATGGCCGCGGGAGCGCTCGGGAGAAAGGCATGATTCGTGATCAGGAAACCATGACGGCGCTGCTCGACACGGTGCGTCGCTTTGTTCGGGATACCCTGGTGCCCAGGGAAGAGTGGGTGGCGGAGCATGATCAAATTCCGGACGACGTGGTCCGCCAAATGAAGGAGATCGGGCTGTTTGGTCTTACCATTCCTGAACAATACGGGGGCCTGGGCGTGACCATGGAAGAGGAAGCTCTGGTGATGATCGAGATGGGCAAAACATCGCCGGCGTTCCGTTCCCTGTTCGGCACCACAGTGGGCATCGGGTCCCAGGGCATCCTCATGGACGGCACCGAGGCGCAGAAAAGAGAATGGCTGCCCCGGCTCGCCAGCGGCGAACTGATCGCTTCGTTCGCGCTTACCGAGCCGGAGGCCGGTTCCGACGCGGCGTCACTCACCACCCGGGCGGTGCGCGATGGTGACGACTATGTGATCCACGGCACCAAACGCTACATCACCAATGCGCCGCACGCCGGCGTGTTCACGTTGATGGCGCGCAGCGAGCCGGACCAGCCCGGACACAAGGGCGTGTCGGCCTTTATCGTCGATGCGTGCAGCCCGGGTATCAGCCTTGGCAAGCCGGACCGCAAGATGGGTCAGCGCGGCGCGCACACCTGTGACGTGGTGTTCGATGGCTGCCGGGTGCCGGCGGAGAATATCATCGGCGGCGAGCCCGGCCGAGGCTTCAGCACCGCGATGAAGGTGTTGGAGAAGGGGCGTATTCATATCGCCGCGATCTGTGTCGGCGTCGCCGAACGCATGCTCGATGACGCCCTGCGCTACGCCATGGAGCGCAAACAGTTCGGTCAGGCGGTGGCGGAGTTCCAGCTTGTGCAGGCGATGCTCGCTGACTGCCGCACTGAGATCTACGCGGCCCGCTGCATGGTCATGGACGCGGCCCGGCGCCGCGATCTGGGAGAGAACGTGGCCACCGAGGCCTCCTGCTGCAAGTACTACGCCTCGGAGATGTGCGGTCGGGTCGCTGACCGCGCGGTACAGATTCATGGTGGCGCCGGCTACATGTCCGAATACGGAATCGAGCGCTTTTATCGGGACGTCCGTCTGTTCCGGATTTACGAGGGTACCAGCCAGATTCAGCAATTGGTGATCGCCCGCAACATGATGCGAGAAGCCGGCTGAACGTCGTGTCCATGATCATCACGATAACAAGGAGAATGATGATGAAGACTCGTTTGCTACACGCTTTGATGGCCTCCTTCTTTATCCTTTGGGTACCGTTTGCCCGCGCCGGTTTTCCCGACCAGGAGGTGCGTATCGTGGTGCCATACCCGCCCGGCGGCGCCAATGACATTCTCGCCCGCACCCTGGGTCAGGAGCTGTCCGAGCGCTGGGGAGTGCCCGTGGTGGTGGACAATCGATCAGGTGCCGCGGGCATGATCGCCACCGAGTACGTGGCCCAGGCCCAGCCGGATGGGCATACCCTTTTGTTGCCCAATATCGCCTTGATTCAGGCGCCGCATCTCTACCCGAACGTTAAGGTCGACCCGATGGAAGCGCTGAGGCCGGTGGCCGGTATCGCCACCACCAGCCTGCTGATGGTGGTGCGCTCTGATCTCGATGTTCACGACGCGGGCGAATTCGTCGAGCATGTGCGTGCCCATCCCGACGATGCCTTCTATGGCACCTACGGCGCCGGTTCAAGCGCCCATTTGTATGGCCATGTTTTCAGCGAGCAGAACGATCTGGACCTGATCCATGTGGCTTTTCGCGGCGAGGCGCCGTCCGTCAATGAGCTGTTGGCGGGACAGATTCCCATGGTGTTCATGTCAGGGAAGGGTGCCTTGCCATTGATCGAGGACGGCCAGGTGCGCGCCCTCGGGGTCACCGGTGAAAAACGCCTGCCACAATTGCCGGAGGTCAGGACCTTCCAGGAACAGGGATTCGAGCGCATGAACTACCAGGGATGGTTTGGCGTGTTCGGTCCGAGCGGCATGCCGGAGCCGGTGGTGGCGGAGATATCCGATGCGTTGATGGCGGCGGTGGCGGAACCGTCCGTGGTCGAGCGCATGGGAAAGCTGAGCCTGATCATGGAAGGAACTCCCCATGACCAGTTCGTCGACCGGGTGGAACGGGACAGCCAGGTCTGGGGCGGCATCATCGATGACGCCGGTTTGACGCTGGATTAAGGAGCGAGCCATGTACCTGACGCAAGGCCTGCACCGGGCGGTACAGCAGTTTCCCGAGCGAACGGCGGTCATCGATGATGGTCTGCGCCGTGATTACCGGACCCTAGCGGACCGATGTGCGCGCCTTGCCGGGGCGCTCGCCGAGGCCGGCCTCAAGCCCGGTGATCGAGTGGCGATTCTGGCGCTCAACGGCGCGACGCACTGGGATTACTTCGCCGGCCTTTGGTGGGGCGGGTTCGTGGCCAATCCGGTCAATACTCGCTGGAGCCTCAAGGAGATGGCCTATTCATTGGCGGACAGCGGTGCCCGGGTGTTGCTGGTCGACGACGAGTTTCTGGAGCGGGTGCCGGAGTTGCGGCAGCGATGCCCCGCGCTGGAGAGGATCATTCATGTGGGGAGTGAGCCGACACCGCCGGGACTCATACCCTACGAGCCCTGGCTTGCCGCGGCGCAGGCGGTGTCGGACCGGCGCGCCGACGGCGAGGAACTGGCGGTGATCCTGTATACCGGCGGTACCACCGGCTTTCCCAAGGGGGTGATGCTCTCGCATTCCAATCTGTGGAGTTCGGCGGTGGGGCGGCTGGCGGAAACGGAGGTACCGTCACCCTTCGTGACGCTGATGGCGGTACCCCTGTTCCATACCGCCGGACTTGGTAAGTTGGTTTCGCAGCTGATCGTGGGTGGCACCTCGGTGGTGTTGCCTGGTTTCCGGGTCGAGAAGGCTCTGGCGGCGATCGCCCGGGAAAAGGTCACCGATGTGATTCTGGTGCCGAGCATGATCCAGATGATGGTGGATGACCCCGGGTTCGCGGCTCATGACCTGAGTGCGCTGCAAACGGTGACCTACGGTGCCTCGCCAATGTCCCTGCCGCTGCTGGAGCGGGCCATGGCGGCACTTCCCGGTGCTCGTTTCATGCAGTCCTACGGCATGACCGAGGCCGCGCCGGTGATCACCGTGAACCCTTGGTGGAATCACCAGGGTGAGGCGTTACGCAACGGCAGGGTTAAATCCGCCGGGCGCGCCGGTTGGGGCCTGGAAGTGCGGATCGTCGACGAAAGTGGCACCGAGCTGCCGCGCGGTGAAATCGGCGAGGTCATCGCCCGCGGTGACAACATCATGCTCGGTTACTGGAACCAGCCGGCGCAGACCGCCGAGGTGCTGCGTGATGGCTGGCTGCACACCGGCGACGGCGGTTACATGGACGAGGGCGGCTATATCTACATCGTTGACCGCCTCAAGGACATGATTGTCAGTGGTGGCGAGAATGTGTACTGCGCGGAAGTTGAAAACCGACTCGCGCGTCATCCGGCGGTGGTCAGTTGCGCGGTGATCGGCGTGCCGCATGCCCAGTGGGGCGAAAGTGTCCATGCCGTCGTGGTGCTGCGGGAAGGCGCGCGGGCCTCCGAGGCCGAGCTGTGTGACTTCTGTCGCCAGGAACTGGCCGGTTACAAGTGCCCGCGCTCAGTGGAATATCGGGACCAGATGCCGTTGTCCGGGGCCGGCAAGATTCTCAAAAACGTGCTACGCGAGCCGTACTGGCGGGGCCGGGACCGGCGTGTCTCCTGAGAGCGCCGGTCATCAACGCAGGTTCACCTCGCCACGGGCCACATGGTCAAGCAGCGCTCGACCGGCGGTGGCGATGTGGGCGCGCATCGCCTGTCCAGCACCGGCGCTGTCGCCGGCACGCAGCGCGGCGATGATGGCGCGGTGCTCGCGGCTGGATTCCTCCATGCGGTGTTCAATGGTGAGCGGCGTCAGGGGCGGAATGCCCTGCCACAGCGAGAGAATGATCTTTTCCGTGCGTGGCTGGGCGGCGGCATCGTACAGCGCGCGGTGGAAGCGCTGGTTGAGTGCCACATAGGCCTCCGCGTCCTGGTTCGCTTGGGCATGCTCCATTTCTTCCTGGAGCTGTTCCAGCTCGTCCAGGGCCTCCGCGCCCAGGTGTTCGCAGGCATGCGCGGCGAGGTGGCCTTCCAGCAGTTCGCGCAGGGCGTAGACCTCCTTGAGGTCGTCCGGCCCGAAGCGGGTGACGCTGTAGACGCCCCGGGCTCCGGCTTCCACCAAACCGTCCGCGTCCAGCCGTCGCAGCGCGTCGCGCACCGGGATGCGGCTGGTACCGAAACGCTGGGCGATGTCCTCCTGCACCAGGCGCTCCCCGCCAGGCAGGTCGCCCTGCAGGATCGCCTCGCGCATTCGCAGATAGACTTCTTCCTCCATGGAGCGGCGGCGGACCGGAGCGAATGGGCTGCTTTTGGACGCGGGCATAGATACCTCGAAAAACCTGGCTTGGGCGACAGTATACGCGCTCCAGGCGGGATGTGATGAACCAACGAGACACTGATGGGCCGGACTCTTGATGAGGAAATCACCTGGAACGGGGCAATCCTTTCCGTTGCCATCTGGAGCCCGCGGACGTCAGGACAGCAGCCGGCTAGAGAAGGCCTCCAGTGCTTGCAGCCCATGGATGTCGTCGGCGAGCAGGGGCAGATGGTGACGGGGCAGGGCGCCGAGGCGTGCCTCGATGTCCGCCAGGTGACGTTGTTCCCGCTCTCTGCGGGCGCGGAAGAAGGCCCCTTCGGCGTCGTCCGGCAGCACCCGGTTGACGATGGCGCCGGCCACCGGGATGCCGGCGTCCGCCAGGCTGGCCACCGCCCGCTCGGTTTCCAGGATCGGTAGCTTCTCCGGGGTCAATACAAACAGGAAGCCGCTGTGGGCGGCGTCCTGCAAGCGCCGGCGGGCGCGGTGAAAACGCCGTTGGCGTTCGAGCAGCGGCGCGGCGAGGCCGCGGGCCCGCTCATCCAGGTCGGCCAATTCGCGCTGTTCCGGTTCCTCGGTGAGGCTGTCCAGATCGCGGCCCGGGGTCAGGTGGTTGAGCACCTTGCCCAATTCCTCGCCGCGCCGGTTCTGGCGTAGCAGGCCCTCGGTCCAGGCGGCCATCACTTCCGGCAGGCTGAGCAGGCGCAGGGTATGGCCGGTGGGGGCGGTGTCGAACACCATCAGGTCGTAGTCATCGACCTGATCCATCAGCGTGGTCAGCCGCTCCAGCAACGCCGCTTCCTGGGCGCCGGGGGATTGGCGGCTGAGCCGCAGTTGGCGTTCCAGCTCCGGGCGCTGGTCCGGGGCGGCGAAGCGGGCCATGCGGGCGCGTACCGTATCCAGGTGGGCGTCCACTTCGTGATCCGGGTCGATTTCCAGGCCGAACAAATTCGGCGCCAGGGCGGTCTCCCGGTCACCGATTTCCCGGTCGAAGGCGTCGGACAGACTGTGCGCCGGGTCGGTGGAGACCAGCAGCACCCGCCGGCCCTGGCCGGCGGCGGCCAGGGCCAGGGCGGCGGCGGTGGTGGTCTTGCCGACGCCTCCCTTGCCACCCACCATCAGAAGGCGCCGCTGTTGCAGTAAAGTGGTGAAATCGAGATCGGTCATCAGCAGCAGCGGAATTGATCCAGGGGGGAATGGGGCAGCCCCATGCGCCGGTGCCAGTCGTGGAAACGGTCCAGCAGCAGAGGCTGCAACTCCAGGGTGTACCAGCCGACCGGGTTGGGAATGCCGAGGGTCTCGGCGAACACCAGCAGCATGAACAGGTCTTCCTCGTCGCGCCGGGCGCGGGCGATGGCGGCCCGGTAGGGGGCGTTGTAATACTCCGCCCCCCAATGGCTGGCGTGCCGGTACCAGCGCTTCAGCCGGCCGACGATGGGCGCGCTCTTCAAGAGCGCGCCTCCTCCTGGTGCAGGCGTTTATGGCGACGCAGGGCGGCGGCGCACTCCAGGGTCACCAGAACCGCCGCCACCAGCACCACCAGGTCCAGGCCCAGCAGGAACCAATTCTCGTCGGTGTAGAAGCCCTTGAGCTGGATCAGCAGCGCGGCAAGGGTCATCAGCAGCAGGAACACCAGCGGCACCAACGTGTAGAAGGTGGGACGCCCGCGCCGCACCAGCATCACGGTGATCACCAGCAGGGTCAGACCGGCGAGCAACTGGTTGGTGGTGCCGAACAGAGGCCAGATCAGCAGGCCGCCGGAGCCGTCGGCGCCACCGGCGCCGAACGCCAGCACCAGGCAACTGATCACCGCCAGCATGGTGGCCGGGAACGGCTTGCGCATCCACGCCTGATCATAGATCTCGCCCCATTCCTGGAAAATGTAGCGCTGCAGACGCAGGCCGGTGTCCATGGTGGTGCCGGCGAACAGGGCGGCCATTACCGTGAGCAGGGTGGCGGCCACCTCGGCATCGAGCCCGGTGCCACCGCTGAGAATGGCGGCGCCGCCGTCCACGAAGGCGGTCAGGCTGCCCTGGCCGAACCCGGAATAGACCGCCTGCCAGTCCGCCAGGGAGGCGAAGCCGGCGGTGGCGGCGAGAATCGCGGCCAGCGCCAGGGCGCCTTCGCCCACGGCGCCGAAGTAGCCCACGAAGCGGGCATCGGTTTCCTTGTTGAGCTGCTTGGAAGTGGTGCCCGAGGCGACCAGCCCGTGGAAGCCGGAGATGGCGCCGCAGGCGATGGTCACGAACAGCAGCGGAATCATGGACGGCGTACCCACTGGCGCGTCGAAGTTGATCATCGGCGCCACCACGGTGGGGTTACCGATCAGCACCGCCGCGTACAGCAGGATCAGGCCCACGAACAGCTGCAGGCCGTTGATGTAGTCCCGGGGTTGCAGCAGCATCCATACCGGCAGCAGGGAGGCGATGGCCGCGTAGCCGAACAGGATCAGAATCCAGACCGCGTTGGCGGACAGGCCGCCCACCGTCTCCGGCAGTGCTACCGGCACCTGCGGCCCCAGGAAGATGAGCCCGTACAGGCAGGCCACGCCGAGCACGGAAACCAGCCCGAGGCCAATGACGCGGCGGCGGATCAACTGGCCGATCACCAGGGCCACGGCGATCGCGCCCCACACCGGTACCACCGCGCCGGGGTTGTTGATCAGCAGTTTGGCGATCACCACGCCGAACACCGCGTTGACCATCAACAGCACCAGGAAGATAACGATCATGAACACACTGCGGGCGCGCCCGCCGACCACCTCGCCGGTCAGGGCGCCGACGGACTTGGCGCGGTTACGCACGCTTGCCCAGATCGCGCCGGCGTCGTGTACGCCAGCGAAGAAGATGGTGCCCAGCACCACCCACAGGAACGCCGGCAACCAGCCCCAGATCACCGCGATCGCCGGCCCGACGATGGGTGCCGCCCCGGCCACGGAGGTAAAGTGGTGGCCCCAGAGCACGAATCGGTTGGTGGGCACGAAGTCCACGCCGTCCTCGAATTCGTGGGCCGGCGTGCGGAAGTCGGGATCAAGCTGATAGACCTTGGCCGCGATGAAACGGGAATAGAAAAAGTAGCCCGCGGCCATGCCACCCAGGCCGAGAACCAGAAGCAATATTGCGCTCATTTGTTTGTCCTTGTGATTGGTTCTGCCATTCCGAGCGCCAGGATGGCGCCGGTGTCCGGGGGCGTCAATCGAATCGCCCGCAAAGGGGGCGTCAATACGACCAAGGTCGAGGGTTGGCCGGGGGCCTAGGCAGGAGAGCGCCGTCGCGCTAGTCTTGGACTCTTCTGAACAGCCACTGTCAGGGACGCCAAGTGGGGGAGTAGAACAATGATCAAGGTAATGGTGGTCGACGACCACGACCTGGTGAGAACGGGCATCGCCCGTATGCTTGATGACCAGGAAGGGATTCGCGTGGTCGCCCAGGCCAGTTCCGGCGAGGACGCCGTGAGCCTGGCCCGGGAGTCTAACCCGGATGTGGTGCTCATGGACATCAAGATGCCGGGCATTGGTGGCCTGGAAGCCACCCGGCGCATGCTGCGCCAGGACGACGGGGTGCGGGTGATCGCGGTGACCGTGTGCGAGGACGAGCCGTTCCCGTCCCGGTTGATGCAGGCCGGCGCCGCCGGCTACATGAGCAAGGGCGCGGATCTGGATGAGATGCTGCGGGCCATCAAGGTGGTCAACGCGGGGCAGCGTTACATCAGCCCCGAGATCGCCCAGACCATGGCGCTGCGGCCCTACGTGCCGACCCACCACGCGCCCCTGGACATGCTCTCCGAGCGGGAATTGCAGATCATGATGCTGATCGTGAACTGTCATAAGGTCCAGGACGTGGCCGATCAGCTCTGCCTGTCACCGAAAACGGTGAATACCTACCGCTATCGCATCTTCGATAAACTGGGCATCAGCAGCGACGTGGAAATGGCCCTGGTGGCGGTGCGCCACGGCATGGTGGACGCCAACGAGCTCAATCCGGCCTGAACCGTCGGGCCCTTGACAGTTTCCCGCGCGGCGCCATCATTCGATGCCCCCATCGCGACCCGACGGAGCCGTTCTTGCCCGAGTTCGACGCCAAGCAGTTTCTGGCCCATTGCGCCCGCAAGCCGGGCGTTTACCGCATGATCGGTGCCGCCGGCGAGGTGCTGTACGTGGGCAAGGCCCGCGACCTCAAGGCCCGCCTGGGCAGCTATTTCCAGAAAAATCTGGCCAGCGCCAAGACCCGGGCCCTGGTGTCGCGCATCGCCGGCGTGGAGACCACGGTCACCGGCAGTGAGGCGGAGGCGCTGCTGCTTGAGCAGTCGCTGATCAAGGAACTGCGACCGCCCTACAACATTCTGCTGCGCGACGACAAATCCTACCCCTACATCAAGATCACCAGCTCGGACGACTACCCGCGCATCACCTTCCATCGCGGCAAGCGCCGGCCCGGCAGCCGCTACTTCGGGCCTTACCCGAGTGCCGGCAGCGTGCGCGATACCCTGGCCCTGGTGGAAAAGGTGTTCCGGGTGCGCAACTGCCGCGACAGCTTCTTCCGTAACCGAACCCGGCCTTGCCTGCAATATCAGATTCGCCGCTGCACCGCGCCCTGCGTGGGGGCGGTAAGCCGCGAGGCCTACGCCGAGCAGGTGCGCCTGGCCATGGATTTTCTCTCCGGTCGCAGCCGCGCGGTCACCGACCAGCTCACCGCCGAGATGGAGCAGGCCGCCGCCAACCTGGATTTCGAGCGCGCCGCGGAGCTGCGCGACCAGCTGGCCGCCATCCAGTCCGTGCAGCAGAAGCAGAACGTGGAGACCGATCGCGGTGGCAATGTGGATGCGGTGGCCGTGGCCGCCCGTCACGGCCTGGCGGTGGTGGAGGTGCTGATGGTGCGCCAGGGCAGGGTGCTCGGGCACCGCAGCTTCCGCCCGGATACCCGTGGCGAGGAGGATCTCACCGAGATCCTGGAGGCGTTTCTGGCCCAGTACTACCTGGGCGAGCGCGATGACCAGTCGATCCCCCACGAGGTGGTGCTGCCGGAGGCCCTGCCCGGCCAGGAGGCCCTGCAGGAAGCTCTGCAAACCCGGCTCGGGCGGCGCATCCGGCTGGCCCACCGGGTTCGCGGCCAGCGCCTCGCCTGGCTGAACATGGCGCGCACCAACGCCGAGCAGTCGCTGGTCGGTGATCTGGCGGCCCGGGAGCACCTGGAGGAACGTTTCCACGCTTTGGAAACCCTGCTCGAGGCGGACGCCTCCATCCGTCGCATCGAGTGCTTTGATATCAGTCATACCCGGGGCGAGCGGGCGGTGGCGTCCTGCGTGGTGTTCGATCAGCAGGGCGCGCGCAAGGCGGATTACCGCCGTTTCAACGTCAACCCGGAGCACGGTGGCGATGATTACGAAGCCCTGGAGGAAGCCGTGCGCAGGCGCTACCAGCGGGTGGTCAAGGAAGAGGGCAAGCTGCCGGATCTGCTGCTCATCGATGGCGGCAAGGGCCAGATGCGGCGCTGCTTCGAAGTGATACAGTCGCTGCAGTTGGATAACCGGGTACTGGTGATGGGTATCGGCAAGGGGCCCAGCCGTCGTCCCGGCCTGGAAGTCCTGTATCTGCCCGACGGCCGGGAACTGGTACCCGGCGGTGCCAGCGCCGCCCTGCACCTGTTGCAACAGGTGCGCGACGAGGCGCACCGCTTCGCCATTACCGGCCACCGGGCACGGCGCGGCAAGGCGC
Organism: Alloalcanivorax marinus; assembly: GCF_016785095.1. GTDB lineage: Bacteria > Pseudomonadota > Gammaproteobacteria > Pseudomonadales > Alcanivoracaceae > Alloalcanivorax > Alloalcanivorax marinus_A. Next base: position 129,098 of record NZ_JAEKJB010000004.1, on the reverse strand, counting down.
GCCGCTCCGGCCTGGAAGAGATCCCCGGCGTGGGCCCCAAGCGTCGCAAGGCGCTGCTCAACCACTTCGGCGGCCTCAAGCAACTCCGCAACGCCTCCCGGGAAGAGCTGGCGCGGGTGGAAGGGATCAATGCCCAGACCGCCGAAACGCTGTACAACTGGTTCCATGAATAGCGGGCCGGAATGCGTCGTGGAATGAGAGCCGCGCCGCTTTCCGATATACTTTCTTTTTTCGCCGACGGCACAGACGGTATTCATGTCCAAGCACGCGCCCATTCTTAATCTGCCCAACATCCTCACCCTGATCCGCGTGGCCGCGATTCCGGTGCTGGTGGCGGTGTTCTACCTGCCTTTTGGCTGGAGCGACATGCTGGCCGCCGGGCTGTTCCTGGCCGCCGGCCTCACCGATTGGCTGGACGGCTACCTGGCCCGCAAGCTCGGTCAGACAAGCCCGTTCGGCGCCTTCCTGGACCCGGTGGCGGACAAACTGATCGTGGCGGTGGCGCTGGTGGTGCTGGTGCAGGTGCACGCCACCATCTGGCTGTCGGTGCCGGCCATGGTGATCGTGTGCCGGGAAATCGCCGTGTCCGCCCTGCGTGAGTGGATGGCGGAGCTCGGCCAGCGTGCCCGGGTGGCGGTGAGCGCGGTGGGCAAGGTGAAGACCGTGGCGCAGATGGGCTCGATCACCGTGCTGCTGGCGCTCAAGCCGGCACACGGCGCCGATGGCGATATTCTCATGACGCCGGGCCTGTGGATTGGCTATGCCGCGCTCTACCTGGCCATGGTGCTCACGCTCTGGTCCATGATGCGCTATCTGCGTGCCGCCGCGCCTCAGTTCCTGGCCGCTGGCGGCGGTGACTGAGCCCGCGCCCCGGCTGCGCAAAGTTTGGCCAAGATGTTGAAAGGACAGAAAAAACAGTCTTGACAGAGAGGGTCGCTCGGGTAGAATGCGGCTTCGCATCGGGGCGATGCCCACGATGAAGAAAAAAGCGGGAATAGCTCAGTTGGTAGAGCACAACCTTGCCAAGGTTGGGGTCGCGAGTTCGAATCTCGTTTCCCGCTCCAGATTAAAAAGAACCTCGGTTCACATACCGGGGTTTTTTATTCCCCAGGTTCACGGCGCGGTGGCAGAGTGGTTATGCAGCGGACTGCAACTCCGTATACGCCGGTTCGATTCCGACCCGCGCCTCCATTTCCGCTTCACCCCACCGTGTTACACGAGTAGCCTCTGCTGTCAGGCGGGTATGGTGAAACTGGTAGACACAAGAGACTTAAAATCTCTCGGCCGTATGGCCGTGCCGGTTCGAATCCGGCTACCCGCACCATTTTTCGAGGTCTCCGCCGTATCATTCCACCCCTGACGGATTGCTCGGCGCATTCGCCAAAAGCAGATCATAAAGTGCTTGTCCGGCGACCGACAGTGAGCGCCGCCGCCTCCTGATAAGATACAATCGCCTCGCCGGTACCCTGCCGCTCAGGGGTTTGATCACCAGGCCGGGGCGCTCGAATTGAAACAGGGTCATGGCCGGAACCAACGCAATCCCCATACCGGCTTTCACCAGCCCGGTAACGGTGGCCAGGTGCGCCACTTCCAATAATGCCGAAGGTGTTTCGTCACCCAGTGCCTGTTCCAGATGCTTGCGCACGCTGCTGTTTCGCGCCGTGGCGATCCAGGGCCATTTCAAGGCGTCTCGTAGTCTGATTCGATCCCGCGACGCGAGTGGGTGGTCTTGCCTGCATACCAGAAAGAACGGGTCGGCGTGCAAGAACTGCCCCTCCAGGTCCGACATGTCCGGCCGCAGTGCCGCTACCGCGAAATCCGCCTCGCCCCGCGCGACCAGATCCAGACAGGGGTCCAGCACGGCATCGTGAACCTGCAAGGTCACGCCGGGATAGCGCTCATGAAAACGGGCCAACAGTTCCGGCAGCCAACCGGCGGCGAGAGAGGGCAGCGCGGCGACCGACACCCGGCCTCGCCGTTTGGCGGCGTGATCACGAAGATTTTCCAGGGCCAGGGACATATCGGTCAGTAGCCCGCGAGCGCTGGTTTCCAGCTCGTGTCCTTCCGCGGTGAGGTCGACATGTCGGGTGCTGCGATCAAACAGCCGCACTCCGGCTTCCTGCTCCAGTGATTGGATCAAGGCTGAAAAGGCCGGCTGGGAGAGGTGGCAGCGTTTGGCCGCGCGAGTGAAATTGCGCTCCTCCACCAGAGCCACGAACGCCTTCAATTGCCGGCTCGAAAGATTCATCCGTATTCCCGATCAAATGATCTGATTTTTCTATTTCGCAGATTAATTTGCGCTGACTATAGTGAAAAACACGCTGGTGGCCAACCGGCGTGCTCCACCTGCTGACCAACATTCAAATAAGAGGTGTCATGGGCGATTCGATTTGTCGCGTGGGTTGCGCCACCGGCTTCTCCGGTGATCGGGCGGACGGCGCGCTGCCGCTGGTACGCACTCTGGTGGCCCGCGGCGGGGGCACCTTGATTTTCGAAACCCTGGCCGAGCGCACGCTGGCGCTGGCACAACTGGCCCGGGACGAAAACCCGGCGCTCGGCTATGAATCCCAGCTCGACGACCTGATTTCACCGGTGCTCAGCGAGTGTCTTTCCCATTCCATTCCCATTATCGGCAATTTCGGTGCCGCCAATCCGCCAGCGGCAGCGGCGCGGATCCGCGAACTCGCCCGTCAACAGGGGTTGCCCGCGCCCCGCGTCGCGGTGGTGACCGGCGATCGCCTGGAAAGCGCGGAGCAGTGGGCGGTACTGCGCGAGCGCTTGGGCGCGAAGCTGGATCGTGCCGATGTCGTTAGTGCCAATGCCTATATCGGCGCCATGGATATCGCGGACGCCCTACGGGCCGGGGCCCAGGTCGTGGTTACCGGGCGGGTAGCGGACCCCTCTCTGACACTCGCCCCGGCTATCGCCCACCACGGTTGGAGCCAGCATGATTGGGCGCGCCTCGGGCGAGCCAGCATCGCTGGCCATCTATTGGAGTGCGGCGCCCAGGTAAGCGGCGGCTATTTCGCGATCCCCGGCCTGAAAGACGTACCGGATCTGCATGCCGTCGGCATGCCGATTGCTGAAATAGACCGGGATGGCGGCTTCGTGGTGGGCAAGGCGGACAACACCGGCGGTCAGGTGACATCACGTACCGTCAAGGAACAGCTCCTCTATGAGGTGCATGATCCGGCGCGCTATCTCACCCCGGATGTGATCGCTGATCTGAGCGCCGCGAGCGTGCAGGAGATGGGCGCTGATCGTGTCGCGGTGCATGGTGTTACCGGCCACCGGCGTCCGGAAGAATTAAAGGTCAATGTTTGCTATCGAGGCGGCTGGTTGGTGGAGGCGAGTATTTCCTACGCCGGCCTGCAGGCGGAGGCACGCGCGCGCCTGGCGGCGGACATCGTTCGTAAACGGCTTGCCGGCGTCCTGCCGCTGCGAGTCGATCTGATCGGCGCGGTAAGCATCTTGGGCGACGATGAAGGCCGCCGTCTGGCGCGGGAGCCGGATCGGCACCGAGAGGATGTGCGCTTACGCGTGGCGGCGGTGCACCCTGACCGACGAACGGCGAGCCAGGTCGGCCGGGAAGTGCTATCGCTTTACACCTGTGGGCCGGCCGGTGGCGGAGGGGTTAGAACCACGCTTCGCCCGCGACTGAACATGTTGTCGTGCACCATTCCCCGTGGCCAGGTGCCAACCGGGTGGTACTGGCAGGAGGAGGTGGCATGAAAGGCCCGATTGAAACCACCCCCGTACCACTTTACCGGCTGGCCCATTGTCGTACCGGCGACAAAGGGGACATCGCCAATATCGCCGTGGTCGCCTGGAATGACGATTGTTATGGCGTGCTGCTGGATCAACTGACGGTGGCCCGGGTCGGCGAGTGGTTCGAGGATCGCGCGCCAACCTGTGTGCTGCGCTACACCCTGCCTGGATTACGCGCTTTTAACCTGGTGCTGGAAGGGGTGCTGGACGGCGGTGTCAACGGTGCCTTGAACCTGGATGCGCATGGCAAGGGGTTGTCGTTCTTGCTGCTGGAAATGCCTGTGCCGGTTCCCCGCTCATTGGTTCCCGGACTACCGGAAATAGCTGTCATGCCAATGGGTGATGGAGATCGGCGGTGAACCGACCTTGGGAGAATAGAATGCCAAATGACCGTTACGATTGTTTTATCGGGGGCGACTGGACGGCGGCCGCGTCCGGTGAATATCTGGATGTGCTGGACCCGGCTAATGGCCTGCGGCTGGCGGAAATCGCCCGTGGCGGAGCGCAAGAGGTGGATGCCGCCGTGGCCAGTGCCAGGTCGGCGCTGCCGGGCTGGTGTGAACGGCCGCCCGTGGAACGCTCGCGAATACTCTCCGCCATTGCGCGCCGGCTGCTCGCCGAGCAGGACCGGCTGGCGCATCTGGAAAGTCGGGATACCGGCAAACCGTTATTTCAAGCCAGAGCCGACGCGGTGGCGGCGGCCCGTTTCTTTGAATACTACGCAGGCGCCGCCGACAAGGTGCTCGGTGACGCTATCCCCATGGGGCCTGAATACGTGGACTTCACCGTGCGTGAGCCAATGGGGGTGACGGCCCAGATCGTACCCTGGAATTACCCGTTGCAGATCGCCTGCCGTGGCCTGGCTCCAGCGCTGGCCACCGGCAATACCGTGGTCATGAAACCCGCTGAACTGGCCTGCTTGAGTGTGCTGGAAGTGGCCCGAATCTGTCAGGAAGAAGGGTTGCCCGCGGGCGTACTCAATATTGTCACCGGCCTGGGGCAGGAAGCCGGGGCGGCCCTCGCTTCCCACCCCGACATCAATCTCGCGGTCTTCACGGGATCGGTTCAAACAGGCCGGTTGGTAATGAAATCAGCGGCCGAAAACATCGTTCCCGTATTGCTGGAACTGGGCGGGAAGTCGCCGAATGTCTTACTACCGGATACCGATCTGGAAAGCGCGGTACCGACGTTGATCAAGGCCGCCTTTCCTCATGCCGGCCAGACCTGCTCCGCGGCCACCCGGGTGGTGGTGCATCGCGGCCAACACGCGGAGTTGGTGGCCCGCCTGGCGGAGGCCATCGCCGAGCTCACCGTTGGTCCGGGGCTGGAAGATCCATCAATCGGAGCGTTGGTCAGCCAGGATCAGAAACAAAAGGTCACCGATTACATCCGCATCGCGGAGGAGGAGGGCGCCCGGGTTATCAGCGGAGGGCGGGCTTTGCCAGGAGCGCGGCTCGAAAATGGAAACTTCGTAATGCCAACCTTGCTGGACAACGTGAAACCGGGCATGCGCGTACACCAGGAGGAGATTTTTGGGCCGGTGCTTGCCGTGGTGCCATACGACGACGTCGAAGAAGCGGTGACGATCGCCAACGGTACTGAGTACGGATTGGTCGCCGGCGTTTGGGGCGCGGATGTAAAAGCCACCCACCGTTTGGCGTCGCGGTTGCGGGCCGGCCAGGTATTCGTCAATTGTTATGGCGCTGGTGGTGGCGTGGAGCTGCCCTTTGGAGGCTACGGCAAATCCGGGTTCGGCCGGGAGAAAGGGATGGACGCGCTGCTCGCCTACACCCAGGTCAAGAATGTCTGCGTCCGTATCGCGGGCTGACCACCTGTGCCTGGAGTTCACACCTCATGAACCGTATCAACACCTTTTTTTGTCCCACTCGTTTGTTATGCGGCGTGGACGCACACCGCCGGCTTCCGGAGATGATCGCCGATCAGGGCGCCCGGCGGGTATTCCTGGTGATCGATCCGGCGTTGGCCGACAGTCCGATCGCCGCCGCCATCGACGAGACGTTGCGGAACCGGGGCATCGCCCTTGAACGCTATACCGACATCCGGCCAGACCCGGACGATGTGATGGTGGCATCGGCCTTCGAGGGCTGTCGGGCCCACGGTGCCGACGCCATCGTGACGATTGGCGGCGGAAGTACCATGGACGTGGCGAAGGCGGTGGCGATTCTGAGCACTAATGGAGGCGCCATTGGCGATTACGAGGGCGTGGACCGTTTTTCCTTGCCCCCGCTGCCGGTTTATGCCGTTCCCACCACCGCGGGCACCGGCTCCGAGGTCTCCGGTGCCTGCGTGATCACCGATCACGCGCGTGGAGTCAAAATGGCGATTCGGCACGCCGCCTATTGCCCCGCCAAGGTGGCGATTCTAGACCCTCTGGCGGTGGCTTCGATGCCCCCTCAGGTCGCCGCTCACGCCGGCCTGGACGCCTTTGTTCACGCCTTTGAATCCTATTTGTCCAAGCTCGCCACGCCCTTTTCGGATGCGCTCAATATTCAGGCGATGACGTTGATTGCCGGTAGCATTCGGGCTTTTTTCGCCGACCGTGGTGATACCGGCGCGGCGCTGGATATGTTGTCGGGTTCGTCGATGGCGGCGATGTCGTTCGGCGTCACCGGGCTCGGCAATGTGCATTGCATGGCGTTGCCTCTTGGCGCGCTATTCCATGTTCCGCACGGGCTCGCCAATGCCATCTGCCTGCCCGCCGTGGCCGCGTTTAATCAGCCGGCGCGTCGGGAGCGGTACCTGAAAGTCGCTGAACTGATGGGCGTTAACACCGATGGCCTCGGAGAGATCGAGGGCGGCGAATGCGCTGTCGCGGCCATTCGCCAATTGTGCGTCGATCTGTCCATCCCGCCACGGCTCAGGGATGTTGGCGTGCGGGAAGAGGCATTGCCGGAACTGGCCAAACGCAGCTTCAGTGCCGACTACAACCGATGGAACCCGCGTTACACCAGTGAAGAGCAGTTCCTGTCTCTCTTTAGCGAGGCCTATTGATAAAGATCGTGCTTGATGAATAACAACTTTCTGACCAGGAGCGCCATTATGAAAAGAACACTTCTCGCGGCCACCGCCTTCCTGACACTGGGCTTGTCCGGCCCCGGCCATGCCGCAAAGAGCCTGGATGTGGCGAGTACCTATCCAAAGAATATGATCTTTCTTGGTGAGAGCCTGCAGTATTTCGCGCTTCAGGTGAATGAAATCAGCGATGGTGAGCTGAAGATCAATGTTCATGGCGCCGGTGATCTGGTACCCGCGCTGAGCGTACTGACCGCGGTAAGCGGTGGAGCCGTGGAGGCGGGCTACGATTGGGTGGGCTACTGGGGTGGCAGCATTCCGGTGGCGAACCTGGCCGGGGCATTACCGTTTGGTCCCACGCCGGAAGTCCTGGCGGAATGGATGTGGGAAGGCGGTGGCATGCGGATTGTCCAAAAAGCCTATGACAAATATAACCTTAAGTTCCTCCCGTGTTCCTTCACTCCCGCGGAACCCGCCGGCTGGTTCCGCGAGGAAATCACCGCTCCGGAGGATTTGGACGGTTTAAAAATGCGAGTGGGTGGGTTGGCTGGACGGGCGTTGGCCAAACTGGGCGTAACCCCCCAAATGATTCCCGCCGGAGAGGTGTTCGTCTCTCTCGACCGGGGGCGTATCGATGCCGCTGAATTCTCGTTGCCGGCCATCGACGAAACCATCCAACTGCAGAAGGCGGCCAAATTCTATTATTTCCCTGGCTGGCATCAACCCTCCAGCATTAATTCAGTGATCATTAATGGGAAAATCTGGGAGGGTTTTTCCAAGCTGGAGAAAGAACAGATAGTGACGGCATGCCGCTCCACGGCGATGTGGTCCCTGACCAACGGTGTGCAACCACAGATCGAGGCGCTCAAACGGATCGAGCGTCAGGGCGTAAAAATCAAACGGTTACCGGACAGCGTGCTCTCGGCCTTGCGAGATGCCGCCGATGAGGTGGTTAGGGAAGAATCCAAAAAGGACGACATATTCAAGGAAGCCTATGAATCGCTGAAGGCGCACATGGCACGCTCGGAAAGCTGGCATGACCTGCAGAGCCTCGATTGAGGAGACACCGATGAATGGTCGATCCAAGGCTGATGCGCTGGCCACTGCCGGAGAGGCATTGATGGCTATCAGCGCAAAACCCGGGCGGTACGGCGCCTGGATACTCATCGCTCTGAATCTCAGCGTGTTGGTGTCCGTGTTCGGTGCCCAGATGGGATGGAGCGATCTGCTCCGCTGGGAGGGTGACTTCCCCTTGCTAGGCAATCATTTGAACATGACCAGCATCGCCGAACTGCAATGGCACTTTTTTGCTCTCCTGGTGATGCTCTCGGGTGTTTATGCCATGCGCGCCGACCAGCATATCAGGGTGGATGTTCTATCGGCGGGTTTCTCGCCACGAACGCGGTTGGTGATTGATTTGATCGGTGACCTGTTCTTCCTGATGCCGTTCTTCGGTTTGGTGGCCTGGTATTCGATGGACTTCGTTGCCATGGCCTTTCAGTTCGGCGAGCAATCAAACAGTGGAGGTCTGGTTGATCGCTATCTGGTCAAGGCGGTGGTGCCACTCGGCGCTGGCTTGATGTTGCTATGCGGCCTGGGGCGGGTATTACGCAATCTTGGCCTGTTGTTCGCGGGTCGGGCGCGTGAGGAGCGGGTATGACCTATCTGTTGCCTTTGTTGATGATCGTCGCGCTGATGGCCGGTATCTTCTCTGGCTATTCGGTTGCGTTTCTTCTGGGCGGCCTGGCGGTGCTGTTCATGCTGCTCGGCGATATCTCGATGTTGTCCTTTTCGCTGGTCGTCAATCGTATCTTCGGGTCCGTATTGGAAAACTGGATACTCGCGGCGATTCCTTTGTTCGTGTTCATGGGCATCATGCTTGAGCGCTCAAAGATCGCGGATAACCTGCTTTTGGAGCTTGAAGGACTATTCCGGGGCCGGCCCGGAGGCTTGGCTTTGTCGGTGGTGGCGGTGGGCGTGGTGATGGCCGCGAGCACCGGTATCATCGGCGCCTCCGTGGTTCTTATGGGAACGCTGGCATTGCCGCTGATGCTGCGCCGTAATTACGACAAGACGCTGGCGGTCGGTACTGTGCTGGGCTCCGGCGTTTTGGGTATTCTGCTGCCGCCGAGCATCATGTTGGTGGTGTTCGGCGAGGTAATGCGGGTGCCGGTGGGCGACCTGTTTGTCGCCGCGATGGTGCCAAGCCTGTTGCTGGCCTCGGCCTATGCGCTGTATATCATTTATACGGGCGTGGTCCGGCCCGAGAAAGTGCCCGCCAATGTGAGCGTTGTTCGGCAACCGATGTCCGCCGCCGCTGCTCGTGTCATTAAGGACCTGGTGGTGCCGGCGGCGTTGATTTGCAGCGTGCTGGTCTCCATCATCGTGGGCGTCGCCACACCGACGGAGGGCGCCGCCATCGGGGCCACCGGCGCGATGCTTATGGCGCTGGCTAAGCGGAAGTTGAACTGGAAAGTCCTTGATCAGTCGCTGCGCTCGACCATTGGCACCACCGGCATGATCCTGTTCCTGGCGATTGGTGCTACCGCCTACAGTCTGGTGTTCAAGAAGCTGGGCGGGCAGTCAATGATCGAGGACATCGTTGCATCCTTTGGTGTCAGCCCGTACATGGTTGTGTTCGGGATTATGCTGCTGATTTTCGTGCTGGGCTTCTTCCTGGAATGGATCGAAATTTCCTTTCTGGTATTGCCGCTGTTCACACCGATCATCGCCGGTCTTGATTTCGGCGACGCCTTCGCCAACCAGGGCGAGGTGTTACTCTGGTTCGCGGTATTGGTGGCCGTTAATCTTCAGACCTCTTTCCTGACACCGCCATTCGGTTACGCCGTATTCTACCTGAAAGGCATCGCGCCGCCGGAGATCAATACCGTGGACATATATCGTGGCGTGGCGCCGATCGTATCGCTGCAATTGGTGGTGTTATTCATACTGGCGTTGTGGCCGGCGGTGATTCTCTGGCTTCCCCGCCTGTTCCAGGGGCCCTGGGGGTAATACCTTGCAGGCTTTTCAGAAAGGCATTCGATGGACGCCCCAAGCCAGCCGGTCCGCTTTCCTGGTTTTTTCGTCCTGGTACGCGGTGTACCATGGCCGATTGACCCATCCATGGCCAGGAGAGCCGGTTTGGCTTCACGACAACGCGGCAGCGGTGATAATGCGTCGACCCCTGAAGGGCTGATTGAGGCCGAGGTGCGGGGCGCCAGGAACGAAGCGCTGACGGAAACCCGCCGTGAGCAGATCTGTGACGCGGCGCTGGAACTGTTTCTCGAGAAGGGCTTCGCTTCCACCACCATCCGCGATATCTGCGCCCGCTCCGGTGTCAATCAGGCCAGCATCTACGATTACATCGCCAACAAGAACGACATCCTCCGCCGACTGCTCAATCGTCTCTGGTTCGATCACGACGTGCCTTCCCTGGCGGAGCGGCTGAGCGAGCAGGACGACCGGGCGCTTACCGATATCATCGCCGATTACCTCAGGGACACCTGGACCCACAAGCGCCAGGGCACGCTGCTGGTATACCGTTCCGTGCCTTATCTGCAGGCCGATGATCGGCGCACCATGCGTGCCCGGGACGAGGCCGTGATCGCCACCCTGGCGGCGCGTCTGCGCGAGCGGGCGGGGCTGCCCGAGGACGACCGCCGGGCGGAGGTGATGGCCAACCTGATCATCTTCATTTCCGCGTTCGGTCCGATGCGTGATTGGCTGGGCAACGATATCGACGACGGTCTCATGCTGCGGACCGTGGCGGCCGGGGTGGCCGCCATGATCAAGGAATTGGGCCGCGATCTGCCTACCGGTTGATGCTTCCCTTCGTTCAGGTCGCCTGCATGGCCGGGTCGCGGCGGTTGTCCCACCACACCAGCGCCACGAACAGCACGCACAGAACGCCGCCGATCAGAGTGCTGGTCAGTGACGGAAAGCTGAATACGAAACCGGAGATCACCAGCCCCGGACGCCAGTGGCGGCGGACCCGGCCGGCGCCCAGCAGCCAGCCTTCCAGCCCTCCGGAGATCAGCACGATGCCGGCGACGATGGACGGCAGGATGTACACCAGCGGCGTCAAATCCCCTTGCAGCACCAGTGCCGGCTGGAACAGGAAGAACAGCGGCACGAAGTAGATCACCACACCCAGCCGCATGGCGGTGAAACAGGTGCGCATCGGGCTGCTCCCGGCGATGGTGCCCGCCAGGAAGGCGGCGGTGCCCACCGGTGGCGTGATCACCGACAGCATGGCGTAGTAGACGATGAAGAAATGCACCGCCACGGTGTTCAGCCCGCCGACCTCGATGATCGCCGGCGCCAGGGTCACCGCCAGGAAGATGTAGGCGACAATGGCGAGGCCGGCCATGCCCATGATGAAACAGGCCAGCACCCCGAAGAACAGAATCAGGTACAGGTTTTCGCCGCCCAGGGCGATCAGCCCGGAGGTCACCGAACCGGTGACCCCGGTGATGGTGAGCGCGCTGACCACGAACGCCACCGGCAGGATGATGGCGGCGGTCTGGGTAACCAGAAAACCGATCTGGCGCAGCGCCTCGAACAGCTTGACCGGGGTGAGCCGGGTACTTTTCTGCAGGTAGGACAGTGCCACGATCAGCGCCGCCGCGTACCAGGGCGCGTAATACTCCCAGCGCATGTAGAGCAGCCCCCAGACCAGAAACGACAGCACCAGCAGGAACGGCCAGCCCCGTTTCAGCACGCCCTTCATGGCCGGTAGCTCTTCTTTCTTCAGCCCCTTGATGCCGGACTTGGCGGCGTAGGCGTCGACCTGCAGCAACAGTCCGAAATAGAACAGCAGAGAAGGGATCACCGCGGCCAGCAGCACGGTGGCGTAGCCCACCCCGATGGTGATCGCCATGACGAAGGCGATGGCGCCCATTACCGGCGGCATTACCACGCCACCGGTGGAGGCGCAGGCTTCGATGGCGCCGGCGTAGTGGGGTGGGTAGCCTGATTTCTTCATCGCCGGAATGGTGATCGAGCCGGTGCCGGCGATGTTGGAGAAGATCGAACCGGACAGGCTGCCAAAGAACCCGCTGGCGACAATCGCCACCTTGGCCGGGCCGCCCCGGTGCCGGCCGAAGCCGGCGTTGGCCAGGTCGATGAAGAACTGCCCGGCGCCAGTAGCGATCAGCACACCCGCGAACACCAGAAAGCCGAGAATAATCTCCGCCACGATCTTGGTGGTGATGCCCATCATCCCTTCGGCGCGAAAAATATGGGCATCGATCATGCGCTCGAAGTCGTAGGGAATGCCCATCAGCAGCCCGGGGAAGCGGTCCGCCACCAGCGGGTAGCTGCCCAGCAGGGCCACCACCAGCAGAAACGGCACCCCGCCACTGCGTCGCGCCAGCTCCATCATCAGCAACCAGATAACCACCGCGCTGGGCACGTGCGCCCAGCCGCTCTGCACCATGTCCCAGGCGTGCAGGGAGTAGTAGAAGCTGATCGCCATGGCCACCGCCGCCGCCGCCAGGTCGTGGAACGGGATGTGGCGCTGGCCCTTGTAGGCGGGCAGGGCGATAAAGGCGGCGGCCACGAACAGACCGATGAAGATCCAGTAATACTGGCCTTCCAGCAGTCGTTGCCCGTTCCAGGTGAAACCGAACACATAGGCCAGGCCGGTGATCAGCCCGGCGGAGCACAGCACCACGAACAGAATGCTCTGCCAGGAGAACAGCTCGCCCAGGCGGCTGATCTCCGGCTGCGGTGCCGGCTCCTCGACGGTGGACACGGAAGTGTTCATAAAGGGCGCTCCACGCTGGGTGTCAGATCCTGGAGCGGAAGCCGTCCAGACCGTCGGTGTGCTTGTTCTGGATTTCCAGGAACGCCGGGTTCTGGAAATCCACCTTGACGCCGGCCTCCCGGGCTTCTTCCACGGCGGCACGACGGGCGGCGATCCAGCGGTCCATTTTCTCGATGGCCTGCTGGTTGTGCTGCTCGTCCTGATCACTCCATTCACCGATCTCACGGAGGTATTTCACGGTGCCCTCGTGCACCGGCAGGGGGGTGCGGTCCAGATAGGCGCGGAACTGTTCCAGGGACATGCGCGCGGCGAGAGGGTGTTTACCCTGGTATTGGTCATAGGACTGGTGCATCCATTTGGACAGGTTGTAGACCAGCCCGGCATCGGCGTCGGCGGTCACCGTGTAGAGGAAATTGGAGGTCGCCCCTTCGACACCGCGAGCGGAATCCACACCCTGGTCGATGGTGGTGGGCACCAGCATCGGGCGGTGTCCCAGGTAACGCTTCCAGCCCTCGGTGTTGCTCTGCGTCATGGGCAACCAGCGGATGCCGCCGGGGGCGCCTTCCATTTCCGAGACCACCGCGCTGATCGTGGCGCAATAGGCCACGTCGGCCTTGCCTTCCACCACCGAGCGGCAGTTTTCCGCGTAGCTGCTGGCCGGCACATACTGGAAGTGCTCGGCGGTTTGAGCCTCGCTCATGCCGAGAAACGCCGGCAGTGCCTCGCGCACGGCCACGGTCATGGGCGGAGAGAACATCCCCTGGGCAACGCGCACCTTGCCGTTCTTGAGGTCGTCCAGGGCGGTCAGGTCGGAATCACCGGAAACCACATAACCCCAGGGCGAATCATTATGGTGCCAGACGATGCGCTGTGGCGCCGGGATGGTGTTGATGTAGCCGCCCACGCCCTCTACCTGGAAACGCATTTCGGCGGCGGTCACCGAACTGATGGCGATGTCCTTGCGGTCGGTCAGCCGCCGGTAGCGCATGGTTTCGCTATCCTCGGGCACGATGCGCACCACCGTGCCCACCTCCTTTTGCAGAATCGGCGCCCAGGCGTTGGTGGAGATGAAACTGCCGGAGGCGGTCCCGGGAGTGCCGATGACCAGAAGTCGTGGCCACTCGAATGCCTGATCCGCGCTGACGGCGGGGGCGGCGATCAACAGGGCACCGCCACATAACGCGCCACCCAGAATCCGTTTCAAGCCGGTTGTCTTCATCGGATGCTCCTTGTTGTTCTGATTTTGCCGAATGTTTTTTGTGAAAAACGAAATAGTTTTTCGATACTGACATTTGTCAGCCTAAGGCCGGCTTTTGATCCCCGCAACCACTAAAATCGTTTTATTGAATCAAACAAGTTGGTTGTTATTTTAACGCTGTTACCGCGCCCGGGACGCCCGTGGGCGCCGGACTTGACACCCCCGGGGAGGGCCGCTTAGCTTAGCTCCTGACAACTGTCAGTGACCGCCGGAGCAGGCATTGCCGGGGCGTTGGCCAGAACAACAAGTGGAGAACAACAATATGGGCCAGGGCCAGCAGGGCCGCCCCCCGACAGCGTCGTGGGCCGGCCCGCCAATGACCTTCGAGCAGGCGGCGGCGCACCTGGTGGCCACCGACCCTCGCTTCGCCGTCCAGGAAACCACGGTGCGTGGTGAGCGTTATACGGTATTTCGTAACACACCATTCCATTTGCGCGATTTGCTTCGCGGAACCGCCAGTGCGTTCGGTGACCGCGACGTGCTGGTCTACCAGCGGGAACGCTGGGATCACCCGGCTTTGTGCGCGGAGGTGGGCGCTCTCGCAACGGCGTTGCGCGACCAACTGGGCGTCGCCGCCGGTGACCGGGTGGCGCTGGCCATGCGCAATTACCCGGAACTGCCGATCCTGATTCTGGCGGTGGCGGCGGTGGGCGCCGTGGCGGTGCCAATGAACGCCTGGTGGGGCGAACAGGAGCTGGCTTTCGCCATGGCCGATTGCGGGGCCCGGGTATTGTTCGCCGACCAGCCCCGCTTCCGTCTCGGAGAGGCCTTCGCCGAGCGTCTCGGGGTGACCCTGGTGGCGGTGCGCGACGTGCCCGCCGGCCATGGCGGCCATGAGTACCAGACGCTGCGCGCCGGCGCCGCGGGGGCCGAATGGCCCGACACGCCCATCGACACCGACGACGACGCCGTGGTGCTGTATTCATCCGGCTCCACCGGCCAGCCCAAGGGCGTGCAACTGACCCACCGGGGCATGATCTCGGCGGTTTATTCGCAGGTGATGGCGCAGGCCATGGGGCCGCTGATGAACCCGGGCGCGCCGCCGCCCGCCAGGCCGCCTTCATCACTGATCGTCACGCCGCTGTTCCATGTCACCGCCCTCAACGCCAGTTTTCTCCAGGGGTTGGTCAACGGCGCCACCATGACGTTGATGTACAAGTGGGACGCCGACGAGGCGGTGCGGCTGATCGAGCGCGAGCAGGTAACCCGCTTTGTCGGCGTACCGACCCAGTCCGCGGAACTGATGGCGGCGGCGCGCCGCGCCGGCGCCTCGCTGCCGACGCTGGCCTACATCGGCGCCGGTGGCGCCAAGCGGCCGGCGGCCCAGGTGGGGCAGCTGGCGCAAGCGTTCCCCGGCGCCAATGTGGCCACCGGTTGGGGCATGACCGAAACCAACGCCCTGGGTATTGTGCTGTCCGGCGCGGATTACCTGGCCCACCCGGACGCCGCCGGCCGCCTTAATCCGCCGCTGCAGCAAATGCGCGTGCTGGACGAGGCGGGCACGCCATTGCCTCCGGGGCGGGTCGGCGAGCTGGCGGTACGCAGCGCCGCCAACATGCGCGGTTACCTGAACCAGCCGCAAGCCACCGCCGAGACTGTTCGCGATGGCTGGCTGCTGACCGGCGATCTGGCGCGCATTGACGAGGATGGTCTGGTTTACATCGTCGATCGCCGCAAGAGCATCATTCTGCGCGGCGGCGAGAACGTGTCCTGCCTGGAGGTGGAGGGCGCCTTGCACCACCATCCGGCGGTGGCCGAGGCCGGTGTTTTCCCGGTGCCCGACGAGCGTCTCGGCGAGGCCGTGGGCGCGGCCGTTTACCCACGGGCCGGCGCCGCCGTGGACGTGGCCGAATTGACCGCTTTCCTGGCCGACCATCTGGCGCGCTTCAAGATTCCCGATCACATCTGGGTGCTGACGCGGCCGCTGCCGCGCGGCGCCACCGACAAAATCGACCGGCGGGCCCTGCGCGCCGCCTGTCTCGACGACGGCCCGGGGGCCGTATTGCACGCAAAGGAGTAGAACGTTGAAAGCACTGGATAACGATACCGCGATGAACAATCTGGCCATGTCCGAGGGGGCCCGGCCGCTGCTCGACGCGGTGATCAAGCACATTCGTGACAACGTGGACCCGATCACCGAGGAATTCCATCGTCTGGGCGAGGGCCGCGCCGAGCGCTTCAGCTACGCGCCGGGGCAACTGGAGCTGCTCGAGGAAGCGAAGAGCAAGGCCAAGGCCAACGGGCTGTGGAACTTCTTCCTGCCCAACGCGGAGACCGGGGAGGGTCTGTCCAATCTGGACTATGCCTACATCGCCTTCGAGCTGGGCAAGAACCCGCTGGCGTCGCAAACCCTGAACTGCTCGGCGCCGGACACCGGCAACATGGAAGTGCTGGAGCGCGTCGGCACGCCGGAGCAGAAGGAAAAATGGCTGAAGCCGCTGCTTAACGGTGAAATCCGTTCCTGCTTCGGTATGACCGAGCCCAAGGTGGCATCCTCCGATGCCCGCAACATCGAAACCAGTGCCGTGCTGGACGGCGACGATTGGGTCATCAATGGCGAGAAATACTACATCAGCGGCGCCGGCGATCCGCGCTGCAAGATCATGATCTGCATGGTCAAGACCAGCCCGGACGCGCAGCCATTCCGTCAGCAATCGCAGATCCTGGTGCCCATGGATACCCCCGGGGTCAACGTGCTCGGACCGATGCGTGTGTTTGGCCATGACCACGCGCCTCACGGTCACATGCACATTCAGCTCGACAACGTGCGCGTGCCCAAGGAAAACATGTTGTGGGGCGAAGGTCGCGGGTTCGAGATCTCCCAGCTGCGGCTTGGCCCGGGTCGTATTCACCACTGCATGCGGTCCATCGGTGCCGCCGAGAAAGCCCTGGATCTGGTGCTGGAGCGTGGCATGGAGCGCGAGGCGTTCGGCAAGCGCATCATCGACCTGGGCAAGAACATGGAAGTGGTGGGGCGCGCCCGCATCGAAATCGAGGCGATGCGCATGATGGTGCTGAAAGCGGCTCGCGCCATGGACGTGCTGGGCAACAAGGAAGCGCGCATCTGGGTGTCCATGGCCAAGGCCATGGTGCCCGAAAAGGTCTGCCAGATCATCGACCAGGCGATCCAGATCCACGGCGCCACCGGTGTCAGCCAATGGTCGCCGCTGTCCGAGATGTACATGCAGCAGCGTACCCTGCGTCTCGCCGACGGCCCGGACGAAGTGCACCACAACGTGGTGGCCCGCAACGAAGTGAATCGCTACCGGCAAACCGCCGACTGACGGCGGCAGGGAGGTTTCCATGGACATCAAGGATCGCATCGTCGTGATCACCGGCGCCGCCGGCGGCATTGGCCGGGCGCTGGCGGTGGCCTGCGCCGAGGCCGGCGCCCGCGCCGTGGTGTGCGCCGATCTGGACGGGGAGGGTGCCAGTGCCACCGCCGATCAGGTCCGCGCCGCCGGCGCCCAAGGCGTGGGCCGCGCGGTCAACGTGGCCCGTGAGGAAGAGCTGCGGGCGCTGATTGACGACACCGAGGAGCAGGTCGGCCCCATCGATCTGTTTTGTTCCAACGCCGGCATTTCCATTCCCGGTGGCCCGGAGGTGGACAACGATGGCTGGCAGCGCATCTGGGACATCAACGTGATGGCCCATGTGTTCGCCGCCCGGCACCTGGCGCCGCGCATGATCCAGCGCGGTGGCGGCTATTTTCTCAACACCGCCTCGGCGGCGGGCCTGTTGTCACAGGTGGGCTCGGCGCCCTACGCGGTGACCAAGCACGCCGCCGTGGGGCTGGCCGAATGGCTGGCGCTGACCTACGGCGACGACGGCATCAAGGTGTCGGTGCTGTGCCCCCAGGCGGTGCGCACCAATATGACCAAGGGCAAGGAAGACCACGTGGCCAGCGTGGACGGCATGATGGAGCCGGAGCCGGTAGCCCGTGCCTGCCTGGAGGCGATCGCGGCGGAAACCTTCCTGGTGCTGCCGCACCCGCAGGTGCTGCAATACATGCGCAACAAGACCGACAATTACGACCGCTGGATCGGCGGCATGCGCAAGCTCAACCGGCGCTTCAACCCCAAGGGCGATTGAAGCGCCGGACGGCATCGCGACCGAGGCGGAACGCCGCCCGGTCGCGATATCCTCGGGATCACTCCTTTCCCTCAGCGAGAATTCGCAGTGATGCGCTTCACACTCTCGGCGTGACCGCCTTCCAGGGTGCTTCTTCCCCTTTATAATCCGATGGTTGCGTGTTCCGTACCGGCTTTGCCAGGCCCCTGGCTTCTGATACTTTAGCCTTACCGGGCAAGCCCGGTCGGCGCGCCACGACGATAATAAGAGCGCCTGGGGGCGCGATCATGGGGATACATCGATGAGCTGGCTGAACAATCTGTCCGTGCGGCTGAAGATTCTGTCCGTGGCGGCGCTGGGGGTCTTCCTTTTTCTCGCCTACTTCCTCTACAGCTACTACATCGCGGAAACCAATATTCACCACCTGCAGCGGGTGGAGAACCACGATTTCCCGGTGCTCGAGCTGGTCAACGCCAATAACGTGGAATTCCTGGCGATCAGCGGCGCCTACAACGACGCCGTCACCCGGGTTGATCCGAGCATGCTGGACGAGGCCCGGGAGCGTTCCGACCGCTTCCTCGAGCGGCTCGGCGACATCGAACGCCTGGACCCCCGGCTCGGCGAGCCGGTGGACGATTTGCGTGCCGCCTTCATCCGCTACATCAACACCGCCAATGGGGTCGCCGAGACGCTCATCGACGATCCCATGTCGATGATCAACAGCTACGACGAATTCAACGAAATGCGGCGTCTGGAAGAGGCCTACGAACAGGCTCACAACGAATTCGAGCAGGAGCGTTACCAGAGCTTCCGGGACACCCTCAACGCCAGCCGCGAGGACAACAAAAGCACCCAGTTGATCGGCCTGGCCCTGGGCAGCGTGGCGTTCACCCTGCTGGGCCTGATCGCGTTGCGCGTGACCCGCGCCATCACCCGGCCGCTGGAAGACGCGGTCAGTGCGGCCGACAGCATCGCCGACGGCAACTGGGACACCGAGATCAGCAGTAACAGCCGTGATGAAACCGGCCACCTGATCCGCGCCATCCGCAAGATGCGCGACTCCCTAAAGACCCGCACCGAGGCCGACCGCAGCCAGGAGCGCATCAAGAACCAGCTGGCCGAGCTCAACGCGCTGCTGCGCGGCGAGATGACCCTGGAACAGTTGGGCCGCAACCTGCTCGGCTACCTGGTGCCTACCCTGGAAGCCCAGGTGGGCGCTTTCTACGCGTTCGACCAGGAAGCCGCCACTTTGCGCCTGAGCAGCGCCTACGCGATGCAGCGCCGTAAACAATTGGGCAATGAGTTCGCCCTGGGCGAATCCCTGGTGGGGCAGTGCGCCCTGGAGAAAAAGAGCATTATCCTGGAGGAGGTGCCCGAGGACTACATGGTGGTGGGGTCCGGCACCGGCAAGGCGGTGCCGCGCAACGTGGTGGTGCTGCCGGTGCTGCATGAGGATGAACTCAAGGGGGTGCTGGAAATCGGTTCCTTCCAGCCGTTCAGCGACGCCGAGCTGCGGTTCCTGGAGCAGGGCGCGGCGGTGATCGCGGTGGCATTGCACAGTGCCCAGAGCCGCCTGCGCCTGGCCGCCATGCTGGAGCGCACCCAGGAGCAGGCCAGTGCGCTGGAGCTGCAGAAGGAGGAAATGGCCCGGGTCAACCAGGATCTGGAAGAGCAGGCCATGGAGCTGTCCGCCTCGGAATCGCGGCTGCAACAGCAGCAGGAAGAACTGAAGGCGATCAACGAGGAGCTGGAATCCCAGACCCAGGCGCTGCGTGCCTCCGAGGAATCCCTGCAGGCGCAGCAGGAGGAATTGCGGGTCACCAATGAAGAGCTGGAGGCCCAGGCGAAGTTGCTCGGCGAACAAAAGTCGGAGATGGCCGACAAGAACAAGGAGCTGGAGCTGCTGCACCAGGAGCTGGAGGACAAGCTCAAGGAACTGGAACTCTCCTCCCGGTATAAATCCGAGTTCCTGTCCACCATGTCCCACGAGCTGCGCACGCCCCTCAATTCGATCCTGATCCTGTCCAATGCCCTGGGCCAGAACAAGAAGGGCAACCTGGACGAGAAACAGGTGGAACACGCCCAGGTGATCCACTCCGCCGGCTCCGACCTGTTGTCGCTGATCAACGACATCCTCGATATCTCCAAGATCGAGGAGGGCAAGATGGATGTCATGGTGGACCCGATCGCGCCCCGCGAGCTGGGCGATCATTTCCGCCGCCATTTCTCGCACATCGCCGAGAACCGTGGCGTGGCGTTCCACATCGATCTGGGTGAGGATCTGCCAGCCCATTTCTACACCGACCGCCAGCGTCTTGAGCAGATCATCAAGAACCTGCTCTCCAATGCCCTCAAGTTCACCGAGGACGGCTCGGTGACGCTGGGCATTCACCGCCCCGGCGCCGATGAGCGTATCCCCGGCCGTCTGGACCGCGCCCGCGCCATCAAATTCTCCGTCACCGACACCGGCGTGGGTATTCCCGAGGACAAGCAGAAACTCATTTTCGAGGCCTTCCAGCAGGCCGATGGCACCACCAGCCGAAAATACGGCGGCACGGGCCTGGGCCTGACCATCTCCCGGGAGCTGGCGCGGCTGCTGGGCGGCGAGATCAGCTTGCACAGCGATGGCCCTGGCACCGGCTCCACCTTCATGCTGTACCTGCCCGAGGGGGAGGCGGAGGCCGGCGTCGGCGAGGGGCAAGCCGGTGCTCTTGACGACGACATGGACGTGGGGGGCAACGCCGAGGCCCACACCGCGCCCAACCTGCCGTTCGCCGACACCGACGAGGATTTCGTGGTGCGCGAGAAAACCGTGCTGGTGGTGGAGGACGACGGCGAATTCGCCAACGTCCTGGTGGACCTGGCCGCCGACTACGGCCTGGAGAGCCACATCTGCAACGACGGTGAAAGCGGTCTGGAATACGCCCGCCGCTACCGGCCCAGTGCCATCATCCTGGACATCGGGCTGCCTGGCATCGACGGCTGGGAAGTGATGGAGAAGCTCAAGGCCGACCCGCGTACCCAGGACATCCCGGTGCATTTCCTGTCCGGCAAGGATGAGCGCAAAAAAGCGCTGGACCTGGGCGCCATCGATTTCCTCACCAAGCCGGTGAACCAGGAGCAGATTCTCAGCGCTTTCGCCAAAATCGAGGGAGCCATCGAGACCAATGTACGGCGGCTTCTGGTGGTCGAGGACAGCGAGATCCAGCACGAGAGCATTCGCGAGCTGTTCGACCAGAAGGGCGTGCAGATCACCGCCGTGACCAGCGGCGCCGAAGCTCTGGCGGCGCTTGGCGAAACCGTCTACGACTGCATGATCCTGGACCTGACGCTGCCGGACATGAGCGGCTTCGAACTGCTGGAAAAGCTGCACGCCAACGATCAATACGAGGCCGTGCCGGTGGTGATCTACACCGGCAAGGATCTGAGCCGGGAAGAAGAGGCGCGGCTGCGCAAGTACGCGGACCGCATCATTCTCAAGACCGAGCGCTCCCATGAGCGGCTGCTCAATGAAGCGTCCTTGTTCCTGCACTGGCTGGAATCCACCTTGCCCTCGCACCGGCGCGGCAACCCGGAGATGATCGAGCACCGCGACGACATCTTCGAGGACAAGCGTCTGCTGCTGGTGGATGACGACATGCGAAACATCTACGCGCTGTCGGCGCAGCTCGAGGAGCTGGGTTTCGATATCAGCCTCGCCAACAACGGTCGCGAGGCGGTGGAAGCCCTGGAGCGGGACCCGGCCTTCGACATCGTGCTGATGGACATCATGATGCCGGAAATGGACGGCTACGAAGCCATGGGCCGCATCCGCCAGCAGCCGCGGTTCGCCTCGCTGCCGATCCTGGCGCTTACCGCCAAGGCGATGAAGGACGACCGCGCCAAGTGCCTGGACGCCGGCGCCAACGATTATTGCTCGAAACCCATCGACATGAGCAAGCTCACTTCACTGATGCGGGTATGGCTGCATAAATGAACGGAGACGGCGTGGAAACGGAAACGGCCATCAGCGACGATCAGGTGCACCTGGAGGATATTGAGATCCGCCTCTTGCTGGAGGCCATCTACCAGCTCTATGGCTATGATTTCCGTTCCTACAGCCAGGCTTCCATGCGCCGGCGCGTGATGCACCGGCTGACCATGTCCGGCTTTTCCACGGTGTTGCAGATGACCGACCGGGTGCTGCGTGACCGGCAGTTCTTTGTCACCCTGCTTAACGACCTCACCGTCAATGTCACCGAAATGTACCGGGACCCCGAGTTCTATCGCGCGTTTCGCGAGGAAGTGGTGCCGGTGCTCAAGACCTTCCCGTTCATCAAGATCTGGCACGCCGGCTGCGCCACCGGAGAGGAAATCTATTCCATGGCCATCCTGCTTGAGGAGGAAGGGCTTTACGAACGCGCCATGCTGTACGCCACCGACATCGACAAGAACGTGCTGGCGGCGGCCAAGAAGGGCATCTATCCAATCCATGCCTTCAAGCAATACGCCGACAACTACCGCCGCGCCGGCGGCCGCCACTCACTCAGCGACTACGCCACCGCCCGCTACGACAGCGTGATCATGGAGCAGCGCCTTAAGCGCAACATCGTGTTCGCCGACCATGATCTGGCCACGGATCAGGTGTTCGGCGAAATGCATGTGATACTGTGCCGCAATGTTTTGATCTATTTCGATCGCACGCTGCAGCAGCGGGTGTTTCGCCTGTTCGACGAGAGCCTGGATATGGGCGGTTACCTGTGCCTTGGCACCAAGGAGAGCCTTCGCTTCAGCGGCGACGAGGATGCCTTCGAGGTGGTCAATAAACCGATGCGGATCTTTCGCAAACGACAGCCGCGTCACAACGTCTGAATTCGAGAATACGCATGATCGAGCAGAAACTGCTGTTGGTCGACGACCAGCCCGCCAATCTGGTCTCCCTGGAAGCCATCCTGGAAGAGGAGGGGCGCACCCTGCTGAAGGCGGAATCCGGCCAGGAAGCCCTGCGCATTCTGCTCAAGGAGGACATCTCACTGGTGCTCCTGGATGTGCAGATGCCCGGCATGGACGGGTTCGAGGTGGCCGAGTTGATGCGCCAGCGCAAGGACACCCAGACCATCCCGATCATCTTCGTCACCGCCATCAGCAAGGAAAAGAAATATGTGTTCCGGGGCTATCAGGCGGGTGCCGTTGATTATCTGTTCAAACCACTGGACCCGCTCATTCTCAAGAGCAAGGTGAACTTCTTCCTGCAACTGGATCATCAGCGCCGTGAACTGCAGGCCAAACTCAAGGAAGCCCAGGCCCACCGGGCCGCCTATGAGGCGGAAAAACGCAATCGGGGCGGCGACCACTAGCGCCGACGCGGCCAGCAATCATGAGAGGAGGCATCCGGGCAGTGGTGATGGGCGCGTCCTGGGGGGGCTTGAATGCTTACTCGAGCATTCTTTCCAGCTTGCCGGAGGACTTTCCCGCCGCCATCATGTTGGTCCAGCATCAGAACGCCAGCGCCGACAACCGGTTGGCCTGGCTGCTGTCGAAATATTGCCGGCTGCCGGTGGTGGCACCGGAAGATAAGGAAAGGATACGCCCGGGGCACGTGTACGTGGCGCCGCCGGGGTATCACATGCTGGTCAACGTGGACCACACCATCGCGTTGACCATTTATCGGCCCGTGCACTTTTCCCGGCCGTCCATTGATGAGCTGTTCTTCTCGGCGGGGCATGTCTATGGCAGGCAGGTCCTTGGGGTCATTCTCACCGGTGCCAATGAAGACGGCTCCGAGGGATTGGATTACATCCGCCGCCGAGGCGGCCGGACCCTCGCCCAGTCGCCGCAGAGCAGCGAGGCCCCGATCATGCCGGAAGCGGCCATCGCCAAGGGCGCGGTGGGGGAAATCCTGGACCTGGAGCGCATCGGGCCGTATCTCGCGGAAAGCTTGGTTGGGTTGCGCAATGAAAAAACAGAACATCCTGGTCGTCGATGATCACCGGGAGAACCTGGTGGCCATGGAAGCCTTGCTGGAAGGGGAGGGCCGCAACCTGGTCATGGCCCAGTCCGGCAACGAGGCTCTGGCGCTGGCTCTCAAGCACGATTTCGCCCTGGTGCTGCTCGATGTTCAAATGCCCGAAATGGATGGCTTCGAAGTGGCGCAACTGATGCGCCGCAACCGCAAGACCCGCCACATCCCGATCATTTTCGTCACCGCCATCTCCAAGGAACAGAAATACGTCTTCAAGGGCTACCAGACCGGGGCGGTGGATTATCTGTTCAAGCCCGTGGATGAACAGATCCTTGACGCCAAGGTCAATGTATTCCTGGAACTGGACCGGCAACGTCGGAAGCTGCAGCAGGCGGTGGTGCAGATGAAGCGCCTCAAGGACGAAAACGAGCGGCTTCTGCACGCCCTGGGCGAAGCGGTGGTGGGTGCCGATGCCGAGGGCCGGGTGAGCTTCTGCAATGAGTCCGCGGCGGCCTTGCTCAACATCGAGCGGGAGGACCTGCTCAACCAGCCGGTGACCGGATTGTTGTTCGGCGGGGCCGACGGCGAGACGCCGGACTGGCGCGACTGCCCGGTGCTGGCGCGGTGCGCCGAGGGTCGCCACTGGGAGGAAGACCTGGATCTGTATCCATACGGTCATGAAGAGCCGCTAGCGTTACGCGTCCACGCCAACCCGGTGGTCCGCGAGGGCGGTGCCTTCACCGGGGTGGTGTTCATGCTGCGCCGGCGCGACGGCGACGAGGCGGACGGCGACCGGCGGGAGCGGCGCGGCTCGCCGCGCAAGCGAATGTTCCACGAACTGGTGGTGTTCGATCGTGGCACCGGTGGTAATGTGGGCAGGTTGATCAATTTGAGCGCCGGCGGCTTCAAGCTGCTGCTGCGGCGGGACATGGCCCCCGGCGAGCATCTGGAGCTGGGCATGGTGCTGCCCGACCAGATCGGGGGCGTGAATACAATGAGCTTCAACGCCAGGGTGGTGTGGAGCGAGGCGCTGGACGGACCGGGTGAATACCACGCCGGCTTCCAGTTCCTGGATCTCTCCGGCGCGAACGGGGAGATCGTTGAAATCCTGATGGAAAGGTATTGAGGGTTATGAGCGAAGCAGTGGTCGAGCAATCCGAGGACATGGAAGAAGACGCCGGCGGGCCCCAGTTGCTGCCCTATGGTTTCGCGCGCCGCTTCGGGGTGCTGCTGAGGGAGAAGGACGGTCGCCGGGAACTGTGCTGCCGCCAGGACGTATCCCTGCAGGCGCTCGCCGAGGTGCAGCGCTGGCTGGGCGGGCTGCCGCCCATCGTCAAGCTGGACGAGGGGGCCTTCAGCTCCGCCATGGCGCTGACCTACGAGCAGCAGCGCGGCGCCGCCGCCGAGGCCGCCGACAACCTTGAGGGGTTGGATCTGGCTAGCCTGGCGGATTCCCTGCCGGAGACCTCCGACCTGCTGGAGCAGGAGGACGATGCCCCGATCATCCGGCTTATCAATGCCCTGTTCCAGGAGGCGATCCGCGAGAACGCCTCCGATATCCACATCGAAACGTTCGAGAAGCGTCTGGTGGTGCGCATGCGCGTGGACGGCGTGCTCCGCGAGGTGCTGACCCCGAAACGGGAGCTGGCGCCGTTGCTGGTGTCGCGCATCAAGGTGATGGCACGTCTCGACATCGCCGAGAAACGGATTCCCCAGGACGGTCGTATTTCCCTGCGCCTGGGCGGGCGGGACGTGGACGTGCGGGTCTCCACCATGCCGTCCAGCAACGGTGAGCGGGTGGTGTTGCGTCTGCTCGACAAGCAGGCCGGGCGCCTGCAGGTGTCCCACCTGGGCATGGGCGAGGTGTGCGACGCGCACATGCGCGAGCTGATCCACAAGCCCCACGGCATCATCCTGGTCACCGGCCCCACCGGTTCCGGTAAGACCACTACCCTGTACGCCTCGCTCACCGAGCTGAACGATGCTTCGCGTAATATCCTCACCGTCGAGGACCCGATCGAGTACCAGCTCGAGGGCATCGGCCAGACCCAGGTCAACACCAAGGTCGACATGACCTTCGCCCGTGGCCTGCGCGCCATTCTGCGCCAGGACCCGGACGTGGTGATGGTCGGTGAGATCCGCGACCTGGAAACCGCCGAGATCGCGGTGCAGGCATCGCTCACCGGCCACCTGGTGCTCTCCACCCTGCACACCAACACCGCGGTGGGCGCGGTGACCCGTCTGCAGGACATGGGCATCGAGCCGTTCCTGCTCTCCAGTTCCCTGCTCGGGGCCCTGGCCCAGCGTCTGGTGCGGGTGCTCTGCGATGACTGCAAACAGCCCTACCAGCCCAGCGAAAGCGAGCGCGGCATGCTTGGCCTGGCGCCGGATCAGGACGCCACGCTCTACCATCCGGTCGGCTGCGAGCACTGTAACCACCAGGGCTACCGGGGCCGTACCGGCATCTACGAACTGGTGGTAATCGACGATGCCATGCGCGAGCTGATCCATGAACGCGCCGGCGAGCTGCGGCTCACCCGGCATGCCCGCACTCTGACGCCGAGCATCCGCGAGGACGGCTGGCGCAAGGTGCTGGCCGGCGACACCAGCATCGAAGAAGTGCTGCGCGTCACGAAGGAAGACTGATGCCCGCGTTCGAATATCGCTCCCTGGACCACCGGGGCAAGGTCAAACGGGGCACCCTGGAAGCGGACAGCGCCCGGCAGATCCGCCAGCAACTGCGCGACAAGGGCTGGGTGCCCCTGGAAGTGTCCGAGGCCAAGGACCGCCAGGCCGGCGGCGGCCTGTCCGCGCGCCTGTCCGCCACCGGCAAGCTCAAGGGCGGCGAGCAGGCCCTGATCACCCGCCAGCTCGCCACTCTGCTCAAATCCGGCCTGCCGGTGGAGCAGGCGCTGTCGGCGGTGGCCAAGCAAGCCGGCCAGGTGCGGGTGGAAAAGATCATCCTGGCGGTGCGCGGCAAGGTCCTGGAGGGCTACAGCCTGGCCCACGCCCTGGCCGAGTACCCGCGCGCCTTCCCGGAGATGTACCGCGCCACCGTGGCCGCCGGTGAGCAGAGTGGCCACCTGGAGCAGGTCCTGGAGCAACTGGCCGACTACCTGGAAACCCGGGACGACACCGGTCGCTCGGTGAGCCAGGCGATGATTTATCCCGCCTTCATCATGATATTCTCCGCCCTGGTGATCGGCTTCCTGATGGCCTTCGTGGTGCCCAAGATGGTGGCGGTGTTCGCCAATCGGGACCAGGCTCTGCCGTTCATTACCGTGGCGGTGATCGCGCTCAGCGATTTCGTGCGCGCCTGGGGCTGGCTGCTGGCGCTGGTGGTGATTGGCGGCGCGATCGCCTTTTCCCGGGCCCTGCGTGAACCGGCGTTTCGCATGCGCGTGCACCGGCGGCTGGCCGCCATGCCGCTGATCGGCACCATGATGCGCGCCTCGGACAGTGCCCGCCTGGCCAGCACCCTCGGTATCCTGGGCCGCTCCGGCGTGCCTCTGGTGGATGCCCTGTTCATCGCCGCCCAGGTGGTCGGCAATCTGGCGATCCGAGAGGCGGTGGTGACCGCCGCCGCCCGGGTGCGCGAGGGCGGCAGTCTCAGCCGTGCTCTGGAGCAGAGCGGCTATTTCCCACCGATGCTGGTGCAGATGATCGCCAGCGGCGAGGCCAGCGGTGAACTGGACAACATGCTCAGCCGGGCGGCGGATTATCAGGAACGGGAACTGACCAGCACGGTCCAAACCATGGTGGGACTGTTGGGGCCCCTGATGTTGCTGGTCATGGCCGGGTTCGTGATCCTGATCGTTCTGGCGGTGATGCTGCCGATCATGCAGATGAACAATTTCATGGCGGGGTAGGGGCCGGGCACGCACGCTCCGTCCAACAGGGATGTAATTCCAGACAATACTAAAAGGTGATTCATGAAAACGATGCAACGCGCGCAGGGCGGTTTCACCCTGCTGGAAATCATGGTGGTGGTGGCCATCATCGGCCTGCTGGCGGCCATGATCGTCCCCAATGTGATCGGCCAGGGGGAGCAGGCCAAGGTCGATATCGCCAAGACCAACATGTCGCGCATCGTCCAGCAGCTCGACATGTACAAGTTCAACAACGGTACCTACCCATCCACCGAGGAGGGCCTCAACGCCCTGGTGGAGCGCCAGGCATCCGCCAAGAAATGGCCGGAAGGCGGCTATCTGCCGAGCCTGCCGGAAGACCCCTGGGGCAATGACTACGTCTACATCAGCCCCGGCGTGGACGGTCCCTTCGACCTGTATTCCCTGGGCGCCGACGGTGTCGAGGGCGGTGATGGCACCGACACGGACATCAGCTGGCGCGACAGCGACGGCTGATCCCGGTCATGGGGGTTCGGCGCGGCGCCAGGGGGAGCCACCGGCAAGGTGGCTTCACCCTGTTGGAAATCCTCGTGGTGGTGGGGCTCATCGCCATGCTGTCCCTGGCGGTACTGGTGGTGCCGGTGTGGATGGACGACGAGCGCCAGTTGGATGGCGAGGTGGCCCGGCTCACCGATACCCTGACCCTGCTTAACGAACAAAGCCTGTTCGGTGGCCGCCTGATGGCCCTGCGTCTCACCGACCAGGGCTGGACGCCGCTGGTCTACGACGTGGGCGCCCGTCAGTTCGTGCCCGCCCAGGGCAACGGTCTGCAGGCCCGCCGGCTGCCCGCCGGTCTGGAGCTGGCCTGGCAGTTCGATGACCTGCCCGCCGACGAGGAAGAGCGCATGGGGCTGGATCAGGTGGCCGAGCGCCTGGTCTCCGACAGTCCCTTTGGCGGTAACGACGACGAAGGGCGGGGCGGTTTGCTCGAAGAGGAGCGGGCCCGCGCCGGGGAGCGGTCACAAGACGAGGACGACGAGGACGATGACGTCCTGCCCCAGGTGTTCTTCTTCCCCAGCGGCGAAACCACGCCGCTCACCCTGACGCTGCGCTCCAGCGATGACATTGATCTGGAAGTCCGCCGGCGGTTGACCGCCCTGGGCCAGGTGCGCGATCCGGACAATGAGCAGGACGAGGAGGCACTCACCGCCCCGGACGACAAACCGGACGACGATGATCGGCTGATCGACGACGACTTCCTGGGAGGCGACCGATGAATGCCCGCGCGGGACGCCGCCAGCAGGGCGGTTTCACCCTGGTTGAGGTGGTGCTGGCCGTGGCCATCCTGGCCCTGGCCATGGTCACGCTCAGCCAGACACTGGGCGCCAGCGCCGTGGCCTACCGGAGTATCGACGATACCCGCCGGGCCTACATGGTGGCGGCGGACAAGCTGGTGGAGATGCAGGTTTACCAGCAATGGCCCAATACCGGCACCACCGACAGCACCGTCACCCGGGGCGACCGGGAGTGGTGGGTGCGCGCCAAGGTCAGTGCCGGCCCCTATCCGGACACCCGCCGGGTGGACATCGAGGTGGGGGAAATCATCGATGATCAGGAGCGGGACCCGATGTACACGCTGGCCAGCCTGATCGGCAAGCCCGCCGACGACAACGGCCAGTTCCAGCAGCCCGGCGCCGGTGATGGCGGCGGTGGCGGCAGCCAGGATCTGACGGGGGGATGATGAACCGTCGACGCGCGCGCGGCTTCACTCTGCTCGAGGTGCTGGTCACCATCGCCATCTTCGCGATGATGTACGTCCTGGCGGTGGAGTTCCTCAACCGGGCCCTGGCCAACCGGGACATGCTCAGCGAGGGCGCCACGGAACTGGAGGGCGCGCAACGGGCGGTGACCTACCTGACCCTGGACTTCGAGCAGTTGATCGCGCGCCCGGTGCGTGATCCCTATGGCGACCCCCAGCCAGCCATTTTCGGACGCGACGACTACGTGGAATTCACCCGCCTGGGCTGGTCCAATCCGTTCCAGCTGCGCCGTCGCAGTGAGATGCAGCGGGTGGTGTACGCCCTCGAGGGGGACACCCTGTACCGCCGCTACTGGCCGGTGCTGGACACCAACGTGGCCACCGAATACCAGGAGGACGTTCTGCTCAGGAAGGTGGAGCGGTTCCAGGTGCGCTATCTGGACAAAACCCAGGACGGTGAGTGGGGCTGGCTGGAGTTCTGGCCGGAGCCGGCGCTGATGAACACGCCGGTCTGGCAACAACGGCTGCCCAAGAGCGTGGAAGTGGAAATCGAGCTGGAGAGCGGTGAGCGGCTGCATCGCTTCTTCCGCACGGTGGTGAACCCATGGGCGGTATGAGCGGAGCGGGCCGGGCCCGGCAGCGCGGCATGGCCCTGATCATCGTGCTTATGCTGTTCGCCATTCTGGCGGCGATCACCACCGAGGTGATGTTCCGGCAGGACCGTTTCCGTACCCGCACCGAAAACCTGTTGCAGTGGGACAAGCGCTATCAGTACGCCATGGCCACCGAGGTGGTGGCGGTGCAGGGACTCAACGACGATCTGGAGGGCGATCGCCAGGAGAACCAGCAGGTCGACGACTGCGTGGAGGAGCAATGGGCGGTGGAGCTGCCCCCCACGCCCTACGAGGACGCGGTGCTCAGCGCCAGCGTCCAGGACCTGCAGGGCCGCTTCAATCTGAACTGGCTGGTGGAGGCACAGGGGGTTGGTTTCCAGCGCGACGACGAGGCCCGCGACATGCTCCAGCGTCTGCTTGAACAAACCCTGCCGGACCCGGCCCGGGCCAGCCTGCTGGCCAACCAGATGGCCGACTGGATCGACAGCAATAATATCGTCGACGCGGTGGAGGGCGCGGAAGACGCCGAATACCGCCTGCGTCGTACTCCCAACATGCCGGTGGCCCACGAAAGCGAGCTGCGCGCGCTGCGCGATTTCCAGGTCGGCGACTTGTTTCCGGACCCGGCCATGTGGGGCCTGTTCACGGCGCTGCCCACCGGCACCACCTTGAACCTCAACACCGCCCCCCAGCCGGTATTGGACGCCGTGCTTGGCCCCTACGCCGGCGGTGAGGCCGCCGAGGCGGTGGTGCGGTTGCGCCAGGAAGAACCGATCCTCGATGTCGCTACCTTGATGCAGGAGGAGCCGTTCGCCAGTCTGGAGGAGGAGCAGCGCCAGGCGCTTAGCAAACGCCTCGGCGTGGCCAGCGAGTATTTCCAGATCATGGTGGACGTGGAAGTGGCCGGCGACCTGAGCCGCCTGGTGAGCCGGGTACGCCGCGCCGCCGGCGGGGGCGCCGATCGCACCCAGGTGTACAGCCGGCAGGTGAAGCCGCTGCTGTCGCCGCTCGAACCGGCCTGCAATCCCTTCTACAATGCGGGCGATGACAACAACAATGTGATAGACAGTATTCCAGGGACGTAAAGGACGGGAATTTTGGCCGATTCAGCTTTGATCTATCTGGCCCCGGGGGCCTTCAGCCGGAACCGGGAAGCCGGCCTCGAGGAGACGATGGTGCTGTTCCAGGCGGGCGCCGGCGATACGCCGGAGCGCCTGACCCTGGGGCAGGCGCTCAACGAGCGGGCCGGCGGCGCCGTGGATCTCGTGGTCACCAGCGCCGAGGCGCTGCTCACCGGCGTGACCCTGAGCCGCAAGCAGGCCCGCCATCTGCAGCGGGTGCTGCCGTACCTGCTGGAGGAGCAATTGCTGGAGCCGCCGGAGGCGTTGTGGTTCGCCACCGGCAAGGCCGAGCATGGCCGTTATCCGGTGGCGGTGATCAATCGCGAGGCTCTGGCAGCGTTGCTCGCGGTGTGCCGGGAGGCCGGCGTGCGCGCCGCCCGGCTGAGGGTGGACGCGGACCTGCTGGCGCCGGAAACCCCGGTGCTGATCAGCGTGCCGGACTGGGGCGGCCTGATTCTGGAGCGGGATCAGGCGCTGGTGGCCGACGCCGAACAACGGGAAGCGCTGATCGCCCTGCACCATGACGAGGAGCGCCCCTTCACCCGCCTGGACGACGACCTCACCCTGTGTGACCGTCTGCGCGCCGGCCTGGCCGCCGAACGCGGCGTGGAAATACTGCAGGGGCCCTATGCGGCCCGCCAGAGTCAGCGCGGTGCCCCGTCTCCCTGGGCGCCCTGGAAGCCGGTGGCGGGCCTCGCCGCGGCGGTGTTTCTGATTGCCCTGGCGGCGGTCTGGGCGCAGCAATGGCGCTATCAGCAGGCCGCTGATCAGTCGTTCGCCGAAGCCGCCAAACTCTATCAGTCCCTGTTCCCCGGTGATCGCGCCACCTCCGGCTTGCGCCGTCAGTTCGAGGCTCGCCTGGCGCGCCTGGGCAGCAGCGGCGATGGCGGCGGCGCCACCCTGTTCTCGGTGCTGCCGGCGGTGGCGTCCACCCTGGGCGCCAGCGAGGTGGAGCCCAAGCGCATCCAGTTCGATCAGCGCGACGGCAGCCTGCTGCTGGATCTGGGCGCCAAGGAATACAATCAGGTGGAGAAACTGCAGACCGCGCTGCGCGAAAAAGGCGTGCAGGCCACCATCGCCAACTACCGCAACGGCGCCAGCGGCGTCACCGCGCGGGTCAAGGTGGAGCAGGCGGGATGAACCGGAAAGTACGGCAACTGCGTGACGAACTGGATAAGAAACTGGCACCGGCGATGGCCTGGTACCAGGAGCGCGAGACCCGCGAGCAGCGCATCCTGCAACTGCTCGCCGTACTGCTGGCGGTGGCGGTGCTCTACTGGCTGGTCTGGCAACCGAGCTGGCAAGCCCGGGAGTCCGCCCGCCAGCGCTACATCGCCAACCAGCAGACCCTGGCCTGGATCGAGAACAACGCCGACGCGGTGCGCGCCGCCCGGGGCAACCGCTCCGGTGGTGGCGACCAGCTGGGCGGCAACTGGGTAAGCGACATCAGCCGCTCGGCGCAGTCCTACGGGCTCACCCTGCGGGGCTTCACTCCCAACGGCAATGAATCGGTGCGCGTGCAGCTGGAGAACCAGCCCGCCAGCCCGATGCTGATGTGGCTGCAATCCTTGGAACAAAAGGGCCTGACCCTGGCCACCCTGGAGATGAGCGCCGGGGACAAACCCGGCACCGCCACCCTGCGGGCCACGCTGACGCGCTGAATGAAGGCACTGTCCCTGGCGGCTTGGTTCGCCTATGGCCTGACCACCGTGACCCTGGCCCTGGGCATTACCTGGGGCCTGTACGCGCAGATGGATTACGGCTACCCGTTCTGGTACGACGCCCTGGATATTGGCCCTCATATCGAGGAATACGCCCCTCTTAACCGCTACCACCGGCGCGACTTCCAGTATCTGGACGCCGCCACCCACCAGGCCCTGTTCCACGATATCCGTATTGCCGTCCACGATGGTGGCCGGGGCCTGGCGGCGCTGTCCTATCCGGATCGGCAAGGGCGCGATATTCCGCTGCTGCGCCATGCCGAGGTGCTGCACCTTCAGGATGTGGCCCAACTGATCGACCTGGGTCGCTGGGCGCTGCTGGTGGCGGCGCTGCTGTGGCTGCCCCTGGCCTGGATGCGGGTGGCGCGGCCGCCACCAGGTTGGCGGGCCCGAGCGCTGGTCGCTGTGACGCCGTTGCTGGCTATGGTAGGTTGGCTGCTTGTCGCCGGACCCACGGCGGTGTTCTACCGGTTCCACATCTGGTTGTTCCCCGCCGAGCATGAATGGTTCTTCTATTGGCAGGATTCGCTGATGAGCACCCTGATGAAAGCACCGGTGCTGTTCGGTGGCATCGCCGTGGTTCTGGTGGGGGGAACACTGGTGCTCACGCCGTTGCTGTATCGTGGCGGCCTGGCGCTGGTTCGGCGTGTTCGCCGATAACCATTGATATTCCAACCAACAGTCCAACGCCATGAGCATTGAAGTATTGGCCGCCGACGAGCGGGGGAGCGAGAACGTGCAACGCTGGGCGGCCTCCGGCCTGCCGGTGCCGCCGAGCTGGCGCATTAGCCGCGAGGCGGTGCTGGCCCTGGACGGCCCGGGCCTGACGCGCCGCCTGCGCGGCCTGCCACGCATGTTCACCGGGGATCGCTACTGGGTCTTGCACCAGGGCGCCATGAACGAAGGTTCGCAGCGGGAAAGCCTGGTCAACCTGGATTCCGACGAAGCCCTGGCGGCGGCGCTGAGGTCCCTGTTCCAGCGCGCCGAGCCGCCTGACCAGGTGGTGGTGCAGGCCTTGCCTCGTCAGCGCGCCGCCGGCGTACTGTTCACCCGGCACCCGTTGCGGCAGGATCTCTCGCACATGGTGGTGGAGGGCGTCGCCGAGGGTGATGACCGGCGCCAGCGGTTGATTTTCGATGACCAGGGCCGGCTGGTGTATGGCGGTGACAACGAACCGGCGCTTGATGATCTGGTCGGCGCTTCCCGACTGCTGGCGCTGGGTGAGCAATTGCGGCGTCGCTTCGAGCGGCCCCAGGCCGGTGAATGGATCTTCGACGGCGAGACCCTGTGGCTGCTGCAGACCCTGCCGGTGGGCTCGTTGCCGGTGCCCAAGGAAGTCTGGACCCGCCGCGCCGCGCCGGCGCTGTTCAACCAGGCGCTCACGCCGCTGTGGTACACCCTGGCCGGGCGCTGGCTGAAGACCGAATTCTGGGCGCCGCTGGCGGCGCGCCAGGGCTGGGCGGACCTGGCCCGGGTGGAGCCCTACCGTCGCCAGCAAAGCCATCTTTATACCAACAGCGAATTCTTCCGCCGTCTGCAGGGCCGCCACCCGGGCGTCGCCGACAAGGTGCCGCCGGCCTGGCAGCCGCTGGAAGCGGTGGGCGAGAGCGAAACCCCGGCGGCGCCGCCGGGGCCCGCCAGTCGCTGGCGCGCCGGCTGGGAGCTGGGCCGCGTCGAGCGGCGTCTGCGCCGCTGGCGGTCGCCACCTCTGGACCGGGAGCGGGCTTGGCGGGCGCTTATGACCCTGGATCGGCTCGGCGAGCGGCTGGCCCGGGAGGAGGGCGCCCTGGCTTACCTGACGGTCCCCGACGGGCTGGTCCACCAGCGCGGGCCGGTCCCCCTGGCGCAGCTGCTAGGCGGTTCTGAGCAGGCACTGCTGGTGGCGGTGCTGGCCGACGATGAGGCGGCTATCGATGCCAGTGATTTGCGACCGGGCGCCGATCCGGTGCACGCGCCGCTCAGTGAGAAACCGGCCCAGCGGCAAAGCCTGCGGCACGCCCGGCGTCAGTTCGATTCGAGCGCCGGCGCGGCGCTGTCCGCGACCGTGGCGCCGCTGCTGGGACAATGGCGCCGCGCCCGGGCGCTGAGATTCCAGCTTGGTGCCCACCTGCGCGAGTTGCTACGGCGGCTGGCGGCGGTGCTGGTCCAGGAGAAGCTGCTGGCGCACCCGGACGATGTCTTCTTTCTGTACTTCGACGAGCTGTGGGAACTGTGGATGGAGCGGCGTCTGCCGGGCTCCGCCGCCGGCGAGGTATTGGGCCAGCGTAAGGTGCGTTATCTGGAGGATGCCCATGCCGGCGCGCCGGACTGGAAGATGGACCGCATCGGTTTCGGTTTCGGCGGCGGTGGCCGCCCCAGCCCGGT
Source organism: Alloalcanivorax marinus (assembly GCF_016785095.1). GTDB lineage: Bacteria > Pseudomonadota > Gammaproteobacteria > Pseudomonadales > Alcanivoracaceae > Alloalcanivorax > Alloalcanivorax marinus_A. The sequence goes on along the minus strand of NZ_JAEKJB010000004.1, from coordinate 93,833 downwards.
GCTGCGCGGCGCCGGCCTGGCACCGGGGCGGGTGACCGGGCCGCTACGCCGGCTGTGCAGCGCCTGGGCCCTGAACCGGCTGCGCCCGGGTGACATCGTGGTGGTGGATCAGGTGGACCCGAGCTGGGTGCCCTGGCTGGCCCAGGCCGGCGGTCTGGTGATCGCCGGCCGCGACCCGCTCAACGCCGCCGCCAGCCTGGCGCTGGCCTGCGCGATTCCGGCGGTGTGGGGTGTCAGCGACATCATGCACAGCGTGGTTGACGGGCAGATGGCTGAGTTGGACGGGCAAGCAGGCGCGTTGACGGTTCAGGGCGGTGAGTTGAAAGTCGAGAGCTGAATCGTGGCTGAAGCCGCTCCTACGGAGACCTCTTCCTCTGTAGGAGCGGCTTCAGCCGCGATTCGCGCCGGGCTTAATCCTCGATATAACCCAGCAGGTGAGGCACCATCCGCTCGATGTTCTTGCGGGTCATGCCCTTGCGGGCGGCGTAGTCGTCCATCTGGTCCCGGGCCAGCTTGCCGGTGCCGAAGTAACGGGCTTCCGGGTGGGCGAAGTACCAGCCGGACACCGCCGCCGCCGGGAGCATGGCGTAGGACTCGGTGAGCGTCATGCCGGCGTTCTTCTCCGGTTCCAGCAACTCCCAGAGCAGCGCCTTCTCGGTGTGGTCCGGGCAGGCGGGGTAGCCGGGGGCAGGGCGGATGCCACGATATTTTTCCGAGATCATTTCCTCGTTGCTCAGGGTCTCGCCGGCGTCGTAGCCCCAGAATTCCTTGCGCACCCGCTCGTGCATGCGCTCGGCGAAGGCCTCCGCAAGACGGTCCGCCAGGGCCTTGAGCATGATCGACGAATAATCATCGTGGTCCGCTTCGAAGCGTTTCACATGCTCGTCGATGCCGATGCCGGCGGTCACCGCGAAGCCGCCCAGCCAATCCTGCTTGCCACTCTCCTTCGGCGCGATGAAATCGCTGAGCGCGTAGTTGGGCTTGTCGTTTTTCTTGCGGTCCAGTTGCTGGCGCAGATGGTGCAGGGTCATGAACGGTTCCGCGTCGCCGGGCTGGCGGTAGAGCAGGATGTCGTCCATGGCCGACTGCGCCGGCCAGAAGCCGATCACGCCCCGGGCGGTGAGCCATTTCTCGGCGACGATTTTCTCCAGCATGGCGCGGGCGTCGCGGTACAGCTTGGTGGCTTCCTCGCCGACCACCTCGTCGTCGAGGATGCGTGGGAACTTGCCGGCTAGCTCCCAGGAGCGGAAGAACGGTGTCCAGTCGATGCGTTCCACCAGATCGTCCAGCGGATAATCGTCGAACACCTTGAGGCCTTTCACCTTGGGTTCCGGCGGGGTGTAGTCACTCCAATCCGGCTGGAAGCGGTTGGCGCGGGCGTCGTCGATGCTCACCAGGGAGCGGTCCACCTGCTGCTGCTTGCGTCGCTCGCGCAGGGATTGGTAGGTGTCCTTCACCTCGGCCACGTAGTCATCATGCTGGGTGTCCGAGAGCAGGCGCGACACCACGCCCACCGCCCGGGAGGCGTCGGCCACGTGCACCACCGGGTTGTGATACTCCGGATCGATCTTCACCGCGGTGTGGATACGGCTGGTGGTGGCGCCGCCGATCAGCAGCGGCTGCTCCATGCCCAGCCGTTCCATCTCCGCGGCCACGTGCACCATTTCATCCAGGGACGGAGTGATCAGGCCGGACAGGCCGATCACGTCCACCTTTTCCTTTCCGGCGGTTTCCAGAATTTTTTCGCAGGGCACCATCACGCCCAGGTCGATGACCTCGTAGCCGTTGCACTGCAGCACCACGCCGACGATGTTCTTGCCGATGTCGTGCACATCGCCTTTCACCGTGGCCATCAGTATGCGTCCGTTGGATTCGTCCTGGGTGCCCAGTTCTTCCTTTTCCTTTTCCATGAACGGCAGCAGGTAGGCCACCGCCTTTTTCATCACGCGGGCGGACTTGACCACCTGGGGCAGAAACATCTTGCCCTCGCCGAACAGATCGCCGACCACGTTCATGCCGTCCATCAGCGGCCCTTCGATCACGTGCAACGGGCGCTCCGCGTTTTGCCGGGCCAGCTCGGTGTCGTCTTCCACGTGCTCGGTGATGCCCTTGACCAGGGCGTGTTCCAGGCGTTTCTCCACCGGCCAGGAACGCCATTCCTGGTCTTCCTTCTTGACCTCCTTGTCGCCGCTGCCCCGGTACTGCTCGGCCAGATCCAGCAGCCGCTCGGTGCCGTCCTCGCGGCGGTTGAGCACCACGTCCTCCACCGCGTCGCGCAGTTCCTGGGGGATGTCCGCGTAGATCGCCAGTTGCGACGGGTTGACGATGCCCATGTCCATGCCGGCCTTGATGGCGTGATACAGGAACACGGCGTGGATCGCCTCGCGCACCGGGTTGTTACCCCGGAACGAGAAGCTCACGTTGGAAACGCCGCCGGAGATCAGCGCGTGGGGCAGGGTGCGCTTGATGTCCGCCACCGCCTCGATGAAATCCACCGCGTAGTTGTTGTGTTCCTCGATGCCGGTGGCGATGGCGAAGATGTTGGGGTCGAAGATGATGTCTTCCGGCGGGAAGCCCACTTCCTCGGTGAGCAGCTTGTAGGCGCGGGTGCAGATGCGCACCTTCTCGGAGCGGCTTTCCGCCTGGCCGTTCTCGTCGAACGCCATCACCACGGTGGCGGCGCCGTAGCGGCGGATCAGCCGGGCCTGGTCAAGAAACTGCTTTTCGCCTTCCTTGAGCGAGATGGAATTCACCACGCCCTTGCCCTGGATGCACTTCAGCCCGGCCTCGATCACCTCCCACTTGGAGGAGTCGATCATGATCGGCACCTTGGAGATTTCCGGCTCGGAGGCCACCAGATTCAGGAACCGCACCATGCACTCCTTCGACTCCAACATGCCTTCGTCCATGTTGATGTCGATGATCTGGGCGCCGTTCTCCACCTGATCCCGGGCCACGTCCAGGGCGGTGTCGTAGTCCTCTTCCTTGATCAGCCGCAGGAAGCGCTTGGAGCCGGTGACGTTGGTGCGCTCACCGACGTTGACGAACAGCGAGTCGGCGGCGATGTTGCACGGCTCCAGGCCGGACAACCGGCACTGCACCTCGATGTCCGGCAGCGCCCGGGGCGCGCAGTCGGCCACCGCTTCGGCCATGGCGGAAATATGATCCGGCGTGGTGCCGCAACAGCCGCCGATGATATTGAGAAAGCCCTTCTCGGCCCAGCCACGAATCTCCCGGGCCATGGTGGCCGCGTCCAGATCGTACTCGCCCATTTCGTTGGGCAGGCCGGCGTTGGGGTGGGCGGATACCGGGAACTCGCTGATCCGCGACAGTTCCTCCACATAGGGCCGCAACTCCATGGGGCCGAGCGCGCAGTTCAGGCCGATGGACAGTGGCCGCGCGTGGCGCAGGGAGTTATAGAAGGCTTCCGTGGTCTGCCCGGTCAGGGTGCGGCCGGAAGCATCGGTGATGGTGCCGGAAATCATCACCGGCAGGTCGATACCGTGCTCGTAAGCGTACTGATCCACGGCGAACACCGCCGCCTTGGCGTTCAGCGTATCGAAGATGGTCTCGATCAGAATCAGATCCGCGCCGCCCTCCACCAGGGCATGGGTGGCCTGCACATAGGCCGCCACCAGCTGATCGAAATTCACCGCCCGGTAGCCGGGATCGTTCACGTCCGGGCTGATGCTCGCGGTGCGGTTGGTGGGGCCCAGCACCCCGGCCACGAAGCGTGGCCGCTCCGCCGTGGCCACCGCGTCGGCGGCGCGCCGCGCCACCCGGGCGGCGGCCAGGTTGATGTCATGGACCAGTTCCTGCATGTCGTAGTCCGCCATGGCGATGGACGTACTGTTGAAGGAATTGGTCTCGATGATGTCGGCGCCGGCTTCCAGGTAATCCCGGTGCAACTGCTCGATCATTTCCGGCTGGGTGATGCTGAGCAGATCGTTGTTGCCCTTGAGGTCGCAATGCCAGTCCGCGTATTGGCTGCCGCGATATTGCTCCTCGCTCAACTTGAGGCGCTGGATCATGGTGCCCATGCCACCATCCAGGATCAGAATCCGATCACGGAGCAGGGCATTGAGCTGTTCGCGGCGGTGGGTGGTCATTGGGAACTCCTGAAAACTCGCTAAGGCGCGCAGTATACTCGTCCGGCGCCGCGTTCCCCAGAGCAGGGCGCCAGCGGGACGCGCCGATTGTGGAGAAAATGTAAAAAAGCCCCCTCGGGGTACAGGGTGCCGGCCCCTTTACGCATAATTGGCCCCCTGGCCCTCACCCCGAGGGGTATTCGGGTACTGATGATTGGAGGAGTAATGCGAAAACAATGGCTGGCCCTGGCCTGCGGCATGGTGGTGCTGCCGGTGCTCTCCCACGCCCAGGAGGCGGACAACGCGGCGGACCAGGAAAGCGAGCAGGAACGGGCCTGGGACATCGAAGTCGAGGCATCCTATCTGCTCAAGAGCGGTAACAGCGACACCGAATCCGTGGTCGGCAAGGCCAACGCCGCCTACGACGGACAGGATTGGCGCCACACCGCCAAGGCGGAGAGCGTGAACACCGTGGGCGAGGACGACGACGGCGAACAGGAACGCACCGCCGAGCGCTACTACGCCTCCTACAAACTGGACCGCAAACTTCCCGAGAACAATTACCTGTTCAACGTCATTACCTACGACAAGGACACTTTCTCCGGGTACCAGTACCAGGCCAGCTACGCGCTCGGTCTGGGTCGCCGCTTCATCGAGACGCCGGCGCACACCCTGGACCTGGAAGCCGGTCCCGGTTACCGCGTCGAGTGCCTGGAGCCGGAAAGCGGCTACGCCAGCTGTGATGACAAGGAAGAAAGTCTGATCGGCCGTTTCGCCGGCAGCTACAAATGGAAGATCAGCGACACCTCGTCGTTCCGTCAGGATCTCAGCACCGAGGTGGCGGACAACAACACCACCCTGCGCTCGGAAACCTCGCTGACCTCGCGGATCAACGATCACTTCGCGCTGCGGCTCACTCACCTGGTAACCCGGGACTCCGAGGTGCCGGCGGGCACCCACAAGACCGACCAGGAAACCACCGCCTCCGTGGTTTACACCTTCTGAGGAAACGGAGCCGCGCGTGACGCAGCCTCGTAGCGTCTCGGTGTGGGCCCCTTTCCGGGACCCTGTTTGACAGGATGTCAAACCGGGAGCCCCCATGGACGGGTTCACGGCGTTCCCGGAAAGGGGCCCACACCGAGACGCGGCCTGGATGGAGGATCCGCCCGCCTCCGACGCCCAAAAAACGAAGCACAAAAAAAAGCCGGCCATCTTGTGAAGGCCGGCTTTTTAATTTGGTCGGAGTAGCAGGATTCGAACCTGCGACCCCTACGTCCCGAACGTAGTGCTCTACCAGGCTGAGCTATACTCCGAATGTGCGGCGTATTCTAGCAGCGAAATTTCAGAATGCCACCGTTTTAAGTCCGGCGATGGTTCGGTTGACGATATTCTGGCCAAGCTGGCCGTCGGCGGGCACAATGCCGCCCCCCTCACAGCCCTCCGGGAGCCCCTTCCAATGCCTGAAACCCGCTTTGGCGAACTCGTATTGCGACGCTGGCCCCGCCGGCGCGGCGAAACCCTGCAGGCGTTCGATGGTGCCGATCGTTATTTGCTGCGTCTGCTGGAAGAGGAGGGCGCCGGCCCAGCCACTCTGGTGATCAATGACCAGTGCGGCGCCCTGTGGCTGGGCGCCACCGATCGGGGCCCGACCTGGAGCGCCGGCGATGACTGGGTAGCGCGCCGGGCGGCTCTGGCCAACGGCGAGGACAACCAGCGCCCGCTGAACGCCGACCACTGGCTGTGGCCCGGCGACGCCCCCACGGCGACACCGGACCAGGTACTGATGCGCCTGCCCAAGTCGCTCTCCCTGCTGGAGGCGCAACTGGCCTGGCTGGCCGAGATCCTGCCCGTGGACACGCCGATTCTGGTGGCCGGCATGGATAAGCATCTGCCCGGGCAACTGGTGCCCTTGATGGAGCGCTACCTGGGTAACGGGCAGGCCGGCCATGGCTGGAAGAAGGCCCGGGTGTTCCGCGCCCGGGCCCCGGGCAAGGTGTTGCAGCCGGCGCCGGCCCCCGGCGAGGTGGCGGTGCCGGGCCGGGGCTGGACCCTGAGCGCTGGCCCCGGCGTGTTCGCGCGCCGTCATCTGGATATCGGCGCCCGTTTCCTGCTTGACCATCTGCCCCGGGATGTCAGCGGCGAAGTGGCGGACCTGGGCTGCGGCAACGGCGTGCTGGGGCTGAGCCTGGCGGCGGACAACGCCAATGCGCGGGTGACGTTCTGCGATGTGTCCTGGCTGGCGGTGGACAGCGCCCGGCGCAACGCCGCCGCCCTGTTCGGTGACGGGCACCGGCATGAATTCCATCTTGGCAACGGCCTGGACGGCCTGGAGCGGCGCTTCGATGTAATCCTGCTGAATCCGCCGTTTCACCGGGGGCACGCCGTGGACGACGGCGTCGCCCGAACCCTGTTCCGCCATGCCCACCGCTATCTGGCGCCGGGCGGTGAACTGCGGGTGGTGGCCAACGGGCACCTGCCTTATCGACGAAATCTGGCGAAACTGTTCGGCCAGGCGGACCGGCTGGCGGCTAACGACAAGTTCGTGATTTACCGCTGCGTGAACGACTGAGCCGGGTTCAGAACGCGCCCGGATCGATGTCGTCGAAGGTGGTGACCCTGGGATGGTCGCTGTCGCCGATGACGTCGTCGCGATCCAGTAGAGTGGTGCGCAGGCCGGCGGCCCGGGCGGCGTCCAGTTCCGCCTCCACGTCGGAAAGAAACAGAATTGCCTCCGGCGCCACGCCGATCCCGGCCTGGATAGCCCGGTAACTCTCCGCTTCTTTCTTGCCGCCGCTGGTGGTGTCGAAGTAGCCGCTGAACAGCGGCGTCAGATCACCGGCTTCGGAATGGCCGAAGAACAGTTTCTGGGCGGCAATGGAACCGGAGGAATACACGTACAGGGTGAAACCGGCGTCGTGCCACTGGCGCAGCCGCGCCACCGCGTCCGGATAGACATGGGCCCGGTAGTCACCATTCCGGTAGCCGGCCCGCCAGATCAGCCCTTGCAGGGTCTTGAGCGGCGTGGCCTTGCGGTCCTCGGCGATCCAGCGGCGCAGCAGGGCCGCCGCTCGGGCCGGATCATCCAGGGCTTCGCCGCTGTCGCGGGCCGCGTCCGCCACCGCCGACGCCACCACCGGGTCGTCCCAGTGCGCCGCCAGGAAGGGTTCCATTTGCCGGTCCGCGTAGGGGAACAGCACTTCCTTGACGAAGCGGATGCTGCCCACGGTGCCTTCGATGTCGGTGAGAATCGCCTTGATCGCCATCGCCGTTTCAGTTGTCCAGTCGGTTGAAGCGCAGCGCGATGTCGTCGCCGGTGAAGTTGGCCACCCAGCCCTGCGGATTATTGAACAGCCGGATCGCGGTGAAGCGGGGGTTCGGGCCCATGTCGAACCAGTGCGGCGTGTTGGCGGGCACCGAGATCAGGTCGCCCTTGGTGCACAGCACCTCGTAGACCCGCTCGCCAATATGCAGGGTGAACAGCCCCTGGCCCTCCACGAAGAAGCGTACCTCGTCCTCGCCGTGGCGGTGCTCGTCCAGGAACTTGCCGCGCGCCGCTTCCTTTTGCGGGTTGTCCGGCGTCATGCTGACCACGTCCACGGTCTGGTAGCCTTCTTCCCGTTGCAAGCGCTCGATATCGTCCCGGTAGGCTTCGATCACTTCATCCTGGGTGGGCTGTTCGCTCAGTCGGGCGGAGGCGTTCCATTGTTCGTAGCGCACCCCGACGCGGTTCAGTTCGTCGGCCATGGCCAGCTTGTCATTGACGATTTTTTCCGGGCTTTCCGGATGGCCTTCGCGGTAGATTTTCAGGTTGCTCATAGCGGTCCTCGTTCAGGTCGCGGCTCCGGTCAGCCCAGTCGGCGGCGGTCCAGTTCCACCGCCAACAGGGTTTCCAGAGCTTCCAGCTGCCGGTAACAGGCGGGCATGTCCGCCGCCCAGGTGTAAAGGCCGTGGCCACGGATCAGGTAGGCGTGGGTGATGCGGCCCGCCTCCAGTTGTCGGTCCACGTCGGCGGCCAGGGCGGCGATGTCCTGGCTGTTGTCGAACACTGGAATGGTAAGCCGGCTGTCGTGGCTGTGAATACCGTCCAGGGCCTTGAGCAGCTCGTAGCCCTCCAGGGTTACGTGGTCGGCGGGCCAGTGCATGGTCAACACCGTGGCGGCGTGGCTGTGGGTATGCAACACCGCGCCGATGGCCGGATCGCGCCGGTACAGGCTGGTGTGTAGCAGGGTCTCGGCGGACGGTTTGCCGTCGCCCACTGGTTGGCCGTCCAGGTCCACCACCATGATGTCCGTTTCCTCCAACAGCCCCTTGTCGCGGCCGGAGCGGGTGATCGCCGCGTGGTTGGCGTTCAGGCGCTGGGAGTAGTTGCTGCTGGTCGCCGGCGACCAGCCGTGCCGGTAAATACGCCGGCCGGTGGCGGCCAGGGTGCGGGCCGCTTCCCGGAAGGCGCTGGTGGAGTAGGGGCGTTCGGTCATGACGGGCTCCGCGCGAAGTGATCGGCCAGGGCGGCGGTGGAGGGTGATTCGATGACGCCATTCTCGGTGACGATGGCGGTGATCAGCGCCGCCGGCGTCACGTCGAAGGCCGGGTTGTAGACCGGGCAGCCCGCCGGCGCCAGTGCGGTGCCGCCGACCCGGCGTACCTCGTCGCCGTCGCGCTCCTCGATGATGATGCCGCCGCCATCGCTCATGGCCCGGTCCAGGGTCGACTCCGGCGCCGCCACGATAAACGGCAGGTTATGGTGGCGCGCCAGCACCGCCAGGTTGTAGGTGCCGATCTTGTTGGCGGTGTCGCCATTGGCGGCGATGCGGTCGGCGCCCACCACCACGGCGTCGATGCGCCCCTGCGCCATGAGCAGGCCGGCGGCGCTGTCCGCGACCAGGGTCACGGGAATGTTTTCCTGCATCAGTTCCCAGGCGGTCAGCCGGGCGCCCTGCAGCCAGGGCCGGGTCTCGCCGGCGTACACGCCCTTGAGATGGCCGGCCCGCCAGGCGGAACGCACGATGCCCAACGCGGTGCCGTGGCCGCCGGTGGCCAGGGCGCCGGTGTTGCAATGCGTATAAAGGGTGGCGTTGGCCGGCAGCAGGGCGGCGCCCAACTCACCCAGGCGCTGATTGGCGGCCTGGTCCTCCTGGTGAATGCGTTCCGCTTCGCGTACCAGACGCTTGCCGAGAGCGGCGCCGGGCTCGCCATCGAAACGTTCACGCATCCGGTCCAGGGCCCAGAACAGATTCACCGCCGTGGGGCGGCTGGCGGCCAGGGTGGCCAAGGCCGGCTCCAGGCCGGCGCCGTGGGCCCTGGGCCCCAGGCGCAGGGCCTCCAGAGCCAGGCCGTAGGCGGCGGTGATGCCGATCGCCGGAGCGCCACGCACCGCCATCTGGCGGATCGCGTCGGCGGCGCCGGCGGCGTCACGCACGTTCAACCACTCGGTGGTGGCGGGCAGGCGGCGCTGGTCGAGCAGCAGCAGATGATCGTCGAGCCAGTGAATGGCCGGGCTTTCAATGGGCATTCAGGTGTTCTCCCGGTCGCCGTCCGGTCGCGGCTCGTTGAGCGGCGGTCGGCCATAGCGGCGACGGATCCAGTTGGTGGAGCGCAGTACCCCGGGGCGGCGCATGATAGCGCGTTCCAAACGGTATTTCCCTGGAAAGGTGCTGACCATCAGGGCGATGACGATGGTCAGAATGCCCTGGCCGGGCAACACCAGCATCAGGATGCCGGCGGCCAGCAAAACCAGCGCGAAGGCGTTGCGCAGAAGCCATGTCAGCCAGCCCAGCGGGCCCCGGTACTGCAAGGGCCGTGACGGCGTGTTGAAGTAATCCACCGGCATGCGTACCACCAGCCAGGGAATCGCCAGCGCCGAGGCCAGGGCCATCACCACGCCGACCGCGGTGAGCCCCGGCAGCCAGGGCTCCAGATGCCGGACCAGCGGCGCCAGCCACTCGGGAAGCTCGAATTGCAAAAGGTGTCTCCATACTCCGGCCGCTCAATGGGTTGCGGACCTTCCGTGACGTACAATGGCGGCACCGGCGGGGCAATTCAATCGCCGCCGCGCCGCGCCGCCCTCGCCACCCAATAACGCAGCAAGGAGTCGTTTGCCGATGATCTGGAAACTGATTCTCGCCGCCCTGGCCGGGCTGGCCATTGGCGCCGCCCTGGGCGCTCTCGTCTGGCGCTGGATGGCGCGCCGTCAGGAACGCCGGCGTCAGGCGGCTCGCCACCGGGAAGTGGTGGCCAGTCTGGAGGTACTGTCCCGGGCCTTGCTGCAAGGCCAGGTGGACAGCAGCGAAGCGACCATCCGCATGAGCGTGTTGCTCGACTGCCTGCCCCAGGACGTGCAGCCCAAGGTCGACGTGGCCGCCATTCACCGGCTCGCCGAGGATGTGGGGGGCTTCGACCGTGGCGAGACCCGCCGTCAGCTCAGCGCCCGGGAGCGGAATCGCCAGGACCTGGACCGGTTGCGTCTGGAAGATGAACAGAACGAGGCGGTGCTGGCCGCCACCCGGCGGTTGCAGGAGGTACTCGATCAATGGCGGGGCCACTTCCCCGGGGATCGCGGCTGAAGCCGCTCCTACAGAAACGCTGGCCATGGTGTTCGTAGGAGCGGCTTCAGCCGCGATCCGGCCGTCATGGCACACCAATGACTCTGCAGACGCGGCTGCTGGTCGCGAGAGCGGCGAGGGCGTTGCCCCCTTGAAGTATCATCGCGCCTTCGTTTTCGCAGTGAGTCCAACCCAGCGTTATGAGCGATTCTACTCTTTACGTGGCCTTTCCGGCCTCCGAGCAATTGCGCGATCGCATCGACACCTTCATCGAATCCGCGCGCGGCGAACCGGAGCGCGATCATGCCGCCCAACTGGAAGCGATCATGGATCCCTTCCTGGACGAGGTGCTGCATACCTATTTCACCGGGCCGATCGACGCCGTCAATGCCAAGGGCACGGCGGTGAACGTGATCCTCGGCGCCATGAAGGTGATCAACAAGGCCGCCCACGGTCTGGCTCACCGGCTGATGCGCAAGGCCAGCGTGGCGGAGCAGCGTGCCCTGGCGGACCATTTCGCGGCCCTGCGTCTGGAGAAAGACGGCCAGGTTTACATCGGTTACCCGCTGTCACCGTCCCTGGCCGAACGGGCCAGCCTGGTGTTCCAGGAATTCGCCGATGGCCAGGGTGAAATGAAGCATCTGGTGGAAGTGATGGATGGCATCAGCGCCGGCGCCATCGAAAACTATCTGGACAAGACCGTGGGCAATCTGGAGCTGGGCCGCTTCAACCGGGGGCTGGTGTCCGGCGCCCGGGCGACCATCAAGAAAGCTTCGGCGTCGTCGGTGGAGAAGGGTATTCCGGCCATGGACCGGGCGCACCGCAAACCGGTGGTGGCGTACTTCGAATCCTTGCTGCTGGCCCCCGACAGGGGCTAGGCGAGGGAAGGCCGGGCCTGGCGGCCCGGCCCGCTGGTTCAGCTTGACGCCGAACCGTCGCTGGAGGGGCTGTCGGTGCCCGCCGACGGCTGCGGGGCAGGGGCCTTGCTGGCGGCTTTTTTGGCCGGCGCTTTCTTGCGGGCCGGCGCCTTGCGAGTGGCGGCTTTCTTGGCGCTGGTCTTCTTGGCGGCGGCCTTCTTGGCGGTGGTTTTCTTCGCCGCGCTCTTCTTCACCGCCGCTTTTTTGGTAGTGGCCTTTTTCTTGGCGACGGCTTTCTTGGGCGTCACCCGCTTCTCGATGTCCCGGGCGCGTTTTTCCAGGTCCCTCTCGTACTGATGAATCACCTTGGCCAGGCTGCTGGCCTGCTTGGCGGTGGCCTTGAGCACGCGTACCTCGGTTTCCAGGAAACGCTTGCGGGCTTCGGAATCATCGACCCGCTGACGGGCGTCATCCACCGCCTTGCGGGCCCGGTCCACCTGACGCTGAACCGTGGAAGTGGCCTTGTCCCGGTACTCGGCCTGCACCTTTTCGAGCCGGTTAAGCCGTTCGCGGCGGCGATTCATTTCATCGCTGACACGCTGGCGGGCTTTGTCCAGCTGGCTTTCCAACTGGGCGATCTGTTTTTCCCGTTCCTTATCGAAGCGCTCGGCGAGTTTTCGAATCTGGCTTTGCAGATCGTCGAGGCGGGTCTTTACCTTGTTCGCGGCCATGGATGACTCCCTTTCCCCTGTTCGGTTGGCGTGGGCGGATCGTTGAGGACATGATTGCCGATCCGCTTGAAACTGTATGTCACATTATTCGGCTGGACAACAGCCCCAGCGCCCCGGGCGGCGGGCTTTATGATGAATTCGTGTAACCACCGGCACCGTTGTCGGCGCGACGGTGAGCGGCGATACTGTGCGCCTGAGCAAACAACGGAAGCGTTATGCCGGTTTCTTTCGATGGCAAGTTGGTGGTGGCGATCAGTTCCAGGGCGTTGTTCGATCTGAGCGACAGCCACCAGGTGTTCGAGAACCAGGGCCTGGATGCCTTCCAGGATTACCAGGTCTCCCACGAGGACGACATTCTGCGTCCCGGTGACGCCTTCGCGCTGGTGAAGAAGCTGCTGGCGATCAACGAAATGGAGGAAGGGCGCGGCCGGGTGGAGGTGATCCTGCTGTCGCGCAACAGTTCCGATACCGGCCTGCGCGTGTTCAACTCCATCGAGCACTACCGGCTGCCGATTACCCGGGCGGCGTTCGCCGGCGGCCAGAGTCCGCACCGTTATGTGTCCGCGTTCGGCGCCCATCTGTTTCTGTCCACCGACCCGGAGGATGTGCGCCAGGTGCTTGATGCCGGCTACGCCGCCGCCACCATTCTGTCCGGTGCCACCCTGGACCCCAAGGACGAGGTGCTGCGTATCGCTTTCGACGGCGACGCGGTGCTGTTCTCCGACGAATCCGAGCAGGTGTTTCAAAGCGCCGGCCTGGAAGCCTTCGCCGAGAGCGAGAAGCAGGCCGCCCGCCAGCCGCTCAGTGACGGGCCCTTCAAGGCGTTCCTGGAAGCCCTGCATCAGATTCAGCGCGAATTCCCCGCTGATCGCTGCCCGATTCGCACCGCCCTGGTCACCGCCCGCTCGGCGCCGGCCCATGAGCGGGTGGTGCGCACCCTGCGCGAATGGGGCATCCGCCTGGATGAAAGTCTGTTCCTGGGCGGGCTGCCCAAGGGGCCCTTCCTCAAGGCCTTCGGCGCCGATGTGTTCTTCGACGACCAGCAGGGCCACTGTGAATCCGCCCGTGAGCACGTGGCCGCCGGCCATGTGCCCCATGGCATCTCCAACCCCCGTTCCTAGGGCGGCGTTCCCCGGCCCCGTTGCCAGCCTCTTCACGGCCTACTATGCTTGGAACGCATAATTGCCTATATTTTTATAACTGACTTGCGATGCCAAGGCGGTCGAGGAGCGTGGAATGAAGTTGCAGCAACTCCGCTACATATGGGAAGTGGCCCGCCATGACCTCAATGTGTCCGCTACCGCCCAGGCTCTCTATACCTCCCAGCCCGGCATCAGCAAGCAGATCCGTATGCTCGAGGACGAGCTGGGGGTGGAAGTGTTCGCCCGCAGCGGCAAGCACCTGACCCACATTACCCCCGCCGGGGAGGCGATCCTGCGCATCGCCGGCAATATTCTTCAGCAGACCGAATCGATCAAGCGGGTGGCCCAGGAATTCCGCGATGAAACCAAGGGCGACCTGAGCATCGCCACCACCCACACCCAGGCCCGCTATGCGCTGCCGCCGGTGATACAGCAGTTCACCAAGCGTTTCCCGGACGTGTCGCTGCACATGAATCAGGGCACGCCGATGCAGATCGCCGAAATGGCCGCCGACGGCAGTGTCGATTTCGCCATCGCCACCGAGGCCCTGGAGTTGTTCAGCGACCTGATCATGATGCCCTGCTACCGCTGGAACCGGACCGTGGTGGTGCCGGAAGGGCATCCGCTCACCAAGGTCAAACCGCTCACCCTGGAAGCCCTGGCGGAGTATCCGCTGGTCACCTATGTGTTCGGTTTCACCGGCCGCAGCAAGCTCGATGACGCCTTCGCGGAAAAGGGCCTGGAACCCCGGGTGGTATTCACCGCCGCCGACGCCGACGTCATCAAGACCTATGTGCGCTTGGGGATGGGCGTGGGCATCGTCGCCCATATGGCCGTGGACCCGGTGCAGGACAAGGGCCTGGTGAATCTGGATGCAGGCCATCTGTTCGAGCCCAGCACCACGCGTATCGGCTTCCGCAAGGGCACCTTCCTGCGCGGCTTCATGTACGAGTTTCTGCAGCAGTTCGCGCCCCACCTTACCCGCGAGCGGGTGGACGCCGCCGTGGAGGCCGGCAATCGGGAAGAACGGGAAGCCTTGTTCGCCGACCTGGAGCTGCCCTCGCGCTGAGGCCGGCGCGCCGGTGCCGGCGCCGTTGCAATGCCGCCGGGGCGCCGCTACATTGTGCGCGCCTTTTACCGAGCACATACCGATTAAGGGGATCACCGTGGAATTGCTTTGTCTGGACCTGGAAGGGGTGCTGATTCCGGAAATCTGGATCAACTTCGCCGAGCGCACCGGCATCGACGAACTGCGCGCCACCACCCGGGACATCCCGGACTACGACGAGCTGATGAAAATGCGGCTCGGCATCCTCGACCAGCACGGCTACGGCCTGCCGGACATCCAGAAAGTGATCGACACCCTGGAGCCGCTGGACGGCGCGGTGGAGTTCGTGGAATGGGCCCGCGAGCACTTCCAGCTGATCATTCTCTCGGACACCTTCTATGAATTCGCCCGCCCGCTGATGCGCAAGCTCGGCTCGCCGACCCTGCTTTGCCACAAGCTGGCGGTGGATGACAACGGTCACATCACCGACTACATCCTGCGCCAGAAGGACCCCAAGCGGGCCTCGGTGAAAGCGCTGCACAGCCTTAACTACCGCATCATCGCCGCCGGCGATTCCTACAACGACACCACCATGCTCAGTGAAGCGGAGCAGGGCATCCTGTTCCACGCTCCGGACAACGTGATCGCGGAATTCCCCCAATTCCCGGCGGTGCACAGCTACGAGGATCTCAAGAAAGAGATCATCAAGGCCAGCCAGCGCGACCTGCCCCTGTAACCTCTTCGTGCCGTTGTAGGAGCGGCTAAAGCCGCTCCTACGGTGAAGGCACGGACAAGGCCTCCATCAGCTTCCTTACCTTGAACCAGCTTTCCTCGTATTCCTCGTCCGGATCGGAGTCGTAGACGATGCCGCCGCCGCCATGGCAGTACAGTGCGTCGCCGTCGGTCTGCAAGGTGCGGATCAGGATGTTGCTGTCGAAACGGCCCTGGTGGTCCTGCCAGAACAGGCTGCCGCAATAGGCCCCGCGGGTCGCCGGCTCCAGCTCCTGGATGATTTCCATGGCGCGCTTCTTGGGGGCGCCGGTGATGCTGCCGCCGGGGAAGGCGCTGAGCAGTGCCGCCAGGGGCGCCACGCCCGGACGCAGGGTGCCGGTGATGGTGGACACCAGGTGCTGCACGTTGCTGAAGCGGCGCAGTTCGAACAGCGGGTCCACGCGGATCGAGCCGGCCTGGCAAAATTCGCCCAGATCGTTGCGCAGCAGATCCACGATCATCAGGTTTTCCGCCCGGTCCTTGGGGTGGCGGCGTAGCGCCTCGCCCAGGGCCCGGTCTTCTTCCTCATTGACGCCCCGGGGCCGGGAGCCCTTGATCGGCTCGGTGCGCACCACGCCATGGTCGATGCTCAGGAAGCGCTCCGGGGAGACGCCGAACACCGCGTCCTTGCCATCGCGGAAGAAGCCGGCGTGGGGCGCCGGATGGGCGGCCAGCAGCCGGTCGAAGCCGGCCAGGGCGTCGCCGGCCCAGCGGGCCTGGAAGCGTTGGGCGTAGTTGACCTGATAGACGTCGCCGGCGGCCAGGTAATTGAAAATACCGTTCAGTGCCCAGCGGTAACGTTCCCGGGACTGCTCGGCCTGGAACGGGGTGGTGAGTTCGAAGCGCCGTTCGGGGGCTGCTTGATAGGGGCGTGGCCGATCGCGGAACAGGTGCACCACCGCTTCGCCGTTGGCGCCGGCCACGCCGTGCAGTGCTAGGCCGGCGTCGTAGGGGATAAGGCCGCAGGCGAAGCGGCAGTCCCGGGCCAGGGCCTGCTCGACCCGGTCGGGCAGGGCGCGCAGGGCGTCGGCGCCCCGTGCCCGCAGGGTCCAGGCCGGCGTTCCCAGGGACACGGGGCCGTCATCTCCGGCCAGCACGATATGGGGAACATCGGCGCGCGAAGCGGAGCGGTGCGAGCTGTGGGTAACGTCGATCATGATGGTTCCGGCGGCGAAGGACGCTAGTGTAGCGGCGGCCTCCGGGCGGAGCAAAGCATGGTGCCCGGGGAGGATTGTCGACAATAACCATTGAAAGGAAGGGGAGCGGGGAGTAAAGTGCCCGCCAACTCGACCCATTGTCGACAATCATCGGAGTCGCCCATTCATGAACCAGCTCGCCGAAGGCAGCACCCGCACCCTGGCGGACCGGGTTTTCAGCCGCCTGCAGGATGATATCGTGCGTGGTGAGATTCCGCCCGGCAGCAAAGTCAGCGAAACCGAGCTGGCCGGTCGCTATGGCGTTAGCCGGGGGCCGCTGCGCGAGGCGATCCGGCGGCTGGAATCCCGCAAGCTGCTGGAACGCGAGGTGCACGTGGGCACCCGGGTGGCATCGCTCAGCTTCGAGGATCTGATTGAAATCTACTACGTGCGCGAGGCGCTGGAAGGGCAGGCGGCGCGTCTCGCCGCCGAGCGCATGACCGACCAGGAAGTGGCCGGCCTGCACCGGGTGCTGGCGCAGCACGAGCAGCAGCAGGACATCCGTGAGGATACCGCCTACTTCCAGCGCGAGGGCGACCTCGACTTCCATTACCGCATTATTCAGGGCAGCCACAACCGGACGCTGATTCGCATGTTGATCGGCGAGCTGTATCACCTGGTGCGCATGTACCGCTACCAGTTCAGCACCACCGCCAACCGGCCACAGAAAGCCCTGCACGAACACCGCCGCATCGTCGAGGCCATCGAGGCCCGCGACGCGGAGATGGCCGAACTCCTGATGCGCCGCCATATCGGCCGCGCCCGGGAGAACATCGAACAGCAAGCCCAAAGGAGTCCCCAATGAGCCGTCCCAGCAGCGCCGGTGCCCGTTTCCGGCAAGCCCTGGCGGAAGAACAACCGCTTCAGATCATGGGTACCATCAATGCCTACACCGCGATGATGGCGGAGCAGGTCGGTTACCGCGCCATTTACCTGTCCGGCGGCGGCGTCGCCAACGCCTCCTATGGTCTGCCGGACCTGGGCATGACCACCATGAACGACGTGCTTGAGGACGTGCGCCGCATCAGCGCCGCCTCCGAAGTGCCGTTGCTGGTGGACATCGACACCGGCTGGGGCGGCGCCTTCAACATCGGCCGCACCATCAAGGAAATGATCCGCGCCGGCGCCGGCGCCGTGCACCTGGAGGACCAGGTGGCGCAGAAGCGTTGCGGCCATCGCCCCAACAAGGAAATCGTGTCCCAGCAGGAAATGGTGGATCGTATCAAGGCCGCCGCCGATGCCCGCACCGACGATGATTTCTTCATCATCGCGCGTACCGACGCGTTCCAGAAGGAGGGCCTGGAGTCCGCCGTGGAACGGGCCCGTGCCTGCGCGGAGGCCGGCGCTGATGGCATCTTCGCCGAGGCGGTGCACACCCTGGAGGATTACAAGGCGTTCTCCGAAGGGCTCGGCGACACGCCGCTGCTGGCCAATATCACCGAATTCGGCGCCACGCCGCTGTTCACCCGCGAGGAACTGCGCGACGCCGGCGCCGGCATGATTCTGTACCCGCTGTCGGCGTTCCGCGCCATGAACCAGGCGGCGCTGCGGGTCTACCAGACCATCCGTGAGGAAGGCACCCAGAAGAACGTGGTCGATATCATGCAGACCCGCATGGATCTGTACGACTTCCTGGGTTACCACGACTACGAACAAAAACTCGACGAGCTCTTCGCCAAGCAGCGCGGAGAATAACGGACCCGTCAAAACGAGGACGATGACGATGGCAGAGAAGCAACTCAGCGGTGCCGGCCTGCGCGGCCAGGTCGCCGGTAAAACGGCCCTTTCCACCGTGGGCAAAAGTGGCTCCGGCCTCACTTACCGTGGCTACGACGTCAAGGACCTGGCGGAGAACTGCCAGTTCGAGGAGGTCGCCCACCTGATTCTGAAAGGCGCGCTGCCCACCCAGGCGGAGCTGGACGCCTACAAGAAGAAGCTCAAGGGCCTGCGTGGTCTGCCCCAGGCGCTCAAGGAAGTGCTGGAGCGGATTCCCAAGGACGCCCACCCCATGGACGTGATGCGTACCGGCTGCTCCATGCTCGGCAACCTGGAAACCGAGACCAGCTTCGAGCAGCAGCAGGACGCCACCGACCGCATGCTGGCGGCGTTCCCGAGCATCATTTGCTACTGGTACCGCTACAGCCACGATGGCGTGCGCGTGGAAACCGAGACCGATGACGACTCCATCGGCGCCCATTTCCTGCACCTGCTGCGCGGCGAGAAGCCCAATGAGCTGCACGAGGCGGTGATGCACGTTTCACTGATTCTGTACGCCGAGCACGAGTTCAACGCCTCCACCTTCACCGCCCGGGTGTGCGCGTCCACGCTGAGCGACATCCACAGCTGCATCACCGGTGCCATCGGCTCCCTGCGTGGTCCGCTGCACGGTGGCGCCAACGAGGCGGCGATGGACATGATCGAGGGCTTCAAGGACCCGGAAGATGCCGAAAAGGGCATGCTGGGCATGCTTGAGCGCAAGGAAAAGATCATGGGCTTCGGCCACGCGATCTACCGGGAATCCGATCCGCGCAACGCGATCATCAAGCACTGGTCGGAAAAACTGTCCCGCGACGTCAACGGCGAGAACCTCTACAACATTTCCGTGCGCTGCGAGGAAGTGATGTGGCGCGAGAAGAAGTTGTTCTGCAACGCGGATTTCTTCCACGCCTCCGCCTACCACTTCATGGGTATCCCCACCAAGCTGTTCACGCCGATCTTCGTGATGAGCCGGCTGACCGGCTGGGCCGCCCATGTGTTCGAGCAACGCGCCGACAACCGCATCATCCGCCCGAGCGCTGAATATACCGGCCCGGAATTGCGCAAGGTGACGCCCATCGCCGAGCGTTGAGGCTGGAAACGCCGGACGCCGGACGCCGGACGCTAAACCCTAGACGTCCGGGTTTGGGCGTGTTTCCTGCCTGTGCCTCGTTGCCTGGCAGGAAACACACCTATTCTTGCAGACCGGGTTTTGGCGTCCAGCGTCCGGCGTCTAGCGTTCCCCCCATCCACCCAGGTAACCCCAAGGCCATCCATGAACACCGAATACCGCAAACGCCTTCCCGGCACCGAGCTGGATTATTTCGACACCCGCACCGCCGTGGATGCGATCCAGCCCGGTGCCTACGACAAGCTGCCGTACACCTCCCGGGTGCTGGCCGAGCAACTGGTGCGCCGTTGCGAGCCGGCGGCGCTCACCGGCTCGCTCAAGCAACTGATCGAGCGCAAGCGCGATCTGGATTTCCCCTGGTACCCGGCACGGGTGGTATGCCACGACATCCTCGGGCAGACCGCCCTGGTGGACCTGGCCGGCCTGCGTGATGCGATCGCCGAGAAAGGCGGCGACCCGGCCAAGGTCAATCCGGTGGTACCCACCCAGCTGATCGTGGACCACTCCCTGGCGGTGGAACACCCGGGCTTCGAGAAGGATGCCTTCGAGAAGAACCGGGCGGTGGAGGAGCGTCGCAACGAGGACCGCTTCCATTTCATCAACTGGACCAAGACCGCGTTCGACAACGTGGACGTGATTCCCCCGGGCAACGGCATCATGCACCAGATCAATCTGGAAAAGATGTCGCCGGTGGTGCAGGTGAAGGATGGCGTGGCGTTCCCGGACACCTGTGTGGGCACCGACAGCCACACCCCCATGGTGGATGCCCTGGGCGTGATCTCCGTGGGCGTGGGCGGTCTCGAAGCCGAGAACGTGATGCTGGGTAACCCGTCCATGATGCGCCTGCCGGACATCGTCGGCGTGGAACTCACCGGCAAGCTCAAGCCGGGCATCACCGGCACCGACCTGGTGCTGTCGCTCACCGAGTTCCTGCGCAAGGAACGCGTGGTGGGCGCCTACCTGGAATTCTTCGGCGAGGGCGCCGACTCCCTGACCGTGGGCGACCGCGCCACCATTTCCAACATGACCCCGGAATACGGCGCCACCGCGGCCATGTTCTACATCGATGGCCAGACCATTGATTACCTGAAGCTCACCGGTCGCGACGATGACCAGGTGAAGCTCACCGAAACCTACGCCAAGGAAGCCGGCTTCTGGGCGGATACCCTGAAGGGCGTGGAGTACGAGCGCGTGCTGCGTTTCGACATGTCCAAGGTGGAACGTACCCTGGCCGGGCCGTCCAACCCGCACGCGCGGCTGCCCACCTCGGAGCTCGCCTCCCGGGGCGTGGCCGGTCAGTGGGAGGAGAAGGAGGGCGAAATGCCCGACGGCGCGGTGATCATCGCCGCCATTACCTCCTGCACCAACACCAGCAACCCGCGCAACATGATCGCCGCGGGCCTGATCGCGCGGAACGCCAACCGGCTGGGGCTGGTTCGCAAGCCGTGGGTCAAATCCTCCCTGGCGCCGGGCTCCAAGACCGTCAAGATGTACCTGGAAGAGGCCAACCTGCTGCCGGAGTTGCAGAGCCTGGGCTTCGACGTGGTGGCCTTTGCCTGCACCACCTGCAACGGCATGAGCGGCGCTCTGGACCCGAAGATCCAGCAGGAAGTGATCGAGCGGGACCTGTACGCCACCGCCGTGCTGTCCGGCAACCGTAACTTCGACGGTCGTATCCACCCCTACGCCAAGCAGGCGTTCCTGGCCTCGCCGCCGCTGGTGGTGGCCTACGCCATCGCCGGCACCATCCGTTTCGATATCGAAAAGGATGCCCTGGGCCATGACGCCGACGGCAACCCGATCCTGCTCAAGGACATCTGGCCGGAGGACAGCGAGATCGACGCCATCGTCAAGGCCAGCGTGAAGCCGGAGCAGTTCCGCGCCACCTACATTCCCATGTTCGAGAAAAAAGGCGACGGCGCCCGGGCGGCCAGCCCGCTGTACGACTGGCGGCCGAAGAGCACTTACATCCGCCGCCCGCCGTACTGGGAAGGCACCATGGCCGGCGAGCGCGGGCTGAAGGGCATGCGCCCGCTGGCGGTGCTCGGCGACAACATCACCACCGACCACCTGTCGCCGTCCAACGCCATCCTGCTGGACAGCGCCGCCGGCGAATACCTGGCGAAAATGGGACTGCCGGAGGAGGACTTCAACTCCTACGCCACCCACCGGGGCGATCACCTGACCGCCCAGCGAGCCACCTTCGCCAACCCCAAGCTGCTCAACGAGATGGTGCGCGACGAGAACGGCGAGGTGAAGCAAGGCTCCTACGCCCGCATCGAGCCGGAAGGCAAGAACACCCGCATGTGGGAAGCCATTGAAACCTACATGAAACGCAAGCAGCCGCTGATCATCATCGCCGGCGCCGACTACGGTCAGGGCTCGTCCCGGGACTGGGCCGCCAAGGGCGTGGCGCTGGCCGGCGTGGAAGCGATCGTCGCCGAAGGCTTCGAACGCATCCACCGCACCAACCTGATCGGCATGGGCGTGATGCCGCTGCAGTTCCAGGAAGGCACCACCCGCAAGACCCTGAACATCGACGGCACCGAGACCTTCGACGTCAAGGGCACGCCGGCGCCCAGGGCCGAACTGACCCTGGTGATCCACCGCGCCAACGGCGACAGCGAGGAGGTCCCGGTGATCTGCCGCCTGGACACCGCCGAGGAAGTGTCGGTGTACTCCGCCGGTGGCATCCTGCAGAAGTTCGCCAAGGAGTTCGTGAAGGCGAGCTGATGCCTGGACGCTGGCACGCTATCCGAGCCAGCCGACGGGCTTTCGGAAAGAGCCGCGCGGCGGTGGCAGCGGCAAGCACGGCGGCTCAGACGTGGTTGTCTTTTAGCGTGCCAGCGTGCCAGCGTGCCTGCGCAAGCCCATACCAACTGAAAGGACCTGCTATGTCCCACGCACCACAGATCAAGATACCCGCCACCTACATGCGTGGCGGCACCAGCAAGGGCGTGTTCTTCCGGCTTGATGATCTGCCGGAAGCCGCCCGGGTGCCGGGCCCGGCCCGCGACGCTCTGTTGCTGCGCGTGATCGGCAGCCCCGACCCCTACGGCAAGCACACCGACGGCATGGGCGGCGCCACCTCCAGCACCAGCAAGACGGTGATCCTGTCCGCCAGTGCCCGCGAAGGCCACGACGTGGATTACCTGTTCGGCCAGGTCTCCATCGACAAGCCGTTCATCGACTGGAGCGGCAACTGCGGCAACCTGACCGCCGCGGTGGGCGCCTTCGCCATCAGCAACGGTCTGGTGGACCCGTCGCGGATACCGGACAACGGCGAGGCGGAAATCCGCATCTGGCAGGCCAACATCGAGAAGACCATCATCGCCCGCATCCCGATCACCAACGGCGAGGTGCAGGAAACCGGTGACTTCGAGCTGGACGGCGTCACCTTTCCCGCCGCCGAGGTGAAAATCGAGTTCCTCGATCCGGCGGACGGGGAGGGCGCCCTGTTCCCCACCGGCAACCCGGTGGACGACCTGGAGGTGCCCGGCGTCGGTACCTTGAAGGCGACCATGATCAACGCCGGTATCCCCACCGTGTTCGTCAATGCCGAGGACATCGGTTACACCGGCACCGAGCTGCAGGGCGACATCAACGAGGATGCCCGGGCGCTGGCCCGGTTCGAGACCATCCGTGCCCACGGCGCCCTGCGCATGGGGCTGATCCAGTCCCTGGAGGAGGCCGAGCAGCGCCAGCACACGCCGAAAGTGGCGTTCGTGGCGCCGCCCCGGGAATACCTGGCCTCCAGCGGCAAGACCGTGGCCGCCGGCGATATCGATCTACTGGTGCGGGCGCTTTCCATGGGCAAGTTGCACCACGCCATGATGGGCACCGCGGCGGTGGCCATCGGCACCGCCGCCGCTATCCCGGGCACCCTGGTGAACCAGGCCGCCGGCGGCGGCGAGCGGGACTCGGTGCGTTTCGGTCATCCCTCCGGTACGCTCAAGGTGGGCGGTGAAGCGCGCCGGGAAGGCGACCGCTGGCAGGTCACCAAGGCCACCATGAGTCGCAGCGCCCGGGTATTGATGGAAGGCTGGGTGCGCGTGCCCGGCGACGTGCTTTCGTAAGCGCCGCCGGATCGCGACTGAAGTCGCTCCTACAGAAGACATTGTAGGAGCGACTTCAGTCGCGATAGCTCCGCCGCCAACCGAACGCATCATCAAGGAGGCACCATGACCGGCAATGTGGATCAGAACCAACGCCCCGACTACGACCCGGAAATCCAGGACATCGTCGACTATGTGCTCGGCTATGAGATCCAGTCGGAGGAGGCCTGGGACACCGCGCGCCTGTGTCTCATGGACACCCTGGGCTGCGGCCTGCTGGCGTTGCGCTTCCCGGAATGCACCAAGCACCTGGGCCCCCTGGTGGAAGGCACCGTGGTGCCCCATGGCGCCCGGGTGCCGGGCACCTCGTTCCGGCTTGATCCGGTGAAGGCGGCCTGGGACATCGGCTGCATCGTGCGCTGGCTGGACTACAACGATACCTGGCTGGCGGCGGAGTGGGGCCACCCGTCCGACAACCTGGGCGGCATCCTGGCGGTGGCCGACCATCTGTCGCAGAAGAACCTGGCCGTGGGTAAGCCGCCGCTGACCATGAAGACGGTGCTGGAAGCGATGATCATGGCCCATGAAATCCAGGGCGTGCTGGCGTTGGAAAATTCCTTCAACCGGGTTGGCCTGGATCACGTGGTACTGGTCAAGGTGGCGTCCACGGCGGTGGTGGCACGCCTGATGGGCGCTGACCGGGAACAACTGCTCTCCGCCGTGTCCCACGCCTGGGTGGACGGCCAGTCCCTGCGCACCTACCGGCACGCCCCCAACGCCGGTTCGCGAAAATCCTGGGCCGCCGGCGACGCCACCAGCCGGGCGGTACGCCTGGCGGATATCGCCCGGCGCGGTGAGATGGGCATCCCCGGCGCGCTCAGCGCGCCGCAGTGGGGCTTCTATGACGTGTTGTTTTCCAAGACCAACAAGGACCAGAAGCTCAAACCGGAGCAGGACCGCCGCTTCAAGTTCCAGCGCGAGTACGGTTCCTACGTGATGGAAAACATTCTGTTCAAGCTGAGCTTCCCCGCGGAATTCCACAGCCAGACCGCCTGCGAGGCGGCGGTGACCCTGCATCCGAAGGTCAAGGACCGCCTCGACCAGATCGAGCGCATCGTCATTACCACCCACGATTCGGCGATCCGCATCATTTCCAAGCAGGGCCCGCTGGCCAACCCGGCGGACCGCGATCACTGCATCCAGTACATGACCGCCGTGCCACTGATCCTGGGCGAACTGAACGCGGACCATTACGAGGACGCCTTCCACCAGGCCCATCCGATCATCGACCAACTGCGCGAAAAAATGGAGATCGTCGAGGACCCGGGCTATTCGAAGGATTACTACGATCCGGAGAAGCGCTCCATCGCCAACGCCGTGCAGGTGTTTTTCAGCGACGGCTCCAGCACCGAGCAGGTGGCGGTGGAATACCCGATCGGCCACCGCCGGCGCCGGGAGGAGGGCATTCCGGTACTGGAAGACAAGTTCCTCCGCAACCTGGCGACCCGCTTCCCGGCCGGTCGGGCGGCGGCAATCATGGAGCTGTGCCGCGACGCCGGGCGCCTCGAGGCCACGCCGGTCAACGAGTTCATGGATCGGCTGGTCATCTGAGCCGGCCCCCTTGTAGGAGCGACTGTAGGAGCGACCGGGCGGCGCTCCGCTTCAGTCGCCCGGTCGCTCCTACAAAGTCGCTCCTTCGGAGTTGGGTTTACTGCAGCCGACGCTGCAGGCCGGTCATGGCCAGAATACGGGTACTGATCTCCTCGATGGACAGCTCGGTGGCATCCAGGTGGGGAATATTGAACTTGTTGTACAGCGCCTGCAGGGCGCGCACTTCCATGTCGCACTGGCGCGGCGATGCGTAACGGCTGCCGGCCTTGCGCTCGCTGCGAATGGCGCTGAGGCGCTCCGCGTTGATGGTCAGCCCGAACAGCTTGTGTCGGTGTGGGGCCAGGGCGTCGGGCAGGCGCAGGTCGTCGAAGTCGTCCTCGGTCAGCGGATAGTTGGCGGTGAACAGGCCGAACTGCAGCGCCAGGTACAGGCAGGTCGGGGTCTTGCCGGAGCGTGATACCCCGACCAGGATCAGGTCCGCCTGATCATAGTGGCGGGTGCGCGCGCCATCGTCGTTATCGAGCGCGAAATGCACCGCGTTGATGCGGATGCGGTAGGCCTGCTGGTCGCGGATCGCGTGGCTCTGGCCCACCTTGTGGTTGGCCGGTACGCCCAGCTCTTCCTCCAGCGGCTTCTGATAGGCGGTGAACAAATCCAGCACCCGACCCTTGCAGGTATGCAGGATCTGGCGGTGGGTATCGTTAACCAGGGTAGAGAACACCACCGGGGTGGCGCCGTCGTCCCGGGCGGCCCGGTCGATGCGGTTCACCGCCTGGCGAGCGAGCTCGTCGGACTGCACATACGGGATGGTGACCTGGTTAAATTCTATGCTGCCGAACTGGCTGAGCAGGGTGTGTCCCAGGGTCTCGGCGGTGATGCCGGTGCCGTCGGAAATAAAAAAAGCCGTTCTTTTCATGAACTTGGAGCTCCCGGTAACAGCTCGCGCGGGGTCGCGCGGGGCTTCCACAAAAGTCGTAACAGTTTCGCCAATACGGGCGGGCAAAGCGCCGTCGTTTTGGGTAGAATGGCGCCTCGATTCATTCCGGTAAAGCCGGGAACCGCCGAAACACGGTGTACCACACCGGTCCCGGGTTCCTCGGCCAGCAACACTTAAGGAGACGACCTTGGCGGAATACGTAGTCTGGTTTCAGGATCTGGGCAAGGACGACGTGGAGCGCGTCGGCGGCAAGAATGCCTCCCTTGGCGAGATGATCAGCAACCTGGCGGCGGCCGGCGTGTCCGTCCCGGGCGGTTTTGCCACCACCGCGGAAGCGTTCCGTGAATTCCTGGAACACAACGATCTCACCACCAAGATCAACGACGCCCTCGGCGCGCTGGACGTGGAAGACGTGGTGGCTCTGGCGGAAACCGGTGAAAAGATTCGCAAGTGGGTGGTGGATGCCCCCTTCCAGCCCGCTCTGGAAGCCGCGATTCGGGACGCGTACGAAAAAATGGGTGGCGACGACGCCGAGTTCCCGGTAGCGGTGCGTTCCTCCGCCACCGCCGAGGACCTGCCCGACGCATCCTTCGCCGGCCAGCAGGAAACCTTCCTCAATATCCGTGGCCTGGACCACGTGATGGTGGCGGTCAAGGAGGTGTTCGCCTCCCTGTTCAACGATCGCGCGATCAGCTACCGGGTGCACCAGGGTTTTGACCACAAGCTGGTGGCGTTGTCCGCCGGCGTGCAGCAGATGGTGCGCTCCGAGACCGGCGCCGCCGGCGTCATGTTCACCCTGGACACCGAATCCGGTTTCCGCGACGTGGTGTTCATCACCGCCTCCTACGGCCTCGGCGAGATGGTGGTGCAGGGTGCCGTGAACCCGGACGAGTTCTACGTGCACAAGAAGACGCTGCTCAACAAGAAGCCGTCGATTCTGCGCCGTAACCTGGGCAGCAAGCTGCAGAAAATGGTCTACGGCAGCGAAGCCAGCGCCGGCAAGTCCGTGCAGACCGTGGATGTACCCCAGGCCGACCGCCTGCGTTTCTGCCTCACCGATGCCCAGGTGGAGGATCTGTCCCGCCAGGCCATCGAGATCGAAAAACACTACGGCATGCCCATGGACATTGAGTGGGCGCTGGACGGTGATACCAACAAGCTGTTCATCGTGCAGGCCCGCCCGGAAACGGTGAAGAGCCGTTCCGACGCCTCGGTGATGGAGCGTTACCTGCTCAAGCAGACCGGCAAGGTGCTGGTGGAAGGTCGCGCCATCGGTCAGCGCATCGGCGCCGGCCCGGTTCGCATCGTCAGCAGCATCAAGGAAATGGACCGCGTGGAAGCCGGCGACGTGCTGGTCACCGACATGACCGACCCGGATTGGGAACCGGTCATGAAGCGTGCTTCCGCCATCGTCACCAATCGCGGTGGCCGTACCTGCCACGCGGCGATCATCGCCCGTGAGCTGGGCGTGCCGGCCATCGTCGGCTGCGGCGACGCCACCGAGCAGCTCAAGGACGGCCAGGAAGTGACCGTGTCCTGCGCCGAGGGCGACACCGGCAACATCTATGAAGGCAAGCTGGACTTCGACATTCAGCGCAACTCCATCGAGTCCATGCCCAAACTGCCGTTCAAGATCATGATGAACGTGGGCAACCCGGACCGGGCCTTCGATTTCGCCACCCTGCCCAACCAGGGCGTGGGTCTGGCGCGCCTTGAGTTCATCATCAACCGCATGATTGGCGTGCACCCCAAGGCGCTGCTCAACTACGACGGCCTGCCGAAGGACGTTAAACAGGCGGCGGACAAGCGCATCGCCGGTTACGACGATCCGGTGGAGTTCTACGTGGAAAAGCTGGTCGAGGGGATTTCCACCCTGGCCGCCGCTTTCCACCCGGAAAAGGCCATCGTGCGGCTGTCCGACTTCAAGTCCAATGAATACGCCAACCTGATCGGTGGCAGCCTGTACGAACCCCACGAAGAGAACCCGATGCTGGGCTTCCGGGGCGCCAGCCGCTACATCAGCGAGAATTTCCGCGATTGCTTCGAGCTCGAGTGCCGTGCCCTGAAGAAGGTGCGTGACGAAATGGGCTTCACCAACGTGGAGATCATGGTGCCGTTCGTGCGCACGCCGGGCGAAGCCGAGCAGGTCATCGACCTGCTGGCCAAGAACGGTCTCAAGCGCGGCGAGAACGGTCTGCGCGTGATCATGATGTGCGAGCTGCCCACCAACGCGTTGATCGCCGACGAGTTCCTGAAGTTCTTCGACGGCTTCTCCATCGGCTCCAACGACCTGACCCAGCTGACTCTGGGCCTGGACCGGGATTCCGGCATCATCAGCCACCTGTTCGATGAGCGGGACCCGGCGGTGAAGGTGCTGTTGAAGATGGCCATCGATGCCTGCAATGCCCAGAAGAAGTACATCGGCATTTGCGGCCAGGGCCCGTCCGATCACCCGGATCTGGCCAAGTGGCTGATGGAGCAGGGCATCTCCTCGGTGTCCCTGAACCCGGATTCGGTGCTCAATACCTGGTTCTACCTGGCCGAGAAACACGGCCACTGACCAGCGTCCCCACCGATCCACGAAAAAGCCCGGCCTTGCGCCGGGCTTTTTCGTGGGCGTCGTGTCGTGCGTTCGTGGGCCGAATCCTCCATTGTGGCCACGACGAGACGCTACGAGGTGGCATCAAGCGCGACTCCGTAGGTTGAGGATTAGGTAGGAGCGACTTCAGTCGCGATGAAGTTGGCACCGCCCGTGACGCGGCCCGGCTTGACGGCCAGGCGGGTCTTTTTTGGCGACGTCATTGCGGCTATGGTCGAAGAATCATCGCTACCACGAAGCCGCCATGTTCCACCGTTTGATCCGCACCCTGGACCTGCACGACGGCCTGCGCCTGCCGGTGCGCATTGGCCGACACGAGTTATTGCTGTTGCATGAGGCTGGGGAAACCTGGCTGGTGCAGCGGCGTTGCCCCCATGGCGATTTCCCTTTGGAGCGCGCCAGTCTGCGTGACGGGGTGCTGCGCTGTCCCGGCCATGGCCTGGAATTTTCCCTTCACAGCGGTCGCTGCCGCGCGCAGCCGGCGTTCTGCCTGAAACGGTACGTGCTGGAATTCGACGGTCCCTGGCTGGGCGTTTCCCTGGACCCGACCGGCGGCCATTGAGCGCGGGCTCAGCGGCTGGCCACCGTCTCCGTGTCGGCCATCTCTAGCTGATAACGCAGACGCAGCTCCTTCACCTTGCGCACATAGGCCTGGGTTTCGGCGAACGGCGGGATGCCGCCATAACGGCGCACATTGCCTTCGCCGGCGTTGTAGGCGGCCAGCACCTGATCGAGCGTGTCGAAACGGTTCTGCAGGTAGGCGAGGAAGCGGGTGCCGCCGCGAATGTTGTCGCCGGCGTCGAACGGGTTGGTCACTTCCAGATAACGGGCGGTGCGGGGCATGAGCTGCATCAGGCCCTGGGCACCAACCCGGGAGACCGCGTAGCGGTCGAACAGGGATTCCGCGTGAATCACCGCTTTCACCAGTGCCGGCTCCACCTCGAAGCTGCCGGCGGCGGACTGGATCAGGGTGTCGTAACGGTTACGCTGGAAATCGGTGAGTGCCCGGGGCTGGTAGCTCCAGCCCTTGCGCACGGAGAGCAGGGTATAGTGCGCGCCCACCTTCTCCTGGGGCTGGTCGGTGAACAGTATCTCCCCGTTGGCCCCCCGGTACTTGTAGATGTTGTCGGCCGCCGCGGTGGACGCGCCCAGAATCAGCGTCAGGGTCAGCCCCGCGCCGATCACCCCCGTGATCTTCATGTTGTTGTCCAGTCCGGATCCCGATTCCGAGCCCCCTTGATACCACAGTCCCATCCCGGGTACTAGCTTCGTCGTAGGGAAGCCCCGGGCGGGTTCTCATTCTTTCGGCGGAGAGGGCGCCAAGCTTTCACCCGGCGCTGCCGTCCGGGGGCGATGATCGTGGTAGCATGCCGGGACCGGATAAAGGAGGATTTATGCTGTCGGATCGGTTGCATGCCTGGGTCGACCTGCTGACCACCTGGCTGGCCCTGGGTCTGTTGCTGATACTGTTCGTGCTGTCGGTAACCGCCGCGGTGCTGTGGTTCCAGGACCGCTATCTGCAAAAAGCCCACGCCATTCGCCGCAACTACCCGTTGATCGGCCGTTTCCGTTATTTCTTCGAGCATATCGGCGAGTTTTTCCGCCAGTATTTCTTCGCCATGGACCGCGAGGAACTGCCGTTCAACCGCGCCCAGCGAAGCTGGGTATACCGCGCCGCCAAGAATCTCAGCAACACGGTGGCGTTCGGCACCACCAAGCAGAACGACCCGGGCCGGGTGATCTTCCTCAACACACCGTACCCGACCCTGGAGAAAGACGCCGCCGAGACCCTGCCGCTGATGATCGGCCCCCACGCTCGCCAGCCCTACGTGGCGCGCAGTTTTCACAATGTGTCGGGGATGAGTTTCGGCGCCCTGTCGAAGCCGGCGGTGCAGGCCCTGTCCCGGGGCGCCGGCTACGCCGGCTGCTGGATGAACACCGGCGAGGGCGGGCTTACCGAAATGCATCTCGAGGGTCATTGCGATCTGGTGTTCCAGATCGGCACCGCCTACTACGGCGTGCGCGACGACGAGGGCAACCTGAGCGACGCCAAGCTCGAGGAGGTCGCCGCCCATCCGGAAGTGAAAATGTTCGAGATCAAGCTCAGCCAGGGCGCCAAACCGGGCAAGGGCGGCATTCTGCCCGCCAGCAAGGTAACCCCGGAGATCGCCCGCATCCGGGGCATCCCGGCCGGCGAGGCCTCGGTGAGCCCGAATGGCCAGCCGGGCGTTCGCTGCGCCGCTGATCTGCTGGACATGATCCACCGCGTGCGGGAAGTCACCGGCAAGCCAGTGGGCATCAAGACCGTGATCGGCTCCTGGCAGTGGCTGGAGGACCTGTTCATGGAGATCCACCAGCGCGGCCTGGACAGCGCCCCGGATTTCATCACCGTGGACAGCGGCGAGGGGGGCACCGGTGCCGCGCCGATGTCGCTGATGGACGATGTCGGCCTGAACCTGGCCGAGTCGCTGCCCCTGGTGGTGGATTTGCGCGACGGTTTCGGCCTGCGCGAACGCATCCGGGTGATCGCGTCCGGCAAGCTGATCAATCCCACCATGGTGGCCTGGGCCATAGCGATCGGCGCGGATTTCTGTGTGTCCGCCCGGGGCTACATGTTCGCTCTCGGCTGCATTCAGGCGATGCAGTGCAACCGCAACACCTGCCCGACCGGCGTCACCACTCATAACCCGCGCCTGCAGCGCGGGCTGGTGCCCGCCGAGAAAGGGCGACGGGTGGCCCACTTCCATGACAATCTGGTCAAGGAGGTGGAAACCATCGCCCATGCCTGCGGGGTCGGCGAGCCGCGTCAGCTACGCCGTCATCACGCTCGCATGGTCAACGCCAATGGCGATTCCATGCCCCTGGAAGAACTGTGGCCGCCGATCGAACCCGGTGTCTACCTGCGCCAGGGCCGACCGAGCCTGCACGCGCCCTTCGCCCGTTTCCGGGTGGGCGCCTGAGATCAATGATTCAATCGACCAATAACGAGGAGAGACCGTTGGCTAACGACTTCGACCTGGTGGTGATCGGCGCCGGCTCCGGCGGTGTGCGCGCCGCCCGCATGGCCGCCGGCCACGGCGCCCGGGTGGCGATCATCGAGGAGCGTTTTTTCGGTGGCACCTGCGTGAACGTGGGCTGCGTGCCCAAGAAGCTGTTTGCCTACGGCGCCGGGTTCCCGGATGAATTCCGGCTCGCCGCCGATTACGGCTATACCGTGGAGGGATGGTCCTTTGACTGGGCCACCTTGCGCGACAACAAGACCCGGGAGATCGAACGGCTCAACGGCATCTACCGGCGCCTGCTGGACAACGCCGGCGTCACCGTCTTCGAAGGCCACGGTCGCATCGAGGGCGCCGGTCGGGTGAGCGTGGACGGCGACGTCCAACTCGATGCCGAACGCATCCTCATCGCCACCGGCGGTAAACCGTTCGTACCGGACTTTCCCGGTAACGACAAGGTGCGCATCTCCGACGACCTGTTCTACCTGGACCGGCTCCCGGACACCGTGGCGGTGGTGGGCGGCGGCTATATCGCCAGCGAGTTCGCGTCGATCCTCAACGGTCTTGGCGTCACCGTGCACCAGCTCTACCGCGGCGAACTGTTCCTGCGCGGTTTCGACCACGATGTGCGCACCTTCGTGGCCGAGCAAATGGGGGCCAGCGGCGTGAAGCTGCACTTCAACACCGACGTGGCGGCCATCGAGGAACGGGATGGCCGGCGGGTGCTGCGCCTCGACGGCGGCGGTGAGCTGCTGGTCGACGAGGTGTTCTACGCCACTGGCCGGGTCCCGCGCCTGGACAATCTGCTCGCCGAGGGCGTGTGCCTGGACACCGCCGACAACGGCGCGGTGCGCGTGGATGAGGGTCTGCAGACTTCCCTGGACGGCGTCTACGCCCTGGGTGATGTGATCGACCGCCTGCAACTGACACCGGTGGCCCTGGCCGAGGGCATGTGGCTGGCCGCTCATCTGTTCGCCAAGGACAAGCCGCAGGGGCCGCTGGATTATCGGGACGTGCCGACGGCGGTGTTCTGCCATCCTAATATTGGCACCGTGGGGTTCACCGAGGAGGAGGCCCTGGAGCGTTTCGGCACCGTGCGCGTCTATCGGGGCCGGTTCCGGCCCATGCGTTATACCCTGGGCGATATCCAGGAAAAAACCCTGGTTAAACTGATCGTCGACGATGCCAGCGACCGGGTGGTGGGCCTGCACATGGCCGGCGAGGAAGCCTCGGAGATCACCCAGGGCTTCGCGGTGGCGATCCGAATGGGCGCCACCAAGGCGGATTTCGACCGCACCATCGGAATCCACCCCACTTCGGCGGAGGAGTTCGTGACCCTGCGAGAAGGCGAGACCGTCACCCGCTGATCGCGGCTAAAGCCGCTCCTACGGTGAGCGCTCCAAGGTCACCGGCAATCCGTCCTTGGGTACCGGCAAACTGGTGGTGTCCACCGGCATTTCGTAGCCGCTGGGCACCGACCAGCGCCAACGCAACAGCACCCGGTGCAGAATCGCCTTGACCTGCATCTCGGCGAAATGCAGCCCGATGCACTTGTGCGCGCCGCCGCCGAACGGCACCCAGGCGTAGGGGTGCACCTTGTCCTCCCGGCGTCCCTCCGCGAAACGTTCCGGATCGAACCGCTCCGGGTCCGGCCAGTACTCCTCCATGTAATGGGTGAAGTAGGGCGCCACCGTAACGAAGGTGCCCGCCGGGATGTAATGGCCCTGGTACTCCGCGTCGCGCACCGTGCGGCGGGGCAAGGAAGGCACCGGCGCGCACAGGCGCAGGGCCTCTTTCATGGCCAGGGAAATGCCCGGCAGCGCCTCCAGGTCGCCGTAATCCAGCTCGTCCTTGCCCAGTGCCCGGCTTTCCGCGCGTAGCCGTTCCTGCCAACCCGGATTCCGCGCCAGTTGATAGAACAGGTTGGTCAGCGTGATGGTGGTGGTGTCGTGGGCCGCCATCATCAGAAAGATCATGTGGTTGACCACGTCGTCGTCGGAGAAGCGCTCGCCGTCCTCGGTGGTGGCGTGGCACAGGGCGCTGAACAGGTCGCTGTCGCTGCCGGCACGGCGCGCGGGAATCTCCTCGCGGAACAGGGCTTCCAGAACCCGCCGTCCCTTCAGCCCCCGGGACCAGCGCAGGCCCGGTACTGGGAAACGGAGCAGGGCGGTGCCGGCGCGCACGGTATCCACGAAGGCCTGGTTGATGCGCTCGGCCCGAGGGCCCAGCTCGCTGCCCATGAATACGTCCGTGGCCAGATCCAGGGTCAGTTGTTTGAGGCGGGGCAGCACCAGAACGGGGCCGTCCGGCCAGCGCGCCAGCCCCTCGCCGATGCGCGGGCTCATGCGCGCCAGGTAACCCTCCAGGGCCGGTCGCGTGAACGCCTGCTGCATGATGCGCCGGTGCCAGCGATGCTCCTCGAAATCCAGCAACATGATCCCGCGATGGAAGAACGGACCGATGAAGAAGTCCCAGCCACCATGGTTGGAGAACAGGTTGTCGCGATTGAGCAGCACGAACTGGTTGGCGTCCGGGCCCAGCAACTGGACCATGCGCAGGCCGAACAGGGAGGTCCACGACACCGGGCCATAGGTGTCGTACCGTTGTCGCAGCATGCCCACCGGGTCGCGCATGCTGCTCAGGGTATTGCCGATCAGTGGCCAGCCGCGATCACCGGGCACCGGTTTCAGTGCGCTGCCGTCGGGAACCCGGGCAAGAGGCGAGACGGACATGGTCATGCTCCTTGGTAAACATGGTGTTTATCGCATACTGAACCGTCGACCCGACGGCGTCCACCGCCAATTGCCGCCGTCCTGGCCACGGAACGATCAATCCGCGCGGCACGCCGGGATCATGGCGCCAGCGAGCCTCTTCAACCGGTTGTTAACGATGTTATCCACAGTTTCTGTGGACTATCCCGCCGACGTGGGCGGTGGGCGCGGCGGCCTGGGAGGCGCGTGGGCCGATGTGTATGATCGGACGAACGGTTTTCGATGATGGCGCGCGGAGGAGCAGAGGATGCGCAGAGTGGTGTTCAATCAGAAGGGCGGCGTGGGCAAATCCAGCATCACCGTGAACCTGGCGGCGATCGGCGCCGCCCGGGGCCGCAAGACCCTGGTCGTGGATCTGGACCCCCAGTGCAACGCCAGCCAGTACCTGCTCGGCATGGCGGCCTATCAGCATGAAAGCGGCCCCACGCCCAACATCGGCACCTTCTTCGGCCAGACGCTGTCCTTCAAGCTCAAGGAAAAGGCCCCCCGGGATTACGTGCACGCCACCCGCTTCGAGAACCTCTATGTGCTGCCCTCCGACGGCGAGTTGGGCGAGATCGAGCACCTGCTGGAATCCAAACACAAGATCTATAAACTGCGCGGCCTGCTCAAGAGCCTGGCCCGGGAGTTTGACGACATCTACGTGGACACGCCGCCGGCTTTCAATTTCTACACCCTGTCGGCGCTGATCGCCGCCGAGCGGGTACTGATCCCGTTCGACTGCGACGCCTTCTCGCGCAAGGCACTCTATACGCTGCTGGAAAACATTCAGGAGGTGCGCGAGGACCACAACGAGGACCTGACCCTGGAAGGCATCGTGGTGAACCAGTTCCAGCCCCGTGCGCGGCTGCCCCAGGAACTGGTGGCGGCGCTCGAGGAGGAGGGCCTGCCCATGCTGGCCAGCCGGCTGTCCGCCAGCGTCGCCATGCGTGAGTCCCACGAGCGGGCCACGCCGCTGGTGAACTGGAATCCCCGTCACAAACTGACCGAGGAATATGAGGCGCTGTATCAGGAATTGAACACGCGCTGAGTTGGTAAAAGGGGTGGCGTTGTACTATCTTGCGCGAGCTTATCCGCCACCGGCGGACAATAACGACAAGTGGTTAGGAGATTCTATGCCCACCCTGCTGCGGGGAGCCCTGCTCGCCATGCTGTTGCTGCCGGCCCTGGGCCAGGCGGCGCTGGCGCGCGCCCAGCTCGAAACCTTCGAACGCCAGCTCTGGCGGATCAGCACCGACCACCACATGCTTGCCTTGATGGATGGCGACCAGGGCTACGGTCAGTCCCTGAATAAAACCGCCAGCACCGCCGCCACCACTCTGAGCGCGCTTTCCGGCACCGCCGGGGACGAGGACGAACAGGCGCTGGTCGCCGATCTCGAAGCGCAATGGGCACGGCTGGACCCCACCGGAGAAGGCCAGCCGGCTCGTTTCGATGAGGTACCGGCACGGGTCGCCGAACGGCTGGACGCCTTCGAGGGTGGGCAAAGCGGTGATTACGACGACGTGCAACGGCTGATCACCGATCTGCAACGGCTCACCGCCACCTACACCGGCATCGTGGCCGGCGGCGACGCCGACCAGGACGCCTTTCGCGCCGAACTGGATGCGTTCGAGCAGCGTTTGAAACGGGCCCAGGCGGCCCATCGCGGCAATGCGCCGTTGCAGGAAGCCCTGGAGCAGTCACGGCTGAAATGGGAGTTCGTGCGCGGTTCCCTGGTCAAGTTCGGCGACGACGCGGTGCCGTTCCTGGTGTACCGCTACAGCCAGCGGATGAGCGACAACCTGGACGCGGCCATCACCCCGGCGGACTGATCAGTCCGCCCGATCCGCCAGCCAGTCCGCGATGACCCGCCAGCAATGCGCCGGTGCCTTGCCGCCGGCGAATACTCCGGCATGACCGCCCGGGGCCACCTCGAAACGCTTGTCCCGGCTGCCCACCACCTTGAGCACTTCCTTGGCGGCGCGCACGCTGACGATACGGTCGCTGGCGCCGCCGAAGGCGAGCAGGTCCTGGGTGATGCGCCCGAAATCCACCCGCCGCTCGCCGATGGTCAACCGGCCGCGTGCCAGGCTGTTGGCCAGGATCATCTTCTCGATCACCTCGCGCACCACGGCGCCGGGATAATCCACCATGTCGTTGAACCACTGGCCCATGGTCATGTACTCGGTGACGTAGTCGCGGTCGCCGATGTTGCGTACCAGGTCCATATAGGACTGCACCAGCCCCGGCGGGTTGGTGAGTTTGAATCCCCATGACAACAGGTTGGCGGGGATATGGAACAGCTTGCTGTCCAGCGGCTCAAGTCGGAACTGGAACCAGTCGTGGACCTGCATGGCGGGAATCGCCGCCAGGCTGAATACCTTGCCGAACGGGCCGCTCTTGTGGAAGTTCACCGGGCTGGCGATGGTCGCCAGGCTATTCACCGGGGCGCCCGGGTGTCCGCCCAGATAGAGCAGGCTGAGCAGCCCGCCCATGCAATAGCCGAGCAGATTGACCCGCTCGGCGCCGCTGTCGGCGAGCACCGCCGCCACCGCCTCCGGCAACCAGCGGTTCACGTAGGTGTCCAGGTCCAACTCCCGATCGGCCTGGGAAGGCTGGCCCCAGTCGATCAGATAGACATCATGGCCCCGTGCCATCAGGTAACGGACCATGGAGCGGTTGGGCATCAGGTCGAAGGTCCAGCAGTGAATGCCAAGCGCCGGCACCAGAATCAGCGGCAGCCGGTGCTTGTCCCGACGCACCGGCACGGTGTCCTGGCCGACCGCCACCTCGGCCATCGGAGGCAGGCTGTAATGCCGCACCGCCATGATGCCGTCGCGATGGATTTCCTCCCAGGGCGTCTTGTCGGTCTGAATGAACCGCCGTGGATGCCTGCGCCGCTCGATGGCGTGACGCAGCGCGCGGGTGGAGCGGGTAAGGGATGGGCGTGGCGCCATGCAACCTCTCGCCAATTGAACCTGTGGAAACGAGGGGGTAATCTTGCCGGGCCCGCAGTAACCGAGCATTGGCCGCCGTGACGGATTCCAAGATTCCCTACACCCGAATGGATGTGTGCAACCGTTCCCTGGAAACGGTAAAGCACTCGCGCAACCTGGGCATGGAAGTGCTCAGCGCCGAGGAAGAGGGCGTGCGCGTGCGCCTGCCCTGGCGCGAGGATCTGGTCGGCAATCCGGACACCGGCGTACTGCATGGCGGCGCCATCTTCGCGATGATGGACCAGGCCGGTGGCATGGCCAACAGTTGCCGGCTGTACCCGAACTTCGAGATCACCCCGACCATCGACTTCCGGGTCGATCACCTGCACGCGCCGACGCCGGGCAAGGCGGTGATCTGCCATGCCGCCTGCTACCGACTCACCGAGCACGTCACCTTCGTCAGGCTGACCACCTGGGAGGAAGGCAAGGAAGACGGCGAGCCGGTGGCCACCGGGCTGGCCACCTACACGCGTATGAAAATCGACAAGAACGGCCGGGTGGTGTCCTGATGACCGAGAGCCTCAAAGCGCTGATCGAAGCCTGCCGGCACGGCAAGGCGGATTATCAGGATCTGGTGGACCGGGTGCCCTACGCCCGCTTCCTGGGCATTGAACTGCGTGTTCAGGGAGAGGAGCTCACCTTTATCCTGCCCAAGAATCCGGACAATATCGGCAACCCGACGCTGCCGGCGCTGCATGGCGGCGCGGTGGCCGGCTTCATGGAACAGGCCGCGATCATTTTCATCCTGCTGGAAATGGGCGAGCCCAAGGTGCCCAAGACCATCGACTTCACCATCGATTATCTGCGTGCCGGGCTGTTCCGCGATACTTTCGCGGAATGCCGAATTACCCGCCTGGGACGGCGTATCGCCAATGTGCACATCAGCGCCTGGCAGAAGCGCCGGGAAGAGCCGATCACCATCGCCCGGGCCCATTTCCTGCTTTCCGAAGAAAACAATTGAACCCCTCGCTCGCCCCCGGCCCGACCCAGGCCCTGCTGCTGGGGGCCGTGGGCGTCACCGCCCTGGGCCAGACCCTGGTGTTCATTCTGCTACCTTCCCTGGGCCGCGCCGCCGGGCTGGCGGAAATCCAGGTGGGCCTGATCATCAGCTGCTCGTCCCTGGCGTTCGCCCTGGCCAGCCCGATCTGGGGCTATCTGAGCGAACTGCGCGGGCGCCGTCCGGTGCTGATCATCGGCCTGAGCGGCTACGCCGTGGGCACGCTGATCTTCGGCGTGATCTTCCACCTTGGCCTCACCGGGTTGCTGGCCGGCGGCGCGCTGCTTGCCCTCCTGGTGGTGGCGCGCATGGCCCAGGCGCTGATCATGGCCGCCACGCCCCCCTCGGCGGCGGCCTACACCGCCGACATCACCACCCCGGAGGCCCGTACCCGGGGCATGGCCCGCATTGGCGCCGCCAACAATCTGGGCACCGTGCTGGGCCCCGGCGTGGGTGGCATGCTGGCCGCGGTGTCCCTGGTGCTGCCGCTGTATCTGGTGGCGGCCCTGGTGGGGCTGATGGCCCTGGCGGTGATGTTTTTCCTGCCGCCTTCGCCGTACCGGGGCCAGCCCGCTGACCAGCGCGTGCGCGCGGTGCTTGCCACCGGGCTGCGCGCCTATGGCGACCGCCGTTTCCGTGATCTTCTGGTCACCGGCGTGGTGCTGTTCATGTGCCTGGCGCTGATCCAGCAAACCCTGGGTTTCCTGTTCCAGGACGCGCTGCACATGAGCCCGGCGGAGGCCGCCGGCGCCCTGGGCACCACCATGATGGCGGCGGCGATAACCTCGCTGCTGGGCCAGTTGCTCGTCGTGCAGTGGTTGCGGGCCCCGGCGCTGGTGCTGCTGGCGGTGGCGGTACCCGCCATCGGCGTCGGCGCCGGGTTGCTGTGGGTGTTCGATAACCGCATCGGCATGACCGCGGCGGTGATGCTGGTGGGGCTGGGGATCGGTTTCGGGATGCCCGCCATCATGGCCCTGGCCAGTCTTCGGGTGGCCAGCGAGGAGCAGGGCAGGGTGGCCGGCCTGGCGAGCGCCTGTCCGTCCCTGGGGTTCGTGCTGGGGCCGTTGGTGGGAACCGGGCTCTATTCGGTGGATCACCGCTTCCCGTACATGCTGGTGGTGGTGTTGATGGTGCCGCTGGCGTTTCTGGTATGGCGGCTGCGCGCCAAAAAGCAGATCGAGGAAGTGCCGGTGGAGGACGCCGCGGAATAATCGCGGAATAATCGCGGAATAGCAGGAGCGGCGGGCGCCGCCCCTGCTGGTGGGGCTTACTTCTCGTAGGGGATCAGGGTCAGTTCAACGCGACGGTTCTGCTGGCGACCGCTGGCGGTGCCATTGTCGGCGATCGGCTGGGTTTCGCCGAAACCGACCGTGTCGATACGCACCGCCTGCACGCCGAAGCCCTGCAGGACCTGGGACACGGCCTGGGCGCGCTGCTGGGACAGCAGCAGGTTATAACGCTCGCCGCCGGTGCTGTCGGTGTGGCCGGCCACCTGAATCATGGTGGATTTGTACTCCTTGAGCACTTCGGCCACGGAATCCAGCACCGGGCGGAAGTTGCCTTGCACGGCGGTGCTGTCGGTGGCGAAGGTCACGTTACCCGGCATGTTGAGGATGATGCGGTCGCCCTGACGGGTCACGGATACGCCGGTGCCTTCCAGTTTCTGACGCAGCTTGGCTTCCTGGGTGTCCATGTAGTAGCCCACGCCGCCGCCGGCGATGGCGCCGATACCGGCACCGGCCAGTGCCCGTTCCTTGCGCTCCTTGGCGTTGTCGGAGGTGGCGATCCCCAGCAGGGCACCGCTCACCGCGCCGATGGCGGCGCCGGAGGTGGCCTTGGAAGTCTGTTTCTCACCCGTGTACGGGTTGATGGTGCTACAGCCGGCCAGGGTCACGGCCCCCGCCAGCATGAGGCTTCCGGCAAGACGTTTCATTGTCGCTCCTTAGATCCTTTGTTTTCCGGTGGCTTCACCTTAGCCCACCGGGGAGGCGAAACCATAGCCAGCCGGTAAAAATCGGTAAAGTCGCGTAGCCTGGGAATGAGACCGGCGTTGCCTCACCTGGGCCCGAAGCGGGGCGCCTTGTCCTTAAAAGTCCATTTTTGTCCGCCAAGGCCAGTGAAAGCATGCCGCCCGGGCACTATCATCGAGGTTTTATCGCGGCCACCGCAGGAGAACCGACCGCATGCGACGCTGGAACGGCTGGGGCGACAGCGCCAACGACTATCCCTTGAAAGCGACCGGCGCCGCCTTTCTGGAGGCCCGCCTGGGTGCCGGCCGGCGGCTCGCCGACGCGGATCTGCGGCAGGTGCTGGCCACGGTGCCGGCCAGCCGCCTGCCGGACCACCCGCTGGTGGTCACGGACCCGGAGACCCGGCTGCGGCATGCCCGCGGGCAAAGCCTGGCCGACTGGCTGGCGATGCGCTCCGGGGACTTCGGAGTGTTTCCGGACGGCGTCGCCTTTCCGGACAGCAGCGATCAGGTACGCGAACTGCTCGACTGGTGCGCCGACCAGGACCTGCTGCTGATTCCTTACGGCGGTGGCACGTCGGTGGCGGGGCACATCAATCCCCGTGCCGGTGAGCGCCCGGTGCTGACCCTCAGCCTGGCGAAGCTCAACCGCCTCACCGACCTGGATGAAGCCAGCCAGATCGCCACCTTCGGGGCGGGCACCGCCGGCCCGGACGTGGAACGCCAGCTTGCCGAGCGGGGCTACCGGCTCGGCCACTATCCCCAATCCTGGGAGCTTTCCACTCTGGGGGGCTGGGTGGCGAGCCGCTCCAGCGGTCAACAATCCCTGCGCTACGGACGCATCGAGCAGCTGTTCGCCGGCGGCCGGATGGAAACGCCCACCGGTACCCTGACCCTGCCCACCATTCCGGCGTCCTCCGCGGGCCCGGATCTGCGTGAGATGGTGATGGGCTCGGAAGGCCGCCTGGGGGTGATCACCGAGGTCAAGGCGCGGGTCAGCCCGCTGCCCGAGGACGAGCAGTTTCATGTCGCCTTCCTGCCGGATTGGGACAGCGCCGTGTTACTGGCCCGTCACCTGGTGCAGGCGCGGGTGCCGCTGTCCATGGTGCGCGTTTCCAACGCCGAGGAAACCCGCACCCAGCTTACCCTGGCCGGCCACGAACGGCTGGTGGCGGCCCTGGAACGTTATCTGGCCCTGCGCGGCCAGCCGCGACAACGCAAATGCATGCTTACCTTCGGCGTCACCGGCGACAAAGCCCATTGCCGCCGGACCCTGGCCGAGGCACGCCGGGCCATCCGCGCCGCCGGTGGGGTGACCGCCGGCCGGGCCCTGGGCCGTAAATGGGAGGAGGCGCGTTTCCGTTCCCCGTATTTGCGCCACGGCCTCTGGGAACGGGGCTACGCGGTGGATACCCTGGAGACCTGCGTGGACTGGGGCCAGGTACCGCGCACGGTGGCGGCCATCGAGCAGTCGATCCGCGATCACGCCGGCGATGGCGAAACCGCACACGTATTCACGCACCTGTCGCATTTGTATGCGCAGGGTTCCAGTATCTACACCACCTATGTGTTCCGCTGCTCGGAGGACTACCAAGGCACCCGGCGACGCTGGTGGGCGATGAAGCAGGCCGCCAGCGACGCCATCGTCGCCAACGGCGGCACCATCAGCCATCAACACGGCGTCGGCCGCGACCACGCTCCCTGGCTGGTGCACGAGAAAGGCGAGCGGGGCCTCGCCGCCCTGCGTGACCTGGTGACCCATTTCGACCCGCAAGGGCGGCTCAATCCGGGCTGCCTCCTGGAGGACTGAGAACATGCTGGCACAGCGCCCGACCCTGGCCGACCTGGCCGGACAACAGTGGGATCTGATCGTGGTCGGCGGCGGCATCACCGGCGCCGGCGTGCTACTGGAAGCCGCCCGGCAGGGCCGCAAGGCGTTGCTTCTGGAGCAGCGCGATTTCGCCTGGGGCACCTCCAGCCGCTCCTCGAAGATGGTGCACGGCGGGCTGCGCTACATCGCCCAGGGCGACGTGCGGCTGACCCGCGACGCGCTGCGCGAACGGGAAAGGCTGCTGCGCGACCTGCCCGGGCTGGTGGAGCGCGCCACCTATCTGTTCCCGTTGCGCAAGGGCCGCTTCCCCGGTCGCTGGCCAATGACCGCGGTGTTGTCCCTGTACGATTTCCTGGCCGGCATCCGCGACCACCGGTTCCTGTCCAGAAAGGAGCTGTTGCGCCGGGTACCGGGCCTGGACGACACCGGCCTCAGCGGCGCCATGAGCTACACCGACGCGCTCACCGACGATTGCCGCCTGGTGATCCGCTGCCTGCTCGAGGCGGCCCGGGCCGGCGGCCAAAGCCTCAATTACGCCCGCGTTACCGGTACCCGCCGGGACGACGGCGTCACCCGAGTCCTGGTCCGGGACGAAGTAGCCGGCGAGGAGGGAGAACTGAGCGCGCCGGTGGTCATCAACGCCACCGGCGCCTGGGCCAACCGCCTCGGGGATGACAACGGCCAGGGCCCGCGCATTCGCCCGCTGCGCGGCAGCCACCTGTTCGTTGATCCCCAGCGCTTGCCGGTGGACGACTGCCTTACCGTGATGCACCCCCGGGATGGCCGGCCGGTGTTCGTGTTTCCCTGGGAAGGGGTCACCTGCGTGGGCACCACGGACCTGGATCACGGTGATGATCTGGACCTGGAGGCCAGCGCCAGCGGCGCCGAGGTGGATTACCTGCTGGAGCTGGTCAACGGCCAGTTTCCCGCCGCCCGGCTGACCCGCGACGATGTGCTGTCCACCATGGCCGGGGTGCGCCCGGTGATCGCCTCCGGAGACGGCAAGGACCCTTCCAAGGAACGCCGGGATCACGCGGTCTGGGAACGCGACGGCCTGGTCACGGTCAGTGGCGGCAAGCTCACCACGTTCCGCCTGATCGCCCTGGACGCTCTGGCCGCCGCCGGCCTGCTGGACCCTCGATCGGCACGCCGCGCGCGGCGCAGCAATGCGCCTCTGTTCCGCCCCTTACCGGAGGCGCCGCCCCAGGTGGATGCCTTCCTGCACGGTGCCCAGGATGACGACGCCCTGCTGCGCTGGGTATTGCGGAACGAGGCGGTGGTGCACCTGGACGATCTGTTGCTGCGGCGCACCCGTCTGGGCCTGCTGCGCCGCGATGGCGGCGAGGGCCTGGCGGAACGCCTGCGTCACCTGAGCGCGGAGCTGCTGGGCTGGGACGATACCCGCTGGGGGCAGGAGTGGGCCCGCTACCAGGACCTGCGGGCCCGGTTCTATGGGGTGCCGCCGGTGGAGCGGGCAGCGGCGTGAGCACCGCCCCGGCCCGGCCGGCGCCACTGCTGCTGGCGCTGGACCAGGGCACGCAAAGCGCGCGAGCCATGCTGTTCGACACCGCCGGCGAGCTGGTGGCGCGTCATCAGCAGCCGATCCAGGCCTACCGGGACACCGGTCCGGGGCAGGCGGAGCAGGACGCCGACTACTTCTGGGCGCAACTGGCGCGGGCCTGCCAGGGCCTGTGGGCGGAGCACGGCGCGCTGCGCGAGCGGGTGGTGGCGGTGGCGCTCACCACCCAGCGCGCCTCCGTGGTATGCCTGGATCAGGCCATGCGGCCGCTGCGACCGGCGGTGATCTGGCTTGATCAACGCCGCACCCGGGACTATCCGCGTCTGCCCTGGTACTGGCGTTGGCCGGTGGCGGCG
Source organism: Alloalcanivorax marinus (assembly GCF_016785095.1). Lineage (GTDB taxonomy): Bacteria > Pseudomonadota > Gammaproteobacteria > Pseudomonadales > Alcanivoracaceae > Alloalcanivorax > Alloalcanivorax marinus_A. The sequence continues at coordinate 49,952 of NZ_JAEKJB010000004.1, read as the reverse complement.
CTGGGGCAGGGCGAGACCCTGCGCCAGTTTCAATCCAAGGCGGAATGCAACTGGCTGGCCGCCGACGAGCCCGAGCTGTGGGCCAGCACCCGTTATTTCCTGCTGCTGTCCGGTTACCTGACCTGGAAGTTGTGCGGCCAGCGCCGTGACTGCACCGCCAGCCAGGTGGGCTATCTGCCCTATGATTTCAAGCGCCAGGACTGGGCCGCTCCGACGGATATGAAATGGCGCGCCCTGCGCGTGCGCCGCGAGCAGTTGCCGGAGCTGGTGGGCCCCGGCCACTCTCTCGGCGCGATCACCGCCAGCGCCGCCGCCGACACCGGTATTCCAGAGGGGCTGCCGCTGATCGCCTGCGGTGCCGACAAGGCCTGCGAGGTACTCGGCGCCGGCGCCTTCAGCCCGGAGGTGGGCAATCTGAGCTACGGGACCACGGCCACCTTCAACACCTGCAACGAGCATTTCGTGGAGCCGATTCCCTTCGTGCCGGCCTATGGGGCGGCGGCGCCGGGGCGCTACAACTCCGAGATCATCGTGCAGCGGGGTTATTGGATGGTGAACTGGTTCAAGCGCGAGTTCGCCGCCGAGGAGGTTCGCGAGGCGGAGCGCCTGGGGGTGACCCCGGAGCACCTTTTCGAGCGCTTGCTGGAGCAATCGCCTCCCGGCGCCATGGGGCTCACCCTGCAGCCATTCTGGAATCCGGGCGTGCGCATTCCGGGGCCGGAGGCGAAGGGCGCCATCATCGGCTTCGGCGACGTGCACACCCGCGCCCACCTGTACCGGGCCATCATCGAGGGCATCGCCTACGCCCTGCGCGACGGCAAGGAGCGCTTGGAGAAACGGAACCGCACGCCGGTACGGGAATTGAGAGTGTCCGGCGGCGGCTCGCGGAGCGATGCGGTGATGCAGATCACCGCCGACCTGTTCGGCCTGCCGGCGGTGCGACCGCACACCTTCGAGACCTCCGGCCTGGGCGCCGCCATCAACGCCGCGGTGGGGGCCGGCTTGTACCCGGACCACGGCGCCGCCGTGGCGGCCATGACGCGCCGTGGCGAGACCTTCACGCCGCGCCCGGTGCCTGGCGCGCTCTATGACCGTCTTTACCGCCGTGTATACCGACGGCTTTATCCGCGCCTGGCGCCACTGTACCGTTCCATCCGCCACGCCACCGGTTACCCGGGCCAGTATTGAAAGCCCGGTGTTACACTGGGGTTTTGCCGATGCCAACACCGGGGTAATGCCATGCGCGTCACCGACCTGGCCCGCCGGGCCGACACCACCGCCGAAACCGTGCGCCACTACACCGACCTGGGCCTGCTGCGGCCGCGCCGCGATCCGGGCAACGGCTACCGCCTGTATGGTGGCGACGATCTGCGCCGCCTGCGCTTCGCCCTCAAGGCGCGCAGCCTGGGCTTCACCCTGAGCGACGTGCGCGAGCTGATCGAGGAGTCGGAAGGGGGCGAGGCACCCTGTCCCCGGGTGCGTAAGCTGATCGAGACGCGGCTGAGCGAGGTGGAGGACCGGATTCGTGAACTGAGCGGCCTCAGCGAGCGCATGCGCGCCGCCATGGCCGCCTGGGAGCACGCCCCGGATTGCCGACTGGACGACGGTCGCGTGTGCGGGCTGATCGATTCGTTCAACGCGGTCGGCGAGGAAACACATCCCTGAAGGAGATCGCCTTCCAGGGCCGATCGCGGCTGAAGCCGCTCCTACAGCTCTCCAGTAGGAGCGGCTTCAGCCGCGATCAGTGCCCTTGCCGGCGCCTTTCTCCGACGCTTTTTCGGAGGCCTTTTCGGAGACCCGTTCTTCCTTGGCATCATCCTTGATCAGCGCCATCACCGACCAGCCCGGGCGCGGTTCCGGCTGCGCCTCGGCGGTGAATACATGGATGCGGTCGCGGGGGTCGATGGCGAACAGCGGCCACACCTGGCGGTCTTCCACCGCCAGGTAGGCCTGGAAGTCGAATTCCTCGGTGATCCGGGTGCGGCGGATTTCCGCGCCCTGGCTGATCAGGCTGGCCAGTCGCGCGTAGCTGGCCTCGTTGCTGAACAGGGTGGCGCCGCGATGGTGCGCCGCCACCTCGTGCTTGTCTTCCTTCTCGCTCACCCAGGGCAGGCTGTAGACGTTGGGCTCGCCGAATTCCAGCCGGTAGCGCATGGTGGATACGGTGTTCAGTTCCCGTCGCGGGCTCAGCCCCAGCAGCTTGCCATAGCCGACCAGATCCAGGTGCTGGTCGGCGTGGCTGGACACCGGATTACCATAGAAGGTACTCAGCCCGTCCATGCGCGCGGAACGAATGCTCTCCCAGTTGGAATCGATCAGCAGCACCGGGAAGTTGTTCTGTTGCAGGGCCTTGCCGATGGCCCGGGACACCGGGTTGGCGCCGATCAGCAGGAAGCCGCGCGGCCCCGGCTCCGCCACTTTAAGCAAGCGCGCCAGCGGGCGCGCGGTAACGCTCTGCAGGGCCACCGTGCCGATAATGATCATGAAGGTAAGGGGCACCAGAAGGTCGGCACCGGCCACGCCACTTTCCTCCAGTCGCTGGGCGAACAGCGCCGACACCGCCGCGGCGACGATGCCGCGCGGCGCGATCCAGGCCAGCAGTGCCTTCTCCCGCCAGTTGAGGCTGCTGCCCAGGGTCGCCACCCATACCGACAGCGGCCGGGCCACCAGCTGCACGATGGCCAGCACCAGCAGGGCGGACGCCCCGAGGCTGAGCAACTGGTCCATTTCCAGGCGCGCCGCGAGCACGATGAACAGACCGGAGATCAGCATCACCGACAGGTTCTCCTTGAAGTGGAGAATGTCGTCGGTGCGCACGCCCTTGCGGTTGGCCATGACGATGCCGGTGACGGTTACCGCCACCAGGCCGGATTCCTCGCTGAGACCATTGGCGAGCACGAATTCACCGATCACCGCCGATAGAACCAGGAAGCTGCGCAGGTATTCCGGCACCAGATGGCGGCTGAGCAGGGCGCTCAGCATGAAGGCCACCACGGTACCGATCACGGCGCCCACGGCGATCGCCTGGAAGAACAGCCACAGGCCATGCAGCAGGGCGCCTTGCTGGCCGGTGGCCACCACCAGCTCATAGGCCAGTACCGCCAGGATCGCGCCCAGCGGATCGATGACGATGCCTTCCCAGCGCAGCAGCCGGGCGATGTTGGCCTTGGGCCGCACGCTGCGCAATAACGGCACGATCACCGTCGGGCCGGTGACCACCACCAGGGCGCCGAACAGCAGCGCCAGCCCCAGCGGCAGCTTGAGCAGCCCCCAGGCGGCCAGGGTCACCACGCCCCAGGTGATCAGGGCACCCCAGGTCACCAGCCGGCGTACCGTCTTCTCCAGGCCGCGAATCTCATCGAACCGCAGGGTCAGGGCGCCTTCGAACAGAATGATCGATACCGCCAGGGACACCCCCGGCAGCAACAGGTCGCCGAACAACTCAAGGGGTTGGATCAGTCCGCCCACCGAGCCGAGCAACAAGCCGGAGATCAGCAACGGCAGAATCGCCGGCAGTTTGATTCGCCAGGACGCCCATTGGCACAGAAAGGCGACCACGGTAATCAGCGCCAGCTGGAAGGGAGCGGAAAGTTCCATGGGCTTCCTTGTCTCGAGAATGCGGCTATGGTCCCAGCCAACCCGGAACGCCGCAAGCCTTTGTTTTGAAGCGATCAAAATCTGATAAAAAGCGCGTCAAAGCGGGCACCGGGGGCACTTGAATGATAGGCTTGCCCTCCCTCTGAACTGGTTTCCCGGGAAACGATTCATGTCCGCGATTTCTCCGCTGCGCCTGGCGCTCATGCTGGGCACGCTGGTGGCCCTTGGGCCGCTGGCCATCGACACCTATCTGCCGGCACTGCCGACCATGGCGGAGGGCTTCGGCGTGGCGGTGCACCGGGTGGAACTCTCGGTCAGTTTCTATGTGATCGGCGTGGCCCTGGGGCAATGGCTGGGCGGTCCGCTGTCGGACCACTTCGGTCGCAAGCCAGTGGCCTACGTGGGGTTGGTGGTGTTCATTCTCGCCAGCCTGGCGATCAGTATCTGCCGTACCGTGGAGCAGCTTTACCTGCTGCGCGTGGTGCAAGCGCTCGGCGGCGGCGCCACGGTGGTGATCGCCGCCGCCTCGGTGCGCGATCATTTCAACGGTCGGGAAGCGGCCCGGGTACTCACCTCCGTGGGCCTGGTGCTGCTCATCGCGCCGCTGCTGGCGCCGGCCATCGGCGCCGCGCTGCTCAAGCTGTCCGGCTGGCCCAGCATCTTCGTGATGCTGGCCGGTTACGCCGTGGTGGTGGGGCTGATGCTGCGTTTCGCGCTGCCCACGGTGACGCCCCAGGTAGCGGAGGAACCGCTGCGCCACCGCATGTTCGCCGCCTACGGGCGGGTGCTTCGCCAGCGCAAGGCGATGGGGTTCATCCTCGCCAACGGCCTGGTGTTCTCGGCCATGTTCACCTTCATCACCGACGCCGCCTTCCTGTACATCGAGTACTTCGGCATGGACGAGTCGGAGTTCCCGCTGCTGTTCGGCGCCAACGTGGTCACCATGCTCGGCCTGAACCGGGTCAACGTGCTGTTGCTGCGCCGCCATGACAGCCCGGTGATCATGGGCGTGGCGGTGCTGATCCAGGCGGTGGCCGCCCTGGTGCTGCTGGGCCTCACGCTGAGCGGCCACCTGACCCTGTGGACCACGGTGCCGTTGATCATGCTGGTGGCGGGCATGGCGGCGCTGGCGATTCCCAACGCCTTGGCCAGCTTCCTGGCCTATTTCGACCGGGACAGCGGCGCCGCCACCGGGCTCAACGGCTGCCTGCAGTTTCTTCTGGCCGGCCTGATCGGCACCGGGCTGGGCATGATCCATGATGGCACGCCGCTGCCCATGACCGCCCTGATGGCGGGCAGCGCCGTGGCGGCGCTGATCAGCTTCCGGCTTCTGGCCGGCGAGCGCATCGCCAACCGGCTCTAACCGCCGGCGCCGTCAGCCGGCCAGGCGCGCCATTGGGCGCTCCTGGTTGCGCGGCCGCGCCGCCTCCAGGACCAGCATGGGCACGACCAGCGCCCAGGGCAGCAGAATCCAGCCGGACAACGGCAGGTCGCCGTCGAACAGCTTGATGCCCAGGGGCACCAGCGCCGCCAAGTGCAGCAGGTGGGCGAACAGGGCGGCGCCGCCGAGCAGCAGCAACTGCTCCAGCACCGCCACCCGCCGCAACAGGGCGCTGCGTGCCCCCAGCACCCGCAGCAGCGCTTCGTCCTTGCGCCGCTGCTGGCCGCCGGCCAGCCAGGCCGCCGCCATCACCAGCACGCTGGCCGCCAGCAGCAGCGCCGCCAGGGCCAGGGCCGCGCGGCTGGCCTGGGCGATCAGCGCCTGGGCCTGGTCGAGCAGGGCGTTCACGTCCAGCAGGGTGATCTGCGGAAACTGGCGAATCAGCGCCGGCAGTTCCGTGGCGCGGTCCTCGGGTAGATAGAAACTGGTCAGCCAGTAGCGGCTCTGGCCGTCCAGGGTGCCCGGGCTGAACATGAAATAGAAATTGGGCTCGAAGCTTTCCCAGTCCACCTCGCGCAGGCCTACCACCGTGGCGGTCAGGTCACCGGCCTGGGCGGTAAAGGTCAGTTGGTCGCCCACCTCAAGGCCCAGGGACTCCGCCAGTTCCGACTCCACCGACACCTCGCCGGGGCGGTCGCCGAGCCAGCGCCCCGCCAGGGTCCGGTTGCTTTCCGGCAGGGCGTCCGCCTCGGTGAGTGACAGGTCCCGGTTGAGGGCGCGCTGGCCCTGATCGTCCTCGTCCTCTTCCTTGGTTACCGCCTCGCGGACCGGCTGGCCATCGATTTCGGTGAGCCGGCCACGTACCACCGGGTAATAGCCGGGCACGCGGGCACCATGATCGTCCAGCCAGGCGCGGAAAGCGTCCAGATCCTGGTCGAACAGGTTAAGCACGAAGTAGTTCGGCGCCTGCTCCGGCAACCGGTCGCGCCAGTCCGCCAGCAGTTGCCGGCCGACCTGCGTGGCCAGCGACATGATCGCCAGGGCCAGCACCATGGCGGCCAGCATCGGCAGGGTGGTCAGCGGTCGCCGCGACAGCCGGCGCAGGGCCAGCCGCGCGGCCAGGGGCCAGCGCTGGCCGGCCCGGTCCGCCAGGCGCAGCGGCATCCACAGCAGCAGTGGCAGCCCCACGGCCACCGTCACCATCAGCGCCAGCAACTGGCCCAGATCCATCAATGATCCTGACAGCATCATCGCCACCAGCACCGGCGCCAGCAGGGCGCCGACCAGGTTCAGGCCGGCCCGGGCGGAGGGCGCTTCCGGGCTGTCGCCGAGGATTTCCCTGGCTGGCAGATGGACCAGCCGCCACAGGCGCGGCAGGGCGAAGCCCGCCCAGATCACCAACGGCGCCAGGCCCAGCAGTAGCCAGGTGTGCCAGGGCGGTCGCCAGGCCAGTTCGTCGCCCAGCCATTGCCGCAGCGCCAGGAAAGCGCCGGCGGCCAGGGCCAGCCCCACCAGCAGCGACGGCAGCAGCGCCACCAGTTCGCGGCCCAGCACCCGGGAAAGTATCTGGCGACGGCGGGCGCCGAAGGTCTTCATCACCGCGCAGCGACGCGCCTGCTCGGCGCCGCGCACGCCGGCGGCCAGGTAGACCGCGCCGCCGCACAGCAGCACCACCATCATCACCGCCAGTTGCCCCCACAGGGTGAGCTGGCGCAGCGGGCCCATGGAGCGCAGACCGGCATCGTCGCGGGTGTCGATTTCCTGGTTCACCGCCAGGGTCGGGCGCAGCGCCTCCGCCACCGTGTCCAGGGCGTCGCCGGGGGCGGCGATGCGCAGTTCATGGCGCACCCGGGTGCCCGGGCCGAGAATGCCGGTGGAGGCCACGTCCGCCCGGTTCATCATCAGCCTCGGGTTCATGCTGTAGAAGCCGGCGCCCTGGTCCGGCTCGCGGATCAGCACCTTGCTGACCAGCAGGGCGCGGTCGCCCACGGTGATGAACTCTCCGGTGGCCTGGCCAAGCCGGTCCAGGGCGGTGCCGGCCAGCCACACCTCGCCGGGAGCCGGTCCATGGGCCGCCGGGTAGGGATCGCCGAAGCGCTGGTCGGCCACGGTGAGCGCGCCGAACAGCGGGTAGCCGTCGTCCACCGCCTTGACGCTGGCCAGCACGAAGGTGTCGTCGCGCACCAGCACGGTGGTGAAACGGGTGACCTGGGAATGGGGCCGGTCCGCCACCAGCGCGACCTGCCCGTCACCGGCCGGCTGGCTGCCTTCCAGGATCAGGTCACCGCCAATGGCCTCGGCGGTGCGGTTGGCGAAGCGGTGGTCCAACTCGCCGCGCATCAGCACCACCGCGGCGATCGCCAGGGACGCCACCAGCAGCGCCAGGGCCTGGATGCGGAAGGCGCCGGAACGCCAGGGGCGCATCAGCAATCGTGGATCAAACACTCAGACGGCCCTCCACCAGCTCATGGTGATGGGCGCAATGGGCGGCGAGGGCCGGGTCATGGGTGACCAGCACCAGGGCGGTGCCATGGTCCCGGTTGAGGTCAAACAGCAAGCTCGCCACCTGTTCGCCGTTGGCCCGGTCCAGGCTGCCGGTGGGTTCGTCGGCGAACAGCAGGTCCGGTTCCAGGGCGAACGCTCGGGCCAGGGCGACCCGCTGCTGCTCGCCGCCGGACAGCTGGCCGGGAAAATGGCGCTCGCGGTGCGCCAGGCCAACCCGCTCCAGCCAGTGACGGGCCCGCGCCCGGGCCCGGTCGGCGCCGGTGATCTCCAGCGGCAGCATGACGTTCTCCACGGCGTTGAGGTCGGAAACCAGATGAAACGCCTGGAATACGAAACCGCAATAGCGCCCGCGCAATGCCGCCCGACCGTCCTCGTCCAGGCGGCTGAAAGGCTCGCCGCGCAGCCGTACTTCGCCGCCGCTGGGCACGTCCAGGCCGGCGAGCAGGCCCAGCAGAGTGGATTTTCCGGAACCGGACGGCCCGGTGATGGCCATACTGTCACCAGGGTTCAGCGTCAGGTCGATATCATCGAGGAGGGTAAGCGTGCCTTCCGGGGCGGGAACCGTTTTGCTAAGTTGACGCGCGTCGAGTACCGGAGTCGAAGCCATATGTTGGGACGCCTGCTGATCGTAATCTGTTTGATTGTGCCCGCCATCGTGCGCGCCGAAGGGGTGCTGGTGCTGGGCGACAGCATCAGCGCGGCCTATGGCATCGACGAAACGCAGGGATGGGTACAGCTTCTCCGACAGCGTCTGGATAAGCAATGTTCCGGGTTACCGGTGGTGAACGCCTCGGTGAGCGGCGATACCAGCGACGGTGGCCGGGTGCGTCTGCCCAAGCTGCTGGAACGCCACCAGCCGGATACCGTGGTCATCGAGCTGGGCGGTAATGACGGCCTGCGCGGTCTGCCGCCGCGCCGGCTGGCGGACAACCTGGCCACCATGATACGCCTCAGCCGTGAAGCCGGCGCGGAGGCGGTGCTGCTGGGCATGCGCATCCCGCCCAACTACGGACAGGGCTACACCCGCCTGTTCGAGGGCGCGTTCCAGGACGTGGCCGAAGAGACCGGGGTGCCGTTCCTGCCGTTCCTGCTGGACGGCGTGGTGGAGGCCGGGCAACTGCAGGGCGACGGCATCCATCCCACCGCCGAGGCGCAGCCCCGGTTGCTGGACAATGCCTGGCCGGTGATCGAGACCGCGCTGCCCGATGAGGCCTGCGAATGACCTGCCCACCGCCCGTGACCTTCCAGGAAGGAGCCGCCCCATGGATCTGAGCGCCCCCCATCAGGACGTCCTCACCTTCTGGTTTGGCGACGACGGCGGCGACTGGCCGCCGGCGTCGGTGAGCCGGCGCTGGTTCAAGAGCACCCCGGGCCGAGACGCGGAGATCGAGGAACGGTTCGGCGACCGGGTGCGGGCCGCTTTGCAGCGGGAACTGGTGGACTGGGAACGGGAAGCCGGCTCGCGGCTGGCGCTGATCGTGCTGCTGGATCAGTTCACCCGCAACATTTACCGGGGCACCGCCGATGCCTTCGCCGGCGATCATCGGGGCGCCACTCTGTGCCTGGAAGGATTGTCGACGGGCATGGACCGGCGCCTGGATTGGGCCGGGCAAGTGTTCTTCTGCATGCCGCTGATGCACGCCGAGGATGAGGACCTGCAGAAACGGTCGGTGGCTTGCTACCGGGACATCCAGGCACGGGCGCCGGAGGTGGCACGGGCCGCCATCGGGCACAGCCTGAAAGCAGCGGAAGAACATTCGCGGATCATCCGGCGCTTCGGGCGCTTCCCGCACCGCAACCAGGTTCTCGGTCGGGAAAGCACCGCCGAGGAACTGGTGTTCCTGGAAACCGCCAAACGCCACGGGCAATAGCGGGATTTGAGCGCCGGATCGCGACCGAAGCCGCTCCTACGGTGGCTTCCATACCCGGTAGGAGCAGCTTCAGCCGCGATCAGCTTTATCCGGCGTGCGGCTCAACAGCGGCCAGGGCCACCGTCATGCGCTGGCGCAGCGCCGGGTCCAGCGGGGCGTCCGCGTCCCGTTGCTCCACCAGCTTGAGCGCTTCTTCCAACGGCGCGTAGCCGGCGGACTTCATCGCCCGGGGCAGTTGTTCAAGCTGCCAGGCCATGCGTTCGGCGCGGGCATGCTCCGGGCTGTCCACGCCGGCCAGGGCTTCCAGGGCCACCGCCAGGGCGCGGTCCTGATCGGAGGCCTCGCCGTCCGGGGCGGCCGCCAGGCGTTGCTCCGCATCGCGCCAGCGATGCCAGCGGGGCAGATCGGCGCGGCGGCGGCGCAGGCTGTCCAGCAGCTGCTGCTTGCGGCGCTGCTGACCGCGTTCCAGAGCACCATGATCGAGCCCATCCAGCTCCCCGATCAGCGCCGCCAGCGCGGCATCATCCAGCTCCAGCGGATCGTCGCGCAGGCGGCGTTCGCCGTCGTCGAGCAGGGCGGCGGCCCGCTCACGCTCAGCCTGCCGGGCCTCGTCCCGGGCCTGGCTGGCGGCCTGACGGGCGCCGAAGATGGCGTCCATCAGGCCCCGGAAATCCTTCTGCCAGCGCCGGTGCCGGGCCGGTGGCAGCCAGGGCGCGGCGCGCCACTCCTTCTGCAACTCGCGGGCCTGGCGGGCGGCGTCGTGGGCATCTTCCCGCTCGCTCAGGGCGCGGGCGCGGTCGATCATCCCGGCGCGCTGGCGCTCGGCCTCCTGCCAGGCCCGGTCCAGGTGTTCGTCGATCTCGGAGAGCAGGGCGGAAAAGCGCTTGCGCAAATCACGACCGTCGGTGAAGCGCACCGGTGAATGGTCCTTCCATTCCTGGGGGGCGCGCCGGCGGATCTCCCACACCGCCTGCCAGTCCGCCTTGTCCCAATTCTCGCCGTTGACGAAGGCCGCCAACTGGTCGCACAGGGCGCGGCGGCGGCGCAGGTTCTCGGCTCGTTGCGCATCCAGTTCCTCGAAATGGGCCCGGCAGGGTTCATAGGCCCGGTCCGAGGCGGCCTTGAAACGGTCCCAAAGAGCCTGATCCTGGTCCTGGTCGGAGCTCATCAGCGCCCGCCATTCATCGTGCAGGGCCTGGATCGCACTGGCCCGCTCGTCGGCGTCCATGGACTGCTCGATAAGCGCTTCCATGCGCTCACACAACGCGTCCTTCTTGGGCTGGGCGGCGAAGGCATGCCAGTCACGCAACTCCTCGCGCCGCGCGCCGTGGCGTTCCAGTTGCCGCGCCAGCCAAGGATCGTTTTCCTCCGCGAGCACCGCCTCGGCCTTCAACCACAGGCGGTTGGCGTGTTTCAGGTTGCCGCGCTGCAACTCGCGGCGCAGTGCCACCACCAGGCCCTGGTGGCGGCTGCGCTGGGAGCGTCGCGGGGAAGCCTCCCGGGTCAACTCGGCAGGCCCGGCGGCATCGACATCGCCGCCGAGCGGCGGCGCCAGGTCCGCCAGGGAGGAGGGGGCCGGCACCCGCCGGGGCCATTGTTCGGCCAGCGCGTGGCGGTCTTCCGGGTCCGGGTTATCGCGGGCGGCCTCGGCCAGCGCGATCAGTCGCCGCCACTCATCCAATTGCGAGCGGAACGCCAGCTCCTGGTCGTCGTCGCCGGGGGCTTCCTCGGCGGCGGCCTGCCAGCGGCGCTCCTGGGTGGCCACCGCGGAACGCAGCTCGCCCAGTTGCTGGTCCCAGGTGTCGCCGTCCAGGTCACGCATCAGAGCGCGCAGGGTGTCCAGGGCCGCGTGCCGCTCTTGCCGGGCGGCCGCCAGCTCCGCTTCCCGTCGCTCCTCCTGGCGCGCCTGCTCAAGCCGCGCGCGGGCGTCCTCCAGGGCCTTGCCGGCGCGTTCCGCCTGACGTGGGTCGGCGCCCTCGGCGAGCGCCTCCCAGCGTTGTTCCAACTGGCCGAAACGGGCCGCGAACAGGGGATCGGCGCTATGGGCGGCGAGGTGCTCCAGGGCATCCAGGGTCTGTCCCCGTTCCTCCTCCCGACGCTCCTGTTCGGTGTGTTCGCGCTGATGGGCCTTGAGGCGCTCCCGGGCCAGGCGCACCACCTTCTTGTCGCGACCCTCACGGCCCAGCTGGCGCAACCGCTCGTCGTCTTCCAGCCGTTCCGCGGCGGCCAGCCGGGTAGCCGCGTCCTTGCCATGCAACGCCAGTTGGTACAACGACTCGGCATCGCGGATCGACGCCAGCGCCGCCTCGCGGCTGGCCGCGTCCGGGCTGTGCCGGACCACATGCATCAATACCCGGGGATTGTCGGTATGGCGGATCAGCCGCAGGCGGGTCTCGGCGGCGGGAGCCCCGGCCACGGTGCCGGCCAGCAGCGCCATGATGCGCTCGGAGGCGGCGTCACGCACCGCCGCGTCCGTGTCCTTGGCGATCAGTTGATCAAGCAGGCTGAGATCAAGCAGGGCGGCGGCGGCCGCCGCGCGTACTCGCGGGCTGTCGTCGTCGCGCGCCAGCCGCGCCAGCAGTTCGCTGTCCTGGTCCGGATTCAGGGCCGTGGCGGCTTGCGCGCGCACGTCGGCGTCCCGGTGTCGCCACCGGGGTTTGAACAGATTGCCTAGCATGGCCTTCCCATCGGATTCGCTTTGTATTTCTCGGGGCCGGGATGGCACCGGGCCACTACTATAGGCAAATCCGCCCTTACGCGGAAAGCCGTGACTGAATCAAAGCGTCCTTTTCCGTCCACAATTCGCTGATCCAGGCCTGGATGCGAGCGCGGAATTCCGGGTCATTCTCGTAATCGCCCCGCGAAGCCCAGTCCGGGATTGGCCGGCGGTGCACGATCACCTGAACTTCATCCATGGCGCCGCCCAGGAATCCGAGCAGGGAGCGGGTGGTATTCGGCGGATAGACGATGGTGAAATCGAGCAGGGTATGTAACTGGCCGCCCATCGCCTTCAGGGTGAAGGCGGCGCCGCCGGCCTTGGGCTTGAGCAGGTGGGTATAGGGCGAGCCCTGTTCGTCGTGTTTTTCCCGGGTGAAGCGGGTGCCCTCGAAGAAGTTCATCACCGACACCGGGTAATGGGCGTATTTCTCGCAAGCCCGGCGGGTGGTTTCCATGTCCTTGCCTTTCAGTTCCGGGTGCTTGGCGAGCTGGGCACGGGTGTAGCGCTTCATGAACGGAAAATCCAGCGCCCACCAGGCCAGCCCCAATAGCGGCACCCAGATCAATTGCTGCTTGAGAAAGAACTTCAAAAACGGCACCCGGCGGTTGGTGGCCATCTGCAGCACCAGGATATCGGCCCAGGACTGGTGGTTGGACGTGACCAGATACCACTCCTGGCGCGCCAGCCCCTCCATCCCCTCAATCCGCCAGCGTACGCCACTGGTGAGCCTGGCGATGGCGTTGTTCACCGCGATCCAGGTCTCCGCGATCACCACCAGCACCCGGGCCAGCATCACCTGGGCCCGATGGAACGGCAGGCACAGCCGCAGCAGGGCGAACAGATACAGCAGTGGCGCCATGATCAGGGTGTTCAGTGTGATGCCCACCAGGGCCAGGGTGCCGCGCAGTTTGATGAGTGGCGTCATAATGATCCGCGATATCCATGGAAGAGGCGCATGCTAGCGCAGTTGACGCCCGCGCCCCATGTCCGTTTCGGTCAGTCGGCGATGGCAATGGCCATTGGCGGCGCCGTCCCCGGACGGTAGGGTTCCGGTTCCCCACAGCCCGTTTTGGAAAGGAGCGGTTTCATGAGCGGACCCCTGGCCACCCTGAAAGTCCTGGATTTTTCCACCTTGCTGCCTGGCCCCTTCGCCACCCTGTTGCTGGCCGACATGGGCGCCGAGGTGCTGCGCGTGGAGTCGCCCACCCGTCCGGATATGGTTCGTCTGCTGCCGCCCTCCGAGGACAATGTCTCGGCGGTGCACGGCTACATCAACCGTTCCAAACGCTCCCTGGCGCTGGATCTGAAAACCCCGGAAGGCCGCGAGGTGGTGTACCGGCTGGTAAAGGACTACGACATCGTGGTGGAGCAGTTCCGGCCCGGCGTCATGGACAAGCTGGGGGTCGGCTACGAGACCCTCAAGGCGATCAACCCGGGCCTGATTTACTGCTCAATCACCGGCTACGGCCAGGATGGCCCCTACCGCGACCGCGCCGGCCACGATCTGAATTACCTCTCCATCGCCGGCATGACCAGCTATAACGGTCGCCGGGACAGCGGCCCGGCGCCGATGGCGTTCCAGGTGGCGGACGTGGCCGGCGGCTCCTGCCATGCCGTCATGGGCCTGCTGGCGGCGGTGATTCATCGCCACCATACCGGCGAGGGCCAGCAGGTGGACATTTCCATGACCGATGCCGCCTTCAGCCTGCACGGGCTGAGCGCGCCGCCGGCCCTGGTGGCCGGCGAGGACCCGACCCTGGAAGGCACCACCCTGAATGGCGGCAGCTTCTATGATTGCTACCGTACCCGTGACGGTCGCTACCTTTCCGTGGCGGGGCTGGAGCCCCAGTTCTTCAGTCAGTTTTGCGAGACCATTGGCCGGCCGGATCTGACCACCAAGGGGCTCAGCCGCGAGCCCGCCCAGGTGGCGGAGGTGAAGGCGGCGATCGCCGAGGTGATCGGCGGCCAGGACCATGATCACTGGTGCCAGGTATTCGCCGAACTGGACTGCTGCGTGGAGCCGGTGCTGAGCTTCAGCGAGGCGGCGGCGCATCCGCAGCTCCAGGCCCGCGGCATGGTGGTGGAGGTACCGCGCCACGATGGCGGGCATCAGCGTCAGGTGGCGTCGCCGTTCAAGTTCTCGGCCACGCCGGTGGGCTACCGGTTCAGCGGCGCCCGGCTTGGCCAGCACAATGAGGCGGTGCTGCGCGAGCAGGGCTTCGACGACGACGAAATTGCCGCTCTTCGCGCCGCCGGCGCCCTGGGCTGATTCCCGAGGCGTCGCCGGCACGCTATGCTGGCGCCATGAGGTGTTGGTGGTCACTTGGTCGTTCGTTGTTGCCCGGCATGATAATGCTTGGTATGTCGTCCATGGCGGGGGCACAGCCCGTCGACGCCTGTCGTTGGGAAGGCGCCGGCACCCTGGTGGACCGCACCCATGACTGGCTGTCGCGCAGCCTGTGCTGGCCGAGCCGCTGGGTGGACGGTTTCTTCGAGGACCCGCTGCGCGAGAACAACGAACCGGCCGCCAGCTTGGTGCGTCTTACCGGTGAGCGGGTATGGCGCGACGATGGCGACGGCGCCAGCGACGTGGACCTGGACGCCCGGGTCTGGCTGCCGAGCGCTGAACGCCGCTTCTCGCTGCTGTTCCGTAGCCACGATGAGGATCAGGATCCGGAGACGCCGGTGGCCCGGGAAATTCCCGCCGGGGAACGCGACAATGGTTTTCGTGGGGCCCTGCGCTGGGCCATCGAGCGCACCGACGCCATGGATCTGGATCTGGACGTGGGCGTGCGTTCGGACCTGACCACCTTCACCCGCCTGCGTTACCGCCGTCTTTATCCACTGTTCAACGAATCCGCCTGGTTGCGCTACACCCAGCGCATCTACTGGCGCGACCCTGACGGCTGGGGCAGCCGCTCCCTGTTCGACCTGGACCGGCCGCTGGCGCCGGACACCACCCTGCGTTTTTCCAGCGAGATCCGTTACACCGAGGAACTCAACCAGGCCGGTGATGGGCTGGGGCTGTTCCAGGGCGTGAATTTGTTCAAACGGCTGGACGGGCGCTCGGCGCTCAATCTGGGGCTCGGGGTAGGGGGCCACAGTAAACCGGCCGTGGTGGACAATTACCGGGTCTATGCGCGCTATCGGCGTAACGTGTGGCGGCCCTGGCTGTTCTTCGAGGTGGAGCCGTTCGTGCTGTGGCCCCGGGATCAGGGTTACCAGGGCGTCAACGGGGTGGTGCTGCGCCTGGAAACCCTGTTCGGGCGGGTGGCCAGGGAGCCTCTGAATACCGCCTTGCGTACTCAGGCTTACAGGCTGGCTCACAATCAAGGCGCCCTTTTGAAGGCAGGCTGGTTGCCTGTCGAAAAAGGGCAACGATGAATGTGGGCCAGCCTGTAAGCCCCACCGGGCGTGGCCTGAAGTGCACCGCCGCCGCGCCTTGCCTCTTGGAAAGGGCGCCACCCTGCCCGTCGAGACAAGACACGACGGCGGCGCACTTCAGGCCACGCTGAGCACGTAAGGCGGTATTCAGAGGCTCCCTAGTTAGCCCAGGTGCTGCGGCGGCGGCCGGATTTGGATTTGAGCAACAGGCCGGCGATGGCGCCGAGTAGCAGGATGCCGACCCCGGTGATCCATTTGCGCGAGGTGTTGTCGCTGCGCAGCATGGTGTTTTCCGCCTTCAACTGATCCAGATCCGAGCGCAGCATGCTCAGTTCCTCGTTGAGCCGGCGGTTGGCCTGGTCCAGACGAATCGGATCGGCGGCCACGTCGCGCAGCTTGTCCAGCTCCTGACCACGGCTGCTCAGCGAGCCCTTCAATTCCTCGTTCTCGCCACTCAGGCTGTCGCGCTCCTGGCGAATCCGCCCGAGTTCCTCCTGGAGTTCACCGACCTGTTTCTCGAGCTGCTGGTTTTCCTGGCTGACCCGCTGCAGGCGGATGGCGGCGGTGGGGGAGCGGCTGATGTACTGCTTGCCAATGTAGCCCTCGGTGCCCTGGTAGCGGATGTGCGCCCAGTCGCCTTCCTCGCCGAGAAACTCCACCTGGGTACCGCTTTTCAGCCCGCGGTGGACGATTCGATAACCGGAACCGGCGCCGGAGCGGACCGGTACGTAGATTTCATCGTCCACCCAGGCGGTGGCGGCCAGGGCCGGCGCCGACAAAGCGGCAATCAGGAAACAGCAGAACCAGCGAACCAGCATGAACGGGCACTCCTTGATGATCTGGGCGCGAAGTTTAGGCAACCGGCGCGGCGAACGGCGCCGAAGTAGTCACATTTCCCGGCCCTGGCGGGCCGGGTTTGTAAAAAATCAGGGCAGAACGGCCTTGAACGGTTTCACCGTGACCCGCTCGTAGACGCCGGCCTCGATATAGGGGTCGGCGTCGGCCCAGGCGCGGGCATCGTCCAGGGAGTCGAACTCCGCCACCACCAGGGAGCCGGTGAAACCCGCTTCGCCGGGATCGGCGCTGTCCACCGCCGGGTGCGGCCCGGCCAGCACCAGGCGGCCCTGATCACGGAGCCGCTCCAGGCGCGCCAGGTGGTCGGCGCGAGCGCCGGCGCGGCGGTTCAGGGAATCGGCCACGTCTTCACTGATGATCGCGTACAGCATCGTCCTCGTCGTCCTTCTTGGTCGGTTCCGGTTCGTTTTTGTCCTGGTGAAACAGGCGTTGGCGATCCGCCTCCGGCATGCGTTTGTAGAAATACAGGAAGGCGGCCACGTAGAACACCATCTGGATGGCGGTGAAGCCGAACAGCTTGAAGTTCACCCAGAATTCAGTGCTGAAATTATAGGCGATGAACAGGTTCAGCCCCCCCAGAGCCAGAAAATACAGCACGAAGGCCAGGTTCAGCCGGCTCCAGTCGCGGCGCTCCAGCGTTACGACGAAGCCGAAGCCACCCACCATCAAGCGTTCGCACAGGCGTTGCAACAGGTTGCGCTCGCCCAGGAAGTGGCCCACCAGCAGCACCGCGCCAAGCACGAAGCTGATGATCGAGGGACGCCATTTAATGAACACATCATCGCGCAGCAACAGGGTCAGGCCACCGAACACCAGGGTGATCACGAACACCACCAGATGCAGCCGGTGCCAGCGCTTCCAGATCAGCCGGCCGGCCAGCACCTGGAAGGTGGTGGCGCCGATGATGCCCCAGGTGGCCAGCATGATGTCCTGGCCACTGAGGAAATAGAGGCCGAAAAACACCACCACGGGCAGGTAGTCGAACAGTTGCTTCATGGAATCGTTCCTTGTTCGGATCGCCGATGGTATCGGGAACCGCACGGCAAATCATCCCGAGTATGGTACCGTTGCCCCCATGATTGAAGCCGCACCCTTCCAACGCCCCGACCTGCATTGCCACAGCCTCGCCTCCGACGGCGTGCTGTCGCCGGCGGATCTGGTCGCCCGCGCCGCCGAGTACGGCGTCGATGCCCTGGCGCTCACCGACCATGACACCCTGGCCGGGTTGCCCGAGGCCCGCGCCGCGGCGGCCCACCATGGCCTGACCCTGGTCAACGGCATCGAGCTGTCGGTGCTGTGGGGCAGTCGCGAGATTCATGTGCTGGGCCTGTGGGTGGACCCGGATTGCCCGGTGCTGGCCGCCCGCGTCGCCGATCAGTTGGAAGCCCGCCGGCAGCGGGCAAGGCGCATCGGCGCCCGGCTCGACAAGGCGGCCCGGCTCGAGGACAGCTACGCCAAGGCCTGCGCGCTGTCGGATTCGGACACCCCCGGCCGGCCCTGGTTCGCCCGGGTGCTGGTGGAGGAGGGCGTGGTGCGCGATCAGCGCCATGCCTTCAACCGCTTTCTCAAGAAAGGCCAGTCGGCGTTCGTCGCCACACCCTGGGTCAGCCTGGAGCAGGGCATCCAGGACCTGCGCACCGGCGGCGGCGTGGCGGTGCTGGCCCATCCCCAGGCCTATGACCTGACCCGCAAACGTCTGCGCGAGCTGGTGCGCGACTTCCGCGCCGCCGGAGGCCAGGCCATGGAGGCGGTGATGCCCGGACTGACCCGGCACCAGGCCGGCCTGCTGGAGGAATGCTGGCGCCACTTCGGGCTGGCGGTGTCCGGTGGCAGCGATTTTCACTCGCCGCAACAGAAATGGCTGAGCCTGGGCGGCCTGCCGCCGTTCCCGCCGGACGGCACGCCGGTATGGCGACTGGCCGGTGCTCCGGGGGACCTTGCGCCGACCCCGGGCCGGGTGGAGAATGCCGCCCCATGACCGAAGTACTGCATATTCATCCCGAGACTCCCCAACCGCGCCTGATTCGTCAGGCCGTGGACGTAATCCGTCAGGGCGGGCTGATCGCTTACCCCACCGACACCACCTATGCCCTGGGCTGCGGCATCGGCGAGAAGGATGCCCTGGAGCGTCTGATCCGCCTGCGGCGGCTCGACGACAAGCACCAGTTCACCCTGCTGTGCGCGGACCTGTCCGTGCTCGCCACCTATGCCAAGGTGGACAACCCGGACTATCGCCTGCTCAAGGCGCACACGCCGGGGCCTTACACCTTCATTCTCAAGGGTACCCACGAGGTGCCACGGCGCCTGATGCATCCGAAGAAACGCACCATCGGCATCCGCGTGCCCGATCATCCGATCTGCCAGGCACTGCTCAAGGAGCACGGCGAGCCGATCATGACCTCCACGGCACACCTGCCGGACGATGAGTTCCCCCTCACCGACCCCCAGGACGTTCGTGACTTCCTGCAGAATCAGGTCGATCTGGTCATCGATGGTGGCTTCTGTGGCGTCACCGAAACCACGGTGATCTCCCTGGCCGATGGCACCGGGCCGGAAGTGGTCCGCGAGGGCGCCGGCCCCCTCGACGCCATTTTCTGAACATTCGTTACCCAACCGGGCCGGGCTGGCATCGAGTCTGCATGAAGAAAATGGGTTGAACGGGCTCCGGTGGACCGCCGGCCCTGTCTTTACCCCGGCGGTTCCCTTTATAATCGCCGTTTTCTTGCCGTTACGACAGGAGTCGGCTTTTGAGTTCCGTGGTTCCCTCCCAAAGAGTGGTATCGGGCATGCGCGCCACCGGGCGCCTGCATCTGGGGCATTACCATGGCGTGCTCAAGAACTGGGCACGTTTGCAACACGAGTACGAGTGTTTCTTTTTTGTCGCTGACTGGCACGGTCTCACCACCGAGTACGAGAATCCGCACGCCATTCAGAACCATGTCTGGGACCTGGTGATCGACTGGCTGGCCGCTGGCGTCAACCCGGGGTCCGCGACCCTGTTCATCCAGAGTCAGGTGCCCGAGCACGCGGAGCTGCACCTGCTGCTGTCGATGATGACGCCGCTGTCCTGGCTGGAGCGGGTGCCCACCTATAAGGACCAGCAGGAAAAGCTGCGTGAGAAGGATCTGAGCACCTACGGATTTCTTGGCTATCCGCTGCTGCAGGCGGCCGACATCCTGATCTACCGTGCCGGCCAGGTCCCGGTGGGCGCCGATCAGGTGGCCCATGTGGAGCTGACCCGGGAAGTGGCGCGCCGCTTCAATCACCTGTACGGCCGCGAGCCGGGCTTCGAGGAAGCGGTGGTGGCCGCCATCAAGAAGATGGGCAAGAAGCAGGCGCGCATCTACACGGAGAACCGGCGCAAGTACCAGGAACAGGGTGACGAGACCGCCCTGGAAACCGCCCGCGCCCTGGTCCAGGGTCAGCAGAACATCACCCTGGGCGACAAGGAACGCCTCAACGGCGACCTCGAGGGCGGCGGCAAGATGATTCTGCCGGAGCCCCAGGCGCTGCTGACGCCGGCGTCGCGCATGCCCGGCCTGGACGGGCAGAAAATGTCCAAGTCCTACGGCAACTTCATCAGCCTCCGCGAGGAGCCCGACGAGGTGGACGCCAAGATCCGGCGCATGCCCACGGACCCGGCCCGGGTCCGACGCAGCGATCCGGGCACGCCGGAAAAATGCCCGGTGTGGGAATTCCACAAAGTGTACTCCGACGCCGACACCCAGGACTGGGTGCGCCAGGGCTGCACTACCGCCGGCATCGGCTGTCTGGAATGCAAGAAGCCGGTGATCGAGGCGGTCCAGGAGGAGCTGGCCCCGATCCGCAAGCGCGCCGAGGAACACATGCGCAATCCGGATCTGGTACGCACCATCGTCGCCGAGGGGTGCGAGGAAGCCCGCGAGGAGGCCCGCGCCACCCTCGAGGAAGTGCGCGCGGCGATGGGACTCCATTACCGGTGATCGCCAAGGAGGCGAAGCAGCAGCCATGAACGACGTCATCGACCAACAGGCCCCCCCGCGAGGGGATGGCAATAATCCGCTGGCGCCGCCCGGTCCGCGGCAGGCGGAGATGCCCTTTGGTCTGATGTACGGTCAGGCGATCACCAAGCTGCCGGACGACCTCTATATTCCGCCGGATGCCCTGGAAGTCTTTCTGGAGGCCTTCGAGGGGCCGCTGGACCTGCTGCTTTACCTGATCAAGCGGCAGAACCTGGACATTCTGGACATCCCGGTGGCGCAGATCACCAGCCAGTACATGGAGTACGTGGATCTGATGAAGGCGCTCAACCTGGAGTTGGCCGCCGAGTATCTGGTGATGGCCGCCATGCTGGGCGAGATCAAATCGCGCACCCTGCTGCCTCGGCCCAGCCACGACGAGGACGAGGACGGGGAGGACCCGCGTGCCGAGTTGATCCGTCGGCTGCAGGAGTACGAGCGTTTCAAGCAGGCCGCCGAGGACATCGACGGGCTGCCGCGTCAGGAGCGTGACTTCCAGATCGCCGCCGCGCGGCGCCCGGACTATGTGCGCCAGAAAGCGCAGCCGGACGTGGACCTGCGCGAGCTGTTGCTGGCCTTCAAGGAGGTGCTGCACCGGGCCGATATGTTCGAGAGCCACCAGGTATCGCGGGAAAAGTTGTCCACCCGCGAGCGCATGGCCAACGTGCTCGACCGCCTCAAGGGGCGAGAGTTCGTGCCCTTCGTGGAGCTGTTCGAGGCCGAGGAAGGGCGTCTGGGCGTGGTGGTGAGCTTTCTCGCGGTGCTGGAACTGGTGAAGGGTTCGCTCATCGAGCTGATCCAGAACACACCGTTCAGCCCGATCCACGTCAAGGCGAAAACCCTGGTTCTGGAGGAAAGTGAAGCCCTGGCGGCGCTGGAAATCGACGACGAGCCCTCAAACGACATAGCCGAGGACGATTGACCGTGGAGCCCCAGCAGATCAAGAACATCGTGGAAGCGGCGATCTTCGCCGCCGACGGCCCGCTGGACCGGGACGCGCTGTTGATGCTGTTCGACGAGCACGACCGCCCGGACAAGGCTGACTTGTCACGGTTGCTCGAGGAAATCGCCACGGAATACGGCGAGCGCGGCATCGAGCTGCGCGAAGTGGCCAGCGGATTCCGCTTCCAGGTGCGCAAGGACCTGGGGCCCTGGGTCAGCCGGCTGTGGCAGGAAAAACCGCCGCGCTACAGCCGCGCGATCCTGGAAACCCTGGCGCTGGTGGCCTACCGCCAGCCGATCACGCGGGGCGAGATCGAGGAGATTCGCGGCGTTTCGGTCAGCTCGCACATCGTCAAGAGCCTGCTTGAGCGGGGCTGGGTGCGGGTAGTCGGGCACCGCGACGTGCCCGGCCGGCCGGCGATGTTCGCCACCACGCGGCAGTTCCTGGACTACTTCGATCTGAAGAGTCTGGAGGACCTGCCGCCGTTGTCGGAGATCAAGGATCTCGACAAGCTGAACGAGGAACTGGCGCTCAGCGACGTCCCCGACGCGGACGGCGACGATGACCAAGAGGCCGGCCATGGCGAGCCCGGAGCGGCGGCGGAACGCCTGTTCGGCGTCGAGGACGACGAGCCGGAAATCGACGATGCCACCTTGATGAGCATGGACAAGGTGGACGCTGTGAATGCCGGTTTCGAAACCCGGTTCCGCCACAAAAGCTCACCGGAAGCGGAGAACGACGCCGCGCCGGTGGCCCCGGTCGCCGCCGAAGCGGCGCCGCGAACGAATGACGACGACGGCGGCGACGATGCCGCCAACGAGGACGAATCGACCTCATGAGTGAGAAATTGCAGAAAGTCCTGGCCCGCACCGGGCTGGGATCACGCCGTGAACTGGAGACATGGATCGCCGATGGGCGCGTCTCGGTGAACGGCCAGGTGGCGACCCTGGGCGACCGGGTGGAGCCGGAAGACACAATCAGAGTGGACGGCAGGATCATTCCAGTGAAGGCGGAAGAAGACGTAATTCGGCGCGTGATCATTTATCACAAGCCCGCCGGTGAGGTGTGCTCGCGGAACGACCCGCAGGGCCGCCCCACAGTGTTCGACAACCTCCCCCGGCTGCAGGGCCTGCGCTGGGTGCAGGTCGGCCGCCTGGACATCAACACCACCGGCCTGATGCTGTTCACCACCGACGGGGAACTGGCGCATCGGCTGATGCACCCGTCCAACGGCTTCGTGCGTGAATACGCGGTGCGGGTGCACGGCGAACTCACCGACGCCAAGCGCCAGGCGATGCTGGACGGGGTGCTGCTCGAGGACGGCGTGTCCAGCTTCGAGAGCATCGAGGACGCCGGCGGAGCGGAAGAGGGTGCCAACCACTGGTACAAGGTCAGTCTCACCGGTGGCAAATACCGGGAAGTGCGCCGCCTGTTCCAGTCCCAGGACCTGGAAGTGGCGCGGCTGATCCGCATCCGTTTCGGCGACCTGACACTGCCTTCCGATCTGCGCATGGGGCGCTGGAAGGAACTGACCGCCGAGGAGATCCAGCCGCTCACCGACCGGGTCGATCTCAAGGGCAAGAAATACACTGGCCTGTACGGCCGTGCCCGACTGCGTCATCAGCGCGGCAACAAGCCACCGCGCAAGCCGCGCCGTAACCCCTACCGCCGCTAAGGCATTTAGCAAGCCATCGCGACTGAAGTCGCTCCTACGGCGGGTCGTACGTCCCCGTAGGAGCGACCGGGCGGCGTTCCGCTTCAGTCGCGATAACCCGCCACGCCCTACGGCAACCGCATCAAAGCCCCCACCAACGCCGGCAAAGCCGTCTCCACCCGCAGAATGCGGGTGCCGAAGCGGTGCGCCCGGAAGCCGTGTTCCTGCAGCAACTCCACCTCGAACGGTGTCCAGCCCCCTTCCGGCCCGATCGCCAGGGTGGCCGGCCCGGCCTGCTCGTGGGGCAGGGCGGGGTGGTCGCCGGGGTGGGCGAGGTAACGCGCCCCGGGACCCGCCCAGCCATCCAGTTCATCCTCCACGAACGGCCGGAAGCGTGGCGCCTGGATCAGCTCCGGCAGCACCGTGTCGCCGGCCTGCTCCAGACCCAGGAGCAGTTTTTCCCGCAGCAACCCGGCCTTCAGGTTGGGGGTGCGCCAATAGCTCTTGTCCACCTTCCAGGCGTTGATCAGCACGATGCGCTTGATGCCCAGGCTGGCGGCGTCGATCAGCAGGCGTTTGAGCATCTTGGGGCGGGGCAGGGCCAGTACCAGATTCAGCGGCAGCGGCGCCGGCGGCTTTGAATCCACTTTAAAAGATAGTGTTATCTCATTGTTTTTCATGGATTCTATCCGCGCCTCGCCAAGGCCGTCGTTGAGCACGCCGGCGCGACAGCGGTCGCCCTCGGCGAGCTTGAGCACGGTGCGCGCATGGGCGCTCTGACGCTCGTCGAGCCGCCATAGATCGCCTTCCAGGCGTTGGTCGGGGTGCAGCAGGAACAGGTTCATGGGCGGCGATTATGGCACAGCCACTGACGTAATCCTCCCGCTCCGTGGCGGTTCCGGCCCTTTGCCCCGGGCCCGGGGGTTGCTAGAGTGCGCAGCGTTATTCTCGATGATGTGGAGAACCCGCATGCAGTTTCAGGGCACCGAAAAGTACGTTGCCACGGAAGATCTGAAAATGGCCGTCAACGCGGCCATCGCTCTGCAGCGCCCGCTGCTGATCAAGGGTGAGCCCGGCACCGGCAAGACCCTGCTCGCCGAGCAGGTGGCCGAAGCGCTCGGCAAGCCGTTGCTGGCCTGGCACATCAAGTCCACCACCAAGGCCCAGCAAGGCCTCTATGAGTACGACGCGGTGTCCCGGCTGCGCGACTCCCAGCTCGGCGCCGAAGGCGTCGAGGACGTGTCCAACTACATCAAGAAGGGCAAGCTGTGGGAGGCGTTCGCCGCCGACGAGCAGGTGGTGTTGCTGATCGACGAGATCGACAAGGCGGACATTGAGTTCCCCAACGATCTGCTTCAGGAATTGGACCGCATGGAGTTCTTCGTCTACGAAACCGGCGAAACCGTGCGCGCCGAGAAGCGCCCGATCGTGATCATCACCTCCAACAATGAGAAGGAGCTGCCCGACGCCTTCCTGCGCCGCTGCTTCTTCCACTACATCAACTTCCCCGACGCCAAGACCATGCAGTCGATCGTTGATGTGCACTTCCCGGAGATCAAGAAGGAGCTGGTCACCGAAGCGCTGGAGCTGTTCTTCGACCTGCGCAAGGTGCCGGGCATGAAGAAGAAGCCCTCCACCAGCGAGCTGATCGACTGGCTCAAGCTGCTGATGGCCGACGACATCCCCGAGGACATCCTGCGCAACCGCGACACCAAAAGCGCGGTACCGCCGCTGTACGGGGCGCTGGTCAAGAACGAAGCCGACGTGCAACTGCTCGAACGGCTGGCCTTCATGAACCGCCGCGAACGCTGAGCGGTGATCGCGGCTGAAGCCGCTCCTACGGTGCACGTTGTAGGAGCGGCTTCAGCCGCGATCCGCACCGAGGATTGGGGAGGCACCTTCCATGCTGATCGGTTTTTTCGAGGACCTGCGCGCCCACCGGGTGCCGGTGAGCCTGCGCGAGCTGCTGGACCTGTTCGACGCGCTCAAGCACCACGTGGCGTTCGGCTCCATCGAGGACTTCTACATGCTGTCCCGGGCGGTGATGGTCAAGGACGAGAAGTACTATGACCGTTTCGATCGCGCCTTCGCCCATTACTTCGAGGGGCTGGAGAGCATCGAGCCGGACTGGCTCAGCCAGACCATCCCCGAAGAGTGGCTGCGCAAGCAGCTCGAGAAGACCCTGTCCCCGGAGGAACGGGAACAGCTGCAGGGTCTGGGCAGCCTGGAGAAGATTCTCGATGAACTCCGCAAGCGCCTCGAAGAGCAGGAAAAACGCCACCAGGGCGGCAATAAATGGATCGGCACCGGCGGCACCAGCCCGTTCGGTGGCTACGGTGAAAATCCGGAAGGCATCCGCATGGTGGGGCCGTCGCGCAACAAGAGCGCGGTGAAGGTCTGGGAGAAGCGGGAATTCCGCAACCTGGACGATTCCGTGGAGCTGGGCATCCGCAACATCAAGCTGGCCCTGCGCCGGCTGCGCAAGTTCGCCCGTACCGGCCGCGAGGACGAGCTGGACATGGACGACACCATCAAGTCCACCGCCCGCAACGCCGGCCTGCTCGACATCAAGATGCGCCCGGAGCAGGAAAACCGGGTCAAGGTGCTGCTGTTCTTCGACATCGGCGGCTCCATGGACCCGTACATCAAGATGTGCGAGGAGCTGTTCTCCGCCGCCCGGCTGGAGTTCAAGCACATGGAGTATTTCTATTTCCACAACTTCATCTACGAATACGTGTGGAAGGACAACCGCCGCCGCTGGGACGAAAAGGTCTCCACCTGGGACGTACTGCACAAGTACGGCAGCGACTACAAGGTGATCTTCATCGGCGACGCCGCCATGAGCCCCTATGAGGTGAATTCCGTGGGCGGCTCCGTGGAGCACTGGAACGACGAGCCCGGCGCGGTCTGGTTCCAGCGTCTCATGGAAACCTACGAGAAGGTGATCTGGCTGAACCCGGAACCGGAACGGGCCTGGCAGATGACCACCTCCACCCAGTGGATCAAACAGCTCACCGACAACCACATGTACCCGCTTACCCTCGAAGGCATCGAGCGGGCCATGAAATACCTGAGCAAATAAAGCGCGGTGGGAGCGGCCCGGGCGGCGGGCCGCATCGGCCGCGATCCCTCCTTAAGCTTTCCTTAAGCCAACCCTCCAACCGCCGCGCTACCCTTGCCGGGTCTCATGCATCAACAAGGCCCCGGAATGAATCAACGCCTGCCGCGCCTGATGGCGCTTACGTTTTGCGTCAGCCTGCCCGCCCTGACCCTGGCCGACGTGGACAAGGTCTATTCGCCGCGCATCCATGCCGGCGACTGGGAACTGGAAACCCGGGGCACCTACCTGGATGATGGCGACCAGGCGGAAGACGGTCGCTGGCTGGAGAAATTTTCCCTGGGCCACGCTTTTAGCGACCGTTTCGCCCTGGAAGCCTATCTGAAAACCGAAAAACCACCCGGCGAATCCCTGGAGCTGGAAGCCTACGAACTGGAGGCCCGCTTCAACCTGTTTCAGAACCCGGACCGGGCCCTGGCGCTGCTCGGCGAAGTGGAAAAGGAGCGCGAGGACGACGTTTGGGAGTACAAGCTCGGCCCGCTCTATGAGCAGCGGCTGCCATCGAACCTGCGCCTGCGATTAAACGCCTTCGCCGAGAAGCAGGACGGCGCCGACGCCGAGGAAAGCGACATCGAATACTCCGGCGCGGCCCAACTGGCCTGGTTGGCCGACGATGAGCTGGCGCCGGCCTTGGAGTACTACGGCGAAAGCGGCAATCATGGCGCGGGCCCGGTGCTGCTGGGCGAATTCGAGCTCGGCGGCCACGAGCTGGAATGGGAAGCCGGCGCCATCTTCGGCCTGTCCGGCGGCGCCGACGAGGTGGTGTATCGCTGGTCCCTGGAAACGGAATTCTGACGGTTCAGCGTCGCGCCGGCGTCTTCACCAACTTGAGGGCGCCGATGCTGGCCAGCACCACCACCAGACCCAGCCACTGGACCGGCCCCAAGTGCTCGTCCGGGAACAGGGCCAGGGCGGCGGTGACCGTGACCACCGGCCCGAACATGGCCACCACCGCCGCCTCCGAGGCGTTGGCGCGGTGGAAGCCCTCGAACAGCAAGAAGAAGGGCAGCACCGTGGACAGCACCACCAGCACCACCATCCAGCCCAGGGCCGGGGCGCTCAACGCCAGTTCCGAGGCCGGAATGCCCGGCAGCAGCCCCACCGTCATGAACACCAGGGTGAAGCTGTTGGACACCTGGTTGAATCGCACCGAGCCGAGCGGTTTCATCAATCCCTGGCTGAGCGTCAGGAAGCTGGCGTAGCAGGCCGCCGCGCCCAGGCCGTACAGGGTGCCGGCCAGGGTCACCCGCCCGATCTGCCAGCCCGGCAGCAGCAGCAGGGCGATGCCGGTCCAGGCGCCGGCGAACACCAGCAGGTGGAGCGGGGCGGGCAGGCGCCGCAAGCGCACCGCCTCGATCAGCATGATCAGCGCCGGAAACAGGTACAGCAGCATCCGCGACAGGCTGGCGCCCAGTTCATGGATGGCGTTGAAGTCGCACCAGGTGGAGAAGAAGAACAACAGCCCGCTGACCGCGCACAGCCCCCACTGCCGGCGGCTGAGCCGCTCCTTGGGCCGCCCCCGGTTGATCCACAGGGCGCCCAGCCAGAACAGCGGCACGGCGAGCAGGAAGCGCCAGATCAGCAGGGCGTCCACGGACACGCCGTGCTGGTAGACCAGGCGGGCGAAAATGCCCTTGAAGGCCATGGCGAAGGTGGCGACGGCCACCAGCGCCAGGCCGGACTGCCAGAAGCGGCGCGACATGGGGAGACTCCCGTCCAGAGGGGCGCCCATGGTCCACGCCGGCGGCGCCGAAATCCAATGAAAACGGCGACTTTATGATATTCCCCACGGGAATCATTTATCCCGGTTCATAAAACTTTCGATCATGTCCATGGGCAACGGGAAGACGATGGTGCTGGAGCGCTCGTTGGCCACCTCGGTGAGCGTCTGCAGGTAACGCAGCTGCAACGCCTGGGGCTGGGAGGCCAGGGTGCGGGCGGCATCCAGCAGCACCTCGGAGGCCTCCTTCTCGCCGTTGGCGTGGATCACCTTGGCGCGCCGGATGCGCTCCGCCTCCGCCTGCCGGGCGATCACCCGCACCATGTCCTCGTCCAGGTCCACGTGCTTGATCTCCACATTGGTGACCTTGATGCCCCAGGGGTCGGTCTGCTCGTCGAGAATCGCCTGGATGTCCTGGTTCAGCTCGTCCCGGGAGGCCAGCATCTCATCCAGCTCGTGCTTGCCGAGCACCGACCGCAGGGTGGTCTGGGAGAGCTGGCTGGTGGCGGCGTAGAAGTCCTCCACGTTGATCACCGCGCGCTCGGAATCCACCACCCGGAAATAGAGCACCGCGTTCACCTTCACCGACACATTGTCCCGGGAAATCACGTCCTGGCTGGGCACGTCCAGTACCCGCACGCGCAGGTCCACCTTCACCATCTGCTGGATCACCGGGACCACCAGGATCAGCCCGGGCCCTTTCACCTTGTAGTAGCGGCCGAGCATGAAAATCACCCCGCGCTCGTACTCGCGCAGGATGCGGAACATGCTGAACACGAAACCGATCACCAGGATCGCGAACGCGATCCAGAAGTAGCTGAACATCATGGGGAGTCCTCCTCCACGTCGAGGGTAAGTCCGTCCCGGCCACGCACCAGCAGTACCTGGCCCCGGCGCACCGGCCGGGCGGCGCGGGCGCGCCACACCTCACCGGCGGCGCGCACCTGGCCTTGTTCCTGAAAATCCTCCAGGGCCACGGCCCGGGTGCCGATCAGGGTGTCGGCGCCGCTCACCACCGGGTGGCGGTGCGCCTTCACCGCCAGTCGCACCGCCACGCCCAGCAGCAAGGCGCCGCCGGCGCCCACCGCGGCGATCACCGGCAGCGCGATCTGGAAAGCGGGCAGGTCCGTGTCCATCAGCATCACCGAGCCGATCAGCAGGGCGGCCAGCCCGCCGGCGCCGAGCACGCCGAAGGAGGGCGACAGGGCCTCCGCCACCATCAGCGCCACGCCCAGCACGATCAGCCCCAGGCCCACGTAGCTCACCGGCAGCATCTGCAGCGCGTATAGCGCCAGCAGCAGGCAGATGGCGCCCAGCACGCCGGGCACGCCGACGCCGGGGCTGGAGAATTCCAGTACCAGGCCGTAGAGGCCCACCAGCATCAGGATGTAGGCGATGCTGGGGTCGGTGATCACCGCCAGGAAGGCGGTGCGCCAGTCCTGCTCCACGGTTTCCACCGTGGCGCCGGCCAGCTCCAGGGTCACGGTGTCGCCGTCCACGGTGACCTGGCGGCCGTCCAACCGGGCCAGCAGGTCGTCCAGGTCGGTGGCCATCAGATCGATGACGTTGCGTTCCAGGGCCTCCCCGGCGGGCAGGCTTCGCGCCTGGCGCACCGCCTGTTCCGCCCAGTCCGCGTTGCGCCCGCGCAGCTCCGCCAGCGCGCGGATGTAGGCCACGGCGTCGTTGATCTGTTTGTGGCGCAGGGCCGAGCCGCTGTCCGGCGGGGCGCCCGAGGAGGTTTCGGGATCGGAGTCCGGCGGGTCGGCGCCGCCGGGGAGCGGCGAGTCGCCGCCGATTTGCACCGGGGTGGCCGCGCCCAGATTGGTGGCCGGCGCCATGGCCGCCACATGGGCGGCGTAGAGCAGGTAGGTGCCGGCGCTGGCCGCGCGGCTTCCGGACGGCGCCACGTAGACCGCCACCGGCACCCGGGAATCGAGCAGGGCGTGGATCATGTCGCGCATGGCGGCGTCCAGGCCGCCCGGCGTGTCCAGGCGCAGCACGAACAGCGCCACCCGGTCCTCGTTGGCGCGCGCCAGGGCGCGCACGAAACCGTCGCTGACCGCGGGCCCGATGGCGCCCTTCAGATCCAGCACCCGCACCGTGGGCGCCGCCGTGGCGAACGCCGGGGCCAGGGCGCCGAGCAGCAGCGTCATCAGGGCCAGCCGGCGGGTGCCTTCCTGCCATCGCCTCATTGCCACCTCCTGGTGATCCGCACCCCCATGAAACCGCACTCCAGGCCCGCCGGGCAATCTTCCGTTGACCCCGGCCCGCTCGACCGCTAGCGTTCCGCCGATAACAGGGAGAAAGACGAATGGAACACCACGACGCCTCGCCACGGACAGACGGCAGGGCATCGCTGGCCCCCAACCGCACCATGCGCCGTCTGGTGATGGAAGGGTTGGGGCGGCTCGGGCACGACGGTGCCCGCCTTGCCTACGAAACGCTGCCCGGTGGCCACCCCGCCTATTGCGACCCGCATCTGGAGGCACCGCTGTTCTGGAGTGGCATCGCCGAGCGCTCCGGGGATGACTGTATCGGCCTGCATATCGCGGAGGCGGTGCGGCCACGACTGCTGGACGACATTCTGCTGATCATGTACGCCAGTGACAGTTTCGAGGACGCACTGGCGCATTTTCTGCGCTTTCAGAGGCTCCTTTCCGGCGGTTTCCAGGCCGCTCTGGAGCGCCGGGGCGAGACCTCCCGGCTGATCTACGACATCAACTACCCGGGCTTCGGCCCCCTGCGCCAGCAGGCCGAGTGCCTGGCCGTGTTGCTGACCAAGTTGTTCGCGTTGTTCACCGACGACGCTTTCAAGCCCACGGCGGTGACGTTTCGCCACGGTTGCCCAGGGCGTACTCCGGAATATCGCCGCCTGCTGGGGCTGGACCCGGCCTTCGGCCGCCCCCATGACAGCCTGGGTTTCGCCAGCTCGCTGCTGGAGCGGCGCTCGCTGAATGCCAACCCGGGCCTGGTGGCGCGCCTGCTTCCGCCGCTGGAAGACGATCTGGAGAACCTGGACGATCAGCAATTCCTGCTGCGGCTGCAGCATTGGGTGGAAGCGCACCTGGGCAGCGAAGAGTTGCGCTTGTCTCGCTGCGCCCGGGCCTTCGGCCTCAAGCAGATCGACCTGCGGCGCTGGTTGGCGGAGCGGGGCACGGACTTTCCCACTCTGTGCGACGAAGCCCGCGAGAGGCGGGCGCGCACCCCGGGCCAAACGTAAAATTCACGCTGGCGCCTTTTGACAATTGGCCTCGCTATTGCATAGTACGGTTTTTCCGGTTCGAGCTTTCCCTGGAGCGAACCCGCCCATGCGTCTGTTGGCCTTAACGACCCTGCTGATGTTCACCGTCACCGCCCACGCCGAGCGCTTCTTCGGCGAGCTGGACGCGGTGAGTGAGCCGGTGCTCGGTGCCCGCACCGGGCTGATCGAGGACCTGGACCGCGACAGTCTGCGCGTGAACGCCGATGCTGGCACCAGCGTGGAGCTGCCCACCCAGTGTGTCTCGTCCTCGCTGATGGCACGCAGCCAGACTCGCTTCTCCGCGCTGTTTCCCCGTGATGGCGGCGACCGGGCGCAGCGTATGCAAGGGCAGGGCAGTTCCGTCACCGAAGCCGGGCTGACCCTGGGCCGGGTGTTCGGGCCCAGCCGGGGCTACCATCTGGATGCGGTGTTCAAGGCCCAACGCAGCCTCAACTACCACTACGACCTGCCCGCCATGGCGGATTTCAACCCGCGGATGGAGGAGGCTGGCTCGCTTACCGAGAGCCAGGGCTTCAATATCGACACCCGGCTCAGCAAAACCTTCGGCGACCTGGATATGGCCCTGCGGGTGGAAAAACTGTTTCCGCGCCGGGACGGTGACCTGGTCTACAGCCCCTACCGCACCACCGCCCTGGCCAGCTTGGCCACCTATCTGGACCCGGCCTGGTGGTGGCCCTGGCCGAGCGCCAGGCTGAACATCAATATCGACGCCCGCGAGGCCTTCAACGAGGCCGACGACGCCCGCTTCGCCGGCGCCAATCTGGCGTTCGCCCAACTTGGCTTCGCCACCGTGCGGCTCGGCTACCGCCACGATCTGATCGCCAACCTGGACTCCAGCGCCAGCCTGGGGCTGGGCTTTTCCCTGTTCAAGCGTTTTGATTTCGACATTTCCGGCACCAAGAATCCCGGCGACTCCTACGGGGTCCGCGCCAGCCTGATGGCGCCGCTGTAGACCCCGGGGCTTGAGTCCGGGCCCGTGAGTTGGCATGGTTGCCCGACTCTTCCAGCCCTGGACCCGTTATGTCTTCCATCGATCTCGCCTTCGACCGTGATCACCTCTGGCACCCTTACACCTCCACCTCCAAACCGTTGCCGGTGTACCCGGTGGCCCGCGCCCAGGGCGTCCATCTGGAGCTGGAGGACGGGCGGCGGCTGATCGACGGCATGTCGTCCTGGTGGGCGGCGGTGCACGGCTACAACCACCCGCGCCTCAACCGGGCCGCCAAGGACCAGATCGACAAGATGGCCCACGTCATGTTCGGCGGCCTCACCCATGAGCCGGCGGTGGAACTGGGCAAGCGGCTGGTGGCGCTCACCCCGGAGCCGCTCAGCAAGGTCTTTCTCGCGGACAGCGGCTCGGTATCCGTGGAAGTGGCCATCAAGATGGCGCTGCAATACTGGCTCAGCCAGGGCAGGGCGGAGAAACATCGTCTGATCGCCCTGCGCCACGGCTACCATGGGGATACCTTCGGCGCCATGGCCACCTGCGATCCGGTCAACGGCATGCACCACCTGTTCAACAAGGTGCTGCCCCAGCACCTGTTCGCCGACGCGCCGCGCATCGGCTACCACGATGACTGGGATGATGG
Organism: Alloalcanivorax marinus; assembly: GCF_016785095.1. GTDB lineage: Bacteria > Pseudomonadota > Gammaproteobacteria > Pseudomonadales > Alcanivoracaceae > Alloalcanivorax > Alloalcanivorax marinus_A. Next base: position 17,356 of record NZ_JAEKJB010000004.1, on the reverse strand, counting down.
TGATCTGGATTCCCTACGCACGCTGCTCGAACAACACGCCGATGAGGTGGCCGCGGTGATCCTCGAGCCCATCGTGCAGGGCGCCGGCGGCATGCGCTTTTATCACCCGGAGTACCTGCGCGGTGCCCGCCGTCTGTGCGACGAACATGGCGTGCTGCTGATCTTTGATGAGATCGCCACCGGCTTTGGCCGTTCCGGGGAACTGTTCGCCCTGGAGCACGCGGGCGTTTGTCCGGATATCCTGTGCCTGGGCAAGGCGCTGACCGGCGGCTACATGACCCTGGCGGCCACATTGTGCAGTGACCGGGTGGCGGCTGGTATCTGCGACGGCGAAGCCGGCGTGCTTATGCACGGCCCTACCTTCATGGGCAACCCGCTGGCCTGCGCGGTCGCCAACGCCAGCATCGATCTGCTGCGCGAAAGTGACTGGCGCGACCGGGTGGCCGGCATCCAGTCGCAGTTGCGCCGGCAACTTGAGCCGCTGCGCGACGCCCCCGGCGTCGCCGATGTGCGCGCTCTTGGCGCGATCGGCGTGCTCGAGCTGGAACAACCCCGGGACGTGGCCGCCACCCAGAAAATGCTGGTGGAGCGGGGCGTCTGGATTCGACCGTTCGGCAAGCTGGTTTACATCATGCCCCCCTACGGCATTGAAGCGGACCAGCTCACCGCGCTTACCGACGCCATGGCGGCGGTGGTTAGCCTATCACCAGCTCCCCGGACTCCGGCAAGCGACTGACGAGATCCGCGCCCACCAGTTTAGAGGGCGTATAGGCACCGCCGGCATGCGGTTGCGCCAGCAGATGTTCGATCACCGCCAGTGAACCGGTGATGGTAAGGCTGTAGCCGTTGGCCGTGCGGATGCGGGCGGTTTTCTTTTCGCCTCGGGCATTGCGCGCCTCGCCCCACACGAAGGTAGGCATGCTTGCCCGTTTTTCCTCGTCCGGGCCCTTCACGGTCTTCTCGATACGCGCCTTGATCAATCGCTGCACCCATTTGAAGCCCAGCACCGGACGGATGTAGTTGGCCCGTTTGGCGCCCGAAATCATCCGCGGAGAGCCGGGGATGAACACCTCGATATTGGCGATGCCCGTGCTGTGGTAGGCGGTGGACACGTCGCCCCAGGGAATGGTCATCGCTTCCTTTTCACCATCGCCGAAGTCGATGCGGCGCACCTGGTAGGCGAGGGGAACGGTTACGATGTGGCCGTCCCGGCGCACCTTGCCGCCCTGGGCCAGCCCCTCCACGGAAGTCTTGGCGGTACCCGGCGAAAAGCCGGAGCGGGAATCGAAGCCCAGCGCCAGATGCGTGGCGTCGGGCAGGGCGGCTTTCAGCGATGCCGCCACGCAATCCGTGGGAATCACGTCGAAACCGACACCAGGGCAGAGCACCACGCCGGCGGAACGGGCCTTGTCGTTCAGCGACTGGGCCAGCTCGAACACGGCGATCTCACCGGTGATGTCCAGATAGTGGGCGCGCGCCGCCAGACAGGCCATCATCATCGGCTCCGCGGTGGCGGAAAACGGCCCGGCGCAGTTCAGCACCAGTGAACAGCCCTCGATCTCCCCGGTGGCTCGCGCCACGTTATCCAGCCCGAACACTCGTGCCTCCAAACCCAGCTCCCCGGCCAGCGCCTCCACCTTGCCGGCGCTGCGTCCCGCCAGAACCGGGCGGTGACCCCGGCGGGCCGCTTCCCGGGCAATCAACTCGCCGGTATAGCCATTGGCGCCATAGATCATCCACGGCGCTTGCGCCGAATCGTTATTCTGCTCACTCATGGTGTCACTCCTGACTCCGGATTCAGTGCGTCTCTTTCAAAGGGCGGGGCCCGCCAGCCAAAGCTGCCAGTGTTTGAGCACCTTGTAGTTGGCCGGCACGCCGAACATCTCCGCCACGCATTCGCCATATCGTGTATTTAACATAATATACATTATACGCACTCAGGCGGATTTCTTCTCAGGCGGATTTCTTCTCTGAGTCAGGGGCGGCCCGTTGCCGGCCTCGATGCCACAGGAAGCACGCTTTCATGGCCTGGTACAGCATCACCGCGAACATCAGCCGGATCACCTCCACCAGCACGCCCGCGAAGTTTCCGAACCGGATCAGCGATTCCAGCCACAGCGCCAGGAACAGTAACAATAAGGCGACCGCCGCCACGCGGCTTCGCCGGTACACGCCATACGCCAGGCTCGCGCACGATAACGCCGCGAGCAGATTGATCACGAACCCAATGCCGTCGCCCATGGCCAGCCTGACTACGGCGCCGACCAGCAACACCAAGGCGCTGATCGCGCCGACCACCCAGCCGTTGTGGATGCCATGGGCCAAGGTCCGAGAGTTGTCGGTCTCGACCTCCGCGGCTTCCCCCGCGCAGTACGGCCACTTCTTCATGTTGATTTCTCCCCCGAAAAAACGAAACCGTCCTTTTTAATGCAATAAGATGCATTTTCAAGAAACGGTCGTCGTTTTTGCGATCAGGGTCGAGACCTATACTCAATCTGGCGCGGCTGCAGGAGGATTGGTGCCCGCCCTCCCCTGGCCACCCTCTTTTTTACCCGAATCGCCGGTAAGCCGGGCAAAAAAAAGGCGCGCCAGGCGGCGCGCCACAAGGGGTTGCTCGGTTGGTGTTTCAGTATTTCTTGCTGGCGTCCACGAACTCGTCGGCCCGCTGGGTCGGCGCGCTGGTCGCCAGGCTGACGCCAATGTACAGGGCCGTGGAGACGATGATGCCCCAGATGCCGGCGGGCAGGCCGAACAGGCTGTTGCCGGTGGCGTACATGATCAGCACGAACACGCCGGTACCGACCACGCTGACGAACGCGCCCGCGCCGGTACCACGCTTCCAGTAGAAAGCACCGATGATCGCCGGCACCACCGCCACCAGGCCGGAGGAAGCGGCCACGGACAGCACCGCGATGAGATCGAGCTGCAGCTCGGCGAAGCCCAGGGCCAGCAGCGCGATGATCGGGATCACGACCTTACCCACCCACAGCTGCTTGCTGTCGTCGCTGCCGGGTTTGACGTTGGCGTACACGTCCCGGGCCAGCATGGAAGACAGCGTCAGCATGATGGAGTCGATGGTGGAGACGGCGGCGGCCATGATGCCGATCAGAACGATGGCGCCCAGCACCGGGGGCACGAATTCAGAGCCCAGCAGCGTGGCGGTGGCCAGGTCGGCCTTGGCCAGATCCGGGAAGGCGGCCAGGGCGGAGAAGCCCCACAGCACGGAGACCAGGGTGTAAACCAGGCCAAAGCCGAGGAAGCCAAGCAGCATGCGGCGCATGGCGTGCAGAGACGACGGCATGTACAGGCGCTGGCTAACCTGCGGGTTGGAGAGGCTGAAGAAGAACCAGGGAATGGTCAGCCCCAGGAAGGTGACGAAGCTGAACAGGCCCGGCCCGGGCACCACCAGGCTTTGCGGTTTTTTCTCGGCGAGGGTATCGAACAGTGCGTGGAAGCCGCCAAGCCCCTGGATCACCAGCCAGGCCACCAGGGTGGAGGCGATGATCATCATGATCGCTTGCAGGGAGTCGGTCCACATCACCGAGCGGATGCCCGCGACGTAGGAGAAGAAGATCGCCACGGCGGTGGCCAGGACCACGCCGGTGGTGAACGGGATGGCACCATCGGTGGCGCCCTGCAGCAGGTAGCCAACGCCGGCCAGTTGCACGGCGGCGTAGGGAATCAGGAACACACAGCTTGAAACCGCCACGGCCACGGACACTTTTTTGTCGTTGTAGCGGTGGCCCAGCATTTCACTGGGGGTCACATAGCCGAATTTCTTGCCCACGGCCCAGAATTTGGGACCGAAGATGGCCACCAGGGACACCCCGGCGAAATAGACGATTTCAAAGCCCAGGGCACCCACCCCGCCTTTGTAGGTAAGGCCCGCCAGGCCCACCATCATGAAGGCGCTGTAGGTGGTGGCGCTGTAGCTCATGGCGGAAACGAAACCGCCCATTTTACGGTCACCCAGGAAGTACCCGGACATGTTGACCATTTTGCCCTGCCGGGCCAGTACCGCGATGGCGATGGCGACCACCAGGTAGATCGCCACCGACCACCAGATCATCGATTCGGTCATGTTCAGTGCCCCTCGAAATCCTTGGTGATAATGAAGTTGACGACGATCACGGCGACGCCGGCCAGGGTCCAGAACAGGAAGCTCCCGTACCAGGCGTGCACGTCACTGAGTACCGTGTAAGGCACCACGTAACAGAGCACGACCACGGCCCAGATGAGCCAGATCCACTTGCTTCGTTGCATTTCCCACCTCGTATGCTTTGGTTGATTAGCGAAGTACGCTTTTATGGTTGTTGGTTGTGCTCCCTGCGTATCTCGGCGACGGTCCTTCCGACGTCTTTCCAGGGCGTTTCTCCCGGTGCGAAACGCGCCCGCAAGTAATGCACCAGATCGCTGACCTGGCGGTTGCTCAAACTGTGTGAAAAGGCCGGCATCGAGCCGGCGGCGGCGACGCCCTGGATATGTACGCCACCCAGAATGGATTGAATGACGTTATCCGGGCGCTCGCTGTGCAAATTGGTGTTCAGCGCCAGCGACTGCTGGGCGCCGGTGAAGCTGGAAGCGGCACCGTCGGCGTGGCAGGAGGCACAGGCGCCGTCGAACACGCGCTGGCCGGCTTCCAGGCCGACCGGTTCGGCGCTGGCGGCGAGCCGCTTCCGGGCCTGCTGTTGCTGGGCCTCGGTGGCGCTGCGCGGGGCGTCCATTTGCGTGGCTACGTAATGGGCGATGGCGCGCACGTCGGTTTCCGGCAGCTCCGCCAGGCCCGCCACCACCGGCGCCATCGGCCCGCCGGCCACGCCGTGGAAGTCCGAACGTCCGGTACGCAGATACTGGAACAGGGATTCCTCGGTCCAGGCCACCGGCGCGCGGCTGTTGGCGGTCAGCGCCGGCGCTTCCCAGCCATCCACCAGGGTGCCGGCCAGGCGCGCCTCGCCGGTTTTCTCGGCACCAAACAGGTTGCGCGGTGTGTGGCAGGCTCCGCAGTGCCCTGCCCCCTCGAACAGATAGGCGCCGCGATTCCACTGCGGCGAGCGCGTCGGGTCCGGCTGGAAGGTCCGGTCCCGGTGGAACAGAGTGTTCCAGCCCGCCATCATCGAGCGCACGTTGAACGGGAAGCGCAGGTCGTTGTCCGGCGCCGGCGCGGCCACCGCCGGTTGCGCCATCAGATAGGCATACAGCGCCTGCATGTCGGCGTCGCTGAGTTTCGCGAAGTCGGTGTAGGGAAACGCCGGATAAAGGTGGCGGCCATCCCGGGAGATGCCCTCGCGCATGGCGCGCTCGAAAGCGGCGTAGGACCAGTTGCCGATGCCGGTATCCGGGTCCGGCGTCAAATTGGTGCTGTAGAGGGTACCGAACGGTGTTTCAAAAGGCCGCCCGCCGACGTTGGTGAGACCCTCTTCCGCGGTATGGCACACCGCGCAATCACCGGCCTCGGCCACCAGCCGGCCACGCTCGATGGTCTCCGCCGAATACAGATTGGCGGCGGGCCGGCTGATCGGCGCCAGGGACGCCCGCCAGGGCCACAGGGTGGCAAGCAAACCGGTGAGCGCCAGGCCCGCGGCCCACCACCAGCGGCGTTTGCCCCGGTCCCGGCGCGCCTGCAGGGAGGCGCGTACCCGTGCCGGCGAAAACGGTGGCGACCGGAAACGCACGCCGGTGGCGTCATACAACGCGTTGGCCACCACCGCCACCGCCGGGCTGAGGTCCACTTCGCCGGTTTCCGCCAGCGGGCCCGCCGGACGCCGCGGCGCCGGTGGCATGGCGGCGGGTTTTACCGGCAGGTGGCGGTCATCGTCACCGCCCCACTCGTCCGCCGGCGGCGCTGTGTCCGGCATGCCCAGCAGTTTTTGTTCCAGGGCGGCGCGCAGCGGTGTGCTGTCCAGCAACGGACCCAGGGGGCCGTCGGCGCCGGCATCCTGTCCGGCCACCAGCCGCGACAGGCGCACGCCGCCGGTCACCGTGTTCACCTCGACGTCGGCGATCCAGGCGCTACGGGTGCCGGAGCCGGCGTCGCCGGATTCCGAGGGGCGGTGGCTGTAGGCCACGCCGCGCCCGCGAACCAGGTCGGCGCGGCCATCGTTGGCGGCGGGTCGATCCCAGGCGGCCTGGCTGGCCACCGATTGCAGCAGTTGCCGGCCACGGGGGTCCTTGATGTGGCGCAGGCGCAGGGCCACCGGGTCCTCGCCGAGGGCGGCGGCGACCTCATCCAGGAATGACTCCTGAACAAAGGTGTATTGCAGCGCCGCCGCGTCCGGATCACGCAGCAGGCCGTCGGTGAGACGGCCCGTAAGCCACAGTGCCAAAGGCGGCACGGAAACGTAACCCAGGTCGTCATCGACCTGGAAGTCGCCGCCGTCGGCGGCGCCGCTGACCCGCAGGCGGCGGGCACGGGCCAGGGCCCGGGCGTCCAGCGCGTAGGGTTCCGGCTCCAGCCGCACCGCCACCGGCTGGCCCACCGCGCGGGCCAGCAGCGCGGCATCGGCGGCGGCGTCATCGCTGCCCTGGCGGCCGACCCGGGCTTCGCCATGGCCGTCCAGGTGAATGCGTGTCGGATCGGTTTCCAGCAAACAGGCCAGTTCCCGGCGTAGCCGGTCGGTGTCCGCCACCGGACCGTCCACGCGCACCGCGCCTTGCGGGTTGCAGTCGGCGATCACCCAGTCCGGCTCGATGCCCCAACCCAGCCGCCCGGGCCACTCATAGCCACGCTGCAAACGGTCGGAGGCCGGGGCCGGCGGGGTGCCGCGTTGGTCTCCGGCGGGCGTCGACCAGCGCAGCCGCAACCGGTTGGTGGCGCGGCGGGCGGCCTCCGGCGTCGGCGCCACCACGCCAACGAAATTGCCATCGGTGACCACGGTGACGTCATCGTCCAGGCCGTCCCGGTTGACGTCCAGCAATTGCGAACAAACGAAGGCGCGGGCATCCAGGCGATACACGGGGGGCCGGACCACCCGCCCATAGGCCAGCGGCTGATCACCGTCACGTGACCGTGGCAGGCGGCTCATGCGTCGCCCTCCTGGTCCAGACCCGCCGCGCGGCAGGCGGCGGCAAGAATTTCCTGGTGAGTGCCGCAGCGGCACAGGTTGTGATCCAGGGCGCGAACCAGGGCCTCACGGCTGGGTGCCGGGTTCTCGTTGAGCAAGGCCCGCACGCTCATGATCATACCGTTCAGACAGTACCCGCATTGCGCGCCCTGCTCATCAATAAAGGCCTGTTGCACCGGGTCCAACCGGTCGCCGTCGGCCAGGCCTTCCAGGGTGGTGACGCTGTGGCCTTCCACGGCACCGGCGGGCAGCACGCAGGCACGCGCCGCGCGACCGTCCACCAGCACCATGCAGGCGCCGCACTCGCCCAAGCCGCAGCCGAACTTGGGACCGTTCAGGGACAGATCGTTGCGCAGCACATACAACAATGGCGTGGACGGCGCCACGTCGAGGCACCGGTCCTCACCGTTGACGGTAAGCCGGAGTTCCCGGTCCTGGGACCGGTCACTGTTTGTAGCGGGCATGCGTATGCTCTCTCCGACGTCGCACCGTTCAAGTGCGCGACGGTATTTATTCGTTACTTTATGGGGCACACACTCTTTTTTGGTGCTGATTTAGAATGTGTGCACCCTTGTTGGGCAGAGGCGCGGGGATTGTTTCCAAATCGGAATTCCGCCCCTCAAAGCCGGTAAAATAGCTTTAAATAGAATCAAATGTGATGTCAACAAGGCCGTACAGAATAGCAGGAAATTCTTTGCCTTCATTTCCTTGACCCTCGGATAAATGGTGTATACGTTTTTTCTCCAGAAAATTCCCGGGGTCCGCGCCAGCCACGCCCCTTGCCCGCGTCCGTACACCGCGTGATGATTTGAAGCCTATGCCAACCAACGCCCTGCCAACCCGCGACGCCCTGCTCCACCAGCCCGATGTGCTGGTGGTGTTTCGCGACCCGCAACCGACGCCCAAGCCGGCGCCGGGCCAACCCGGCACGCACTCGGATTTCGTGCCCACGGAGCCGGAGCTGTTCATCGCCGTGCTGGCCGATGGCCGGGTACTGGGCTTCAACGGCCACGTGGATCTGGGCACCGGCATCCGCACCGCGCTCGGCCAGATCGTGGCCGAGGAGTTGGAAGTGCCGTTCGAGGCCGTGACCATGGTGCTCGGCCACCCCTCCGAGGTTCCCAACCAGGGCCCCACCATCGCCAGTGCCAGCATTCAGATCACCGCCCAGCCGCTACGTATCGCCGCGGCCCAGGCCCGTGAACGGCTGCGGACCCTGGCGGCGGCGCGCCTGGAGGTGCCGGTGGACCGGCTAGTGATAGCCGAGGGCACCGTGCACGACCGTGAAGATCCGGCTCGCCGGGTCGATTACGGCAGCCTGCTGGCGGGCCGCCGCGAGGCCCTCAAGCTGGCCGCCGAGGCACCGCTGAAGCCACGCGCCGACTACCGGCTGGTGGGCCGGCCGGCGGCGCGGGTGGATATCCCCGCCAAGGCCCGGGGTGAACTGACCTTCGTTCACGATGTGCGCGTGCCCGGCATGCTGCACGGGCGCGTGGTGCGCCCGCCCTACCACGGCCTGGATCGCGGTGAATTCGTGGGCAACAGCCTGATCGAAGTGGATCGGGACTCCGTGGCCGGTCTGCCCGGCTTGGTGGAGGTGGTGGTGATGGGCGACTTCATCGGCGTGGTCGCGGAGCGGGAGGAGCAGGCGATCCAGGCCGCCCGCCAGCTGCGGGTGCGCTGGCGCGAGCCGGATCCGGCGGCGCTGCCGGCACTGAACGGTGCCGAGGATCTGGAAGCCGCCCTGCGCGCGCTACCCGCCCAGCGCCGCCCGCTGCTGGACGATGAGGACATCGACCCGCCCGCCGGCGCCACCACCCTGCGACGCACCTATGTCTGGCCCTACCAGTTGCATGGTTCCATCGGCCCGTCCTGCTCGGTGGCCGAATATGGCGAGCAGGGTCTGACGGTATGGTCCGGCACCCAGAATCCGCACAGCCTGCGCGCCGATCTGGCCCGCCTGCTGGAGCTGGATGAAGGTATTATCGAGATCCGGCGCCTGGAAGCCTCCGGCTGCTATGGCCGCAACTGCGCCGACGACGTGGGGGCCGACGCGGCACTGCTGAGCCGTGCCGTGGGCCGGCCGGTGCGCGTGCAGCTGTCCCGCGAGGAGGAACACCTGTGGGAGCCAAAGGGCGCCGCGCAAGTCATGGACGTGGAAGGTGAACAGGCCGCCGACGGCGCCCCCGCCAGCTACCGTTTCCTGACCCGCTACCCATCCGACAACGCACCCACCCTGGCGCTGCGCCTGACCGGCAAGGCGGCCGCCTCGGAGACACCTTTCCAGATGGGCGACCGCACCGCCGTGCCGCCCTACGCCTATCCAGCCCGGCACATCGCCTGCGACGACGTACCAACGCTGATCCGCGCCGCCTGGCTGCGCGGCGTTTCGGCGCTGCCCAACACCTTCGCCCATGAGAGCTACATCGACGAACTGGCGGAACGGGCCGGCGAGGACCCGTTGGCCTACCGGCTCCGCTACCTGGACGATGAACGGGCCCGGGCGGTGCTGAGCGGTGCCGCCGAGCGCGCCGGCTGGCAACCCCGGCAACGGCGCGCCCCGGCGCCGGACGCGGACGGCTGGCTGCACGGCCGCGGGCTGGCCTATGCCCGCTATGTGCACAGCAAGTTCCCGGGTTTCGGCGCCGCGTTGGCGGCCTGGGTGGCCTTCCTCAAGGTGCATCCGGACAGCGGCGAGATCCGCGTGCAACGGCTGGTGGTGTCCCAGGACGCCGGCCTGATGATCAACCCCGCCGGGGTACGCCATCAGGTTCACGGCAACATCATCCAGATGCTGGGCCGCACCCTGAAGGAGAGCGTGCCGTTCGAGGACGGTCGCCCGGCGGCCCGGGAATGGGGCGGTTACCCGCTGCTGCGGTTCTCCGAGTTGCCGGACATCGATCTGCTGCTGCTGGAGCCGCCCGAGACCCCGCCTCTGGGCGTGGGCGAATCCACCGCCCTGCCCGCCGCGCCGGCCATCGCCAATGCTCTGTTCGACGCCACCGGGGTGCGTTTCCGGCGTCCGCCCTTCACCGCGGATCGGGTGCGCGCCACCCTGGCCGCCGGCGCCCGGGAAGCGGTGTGACCGATAGCGGCGCCGATCCGTGCCAAGCCCTGGCGGTGGTCGCCGCCGCCGGTCGGGCACGCCGCTTTGGTGCCGATAAACGGCGCGTGCCACTCGCCGATGGCCGCCCCTTGATCACCACCACCCTGGACCGGGCGCGGACCTTCTTCGACCGCGTGGCCGTGGTGATCCGCATTGACGACGACCCCGCCGAGCTGGGGTTGGGTGATGCACGGGTGCTGCGCGCGCCCCGTGCCGACCGGGGCCTGGGAGCCAGCATCGGCGATGCCTTCACCGCCTTGCTCGCCAGCGATGATCCCGCCTCGGTGGCGGCCCTGTGGCTCGGCGACATGCCCTGGGTCAGCGACGCCACCGTTCAGGCCCTGCTCGCCCGGGCCGGCGCCACGCGCATCGTGCGCCCGCTCCTGGACGGCGTGCCGGGTTTCCCGGTGTTGTTTGGCCGCGCCTTCTGGCCCGAGCTCGCTGCCCGGGCCGATGGCGACGGCGCTCGGGACCTGATCGCCCGCCATCGTGAGTCGTTGATCGAGCTGCCGGTGAGCGACCCCGGCGTGCTCCGCGATGTGGATCGCCCTGGTGACCTCCCCCACGCCTGACCCCGGCAACCCTCTTGCTTGATCCGGGTCCACCGACTTGGCCTAATGCCACTCCGTAACTGATAACCGGAATCATTAACAGGGGTAGCGGATGGTTAGCGGAACCCGCCCGTGGTGGGCGTTGGTGGTATTGCTCTGGACCGGGGGCGCATCCGCCGCCGAGCCGGTGACCCTGGCCGAGGTGCGCGCCGAGCATCGCGAGGAACACCTGCCACTCACCGGCACCATCACCGCCCGTCGTGGCGCGCTGCTGTCCACCGCCGTGGCCGGCCAGGTTACCGGGCTGAAGGTGGAACCGGGCGACAGCGTGGCCCGGGGGGACGTGCTCCTGGAGCTGGACGCGGAACTCAACCGGCTGGCCCGTGACAGCGCCCGGGCCGCCGCCGAGGAGGCCCGGGCGGCCCGTGACGATGCCCGCCGCCGGCTCAACGAGGCGAGCACCCTGGCGGCAAGGCGCAGCATCGCCGCCACCGAGGTGCGCGGCCTGGAATCGGAGTTGGAAATCGCCGAGGCCGCCCTGGCCGCGGCGCGGGTGGAGCAGCGCCGCCAGGAGGCCCTGCTGCGCCGCCATACCCTCACCGCGCCGTTCGACGGCGTGATCAGCGGCAAGCTCACCGAGGTCGGCGAATGGGTGACGCCGGGCACCGCCGTGCTGGAGCTGGTCAATCTGCAGGAGCTGCGCGCCGATTTCGCGGTGCCTCAGGAGTACTTCCCCCGCCTCGATAAGGACAACGTGCTGACCGTACGTCTGGGCGGAGACGCCGGCCCGGCCCACGATGCCCGCATCACCGCCATCGTGCCGGTCAACGACCCGGATTCCCGCACCTTTCTGTTGCGCGCCCGGGTCACCGAGCCGCCGCCGATGACGCCCGGCATGTCGGCCCGCGCCACCCTGGTGCTGCGCGGCGACACCGCCAGCCTGGCGATACCCCGGGACGCCCTGGTGCGCTATCCGGACGGCCGCGTCACCGTGTGGGTGGCCGAGTCTCGGGATGGCAAGCTGCTGGCCCGCGAGCAGCGCCTGCGCGTGGGGCCGGGCCTGGACGACCGGGTCACCGTGCTGGAGGGCCTGAGCGCCGGCGACCGGGTAGTGGTACGCGGCAACGAGAGCCTCAGCGACGGTCGTGAGTTACGGATTCACCCATCGGGTCCGTCCGACCGACCGGCCCCGGAGTAACCGCCCGTGTTCGAGAAGATCGTCCGTAACGGGACCTTGATGACCGTGGTGGTGCTGATCATCACCCTGCTGGGTATTCTCGCGGCACTGCGTATCCCGGTGCAGATGATTCCCGACCTGGAGGTGCGCACCATCACGGTGCAGACCCGCTGGCCCGGCGCCACGCCTCAGGATGTGGAAAAGGAAATCCTCATCGAGCAGGAAGAATATCTGCGCAACGTACCGAACCTGCGACGACTCACCGCCACCGCCTACAGTGGCGAGGCGGAAATCGAGTTGGAATTTCCATTTGGCGTGGACATCACCGAAACGCTGATCCGCGTCAACAACGCCCTCAGCCAGGTGCCGGACTACCCGGACAACGTGGACCAGCCGCGTATTCTGTCCACGTCCTTCTCCGCCAATGCCTTCATGTACTTCTGGGTGGCCCCCCAGTCCGGTAATCCCAAGGACCTGGACCTGGACATGATGCGCGACTTCATCGACGACAATGTGCGTACCCGCATGGAAAGCGTCGAGGGGGTCTCCCAGGTGGAGTTGCGCGGCGGCGCCGAACGCCAGGTACGTGTGCTGCTGGACCCGCAACGGCTGGCGGAGCGCGGGCTCACGGTGATGGACGTGCGCGACGCCCTGCGCCAGCGCAACAGGGATGTGTCCGGCGGCGAGGTGGACAGCGGCAAACGCCGTTACCTGCTGCGCACCGTGGGTCGCTTCGACCAGGTGCCGGCGTTGCTTGATCTGGTGCTCACGCGCCGTGGCGACGGCGTGATCCGCCTGCGCGATGTGGCCGAGGTGGAACTGGACCACTTCCCGGTGCGCGGCCTGTCGCGGGTCAATGGCGACCCGGTGATCACCCTGGCGGTGCGTCGGGAGAGCGGCGCCAACGTCATCGACATCAAGTACGCCATGTTCGATCAGGTGGCGTTGATTGAACAGGAGGTGCTGGAACCGGCGGGCCTGCGCATGGGCCTGATCTCCGACGACGTGCGTTATGTGGAAGCCTCGGTACGCAATGTCTGGATCAACCTGGCGATCGGCGCGCTGTTCGCCACCCTGGTGATGTTCCTGTTCCTGCGCTCGGTGCGGGTTACCGCCCTGGGCGTAATCGGCATTCCAATCTGTACCATCGCCGCTTTCCTCGGCCTGTTGCTGGCCGGGCGCACCATCAACGTGATCTCCCTGGCCGGGGTGGCGTTCGCCATCGGCATGACTCTGGACAATTCCATCGTCGTGCTGGAGAGCATCGAGATCGAGCGGCGCCGGGGGCTGGACCGGTTCCGGGCCTCCGTGGAGGGTATCCGCAAGGTGTGGCCCGCGGTGTTCGCCTCCACCCTGACCACGGTGCTGGTATTCCTGCCGGTGGTATTCATCACCCAGGAAGCGGGCCAGCTCTATTCCGATATCGCCATCGCCGTGGCGGCCTCGATCCTGGTGTCGATGCTGGTGGCGATGACGGTAATACCGACCCTGGCGGCGCGGCTGGATTTCGCTGCCGTGTTCGATCATCAGCGCCAGGAAAGCCGCTGGCTGGGCCGTCTGCACGGCCTGTCCCGCTGGCTGAGCGCCAGCGCCGGGCGGCGCGCGGTGGTGATCGCCACCACCCTGCTCGGTGGCACCCTGGTGATCGTGCTGCTCACACCGCCGGCGGAGTACCTGCCCGAAGGGGAAGAAGCCAAGACCTTCGCCTCCATGAACGCGCCACCGGGCTACAATCTCGAGGCCATGACCGGGATCGGCGATCAGGTCCAGGCCCATTTCCTGCCGTTGGTGGACGCCGACCCGGCCGCCTGGGAAGCCGGTGAACTGCCGGCGCCACCGGTGCGCTACCTGAACCTGTATGTGGACGCCCAGGGCCTGCGGGTGATCGCCGAGCCGGTGGACCCGGGCCACATGGAACCCCTGATGGACGCGCTTACCGCTTTCTATGAGCAATACCCGGGCATGCGCGCCTTCGCCGCCCGGGGGTCGATCATCTCCAGCAACGACGGCGGCACCCGCAGCGTCAACCTGGACATCGCCGGCAGCGACCTGGCGACCCTGTTCCAGGTGGCCCGGGCCGCCTACCGGCGCGCCGGGCAGGTGTTCGACAACCCGCGCATTCAGACCCAGCCCGGCAGCTTGTCCCTGGCCCAGCCGCTGCTGGAAGTACGGCCGGACTGGGAACGGGCCGCGGAAGTGGGCCTCAGTGCCCAGGACCTGGGCTTCACCGTGGCGGCGCTTACCGACGGCGCCTACCTGGACGAGTTCTTCCTCGGCGATGACAAGGTGGATATCTACGCCTACGGCAACCGGGGCGTGACGCCACGCCTGGCCGCCCTGCCCGGCCTGCCGGTGCAAACACCCCAGGGCACCAGCGTGCCTCTGTCTTCCCTGGCTCGCCTGGAGGAAACCGTGGATACCAGTACCGTGCGCCGGGTCAATGGTCGCCGCACGGTGACACTGAACATCATTCCCCCCAGGGAGGTGGCACTGGAAACCGGTGTGCGTCTGGTGCGCGAGGACGTAATCGGCGCGCTGCGCGCCGAGGGCCTCATCCCGCCGCAGATCAGCGTCGACATTTCCGGGGCCAGCGATCAATTGGACGCCACCCGTGAGGCGTTGACCGGCAACTATGTGGTGGCCCTGCTGTTGATCTACCTGCTGCTGGTGGCGATCTTCACCCACTGGGGCTATCCGCTGCTGATCATGACCACCATTCCGGTCGGCATCGCCAGCGGTATTCTCGGCCTGACCCTGCTTAACGGCGCCGGAGCCCTGCTGCCGGCGCTGGGCCTGCCCGGGTTCAATCAACCGTTCGACATGATCTCCATGCTTGGCTTTCTGATCCTGATGGGCACGGTGGTCAACAATCCAATCCTGATTGTCCATGAGGCGCTCACCAACCGGCGCCAGGGGCTGCCCGTGGCGGAGGCGGTGAGCGAAGCGGTAAGCAGCCGCCTCAGACCCATCGCCATGACCACCATCACCACGGTGTGCGGCCTGGCCCCCTTGGTTCTTATCCCGGGCGAGGGCACCGAGCTTTACCGTGGCGTGGGCGCCATCGTGCTGTTCGGGCTGCTTGGTACCGCCCTGGTGACCGTGACCTTCCTGCCGGCACTCACCGCCAGCGTGCTGTCGCTGGGCAAAACGCCGGCCCGCCCCTGATTCCACCCCGCCCCGAACCGGTGCGGGGCGCCGCGCCTTTCCTGTTTATGGTGCATGCACTGTTTTATTTCAAAATCAGCGTGTACGCACCATAAAGGGGCCCTGCTTGAGGGTCTCGCTCCAAACCCTTTATTTCTCGGGGTCCAAGCGGCCGTTAACGCCTTTTTCCTGCTTGTCAACGAACAGATGCTGAAATAATGACCGGGAGCAAAAAGAGGGTTGACCCCCAAATAAATGGTGTATACGTTGTTTCTAGTTGTCCAACACCATGAATCGTCAGGAGGGTCTGATTTTGACTACCACCAAGCCTAATATCGCCGTGATTGGCGCCGGACTGGGGGGCGCCGCCGCCGCCGCGCTGCTGCAGAAAGCCGGCTACCCTACCCAGGTTTACGAGCAGGCACCGGAATTCTCCCGCCTGGGCGCGGGTATCCACCTGGGTCCGAACGCCATGAAAGTGATGCGTCGGATCGGCATCGAGGACCAGCTGGAGCGCATGGGTTCCCATCCCAGCCACTGGTTCAGCCGCGATGGCGAAACCGGTGAGTACCTGTCACGCATCCCCCTGGGCGACTTCGCCAAGGAAGAATACGGCGCCGCTTACATCACCGTGCACCGTGGCGATCTGCACGCTCTGATGGTGGATCAGCTCGATCAGGACCGCCTGCACTTCGGCAAGCGTCTGGAAAAAGTGGATGATCAGGGCGATCAGGTGGTGATGACCTTCGCCGACGGCAGCGAAGCCACCGCCGACCTGGTGATTGGCGCCGACGGCGTGAATTCCGTGATCCGCGAGCATCTGCTGGGTGAGGAAGCACCGATCTACAGCGGCTGGGTGGCGCACCGGGCGATCATCTCCGCGGAAAAACTCAAGGCCTACGACCTGGACTTCGAAGCCTGCGTGAAGTGGTGGTCCGAGGACCGGCACATGATGGTTTACTACGTCACCGGCGACCAGAAGGAATACTACTACGTGACCGGTGTTCCGGAGCCCGACTGGAATCACGGCACCTCCTTCGTGGACAGTTCCCGCGAAGAAATGCGCGCCGCCTTCAAGAACTACGGCCCGGAAGTTCAAGCTCTCATCGATTGTACCGATAAAGTCACCAAGTGGCCGTTGCTTGAACGCAACCCGCTGCCGCTGTGGCACGATAACCGCCTGGTTCTGCTTGGCGATGCCGCTCACCCGATGAAACCCCATATGGCCCAGGGCGCGGTGATGGCCATCGAGGATGCCGCCATGCTGGTTCGCTGCATGGAAACCACCGGCGCCGAGAACTACGCCGACGCCTTCGAGCTGTACCGTACCAACCGCTTCGAACGTGCTTCCCGCGTGCAGCAGGTGTCCCACGACAATACCTGGTTGCGTCAGAACGAGGACCCGGCCTGGGTATTCGGTCACGACGTTTACGAAGTCCCCCTGAAAGACCCCAAAACGGAGGTCGAGGAGCAAGCATGAGCAGCACCCGACTCTACGGCGCCAACGTTAACGCCAACGGCATTCGCCAGCATTACCTGCGTTACGGCGGCAAAGGCCAGCCGCTGATTCTGATCCCGGGCATCACCAGCCCGGCGATCACCTGGGAATTCGTGGCTGAACGCCTGGGGCGGAATTTCGACACCTATGTTCTGGACGTGCGCGGTCGCGGCCTGTCGTCCACCGGCCCGGATCTCGACTATGGCACCGACGCCTGCGCCGATGACGTGGTTGCCTTCGCCGAGGCCCTGGGCATTGAAGATTACGTGCTGGCCGGTCATTCCATGGGGGCGCGGTTCGCGCTGCGCGCCGTGACCCGAGGCGCCAAGGGCGTCGCCAAACTGGTGCTGATCGACCCGCCGGTGTCCGGCCCGGGCCGCCGCGAGTACCCGAGCAAACTGCCCTGGTACGTGGATTCCATCAACGACTGCACCGAAGGTGCCGGCCTGGAAACCATGCGCAAGTACTGCCCGACCTGGACCGAGGAGCAACTGCTGCTGCGTGCCGAGTGGCTGCACACCTGCTACCTGCCGGCAATCGTGAAAAGCTTCGAGGAATTCCACGAGGTGGATATTCATCAGGATTTCCCGAAGGTTCAGGTGCCGACCCTGCTGATGTGCGCCGGCAAAGGTGGCGTGATCCAGGAAGAGGACAAGGAAGAGATCAAACAACTGCTGCCATCCGTGCGCATCGAAACGGTGCCGGATGCCGGCCATATGATTCCCTGGGACGATTTTGAAGGTTTCTTCCAGGGCTTTGGTGACTTTCTGGGAGCGCGGCCTTGAGCCGCCTCCTTGAGGAGAGAAGCATGACGCGACC
>NZ_JAEKJB010000006.1 GCF_016785095.1 Alloalcanivorax marinus | reverse complement strand
AACAGCCCGGTGGTCCGATCTACGGCACAGGTTCAAGGACCTCAGGAGCGACTCGGGTTGCCACCGGGCTGACAGGGGATGGTAGCTAATCATCTCCCTGCGGAGAGACACAAGGAGCGGCCGGGCGGGTAAAGAACGTATCGGCGGATTGCATCCCTTTCCCATATGCGGATAATAACGATTCTTATTTTCCTCGGACTTCGGGATTCCATGTCCAGACTTTCTTTACAGCAACTGGCCGCCTCGCCGCGTCTGGGCGTGGCGTCGCGCGCGCTGGCGGCGGTATTCGGTGGCTACGCCCTGGCGGCGGTGAGCACCGCCGCGCTCGCTCTGTGGCTGCCGGTGGCACGGATGGACGCGGTGCTTACCGGCACCCTGCTCTCCTTCCTGATTTACACCGTGGCCGTGCTGTTCGCCTTTTCCACCCGCAGCGCGCTGCGCGCCTGGGTGGGCATCCTCGTGCCAACCCTGGTGGGCGCCGCCCTGGTATGGCTGGGAGGCCCGGCATGAAAGCCAGCCTGCGACAATCCATGGCCTGGCTGCACACCTGGAGCGGCCTGCTGCTGGGCTGGCTGCTGGTGGCCATTTTCATCACCGGTACCAGCGCCTATTTCCGCGATGAAATTTCCTTCTGGATGGCACCGGAGCTGCACCAGTCGGTGGCCTCCGAAGCCGCGCCCCGGCTTGCCTGGGAGCAACTCAACACGACCGCCCCCAACGCCCGCAACTGGCTCATCGGCCTGCCCGACGAGCGCCATCCGGTGGTGGAACTGCGTTGGCAACCCGACACCCCGGAGGCCCAGGAAAACCGGCGCCGGCGCGGCGAACGAGCGGAAATGGACGCCTCCACCGGCGAGATTCTGGAGCCCCGCGCCAGCCGTGGCGGCGACTTCCTGTACCGCTTCCACTTCGAGCTGTACGGCGTGCCGCGTATCTGGTCGCGCTGGCTGGTGTGCGTCGCCACCATGTTCATGCTGGTGGCCATCGTCAGCGGCGTGATCACCCACAAAAAGATCTTCAAGGATTTCTTCACCTTCCGCCCGGGCAAGGGCCAGCGCTCCTGGCTGGACGCCCACAACGCCACCGCCGTGCTGGCCCTGCCCTTCCACTTCATGATCACCTATTCCGGCCTGCTGATTTTCATGATCATGCTGATGCCCTGGGGCATCAACGCCGCCTACGAGGACGGCTGGCGCGGCTTTTTCGCGGAGGTGTTTCCCCGCGAGGAGCAGACCACCGGCGCCGGGGCCCCGGCCGCCATGATCGACGACATCCAGCCCCTGGTGGCGCGCGCCGAAGCCACCTTCGGACAGCCGGTGCGCTACATCGAGGTGGAGTGGCCCAACCGGGACAACGCGCTGATCCGCGTCTCCACCGCCAAGGAAGCAACGATCACCGACCGTCGCCGGGGTGGCGCCCCGTCCCTCAGTTTCGACGGCGTCAGCGGTCGCTTGCTGAAAACGGACCCGGGCACCCACCCCAGCGACGGCGTCGCCGTGCGCATCTACAACCTGTTCGTGAACCTGCACCTGGCACGCTTCGCCGACCCGGCCACGCGCTGGCTGTTCTTCGTGTTCGGCGTGGTGGGCAGTGCCATGGCCTGCACCGGCATGTTGCTGTGGGTGGCCAAACGCACCCAGCAACTGCGCGGCAAGGCGCCAGGCTTCAACCTGCGCCTGGTGAACGGTTTGAACATGGCGTCGATCACCGGCCTGCTGGCCGCCATGGCGGTCTACTTCGCCGCCAACCGGCTGCTGCCGGCGGCCCTGGAAGGCCGCGAGAGCTGGGAAATCCGCGCCTTCCTGCTGGCCTGGCTGGCCACCCTGATCCACGCCCTGTGGCGTCCGCACCGGCGCGGCTGGCTGGAGCAACTGGCCGCCCTGGCGGCGCTCTGGCTGGCGGTGCCGGTGATCGATCTGGCCACCACCGACAGCCACCTGTTCAGCGCCATTGCCTGGCGCCACGGCGCCCTGGCCGCCTTCGACCTGGTCTGCCTGGGCATGGCGGCCGGGGCCGGCTACGCCTTCTGGCGGGTGGCCGGCCACACCCCGGCGCGCAAACCGGCCCGGGCCGCCCGGCCCCGCCGCGCCGCCACCGGAGACACGCCGTGACCCTGCTGCCGCTGACCTGGACCCTGGGCTACGCCGGGCTCACCGCCCTGGCTTTGGCCATGAAGCGCCACCACGAAGCCATGCTCGGCAGCAAGGCCTCCGAGGCCCGGCTACGCGGCTTTCGGGTGTTGGGCTGGGCGCTGCTGGCGACCATGACCGCTGGCTGCCTGATGGTCTGGCCCACCGGCCTGGCGCTGTGGATGGCCTTTGGCATGGTCGCCTTCGCCGGGCTGCCGCTGGTGTTCCTGCTGCCGTACCGGCCACGGCTGGCCGCGCGGCTGGCGCTAGGGTTGCCGGTGATCGCCGCGGTATTCGGATTAATGCCCGGCTAGCCACGCGCGGGTTATAACGTGCCCCCCGCAAACAACGCTTGCGCCGCCTCCGCCGAGCGTCTAGTGTGAATTTGGAACGTCGGAATAACTCATGCGTGAGCACGCCGGCAGCGAGCGTCTACGTATCAGTTATTCCGCAGTTCCTTGGTCGGCTTGCGCGGAGGCGCTTATGGCAAACCGGCGTGACCCTCGCGGCAATAATGTATTGCCGTTTACCCCCCGACGGCGGGCATCGCTTCCGCCGATCCTGCGACTCTCACCGGAGTACGACGGCATGGAGCTCCTCTATGCCAACGATCAACACCCGGACACCTTGTTTTCCATCAAAATCCTCGCCTGGGCACGGCGCGACGACGGCGACACCGTGGCCGTGGTGCCCTGGCTCAAGGAGCTGGTCACCGCCACCGATCTGGCGGACCCGCTCAACGGGCGCTGGGAGGGCTACCGGCTGCCCGACAGCGATTATCTGTTCCGCGACGCACCGCCGCACAAAGTCCGGGAACTGGACGCGGCGGTGGAATTCTTTGGCCGGCCCGGCGGCGGCGGGCCGATTCAGGAGATCCCGGATACCATCGGCACCCACGCCGTGTTCTCCGAGGATCAGTTCGAAACCCTCAGCCTCACCGAGGTGGTGAGCTGGCGGCTGTACGCCGACGGCACCACCAAAGCCATGGTGGCCGACGAGGAGGCGGTCACCCAGACACCGGTATTGCCCGGCGACCACTGCCTGTGCGCGGCACAGGACGAACCGGACTTCCGCTACTTCTTCCAACACGGCATCGCCAACCGGCTGAAGGACCACGACCCGGAAGCCCTGGCCGCCATCGCCATGCTGTCCACGCGCTCCTAGCGGCGCGAGGATCGCGGCTGAAGCCGCTCCTACAACCGGGAACCCTTGTAGGAGCGGCTTCAGCCGCGATAATCACCCGCCCCGCACCCGGGCCACCGTCACCTTCAATCGTGATCCGCCGCCCGGGTTTGCCGCCGCATGCTTCGCGCCAGGCCAATCAACAACAATTGGTCGCGCCGCGACACCGCGCCGAACTGCCGCACCATGCTGCTCAACCGGCGCGACACGCCATCGCCGGGCATCGGCCCCATCTCAATGCCTTCCCACTGCTCCACCTGGCGCAGAAAATCCACCACCCGCACCTCCAGCGCCGAACACAGCCGGCACAAACGCCGGAAACTGATGTCCTGGGCATTGCGCTCCACCCGTGACAAGTTGCCCGCGTCCGTGCCCGCCCGCTCCGCCACCTGCTGCAAGGTGGCGCCCTGCGCCAACCGTTGACGCTTTAACCCCGCACCGATATCCATGATCCGCTCTCCGTTGTCCCATTCCCGTTGTCGCATTCGCATTACGCGCTTTGCACTGGCGCAAAGGTTCGCTCTATCCGGAACGCGGATCAACAGGCGAATGCCAGATCAAGGGTCAGCGAAAATGCGCAAGGTCTCCGGGAAGCTCAAACCGATCAACAGCAGAGTACGGGCCGCGCCCCCCGGCACACCCATGCCCCGCTCCCAGCGGTCCAGGGTCATCGGGTCCACGCCCAGCAACCGCGCCATGCGAAACCGGTCCAGGCCGGTCAGACGCATCACCGCGGTCACATGGGTGCCATCCACGGGCGTCTCCAGCGGCAACCTGGCCAGTTCCGCGCGGCTATGCTCCAGCAAGCGGTCCACCCAGGTATCCATGGGCCTCCGCGGGCTTGGCCAATAAGGGGTAGTGTCCTCCGACATCGGCGTCCTCACTGCCGGGCCGGGCCGGCGTCGACTTGCGTATCACGCATCCATCGTGACCGGCATGCCAACGGCAAAAAATCAGTGATTCACCGCAATCCCTGTAGGAAATCCACCACAAGATATGTAGGCATGACCAGCTACAGCAGGACTTCAAGCCCTTTGCTATCCACCAGGTTGAGCAGCTTCAGCGAAATTCCGTTAGGGTTTTTGTCACCGCGCTCCCATTTCTGCACCGTGGAGAGCGACGTGTTGAGGTAGGCCGCGAACACCGCCTGGCTAACCTTATACCGTCGACGGATACGGCGAATATCAGCGGCGCGGAAAGGCCGGATCTCCGGAAGGCACATTGCATCGAATTCACGCAATGTGACGGCATCCATCACACCAGCTTTGGAAAGATCGTGAGCGGTGTCATGCACCGCACCCAAAATGCCCTTAGCCATCGTTTTCCACCTCGATAATAGCTCCATGTCTGAGCGCCATCCCAATACGCGCCGGGCTATAAGTCAGTAACTCGTGCGCCTCCCCGCTTGCCCCGGCCCGGCCCGGCAAACCGATCCGCTTTTTATAGAGGCCGGCACCAAGACGAGCATCAATCAGGCCCGCTTCCATCTCAGTAACCGCCTGAATCAAGGCGGCACTGGAAATACGCTCACGCGACGCCCAGCGAGCGAACGACCGGTTCATGAATATTCTCACATTTTACCCACCCATACCACTTAGTGCTATATACACGAATACATTCGTTCAACCGAAAGCATGGCCAGAGCGGGCCTGCGGGTCAGTGGGCAATATCGGAGGTCAACGTAGGAATTCCGCACCAAGATGTGTAGGCGGAACAAGGCGGGGATGTCAGGGATTCGTAAGCGGCGCGGAGTCCGGGGCCGGGGCGCCGTCGGCGAGGGCGGCTTGTACCGAGCCGTAGTCCGCCAGGCGCCGCAGTACCGCGGTGGTGGGGGTGGCGAAGCGGCGTCGACCGGAGCGGCGGTCGGCGAGGGCCTGGCGGGGAGTGAGCCAGCAATGGTCGATGGTTTCCTGGCCGTCGTGCAGGGGCACCTGGCCGGGCGGCGCCTCGGCCACGAAGAAGCGGGTGTCAAAGCGACGCGGCGGGCCCGGCGGCGTGACCCAGTGATCCAGATAGGCGATCCGGTCCAGGCACAAATCCAGCCCGTATTCCTGGCATAGCAGCGCCAGGCTCGCTTCTCCCCGGGCCACCACGTGGCGGGCGGCCAGCACCGGGTGGGCGGCATCCACCCAGGCGCCCTGCCCGTCCCGGGCCAGCAGCAGGCCGGCCTCCTCGAAGCACTCACGCACGGCCGCCACCAAATAACCCAGGCCGCCCGCTTCCACACCCAGCATGGCATTGGCGGCGATCTCCGCCAGCCCGGCGCCGTCGCCGGTGACACTCAGGTCATGGTGGTCCACCGCCCCACCGGGGAAAACGTAATATCCAGGCATGAACACGGCCTGGTGGGTGCGCTGCAGCAGCAGAACCTGCGGGCCATGGTCGGAATCGCGGAGCAGGGCCAGGGTGGAGGCGGGGCGTGGTTGCATGGCGTTATTATTCTCGAAACCGGACTTCGCCTTCGACCATAACCCGAGCCGGCGGAATCATCCACTCGAGAACACCGCCATCCTGATTTCGTAGGAGCGCTTTCAGCCGCTCCCACACCATCCGCAACCGGCGGAGCCGGGACCTCCGCCGCTATTGGAACAGATCGTCCAGGGAGGCGGCGTCCAGAACGCGGTCGGCCAGGTCTTCCAGTTCGGCCTGGGAGGCGCTTTGCAGGCGCAGACGATACGCGGCGGGGAGGTCGCCGAAGCGATGTTGCATCAGGCGCAGAACCAGCTTGCGCTCGCCTTCCAGGCGGCCCCGCTCAATGCCTTGCTCAATGCCTTGCGCGACGCCCTGCTCCACGCCGGCCAGGCGCTGGCGTTCTTTCCACTCCTCGAACCGGTTGGTGATCATTTCGTACGCCTCCTGCAGATCGTGCATCTCGGGGAAGGTTTCGCCGGGGAACCAGCGTGGCAGCCGGCGGCGCAGCCATTCCAGGTAAGATCGGCGCAAATCGGCCTGTTCCGGACCCGATAGCCACTTTACCAAAAGTTCAAGAAGACCGGCCACCTCGTCGGAGGAACGGTGGTGTTCCAGCCGGAACAGGGCGGCCACCAGGTTGTTGACCGGCTGTCGGGGGTTGGCGCTGTAGGCGCCTTCGTCAATCAGCAGAAACGCCTGTTCGGGCTGGTAGCGCGCCAGCCCGTCCGGCGGCGCCTGAATCAGGGCGCCGACCTCGGTGGGCGCCCGCCAGCGGCGCTCGCCGTTATAGAGCACCACCGGCAACACCGCCGGTAATTTGCGGTCGGGGCCGAGTTCGCCGCGCCGAACCAGATCCTGATGGAGCAGCCCGGTATAAACCATGATGCGCAGCGCCATGAAGCGATCCACCGAGGACTGAAACTCCAGCAGCAGGTACACGTAGAGCCAGTCCCCGCCCCAGCGCACCCGCCAGACCGCGTCGCCGTGCCGCCCGCGCAGGTTATCGGTGACGTAGCTGCCGTTCATTTTTTCCAGGGAGGCCAGATCCAGCGCGGCGACCCAGGGTTCGGGCAGGAAGCCGACCAACAGTTCCTCGATCATCCGCTGGTGAGAAAAAAGCAGCTTGTAGGTGGTGTCGTGCTCGTCCATGGGCACCTCGTCGATGGCGGCCCCCAGCCTGGCCGCGACGGATGGGGCTGTCTGTCCTCCGGCGCGGACAACGGCTGTAAGCCAAAGCGGAGATCGGCATAGACAGGAACCGACAATCCGTTTCCATTGGGGGCGGACCCTATCGCGGACGGTACCGGGCCGCGCCGGCAAGGCGCCGCCGAGGCATTGATAAACCCGCCCGGATTCAGTCACTAAGACCGGTACTTCCGTGCCACTTGAACGATAAAAGCTTTTCCCCCCACTTCACCCTCGCGAATGGCGGCCGGGCCGGGGACCATGGTAGCCAGGGGTTCACGCGGAGCGCGGGCAAGGAGGCGGCCATGAAAGCAAGGGAACGACTGGTACTGGCGGAGCACGCGCACCACCTTCTGCGCCTGGCGCGTGCTGGCGAGCGGGTATTCCGGGAACATACCGACTATGTGCATGGCGCCCGGCTGCTGCTCGAGCTAGCGGCCGAGCACGGCATCGCCATCCACGCCTGGTGCCTGCTGCCGGACCGGCTCCATGTGCTGGCCACGCCACCGGCGCGGGCACGGGATTTGTCGGTGTTCATGAAGGCGCTGTCGTGCCGCCTGGCGCTGCGCCACCGCGAGCGCTACCGGGCGCCGTCACCGTGGCGCCGCCGTTACCACGCCAGCCCGGTGGAACCGGGCCAGTGGGTGCTGGCGACCATGTGCTTCATCGAGCGCCTGCCCATTGATCACGGCCTGGCCGTGGCCGCCTACCATTACCCGCACTCCAGTTACCGCACCCGCCTTGGCAAGACCGACCACTACACCCTGCACGACCCGCCGGAATACGGGCGCCTGGGCGACACCATCGAGGAGCGCGCGGCGGCCTACCGTCGCTACCTCAAGGAAGGCCAGGACCACCGCGAGGCACGGGCCATCGCCACCGCCGTACGCCGCAACCGGCTAACCGGCTCGCCGCGCTTCGTGAAGGAGGTCTACCTGCGCTATGGCGTGCTGTACATCAACCGGGGCCCGGGCCGGCCCCGCAAGCGACGGCGCCTGACGCCGCGGCATGGGAATCCCGGCTAGGCGCGCACACCTCTTCAGTCGCGACGGAAAGTCGCTCCTACAGCCCGAGCCAGGGGCGCGGGCGGATTCACGGTCCCGGCAAGGACAACCGCCCGGGAATCTCCCACAAAAAAACCGCACAAGAACAAATTTAACGACGCACAAGATGAGCCCCATGGCCCTCCCGCTCCAACCCCCCAGCGAATTCCTGTACGACAGCCCCGGCGAGAACAACAAACCCGCACCGCCTTTTCATTGTGGTACGAACGCACCAGAAACTAGCGTGGGAGTCGCCGGCCCCCGCCGGCCCGTGAGGAAAGTACAAGAAATCACAAGGAGAACGACCATGCATACGCTCAAACGGAACAGCCTGATCACCGGTGCCCTCGGCGGCGCCCTGCTGATGCTCTCTCCCCTGACCCAGGCAAGCTGGGACAGTGGCGCCTGCCCGACCGGGCTCTCGGTGCCCTGCGTGGAGCATGAGTACAACGGCAACGTCTACCACTTCAACGGCGGCCACGCCGACGAGTGGCACGGCGACGCCAACGGCGACGACTTCGAGTTCGCCGGCAGCGGCACCCTCGAATGCCCCAGCCAGACGTTGAACTGCTCGATCTCCCTGGATGCCCAGGTGAAGAAGTTCCAGGATGACCAGGACGACTGGCGCATCGGCATCAAGGTGAACGAGGCCAACCTCTCCGGGGGTTTCCTGTGCATCCTGGCGGACTTGGAGGGCCTGCCCTGGTACCTGGCCGACAGCGGTACCCACGACAACTTCGGCAACGACGATGGCGTGCCGTGGCCGGGCCCCATCACCGGGAACATCGGCACCCTGGATGTGCCGCTGGCGGGCATTTCCGACATCCACGCCCACGGCGTGAGCTACGACAACTACGACACCTTCAACCTGACCGGAGATCTCTACGAGAACGGCACGGATGACCCGCAAGGCTGCAGCCTGAACGGCGCCCTGCAACTGCAAGGCGATGTGGACTACCTGACGGTGTACTGACACCAGGCACGCGTTCCCGGCCCGCCAACCAGGCCGGGAACGCGCCGCCCGCCGGCAATGTTTCAGATAATGTCCAGAGATGGAATTTTGTTTAATAAAACACGGGGCTGTAGTATAAAAAATAATCGCGAAGCAATACGCATCATTTTAAAGGGGACAGATATATATATTTTAACAAATAATGTTACCTTTCCCTCCATAGTCTCGACCCGCTCCCCCTCCAACACCCCCAAAACACAAAAAAGTGCCTGTTATTTTCTGTCCCCAATATACCGTTTATCAGATTTTTGATACCAGTCATCATCAGAATTCCGATTATATAATCTCTGTAAGTTGCTGATTTTATGGAAAAAACAGCCCCGTTCATGTTCAACCTTTCATTTTTTTCAAACTCACTTTTCAGAGAAAAAGTCTCCATACACAAATCGTTTCGGATTAGGGTTGGAGATACAAAAAAAGCAAATCGACTGCGTTGCCAACCCAAGTGGGGGGAAGAAGCAAAGCGGGCCCGGGCGCCGCTCAAAGAGCGGCGCCCGAGTGACCCGCCCCTCCAGCGAGACCTCTCCGGCCCGGCGGAACATCGGGTCAGCCGAGAACAACAAACAGTGATGAAAGGAGATTCATCATGTCTGGTAAGGATCGCTTTCTGCTTGCGGAACACCCGCACTACCTGATGCGCCAAAGCGCGGACAACCAACCGGTTTTTATCGACGAATCGGACTACACCCACTGCCTCGCCGACATGCGCGAGCTCAGCATCGAGCACGGCCTGGCCATCCACGGCTACTGCCTGCTGCCCCACTCCGTGCATGTGCTGGCCTCGCCCGAGGACGACGCGACGGCGGTGTCGCGGTTCATGAAGGCGCTGACGTGCCGTGCCTCGCTACGGCGCAAGAAGGTGCACCGGCGCGATTCCGCGTGGGAAACCCGCTATCGCTCCAGCGTCATCGAACCGGGCCAGCCAGTGATCACCACCATGTGCTACATCGAGCGGCTGCCCATCGTCCACGAGCTGGCGCCATCGGCCTATCACTACCGGTACAGCAGCTATCGAATGCGGCTGGGCAAGACCGAGCGCTACTCGCTCAGCGACCCGGAGATCTACCGGCGCCTGGGGCGCGACATCGAGGAACGCGCGGAAGCCTACCGCACTTACGTGAGCAATGGCCTGAGCGCGGAGGAAGAGAAAGCCATCGCCAACGCGGTGAAGCGCTGCCGGCTGATCGGCTCGGTCCGCTTCATCAAGGAGGTGTACCGCAAGTACGGCCTGTCAGGGGTGGAGAAGGAACTGACCCGGGAACATGACGATGCCTGAGCAACCGGATGCCGTGGCCGGCGAGGGCCGGCCACGGCGGTCAGCCACCCGGGCCGGCACCTTTCAGGTCATCCGGGTAGTGGAAGCTGAATTCCTCGCCCTGTTCATTACGAACCAGCACGCTAGCCTGATGAGAATCCCTGAACGAAAGCCATACCAGGTAATCGCTATGGTACTCGCCGACGGGATAACCATTGATGGCCACGATGGTATCCCCCGGCTTAACGCCGACTTCCTGGGTTCCACTTTTGGGGAAATCCTCTCCAACCCGATACCCTTCCGGCGCGACCTCACTAACCGGCGTCAAATCCAGCTTATTGAGCATATCGACCACCTGCTGGGGAAGTTCCGGACCATCACCCGAAGCGGGCTGATTTTCCTCGGCATCGGAGACCTCGGCTCTGCCCCTACCACCCAGGAGAGCCATGCGCAGCGTGATGCGACGACCGGCGTCCTCGATAACCACCTCGGTGGACCGAATGGCGGCCAGCACGCCGCCCTCCGGCAACTCCGCGCCGACGTGATAGCGGTGCGCCCCATGGCCCTCCACATGGATCACCGCGGACGCCAGCGGGCTGTGCGCCTGAAAGACAGCCAGCAGGGCCAGGGAGCCCACGTCCACCGGTTCCCCCGGCACCTGCTCCTTGGACAACAAGGCGGCGGGCGTTTCAACCGCCGGCGGGGGAGCCACCCTCGCCGCGCGCTCCGCACGGTCCGCCCGGGGGGTAAGAGCCGGCGAAGGGCGTTCCGTTTTTTGGCCGGCATCATCCGTGCCATTCCTTTCGTTCGCGAAAAAGAAAATAAGGGATAAAAAAAACAATGCCGCCAAAAACAGGCACTTAGTAATTATCTTCTGACCTTTCATACGCACCCGCTAATTTTTTATGGTTTACGACATTTTTTACAAGGAACTTAAATAATATATAGCTCTCTTTACTGAAGACAACAAAGAGCAATAAACCAGAAGAACTCACGGAAGCACTAAGTTGATGTCGGAAAGGCATCCATTACAACAATCAGGAGGTATCATGAGAATCCTTATCCTCGGCGCGCTGCCCCTGGCCATCCTCGCGGGGTGCAGCCACAACCCACCAACGACTACCGAGCTGGAAACCAACCAGCAAAAAGCATCTTATGCATCCGGCATGTTTCTGGCCGAGCAACTCGGCGACACCCTCGCCAGAAACGACCTCAATCCAGACCTTTTCCTACAGGCAGTGCGTGACCGGTTAAAAGGCAACGACTTGCGCCTCAGTGAAGAAGAGGCCAGGGCGGCATCCAGCGCCTATCAGGAAGAGGTCAAACAACGGGTAGAAGAAGAAAAACAGCAGGCCATGGCCCGCAACGCGGCGCAAGGCCAGGCGTTTATGGAGCAGAACAAGCAACGCCCCAGCGTGAAAACCCTATCAAATGGCCTGCAGTATGAAGTCCTTAAGGAATCCAGCGGCGGCGCCACACCGGACGCTAACGATGCGGTCCGCGTGCATTACGCTGGCACGCTGATCGACGGTACCTTCGTGGAAAGCAGCCTGGCCCACGGCGAAGCCGTGCGCGTGAACATGGGCGTCGCTCTCAAGGGGTGGCAACAGGCCTTGACGCACATGAAGGAAGGCGAGAAATGGCGCCTGTTCATCCCCCCGGAACTAGCCTATGGCGAAAAGGGCCTACGCGGCAAAGTGCCGCCGCAATCCACGTTGATCTATGAACTGCAGTTGGTCGAAGTGATCGACAGAAGCTGACAACCACCATTGGAAGGGGGTATACCCATGAAACCATATCGTTACACACTCAGCGCTCTGCTTATCGCACTGACACTCCCGAATCTGGCTACGGCGGATCTTCGCGATCGGGTGGAGAAGGCGCTGGCCACCACCAACCCGAACCTGAGCGTGGAGGCCATCAACGACAGTCCGATAGAAGGAATCAAGGAAATCAAGTTGAGCAATGGCGAGTTCCTCTATGCCGAACCGGGCAGCGACCATGTTTTCTCCGGCCGCCTGCTTACGTTCACCGGCGATTCCTGGCAAGACCACACTGAAGAGCGGGAGCGGCAAGATCGGGCACAAGTTCTTAAGAATTTGGACAAGGGCACCACCATTACCTTTGCCGCCAACGGCCAGGAAAAACACGAGATATTTGTGTTCACGGACATAACCTGCCCTTACTGCAAGAAGTTCCACGCCCATATGGACGAGATCAACGACCGGGGCATCACCGTGCACTATTTAGCCCTGCCACGGGCGGGCGTCGACAGCTCCGTGGCCAACAGCATGTCCAGGATATGGTGTTCCGAGAACCCGCAGGCCGCTATCACAGATTCATTCTCCGGGAGACCCTTCTCGCAGGAGGTTCTGCCTTGCCGCCCCCCGGTGGGCGATCAATACACCATGGCCCAGACGCTGGGGGTCAGCGGCACGCCTTCCGTTTTCGCCGACGATGGCAGGAACCTGGGCGGCTACATGACACCGGATGAGCTTACCACCGCCATCGCCAACATCACTGGTCTCAGAAACTGACAGCGCTCAGGCCGGCATGTCACTATGAAATGCCGGCCCTATTTCCACCCTATTAACCCCACACCCCATGGCGAAAAATCTCGGGTATAAAGCATTTCAACCCAAAAACCACCCCCATCAAGGGTCATAAGAAGCGGGTTAAGTGCCTGATTAAAAAGGCCATCCCGCAAACACCCTAATTAAACCCCGCCGAACTGCGGAACCGCCGCTAAAACCTTGCTACGTTGAAATGGCAGTACATTCTGCAGCATACGAACGACAAACAATTACGGAGACTTTGTCATGAAGACGAAACTGTTACTTTCAGCACTTCTCGGTATGGCCGCCTGGTCCTTCTCTGGCGTGGCAACCGCGGATTGGGATACCGGTGCCTGCCCTGGCGGTGGCTCCGCGCCCTGTATCGAAACCGAAATCAACGGCAACACCTACCACTTCAACGGCACCGGCGGCCACGCCGGCATCTGGCACGGTCGCCCCGCTGCCGAAGGTGGCGGTGACTTCGATTTCTCAGGCGACGATGTGGACCTGTCATGCAGTGCGGCAAGCCCTAACTGTAACCTAACGCTGAGCGGGCAAGTTAAGAAGTGCCAGGATTCCAACGGTGCATGGCGCATTGGTGTGAAAGTGACCGGAGCCGACGTGTCACCTGGCGATTTTCTGTGTAACTTCATCACGGTGAGTGGCTTCCCGTGGTACTCAAAAGACGACAGCATTACTCCTCACTGCCCGTTCGAGGACGACTGCGACAGCTTCATTCCGTATGACGCGAATGCGTCCACCTACACCGGTAACTTTGGTAACATCACCGTTGACGCCTCTCTTGTTGGCAACCTGGTCGACGCCGAGCATGTGCATGGTGTGGTGTTCACCCCGGGTGTTGGTGCCAACTTTGCTTTCGCTAGCGATTTCTACACCTGCAGTGAAACCGGGAACTGCTCTATCACCGGCGTCCTGACCGTGGACAACGCCACGTCCCTGGATGTCCAATAAGAGCGGTTAGCCGCATTACGTTCGACGCCGGCTGCCGCACCATCAGGCTGGCGCCGAACGCTTCTTACCCATCCAGCCCCGGCCCTGCCGGGGCTTTTTCATGGACGAGAATGGACAGTAAAGGAGTCAATAATCATGAGAAAGAAAATTCTTCTTCCATCGCTCTTAGGTGTGGCTGCCAGCTTTCTTTCCAGCCTCTCGGCAGCGAACTGGGATACAGGTGCCTGCCCTCAGCCCCATGTGGGCCCCGCCCCCTGTATCGAAACGGAGATTAACGGCAACATCTATCATTTCAACGGCAACGGTGGGCATGTCGATGGTTGGCATGGCCGTCCTGAGGCAGAGGGCGGTGGTGAGTTCGATTTCTTAGGCACCGACTTAGACTTGGAATGCGACGTTGTAACTTATGGCTGCAATCTGACCTTGAGCGGCGAAGTGAAGAAGTGCCAGGACTCCACCGGCGCATGGCGCATCGGCGTGAAAATGAGCAGAGCCGATCTCTCACCTGGCCAGTTTGTGTGTAACTTCATCACTATGAGCGGCTTCCCGTGGTATTCAAAAGATTCCACTATTACCGCGCACTGCCCGTTCGAGGATAACTGTGACAGCTTCATTCCGTATGATCCGAACGCATCCACCTACATCGGCAATTTGGGCGATATTAGCGTTGACGTCTCTCTTGTCGGTAATTTGGTCAACGCTGAGCACCTCCATGGTGTGGTGTTCACACCGGGTATCGGTGCCAACTTTTCTTTCAGCAGCCCGCTCTACAACTGTGATGAAGAGGAACAGGATTGCTCGATCGACGGCGTCCTGACCATCGATAACGCCACATCGTTGGAAATCTACTGACAAGAGCCATCAACATTGCGTTCAGGACTGCGGCCTACCTGGCCAAACGTTGGGCGTCCCCTTGCGCTTTGCCGGCGCTCTCCCCGTGTAAACTCCCCTGGATAGACATAACACCTTACAGTGCTGCTGGTTGGCGGAGAGCGAGTATTGTTGGAGCCGAGGTCGGTATCATGAGAAAAGTAACGAGGTAAGACTGCCTGTATGATGTCGTTGACCAGTCCAGAAAAATAAAATAGAGGACATACGAGAATCAACGAAACCGCCGGCGTTTAAAGCCCGAATTCCTCCACAAAAAAACGCCCGATGCAGTGAATCGGGCGTTCTTAAAAAATTGGAAAACGCTATTAAACGATTAAGTATATTTTGAATAAGGCCGCCAAACAGGCGGCCAAATTTTTTTGAAAATTACTCCATTTTTTTGATGGGTTCGGAAATCATTTGCAGGAAGACGCCATCCACCGGGATACGATAGGGAATGCGACCCGCAGGAGCCCCATTCACCTGTGAATTTCCATCTGGACGGACGAAATACACCTGCATATCAATATCGAGCGGGTTTTCGTTACGTTGCTGAACTATCATTCTGCCGTCATCAAGGAAGGAAACGGGTCCTGTCAGCGACATGGTAACTTCATAGCTATGCAGCGTATGACTCATATTAAATGTGCTGTTGCCGAGATTTGGGCCGAGGATAGGAGCATCAATGTATAAATCCACCTCTGCGGCAAGGATCGGCCCATCACTACCCTCTTTAATCCAAGCGGTGATCGGCTTAGTTCGGGCGCAGGGCGCAGACTGAGCATCATCTTCACAGAGCGGATCATCCTTGGCATACCGCATTCTCATGATTTGCTCTCCCGAAGACACAATTAGCGTTGGTATGCCGATGATTGCATTTCGCGCATAGGTTACAAACGAGGTAGATATCGATTGCGAAGGATATATCTCAACCTTGATCGCCTCCTTCTCCTCATCATATTGGCCCACGCTCGCGTTCAAGCCCATTTTTAGGTAAGTAAACTTTTTCTCAGGGCAGAGTGTGGGCTCGCTTTGTGGATATCGATTCGCCGAAATATTCGCGATTACCGTCATAGGGTCAACGAGGGCCACATCTTGATACCCAGTTTCACCAGTCTCGGGGTCATAAACTTCATTATAGCCACAACCCACGTTGGCACCATCGACAGACGTCAAAGCACTGTATCCATAGAAGCCGAACAGATCTACAGCGGGGTTTGCCCCCTCCGCATACCAGGGTATCTCCGGCGGCTCGGTTCCCCGAGTATTCAAGGAAAGGATTTTAGCGCTGTTAGGAAGACCCTGAACGCCTTCGGGGTCATAAACAGGGTCCGCATTGGGGTCAGGCACGTTCGGTACTGCTTCCTCGAAGGGGTACATTACGGTGGGGTATGTGCCGTCGGGTCTAGTCGTAACGTTGCTGGCGACGCGGCCTTCTGTGTCATAGAAATCAGCAGTACTGGGCACTACCGGACTAAGCTTACCAACCATGTTCTCCGCATCATGAATCAGATTCCCATTGGTGTCGACATCGGGACTCGTGCGTAGCGTCTGCAACACATCGTCACTGGCACTCGCCCCTTTGAAGAAGATGACCATATCCGGGCCACCAGCATTTGGCACATAGTAGCTGTTCATTATCTTAGAATCGGCAACCAGTCTAACCAAGCCGCCGCCGTCATCGACTTCAATCGGTTCTCGCCTGGTTATACCTAGCGGTTGAGTGCGTAGGGGGAGACCGTCCTTACCGCAGATCGATTCGCTACCGTCACAAACCGCCTCCTTGCTACCTATAAATTGATCAATCCGGTTTTGCCCGAAGCCGTCCGCAGGATTATCTGCTCTGTTATTTGAGCCAAGCGTATAGCTGTAGTATTGGCCATCCATCCAGGGTTCATCCGGCACGAAGGTAATACGTTGACCTTCGACTGTTAGAGACCCCGGAACCGTTTCTCCATCAATCGGCTGCCCAGTTTCATCAACACGGACTACGTTGAAGCTACCGCCCAGCGAGACGCTGGCGGGGTCGATCGCCTTCGTAAATTGCAGCACAATCGGCCGATTCGCCGGAAGAGTCATCAGCGGCAAATTGTCGTCCTGCTTTAAGGCATTCACCGGGTATTCCTCGTTCGGCCAGTCGCCGGGACCTCCGGCGCAGCGGCCGACAAACCCATTGGCCAGATCCCGATCCGCAGAGTCCAGGACACAGGGGTAACCCGGGTAAGCGCTGAGAACCATTGGCGAGTTGGTTTGCACGTCCTCCTGCTCGGGATATTCGCCCTGATTATTATGAACGCGTCTAGTTGTCACTTCGCCCGGCAGCTTAAAGGTCAAGGTTTCCGGCACGAAGTTGTTACCAGCCAGATCGGTAATCTGGCTACCGAGCTGAATCTGATATTCCGGATTGTCTTCTTTAGCTGTGTACCGCAGCTCTTCCTCCGGCTGAATCACCACGGCGGCACCATCCACCGTAAAGGTCATCTCCACGGGGGCGCCGTCCCGGGTCATGCTCAAAGCACCCGGCTCACGCAGGCTCTCGGCACTCAGCGGCTCATCAAAGTTCAGTACGATGGGCTCGCTCGGAGCCTGGAACCAGGAAAGCGCATCACCGCTTTCATCCACCGGCATCTCCGGCGAGGTCTGGTCCGCCATCCAGCTTTGCAGCGTCGGCGGCGTGGTGTCGTTCTGCTGCTGACGAACGTCTTCCACCAGTTGCTCGGTCTGGTCGCGGTAGGTCTGCAGCTGGAAGCTCAAGGTGCCGTAGCCGCGCTCCTGGCCCAGGATCATCGGTTCCACCACGCCCACGGCGTTGATGTCGATGACGCCGGCGTCGGTATCGGTGCTGACGGTGCCGACCAGTTCCAGGTGGGTGATGTTCTGGGTGACGCCGCCGTTGGCGATGGCGTCCTCGGTGCTCATGGCCACGTCCATGAACAGGCGCACCATGCGCGGGCCTTCCGGATCGTAGATGTTGGGGATCAGGTAGCCGTTGGCGTCGGAGAGGAAGTGCACGCGCACTTCGCCGCTGTCGAAGCCGGCGTCCACTTCACCGCCGATTTTCACGTCGATGCTGCTGCCGGTGAGCAGGGTGCCCCGGCGGATGCGCAGCGGGGAGACGGTGGGCCAGTCCGGCAGGAACGCCAGGTCGCCGAGCAGGTCGCCTTCCTGCTGGGTGGCGGCCATGTTGGTGGTCTCGGCATCGCCGAGGAGCACGGCGTTCACCGGGATCTTGTTGATTTCCTCGCCGGTGAGCGGCGACAGGCCGTTGCCGGCGCCCTGATCGCCCGGGGTGGTGATGCGCTGCACCAGCGGCAGCGGCCGCTGATCCGGGCTCGTGCCTTCGGCCAGGGAGCTGGCCGGGTTGAAGCGGAAGCGGTTGCCGTTGGGGAAGGCGAAGCTTTCGCCGTAGATGCTCTCGATGGCGCCGTCCTCGAACGCGAGGCGGTAGGACTGCCCGGCGGTGAGGTCTTCCTTGGGATCGATGGTGAGGTAAGGGCCGTCCACCACCATCCAGGCCGGCACCAGGTCGCCGTTGCGGTCAAGCAGGCGCACGGTGCTGTCACCGCCCTGGCCGTAGACCAGGGTCTTCTCTTCCAGCGGCTGGGTGAACTGCAGGCGGATGGTGGAGAAATCCATCATCGGGTCCTGCTCGCCGCCGCTGGGCATGGCGCGCGTCACGTCCATGGTGTCGGCGGTGATGACGTTGGCCTTGATGCCTTCTTCCGCGGCGCGGGTGCTGAAGCGGATGTCCTGCACACCGGTGATGTCGGTGTCGTCGGGGAACTCGACCACATAGTCGGCGTGGTAATCCAGCTTGCCGGTGGGGGTGAGGATGAGCGACCGGCCATCGGCGGTCAGGCGGCTGTCGGTGTCTACGGCCTGGCCACCCTGGCGCAGCACCACGTCGTTTTCAAGCCCCTGGCCCTCGATGCTCTGGGAGAAGCGCAGCACCACCGGCGTGGGGGTGGGCACTTCATGCTGGTCCTGAATCGGGTAGGAATAGGTCAATGCGTTTTGCGCGGCTTCGCCGGCGCTACCGGAAGGACTGCTGGATCCCCCCCCGCAGGCGGCCAGCATGACGGCCGTGGGCAAGGCCAGGGCCACTGGCATTATCTTTCTTATCATGGTCGCTCCTCGACGTTTCATACTTAACCTCATTGTTATCAACGTCTTTTTTATATCGGCTTTTCGGACTGGAAATAGCCATCACCCGCCCTGGTTGCTGGCGAGCGATTCCTTGATTGGCGTTGTTGTTGTTGTTCGATGCACCCCCATGGCGTTTCGCCCATAGTGGAAACACGTTCACATTCACTGTTCGAGAATAGCCAGCGGGCAGGAGGGGTGTATAGGCAGGAGAGACGTTAAATTGGGTTTTCAGGGACAACCTTTAAAAGGGGACGGAGATAATAAAAAGTCTTTCTTATTGAATGGGTTAGCACCCTTCATAACGGTCGTTTTGTGTATTCATCAAAAAACCGTCAAGGCAAATGAACAAAACAGTAAAAGGGGACGGAATAACCGCCAAGCGGCCTATATCTACATTTGTTACCGATAGAAACAAGAGCGCCGGAGCCGCCCTCCTCAGCCCTCGAACACTTGCTCCAACGACCCGGCATCGAGAATCCGGCCCGCCCAGGTATCGATTTCCTCGACCGTGGCCTGCTCCACCCGTTGGCGCACATCATCCGGCAGGGGGCCAAAGCGGTGAGTGAGCTGGAGCAGCAGCAGTTTACTCTGGCCTTGTTGCATGCCTTGCTGCATGCCTTGTTGCATGCCCTCTTCCTTGGCGAGACGCTCAAAGCTTGTCACGTATTGCATGTGCCCTTCTCCTTCGATGACGGTGAGGCGATGCCGCAGGCTTTGTTCCAGGTGTGGTGGCAACGCCATGAGCCAATCGATGATGCGTAATAGTTGAATAATACGGTGTTTTTCCCAACCGTGGCCATAGAGCAGCCGGATCAGGCGGTACTTGGCACGGTAGCGCCGCCCCCAACCAGCGCCACCTCCACCAGTTTGTCCACTACGCGCTGGCCCGTGTTGGACTCCGGCACGTCTTGCGCCACCTGTCACCTCCTTGTGTTGAAACTGCAGGGTGACACCAGGGAGGCCCCGATGACTGTGGGGAATCGAGGAAAAGGCTGTCAGCGATTGGACATTGAATTTGTAAGGGGTGCCGGAGGGAAGTCTTACTCCGGAGTGCAGCGGCCCCGTTCCGATGGCCGGATGTGGTCGCCCACGGCGATCTGGTGGTGGCGGAAGAACCCGGCGTTGACTTCGAGTGCCGCGGCGTAGTCGGTGCCCGGGCGATAAACCCGGCAACGGCGGGGGTCCCGGCTCTCGCAGGGCGTCATGGTGCGCAGCGCCAGAATACGCCCACTCTCGTCCAGGAAGGCGATGTCGAGCGGGATCAGGGTGCGGTACATATAAAAGCCCTGCTCCGCCCGGGCCGGAGGATCGAAGCGGAACAGCATGCCCCTGTCCGAGGCCAGGGACTCGCGCTGCATCAAGCCCCGTTGGCGAGCCTGCGGCGTCGCCGCCACTTCCACCCGCAGAGGTGGTTTAATATGCGCCACGCACAGGGTTTCCGTGGCCGCCGGGGCGGCGAACAGCGGTGCGCAACAAAATACCAGGCCCGCCGCGAGAGTCTTTGATACCGCCTTTTGGATTTCCATTGCTGTCATTTCCGGACGCCGATAAATGTTTTATTCGCAGAGAGCCGGTTAGTAAAGGCTAACCACGGCCTGGACGGCAGCACAACTGCACAGGATACAAGGTTTTGTCTCCGCCTCTACAGCGGGATGCCGTTTATCAGATATTTTATACCGTTCATCATCGGGCATCCCGGCAAAGGGGACGTGTAACTTATTGAATTTGCTAGGCATTCCAGTCCCAAAACCCCCTTGTTTTCTTTATTTGCAAACCAGCTTTTCAAAAAATTGGATTCCCGGTGCTCCGCTTTTCGACTAGGGTTTATCGGTCGCCAGAAAAAAGCGGCATGCGCCCACGGGCATGGAAGAAAAACCCGCCGGGCGTATACAAAAGGAATAAGGAAATCTCATGTCACTCGAAAAAAAGAGAAACGTTCCCGGTAACCGTGGCTAGGTAAAGCCCCGCGGCGGGGTCGCACGGAGCGCACCCCGCCTCCCCTTTTTACCCCCGGTTAAGCCAGACCCGGAACGTCAGGAGGTCTCATGGCCATCCCCAGATCGAATACCCTCTCCGCTTCCCGGCTTCCGGGCGGCACTCCCTTCAAAACGCCACAGCCACCTTGGCGCCGGGCTGCCCTGCTGTACCTCGCCGGCACCCCGCCACGGCGCGGCGGCCGGACGGACACGCCCGGCTAGCCGGTACCCGTACCGGGGCCGGCGGCGGCCCGCCACGATAGAACAATAAGAGGCGATCACGCGCAGTTGGCGATATCTCGCTTTCGTGACCTCACGGATAAAATTTCGTGATGAAGGAGAGTCATCATGTCCAGCACGGAGCGCTTGCTGCTCGAGGACTATCCCCACCATTTGATGCGCAAAAGCCGTCAAGGCGAGCGTGTCTTTCTCAACGAAGCCGACTACCGGCACTGTTACAGCCAGATCCGGCAACTGAAACAACGCTACGACCTGGATCTGATGGCCTGGACCATTCTACCGGACCGGATTCATCTACTGGTACGGCCCAGGCAGAAAGCCAGGCACATCTCCTCCTTTGTGAAGGCGCTTTCCTGCCGTGCCACCCTGCGCCAGCGAAGCCTGCGACGGATCAGTTCGCCCTGGGAGGAAGGTTTCCGTGCCAGCCCGGTGGAGCCCGGCCAGTGGTTGCTCGCCACCATGTGCTATATCGAGCGCCTGCCGGCCATGGAACAACTGGCCAGCTCCGCCTTCCATTACCGGCACAGCAGCTACCGTATGCGCCTGGGCAAGAGCGACCGTTACTGGCTCGACGACCCGCGGGAATACCTTCGCCTGGGCGACACCATCGAAGAGCGCGCCCGCGCCTACCGCGCCTACATCAAGGAAGCCCTGGACACGGACGATCTGGATGCCATTCATCAGGCGATACACCGTAACCTGCTGACCGGCTCGCCGCGCTTCGTACAGGACGCTTACCGGGAATTCAAAACGGCTCACTCATTGACCAATAGGTGAACATCCGTTTCTCTCTCTGACCTTATGATCCTTTGGTTTCCCGCGTTGCCCCTCCCCTCTCCTCCACACGATGACCGGCGTTACCAACGGTAACGCCCGGATCAACCAGACACTTTAAACGTCGATATTTTTCTCTTCCTTTACCGCTTTTATCACTGGTGAGCGATGCGGCAATGGTGCCCCGGTTCACAAAAACCCCTTTTTTAGCGAAACGAATCCCACTCAATTTGTTTACACCTGTACCGGGATGTTTGTTCACAAGTTCCTGATATTCATTGTTTTTTTATTTTCGGTGGAAACGAGCGTCCCCTTTTCGGCGTTTTCTATTTTCCTCTCACTCCACCTCCACTAACTTTGAAGTTGTCGGCTCGGGGGGCAATAACAACAACTCACGGGCCGACGTCACGGCGAGCATGGAAGAAGTAAAGAAACGCCGTGGCAACCATCCTTACAAACGGAAAAAAAGAGGACACTCTCATGTCTATCAAGATGATGAAAAAAGCAATGATTGGTGCCGCCGGTGTCGTGGCTCTGATGGGTGCCGTGAACGCTCACGCGATCGACGTGCAGTATCCGGGGACCTACACCTTCGAGGGTCAGACCACGCTGTCCGCGAGCTTCGTGACCGCCACCTGTAACCTGAGCCTGACCGGCGACGTGGATTCTTCTGGTAACGTCAGCGTCACCACCGGCAGTGTTTCCGGCGCTTCCGCCGTGTGTGGCAACATCGAGCTGCAGGGCTTCCCCTGGACCGGTACCGCGGACCCCAGCAACTACACCCTGCCTCTCAACGGTGTTGAAGTTGAAATCTACGGTGGCCTGGTTACCTGTAGCGGCAACATCACCGCCGGCTTCTCCAACGGTACGCCGACCGATGCCGATCCGTCCTTCTTCGCTCTGAACAACGCCAGCTTCGGCATCTGCTCCGTAACCGGCGACCTGGAAGTACAGGGCACCGACATCAACATCTACCCGTAATCATCGGGTAAACAGCTTCACCCGAACCAAGGCCGGGGCTATTCAGCCCCGGCCTTCTTTTATGGGTCCATTTTCCTACGTTGTCTTCAAAAAAAAGGGCGGGCCTTCATAGGAAGGCCCGCCCCTGGTTATTTGCCCGGATTACTTGATCGGGCTTGATACGTAGCTGATGAAGCTACCACGCTGAGGGATCAAGAGGTCCAGGAAACCAGCCTGGAACCCCACGTTGGCGAAGAACTTCACATCGACCGGTACATCCTCGGTGTTGAATTGCTCAACAACCATGCGGCCGTCGTCGAGGAACTTCACATCCCCGGACAGCGACATGGTAACCGGGTAGCTGTAGATATTGTGGTAAACCGTCAAACCGAACAGGTTGCGTTCGAGGAAGGGCGCATCCAGATAGAGATCCACATTCTCGGCACTCAGAACCGGACCGTCCGCGCCATCCTTGATCCAGGCTTCAATGGGTTGGTTGCGCTGGCCGTTACCATCTTCCTGATAACGCATCCTCATGATCTGCAGGCCAGAGGGTACGGGAACCATGGTGGTGTTGAGGTTCTGATACACCCGGAAGCTGGTGGTCAGGATACGACCCGGCCAGATCAGAACCTTGAGCCCCTGGCCCTCCACGAATTCATCCGTGACTTCCGCGTTCAGGGCGGCGGTCAGATAGGTGAATTTTTCCTTGGGGCACACCAATGGGTCGGCGACGCTGTCCGGGGTTTGATCCGCCGGGGCCGGATAATTGAAACCGCATCCGACCGTGCCACTATTCAGTGTGAAAAATGGCGGTTGAGCCTGGCCGTTGGGCAGACCTCCCGGGGTCCTCACCAGTATCTTCGCGCTGTTCGGCAGCGGGCGCACGCCGTCCGGGTCAATCGCGGGATCGGTGTAGGGGTCCGGTTCGTCACCGGGTACCGGCTCCTGCACGGCGTACTCAAAGGGCGTGAACCCCGTGGCATTGGGCCCGGTTTCCTCGACGGTGTGATTCATTTCATGCTCGAAGTTGGCATTCACGTCCGCGGTCGGCAAGTTCACCAGGGACTGAAGCACGTTGTGCGTCTCGCTGGCCCCCTGGAAGATCTGGGTGAGGTCTTCCCCGCCACCATCGGCCTCCGTCACGGTAGTCGCCGTTACATAGGTAGCACGCGTCATCGGAGAAAAGGCCCGCTCGATCTCTACCTGCGCCAATTGACGGGTTTGCAGCGGCAGCCCGTCCACGCCGCAGATCGCCTCATCCCCGCACTGAGCGTCACTGGAACTCCAGTCGCCGTTGGAGCCGAGGGTATATTGATAGTAGCCACCCTCCTGCCACGGTGACGCCGGCCAGAAGGTGATGTCACGCGCGCCCAGGGTAATATCCCCCTGAACTTCACCGACCACGTTGCCGCTGTCATCGAGTTCCTCCACCACGAAGCTGCTCCCATATACCACGCTGCTCGGGTCGATATCCTTGGAAAAACGCACGATCACCGGCCGGTTGGCGGGCAACTGGCTGATCGGCAGCACATCGTCGGCGGGCTGGATATCCGCGGGCATCAGGGTCAGGTCGGGGTACTGTTCGGCGGTGATACCGGTGAAGCCACCGAGGCACCGCCCCGCCAGGCCGTTGGCGATGTCCCGGGTGCTCTCGTCCAGCACACAGGGGTAACCCGGGTACAGGCTGGTGATCACCGGAGACCACTCGACCATTTCCACCGGCTCTCCAAAGTTGTCCGTCCCGCCGATAAGTTCCTCGACACGGGTGGCCAGCTCAAAGGTCTCGTCCAGCGGTACGGCCAGGGCATTACCCGCGAGGTCCGTCACCCCCGACGCTACCTGGATACGATATTGGATCGGGTTCAGTTCCTCACTCAGACGCAGTGGCTCACGGGGGCGCACCACCACGGAGGCGCCATCCACCATCACGTCAATGGGCTGTTCCGCGACACCGCTATTGTCCGTCTTGTACAACGTGACCTTGCCGGCCACGGAACGCGGCGCCAGCGGCTCGTCGAAATTGAGCACGATGGGATCACCCGGCTTCTGCAGATTCGTCTTGTCGCCTGGCATCCAGCTTTGCAGCGTGGGTCCGACGGTGTCCGCCTGGGCGGTGGGCGCGCTGCCCTGATCCTCATAGGACTGCAGTTGGAAGCTCAGCAGGCCGTAGCCGAATTCCTGGCCGAGAATATCCGGCTCGACCACGCTCACGGCGTCCACGTTCAGCACGCCGGCGTCGGTATCAATGTCGGCCAGGCCAACCAGTTCGATGTGCAGCAGATCCTGGGTGAAGGCACCGTTGGCCCGCGCTTCCTCCGTCGCGATGCCCACGTCCATCATCAGTTGGATCATTCGGGATGCGCTCTCATCGCCGACCGAATAGCGGTTTTCCATCATGTAGCCGGTGGCGTCGGAGAGCAGGGTCATGGTGACATCGCCGGACCCGAAGCCAGCGGCGACTTCGCCACCGATCATGATGGGGCTGATTTCATCGCCTCTGAGCACCGTGCCTTTCGGCAGACGGATGGGCGTGATTTCAGCGAACCGGGTGGCGTCCGCCAGCTCCGCCACCACCGACTCGGCGCGGGCCTGGGTGATGTTGGCGTCCTCGCCGAGCAGAGTGCCGTTCACCGGCACCTGGTTGACGTCACGGCCGGTAAGCCGGGATTGTCCGCCCACGGTCAGCCGTTGCACCAGTCGGGTGGGCTCGCCACGGGGCGAGGTGTCCTGGGGTTTGAAGCGCAAGCG
The DNA here is from genome assembly GCF_016785095.1 of Alloalcanivorax marinus. Taxonomy (GTDB): domain Bacteria; phylum Pseudomonadota; class Gammaproteobacteria; order Pseudomonadales; family Alcanivoracaceae; genus Alloalcanivorax; species Alloalcanivorax marinus_A. Next base: position 251,800 of record NZ_JAEKJB010000006.1, on the reverse strand, counting down.
CTGCTCGTCGAAGTTGACCCCATAGATACTCGCCAGATCGGCGCCCAGGGTCAGGGTGTAGGTCTGGGTCGGGTCCAGGTATTCCGGCTCCGGATCGATGGTCAGGTAGCGGCCGTCGACCAGCAGGGTGGCGGGCACTTGCTCATCGTCGGCGCCGTGGGTCAGGGTGACGCTCTCGCCATAGACGGCGGTGTCGCGATCCACGGGCTGCGACATCTGCAGACGGAAGCTGGAGAAATCCATGGCGGCGAAGCCCTGCTGGGCCGCCGGCACGCTCAGGTTGTCGAAGTTGGGGAAGGCGCGGATAACCTCGAAGTTATCCATATCGGTCACCACCAGCTCCTTGGGCCCCTGGTGCAGGGCCCGGGTGCTGAACCGCAGGGTGCGGTCCGCCACCGCGCCGCCGTTGGCGAGCGTGAGCCCGTCAATGACCAGGGTGTATTGCTGGTTGGGTTTGAACGGATCATCGTCCTCGGGGACGATCATCACGTTACCGCTCTCACCCTGCACTTCCTCGAAGTTGGGAGTCATTTCGCGACCGTCGGCATCACCTTCATACAGGCGGATGGCCGCGGCGGCGTCGGCGACACCGACACTCGCGGAAAAACGCAGGATCACCGGTGCCGCGGTGGACACTTCGCTCTGGCCGTCGCCGGGATAGGCGTACACCAGGCCCTGGGATTGCGTGGCAGGGTCGGCGGCACGGCCACCGGCGGAATCTCCGCTTCCTCCACACGCAGAAAGGAGTACCGCGGTGGATAAGGCCACCGCGGCCGAGTTGAGGATTCGAATTGTCATAATGCCCTCTGTTTACGATTTCGAGTGATGGAGCTGGTGAAATTCCGTCCTAGAATTTCAGTGTCACGGAGCCTGAAAAGACGTTGACCTCCCCTTCGGTTTTGACGGAATCCGGAATCGGATCGCCGCTTTGCGTGGTGTTGATGTCGAACCGGCGCTCATCCAGCTTCTGGTATTGGTAGGCGAGGTCCACGGTGAGCGGCCAGGCCAGCAGCGGCGGGTTCTTGAAGGTGGCGGAGAGGCCCATGCCCACCACCAGCTTGTCGGCGTCCAGGTAGTTCACGTCCTGGGAGGTCTGGTCCTCGAGGGGCGATTCCTCCCAAGCCACGCCGGTGGTGAACATGAAGCTGGGAGTGAAGTCGAACTCCAGGCCCACGCGCGGTACGAAGGTGTCCTGGAACTGCAGGTTGCCCTGGTCCTTGACGGTATCCCCGGCGAACTCCTCGGACAGATCCGACCAGGTCTGGTACTCACCGGTAAAGGCCAGACGGGTGCGCCCCATGTCGTAGCGAATGCCGACGCTGTAGATGTCCGGCTGATAGCCCTCGATCACGTCGACCACGCGGATCGGCAGCGCATTGATCAGCCCAGGCACCGTCGGCGTGGCGGCGATGGAGGTAGTGGTCTTGGAGTAGCCGCGGAACGCGAAGGCGGTATCCAGCTTGTCCATCCAGCAGCCGTCCGGGCAGAAGGTTTCACCCCAGTTCACGCTGATACCAACGATCGGCCGGTAGGAGGTCTCGGCGGACACATCCAGGTTTTCCTTGGAGGTCTCACCGCTGAGTTCCATGTAGGAATCCAGATCGGCGTTATTCTCCAGGGTGATGTTCACCGAGGCCCCGAAGTCGATGCCGCGCCAGATCGGCGTGGCGGCGCCCACGTTGAGGAACAGCGGGTTGCGGCCGTAGGTCAGGTACTGGCCGTCGCGGGAAGTCTGCGATTCAAAGGCGAGCATCTCGCGGCCGTATTTCTCGCTGCCGAGCATCAGCGCCAGATAGATCGGATGACCGGTGGTCAGCAGATCGCTGGCGTCGGCCTTGAGGCCGAGGATCAGTTGCTGGGAAGGCTCGTTGTTCAGGCGTTTGCTGCGCGGCCCCGGGCCGGTGGCGTCGGTGTAGCCGACGTCCGGTTCGCCATGCAGGATGGCGCCGGTGAGCTGGCCGCGGGTGTCCTGGGCCAGGGCGGCCGGGTTGTAGAACACCGCGTTGGCCTTGTCACTGAACATGGAGAAAGCCTGAGCCGATGCCACATCCGAGGGGAACATGCCATAGGTGGACGGCGCGTTGCTCATGCCGGCCGCGGCAGTGGAGCTCAGCGCGAGCATGATGCCCGCGGACAGGAGGTTGGTTGGTGTCGAATTGCGGCTCATAGAAGCGGACCTCTTAACCCTGTTCTGCTTATTGTCGTATTGGTAGTTTTTATTTCGCATTGTGGTACCCACCGTATTCGTTTAGCCGGTTAGAACTTCATGGTGATGGAGCCGGCGAATACGTTCACTTCGCCGTCCGTGGTCACCGTTCCGTAGGTCTGGTCCGGCTGGCCCAGCCGCTGCGAGCGGCTCAGTTGGAAATCACGCTCGTCGAGCTGCTGGTACTGATACCCGAAGCTCATGGTGACCGGGTGCGCGATCATGGGTACGTGTTTGAAGTTGGCGCTGATACCCACGCCCACCACCAGGCGGTCGGCGTCGACGTAGTTCACGTCCAGGGAAGAGTTGTTCTTGAGGGGGGATTTTTCCCAGGCGACACCGGAGGTGACCATGAAGACGTCGTTGAGGTCGATTTCCAGGCCCACGCGCGGCACGAAAATGTCCTCGAATTCCAGGCCGGCCTGGTCCTTGATGGTGTCGTCACGCAGCTTGCTGCCCAAGCGGGACCATTCCTGGTACTCCGCGGTGAAGCCCAGACGCCAGGCACCGAAGTCGTACTGGAAGCCCGCGGCGGTAACCGCCGGCTGGAACGAATCGATGACATTGTTGACCTCGATCGGAATACCCGGCGAGCCCACCGCGCCCGGAATAATGGCGTTGGAGGACACCGAGGTCTGCTGATCCGCGGAGGCGCGGTAGCTGATGGCGGTGTGCAGTTTGTCCAGCCAGCAATCCTCGACGTGGCAGAAGGTTTCGCCGACGTTCATGGTGAGGCCAAGCAGGGGCCGGAACTGCGGGCTGGATTGCACGCTCACCCGCTCGTAGGTGGTGGTGCCGCCCAGGTCGTTGGTGATGAACAGCTCCGCGTCGTTGTGCAGGGTCACCTGCACGCCGGCGCCGAACTTGATGCCGCGCCAGACGTTGGTGCCGATACTGGCGGCCAGGAACAGCGGCTGACGGTCGTATTGGAAGTATTGAGCGTTGTCCCCTTCCGCGGAAGAACTGAACGCCAGCATTTCCTTGCCGTAACGATCCACGCCGGCGACGAAGCCCAGGTAGATCGGGTGTTCGGATTTCATCAGGCCGCTGAGGTCCGCCTTGAGCCCCAGCATCAGTTGTTGCGACGGGGTGTCGAGAATGTTGCCGTCGTAGGCGGGGTTCGGGCTTTCGGTGTTCAGCTCGTGCTCGGCGTGGAAGATCGCGCCGGTTACCTCGCTACGACGATCCCGCACCAGGTTGGCGGGGTTGTAGTAAGTGGAGGACGTGTTCGTGCTGAACAGTGAGAGCGCCTGGGCTGAAGCAATATCCGACGGGAACAGACCGTAGGTGGTGCCCGTGTTGCCCATATTGGCGAGCGCGGGCGAGCCGAGAGCCAGCATTCCCGCGGGCAACAGGATTGTTTTGATTATCGATTTTTTCATAGTTAGACAACCTTTCTACCTGATGTTGTTCTTCTTGATGAACGCAGCCGGGTGACCGCAGCTCAACCATTAGCACAGCTTTTACATTTCCGGTAAGGATCATAGCGCCGCGTTAAACGGTCTCCACGGCTAGAGCCGCCGGGAGTAAGGCGTTTAAACGAAGCGGTGTGTTGATATTGGGGGAACGGATGCGCCGTCCTGGCTTGTCGATACAAAGAACATTCGTTCTCGACCTCCTTCTTTTTTGTTGTACTTCACCGCGTTTCAGACACGGCTGATTTCTTGTCCGTTTGTTGTTTTTTTGGCGCCCTGCCCGGACGCCGGAATGACAACGGGGAGACTGACAGAATCCTAGTGGGTCGACGATGAGACCGTAAACACAAAAACAATGAAAAGGAGCCTTTCAAAAAATGAAAAGGCCGCTTTTCCCTTAACCCCGCGAATTACGCCGTCGACGGCGAACCCTGGCCAGCACAAGCACAGATGTAAACACTTATGGCCCGGCAAGTCCAAGGCTGTTTGGGCGGAGAAACCGGCAAAAAAATATACACAAACAATTGTTTTGTATCTTTTTGGGCAAAATCCTTTCCTTAATCCTATAATGTAGGAAACATCGTCATGCTCGATGTTGACCTTGTTTACAGGTGTTACCTAAAGGAACATGACATCGGCCGCTGGCGGGAAAACCGGGCCTGCTGGCGGCAAAACGGAAAGGGGCGGCCTTCGCTCTGGTGCGGGGTCCGGTGTACTCAAAGGATAAAACCGGTGTTTCCTCCGGCTATGGTCGTAGCGGAACGAGTGTGCCATACTCAACAACGTTCATGGATGGACGTACATGCACCCCGCTTCACCGTGCCTCGGCGCGGTTATTAAAAAAACGAAATCAGGTGTAAACAACAAAAAGGGAATGCGCGATGAAACGGCTTGCGGATTTCGCCATTTTCGTGGCGGTTGTCAAAGCAGGGACCATCTCCCAAGCGTCCAAGACGCTGGACCTTTCCATTGCTTCGGTCAGCAAATACATCACCCGTATCGAGCAGCAAATGGGCGTGCGCCTGTTGGTGCGTAATTCTCGCGGGCTCAAGCTTACCGACGAGGGCCGCGATCTTTATGAACACGTCGACCGGCTGCTCGACGAACTGGACGCGGTGGTCACCAAGGTCAGCAAAAGCAGCCTGCAACCGCAGGGTGTGTTGCGCATTACGTCGAGCATCGGCCTGGCGCGGCGCCGGATCGCGCCGCTGGTGTCGGAATTCGCGGCCCAGTACCCGGATCTTTCCGTGCAGCTCAATTTCGGCGACCGCGACCCGGACACCGGCGCCGGCCAGGTGGACGTGGCCATCGTGATCGGCCAGCCGCAGGACTCCTCCCTGGTGGCCAAGCGCATTCTGCGCAACCCCTGCGTGCCGTGCGCCTCGCCGGCCTATCTGCAACGCCACCCGGCGCCGACCACGCCCCAGGAACTGAAGGAACACGCCTGCCTGATTCTGGATTGCCCGGGCTCTTTCAAGGACCTCTGGGTGCTGGAGGATGAATCCGGCAAACGCCATTCAGTGCGGGTAAAAGGCGGCCTGATCACCGACAACAGCGAAACATTGCGTGAGTGGGTGCTGGACGGTCAGGGCATCGCCATGAAGAGCCTGTGGGACATCGAGGACAAGCTGGAAAGCGGCGAACTGGTGCGGTTGCTGCCCGGTTACCGGGCGCCGGATCTGGATTTCTATCTGGTGTACGCCGGCCGTGAGCTGATCCCGGCCAAGACCCGCGCTTTCGTGGCGTTCCTGGAAGACCGCGCCGAACGGCTGCAGGCAAGCGCCGGCTGAACGCGATCTTCACGCCTCAGGCGTTAGTCTCCCCGGGTCACATGGGGAGGGGGCTTCATGAAAACCAGATTTCTGACTCGGGTGCTGCTGCTTCTGGCGGCGTTTTTCTATATGCCCGGGGCCGGTTTCGCCAGCGATCCCTCCGCCGCCGACGGGCCCACCATCGGCGGTGAAAGCTCTTCCTCCGACGCGGACCTGCCCCGCCGCCCCACCGCCGTGCGCGGCTAGGTCCACCTCAGGCCAGCGCCGGGTAATCCAGCGTGTGGTCCAGCCGGCGCACCCAGGCTTCCACCTGCCCACCCAGCTTGTAGTACAGATCCCCGGGATGAATCGACACCCGCAGTGAGCGCCCGCTCAGCAGCGCCGCCGCCAGGTTGGCGCGGTTGAACAGATTAAGGCTCCAGGCGCGCCAGGCGGTATCCGCCTCGAACCCGACCAGCGGCAAACGGATAAAGCGGCGTTCCCGGGCGTCGTATACACCGCCGAGGGTTTCGAAGTAGCGGAACGGCAGCGCCGCCAGGGCGCGTGGCTCGATGCGCCCCAGCGCCCAGGCCGGCGGCACGTACAGTGGCGACGGCGTCAGTCCATGCTCCACGAACCAGCGGTGGCAGTCCTGGATCAAGGCGGCGATGGCGGCGCCGTCCAGGGACAAATGCTCGGCCACGTCGCGGGAAATAAAGCGGCTGTGCAGGCGGTGGTGAAGGGTGCGCGGCGGGTCGCAGCGGTGCCGCCAGCCGTGGCCGGCCAGCGGGTAGCCCCGCGCGCTCAGGTCGCGGAGCCAGTCCAGATCGTCCGCGTGCCAGTCGCGACCGGGCACCACCAGCAGGGTGATCGCCCCGGCCGGGATGTCCACCAGCCGCTCCAGCAGCTCGGACACCCGCTCACGGGTTTCCGGCATTACATCATGGATGGAAACAAGCCCGGAAAGCGCCATGTCAGAGCCCGGGGCGGGCCTGGCTGGTGCTCAGCCGACGCAGCACCGCCAGGGTCGGTGAACGGCGCGGCTTGGGCATGGCGGCGCCCTGTCGCGCGCAGCCGCCGAGCACTTGCAGCCAGCCCTCCACGGCCTCGCGGTTCATGGCCAGGGCGGCCTGGCGGCCGGCGCGAGCCTGCTCGCGGCGCCGCTCCGGCGTCATTGCCCGCAGGCGGGTCAGGGTGTCGGCCAGGCGTTCGCCGGGCTCGGCCACGGTGAGAGCCCGGGCCAGGGCCGGCCACTGATTGATGCCGCAGACCGGCGTGGTGATCACCAGGCGTTCGCGGGCCAGGGCCTCCAGGGCCACGGTGCCGAACGCCTCCACGGCGGAGGGCAGCACCAGCACCTGGTGGGCATCCAGCTCCGCCACCACCCGTTCACGACTGCACCAGCCCAGGAAATTCAGGTTGGGCAGCTCCTTGCGACGCTGTTCCACCAGGCCACGCAGCGGACCATCGCCGGCCACGGTGAAACGGCAGTCCGGGTGCGCCTCGGCGAGGGCCAGGAAATGCTCGATGTTCTTTTCCGCCGCCAGCCGGCCCACATAGAGCACTGAGTCCACGGTGTCGGCCAGTGGCGTCACGGCACTGTTGACGAACTCCGCGCCCAGCGGCGTGCCCACCAGTTGCGGATGGCGGGCGCCGGCGGCGCGGGCATCGGCGATCATGCTTTCACAGATGGTGGCCACCGCGCTGCTGCCCCGGAACATGGTGCGGTTCAGCCAGTTGAGCAGGCCGCCGGCCAGCCGCGCCAGGCGCGGGCCCCAGTACAGCTGCACCAGGCGGTCATAGTCGGTCTGGAAGGTCACGCACACGGGAATGCCAAGCTTGCCGGCGATCCAGTAAGCGCCCAGCGAGAAAATCCCGGGGCCGGGGATGACGATCACATGGGGTTTCATCTCCCACACCAGGGCGCTCAGTTCCCGCATCTTGGGGAAGAACAACCGCTGGGTGGGGTCGCCGGGAATCGGCACGGACAGACCCTGGCACGGGTGGGGCTCTTCCAGGCTGGGACAGACCAGTTCGGCTCGTTCCACCTCCTGGCCCAGGTGCGTCACCAGATCCTGGAAGTAGGCACCGACGCCATTGCGGCCTTTCATGGCGTCCACGACAAAAAGTACTCGCAGGTCTTTTGTTTTCATAGCAGGCAGTATGAGTACCACTTATTTCCGATTTGTGACAAGAAAAATGTCACTCGTGTTCAACCCCGGGCAAGGGGTAACTGAATTTTTCGTACACCCAGCCGAAGGTGGCGCGCAGCCGCTCCGGGGCCACCCCCAGGCTTTCCAGGGAGTAGTGGTGGCCGCTGCGGTAGCGCCGGGCGCGTTCGTCCTCGGCGGCCAGCCGCGCCTGGTAGGCCGGTGACGGGGTCATCCCGAAGCGCCGGTAGAACCCCTCCACGGTGGCGCGCGGCTCGGCGGCCAGGGTTTCCATCACGGACAAGGCCTGGCGCTCCGGTGGCAGCCGCTCCAGTTGCTCCAGCAGATGGCGGTAGTAGTAGTCGAGCATGGCCAGGAAGCCCTCGCGCCAGTAGGCGGCGGTGTCACGGCCATCGAACACCCGGGCGCCGATGACGATGGAGTTGATCTGCGAGGGCACCGCCGCCGTGGGGTTGCGCAGGCAGCCGATGAAGCGGGCATCCGGAAAGGCCGCCGCCAGGGTCGCCATGAACGGCGTGAACGACGGGTTCTTGGACAGGAAGGTCAGGTGATCGCCGTGGAAATACAGGTGGCGCTGCACGAAGCGCCGGTAGGCGGCCATCAGGCGCTGTTTCTCCGCCGCCGGCAGGTCCCGGTCGGCGTAGGTGAGCCGCCACAGGCGCGGGTCCGGCACGGCCAGCACCAGCAGGAAGCAGCCGAGCACCGGCAGCAGCGCCAGGTAATCTTCCTCCGGATCGCGCAGGCCGGTCTCGTGGACGTCGTCCAGGCCGCCCAGCAGGCGTCGCTCCAGCCATTGGAAGGCCCGGCCCAGCGGACGCCCGAACAGGGCATCCAGGCGCCCTGCCCCGCGCCACAGGCAGCGCTGGGTGACCGAGGGGGCGAAGATCAGCTCCCATAGGGCGGTGGTGGTGAAGCGCTTGTCGTCGGCGGCCAGCAGCCGGTGCAGGAAGGTGGTGCCACTGCGCGGCACGCCCACCACGAACAGCGGCTCGCGCACCCGCACGCGGCGGAAATCCGGAAACAGCAGATGGTCGAGCAGCAGCCCCAGGCCGTTGACCGCCTGCACCAGGAGGAACAGGGGCCAGAAGCCGGCCATCACCAGCCAGCGTCGCGGCGAGACGCCGCTTACGGTGCCGTCGTAGTCCGGATTCCAGGAGCGCACGAACAGCACCGCGTATGCCTTGATCAGGGAACCCATCCCGGTCTCCGGCGGTTCGCGGTGGGCCAACCCTAGCAGGCCCAACATGACTCTTCCATGACAACGGGCCTCCGCTCAACGCCGGACGGTCCGCGCCGCGCCCCTAGGCGCGACTGTAGGAGCGACTGTAGGAGCGACTTCAGTCGCGATCAGCCAAGCCGTTATCGCGACTGAAGTCGCTCCTACAGGCTGTTCTACAGGCTGTTCTACGGGGGGTCTACGGGGGCTTCGACGGTTGCTTCCATGGAGACCGTGGCGGGGGCGGTTGCGACAATTGCGTGACAAATGGGCGGAGGCTATTGATGCGGTCGGGGCGCCAAAGCACAATGCCCGGCGAACCGGCGGGCGGTCCGCCCAACGCCTGATGCATAGATGCATAGCTGCATAAGAGACCCATGAACCAAGGCATTCCTACCATCGTCGGCCACCGCGGCGCCCGCGGCGAGGCCCCGGAAAACACCCTGGCCGGTTTCCAGGTCGCCCTGGAGGCCGGTGCCCGCGAAGTGGAGCTGGACGTACGCCTGTCCCGGGACGGGCATCTGATCGTGGTGCACGACCAGCACGTTACCCGTACCACCGGCGAACGGGGCAAGGCGCACCACTACACCCTGGCGCAACTGGGGGTGCTCGACGCGCGCCACGACACTCCCGGCTGGCACAGCCCGGTGTGCATCCCCTCCCTGCGCGAAGTGGTGGAGCTGTGCGGCCCGACGATGCGTTTTCAGTTCGAGGTGAAGGGCACGGAGTCCGCTCTGCTGCACCGGCTTGCCCACCGTCTGGTGGCACTGATCGACGAGCTGGGGCTCCATGAGCGGGTGGTGGTGACCTCGAAGCACACCGGTTTTCTACGCATGCTGGGCAACATGACTCCCCGGGTGGAGCGCGGCTACGTGGTGGAATACCGCTACCAGCAACCCACCCGGCGCGCCGCCGGCCTGGGCTGCGCCTGGCTGATGCCACGCCATTCCCTGGTGACCCCGGCGCTAATGCGCCGCGCTCGGCGCCGGGGGTTGAAAGTGTCCACCTGGACGGTGAACGATCTGGTGGAGGCGGAGCGCCTGGCCGGGCTCGGCGTGGACGGCATCATCACCGATTTCCCGACCAGCTTCATCGCGCATTTCAATAAACGCGGCGCCAACCGCGACTGAAGCGGAGCCCCGCCCGGCCGCTCCTACAGTGGCTATTGGCAAGGTTTTGTAGGAGAGACCGGGCGGCGCTCCGCTTCAGTCGCGATAACGCCCCCTCAATCCCGCAAAAAGGCGCGGATTTCCTCCTCGCGGGCCTTGGCGTCCTGATACCCCAAGGCCATCAAGCGCCCAGTGAAGCCCGGCTCGAACAGCAGATAACTGACCGCCGATGCCCCTGGTGACCGGGTCGCCCCGGAGCCGCGCAGGAAAAAGCGCAGGGTACGCGGCAGCTCCTTGGTGTGCTCGGCGGCGATTTCGTCCAGCGGCTGGGACGGGTAGATTTTCAGTACGTCCACCTTGCGGAGCTGGATCTCATGCTGGCTGCGGGCCCGGTTGCTGAGCGCCTGCACGGTGCGGTTGATCCGTTCCAGACGCTCCACGTCCCCTTCCAGAGTGTCCACGAACACACTGTCCAGTACGTGGCCGAGCACCTGGGCCAGGGACGGGTAACCGCTCAACTGCCGCTGGTGAGCGGCGGAGGAATGGCCGGATACGCCGATCACCAGCAGCCGGTCGGCGCCCAGATGCAGCGCCGGGCTCACCGGCGCCAGCTGGCGCACGGCGCCGTCACCATAGTAACGGCCATCCACCTGCTCGGCGGGGAACAGCAGCGGAATCGCCGCCGAGGCCAGCAGGTGCTGCACGCCGATGGTGGAACGCCGCCCCAGGCGCCGCGCCCGGTTCCACTCCGGCAGGTCCGGCGCGCCCTGGAAGAACGCCACGGATTCGCCGGAGGCGTAGCTGGACGCGGTGATCGACAGGGCCCGCAGATGGCCTTCGTCGATGCTCTGGCCGATGCGTTGAAAATTGATCACCAGCCGCAGGAGCCGTTTCAGAGGCGTGTTGTCGAGCAGCGCGCTGCGCGTGGTGCCACGGCCGGCGGCGGCGGAACTGAACACCCAGCGCAACAGGCTGCGCACGAAGGCGACGATGTCGGTGCGGTAGACCTGGTCGGCGGTCATGTTCGCCCACACCTGCTCCAGGCCGCGTACCGCCAGGCGGTAATCGTGGGCGCCGGCGGCCAGGCCGGCGGCATTGATGGCGCCGGCGGACGTGCCGCAGATGATCGGGAAGGGATTGGTGGCGCTGGGCGGTGACATGTCCGCGATGGCACTGAGCACGCCCACCTGGTAGGCGGCGCGGGCGCCACCGCCGGACAGAATCAGCCCCCGCGTGGGGGCGGACGAAACTGGCATGGTGCGATCTCCTTATGCACGCATTATGGGCGACCGGGCGGGCCCCGTCATCCGTCGGAAAGCGCTGGCGCCGGGCGGCGGCGCGGCGCTATGCTGGCCGCACTTCAATGGATATGCCCATGGCCCATCGTTTCACCTTCCGCCCCGCCCGTGCCGACGATCTCGATGCCCTTACCGCCCTGGAGCGCCGCTGCTTCCAGAGCGACCGGTTGTCACGCCGCAGCTTCCGCCACTGGATACGCCAGGCCCACTCCGGGCTGATTCTGGCGCTCGCCGAGGACGGCGCCCTGGCCGGCTATGCATTGGTGATTCTGCAGCGCGGCACGCGGCTGGCGCGGCTGTATTCCATCGCCACCGACCCGGACCGGCGCGGCCAGGGGCTTGGTGAACGGCTCCTGGACGCCGCCGAGGACTACGCCCACCAGGAAAAACGCCTCTACCTGCGCCTGGAAGTGCGCCGCGATAACGCCGCCGCCATTCGCCTCTACGAACGGCGCGGCTACAAACTGTTCGCGCGCACGCCGGATTACTACGAGGACCACGAGGACGCCCTGCGCTACCAGAAGCGGCTGCACTACACACCCCAGGGCGGCAACCGGCTGGCGCTGCCCTGGGTGCGCCAGGGCACCGAGTTCACCTGCGGGCCGGCGTGTCTGCAGATGGCCCTGGCCGCCCTGCTCCACCGCGTTCCGGACGCCCGCGAGGAGTTGCTGATCTGGCGCGAGGCCACCACCATCTTCATGACCGCCGGCCACGGCGGCTGCCATCCCCTGGGGCTGGCCCTGGCGGCGCGGCGGCGCGGCCTGAACGCCGAGGTGTACTGCAACCAGCGCGGGCCGCTGTTCCTGGATTCAGTGCGCGACGAAAACAAGAAGCGCGTGATCGAGACCGTGCACGACCATTTCGAGGAACAGGCCCGTGCTTCAGGGATTCCCGTGCATTACCAGGAACTCAGCGCGGCGCGGCTGGATCGGGCGCTGGAAAACGGCGACGTGGCCATCGTGCTGATCAGCACCTGGCGGCTGGACGGACGCAAGGCGCCCCATTGGGTGGTGGTCAGCGGCGCCGACGACGAATGCTTCTACATCCACGACCCGGACCCGGCGGAGGATCAGGTACCGCTGGATTGCCAGCATGTACCGATCACCCGGGACCGTTTCGAGCGCATGACCCGTTACGGCCAGGCGCGCCTGCGCACCGCCGTCATCGTCGGGCGCCCGGATCGCGACTGAAGCGGAGCCCCGCCCGGTTGCGCCTACCGTGTGGCTGGATGGTAGCCGGATTGGGCGTGGTTGCGGCGCATGGCCGTTATCGCGACTGAAGTCGCTCCTACAGTGGCTATTGGCAAGGTTTTGTAGGAGCGACTTCAGTCGCGATAGGCGTTCGCCGAATGCTTGTACGCCTCCGCTGACAAAAAAACCTTCCGATCACTCACCCCAACCATGGCACCTGACCGATCCCGCCACCGCCGGCGGGCCGCCATGATTGGGAAAATGAAAACACCACCACGACAACACGCGCTCAGGACCGGACGGATCTCCCTCGCCGACCAGGTTTATCTGATCACCACCGTGACCCGGCGCCGCGCGCCTGTGTTCAGCGATCTGTTCGCGGGGCGAACGCTGGTGCGACAGCTTCAGCACCACCATCGAAGCGGCGACGCGGAGACCCTCGCTTACGTAATCATGCCCGATCACCTTCACTGGATGTTCCGGCTGCGGGCCGCGTCACTGTCACGAACCGTGCAGACGCTGAAAGGCGCCAGCAGCCGGGCGGTACCAGCGTTGACCTGGCAGGCCGGCTTCCATGATCAGGCGCTTCGGGATGAGCGGCAATTGAAAGCCTACGCCCGTTACATTGTCGCCAACCCCCTGCGGGCCGGGTTGGTGGACCGGATTGGCGCTTACCCGTTGTGGGACACGGTTTGGCTGCAGGCGGATACGGAGGCGAATTGGGACTGGGGTGGGTAGGTATGGGGTATGGCGGATAGGAGTGGAATCGCGACTGAAGCGGAGCGCCGCCCGGTTGCGCCTATCGCGTGGCGTCGGCGCGATGGGGCCCGGGTCGGGCGTGGTGGTGGCGGATGGCGCTGATCGCGACTGAAGTCGCTCCTACAGTGGCTATTGGCAAGGTTTTGTAGGAGCGGCTTCAGTCGCGATCAACGCGGCGGACGGCACGAGCCGCCGGCCGCGGTGCCGGTTCAGGTTTTGAGGACGTCGCGGCCAAGTTCGGCGGCGCGTTGGGCGTTGACCTGGCGGGTGTTCTCCTCGCAGGCGTCCTTGTCGCCGCCGCAGATTTCGCAGCCGTCCTTCATGCCGAGGGCGGCGAGGCCGCCGCAGGAGCCTTTGACGGGCTTGTTGGAGAGAATCACGCCGATGGCCATGCCGGCGAACAGCAGGGCCACGATCACAAAGCTGGCGAGTACGGTGGCGAGCATTTCAGTTTCCTCCTTCCTCGGCTTCCAGGAGGGCCCGGAAGGCGGGGGTCATGATTTCCTCGGGGCCGTCCTTGGTTCGGACAATGAACAAGACCGGCAGTTCGCGGGCTTCGGCGAACGCCCGCCCTTTTTCGGGCCCCAGCACGGTGAGCGCGGTGGCCAAACCATCCGCCACCATGCAACTGGAGTGTAACACGGTGACCGAGCCCAGTTGATGGCCCACCGGGTAGCCGGTGCGCGGATCGATGGTGTGGGAATACAGGGTGCCGTCGTCCTCGAAGAAGTTGCGGTAATCACCGCTGGTGGCGATGGCCAGGTTTTCGAGGGCGATCACCTTCTCCATTTCCCGGACGCCGGCGATCGGTCGCTCCACGGCGACGCGCCAGGGCTGACCATAGGGCTTGTGACCGCCGGCGCGGAGTTCGCCGCCGATCTCCACCAGATAGTTCTTGATGCCGGCGCTTTCCAGCACTTCCGCCACTTTGTCCACGGCGAAGCCCTTGGCGATGGACGACAGATCCAGATAGACGCCGCCGGGTTGCGCCAGTTGGTCGCCGTTGAGCTTGAGCTTGTCCCAGCCAACCCGGGCCCGGGCCGCCTCGATGTCCGCCTCCGGCGGCGGCTCGAACCGTTCCGGGTCGGGGCCGAAGCCCCACAGGTTGACCAGCGGCCCGACGGTGACGTCGTAGGCGCCGTCGGTATCCCGGGAGATCGACAGGGCTTCCTTGAGCACCTTGGCGAAATCCTTGGAGACGGTCACCGCCCGACCGGCGTCGGCGCGGTTGAAACGGCTGATGGTGGCGTCTTCACGGTAGGTGCTCATGTCCGCGTTGACCTGCTCCAGGGCCGATTCGATGTCCTTGCGCAGGGCCGGAACGCCACCGCCGGGGGTGCCGGTGAATTTCACCGACCAGGTGGTGCCCATGGTGGGCCCGTTGAGCGCGGAAAGGCGGTCGCTGGTGTCGTCGCAGGCGGCGAGGAGCGCCAGGAGGGCGAGGAGCGGGAACAGGCGGAAGAGAGGGATTCGCATGGGGCTGCCGATTCGCGGGTTGGGGGATGCCGAGGAGCGGCGAGGCCATCGTCGGGGCGCGGGGCGACCCCGGATCGCGACTGAAGCGGTGCGCCGCCCGGTCGCTCCTACGGCACGAGATGGGCGTAGGAGCGACTTCAGTCGCGATACCCGAGGCTTAATCAGCCCCCGAAGTCGTCGAGCATGATGTTTTCCGGCTCGACGCCCAGATCCTCGAGCATCTTGATCACGGAGGCGTTCATCATCGGCGGGCCGCACATGTAGTACTCGCAGTCTTCCGGTGCCGGGTGGTCCTTGAGGTACATTTCGTAGACCACGTTGTGGATGAAGCCGGTGGGGCCTTCCCAGTTGTCCTCCGGTTGCGGATCGGACAGGGCCAGGTGCCACTCGAAGTTGTCGTTCTCTTCGGCGAGCTGATCGTACTCTTCGTTGTAGAAGGTCTCGCGCCAGCTCCGCGCGCCGTACCAGAAGCTGATCTTGCGCTTGGAATTGAGACGCTTGAGCTGGTCGAAGATGTGGCTGCGCATGGGGGCCATGCCGGCGCCACCGCCGATGAACACCATCTCGGCGTCGGTGTCCTTGGCGAAGAACTCACCGAAGGGACCGAACACGGTGATCTTGTCGCCCGGCTTCAGGTTGAACACGAAGGAGCTCATCAGGCCCGGCGGAATGTCCTTGGCGCCCGGGGGCGGCGTGGCGATCCGGATGTTGAACTTGAGGATGCCCTTCTCTTCCGGGTAGTTGGCCATGGAGTAGGCGCGCACCACGGTTTCGTTGTTCTTGGCCTTGAGGTCGAAGAACTTGAAGTGCTCCCAGTCACCGCGGAACTCTTCATCGATATCGAAGTTCGAGAAATCGATGTCGTAGGGCGGCGCTTCGAGCTGCACGTAACCGCCGGCGCGGAAGTCCACTTCCTCGCCTTCCGGCAGCTTCAGGGTCAGTTCTTTGATGAAGGTGGCCACGTTGGGGTTGGAAACGACTTCGCATTCCCATTTCTTCACGCCGAAGAATTCCTCGGGCACCTTGATCTTCATGTCCTGCTTGACGTTGACCTGACAGCTCAGACGCCAGCCGTCGCGGATTTCGCCCTTGGTGAAGTGGCCTTCCTCGGTGGGCAGAATGTCACCGCCACCGTCGAGCACCTGGCATTTGCACTGCGCGCAGGTACCGCCGCCGCCACAGGCGGAGGACAGGAAGATACCCTGATCGGCCAGGGTGCCGAGCAGCTTGCCGCCAGCGGGCGCGTCGATGCTCTTTTCCTGGTCGCCGTTGATGTCGATGTGGACGTCGCCGCTGATCACCAGCCGCGAGCGGGCGGCGAGAATCACCGCCACCAGCGCGAGCACGATGGCGGTGAACATGACCACGCCGAGAATGATTTCAAAACTCATGTTCTGGCTCTCCCCTTACCCTTAGAGTTGCACGCCGGAGAAGGACATGAACCCGAGTGACATCAGCCCCACCGTGATGAAGGTGATGCCCAGCCCCTTGAGGCCGTCGGGTACGTCGCTGTACTTCAGCTTCTCGCGGATACCGGCCAGCAGCGTGATCGCCAGGGCCCAACCGGTACCGGCGCCAATGCCATAAACCAGGGATTCGCCGAAGTTGTAGTCGCGTTCCACCATGAACAGGGACGCGCCAAGAATGGCGCAGTTCACGGTGATCAGCGGCAGGAAGATACCCAGGGCGTTGTACAGGCTGGGCACGTACTTATCCAGGGTCATTTCCAGGATCTGCACGATCGCCGCGATCACGCCGATGTAGCTGAGCAGCCCCAGGAAACGCAGGTCCAGGTTGGCCAGGGCATCGATGCCGGTCCAGGCCAGCGCGCCCTCGTCGAGCAGGTACTTAAGAATCAGGTTGTTCACCGGCACGGTGATGGTAAGCACCACGACCACGGCGATGCCCAGACCGATGGCGGTGGAGATCTTCTTGGAGATGGCGATGAAGGTACACATCCCCAGGAAGAACGCCAGCGCCATGTTCTCCACGAACACGGCGCGGACGAACAGGCTGATATAATGTTCAAACATTGGTTAACTCCCCTGTTCCACGCCGTTAAAACGCGTCGCTGACGCGGGTGTGCGGCTTCATCTTGAACTCGTCCTTCTCCACCTGCTCCGGCTTCCAGGTACGTACCGCCCAGATAAAGCAGCCGATCAGGAAGAAGGCGCTGGGCGGCAGCAGCAGCAGGCCGTTGGTCTGGTACCAGCCGCCGTCGGCGGTGCTCGGCAGCACCTGCATGCCGAACAGGCTGCCGGCGCCGAACAGCTCGCGCACGAAGCCCAGGGTAAGCAGCAGCACGGAGTAGCCCAGGCCGTTGCCGATGCCGTCCATGAAGGACGGAACCGGAGCGTTCTTCATGGCGAAGGCTTCGGCGCGACCCATCACGATGCAGTTGGTGATGATCAGGCCGACGAACACCGAAAGCTGCTTGGAGATGCTGTAGGCGTAGGCCTTCAGGAACTGATCCACCACGATCACCAGGGAGGCGATGATGGTCATCTGTACGATGATGCGGATGCTCGACGGGATCACGTTACGCACCGTGCTCACGAAAAAGTTCGAGAACGCGGTCACCATGGTCAGCGCGATGCACATGGTCACCGTGGTGCTCAGGTTACTGGTGACAGCCAGCGCGGAGCAGATACCCAGGATCTGCAGCGCGATGGGGTTGTTGTCGAAAATGGGACCGAACAACAGGTCCTTGGTCTTCTCCGCCATTACGCCTCTCCTCCAGTGTCGCCGGCGTTGGAGCCGTTATCGGCCTCGCCGTTGCGCATGCGTTCCAGATAGGGGCCAAAGCCTTTTTCACCGACCCAGAACCGCACCAAATGACTCACGCCCTTGCTGGTCAGGGTGGCGCCGGCCAGGCCGTCCACCTTGTTGTCCGCGTTGGGCGTGTTGCTGTCGACGGTGCCCTTGATCACCTGGATGGCCACGTCGCCGTCTTCGTCGTAAATCTTCTTGCCTTCCCAGAGTGCCTTCCACTTGGGATTGTCCACCTCGCCGCCCAGGCCCGGGGTTTCACCGTGCTGGTAGAAGCCCAGGCCGGCGATGGTCTTGGCGTCCGGTTCCAGTGCCATGAAACCGTACAGGGTGGACCACAGGCCGTAGCCGCGCACCGGCAGGATGATGCGGCTGAGATCACCGTTGTCGTCGCGGGCCAGGAATACCTCGGCCACGTCCGCCTGGCGCTTGATGCTGGCGATGTCCTCCTCGCCACTGAGCGCCTCGCTCTGCTGCGGGTCCTTGGAGGCCTTGAGCTGGTCGTAGGAGTCCGGCTTGTCGACGTACTCCCCAGTGTCCAGATCGACGAAGCGACGTTCAATGGTCTTGAAGGCCGCCTCCACGTCCATGCCGGGCTGGTAGAGGCCGGCGGCCTGGAGGATGTTGACGCGGCGGTCCAGGGTCTGGTTCTTCTGCTGCACGGGGCGCAGGGTCACGGCGGCGGTGGACACCACCACCGCGCACACCAGACACACCAGAAACGCGACCGTGAGGGTTTTTGCTACGCTCTCTTTGTTTCCAGCCATTACACCGCTCCACCGGTCCGACGCAGGCGACGACGGATGTTCGCCTGAGTCACGAAGTAGTCAATCAGGGGCGCGCACAGGTTACCGAACAGGATGGCCAGCATGATGCCTTCCGGGAAGGCCGGGTTGACCACCCGGATCAGTACCGTCATGACGCCGATCAGCGCGCCGAAAATCAGCTTGCCGGTATTGGTCATGGCCGCGGACACCGGGTCGGTGGCCATGAACACCAGGCCGAACGCCAGGCCGCCCACGGTCAGGTGCCAGTACCAGGGCATGGCGAACATCGGGTTGGAGTCGCTGCCGATGGCGTTGAACAGGCCGCTCATGGCCACCAGGCCGATCAGCACGCCGAGCATGATGCGCCAGGAGGCGATCTTGGTGAGCAGCAGGAAGGCCGCGCCCAGGCCGATGGCGATCACCGAGGTTTCGCCGATGCAGCCCTGGATGCCGCCCAGGAAGGTATCCATCCAGGCCAGGCTCTGGGTGGCGCCGTTGGCGCCGGCGGCCAGGGCGTTCTCGGACAGGCCGGCGGCGAAGTTCAGATCACCGTTGGCCGCCAGCCCCAGGGGGGTGGCGCCGGAGAAGTTGTCCACGGCGGTCCACACGGCGTCGCCGGACATTTGCGCCGGGTAGGCGAAGTACAGGAAGGCACGACCGACCAGTGCCGGGTTGAGGAAGTTCTTGCCGGTGCCGCCGAACACTTCCTTGCCGATCACGATGCCAAAGGAAACCCCCAGCACCACCTGCCAGAGCGGAATCGACGGCGGCAGGATCAGGGTGAACAGGATACCGGTGACGAAGAAGCCCTCGTTCACTTCATGGCCGCGCTTCCAGGCGAACAGCGCCTCCCAGAAGAAACCGGTCAGGTAGACGGCGATCAGGATCGGCACGTAGTAAACCAGGCCGTGCAACAGATTGGCCCAGAAACTCTGGTAGTCGAAGCCGGTGAGCGCCATCACCAGGTCCGCGCGCCAGCCGGGGATGGCGTCGTAACCGAACTCGGTGATCTGCAGGTTGGCCTGGTAGCCGGTGTTGTACAGACCGAACAGGATCGCCGGGAAAGTGGCGAACCAGACCGTCATCATGATGCGCTTGAGGTCAATGCCGTCGCGCACGTGGGCCGCGGACCGGGTCACCGAATCCGGGCTGTACAGCATGGTGTCGAACATCTCGAAGAAGACGTAGTACTTCTCGAGCTTGCCGCCCTCGTGGAAGTGAGGCGCGATTTTGTCGTCGATGTAGTTTCTCAGGCCCATCTCAGCTCTCCGCCTCGATCGTGGTCAGGTTGTCGCGCAGGATCGGCCCGTATTCGTACTTGCCGGGGCACACATAGGTGCACAGGGCCAGGTCCTCTTCCACCAGCTCCAGGGCGCCCAGCGCCACGGAACTGTCGGTGTCGCCGACGATCAGGGAACGCAGCAACTGGGTGGGCAGGATGTCCAGCGGCATGACCTGCTCGTAGGCACCGATCGGCACCATGGCGCGCTCGCTGCCATTGGTGGTGGTGGTGAGGTTGAAGCGCTTGCCGGGCATCAGCTTGGACAGGTAGATGTTCATCACCGAGAAGCGGTTCATGCCGGGGGAGATATAGCCCAGCAGTTCGCGGTCGCGGCCTTCACGCAGCACCGTCACCTGGTTGCTGACGCGGCTGAGGAACATCATCGGGCCACGGGCATGGTGGCCGTTGAACACGGAACCGCCAATCAAGCGGTTGTCGCCTTCCTTGAGTTCACCTCGGGTGAAGTCTTCCAGGCTGGCGCCGACGCGGGTGCGCAGCAGGCGCGGCGTCTTCACCTGCGGGCCGGTCAGGGCGACCACGCGGTCGGTGGCGAGGCGGCCTTCGGTGAACAGCTTGCCAATGGCGATCACGTCCTGGTAGCCGAGGCTCCAGACGGTTTTTTGCGGGCCTACCGGATCCAGATGATGGATATGGGTGCCGGCGTTGCCCGCCGGATGCTTACCACCGAAGGTTTCCTCACGGACCTGGCCTTCGGCGAAGGACGGCAGGTTGCCGCCGGCCGCCTTGCACACCCATACCGGACCGTCGGTGAGGCGGGTGAGAACGGTGAGACCGTGGCGGAAAGCGTCTTCGTTTTCCTTGATCACCACCGCCGGGTCCTGGGCCAGGGGGTTGGTGTCGATGGCGGTCACGAAGATGGAGTTGGGGGTGCTGCCCGGTGCCGGCACCTTGCCGTAGGGGCGAGTGCGCAGCAGGGTCCACTCGCCGGAGTCGACCAGTTGCGACTGCACGGCTTCCCGATCCAGGGACGCCAGGGACGCGGGGTCGTGGGCGGTGAAGGTGACTTCCTCTTCCTGATCGGCGATTTCGATCACCACGGACTGGAGGACGCGTTTGTGGCCGCGATTCACGGCCGTCACCTTGCCGCCGGCGGGCGCGGTGTATTTCACACCGTCGGTCTTTTTGTCCGTGAAGAGCAGCTGGCCCTTCTTGACCGTGTCGCCTTCGCGGACCTCCATGGTCGGTTTCATCCCCACGTAGTCGCCGCCGAGCACGGCGACAGAACGGACCTGATGACCCTCCTCGATCGTCTGACGCGGCGCGCCAGCGATGGGCAGGTCAAGCCCCTTCTTGATTTTGATCATAGTGTCTCGCCCACGTTGCGTGTTGCTGAAGTCGAGCGGCGCATTCCCCGGGGACCGCTGAGTCGCGGTGGAGGCGGGAAGGCGCGCGAAAACCGGTAGAAAGCGTCAGGAACACCCGTTCGGGAGGTACCGGGCACCCAGCTCCGGAGAAGCCGGCCTGGGCCGGCGCGCGACATTATAATGACCGTGCGGTCCGGATGCCAGGATTGACCTTGTGGGTATTCCCTGAAAATTGTCCACGGCGAGGCCCGGCAAGGGGAACGCCATGGGCGATACTCTCAAGAAAAAGCCCGCTTACGCGGGCTTTTCCGTGACCGGTCAGTCTTTCGGGTAGCGCGGATATTCCACGCCGGACAACAGTTGCAGGAGGCGCACCACCTGGCAGCTGTACCCGAATTCGTTGTCGTACCACACGTACAGCACACAGTGGCGGCCATTGTTGACAATGGTGGCCTCGGCGTCGATGACGGCGGCGTGACGGGAACCGACGAAGTCGGTGGAGACCGCGTCCGGGCTGCTGATGAAGTCAATCTGACGCTGCAACGGCGAGTGCAGGCTCACCCAGCGCAGGTATTCATTCAGCTCTTCGAGCGTGGTTTCCTTGCCCAGGGTCAGATTCAGGATCGCCATGGACACGTCCGGAGTCGGTACCCGGATGGAGTTGCCGGTGAGCTTGCCGGCCAGATCAGGCAGCGCCTTGGCGGCGGCGGTGGCGGCACCGGTCTCGGTCAGAACCATGTTCAACGGCGCGGCGCGGCCACGGCGCGGGCCCTTGTGGAAGTTATCCAGCAGGTTCTGGTCGTTGGTGTAGGAGTGCACGGTTTCCACGTGGCCCACTTCGATGCCGAACTTGTCGTTCAGCGCCTTCAGCGGCGGCACGATGGCGTTGGTGGTGCAGCTGGCCAGCGACAGAATGGTGTCGGAGTCTTCCACCATGTCGTGGTTGACGCCGGGCACGATGTTCTTCAGGTCGCCCTTGCCGGGAGCGGTCAGGATCACGCGCTCCACGCCGGCGCACTGAAGGTGCTGGGAGAGGCCTTCGCGGTCCCGCCATTTGCCGGTGTTGTCCACCAGGATGGCGTTGTCGATGCCGTACTGGGTGTAATCCACCTTGGACGGATCGTTGGCGTAGATCACCTTGATGTAGTTGCCGTTGGCGATGATGGCGTTTTCTTCCTCATCGACGGCGATGGTGCCGGCGAACGGGCCGTGCACGGAGTCGCGGCGCAGCAGGCTGGCGCGCTTCTGCAGGTCTTCCTTGCCGGATTCACGGACCACGATGGCCTTCAGCCGCAGGCCGTCGCCGGAGCCGGTTTTTTCGATCAGCAGGCGGGCCAGCAGGCGGCCGATACGACCGAAGCCGTACAGCACCACGTCTTGCTGACCGGGCAGGTCGACCTTCTGGTTGACCGCTTCAGCCAGCTCGCCGCGCACGAACTCTTCCAGGGACAGACCTTTGTCGTCCTTTTTGTAGGCCACCGCCAGCTTGCCGATGTCGATGCGGCTCGGGCCGATGTCCAGCTTGGACACTTCCTGAAGGATCGGGAAGGAATCGACCACGGACAGGCCGCTTTCGGAGAGGCTCGCCTCGATTTGCTTGACGAACCGGTGATCCTTGAGGATCTGGATCACGGATTTGTTGACCAGGGAGCGACTGTAGACCTGGGTGGTCACATTCTTCTCCCGATACAGCCGGCCAATCATGGGGATCATGGCTTCGGCGATCTCTTCGCGGTTTTTCCAGCGTCCGAAGTGGTCTTCCAGTTTGTTCACGGGGCGCCTCTCAGTCAGGGTCTGCAGGTCGGTTTACCGGTCCTCGGCGGACCGGACCCGGGGCGCGCGCATGATAGCGCCAATACCCGCGTATATCCAGCCGCTGTGGGGACGCCAGACGCCGGACGCTGGACGCCAAACCCGAGGCGGCGCGGCAAGGAGTGTTTGCCCCGGCGCCCTCTCTCCGACTGGCCGGAAACACACCAATCATTCAAGGCCCGGGTTAGCGTCCGGCGTCCGGCGTCCCGCGCCCTAAACCAGCTCCTCGCCGGGACGCAGGCGCATCAGGCCTTCCTGGGCCACGGACGCCACCAGCACGCCATCGCGGCGGTAGATGTTGCCGAAGGTCAGCCCCCGGGCGCCGGCGGCGCCGGGGCTGAGGCAGTCGTAGAGCAGCCAGTCGTCGACCCGGAAGTCCTCGTAGAACCACATGGTGTGGTCCAGGCTGGCGCACTGCACGTTGCTCTGCCAGAAGGTCATGCCGTGGGGCTGCATGGCGGTACCCATGAAGCCGTAGTCGGAGCAATAGGCCAGCAGGGCCCGCTGGGTCATGCGGTCCGCCTGGATTTCGTCGGCCACCTTGAACCAGAAGCGCTTGACCGGCTCCCGGGATTCGGACTCGAACGCATCCCTCGGGGTCACCGGGCGGAATGTCAGCGGGCGCTGGCGCAGGAAATCGTCGCGGAACTGCTTGGGAATGCGCTCGGCCATGCGCAGGCGCGCCTGCTCGTCGGTTTCCAGCTCATCCGGCGCCGGCACCTCGGGCATCGGTGCCTGGTGGCGGGCGCCCTCCTCTTCCACCTGGAAGGACGCCGCCAGGCTGAAAATGGGACGCCCGTGCTGAATGGCGTTCACCCGCCGGGTGGTGAAGCTCTTGCCGTCGCGGATGCGGTCCACGTCGTAGATCACCGGCCGGCGGATATCGCCGGGACGCAGGAAATAGGCGTGCAGGGAGTGCACCGGGCGATCCTCCGGCACGGTCATGGACGCCGCCAGCAGCGACTGGCCGGCCACCAGGCCGCCGAAGATGCTGCGTTGCCCGTTGGCTTCGCTCTGGCCCCGGAACAGATTGTCTTCCAGGGGTTCCAGGCTGAACCGCTGCATTAATTCGCGAACCGCTTCTTTCATTGTCTGCCTCTGCGTATACCGAGCGGCGCGATGCTACCACAATCATCGCGGCTAAAGCCGCTCCTACGGTGAAGCCTCATGAACCCGTCACGCGGCTGCGCTACAATGCGCGCCCTCGATGGAGGCACGATGACCCTGTTACCCGATACTCCCCTGTTTCCCGCCGGCGCCGAGCACTTCAAGGATTGGCGCGGGCTTTCCGACGGCAGCCTGGCGGCGGTGCTGGCGCAGGTGGCGCGCTCCCTGGACGGCCCGCTGCTGGTGGCCGCGCCGGGCAGTGGCCGCGCCCAGCAACTGGCCGACGCTCTCAGCTTCTATCTGGCGAGCAACCCGATGGCCGAGCGGCCCGACCTGCCGGTGATGCTGTTCCCGGACTGGGAGACCCTGCCCTACGACCTGTTCAGCCCGCACCAGGACATCGTCAGCGACCGCATTCGCGTGCTCAACTGGCTGGGCAGCGCCCGCGCCGGCGTGCTGGTGGTGCCGATCAACACCCTGATGCAGCGCCTGGCGCCGCCCTCCCACATCAGCGGCAACAGCTTCATGCTGCGCGTCGGCGAGGCGTTCGACATGGAACGCACCCGCGCGCAACTGGTGGACTGCGGCTACCGGCAGCGCGACAACGTTTACGAGCACGGCGAATTCGCGGTACGCGGCGCCATCATGGACGTGTTCCCGATGGGCTCCAGCCAGCCATTCCGGGTGGAGCTGTTCGACCAGGACATCGAGTCCCTGCGCCTGTTCGACCCGGAGAGTCAGCGCTCCACCGGCCAGGTCAACGAGATCAACCTGCTGCCCGCCGCCGAGTATCCGCTCAGCGCCGAGGGCATTCGCCGGTTCCGTACCGCCTTCCGCGATACCTTCGACGTGGACCCGCGCCATGTGCCGCTCTACCAGGACGTGTCCGAAGGCATCGCGGCGGCGGGGCTGGAGTATTATCTGCCGCTGTTCTTCGACGGCCTGGCCACCCTGTTCGATTACCTGCCCGACAACGCCCGGGCCCTGGAGATGGCCGGCTGCGAGGAAGCGGCCCGGCATTTCTGGGACGAAGTCAGCGCCCGCCATGAACAGCGCCGCCACGACATCCACCGACCGGTGCTGCCGCCGGCGCGGCTGTTCCTGCGCCCGGACGAGCTGGACGCGGCCTGGAAGGGCCTGCCCCGGGCGCGCCAGCGCGACGGCGAGCAGGCGGTATCGTTCCAAGTGCAGGCGGCGCCGCCGGTGGCCGCCGACCCGCGCGCCCGCAACCCGCTGGCGCCGCTGCACACCTTCGCCGACGAGCACCCGGACACGCGCATTCTGGTGGTGGCGGAAACCGCCGGCCGTCGCGAGGCGCTGCTGGAGTTGATGCAGAAGATCGGCATCCAGCCGGCGCTCAAGGAAGGCTGGGCGGATTTCATCGCCGACCCGCAACGCTGGAACCTGACCCGGGGCGAGCTGGACGCCGGCTTTTATGCCCCGGACCACGAGCTGCTGGTGGTCAGCGAGAGCGAACTGTACGGCGAGCGGGTGATGCAGCGCCGCCGCCGGCGCACCAGCGAGGACAGCGGCAACGAGCTGGGCATCCGGTCCCTGGGCGAGCTGAGCATCGGCGCCCCGGTGGTGCACCTGGATCACGGCGTGGGCCGCTACCAGGGGCTGGTGCACATGGAGGTGGACCGCCAGCAGCACGAATTCCTGCTGCTGGAATACGCCGGCGGCGACAAGCTCTACGTGCCGGTGTCCTCGCTGCACCTGATCAGCCGCTACGGTGGCGGCGACAGCCCGCCACTGAACCGCCTGGGTACCGAACAGTGGACCAAGGCGCGGCAGAAAGCCGCCGAGAAAATCAACGACGTGGCCGCCGAGCTGCTCAACACCTACGCTCGCCGCGAGGCCCGTCAGGGCCGCGCCTTCGCCGTGGAGGCGGAGGATTACGAACGCTTCGCCGCCGGCTTCCCGTTCGAGGAAACCCCGGACCAGGAAGCAGCCATCCGCGCGGTGATCAGCGACATGCAACTGGCCAAGCCCATGGACCGGCTGGTGTGCGGCGACGTCGGCTTCGGCAAGACCGAGGTGGCGATGCGCGCCGCCTTCGTGGCGGTGCAGAGTGGCAGCCAGGTGGCGGTGCTGGTGCCCACCACCCTGCTCGCCCAGCAACACTACGAATCGTTCGTCGACCGCTTCGCCGACTGGCCGGTGAACATCGAAGTGCTGTCCCGGTTCCGCAGTGCCAAGGAAAAGAGCGAGGTGCTGGCGCGCCTCAAAGCCGGCAAGGTGGACATCATCGTCGGCACTCACCAGTTGCTGCAGGAGTCGGTGTCGTTCTCCGACCTGGGGCTGATCATCGTCGATGAGGAACACCGCTTCGGCGTGCGCCACAAGGAGCGCCTCAAGGAACTGCGCGCCGAGTGCGATATTCTCACGCTCACCGCCACGCCGATCCCGCGTACCCTGAACATGGCGATGAGCGGCATGCGTGATATTTCCATCATCGCCACGCCGCCGCAGAAGCGCCTGTCGGTGAAAACCTTCGTGCAGCAAAAGAACGACACCGCCCTCAAGGAAGCGATCCTGCGTGAGCTGCTGCGCGGCGGCCAGGTGTACTACCTGCACAACGACATCGACACCATGGCGCGCACCGCCGAGGAGCTGCGCAAGATGGTGCCGGACGCCCGCATCGGCATCGCCCATGGGCAGATGCGCGAGCGCGAACTGGAAGCGGTGATGAGCGATTTCTACCACCGCCGCTTCAACGTGCTGGTGTGCACCACCATCATCGAAACCGGCATCGACGTGCCCAGCGCCAACACCATCATCATCGAACGGGCCGACAAGCTGGGGCTGGCGCAGCTGCACCAGCTGCGCGGCCGGGTCGGACGCAGCCACCACCAGGCCTACGCCTACCTGATCACCCCCAGCCCCCGGGCCATGACCAAGGACGCCCTCAAGCGCCTGGAGGCCATCGAGCAGGCCACCGACCTGGGCGCCGGCTTCGTGCTGGCCAGCCAGGACCTGGAAATCCGCGGCGCCGGCGAACTGCTCGGCGAGGAGCAGCACGGCAACATGGAAGCCATTGGCTTCTCGCTGTACATGGAAATGCTGGAACAGGCCGTGGAAGCGCTCAAGAACGGCGAGCAGCCGGACACCGCCAAGCCACTGTCCGGCGGGCCCGAGGTGAACCTGCGCATTCCGGCGCTGATCCCGGAGGACTACCTGCCCGACGTGTTCACCCGCCTGACGCTGTACAAGCGCATCGCCGGCTGCAAGACCGCCGAGCAGCTGGACGAGTTGCAGGTGGAGATGATCGACCGCTTCGGCCTGCTGCCGGACCCGCTCAAGAACCTGTTCCAGGTCACCGCCCTGCGCCAACGCGCCGAGCGCCTCGGCATCACCCGCCTGGACGCCCATGCGCGCGGCGGCAAGCTGGAATTCGCCGAGCGTACCCCGGTGGACCCGCTCACCATCGTCAAGCTGGTGCAGTCCGGCCCCAACATCTACAAGCTGGAGGGCGCCAGCACCCTGCGCTTCGAGCTGGAATCGGACAACGCCGCCGAGCGCATCGAAGTGGTGGCCGGAGTACTGGCGCGCTTGGCCGGCGGTGAAAGTGGCCGCTAACCAAGCAAGATGTCGGCATCCTCACGGGTAATACCCCGCAGAAAGTCCATGACGGCCCGTATGCGGGGCACCTTCTCAAGGTCCCGATGCACCACCATCCACCAGTCTCTGGTCAGATGAATCTCGTCCCGAAACAACCGGGTCAACCGTGGCTCATTCTCGGCCATGAAGGCGGGCAGCATGGCCATGCCAGCACCCGCGCAGGTAACTTGAAACTGGGCAACCAGACTACTGCAACTCAAGCTCACTCTGGGAGAGTCAATCACGTCGGGTAGCCACTGCACATAGGGCACCTCAATCAAATCCTCCACGTAGGTCACAAAGACGTGATCCTCCAGATCGTCCAAGCTTCGCGGGCTCCCGCTGCGCTCCAGGTAGGAGGGGGCCGCGTAAAGTCCGACTGAAAAGCCAGTCAGCTTCTCAACCAGAAAACGGCCACGCTGTGGCTCCATCATGTTCAGGGAAATATCCGCCTCCCGTTCCGCCAAATTTACGATATGTGGCGCCGTCACCAGTTGAATACTCAGGTTCGGATGAGCGGCAACAAGCATGCCCAGCTTCGGCGCCAGGTAAAAACTGCCAAAGCCCTCCATGGTGGATATGCGCACCACGCCCAATAGATCACGTGATGCGTCGGTAACGCTATTTGCGATCTCCTCGCTCAGCACTTCCATGCGGCTGGCGATTGAGTAAATGCGTTCGCCTTCCGTATTGAGGCTAAGCGACCTGCCTTTTTTTTCAAAAAGGCTCATGCCAATCGTCTCCTCGAGACCCGCCAGTCTCCTACGCACGGTGGTCACATCCACGCCAAGCCTTTCGCTAACCGCGGCCAGCGATGGTCCACGTGCCACTTCCAGAAAAATATTCAAATCAGACCAGGAAGGTTTGGCCATAAAAAACCTCCATAAAAACAAGGCAAAAATGCACGGACATCAGTGGTTTTTTTACCTGTTGTGTAAAAAAAAACTCAAAAATATACTGCGTTTTTTTGTGAATTCCAGCAAGACGGGCCTCTCAGAAACAGATAAAACCCTAGAGGAAAAACCATGAAACTCTGGATATCTGATCTTAACAAACAGGAGCGGCGCACCATGAGTGCCTGCTTCGGTGGCTGGGCGCTGGATGCGTTCGATGTTCAAATATACAGCTTTGTTATACCTACTCTTGTCGCTGTATGGGGGATGACCAGGGCCGAAGCTGGTTATCTAGGCACGGTGGCCTTGGTGTTCTCCGCGGTCGGCGGCGCCGTGGCTGGCAGGCTGAGTGATCGTATCGGTCGGGTCCAGGTCCTTAAACTGACCGTCGCCTGGTTTGCCCTTTTCACCTTCCTGAGCGGGTTTGCACAGAACTTCGAGCAGCTATTGGTTCTGCGCGCTCTTCAAGGCCTTGGTTTTGGCGGCGAGTGGGCCGCTGGCGCTGTTCTGATGTCGGAAATTATTCGCCCACAATATCGTGGTCGAGCGGCTGGTACGGTACACAGTGGCTTCGCGGTAGGTTGGGGTGGCGCGGCACTCGTATATGCTTTGGTGTTTTCACTCGTACCCCAGGAGTACGCATGGCGATGCCTCTTCTGGCTCGGCATCCTGCCCGCCTTTCTCATCGTCGTGATTCGCCGCTACGTCAAGGAATCGGACACCTTTGAGGAAAAAGCAAAACGGATTTCCGCGCACAAAGTTAGTGCGCTAGCAATTTTCAAACCCCCTCTTTTACGAAAAACCCTGGCATCTTCCTTATTTGCCATTGGCATGCAAGGGGGTTACTACGCCGTGGTCACCTGGCTTCCCACCTATTTGAAAACCGAGCGCAACCTTTCGGTGCTTGGGACCGGCTCCTATCTTGCGGTGGTCATTATTGGTGCATTTCTGGGTTTTCTGCTAGGTGCGCATTGCGCGGATGCACTCGGTCGCAAAAAGACACTAATGACTTTTGGCATCCTATCCGCGGCGATGGTTTGCCTGTATATGTTCGCGCCACTCTCGAATTCCGCCATGTTGATCCTGGGCTTCCCGCTGGGACTGTTCGCCAATGCCATGTTCGCTCCAACCGGTGCATTCTACGCTGAGCTGTTTCCCACCGAACTGCGCGGTACCGGCCAGGGCTTCGCGTACAACCTCGGCAGGGGCGTCGGGGCCTTCTTCCCCGCGTTGGTCGGCTTATTGAGCGCCACCATGCCGCTGGGCATGGCCATCGGTATCTACACCGTTGGGGCCTATGGCATTGCCATTATCGCGCTCCTGTTCCTGCCAGAGACACAGGGTGTTGCACTGGACTCCAATCAGAACGAGCCCCTGGTCGGCGATGAGCTGCCGGTCAACACCCCGACGCGCACCACCTCTTAACCAATATTCAGTAGGAGACTGACATGCAAAACCACGTACGCGCAGCGGTCGTACAGACCGGATCGGCGATGTTCGATATCGATGCCACGCTCGATAAAGTTGAGAAGAATGCCGTTTTGGCGGCGCAGCAGGGTGCACAACTGGTGGTGTTCCCCGAGGCCTTCGTATCGGCCTATCCAAAGGGCCTTGATTTCGGCTCAACTATCGGCGGACGCACTCCAGGGGGGCGGGAAGACTACCGGCGCTATTACGACAGCGCCATCGAGGTGCCCTCAGTGCATAGCGAGCGCCTTGCGCAGATCGCAGGCGACCTGAATCTATATATTGTCATCGGCGTCATCGAGCGAAGTGGTGGCACACTTTACTGCACGGCCTTGTTCCTTGGCCCGGAGGGCAGGCTGCTCGGCAAGCACAGGAAGCTGATGCCGACGGCTGGCGAACGATTGGTTTGGGGCTCCGGGGACGGCTCGACCCTACCCATCTTCGACACGCCTTTCGGACGCCTTGGCGCCGTGATTTGTTGGGAAAACTACATGCCACTGATGCGCATGGCCATGTACGCCAAAGGCGTGCAAATTTACTGTGCGCCGACTGCGGATAACCGGCCAACCTGGGTGCCCACCATGCAGCATGTCGCACTGGAAGGCCGCTGCTTCGTGCTCTCCGCTTGCCAGCATCTACGGCGTAAAGACGCACCCGAATGGTATCAGGCCATTCAGGGCAACGATCCGGAAACCGTGTTGATGAGAGGCGGGAGTTGCATCATCAGTCCTCTAGGCGAAATCCTCGCCGGCCCTGTTTTCGATGAGGATGACATTCTTGTTCATGATCTCGACCTCGCCGATCTGGCTCGGGCCAAATACGACTTTGACGTGGCGGGCCACTACGCCCGTTCCGACATCTTTCGCCTTCATGTCAACGAAGCTCCGATGCCCCCCGTTGTATTTGAATAACCCCGGCCCCGACCTTGAAAAGGAGACATATCCGCACATGCGAAGCTTGCCTGAAGAAAACGAAATTGATCTGAACCCCAGCCATCTTTCCACTAGGAAGAACATTGTTAGGGTTTTCTATAAGGACATATGGGACCAACAAAAGGTTGAATTGATCCCCAAGGTCTTCCACCAAAACTTCACTTTCAGAGGCTCTTTGGGCCCTGTACTGATTGGCCACGAACAATTTAAACAATACGTGCTATGGCTAACCGAAGCGTTGGAGGATTATACCTCCGACATCCTGGACCTCATTGAGGAAGGTGATCAGGTTTCGGGCAAACTGCGCTTCCATGGCATCCACCGGGACCTCTTCTTCGGACACCCACCCACCCAGGAGCGTGTCTGGTGGCACGGCGCCCCGATCTTCACCTTCGAGGGCGACAAAATCAGGGATCTTTGGGTATTGGGTGACATCTACGGTCTCGTCAAACGACTGGAAACCTCGGAAAGCGCGGTGGAATTTTCCGTGCGGTGACTCCCCGCCTGACCGTGCGGGCTTCAGCCCGCACGGTCAGGAAAAAAAGGAGAAAGAGCAGTATCATGCGGCTTCCCCCTACCGACAAATCGATCATGAACACCGAACAAATGACGGTGGCCGACGAGATCATCGCCGGCCCTCGAGGTCGTTTGACCGGTCCTTTCCACGCCTGGATACACAGCCCTGATTTCGCAACGCATGCCCAGCGTCTGGGCTCCGTATGCCGCTATCAAAGCGGGTTGCCAACAAGACTCGCCGAATTGGCGGTATTGGTCACGGCGGCACATTGGCGCTCCATGACCGAGTGGCGAATCCATCACCCGATTGCCGTGGAATCCGGATTGTCACCGGCGGCCTTGGAGGCAATCCGTACAGGTGTGGCACCCGATTTCGATGCCCCCGATGAGCAGTTCATATACCGTTTCACCAAGCAATTGCATCATTCCAGTCGAGTCTCCGACCACCTTTTCGAGGAGGCCATTGGTCGCTTTGGTTTGCGCGTAGTGGTCAACCTGGTGGGTTTAATCGGATATTACACCTGCGTGGCGATGACCCTGAATGTGTTCGAGATCCAAGTAGATGACTGACATCCACGCGGGACACCGGCCCCATCATCCCCCGCCGAACAGGCGGCGCCACCAGGGCCGGCGCGGGGCGTCGTCCGACCGCGTCCGAGCCGCCTGTTGTCGTTCATGGAACGGCGTGGTCTCGTCACGCAGGTAACCGGCCAGGCCGCCCTCCTGCGCGTCACTGCTGATCTCGATCAGGTCCACGGCGCGCCCTTGCGGCGCGGTGTCGGCGATCACCGAGCCGGCGGCGAGGCGGGCGCGCTCCAGGTTGCCGCCGCGCAGGCCCACCACCAGACTTTGCTGGGGCGATTCGCCACCCTGTTGCATCAGGCATAGATAGGCGGCTTCGACTTCCGGGTAGCCGGTCAGCAGGCGCTGGAGCGCTTCCACCATGGCGGTGGGGTATTCCGAGGGCTGGCCGAGCAGTACGTCGGTGTCGGCTTCCGTCCGACGGGTTTCCGGGGAATGATTGCTGCCGTTCTCCAGCAGCGAACGAACTTCCTCGGGATGGAATTCCTTGCCGTAATCGGAACGAGGGTTGAGCACCAGTCGGGTGCCAGCGGTCATTTCGAACAGGCTGCGCGCCGGCAGACCCAGGTAGCTCTTTTCCTCATCGATGGCCCGCTGCAATGCTTCCAAATCGGTGAAGAACGGGATCACCGCTTCGCCCTCGGCGTTTTGCCAGTGTTCGATGGAGAGGTGGGCGCCGGCCGGTACCGTGCCCCTCCCTTCGCTGGAACCGTCTCCGTGGCCGATCACGAAGATCTCGGCGGTCAGCAACCGGCGGTAGAATTCGGGGCGCGCGGCGGGGTCATCGGCGGCGCGTTTGAGCGATTCAAACAGAGGGTTGTCCGGCATGTTCACGTCCTACTGTGAGTGGTGGGCCATTTTAACCGGCGGCGACGCGGCGGTGCCCGGTAGTGGTGCGCAATTGGCGGTTGAAGGATGCAGCAGGAGCGACCGGGCGGAAGTCGCGCGCGATACGCCGCGAGTCAGAGCGCCGAGCCGGCGGCGTGAGCGCTGGCCCAGGCCCATTGGAAATTGAAACCGCCCAGTTCCCCGGTCACGTCCAGTACTTCGCCAATGAAATACAGGCCGGGCACCGCCTTGGCCTCGAAAGTCTTGGAGGACACGGCGCCGGTATCGACGCCACCCAGCGTCACCTCGGCGGTGCGGTAGCCCTCGGTACCGGCGGGCTTGAAGCGCCAACCCTTGAGCACGGCGGCGATCTCCGCCAGACGTTCGTTGCCATGATGCTGCAGCGGGCCCTCCCAGCCGAAACGCGCCACCAGAGTGGCGGCCAGGCGTTGTGAGAAGAAACCGCGTAGCCATTTTTCCACGCCGCTGGTGGGCTGCTCGGCGCGGGCCTGGCGCAGCGCCGCCGCCGGGTCCGCCAGCGCCGGCAGCCAGTCCACGCTGACCGCGTCGCCGGGGCGCCAGAAGCTGGAGACCTGCAGCATGGCCGGCCCGGACAATCCCCGGTGGGTGATCAGCAGCGGCTCCTCGAAGCGGCGTCCGCCGGCTTCGGCGGCGACCTCCGCGCTGACCCCGGCCAGCTCCGCCAGCCAGGCCTTGTCCGCCGGCTGCAGGGTGAAAGGCACCAGGCCGGCGCGGGTGGGCAGCACGGCAAGGTTAAAGCGCTCCGCCAGCCGGTAGCCAAAGGGCCCGGCGCCCAGGGTGGGAATGGACAGGCCGCCGGTGGCCACCACCAGGCGGCGGGCGTGGAGCTTGCCGCCCGCCGTGCGCAGCCGGAAGCCGTCCGCGACCCGCTCCGCCAGGTCCGGCTCGGCGCCCTCCCCGTCCACCGGTACGTCATTGAGGTGGGTGACCGACGTGTTCAACCGCACTTGCGCCCCGGCCCACTCACATTCGGTCAGCAGCACCTGGAGAATCTCCTTGCTGGAGCCGGCGCAGAACAACTGGCCGGGGGCTTTCTCCACGTGTTCGACACCGTGGCGTTCCACCAGCTCAAGGAAATGCCAGGGGGAATAGCGGTTCAGGGCGGACTTGCAGAAATGCGGATTGGCGGAGGTAAAGTGCGCCGGGGTGGTGTTCAGGTTGGTGAAATTGCAACGCCCGCCACCGGACATGAGGATCTTCTTGCCGGGCTTGTTGGCGTGGTCCAGCACCAGCACGGAGTGGCCCTGGTAGCCGGCGGTGGCGGCGCACATCAGCCCCGCCGCCCCGGCGCCGAGAACGATGACGTCGTAGTGCTCGGTCATGTTGACCGGTTGTTGGCGGCGAGGGTCGCCAGGGCCTGGCGTACGCCGGCCATGCCATCGTGCAGGACCTTCTCGATTTCGGCCATGGTGATTTCCCGCTCCGCCTTGCCGGCGGCCGGGTTGACCACCAGCGACAGCATGGCATAGGGGATTTGCAGTTCCCGGGCGAGCACCGCCTCCGGCATGCCGGTCATGCCAACGATGCTGTTGCCGTCCTGTTCCAGGCGCCGGATCTCGGCGGCGGTTTCCAGGCGCGGCCCCTGGGTGGCGGCGTAGCAGCCACCGTCCATCAACGGGACACCGGCCGCTTGCACGGCGGCGCTCAGCCGCTCACGCAGGGCGCGGTCGAAGGGCCAGCTGAAGTCCACGTGCACCAGCGGGTCGTCGGGACCGTCGAAGAAGGTGCTGTCGCGGCCCCAGGTGTAGTCGATGATCTGGTCGGGAATCACCAGGGAGCCGGTGGCGACGGTGATACCGCCCACCGCGTTGACGGCGATGATGGCACTGGCGCCGGCTTCCTTGAGCGCCAGCAGGTTGGCGCGGTAGTTGACCTGATGGGGCAGCCGCGTGTGCGGGTCGCCGTGGCGGGCCAGGAACAGCACCGGCGCGCCGTTGAGCTCGCCTTCCACCACCGGCGCCGAGGGTTCGCCGAAGCGGGTGCCGGTGGCGTGCCGCTCGCGGATGGTGAGGCCTTCGATGCGGGTCAGGCCGGTGCCGCCGATGAACGCCAGCATCTCAGGCGTCCTCTTCGTCGAGAGCGAAGATACCGGGGGCGTTGCGCCAGTAGCCCTTGTAATCCATGCCCATGCCGAACAGGTAATGGTCTTCCGCTTCCAGGGCGGTGTAATCGGCCTTGAGGCCGGGCCGGGCCTTGCGGTCGTGGACCTTGTCGATCAACACGCAGGTGGCGACGCTGGTGGCGCCCTGAGCCTTGCAGGCTTCGACGATGGCCAGCAGCGTGTTGCCTTGATCGAGGATGTCGTCAAGGATCACCACGTCGCGGCCGGCCAGGCTGGCGCTGGGGGTGACCAGCCATTGCACGTCGCCGCCGCTGGTCTCGCCCAGGTAGCGGCTGGCGTGCAGATAATCCACTTCGAGCGGAAAATCCAGCCGCGTGAGCAGTTGCCCGGCGAACACGATGCCGCCGTTCATGATGGTGACGAATACCGGGCAACGCTCGGAATAGTCCGTGGTCAGTTGCACCGCCACCCGGCCAATGGCCGCCATCACATCGTCGTGGGAATGCAGTTCGCGGGCCTGCTGGCGCACCCGCATCAGTTCGTCCTTAAGATCACTCGCCGTCGTCATTGCCTGTCTCCTGATCCTGTTCGCCTTTCCAGCCCTGGCGGTGGTCCCGCCGGTTGCGGGGCGCCCGGTGCGAAGCACGCTGGCCGCGCGCGGGCGGCGCTTGGCCGCCGCCCTGGTCGTCCGCCGGGGCCTGGTCGTCGTCGCCGGCGGGCTCGCTGGTGTGCATGTGCAGGGTGCGCGTGGGGAACGCGAATTCCGCGCCGTGCTCGTCCACGATGTGCATGATGCGCATGAGCACGTCCTGCTTGATTTCGTGGTAGCGCACCCAGTCGGTGGTCTTGGTGAAGGTGTAGATAAAGAACTCGATGTAGGAGTCACCGTAGTGATCGAAGTTGACGATCAGGGTGCGGTGATCGGTTTCCATGTCCTCATGGTCGATCAGCATCTGGCGCACGGCGGCGACGATG
The DNA here is from genome assembly GCF_016785095.1 of Alloalcanivorax marinus. Taxonomy (GTDB): domain Bacteria; phylum Pseudomonadota; class Gammaproteobacteria; order Pseudomonadales; family Alcanivoracaceae; genus Alloalcanivorax; species Alloalcanivorax marinus_A. Next base: position 216,250 of record NZ_JAEKJB010000006.1, on the reverse strand, counting down.
TCGGGCATCACCCGCCAATCGTCGTAGCGGATGCCGATCTTCTCGTTGATGCGGCGGTTGAGCATCCGTGACGGGTTCTCCAGCACCACCGTGGTGAACAGGGAGTTGGGCACATACAGCGGACGCTGATCAAAGGTGCGGATGCGCGTCAGCCGCCAGCCGATGTGCTCCACAGTGCCCTCGATGGAACGATCCGGGGAACGCACCCACTCCCCCACTTTGAAGGGTTTGTCCAGGTACACCATCATGCCGCCGAAGAAGTTGGCGAGCAGGTCCTTGGCGGCGTAGGCCACCGCGATGCCGCCCACGCCACCGAAGGCGAGCACGCCGGAGATGCTGTAGCCCAGCGCCTGGAGGATGATCAGCAGGGCGGTGATCATCACCGAGATGCGCAGCAGCTTGCCCACCGCGTTGGCGGTGGTCTTGTCCATGGGCTTCTTGACCCGGTTCGGGTTGACCAGGTTGGTCTCGATATTGGTGACCAGGCGGGTCAGGAAGTAGGCAATGATGGCGATGAAGGCCACCCGGCGCACTTCCGAGACGTATTCGAAGATGGCGCTCTCGGATACCGATTGCAGCATCTCCGCGGCCACCGACAGCCCCACCACCCACAGCAACAGGCGCACCGGCACGCGGGCCGCCTCCAGCAGGGCGTCGTCCCAAAGATTTTCGGTTTTGTCGCTGAGGTGATCGAGCAGGTCGATCACCCGCATCAGAATGAAATTGGTGGCCACGGTGCAGAACACCACGGCGAACACCTGGGCCAGCCAGACCACGGTCTGGGTTTCCGGGCCGGGCCAGATCAGCAGTTGGCGCCAGTCAGTGAGGGCTTGCCAGTCCATTACGCGTCCTTAAGCAGTAAATCGGCGACGTCGCCGGCCTGGCGCCGGCGGCTCAGGTCCATGGGCGCGCGGGCGCGACCGCGCAGGCCGGCGGCGGGCACGCGGGTGTCGAAGCAGCGACCTTCCAGCCATTCCAGCACCGCCACGGCGCCGGGCCGATCATTGCACACCAGCACCATGTCGCAGCCGGCGCCGAGGGCCGCCTCGGCGCGGCTCGGGTAATCGCCGGCCACGGCGGCACCGGCCATGGCCAGATCGTCGGAGAAGATCACGCCGCGATAGCCGCATTCGCCACGCAGCACCCGGCCCAGCCAGTGGGCGGAGAATCCCGCCGGCTCCGGCGCCACCGCCGGATAGCGCACATGGGCCGGCATGATGCCTTCCAGGCGCCCGGCCAGGGCTCGGAACGGCGCCAGATCCGCTTCCAGGGCGTCCCGGTCACGGGGGTCCTCGGGCAATTCCAGGTGGGAGTCCGCGGCCACGTGGCCGTGGCCGGGGAAGTGCTTGCCGGTGGCGGCCATGCCGGCGCGGGTCATGCCGTCGATGAAGGCGCCGGCCAACGCCACCACCTGGCGCGGATCGGCGTGGAAACTGCGGTCGCCAATCACGCTGGAGTTGCCGTGGTCCAGGTCCAGCACCGGCGCGAAGCTGATGTCCAGGTCGAAGGCGCGCAGCTCATCGGCCATCAATTCACCCAGCAGATCGGCGGCCTGAAGGGCGCCTTGCGGCTCGCGATCGTGGTAGCGACCCAGGGTGGCCATGGGCGGCAGGCGGGTGAACTCGGTGCGGAAACGCTGCACGCGGCCGCCCTCCTGGTCCACGGCGATGAGCAGTTCCGGGCGTTCGGCGCGCACCGCGCGCACCAGTTGATGAAGCTGTTCCGGCTCCTGGTAGTTGCGGCTGAACAGGATCAGGCCGCCCACCGCCGGGTGGCGCAGCAGCTCCCGTTCCTCCTGGTCCGGGGTAAGGCCGGCCAGGTCCAGCATCAGCAAGGGCTGGGTCTCGATGTCTGTTGGCATGGGCTGTGGTCTTAGTCGACGAGGGTCACCGGCGTGGCCACCGGCACCCGGGCAAAGAGTGCGATCACATCCGTGTTGCGCATGCGGATGCAACCGTGCGACGCCGGCGTGCCCATGGGCTCGCTGTCCGGCGTGCCGTGAATATAAATAAAGCGCCGGAAACTATCCACGTCGCCGCCCAGATTAAGGCCCGGTTCCAGGCCGCCGAGCCACAGAATGCGACTCAGGATCCAATCCCGGTCCGGGTGTTCGGCAGCCCGCGCCGGATCATGAATTTCGCCGTGGAAGCGGCGGCCCTGGAACACGGCGCCCTCCGGCAGGCCGGCGCCAAAGCGCGCGCGCACCAGGTGGCGACCCAGTGGCGTGGCGTTGCTGCCGCACCGGTTGCCGGCGCCGGCGGCGGCGGTGGAAACCGGGAACAGGTGTCTTTCGGCTCCGTCCTGGAGCGTCAGGGTCTGGTCGGAGAGGGATACGGTAATCAGCATGACGAAACGATACAGCAATCCCGGCCATCGCGGGAACGGCAAACCCCCGAACGTCGGGCAGGACCTTGTAGGAGCGGCCGGGCGGCGTACCGCTTCAGCCGCGAATGCCGCCCACTACGAACGGCAGCAATTGCTGGGTGATGCGGGCGGCGGTGATGTCGGTGTTGAAGTCCTTCTTGCTGATGGTCTGCAGCGACTCCATGCCCGACAGGGTGAAGATCACCGCGCCCAGGCAGAAATGCACGCGCAGGAACAACTCCAGGGACGGCACCTCTGGCACGGCGGCGTGCAGCAATGCCAGGAAGCGCCGGAACACGGCGCCGTAGTGCTCGCGCAGGTAGGCGCGCAGATGGTCCTGGGGCTGGCTGTAGGCCTGGCCGGCGAGGCGGAAGAAGATGATCGCCCGGCGTGTTTCATCGCCGTGGGAGCCCAGCGCCAGCCGGGAGGCCAGACCGAACAGCTTTTCCAGATCGACACCGCCGGCCTGCTCCAGCTCCTGCAGCTTGGCGTCCAGGGCGAGGCAGAACGGCGTCAGGTAGCGCTCGAACACCGCCTGGATCAGCGCTTCCTTGGACCCGAAGTGGTAATTGACCGCCGCCAGGTTGACCCGGGCCTTGCTGGTGATGGCGCGCAGGCTGGTCTCGGCGAAGCCTTTCTGGGCGAACAGGATTTCCGCCGCATCCAGGATGCGCTCAACGGTATCGGACTGGGACATGAGGCCTCGCGCTGGTGGACAAGCGTTTTAAACATACGTTTGGCCGATACGGGCGTCAAGCGGGGGTGATCACGGGCCTTGGCATCGCGACTGAAGCGGGCCCTGCTACCACTCTTCCATGTAGGCGGCGCATTGTTCGACCAGCTCCCCTACCCGGGCGGCGGCCCCGTCCAGGCGTTGCCGGTCGCCGCTGGCCAGGGGCGCGTACGGGTCCTCGGCGCGGATCGCCAGGGCGTCCCGTTCCTCCGGCGGCGTGGGACGCCGGGCCAGGCCGGCGGCGCCGACGGCGGCGCGCATTTCCTGATCCAGCCAACACACCGGGTCGGAACGGTTGGCGCGGGCCTGGGCGAGCAGGCTCATTTCCGGCGCCTGGATGCCAGCGTCACGGAACGCCTGCTCCAGGGCCGCCAGGCTGATCAGGTCCTCGTAGCCGGGCACCTGGTAGCTTTTTGCCGCCTGGCGGGCGATGCCCACCAGCACCGAATACAGGTGGAAGACGGCACCGCCGCGCAGCGCCAGGCGCGGGCCGGCGGCGCCGTCCGGGTCGGCATCCAGGGCCTTGAGCAGGCTGCGGGCAAAGAACAGCCGCTCGCGAAGGCCGCTGATTTCGCTTTCTCGGACCATTCGGGACATGGGGTCAGCTCTTCCTGGCGGCGGCTTTTTTCTTCGCCGGGGCCTTTTTCTTCTTGGCCGCGGCTTTTTTCTTGGGCGCGGTTTTCTTCTCTTCCTGTTCCCAGCGACCGTCGCGGTAGAAGGCGTACCAGCCGGTGGGCTTGCCGTCTTCCTCGGTCATCACATACTGCTCCTTGGCCTTGCGGCTGTAGCGCAGTACCGCCTTGCGGCCCTTGGAGTCCTCCGCCGGGGCGTCCGCCAGGTACTTGTGCTTGGGGTCCAGCTTGTCGGCGACGGTCTGGATCTCCTCGATCAGCGGCGCCCGGGTTTCCCGGTTCTTGGGAAACTGGCTGGCGGCCAGGAACAGGCCGGAGGCACCGTCGCGCAGCAGGTAGTGGTCGTCCACCTTCTCGCATTGCAGGTGCGGCATGGGGATCGGGTCGGCGCGGGGCGGCGCCGGCTCGCCGTTCTTGAGCAGCTTGCGGGTGTTGCCACAATCGTCGTTGGTGCACTTGAAGAACTTGCCGAAGCGGCCGGTGCGTAACTGCATCTCGCTGCCGCACTTCTCGCACTCCAGGGTCGGGCCGTCATAGCCCTTGATGCGGAATTCGCCCTGCTCCACCACATAGCCATCGCAGTCCGGGTTGTTGCCGCAGACGTGCAGCTTGCGCTTTTCGTCGATGAGGAAGGATTCCATCGCCGTGCCACACTTGGGGCAGCGCTTTTTGCGGCGCAGCTCGTTGGTTTCCGCCTCTTCGTCGTCGGCGTTGACCGCCTCGGCTTCCTCGCCGGGCAGCAGGTTGAGGGTCGCCGTGCAACGTTCCTTGGGCGGCAGGCTGTAACCGGAACACCCCAGGAAAACGCCGGTGGAACCGGTACGGATCTGCATCGGGCGGCCGCATTTGGGGCACTCGATGTCGGTATCGGTGGGCAGGTTGGCACGCATGCCACCCTTGGCCTGCTTGCCACTGCCCTCGCCCTGGGCGGCCTCCAGCTTGGCCAGGAAATCCCGGTAGAACTCGTCGAGCACGTCGCGCCAGTGGCGCTTGCCCTCGGCGACCTGGTCCAGGGTTTCTTCCATCTGGGCGGTGAAGTTGTAGTCCATCAGGTCCGGGAAGCTCTCCGCCAGCCGGTCGGTGACGATGTCGCCCATTTTCTCGGCATAGAAACGCCGGTTCTCCTGGCGCACGTAGCCCCGGTCCTGGATGGTGGAGATGATCGCCGCGTAGGTGGACGGGCGGCCAATGCCGCGTTTTTCCAGCTCCTTGACCAGGCTCGCCTCGGTGTAGCGGGCCGGCGGCTTGGTGAAGTGCTGGGTGGCGTCGATGTCGTCCACGGCGAGCACGTCGCCCTGCTTGAGATCGGGCAGCTCGGTGTCTTCCTGGCCCTTGCGCGAGGCCTGGGGCTGGATGCGGGTCCAGCCGTCGAATTTCATGATGCGACCGCGAGCCTTCAGCTCGTAGCCATCCGCCTCGGCGGTGATGGTGGTGCTCAGGTACTCCGCCGGCGGCATCTGGCAGGCGATGAACTGGCGACGGATCAGCTCGTAGAGACGCTGGGCATCGCGCTCCATGTCCTTGAGGGCGCTGGCTTCGCGTTTCACGTCCGAGGGGCGGATTGCCTCGTGGGCCTCCTGGGCGCCATCGCGGCTGGAGTAACGGTTCGGCTTCTCGGGCAGGTATTTACCGCCCAGCTTGTCGTCGATCCAGGCGCGGCAGTCGTTGACGGCGTCGGCGCTCAGGTTGGTGGAGTCGGTCCGCATGTAGGTGATGTGACCGGCCTCGTAGAGGCGCTGGGCCATCATCATGGTCTTCTTCACCCCGAAGCCCAGGCGAGTGCTGGCCGCCTGCTGCAGGGTGGAGGTGATGAACGGCGCCGGCGGTTTGGAACGGGTGGGCCGCTCCTCGCGCTGGGTGATGGTGAGCTGGCCGGCGGCCTTCAGGGCGGCGCGGTGCTTCTCGGCGTCGTCGCCGTTGTTGGGGCGGAAGTTCTCGCCGTTATGGCGGGTCACCTGCAGGCGGATCTCGTCGCTGGCTTTCGCCTGGCTGTGGGTGTCCGCGTGCAGCTCCCAGAATTCCTCGGGCACGAAGGCGCGGATTTCCCGCTCGCGCTCCACCACCAGCTCCACGGCCACGGACTGCACCCGGCCGGCGGACAGGCCCCGGGCGATCTTTTCCCACAGCAGCGGCGAGATCATGAAACCCACCACCCGGTCCAGGAAGCGGCGCGCCTGCTGGGCTTCCACCCGGCTCATGTCCAGCTTGCCGGGTTCCTCGAAGGCGGCCTGAATGGCCTTCTTGGTGATTTCGTTGAACACCACCCGGTCGAAGCGCTGGTCGTCGCCGCCGATCACTTCCCGCAGGTGCCAGGCAATGGCCTCCCCTTCGCGGTCCAAGTCAGTGGCGAGGTAGATGCGGTCGGCGTTGGCGGCCAGACGCTTGAGCTCGTCGATGACCTTTTCCTTGCCGGGCAGGATTTCATAGTGGGCGTCCCAGTCGTGGTCCGGGTCCACTCCCATGCGATTGATCAGCTGGGCCTGGGCCTTCTTCTTTTTATAGGCTTCCCGTTCTTCCTTGGGCAGTGACCGGGTATAGGCGGCCTCCTTGGCACGCTCCTTGGGCGTGGTCTTCTTGGCGCCGCCGCTCACCGGCAGGTCGCGCACATGGCCGACACTGGACTTGACCACGAAGTCGTCGCCCAGATAGCGGTTGATGGTCTTGGCCTTGGCCGGCGACTCCACGATTACAAGGGACTTACCCATTCGTTGCTCACCCGATCATGCTACGGATACTCAAAAGAAACCTCCGATGCCTGCCCGCCGCGCCGGGATCGCCGTGCGCCGGGGCGCCGTCGGAGGTTCGCCGGGGACGTTTGCGACCCCCGGCGGGCGCCTATTTAGACAGCGCCGGTATTGTCCGGTCAAGCGCCGACGCGGCGCGGCGCCGGCGGCGACACCCCACCACGGCCCGGGCCGGCGGTGGCCAAAGCCCCGTGCGACAAGGCTTTGCGCGCTTCGACGAGGTGGGCTGGCGGGGCGCCGCGAGGCGGTTATACTGAGGCCCTTACAACGAGCCGCTGGAGGAAATACCGTGACCGCACCCTACCGCAAGGTCCTGGTGGCCATAGATTGCAGCGATGAATCCGCCGAGGTGCTGGCCCGCGCCGCCGGCGTCATCGAGGGCACCGAGGGGGAACTGCATCTGATCCATGTGATCGAGCCGCTGGCCCTGGCCTACGGCGCCGATGTGCCCATGGACGTCACCGATCTGCAGAGCGGCCTGGTGAAACAGGCCCAGGAAACCGCCTGCAAGTACGCGCGCCAGTACCAGGTGCCCAAGGAACGGGTGCACGTGGAGCTGGGCTCCATCGAGAAGACCATCGTCGACAAGGCGGACACCCTGGGCGCCGACCTGATCGTGGTGGGCAGCCACACCCGCAGCGGCCTGGCACTGCTGCTGGGCTCCACCGCCCGGGGGCTGGTGCCCGGCGCCCATTGCGACGTGCTGGCGGTGAAGATGGATCGCAAGAAGAAGGAATAGACCGGCGGCCCGCTCCGCACGGCCCGGGGTGATCGCGGCTGAAGCCGCTCCTACGGGAGCCCCGCCCCACCGTAGGAGCGAATCGCGATCACCGTCAGGTGAGCTGGGCGTTGCCAGTGGTGCCCGGCGGGCAGTGATTCCACCGGTAGAGCAGATCGGCCAGCGCCCGGGCCTGCTCGCGCAACGACACCAGCTCCGCCTCGCTGTCCCGCTGGCCGCTGAACACCGGCACCTTGCGCAGGCCCGCCGCCAGGGCCTGGTCCGGGCTCTGCATGCGCCGCACCTCCACCGCCCAGCGGATCTGATGCACCAGCATGTGGAAAAACGCCAACCGCGTGGCCAGACTGTACGGCGTGTCGCGATCGTCGTCGAAATCCTTGAAATCAAGCCTGGCCAGCACCGCCTCACGGGCGGCGTCCGCCACCCGGATGGTGGCGCCCCGGGTCCGGCCCAGCAGCATGGACAGGGTCCCGAACACCTCCCCCGGGGACACGTAGTAGAGCACCGTCGGCGAGTCCTCGTCGCCCAGCACCACCAATTGACCGCGCAGCAGAAAATACAGGGAAGACGGCACCTCCCCGGCGCGGATCACGGTATCGCCAGGGCCCGCCTCGATGATCTCGGTGCGCGCCAGCAGCCGCGCGCGCTGGTCGGCATCGTCGCGGGCCACCTCGTTGAAAAACGGCACCCCGGCGAGCAGCGCCTCCACCCGGTGGTGATCCGAATCCTGCCAGGATGCATGCTTCATGGTTGCTTCCGATCCCCTTGAAAGACCCAATGCTAGGCGCGGCGACCGACAAAAGCGATGCCCGAACGCGTGAAGGGGCTTTTAAAAGTACTGGACATATAATACTGTTCATATTATCAGTATGGGTCATGACGGGCATGGCCCCAAGGAGGACGTTATGAGCAGCACCCTTACCGCACGCCAGCAGCAGGTACTGGACTGCATCCGTGAATCACGCCAGGAAACCGGCATGGCGCCGACCCGCGCCGAAATCGCCGAACGCATGGGGTTCCAGTCCAAGAACGCCGCCTCCGACCATCTGCGTGCCCTGGAGCGTAAAGGCTATATTCGCCTGCACGGCGACCGCTCGCGGGGCATCCAGCTGCTCGAGGCCGCCCTGGAGGCCGAGGACGAGCTGCCGGTGGTCGGCAAGGTGGCCGCCGGTACGCCCATCGAGGCCATCGAGAATGTGGAGCGCACCGTGCCGGTGCCCCAGGGCCTGTTCCGCCAGCGCCCCACCTACCTGCTCAAGGTACAGGGCGACAGCATGGTCGAGGCCGGCATTTTCGACGGCGACCTGATCGCCGTGCGCAAGAGCCAGACCGCCCGTTCCGGGGAGATCGTGGTGGCGCGCATTGACGACGAGGTCACGGTGAAGACGCTAAGACTGAACAAGTCCAGCGCCACCCTGCTGCCGGCCAACGATGCCTATGAGCCGATCCGGGTGCCCGCCGACGAGCTGATGATCGAAGGTATTTTCGTGGGGCTGATTCGTGACCCGAACCGCCATTAACCGTCTCGCCACGGCGTTCGCGCTGAGCCTCGCCCTGGTCGCCTCCGGCTGCCAGAGCGATCCGGCGCCCGCCTCCGGGACGGCCGATAAGAGCCACGCCATGACGGACACTCGTTTGCTTGCTCCCTGTCCATCGTCGCCCAATTGCGTATCCAGCCTGGCCGACGATGACCGCCACCGGGTGGCGCCGCTACCCGGCGCCGGCCACCGTGATGCCAGCCTGGCGCTGCTCAAGGACACCCTGAGCGAGCTGCCCCGCGTGCAGTTCGAAGCGGTGGGGCCGGCGCGAATCCAGGCTCGCTTCACCTCGCGCCTGATGCGTTTCGTGGACGACGTGACCTTCTACGTACACGAGGACGGGGTGATCGAGGTGCGCTCCGCCTCACGGCTGGGTTACTGGGACCTGGGCGCTAACCGGCGCCGGGTGGAGGACCTGCGCGAGCGGCTGAACCGCCGCCTGACACCGGGGGCCGCCCAGGAGCAGGCGTCATGACCGCGCCGCGATGGGCCGACATCGGCGTCAACCTGGGCGACAAACAATTCCGCGATGACACCGACGCGGTGCTTGAGCGCGCCCGCGAGGCCGGTGTCACGCGGTTGCTGCTCACCGGCACCAGCGTGGCGGAATCCCGCCAGGCCCTGAGCCTGTGCCGGGACTACCCGGATCGGGGGCTGCGCGCCACCGCCGGCATTCACCCCCATAACGCCCGCTTTTTCGACGACGATGCCCTGGCGGAGCTGGGTGCCCTGCTGGACGAACCGGAGGTCACCGCCGCCGGCGAAATGGGCCTGGACTTCAACCGCGATTTTTCGCCGCGCCCGGCCCAGGAGAAGGCCTTCGAGGCCCAGTTGGCCCAGGCCGCGGCCCGGGGGCTACCGGTGTTTCTGCATCAGCGGGACGCCCATGACCGTTTTCTGCCGATGCTCAAGGCCTGGCGCGACCGGCTGCCCGCCGCCGTGGTGCATTGCTTCACCGACAACCGCCGGGCGCTGTACGACTACCTGGACCTGGACTGCCACATCGGCATCACCGGCTGGGTGTGCGACGAACGCCGTGGCCGGGAGCTGGCCGGGCTGGTCCCCGACATCCCCGCCTCCCGGCTGCTGGTGGAAACCGACGCCCCCTACCTGCTGCCCCGGGACCTGCCGGAGCCGCCGCCGGTGAAACGCCGCAATGAACCCTGCCTGCTGCCCTGGATCGGCCGGCGGCTGGCCGCCCTGCGCGGCGAGACCCCGGAGGCCCTGGCCGCCCTCACCTTCGCCAACAGCCGGGTATTGTTCGGCGACCAGGGCGACTAAGCCGCCGAGGGGCCTTCCACGATAATGCCCTGGGCGGCGCAGAAGGCTCGCAGCGCCGGCTCGGTGGCATCCGCCACCGTGAGCCGGGCGGTGACCGCCTGCCCGTAGTCCACCGCCTCCAGGCGAGCGCCGTTCTGATCACACCAGTGGCGCAGGGGTTGCTCGTCGGCGAAGCCCAGGGTCAGGGTAAAGGCGCTTTCCGGCACCTGTTCCACCACCTCCATGGCGGACAACACCGCCTCGGCGGCGCCGGCGTAGGCACGCACCAGCCCGCCGGCGCCCAGCTTGACGCCGCCGAAGTAGCGGATCACCACCACCATGACATCGCCCACGCCCTTGTGCTGAATCACGTTGAAGATCGGTTTGCCGGCGGTGCCGGAGGGTTCGCCGTCGTCGTTCATGGCGCCGTGGCCGGAGTTGGGCGCGCCGATCAGCCAGGCGTGGCAGTGGTGGGTAGCGTCCGGGTAGCGGGCGCGGGCCTCGTCGAGCACGCCCTGCCCTTCCTCCCGGCTGCGCACCGGGCGCAACCAGGCGATAAAGCGGCTTTTATTGATCTCGATCTCGCGGTCCACCGGACCGCCTGGCACCGGATAGGTCACGATACCGTGAGCACCACGGCGCCGTGGGTTTTGCGCGCTTCCATGTCCTGGTGGGCGCGGCCCACGTCCTTGAGGTCGTAGAGCGCCGGGGCGGCGGGGGCCAGGGTGCCGTCCTGGAGGGCGGCGAAGAACTCGGCGGCGACCTGATCGCGGCGCGCCAGGTCACCAATGTAATGGCCAAGCATGGGGCGGGTGACAGTGAGGGAGGCGGCGGCCAGGCGCGGCATGGCCAGCGGCTCCACCGGCCCGGAGGACTGGCCGAAGTTGACCAGATGACCGCGCGGGGCCAGGCAATCCAGGGAGCCATAGAAGGTGTCCTTGCCCACCGAATCATAGGCCACGTCGACTCCCTTGCCGCCGGTGATTTCCTTCACCGCGCCAGCCACGTCCTGCTGGCGGTACAGGATCACATGGTCGCAGCCGCCGGCGCGGGCCTGCTCGGCCTTGGCGTCGCTGCCCACGGTGCCGATGACGGTGGCGCCGAGGCGGTGGGCCCACTGGCACAGCAACTGGCCGACGCCACCGGCGGCGGCCTGGATCAACAGGGTGTGTTCCGGGCGCAAGGCGAACACGTCGGTCATCAACACCCGGGCGGTGAGCCCGCGCACCATCATTCCCGCCACCAGGGTATCGTCCAGCCCGTCCGGCAGAGGCACCGCGTTGTCGGCCTTGATCAACCGTTCTTCCGCGTAGGCGCCGTAGCCGTGGGCAATGTAGGCGACCCGGTCACCGACCCGGAAGCGATCCACGCCCTCGCCCACCGCCAGCACCTCGCCGGCCCCTTCCAGGCCGGGCACGCCGGGTAGCGGCAGGGTCTGGTAAAGGCCGGAGCGCACATAGATGTCGTGGAAGTTGACGCCCACGGCGGTTTGTTTGAGATGCAGCTCGCCGGGGCCGGGCTCGCCTACCTGGATGGATTCGGGTTTCAGAACCTCGGGGCCGCCGGGTTCATGCATGACCATGGCGATCGGCATGGGAACTCCTTGAATCGATTTGATGGGGCGAATTGTAGCATCGGCGCGTGCGGGGTGTTCGACGGCCATCGCGGCTAAAGCCGCTCCTACGGCGACGGCGTGTCTGATTGCGGTAGGAGCGGCTTCAGCCGCGATACCCACCCCGCTAGCGCATGAAGCCTTCCTCGCGCAGCTTGTGAATCCTGTCGCGCACGGCGGCGGCCTGCTCGAACTCCAGGTTCTTGGCGTGCTCCATCATCTCCGCCTCCAGCTTTTCGATGTCCTTGGCCACCTCCGCCGGAGAACGCGCCACGTACTTTTCCTTGTCCTCGGCGACCTTGCGGGTGCGCTTGCGCTCCGGCTGGCCGGCGCCGGTGGTGTAGGCGTCGTCCATGATGTCTCGCACCTGCTTCTTGAGCGCCTGGGGGGTAATGCCCCGTTCCTTGTTATGGGCGATCTGCTTGTCGCGGCGGCGCTCGGTTTCGTCCATGGCGCGGCGCATGGAACCGGTGATCTGGTCGGCGTAAAGAATGGCGCGACCGTTGATGTTGCGCGCCGCCCGGCCAATGGTCTGGATCAACGAGCGCTCTGCGCGCAGGAAACCTTCCTTGTCGGCGTCGAGGATCGCCACCAGGGCCACCTCCGGCATGTCCAGCCCCTCGCGCAGCAGGTTAATGCCCACCAACACGTCGAACTTGCCCAGGCGCAGGTCGCGAATGATCTCCACTCGCTCCACGGTGTCGATGTCGGAGTGCAGGTAGCGCACCTTGACGCCGTGCTCGTTGAGGTACTCGGTGAGGTCCTCGGCCATGCGCTTGGTCAGCGTGGTAACCAGCACCCGCTCGCCTTTCTCCACGGATTCGCGCACCTCGCCGAGCAGGTCGTCCACCTGGCTGCCCGCCGGGCGCACCTCGATGGCCGGGTCCACCAGGCCGGTGGGGCGCACCACCTGTTCCACCACCTGGCCGGCGTACTTCTCTTCATAGGGGCCGGGCGTGGCGGAAACGAACACCATCTGCGGCGCCAGCCGCTCCCATTCCTCGAATTTGAGCGGCCGGTTGTCCAGGGCCGAGGGCAGCCGGAAGCCGAACTCCACCAGGGTTTCCTTGCGCGAACGGTCGCCTTTGTACATGCCGCCAAGCTGGGGAATGGTGACGTGGGATTCGTCGACGATCAGCAGGGCGTCGTCGGGCAGGTAGTCAAACAGGGTGGGCGGCGCCTCGCCGGGCTGGCGACCGGAGAACAGGCGTGAGTAGTTTTCCACGCCATTGCAGTAGCCCAGCTCCTGGAGCATTTCGATGTCGAAGCGGGTGCGCTGCTCCAGCCGCTGGGCTTCCACCAGCTTGTTGTTGTCCTTGAGGATCTTGAGCCGGTCGGCCAGTTCCTCCTTGATCATTTCCACCGCCTTGAGCACGGTTTCCCGGGGCGTGACGTAATGGCTCTTCGGATAGATGGTGATGCGCCCCACTCGCTTGATCACCTCGCCGGTGAGCGGATCGAAGATGCTGATGTCCTCGATCTCGTCGTCGAACAGTTCGATGCGCACCGCCTCTTTCTCTTCCTCCGCCGGGAAGATGTCGATGACATCGCCACGCACCCGGTAGGTGGCGCGGCGGAAATCCATCTCGTTGCGGGTGTACTGCAGCTCCGCCAGGCGGCGCAGCAGATCGCGCTGATCAATATGGTCGCCGCGCACCAGGTGCAGCACCATGGCATGGTAGCTGGCCGGGTCGCCCAGGCCGTAAATGGCGGACACGGTGGCGACGATGATGGTGTCGCGCCGTTCCAGGATCGCCTTGGTGGCGGACAGCCGCATCTGCTCGATGTGCTCGTTCACCGAAGCGTCCTTCTCGATAAAGGTGTCCGAGCTGGGGACGTAAGCCTCCGGCTGGTAGTAATCGTAGTAGGAGACGAAGTACTCCACCGCGTTCTCCGGGAAGAACGCCTTGAACTCCCCGTAGAGCTGGGCGGCCAGGGTCTTGTTGGGTGCCAGGATGATGGTGGGCCGCTGCACCTCCTGGATCACGTTGGCCATGGTGAAGGTCTTGCCGGAGCCGGTCACGCCGAGCAGGGTCTGATGGCCCAGACCGTCGTGAATGCCTTCCACCAGGCCGGCGATGGCGGTGGGCTGGTCGCCGGCGGGCTGGTACTCCGAATGCAGGTTGAACGCGGTGTCTGCCATCGTCGTCTCTGTAAAATTAGGAAAACTGTTGGCGCCGAATCCGGCGGCGGCGGGCGCGCCCCGGGGCCACGCCGAACCAGGGCTGGCGGTAGTCGTCTGACCACCTGATGGCGGTGATCGGGATCGCCCGTGGCCTAGGAGGTGGCGGCGGAATACGGTAATATCAATGACCCACTCCGCGCCACCAGCGCGGCCAGTACTCATTAGAGAAATGAGGAGTGCATGTCCGATATCAACCTTTCCGACCGCGTGCAACGCATCAAGCCTTCCCCGACACTGGCGATCACTTCCAAGGCAGCGGAACTGCGAGCCGAGGGCAAGGATATCATCGGCCTGGGCGCGGGCGAGCCGGATTTCGATACCCCGGATCATATCAAACAGGCCGCGATCGACGCGATTAACGCCGGCAAGACCAAGTACACCCCCGTGGACGGCACTCCCGGCCTGAAAAAGGCCATTATCAACAAGTTCAAGAACGAGAACGGCCTCGACTACGAGCCCGCTCAGATTCTGGTGTCCAGCGGCGGCAAGCAGAGCTTCTTCAACATGGCCCTGGCGCTGCTCAACGACGGCGACGAGGCGATCATCCCGGCGCCTTACTGGGTCAGCTACCCGGACATGGTGAAAGTGGCCGGCGGCGTGCCCGTGGTACTGGAAACCGACGTGGACAGCCGCTTCAAGATCACCCCGGAGCAGTTGGAAGCGGCGATCACGCCGAAAACCCGTCTGTTCGTGATCAACAGCCCGTCCAACCCGTCCGGTATGGCCTACTCCAAGGAAGAGCTGGCCGCCCTGGGCGCGGTGCTGGAGAAGCACCCGGACATCGTGGTCGCCACCGACGACATGTACGAGCACATCCTGTGGACCGGCAAGCCGTTCGTGAACATCGTCAACGCCTGCCCGGCGCTGTATGACCGCACCGTGGTGATGAACGGCGTCTCCAAGGCCTACTCCATGACCGGCTGGCGGATCGGCTACGCCGGCGGCCCGCAAAAACTGATCGCGGCCATGAAGAAGGTGCAGAGCCAGTCCACCTCCAACCCGGCCTCCATCAGCCAGGCCGCCGCCGAGGCCGCCCTGGCCGGTGACCAGCAGTGCGTGAAGGACATGGTCAAGGCCTTCAAGGAGCGCCACGACTATGTAGTGGACGCGCTCAACAAGCTGCCGGGCGTCACCTGCGCCGCCGGCGACGGCACCTTCTATGCCTTCCCGGACTTCTCCGGCGCCATCGCCACCATGGACGGGGTGGAAAGCTGCACCGACCTGGCCGCCAAGCTCCTGGAGACCGCGGAAGTGGCCCTGGTACCCGGCTCCGCCTTCGGTGCCCCGGGCTGCCTGCGGCTGTCCTTCGCCACCGGCATGGACACCCTGAAAGAGGCGATTCGTCGCATCGAGCAAGCGCTGTCTAAATAAGCAGCAAACGGTCCCCCGGGTGTTGACGCCCCCGGGGGCCGCCACTACTATACGCGCCTCAAGTTATTCCGCCTTAGCTCAGTTGGTAGAGCAGCTGACTGTTAATCAGCGGGTCGCTGGTTCGAGCCCAGCAGGCGGAGCCAAATAGAAGGGCCTACCCATCGGGTAGGCCCTTTTTTTATGCCCGCTGCCTGGGTGGGCCGGTTTGGCAGCGGGGCTACCATGACCGGGCGTTACGCCGTGAGGCCGATCCGTTGCCGACGGCCCGTTATGTGGTGGCCAACCCGGTTCGAGCCGTGCTGGTCACCGCCTCGTCATACTTCCTCCCTATGGTGCTTTTTTCCTAATCGGGCGCTCGCCCCTTTTTACCTGGAGAAGTACCCATGAACGTTCGCGCTGATTCCCCCTTTTCCCGTCGCGCGCGCTGGTCGCTGCTGGCCTGCGCCGTGGCCCTGAGTGCCTGCGGCGGCGACAGCGACAATGACCCGGTCGGCGACGCCGACCCCGAGCCGACCCCGCCGGTAGCCCGCGCCGGCGGCTGGACCCACGGCGACCTGCACGTTCACACCTACCAATCCGATGATGCCCAGGTATCGCTGCAAAGCGTGCTCGACGATGGCTTCGACCACTACGGCCTGGATTGGATGGCACTGTCCAACCACCTGCGACTGTCCGGCCGGGACCATACCGGCAGCGCCCTGCAGGGCGGCGCGATTCCCTTCTCCCGGGGGCTGGTGGAATATGAAAAGCCCTATGTGGAACAGGCCCAGGCCGAGGGCCGCTACGAGGGCAAGACCATCTTCTCCACGGTGGAATGGGACATGCCCACCCATGACCACGTGAACATCGGCATCGGCATGGAAGCGCCCTACGCCGAGGACAATCTGCGCGCCGTGGCGGAGTTTGAGTACCTGTTCACCAACCGCGACCCGGCCCTGTTCGACGCCGGACTGGTGGATTCCCTGAGCGACCAGACCCGCGCCTACTCCACCCATGAAGACTCACTCAAAGCCATCGAATGGTTGCGCGACCACCACCCCGACAGCTACATGCTGCTTAATCATCCGAACCGCTACATGAATAAGTACACGGTGGCCCAGCTCCGCGAAATGAACGACCTGGCACCGGAGATTTTCTTCAGTATCGAGGGCATGGTCGGCAACCAGATGGAGCCGGACCGGGGCGGCTATGTGGAAGCCTACACCGATGCCAACCTGGCCTCCCGCACCTATGGCGGCACCGACTACATCGTCGCCACGCTGGGCGGGCCCTGGGATGCGCTGCTTGGCGAGGGGCGCCGGATCTGGACCGTGGCCAACTCCGACTACCACTTCACCACCGCCCAGGGTCGCTACAGCAGTGGCTATGCGCCGGGGGAGTATGCCAAGACCTACGTCTGGCTGGACGACGACGCCCGCACCCCGGCGGACCTGCTGGAAGCCCTGCGCGGCGGCCGCCTGTTCGGTGTGTTCGGCGATCTGATCGATGCCCTCTCCTTCCAGGCGCAAGCCGGTGACGACGCCGCCATGATGGGAGACGCACTGGCGGTGGACCGGGGCGAGCAGGTCACGGTGACGATCCGCTTCCGTAGCCCGGAGCGCAACAACTACGAGTACCCGCTGGAGAGCGGCCACCTGGTGCAGGCCCGTCCTGTGGTCGATCACGTGGACCTGATCGTCGGTGATGTCAGCGCCCCGGCGACGCCGGGCAGCGCCGCCTACCAAAGCGCCGAAAACCCCAGCACCCGGGTACTGGCGCGCTTCAATGCCAACGACTGGAGCGTGGACGAGGACGGCTTCGCCACCATCACCCATACCCTCACGGTAACCGGCGATCAGTACCTGCGTCTGCGCGGCACCAACCTGGCGCCGGACGTGGACGGCGAGACCCAGGACGGCGAGCCCCTGCCTGATCGGAAGGTCGATCTGGCCAGTGACGCCGCCCGCTTCGACGCCATCAACGCGCGCAACTACAACGACCTCTGGTTCTACTCCAATCCGATCTTCCTGACCCTCGGGGATTGACCCGCCCGCCGCCGCCGGCTGACCCGGCGGCGGCCATTTACGCTTCGTGACGGGGTCTTCATTGAGCCTGATACGGGCCGTGTTAAACTTGCGCGATCCTCCGGCTGTTCCAGGGACCGCATGCAGCAGCAACATTCCGTCCATGCCGCGCCGTCGCGCCACGACCGCTGGTATGAAAAACTGTTTCTCAGCCCGGTTCTGGGGCACGCGGCCGGCCTGGGTATTCTGATCGCCGGGGCCCAGTTCCTGAGCTATCAGGGTGCCCCCCGCGACGAGAATCAGGCCACCACGCTGATGCTGCTGGCCAGCATTTACCTGATCAGCATTTACCTGAGCCAGCACATCGGTCGCTTCGCCGGCGGGCGCGCCCTGGCCTGGACGCTGGGCACCACCCTGCTTTCCGCCGGGCTGGTGATCACCGTGGTGCTGCTATGCCGCATCGGCTACGCGCGCACCTCCCTGGTGGTCGGCATGGGGCTGCTGCTGGGACTTCAGACCTTGTCGATTCTGATCAACCGCCGTTTCCGGCATCTGAAGCTGGCGGTGGTGCCCTCCGCCCTGGTCGGCGAGATGCCACGCACCCGCAATGTTCAATGGCGTTATCTGGCCCAACCGGAACTGGGTGACTGCCGCTATGACGGCCTGGTGGTGGACATGGGCGCCCGGCTGGATGACGACTGGATTCGCTTTATCAGCCATTGCAGCATCGCCGGGCTGCCGGTGCTGGACAGCGGCAAGGTGCTGGAGGCGATTCAGGGCAAGGTCGATCTGACCCGCCTGAAGAGCAAGGACCTGGGCACCCTGCAACCATCACCGGTGTACCTGTCCGCCAAGCGCGCCCTGGATCTGGTGCTGTCGTTGCTGATGCTGCCGTTGATCATCCCGGTGTGCCTGGTGGTGGCGCTGTTGATCCGGCTGGATTCGCCGGGGCCGGCGCTGTTCGTGCAGGAGCGCGTGGGCCGGGGCAACCGGGTGTTCCGCATGTACAAGTTCCGCTCCATGCGCCCGGATGATGGCCGCGAGCCCCAGTTCGCCGACGAGGACGCCCACCGCATCACCCGGCTGGGGGCGTTCATCCGCAAGTTTCGCATCGACGAGTTGCCGCAGATTTTCAACGTGCTGCGCGGCGACATGAGCCTGATCGGCCCGCGCCCGGAGCAGCCCGGCTTCGTCGAGCGCTTCGAGCAGGAAGTGCCCTTCTACAGCTACCGCCATATCATCCGCCCGGGCATTACCGGCTGGGCCCAGGTGGCCCATGGCTACGCCACGGATACCGAATCCACCCGCCAGAAAGTGGAGCACGACTTCTACTACATCAAGAACCTTTCCCTGGGCCTGGATCTGCTGATCCTGATGCGCACCGTGAGAACCGTGTTCACCGGCTTCGGAGCCCTCTGAGCGATGCCGGATACCCACGGCACCGGGATTCCGATCTCGGTCATCATCCCCATGTACCAGCACTGGGAGCTGGCACCCACTCTGATCGCGGCGCTGGACGCCCAGACCCTGCCCAAGGACCGCTGGGAATGCTTCATCGTCGACAACGGTTCCGACCAGGTGCCGGACCCGGCCACCCTGCCCGACTTCGTGACCCTGCTGGAGTGCCCCCGACCGGGTTCCTACGCAGCCCGCAACACCGCCCTGGAACGAGCCAGCGGTGAGCTATTGGTGTTCACCGACGCCGATTGCCGACCACGGCCGGATTGGCTCGAACGGCACTGGGCGCGGCACCGGGAGAACCCGGGGGGCCGACTGATCGCCGGCGGCGTACGGGTCTGCAAGTTCGACGCGGCGCCGCCCAACGCGGTGGAGACCTACGACACCGCCATGGGAATTCCCCAGGCGCGCTACGCGCGACGCGGCTACGCGGCCACCGCCAACCTGGCGGTGCCACGCACCGCCTTCGAGCGCCTGGGTCCATTCGACGCGGCACGCTTTTCCGGTGGTGACGCGGAATTCTGCCTGCGCGCCGGTGCCGCCGGCATCCCTCTGTTCTACGACGCGGAGGCGGCGGTGGATCACCCGGCGCGCCGGGACTGGCCGGAGCTGACCACCAAACTGAAACGGGTCAAGGGCGGCCAGATACGCTCCGGCCCATGGAAAAGGCGGCTGAAGTTTCTGATCAAGACCTTCGTGCCGCCGGTGTGGGCGTTCTGGTACGCGCTCCGTAGCGACAAGGTTACGCCCCGGCAAAAGCTCACCGTGCTGCGGGTACAAACCGCCCTGTGGTTCGTGGAGATGGCCGAAACCCTGCGCCTGCTGTGCAACGGACGCATGGAGCGTCGCTAATGAGCCCCAGCGTTTCCATCATCACCCCCTGCTATAACGCCGCCGACACCCTGCCGGAAACCGTGGGCTCGATCCTGGCTCAGGATTTTGGTGACTGGGAGTTGCTGCTGGTGGACGATTGCTCCACCGACGCTACCGAGGCGGTGGCCCGTGGCTTCGCCGAGCGGGACGCCCGGGTTCGCTACGTGCGCATGGTGGAAAACGGCGGCGCGGCGCGGGCCCGCAACCGCGGCATCGAGCTGGCGCGCGGACGCTATATCGCTTTTCTGGACGCCGACGACGCATGGGTGCCGGAGAAGCTGTCCGGCCAGTTGGCGCTAATGCGCGAACGGGGCTGGCCGCTCACCTTCACCGCCTATCACAAGGTGGATGGCGCGGAACGCCAGCTTGGCCGGGTGGGTGTGCCGGAACGGGTCGACTATCGGCAACTGCTGAAGACCAACTACATCGGCTGCTCCACCGCCATTTACGACAGCGAAACCCTGGGCAAGGTCGCCATGCCGGACATTCGCCGGCGCCAGGACTTCGGCCTGTGGCTGCGCCTGCTCAAGCGCACGCCCTATGCCTATGGCATCGACCGCGCCTGGACCCGCTACCGAATTCGCGAGCAGTCATTGTCCGCCAACAAGACCCGTAGCGCCGGCTACAACTGGCGGTTATATCGGGAAGTGGAGGGTCTTTCCGTGCCGGTAAGCCTCTATTATTTCAGCCACTATGCCCTGCGTGGCCTGCTGCGAAGCCGGCTGCCGCGCCTGGCGCGCCGGCTGGGCTGGTTGTCCTAGGCGGCATCCAGGGAGCGCCGGCCGCCCTGGCACATCCGCACCACGCTCTCATGGGGCCGGTCATAGCGGCGCAGCATGGCATCCCCCAATGCCATGCCCAGCACTTTCAGATACGTCCCCGGCGCCTGATAGAAACGAGCCTTGAGCACCCATTGCAGGATTTTCAGCGGCGCGATGCCCCAGAACAGCCAGCCGGCGGCCGCATGGTAGACGCGCAGGCCGTTACGATAGGTGTAGTAGGCTTTCCATAATGGCCGGTACACCGGTTCGTCGTTATCGAAGGTGCTGCAATCGTGGGTGAAGCGTACCCAGGGCAGGAAACGGATACGGCCACCGGCACGGCGAATGTTCAGCGAATAGAGCACGTCGTCGCCGTAGATGAACAACTCCCCCGCCGGCAACCCCACCTCCTGCAGTAATTCGCCACGCAGGAAGAAGCCCACGAAGGAGGTGGCGTCCACGGATACCGGTCGCGCGGCGCGGTAATCCCGGTCGTCGATATGAAAGCCGTCGCGCCCGCCCAGCAGCGTGCGACAGAACAGCCGCCAGTGCCAGAACGGGTTGCGGCTGGGCCGGTTCATCTCGCAGATGCGGCCATCCGGGTAATAGACCGCCGCCGCCGCCGCGTCGACACCTTCCAGATCGGACTCCAGAAACGCCCGGAAAGCGCCGGGCTGAGGGTGGGCATCGTCATCGAAGCAGACGATCCACTCCGGCCGATAGCGGGCCTGGGCATGCCAGAACCCCACTTCGAAGCCACCGGCACCGCCCAGATTGCGCGGCGTATGCAGCACATCCAGGCGTTCGTGGCGCTCGGCCTGCTCGCGCAGCCATTCGCGGGTGCCATCGGTGGAGCCGTTGTCCACCACCAGCACCGCGTCGCAGTCTTCCTGCAGCAGCGCAGCCACGCAAGTACGCAGATGGTCAAGGCGGTTGAAGGTGACCACCACGGCGGCCAGTCGGTTGTTCATGCGTGCACCTCTCGTTGTGCGGGGGACGAACCTCTCGGGTTCACAGTGGCCGGGTAAAGAAAGCCGGCTGAGGTTCCCCGCGCGCCTGGCGGTCCAGGAAGGCGCGCGCTGTGTCCAGGGCTTCGCGGATGGTCACATCCATGTCCAGGTAGCGGTAGGTACCCAGGCGACCGACGAAGGTCACGCCCTCGGCGTGTTCCGCCTTGTCCACGTAGCGCGACAGCATCGCCTTCTCGTTGACCAGCCGGATCGGATAATAGGGAATGTCGTCCGGCCCGCAGGCGCGACTGTATTCCCGGTAGCAGACACTGGCGCGGTGCTCTTCCCACGGGGAGAAATGCTTGTGCTCGGTGATGCGCGTGTACGGCACCGACTCGTCGCCGTAGTTCATCACCGCGCAGCCCTGATAATCGCCGTCATGGGTAAAGCGCTCGAAATCCAGGGTGCGATACCCCAGGCGTCCCTCGCTGTAACCGAAGTAACCGTCCAGGGGCCCGGAATAGAACACATGGTCGTAATCCCGCGCCATGGCCGGATCAAAGGCGGTGTTCAGATGCACTCGCAGGCGCGGATGATCCAGGATGCCCTCCACCAGTGGCGTATAGCCGTGCTCCGGCATGCCTTGGAAGCGATGGAAGAAATAGTTGTCGTTGTAGTTGAACCGCACCGGCAACCGTTTAAGGATGCTGGCCGGCAGCTCCGACGGATCGCAGCCCCACTGCTTCTTGGTGTAGCCGTGAAAAAACGCCTTGTACAGATCCGGGCCGACGAAACGCATACCCTGTTCCTCGAAGGTCGCCGGTCGCTCAATGTCGGTGGCCGCCTGGGACTCGATGAATTCCCGGGCTTCTTCCGGCCGCAGGCTGGTACCGAAGAACTGATTGATGGTGTGCAGGTTGATCGGCAGCAGATAGACCCGCCCGCCCACCGTGCTCTTGACCCGGTTTACATAGGGCATGAACGTGGAAAAGTGGCGCACGTAATCCCACACTTCCTGATCATCGGTGTGAAAAATATGCGGCCCGTAGACGTGCACCATGACCCCGGTTTCCGGGTCCCGTTCGGTGTGGCAGTTACCCGCGATATGATCGCGCTGCTCCACCAGGGTCACGGAATGGCCCGCCTTGGCCAGTTCCCGACCGATTACCGCGCAGGAAAAGCCCGCGCCCACCATCAAGATATTCATACTGCCTCCCTTTGTGCGGTCGACACCGTCTCACGCCCGGCGTACAGGGCTCGTAATTGATCCAGGTGCTCATCCATGGTCACCGGCGCTGATGCATGACCCCAGAAATCCACGAGACGGCCCGGATGCTCGACGAAACGAGTCACCCGGTTAATGAATGCATCGGCATCGCCGGCGCGAAAAACGAAATCGGGATTCTTGCCACCCAGCTCCTGGGCCCCACCCAGGTTGCTTGCCAACACCGGAACCTGATGGCAGAGCGCCTCGATCGCCACTTGTGGAAGGTTGTCTTCCCACAGCACCGGTACCACCGCCAGGTCGATCCTTTCGTACAAATCGTCAAGGGTGTCATGGTTGTAACCGTCGGCGTAGTCGATTGACTTGAACTTCTCGGCGAGCAAATTGAGCCTCTGCCAGGCAGCCGGGTCCGCGAACCGGGCGGCGATCACCAGTTTTACCCGGGCGGCCAGTTCCGCGGGAAACGCCTCAAGCGCTTCAAGCAGAAAATAGAAACCTTTGTCGCGACGCATATAGCCCAGGTAGCCCAGGCTGATGTGATCACGTCCCGCCAGCCGGCGGGCAAGCGCCTCCGTATCCGGTGCCTGATATTCCTCGGCCACGCGGGTGCCGATGTAGGACGTGGTGATCAACCTTTCGTCAATGCCGAAGCGGGCCGCTACTTCCTTTACCCGTTCCGATACCGCCAGTACCTGGTCACAGTACTCATTGATGTACTGGCAGAACCGCTCCCGTCGGTGAGCAAAATAGGCACTGCGTGGCGGCGATTCCGGTACCAGCCGGATCAGGCCACTACCGTTATCCGCGCTGGTGTCCGCGTCCCGCTCTCCCTTGATCCTGGCCAGAAGCCGCTTGCCGAGACGGTATACGCCTGGCGCGTAACGAAACGCCAGATTAAACAGGCGTGTCCCTGGCATGATACCCAAGCGTTTCAGCATCGAGGCCAGAGCATTGGCCTTACGAGCACCGCCACTGTTTGGTTCAAACATCAGGCAAGTGGCGCATTTACGTCCGCCATCGTAGTCGGTGCAGTTCTCGCGCTCCTGGAACCAAAGATTCACCTGTGGGCACACCGCGAAATAGTTATGCAGCGAATAAATAAAGCGAGTGTTCGGATAATGACGTTTTAGCGCCAGAACCTCGGCGGGCAACCCCTCCAGGTTATTGAAGTGAATCACGTCGAAGGGACCTTCCCGATCCAGGAAATCACGGAAAGCGGCGGTGGTGGCCGGCGCCTGCACCGACGCTTCGCTATGGAAGCTCAGGTGGCCTGGCGAAAGCACCTCGGAATTGACCAGCTCGAACCTACGCACCGGACCATCGGCCTTGATCTCGCGAACATGAGGCGCCTTGTGGCTAAGGTCATAGGCAATTCCGGAAGCGATAAAACTAACGTCCTGTCCATCGCCTCCGGCCAGGGAGTGAATCAGATTCTTCTGATACACACTGACGCCACCGCCGCGTTTTTCGGGGTCCAGGTAATCAACCCAGTTGTAGTAAAGAATTCGCATGGCTTTCCTTCAGGGACCGACCCGTTCGGAAACTTGGCTCTCCAAAGCTTCCAGACGGTTCATGGTGTCGTTGAGGGTGTTGACCAGGTAATAGAGGGCGTCCTCAGAAAAAGGGGCTCGCCCGTCGTCCTCACCGCGGTAATGCAGCGCGGGATAGAGATCCAGGTGGTAACGTGCCCGTAACCGGTTCATCTTTCGGTTGTGATCCTCCACTTCCGCCTGAGACAAAGCGGCCGCCCGGTACTTACTCCCGGGCATGGACATCAACAGCCCAACAAGATGTTCGTTGCGCCCCGTCTTTCCCACCGGCGCGATCCGATTAAGGCAATAGAAACATTCCACCGCCTCAGCAGAGATGGATTCGTTGAACCGCATTTCCTCCATACCGAGTGCGGCCAGTCCTGGTAGACCGGCTAGCGCCAACAGAGTATCGGTCAGGCCGGTTTGTAGAGCGTCTTCGAAACGCACCAGGCTGACGCGGCGCTTACCGAAAGCCTCCAGCCATGCCACGGGAAAATCGAACAGACGTTGAATCGCCACCGTATACGGTGTGGGTCGCGCACGAATGCCCACCTTTGCGCATTGCTGGGAATCGGAAGCGATCCAGGATTCAATCTGGCGTACGAAGTACACCACCTGGACTTCGCCAAGGGGCGCCAGCCAATCACGAAGCGCCTCGATAGCGTGGGACGGCAGCATTGAAAGATGCTCCGCCGAGATCATTACCCACGGGCATGGGGTGTTCTCGATCTCCGCGCGCACCACGTCCAGGGTGTGGCGATTGCGGGCATCCACCTGAGCTCGATCAAGGCCCCGGCGACGGTTCTCGAACCACTCCCATGGTTCATCCATGAACGCCGAATACAGATCCCAATGGTTGGCGCCAATGGACAGGTAATGCAGGCCCGCCTCCGTCAATCGGTGACGTTGCCGGAAGAGGGTTTCCTGAATCGTGGAACTGCCGGTCTTGTGGGTGCCGACGTGCAAAATAATACGTTTCATGAGGACCTCATAGTCGGTCGAAATCGAAGACGCGGTCACACAAACGCTGGACCTGTTGTTCGGAATGAGAAACGAACACGATGGTCTGGTCGGAATGCATCTTTTTGAGCATTTCCCGTTCCGCTTTCTTTCTGAAGTGCTTATCACCCACGGCGAGCACCTCATCGAGCAGCAGTACGTCCGGAGTCAAATGCATGGCCACGGAAAAACCGAGCCGGGCACGCATGCCAGAGGAATAGGTCTTGACCGGTTCATGCATGAACTCGCCAAGCTCGGCGAATTCCGCGATGCCGGGTAAGCGCTCGCGAGCCTGACGGCGGGTATAGCCAAGCAACATGGCACTGAGCACGGCATTGTCGGTACCCGGAAGCTCTCCATCGAACCCCGCTTGCAGAGCCAACAGGGACACCGTTACACCGTGATTGATGACGGTACCGCTATCCGGCTGAATGATTCCCGCCAGCGCCCGCAACAGCGTCGACTTGCCGGCCCCGTTATGACCGACTATTCCCAGGGTCTCACCACGGTAGAGT
The DNA here is from genome assembly GCF_016785095.1 of Alloalcanivorax marinus. Lineage (GTDB taxonomy): Bacteria > Pseudomonadota > Gammaproteobacteria > Pseudomonadales > Alcanivoracaceae > Alloalcanivorax > Alloalcanivorax marinus_A. The sequence continues at coordinate 190,756 of NZ_JAEKJB010000006.1, read as the reverse complement.
TCGAAGCTGATGCCCTCGAATACCTGATAGTAGCGAGCAGGCCGGAACAGACTACCCGAACGCTTATAGCGAACACCCAGGTCTCGTACCGAGATCACCGGCGAAGCATCCGCGATGCTGCTCATTCCACCACCACCCGGGGAAACACCCCTTCAAGGCGCCGATAGGCGAGCAGCACCAACGCCAGACCGAACAGCGAGGCCAGCGCCAGCCAGCCGAGCTGGCCCCAGTCCGGCCACTGGTGTTCGAGCAGAATGCGCCGGTACTGATGCAGCAGGTTGGCCATGGGGTTGGCGAGGAACAGGTCCCGCCAGCGTTCGGGAATGGTGTCCAGGGTGTAGAACACGCCACTGCAGAACAGCAGGAACTGCAGGCCGGTGGGCACCAGGTTGAGCAGGTCGCGCACGAAGGGAATCAGCATCGCCAGGGCGCAGCCCACCACCACCATGAGTAGAAGCTGTAGCGCCACCACCGGCGCCAGTGCCAACCAGTGGGGAGTGGGCGGCAGGCCGTAGAAAATCAGGAACACCGCCAGCATCAGAAACACCAGGCTTTGCTTGCCGGCGTTCTGCGCCACCGCCACCAGAGGGAAGAACAGTGGCGAGACCCGCACCTGGTTCATCAGGCCACGGCCTTCGACGATGGTGTTGGAGGCGTGCTGCACGGTCTTGGCGAACCACTGGAACGGCACCAGGCCGGTGAGCAGATAGGCGACGAAGCCTTCCCCGCCACGGTGCAGGAGCATGCCGAACACCACATAGAACACCGCCATGTAGAGCAGCGGGTCGAGTACCCACCATAGGTAGCGCAGGTGGTTGCGGTTGGCTTCCGACTTCAGATTCAGGCGCGCCTTGGTGAGCACCAGATCCAAGAAGTTACGGCCATTCCGGCGTTGGGGCGGAGCCACCGGTGACGGCGGGTCCTGGTCCGTCTCGGCCAGCCAGTCCGCACCATACTCCTCGGCCAGGCGCAGGCGTCGGGCTTCGCGGGGCCGGCCGAGCCGGTCCTGCGCGTCGGCGGCGCGGCGATAGCCGGCGGGCAGGTCCGGGAAGCGTTCGCGCACCAGGGCCCAGCGGGCCAGAGCTTCCTCCCAGTCGCCGGCTTCCATGGCCAGTTCCGCGTACTGAATCGGGCCGCCAGGATCGTCCGGAAAGGCTTCCCGGACGTGGCGGTTGTACACCAGGGCGGCATCCGGGTCGCCGTCGGCCAGGGCGAGCCCGGCGCTGCGCAGCCATACCGGCGGGTCGTCCGGGAAGCGACAGCGGGCCTCGGCGAGCAGGCGCGCGGCTTCGCCGTGGTCGCCCCGGGCGAGAGCGACGTTGGCGCCCTGCACCCAGCCACCCGGGTGCGACGGGAAACGGCGGCGGGCCTCGGCGAGGAAGCCGGCGGCGGCATCATGGCGGCCCAGTTGCTTATAGGCCACCGCCGCCTGGATCCATACCGGGGGCTGATCGGGGTAAACGGCGCGCAGAGTGGCCCAGCGGCGCGCGGCGGTTTCCCACTGCCGCGCCGCCATGGCATCCCGGGCCCACTGAAAAGCGTCCTGCGGGGCAAGCCGGTCATCCTGCGCGGGCAACGGCTCGAAGGGTTGAATCTGGCGTGGCGCCATACTGCATCCGGTCCAAAACGGGTCGGGCAGAAGGTGCCACACCGAGCGGTACCGGAACCGAGACACAGTCGGTAAAACACCCCCGGATCAGGGGGATTTTTGAATTTTTTACGACTTTTTCACGCCATGATGGCGTCCGTACGGGTAAAGGGCGTTAGCGGTACCCGTCCGGATTTCGCTCCTGCCAGCGCCAGTGATCGGCGCACATTTCGTCGATGCCACGGCGGGCCCGCCAGCCCAGAACCTTCTCCGCGTGGGTCGGGTCGGCGTAGCACACCGCCACGTCGCCGGGGCGGCGCTCGACGATGCGGTAAGGCACCTCACGCCCGCTGGCGCGGGCGAACGCCTGGACCATTTCCAGCACGCTGTAGCCCCGACCGGTGCCCAGGTTGGTGGTGATCAGCCCGCCCCGTTCGAACAGAGCATCCATGGCCGCCAGGTGGCCCTGGGCCAGGTCCATGACGTGGATGTAATCGCGCACGCCGGTGCCATCCGGGGTTGGATAATCGCCGCCGAAGACGCTCAGTTGCTCGCGCTTGCCCACCGCCACCTGGGCCACGTAGGGCATCAGGTTGTTGGGGATGTCGCTGGGGTCCTCGCCGATGCGGCCGCTTTCGTGGGCACCCACCGGGTTGAAGTAGCGCAGCAAGGCAATGCGCCAGGATGGGTCGGCGACGTGCAGGTCGCGCAGCATGTCCTCGATGTGCAGCTTGGTGGCGCCGTAGGGGTTGGTGGCGCTGAGCGGGAAGTCCTCGCGGATCGGCACCGTGGCCGGGTCACCGTAGACCGTGGCCGAGGAACTGAATACCAGGGTGCGCACGCCGGCGCGCTCCATCGCCTCGAACAACCGCAGGGAGCCGCCCACATTGCAGTCGTAGTAGCGCAGCGGCTGGGCCACCGATTCGCCCACCGCCTTGAGGCCCGCGAAGTGAATCACCGCGCCCACGTCGTGCTCGTCGAAGAGGCGGTCCAGCAGCGCCCCGTCGCGAATATCCCCTTCCACGAACACGGCCTGGCGGCCGGTGATCGCTTCCACCCGGCGCACCGCTTCACGGCTGCCGTTGGAAAGATTGTCGAGCACCACCACCGGGTGGCCATCCTCGAGCAGCCGCAGCACCGTGTGCGAGCCGATGTAACCGGCTCCGCCGGTGACCAGAATCGTTTTCATCACTCCTCCTTTGCGCCCCTGGCGAGGCGCGCTTCAGGATGCATCCTGCATCCCGAGTCCATCAGAACGGTCGGCGGCCGCGCAGGGCCTGGGCCAGGGTGGCGCCGTCGACGAATTCCAGGTCTCCGCCCATGGGCACGCCCTGGGCGATGCGCGACACATTGACGCCGGCCTCCCGGGCCAGATCGAGCACGTAGTGGGCGGTGGCCTCGCCTTCCACGGTGGTGCCGGTGGCCAGGATCAGTTCCTGAATCTGCCCTTCGTTGAGGCGCGCTTCAAGCACGTCCAGCCCCAGTTCGCGGGGGCCGATGCCGTCCAGCGGTGAAAGCTGGCCCATGAGCACGAAATAATGGCCCCGGTACTCGCCGGATTGTTCCACCGCCAGCACATCCGCCGGCGACGCGACGATGCACACCAGCCCGGCATCACGGCGCGGGTCCTGGCAGATCGGGCACAGCTCGTCCTCGGCGTAGTTGCGGCAGCGCTTGCACTGGCGCACGCCGTCCATGGCCCCGGAGAGCGCGGCGGCCAGGGCGCGGCCATCGTCGCGGCCCCTTTCCAGCAGGGTATAGGCCATGCGCTGAGCGGATCGGGGCCCCACCCCGGGCAGGCAGGTAAAGGCCTCGATCAGCGTTTCCACCAGGGGCGGATGCTTCACGGCTTGAAGCCCGGCGGGAACGGAAAGCCTTCAGCCATGCCCTTCATGGATTCCTGCTGCTGGCGCTCCACGCGACGCACGGCGTCATTGACCGCGGCGGCGAGCAGATCCTCGAGCATGTCCTTATCCTCGCTCATCAGGCTGTCATCGATGGCCACGCTCTTGACGTCGTGGCGACCGTTCATGACCACCTTGACCAGGCCGGCCCCGGCTTCGCCGGTGACCTCGGCATTGGCGGCGTCTTCCTGGGCCTTTTTCATCTTCTCCTGCATGGCCTGGGCCTGCTGCAGGAGGTTGTTCATGTCGAAATCCATGGCAACCTCGGTTGTCGGTTCAGTCTTCCCGGGGACGGATGCTGGCTTCATCCAGCCGGGCATTGAAGCGTTCCATCAGGGTCTTGACGGTGCCGTCGTCGAGCAGCGCCTGGCGGGCCTCCGCCAGACGTTGCCGCCGCCGCTCCTGGTCCAGGGCCTCCGGGGTGTCGCCGGCGTCCGCCTCGAATTCCAGGCTGAGCCGGATGCGGCGCTGGAAATAATCGCTCAAGGCGCCGGCCAGTTCCTGGGTGCGATCCTGGTTGACCAGCACCTGGTGGCCGGTGGCCAGCTTGAGGGTCCACTGGTCGTCCTGACGCTGGGCCAGCACCGCGTTGCGGGCCAGGTTGCGTACCGTGCCTTCCAGGGGCAGGCGCTCCACCAGGGCCGCCCACCAGGAGCCCACGTCCCGGTCGGATTCGGGCTCGGCCAGCGGCAGCGGCGGTTCCTGGGCCTTGGCCGGGGCCGGGGCCGGCGCCTGGGCCTCGATCCGGGCCGCGCTCCTGTCAGGCACTGGAGCTCTGTCCGGCGCCGGAGCCCTGTCAGGCGCTGGAGCCCTGTCAGGCGCCGGAGCCTGGGAACTCGCCGGAGCCCGGGGCGGCGTGTCCGCCGGGGGCGCCGGCGGCGCGCCATCCGTCATGGCCGGAGGTGCTTCGTCCCAGGGTGGCGGCTCCTCGTTCCAGGGCGGCGCGTCGTCACCGTTACCGTCACCGGAGGACGGGGCCGGCGCCGGGCTGGCCGGGGCGGGCCGCGCCGGAGGTTCGGCGGCGGCCTGGCGCCGGGGCGCCCGGTCGTCGCCGAGCAGCGCGCGCAGGTCACCGGGGGTGGCGGTGGGCGTGCTGGCCGCCACGTCCCCGGCCGGGGTGTTCATGGTGGAGGGGACGTCGCCGGTGGCACCGGCGGCGGGCGCCGGCTCAGGCTTTTTTGCCGGGGCCCGGGCCTCCCCGCCAGGCAGGACGCCGCGCGGAGAAAACAGCACCATGCGCAACAGGATCATCTCCAGGGCGGCGCGGGCATCCGGCGCCTCCTGGACATCCCGGCGCCCCCGCAGCGCCACGTCGTAATACAGCTGAATCTGTTCCGCCTGGAACACGGCGGCCAGCGCCACCATGTCCGCGTCGGCGCCTTCGCCGCCCAGCGCCTGGATCACCGCCAGTTCGTGCAGTGCCGCCACCACCTCGTCGAGCAGCGCCAGCTCATCCGGCGCGTGCTCGGCGATGCCGGCCAGGGCACGCAGCACGCCGGCCGCCTCGCCGCCGCCCAGGGCCTGCAGCAGGGTACGCACATGGCCACGGTCGACGGTGCCGAGCATGGCCGCCACCGCCTGCTCCGTGAGCTGCTCGCCGCCGAAGGCGATGGCCTGGTCGGTGAGGCTGAGGGCGTCGCGCATGGAACCCTGGGCGGCACGGCCCAGGGCCAACAGCGCCGGCTCCTCGAAACGGATCATCTCCCGTTCCAGCAGCGTCTTGAGATGCCCGGCGATCAGCTCCGCCGGCAGCGCCTTGAGGCTGAACTGCAGGCAGCGCGACAGGATCGTCACCGGCATCTTCTGCGGATCGGTGGTGGCGAGCAGGAATTTCACATGGGGCGGCGGCTCCTCCAGCGTCTTCAGCAAGGCGTTGAAGGAATGGGCCGAGAGCATGTGCACCTCGTCGATCAGGTACACCTTGTAGCGGCCCCGGGTGGGCGCGTACTGCACGTTCTCCAGCAGCTCGCGAGTGTCCTCCACCTTGGTGCGGCTGGCGGCGTCCACCTCGATCAGGTCCACGAAGCGGCCTTCGTTGATTTCCTGGCAGGTGGGGCACACGCCGCAGGGCTGGCTGCTGACGCCCTCCTCGCAATTGAGGCAGCGCGACAGAATCCTCGCGATGGTGGTCTTGCCCACGCCTCGGGTACCGGTGAACAGGTAGGCGTGGTGCAGGCGGTCCTGGTCCAGGGCATGGGTCAGCGCCCGGGAGACGTGCTCCTGGCCCACCAGTTCATCGAAGGTGCGCGGGCGGTACTTGCGGGCTAGAACCTGGTAACTCATCGCTCTCCAGCCGGACGGCATTCGGGGCTTCAGGAAAACCCGTATGCTAGCGAATCCGGAGCGTTTTAGACAGCGAATCGGGGAAAGCGGGGGGAAGGAATGGAGGCCTTCCCGCCAGCCGCACCCCGGCACACGAGTCCACTGCTACCGTTGCTCCCTTCCGGGCCTGGCGGGGTTCACAGTCTGTCGTTGCGGGGGGACCGGCGGGTCGGCCATCGCTCGCCTTTCAGCGAGCGCGCATTGTGGCCAAAGGCCCGGGGCTTTGCAAGCACCCGGGCCGGGCCGGCGCGCCGGGCGCCGATTTATTCGGCGGATTGCCCGTCCAGGGTGTCGCCACCGCCGTTGATCGGTACCTGGCGGGGCTTGGCGGACTCGGGCACGACCCGGGTCAGGGCCACCACCAGCAGGCCGTCCTCGAAGCGGGCGCCTTCCACCTGCACATGGTCGGCCAGGCGGAAGCTGCGCTCGAAAGCACGGCGGGCGATGCCGCGGTGCAACCAGGTCCGGTTCGGGTCCTCGCCATCGCGGGGCTTACCGGTGATGCGCAGCAGGTTCTCCTGGACGGTGATGTCCAGCTCATCGCGGGAGAAACCGGCCACCGCCATGATCACGCGGTAGGTGCCGTCTTCCTCGCGGATGATGTCGTAGGGCGGGTAGCCATTGGACTGATCGGAGCGCAGCACGCTTTCCAGCCAGTCGTCGAAGCGGTCAAACCCCACGGAATGTCGGAACAGGGGGGCCAAGGTGTTCATCACGTTACCTCCAATCCATCTCGAACGGTCCCCGAAGGCGACCGAAAGGACAAAGTCAGTGTCGTGACGGGTTAGCCGGCTAAAGCTGTCACGCTTTCTTATTTAGGGGTCGGGGAACGGATTTCAAGGGCTTTTTGACGCGGCCCGCGATCAGCGGGCCGGGTCGGCGGCCAGGGTGGTGCTGTTGTTGCAGCGGAACCAGCCGGCGATGCTGAGCCGCTGGCGGCTTGCTTCCATCACCTCGTGGGGAATGTGCTCGCTGAGAAAGCACACCAGGGTACCGGCCCGGGGCGTCACCTCCATGGCCGGCGTCACCGCATCCGGCCGCGCCCACAGGCGCAGGCGGCCACCGTCGTCGTCGCGCCACTGGTCATTCAGATACAGCACCGCCGAGAGCACACGGCCATTGTTGCCGTTGAAGGCGTCCAGGTGCCGGCGGTAGAAGGCGCCGGGGTCATAGACGGCGAAGTGGGCTTCCAGGTCGAACAGCCCCAGGAACAGGGCCCGGTTCACGGACAGCCGCAGCTGCTCCATTTCATCGAGCAGGTGACACTGGGCCAGGGTGGAGCCATCCAGCCAGCGGGTGCGGTCCCGGCGTACGCGGGTATTGCGGTGCTGCTCCTGGCCACGACCGATGCCGGCTTCCTGGAATTCGCCACGGCGGTGGCGCAGCAATGCCTCGCGGCGCAGGGCGCGCACCAGATGGGCGGGGAAATAGTCCGGCGCCACCGCGTAGTGGCGCGCCACCAGATCATCGATCAGCCGCTGGCAACGATCGCCGCCGGGGCCGCCGATCCAATCGGCAGGATTGTTCAGGGTCGTGTCCTCAGTGCAGGGCGCCGGGCTCCGCGGGGCCGTCTTCCTCGTCCGGGTCCGGCCAGATCAGCCAGTCCGCCTGCTGGCAATCTTCCAGCAACTGCACGGTGGCGTCCAGCGTCGCCTGCACGAAGTAGATGAACTGGTCGAAGGTGACGCCCTGGCGACCGAACAGCAGGTCGCAGGCCACCATGCGCGGCATGGCATCGTCGTTGACGTCCAGGAACACTTTCAGGGAGGGGTAATCCACGTTGAGCCGGGACAGATCAGCCTGCGCCACGAAGATCGCCGCGGGCCGCAGCTCCAGTTCCGTGGACAGCAACACGCCGTCTTCCTCCACGAACAGGCGGGCGTCCACCACCCCTTCCCGGCCTTGCAGCTCGGACAGGTGCAGACCATGGCACTGATCGCAGATGTAGTATTGAATGTTGGCCTGTTCCAGCCAGCGCGTGACTTGTTCCGCGTCCGGCGTGACCACCGTCAGCATCGGCTCACTCCTTTATCCGGGGGCGCATGATCCGGCATTCCCGCCACAAAGGAAAGGCCCGCATCGGAAAAAAGCGGCGCTTGCGCCCGCCGCCACGACGGTGGTTATCATTGCCCGCGATACAAGCTGTTTACCTTTCAGGGATTTTCCGTTCATGACAACAAAAACCTATATCGCCTTCCGCAGCAGCGCCCGCCTCCACCAACTCACCGACGGCTTCATCGAACGCATGCGCCATGGGGCTCGCGCGCCGGAACCGAAGGTGGTGGAAGACATCATGACCACCTTCATTCAGGAATCGTTGGACGCCTTCTTCCTGACCCCGGCGTCCTACTCCGGCCTGAGCACCACCCAGCAACGCCTGGTACGGCTGGCGGCGGACACCATCTCCAAGGCGACCCGCCTGGTGATCGGTCGCAGCGCGCGCAAAATGGATCTGAACCAGAATCGCGCCGCCGCGGACTACATGGACAGCATCCGTTTCCCCGGGCCACGGCACGCCTTCTGGTACGTGGCCTTCCCGGTCGAGCCGGGCCTGGCCGAGCGCGGGCGGCGGCTGGCGCAACGCACCGAGGAAGGCCATTTCGAGGGGGCCCGCGAGGACATGGTCCATTACCTGCGCGGCATTACCGACCAGGCTCTGCACTGGTATTTCAATAAACCCATCGACCTGCTCGGCTTCGGCCCGATCCTGCGCCGGGTGGCTTCGGTGGGCGTGGACACCACCCGCAAGGCCAGCTACGGCGTTATCAACAAGGTGATTCCCAATCTTAGTGACGAACAGTTGACCCAATCAGCGCTTTACTACCTGGGTATGCAGGTGCGTCACTGACGATCGCCGGCGGTGACCACCGCCTTTTCGGTCACTCAAGAAAACACCCTGATAACAAATACTTACGCTCGTACCGGGAACGGAACGAACGTCACTAAGTTTTTACAAAAGTGCTTATACAACGGATTGCGCAGCGCTTCGGCGGCTCTCTACTATCAAAACAGAATGACGATAACGAACGAACGAGGAGCCCGCCGTGTCATTGCGCCATGCCATTCTTGTCCTACTGCAAGACCAGGAAGCGAGCGGCTATGACCTCGCAAGGGAATTCGCCAACAGCATTGGCCTGGTCTGGAACGCCACCCATCAACAGATTTATCTGGAGTTGGGAAAACTCAATGAACAGAACATGGTCAGCTACCGCCATGTTCCCCAGGAAGGGAAACCGGACAAAAAGCTTTACCAACTCACCGACGAGGGCCGCGAGGAACTGATCCGATGGCTAAAGAAGCCGGCGGGCCCGGCACGCATCCGCGATGCCTTCATGGTGAAGGTGGCCGGCGGGCAACTGGCGGATACCCAGAGCCTGCTCTCTGAACTGGAGCAACTGGCCAAACAGAGACGGGAACGGCTCGCCACCTTCGAGGCACTGGCCAAGCGTCTCGACGACGAGGGCCTGGAGGACAACCTCTTCAACTATCTCACCGTGCGGCGCGGCATCCTCGACCAACGGGCCTGGTTGCAATGGGCGGAAGAAGTACGCCGCACCCTGGAAGACCTGTCCGTGAGCAGCGCCACCCCGTGACCCCGGCCCCGGCGTGCGCGCCGGGGCGTCCTTGTCCGACATGATCCTTGCCCCGCTTGCTCCTCCGGGGGGCCCTGGCTATGTTGGCGTTTGAACAATCACCGGGGATCGGGACCCACCGCATGCACTTCGATGATCAACCCTCTCAACTGATCGCTCCGGATGGCCAGGTCCGCCTGGGCCTGTTTCCGGATACCGTGGCCCGCGTCAACGGCCGCGATCACGATTACCGGCGCCCCATGGGATCGCCGGCGTCGCGACGGGCGCGTCGTTTCCATTACAAGCAGTTCCAGTATTTCGGGCTGGTCAGCGACGAGATGCTGATTGGCTGCGCCCTGGCGGACACCGCTTACCTGGGGCTGGCGTTTTTCTATGTGTTCGAGCCGGCCAGTGGCCGGTTGCGCGAGCATACCTGGCGCTCGCCGCTGGGGCGGGCACTGACCATGAGCGATTCGCCCCTGCAGGGCGAGAGCCGTTTCCAGCAAAGCGGCGTGTCGATCCGGCTGGGTTACGAACAGAATGACGACGGTGAACGGCGCAAGAGCCTGACGGTGTCCTTGAACGACCTGGAACTGAGCACGGCGCTAACCGAGCCGGTGGGTTACCGGCCCATGTCGCTGTGCACGCGCACTGGAGTGAACGGCTGGACCTACGCCAACAAAGTGGCCGGGGTGGACGTGACCGGCACCCTGCGCGACCAGGATGGCGAGCGGGACCTGGGCGCCCTGCCCGGCGCCGGTGGCCACCATGATTTTTCCGCGGGTTACATGCGCAGGGAAACGTTCTGGAACTGGGCCTGCCTGTCCGGCCGGCTGGAGGGCCACCGGGTGGGCCTGAATCTGTCCTGCGGGGTCAACGAGACCAGTGTCAGCGAAAACTGTTTGTGGCTGGACGGCGAATTGATCAAGGTGGAGGGCACCCGGTTCGATTACCGGCGCGATGATCTCCAGGCCCCGTGGCGGGTGGTGAGCCGCTGCGGTCGGGTGGATCTGACCTTCACGCCCCTGGGGCGTCATCGCGAACGGCTCAACCTGGGACTGTTCGCCAGCAACTTTCATCAACTGTTCGGGCGTTTCGATGGCGAGTTGCGGCCCGCCGACGGGGCGCCGCTGGCCGTGCGCGGCCTGCACGGTTTCGTCGAGGAGCAATACGCGAAATGGTAGACGAGCAAAAACAGCCGGACGGTGATCCGGATACGCCGCCGGCGTCGGAGCCGGTCAACGAGCGGCTGCGGCGCGGCCTGTTCTGGGCCCTGGAATACTGGCGCGAGCTGTTCAACTTCCGCTTCGATAAGTACATGATCATCCAGGTCATCCCGGGGGTGTACGGGGTGGCGCTCACCGCCATCGGCCTGGGCTTGCTGTACCTGTGTTTCGAAGCGTTCGTGGCCTCCACCTGGCGGGGTCTGTTCTTCCTGTTCATCGGCGGGCCGCTGCTGTTTCTGTTTTCCGCCACCCTGCTGCGTGCGCTGCTGGAGTTCTACATGGTGGTGTTCAAAATCTCCGAGCATGTGGACCAGTTGGTGGGGCTGCGCGACACCGTGGACCGGCTGTCCGGCATTGGTGATTCCGTGGATGAGATGGTGTCGGTGACCCGCCGCATTCCATTCTGGCGGGTGCTGGCCGGCACCCGCCGGCGTGGCGGGCGCGCGGCTCCAGAGGACGACTCGCACACATCCTGACCGCCTCCGGCGGGTGTATGCTGAAGGCCTCTCCCCGCATGGAGTCGCCATCATGGATGTGCTCAAACCCCATACCCGCGATATCGGTTTCCCGGTGCGCCGGCTTTTGCCCGCCGCCGGGCGGCAGCGCGTGGGCCCGTTTATTTTCTTCGATCACATGGGTCCCCATGTGTTTCCCGCCGCCAGCCGCGAGGGCGATGTACGACCGCACCCGCACATCGGCCTGGCCACGGTGACCTATCTGTTCTCCGGCTCGATGATGCACCGCGACAGCCTCGGTACGGAGCAGCGCATCGAGCCCGGCGCCATCAATCTGATGACGGCGGGCCGGGGCATCGCCCATTCGGAGCGGATTCCCGAGGACACCCGCGCCAATGGCGCGGCGGTGGAGGGCATCCAGACCTGGCTGGCGCTGCCGGTGGACCAGGAGGAGGACGCGCCCTGCTTCAGCCACCATCCGGCCAAGGCGCTGCCCGTATACCAGGACCGGGGCGTGACCGCCCGGGTGCTGCTGGGCCGGGCCTTCGGCCTGGAATCACCGGTGCCAGTGCCCTCGCCCACCCTGTACGTGGATATTCTGCTGGAGGAAGGCGCGTCCCTGCCGCTACCGGCCAGCGACCATGAACGGGCCCTGTACGTGGCGGAGGGCACGCCCCGGGCCGGCGATCTGCCGCTGCCCACCCACCACGTGGCCACCCTGGACAGCGACCGCAGCTGGCTTCTGGAAACCTTCGACGGCCCGGCCCGGCTGATGCTGTTCGGCGGCGCGCCGCTGCCCCACCCTCGCCATATTTACTGGAATTTCGTGTCGTCCAGAGCGGAGCGCATCGAGCAGGCCAAGGAGGATTGGCGGGCGCGCCGGTTCGACGATATCCCCGGCGAGACCGAGTGGATTCCGTTGCCAGGGGAGTGACCGCCGATCGCGGCTAAAACCCGGCCGCTCCTAGCGCATTCTAAAGCCGCCGCAGGAGCGGCTTCAGCCGCGATTGGCGTCCAGCGCGGTCAGCAGCAACCGCTGGTAAAGGCGTTCGCGCAAGCCATCCGGCTCGTGCAACCCCATGCGCTTGAGTTCGTCGGCGTGGGCGTCGGCGTCGTGCTCGTGCAGCAACGCTTCCCGGGCGAGCTTCAGATAGTCCTTCTGGCTCACCGTTTCCTTCAGCCAGGTGAGCCCCTTCAGCAGCCGCTGTTCGGTGGTGTCGAAATCCGTGCCGAGGGGAAAATCCGGAAAGGCATCGGCGCCGGCGTCGGCCTTGAGGCGGCGCAGAAATTCCGGGTTATTGTGTCGAAAGCGCTCCGGGATGCGGTAGTCGCGACGCAGCTTGCCGGCTTGCCAGGCCTGTTCCATGAGTTCCACCTGAAAGCGGCTGTCGGCCACGTTGAGCATGGCCATGACCACCTCTTCATCGGTCTTGCCGCGCAGGTCGGCGATGCCGTACTCGGTGATGACGATGTCGCGCAGGTGCCGGGGAATGGTGTTGTGGGCGTAGGAAAACAAGACGTTGGAGGCGGCCTCGCCGCCACGCTGACGCCAGGCCCGGGTCATCAGAATGGAGCGCGCGCCGGGCAGCTCGTGGGCCTGGCTGACGAAGTTGTACTGGCCACCCACGCCGCTGAGCACGCGCCCGTCGTCAAGTTGATCGGACACCGCCGCCCCCAGCAGGGTGACGGTGAAGGCGGTGTTGACGAAGCGGGCGTCGCGGCGCTGCAGGATGCGCAGTTCCTCGCCACCGTAGAGGTCGTTGATCTGGTTCACCCGGGTCATGTTGATCTTGCCCCGGGTGTCCGCGTCCAGCTCGCGCAGACGCTGGTAAAACGCCGCCGGCCCCAGGAAGAAACCGCCGTGCATGATGATCCCGCCGTTGAGGCTGTCGCCGCGCCAGGTTTCCAGGGCTTCGCGGGTGTCCGGATGATCCAGATCGTTGGGCACGCTGTCATCGTTGGGCAGTCGCAGGCGATTGCCTTCCACGGTGAGGCCGTAACGCAGCACGCCGAAATCGGTGAGCCGCTTGAGGTGTTCCGGCGGCAATGGGGAGAGAATGCCGCGCCGGCGGCGCAGGCCGTCGATGAGCTCCAGGCCGGGCACGCAGTTGGCGTGCTTGAGGCACTCCGCCTGCAGCGCTTTCCAGTCGTACACCGGGCGGCGGATGATGCCGTCGTCGATCAGCCGCAGCAGACCGTGGGTCATCATCTCGCTGCAGCCGTAGAGCCCCAGTTCGAAGGGCCGCTCGCCGCCTTCGCGGCCGATCAGCTCGCGGTGCGTCTCGGGCAGCGCCAGGGCATCCAGCAGCCGGCGGTAGTCCTGGTTGTAGCGCTCCCGGCGGCGGAGGTGATGCACCAGCGCATCACCCAGGGCGCCAATGCCGATCTGCAGCGTGCCACCATCGCGCACCAGGGCGCTGGCGTGCAGGCCGACAAAGTGATCCTGCAGGTTCACCGGCATGTTGGGGGTGCTGAACAGCCGGGTCTGGGCCTTGGCGTCGTCAATGACGATGTCCATTTCGTCGTACCAGGGACCCAGTTCGGCGTCGTTGCCCATGAACGGCAGGTCGTGGTGCACCTGGCCCACGGCGACAATGGTCTCGCCGGCGTCACGGCGGGCCTTGAGCATGGGCAGCAGCTCCAGGGTCACCTCCGGGTTGCAGGCGTAACTGTAGCGGCGCGTCTTGCCTTCCCCCTCCACCGCCAGCATCTGCGCCACCACATTGACGCCACGGGCGTTGATGTCACGGGCGGCGTGAGTGTAGTTGACACTGATATAGCGGCGCTGGGCGCTCTCGCTGTTCAGCAGGCTGCCGGGCTGGAAAAAAAATTCAAATACGCGCACGTTGTCCGGCAGGTCATCCTTGCGCAGCGCGTGCAGGTAATCCAGTTCCTCGTAGTCACCGAACACCCGGTCGGCGAAGGGCTCCAGGAAACGGCGCTCCAGATCGCTGCCGGCGGCGGGCCGGCCCAGGGACAGCGCGGTGTAGATATCCAGCCGGATCGAGGCGTCGGCCTGGGCGCGCTGGTAGAGGGCGTTGACCAGACGGTTGGGCTTGCCCAGCCCCAACGGCAAGCCGAGGCGGATATCGCCACCGGTGAGTTCGATCACGCGGTCAGCGGCCTTGAAAGCATCGTCCAGTTGCTCGGGCACGTCGGGCTCCTTGTTGTATTGGTCCTGGGCGTCAGTGCCCCCCGGTACCGGAGACGGCGCTGACCAGAATCACGCCGATCACGATGAGGAGCATACCCAACACCGCCGGCGCGTCGGGTATTTGTTTGAAAAATAAAACCCCCACCAGGGCGATCAGCACGATACCGCTGCCGGCCCACACGGCGTAGGCAATCCCCATGGGCACGGTACGCAAAGTCAGCGACAAAAAATAGAAGGCCAGGCAATAGCCGACCACGGTCACCGCCGAGGGCCAGAGACGAGTGAAGCCGTGGGAAGCATTGAGCGCGGAGGTGCCCACCACCTCGCTGAGGATGGCCACCGCCAGATACCAATACCCCATATCAGTCCTCCAAGACCGGAATGCGGGTGTCCGGTGCTTTCAGGGTCCAGGCCCGTTCACCGGACGGGGTCAGCAGCAGAATGTCCAGGGGCACGCCGTTGATGAACTCCAGCAGCGGCACGTCCAGAGCCAACAGCGCGTCCGGCTGCTGGCAGCGCCAGGCGTAACGGCCGGTGAACCGCGCCGGTGGCGTGGAAACCGGCGGCGACAGGCTGGAACCCGCGTTCTGGCGCGTCACCGAACAGAGCGCCTCCGGGGCCGGCTCAAGCACGTTGCGGGCTTCGCTAAGGCGACCCAGAGCGTCGCGCACCGCCATCCTTTCCTCATCGGTGCCGGGGGCATGCTCGAAGCCCACCACCTGCCCGGCGGGCAGAGACAGCCGCGCCACCAGGGCATGGCCCTTGAGCGCGATCTCCAGGCTGCCGGCGACCGGTTCGACGCCGGCCCCGTCAGCGGCGCCCGCGGCGCTCGCCAGTACCAGCAGAGCGGCCAGTAGGGATTTCACCATGCTCGTTACCCTCCATCCTCGTCCATAACAGGGGAATCCGTGGCGCTCTCCATATCCAAGCTGCCCATATCCAAGCTGCCCATATCCAGACGGCGGCCCCAGTCCGCCAGCAGCTTTCGCGGCACCGCCGGGTCGTCGCCGGCGGTGATCACCACCAGCCGGCTGTCCTCATCGCCACCGGGCCACGCCGGCAGCGGCGTCATTTCCAGAGGCTGCGCCCCGACCGCCTGGATCAGCAAGGGGCCATCCAGTTTTTCGATCGCCACCAGCCCCTTGAGCCGCACCAGATCATCGCCGGCGGCGGCGCGCAGGGCCGCCAGCGCCGCCTGCAATTGCTCATAGGCGATGCGCCCGCGCCAGCGCAGCCCGGCGGGCTGCAGGGCGTGCCCGCGACCGGCCGGGGTGGTGGAAGGCGCCATCGGCGAAATGGACGCCGACATCACCCCGGACAGCGGCGCCAGCACGCCGGTGATGCGACAGCGACGGGGAAAATCCCGGTCCAGCACGGTGGCGTCAACGGCGGCGGCATCGACCACATCGGCGTCCGGATTGAGGCGCGCCAGAGCCTCGGCCAGCGCCTGGCGGGCGGCGCCGTCCACCCGGTCGACCTTGGTGAGCAGCAAGCGGTCGGCGGCGGTGACCTGCTCCAGGGCTTCCGGATACCGTGCCAGGGCCGCCTCGCCGGCCACCGCGTCCACGGTAGTGAGGATGGAGCGCAGCGAGAAACGCTTGCGCAGCCAGGGGTCCTGCTCCAGCACCGACACCACGCCAAACGGATCGGCGGCCCCGGTGGTTTCCAGCAGCACCAGCGAGAAGGCCGGCAGATCACCGGCGGCCCGGGCCATGTAAAGGTTGCGCAGGGTGGTGCGCAGAGTGCCCTGCACCGCGCAGCACACGCAGCCACCGGCCAGCAGACTCACCGGCGCGCCCACCTTGCGGGCGAGATCCTGATCAATGCCGATGTCGCCCAGCTCGTTGATGATCACCGCCAGGTCACCGCGCTCGCCGAGCCAGCGATTGAGCAGCGTGGTTTTGCCACTGCCCAGGAAACCGGTCAGCACCACCAGGGGCGTGGGCGCACTCATTCCGCCTGCCGCCGTCATCAAGCCTCCCGCATGGCCCAGGGCAACGCCTGGCCGGCCATGAACGGCACCATCGCCTCGCCGCCGGCGGTGACCGTGTCCGGCACGGACCAGTCGCGGCGCTCCAGGGTCACGGTGTCGGTGTTGCGCGGCAGCCGATAGAAGTCGGCGCCAAAGTGGCTGGCGAATCCTTCCAGCTTGTCCAGAGCGCCGTAACGGTCCAGGAAACTGGCGTACAACGGCAGCGCCGCCCGCGCCGAGTAGCAGCCCGCGCAGCCGCAGGCGGCTTCCTTTTTGTCGCGGGCATGGGGCGCGGAATCGGTGCCCAGGAAAAAGCGTGGGTGGCCGTCCAACACGGCACGCTGGATACGCTCCTGATGGGTACGTCGTTTCAGCACCGGCAGGCAGTAGTTGTGCGGTCGCACCCCGCCGACCAGCAGATCGTTGCGGTTCATCAGCAAATGTTGCGGAGTGACGGTGGCGGCGCTGAACTCGCCGGACTCGCGCACGAAATCCACCGCCTCACCGGTGGTGACGTGCTCGAACACGATGCGCAGCGTTGGAAAGCGCTCGCGGATATCGGCCAGATACCGGTCGATGAACACCCGCTCGCGATCAAAGATATCGATTTCCGGCTCGGTCACCTCGCCGTGCACCAGCAAGGGCACGTCGTGCTTTTCCATGGCTTCGTAGAGGTGGCCGATGCGGCCCGGATCGGTGACGCCGCTGTCGGAGTTGGTGGTGGCGCCGGCGGGGTACAGTTTGAAGGCGTGCACGAAATCACTTTGCGCGGCGCGCGCCACCTCTTCCACCGGCGTGGCATCGGTAAGGTACAACACCATCAGCGGCTCGAAGCCGCTGCCGGCCGGAATACGCGCCAGGATACGCTCCCGGTAGGCCTCGGCCTGGGCCACGCTGGTTACCGGCGGCGTCAAATTCGGCATGACGATGGCACGGCGGAAAACCCGGGCGGTGGCGGGCACCGTTTCCGCCAGCATCTCGCCGTCCCGGAAATGCAGGTGCCAGTCGTCGGGTCGGGTGATGGTCAGGGTATCGGTCATGGCGGATGTCCTGTGGGCCGGAGGGGATGCTCATGATACGCAAAATTCCCGGCGCTCCACAGTTGCCGTGCGACCGGGCGCACCCTTTCGGCGGTTGCTTTTGAAGTCGGTGGCGGCGGCGCCTACGCTTTCCGCCGGCTTTTCCAGCCCCGGGTTCCGATCGAGGGAAACGCGATCAAACCGTGAGCCGGCGATGAGTAAGCCTCGGAAATTCCTATGATAATCTGAACCAGTCGATGGCATTACACGGCTTGGCATGTTTGAGGCCGTGTGCAAGGGGGAGCAATGGGGCGCACCGCGGAACAACCTTCCACGCCGGGACACCTGGTCTGGCAGCTGGATCACTTCGAGAATCACCGGCGCGCGATCCGCTTCGTGCGGCAGTTCCAGGATACCCTGTGCGTGTTCAGCGGTCCGGTGGGCCAGCTGTACACCAACTATGAGATCGCCGTGCCGGAAGGCCAGGACCGGTCATTGATCATTCTGCCCAATCCCTACGCCTACCACGACACCTTCAACGGGCTGCCGGAGGACGGCGCGCGCCCCACCGGTATCACCATCATCCCCGGCGAACTGGCCGGCGGCAGCGGCCTGCATATGCTGATTCCGCTGCGCGGCAAGACCGGTCGTACCATGCGGCGGGTGCCGCTGGCCACCGGCCTGCGCGCCCTGCTGCGTCAGGAAACCGGGGAACGGCCGTTCCTGCCGGTGATCACCAAGGGCGATCTGCGCGCCTTCGACAAGGACAACCCCAGCCTGCATCTGCACCGGCTGCTACCGGAGCGACTGAGCGACATCTCGGCCATGGAGATCAACGGCATCCGCCGGGCGATCCGCGACCGCCTGGCGGTTTACGTAAACGGCTAGCGTTCCACCGCCAAGGCCACGCCCTGACCGCCACCAATGCACAGGGTGGCCAGGCCCTTTTTCACATCCCGGCGCTGCATTTCGTGCAGCAGGGTCACCAGCACCCGACAGCCGGAGGCACCGATCGGGTGACCCAGGGCGATGGCACCGCCGTTGACGTTGACCTTGGCCGGGTCCCACTCCAGTTCCTTGCCCACCGCCAGGGATTGCGCGGCGAAGGCTTCGTTGGCTTCGATCAGATCCACCTGGTCCAGGCTCCAGCCAGCGCGCTCCAGGCAGCGGCGGGTGGCGGACACCGGGCCAATACCCATGATCGCCGGGTCGACACCGGCACTGGCCTGGCCAGCCAGCCGCGCCAGGATCGGCAGACCCAGTTGCTTGGCGCGGGCTTCGCTCATCAGCATCACCACGGCGGCGCCATCGTTGAGCGCGGAGGCGTTGCCGGCGGTCACCGAACCGTCCTTCTTGAAGGCCGGACGCAGGCCGCCCAGGGACTCGGCGGTGGTGTCGGCGCGGGGCTGTTCGTCGGTGTCGACGATTTTCGGCTCGCCCTTGCGCTGGGGCACTTCCACCGGGGTGATTTCATCCTTGAAGCGGCCGGACTCGATGGCCGCGGCGGCCTTGCGATGGGAGGCGGCGGAGAATTCGTCCTGCTGCTCCCGGGTGAGGCCATATTTCTCCACCAGGTTCTCGGCGGTGATGCCCATGTGGTAGTCGTTGAAGGCGTCCCACAGACCGTCCTGGATCATGGAATCCACCAGGCTGGCGTGGCCCATGCGCAGGCCGGTGCGCGCCTTGGGCAGCACATAGGGCGCCAGGCTCATGCTCTCCTGGCCGCCGGCGATCACCACCTCGGCTTCGCCGCAGCGGATCGCCTGGCTGCCCAGGTGCACCGCCTTGAGGCCGGAACCGCACACCTTGTTGATGGTCAGGGCCGGTACTTCCTGGGGCAGACCGGCCTGAATGCTGGTCTGGCGCGCGGGGTTCTGGCCGGCGCCGGCGGTGAGCACCTGGCCCAGGATCACCTCGCTGACCGCGGACGGCTCCAGGCCGGTGTCCGCCAGCAGCCGGCGCACCACGATTTCACCCAGCCGGGTGGCGGGCTGATCCGCCAGACCACCCTGAAAGCGGCCGATGGCGGTACGGGTAGCGGCGACAATGACCACGTCTTGCATGCGATTCTCCCTCGTTCAAACGACAACAGGATTCAGCGAAAGGCGGCCATTTTAGGCGCTAACCGCCGTTCAGGCGACCACCACGGCACGGATAGGTCCACGCCATGGCGTCGCGGGCCTTACAGCGCCCGGGCGCGGTCACGCAGCACGTACTTCTGAATCTTGCCGGTGGAGGTTTTCGGCAGCTCACCAAACACCACCGTCTTGGGCACCTTGAAGCCGGCCAGGTGATCCCGGCAGAAGCCGATCACGTCCTGTTCGGAGACGCCTTCGCGACCCGCCTTGAGGGTGACGAAGGCACAGGGAGTCTCGCCCCATTTTTCGTCCGGGCGCGCCACCACCGCCGCCTCCATGACGTCACCGTGACGGTAGAGCACGTTCTCCACCTCGATGGTGGAAATGTTCTCGCCACCGGAAATGATGATGTCCTTGAGACGATCCTTGATCTCCACGTAGCCATCCGGATGCCAGACCGCCAGATCACCGGTGTGGAACCAGCCGCCCTGGAATGATTCCCGGGTGGCGGCCTCGTTTTTGAGATAGCCCTTCATCACGGTGTTGCCGCGCATGAAGATCTCGCCGATGGTCTCGCCGTCCCGGGGCACCGGTTCCAGGGTCTCCGGGTCGGCCACCATCACCCCTTCCAGGGTCGGATAGCGCACCCCCTGGCGGGACTTGATGGCGGCGCGCTCCTCCAGCGGCAGCTCATCCCAATGGCCGTGCCAGGCGCACACCGTCACCGGGCCGTACACTTCGGTGAGGCCGTACACATGGGTGACGCGCAGCCCCATTTCCTCCACCGCGCCGATCACCTTTGCCGGCGGCGCGGCGCCGGCGGTCATGGCGTCCACGGGATGCTCGATGGCCGCCTTGGCCTCCTCGGGCATGTTGATCAGGGCGTTGAGCACCACCGGCGCGCCACACAGATGGGAAACCCGGTGCTGCCGGATCAGAGTCAGGATGCGCTGCGGGTCCACACGCCGCAGGCACACATGCACGCCGGCCTGGGCGGTGACGGTCCAGGGGTAGCACCAGCCGTTGCAGTGGAACATGGGCAGCGTCCACAGATACACCGGGTGCAGCCCCATGGACCAGGTGGCCTGGTTGCCCAGGGAATTCAGATAGGCGCCACGATGATGGTAGACCACGCCTTTGGGATCACCGGTGGTGCCGGAGGTGTAGTTGAGGGAGATGGCGTTCCACTCATTGTCCGGCCAGTGCCAGTGGTACTCCGGATCGCCCTCGGCAAGGAAGGCTTCATAGTCCAGGTCGCTGACCGGTTCGCCTTCGTCGTATTCCGGATCGTCCACGTCGATCACCAGGGGCGGCGTGTCCAACCGCGCCAGGGCGTCGGCGATCACGGCGTGGAATTCCCGGTCGACGATCAGCGCCTTGGCCTCGCCGTGCTCCAGCATGTAGGCGATGGCATCCGCGTCCAGGCGCACATTCAGGGTGTTCAGCACGGCGCCGATCATCGGCACGCCGAAGTGGGCTTCCAGCATCGCCGGGATGTTCGGCAGCATCACCGCCACGGTGTCACCCTTGCCGATGCCACGCCCGGCCAGGGCCGAAGCCAGACTCCGGCAGCGCTGATAAGTCTCGCGCCAGGTGCGACGGATGTCACCGTGAATCACCGCCGGATAATCCGGGTACACCGAGGCGGTGCGCTCGATGAAGCTGAGGGGGGTCAGGGGAACGTGGTTGACCTCGGTGGGCGCCAGGCCCTGCTCGTAAATGGACATAACGATGGTCCCGTGGTTGTTCGCGGTATTATTCGGGTAGAGTTACGGCATTGACCCGTAACGCCGGGGCAACTTTATAGACGAAAAAGAACAGATATGGAAATAAAACCAGAGTCTTATAGTATATCTACTAGATGCCGTTTTGGGTGACCCGGGATGGCCACGGACCCCGCCCCCGCCCTGCTCGACCAGGACCCGCAACCGGCGCTGGTACTGGACGCCGCCGGCCAGCCCCTGGACGCCAATCCGGCCCTGCACGCCCTGCTGCGCGATCAAGGCGCCGACACCGGCGCTGCCCTGCCCGCCAATTACCCGGCGCTGGCCGCCGCCTGCCTGTGCCAACGGCGGGCCATCGCCGAGGTGGAAGCACGGCTGGGCGAGCGGCTGCTGCTGTGGACCTTCATTCCCCTGCCCGGCAACCGGGTGCTGGCCCGGGGCCGCGACGCCACCGAACAGCTCGGCAACGAAAAGGCCGCCTACCGGGCCCGCCGTCTGTACCGGCTGATCACCGAGAACACCACCGACCTGATTTCCCGCCACCGGCCGGACGGCGTGTTCCTGGACGCTTCGCCGGCGTCCTGGGGGCTGCTGGGCTACTGGCCGGAACAGCTGCGCGGACACGCCGTCCTGGACCTGTTCCACGAACAGGACCGGGAGCGCCGCCGCCGGGAGGCCGCCGAGGCCCTGGAGGAAAAGGGCTACCACACCATGACCTACCGCATCCGCCACCGGGACGGCCACTACCTGTGGTTCGAGACCGCCAGCCACGCCATCCGCGAAACCTACACCGGCGCCGTGGTGGAGGTGGTCAGCGTGAGCCGGGACATCACCGCCCGGGTGCGCGCGGAGCAAAACCGGCGGCGCCTGGCCGAGGTAATGGAAGCGCAGCAGCGCCGCCACCAGGACGAACTGGCGCGCAGCAGCCGGTTGATCGCCATGGGCGAGCTGGCCTCGGGCATTGCCCACGAGATCAACCAGCCGCTGGCGGCGATCAGCAATTACGCCGCCGCCGGCCAGCGCCACCTGAGCGCGTTCCGCGCCGGGGACGGCGACCAGGCCGATCTGGACAAAGTGGCGCGGAGCCTGGAGCGGGTCGGTGAACATGCCCACCATGCCTCCGAGGTGATCCGCCGCCTGCGGGCCTTCCTGCGCAAGGGCCAACGCCGCCTGGAGCCGTTGGACATCAATACCGTGGCGCGCCAGGCGATCCGGCTGTGCACCTGGGAAGCCCGGGCTCAGCGTATTACCCTGCGCGAGCATTTGATGCCGGACCCGCCGCCGTTGCAGGCGGACCGCATTCTGCTGGAGCAGGTGCTGGTGAACCTGCTACGCAACGCCCTGGACGCCAACCGGGAGCGCCACAGCGACGCCGGCTCCGAGGTGACCGTGGAAACCGCCCACCAGGACCGGGCCCTGGTGATCCGGGTCATCGACCAGGGGCCCGGCGCCGACCCGGACACCCTGGAGCGCCTGTTCAGCCCGTTCTACACCAGCAAGCCCGACGGCCTTGGCCTGGGCCTGCCGATCAGCCGCTCGGTGGTGGAAAGCCTGGGCGGCGAACTGAACGCCCGCTGCCTTGAGCAGGGGCTGGAAATGTATTGCCGGCTGCCGCTGGCCCGCCACGAGGAGAATCAATGAGCGCCGCCGAACAGATCGTTTATGTGGTCGACGACGACGCCGGCATGCTGGAATCCACGGTCTGGCTGCTGGAATCCGTGGGGTTGACGGCACGGCCGTTCACCAATGGCGCCGACTTCCTGGCCGCCTGCACGCCGGACCAGCATGCCTGCGTGCTGCTGGATGTGCGCATGCCCGCCATGGGCGGCCTGCAGGTGCAAAAAACCATGAAGGAACAGGGCCTGGGCCACCCGGTCATCTTCGTCAGCGGTCACGCCGACGTGCCCATCGTGGTACGCGCCTTCAAGGCCGGCGCCGTGGATTTCATCGAGAAGCCCTACAACGAGCAACTGCTGCTGGACAGCGTGCAGCAAGCGCTGGACCGGGAACGCCGGGCCCAAGGCCGCGATGCCGGGCGCCGGAGCGTGGACGAACGGCTGGCCCGGCTCACCCCCCGGGAACGGGATGTGCTGCTGCCCCTGGTGAAGGGCTACACCAACCGGGAAATCGCCGCGCAACTGAATGTCAGCGTGAAAACCGTGGATCTGTACCGCTCCCGGGTAATGAAGCGCATGGGCGCCGAGCGCCTGCCGGATCTGGTGGGGATGGCGATCGCCGCCGGGCTGGTGCCGCCGTTGCGGCTGCGGGAAGGGGATCAGGCGCCGCAAGCCGGCGCCTGATCGGAGGGACGGGCCGGAGGGTCAGTCCTCCTGGCCTTGCTGTTTGGCCTGCTCGGCCTGCTCGGTCACTTCGTTCAGCTCAAACCACATGGCGTTGAGAATGGCGAAGGTACAGGCCAGACCGACACCCAGAATCCAGGCGAAATACCACATTGTCGGTTCTCCTCAGTACATGTCCTTGTTGACGTCGCTTTCGCGGACCTTGCCCCACAGCACCTTGTACACCCAGGCGGTGTAGAGCAGCACGATGGGCAGCAGGATCACGGTGGCGATCAGCATGATGCCCAGGGTGTAGTGGCTGGAGGATGCATCCCACACCATCAGGCTGTGGCCGGGATCGGAGCTGCTGGGCAGGATCACCGGGAACATGGACACGCCCACCGTGGTGATGATGCCCGCCACCGACAGCTTGGAGCCCAGGAAGCTGAGCGCCCCGATACGGGTGAACAAGCCGAGCATGGCCAGGGCGGCCCCGCCAAAACCCACCAGCGGCACCAGCCACAGCAGCGGCTGGGCACCGTAGTTGGCCAGCCACACACCGGCCTCGGTGACCACTTCCTTACGCAGCGGATTGCTGGGGCCCATCGGGTCCATGGCACCCACCACGCGGTAGCCTTCCATATTGCTGACCCAGAAACCGCCGATCGCGAACAGCACGATCACCACGGCGGCGGCGATCAGACCAATGCGCCGGGCCCGTTCCGCGGGCTCGCCATCCGCCTTGATCTGCAGCCAGGTGGCGCCGTGCAGTACCAGCATGGCCAGCGACACCAGCCCGCACAGCAGCGCGAACGGGTTCAGCAAGGCAAAGAAGGAACCGGTGTAGAACGGTCTCAGGTCGCTGTCGAAGTGGAACGGCACGCCCTGCAGCACATTGCCCACGGCGACGCCGAAGATCAGCGCCGGCACCACGCCACTGAAGCACAGCGCCGCGTCCCAGCGGGCGCGCCAGCCGGCATCGTCACGCTTGGAGCGGAACTTGAACGCCACCGGGCGGATGATCAGCGCCACCAGGATCAGGAACATGGCCAGGTAAAAGCCGGAAAAGCTGACCGCGTAAAGCGCCGGCCAGGCAGCGAAGATGGCGCCGCCGCCCAGCACGAACCATACCTGGTTGCCTTCCCAAACCGGGCCCACCGTATTGATCACCTGACGGCGCTGGCCATCACCGCGGGCCACCGCCGGCAGCAGCGCGGCCACGCCCATGTCGAACCCGTCGGTCACCGCGAACGCCACCAGCAACACGCCGAGCAGAGCCCACCAGATCAACCGCAACACTTCATAGTCGAACAGCATGGCGTTGTCTCCTTATTCCTGAGGCCGGTTGAAGGCCGGTGAAAAGCGCTCGTCGAGCCGGGCCAGGTTGTCCGCGCTCTCCTCTTCCTCGGGGCCCTTGCGGATGTACTTGAGCATCAGCTTGACCTCGATCACCGCCAGGGTGGTGTAAATCACCAGGAAGCCGGCCACCGTGATCAGCAGATCGGTGACGGTCAGGCTGCTGACGCCCAGGAAGGTGGGCAGCACCCCTTCGATTACCCACGGCTGACGACCGTACTCCGCCACCAGCCAGCCCAGCTCCGCGGCCACCCAGGGCAACGGCAGGGTGTAGAACGCCACGCGCAGGAACCAGCGCGGCACCCGGCGGCGCAGGGAGACCATATAAAACGCCAGGCCGAACAAGGCGATCATGTAGAAGCCGATCACCACCATGAAACGGAACGACCAGAACAGCGCGAACACATTGGGCAGCGCGTCGCGGGTCGCCATGGCGATCTGCTCATCGCTGGCGTCGCGGGGGTCCTCCACGTATTTCTTGAGCATCAAGGCGTAGCCCAGGTATTCCTGGTTCTCCAGGAAGGTCTGGCGGGCCTCCGCGTTGCTCTCATCCACCTTGAGGGTTTCCAGGGCGTCATAGGCGAGCAACCCGTCGCGGATGTGCAACTCCGAGAGCGCCATCAACTCGCGGATGCCGGGAATTTCCTGATCGATGCTACGGGTGGCGATCAGCCCCATGACCCAGGGAATTTTCAACTCATAGTGAGTCTCCTGGGCCTCGCGGTCGGGGATACCGAACAGGGCGAACGGCGCCGGCGCCTCCTCGGTGTGCCACATGCCCTCGATCATCGCCAGCTTCATTTTCTGGTTGTCGGTGATGGTGTAACCGGATTCGTCACCCAGCACCACCACGGACAGGGCCGCCGCCAGACCGAAGGACGCGGCCACCGTGAAGGAGCGCTTGGCCAGCGCTTCGTGACGGTGACGAAGCAGATAGTAGGCGCTGATCGCCAGCACGAACACGGCCCCGGTAACGTAACCGGCGGCCACGGTGTGCACGAACTTGGCCTGGGCCACCGGGTTGAAGATCACCGCGGCGAAATCCACCACTTCCATGCGCATGGTGTCCGGGTTGAACACCGACCCCACCGGGTTCTGCATCCAGCCGTTGGCCACCAGAATCCACAGCGCCGACAGGTTGGAGCCCAGCGCCACCAGCCAGGTCACCGCCAGATGCTGCACCTTGCCAAGCTTGTCCCAGCCGAAGAAGAACAACCCCACCAGGGTGGCTTCCAGGAAGAAGGCCATCAGGCCCTCGATGGCCAGGGGCGCGCCGAAGATGTCGCCCACGTAGTGACTGTAGAACGCCCAGTTGGTACCAAACTGGAACTCCATGACGATGCCGGTGGCGACGCCCATGGCGAAATTAATGCCGAACAACAGCCCCCAGAACTTGGTCATGTCCCGCCAGATGGTGCGTCCGGTCATTACATAGACGCTCTCCATGATGGCGAGCATGAAGGACAGGCCCAGTGTCAAAGGAACGAAGAGGAAGTGGTACATGGCCGTCATGGCGAACTGCAGCCGCGACAACTCGACCAGCGTGGCGTCGATCATTGATGTTCTCCCCTGACTACAAACCGGCGAGCCACCGACCGGCCCGCCTGTGCACGGAAGGTCCTCCATGGCCTTCCAGTTCGAGGTACAGCATGCGTGACATTACACGCAACCGAATGACGGTGCCTTGAGCGAGATCAGGATGACGCGGGTGAAAGCCCGCCGGATCACGTCTACCATTGAGCGCCGTCCCGGTTAGCGCTCCTGGCACCATGGTCAGGATAGCATCGCGCCCGAGCCGCTTCACGTCACATTGAGCAAAGTGGAACCAACCAACGCCATGCCCATTGATCCACATCAAGCCGACCCGGCCGCCTGGCTGGCGGACCAACGGCGCCACGCGCCACGGATGCTGAGACGGTTGTTGCTGACCGCCCTGGCGGACGCGCCCCTGGCGCTCCTGCAGGCGACCATGCTGGCCTGGCTGGCCGCCAACCTGGTGGCCGGCGCGGGCCGTCTCTGGACCCCGGCCCTGCTGTTGCTGCTGACCCTGGCGCTGCGCGCCCTGGCCGGCGCGGCCCGGGCGCGCTTCAGCGCCGGTGCCGCCGCCGACATCGGCCTGGCGATTCGCGAGCGGGTGGCCGACGCCCTGTTGCGTGGCGCCGGCGGTGCCATGCCCCCCGGCGAGGCCAGCACCGCCCTGCTGGAACAGACCGAGGCGGTGGGCCGCTACCACGCCGGTTTCGCCGTGCAAAGGCGGGTGGCGAGCCTGGCCACCATGCTGTTCCTGGTCGCGGCCTTCGCGGTGGACTGGGTGGTGGGGCTGATATTTCTGTGCACCGCACCGCTGATTCCGGTGTTCATGATGCTGGTGGGCACCGGCGCCCAACGGGCCGCCGACCGGCAGTTGGAGAGCCTGCGCTTTCTGGGGGGTTACTTCCTGGACCGGCTGCGCGGCGTGCTGACGCTGCGCGCCTTTGCCCGCGAGCAGGCGGAACGGGACGCGGTGGACATCGCCAACGGCGAATACCGGCGCCGCACCATGAAGGTCCTGCGCATCGCCTTCCTCACCTCCGCGGTGCTGGAGCTGTTCGCCGCCCTGTCGGTGGCGCTGGTGGCGCTCTATGTGGGCCTGCACCTGCTCGATCTAGTGGCTTTCGGCCCCGGCCCGGGGCTGGATTTCGGCACCGGCCTGTGGCTGTTACTGCTGGCGCCGGAGTTCTACCAGCCGCTGCGCCAGCTCGCCGCCGGCTACCATGACCGGGCCGCCGCCCAGGCCGCCGCCGACACCCTGGCGCCGTTGCTGGCCGACCCGGTTGTCGAGGATTCCTCTCATGCAGGAGCGGTCGGGAATCCCCAGGGTGCTCTGACCCTGGAGGGGCTGAGCTTCCGCTACGCGGACGACGACGGCGAACCGCTGTTCGAGAACCTGAATGCCAGCGTGGCCGCCGGCCAGTGCCTGGTGCTGCGTGGTGACAGCGGCACCGGCAAGAGCACCCTGCTCAAGGTAATCGCCGGTCTGCTGCCCGCCGATGGTGGCCGCGTGCTGCATGACGGCCAGCCGGCGCCGCGACTGGACCGGGCCAATGGCCGGCTGGCATGGGCCGGCCAGCACCCCTGGTTCGTGCACGGCACGGTGGCGGAAAACCTGCGCCTGGTGGCCCCGGACGCGGACGACGCCGACCTGCGGCAGGTGCTCGCCGACTGTGGTCTGGCGGATCTGCCCGCCGGCCTGGCCACGCCCCTGGACGAGAACGGCGGCGGCCTGTCCGGCGGCCAGGGCCGGCGGCTGGCGCTGGCCCGGGCCCTGCTCAGCCCGGCGCCGCTGTTGCTGCTGGATGAACCCAGCGCGGAACTGGACCAGGCGCTGGAGGCCCGCATCGTCGCCACCCTGGCCGCCCGTAAGGGCGACCGCACCCTGGTGATCGCCACCCATTCCCCGGCCCTGGCGGCCCTGGGCGACCAGAGTGTTTGGTTGGGGGCGTCGGGGGCCTCAACGGCCTCGACCATCGCCGCTGAAGCGGGGGACCGCCCAACCGCTCCTTCGGAGACGTGGCCGCGAACTGGAAGGAATGGCTCATGAATGACCGTCCCGTTTCTCCCCGCCACTGGCTGCGCCAGCAGTTCAAGGGCGAGGGCCGACGCCTGCGCAACGCCTGGCTGCTGGCACTGATCACCGCCCTGTCGGCGATGGCGCTGCTCGGCCTGTCCGGCTGGTTCATCAGCGCCGCCGCCCTGGCCGGCCTGGCCGCCGGCGGCATCGGCGCCATCTCCTTCAACCTGCTGGCACCCAGCGCCGGCATCCGCGCCCTGGCGGTGGGGCGCACCGTGTCCCGTTATTTCGAGCGGCTGGTGAGCCACGACGCCACCTTCCATGTGATGCAGCGCCTGCGCACCCGGCTGTTCGGCGCCATCCTGCCGCGCGTGCCCGGGCCGCTGTCGCACCTGAGCACCGGCCATCTGTTGGAACGGCTGCTGGGCGACGTGGAACGGCTGGAAAACGCCTGGCTGGGCCAGGGCCAGCCGACACTAGTGGCCGCCGCCACCGCCCTGGTACTGCTCGGGGCCGGCTATGCCCTGGCCGGTCCGGTGGCGGCCCTGGCGCTGCTGATCGGTTTCGTGCTGATGGCGGCGCTGCTGATCCGGCTGGCGCGGGTGTCGGACGCGCCACTGCGGCAACGGGCCACGGAGCGCGAACGGCTGCGCGGCGATCTGGTGCAGGCCCTGAACGGCCTGCCCGACGTGCTCGCCTACGGCCTGCGCCCCACCCTGCTGACGCAATGGCGCCAGCGGTTGTCCGGCCTGGCGGACCTGGAACACCGGCTGGCCTGGCGGCAGGCTCTTACCCAGACCCTGATTCAGAGCCTGATGCAGTGGCTGGCCGTGGCCATGCTGCTGGTGCTGATCGGCCCGGTGCGCAACGGCACCGTGGACGCCCCCATGGCCCTGGCGCTGATGCTGCTGGTGCTGGCCGCCGCCGAGGTCACCTTGCCGCTGGCGGCGGCCTGGCAGGGTTGGTCGGATACCCGCTCCACGGTGTCGCGGCTGGCCGGCCTCACCGAAGCGCCGCTGCCCCACGCCGCCGCCGAGGGCGACCAGACACCGACGCCCGACGGCCTGCTCACCACCCGGGGGCTGAGCTTCTCCTGGCCGGGCCAGCCCCCCCTGTTCGAACACCTGGACCTGGAAGTGCGCGCCGGCGCGCCGCTGGCCATCGTCGGCCCCAGCGGCGCCGGCAAGAGCACGTTATTACACTGCCTGATGGGCCTGCAGCGGCCCACCGGTGGCGAGATCCGCTTCGGCGGCGTGGCCCAGGCGGAGGCCGACGGCGAGGCCTGGCGCCGCTGCTTCAGCCTGCTGCTGCAGCGCCAGCAACTGTTCACCGGCACCCTGCGCGACAATCTGCGCCTGGCCCGGCCGGACGCCGACGACGACACCCTGTGGCGGGCCCTGGAACAGGCCCGGCTGGCGGACCTGGTGCACCAGCGCGGCGGTCTGGATCTGTGGATCGGCACCGAGGGCCTGCGCCTGTCCGGCGGCCAGGGCCGGCGCCTGTCCCTGGCCCGGGTGCTGCTGCGCGATAGCCCGGTGGTGCTGCTCGACGAGCCGTTCACCGGCCTGGAGCCGGCCACCGCCGACGCCCTGTTCGAGACCCTGCAAAGCGAACTGGCGGACCGGCTGCTGATCATGGTCACCCACGACCGCCGCCAGGCGGATCGCCTGCCGGAGAAGCTGACCCTGGCGCCTAACGCTTGACGCCTGACGCCTGACGCGCTGACGTCCTGACATCTATGTAGGAGCGGCTTTAGCCGCGATGAAGGCCTGGCGGGATAGCCGCCATTCGGGGTTATCGCGGCTGAAGCCGCTCCTACGGGGGGTTAGCTCAGCCAGGAGGCCGGGTGGTGGCGCACCGCCACACCTACCAAGTAGGCGAATACCGTCATCGCCAGCAGGGCGAAAACCCCGCGGGTGGTGGCGGTGCGGCCGCGTTTGATGGCCACCGTGCCCAGGCCGATGTAGACCAGCAGCGCCACCAGCTTGGCCGCCAGCCAGGGGGTCTGCTGGGGCCAGGCGCGCAGCATTACCATCAGGGTCACGCCGCAGGCCAGCAGCCCGGTGTCGATCACATGGGGCAGCACCCGCACCCAGCGCCGTTGCAAGCTCGGGGCATCGCGCACCGACCACCAGGCGCGAAGGGTGAACAGGGTGATGCTGGCGGCCGCCAGACTGACGTGCAGGTGTTTGATCAGGGTGTACACGGAGGCGTTTCCTTAGTAAGCTCGGCCATTATCAGGAGAATTCAATGCACGGTATCACGTCACAACGCCTGCTTCCCGGCACCCGGCCTTCGGCCCGGGGCATGTTGGCGTGCGCCGTCGTCTTCTTCTTCGGGTATTGGTTTAGCCGCTCGCGCGCCTGACCGTACCCGGACAGGCGCGCCCGTTGGGGCCGCCTGCCGAAGACCCAGAAACCCCCGGTTGGCGACCCACCGGGGGTTTTTCATTTTCAGAGGTTTTCAGAGGAAGGAAGGATCATATGAACGCCAGTCTTGCCGCCGTCCGCGAGGACGCGGACGTTTCGCCCGCCCCACGGCGAGCTCACCCCCTGCCAGGCCCCGCCGCCCTGCGCGAAGCCCTGCCGCTGACACCGGCGCAAGCCAGCCAGGTGCGCGCCCACCGCGATCAGGTACGCGCCATCCTGCGCGGCGAGGACCCGCGCCTGCTGGTGATCACCGGGCCCTGCTCGCTGCATGACCGGGACGCCGCCCTGGACTATGGCCGCCGCCTGAAGGCGCTCAACGACCGCCTCGGCGACCGCCTGCTGCTGGTGATGCGTGCCTACGTGGAGAAGCCGCGCACTACCGTGGGCTGGAAAGGCATGCTCTACGATCCGCACCTGGACGGCCGGGGCGACCTGGCGGAGGGCCTGCGCCGCTCCCGGGCGCTGCTGCTGGATCTGGTGGATTTGGGCCTGCCGGTGGCCACCGAGCTGCTCAGCCCGCTGGCGGCGGATTACCTGGCCGATACCCTGAGCTGGGCGGCGATTGGCGCGCGCACCACGGAATCCCAGATTCACCGGGAAATGGTCAGCGGCCTGGATCTGCCGGTGGGCTTCAAGAACGGTACCGACGGCGAACTGGGCGCGGCCCGGGACGCCATGGGTGCCGCCGCTCATCCCCATGCCCACCTGGGCATCGATGATCACGGCCACCCGGCGCTGATCCAGACCGCCGGCAACCCGGACACCCATCTGGTGCTGCGCGGTGGCCGCCGTGGTCCCAACTATGACGCCGCCAGCGTGGCGGCGGCCCGTGATGCCCTGGAGAGCGCCGGCCTCAATCCGCGCGTGGTGGTGGACTGCAGCCACGCCAACAGCGGCAAGGACCCGGCGCGCCAGCCGGCGGTGCTGGACGAGCTGCTCGCCCAACGCCGGGCCGGCGACCGCACCGTGGCCGGCGTGATGCTGGAAAGCCACCTGCACGGCGGCCAGCAGGCCCTGGGTCCGGACCTGCGCTATGGCGTGTCGATCACCGATGCCTGCCTGGGCTGGGACGACACCGAAGCGGCCCTCAACGACCTGGCCAAAAACCTCTAGCTAGGCGGGCACCGGGGCCGGCGCCCCTTCCTCCGCCGGCTCCGCCGCCTCGCCCTCGGCGGTGAGATTGAACACCGCCATTTCCCGACGCAGCGTGCGCGCCTGGGCCTCCAGCCGCCCGGCGGCTTTGGCGGCGTCCGCCACCAACGCCACGTTGTCCTGGGTAACCCGGTCCATCTCCACCACCGCGCGCCCCACCTGTTCAATGCCCTGGGTCTGCTCCCCGGAGGCGACCCGGATCGCCGCCATGATCTCGGTGACCCGGTCCACGGAGGCAAGCATTTCCGACATGGTTTCGCCGGCCTGGTTGACCCTCTCGGCGCCCTGCCCCACCCGTTCCACCGTGTCCTCGATCAGGCCGCGGATTTCCTTGGCCAGGCCGGCGGTGTTCTGCGCCAGTTGGCGCACCTCGGAAGCCACCACCGCGAAGCCCCGTCCATGGTCGCCCGCGCGCGCCGCCTCCACCGAAGCGTTAATCGCCAGGATGTTGGTCTGGAAAGCGATGCCCTCGATGCGCCCGGTGATCTCCTGAATGCGTTCGGAGCCATCGCGAATACCACTCATGGTGGCCGCCACCTCGCGCACCGCCTCACCACCCCGGTGAGCCACCCGGCTGGCGCCCTGGGTGAGATCATCCGCCTGGCGGGCGTGCTCGTCATTGTTCTGCACCGTGGCGGTGAGCTCCTCCATGCTCGCCGAGGTTTCTTCCAGGGAGGCGGCCAGTTGCTCGAACCGGGCGGACAGGTCGGTGTTGCCGGCGGCGATTTCCCGGGAGCCGGCGTGGATGGTGTCGCTGCTGGCACGCACCTGGCCGACGATGGCGGCCAGGTTATCGCGCATGCGGCCCAGGCCATTGTAGAGCTGGCCGATTTCGTTGTTGCCACGGCGCCCCACCGGCTCGGACAGATCCCCGGCGGCCATGCGCTCGCAGTGGGCGGCCACCCGGCGCAGCGGCTGGATCACGTTCACGGTGATGCCCCACAACACCACCGCCACCAGCCCCAGGGACAGCACCAGCACCCCGGCCAATACCGCGTCGAGCCGGCCAGCCATGGCGTGGAACTCGTCCACCCGGGCACGCACTTTGTCGCCGGAATCCGCCAGCAGGGCGTCGGCTTCCGCCGCCGCCGCTTCCGCGTTCAAACCGCGCTCCCCGCGCAGCAACTCGATGTAGGCGCCACGCAGGGTCTCGGTGCGTTTGGCGTGCAACTGGTTGAGCGCCTCGAAGGCCTCCCCGTTATGGTGGTTGGCGTATCCGCTCACCCCACCGATCAGCAGCACCATCAGGGTGAAAGCGGCCAGCACCAGGCTCCAGCTGCTTTTCACGGTCAGGTCGTCGAGCCACTTCATCTTTGTCTCCCACCAGCTTGGCAATGATCCGCAGCCTACTTCCGAAACACGGCGATTGCGCGATGAACCACCGTTTTCCTAACGCACATCAAGGAATCAGGCTTTTCCCGGAAACGCCCTCACGGCGCCCGGACTACAGCCATGTCATCGGCAAAAAACCCATTAACTTGAATAAAAAAAGCGGCCCGAAGGCCGCCCGAGGAGGAGGAGCAAGGAAAGCGCGAAATGCTTAATTGGTGCAGCCGCCGGCATTGGTGTAATCGCCATCCACCACGGTGTCGATCCACTGATTCATCAGCGCCGAAGCTTCGTCGTGGGCCACACTGCGGGCGATCGGCGGCATCATCCGCTGAGGATCATTCTCGGCGGCCAGCCGGCAGGCGACGATGGAATCCGCGCTGCTGCCTGGCACCAGCACGTGCTGCCGCCCGCAGGACCCGCCACCGGTGGCGGTGGGTTTCTTGCAGACGCCATAGCCGGCATCCACGTCCCGGTAATGATCCAGGTAATAGCCGGTGTTGGAGGCGGCGCCCTTGTCGTTATGGCAGTGCTGGCAGTTCACCTCCAGATAGGCGCGTACCCGCTGCTCCACATCCGCCGCCGAATGCGCCGCCGCGCCGCCGTCGCCGGGCACGTTCCAACGCGGCAGGCGTTCGATATTGGTGGCCACGCCCTGGCCATCCAGTTCCAGATCCGGGGTGCCGGCCAGCAGACCCTGGTCGATCCAGTACTGGAGCTGGTTGACGCGCGGGAAACCGGCCTGGCCGGAGGTGCCCATGAAGGTGCTTTCCGGCTGGTAGGCACGATTCAGGTTGCGGGGCTTGGGCCCGATCGGCGCGCTGCCCGCCGGCCGGTCGTCGTTGCCGTGACAGGTGATGCACTGGTTGGCATTGGGCACCGAATAGCCGGCGGTCTCGCCGCTCACCACCTGGCCGGTGTTGGCGTCCCGGTAATGCCAGTGCACCGCGCGGCTGCCGCCACCGGGGGCAAAGCGCGCCACCATCTCGCCGTCCTGCTGTTCCCAGATGTAGGGCAACCCGGCCCAGAACGCCTTGCCGCTCTGGCTGGTGCGTTTGATCAGAAGGCGGGTTTCCACCAGCTCCTCGCTGCCGTTGGCTTCATCGGTGAAGGCGAAGGTCTTGGCGATCACCGTGCCCACCGGGAAGTCGATGGCGCCGTTCAGGTTGTTGCCGTCCTGGCCGTCCCGGTACACCGCCTGCTCGCCCGGCGGGATGAACGCCACCCGGTACTTGGTGGCGTAATCGGAGAACAGCTTGGTATTGAGCACGAACGGCACGCCACCTTCATGGGGCAGGCTACGCGGGTCCTCGGCGTCGGCGAACAGGTTGTATTGCGACAGCAGCGGGCAGTCCACTTCCAGGGCGGCGCGGTTGACCTCACCCTCTTCCACCTCCTGCTCGCAGAGATGGGCAATGTATTCCTCGGTGGTGGCCGGGTCGTAGTCGCCGCTGGGCTCGAACGGCGGGATCTCCACCCGGGGCAGCGGCTCCAGCCCCCGGCCAAAGCGCGCCTGGCAATCATGGTCCTCGAGCCGGGTATCGGAGGGGAAGTTCAACAGGCCGCCGATGATGTCCACCAGGCCGCCCGGGGTAAGGATCGACAGATCCTGATCAAGCAGGCCCATGACCAGTTCCAGGCCATCGGTGCCATGGAAGTTCAGGTAGGGCGCGCTGTCGTCGGACAGCTCGTTATCGTGGATGCAGGAGCCCCAGGTAGGCTGCTTGCGTTCGCCCTGATCGTCGAACTTGTAGGCGTTGTAGTGGCAGGATGGGTTGGGGTGCTCGTTGGTGTGCAGCGGCTTGCCGTTCTCGTCCTGGGGCACCGGGTTGCCCTGGGCGTCCAGCGGATAGGGACAGTCCTCGTCCAGGTCATCGAGCAGGCCGTCCCAGATGATGTGCGCGCCCTTACCCAGGTTGGCCAGGTTTTGCAGGCTGGACAGCAACTCGGTCGGGTTATTGAGCGTGGGCAGGTTCTTCAGCCCGATCAGGGTGGGCAGCACGCTTTCGATGTCGCCGGCCAGGGTTTTCTGCAAATCCGGCGGAGGCAGGTCATAGCCGGAGTTCGTCATCACGTTATCGTGGATGTGCAGCCCCTCGGTGTAGGGGTCCAGTTTTTTGTCGGCGGTGTTGCCGGGGCCGTCGATCAGCTCATAGCTGATGTACAGCACCGCCGCGGTGCTGTGGTCCTCGAACACATTGTCGAACACCTCGATGTTGTCGTAGCCCAGGGTGATGAACCCCACGCCCCGGGGCACCACGGACACCAGGCCGCTGTGGGCGAAGTTGTAGGTGTTGTTGTTGCGCGCCAGGTTGTTGACCATCACCGAGGTGTCGCCGTACTGGGTGATGTTCTCCAGATCGTAGATCAGGAAGCCGCCGGTGTTGCACTCGGCCACGTTGTTGTCGTACTCGCCGCCCTGCACGTTCTCGATCTCGAAGCCCATGACGTTATAGGCGGCGCGGCTGTCGCGGATGATGGCGGTGTTGGTCTGGCCCACGTAGATGCCGGCGTCGGAGGCGCCGATGGATTCCGAGTTCTCCACCAGGATATTTTCCGACTCCACCGGATAGATGCCATAGCGGCCACTGTCGGAACTGGGCACGTAGTCCGGCGCCGGGTCGCCTTCGTTGAACGGCGGCGCGGTACAGGCCACGTTGATGCGCTGGGCATAGTTATCCTTGGTGATCACCCCGCCGCCGCCGGACCACAGGGCGCGCACGTCGCTCAGGGTGCCCCATTTCACGCCCTTGAGCTTGAAGGCATCGCCGGGGGAATCGAGGATGGTGATCCCTTCCACCACCAGGCCGCTCACGTTGAGCGCTTCCAGCCCGGTGACATTGACGCTGTCGCGGAACGACAACACCGTTTTGTCCTTGCCGCAGCCTTTCACCCGCACGTTCTCCGTGGCCTGGATCAGCAGGCCCTCGTCCAGGTCGAAATAGCCGCAGCCGAATTCCAGGGTGTCGCGGGGCTTGAGGCGGATCATGGCGTCCACCATGTCGGCGGTGGCGTCCGGGCCCGGTTCCACCCGGAAGGTACGGCCTTCGGTGAAACGGTCCGGCACCTCTTCCTCGGGCTGATTGGGCGTGGGATCGGCGCCACCGTCGTTACCTCCCCCGCCGGAGCCCCCGCCGCCGCCGCAGGCGGTCAACGTCAGAATGGCGGCCAGTACCCAGGCCACCGCTGAATATCTCTGAGTCTCGCTTGTCATCATCCTGCCCTCTTGCTTTTGTGTTGTCGGGTGCAGCGATTGGTACGTTTGTACGACGTTTCGGCGTGAAGTGGTGTATGGATATTGTGAAGGCTTGGTGAATGGCGGCGTGGGTGGGAGGATCGGAAGCGTGGGTATTGCTCCTAACGCTTCGGCTGGGCGCGATGTTTGTAGGAGCGGCCGGGCGGCGTTCCGGCTTCAGTCGCGATTCGGCGTGTGGGGTAGCTTCGGGCGCTTGGGCGCGCTGCGCGCGCCGAGAGGGAGGGATTGGCTCGCTTCGCTCGGGGCTGCGCCCCGTCGCCGCTGGGCGGCGACGCCCCTCACGGCGCTTTGCGCCGTTCGGTCGAACGGAGGGTTCGAATGAAGTGCTCCCTCTCCGCCAGATACTAAAAAGCCCGGCTCAGGCCGGGCTTTTTAGTATCTGGCGGAGAGGGAGGGATTCGAACCCTCGATACGAGTAATACGTATGGTTCCTTAGCAGGGAACTGGTTTCAGCCACTCACCCACCTCTCCGGAACTTTATTGGCGCGCATCATACCAGCTTAGCTGGAAAATACAGCCCAAAAATTACACATTCTCGCTGCCGTCGCCGGTTTTTTCGTGCTGAATGCGTTGGTAGATCTCTTCCCGGTGCACGGCGACTTCCTTGGGCGCGTTAACGCCAATGCGGACCTGATTGCCCTTGACGCCGAGCACGGTGACGGTGACGTCATCGCCAACCATCAGCGTCTCGCCAACGCGGCGCGTAAGTATCAGCATGGAAAATCCCTCCTGGGTCCATCAGATTATTCAGTGAGCGCGTTATCGCACCTCGGTCGTTATCATGCGAATCCCTCACTCGCACCGGGGTACGAAGGCCGCATTATGCAGCAACGAACCGGCAAAGTCTTCCCGCCTCCGGGAATCCGGCGCCGACCGCCCTGGCGGCCGGCGCGACGGGGCCATCAGGCCGCCGGCTGGTCCAGTTCGAAGGCCTGGTGCAGCGCGCGCACGGCCAGTTCCAGATACTTCTCGGCGACCACCACGGAGACTTTAATCTCGGACGTGGAAATCATGGTGATGTTGACGCCCTCGGCGGCCAGGGTCTCGAACATCTTGCTGGCCACGCCGGCGTGGGAGCGCATGCCCACACCCACCAGGGAAATCTTGGCGATCTTGTCGTCACCGATGATTTCCGGGTTACCCAGTTCCTCGGCGGCCTTCTTGAGGGCCTCCTTGGCCTTGGCGAAATCGTTGCGGTGCACGGTGAAGGTGAAGTCCGTGGCGCCGTCGGCACCCACGTTCTGCACAATCATGTCCACCTCGATGTTGGCGTCGCTCACCGGGCCGAGAATCTTGAAGGCGATGCCCGGGGTGTCCGGGGCACCGCGCACGGTGATCTTTGCTTCATCACGGGTAAAAGCAATGCCAGAGATAACCGGCTTTTCCATATCCACCTCGTCGTCGACGGTAATGAGGGTGCCCGGGCCCTCCTGAAAACTGGACAGTACGCGCAGCGGCACATTGTATTTGCCGGCGAATTCCACCGAACGGATCTGCAACACCTTGGAACCGAGGCTGGCCATTTCCAGCATTTCCTCGAAGGTGATCTTGTCCAGACGGCGGGCGTTGTCGACCACCCGGGGATCAGTGGTGTAGACGCCGTCCACGTCGGTGTAGATCTGGCATTCATCGGCCTTCAGCGCGGCGGCCAGGGCCACGGCGGTAGTGTCGGAGCCACCCCGTCCCAGGGTGGTGATGTTGCCGTCGTCGTCGATGCCCTGGAAACCGGCGACCACCACCACGCGACCGGCATTCAGGTCGCCGCGCATCTTGTTCTCGTCGATGTCCTCGATGCGGGCCTTGGAGTGGCTGTGATCGGTGCGGATCGGCACCTGCCAGCCAGTGTAGGAACGGGCGTCGACGCCGCGCTGGTGCAGCGCCATGGACAACAGAGCAATGGTGACCTGCTCGCCGGTGGACACCAGCACGTCCATTTCCCGGGTGCTGGGATTGTCGGAAACACCATTGGCCAGCTCGATCAGGCGGTTGGTTTCGCCGCTCATGGCGGAGACCACCACGACCACCTGATCCCCCCGTTCCTGGAAGCGCGCCACCCGTTCGGCGACGGCCTGGATGCGTTCGACGGTACCAACCGAGGTGCCGCCGTATTTCTGAACGATGAGTGCCATAAATGACTTTTTCTGCAAAAAGGGGCGCGAAAGAATAGCATTTTCGCGCCGGGGTTTCATGTGAAGGGGCGGAGGATCGCGGTGGAACCACCGCTCCTACCGGGTTAAAGGCACCGTAGGAGCGGTGGTCCGACCGCGATTCCGCGCGCCGCGATGGGTTTTCAGAGCCGCTCTTCCACCCAGCCGTACACACCTTCCAAAGCCGCGGGCAGAGCCGCCGCGTCGGTGCCGCCGCCCTGGGCCATGTCCGGGCGACCGCCGCCCTTGCCGCCCACCTGTTCGGCTACGTGCTTCATCAGGTCGCCGGCCTTGACCCGGTCGGTAAGGTCCTTGGTGACGCCGGCCACCAGGGCCACCTTATCGCCGTCGGCGGCGGCCAGCAGGATCACCGCCGATCCCAGCTTGTCCTTCACCTTGTCCATGGTCACGCGCAGGGTCTTGGCGTCGGCGCCATCCACCTTGATGGCGAGCACCTTGACGCCGTTCACCTCGCGGGCCTCGGCGGTGAGATCGCCACCGGCGCCGGAGGCCAGTTTCTGCTTCAGGCGGTCCACTTCCTTTTCCAGCTCGCGCAGGCGGCGGACCTGGGCGGCCACCCGCTCGGCGGCCAGCTCCGGGCTGCTCTTCACGGTGGCGGCGATTTCACCCAGGGCCCGCTCCTGGTCGCGCACGGCCGCCAGGGCGTACTCGCCGGTGACCGCCTCGATGCGGCGCACGCCGGCGGCGGCGGAGGTTTCCAGGGTGATCTTGAACAGGCCGATATCACCGGTGCGTTGTACGTGGGTACCGCCGCACAGTTCCTTGGAGAAGCCGTCGGTGCCCATGGTCAGCACCCGCACCTCGTCCGCGTACTTCTCGCCGAACAGGGCCATGGCGCCGGCTTTGCGGGCGGCGTCCATGTCCATCAGCTCGGTGGTAACGGCGGCGTTGGCCAGAATCTGTCGGTTCACCAGGGTCTCGATCTCGTCGCGCTGCTCGGCGCTGAGCGCCTCGCCGTGGGAGAAGTCGAAGCGCAGGTAGTCCGGCGCCACCAGGGAGCCTTTCTGCTGCACATGCTCGCCGAGCACCTGGCGCAGGGCGGCGTGCAACAGGTGGGTGGCGGAGTGATGGCGCATGATGGCGCGGCGCCGCTCCAGGTCCACGTAGGCGTCCACCTTGTCGCCCACCTTGAGGCTGCCCTCGCGCACCGTGCCGATGTGGATGTGCGCCTGGCCACGCTTGCGGGTATCTTCCACGTCGAAGCGACCGTCGGCGCCGGCCAGCACGCCACGGTCGCCCACCTGGCCGCCGGATTCGGCGTAGAACGGCGTGCGCTTGAGCACCACCATGCCGGTGTCGCCGGCTTCCAGGCGGTCCACGGCGGCACCGTCCCGATACAGGCCTTCCACTTCCGCCTGATCCTCATGCTTCTCGTAGCCGGAGAAATCAGTGACTGAATCGATGCTGAGGCGGTCGCCGTAGTCGTTGCCGAAGGCACCGGCGCCCCGGGCCCGTTCGCGCTGGGCTTCCATTTCCTTCTCGAAGCCGTCCATGTCCACGCCCAGGCCGCGCTCGCGGGCCACGTCGGCGGTCAGATCCGGCGGGAAGCCGTGGGTGTCGTAGAGTTGAAACACCACCTGCCCCGGCAGGGTGTCGCCGTCCAGTCCGGCCATGGCGCCTTCCAGCACCTTCATCCCGGCGGCCAGGGTGCGACCGAACTGCTCTTCCTCGGCGAGCAGCGCCTTCTCCACCCGGGCCTGCTCCCGGGCCAGTTCGGGATAGGCGTCGCCCATCTCGTCCACCAGGGCCCGGACCAGGGTGTGGAAGAATGGCTTGTCCTGGCCCAGCTTGTGGCCATGGCGCAGGGCGCGACGGATGATGCGGCGCAGTACATAGCCACGACCCTCGTTGGAGGGCACCACGCCGTCGGTGATCAGGAAACCGGCGGAACGGATGTGGTCGGCGATCACACGCAGGGATTTCTCTTCCAGATCGTCGCAACCGGTGGCCCCGGCCGCCGCCTTGAGCAGGTTCTGGAACAGATCGATCTCGTAGTTGGAGTGCACCCCCTGCTTCACCGCGGCGATGCGCTCCAGGCCCATGCCGGTATCCACGCTGGGCTTGGGCAGCGGCAGCAGCTCGCCGTCGTCCTGGCGGTCGTATTGCATGAACACCAGGTTCCAGATTTCGATGTAGCGATCCAGATCGCCATCCTCGGAGCCGGGCGGGCCGCCGGGCACGTCCGGGCCGTGGTCATAGAAGATCTCGGAGCTGGGGCCACAGGGGCCGGTGTCGCCCATCTGCCAGAAGTTGTCCTCGTCCAGGCGCGAGAAGCGCTCGGCGCTGACACCCATCTCCTTGAGCCAGATATCGGCGGCCTCGTCGTCGGACACATGCACGGTAACCCACAGACGCTCCGCCGGCAGACCCAGCTCCCCGGTGAGGAATTCCCAGGCGAAGCGGATCGCGTCGCGCTTGAAGTAATCGCCGAAGCTGAAGTTGCCCAGCATCTCGAAGAAGGTGTGGTGGCGGGCGGTGTAGCCCACGTTTTCCAGGTCGTTGTGCTTACCGCCGGCGCGCACGCAGCGCTGGGCGCTGGTGGCGCGGGTGTAGTCCCGCTTCTCACGGCCCAGGAACACATCCTTGAACTGGTTCATCCCCGCGTTGGTGAACAACAGGGTCGGGTCGTTCTCCGGCACCAGGGAGGACGACGGCACCTTGGCGTGGCCCTGGCGGGCGAAGTAATCGAGAAAGGCCTGGCGAATCTCAGCGCTCTTCATACGGAACAAACACTTACCGGAAATTGGGGAACGGCAGTATAGCGTTGTCCCGGGATCGTTGCGATGGGCGATGGGGCTGGCCACGGATAAGCCAAAGTCATGGCACGGCGACGGAATAATCGTTTGTCGGCGCTGGCCCGGACTGTCTGAATTCCAGCATGTCATTCACACCCGGAGGCCCCATGCCAGCATGCTCACCCCTGATTTCCGACACCGAGGTAGCGCGTTACCAGGAAGACGGAGCCGTGCACCTGCCCGGCCTGTTCAGCGACTGGGTGGAACCGCTGCGCGATGCGGTGCGGCGCAACCTGGAGCAGCCGGGCCCGCTCGGTACCCGCTATGGGAAAAGCAGCCATGCGGGAACCTTCCATGGGGACCGCTATATGTGGACCTTCGACGCTGGATTCCACGACTATGTCCTGAGCGGCCCGGGCGGCGCGATCGCGGCGCGGCTGATGGGGGCCACCCGAACGCGACTGTTCTATGATCATTTACTGGTCAAGGAGCCCGGTTCCGAGGCGCCCACGCCCTGGCATCAGGACCTGCCTTACTGGTGTGTACGCGGTGACCAGCTGTGCTCGCTGTGGGTGGCGCTGGACCCGGTGGACCTGGATGGCGGCATGCTGCGCTTCGTGCGCGGCTCACACCGCTGGCCGACGCATTTTCGGGCGCCGGATTTCCAGTTCAAGACCGATTACGCCTCCGAGCTTGCCCCGTTACCGGACATTGACGCCGACCCGGAGCGCTACCCGGTGCTGACCTGGGAGCATGTGGAGCCCGGCGACTGCATCGCCTTTCACGCCATGGCCGTGCATGGCGCCAGCGGCAACCGCCATGGCAAGCGCCGGCGCCGGGTAATTTCCACTCGCTGGATGGGGGATGACGTGACGTACCGGGAGCACCCGAACGTGACCCGGCCAATCCGCGATCCGGGTCTGCGCGATGGCGACCCGATGGACTCGGACCTGTTTCCCGTGGTGTGGCCGGCGGCGGACTGACGTCCGACCGCCGTGACGGAGCCGCTCAACGGGCGAAAAGCTGGTCAATATCCTTGAAGCACTTGAACTCCAGCGCGTTACCACAGGGATCGTAAAGGAACATGGTGCCCTGCTCGCCGACCTGCCCGGCAAAGCGGATACAGGGCTCGATCTCGAAACGTACGCCCTGTTCGCGCAACCGGGCCGCCAGTGTCTCCCAGCCCTCCCAGCTCAACACCACGCCGAAATGCGGCACCGGCACGTCATGATCGCCCACGCCGCTGGTGGCCGCCGGATGGGCGGGCGCCGGCGCCTGGTAATGGATCACCAGTTGGTGGCCGAAAAAATCGAAATCCACCCAATGATCGCTGCTGCGACCCTCCGAGCACCCGAAGACGGTGCCATAGAAATGGCGCGCGAGGGCCAGGTCGTGCACCGGGATCGCCAAATGAAAAGGTTGCAGTGCCATAACGTTTCCTTTTTTGGTGGTTCTTAAGGGTCGGCTCAGAAGGTGCTCACATAGGGGAAGCGGCGACGCTGCCACACGTCCGGGTCCACCAAGGCGGAAGGGCGGCGCCCACTCAGGGCATTGAGCACATGGTCGGCGCATTGCAACGCGGTTTTCAGCAGGGCCTCCTGACTGGACCCGGCCATGTGCGGGGTAAACACCACGTTATCCAGCCCCGCCAGCGGCGAATCCGGCGCCATCGGTTCCTGATCGAGCACATCCAGCCCCGCCGCGAACAGGCGTTTGTCGCGAAGTGCTTGTGCCAGGGCCTGCTCGTCGATCAGCCCGCCCCGGGAGGTGTTGATCACCACCGCCGAGGGCGGCAGCAGCGCCAGATTCTCGCGATTCAGGGTGTGCCGGGTGTCGTCGCGCAGGGGGCGGTGCAGGGTCACCACATCGACGCCGTCCAGTGCACTGGCCAGGGTCGAGTGGTATTCCACGCCATAGGCTCGGACTTCATCCGGGTCGGCGCTGGGCGAGAACACCCGCACCCGCATGCCAAACTCACGGGCCATGGCGATCACCAGCTTGCCGACATGACCGAAGCCGATCACCGCCAGGGTCTTCTCATACACCGAGTGGATCGGCTGGTCATAGCGGAAACGGGTGTCGGCGGCGCGCGTGGCCTCATCGGCGGGCACCACCCGACGCAGAGCGGCGAGCATCAGCATGATGGTGTGCTCGGCCACCGAGCGGACATTGCTGGTCGGCGTATAGGCCACCGGAATACCGAGCCGGTGGGCATGGGCCACATCCACCGCATTGGTGCCGGTACCATGGTTGGCGATGATCGCCAGGCGTGGCGCCAAATCCATGGCCGCGGCCGGCAGCGCGTCACGGACGATGATCGCATCCACGTCGGTCAGTTCGTTGGCGATGGTCTCCAGGCGAGGGCTGGAGGCGGCGCGCACGGTAACGCCGCCCTGCTCCAGTTTCTCGGTGGCCACCGGGTGGATCGGTTCAGCGATCAGGCAAACGGGCATCACCGGCTCCTAGGCGCTGAACGCGGCGGAAGTGCCGGTGGGCAGATGCCCGGCGGCACGCATATCAGTATCCGACCAGGACATGCCATGGGCCAGTTCCCGGGATGCGGCCAGCTCCGCCGCCCGGCCCTGGGTATGGTCGGTAAGCGGCCGTTCGCGCCGTTGCCACAAGGCCAGCCCCTCCTCCACGGTATCGCTTTCCTCCATCGCCACCGCCAGGCCCAGCGCGTTCATCATCGCGCAGCCGGCGCCCTGCGCCAGGGTCGGGGGCATGGCATGGGCGGAATCGCCCACCACGGCCACCTTGCCGATAGCCCATTCCTTCAAAACGGTTTTTTCGTAGAGATCGTAACGCCCCCGGTCACCCAGACTCTCGAGAGCCGGACGCAGGCCCGGGAAAGCCTCCACCCAGGGGGTGGGGTTAACCGGAATGGCCGCCGCTTCGTGGTCGTCAAGCCCCGCCATCATCGCCATGTACAAGGTGTCCTCGCTACACGGCGTATAGAGAATGCGCAGGGTTCGCCCATCCTCGCCCTTGTGCCAGAAATCGATCACGTTGTCCCAATCAACCCCCTTGAGCGGTCCGCGCGGCGCCAGCACCCGGGTCAGGCCGTCGTGATAGCGCTGCCGCTCCAAGG
This sequence comes from Alloalcanivorax marinus, assembly GCF_016785095.1. Classification (GTDB taxonomy): domain Bacteria; phylum Pseudomonadota; class Gammaproteobacteria; order Pseudomonadales; family Alcanivoracaceae; genus Alloalcanivorax; species Alloalcanivorax marinus_A. Next base: position 146,397 of record NZ_JAEKJB010000006.1, on the reverse strand, counting down.
GGATATCCAGGGAGTCGCGCACCTTTGATTTGACGCCGTCGGCGCCGATCACCAGATCAGCTTCGAACCAGCGACCGCCGGCCACCTTCAAGCGCCCTTCCGGGTCCGCCGCCACCACCTCCGAACGGGTAACGATCTCGATGTCGTGGCGCCGGGCCGAGTCCAGCATGGCCTCATAAAGATGTTGCCGGGTCATGGTCAGCAAACGGCGATAGCCCGGCTGGTTGATACGCTGGTAGGAAAGCCGCTCTCCGTTGGTGCGCGTTTCGTACGCCGGTGCCGCGAAGGCACCATCGAGCACCTGTTGGTAGGCGCCCAGGGAATCGAGCACGTGCAGACCATTGTCCCAAATATAGATGCCGGCACCGAACGCACGCAGTTCCGGGCTGCTTTCGTGCACCCGTACCGACCAGCCGCGCTGTTTCAGGGCGATGGCGCTGGCCAGGCCGGCGAAGCCCGCGCCGGCGATTTCCGCGTGTCTTGTTTCACTCATGATCGTTTTCTCCTTGGGTCTTCGGGGGTGAGCGATGTTTTCAGGTGCCTACCCGCATCGGGGCGGTCATCTGTCGCAATACGGCAAGCACGCTCTGTGCCGTGATCCGCCCGGTCTTCGGATTACTGGTGGGGATGTTCTCGATGGTCATGGAGAACAAAGCGCTGTCTGAAACCACCGTAATGGTATGGGTGTTGCGTTGAATGGTCGGGTCCGCCCAGATCTCCAGTTGGGTCTGGTCAACGCCGATGCCCGCCAGCGACAGGGAAATCGCCACGTTCAGATTGGCGGGAAAGCCGGTGGCCGCCTCGCGGGCCTTGCCGGAAAACAGGCGTTTGGGAACGTCTATCCCTTCTATATCGATGCCATTGGCGACCAGGAATGGCGCCCCGCGAAATCCCTCCACGGGCTTGCGCGACACCATTTTCACCGACTCTATGCGGCCCTCGGCCGCGGCTTTGACCGCATCCAGCCCCAACAAGGCACCGGTGGGTACGATAATCCGCGCACCGTGCCGATCGGCCAGTTCGATCAGATCCATATTGTCGAGCATGGCCCCGGAACTGAGTACCACCAGCTTCTTACCGGCACGCAGTACCGGCTCGGCCAGGCGCCGCATCAACGCGGATGGCGCGCACTCGATGACCACGTCACAGTGGGGTTCCAACTGATCGATGCCCACCACCGGCACGTCCAGCCCCGCTTCCCGCAGCCAGTCTCGGGCCGCTTCCACGTTACGCGCCGACACCGCGCTCAGCGCCACGCCAGGGACCCTTCCATTCAGGGCGGTCGCCACGTCCCGTCCCACGGTTCCCAACCCGGCGATTCCCACTCTGATCACACCGGCGTGGTTGTTCAATGTCATATCGGCTCTCCGCCCTGAATGATTCATGGAGCGGATGGTGACGAAACAGGGCGGCTTCGAACAAACGACTTTTTTCCCCGCCATGCATTCATTCAAGTCATCCGTCATGCCTGATTAAGACTCATGCATCAGGGCCCGATTAATCATTTGCCGCCCATGATTCTGTGCCCATATCTTGCATAAAAATCATCCAGGCCCTGTGGCCGTTCCCTGCAACGGAGTGAACCAGCATGTCCAGTAAAGAAGGTCTTAAACTCGATCGTCGTACTTTTTTGAAAGGCGCGGCCGCGGCCGGCGCCGTGGCGATGGCACCCGCGGTGCTCGCCAAAAAAACACGAAACATCAAGTTTACTCTCCCCTGGCTACCGCAGGGCGCCACCGCCTATGCCTATGTGGCACAGGATCAGGGCATGTTCAAAAAACGGGGAATCGAAGCGGAAGTAACACGCGGGCATGGCTCGCTGGCGGCCGCGCAGTCGATCGCCAACAAGCAGTTCGACTTTGGTTTGGTTTCCGCTAGCTCAACCATCCTTTCCGCCGCCACCGGCCTGCCGTTGGTGGCCCTGGGCACCACCAACTATGAAGCCTATCTGGGCGCGCTGGTAAGAGCCGACTCACCCATCAAGACCGCCAAGGACCTGGTCGGCAAACGCATGGGCGGCGTGCCCTCATCCGTGGAGTTTCCGCTTTGGAAGGCCTTCGCGCTGAAGGCCGGGATTAAACCGGAGGATGTGGAAATCGTTCAGGCCGATCCGCGCATCCTTGAGCGGCTGCTGGTGGAGCGTAAAGTGGACGCTTCTTACTGTGTCACCAGCAGCTCCTACGCGGTGGCGAAGGGCCTCGGTGTGGAGACCCGCGCCATGCTGTTGAGCGATTACGGCATGTCGTTCTACTCCAACAACATCGTGACCCGCCCGGAAGTTCTGGAAAGCGACCCACAATTGTGCGAAGACGTTTGCGACGCCCTGCTGGAGGCCCTTGCCTTCACCGCCCGGGACCCGCAAAAAGCCGCCGACATTCTGCTCGAAAAACAACCTCAACTGGCGCTGAGCGAAGCGGGCAAGGAAAACGTACGCCTGAGCATGGGCTTCATGTTGGCATCACTGCCCTATCCTGAAGCCATGGACCACGCCCTGGGCTATAGCGATCTGGACCGCGTCGCCGAGATGACCGATCTGATCATGCAATACGCGGCACCGGAATCCGCCAAACGTCCTGATCCCGAGGTGCTGTTCACCAACCGTTTCATCGGCTCCACCACCCTCAGTGCCGGGGAGTGGAAGCAGGTCAAGGATTACAGTGCCGCCTTCCCGGCGATGCTGTCCGGAGGCGCGGCATGACAGCCAAAGCCAAGCACCTGGATCTCTGGCAGGTCAGCAAGACCTACCAAAGTGCCCAAGGGCCAGTGGAGGCGGTCAGTGACGTCACCTTGTCCATCGAGGAGGGAGATTTTGTCTCCATCCTCGGCCCTAGTGGCTGTGGAAAATCCACCTTGATGATGATGCTTGCCGGTCTGGAAAGTATCACCGACGGCGTCGTGGTCGAACGCGGCAGACAGGTGACCGGCCCACGGGAAGACGTGGGCCTGATCTTCCAGGACGCCACCCTGCTCCCCTGGCTGTCGGTATTGGACAATGTCCTGTTCCCGGTGAAAATACTGAAAAAACCAAGAAACGAATATCTACGACGCGCGCATGACCTGCTCGCCATGGTAGGCCTTTCGAAGTTCGAGAATCACCGCCCCTCGCAGCTATCCGGTGGTATGCGCCAGCGGGTGTCAATCTGCCGCGCCCTGATTCTTGATCCCCCGCTGTTGATGATGGATGAACCGTTCAGCGCCCTGGATGCCATCACCCGTGACGAAATGAATCTTGCCCTGCTCGATATCTGGCAGAAGAACCCGAAGACCGGCGTATTCATCACCCACAGCATTCGTGAGGCGGTTCTGCTCTCCGATCGGGTGTTGGTGATGGGCGGCCGCCCTTCCAAAGTGGTGTGTGATATCAAAATTCCGTTCGGTCGACCACGGCCTGACGATATCGCGGAAAGCCCGGAATTCAACAAGCTGTGTGGCGAACTCAAACAATACATTCAAAGCGGGCATAAGCGCACGGAGGATGTCTCCACATGAGAATCGGAAAAACCAACGGCTACCATTCCACCGTGCCCTGCACGCCCCGAGGCAGTGCGCGCGCGACTGTTCCGCCGGCGCATGCCCGAGCGCAACGACCATCAAGGCCCACATTGACCCCCGCGGAAGTACAACTTCTTCAACGCGTACTCATGCCGCTGATGGTGGTCACGGTGTTCCTGGGCGGCTGGGAGTTCACGGTCCATCATATGGACATTCCACGCAGTTTGCTGCCCGCGCCCAGTTATGTGTACGAACGCATGCGCACCACCTTCTCGCCTTTGATGACCAATGCCTGGCCAACCACCCTGGAAACCATGGTCAGCTTTCTCATCGCCACCGTCGGAGGCGTGGTACTGGCACTGGCATTGACATCATCGACGTTGATGAACGCCTCCTTTTACCCGATCGTCGTGTTCTTCCAACTGATCCCCAAAATCGCGCTGGCTCCTCTGTTCGTCGTCTGGATGGGGATCGGAAGCACTACTCGTATCGAGTTCGCCGCCTTCATGGCGTTTTTTCCCGTGGTGATTTCGACGATGGCCGGTTTACGCGCCACGCCAGGCGACGCCCTGCGCCTTTGTCAGGGACTGACCGCGACGCCATGGCAGGTTTTTTTCCTGGTACGCCTTCCCTATGCCGTGCCGTATATTTTCAGCGGCATGAAAATCGCTATTACCCTGGCCATGATTGGCGTCATCGTCGCTGAATTCATCAGCGCCGAACGAGGGCTGGGCTATCTGATCGTATTCGCGTCGTCACAAGCCGATACCGCGCTGATTCTGGCCGCGATTCTGATTCTCTGTGCTATTGGTCTGGTGTTGTACGGCCTGGTCGCGTTAGGCGAGTGGCTAGCCATGCGTCGTTACTGTTGAACGTCTTCCAGATCATCCGGGGCCACCGCCAGATCACGCGTTTTTTCGTTATCGGCCTCGGCCAGAAGCCAGTTGCAAAAAGTGCGCACCGCGTATTCGTTGCGATTTTCTTCCCGGGTCAGCAAATAGTAGGAACCCGCGCTTTCCACATCGCCCTTCAAAGGCTGCACAAGATCCATGCCTTCCAGGCAGTTGTTGAGGATCACGGAAGGGATCAGGGCCACGCCCTTGCAGTTCAGGGCGGCACGAATGGTCATGAAGAAATGGCCATAGGTAATGGCATCGGTTTTCTCGGTCAGGGTGACATCGTGCGCGGCCAGCCAGTCCGGCCAGGCAAATTCGCGGCTGGCATTATGAATCAGCCGATACTTAAGCAGGTCCCGCGCTTCATTGATGGCCGCGCCCTGGGACAACAGCTTGCTCGACAGTACCGGCACCAGAAGATCGGGAAACAGGTACTCAGCCGTCACGCCTTTCCAATTGGTGACCATGTCCATTTCCACGCGTGGCAAATGTTTGTCACGCAGCACGCCGGGAGGCGACCCCACGCGAATCGCCACATCGATTTCCCGAGCGTCGAAGTTAACCGGCTCAATGGAAGAAATCATGCGCACTTCGATGTCCGGGTAGGTTTCGCTGAAGCTGCCAAGGCGAGGCATCAGCCAATTGGCACCCAGCGTCGGCATGACGCTGAGGGTAAGCGAGGCTTTTCGGTCCGGCTGCATGACATCCCGCGTGGCCTTCTCGATCTCGGCCAAAGCATGATGCACGGCACGGAAATATTCCTCTCCCGCCGGTGTCAGCTCCACGCGGCGAGTCAGGCGGTCGAACATTCGCTGGCCCAGATAATCTTCCAGGGAGCGGACATGACGGCTCACCGCGCTCTGCGTCAAGCACAACTCGTCAGCCGCGTGGGTAAAGGAAAGGTGCCGTGCGGCCGCTTCAAAAGCGCGCAACGAAAGCAAAGGTGGGTAACGGACCGGCATGATCGACTCCTGGCTGATCGCCGTTCGAGACATACATGAACATAACTCATGGGTGTAGCCGCGACAAATCGTTTGTCCACCCCAACCACGTTTTCTATAACCGTAGTTGGCAAATTGACTCGGAGCCTTCTCTCTCCGGTATCGTGAGGAAAAAACTATGGCAAAGGTGATTCTCGGCGTGGGCTCTTCCCACAGCCCCACTCTCTTGATGGAACCGCCCGCCTGGTTGGCGCGCGCGGGGCAGGACGATGTACACATTCATGCCCTGCATGACTTCGAAGGTGCCCGGGTCAGCTATGAGGAGCTGCTCGCCAAGGCCAGCCCGGCGATTCTCAAGGAAATCGAGATGGATGTTCTTTGGAAGCGCCATGAAGCAAACCAGAAAGCCGTGGCGGAGATAAGGACCATCCTTGGCGAAGCTAAGCCGGATGTGATTCTGGTCATCGGAGATGATCATAAGGAAGTATTCCAGGACGACAATATGCCGGCGCTGTCCGTGTACTGGGGCGAAACATTGCCCTACAAGCCGCAGGGCATGATGAAATGGAAGTATGACCAGGATCTTCGTGCCACGGACTGGTATCCGCAGGAAGAGCGGGAATACCCGGTTGCCTCGAAGCTGGCCCGTTCGTTGATCGAATCGCTTATGCAACGCGATTTCGACGTGGCCCATTCACGCCACTATCAACCTGAACAGGGCATGAGTCACTCATTCGGGTATGTGTACTACAAGATGATCGAAGGCGATCCGATTCCCATCGTTCCGGTAAGCATCAACACCTATTATCCGCCCAACCAGATCACCCCGGCTCGCGCCTATAATCTGGGTGGCGCGATTCGCGAGATTATCGAGGGCTGGCCCGCGGATCTGCGCGTGGCGGTGATCGCGACAGGCGGCTTGAGCCATTTCGTGGTCGACGAGGATTTTGATCGCCGCTTCCTGGATATCATGGCCACCGGCACCCTGGAAGACCATGCCTCCTTACCGAGAGAGAAACTCCAATCAGGTAACTCCGAGTTCCGTTGCTGGTCGGCTCTGGCCGGCACCGTCCAGGGTATGAAGATGGATCTGATCGATTATGTGCCCTGCTATCGCAGCCCCGCCGGCACCGGCTGTGCCATGGCTTTCGCGGTGTGGCACTAATGTGGGTGGAGGCCGACCAGGCGCATCTCTACTACGAGTATCATGACGAGGCACCAAGCCGGGACACCCTGGTATTTCTGCACGGCGTGGGCGGCAATCACGCCAGCTGGTTCCACCAGGTCGCCCACTGGCGCTCGCGTTACCGGCTGCTAATCGCCGACGCGCGAGGCTTCGGCCGTTCCACCGACCCCGGCCGGTTGGGGCGGGACCGTTTCGTCGAGGACCTGGAGACGATTCTCGACCATGCCGGGGTGGAACGCGCCGTGCTGGTGGCGCAATCCATGGGGGGAGGGACCGCCGTGACCTTTACCTGCCGGTACCCGGAACGGGTCCGTGGTCTGGTACTGGTGGATACTCTGTTCGGCTTCGAACTGCCCGCGGCTCAGGCACAACGGATGCAAGCGCTCAGCGACCGCAACGCGCAACGGTCACAAATCGAGCGAGTACTGGGCCGTACCTTTATCGAAAAACATCCCGACCAGGTCGCGCTGTACAGCGCCATCGCATCCTTCAACATCACCAATGTGCGCACCCTGAGCGGTCACCAGCAACAGCATTCACCCGCCGCCCTCGCCGCCACCGGCGTTCCCATCCTGCTGGTAGCGGGCGATGAGGATGTGCTGTTCCCCGCCCGGGAAATCGCCTTACTTCATGAGCAAATAGCCGGTTCCGGTTTTCATTGTTTCTCCGGCGTCGGGCATTCACCCTATTTTGAAGCGCCGGACCGGTTCAACCGGCTACTGGATGACTGGTGGCGTAATGAAGGGGTCCTGTCATGACTGACCCGCTGCGCATTGCTCTGATTGGTGAGGGGGCCATGGGCGCCACCCATGCGGACACCCTGGCCCGTCTCGATGGCGCACGCATCACCCTGTTGGTGGCCAAGGAGCCGCGACGGGGTAGCGAGCTGGCCCGGCGGCACGGGATCGATGAGGTCACCACCCACTATGAGACCATCCTGACCCGCCGCGACCTGGACGCGGTAATTCTCGCCTCACCATCCACCCTTCATGCCAAGCAGGCATTGCAGGCAATAAATGCCGGCCTGCCCTGCCTGGTGGAAATTCCGGCGGCGCTCAATTTTGAAGACTGCAAGGCTCTGGCGGCCGCACAGCGTCGCGCCGGCGTGCCACTGATGGTCGCGCATAGCCGCCGTTTTTCGCCAGCACACAGGATATTGCGCGAACACCTGCAAAATGGCCGCTTTCATCTTCAGCACCTGGTGTCGGAGACCTATTTCTTCCGCCGCGAAAACCTCAACATGTTCGGTGAACCCCGGGACTGGACCGATAACCTCCTATGGCACCATGCCTGTCACAGCATCGATCTTTTCACATGGCTGCTGGAGGGCCATGAATTCGATGTGTGGGGACAATGCGGACCACCGCATTCGCAACTTGGGATTCCCATGGACATGACCGTGGGAATGCGCTCGCTCACGGGCGGGCAACTGGCATCCATGGCGCTGTCATTCAACAATCGCGGTCCCTTCGGTGGTTTCTACCGCTACATCGGAGAGGAACAAACCTACCGGGTATTTCGCAATACGTTGACCGATAGCGAAGACAGAACCCTGACCGGCAATGGCGATGCTTTCCTGGAGCAGGACCGGGCTTTCCTGAAGGCGGTTCGTGACGGTGACACTCCCGAAAGCAGCATTCACTCGGTGCTGCCGGCCATGAGCTTGCTACAACGTTTGCAGACCATCATGAGTGGCCAACGCTGATTCGATCAACGAATGAAAGCGGCGGCGCAAACCAGCACGACCATCACCAGAAGAATCCACTTGAGCACTTTCTGCGAGACCTGGTGGGCGAAGCCCACGCCCAGCCGCACGCCCAGCAGCATCCCCGCCCCCACCAGCAATCCCGGTAGCCAGGCCACCTGCCCGCGCCAGGCGAAAACACTCAGGGCGAGCACGGTAAAGCCACCGGTGATGGCCAGCTTGAGGCCGTTGGTGCGCACCAGATCATAGCGGAGCTGGCCCGCCAGCACGGCGATCAGCAGAAAACCCACCCCGGCCTGGGCGAAGCCGCCGTAGGCGCCGGTGAGGAACAGGCCCACCCAGGCCGCCGGCGTGGAGGCCAGCGCCCGGGGCGCTTCATCGGGGCCGGCCACCAGGGTGGCCGGTTTGAGCACCATGACCACCGCCATCAGCACCAGAGTGCCGAGCAGCACCGGTTCCAGAATATCGCTGGGCAGAAAGGAAGCGGCCAGACTACCCAGCAAGGCGCCGGCCAGGGTCGGCACCAGGATGCCAGGCAAGGTGCCGAATGGCATGGAGCCGTGGCGGTGAAACTGGCGCACGCCCTCCAGGCACTGGATCAGCACGCCCACGCGCATGGTGCCGTTGGCGAGAGCCGGGCCCATGCCGGTGAGCATCAGCAACGGTAGAATCAGCAAGCCACCACCGCCGGCCAGGGTGTTGATAAAGCCGGCGATCACGCCGGAGCCCAGCAGTGCGGCGACCAGCCAGGGGTCGGCGAGGTATTCCATTGGGAAGCGCCTTAATCCTCGAAAGCATCCAGAGCCGCGAAGCACTGCTCCGCGTCAAACCCCCGGGCCTGCAGAAAGCGTAACTGTTTGCCTTTTTCCTTACGATCCGCCGGCGGATGCCGGAAGCGGCGGCCGTGGACTTCGCGGGCCAGGGCAAACCAGTCGCAGTCCGCTTCATCCAGGGCAGCACCGATCAGTTCGTCGCCCAGCCCTTTCTCCCGCAGTTCGGCGCGGATACGCAGGGGCCCCTGGCCACGCTCGATGCGCGAGCGCACGAAAAAACCGGCGAAACGCCGGTCATTGAGAAAGTCGTGCTCCTGGCACCATTCCAGCACCGGGTCCAGCGCCGCCGCGTCACCGAACTTGCGCCGCATCTTGCCGCGCAGTTCGTGGTGGCCGTGGTCCCGCCGCGCCAGCAGCTTGATGGCGTACTGGCGCAGGGTGGCCTCATCCACGGGGCCGTCGCCGGCCCCGTCATGCCGTTCACTCATCCGTGGCTTCGGACTTCTCGTCGGCCTCGGCGGGTGCGTCGCCGGGCACCGCCAGCAGACGGGAGCGGATTTCCTTCTCGATGGCCTGGGCCACGTCCGGATGCTCGGCCAGATAATCACAGGCGTTCTGCTTGCCCTGGCCGATCTTGTCGCCCTGGTAGGCGTACCAGGCGCCGGACTTGTCCACCAGCCCCTGCTGCACGCCCAGGTCCAGCACTTCGCCGAGCTGATTGATGCCCTGGCCATAGAGAATCTGGAATTCGGCCTGCTTGAACGGCGGCGCCACCTTGTTCTTGACCACCTTGACGCGGGTCTCGTTGCCGATTACTTCATCACCCTGCTTGACCGCGCCGATGCGGCGGATGTCCAGGCGCACGGAGGAGTAGAACTTGAGGGCGTTACCACCGGTGGTGGTTTCCGGATTGCCGAACATGACGCCGATCTTCATGCGGATCTGGTTGATGAACACCACCAGACAGTTGGCGTTCTTCACGTTGCCGGTGATCTTGCGCAGCGCCTGGCTCATCAGGCGGGCCTGCAGGCCCACGTGGGCATCACCCATTTCGCCTTCGATCTCGGCCTTCGGTACCAGAGCGGCCACCGAGTCCACGATCACCACGTCCACGGCGCCGGAGCGCACCAGCATGTCGGTGATTTCCAGCGCCTGCTCGCCGGTGTCCGGCTGCGACACGATCAGGTCGTCCACGTTGACGCCCAGCTTCTCGGCGTAGTCCGGGTCCAGGGCGTGTTCGGCGTCGACGAAGGCGCAGGTGGCGCCTTTCTTCTGCGCCTGGGCGATCACGCTCAGGGTCAGGGTCGTCTTACCGGAGGATTCCGGACCGTAGATTTCCACGATGCGGCCCTTGGGCAGACCACCGATGCCCAGGGCGATATCCAGCCCCAGGGAACCGGTGGAGATGGCGGGAATACGCTCGCGTTTCTGGTCGCCCATGCGCATCACCGACCCTTTGCCGAATTGACGCTCGATCTGGGACAGCGCTGCGGACAGTGCCTTGCTCTTGTCGCTCATTGGTGAACCCCTCTTCGATTCCGTGTGCCGCCATCGTGATAACAGTCATCCAATCCTGACCCGATGACCAGCACTGTCTATTTGGACAGCATTATGAGCAGTGTTTGGCCGGGCTGCAACCCCCGGCGCTCAAAGCGCCGCCAGACGGGCCCGGAGCCCTTCCAGAGCGGCGACGATGGTGGCCCGGCGCACCGCGGAGCGGTCACCGGGAAAGTGGAACCGCTCGGCACGGGACCAGCCTGGCGTCTGCGCCCAGCCGATCCAGACCGTGCCCACCGGCTTGTCGTCAGTGCCGCCGCCGGGGCCGGCCACGCCGCTCACCGCCACGCTGAGATCCGCCCGCGAGCGGGCCAGGGCGCCGCGCGCCATTTCCAGCACCGTGGCCTCGCTGACCGCGCCGTGGCGCTCCAGGGTCGCGGCAGCCACGCCCAGCATCTCCATCTTGGCATCATTGGAATAGGTGACGAAGCCGCGCTCGAACCAGTCCGAGGAACCGGCCACCTCGGTGAGCGCCTGGGCAATGCCGCCGCCGGTGCAGGATTCCGCGGTGGCCACCTTCAGGCCCCGCTCAAGCAGGTCACGGGCCAAGGCCCGCACCGTCTGGTCGATGTCCGTCACGAAGGCTCCTCGCGTCGCCGGCCAATGAAGCCGCCATCATAACGCCGTGCTTGACCCAGGTCATGGGGCGCCGCGCCCGGCGCGTTACCCTGGGCGCCGCTTATCACTTTCCTGTCGAGGAGTTCATCGATGCGCGTTTCCCGCTCCGCCCTGGCCGTCCTGGTTTCCGGCCTGATCGCCACCGCTCCGGCGCTGGCCACCGATCACGAAGTCCATATGAAGAACCAGGGTGCCGACGGCACCATGGTGTTCGAACCCGGTTACCTGAAAGTGGCCCCCGGCGACACCGTCACCTTCGTGCCCGAGGACGCGGCCCATAACAGCCACGCCGTGTTCACCCCGGCCGGCGCCGACGCCTGGCAGGGCCAGCTCAATGAGAAAGTCACGGTGACCCTGTCCAAGGAAGGGGTATACCTGTATCAGTGCGACCCGCACATGCCGCTGGGCATGGTGGGCGTGATCCAGGTTGGCGCCGCCGGCAATCTGGACGCCGCCAAGGAGAAAGCCGGGACGCTCAGCGCCGGCATGGCCATGAACAAGGGGCGCTTCGCCGACTACCTCGGCAAGGTGAACTGATCCGGCGCCATGGCTTAACCACCGTACACCGGCATCGCCAGGGTTGCCTGCAGAATCCGGCCCACGGGACCGCGCTCGTCATGGAGCGTGGTCTCCACCAGGCCATTGCCATTGGTGTGCATGCGCGCCCGCGCGTCCAGACCCAGCCACTCCCCCTCCGGCGCGCGGTGCAGATAAAGACTGATGTCAGCGTTGATGCTGCCGGTGTTTTCGTTGACCTGGAGCTGGCCGACGCCGTTGCCGAAATCCGACAGGGTGGCGGCCTGCACCGACGGCGAGCACACCTGCCCCGCCACCACCGGCACCGGCAGACGCATCCAGACACGGCCGCGTCCGTGCCCTTCCACCCCGTCCACCAGCGTCACCGCCACGGTGTGGTGCAGGCCCGGCAACGGCAGGGCTTCCCGCTCGCCGCGCGCCGCCAGATCCGCCAGGCTGGCCTCCCCGCCCGGCTCCCGGGGCGGCAGATTTCCGGGTTCGAAGCGCGCCGCTTCCGGCACGTCCAGCGGCACCTGTTCCAGATACAGCGCCGTGGCCCGGCATACCAGCACCTCGCCGGCGAACAGATCACCCTGCAGCAGACGCAGGCGGCGACCATCACGCACGGTCTCCACGCGCACCGACAACGGCGCGGCGGGCACCGGCCGCAGCAGGTCCAGGGTGAAGCGGGCCAGCCGCAGGCCGCCTTCCGTGCCCACCGGCTCCAGCACCGAGGCCAGCAGCCCCGCCGGGGAACCGCCATGCAGGTAATCCGGGCTCCACGGGCCCTGGGCATTCTCGGAGGGGTGATACAGGTCGCCGTCGCGGCGGAACAGGGCCGTACTCATGATGCGCGATCCTCGTTATTATGCGGCGCTTGCAAAGAGCAACCGATCATAAGAACCGTTCCCGCCATGAGCAAGGGAGGCTTGAGGCTCAAGGCGGAAACCCTGGCTACGGGAAACCCATCATGAGCGAACACCCCCTTGCCCTGCAGGACCGGGGCCATCCGGACGGCGTCTGTTACGGCTGCGGCAGCGCCCACCCCAGCGGCCTGCGTCTGAAGAGCCATTGGGACGAAGAAGGCCGGCACGTGATCGCCACCCACACCCCGGCACCGGAGTTCACCGGCTGGCCCGGGCTGGTGTACGGCGGCCTGCTGGCGATGCTGATCGACTGCCACTCCAACTGGACCGCCATGGCCTGGCACTACCGGGCCGAAAACCGGGAACCCGGCAGCGAGCCGATCATCAATTGCGTCACTGGCCGGCTCGACATCCGCTACCTGAAACCCACGCCCATGGGCGTGCCGCTGCGCCTGAAAGCCTGGGTGGAAGGCGACGTGGGCCGCAAAAGCCGGGTGATCTGCGAAGTGTGGGCCGGCGACGTGCTCACCGCCACCGCCGACTCCGTGTTCGTGCGCGTGGACACGGACCAGTTGGCGAAGGCGGCAAGCGGTGGCTGATCGCCCCCCGTAGGAGCGGCTTTAGCCGCGATTCGGCGCCGGAGATCGCGACTGAAGTCGCTCCTACGAGGCTCTACGGGGCGCTACGGAGCGCGATCCGCCCCGGAGCGACGCACCCGGATCACCAGCTTGCGCCCCACGATCTCGAAGCCGTGGCGCTCGGCGATGGCCCGTTGCCGGGCCTCGATCAGCGGGTCCTGGAATTCCAGGATACGGCCGGTTTCCACGCACACCATGTGGTCATGCTCGGCGCCATCGGCCAGCTCGAACAGGCTGCGCCCCATGGCATGCCGGTCGAAGTGATGGCGATGCACCAGGCCGGCTTCCTCGAGATCGGTGAGCACCCGGTAGATGGAGGATATGCCCATGCGCTCCCCGGCCTGACGCAGCCGCGCGTAGATATCGTCGGCGCTCAGGTGGTGGCGCTCCGGCATGGCCGACTCCAGCAATTGAAAGATCCGTTCCCGGGCCGCCGTGGCCTTCAGCCCCGCCCGCGCCAGGACCTGACGTTCTCGACTCATTACCGCTACCTCCTTGTCTCTCTCTCCCTATAGACGAATGAAACGCCCCGGGTTCACATCTCCTACCGTGAACGGCGTCACATCGCCATGCATTATTGTAATGATACCCATTCTCAACCGTGATTGGGCAGAATCCAAGCCTCGGAGGTATGGGAAAAGAGGGAAGTATGGAAAAAGGAGTATCGCGGCTGAAGCGGAACGCCGCCCCAGCCGCGACGGGCGGACACGTCAGACCGTCAGGCCGGTGGTCTCGTCCAGGCCCAGATGCACATTCATGTTCTGCACGGCGGCGCCGGCGGCGCCCTTGCCCAGGTTGTCGAGCCGGGCGACCACGCACTGGCGCTCGCCGTTGCCGAACAGGAACAGCTCCACCCGATTGGTGTCGTTGCTGCCCTGCACGTCGAAGAAGCCACCGTCCAGCGCATCCGGGTCACCGGGGGCGTGCACGCGCACGAACGGCTCGCCGGCGTAACGTTCCTTGAAGGTCTGGTAGAGCGCGTCCGCGTCGGTGCCGGCCTTCAGGTGCGACAGGTGCAGCGGCACGGTCACCGCCAGGCCCTTCAGAAAGGGCCCCACCGTGGGCACGAATACCGGCGCCGACCCCAGGCCGGCGTAGCGCTGCATTTCCGGCAGGTGCTTGTGCTCCAGGCCCAGCGCGTAGGAGCGGGGCGCGCTCAAGCGGCCTTCGCTGTCGGCGTCGTAGTCGGCGATCATCTTCTTGCCGCCGCCGCTGTAGCCGGTGATGGAGGTGGCGGTGAGCGGGTAGTCCGCCGGCAGCAGGCCGGCGTCCACCAGCGGCCGCACCGCCAGGATGAAGGCGCTGGCGTGGCAGCCCACATTGGCGATCCGCTTGCTGCCGCGGATCGCCTCACGCTGGCCCGGGGCCAACTCCGGCAGGCCGTACACCCAATCGTCCGCTACCCGAAAGGCGGTGCTGGCGTCGATCAGGCAGGTGTCCGGGTTATCGACCATGGCGGCCGCCTCCCGGGAGGCGGCGTCGGGCAGGCACAGAAAGGCCACGTCGGCGGCGTTCAGCAGACGGGCGCGCTCGACCGGGTCCTTGCGCAGGGCGCTGTCGATGCGCAGCAGCTCGACGTCGTCGCGGGTTTCCAGATAGTCGAACAGGCGCAGCCCGGTGGTGCCTTCCTGACCGTCTACATAAACCTTGAATGCCATTGTCGCCATCTCTCTCGGTGTGCCGGACCGGAAAGCCTAGGCACAAGGCCGGTTGGATGCAACGATCAAAGCCGCTTCAGGGCCGGAACGAGGCCGGCACGGTGAGCTCGTAGGTGCGCCCCAGGGGCAGAATGCCGGTGACCCCGGACGGCGCCCGCTGGGAGCTGAAGTAAAGCCGCCCGCCATCCGGCGTGAACGCCGGACCGGTCAGTTCGCTGCCACCGCCGGGCACCTGCAGCAGAATTTTCGCCGGCTGGTTGGGCACCATTACCATCAGACGCATGGCGTCGCCGTCCTCGGCCACTACCACGTCCCCCATGGGACTCACCACCAGGTTGTCCACGTCGTCGAACTTGTCCTCACCAGCGGTGATCAACTGCTCGTTGTCGAACACCACCTCGATCAGATCGTTGTCCACGTCCAGGGCATGCACCCGGTTATCGCCCTTGCAGGCGAAGAACACCACCGCCCGCAGCGGATGCTCGAAACCGGACACTTGGGGCTGCTCACCCTCCGGCCAGTACTGAATCCAGATGCCCTCACCGCCTTTGAAGCGAGTGCCCGGCGCGCCCTGGCCGGTGCCATCCTCGATGCTGGAGCGCACCCTGCTTTGCGGCTGGTCCGGGGACTGAACGTCCACCCATTTGACCCGACGAATCTGGCGGGCGCTTTCCAACTCTTCCATGTAGGCGCCGTTCTCGAATTCTTCCACCTCCAGAACCTGCAGCACGCCATTGTCCAGATCCAGGCCCTGGTTACCGTTGATGGCGCTGACCCGGCCGGCGGAGCGGAAGCGGTACAGACGGCCATCGCCCTCGTCCTCGGTCATGAACACCGAGCCGGTGGCCATGTCCACGGCGGCGGCCTCGTGCTTGAAGCGCCCCATGGCCGGGTGGGACCGGGCTTGGCGAGGCGTGCCCCGGGGGTCGCATTCATGGACCAGACCATCCTCCACTTCCTCGCAGGACAACCAGGTTCCCCAGGGCGTGGCGCCACCGGCGCAGTTGATGCGGGTGTTCTTGAGAATCGGGTAAGCGTCCAGCAGTTCACCGTCGGCGCCGAAACGCAGCGCCCCCACCCCGCCAGGCAGGAATTCGCTGTTGGAGACGTACACCCAGCCACCATCGGCCATCGGAAAGACGGCGCCGCCGTCCGGCAATGGGTGCCACAGGAACAGCGGCACCCCGGGCACCGGCTGCCGGCCGGCGGTGGCCACCAAGCGCAGGGAGAACCCCTCGGGGATCAACACACCGTCGACGCCGGAATCCACCAGCGGGCCAATGCCGGACAACGGCCCGGCCCGCAGGGGCAGCTCCCGGGCCGGAGGCTGTGGCTCCGGGATCGGCTCCGACGTGCCGCCGCCATCGTCCGGGTCGCGGGGTGTTCCATTGTCGCCGTCGGACGACGAGCCGGAGGAAGAACCGCCACCACAGGCGGCCAGAGCGGCGCCACCGCCACCCAGGAACATCAGTTGCAGAATATCGCGTCGGGAAATCGTCATGGTCCAACCCTTCAGATCCAGATTGAACCCAGGCTAGGCCGGAAACATGACCACCACGCTGAAGCGTGAAACGCCACTGTTCCTTTCTTGTTGGAGAAAGGTAACGGGATCGTCAGGGCACCACCATGGCGACCACCACCATCACGCCGAGCACCAGGCCGACCACCATCAACGCGTAGATCAGCAGGTAGTCACCGCCCCGGCCACTCTTGAAATCCCGCTCACGGTTTTTCTGGCTCTGCACGCCGAACAGTCCCGCCAGCACGCCCTGGCACACATCCAGAAGGCTGGCTTTTTTCTGATCCGGCGACGGAGAACGGGGGTCGTCGTTACTGGAATTGCTACCCATGGTCGCTCCTGACTGAAGAATGGCGGCGGAAGCGGGGTTCGGGCTGCGCCACCGAGCGCGCGTAAACGCGCTCGAAATCCGCCAGCCCCTTGAGGGCGTCGGTCACGCTCTTGTCCTCGCGCACGGCGAACGACGAGAAGCCACAGTGGCGCATCAGCGCCAACTGGTCCCGCAGCACATCGCCCACCGCGCGCAGATCGCCCAGGAAGCCATATCGGATTCGCAGCAGGCTCGCCTGGCTGTAGGCGCGGCCATCGCGAAAGCTGGGAAAACGCAGAGCGATCAGAGGAAGGCGGGTGATCTCCGCTCGTAATACTTCCGGGTCCTGGTCCGGGTCCAGCAGCACGCCAAGGCGGGACGGATCGCCTCCTTCCCTCTCCACCCGCGTTTGCCAGCGGGGCCAGCCCAGCACCGCGTGGGGGGCGCCGGCCCCGGCCTCGTCCAGGTACCAGGGATCATCCTGGAGCGGCGTGGCCACGCCCTCGAGATAACCGATGGTATTGTTCATTGCACCGCTCCCCGGGCCGGGCCGTAAACACTTTCCTTGAACGGCTCCAGCCCCAGGCGTCGCACGGTCTCGGCGAACGGCTCGTCCACCTCGCGGCGGGCCAGATAGGTATCCAGCAACCGGCCGATGGCGTCCGGCACCTCCTCGACCCGGAAGGCACGGCCAATCACCTTGCCCAGGGCGCTGTCCCGCCCTTGCGCGCCGCCAATGGTGATCTGGAAGAATTCCTCGTCGTTCTTGTTCACACCGAGAATGCCGATGTTGCCAATGTGGTGGTGGCCGCAGGCGTTGACGCAGCCGGAAATATTCAGGCTCAGCTCGCCCAGGTCGTGGAGAAAATCCAGATCGTCGAAACGTTCCTGGATGGCCCGCGCCACGGGCAACGAGCGGGTGTTCGCCAGAGAGCAATAGTCCCCGCCCGGGCAGGCGATCACATCGGTAAGCAGACCGATGTTCGGCGTCGCCAGACCGTGCTCGCGAAGTACCGACCACAGCGCGTACAGATCCCGCTCACGCACGTCCGGCAACACCAGATTCTGCTCGTGGGTGACACGGATCTCGGCGAAGCCGTAGCACTCGGCCAGCTCCGCCACCGCGCGCATCTGCGCGGCGGTCACGTCCCCGGGCGGCGCCGCCGCGCCGGGCTTGGTGGACAGCACCACCGAGGCGTAGCCGGCCACCTTGTGCGCCCGGGTGTTGTTGTGCACCCAGGTGGCGAACGCCCGCTCCCCGGCAAGCCGGTCCAGGTGGCCCGGGTCCTGGCCGGCCACCGGCTCATAGCGTGGCGGGTTGAAATCGCCGGCCACCCGCTGGTACTCCGCCTCGGTCAGCTCGGCGGCGCCGTCGCGGATTTGCTCCCACTCCCGCTCCACCTCGGCGGCGAACGCCTCCACGCCCAACGCCTTGACCAGAATCTTGATTCTCGCCTTGTATTTGTTGTCGCGGCGCCCGTACCGGTTGTAGACGCGCAGCACCGCTTCCACGTAGGTCAGCAGGTGCCGCCAGGGCAGCCCCTCGCGAATGGTCTGGTTGAGAATCGGCGTGCGGCCCAGGCCGCCGCCCACCATCACCCGCAGACGCATTTCGCCGCCGTCATCGCGGTACAGGTACAGGCCGATATCATGGGCACGCACGGCGGCCCGGTCCTGGGCCGAGGAGGAAATGGCGATCTTGAACTTGCGCGGCAGGAACAGGAATTCCGGGTTGATGGTGGACCACTGGCGCATGATCTCGGCCAGCGGTCGAGGATCGATGATCTCATCCGCGGCGACGCCGGCGAAGGCCTCGGTGGTGATGTTGCGCACGCAGTTGCCGGAGGTCTGAATGGCGTGCATGTCGCGGTCCGCCAGCACCTGCAGAATGTCCGGCACCTGCTCCAGAGCCACCCAGTTGAACTGGATATTCTGGCGGGTGGTGAAATGCCCGTAGCCCCGGTCGTATTCCTCGGCGATCCGCGCCAGCACCCGCATCTGCTCCGCCGACAGGGTGCCGTAGGGAATCGCCACGCGCAGCATGTAGGCGTGGCGTTGAAGGTAGACACCGTTCTGCAGCCGCAGCGGCAGGAACTCCTCCTCGCTGAGTTCGCCGCCCAGCCGGCGATTGACCTGATCCCTGAACTGAGCCACCCGTGCCTGGACCAGATCACGGTCGAAGCTGTCGTAGTTGTACACTCGGCCTGCCCCTGATGACGGTTAATCCGGGCGCCACTGTAGCGCCCGACCGGCGATAGGTTCAGGCGCAATTTTTTTAAATCGGATAGGGACAGTTATAAAATGCCGGCCTCCTCAGGCAGCACGCAGCAGCCCGGGCAGCCGCTCCAGAGCAGCGAGCCGATCCGGGTGCCAGGGGTGCGCGAAGCCGATCCGCAGGCAATGGCGGAACTGGCCGGAACCGGAGAACAGCGGCCCCGGGGTGATCACCACGCCCTGCTCCAGAGCGCGGCCATAGGCGGCCAGGGTATCGATGCGGGCATCCAGCTCCACCCACACCGCCAGGCCGCCCTGGGGCCGGCTTACCCTCACCTCGCCGGGCCAGCTCCGCAGCCGGTCGATCAGCTGGTCCCGGTTGACGCGCAGGTCGTGCCGCTGGCGACGCAGATGGGCGGCGAACCCGCCATCAGCCATGAAATCGGCCACCCCTTGCTGCAGGAAGCGGCTGCCGGCCAGTTGCGTCACCAGCTTGAGGCGCACCACCCGCTGGTGCCAGCGGGCACCGGACACCCAGCCCAGCCGCAGGTCCCGGGCCAGGCACTTCGAGAAGGAGCCGCACAGGATCACCCGGTCGTGGCTATCCAGGGCCTTGAGCGGGTCCGGCACCGGGCCCAGGGCGGTCTCGGCGTAGATGTCGTCCTCGATCACCGCCAGATCGTGCTGCTCCGCCAGCGCCAGCAGCCGGCGCCGCGCCGCCTCCGGCATCAGCGCGCCGCCCGGGGTGGCGAACGCCGGCGACACCACGCAGGCCTTCACCTTCCAACGCCCCAGCACCGCTTCCAGCGCCTCCATATCCATGCCGGTTTCCGGCGACGCCGGGATTTCCACCACCTGCAACTGGAGCTGTTCGAGCAACTGCAACACGCCATAGAAACCCGGCGATTCCACCGCCACCACATCACCGCGCTCGCAGCAGGCCATCAACGCCAGAAACAGCGCGTGCTGGCAGCCGGAGGTCACGCACAATCGCTCCGGCTCCACCGGCCAGCCGCGCCGGGCGTGGTGCAACGCCAGTTGCTCGCGCAATTCCGGCTCACCGGCCGGCGCGTCATAGTACTGGTAAGCGCCGCCGCGCTGGCGCCGCAGGGCACGGCCGATGGCGCGATTCAGCCCCAGCACCCCCGGCGGCAGGCTGCCCGCCAGCGGGTCCGGCACCAGGTCGAAAGCGGCGCCACGGGCCATGATGTCCAGCAGCAGATCGCTGACGCTGGCGGGACGGGGCGCGGCGATGCGTGCCCGGCTGCGCGGCGCGCGCGGACTCTCGGGACGCAGGCTGAGGAAATAGCCAGCCTTGGGCCGCGCCTCCAGCAAACCGCGCGCCTCCAAACGGCGCAGGGCATGCTGCACCGTGGCCTTGGACAGCCCGTGCTCGCGGCACAGGGTCCGGATCGAAGGCAGTTTCTCGCCCAGCCGCCAACGGCCCTCCTCGATGCCCCGGGAAAGCCAGGCCTCCAACCTCTGATACCGATACGCCGTCAACGCCGTCCCCATCTGTCCCTATTGATGCCTGCTTTTTTACACCTGGCCTGATCGGCGATTCAAGCGCCGCGACGCCCACCCCGCACTTGGAGCCCCCCGGCAACCGGACTAAAATAGGCGGTTTGAGCCGACGGCAAGCCCCATGTTCTTCACGGACGAACGCGAGCAGTTCTTCAAACCGCTGACCGGCAAGTACCGCGAGCAGGTGGTGGAGTGCGTGCGCCTGCTCCACGAGCGGCTATACAGCAGCCAGGCGGACTACGGCGAATCGCTCAAGCGCGACCAGGTGCTGGACGTGTTCGGCGAGGCTCTGGAACGGGCGCCGCTGCTGGAAGGCGACGACGAAGCCGGGCGCTTTCGCAACAACCGGGAACAGGCCGGCTGGATTCTCAACCTGCTGGTGGAGCACGGCTGGCTCAAGCGCGACAAGGACGAAGCCTCGTTCCAGTCCACCTACCCGTTCAGCCGCAGCGGGCGGCTGTTCACCCAGACCCTGGTGGAGGTGGACGGGCGCAGCGTGCGCACCCGACACCGCAATACCCGCAACACCCTCAACGCGCTGAACGCCTTCGCGGAACGGGGCGAGGTGTATGACCTGCTCGACGCCCACGAGCATTCCGAGCGCATCATCGCCGACTTCACCGACATCATCGCCGAGCTGGAGGAGCGCAAACGGGAACTGGTGAAGGAGGTGGAAGCCCGGCAACTGGTGCAGCAGGCCAGTGACCAGTTCTTCGAATTCATGGAGCGGCGCTTCCAGCCGGACGTGGCGATCCGCATGTCCGCCGACAGCGTCGAGAAACACCGCGACCGCGTCCAAAGCGCCGTGGAACGGATCAAGAGAAAGCCGAAGAGCTGGAAAGCCCAGGCGGAACGGGACCTGCGCCACCGGGCCCCGGACCTGATCGTCAGCCAGGATGCCTCGGTGCTGTTCCAACTGCTGGACAGCATCGACATGCGCATGCGCAATGCCTCGGAGATCATGCTGCCGGCCCTGCGCCGCACCCTGCAGAGCTTCACCCGGCGCGCCGACATCATCATCCGCCAGCTCAGCTATCTGCACACCCAGAAGCACAACGACATCGTCGGGCTGTGTCAAAGCCTGTCGGAACTGGACGACGCCACCTACGGGGAGCGGTTGCGCCAGGCCGGCGACGCCATGGCCAGCCTGCACCTGGGGCTGATCGACCCGGCCCAGATACGCCTGCGCGAACAGCGCGCGCAACGGACCGTGCATCATCAAATGGTGGAACTGGACGAGCCGGACCGCGACACCCTGCGCGATCTGGCCACCGAACAACTGCTGGAAAAAGCCTTCAACATCAACGGCGGCGCCCTGCGGGACTACCTGCGCGAGGCCCTGGGCGCCAGCCGCCGCATCGACAACCGCGACCTGCCCGTCAACAACGCCCGTGACCTGCTGGCCCTGAGCCACGTTATCGAACTGGGCAGCGCCGACCACGCCGCCGCCGGCTTCCGGCTGCGCATCGAACCCACCGACGTCGTCCGCGACGAGCACTATTTCGTGCGTCGCGACGGCTTCCTGCTGGAACTGGAACAGGATGACTCCAAGGCAAGCCCTGAATGACGCCCTGGACGCCCGTGGCGTCACCCCGGCGCAGTTCTCGGAACTGATGATCCGCCTGCTCGACCACGGCGTGCTGTGCCGCGACGAAAGCAAGAAGGAGGCGGAGCTGTACGACCGTTACCTGCACATCCCCGAACTGGTGGAGGACTACCTGAGCGTGCTGCGGGTGCGCCTGCACCATGAGCGCCGTTTCGCCTCCCTGCGGCTGTTTCCGCCCGGCGCCGAGATCCCCGGCGAGGCGGACCAGGACGAGGGCTTCAACAGCGGCCTGCGCAACCGGCTCAGCCAGCAGGAAGTGGCGCTGATCCTGGTGCTGCGCGCGGAATACGACAAATCCCTGCGCGATGGCCAGATCGACGAACACGGCCAGGCCACCCTGCCCCTGGAAGCACTCAACCTGGCCAGCAAGAACCTGCTCGGCCGGCCGCTGCCGGACGGGCGCACCGAACGGGAGGCGCTGTTCCGGCGCATGCGCCAGCTGCGGCTGATCCGCGGCGCCGGCGACGGCGGGCTGGAAGACGGCGAAGCCTGGCTGACGATTCGCCCCGACATCACCAGCCTGGTCACCGACGCGGTGCTGGCCACCCTGATCGAGCGCGAGGACGACCAACCATGTACCTGAAACGCTCAATCACCGTGAACTGGGGCAACCTGCCCGCCGGCGAGTTCGAATACGGGCCGGTAAACCTGTTTTCCGGCGGCAACGGTTCCGGCAAGACCACCGCCGCCGACGCCCTGCAAACCCTGATGACCGCCGCCCACGACAACCTGTTCACCTACAACCCGGGCCAGGACGAAACCACCCAGCGCGGGCGCGGTGGCAAGCAGGTGCGCACCCTGGCCTCCTACGTCCTGGGCTGTGACGATGGCGCCTTCGCCCGCCCCTACGACAGCGACGGCTACATCGCCGGCGTGTTCCACCCCACCAAGGGCGAAACCGCCGAGCCGTTCACCGCCGTGATCGGCGTGCGCGCCCATCTGGACCGGGCCGGCAGCAGCGCCCAGGCCCGCCAGGACGAACTGCTACTGATGATCGTGGCCGGCGAAATGCTGAGCCTGTCGGACTTCGTGCACGAGCACGTGGACGGCAAACACACGGTGGCGATCACCGACATCGCCAACCAGCTACGCCGGCGGTTCGGCAAGAAAGCGGTGGAAACCTACGACAAAAAAGGCGCCTACCTGGCGCGGTTGTACGGCGCCCTGCGCGGCAAGCGCGACGCGGTATCGCGCAACGAAGCGCGCAACGCGGCGCGCACCTTCGCCCGCTTCATGGCCTACAAGCCGGTGGAATCGATCAACCAGTTCGTCGCCAGCGAGGTGCTCGAACCCCACGACATGGGCGACACCCTGCGCCGCATCCGCGACCTGATGCGCACCGTCCACGGCATGGCGGAAGAAGCGGAGCAACTGCAGCGCAACGTGGACCTGCTTGGCCAGGCCCGCGACCAGGCCGACGCCTACCTGGAAAACTGGCTGGAACGCACCACCCAGGCCTACGGCGCCGCCGCCCGGCAATTCCAGCGCAACCAAGCGGACTACCTGGAACGCAAGGAAGAGCAGAATCGCCTGCGCCAGCAACAGGAAAGCAACCAGGAAGAAGCGGAGCAGGTGCAACGGCGCCTGGATCAGGCCCACCAGGAGCTGGTGGAACTGCAGGCGCGCATCCTTGGCATCCCCGCCCTGCGCGACAAGCAGCAACTGGAGCAACGCCACCAGCAGCTCAGCCAGCAACTGCGCGACGGTGCCCGGCCGCTGCTCGAACAGGACCAGCAACGCACCACTAACCTGGAAGCCCTGCGCAACATGCTTGGCCTGCTGACCCGCCACAGCATTGAGCTGGAACTGCCGGCCTTCGCCAGCAAGCACTGGCGCCAAACCAGCAAGGCGCTAATCGCCGAGCAGCACAACCCGCTGCCGGACCTGAACCAGATGCTGGCCCGGGACTGGATCGACCTGTCGCCCCTGGAAGAGGGCCTCACCCGGGTACGCGGCGAGCAACAACTGCACAACCAGATCGCCGAACACCTGCATGGCGAGCGCCAGGAACAACCGGGCCAGGACGCCGCCTCCCTGGCCCAGCGCCTGGACCGGCTGGTGGGCAAACGGGGCCAGAACCTGGACGCCCTGGAGCAACGACAAAAAACCATTGAACAGCAGATCCGCAACCTGGAATCAAAGCGGGTGAACTACCCCCAGGACGTGGAGCTAGCCCTGCAGGCGATCCGCCAGGAATGCCCCCAGGCGCAACCCCGAGTGCTGTGTGATCATGTGGAAGTGGCCGACCCGCTCTGGCAGATGGCCATCGAGGGCTACATTGGCGGCGCCCGTTTCGGCATTCTGGTGGAAGCCGAATACGAAGCCGAGGCGATCCGCATCGTGCGCCGGCTGGCCGGCAAGCAACGCAACCGGGCCCGGGTGATTCAGGGCGAGCAGGCACGCCGCGACGCGGAAAAACTGTCCCTGCCCGAGCACTCCCTGTTCCACGCCCTGCGCTTCAGTCACCGCACCGCCGAGCATTACCTGAAAGCCTCCTACGGCAACGTGGTGCGGGTGGACGACGCCGACACCCTGCGCACCACCCGACGGGGCATCACCGCCGACGGCCTGGGCTCCGGCAACTATGCCCTGTTCCGCTGCGACCTGGACGACGGTCAACTGGTGTTCGGCGAAGGCGCCCGGGAACGCAACCTACAGGCCAAACGCAACGAACAGCTGGCCCTGGAGGAACAGTACCAACAGGCCGCCCAGGGCTATCAGGCGGTCAAACAGCTCCACGATCAGGTCAAGGCGTTCCAGCCCCTCAACTGGATCGGCGCCGCCAGCCACCTGCTGGACGCCCAGCACCAGCTCCAGGAAACCGAAAACGCCCTGGCCAACCTGGACCTGGGCGACCATGAAGAACTGGAGGAGAAGCAACGCCAGGCCCGCGCCCTGCACCAGGACCTGGAAGCCCGGCAAAAGACGCTCACCGAAGCCCACGGCAAACTCGACGCGGAACTGGCCGCCTGCGGCGTCACCCTGCGCAAGCTGGCGGACCAGAGCGACCGCTTCCAGCAGGAACAGGACGACGCCGAGGCCAACCTGCACGCCAGCACCCGCTACTGGCCGGAACTGGACGTGGAACCACGCATCGAGGCCATGGACCGGCGCCTGCGCGACGCCCAGGGCGACATCGACTTCGTCGCCGAGGAAAACGCCCTCACCGAACAGCTCACCAAGAACGCCGTGGCCCTGCAGAAAACCCTGGACCACTACAACCAGCAAGCACAGCCCGCCGATCAGGTACTCGCCGACAGCCAGGAGGCCCTGCACGGCGCCCCCTTCTTCGGCCACGTGCACACGCTCAACCAGCAACTGGACAACCTGCACAATCGGCTGCGCAACAATGTGCTACTGGAAAAACAGGAAAAACTGGCGGAGCTGCGCAACACCTTCAACACCACCTTCATCAGTGACCTGTGCAGCCAGATCCACCAGGCCATCAAGGACGGCGAACGGATTCTGAAAAGCCTCAACAGCGAGCTGGAACACCACCAGTTCGGCGCCGACCGGGAACGCTTCTCCTTCGAATGGGACTGGATTCCCGAGTACAAGGAATACTGGAACTTCTTCAAGGAAGTGATCGATATTCCCAACCTGGGCGACGGCGCCAGCCTGTTCGACACCCCGCTCTCGACCAAGGCCGAACAGGTACGCGACCGGCTGCTCGGCCTGCTGCTGGACGGCGACGAACAACAGGCCCTGCGCGAGCTGGAACGGATCAGCGACTACCGCCGCTACCGCCAGTACGACATCCTCAAACACCCGGAAAACAAGGCGCCGATCAGCCTCAGCCAGTACGGCACCGGCTCCGGCGGGCAACTGGAAACGCCGGCCTACATCATCCGCGCCGCCGCCATCACCAGCGCCTTCCGCTTCAACGAAGGCGACAGCCACCTGCGTATGGTGATCGTCGACGAAGCCTTCATGCACATGGACGAAAACCGCTCCAAAAGCGTGATCCGCTACCTCACCGAAACCCTGGGCCTGCAACTGATCTTCATCATGCCCACCAGCAAGGCCGGCCCCTTCCTGGACCTGATCAGCAACCAGTTCGTGTTCAGCAAGGTGCCCAGCCCGATCCCGGTGGGCGAGCTCAACACCCGGGTACTGGTGGACCGCCAGCAACTCAACCAGGAACGCATCCGCGACCTGTGGGAGCAACACCGCCGCGTGATCCGCCAGCAGGGCGCCCTGGATTTCATGGAAGAGGTGTGACGATCAGCCCACTGGCGCCGCCGCCCGGCGGCGCAGCGCCACCAGCAGCGCCAGGGCCGCCAGCGTCAGGGGCAGGAACGACACCCACAGCACCCGCTCCCAGCCGTAGGCGCTGAGCAGGCCGCCGGAGGAGAACGAGCCCAGCGCCATCAGGCCGAAGACGATAAAGTCGTTGAGGGATTGCACCCGGGTTTTCTCTTCCGGGCGGTGGCATTCCAGCACCATGGCGGAGGCGCCCAGGAAGCCGAAGTTCCAGCCCAGGCCCAGCAGCACCAGCATCCACCAGAAGTGCAGCACCTCGACGCCCATCAAACCGACGGCGGCGGACACACCGGTGAGCACCAGGCCCACGGCGGCCACCCGGCCGGCGCCGAAGCGGGTGATCAGATTGCCGGTGAAAAAGCTCGGCCCGTACATGGCGATCACGTGCCACTGCAGCCCCAGGTTGGCGGACGCCTGGGAGTGCCCGCAGAAATGCATGGCCAGCGGCGCCGAGGTCATCAGGAAGTTCATCACCAGGTAGGAAACGGCGCCGCAAATCGCCGCCGCCACGAACAGCGGCTGGCGGGCGATCACCGCCAATGGCCGGCCACCGGCCTGCTCCGCCGCCGAGGGCGGCGGCAGGCGCACGCCAAGCAACAGCAGCGCGGACAACGCCGCCACCACCGCCTGCACCACGAAAGTGGCGGAGAAGGTCACCGGCGGCCACAGATCCATGGTCCAGGTCACCAGTTGGGGCCCGATCACCCCGGCGGCCACGCCGCCGGCCATCACCAGGGACAGGGCCCGCGCCCGCCGCGCCGGCGCCACACCGTCCGCCGCGGCGAACCGGTAGGACACCACCACCGCCGCGTAGGCACCGCCAAAGAAAGTGGACAGGCAGAACAGCCAGAACGACGCCACCAACACCGCCACCGTGGCCACCAGGCCGGCCAGCACACCGGCCCCGGCGCCGAGCAAGAACGCCGTGCGCCGACCATGGCGCCGGGCCACCATCCCCACCGGCATGATCGAAGCCGCCATGCCCACCACGAAGATGGACACCGGCAAGGTGGCCAGCACCGGCGACGGCGCCAGCGCATCGCCGACGATGGCGCCGGTGGCGTACACCACCACCGCGTTGGCGCCGGCCAGCGCCTGGGACACCGACAGCCGCCAGATATTGCCCCGCTGTACGTGTTCGGGAAGCTCGAAACTCCGATCGTTCATCCTGGTTATCCCCGGCCAATGGCAAAGCCAGGCATTGTTCCCTGATTCATCACCACGGACAAACATTCTTGAACCGGCTAAAGAACCCGCCCGCACAACCCGGGCACGGGCCGAGGCCGGCGCTCGGATAATGTGGGCGTCAAACCGCGTTCGCGCGCACTTCCCGCCAGCGGCGCGCGGCGCTGGCCACCGCGCCGGCGCCAGCGAAGGTGGCGCCCACCGCCAGGCACAACGCCGGCCCGCGCTCGCCGCCCAGAGCGAACAACAGCGTCACCAGCGCCGAACCCAGGGTCCAGCCAGCGAACCGGGCCACCGCGTTCATGCCGGAGGCGGCGCCACTGCGCGACGCCGGGCCGGTGGTCATCATGGCGGTGTTGTTGGGGGTCTGGAACAGACCGAAGCCGACCCCGCACAGCGCCATGCGCCAACCGATCTGCCAATAGGCCGGCTCCGTCGGCAGAAACACCATCAGCACCAGGCCCGCCGCCATAATCCCCAAGCCGAGACTACTGAGCACCGCCGCCGGATAACGGACCACCAACCGCCCGGCCAACTGGGCAGCGACGGCGGTGGTCAACGGCCAGGGCGTGATCAGCAGCCCGCTCTGCACCGGCGTCATCTGCAGCACCCGCTCGAACAGAAACGGCAACGACACATAGGCCAGAATCTGCGCCGTATAGGAACAGGACGAGGTCAGCAGCGCCAGGGAAAACACCGGTAGCCGCAGCAGATCAAACGGCAGCATCGGCGACGGATGGCGGCGCTGCTGAACGAACAACAGCACGAAACACAGCAATCCGACCACGATCTCCGCCACCGCCCAGCGCGTATCACCACCACCCAGGGTACCCACGCCCACCACCAGCAAACCAAAAGCCAGTGCGTTCAGCAGCGTACCCAGGGCATCGAACCGATGGGGCGTCCGCGCGCTGCCCGGCATCGTCCGCCAGAACAACCACAGCGCCACCACGCCCAGCGGCACGTTGATCAGAAACACCCAGGGCCAGGACGCCACCGCCAGCACCATGGCCGCGAACGTCGGCCCCAGCGCCGCCGGCACCGCCACCGCCAGAGCCAGCCACGCCATGCCCTTGCCCACCAGATGGCGCGGGTATATCACCCGCACCAGCGCCACCCCGGCCACCGACAGAAAGGCGCCGCCGGCCCCCTGCAACACCCGGGCCGCCACCAGTGTGCCCAACGTCGGCGCCACCGCGCACACCAACGACGCCAGGGTGAACACCGTCAAACCGGTAATGAACAAGCGCCTCAGACCCAGCGCCTCCACCATCGCCGCCACCGGCAGCAAACACACCACCGCCGCCAGCTGATAGCCGTTGACCACCCACACCGTGGCCGCGTCGCTGGCGCCCAGGGACAAGGCCATGTCCGGCAAGGCGATGTTCACCACCGCCGTGCTCAGATTGCTCAGGGCAATACCCAGCAAAACGGCCAATGCCGCCCAACGCCGCTCGCCAGGCGGCAAACCGTCGCCAATCAAGGACGGGGAAGACGACGACGCAGAGGTGGTGTCACGCATTTGGATAAAGGGCTCCCGAGACCGGACCGCCGGCCCGGAGCACCCGGTCGACCATCACAATCGGGCCATGCTAGCATCAGCGCATTCACACTTTACGCCAACGATTATCGATGAAGCGCCAATCCACCTCCGCCCCGCTTTTCCGAACCCGCCAACGGGCACGACAACGTGGCGAAACCATCGGCGCCCACCATCACGACGAAGCCCAACTCATTCTCGCCCTCTCCGGCACCACCCAGATCTACACCGACACCGGCCGCTGGCTGGTGCCGCCGCAGTTGGCGGTATGGATTCCCGCCGGCATCACCCACCGCCTGGACGTGCTCTCCGGCGCGGAAATGCGGCTGCTCCACTGGCACCCCGAAGCGATCCACCGCTGGGCCCCCAACGCCAACCTGGACCGGGAATTCGCCCTGCGCGTCTCGCCGCTGCTGCGCGAACTGATCCACGCCGCCTTCGCCCCCAACACCGACGCCGACAAACAAACCCTCATCGCGCAACTGGTACTCCATGAACTCAGCACCGTGGTGGACGCCCCCACCTACCTGCCCCTGCCCACCAGCAACGTGGGCCGGCGCGTCGCCCACCTGGCGCTCTCCGACACCGGCCTCGCCCTCACCACCCCGGACCTGGCCGCCGGCGCCGCCACCTCCGTGCGCACCCTCAGCCGCCTGTTCCCCGCCGAAACCGGCCTCACCTTCCGCGCCTGGCGGCAACGGGCCCGCATCGTCATGGCCATCGACCATCTCGCGCGCGGCAAGACCATCGCCCAGGCGGCGGGGCTGGCGGGGTTTAGTAGTACCTCGGCGTTTTCCTATGCGTTCCGGCAGGTGACCGGGGAGACGCCTTCCGGGTTCGTGGGGTGAGCAACGCGAAGGCGGCGCCGGTATGTACCTTGGCTAAACAGCGGTGTATCCACCATCCGCCATGACCACGGTCCCGGTCATGTAACTGGCGCGATCACTGGCCGCGAAGGCAATTACCTCGGCGATCTCCGACGGCTCGGCGGCGCGGCCAATGGGAGATCCCTTGCCATGCTCGGCAAGAAAGTCACGCCCGTTCGGCATCACATCATCAAGGATCCCGGTGACGATATCACCGGGAGCGACCACGTTCGCCCGAATACCGTATTGCGCGCCTTCCAGTGACAGAACCCGCGTCAATTGCGCGATGGCGCCTTTTGACGCGGCATAGGCTCCAATCGTCGGGAAGGCGACCTGGCACGCATAAGACCCCACGTTCACGATGCTTCCCCGCCGCGCCGGCATCATGACTTTCATCGCTTCCCGGCAGTGCAGAAAGCTCCCTCTCAAATTAACGTTGAGCACCGAATCCCAGTCCTCGAGGGACATTTCGGCAACGGTCTTATTAATGATGCGCGCCGCGTTATTGATCAGGATGTCGAGACGACCAAAGCGCCGCAGCGCCAACTCCACCGCGCGAGTCGCCGTTGTCTCTTCGGACAGGTCACCGGTCAAGGTAACAATACGGTCCGAATAGTCTTCCAACTCAACCACCCCTGCTTTGACATCCTCCGCCACGACACAGGCGCCACGATCAGCGAATAGCCTGGCCGTCTCGCCACCCACGCCGCCAGCGGCGCCGGTCACTATGACCACCTTTCCTTCAAACTCCCGATTCAGATCACTCATGTCTCACTCCTCACAGTTCGAAATGCCCGCTCGCTGGCGGCACGAGCGGATACAATAACGACCGGGGAGCAAGGAATAATCCCGTTCAAAGTGAATGCATTATTAAGTACCACTAACCAATTCGCGGAGAGGGGCTTCTTTCCTTCATGAAGTCGATAAAGCACCTCAACACGGACGATTTTTGATTCTGCTTGGGAAAACACAAATAGAAGCCCTCGAACGGCGCCGACCAATCCTCGAGCAATGGCACCAGCTCTCCTCGTGCCACATAGGGCTTGATCTGATCCTCGGCCCAAAAGGCCACACCGGCGCCCCTTACAGCCGCCTCAAGCGCCAGACGCTGATCGTTGAAAGACAGAACGCCCTGCAACGTGACCCGCAACCAGCGATCGTTCCTGAAGAACTCCCACTGATAGCAACCCAGGTGGCCGGGCCAGCGCCAAGTGATACACCGATGATCGCGAAGATCGGCCGGACTGGCCGGATGACCGAACCGCTCAAGATAATCGGGCGCCGCCGCGGCGATTTGCCGGATAGGCGGACCAAGGGGCAACGCCACGAAATCCTGATCAAGCATCTCGCCAAGGCGAATCGACACATCGTAGCCATCCGCCACCGTATCGACGGCCGCATCGTCGACGCACACATCCACCTTGATTTCGGGGTATTCATCGAGGAACTCGGGCAAATGCGGCTCCAGATAAAGCCGCGACCCCAAACGCATGGCATGGATACGGATCTTCCCACGTGGCCGGTCCGCGAGCAGCGAGGCATCGGCCAGCGCCGCCGAGAGCTCACCAAGAGCGGGCTCCAGCCTCGCCGCCAGGCGCTCCCCCGCTTCCGTGAGCCGAACGCGACGTGTGGTGCGATGCAGTAGCTGCACGCCAAGGCGCGCCTCCAACGCCTTCATGCTCTGGCTCAGTGCCGATGGCGTTATGTTCAGTGACTCGGCCCCACGCACGAAGCTGCCATGAGTAACGATGGCCATGAACCCCTGTAGCTCAGCAAATTCCGTCCCGCGCACGCCGTACCTCCTTGCTTAAAGGCGGAAGGTGGCCTGGAGCGGCCCCGACCGGCGCAGGACCTCCACGCCGCCGTCCAGCGTGCCCAGCTTCACCAGGCCAGCGGCATGCTTGAAGTCCTTGTGGAACAGGGCCAGGTTGCCCCAGGGCGCGTAATAGGTGAGATCGCCGGCGCGGGGCGTGATGCCCG
Organism: Alloalcanivorax marinus; assembly: GCF_016785095.1. Taxonomy (GTDB): domain Bacteria; phylum Pseudomonadota; class Gammaproteobacteria; order Pseudomonadales; family Alcanivoracaceae; genus Alloalcanivorax; species Alloalcanivorax marinus_A. The sequence continues at coordinate 114,544 of NZ_JAEKJB010000006.1, read as the reverse complement.
CCGGCGCTCCCTCCGTGGACAGCCGCCGGGGCAGATCGCTGATCTTCTCGGTGGCGGCGAAATCCTCCAGGGTCAGCTCCAGCGGCAGCAGGGACGCGAAGTCCCGGGCACTGTCGCTATCGTCCAGGGTGGCGGTAAGCGTGATGCCTTCGATGTCCAGATAAAGCCGCATGATCGACTCCCGAGTGTTAAGTCTCTTGAACAGCGGCGGTCGCGCGCCGGCGACGGGCAGCGGCCAGCAACACCACGATACAGCCGAACAGCGCCAGCACCCCGTAGCCGGAAGCCACCTGCAGCAAGCTCAGCCGCCCGGAAAGCTGACCGGCCACCAGGGTCGGCACCGCCGCCCCGGTGTAGGAGGTGGCGTAGATCACCGACAGAATACCGGCGCGCTCCTCCTGTTCGGTACCCGCCACCATCATCTGAATGCCGCCGCTCAGGGTGGTGCCCTGGGCGATACCCGCCAGCACGCTGGTGATCAGGAACGGCACCAGCAGCCCCAGCTTCAACGACAGCAGCACCCCCGCCAGCCCGGCGGTGAACGCCAGCATGCCCAGGCACTGGGCGCTGGAAGGCCGCAACCGGCCGGCGATGGAGGCGCCGATCACGCTCGGCGCCATCAGCGACGCGAACACCAGCGCGGCGGCCAGCGCATTGCTGGAATGCAGCTGCTCGCGGGCCATGATCGGCCCGAACGCCTGGTAAAAACCGCCCAGCGCCCAGGTGCACACAAAGGTGCAGGCGGCCACCGGATAGGCCTTGCGCGCCGACGGCGGCAACCCGAACCGGGGTCGCAACGACGCCCGCCAGCCCGGCTCACCGGCCACCGTCTCCCGACCGCGCAGCAGCAACAGCGCGCACACCACCAGCACGCCGAGAATCACCAGGTAAGGCAAGGTGCGCGGAGACGGCCCGTATTCCACCATCACGCCGGACGCCACCCCGCCCAGGGTCAAGCCGGTCATCGGCCCGCAACTGAGAATCGCCGGCGCCACCCAGGACGGCGACACCGGCGCCGTATCCACCAGCCACGCCGCCAGCGCCGTGGACGCCAACCCGCAGGACAACCCCTGGAACAACCGCCCGATAATCAGCGGCGCCGCCTCATGCACCGTCATCAACGTGACACTCGCCAGCCCGGCCAGTGCCACCGCCAGCAACGACACCGCGCGCCGCCCCAGATGGTTCGACAACCGCCCGAACACCAATAACGCCATCACCGCACCGGCGAAATACACCACCGCGCTCAACGACAGCGCCCCGTAGCTCACCCCGTCCACCGCCTGGTAAATGCCATACAGCGGAATCGGCGTCGCCGACGCCGCGTAGGCCATCACCAGGGACAGGCTGGCGGCGACGAACGTCAGCCCGTCGCCGGATTGTTTCGTGGTCTCCACCATGCCTGATCAGCGCCCCGGGCGGCGCATGCGAGCTGCCGCCTCGTCTTGGCCGTTCTGAGTCATTGCCTTGCCTTACGTTTTCGGATCGATGGGAGAGCGCCGGCGGAACCGTCGGTACTCCTTTTGGCGGGTTGTCCTGCGCCGTTAGCGAGAGGGCATGACCCTGGATGACCATTTAAGTATGGCGCCGGCCTATGAATAAACCGGGCTCAATCGAATGTAGTCATGAATGGGATTCATGAAAGGTGGGATATGGGCCATGGAGCATGAACAATGGCCCCAGGTCACGATACCTCTCTTCGTCTAGCTTTCGTTCACCTCGGGCATCAAACCATCCAATGCCTCGAAAAGATCCTCGACCACCGTATCTCTTCCGGCAAAAAGCGCCTCCGGGCCGCCGCTGTGCAGGGCACTGAACGGCGGCTCATAGAGCGCGGCGGGTGCCATCACGCCCCGTGAGGTGAGCTGCTCGATGATCATTTCCACGAAACGGATCTGAGGCGCGGTGAGGCTGGTGTCGTCCAGGAAACGGGCAAAGGCCTGCTTGGCGGTGGCTTCGTCCGTGCCCACCAGGCTACGGACGAAGTGCGCCAGGGAAGGCGCCTCGGTGCGTTCCAGCAGATTGGACAGCAGCGTTCTGCCGTCGTCCTCACCCAGGCCGGCGAGCATGTTTTCCAGGGCTTCCAGGTCACTGGCGGTGAGCGGCCGGTTGGTTCTCAGACGGTGGATCACGATGTTGTCCAGGTGATTGCGCAGGTACTCCCGGACTTTCTTCTCGTACTGCACGCTGGTCATCCTGGGCAGCGGCAGCACGGTGCCATCGCGCACCCCCATGACCTCGTCCTCGAAATCCGTGTACACCACCTCGCGCCGTTTCTTGTTCAGAAACGGCACCACGCCGCGCAGACGCAGCCGCATTTCTTCCAAGGTGCGCACGTCCATGCCGTCCCAGAAAGCCGGGTCCTGCACCGCCTGCAGGTATTCAAGCTGCCGGGCAACGGCGGGAATGCTGGTTTTCTCTTCCAGCATGGTGGCGATCTCCACCACCCGCTTGCGATAGCGTTCAAAGGCCGCCTGGTCGGCGGTGAGCACGGCAAGCTGCAGACGCAAGGCGGTGAGATCGAACATGCGGGAAGCGACGTCGTCGTACTCCAGCTCGGTGGGCAGGGTCGCCACCTCCGCGTTCAACAGCCGCTGGTCGTCCTCGCTTAGCCGGTCCCAACGCTTGCGATCCTTGAAGTGGTCCACGGCTTGGCGCTTCATGCGAACGATAAAGTTGTCCGGGTTCATGGCGGCCACTTCGCGATAAAGCGCTTCCGTGGTGTTACCGGCCACCTTGGCCTCCGGATCGGCCTCCGGGGACAGTTGCAACAAACCCAACAAATTCACCCGTGCACGAAAGACACGGGTACTGAGCGGCTCGCTACCGCCGGCCTCGATGCCTTCCGGGTTCTCGTTGAAGAAATCGAAGTTGCAGCAGAAATCGAAGATACGAAAGTCCGCCTTGTCTTCCCCCGGGCCAAAGAGGTCCGGGCACAGCCGTGTGCCCCGCCCGATCATCTGCCAGAACTTGATCTTGGAATACACCGGCTTGAAGAACACCAGGTTCACCACCTCCGGGACGTCGATGCCGGTGTCCAGCATGTCCACGGAAATGGCGATATGGGGTGCCTTGTCCTTCTGGGAGAAATCGTCGATCAACGTCTGGACGTATTTGACCTTGTAGGAAATCACCCGGGCAAAGTGCCCGGCGTGTTTCGGGTAATGGTGGTCGAAGCGCTTTGCGATAAAGTCCGCATGGGCCTGGTTGCGGGCGAAGATGATGGTCTTGCCCAGGCGGTCGCCGCCCTCCACCTTATGGCCGTGCTCCATAAGATGCTTGAGGCCCTTGTCCACGGTATCCTCGTTGAACAGCCAATTGTTCAGGGCGGTAGCGTCCACCTGCTCCGGAATCAGGGTGCCTTCGGGCACATTGTCACCCCACTCCAGGGATTCCCACTGGGCCTTTTCGTCCTCGGTCAGGTCGTCGTAACGGATGCCTTTCCGGGGGAAGCGCAGATCCACTTGCTGCACCCTGGGCGGCACCAGGTAGCCATCGCTGACCGCCTTGCCCAGCTCATAGGCGTCCGTGGGCACACCCTGTTCCAGATCGAACAGGTCATAGGTGTTCTTGTCCACCTGCTCCCGGGGCGTGGCGGTAAGGCCGAACAGCATGGCGTCGAAATAGCTGAAAATAGCTCGGTAGCGCTGGTACACCGAGCGGTGGGCTTCGTCGATGATGATCAGATCGAAGTGCCCCACCCCGAAACGGGCCTCGTCGGTATCCGAACCGTTGTTGGCATCGATCAGACCCATCATGGTCGGATAGGTACACACATACACCCGGCCCTCGCTGTCCTTCTCGGTGACCAGGTTCACCGGGCTGGATTCCGGCAAGTGGGCCTTGAAGGCATTCACCGCCTGATTCACCAGAGACACACGATCCGCCAGGAACAGGGCGCGCTTGACCCAGTTGGCCCGTTGCAGCACATCCACCAGGGCAATGGCGGTACGGGTCTTGCCGGTGCCGGTGGCCATCACCAGCAGCGCCTTGCGCTGGGCGTTCTTGAGCTGCTCGAAAATGCTGCCGATGGCGCGCTTCTGGTAATAGCGCTCAACAATGTCGGTATTGATGGCGGCCACATCCAGGGGCTTGCGGCTGTCCCGGCGACGAATCAGGCGGGTAAGTTCGTCCTTCTTGTAGAAGCCCGCCACTTCTCGGGGCGGATAGGCTTGGTCATCCCAAAGCCAAGTATCGTAGCCGTTGGTGAAGAAGATCAGCGGCCGCTGGCCGTGCATTTGCTCCAGGCAGTCCGCGTAGAGCTTGGCCTGCTGTTTGCCAACCGTGGCGTCCACCGTGGTCTTCTTGGCTTCCACCACCGCCAGTGGCTTGCCATCGTCATCCCAGAGCACATAGTCCACATAGCCAATGCCCTTGTTGTTGGGCATGCCGGTGACTTCATATTCCCGGTCCTGCTTTTTATCCAGCGGCCAGCCGGCCCGGTGCAGCTCCAGATCAATCAGGTAACGGCGGGTCTCCGCCTCGGTGTAATCGTGACTGTCCGGGACCTGCTCCCGGGCCTGACGCAGGGCCGCCAGCTCCTGGCGCAGCGCCTGAAGTTCCTGATCCAGGGCGTCGCGCTCTTTCTGCTGCTTGAGCGCCGCTTCATGCTGGGCACCGAGCTTCTCCTCCAGCGCCTCCAGTTCGGCACGCGGCACCACCTTACCGGTATCCAGCGGTTGCGGCACCCGGTCATCCCGCCAGGCGGCGCCTTCGCGGGAGGCACTGGGCGCGTAGGTGCGCACCAGCCAATAGCAGACATGGTGCAATTCCTTCACCACCTGCATGGCCTGCCGGGGCTCGATCGGCTTGGTCTGGTGGACCGCGATATTGCCCACCTTCTGGATCACCCGGGCCTTCTGAAACACCGCCTCCGGCAGCAGGTTCATAAAGGTGGGTTCGTGCAGCAGCGCGCCCAGCTTGTTGTCGTAGGGCATGCGCAGGCTGCCATCATGGCGATAAAGCCAGTGCACCGCCGCCTCCAACGCAAAGCGGGCGTGGAAGCAAGCGGCGCGGGGATCACCAAGAATATGGCCTTCCGCCAGCGTGGCAGCCTGACTCAGTGCCTTGAAGTCGTTGGGCAGGAAGGCGAAGTTGGTCATCTCATGTCCCTTCCACCGCTAGGGCAATTCGCCTACCGGGAATATATATGTCTTCACAAACAAGCTCATCTGCCAAGTAAGGCATATAGCCTGCAAGAATGACGCTCATAGAAACCAGATCGCGCATGTCCAAGTCACGCAGCTTGGATTCCGGAGAACCCGCATGTCGCATCCCTGGATAATTCGAGGCAAAACCATAGAGGCTGGAAAGTGAGTTTTTTACCGCAACGTGGGGCCAACTCTGTATCTGTTTGCAGGCATCTCCCAAGGTTTTCCCTTTCACCTCAGGACGACCACATGCAAGAGCTTCAGCCAAATTAAAAAACTTATGAACAAATACCTTTACATTCGCCTGCGAGCTGTCAGCCTTTATCGCATAGAGCGCCGAATGCATCTCCGTCGTTAGAGATGCAAGGTGCTCGTTTCCACTAGCCACCCTATCAATTCGCGACATCAGCTCTGAAAAAATGCCAGTAACACTCGGATATATTTTCCCCTGATCATCTATCACATAGCGCAAGCTATATTTTTGCGTAAAATATGACATTAGTGCCAAGTATCGGCCAGGCAACACATCATCAAATTCCGCGAGGGTATCTACAACGGCCTCCAGAAACTGAATAATTGCATTTTCAGAAGAAAAGCTTTCCCCCGTAAGTCCTATAAAGAATTCGACTGCAAGCTCAGGATCACCAATCACCTCAGACATGTCAAAGCCGGTTAACGTCTCCTCAGAAAGAGAGCTGTACGCAGCCCGGAAAATCTCAGAATACAAATCGTCGTGGGGATCAAACCCTTCCGGCAGAGGAATCTTCTCCTCAAGCCAACCAAACTCCTGGTCTTCGTCCGCCGAAGCTAACTGGAGCCGTGCCCAAACATCTGGCCACATATACCTCCATGTCGAAACAAATGTAGCCGCCATCAGAGTTCTCCAGAGAAAGCTTTTTCTTGTAGGGAGTGAAACAAAACATCAAGTTCTTCAAGGCAATCATTGACTTTCGACTTTTGCCGAAGAACAGAATCGACAATAGCCGAAAATCTATTCTGAAGATTCAGTGGGGGAACCGGAATGGGAATAGCCTGAAACTCCTTTGCATTAATGTTTGCCATCCCCACAATGCTCTTACACATTGAAACCAAACGGCTCTTTGTTTGTGGAGAATTCATGAAAGCAGCGATATATTCCGGATCGGCCTCTCCCGATGCTCTGGCCCGAACAAGATAACCTGCAAACGCCATTGGCTCATCAAACCTATAAACAGCCGTTTTCCCTACTAATTCCTTGCTGTTTGTGCGATTGAAAAGTATATCTCCCTTTTTTACCAAGTATTTCTCTTCTTCATTGCTTTCAAGATCTATGTACTTAATGGATGACATATCCCAGCCACCCTCATAGGTAATATTGCCCATCCTAAGAATTGGGTACCGCCCAGAGCTCTCATTAGCTTTCTTGCTTGTCCCATAATTAGCAGCTTCAAGCAGATCGCCAACTAAACCCATTTTCCAACCAAATGGGTTAGCTATAGGATCACCGAAGAAATCGAGAAAGGTGGATTGCAGGAGCGCATCGAGTTGGGCGAGGCACTCGCGGCGCTTGGCCCGCAGCGCGTCCGCCGCATCCAGAATTTTCGCAATGCGTTTTTGTTCTTCCAGGGGAGGCAGAGGAATCTTCAGGCCAGAAAAGAATTCAGCAGGAACACGTCTTTGTCCTGCAGCGCCCTTCATCTTCATCTCCCCTGCGCGCCGCACATACGGGTTCCTGAGAAGATTGAAAAGATAGCGTGTGTCGACTTTTTCACTCGCTCGAATAACATGGAATTCGGTTGATCCAAACCCCAGGTCTCTGGGTAGATTATCGGCAAGCGCCATTTTTCCATTCTCGAAGCAAGGAGTAATCTTCGCAATTAGAACATCTCCCCGCTTGAAAGCCGTGTACCCCTTTGCCACCTCTGCGTAAGGCCGATCATTAGCCTCTACGATGGAAACTGTTTTCTCGGAAACAGCCGCCATAGGTACGAAGCTGACAGGATCTCCCGGGGCTGGCCTATCAGCCTTCTCGAACCGGGGATTCACGACAGCTACTTCGCCAATAGAAACGGAAGGAGCATTCATCGAAGCAAGTTCTCCAAATCCTGGCGGCCTAGAGCGATTTGCTCCTCTAACTTAGCCAACCGCTCCAGGATCACCTGCGGCGACTCATATTCCACCGCCTCATACTCCACTTCCTTGTAGCGGTTAATGGACAGGTCATAGTCGTTGCCGGCGATTTCCTCACGGGGTACCAGGAAGCTCTGTTCGGTGCGCTTGCGTTCGCCTTCGTGCTCCCGGTTTTGCCAGCGGGCCAGCAGGTCCGGCAGGTCGCTTTTGTCCGGCTGCGGGGTGCGTTTATCGTCCAGAGAGAAGCCGTCCGCTTCCATCTTGTAGAACCAGACGTTGTCGGTGCCGCCGGAATTCGTTTTGGTGAACAGCAGGATGGCGGTGGAGACCCCAGCGTAGGGTTTGAAGACACCGGAGGGCATGGAGATCACCCCGTCCAGTTTCTGCTCCTCCACCAGCATTTTGCGCAGGCTTTTGTGGGCCTTGGACGAGCCGAACAGCACGCCGTCGGGCACGATCACCGCCGCCCGACCGCCGGTTTGCAGCAGGCGCAGGAACAGGGCCAGGAACAGAAGCTCGGTTTTCTTCGTTTTGACGGTTTGCAGCAGGTCCTTGGCGGTGGATTCATAGTCCAGGCTGCCGGCGAAGGGCGGATTGGCCAGGATCAGGGAGTATTTCTCTTCGTCCAGGTCGTCCGCCTGGGCCAGGGAGTCCTTGTAGCCGATGTCCGGGTTTTCCACGCCGTGGAGCAGCATGTTCATGCTGCCGATGCGCAGCATGGTGTTGTCGAAGTCGTAGCCGTGGAAAGTGCCCTCGTTAAAGCGGCGGCGGGCCTCCTCGTTCTTATAGATGGCCTTGCTGTGGTGCTGCTGGATGTATTCGGAGGCCGCCACCAGGAAACCGGCGGTGCCGCAGGCCGGGTCGCAGATCACATCCTTGGGGGTGGGCGCGGTCATCTCCACCATCAGCTTGATGATATGGCGCGGGGTGCGGAACTGGCCGTTCTGGCCGGCGCTGGCGATCTTGCCGAGCATGTATTCGTACAGGTCGCCCTTGGTGTCCGCATCGCTCATATCGATGCTGTCCAGCTGATCCACCACGTTGGCCAACACCCGCGGGGTGGGCATCATGAAGAGCGCATCCTTCATGTGGTGGGTGTAGGTGCTGCCGCCCTCCCCGTCTTCCTCGCCTTTGTTACCCAGGGTTTTGATAAACGGGAACACCAGGTCCCGCACGGTATTGAACATGTCCTCCGGGGCGAAGTCCTTGAAGCGGGACCAGCGCAGGTGGTCCTGGCCGGAGCCGAACACCGGGTTTTCGATGGGCTTTTTAAAACGCTGAGCCATGTTCTCTGCGCGGGTATGTATCTCATCCAGCCGCTTGATGAACAGCAGGTAGGTGAGCTGCTCGATCACGGACAGCGGGTTGGAGACGCCGCCGGACCACATGGTGTCCCAGATTTTATCGACCTTGGATTTGAGTTCGCCGGTGATCATGGGGTTGCTGTTATTCCTCGTTGAAGTAATCGCTGTCGATGTGTTTGACGTCGTAGGTTTCCTTGGTGGCCACGCCCAGGTTGTACTGGATCATCAGTTTCGCCAGTTCCTGGCCGTCGATCAGAACGATCTTTTTCTCGATCATGCCCACGTATTGGCGGGCGTCGCCGCTGAATTTGGAGGCGGTGATAAAGACGCCCTTGCGGGCCCGCTGCATGTCCAGAGCGCCGGCAAAGGCCTGCACATCCGGGCGGCCCACCACCTTGTCGGTATAGCGCTTGGCTTGCAGATAGATCACATCCAGGCCGAGCGGGTCTTCCTTGATGATGCCGTCGATGCCGCCGTCGCTGGTGTAGCGGGTGGCCTGGCCGGCGTCTTCCCGGGAGCCGCCATAGCCCATGGCCAACATCAGATCGACCACCAGCTTTTCGAAGAAGGCCGGCGTGGCCGCGATGATGGTGTCCAGCAGCTCGTCGGCCAGGGAGTCCATCAGCGAGGTGTGGGCCTGCTGAAGCTGCTCGTCCGGAGTGTCGCTGATGTCGCTGACGTCGCTGTCCGCCGGCTCCGCCTTGGGCTGGGTGGGGGTGTGGGTATGGAACGCCAGGAATTCCGGGTACTTCTTCAGGTAGCGCACGGTGACGCGCTCCGGGCATTCCTCCATGGCCTGGCGGCCCCGGTCGGTAATCCGGATCTGCCCCCGTTGCGGGATGGTCAGCAGGCCCGCCTTCTTCATATAGGTCCGCGCCCAACCCACCCGGTTCTTGATGTAGGTCTGTTTGCCGGAGGGCAGACGCTGCCCACGCTCCTCGTCGGTAAGCTGGAAGTGGTCGCAGACCTCCTCCAGCACCCGGGCCATGGCCTTGGGCTGGCCGTCCTGAATAGAGAGCAGCACGGGCCGCATGACGGATTGGAAGTCGGGTATGGCCATAACGTCCCCTTTTTAATTCTTTAGCAGCACCAGCGGAGATCTAATAACCCGCTTCCTTCTGATGGCGCACCGCCAACACATACACCGCATCTTCGCGAGGCAGGTAGCGGTAAAGCACCACATAACCGGCTTTGCCAAAGGGAATCATCAACTCCCGGAGTTCCGGCATCTCGTCATCGGGGCGGCCCATGTCCGGGGCTGTCTCCAACATACGCAGATGCCGTGCGATGGTCCGACCGGCACGGACGGCCGATTCTCCAGCTTCCACGGCTTCCAGGAAAGCCCGGCACCGTGCCAGCCCGCGCACGGCCCCTTCGGTGATGATTACTCGTGGCACTCGGGCGGCGCCTTATCGTCGCTTCCCCAGGATTCCAGCCACTCGTTGGTTTCCTGGACCGTGAGGTGGCGACCCGTCTCGCGGTAGGACCGCCAGGACTCCAGGGCTTCCTGTTTGAAGCTCTCCTGGGCCTCTTCGCGGGCCACATATTGCCTGATCGCTTCGAGCATGATCCAGTGGGGAGTCCGGCGGCGCTGGCTGGCCAGGGTCTGAACGCGGCTTTTCAGTTCGTCGTCAATCTTGATGGAGGTTGCCATGGCGGCCTCGTATCGAAAGGTAATACCTGGTGATACCCTAGGCGGTTGAGGGGGTTCTGTCCATCCTCCCGGCGCCCTCTAATAGAGCCATGCGCAAGGGTTTGCTATTCTTTCGCGCTTGGCTCCGTTTGGGTGGGATCGCGGCTGAAGCCGCTCCTACAGCCAGTGTTCCCGCGCCCTGCCCTTGAGCCGCTCCACTCTTTTCAGAAAACAGGCGATACCGCGCTTATGGCAATGGACGACCTTTCCGGCCACACCCCGATGATGAAGCAGTATCTCGGCCTGAAGGCCGACCATCCGGATCAGTTGCTGTTCTACCGGATGGGGGATTTCTACGAGCTGTTTTTCGGTGACGCGCAGAAGGCGGCGCGGTTGCTGGACATCACGCTGACCCAGCGCGGGCAGAGCAATGGCAAGCCGATTCCCATGGCCGGGATTCCGTATCACGCGGCGGAGGGCTATCTGGCGCGGTTGGTGAAGCTGGGCGAGTCGGTGGTGATTTGCGAGCAGGTCGGCGATCCGGCGCTGGCGAAGGGGCCGGTGGAGCGCAAGGTGGTGCGCATCGTGACGCCGGGGACGGTGAGCGATGAGGCGTTGCTGGAGGAGCGGCGGGATACGCTGCTGTGCGCGTTGTTCGAGGACGGGCCGGCGGTGGGCGCGGCGAGCCTGGATGTGGCGGCGGGCCGGTTCGTGGTGACCCGGGTGGAGGGCCACGAGCAGTTGCAGGCGTTGCTGGAGCGCTGGCAGCCGGCGGAGTTGCTGGTGTGCGAGGACCATGGTCTGCCGGCGTCGTTGGTGGAGCGGCCGGGGTGCCGCAAGCGTCCGCCGTGGGAGTTTGATGGCGAGGCGGCGGTGCGCCAGTTGTGCCAGCAGTTCGGGGTGCAGGATTTGTCCGGGTTCGGGCAGCCGCCGGCGGTGGCGGTGGCCGCCGCCGGGGCGTTACTGCAGTACGCCCGGGATACCCAGCGCAGTGCCCTGCCCCATGTGACGGGTCTGGCCATGGAGGCGTTCGACGACGGCGTGGCCATGGACGCGGCTACGCGCCGCAATCTGGAGCTGACCGAGACCCTGAACGGCGACGAGGTGCCGACCCTGGCCTGGGTGCTGGACAGCACCGAGACGGCCATGGGGGCGCGCCTTCTGAAGCGCTGGATTCATCGACCATTGCGCGACCGCACGGTGCTGGGCGAACGCCAGCGGCGGGTGGCGGCGTTGCGCGATGGCTGGCGGTTCGAGGCGGTGCGCGAGGTGCTGGACCGGATCGGCGATATGGAGCGGATTCTGGGTCGGGTGGCGTTACGCTCGGCGCGGCCCCGGGACCTGACCCGCCTGCGCGCCAGTCTGGAGGCGTTGCCGGCGTTGCACGCGGCGCTGCCGGACCACGAGGCGTTCCAGGGCCTGCATGAGCGGCTCAATGAATTTCCGGAGCAGGCCGGCTTGCTGGACCAGGCGGTGATCGAGAATCCACCGATGCTGATCCGCGATGGCGGCGTGATCGCCGAGGGCTACAGCGCGGAGCTGGACGAGCTGCGTTCGATCAGCGAAAACGCCGGCCAGGTGCTGGTGGATATCGAGACCCGGGAACGCGAGCGCACCGGCTTCTCTACCCTGCGGGTGAAGTACAATCGGGTGCACGGCTATTACATCGAGCTGTCCCGCCGCGAGGCGGACAACGCGCCGATGGATTACCAGCGTCGCCAGACGCTGAAGAACGCGGAGCGTTTCATCACGCCGGAGCTCAAGGAGTTCGAGGACAAGGCGTTGTCCGCGTCGAGCAAGGCGCTGACCCTGGAGAAGCGGCTCTACGAGCAGTTGATCGAGACCCTGGCGGCGGACCTGGGCCCGCTGCAGGCGAGCGCCGCGGCGGTGGCCGAGGTGGATGTGCTGGCCGCCTTCGCGGAGCGTGCCGAAGCGCTGGGCTGGGTGCGGCCGCAACTGGTGACCGAACCGGTGGTGGAGATCGTCGATGGCCGCCACCCGGTGGTGGAGCAGGTGCTGGACGATGCGTTCGTGCCCAACAGCCTGCATCTGGACGACCAGCGCCGCATGGTGATCATCACCGGCCCGAACATGGGCGGTAAGTCCACCTATATGCGCCAGACCGCGCTGATCGCCCTGCTCGCTCATATTGGCAGCGCGGTGCCGGCGGCCAGCGCCCGGGTGGGCAAGCTGGACCGCATCTTTACCCGCATCGGCTCCTCCGACGATCTGGCCGGCGGCCGCTCCACCTTCATGGTGGAGATGTCGGAGACCGCCAATATTCTCAACAACGCCACCCCGGAAAGTCTGGTGCTGATGGACGAGATCGGTCGGGGCACCAGCACCTTCGATGGCCTGAGCCTGGCGTGGGCGGCGGCGGAGCACCTGGCGCGTAATCTCAGGGCGTTCACTTTGTTCGCCACCCATTACTTCGAACTGACGCAACTGCCGGAGCAATTGCCCGGGGTGTACAACGCCCACCTCACCGCCAGCGAGCACAACAACCGCATCGTGTTTCTGCACCGGGTGCAGGAGGGGCCGGCGAGCCGCAGCTACGGCTTGCAGGTCGCGCAACTGGCCGGGGTGCCGGCGGGCGTGATCCACCGCGCCACGGAGAAGCTGAGCGAGCTGGAACAGGGCGAGCGACCCAAGTCGGCGGCGCCGGCCCCGGCCACCGCGCCGGCCCAGGCGGATCTGTTCGGCGCGCCCGGCGCGGTGGAGAAAGCCCTGGCGGATATCGACCCGGACGAGCTGACGCCTCGGCAGGCGCTGGAGCGGTTGTACGCGTTGAAGGCGTTGGGCAAAGGGTGACGCGTTATATCCATATGCGTACAGGGACGGGTTGCGGCGCTTGCCTGAGGCTGGCAGTCCGGTAGACTAGCGCCGCCCCCAAGTTCATCGGTGTCTGCTAATATGCGGCTCCGGCCCCGGAACGAGACGAGAATACACCTGGCGAGGACAGGCTAATGACGTTCGTAGTAGGTGAAAACTGCATCAACTGCAAACACACGGACTGCGTGGAAGTATGTCCGGTGGATTGCTTCTATGAAGGCCCCAACTTCCTGGTCATTCACCCGGACGAGTGCATTGACTGCGCGCTGTGCGAACCGGAGTGCCCGGTGAACGCCATCTTCTCGGAGGATGAGCTGCCGGACGATCAGCAGGATTTTCTGGAGATCAACGCCGAGCTGGCGGAGAAGTGGCCAAACATCACCGAGATGAAGGACTCCCCGGACGACGCCGACGAATGGGACGGCGTGGCCAACAAGCGCGAGAAACTCGTCAAGGAATGGTGAGTCAGGCGTGAGTGTTTCGGCGGGCGGCGCGCCGGCCGGAACACTGTCCGCGGCGCCAGTGGTCTGAAACCGGCGGCTTGAAACAAGCCCGGTGGGCCGGAAATGAGAAAGGGCGGCATCCTGCCGCCCTTTTTGCGTCGAGTCGTCCTTACCCGATTGCGCTCACCTGGACTTCCGTGTCCGCCATCCTTAGCCAATCCCTGTGCTCTTTATCCCTGAACACGGAAACCACTATAGCAACCCGTTTCGTTACCGAGGGTTAAAGATCTATAAAATTTCCTGCCCGGAAATCAGCCCCACCGGCTCTTTCTCTGATTTATCAATGACTTAGCGATTCGCCCCCTGGAAATTGAGGGCATACTAGGACAGAAGATTGGTAGAAATGCTTACAGTCTTGTAAGATATCTCTTACAAACGATGGCCATTGCCAGGGTCCGGAAAGTGATCCCAGCGCGAATCTTGCAACAGACTCCCGTTACAAGAACGTCAACTTTTTACAATCGCTCACTGCTTTTTACTGCACCCGCGGATTGTGACCTGTAGCATTCAAGGCATCGAAGGTATCCCCCCAAGGCGCTAGAAATAGCGCTCACAACCCCCCCTCTTCCACCCCCTTTGGAAGAGGGGTTTTTTTTGCGTGCCAAACGGCGACCGGCCGTCAACCCGCTACCGCGGTGAGAGCGCGCAGTGAGCGACAGGATTCATTGAAGGCGTCTTCCAGGGGATCGAGGCGCTCGTCCACCGCGGCCAGGTCGCCGGCCCGGGCCAGCTGTTCCAGCTCCAGGCACAGCGCCGCCACCCGCCGGGCGCCGAGATTACCGCTGCTGCCTTTGAAACTGTGTGCCTGCTGGCGCGCCAGATCGGCGTCGCCCTGGGCGACCGCCTGGCGCAGGGCGGCCAGACGCTGGCCGCCGTCGCGGCCATAGGACTCAACCAGGGTCTCGAAGTCGCTGCCCATCACCTCGCGTAGCTCCGCGAGCACGGTCTCATCCAGCACTGGAGGCTGTTGCATGTGTCACTCCCTTGAGTCGAAGATGGCGCCCTCTTCCAACCGCGCCGACACCCGGACGCTGGGCCTCGGGCTCTCCGACCGGAACCACGACCGGAGGCATATCCGCGATTTCGAGTATAGGGGGGGCAACCGTGTAGCTCACGGTTTCCGTCTCATAATATGAGACGATTTCAGGGAAGTACGCCCAGATTCCGGGCTCTGCGCACATCTTCGGGACGATCCACGTCCCACAGGGGCGGCAGGACCTCCACGCCGCTTTCGTCGTTGAGGGCCACCAGGGTGTCCGCCAGGGCGTAACCACCACCGAGTCGCACACCCTCGAAACGGTCCGCCCGCCAGACCTTGGCGTCGCCGCCGCCGATCAGCACGAAGCCGCCGTCTTCACTGGCGCCGAGCACCACCCGACCGTGCCGCAGGCGGTCCTCGGCCAGGGCCAGATAAGCCTGATCCAGCACCGGGCAGTCGCAGCCCACCAGCAACACCCGGGCATGGTCGGCCAGGCCGACGGCCAGGGCGCGGGCCATGCGCTCACCCAGGTCCGCGCCCTGCTGGTATCCCACGGAGAGATTGATCGCGGCGGCACGCCGCGCCAGGGTCTCGTCGGGCTGGTCCAGCATCAGCCGGGCCGGGCCGGCGAAGGCGGCGGCCTCGGTCAGGGTCCGATCCAGCAGCCGTTGGTGCACCGCCAGCGCGCCCTGCTCGCCCAAAGCCGGAATCAGGCGGGTTTTCACCTGGCCCAGGCGGGGAGCCCGGGCGAACACCATCAGCAGGGTCTCGCCGCCCATGCCGGCCTCAGCGTTGATAATAATGGTGGCGGTAGTAGTCCCGGTGCAACCGCGCCGGGTCCTCGCCGCGCCAGTAGCGCCAGCGCAACTGCCACATCAGCAGGGTGGTGCGCAGCACGCCGTTCTCCTCCCAGCGGCGGCTGTCCGCCTCCAGGCGCGGGCGCAGGCACACCGGCTTGGCGCGGCCGCGCAGGCGGGTGCTGAGCGCCACGTCCTCCATCAGCGGTTGCATCGGGAAGCCGCCCAGTTCCAGGAACAGATCCCGGCGCACGAAGATGCCCTGGTCGCCGGTGGCGATGCCGGTCCAGCGCGAGCGCAGGTTCATGGCATGGCCAATCATCGGGAACAGCCGGTGGTCACCGGAGAGGCGCACATCGAAGCGGCCCCAGAGAGCGTCCTCGGGCAGGGCCCGCAGGGCACGCAGATGACCGCGTTTGACCCGACCGCAATCGGCGTGCAGAAACCACAGCCAGTCCCCTTTGGCGCGCTCGGCGCCCAGGTTCATCTGGCGCGCCCGGCCACGATCACAGTGCAACACCACGTCGGCGTATTGGCGGGCGATCAGCGGGCTGCCGTCCTGGCTGCCGCCGTCCACCACAATGATTTCGTCGTTCTCCGTCAGGCGCTCACGCAAGCCGGCCAGGAAAGCCTCCAGGCATTTGGCTTCGTCCAGCACCGGGATCACCACGCTCAGGCTCATTCCAGCGCTCCTCCGCAACTGCTGCCGGCGCCGGCGGTGCAGCCAAAGCAATGATCGGCCACGTAAATGCCTTCGCCGTCCTTGTCCGCCGCCAGCAACTCCTCGAGATGGGGGTGGCGCTCGCCGCCACCCTGGGGCAGATCCAGCATCTGGTTGAAATCGCAATCATAGAGATAGCCACGATAGTCCACGCTCAGGGTATCGCGGCACATCACCGCGTCCAGGTTAGCGTCATTGTGGCTGTCGCGCAGCAGTCGCATGTAATCGTTGAAGCGGTCCTGGGCCAGCAGCACCGCGCCGAAACGGCTGATCGGCATGTTGGTGATGGTCAGCAGGTGGTTGAACCGGATGCCGAAGCGCTCGCCCAGCTCGCGTTTGTAATCCGCTTCCAGGGCCGCCTGGGGAGGGGGAAGATGGGCGCCCACCGGGTTGTAAACCAGGTCCAGCGGCAGCGCCTCGCTGTCACCGTAACCGGCGGCGTTAAGCCGGCGAATCGCCTCGATGCTGCCCTGGTAAACGCCCTTGCCGCGCTGCTGGTTGACGTTGTCTTCCAGATAGCACGGCAGCGACGCCACCACCTGCACGCCCTGCCCGGCCAGGAATTCGGGCAGATCCTGGTAGCCTTCCTCGAGCACGATGGTCAGGTTGCAGCGGTCGATCACGGTGACATCGCGGGCGCGGGCGGCGCGCACCAGATCCCGGAAGTGCGGGTTCATCTCCGGAGCGCCGCCGGTCAGATCCAACACCCGTACCTCGCCCTGATCGAGCACCGCGATCACCTGCTCCACCACCTTCCGGCTCATCAGCTCGGTGCGGGTGGGGCCGGCGTTCACATGGCAGTGCACGCAGCTCAGATTGCACAGGTAGCCCAGATTCACCTGCAGAATGCGGGTGCGCCGCCGGCGCAACGGCGGGAAATCCGTTCGGCTGCGCAGCAACAGGGGCCGGGTGTCCTTCATGGCGTGCTCCTCGGGGTAGGGACCGCGTTCATGCCCCCATGGATGCATGTTGGAAGGAAACGTTACGTCAAAACCCGGCCCGGCGCTAACGGCGCCGCGCGGTGAGCACCTCCCTCAATACCCGGTTCTCGATGCGAAACGGCAGCGACATATGATCCTCACCGTCGATCACCGTCATGCTGGCGCGCAGCCCGTGGCCGGAGAGCGGCTCAAGCCGCCGTTGCAGGGCGCCGGCATCCTGAATTTCCTGGGGCGAATCCCGTTCCGCCAGAATCAGCGCCAGGCTGGCGTGGGTGACGTCGATGTCGCCGGCTTTCACCCGTTCGCTGAAGTGGTGTTCCGGGGCCAGCAGATAGCGGTCGTGCCACCACAGGCTGGGGCTGGCGGCCACCACGTGGTCGAACAGCCCGGGCCGGGTGAAAAACGCGTAGACCGCGAACATGCCGCCGAAGGAATGGCCGTACAGGCTTTGTTGGCCGGGGTCCACCGGGTATTCGGCGGCCACTTTCGGCATCACCGTGTTGGCGAGAAAATCGAGCAGCTTGTCCTGGCCGCCTTGAGGCGGATCGTTGCGCTCCTCGGGCACCGGCGGCGAGAAATCATAGGAACGGCGCCGGAAATTCAGCGGTTCGTCTCCCGGGTAGCCGATGCCCACGATCAACGCCCGCCGCCACGCCTTTTGCGCCCGCTTGGCCTCATGCAGAGAAGCGAAATAGGCGTTGGCGTCGAGCACATAGAGCACCGGGTAGCCGCCGGTGTAGGGCAGCTCGCCCTGAGGCTCGCTGATCATGATGCGATAGGCATCGCCGTCGGCGTTGCGCAGTTGCCATTCGCGCGTACCGCTGAGCGCCACCGGCTCGGCGGCGGCACTGACCGCCAGCGCCACCAGAGCCAGGCTCATCACCGCCCGCCAGGAATCCGTGAGGATCATCATGGCCATTGCCCTCACCAGAAGTAGCTGACGCTGCCGATCACGCTGCGACCGGCACCCCGGTAGCAATAGCCCGCCTCGCAAACCACGTATTCCTTGTCCGTGACGTTCTTGGCGTTGACCCCCACCCGGAACCCGGCCAGCGCGCCGCGCAGGTCGTAGTGGGCGCCCAGGTCCACCAGGGTATAGCTTTCGTTCTTGCGGGTGTTGGCGGCATCGTCGTAACCGCTGCCCACATAGCGCGCGCCACCGGCCACGCCGAGACCGTCCAGCATCCCGCCGAACTGGCGGTATTCCATCCACAGGCTGGCCAGATGACGGGGCCGGTTGGTGGGTCGGTTGCCTTCGTCGCCATCGTTGCTTTCGGTAATTTCCGCGTCGTTGTACGCGTAGGCGGCGGTCAGGCTCAGGGCGTCGGAAAGATCGGAAACGGCTTCCAGTTCCACGCCCCGGGAACGCTCCTCGCCGGTCTCCACGCTGAACGCCACGTTGCGCGGGTCCTGGGTCAGCACGTGGCTGCGGGTCAGTTGGTAGAGCGAAGCGGTAAGCCGGGTGCCGCTGCCCGGCGGCTGGTATTTCAGCCCCAACTCGAACTGCTCCCCCTCGGAGGGATCGAACGCATCGCCTTCCAGGCTGGTGCCGCTTTGCGGCAGGAAGGATTGCGCGTAACTGGCGTAGGGCGCCAGGCCGTTGTCGAACAGGTAAAGCGCGCCAAGCTGACCGGTGGTCTTGTCGTCATGGGTCTTGGTGCGGGCCAGGTTCAAGTGATCTTCCTTGCGGGTTTGCAGCCAGTCCTGACGCAGGCCGGCGGACAACCGCCACTGGCCGATGGCCATCTGGTCCTGCAGATAGAGGCCGCCGCGATGGGAAATACCGGTCTGGTCGGCGAACACCTGATCCGGCCGCGCCACCGGTTGGTCGTAATCCGGGTTGGTGCGATCAATGGAGGGCGCGGCGCCGGAGGCGTATTCCACGTCGTAATTCAACCAGGCGTAATCCACGCCGGTGAGCAGGGTGTGGCGGACCGCTCCGGTATCCAGTTCGGTGACCAGGCGGGTGTCGGTGGTCACCGACTCCATGGTTTCGTAGATGCCGTAGCTGACCCGGTCCAGCAGATCCGCGTTGCCGGCGTTGACGCCGGTGACGCTGAGATACTGGTTGGTGGTGTCCACGTTGCCGTAGCGCAGGTTGTGCTGGACGCTGACCGTATCGCTGAAGGCGTGCTCGAACTCATAGCCCAGCAGCCACTGGCGCTGATCCAGTTTGTCGAAGTCCTCGTCACCGGACCAGAAGCGGGTGAGCGTGTCGCCGTCCTGGTAGGGGCGCGGCGAACCACTGGTCAGCCGGTCGCTGTACTGAGTCAGCAGGGTGAAGCGGGTGTCCTCATCCGGCCGCCAGCTCAAGGAGGGGGCCAGCAGGGTCAGGTCGTTGTCGACCTGCTCAATGTCGGTATTGGCATCCCGCGCCACGCCCACCAGCCGGTACAACACCTCGCCCTGATCGTCGGCGCGACCGCCTACGTCGAACTGGGCCTGGCGATGATCGTGGCTGCCCACCTGCACGCCGACTTCCTGGCGCGCCTGCGCGCTGGGGCGCTTGCTGACCCGGTTGACCAGGCCACCGGGGCTGATCTGGCCGTACAACACCGAGGACGGCCCCTTCAGCACCTCCACCCGTTCCAGGGCATAGGGCTCGCTGGTGAAGTAGGACAGCCAGCCGGTGTTGGGCTGGCGCAGGCCGTCCAGGAAGTCGGCGTCGGTGGTGACCGCGTAACCGCGCACCTTGATCTGGTCGAAGCGCGGGTCCAGGCCGGAATCGCCAATGCTGACGCCGGCGGTGTACGCCACCGCCTCCTCCACGCTGCCGGCTTTGCGGTCGGCAATCTGGTCGGCGGTAACCACGCTGATGCTGCGGGCTGTTTCCAGAATCGGCGTGCCGGTTTTGGTGGCGGTAAGGCTCTGGTCCGCGCGGTACCCGCTTACCGGACCATTGGCCTCCTCGCCCTGCCCGTCCACGGTGACCGCCTCCAACGCATGGGTCCGGCCTTCCAGGGGCACCACCACGTAACCGCCGTCGCCAGCCTCGGCCACCAGGCCGGTACCGGCGAGCAGTTGGTTGAGCCCGTCGCGCACCGAGGCGGGCTGGCGCACGCCGCCGGTGCGGCGGTCGCGGGTCAGATCCGGCGAGAACGACAGCGTGATGCCGGTGCGTTCGGCGAAGCGGCTCAGGGCCGGCGCCAGCGGCCCGGCGGGAATGTCGATGGCGTTCAGCACGGCCGGCGCCGGCTCACCGGGCGGCGTCGCGGCCAGGGCCGGGCCGCCCAGGGTCAGGGCCAAGGCGGCGGCGAGAGCGTGACGGCGCCAGTGCTGGCGGCCATCGAAAGGGCAAGCGGTCAAGAACATGATGGATTCCGTTGTCGATTAAGGACGTGTCCTTTCCTTAACCGAACCAACCGGCGAAACCCGACAGACTTTCCGAACTTTTTTCAGGCCGCCTCCACTTTCACCCACCAGGGCGTGCGCCATGCCACCGCCACCGGCAACAGCCGCGCCAGATCGTCGATCAAGGCATCCGGGTCCCGCAGCTGGAATACCCCGGACAAACGCAGGCCGGCCACCGCCGGGTCGCAGCCGGTGTACCCGTTGCGGTAACGGCCCAGTTCGGCGAGAAAATCCCCCAGGCGCATGTCGTCCACCATCAGGTGTCCCCGGGTCCAGTCGTCGGGATGTTCACGGAGCGCCGTCGGCGTCACCGCGTTGTCGGTGAGGCGCCACCCCGTCCCCTCGCCACAGTGTCGCGCAGCGCCGCCCCGGGGCGTCGCGATTACCTCGCCGCGAGCCACCCAGAGCGTGGCGTGATCGTCGCCCACGTCGCGCAGCAGAAAGTCCGCGTCGAGGGTTTCGCATACCCCGAATTCATGCGCCACCCGCAATGGCCGGGGAACCGGTCGGCCCCCATCGGCGCCACTGCGCACCCAGATCTCGCCATGGTGCAGGGCCAGGCGCCGCTCGCTGGCGTCATAACGCACGTCCAGCGAGGAGCGGGTATTCAGGAACAGGCGCGTGCCATCCTCCAGGGTCAACCGGCGCTGCTCCCCGGCGCCGGTGCGCAGGTCGGCGCTGAGCGGCGAGTGTCGATAGGCGGACCACCCCACCGGCGCCGCCACCATCAGCGCCAGCAGCCCCTTCAAGGCACGGCGCCGGCGCGGGTCGACGGCGGCGTCGCGCAACACGGGCACCGCCATGCCACGCTCCGGCAGGCTGTCGAGCATGGCGCGGAAATCGCCGCGCAGCTCGCACAGCCGCGCCCAGGCCAAAGCATGGGAAGGATGATCCGTGCACCACTCGCGAAGGCGCTCGCGCAGCGATGCCGGGTCCTCCGCTTCATCAAGGCGCAGTTGCCATTGGATCGCCGCCCGCACCACGGATTCCGGCAACGGCGTGTGCCGATCCAGCGCCATCACCCCTCCTCCAGTTGGTAACGCAGCCGGTAGCAGTGCATCAGCGCTTCTGCTACGTACCGCTCCGCGCTGCGGGTGGACACGCCCAGTGCCTCGGCCACCTGGCGGTGGGTCCGTCCGCCCAGTTGATGGAGCAGGAACGCCTGGCGCACACGGGGCTTGAGACCATCCAGCATGGCGGCGGTGCGCTCCAGCATCTGCAACGCCTCGTGACGGGCCTCGGCGGAGGGACAGGTTCGTGGTGGCAGTTGCGCCAGGGCTTCCAGGTAGGCTTTTTCCAGGGCGCTTCGACGCCAGAAATCGATCACCAGCCCCCGCGCGATGGTGCCCAGAAAAGCGCGCGGTGCCGTGCCGGTGACCGGCTCGCCCCGTGCCAGCACCCGCACGAAGGTGTCCTGGGCCAGATCCGCGGCCTGCTCGGTGCATCCCA
Organism: Alloalcanivorax marinus; assembly: GCF_016785095.1. Taxonomy (GTDB): domain Bacteria; phylum Pseudomonadota; class Gammaproteobacteria; order Pseudomonadales; family Alcanivoracaceae; genus Alloalcanivorax; species Alloalcanivorax marinus_A. The sequence continues at coordinate 92,775 of NZ_JAEKJB010000006.1, read as the reverse complement.
GCCGGCGGCGCAGCCAGTGGTACAACCAGCCGTGATGATCACGGTACAGGGTGGTGAAACGGGAGGCTTCGGGGTCGGAGGCGGACATGATTCACGGCGGCTCTTGGACGGACCCTGCCAGGCGGCACGGTGTGACGAGCCACACATTAAACGCGAATCAGTCTCATTACAAGAAAGGCGGGCATCACCCGAAAGGAAGTGGCGCCCCGAGCAGGAGTCGAACCTGCGACCTAGCGCTTAGGAGGCGCTCGCTCTATCCAACTGAGCTACCGGGGCTTTCTAAAACGTTGTCCTGCATTCACCTGTCCGAGTGCTCGGAATGGAGCGAGCGCGCTTTTTATGGCGCCGCTCGCCCTCCGGGCTCCGGCCTCGCGGCGGTATCCGCGAGGCGTGAACGCGGCCGGCGCTATGCGCCGGAAGGCCCCGCGTTCACCCAACTGAGCTACCGGGGCTTTCTAAAAACGTTGTCGTGCATTCACCTGTCCGAGTGCTCGGAATGGAGCGAGCGCGCTTTTTATGGCGCCACTCGCCCTCCGGGCTCCGGCCTCGCGGCTGAAGCCGTTCCTGCGACGAAGCCCTGGCCCCTGTAGGAGCGGCTTCAGCCGCGATGCCCGGCGGCGGTACGGGGGCCTATTGTAGTGATCCGGGCCGGGGATGCCAGTGCCGGGCTTTACCGGCTTTTACCTCCACCGGCTTTACCGGAGCGACAAGCCGGGCTAGCGTCGGAAAGACCTTAACGACAATACCTAGGGAGAGGGAATCATGAGTAAGCTGATCGGTTTGGTCATTCTGGTGCTGGATATTCTGGCGATCATCAAAATCATCCAGTCCGGCGCCAGCACCGGCGAGAAGGTGCTGTGGGTGCTGTTGGTGGTGGTGCTACCGCTGCTGGGCCTGATTATCTGGGCGCTGTTGGGCCCGGGTTCACCGGTTAAGAAATAGCGGCCCGCCGGGTTTTCGCGGCTGAAGCCGCTCCTACCGGAACCCGGCGAAAGGGCGGCGGCCCGGTCGCGCGACGCGGTCGGGCCGTCGGTCAGCCGCCGGCGGCCTTGAGCAGGGCCTGATTGTCGCGGCTGATCAGCCAGAACAGCACGCTGGCCAGGGACACCATGAGAAACTGCATGTGCTGCTTGCGGCCACGCAGCCAGGCTTCCGGCCAGTAATCGCGCACCGCCGCCACCTTCTCCACGCCAAACAGCAGCATTACCGCCACCGCCATCAGCGGTGCCCCCAGCCAGGACGGCAGAAACGGCGTGGCGCAGGCCATCACCAGCAGCAGCGAGGCCAGCGGCGCCAGGCTGCTCCCTTCGCGCGCCAGTTCGGCGCCAAAGTAAAGCCCCACCTGAAGCAACACGTAGAGCGCCACCAGCAGGTGCACGATCGGCACCCAGGGCCGGGCGGTGACCGGGTCCGGCAGCCAGATGGCGGAGGCCATGGCCACCACCACGAAGCCGTGGACGAATTGCAGGCGAGACAGGGTCACCAGGGTATCGGGCAGTTCCGGGGCGCGAGGCAGGCGCATCGGGGCTCCTTATCGGGTTTCAGCGACGGTCAGAGATAGGGTTCGAGCAAATGGGCCAGGGCGTTGCGGATGTGGCGCCAGCGGGCCATGGCGCGGAAGTCCGCGTCGCCCATCGGTCGGGCGCACGCCAGGCGCTGGTCGATAAGGGCGTTGGCGGTGTCCGCGAGCGGGTCATCATAGCATTCCAGGTCGAACTCGAAATTAAGGCGCAGGCTGCGGGCATCCCAGTTACCGGAGCCGAACTGCACCCAGTGGCCGTCCACGGTGAGCAGCTTGGTGTGGTCGAACGGCGGCGCCGAGAAATAGACCTCGGCGCCTTCCTTGGCCAGCCATTTGATCACGTGCAGGCTGGCCCACTGCACCAGCCGCAGATTGTTCTTTTCCGGTACCAGGATCACCAGCCGCACGCCGCGCAGGATCGCCAGCTGCAGGGTCGCCAGCAGGGTCTGGTCGGGCACGAAATAGGGAGTGACGATGCGGATCTCCCGCTGGGCGGCGCCGATCGCCGCCATCAGGGTCAGGCGGCGCTTGTCGAAATCCGCATCCGGCCCGGCGTTGATGCCCCGTGCCTGGACGGTGCCGGCGTCCAGCTCGCCGACATAGTTGTCGTCCAGCACCTCGCCACAAGTGAACACCCAGTCGGCCACGAAACTGTGCAGCAAATGAGCCACCGCCGGCCCTTCCAGGCGGGCGTGCAGGTCCTGGATACGCGCCGGGATCTGGATGTAACCGGCGCGGATGTTGGCGCCGCCGGTAAAGCCCAGGGCCCGGTCCACCACCATCAGCTTGCGGTGGTTGCGCAGGTTCATATAGGGCATGCGCCAGGGCGCCACGGAGTGCAGGAAGCGTTGCACCGGCACGCCCCGTCGGCGCAGGTAACCGGTGATCGGCGGCAGTGAATAGAGGGCACCGACACCGTCCACCAGCACCCGCACCTGGACGCCGCGACGATGGGCGCGCACCAGGGCGTCCGCCAGGGGGCGGCCGGCGGCATCGTTACCGAAGATGTAGGTAGCCAGGAAAACGCTTTCACGGGCCTGCTCCACCGCCTCGATCATGGCCGCCAGGGCCGCCGGCGCCTCCATCAACTCCACCCGGTTGCCGCCGGTGAGCGGCAGCCGGGTGAGACGGCCCACCAGGCGCGCCAGCACCTGCAAGCGATCGGTCTGCAGCGGCGTGCCCTGCTCCGCCCCGGCGCGCAGGGCGGCATCGATGCCGCCGCCGGTAAGCTGGCGGGCGCGCCGCTGGATGCGGTTGACCCCCAGCATGAGGTAGAGCAACGCGCCCAGCACCGGTACCAGCCAGACCAGGCCGGTCCAGGCGGCGGCGGCGCGGGCGTCGCGCTTGTGCTGGGCGACATGCAGCGTCACCCACACCGCCAGCACCACGCCGACGGTGGCGGCGATCGCCGGCCAAAAGGTGTTCAGCCAGGCCAGGCCGCGTTCCACGGGCGCGGCGATCCCGGCGACCATGTCCTGCATTTCGATCTCCTGGAAACCGGGCAAACATAACACGGATGGCCGCGCCGGACCCGGCTGCGCGGCGCGCCGGGGGCGCTTTTGCGCTTTGCCGGGCCAGACCGTAGAATAGCGCGCCTTGAGGAGCCGCCGGGCGGCACCTCGACCCTCCGCGTCCCGCACGCGCCCTGCTCCGGTTCAAGCACCACCGGAGACACACGGAACCCCCGGGTTCCCCCGGCTCTTGGATAGAGCCCGAATCGCGCCGGTGTCACCGGCTGTCAGTAGAAATAATTCGATCACACTGGTGAAGGAGCCTTGCACCCTCCTTAAGCGGCCAGTCCACCGGCGCGCGCCCCTCGCACGCCGGCATGATGAGGAGCGAAAACCATGTCAGAAGCCAACACGGTCATCCCTCTGCGCGAGCACCAGGAGCCGGCCCATCAGGAACCGCGCCGTTTCAAAGTGTTCACCGCCCGCCAACTGGACAAGATCGAACCGTTGGCGCGGCTCGACGAGGAGACCCGTTTCGCCATGCGCGTGGTGGCCAATGTGCTACCGTTCCGGGTCAATGAATACGTCATCGAGGAGCTGATCAACTGGGACAAGGTGCCCGACGACCCCATCTACCAGCTCACCTTCCCGCAAAAGGACATGCTCGCGCCGGAGCACTTCGAAAAGGTGGCCGAAGCCATGCGCGGCGGCGACAAGAGCGAGATCGACGCCGCCGTGTCGGAAGTCCGGGAAGCGCTCAACCCGCACCCCGCCGGCCAGATCGAGCACAACATTCCCGAGGTGGACGGCGAAAAAATCGACGGCATCCAGCACAAGTACAACGAGACGGTGCTGTTCTTCCCCAGCCAGGGGCAGGTGTGCCACAGCTACTGCACTTTCTGCTTCCGCTGGGCCCAGTTCATCGGCGACAACGATCTCAAGATCGCCGCCAAGGAAGCCGGCCAGCTTAAGCGCTATGTGCAGGCCCATCCCGAGATCACCGATATCCTGATCACCGGCGGCGACCCGCTGGTGATGAAGACCAAGAACCTGCGCGCCCACATCGAGCCGCTGCTGGAACTGGAGCAGGTGCGCACCATCCGCATCGGTTCCAAGGCGCTCACCTTCTGGCCCCACCGCTTCGTCTCCGACAAGGACGCCGACGACCTGCTGGACCTGTTCCGTGAAGTGCGCGCCGCCGGCAAGCATCTGGCGCTGATGGCCCATTACAACCACTGGCGGGAAATGGAACCGGCCATCGCCCGGGAAGCGATCCGCCGGGTGCGCGAGACCGGTGCCCAGATCCGTGCCCAGGGTCCGCTGCTGGCGCACATCAACGACAATGCCGACGATTGGGCGCGCCTGTGGCAAACCCAGGTGGAGCTGGGCATCGTGCCCTATTACATGTTCGTGGAGCGCGACACCGGCGCGCGGCATTACTTCGAGGTGCCCCTGGCCCGCGCCTGGGAAATCTATCGTGATGCCATGCAGCGGGTATCCGGCCTGGCCCGCACCGCCCGCGGCCCGAGCATGTCCAGCCACCCGGGCAAGGTGGAGATCCAGGGCGTCACCGAGATCCATGGCGAGAAGGTGTTCGTGCTGCGCCTGATCCAGGGCCGCAACGCGGACTGGGTGCAGCGTCCGTTCTTCGCCAAGTACAACCCGGATGCCACCTGGCTCAACCATCTGGAACCGGCGTTCGGCGAGGAGCGGTTTTTCTTCGACGACGAATTGGCCGAGATGGAAGGCTGAGCGGGCCCCGTCACCCGCCGCGCTCACATCGCACACCTTGTAGGAGCGGCTTCAGCCGCGATCAAGGGTTCGGTTGTAATCCCAACCTCTGATCGCGACTAAAGTCGCTCCTACAGCGCTCCTTCCCGGCGCGGGCGGGAGCAGGCGCTACAGCAGCGCCGCCAGCCGCGCCAGGGCCCGCTCCACCCGGTTGTCCCAGCGCACCGCGCAGTTCAGTCGCAGGCAGTGATCGAACTTGCCGGAAGCGGAGAACAACGGCCCCGGCGCGAAACTGACGCCGGCGTCCAGGGCCCGTTCCGCCAGTTCCGTGGTGTTCACCGCGCCGGGCAATTCCAGCCACAGCACGAAGCCGCCGGCGGGCCGGCTGACCCTGGTTTCCGCCGGGAACAGCTCGGTGACCCGGTCCGTCATGCGCGCCACCGCCCGGACATGCTGATCCCGCACCCGCCGCAAATAACGGTCGTAATGACCGTGGTCCAGAAAGTGGGCCAGCGCCAATTGCGACGGCGTGGCCACCGACACGGTGTTGATGAATTGCAGGTACTGGGCCCGTTCGAAATCGTGGCCGGGCACCAGCCAGCCCACCCGCATACCCGCCGACAGCGTCTTCGAGCAGGACGCGCAGTAGAACACCCGGCCGTCCCGGTCCCAGGCCTTGATCGGCAGCGGGCGCGGACCGTTGAGCGGCAGATCGCCGTAGATATCGTCCTCCACCAGAGGCACGTCATGCTCCCCCAGCAGTCTCAGCAGGGCCTGTTTGCGGTCGTCCGGCATGCGGCTGCCCAGCGGGTTGGAGAAGTTGGGCACCACCACGCAGGCCGCCACCGGCCAGCGCTCCAGGGCCAGGGTAAGCGCTTCCAGGGACAGCCCACGAATCGGGTCGGTGGGGATTTCCAGGGCTTTCAGCCCCAGGGACTCGATCACCTGCAGCAGGCCGTAATAGGTAGGCGATTCAATCGCCACGGTGTCGCCGGGACGGGTCAGCATGCGCAGGGCGATGGCCACGGATTCCTGGCAGCTGTTGGTGATCAGCACCTGGTCCGGGGATACCGGGCAGCGCAGCGCCGCCAACCGCCGGGCCAGGCCGGCGCGCAGCTCCGGGGCCCCGGGCGGGAACGCGTAGCCCACGCAGCGGCGGCGCTGTTCGCGCAGCACGGTGCGGAAAGCCCGCTCCATCCGCGCCACCGGCAGGAAGTCCGGGTCGGCCACCGCCGCCCCCAGGTTCACCACGGCCGGGTCGTTGACCGCCTGCACCATGCGCAGCACTCGCTCCTGACCGGTTACCGGGCGCGGACGCCGCCCCGCGCTGGGCAGGCTGGGCGTCGCCCGCCGTGCCGGCGGCGGGCACACGAAAAACCCTGAGCGTGGCCGCGCTTCCAGCACGCCACGCTGCTCCAGCTCCCGGCAGGCGCTCACCGCCGTGGCCACGCTGACGCCGTGCTGCTCACTGAGCTTACGCACCCCGGGCAGACGGCTGCCCACCGGATAGACCTGATCACCGATCAGCGTTTGCAACTGATCCGCCAGTTGTTCATAGCGTTTGTCCGCGTAGGTCATGCCCTCTCCATGGCGGTGCATACAGTTGCCGCCCAAAGCAGCGGTACAGTTTTCCACAATGACAAACTGTACCGGTTCAATTTCGTATTTTTATATCTGTATTAACCCCCGCTGTCCACCTAGGCTGTGCCAATCAACAGACTTACGGAGACGCCCATGCCCGCCGAACAGTTCGTCGCTTTGATCGGCTTCGTCGCCGTGATGACCGGCACCCCGGGCCCCAACAATCTGATGCTGATGGCGAGCGGCGCCAACGCCGGTTTCCGGCGCTCGCTGCCGCACATTCTCGGCATCGCCTTCGGCTGTCAGGTAATGCTGTTGTGCGTGGCCCTGGGCCTTGGCTCGTTGCTGAGCCGCTTTCCAGAGGCGGTGACCGCGCTGCGTATCGGCGGCGCCCTGTATCTGCTCTATCTGGCCTGGCGACTGGCGCGTACCCGCCACCTGAAGCAGGACCATCGGGATGCGCGACCGCTGACTTTCGCCCAGGCGGCGCTGTTCCAGTGGGTCAATCCCAAGGCCTGGATGATGATCCTTACCGGCATGGCCACTTTCACCCAGCCGGCCCACTTCACCGCCAGCGTAACGCTGGTGGCCGGCGCCTTCCTGATCATCGGCCTGCCACTGATCAGCGCCTGGAACCTGTTCGGCGCGGCGTTGAAAAGCCGGCTGCACCAGGGGCACCGCCTGGCGGTGTTCAACCGGGCCATGGCGCTGTTGCTGGTGGCGTCGCTCTACCCCACCTTCGGCATTCAGCCGGGCCACGCCGACGAGCGTGAACAAACGAGCCCCGCGCCAGCGCCGGAGCCGGGACGTCCGCCCTGATGGATGAGCGTAATGTAGGCCGCGCCGGCTCCGTCCCGCTGAAATAATCGCCGGGCGCCGGCGCCGGACCTTCCTCCGCCCCGCCGTCTCCCTTAGGCTTACTCCCTTGAAAAGCCGTCCCAGGGAATATCATGCAAAACGGGCTGATGGTGCTGCACAGCAACCGTCTGGAAGCACTCACCGGCGTGGTCGCCGACTGGCTCAAGCGCCATCCGCTGCCGCCGCTGGCGGAAGAGACCGTGCTGGTGCAGTCCAACGGCATGGCCCAGTGGCTCAAGCTCAACCTGGCCGAGCCGGAGGCCCTGGGCATCGCCGCCGGTTTCAGCTTCCAAATGCCGGCCCGCTTTCTGTGGAGCGCCTACCGCACGGTGCTCGGCGAGGACCAGGTGCCACGCACCTCGCCGTTCGACAAGTCGCGCCTGCTGTGGCGTCTGTACCGGCTGCTGCCCACCCTGCTCCATGAAGATGCCTTCGAGCCCTTGCGTCATTTCCTCGACGACGACGGCGACGGTCGCAAGCGCCACCAGCTGGCGGAACGGCTGGCCGATCTGTTCGACGCCTACCAGGTGTACCGGGCGGACTGGCTGGCGGATTGGGAGGCCGGCGACGATCGCCTGCGCCGGGCACCGGACCGCCGCGACGCCGACGACTTGCCACCGGGCCAGCACTGGCAGCCGGCCCTGTGGCGGGCGCTGCTCGCCGATTTGCCCGAGGGCCAGCGACACCTGAGCCGGGCCGCCATCCACGACGCCTTCATCAAGCGCCTGGACACCGATACGCCGCCGCCGGGGCTGCCACCCCGGGTGCTGGTGTTCGGCATCAGCGCCCTGCCCCAGCAGGCCCTGGACGCGCTGGCGGCGATCAGCCGCCACGCCCAGGTGCTGATGCTGGTGCAGAATCCCTGCAAACATTATTGGGCGGACATCGTCGAGGACCGCCACCTGCTGCGCGCCCAGTTGGACACCCGGCGGCGCCACCTGAGCGTGCCGCCGGACAACCCGGTACACCCGCTGCTGGCCGCCTGGGGCAAACAGGGCCGCGATTTCATCGGCCTGCTGTACGGCCACGACGACCCGGACCACTACCAGGCCGCGTTCCAGAACCAGATCGACCTGTTCCTGGACCAGGACGGCCCGCTCACCCTGCTGCGACAACTCCAGCAGGACGTGCTGGAGCTGGCGCCCAACCCGCCGCCGGCGGAGCGCCCACCGGCGCACGCCGACGGCTCCCTGCGATTCAGCATCGCCCACGGCCCGCAGCGGGAAGTGGAGATCCTTCAGGACGCCCTGCTGGCGCGCTTCGCCGCCGACCCGGAGCTGCGCCCCCGGGACGTGATCGTGATGGTGCCGGACATCGAAACCTACGCGCCGCACATCGACGCCGTGTTCGGCCGCCTGGAACGGGATGACCCGCGCCACCTGCCGTACACGCTCAGCGACCGCAGCGCCGGCGCCGCCTCGCCCCTGGCCAACGCGGTGGAAGCACTGCTGCATCTGCCGCAATGGCGCTTCACCGCCGCCGACATCCTCGACCTGCTGGACGTGCCCGCCCTGCGCCAACGCTTCGGCATCCCGGAAAGCGCCCTGCCGCAACTGAGCCGCTGGATCGAGCAGGCCAACATTCGCTGGGGCCTGCACGAGCGTCAACGCGCCAGCCTGGACCTGCCCGGCTTCGAGCAAAACAGTTGGGCATTCGGTCTGCGCCGCATGCTGGCCGGTTACCTGATCGGCGATGGCCCGGCGTGGCGCGGCATCGAACCTCTGGACGAAGTGGCCGGCCTGGGCGCCGAGCTGGCCGGTCGCCTGGCGCGGCTGCTGGACACCCTGGACCACCATTGGCGGGCGTTCCGTGAACCGGCGCCGCCACCCGCCTGGCGACAGCGCTTCGGCGCCCTGCTGGACGATCTGTTCGAGCCGGAAGAGACCGACGATCAGGCCCTGGACGCCGGCCTGCGCGATGCCCTCAACGACTGGCTGGCGGCCTGCGAGCAGGCGGATTTCCATACCCCGCTGCCGATCACGGTGGCGCGCCGGCCACTGCTCGACGCGCTCAACGCGGAAAGCCTGGCGCAACGCTTCATGGCCGGGCGCATCAATTTCTGCACCCTGATGCCGATGCGCGCCATTCCATTCCGCCATGTCTGCCTGCTGGGCATGAAGGACGGCGACTACCCGCGTCAGCAACAGCCCATGGATTTCGACCTGATGCGCCACTGGGGCCCACCCGGCGACGATGGCCGGCGGCGCAGCCTGTACCGCCCCGGCGATCGTTCGCGCCGGGAAGACGACCGCTACCTGTTCCTGGAAGCCCTGCTGAGCGCCCGCGACAGCCTCTACATAAGCTGGAGCGGTCGCCACGCCCGCGACAATAGCGAGCGCCCGCCCTCGGTGCTGGTGGCGCAATTGCGCGACCACCTGGACCAGCGCTGGGCCAGCGCGGATGGCACGCCGCTCAGCGCACGGCTTACCGAGGAACACCCGTTGCAGCCGTTCAGCGCCCGCTATTTTCACGGGCCCGCCGACGGCGAGCCGGCGCCGCCGCCCACCTACGCCGGCGAATGGGAACCCCTGCACCGACCGGCGCCGGACGCCGCCGACGCCGGCTCGCTGCCGCCCCCCGCCGACAGCGAGCCGCTGGCCGCCGAGGCTCTGGGCCGCTTCCTCAAGCAGCCGGTGGCGCATTTCTTCCGCGAGCGGCTCAAGGCGGGCCTGGAACAGGACCACCAGACCCTGGAAGACACCGAGCCGTTCACCCTGGACGGCCTGGACCGCTGGCAGCTCCAGGACCGCCTGCTGGAAGCGGCGCGCCGTGCCGGCGGTGACGGCTTCGAGGCAGCGCTGGCCGACGCCCTGGACCATCTGGCCGGCGGCGGCGCCCTGCCCCTGGCGCCGTTCACCGAGGCCAGCCGGGAGTCCCTCAGCCTGCCGCTGAACCGGCCCCTGCGCGCCTATTTCCAGAGCCTGGCACAAACCCGGGGCTCCCTGCCGCAGCGGGAAGTGAGCCTGACCCTGGGCACCCTGACCGTGGAAGACTGGCTCACCGATCTGCTGGACGGCGACCAGGGCCCGCGCCGGCTGCTGCTGATCACCGGCGGCCTGCAGGGCCGCTGGCGCAAGCTGTGCACGCCCTGGGCGGTGCACCTGCTGGCCTGCGCCGAGGGCCTGGCGCTGACCACCGAACTGGTGGCCCAGGACGGCGGCGCGGTGCTGCCACCGCTGGGCGCGGATGCGGCCCGGGACCATCTGGCGACGCTGGCGCGGGGCTGGACCGAAGGCTTGTGCCGGCCCCTGCCAGTGGCCTGCGACACCGCCTTCGCCTGGCTGGGCGGCCTGGAAAAGGAACGCGAGGAACTGGACGCCCGCGCCGCCTTCGAGTCCGGCTTCAGCCATGTGGGCGAAGCGGACCGGGACGCCGCCCTGCGCCGGGCCTGGCCGGATTTCGACAGCCTGCTGGCCGCCGAGGAAGACGGCGGCCCGGCCCTGGCGGCCTGGGCGGAACGGCTCTACCGGCCCCTGTTCGACCAGGTGCAATGGCGCCGGCCCGGGGAGGACCAATGAGCGAACGCCCCCTGCCGCTGACCTTCCCGCTGCACGGCACCCGCCTGATCGAGGCCAGCGCCGGCACCGGCAAGACCTTCACCCTGGCCGCCCTGTATCTGCGGCTGGTACTCGGCCACGGCGGCGAGGCGGCGTTCCCGCGCCCGCTGTTGCCACCGGAAATCCTGGTGGTGACCTTTACCGAGGCGGCCACGGAGGAGCTGCGCGAACGCATCCGCGACCGGCTCGCCGAGGCCGCCCGCGCCTTCGCCGACGACCCGGTCGCCACCGACCCGATCCTCGACGAGCTGTTGGCCGACTACCCGGACCCGGAGCAGCGCGCCGCCGCCGCCCGGCGCCTGGACGCCGCCGCCCAATGGATGGACGAAGCCGCCATTTACACCATCCACGGCTTCTGCAACCGCATGCTCAAACAGCATGCCTTCGATTCCGGCAGCCTGTTCAATCTGGAACTCAACGAGGATGCCAGCGAGGAGCAGTTCCGCGCCGCCTGCGATTACTGGCGCACGGTGATCGCCCGCTTCCCGGCAGCCGCGGCGCCGGCGCTGCGCGGCGCCGGCCTGGACGGCCCGGAGGCGCTGCTGGCCGCCGCCCGGCCCCTGTTCGGGCATGCCCGTGGCGAAGCCGGCCTGCCGGACACGGTACGCCACTGGCTGGACACGGTGGCGCCGCAGCGCCGGCTTGAGGACCAGGCCCGCGCCACCCTGGCCGCCGAGTTGCCGGCTCTGCGCGCCTGGGTCGGCGAAGCCCTGGACAACAAGTGGCTCAACGGCAACAGCTACCGGGCCGGCTCCGTACCCGCCATGCTCGACGCCCTGGCCCGTTACGCGGAGGGTTTCCCCGGCACCCACCGGGACGATCTCAAGGCCCTGGAGCGCTTTTCCCTGGACGGCCTGAAAGTGACCAAGGCCGGCCAGGACCAGGTGCCGGAGCTGGCCTGCTTCGAGGCCCTGCAGCGGGTGCTGGAAAGCCGCCAGGACAATGCCCTGCCCCGGGCCGCGCTGCTGGAGCACGCCGCCGCCTGGATCGAGGACCGGGTGGCGACCATGCGCCGCCAGACCGCCACCATGGGCTTCGATGACATGCTCACCCGGCTGCGCGACGCTCTGGCGGACCCGGCCAACGGCCCACGCCTGGCGCGGGTGATCCGCGCCCAGTTTCCGGTGGCCCTGATCGACGAATTCCAGGACACCGACCCGGTGCAGTACGGCATCTTCTCGACCCTGTACGCCGGCCAGGCGGACATCGGCTGGTTCATGATCGGTGATCCCAAACAGGCCATCTACGCGTTCCGGGGCGCCGACGTGCACACCTATCTGGCGGCCCGGGCCGACACCGAGAGCCAGCACACACTGGATCGCAACTACCGCTCCACCAAGGCCATGGTCACGGCGGTGAACAACCTGTTCGAACACGGCGAGCGGCTGTCCGGGGATGTGTTCCTGATGGACGGCCGGATTCCGTTCCAGCCGGTCACCGCCAAGGGCCGCGAGGAGCATCTGGAAATCGATGGCGAGCCCCGGGCCGGCCTCACCCTGTGGGTGGAAGACGACGACAAGGCGGTCAGCAGCGGCGCCTACCGGCACCGCCAGGCGCAACGCGCCGCCGGCGAAATCGCGCGGCTGCTCAACGGCGCCGAGGCCGGCCGCACCGGCTTCCGCCGGGGCGATCGCGAACTCACCGCGCTGCGCTCCCGGGACATCGCCGTGCTGGTGCGCGACCGCAACGAGGCGGCGGCGATCCGCCAGGCTTTGGCCGCGCGCCGGGTGCGCAGCGTCTATATGTCCGATCAGGACTCGGTGTTCGCCACCCCGGAGGCCACCGACCTGCTGCGCCTGCTGAGTGCCTGCGCGGCGCCGGAGGCGGACGCCCGGGTGCGTGGCGCCCTGGCCTGCGCCACCCTGGACCAGCCTTACCCGGTTCTGGATCATCTCAACCGGGACGAACGGGCCTGGGAAGCCATGGTCGATCGTTTCCACGGCTACAAGCACCAGTGGCAACGCCAGGGCGTGCTGCCCATGCTGCGCGGCTTGCTGCTGGATTTTCAGGTGCCGGAGCGGCTCAGCCGGACCCTGGACGGCGAGCGGTCGCTCACCAACCTGCTCCATCTGGCGGAACTGCTGCAGCAGGCCGCCAGCCAGCTGGACGGCGAGCAGGCGCTGATCCGCCACCTGCGCGAGGCGGTGGAAGACGGTGGTCGCGGCGGCGACGACAGCATCCTGCGCCTGGAAAGCGACGACGACCGGGTGCGGGTGATCACCATTCATAAATCCAAGGGCCTGGAGTACCCGCTGGTGTTCCTGCCCTTCATCTGCGGCTTCCGCCCGGCGGAAACCAGCAAGCCGCCGCTGCGCTATCACCAGGACGGCAAGCTGGTGGTCAACCTGGAGCCGGACGAGGCCGCCGGCGCCCTGGCGGACCGGGAACGCCTGGCCGAGGACATGCGGCTGCTCTACGTGGCCCTGACCCGGGCGCGCCACGCCTGCTGGCTGGGGCTGTCGCCCTACGCGCGCGGCAACGGCAAGCGCAACCAACTGGAAGGCAGCGCCATCGGCCGGCTGCTGTTCGGCCCGGACGGCGTCGCCAACAATGGCCTGAGCGCCGCCCTGGCGCCGCTGGCCGACGAGGCCGTGCGCGTCACCGCCCCGCCGCGGGACAACGACACCGTGCACCGCCCCGCCGACCAGGAACGGCCCTGGCGCGGCGCCGCCCGCTTCCCTGGCCGGCGTGCGGAGACCTGGTGGATCGCCAGTTACAGCGCCCTCAAACAGGTGGAGGACGACACCCTGGCACCCTCGGACCCGCGCGGCGACCGGCTGGCGGAACACGATGGCGAGGCGGCGCCGGCGGCGGACGACATCGAGCCCCGGGGCATCCATGCCTTCCCGCGCGGGCCGCTGCCCGGCCTGCTGCTCCACGACCTGCTGGAACAGGCCGGCCGCGACGGCTTCGCCGCCACCCTGGCGGCGCCGGAGGAACTGGACCGGCGCGTGGAGGAAAGTCTGGCGGCGCGCCATTGGCAGGATCACCAGAACATGCTCCAGGACTGGTGGCGGGCGGCATTGCGCACGCCCTTCGAGCTGGGCGGTGACCGGGCGGCGCTCGCGGATCTGCCCACGGCGGTGCCGGAAATGGAGTTCCTGTTCCCGGCCCGCCGGGTCTCGGTGGAAGCCCTGGACCGGCTGATCCGCGAGCACATCGCCCCGGGTGTGCCGCGCCCGCGCCTGGAAGCGGACACCCTGAATGGCATGCTCAAGGGGTTCATCGACCTGGTGTTCGAGCACGATGGCCGCTATTACGTGCTGGATTACAAATCCAACTGGCTGGGCCCGGACGAACGCGCCTATACCCGCGCCACCATGACCACGGCGATCCTGGAGAGCCGCTACGAGGTGCAGTACGCCCTCTACCTGCTGGCCCTGCACCGTTTATTGCGTGGCCGGCTCGGCGACCACTACCATCCGGACCGGCACCTGGGCGGCGCCGTCTATGTGTTCCTGCGCGGTCTCCACGGCCCGGACGCCGGTGCCGTGTTCGAGCGCCCGGCCACCGGGCTGATCACCGCCCTGGACGAACTGTTCGTACCCGGAGGCCATGATGCAGGCTGATCTGTTTACCGCGCCCGCCTGGCGCGACGCCCTGGCGGCGCTCCGTGACCAGGGCCTGCTGCGCGACCTGGACCTGGCGGTGGCGGAATTCCTGCACCGCCAGGCACCGGAGGCGGAACCGGCGGCCCTGCTGCTGGCGGCGCTCACCAGCGGCCAGCTGGCCGCCGGCCATCTGTGCCTGGACCTGCATGAACCGGAACTGGAAGCGCGGCTGTGGCCCCAGGGCCGCCCCCCGGAACTGGCCGGGCTGCTCCCCGACGCGGTAACCGACTGGGCCCTCCCGCTCGACGCCAGCCCGCTGGTCAGCGGCGCCGAACAGGACACGGAGCGTGCCTGCGCGCCGCTGATGTTCGACGGTCGCCGCCTCTACCTGCGCCGCCACTGGGCCCAGGAAAACGCCGTGGCGGAGCGCATCCGCGCGCGCCTGGACGACAACGCGCCGCCGCCAGACCTGTTGGCACCGCGAGTGCGCGCGCTGTTCCCGGAGCCGCCCGCCGATGGCGAACCGGACTGGCAACAAGTGGCCTGCGCTCTGGCGGCCCGCGCCGGCCTGACCCTGATCACCGGCGGCCCCGGCACCGGCAAGACCACCACCGTGGTACGCCTGCTGGGCCTGCTCCAGGGGCTCGCCATGGATCAGGGCAAGCGCCTGCGCATCCGGCTGGCGGCCCCCACCGGCAAGGCCGCCGCCCGGCTCACCGAATCCATCGGGCGCCAGGTACTTGCCCTGGACGTGGACCCGGCGGTGCGCGACGCCATCCCCACCGAAGTCAGTACCCTGCACCGCCTGCTCGGCACCCGTCCGGACAGTCGCCACTTCCGCCATCACCGCCACAACCCGGTGCATGCCGACCTGGTGGTGGTGGATGAGGCCAGCATGATCGACATGGACATGATGGCCAGCTTGCTGGACGCCCTGCCACCGGCCTGCAAGTTGATCCTGCTCGGCGACAAGGATCAGCTCGCCAGCGTCGAGGCCGGCGCCGTGATGGGGGATCTGTGCCGCCACGCCGAACAGGGCCGCTACCGCCCCGAGACGCTGGAATACGCCCGCGCCACCAGCGGCGCCGACCTGTCGCCCTGGGCCGGCGACGGCGGCGCCCTGGCCCAGCAGACCGCCATGCTGCGCCGCAACTGGCGCTTCCAGGACGCCGCCGGCATCGGCGATCTGGCCACCGCCATCAACGCCGGCGACGCGCCGGCGGTAAAGCGGGTGTTCGACCACGGCCACGCCACCCTGGAGCGCCGCCATGGCGACGATCCCGGCGAACTCGCCACCCTTCTGCTGCATGGCGGTGCCCACGGCGAAGGCCTGAGGGCGCTGGTGACCGACGCCGCCGACCCGGTCGCCGACCCGGAAGCGGCCGACCAGCGGGCCCGGGATCTGCTCGCACGGCTCACCGGCCAGCAACTGCTCAGCGGCCTGCGCGGCGGCCCGTTCGGCGTCGACCGGCTCAACCGGCTGATCACCGACCATCTGCGCCGCGACGGCCTGGCCGGCGACCACGACTGGTACCCGGGCCGACCGGTGATGATGACCCGCAACGACTATCAACTGGGCCTGATGAACGGCGACGTGGGTCTGACCCTGCCCCACCCGGACGGTCTGCGGGTAGCCTTCCAACTGCCGGACGGTCGGGTACGCTGGGTGCTGCCCAGCCGTCTGGACGCGGTGGACACGGTCTACGCCATGACGGTGCACAAATCCCAGGGCTCTGAGTTCGACCATGTGCTGCTGGCGCTGCCGGACCGGCCCCACCCGCTGCTCACCCGGGAGCTCATCTACACCGCCGCCACCCGTGCCCGGCGTGCTTTCACCCTGGTGGAATACGGCCCGCCCACGGTGCTCGACCAGGCCGTGCGCCGGCGCACCTGGCGCGCTTCCGGCCTGGCCGGCAAGCTCGACTGAAGCGGCCAGCCGTTATCGCGACTGAAGTCGCTCCTACCGCGTCTTGTAGGAGCGACTTCAGTCGCGAAATGGCCGCCGATGGGGCCGCCACTCCTTCGGCTTTTATAAAAAGCCCTTCTTTTTTTACAAAAAAAAATAATTTTATAAAAAAAAGACAAACCAACATTTTCCCGTTGTTTACGTTTCTTCAACCCAATTGCTCCTGTTTTCCCTTTTAATATAGGGCTATTCCGCATTCGGTTTTTGCAAAGGAGCTTGCCATGAAGAAGTCCATAATGACCGCCGCCGTGCTTTCGCCGTTGTTCATCGCGGTGTCCGCCCAGGCGGGGGAAAACGTCCCCGACCGCTACGGTTACATCGGCGGCCACGTCAGCGAGTATTTCTTCTACGACAATCAGGTGACCGGCGACGTCGACGGCCTGGATGACTCCGCATTCCCTGGCGGCCAGATCGGCTGGCGCTTCAGCCCGAAATGGTCGGTTCAAGCCTGGTACGAAAAAAACGACGACGTTGACCACAAGTACACCGACCGGGAATCCGAGGTCATCGATTACTACGCCAGCCTGCGCCACCACTTCGACGGCACCAGCTTCCTGGGCTTCGAGCCCTACACCGGCATCAACGCCGGCGTGCAGGAAGTCAACGACAACGACGAAACCCTGGCCGGCGTGGAGCTGGGCATTCAACGTGCCCTGTTCAAGCATGTGCTGCTGGACCTGGGCACCCGCCATGCCTACAGCCTCGACCGGGAATTCTGGCAAGGCCAGGTGTACGCCGGCCTGAATCTGATGTTCGCGGTCAGCGGGCGCGAGGGCGAAAACGCACGACGCGAGGCGGATGACCAGCCCGAGGAAGTGATCTCCATGGCGGACAGCGATAACGACGGCGTGCCGGACGATCGCGACGACTGCCCTGGCACCGCGCCCAACGCCCGCGTCGATGCCAACGGCTGCCAGATCTACAAGATGGTGAACGAGCAGACCATCAAGACCATTTACTTCGAGTTCGACCAGTCCGACGTGCGTGGCCAGTTCAGCGATGAAGTCCGCGACGCGGCGCAGCAATCCCGCGAAGGCGCCAAGGGCCAGATTCGCATCGAGGGTCACACCGACAGCATCGGTAGCGAGCAGTACAACCAGGGGCTCTCCGAACGCCGCGCCGACTCGGTGAAGAAACAGTTGATCGAGGAGTACCGCATCGACCCGGATAAAGTGGAAACCCGGGGCTATGGCGAGAGCCGCCCGGTGGCGCCCAATGACACCGCCGAAGGCCGCGAGAAAAACCGTCGCGCCGACATTATCGTCGAGGGCGAAAACAAGGAACCGCAGTTCAAGGAGTGACCTTGCAGAGACGGTAGGAGCGGCTGAAGCCGCTCCTACCACCGCCCTACAACAGTTCGTTTCCAGGCAGGGTTACAGAGTACAGCCGCCGTCCACGGCGATTGCCTGCCCGGTGACGTGCTCCGCGCAAGCCAGATAGACCACCAGCTGCCCCATGTCCTCCGGGGTCTGCGCCACGCCCTGGGGCAACAGCGTCTTCTGATGGCGTTCCCAGGATGCTTCCTCGCTCTCCCCTTCTTCCCGCCAGCGACCGGCCAGGCCGTTGTCGCCGCGCCACATGCCGGTACCGACGATGCCCGGACACAGGGCGTTGACGGTGATGCCTTCCTGAGCCACTTCCTTGGCCACCGCGTTGGTGAAACCGATCACCGCGAACTTGGAGGCGGAATAATGGGACAAATCCGGGAAGCCGGTCTTGCCGGCGATCGAGGCCACATTGATGATGCGCCCCCAGCCATTGGGCCGCATGGCGCGTACCGCCGCCTGGGTGCACAAAAACACCCCCTTGGTGTTCACCGCCAGAATGGCGTCGAAGTCCTCCGCGCTTATCTCCTCGATGGACTGGATCTTGATGATGCCGGCGTTGTTCACCGCGATATCCAGGCGCCCCAGCTTATCCTGCACGCCGGCCACCATGGCGGCCACGGAATCCGGGTCGGTGACGTCCACCCGCAATGCCAGCGAGCGGCGGCCCAGGGCCTCCACCTCGGCGGCGGTTTGCGCGGCGATGTCGGCGTCCAGATCGGCCACCGCCACGTCGGCGCCGGCACGCGCCAGTGCCAGGGCTATGCCCTGCCCGATGCCCCGGCCACCGCCGGTGACCAGAGCGACTCGTCCTTTCAGTTCCATGATGCTCTCCTTTTTGCACATACCGAACCCAGTCTAGGCGGGCCGTCGCGGCCCGCCATTGCACCAGGTCAAGAAGTTGGCGTCGCGCCGTCAGGCCAGGTGGTGTACTTCCTGGCGCCCGTACACCGGCGTTTCCAGGCCTTCCATCCGCGCCTTGAGCTGCAGGGCCAGGAAGTGGGAATAGAACCGGGACTGATGCAGGTTGCCGCCGTGAAACCAGAGCCCCTGCTGGGCGGTGGGCTTCCACATGTTGCGCAGCTCGCCCTCCCAGGGCCCCGGGTCCTTGGTGGTGCCGGAACCCATGCCCCAGCACTTGCCCACCTTGTCGGCCACCTCCTGGGAGATGATGCGGGCCGCCCAGCCGTTCATGGAGCCGAAGCCGGTGGCGTAGACGATCAGGTCGGCGGGCAGCTCGACGCCGTCGGTGAGGGTCACCGAGCGCGGGTTGATTTGCTCGATGCCGACGCCGCTGCGCAGCTTGATATCGCCGCTGGCCACCAGGTCACAGGCGCCCACGTCGATGTAGTAACCGGAGCCCCGGCGCAGATACTTCATGAACAGGCCGGAGCCGTCCTCGCCGAAATCGAGCATGAAGCCGGCGTCGCGCAAGCGCTGGTAAAAATCCGCGTCCCGCTCGGCCACCTGGCGGTACACCGGGATGTGGAACTCGGGCATCACCCGGTAGGGCATGGACGCGAAGGTCAGATCAGCCCGTTCGGTGGTGACGCCACTGGCCACCGCTTCCTCGGAATACAGCGGGCCAAGCACCAGATCCATCAGGGTGGCGGACTTGATCACATGGGTGGAGGAGCGCTGGACCATGGTGACATCGGCGCCATGCTCCCAGAGCGCCGCGCAGATGTCGTGGGCGGAGTTGTTGGCGCCCAGCACCACGCAACGCTTGCCAGCGTAGCCTTCGCCGCCGGGGTGCTGGCTGGAGTGGTGCTGCTCGCCTTCAAAGCTGTCCATGCCCGGGATGTCCGGCACATTGGGCATGCCGGACATCCCGGTAGCCAGCACCAGCTGTTTGGGCCGCAGGGTCACGGTTTCACCGTCGCAGCGCACCTCCACCCGCCATTCGCCGGCCTGTTCGTCATAGTGGGCGCCGGTGCATTCGCTGCTGCCCCAGTAGTTGATCTCCATGATCCGGGTGTACATCTCCAGCCAGTCGCCGATCTTGTCCTTGGGCGAAAACACCGGCCAGTTATCGGGAAACGGCAGATAGGGCAGATGGTCGTACCAGACCGGGTCATGCAGGCACAGGGATTTGTAGCGATTGCGCCAGGAATCCCCCGGGCGCGGGTTCTTCTCCACCACGATGGTGGGCACGTTCAGTTGCCGCAGCCGCGCCGCCAGGCCGATGCCGCCCTGGCCGCCGCCGATGATCACGCAGTAGGGCTGGCGACGGTAGCCCAGCTCCGTCTGCTCCGCCTGGCGCTCCTCCAGCCAGCTGCGGCGTTCCTTGAACACGCCATGGCGGGCGCCCTTGGGCCGGTTGCTGCCCCGTGGTTCCGGGTAATCGCGCAGCTCCTTCAACGTGGTGAGCAGGGTCCAGGCCTTGCCATCGCGCAGGCGCAGATGGCCCTCGCCACGACCGAGCCGGGTTTCAAAGGTGATCCAGGCTTCGACCACGCCGTCAGCCTCGCTGGCCTCGCCGTCCACGGCCCAGTCGGAAGGCACCGTGGAGGCCACCGTGGCGTCGAGCATGGCGCGCAGTTGGTCGACGCCCTCGGCGGTTTTCAGGTTCCAGGTGAAGGCCACCAGGTCTCGCCAGAAGCCGTTGTCCTCGAACAGCCCGGCGGCGTCCGCGGGGTTATCGCCCCGCAGGGCATGGTTCCAGGCGTCGAGCCATTGCCGCGCTTGCGCGGTGGGGGTCGGGGTCATGATGTTCTCCTCGCTGCGTTGTTGTTTTCCGGCCCCATCACGGAACGGGGCTCGTCCGCTGTTGAGCAGAACCCGTGCCAAGGCGCCGCCGGCCGCTCGGCGGGCGCCACAACCGGCTGAAGTGCAAGGAAAAACCGGTTGAGCCACGGCCCGGAAAGACGCCCTGTCCCGGCGGTTTCGGGCGAACACCCGTAACGCCCTGTAACGGGCCGGCGTTACAGGTGTAACTGGTACTCAAGTCGCATGGTGGGCCCGCCCGGGGCGCGCTAGCCTGGATCGTGCCGGATACCAAAAAGAAAGGCGGAGGTGCCATGAGTGCCCTGGAGCAGCAGCAACGCCACCATATCGACCGGGTTCTGCGCTACGCGACCGGCGGCCCGCTGCCGGATAACCCGATCGGCCGTTCCTGGAAGCGCTGCATCGAGGAATACGGCCTCGACCCGGCCAGGCCCCGGCCGGCGCGCATCGTCACCCAGCGGATTCTGCGCGAGCATCAGGAAAGCGCCGATGAGTTCCTCAACGTGGCGCGCGCCGGGGTCGAGCAGCTCTACGGGCAGATCGCCCGGCTCGGCTATGTGCTGCTGCTCACCGACCAGCGCGGCATCACCGTGCAGTTCCTCGGCGACCGTCGGCACGACCAGCGCCTGCGCCAGGCCGGCCTGTACCTGGGCGCGGACTGGAACGAACACCATGCCGGCACCTGCGCGGTGGGCACCTGCATCCTGGAAGGGCGGGCGCTGACCTGCCACCGCCAGGACCACTTCGACGCGACCCACATCGGCCTGACCTGCACCTCGGCGCCGATCACCGACCCCCAGGGACGCCTGCTGGCGGTGCTGGATATTTCCGCGCTGGATTCGGCCCCGGGCCGGGACAGCCAGAACTTCGCGCTGCATTTGATCCGCCTCTACGCGCGCATGATCGAGGACGCCTATTTCCTGCGTCACTACCGCCATCACACCGTGTTCCGCTGCGATGCCTCCCGGGAGTTCGTGCAGGTCAACGGCCAGCATCTGTTCGCGGTGGACGGCGACGGCACGGTGCTGGCCGCCAATGGCGCCGGTCGGGCGCTGCTGCGCCGCACCCTGCCCGATCCGGAACGGGCGACCCTGCCGGAGCTGTTCGATTGCGACCCGGCGGATCTGTGGAGCATTCCCCAGCAGTGCGACGACCAGGTGCGCGCCTTCCGGGTCTCCGCCCTGGGCACCACCCTGTTCGGTACCCTCATCGAACCGCGCCGCCCGCCCCGGCCACCGGCCGCCGCGAACCAGGAGCGGGTGCCGGCCCTGGATCGCCTGGCCGCCGACGACCCGGCCATGCGCCGCACCCTGGGGCTGGCCAAGCGCCTGCGTCACCGCGACGTGAGCCTGCTGATCCTGGGCGACACCGGCACCGGCAAGGAAGTCCTGGCCCGCGCCATCCACGACAGTGGCCGCCGCCATCGGCGACCGTTCGTGGCGGTGAACTGCGCCGCGATCCCGGAATCCCTGATCGAAAGCGAGCTGTTCGGTTACCGGCCCGGCACCTTCACCGGGGCACGGGCCAAAGGCGCCCGGGGCCTGATTCAACTGGCCGATGGCGGCACCCTGTTTCTGGATGAAATCGGCGACATGCCGTTGCCCCTGCAAACCCGCCTGCTAAGAGTACTGGCGGAGGGCGAGGTACTGCCCCTGGGGGCGGAACAGCCGGTGAAGGTGAACTGCCGGGTGATCGCCGCCACCCACCGGGACCCGGCCCGGCTGATCGCCGAGGGCCGCTTCCGCGAGGATCTCTACTATCGCCTCAACGGCGCCACCCTGCGGCTGCCTCCATTGCGCGAACGGGCCGACAAGCAGCATGTGATCGGTGCCACCCTGGCCGAACTGGAAAAACAACTGGGCCGACCGGCGCCGCGTCTGCGCGCCGACGCCATGAGCGCCCTGCTCGCCTGCCCCTGGCCCGGTAATATCCGCCAGCTGGCCAACGCCCTCGGCTTCGCCGAGGCCACCTGCGACGGCCAGGAAATCACCGTCGCCGACCTGCCGGAGGAATGCCTGGAGCGGGTGATCGGGCCCAGCGCGCCGACGGCCAGTGCCGACCAGGACGCCGGCGATCCGCGCCGCGACGCCCTGGAGCGCCTGCTCAAACAACACCACTGGCGCATCAGCCCGGTAGCCCGTGCCCTGGGCATTTCCCGGCCCACCGTGTACCGGCGCATGCGCCGCTACCGGCTAACGCCACCCAACCAGCGGGACGGCTAGCAAACGGCTGTTTTTTGGTTCATCGCGCTTTGGCGGAAAATCGATGCGGGCGGTCTCTATCCGGGACGCGGATCTGCGTGGGTGCCGCCCAGTCGCTGCTACAGGGGCCGGGCGCGGTGAACCTATTTTTCCACCCACTGGCCGGTGGGAGTTTTGATGTACTCACCGCTCGGCGTTTTCTCGATGGCTTTCTGGCCGGCCAGATTGGCCACCTGATCCAGAGTGATGCCATTCTGCTTGGCGATGCGCTCGTAGGCGGCGCGCCGCTTTTCGTTGATGTCGGAGACCAACTCCACCGCCGCCGGCGTGGCCTTCACCACTCCCAGATAACCGTTCGGCTGCTCGCCCACCAAGCCCTCCGCCTTGGCCTGGTTGAGATCCAGAGCGGCGGCGGTCACCGACAGCAGCAGGGCCGCGGCCAGCACCAGGTATCGTATCAATGTCATGGGTCCTCTCCTCAATGCCCTGATCAGAACAGCTCGCTGTCTTCGTCGAAGAGCTGATCGATGTCCTTCTCCACCTTGAGGCGGATTTCATGGTCGATCTTCACGTTCAAATTGATGGTGATCGGCTCCTTGGGCGCCTCCAGCGCCACCCGTGGAGTACAGGCGGCAAGAGGCAGGAACGCAAGCACCAGCCAGAATGGTTTCATCGTTTCGACTCCGTCATGACCTGATCGGTGATGCGGTCACCGATGCGCAGACTGCGCAACAATTCCAGCACATTTTCCCGGTGAGTGTAATTAAAGACCACCGGCAGACCGTTTCGTTGCGGGTTGACGCCCTGGATGCGCACGGCGGCATCCAGCCAACCGTCCGCCGCCATGTCCACGCCGGCCTGGAATTGCTGGATGCGCAGCGGGTTGAGGGCCTCCAGGGCGATCGACACGGCGCGATTGGATTGCGCCATGGCCTGGGCGCCGCTGGACGGCAGGATCGACAGCGACAGCGGCGTCTCGTTGGCGAGCCGGCCCTGGCGCACGGCGATGCTGTCGCGCAGCAGCCGCAGGGGCACGTAACCGCCCACCCGGCCGGACAGGGCCACGGCCGGCTCACCCTGCAGGGCGGCCAGTCGCGACAGCTCGATTTGCGTGACCACCACCGGCTGCCAGGCCGGCGACGGCCAGCTAAGCCCGGGGGTACGGATCTCGCCGCCCAGTACCCGGGCGTGGGCGCGGCGGACCGTCCAGGTGTTCAGGTCGCTGTCCAGATCCAGGCGCAAATCGGTGATCGGCACGCCCACGTCCAGGGACGCCAGGGTCAGCGGCGTTACCGTGGCCAGGGCGGCGGCGCCGTCGTCCCAGCCGAGGGCCAGCTCCGCGTCCAGCCCCCGGGCCTGAACGCTGCCCCAGTCCAGATCCAGGCCGTGGCCGGTGAGCCGGCCATCCAGGTGCGCGCTGCCGGCCCAGCGCCAGTTTCCCTCCAGGTTCAGGTCTCCCCCCTGAAAGGTGAACGGCAACCCCCGGCTCATGGCCGGCGCCAGGGGCGTGACGCCGCTCAGGGTACCGGCGTACCCCCGTGTGCGGGCACGGCCACTCAGGTTGATTTGGGTTTGCCAGGCCGGCACCCGCAGTTCGGCGCCGAAGGTATCGCCATCCAGGTGCGCGTCTCCGGTCACCGGCGGCAGGGTCCAGCGCTCCGCCACCAGGCCTTCCCCGTCGAGTGACAGATGGCCATGGGGCCCATCATCGTCCAACACCAGCGGCGTGGTCAGACGGGCGTTGATCGGTCGGATCAGCAAGCGCTCGCGTACCGCCCGCGACAGCTTCACGGTGGCGCCGGCCAGCAGGCGTGGCCGGTCGGCGTAGTCCCAGCGACCGTCCAGGGTGAGCACCCCGCCGTCCAGCTCCGGGAGCGGCCCGCCCCGCCCGTTCAGCGCGCCGCTCCAGGTGTCGCCGTCCAGGCGGGCGTCGGCCCGGGCGCGGAAGGGAATCGATTGATAACGGCCTTCCAGGGTGGCGGCCAGCGGCCAATGGGGTGGCGTTACCCCGTCCAGCGGCAAGGTGGCTGTGACATCCAGGTCGGCGTCGCTCAGCCGCACCCGGGCGGGCTCACCGTGCACGCCGGTGGGGCCGGCGTCGCCCTGCCATTGGCCCGTGAGCCGATAGCCGCCCCACTGGCCGGTCAGGTTCAAACCGCCCCGCCACTGCACGTCGTTGGGCCGCCAGTAGACCCGGCTGTCGGAGGTGGTCAGCGTCAGGTCCTGATAAACCGCCTCCAGAGGCAGTATCGCCTCGCCCTCCAGGGCCAGGGGCAGCGTCGCCGGCTCACGCAGGCGCAGGGTGACGGCGGGCTCCGGCAGGCTCACCTGAAAGGGGGCCAGCCGCAGCTGGCCATCGCGCCAGTCAACGTCGAGCCGGCCCCGCCAGCCCTCGCTGAGCAGCAACCGACCCTGCCCCTCCCCGAACCGCTCGGCGTCGCTGCTCAACGCCAGAGCGGCCCGACCCCAAGGCCCGTTCACCACCAGCCGGCCATCCGCCTGGCTCAGTGCCAGGCCACGGCCTTCGGCGATCAGATCCCGCCCCGGGCTGACCACCCAGCCACCTCCCAGGGCCAGGGGCTCATCCAGGGCGGCGCGCACGCGCCAATAGTCATTGTGCCAACGCGCCCGCACGGTCAGGTCGCCGCGTGGGCCCTGCCCGGACACGCCCAGATCCCGGCCCAGGGCCACCAGCTTGCCCTGGAAGCGCTGCCCGGGAAGCCACTGGCCATCGCCCTGCAAGCGCACCCCGCCGGTGAGCGGGCCGCTGCCCAGCACGGCGGCGAACGGCGCCGCCTGCAGGTCTCCGGTGAACCGCCAGCGGCCCCGATCGCGGCGGTATTCCGCCTCCAGCTCACTGCCACGGAATTCCGTCCGCCCCCGCCAGCGGCCGCCGGCCTGGCTCAGGTGCGCCATCAGCGGCGGGTAATCCTGGTACTGCAGAGCCCAGACGGTGATATCCACGGGCGGCAGAGACGGCAGCCGGAACGGCGTGCCGTCATCGGGGCAATCGTGAACCCCCACCGTATCCAGGGTCAGGGTGAGCGGCCACAGGCCGCTCAGCCGCGCCCCGTGCACGTCCACCTGGCGGCAGCCATCGCTCTCGTACCAGAGCGCATCCAGGCTCGGCCCCTGGCGCCAGCCGAGGCCCTGCCAGTGCACGCCGAACAGCGGCGCCGCCAGCAGCGCCAGCACCGGCACCAACAGCACGAGCAGGGGGAGCAGCCAGAAAAAGTGTGTTTTGCGGAAGCGTTTCTGCGCCATCAAGCCTGGGACCTTATTCCCTGGTCGGGTGCCCCAAGCATGGCGCTTTCGGCGCCAAGAATACAGTCATGGCAAGGGCGACCGCTTCCGGCGGCGGGAGGCTCCACCCGGCTCCCGGGTCAGGGTCGCCGCCGAGGCCGAGCCATTATCGGTGGGGCAAAAAGTGGGGCAAAAATGCCAGAAACGAAAAAGGCCCGGCAGTTACGCCGGGCCTTTTTCTTTCGATTTGGTCGGGACGGAAGGGTTCGCCAGGTTCCCGGTGCAAGCACCGCTTGCGCCCTGGCGAACGCCCGAGGCATGCAGGCCGAGGGCCGGCAATCCGCCCCACGCCTCGCGGAAACAAAAAAAGGCCCGGCAGTCACGCCGGGCCTTTTTCTTTCGATTTGGTCGGGACGGAAGGATTTGAACCTTCGACCCCTTGCACCCCATGCAAGTGCGCTACCAGGCTGCGCTACGCCCCGAATCGTCTGGCTTCGTCACGGGCACCGTGGCGAAGCGGCGTGAATCATAACGGATCAGGGCGGGGGATGGAACCCGGATCTCGTTTGTTTGATCAGGTGTTGAGCACTTCAAGCACGTCTTCCAGCTCCACGATCATCTGTCGGATCATTTGATGGTAGCGAGTGGCGTGCTCGGCGTTGGCATCACCGGAGAGCTGCTGGCGGGCGCCGCCGATGGTGAAGCCCTGCTCGTAGAGCAGGCTGCGGATCTGGCGGATGGTGAGCACGTCCTGGCGCTGGTAGTAACGGCGGTTGCCGCGCCGCTTCACCGGTTTGAGCTGGGGAAACTCCTGCTCCCAGTAACGCAGCACGTGCGGCTTCACGTCGCACAGCTCACTGACCTCACCAATGGTGAAGTAACGCTTGCCGGGGATCGCCGGCAATTCGTCGTTATGACTGGGTTCGAGCATAGTCTTCCACCCGCTGCTTGAGTTTCTGACCGGGCCGGAAGGTCACCACGCGCCGCGCGGAGATCGGGATTTCCTCGCCGGTCTTGGGGTTGCGACCGGGGCGCTCGCTTTTGTCACGCAGATCGAAATTGCCGAAACCGGAGAGCTTCACCGGCCGGTTCTCGGCCAGTGAATCCCGGATTTCCTCGAAGAAGGCTTCCACCAGTTCCTTGGCTTCACGCTTATTGAGACCGAGCTCCTCATGCAGCCGGTCGGCCATGTCTGCCTTGGTCAGCGCCATGGAAAATGCCTCGAATCAGCCCCCGCAATCAGTCCCTGAGGGTTGCGTTAAACTGTTGTTTTAACTGGGTTACAACCTGATCAACCAGGTCGTTGACCTGGGTGTCTCTAAGAGTGCGCGAAGGATCCTGGAAGGTCAAGGTCAGGGCCAGGCTTTTGCGGCCGGCCTCAATGTGCTCGCCTTGATAGACATCGAAGATGCGCACATCCCGCAGACGCTCGTCGCAGGCGGCGCGCACCGCCGCCACCAGATCGCCGGCGGCCACCTGGTCATCCATGACGAAGGCCAGGTCACGCTGGACCCGGGGCTGATCGGAGACCGGCTCGAAACGGGGCAGCAGGCCGTCACGCAGGGGCGCCAGGGCCAGTTCGAACAGGTAAAGGTCCTTGGGCAGGTCCAGCGCCTTGGCCAGGCGCGGGTGCAGCTTGCCCAGATAGCCCACCACGGCACCGTCGCGAACCAGCTCGGCGCACTGGCCCGGGTGCAGGGCCGGATGCTGGCCGGGCCGGAAATCGAAGGCATCGGCGTCGGACAGGGCCAACAGGGCTTCCACGTCCCCCTTGAGGTCGTAGAAATCCACCTGGCGGGGTTTCGCCTGCCAGTGGGCCGGTTGGGCGCTGCCGTACAGCAGGCCGGCGATCATCGGTTCCTGATTCAGGCCGTCGGCGCCAGGCACGAAGCGCAAGCCGGTCTCGAACAAGCGCAACCGGTCGATCTGACGGTTCAGGTTGCGGCCGGCGGCGTTGAGCAGACCGGCGAACAGATTGGTGCGCATCACGCCCAGGTCGGCGGAGATCGGGTTGAGCAGCGGCAGGGGCGGATGCTCCGGATCGACCTTGGCAAGCAGGTCCGGGGCCACGAAGCTGTAGGTGATGGCTTCCAGATAACCCCGGTCGCGCAGGGTATCCGCCAGCCGGCGCACGGGCAGAACATGCTCGCCTTCGGGCTCACCGGCGGGGGTGCCCGCCGGTACCCGGCTGGGCAGGTTCTCGTAGCCGTGCACCCGGGCCAGTTCCTCGATCAGGTCTTCCTCGATGGCCATGTCGAAGCGCCAGCTCGGCGGGGTCACCGACCAGTGCCCTTCGCCCTCGGCGGCCATGTCCATGCCCAGGCGGGCGAGGATGTCCTCGATGTCGGCGTCCGCCAGGGCGGCGCCGAGCAGCGCGGTTACCCTGGCCGCGCGCAGCGGGATCGGTGCCGCCACCGGCAGCCGGGCCGGATCACCCTGCTCGGTGACCGGGCCGGCTTCACCGCCGGCGATGGCGACGATCAGGGCGCTGGCACGCTCGATGGCGCGCTGCTGCAGGGCCGGGTCCACGCCACGCTCGTAGCGGTGCGAGGAGTCCGTGTGCAGACCATAGCCGCGGGCCTTGCCGACGATGGTCAGCGGGTTGAAGAAAGCGCATTCCAGGAACAGATCCGTGGTGCCTTCGGACACGGCGCTGGGCCGCCCGCCCATGATGCCGGCCAGGGCCACCGGGCCACTGCCGTCGGCGATCACCAGGGTGTCGTCGCGCAGTTCCAGAGTCTGGTCGTCCAGGGTGTGCAGTTGCTCGCCGGCGCGGGCCTTGCGCACCACGATGCCACCGTCCAGTTTATTCAGATCGAAGGCGTGCAGGGGCTGGCCCAGCTCCAGCAGCACATAGTTGGTCACGTCGACGATCGGGTCGATGGAACGCAGCCCGGCGCGGCGCAACCGCTCCACCATCCACAGTGGCGTGGCGGCGGCCGGGTCGATGCCCCGGATCACCCGGCCCAGGTAGCGCGGGCAGCCTTCCACGTCTTCCACGGTGACCGGGAAGGTGGCGTCCACGGCGGCGGCCAGGGTCTCGGCGGCGGGCTCGCTCACCGCGGCCCGGTTGAGCACGCCCACTTCCCGGGCGATGCCGCGCAGGCTCAGGCAATCCGCCCGGTTGGGGGTCAGGTCCACCTCGATGACGGTGTCATCCAGGTTCAGCCAGGCGCGGATGTCGGCGCCCACCGGCGCGTCCGCCGGCAGCTCCAGCAGGCCGTCGATCAGGTCTTCCAGGCCCAGTTCCGAACCGCCGCAGAGCATGCCCTCGGAGGGCTGACCGCGCAGCTTGGCTTTCTTGATCTTGAGGTCGCCGGGCAGTTGCGCGCCGACCTTGGCGAACGGCGCCTTGAGGCCCTCGCGGGCATTGGGCGCGCCGCATACCACCGGAAAGGTGGTTTCGCCATCGCTGACTTGGCACAGACGCAGTTTGTCGGCGTCCGGGTGTGGCTGGCAGCTGACGATCTCGCCCACCACCACGCCGGTGAAGGGGGCGGCCGCCGGTTCCACGGCATCCACTTCCAGGCCGGCCATGGTCAGTTGGTGGACCAGGGTGTCGGTGTCGATGTCGGGATTGACCCATTCCCGCAACCAGGCTTCGTTGAAACGCATTCTTGGTTATCCTCGGATTCCGTGGCGTGGTGGACTCAGGCGAATTGCGACAGGAAACGGGCGTCGTTCTCGAAGAACAGACGCAGGTCGTTGACGCCGTAACGCAGCATGGCCAGCCGTTCGATGCCCATGCCGAAGGCGAAGCCGCTGTAGCGCGTCGGGTCCACGCCGCCATGCTCGAGCACCTTGGGGTGCACCATGCCGCAGCCCATGATCTCGATCCAGCCGCTGTGCGAGCACACCCGGCAGCCCTCGCCTGCACAGCTCACGCAGCCCACGTCCACTTCGGCGCTGGGCTCGGTGAACGGGAAATAGCTGGGCCGGAACCGCACTGGCAGATCATCCACTTCGAAGATGAACTTCAGGAACGCCGCCACCGTGCCCTTGAGATCGGCGAAGGTGATGTTCTCATCCACCAGCAGCCCTTCCACCTGGTGGAACATGGGCGTGTGGGTCAGGTCCGAGTCGCAGCGATAGACGCGGCCCGGGGCGATGATGCGGAACGGCGGCTCGCCTTTCTGCATCACCCGCACCTGCACCGGAGAGGTGTGGGTGCGCAGCAGCCGGCCGTCACCGAAGTAGAAGGTGTCGTGCATGGCCCGGGCCGGGTGGTGGGCCGGGATATTAAGGGCTTCGAAGTTGTGGAAGTCGTCTTCCACTTCCGGGCCCTCGGCGATGTCGAAGCCGAGGCGCTGGAAAAAGTCTTCCATGCGCCGGCGCATGCGGGTCACCGGGTGCAGGGCACCGGGGCGCTCGCCACGACCGGGCAGGGTCACGTCCAGGGATTCCGCGCCCAATTGCTCGTTGAGCGCCGCTTCCTCAAGGGCGGCCCGGCGTTCGTCGATAGCCGTCTGCACGCGCTGCTTGCCTTCGTTGATCAGCGCCCCGGCCTTGGGCCGCTCTTCCGCGCTCAGGCCCCCCAGGCCTTTCAGCAGCGCGCTGATTTCGCCTTTTTTGCCCAGATAACGGACCCGTGCCTCGTCCAGCGCACGGGCGTCCGCCGCCGCGGCCACCTCGGCCAGCGCCGCTTCCACCAGGCTTTCCAGGTTGTCCATCATACGATTTACCCGTTCCCGTGTTATCTGTATTGGGACTTCCCAACGAAAACGGGGGAAGAGCGCGAGCTCTTCCCCCGTTTCATGAGTACTGTCGTCTTGTTACGGACTGACCGACAGTCGGCTCAGGCGGCGAGACTCGCTTTGGCTTTTTCCGCCAAAGCGCCAAAAGCCACCTGATCACGAACCGCCAGGTCCGCCAGTACCTTACGGTCGATCTCGATGGACGCCTTTTTCAGGCCGTCGATCATACGGCTGTAGGACAGGCCGTTGAGACGCGCCGCCGCGTTGATCCGCACGATCCAGAGACGACGGAACTGACGCTTGCGTACCTTGCGGTCCCGGTAGGCGTACTGGCCGGCCTTGATGACCGCCTGAATCGCCACGCGGTAAACGCGACTGCGGGCACCGTAGTAACCCTTGGCTTGCTTGAGAACTTTCTTGTGCCGGCGACGCGCCTGCACACCACGCTTTACTCGAGCCATTATTCAGACCTCCAAAAACCGGTATATCAGGTGTAGGGCATCATGCGCTTGACCAGTGCCACGTCAGCTTCGTGGACCTGGGTGCGCGGACGCAGATGACGAATGGTCTTGGCCGACTTCTTCGTCAGGATGTGGTTTTTGAATGCCTGCTTACGCTTGAAACCGGAGGCGGTTTTCTTGAAACGCTTTGCGGCCCCGCGGTTTGTCTTGATCTTGGGCATGGTACCTATCTCAAGTTCGTGTGTGATTGAAACGGAAACAACCGGCGAGCCGGCTATTTCTTCTTCTTGCTGCCCGGGCTGAGCACCATGATCATCTGGCGCCCTTCCATGTTCGGGCGTTGCTCCACGGAGCCATGCTCCGCGAGATCGGCCTCCACCCGTTCCAGCAGTTCGCGACCCAGCTCCTGGTGAGCCATTTCACGACCGCGGAAACGCACGGTGACCTTGGTCTTGTCGCCGGCTTCCAGAAAGCGCTTGAGGTTACGCAGTTTCACCTCATAGTCGCCGGAATCGGTGCCGGGACGGAATTTGATTTCCTTAAGCTGAGTCTGACGCGTTTTCTTACGCGACTCCCTCGCCTTCTGCTTCTGTTCGAACAGATGCTTGCCGTAATCCATGATCCGGCACACCGGCGGTTCCGCGTCGGGAGAGATTTCCACCAGATCCAGCTGCTTGCCACTGGCCTGCTCGAGGGCTTCCTCGAGGGGCACGATGCCGACTTGTTCGCCGTCAGGGTCGATCAGACGAACCTGGGACGCCTGGATTTGCTGATTGATTCTGGCCCGCTGCTCGCGGCCCTTGCCTCCACGCTTAATGTCGTGAACCTCCGGTTAGTTATTCGAACATGGCCCTTCCGGGCCCGCGCCATCCTTATGGATAGCCGGATATTCTAGGTCACGCCCCGCCAGCCGTAAACCCACCGGGGCACGGAGCAGTGCAAACCTGGAGAATGGCGCGAAAAGAACTGGTAGGCACGAGTGGATTCGAACCACCGACCCCCACCATGTCAAGGTGGTGCTCTAACCAACTGAGCTACGTGCCTGCAGAGGGGCGCAATTCTAGGCAGACAGGGCGCCCCTGGCAAGCCCCGGCGGCGGCTTTATTGACCCCGGCCCGGCGGCGATGACGACCGGACGCCCATGATGGCCGCCCGGCGGTTATAGTGAGCCCTTGTCACCGCCGGCCATACGGGACCCCCATGGACCAATTCGTCAACGATCTGCCCGCCGAGACCACCCTGCTGATTCGGCTCGGGCTGGCGCTCATTCTCGGGCTGCTGGTGGGGATTCAACGCGGCTGGCGGGACCGGGAGCAGACCGCCGGCCAGCGGGTGGCCGGGGTGCGCACCCATGCCCTGGTGGGGCTGCTCGGCGGCGTTTGCGCGGTGCTGGTGCCGTATACCGGAAAGCCCCTGCTGCCGATCGCCTTCGCCACCCTGGCCGCCATCGCCACCCTGGCCTCCGGCCTGCGCGCCTACCGGGTCGATGATTACAGCATCACCGGCCTGATCGGCCTGCTGCTGACCTTCCTGGTGGGTGCCCTGGCGGTACTGGGGAGCCCGACGGTGGCGGCCGCGGTGGCGGTGGTCACCACCATCGTGCTGGACAACAAGAAAGAGGCGCACGATCTGCTGCGCAAGCTGGAAGAGCGGGAACTGGACGCGGCCCTCAAACTGCTGTTGATCTCGGTGGTGGTGCTGCCGCTACTGCCGAACCAGGGCTACGGCCCGGGCGGCATGGTCAACCCCTACGAGATCTGGTGGATGGTGGTGCTGATCGCCTCGATCTCCTTCCTGGGGTATTTCGCGGTGAAGGTGGGCGGCACCCGCCGGGGATTGCTGTTCACCAGCGTGTTCGCCGGGCTCAGTTCCTCCACCGCGCTGACCTTGCATTTCGCCCGCCTGGCGCGGCGCACCCCGGCGCTGTCACCACTGCTGGCCGCCGGCATCCTGCTGGCCTGCGGCACCATGTTCCCTCGCATCCTGGTTTACTGCCTGCTGCTCAACCGCGAGCTGCTGCCGGCGCTGGCCGCGCCGATCCTGGCCATGGCCGCGCTGCTGTATGGCTCGGCGCTGGTCATCACGCTGCGTCATCGCGACGACATCAGCGTTGGCCAGCCGGCGCTCAAACAGAACCCTCTGGAACTGAAATCGGCGTTGTTCTTCGGCCTGCTGCTGCTGGCGATCCTGTCGCTGGGCGCGCTGCTGCGGGATTGGCTGGGCGATGCCGGGGTCTATCTGCTTGCCGCCACCTCCGGGATCACCGACGTGGACGCCATCACCCTGTCGCTGACCCGGCTGTCCCGACAGGGGCTGAGTACCTCAACCGCCGTCACCGCCATCGTGCTGGCGGCGGTGGTCAATAACCTGGTCAAGACCGGCATGGCGCTGTTCATCGGCGGCGGGCGCCTGGGACGCTCGATCCTGCTGCCCATGGGCGCGGCCCTGGGCACCGGGCTGGCACTGGCGTGGCTGCTATAGGGCGGGCGCGGCTGTCGCGGGGAAGCGCCACTAGCGGTTGCGGCGACCGCGCCAGGCGGCCTCGATCTGGCGGGCCCGGGTGATGGATTCCTGCACCAGCTCGGACTGCCGTTCGGCGAATTCACGGATGATTTCCAGGGCCGAGCGCACGTCGCGCCGGAAGATGGTTTCCACCAACGCCTTGAAGAAGGACAGACATTCCTTCATTTCGTCGCCGTCCAGATGCAGGGCCATGAAGTAGGTGCGCTGCAGGGCCGGGTGCAGGTCGGTGAGCACCTCCTCCACGAAGGCATTGCGGGCGAACGGGTAGGCGTGCTCCAGGAACTGGAAGCTGAGGTCGAAGAAGCGCTCCACATCACGGTCGGAGGCGGCCACCTGAAGCTCGTGGATCAGCGCGATAATCGGGTCCAGATCCTCCTCGCGCACGTTCTTGATGGCCTTGCGGATGACCAGGCCGAGCAGCACCTGGATCAGTTCGTAGAGCCCGCGTACATGGGACTCGGACATGTCCTTCACCACCGCGCCCCGGCGCGGCAGGATATCGATCAGGTGGCGGCGTTGAAGAATCAGCAGCGCTTCGCGCACCGAGCCCCGGCTGACCTCCAGCTCACCGGCCACGCGCAGCTCCTGAATCCGGTCTCCGGCCAGCATCTCACCACGGATGATCTGCCCGGCCAGGTGGCCGGCGATCTGTTCGGAGAGGCTTTCCCTGGCTTTGAACGTCATGCTTTGTCCAACAATTTCCACGATTGTCCGACTATAAAACAATCCACCCAGCCCACCAAGGGACCGGCGGGGCACCGCCGGCGGGTACCATGGTGCGAAATTTGCCGACGCGCCCAATGACATCCAAAGCCGGGCGTGGTTAATTGCGGGTAATAAAGGAATGCAGTCGGGCGGCCGGGCCGCCAAGGACAACAATGAGAAGGTTGATCACCGAACTGCCGGAACTGGACGGCCTGTTCGATCAGTACGCGGAGCGTTTCGGTCGCGACCAGACGCCCTACCGCAACCACGTTTACCGGGTGATCAACCTGGTGGCCGCCCAGCGCCCGCTGAGCGGCGACGATCTGCGCAAGGTGGAGCTGGCCGGCTTTTTCCACGACGCCGGCATCTGGCTGGCGGGCACCTTCGACTACCTGGCGCCTTCCGCCCGGCTGGCCTGCCACTACCTCACCGAGCACGGTCTGGAGGCGTGGCGCGACGAAATCCACGCCATGGTGCTTGATCACCACAAGATCACCACCTCCGGCCAGGGCCGGGACAGCCTGGTGGAAGCCTTCCGCCGCGCCGACTGGATCGATG
Organism: Alloalcanivorax marinus; assembly: GCF_016785095.1. Lineage (GTDB taxonomy): Bacteria > Pseudomonadota > Gammaproteobacteria > Pseudomonadales > Alcanivoracaceae > Alloalcanivorax > Alloalcanivorax marinus_A. The sequence goes on along the minus strand of NZ_JAEKJB010000006.1, from coordinate 58,121 downwards.
TTTCCCTGGGGCTGGTGCGGTTTGGCGTATCCCGGGAACGGCTGCGCGAGATCCACCGCCGCTTCCCCAACGCCGGCTTCCACGCCCTGCTCGCCTCCCTGACCGCCCGACAGTTGTTTACCCGGCCCTGGCGGCCCCTGCCGATGCTGCGCCTCTGACCCGCGCCCCGGGACATTTCGCCCAAGGACAAACCGCCCAAGGGCGATTTGCCTAATCGCGGCGGCACCGCCGCGCCGCCTAGCATGGTGTTCGCCACCAACCACGCCGGGAGGCAGCCATGCCGGACTCACTGGCCCTTGATCTGGCCCGCGTCCAGTTCGGGTTCACCATCTCCTTCCACATCATTTTTCCCGCCATCACCATTGGCCTGGCGAGCTATCTGGCGGTGCTCGAGGGGCTGTGGCTGTATACCCGCAAGCCCCTGTATCGGGATCTCTACCATTTCTGGGCCCGTATCTTCGCGGTGAATTTCGGCATGGGCGTGGTCTCCGGCCTGGTGATGGCCTACCAGTTCGGCACCAACTGGAGCTTTTTCTCGGAGTTCGCCGGCGGCATTACCGGCCCGTTACTGGCCTACGAGGTGCTCACCGCCTTTTTCCTGGAAGCCGGCTTTCTCGGCGTGATGCTGTTCGGTTGGAACCGGGTGGGCCCGGGGCTGCATTTCCTGTCCACCCTGGCGGTGGCGGTGGGCACCCTGATCTCCGCGTTCTGGATTCTGGCCTCCAACAGCTGGATGCAGACGCCCCAGGGCTTCGAGATCATCGACGGTCGGGTGGTGCCCACCGACTGGCTGGCGGTGATCTTCAATCCCTCCTTCCCCTACCGCCTGTTGCACATGTCGGTGGCGGCGTTCCTGGCCACGGCTCTGTTCGTGGGCGCGTCGGCGGCCTGGCATCTGCTGCGCGGCAATGACGCGCCGGCGGTCCGCAAGATGTTCTCCATGGCCCTGTGGATGGTGCTGGTGGTGGCACCGGTGCAGGCCCTGATCGGCGATCTGCACGGCCTCAACACCCTGAAGCACCAGCCCGCCAAGGTGGCGGCCATGGAGGGCCATTGGGGCGGTGAAAGCGAGCCCGGCGAGGGCTTTCCGCTGCTGCTGTTCGGCTGGCCGGACATGGCGGCGGAGACCACCCGCTTCGCGGTCGGCGTGCCGCGCCTGGGCAGCCTCATCCTGACCCACAGTTGGGATGGCACCATCCCCGGCCTGAAGGACTTTCCCGCCGAGGACCGGCCCAACGCCACCGTGGTGTTCTGGTCGTTCCGGGTGATGGTCGGGCTGGGGCTGCTGATGATCCTGCTCGGCGGGCTCGGTCTGCTGCTGCGCCGGCGGGGCCGGCTCTATCGGTCGCGGGCGTTCCTGCGCTTCGCCCTGGCCATGGGCCCGGCCGGGCTGGTGGCGATCCTGGCCGGCTGGTACACCACCGAGATCGGTCGCCAGCCCTGGGTGGTACAGGGGCTGCTGCGCACCGGTGACGCGGTTTCGCCGCACGCGCCGGCCACTCTGGCGTTGTCACTGGCTCTGTTCGTGGTGGTCTATCTGTTCGTGTTCGGCGCCGGCATCGCCTATGTGCTGCGGCTGGTGCGCAAGGGACCGGTGGCCGAGGAAGGCACCGGCACGACGCCCGGCGGGCCGGGCCAACAACGACATGCCATGCGGCCGCTGTCCGCGGTGGCGGAGGAGCAGTGAACATGGGTATCGATCTGCCGTTGCTTTGGGCCCTGATCATCGGTTTCGGGGTCATGATGTACGTGCTGATGGACGGCTTTGATCTCGGCATCGGCATCCTCTATCCCTGGTTGCCGGACAAACACCATCGTGATGTGGCCATGAACACGGTGGCGCCGGTGTGGGACGGCAACGAAACCTGGCTGGTACTGGGCGGCGCCGGTCTGCTGGCGGCCTTCCCGGTGGTCTACTCGGTGGTGCTGACCGCTCTTTATATTCCCCTGGTGTTGATGCTGCTGGGACTGATCTTCCGGGGTATCGCCTTTGAGTTCCGCTTCAAGGCCCGGGAACGGGAACGCGCGATCTGGGACAAGGCCTTCATCGGCGGCTCCTTCACCGCCACTTTTTTCCAGGGCGTGGTGCTGGGCGCCTTCATCAGCGGCCTGCCGGTGGAGAACGGCGTTTACCTGGGCGGGCCGCTGGACTGGCTCGCCCCCTTCCCACTGTTCACCGGCCTGGGCCTGGTGTGCGCCTACGCCCTGCTGGGCTGCACCTGGCTGATCATGAAAACCGACGGCGTGCTGCAGGCGCGCATGGCTCGGCTGGCGCGCCCGCTGTCCTGGGGGCTGCTGGCGGCGATCGTGGTGGTCAGCGTGTGGACCCCGCTGCGCGACCCGGCCATCGCCGAGCGCTGGTTCAGCCTGCCCCATCTGCCCTGGTTCGCGCCGGTGCCGGCGCTGGTGGTGGTGGCCATGGTGCTGATGCAGCGGGCGCTGCGCCGGGGCGCCCAGGTGACGCCGTTCGTATTGACCCTGCTGCTGATGTTTCTCGGCTACGCCGGGCTGGCGATCAGCGGCTGGCCGCGCATCCTGCCCCCGAACATCGATATCTGGCAGGCGGCGGCCCCGCCCCAGAGCCTGGGCTTCGCGCTGGTGGGAGCGCTGTTCATCGTGCCGTTCATCCTCATGTACACGGCGTTTTCCTACTATGTGTTCCGGGGCAAGGTGCGCCCCGGCGACGCCGGCTATCACTGATGGGAGGAGAAGGCCATGCGGCAACCGACGAGCACCCCACCCCCTTCCCGGCTGCGTCGGCTAGGCTGGCTGTTGCTGATCTGGAGTGCCAGCGTGTTGACCCTGGCCCTTGCCGCCGGGGCCATGCGCCTGCTGATGAACGCGATCGGCTTACAGACCACCTAGCGACAAGCTGACAAGCTTCAGGGAAAGTTACTCACAGAATCTGTGGATAAGTCTGTGAACTTTCTGTCAGGAAATCCGTCGAGCCCCCGAGATGACGGCGATGACCCCTAAATGACGAAAAAATATCCACCCTGTTAAAAGTCAATAAAATCAACGACTTAAAATATTGTCCAGGAAAAATCAATCGGTTACGTCGACTAGCTAAAAGTGAAATGAAAAGTGCACATTCACTGTGCAAAACTCTTGACCCTTGGTGCGCTTCATGCACCGTTCGGGGGCCGGCTCAGCCGTCCGCGGGAAGCCCGCGCACCAGGCGCACATTGATCACCCCCTGCAGGGCGGCGATCCGCTCCAGCACCGCCGGTTCCGGCTGCTGTGCCAGGTCCAGCAGATTGTAGGCCAGGTCGTCGCGGCTCTTGTTGAGCATGTCGAGCACGTTGAGGTTGGCCTCGGCCAGTTCCGAGAGCACCGGCCCGAGCATGCGCGGCACGTTGCGGTTGGTCACCGCCAACCGCGCGCCCGGGCCCGGCTCCAGTATCAGGTCCGGAAAATTCACCGAGTGACGGATGTTGCCGTTTTCCAGGAAATCCACCAGGGCATCGGCGGCCATCATGGCGCAGTTCTCCTCGGATTCACCGGTGCTGGCACCCAGGTGCGGCAGGGCCAGCACCCCGGGCACACCGCTCAGGGCCAGGCTCGGGAAGTCGGTGACGAAGCCGCGCAGTTGCTCCGCGCCCAGGGCCGCGGCCACCGCGCGGTCGTCGACGATGCCCTGGCGGGCGAAATTCAACAGCACCGCGTCCGGGTTCATCACCGCCAGTTGTTGAGCACCGATCAAATCCCGGGTGGCGTCCAGCAGCGGCAGGTGCAGGGTGACGTAATCGGCCCGCGCCAGCAGCGCTTCCAGGCTGGCCATGGGCCGCACCTGGCTGGGCAACCGCCAGGCCGCATCGACACTCAGCGCCGGATCGTAGCCGAGCACCTGCATGCCCAGATCCAGAGCGGTGCGCGCCACCCGCGAGCCGATGGCGCCGAGCCCCACCACGCCCAGGGTACGGCCCTGCAATTCACGGCCCAGGAAGTGTTTCTTGCCGGCCTCCACCTGACGGTGCAGATCGGCCTCGTCGGTGGCACTCAAGCCCGCCACCCAGTCCATGCCCTGGCGCAGGTGCCGCGAGGCCAGCAGCAAACCGGCCAGCACCAGCTCCTTGACCGCGTTGGCATTGGCCCCCGGGGTGTTGAACACCGGAATGCCCCGATCACTGCACTGGCCCACATCGATGTTGTTGACGCCGGCGCCGGCACGCGCCACCGCCTTCACCGTGACGGGCAGGCCGTCGGCGTCCAGGGGGTGACTGCGCAGCAGAATGGCGTCCGGATCGGACAGCTCGCTGGCGACCTCGAAGCGGTCGCGGGGGAAGCGCTCCAGACCGCGCAGGGCGATCCGGTTATGGGTGCGGATGCGGAACATGGCGATTCTCCGATCGGCCGTGGTTGTTGTTTTCCCACAGCCTCCCGGAAAACCGCCGCTTTGGCCAGCCCGTGCCGACCGGCGGCTTCAGTGCTCGAAGGTGATGCCCAGGCGGCGGCCCACTTCCTCGTAGGCCTCGATGACACCGCCCAGATCCTGACGGAAGCGGTCCTTGTCCATCTTCTCGCGGGTGTCCTTGTCCCACAGCCGGCAGCCGTCCGGGGAAAACTCGTCGCCGAGCACCACCTCGCCGTGGAACAGGCCAAACTCCAGCTTGTAGTCCACCAGCAGCATGTCGCCGTCCAGGAACAGCTTCTTGAGCACGTCGTTCACCTTGAAGGTCAGGTCCTTCATGGTGGCGATCTGCTCATCCGTGGCCCAGCCGAAACTGCGCACGTGGTATTCGTTGATCATCGGGTCGCCGAGGGCATCGTCCTTGAGGAACATCTCGAAGGTGGGCGGATTCAGCGCCTTGCCCTCCTCCACGCCCAGGCGACGCACGATGGAACCGGCGGCGATATTGCGCACCACGCACTCCACCGGAATCATCTCCAGCTTCTTGACCAGGGATTCATTGCTGGACAGCCGCTTCTCGAAATGGGTGGGGATGCCGGCGGCCTGCAGTTTCTCCATGATGGCGGCGTTGAACTGGTTGTTCACCGCGCCCTTGCGATCCAGCGCCTCCTTTTTCTTGCCGTCGAAGGCGGAGGTGTCGTCGCGGAAGACGATCACCAGCCGGTCCGGATCGTCGGTGGTGAAAACGGACTTGGCCTTGCCCGCGTAGAGTTCGTCGCGCTTTTCCATGAAATACCCGTATTGTGGTGTCGCTGAGTGTGGTGTCGCTGATCCGGGCGCCGGCGGGCGCCTCAGTGAATCTCCAGCCAGTCGAAGCCGTGCCGCTGGCTGGCGACGCGGATTCGTTCCTGCCCGATGTCCATGACCCGGTGCACCTGATCAAGGGCGTGCGCCGGAGTATTATTCTGCTCGCTCAGATGAGAAAGCACGAGATGCTGCAGGCGGTCCAGATTGCATTGCGCCAGCAGCGTCGCCGCCTGTTGATTGCTCAGATGCCCCAGATTGCCGCCCACGCGCCGCTTCAGCGAGGCCGGATAGGGACCGGCGGCGAGCAGCTCCGGTTCATGGTTGCACTCCAGCACCAGGGCGTCGCAGTCCTGGTAGGCCGCCACCACGTGGGGGGTCACCGAACCCAGGTCGGTGAGCACGCCCAGCTCACGGCCTCGCCAGCCAAACCGGTACTGGCAGGGTTCCAGGGCGTCGTGGGGCACGGTCACCGGCGTCACCATCAGGTCCGCCAGCGGGAACCCCCGCCCGGGCCGCACCTCGCGCCAATCGGCGCCGTGGAATCCGGCCGCCTTGCCGGACACCGCCCGGGCGGTGCCAAAGGTGCTGTACAGCGGTGTGCCGTGCTTGCGGGCCAGGGCCCCGGCGCCACGCACATGATCACCGTGTTCATGGGTGATCAGCACCGCGCTCAGATCCTCCGGAGCCAGGCCCAGGCTGGCCAGCCGCTGGGTGGTTTCGCGCAGCGTGAAGCCACAGTCCACCAGAACCAGGGTATCGCCGGCGCGCACCAGGGTGCCGTTGCCTTTACTGCCACTGCCCAGGGATGCCAGTCGCAATACCCGCCCTCCGTCGCGGCGCGCTTACAGTTCGTCGTGAATGCTTTCCAGAATCGCCAGGCCGGAGTCCTTGGCCGCCAACGCCGTGCCTTCGCCGTTCAGCACCGCCACCTGGATACCGTTGGTGGTATGGCTGAGCTTGAGCTGAGCCTGCGGCGGCTGGAGCTGGTAGCGCTCCGGCGCGGTCAGGAAAAACACGCCCTGATCCCGGTTGCGGTCGGTAACACGCAGGTCGGTCTGGGTAAGCGCCTGGCCGACCCGTTCCCAGGCCCAGGCGAAGCTGGTCGGCATCATGATGATCGGATAACCACTGCCGTCCTTGCCCAGCACCGGCCGACCCTGCTGGCCCGGCGGCGGGGCCGGCGCCTCGGCGTCGTCCTCGTCGCCGGCGTCCGGGGCGGCGGCCACCAGTTGCGGCGGGCGTGGTGCCTTGAAGCCCTTCTCGCCCTCCTCTTCACCGGTCAGGCGGCGGTCCATTTCCGGCACCGCGTAGAGTGGTTCCTCGCCGATGAACACCATGTCATCGGGCGGGGTCATCGGCTCCAGGACCTTGGCCTCGCGATAGCGCAGGCTGTTGTCGGGGAGCAGGCCGCAGCCGGTCAGGGCCAGGGCGGCGGCGAATACAGCAATACTGCGATGCATTATCCCTCCAGAAGTCCACAGCCACGCAGCGTTTCGCGCAGCCGCGGCTGGGCGGCCTTGGACAACGGCACCAGCGGCAGCCGGATACCATTGTCGATCAGGCCCATTTCGTACAGCGCCCACTTCGTGGGAATGGGGCTGGGCTCGATGAACAGATCACGATGCAGGGGTTCAAGTTCCGCATTCAGTTCACGGGCCTTCTCCACATCGCCGTCCAGAGCCGCCTGGCACATGGCCGCCATCTTGGCCGGCGCCACGTTGGCGGTCACCGAGATATCGCCATCGCCGCCACCCAGCATCAGTTCCAGGGCGGTGGCATCGTCACCGGAGTAGATCAGGAAGTCGTCGCCGCAGCGCTCGCGGATTTCCCGTGCCCGCTCCAGATTGCCGGTGGCTTCCTTGATGCCGACGATGTTCGGCACCTTGCTGAGGCGCTCCACGGTCTCGGGCAACAGATCGCAAGCGGTGCGACCGGGCACGTTGTAGAGAATCTGCGGAATATCCACCGCCCGGGCCACCTTCAGAAAGTGCTGGTAGAGGCCTTCCTGGGGCGGCTTGTTGTAGTACGGCGTGACCAGCAGACAGGCATCGGCGCCGTCGCGCTTGGCGTCGCGGGTGAGGCGAATTGCTTCCTCGGTACTGTTGGCGCCGGTACCGGCGATCACCGGAATGCGTTTATCGGCGATCGCCACCACCTCACGGATCACGCTGTCGTGTTCCTCGAAACCCAGGGTAGCGGATTCACCGGTGGTGCCCACCGCCACGATCCCGTGGGTGCCTTGCTCCACATGCCAGTTCACCAGCGCGCGCAGGCGTTCCCAGTCCACGGAACCGTCCTCGCGCATGGGGGTGACCAGAGCCACGATGCTGCCACGAATCATGCCGTTATCTCTCTGCGTGCAAAGGGCGCTATGGTAAACCCGGCGCCGGGGGCAAGGGAACCTCTACCGGCCCACCGGCGCCTCCGGCGGGCTGATTCGCGCCTTGCCGGCCTGGACGCCTCCCCGACCCCGCGGCGATAATCCCCGCCCCGACCGAGCCGTGAACAAGGATTCATCGATGACCATCAAAACGGGCCAGCCGGCCCCGGACTTCACCGCGCCGGCCACCGGCGACACCACCGTTACCCTGTCCGAACTGCGCGGCCGCAAGGTAGTGCTGTATTTCTACCCCAAGGACAGCACTCCGGGTTGCACCACCGAGGGCCAGAATTTCCGCGACCTCTACCCCAACTTCCAGGAAGAAGGCTGCGAGATCCTCGGCGTCTCCAAGGACTCCCTGCGCCGCCACGAAAACTTCAAGGCCAAGCAGGAATTCCCGTTCGAGCTGATCAGCGACGAGGACGAAACCGTGTGCCGGCTGTTCGACGTGATCAAGCTCAAGAAGATGTATGGCCGCGAATTCGAGGGCATCGAGCGCAGCACCTTCCTGATCGACCAGGAAGGCGTGGTGCGCGAAATCTGGCGCAAGGTGAAGGTCAAGGGCCACGCCGAGGAAGTGCTGGAAGCCGTCCACGGCCTCTGAGCCACGCCCGCGCGTGGGAGCGACCTTCAACCACCAACGCCACCCTACAAAGCCGCCCGGGACGCCACCTCGAAGCATCTCGGTGTGGCCCCCTTTCCGGGACCCTGTTTGACAGGATGTCAAACCGGGAGCCCCCAGGGGTGAGGCAAGCGTGTTGCGAAGCATTGCTTCGCGCGCCGCCGAACGCCGCCCATCTGTGATGGGTGGCCGGACCCGCTTGCGGGGGTTCACGGCGTTCCCGGAAAGGGGGCCACACCGAGACGCGTCCCTGCTGGAGGGCCCGGCGCCAGCCAAAGAGAACAATCAGCTCTCGGGTATTTGCTCGGGACGACCCTGACGACGGGGCCAGGCGTTGATCACCGCCTTCAGCAGGGTCGCCAGGGGGATCGCGAAGAACACGCCCCACAGCCCCCAGATCCCGCCAAAAAACAGAATCGCGGTAATGATCACCACCGGATGCAGATTGACCGCCTCGGAAAACAGCAATGGCACCAGGATGTTGCCATCGATGAACTGAATCACCCCGTAGACCACCATCACCAGGGCAAAGTCGCCGCTCCAGCCAAATTGCAGATAGGCCACCGCCGCCACCGGCAGGGTGACGATGGTCGCGCCGATATAGGGAATCAACACCGACAACCCCACCAGCACCGCCAGCAACACCGTATAGTTGAGCCCCAGCACCAGAAACGCCAGGAAGGTGACACAACCCACCAGCAGGATTTCCACCGCCTTGCCACGCACATAGTTGGCGATCTGCTGGTCCATCTCCTCCCAGACGTGGGACAGGATTCGCCGCCGCGCCGGCAGGAAACTCAACGCCCAGTCGGTGAGCGCCGCCCGGTCCTTGAGGAAGAAAAACACCAGTACCGGCACCAGCACCAGAAACACCAGGATCTCCAGCAGGCTGGGAATCGACGACAGCGACAGGGTCAGCACCGATTGGCCGAACTGGGCCAGCTCCCGCTGGGTCACGTTGACCAGGGTGTTGACCTGCTCCATGGAGATCATCTCCGGATAACGCTCCGGCAGGCCGCGCAGCCAGTTCTCCGAACTGTGCAGGATATTGGGCAACTGATCACGGACCAGCAGCACGGTCTGGCGCCACACCAGCGGCATCACCACCACCAGCACCGCCACCAGGGCGGCCAGAAACAGCAGAAACACCAGGTTCACCGACCAGCCCGACGACAGCCCCAGACGGTTGAGTTGGGCCACCAGCCCCTGCATCAGATAGGCCAGCACCAGGGCGGTAAGCACCGGCGCCAGCATGCCGCCGAACAACACCACCACGGCGAAACCGAGCAGCAGCACGAACAGCAGATAAACCGCCTCCTCGTCGGAGAACCAGGTATGAAACCAGCCCTTGAGCACGTCCAGCATCAGTCGCTTTCCTCTTTGCCACGGCGGATCAGGAAACGGAATTCCTGTTCGTTTTCGTCCCGGCGAACCAGCTCATGAGGAGATTGTCCGAGATAGTTGGGAATGTCCCGGGCCGAGCCGGCATCCGTGGCGGCCACTTCCAGTAGCGCGCCGGGCGCCAGACCACGCAGTGCCTGGCGGGTCTTGAGCAACGGCAGCGGGCAATTGAGCCCGCGGGCATCCAAAAATGTCGTGTCCATGGTGTGATCCTTTCGCCGGGGCCGTCATTATAGGGCAGCCATGCGTATTCTTCAGAGGAGTTCACTTTTGACCGCGGTCCGCCTTCTGTTCATTGGCCTGTTGTGCCTGCTGGCCGCCGCCGGCCGGGCCCAGACCAACGATCTCCCCGAGCTGGGCGACCCCACGGTGGCGGTCCTGTCCGCGGACCAGGAGCACCGCCTGGGGCGCTCCTGGCTGCGCGACCTGCGCGGCCAGACGCCGATCATGGAAGACGCCCTGGTTCAGGAATACGTGGAGAACCTGGTCTACCGGCTGGCCTCGTTCAGCGATCTCAATGAACCGAATCTGGCCATCGTGGTGATCAACAGCCCGGCCATCAACGCCTTCGCGGTACCGGGCGGGGTCATCGGTCTCAACGCCGGCCTGTTCCTCAACGCCGCCAGCGAGGACGAGGTGGCCAGCGTGGTGGCCCACGAAATCGCCCACGTCAGCCAGCGCCACTTTACCCGCCGCTACATGGATTCCAAGCGGCGCGGCCCGGCGGTGCTGGCCGCCATGCTGGCGAGCATCGCCCTGGCGGTGGCCGGCGCCGGCGACGCCGGCATGGCGGGCATGGCCGCCACCCAGGCGGCCTCGATCCAGGCGCAACTGGCCTACTCGCGGCAGAATGAATACGAGGCCGACCGGGTCGGCATGCAGACCCTGTCCCGCGCCGGCATGGACCCCACCGCCATGCCGCGTTTCTTCGAGCGCATGCTCGAACAGCAACGTTACGCCGGTGATCCCCCGGAGTTCCTGCTCACCCACCCCCTCACCGAGGAGCGGGTGGCGGATTCCCGGGCCCGGGCGCGCAATCTACCGCACCCGGACAGCAAACCGAACCTGCCCTTCCAACTGGTACGCGCCCGCGTCCAGGCCCGCTACTTCGAAAACACCGACAAGGCACGGGAATACTTTCAGGGCCAGCAGGAGAAAGGAGCCGGCATCCAGGCCCAGGCGGCCCGCTATGGTCTGGCGCTGATCGCCCTGCGCGACGACCGCTACGACGTGGCCCGGCAGCGCTTCCAGGCACTGGTGGACGACGGCGGCGGCTACCAGCCCTGGTACCAGCTCGGCTTGATGGAAGTGGACATGGACCAGGGACGCTACCCGGCGGTGATCGAGCGCGGCGAGCACCTGCTCGACATCAACCCCGGGGATTACGCCACCTCCATGCTGATGAGCCGGGCCTACCTGCTCGCCAAGCGGCCGGAGAAAGCCGCGCCACTGCTCGAACCGCTGGTGCTCAAGCGGCCCGACGACCCGGCCGTCTGGTCGCTGGCCGCGGACGCCTGGGGCAACGGCGGCGACCAGGCCCGCGCCCACCGGGCCCGGGCCGAGGTGCTGTTCCTGCGCGGCCAGGACCAGCCGGCCCTGCGGCAGATGGACTTCGCCCTCAAGGAAGCCGGCGACCAGTTCGCGCTGCGCAGCAAGCTGGGCGCCCGCCGGGACGAAATGGAGCGGCTCTCCAAGGAAGAGTTCTAGCCAAAGAAGAGTTCTAGGGGCGGTCCACCGTCTAGAGATCCAGGCGCAGGCTCAGGGTGGCGCTGCGCGGCTCCCCCCACCAGGCCTGATCATAGAAACCGGCCTGGGTGTAGTACTCCCGATCCAGCACGTTGTTGACCCGGGCGGTGGCGCTCAGCGACGGCGTGATCTGGTAGCGGGCCATCAGGTCCACCAGGGCATAGCTGCCCTGCCCCACCTTGGTCCGGCCGTGCACCGGCACCCGCGCGGAAGTATAACGGGAAAACCCGCTCTGCCAGGTCACGCCGGCCCCCAGGGTCAGGCGCCGTCGTGGTGCCGGCGGCTGGTAGCGGGTGAACAGCTTGAACTGGCTGCGCGGGTGGGTGCGGTTAAGCGTCTTGCCATCGGCGTCCTTGGCGGTGAAGTGGGTGTAGCTGGTGGAAACCTGCCAATGGCGGGTCAGCTCGCCGGTCAGTTCCATGTCGAAGCCCTCCACGGTGGCGCCGTCCACAGCCCGGTAGGCGGCGGTGTCCGGTCGGCCCGGCTGGGAGGCACCGGGGATTTCCTCGGCCAGGTTGTCCTGTTCCATGCGGTAAGCGGCCACCGCGCCGGTGAGCCGTCCGGCCAGCCATTCCGCCTTGAGGCCCACCTCCTGGCTGGTGCCGCGCACCGGATCGAGCAGATCGCCGCGCGGGTCCCGGTTGCTTTGCGGCTGGAAGATCCGGGTGTAGCTCAGGTAGCCCGAATACACCGGACTGAAATCATAAATCAGGCCGGCATAGGGGGTGACTTCGTCACTGACCCGGTAGTCCGTGGGCGAGCCGAAATACATCTGGTCGATTTCCCACTGACTGACGCGGGCACCGACGATGGCGTGCAGCGGGTCCGCCAGGGACAACCGCGCCACCGCGTAGCCGCCGCTCTGGCGGATCACGCTGTCATCCACATCGCCCAGGGGCCCCCACTCCGGGCGCGGCACGTCGCCGTGCCGCCAGTCAAAGAAGCTGCCGATGTCCGGCGCGGTGACCGGGTAGGCGGCGCGCATCAGGTAGTCATCCTTGATGTTCATCCAGCCCAGCGATACCTCATGGAAACGGCCGAAGGCCTCCACCGGCCCGCTAGCGGTAAGGTGCATCTGGTGATAGCGGCGGTCGCCATCGTACTTGATGAACGAACCGCTCATGCCCTCGCCGGTGTCCGGGTCCGGATAGCCACCCCGGAACAGGTACTCCATGAAGTAGTCGCCCTCGTTGTAGCTGAAAGCACCACGCAGTTGCCAGCCGTTGCCCAGAGCCTGGGTCAGGTCCAGGAAGGCGGTGGTGGAGGTGGTTTCGAAGCCGGCCCAATCGGTGCTGTTGACCACCGAGCGCGGAAAGTCGGTGCGGGTACCGTCGCTGTAAAACATGGGAAAGCCGGCGCCCATGCCGTTGCTCTGGTTGTTCTGGTGCTCGACCCCGGCGACCAGCAGGGTGCGCGGTGTCAGCTCGGCGCTGACCACGCCGTACAGGGTGCGCCGGTCATCGTCGAACAGCCGCATATAGCTCTCGCTGTCATCACGTACCGCCACCACCCGGGATGACACCCGGCCATCCTCGGTGAGCGGCATGGTCAGATCCAGCTCGGCACGGCGTGCATCCCAGGAGCCCACGGAGAGCGCGCCGCTGGCGGCGAACTCCCGCCCCGGACGCTTGCGCACGAAGTTGACCAGGGCGGAGGGTTCGCCGGCACCGCTCATCAGGCCGGTGGAGCCACGAATCACCTCGACCCGATCATAGATGGCGGCGTCCATATCGGTGGCGCCGAAGTTCCAATAGTTGGAAATCGGCGTAAGCAGGCCGTCGAACTGGAACTGGCGAATGGTGAAACCCCGGGACGAAAATGAATAGCGGTTGCTGTCGCTGCGAGTCAGTGACACGCCGGGGGCGCGACGCAGAATCTCGCGGGTATCCTCCAGGCCTTCGTCCTCGATCTGCTGGCGGGTGATGATGCTCATGGACTGGGGCGTTTCCCGGGGCGCCAGCAGCAGCCCGGTGGCGCTCTGAGTGGCGCCCAGGGTATAGCCGCCACGCTCCTCGCTGCTGTTTTCCCGGGCCAGATCCCCGGCGGACACGGTGACCGGCGCCAGCGTCCGCCGCTGGCCGGCGTTACCCGTGCCGTCACCGTCGTCATCCGCCGCCACCCAGGGCGCCATGCTCAATCCCCCGGCCAGCGCCAGGCCGACCACACCCGGTTTCCATGCAAAACGGTGGCAACCACGCCCCATACCCCTTACTCCTCGACAATGAACAGGAATGAGAATTGTTCTTTATTGAGGGTGGTTCCGGTTATGGGGAACGCCAGGAAGATTATGGGCGACGCGTCGGCACGGGAACCCGGCCCCGCCGCCACTCTCCAGGCGGCATGCCGAAGTGGGCACGGAAGGCGGTGGTGAAGTTGCTGGCATGGCGGTAACCGACAAAATGGGCGGCCTGTTGCACCGTGGCCCCTTCGCGCAGATAACGCCCGGCCCGTTCCAGTCGCTGTTCGCGCAGACAGTCGAACACGCTTTGGCCATAAACACGGGGGAATTTGGCGCGCAGGGTGCTGGGGCTCATGCACGCGAGCGCCGCCAGGGATGCCAGGGTGTGGGCCGCCTCCGGCTCTTCCGCCAGGCGCTCGCGGACGCGGCGCAATAGACGGCGGTCACGCTCGGACACCGGCTCCGGGGCCGGGCTATTGTCCAGGGCATGCAGGGCATGGGCCAGCAATTGCAGGGCGGTGCCCTCCCAAAGCAGGGTCGCCAGATCCCCGTCCCACTGGTCCTCCAGCAGCGAGCCCAGGCTTTCGCGCAGCGCTGGCGGCACCCGCCAGGGCGCCAGCCGCGAGCGTCCGGCCCGTCGCAGGGCACTGAGCCGGCTCTGGAGGCGCTCATCGCCGAGTCCCTGGATGTCACGCACCGACAGGTTCAAGCCATGCAGCAACGGGCCCGCCGGGTGGGAGGCGAGCAATGGCGTGTCGCCGGTTTCCAGCATGGTCACGGCGGTGGTACCGGTCATGCGCAGCGGGCCGTCCCGGCGGGTGCGCAGATGGGCCTCGCCTGCATCCAGCCAGGCCAGGGACAGGCAGAAGTCCGGTCGTGAGCGCGCCTCATAGGCGTGCAGGGCGCGTACCCGGGACAGCACCAGCAAGCCACCGAACGCCAGCGATCGCTGCTCGACGCGGCCTTCGAGCACGTCCCGGTCGCCGCCGTCGGCGCTCAGCAGGCGGTAGTCGGCGCCGTGGGGGGCGCCCAGGCGGTTGAGAGTGGACAGGGAATAGCGCTCGGCGTGCGGTTGCAAAACGGCCCCACTGGGTTATTGGCGGGCCCCGGACGGGGCGGAACGGTCGCCACCTTAGCGTCAGTGAGAATCATTTTCAAAAAAACAACCGGGCGACGACTTCAGCCCTTCAGGCGGGCGCCGAAGTCGAGCATGCGGTCCAGGGGCTTCATCGCTTTTTCGGCCAGGGCCGGGTCGACGAAGATTTCCTGCCCGCAGCCGTTTTCGTCCTGCAGCACCGCCAGGGTGTTCTCCAGGCCGTTCATGGCCATCCACGGGCAATGGGCGCAGCTGCGGCACTGGGCGCCGCTGCCGCCGGTGGGCGCTTCCACGAAGGTCTTGTGCGGGGCCAACTGCTGCATCTTGTAGAAGATGCCCTTGTCGGTGGCGACGATGAAGGTGTCGTTGTCCATCTCCGTGGCCGCCTTGATCAGTTGGGAGGTGGAGCCGACCACGTCGGCGATCTCCACCACCGCCGCCGGTGATTCCGGGTGCACCAGCACCGCCGCGCCAGGGTGAGCGGCCTTGAGGTCGAGCAGGCCCTGGGCCTTGAATTCCTCGTGGACGATGCAGGCGCCATCCCAGCACAGCACGTCGGCGCCGGTTTTGTCGCGCACATAGCCGCCCAGGTGCTTGTCCGGAGCCCACAGGATCTTTTCGCCGCGCTGATCCAGGTACTCGATCAGCTCCACGGCGATGGATGAGGTCACCACCCAGTCGGCACGGGCTTTCACCGCCGCCGAGGTGTTGGCGTAGACCACCACGGTGCGATCCGGGTGCTGGTCGCAAAAGGCGGCGAACTGGTCTTCCGGGCAACCGATGTCCAGGGAGCAGGTCGCTTCCAGGGTGGGCATGAAGACGCGTTTCTCGGGGCTGAGAATCTTGGCGGTCTCGCCCATGAAGCGCACGCCGGCGACGATCAGGGTGCTGGCCGGGTGGTCACGGCCGAAGCGGGCCATTTCCAGGGAGTCGGCCACGCAGCCGCCGGTTTCCTCGGCCAGGGCCTGGATTTCCGGGTCGGTGTAATAGTGCGCCACCATCACGGCGTCGCGTTCCTGTAACCGTTGCTTAATGCGCTGGCGGTACAGTGAACGCTGGTCATCGGTCAGTTCGGGTTGTTCCCCGGTGCCCGCCAGGTGGGCGCGCACGATCTCTTGAGCCTGTACGGTCATAAGGCATCACCCCGGGTAAGGGCCTTTTCTGAATCCTCGGACACCGCCGGCGACGGTGACCGCCGGGGCGTGGACCGGCAACTATACCACAATGGATCGGGACGGACCTCAGGCGTGCCGGTAGTCGGGGCCGGCGGCGAGCAGATGGACGGTGCTGATGGCCCGCTCCATGAAGGCGCCCTGGCAATAGCACAGGTAATAGTCCCACATGCGGCAGAAACGCTCGTCGAAGCCGAGCTCGCGGATGCGCGGCAGCGCGCCCAGGAAGCGCTCGCGCCAGTCGGCCAGGGTGCGGCCATAATCAGTGCCGATGTCGTCCAGGGCCAGGGGCGAGAGGCGGGTGTGGCGGCGCAGACCGTCGCACATCACCGACACCGACGGCAGGAAGCCACCGGGGAAGATATAACGCTTGATGAAGTCCACGTTGTCGCGGGCGTACTGGTAGCGATGGTCCGGCACCGTGATCGCCTGCAGCAGCAGCAGGCCATCGGGTTTGAGCCGTTCGCCCAGCATCGTGAAGTAGCCACCCAGGAACTGGTGCCCCACCGCCTCGATCATTTCCACCGACACCACCCGGTCGTAGCGACCGGTGAGCTCCCGGTAGTCCTTTTCGAGCACCTCGATGCGATCTTCCAGGCCGGCCTGGCGGACCTGCTCGCGGGCATGGCGGGCCTGCTCCCGGGAGATGGTGGTGGTGGTCACGCGCACGCCGTAGTGGCGGGCGGCGTGCAGGGCGAGACCGCCCCAGCCGGTGCCGATTTCCAGCAGATGCTGGCCGGGAGCCAGCTCCAGCCGCTGGCAGATCACGTCCAGCTTGTGAGTGGCGGCGGTTTCCAGGTCGGTGTCCGGGCTGGGATAGATGGCGCTGGAGTACATCATGGCCCGATCCAGGAACAACGCGAAAAAATCGTTGCCCAGGTCGTAATGGGCGGCGATGTTGCGGCGCGAACCGGCGCGGGTGTTGCGGTTGGCCAGGTGCAGCAGCTTCAGGGCCGGCTTGGCCAGGGTGACGGCCCCGCCTTCCAGAGCGCGCATGGCGTCCACGTTGGCGGCGAAGTAGCGGATCACGGCGACCAGATCCGGGCTGTCCCAGCTCTTGTCCAGGTAGGCTTCCGCCGCCCCCAGAGCACCGCCGGTCATCATCATCCGGTAGCTGTCCCAGTCATGAATATCGATGCGCGCGTCGAATACCCCGGCGTCGCCCAGGGTCACCGTTGTCCCGTCCGGCTCGCGCAGCACCACCCCGCCATGGGGCAGCCGCGACAAGTGGGCATGCACCCGATTCCGCGCCAGGTTCTGAATCCAGGACGGGCGCGGAGCCGCCAGTGCTTTTTCACCGTCCATCATTCGTCTTCTCCCCTTGTTCATGCTTGTCACGACCCGGATGCGGGTAAAACCGGACGCCCTTGCGCCACAATTTCCACGCCTGCCAGTAGATGCCCGCCAGGGTGCGCGCACCCTGGGCGCCGAAGCGCCCGATCACCGCGCCCATGGCCGCCACGCGGGGCTCGACCATGGCCAGCTTGAGGCCGGCGGCGAATACCGTCTCCGTGCCATCCCGGTCCCGCAACGTTAGGCGCAGCTCGGGAAATAAGGCGTGAAGGGTCCAGTGGTAACGCAGCGCCAGCGGCAGGAACGGCGACACATGGAAGGTTTTGTCATGTTCCACGACCTGCTCGTCGCCCTCCTGGCGCAGCCGCAGGGGGTAGAAATGACGCTCCCGCCAGGGGGTGTTGCGCACCTCCGCCAGGGCCGAATCCGGCCGCTCGGCGCCCTCCGGAAAATGGAAGTACAGCACCAGGGGATTGAACAGCACGCCGAAGGTGCGCCACTGGCCGAGCATGTACAGGCGCCCGGCGGACCAGTCCAGGCCCTGGGCCGCGGCGCGCTCGCGCACCTTGTCGGCCAGCGGACGTTCGGAGGTGTCCACGAAGTCCCGGTCGCGGAAGGTCACCGGTCGCCAGCGGCGTCCCCACAGCGGGTGCCGGGCGAGCAGCCGGTCGGGCCCATCCAGGTCGCTCCAGACCAACCACAACGGCACCCGGAAGCGGTGCTCCACCGGTGTATAACGGTGGTGCCAGACGTGGCCCCGGGCGAGAGCGAAATCGGGGATCATGGCCGGACTCCCAGGGCCTGGACCACGTCCAGCGCCGAGGCCACGCCATCCTCATGGAAGCCGTTGCGGCACCAGGCGCCACAGAACCAGGTGCGGCGGGCGCCGTTATCGGCAAGCAGGGTGTCGCGGGCGGCGAGACCATCCAGGGTGAACAGAGGGTGGTCGAAACGGACCCGGTGCAGAACATGGGCCGGGTCGATGCGTTCGCCGGCGTTCAGGGTCACGCAGAAGGTTTCCGGCGCCCGCAGGCCCTGCAGGATGTTCATGTTGTAGGTAACCTGCACCGGTTCATCGTCCCGGCCGGCGCCGAGCAGGGCGTTCCAGCTCGACCACACCCGGCGATGGCGCGGCAGCAGGCGGGTATCGGTGTGCAGCACCACCTCGTTGCTCTGGTAAGGCAGCCGTGCCAGACAATCGCGCTCGCGGCGGTCCGGGTCGGCCAGCAACGCCAGGGCCTGATCACTGTGGCAGGCCAGGATCACCTGGTCGAAATCCTGGTCGGCACCGCCAGCGCTGACGGTGACGCCGTCGTCCCGGCGCCGCACCGAGGTCACCGCCGTGGCGGTGACGAAGCGTGCCGCGCAGCGCGCGCGCAGGGCTCGCACATAGCTCCGCGAGCCGCCGGGTACCACATACCACTGCGGGCGGTTACGCAGCGCCAGCAGGCCATGATTGATAAAGAAGCGCACGAAAAAACGGGCCGGAAACGCCTCCATCCGCGCCAGGGAACAGGACCAGATGGCGCCCCCCATGGGCAGGATGTAATGGCGTTTGAACGCCTCGCCATAACCGTGGGCACGCAGGTAATCGCCCAGGGGCTGCTCGCCCTCCCGCCGTTCCAACAGCGCCGGCGCTTCCCGGTTGAAGCGCAGGATGTCGGCAAGCAGGCGCCAGTGGCGACGGCTCGCCCAGTTACGGCGCTGGCCGAAAAAGCCGGTCAGGCCGTCGCCGCAGTATTCCAGACCGCTGGCGGCATCACTCACCGCGAAGCCCATGGCGGTGGGCTGACGACCGATGCCCAGCTCCCCCAGCAGTGCTTCGAAGTGGGGGTAGGTGCGGTCGTTGAACACGATGAAGCCCATGTCCACGGCGTAATCACCGTGCTCACGGCACACATCCCGGGTATAGGTATGGCCGCCCAGCTCCGGTTCCGCCTCGAACACCGTCACTTCATGGTGGCGGCTCAGATACCAGGCGGCGGTCAGCCCGCTGATGCCGCCGCCGACCACGGCGATACGCTGGCTCATTGGTCGCCCTCCCGCTGCTGATCCCAGGCATCGCGGGCCTGGCGGAAGGCCTTTTCCACGCGCTGTTTGACACCCTGATGAGCGACGATCGGCGCCGGGTACTCCGGGCATAGCAACGGCTGCTTGCCGGGTTCGTGGATGGTCTTGTCATCCAGCTCCGCCAGTTCCGGCAGGTAACGGGCGATAAAGCGGCCATGGGGATCGAAGCGCTGGCTCTGGCGCAGCGGGCTGAACACCCGGAAATACGGCGCCGCGTCGGTGCCGGTGGAGGCGCTCCACTGCCAGCCGCCATTGTTGCTGGCGAAGTCGCCATCGATCAGATGCCGCATGAAGAAGCGCTCTCCCTTGCGCCAGTCAATGAACAGATGCTTGGTGAGGAACATGGCGGTGAGCATGCGAAGCCGGTTGTGCATCCAGCCGGTGGTGACCAGCTGGCGCATGGCCGCGTCCACCAGCGGGTAACCGGTACGGCCCTCGCACCAGGCCTGGAAATGCTCGTCGTTGTCGTTCCACTCCAGCAACCGGGTTTCCGGGCGGAAGGGCGCGCCCTTCGCCAACTCAGGAAAACGATGCATGATCTGGCGATAAAAGTCGCGCCAGGCCAGTTCACCGATCCAGGTGACCGCGCCCTCGCGCACGGCGGCATCCGCCATCGCCCGGCGGGCCGCCAGGTATGCGTCCATGGGTGCCAGGGTGCCCGCCGACAGCGCCGTGGACAGAATGCTGGTGGCCGGTTCGGCGGGGAAGTCCCGGTACGCCTTGTAGTCACCCAGCTGGTGCTCGACGAAATCATAGAGCTGCTTGTAGGCGGCGGACTCCCCGGGACGCCACGACCGGGTCAGCGCGCTGTCCAGCCCAAGACCGTCACGCAGCGCCTCGACCCGGTCGCGGCCGTGGAAACGGCCCTCGCCACCGGGCCAGGCCGGCGCCGGTACCGCCCCCGGGTCCCATTCCTCGATCCAGGCGTCCCAACGTTTTTTGTAGGCGGTGAACACCGTGTAGGGGGTGCCCTTGCCGGTGCTCAGGGTACGTGGCGGCACCAGCATGCCGTCATCGAAGCCGTGCAGGCGCACGCCCTGCCCTTCCAGACGCCGGGCCACGGCCCGGTCACGATTCATTTCGTTGAGCGGGTATTCCCGGTTGCAGAAAATCTCGGTGATGCCGTGCTCGGCGACGAATGCCTCCAGGGCGTCCACGGCGCCGCCGAAGTCGCCGCCGTCCAGCACGTGCAGGTCGACGCCCTTGGCGGCCAGTGCCTCGCCCAGCTCGATCAGGCTTTCCAGCACGTACCAGCGGCGCAACGGCGCCACGTCATGGACCTCCCACTGATCCGGGCACAACACATGGACCGCCCGCACCGGGCCGCCGCCGGCCAGGGCCTGGGTCAGCGGCGTGTGTCCGTGACAGCGCAGATCGTTACGAAACCAGACCAGTCGCACCGCGTTCTCCTCGTTGCTGGTGTTCATCCAGGGCCGCCACGAACGCGGCCCGGTCACCGACCACGCGTCGCAACCAGGGCGGCGTGATCAGCTTCTCGGTGAGCGCCGGTCCGGCGCACAGGGCGGGCCGGTCCGGCGCCGCCGTTAAAGGCCACAATTGCTCGGCGCGGCGACGACCCGGGTGCTCGCCAAGGACCCAGGCCACGCCGATCACCCGATCGCCGGCCAGCCAGGCCGCCAGCGCCGACCAGGGCAGCGCTGTTTCCAGACACCACACCGGCGTGCCCGCCAACACCGCCCGGGTCAGGGCCGGCAACGGATCGCCCACCGCCATCAGTAACCAGCCGCGCTCGCGGCGCGAAGGTGCCCGGGCCAACAGGCGACCGGCCAGTTTCTGGCGCAGAAAGGTATCCAGCAGAGTGCGCGACGCGGCCCCGTCCGGCCGCGCGCGCAGGTGTTCACGCAGCGGATCGCAGCATTGGCCGATCACCGCCTCCAGGGGGTAATCACCGGTCAGCCGCTGAAACCATTGCTCCAACCGCCGGGTATTCAGTTCCGCCAGGGCGGCCAGACCCTCGTCACCGGCTTCACGCCAGGGGTCTCCAGGCAGAGCCGTCGGTGTCTGGCCATCCAGCACCGCGCGCACCTGACCGATCGGCAGGCCACGATCCAGCCAGGCGAGAATGCGCCGGATGCGGGCCACGTCCGCTTCGCTGTAGCGGCGGTGGCCGCGCTCGGTACGCGCCGGGCGGATCAGGCCATAGCGCCGCTCCCAGGCACGCAGGGTCACCGGGTTGATGCCACAGCGTTCGCTGACGGTCTGAATGCTCAAGGTGCCGCGGTTCATACCCGGTTCCTCAGACCCAGCGCATCCGGATAGGGGGTCAGGTAGCGCTGTTCCGCCAGATAGGGCTGGCCCACCTTGCTTTGCGCGCCGCGCAGCAGGGTCATGGGCACCACCAGGGGCACCTCGCCACGCTGGTAGGCCTGGATTTGCTCATGGATCAGCGCCAGATCCGCCGCCTCCAGCCCGTCGCGCAGAAAACCGACCAGATGCAGCATGGTGTTGACGTGGGCGCCAGGGCTGATGCGCCTGGCCATGGCCGTCATGAAGTCGGCGATGTAATCGTCGGCGATCTCCTCCAGGGGACGACGCTTCAGGTCGGCCAGCATCGGCCCCAGACGCCGGTAGGTGGCCTCGCAGTGGGCCAGCAACTGGAACTTGTGGCGGCTGTGGAAGCCGATCAGCCCGCCCGGCGTCAGGCCGGCCTCGCGCAGCCGGCACCAGTCGTCGTGGATGAACACCCGCTCGACGAAGTTCTCGCGCAGGCGGTCATCATTGAGGCGGCCTTCTTCTTCCACCGGCAGCAGCGGATAGCGCTCCATCAGGGCGGCGGCGAACAGGCCACTGGCGTCGCGGCGGAGCACCTCGCCATCCTCCCGGTAAACGCGGATTCGCTCCATGCCGCAACTGGGCGACTTGGCCATCAGGATGTAGCCGCGCAGGTCCGCCAGCCCTTCCAGGGTGTCGGCGACGAACCCCTGCATTGGAGCCGTGAAGTCCTGTTCCCCCCGGGTGGCGCGCAACCGCATGCCCTGGTCGGTGTCGACCAGGTGCATGGCCTGCCGGGGCGCGCCCAGGCCGGCGCCCATTTCCGGGCACAGGGAGCGGAACTGGAAGTGACGCGCCAGCACCTCGGTGCAGTAACGCGAATGCTTATGGCCGCCGTCGTGGCGCACTTCCCGGCCCAGCAGGCAAGCGCTGATACCCACCGGGATGCGGTCGTCGGGGCGCGTTGGGGAGGACTCGGTCATCGGTTACACAACCTGTACAAATGTTTGATGTTGTACAAGTTTGCCGGCGTACCGATGAACGGATTGTGAAGCTTGGGGCGGGGGCACATTTAAAGCTGTTTTACACACAGCCACCGGGAATCGTGAGACAGTATTCCCACGTCGCCGGCCACGGAAGGTCAACGCTTCCCCCAGAGCGTCAAGCGACGTAATCCCCCTTCCTTCAGGCAATGAAGGAACCCCCAAGGCCACCTCCCCCCAGGTGGCCTTTTTTTTGTTCATCGCGCTTTGGTGGGAAATCTCGCTCCAGCCGGGCGCGACTCAGGGCGCGACGCCACCGGCTCTACGAAGCCGCCCCTCAACCCACCCTGGTTCATCGTTGTTCGCACTCGGAACGGTGCCGCCACCTCGAAGCGGAGCTGTGTGGGTGCCTTCCGGGACCCTTTTTGGCAAGGATGCCAAAAACGGGAGCGCCCATGGACGGCTTGAGCGATCCCGGAAGGCACCCACACAGATCCGCGTCCCGGATAGAAACCGCCCGCATCGATTTCCCGCCAAAGCGCGATGAACAAAAAAAAGGCCGCCCGATGGGCGGCCTTTCTATGAAGAGTGGTGGGTCGTGAAGGATTCGAACCTTCGACCAATTGGTTAAAAGCCAACTGCTCTACCAACTGAGCTAACGACCCGCCGAATGAGGCGCAAATAATACGGATTTATTTCCCGATGACAAGGGCCTGAGGCCACTTTTTTACCGAATCAGCGATAGACCGTTGGATCTTTGACCACTGCTTCCTCGAACCCCTGGCGCCGAAGGCGGCAACTGTCGCAGCGTCCACAGGCGCGACCGGCCTCGTCCGCCTGGTAGCAGGACACGGTCAGGCCGTAGTCCAGGCCCAGTCCGGTGCCCCGGCGGATGATGTCGGCCTTGGACAGATGCATCAGCGGCGTGGCGATCTCAATGGGGTGACCCTCCACGCCGGCCTTGGTGGCCAGCCTGGCCAGGGTCTGGAAGGCATCGATGAATTCCGGTCGGCAATCCGGGTAGCCGGAATAGTCCACCGCGTTGACGCCGATGAAGATGGCGTCGGCGTCCACCACCTCCGCCAGGCCCAGGGCCAGGGACAGGAACACGGTGTTGCGGGCCGGCACATAGGTCACCGGAATGCCGTCGCCGCCCTCCTCCGGCACCTCGATGTCGTGGTCGGTGAGCGCGGAGCCACCGATAGTGCCCAGGCCCAGCTCGATGACCCGGTGGGATTCGGCGCCCAGGGCGGTGGATACACGGGCGGCGGCGTCCAGCTCCGAGCGGGTGCGCTGGCCGTAGTCGAAGGCGATGGTGTGGCAGCGATAGCCCTGGTCGCGGGCGATGGCCAGGCAGGTGGCGGAATCCAGGCCACCGGACAGTAACACCACGGCGGTGTTCATGTTGGTTCTCCTCATTGATCGGAGTCAGCGCCCCTTGGCGTCGTTCCAAAGCAGCTTGTGCAGTTGTAGCTGGAAGCGCACCGGCAGACGGTCGGCGACGATCCAGTCCGCCAGTCGGGCGGCATCAAGGCTGCCGTGCACCGGCGAGAACAGGACGTCGGAGACCCGCTCCGCCAGGCGGTGCTGGTCAAGCATGAAGCGTGCCCAGTCGTAGTCACGGCGGTCGGCGAGCACGAACTTCACCTGGTGATGGGAGCGCAGGTGGGCGATGTTGTCCAGCCGGTTGTTGTGCTGCTCGCCGGAGCCCGGCGCCTTGAGATCCATGACCACGGAGACGCGCTCGTCCACCGGCGCGATGTCCATGGCGCCGCCGGTTTCCAGGCTCACTTCGTAGCCCTCGTCGCACAGGGCGGCGAGCAGCGGCAAACAGTTGGGCTGGGCCAGCGGCTCGCCGCCGGTGACCGTTACATAGCGCGCGCCGTGCCGCTCCACCTCCTGGAGAATACGCTCCAGGGACCATTTCTCGCCGCCCTGGAAGGCGTATTCGGTATCGCACCAGACGCAGCGCTGGGGGCAGCCGGTGAGACGCACGAACACGGTGGGCCGCCCCACGGTGCGGGCTTCCCCCTGCAGGGAATGGAAGATTTCGGTGAGACGCAGTTCCACGATGGTTCCGGGCTTGGGGACTGGGTCGGGGATTCTAGGGCCTGGGACGGCGAAATGATAGGTGGGGCGGCGGCCTGGCGATACCCGCCAGCCGCGCTCCGATTTTCAATTACCGCCGAGCTGCTTCAGCATGGACTTGGCCATCTCGGATTCGGACGCATCCGGGAACTGCTTGATCAGCTTGTGCAGCGTGACCCTGGCTTCGGTGACGTCCCCGGCCTTGGCCTGCAGACCGGCCAGCTTGTACAGGCTGGTCGGCGCCCGGCTGTGGTTGGGGTAGTCGTCGACCACGGTCTGGAACTGCTCGCGGGCCTTGTCCAACCGGGGGGTCTTCTGGTTGCTGTACACCTCACCCAGCCAGAAATGAGCGTGGGCGCGAAACTGCCCTTCGGGGAAATCCTTGAGATAGTTTTCGAAGGCGGTGGCCGCGGCGTCGAAATCCCGCTCGAGCAATTTGCCACGGGCGGCGGAATAGGCGGCCCGGTCCGCTTCCGGGTCGGCGGGGGCGGCGTCGTTGCCACCGTCGTCACCGGCTTCGGCGTCGGTCTGGGGCGCGCTCTTGGCCTGATCGACCAGCGCGTTGATACGGGTGTCCAGGTCCAGGTAACGCTCACGCTCGGCGGCCTTGAGACCCTCCACCTCGTGGCGCAGCTCTTCCACCTGACCCTGCAGATTCTGGATTTGCCGTTCGTACTGCTCCATCTGCTGCATCAGCACATAGAGGCCATCGTTGCCACCCTGGGCGCCGCTGGCGGCGGCCGGGCCCTGGCCGCCGGAGGAGCCACGCTCCTCGACGACCAGGGGTCCGGTGCTCTGCGCCTGGCCGAGCACCGGGCCGGCAAGCAGGAGCGCCAGGCCGGCGCGCTTGAATACCTGCTTGAACCGCATCATCGGTTACGGACGACCGGCGGTGTAGTTGAGTACCACGCGACGGTTCTTGGCCCAGTCCATTTCACTGTGACCGAAAGCGGCGGGTTTCTCTTCGCCGTAGGCCACGGTGTTGATCTGGGAAGCGCTCACGCCCTGCACGCGCAGGAACTTCTCGACCGCTTCGGAACGACGCTCGGACAGAGCCACGTTGTACTCGCGGGTACCGCGCTCATCGGCATGACCTTCCAGACGAACCTTGGCGTTCGGGTTTTCCTTCAGGTACTTGGCGTGGGCACGCAGGGTTTCGAACGCGGCGGCCGGCACGGTGTTGCTGTCGAACGCGAAGTAGATCACGCGGGTATCGGTGGTGCCGTCGTAGTTGGACGGGTGGTTATGGAAGTTGTCGGCGGTCAGCGGAATGGAGCTGGTTTCCGGCTTGGCCGGCTCGGGACGCTCCACCGGCTGGGTGGGAGTGGTTTGAGTTTCCTGCGGCATGGTGTCCGTGGAAGAAGTGTCTTCCTCGGAGGGAGTGCTGGAACACGCCGCCAGCAAGCCAGCAAGAATCACGGCGAAAAACGGATTGATGAATGAACGCATACGAAAACTCCTATTGATTTCCGGTATTGGACTCTGAGATCCGTTCAGAGGAACGGCGACCAGGCCGGTTCCCTGACTTCCCCTTCCTTCGACGGAAGCTCCACCTTCACTCTCCCGTCGATGGACACGGCTTGCAGGACCCCCGTACCCCGGTGTTGCGTCCCGTAAATTATCATACTTCCATTAGGGGCAACACTGGGCGATTCATCCATATTGGTCTGGGTCACAATATCGAATGTACCGCGTTGGAGATCCTGCACACCGACGTGGAATGACCCGTTACGCCGGTGTACATAAACCAGATAACGACCGTCCGGGGTGACGTCCGGGCGGGCGTTGTAAGCCCCCTCGAAGGACACCCGGCGGGTCGACTTGTCGTGCACGTTGAGCTCGTAGATCTGCGGCCCGCCGGAACGGCTGGAGGTGAACATCAGATGGTCGCCATCCGGCATCCAGCGCGGCTCGGTGTCGATGCCGTAATGGTTGGTGAGCCGTTCCAGGGCACCGCTGTTGAGGTCCAGGGTATAAATTTCCGGATTGCCATCCTTGGACAACGTGATCGCAAGCTTCTGACCGTCCGGTGCCCAGGCCGGCGCCCCGTTGATGCCCTTGTACTGGGCCACCACACGGCGCTCGGCGCTGCCAAGATCGTGCACGTAGATCTTGGGCAGGCCGTTGCCCTCGAAGGATACGTAAGCAATCTTCGAGCCATCCGGTGACCAGGACGGGCTCATGATCGGCTCGCGGCTGCGTACGATGGTGTGCACCCGGGCGCCATCGGCGTCGGCGTACTGGAGCTGATAGGGCCGGTCGGCGCCTCGGTTGTGGGTCACGTACAGAATCTTGGTGGAAAACGCGCCCTGGATGCCGGTGAGCTCCTCATAGATGCGGTCGGAGATAGCGTGAGCCACGTCACGCAACTGCGACGCCGGCGGCCGGTAGCTTTCGGTAAGCAGCTCCTTCTCGCGGGCCACGTCATAAAGGCCATAGCGCACTTCATAGGCACCGGTTTCGGTGGCCTTGACGCTGCCCACCACCACGTACTCCTGATCAAGCACCCGGAAATCCCGGTAGCTGAGCTGGTCGGCGCTGGTCGGCCGGCTCAGCATGTCTCCGGGTTCGAGGGTCTTGAACTGGCCGCTGCGGTGCAGATCGGCACGCACGATGTCGGAGACGTTCTCCGGAGCGTTGGCGGCGCCGCCAAAGGGCACCACGGCGATGGGCACGGCGTCCACCCGACCCTCGGTGATCTGGATCAGAAGTTCGGCGCGGGCGGCCAGCGCCAGCATGGACAGGGCCATGACGGCGGTGGCGCGGGCGGCGATGGATCGGATCTTGTTAACTCGCATCATTGCACATCCCTGGGACTGAAAACGATCACGAAAGTACGGAACTGTTCGAACAGCTTGCCCTCGGGCACGGGCAGCGGGCTGGCCAGTTCCACGGCGTTGACCAGCGATTCGTCGAAGTTCGGATAACCGCTGGACTTGGCCACCTGAACATTGACCACCTCGCCACCGGGAATCACCCGGATGCGAACCCGCACGCTGAGGTCGTCGCGGTTGCGATAATTGCCCGGAATCCGCCAGCGCTGGGAGATGGCATTGCGGATGGCGTCCTCGTAGCTGGCGGTTTCCTCGGTGACGTCGCTGTCCGACGGACCGGAACCGGGCTTCTCGGCCACCTGCTCACGCTTTTTGCGCGCCATTTCCAGCTCTTCCTCGGCCATCAGCTCTTCCATGCTCGGCTGCTCGAACTCCGGAGCGGGTTTCGATTCCTGCTTCGGTTCCGGCTTCGGCTCAGGCTTGGATTCCGGCTTGGGCTCGGGTTTCGGCTCCGGCTTGGGTTCGGGCTTAGGCTCCGGCTTGGGTTCGGGCTTAGGCTCCGGCTTGGGTTCGGGCTTGGGCGCCGGCTTGGGTTTCGGCTCGGGCTTCGGTTCCGGCTTAGGCTTTGGCTTTGGCTTCGGTTCCGGCTTAGGCTCGGGCTTGGACTTCGGTTCAGGCTTCGGTTCGGGTTTCTTTTCCTGAACCGGCTTCTGATCCTTTTCTTCCCGGGCCGGCGCGGTGTTGGCGTCCGGCGCGCGCCGGGTCTCTTCCATCACCGTGGCCATCACATGGGGCGGGATCTCCGGCGGCCGGCGCAGCTCCGGGTCCGAGGACCAGGTGAACACCATCAGCCCCAGCACCACCAGGTGCAGCAGGGCCGAGAACCCGACCGCGACGCTCCGATCGCTCATGAACGCCCCGGAGGCTCCGTGACCAGCCCCAGGTTGGTGACGCCGGCCTGCTGCAGCTCGGACATCAGCACCACCACCTTGCCATAGGGCACGTTCTGGTCGCCCTCCACCAGGAACAGCGTCTTGGGTTTCTGCTTACGGATGGTGAGCACGTGCCCCTTGACGGTTTCCAGGCTGGCGGCGTTGCGACCGCCATCCTCGCCCACATTGATGTGGTAGCTGCCGTCGGCGCGCACCGTGATCAGCACCGGCTCGTCCTTATTGGCGATCGGCGCGCTGTCGGTTTGCGGCAAGTCCACGGACACGCCCTGGGTCATCATCGGCGCGGTGGCCATGAAGATCACCAGCAGCACCAGCATCACGTCGATGTAGGGCACCACGTTGATGTCGGCCATCATCTTGCGCGGCTTGCGAACTCGTATACCACTGTTCATGGTCGTCTCCCCGGGCTCAAGCGTCCCGGCCGTGGGCCTGGCGGTGCAGCACGGAGGAAAACTCCTCGGCGAACACTTCACAATCGCCCACCAGGGATTCGGACTGGGCCGCGTAACGGTTGTAGGCCATCACCGCCGGAATCGCGGCGAACAACCCCATGGCGGTGGCCACCAGCGCCTCGGCGATGCCCGGCGCCACCACGCTGAGGGTGGCCTGGCTGACGTTGGCCAGGGCGCGGAAGGAATTCATGATGCCCCAGACGGTACCAAACAGGCCGATGTAGGGACTGGTGGAGCCCACCGTGGCCAGGAATGGCAGGTGCTTGGTCAGGCGCGACTGCTCGCGCTGCAGGGCCACCCGCATGGAGCGCTGAGCGCCTTCCATGATGGCATCGGGCCCGCGGGTGGTCTTGGACAACCGCACGAATTCCTGGAAGCCGGCGCGGAACACCGCTTCGCTGGCGGAGTCCGGATTGGGCTTCTTACGGACCTGGTTATAAAGGCTGGACAGATCCTCACCGGACCAGAACTTCTCCTCGAAGGCGCGATCGGCGCGGCGCGCACGACCCAGAATCCGGTAGCGGTTGACGATCATGTACCAGGAAATCAAAGAGGCCAGCAGCAACACCGCCATCACCGCCTGGACCACCGGCCCGGCATTGGTGACTAGCGACAGGATCGACATGCTGGACGATGCGTCATCCATTTACCCCAACTCCTCGACTTGAGCCTTGAACTTTGCAAACAAGGGCTTCGGCAGCGCCTTGGGCTTGATGCCATCGGCGCTCACGCAGGCCACCTTGATCTGCGCCTCGCACAGCAGTTCCCCATTCCGGGTCACCGATTGGGCGAACAGCAGGGTGGCGCGGCCCAGATGCGTTAAACGGGCGCTCACCCGCAGGTCATCGTCGATCCGGCCGGGCTTGTGATAACGCACCTGACAGGAATGCACGACGAACTGAAAATTCTCTTCCGCCAGGGCGTAATGCTGATACCCCAGCGAGCGCATGAATTCGGTTCTCGCCCGCTCCATGAACTTCAGGTAGTTCACGTAGTAGACGATGCCACCGGCGTCAGTGTCTTCGATGTAGACGCGAACGGGTAGGACAAATTCCGAAGTTGGCGAAGATTTTGCACTCATTTAAACAAATCACCTTCCCGGCTCGGAGCGCGCAGGCCGAAGTGACGCCAGGCATGGTTGGTCACCTGTCGTCCGCGCGGGGTGCGCTGAATGAAGCCCTGCTGAATCAGGTAGGGTTCCACCACCTCTTCCAGAGTGCCGGCGTCCTCGTTAAGGGCGGCGGCCAGGGAGTCGAGCCCCACCGGACCGCCATCGAACTTGTGCATCATCATGTTCAGCAGGCGGCGGTCGGTGCCGTCCAGGCCATGGCTGTCCACTTCCAGCATGTCCAGGGCACTTTCCGCCACCGGACCGGTGATGCGGCCATCGCTTTTTACCTGGGCATAATCACGCACCCGGCGCAGCAGGCGGTTGGCGATGCGTGGCGTGCCCCGGGCGCGACGGGCCACTTCGTGGGCACCGTCGTCGTCCACCGCGATGGCGAGAATCTCGCAGGAGCGGGCGACAATGCCCGCCAGGTCGTCGACGTTGTAGAACTCCAACCGCTGAACGATGCCGAAGCGGTCGCGCAACGGCGCGGTGAGCAGACCGGCGCGGGTGGTGGCGCCGACCAGAGTGAACGGCGGCAGGTCCAGCTTGATGGAGCGGGCGGCGGGGCCCTCGCCGATCATGATGTCGAGCTGGTAGTCCTCCATGGCGGGATAGAGGATCTCCTCCACCACCGGGGACAGCCGGTGGATCTCGTCCACGAACAGCACGTCACCCTCCTCCAGATTGGTGAGGATGGCGGCGAGGTCGCCGGCTTTTTCCAGCACCGGCCCGGAGGTCGACTTGAGTTCCGAGCCCATTTCCCGGGCGATGATGTGCGCCAGGGTGGTCTTGCCCAGCCCCGGCGGACCGAAAATCAGGGTATGGTCGAGCGCCTCGCCACGCCCGCGCGCGGCATCGATGAAGATCTCCAGGCGCTCGCGCACCTTGGGCTGGCCGTGGTAGTCCGCCAGGCTGGCGGGACGGATGGCGCGGTCCTGCTGGTCCTCGCGGCCATCCACGGCATCGGCGCTGATCAGGCGGTCATTGTCCATGGGAAATCACCTTGCCAGAGTTCGCAGGGCCCGGCGAATCAGTTCCTCGCTACCGGCCTCGCCGTCATCGGCGGCGCGCCCCACCGCGGCGGCCGCTTCCTTATTACGGTAGCCCAGAGCCTCCAGGGCGGCGATGGCGTCGGCGCGGGCGTCCGGCGCGCCGTCCAGCACCACCGGCCCGGGCAGGCGCGCCGGCCCGCCCTCCAGCTTATCCAGCCGGTCGGACATTTCGATGACCAGCCGCTCCGCGGTCTTCTTGCCGATGCCTGGCACCTTCACCAGGGAGGTGGTGTCCTGGTCACGGATACAGGCCGCCAGCCGGTCCGCCTCGATGCCGGAAAGGATCGCCAGAGCCATCTTCGGCCCCACGCCGTTGACCTTGATCAGGCTGCGGAACAGTTCGCGCTCGTAGCGGCTGGCGAACCCGAACAGCAGCTGGGCGTCCTCGCGCACCACGAAATGGGTGTGCAACAACAGCTCGCCACCGGCTTCGGGCAGGTCGTAGAACACCGTCATCGGCGCCTCCACCTCGTAGCCCACGCCGCCCACGTCCAGCAGCAGTTGGGGCGGTCGCTTCTCGATGAGTATGCCTTTCAGTTGTCCGATCATGGCTGCCTGATCACCGTATCCGTCCGCGCCGCACCGCCGTGGCGCCGCCCAGCCGCGCCAGGGACACGCGCATGTGCGCGTGGCACAGGGCAATGGCCAGGGCGTCGGCGGCGTCCGATTGCGGGCGCTTTTCCAGTTTCAGCAGATGGCGCACCATTTCCGCCACCTGCGCTTTTTCCGCGCCACCGCGCCCCACCACCGCCTGCTTTACCTGGCGGGCGGAATACTCGAACACCGGCACGCCGCCCTGCACCACCGCGGTGAGGGCGGCGCCACGGGCCTGGCCGAGTTTCAGGGCGGAATCCGGGTTGCGGGCCATGAACACCTTTTCGATGCTCACTTCGTCGGGCCGGTGCAGGGCGATCACCTGGCGCAGCCCGGCGAAAATCTCCCCCAGCCTCGGCGCCATTTCGACACCGGTGGTGTGAATGGTGCCGAAATCCACCGCCGTGGTGCGATTTCCCACCTGCTCGATGATCCCGTAGCCGGTGTGGCGCGAGCCGGGGTCGATGCCCATCAGAATGGTCATGGTGCGCCTGTGGCCGCTCTATAAAAAAGGCAGGTCTATCTAACCTGCCTGCTGTTCTTATGTCCAGTAGGAGTGACCGCGGTATCGCGACTAAAGTCGCTCCTACAATGGCATTCTCGCCGTAGAAGCGACCGGGCGGCGTACCGATTTAGTCACGAAAGGGTTATTCTTCATCCGGCCAGTTGGCGTTGGTGTAGACGTTCTGGACATCGTCCAGGTCTTCCAACAGGTCGATCATCTTGCTCACCGTCTCGGCGGTGTCGGCGTCCAGGTCGGCGCGGGTGGAGGGGCTCATGGTGACTTCCGCGTCCGCCGGCTCCAGGCCCGCTTCGCGCAGGGCGTCCACCACCTCGCCGAAGCTCTTGTCCGGCGCGGTGATCACCAGATAGCTGCCGTCCTCGTTCTCTTCCACGTCCTCGGCGCCGGCCTCCAGGGCCGCTTCCATCAGCTTCTCTTCGTCCACGCCGGGCTCGAAGAACAGCTCGCCACGCTTGGTGAAGAGAAAGGCCACCGAGCCGCTGGTGCCCAGGTTGCCGCCGAACTTGGAGAAGGCATGACGTACCTCGGAGACGGTCCGGTTGACGTTGTCGGTCATGGTTTCCACCAGTACCGCCACGCCGTTCTTGCCGTAGCCTTCGTAGGTGATCTCCTCCATGTTGGAGGTGTCGTCACCGCCAGCGCCGCGCTTGATGGCCCGGTCGATGGTGTCCCGGGTCATGTTGTTGCCGAGCGCCTTGTCGACCGCGGCGCGCAGGCGCGGGTTGTCGTTGATCTCCGCGCCGCCCATGCGGGCGGCGACGGTGATCTCGCGAATCAGTTTGGTGAAGATCTTGCCCCGCTTGGCGTCCTGAGCCGCCTTACGGTGCTTGATATTGGCCCATTTACTATGACCGGCCATAAATAACCTCCGCTTGCACGCAACACGCTTGCATGCTCGCACGCTGTTGATCGAGGCCCGCGGTTTTAGCGTGCCGGCGTGATACGTGCAAGCGTGTCAGCGCTTTAATTATCGTCCTTACGAACCTGGATACCCACTTCCCGAAGCTGCTGATTATCCACCGGCGACGGCGCGTCGGTCATCAGGCAGGCGGCGGTCTGGGTTTTCGGGAAGGCGATCACGTCGCGGATCGATTCGCCGCCGGTCATCAGCATCACCATGCGGTCCAGGCCGAAGGCCAGGCCGCCATGGGGCGGCGCGCCGTATTTGAGGCCATCCAGCAGGAAGCCGAATTTCTCGTCCGCTTCCTGATCGCTGATGCCCAGCGCCTCGAACACCGCCCGCTGCATGTCCGGACGGTGGATACGGATTGAACCGCCGCCCAGCTCGGTGCCGTTGAGCACCATGTCATAGGCACGCGACAGGGCGCCTTCCGGGTTGCTCTTGAGCTCTTGCGGATCGCACTTGGGCATGGTGAACGGATGGTGCAGCGCGTAGTAGCGGCCGTCCTCCTCCTCGAACATGGGGAAGTCCACCACCCACAGCGGCGCCCACTCGCCCTGGGCCAGGCCGCGTTCGTGGCCGACCTTGACGCGCAACGCGCC
This sequence comes from Alloalcanivorax marinus, assembly GCF_016785095.1. GTDB lineage: Bacteria > Pseudomonadota > Gammaproteobacteria > Pseudomonadales > Alcanivoracaceae > Alloalcanivorax > Alloalcanivorax marinus_A. The sequence goes on along the minus strand of NZ_JAEKJB010000006.1, from coordinate 24,739 downwards.
AATCGCCTCGTTGACCACCTTGGCCTTGTCGGCCCCGAAGAAAATCAGATCGCCGGTGGCCGCGCCGGTGCGCTCCAGGATGCCCTGGATCGCCTCCTCGGTGAGGAACTTGAGGATCGGCGACTGCAGCCCCTCGGCACCGGCGTCCAGGTCGTTGACCTTGATGTAGGCCAGGCCCTTGGCGCCATAGATGCCGACGAACTTGGTGTACTCGTCGATTTCCTTGCGCGACAGGTCACCGCCACCGGGCACCTTCATGGCCACCACCCGGCCTTTCGGGTCCTTGGCCGGGCCGGCGAACACCTTGAACTCCACCCCGTCCATCAGGTCGGCGATGTCGATCAACTCCATGGGCACGCGCAGATCCGGCTTGTCGGAGCCATAGCGACGCATCGCCTCTTCATAGGTCATGCGCGGGAATTCGGGCAGCGTCACGTCGAGCATGTCCTTGAACACGCTTTTCACCATGGCCTCGGTGATCGCCATGATGTCCTCCTCCTCGACGAAGGACGCCTCCAGATCGATCTGGGTGAATTCCGGCTGGCGGTCGGCACGCAGGTCCTCGTCGCGGAAGCACTTGGCGATCTGGTAGTAGCGGTCGAAACCGGCCACCATCAGAAGCTGCTTGAACAGCTGCGGCGACTGCGGCAGCGCGAAGAAACTGCCGGCGTGGGTGCGGCTCGGCACCAGATAATCGCGGGCGCCTTCCGGGGTGGCCCGGGTCAGGATCGGCGTTTCCACGTCCATGAAACCCTGGCCTTCCAGATGGGCGCGCACCGCGTGGGTGAGCCGCGAACGGAACTGGAAGCGCTTCAGCGCCTCCGGACGACGCAGATCCAGGTAGCGGTACTTGAGGCGCACCTCCTCGCCGGCGGCGGAGTATTCGTCCAGCTCGAACGGCGGCGTCTGGGCTTCATTGAGGATGGTCAGGCTCTTGCCCAGCACCTCGATGTCACCGGTATCCATGCGCGGATTGCGAACCGCCTCGTCGCGCAGACGCACCCGGCCTTCAAGCTGGAGCACGTATTCGCCGCGCACCTTGTCGGCCAGGGCGAAGGCGTCCTCGGTGTCCGGATCGAACACCACCTGCACCAGGCCGGTGCGGTCGCGCACATCCAGGAAGATCACCCCGCCGTGGTCGCGGCGGCGGTGCACCCAGCCACACAACCGTACCGTTTCCCCGTCGTGGGAGGCCCGCAAATCACCGCAATAATGGCTTCGCATTTCCACTGTCCGTCGTTGTATCCGATGAGACCACCGCCGGGCGCCGCCGGGGGTGGCTGAAAAGGCGGCCTAGTATAGCGATTCGGGGTTGGACCTGCTAACCCCGCGCCAGGCTGCCCTCATGAATGCCAATCCGTGCCGAAACACACAAAAAATAGGGTCTGGACGCCTTGTACCCGGGTTTTGCTTGGCATATAACTGGATGCGCACCCAATCAGAGGCTCCCTATCCCGGGGCGCTCCTGACAGGCAAGCGAACATTCATTCATCGCAGAAAGTCACTAACCTAAGGGGTAAGCGATCCTATGGCTGCAAAGAAAAAAGCGGCGAAGAAGGCCGCCACGGCATCCACCACGCGTCGGGTCAAGGCCATCGCCGAGCCGATGACCAAGTCCCAGATCATCACTCAGATCAGCGACAAAACCGGTCTCACCAAGAAGGACGTCAACGGCGTTTTCGATGAGCTGACCGAAATCATGGAAGGCCATCTCAAGAAACGTGGCGGCGCCGGCCAATTCACCCTGCCGGGTCTGTTCAAGGCGGTCACCCAGAAGAAACCGGCCACCAAGGCACGCAAGGGCATCAACCCGTTCACCGGCGAGGAAACCACCTTCGCCGCCAAGCCGGCGCGCACCGTGGTCAAGGTACGCCCGCTCAAGAAACTCAAGGATATGGCGCAGTAATGCGGAGCCGGGCCGGCGTCCGCGCCGGCTCGGAAATCCCCGCCGGCACCCGGGCCGCCCCAGCCGAACCCCCTTCCCCGACACCCGCCCGCCCCTGGCGGTGTCAATCGAACCGTCCCGCACCTATAATCTCCGGCCCCGAATCATCAGGCTGGACCAAGGTATTTCCATGGCTGAACGCAAGGACAAACAAAAAGTCATCGGCGAGCCGATGACCGACGAGCAGATCAAGGTGTTCCTGGACTTCCCGCCGGAAGATGGCGAGAACCCGGATTTCCACGTTCTGCTCAAGGCCTACCGCGCCCTGCGCGTGGAGGACTTCGAACGCTTCGTGGCGTTCTTCCAGGAACAGGGCCGCGATCTTCGCGCCACCGACACCCAGGGCCGTACCCTGCTGGACATCGTGCGCGGCCACGGCAAGAGCGAACCGTTCGTGGCCATCCTCGAACGGGCCGGCGCCTGACACCGGCGGCACCATGGGCTTTTATAGCGAACGGATCTTCCCACCGCTGCTCGACCGCGCCACCCGGGCCCTGTACCGGGACCGCCAGCGCCTGATCCGCCACGCCCGCGGCCGGGTACTGGAAATCGGCGTCGGCAACGGCGCCAACCTGCCGCTCTATGGCGACGCCGCCACCGAGATCCACGGCCTGGAGCCGGACGTCGCCCTGCTGGCGCGGGCCGGCCGCGCCCGCGACCAGGCGCGGTCACCGGAACGCTTTCATTTGCTGCAAGGCGACGCCCACCAGTTGCCCTACCCGGACGGCCACTTCGACACCGTGGTCGCCTGCCTGGTGCTCTGCACCATCCCCGACCCGGCCCGCGCCGCCCGGGAAATGCGCCGCGTGCTCGCCGACCACGGCGAGTTGCTGGTGCTCGAGCACGTCGCCAGCCACCGCCCCCGCGTACTCCGCTGGCAACGCCGCCTCAACCCGGTGTGGCGCCACCTGGCCTGCGGCTGCCAGCTCGACCGTCCCACCGCCGACACCCTCGCCGCCGCCGGCTTCGACCTCGCCGGCACCCGCGTCTTCGACCACCCCAAAATCCCCGGCCTGGTCCAGGAATTCCTCGAAGGCACCGCCAAACCCCGATAACCGCCCCTGCCGCGTAGCCAGCCCTCCCCACCGCCGGGAAGGCCTCACACCGTCGCGGTTTTCCTCGAAGCGTCTCGGTGCGGTCCCCCTTTCCGGGACCCTGTCAAACAGGATGTTTGACCGGGAGCCCCCATGGACGGGTTCACGGCGTTCCCGGAAAGGGGGACCGCACCGAGACGCGGCCTTCTGGAGAGAACCACCTGCGACAAAACGCCGCACCAACCCACCCCGAACCCGGCTACAATCCCCCCCATGACCACCTACCCCAACCCGCACAGAACCTGGCGACGCCGCCTGATCGCCCTGCGCAGCCTGCTGGTGGTGTGCCTGGCGCTGGCACTTCTGACCCTGCCACGCTTCTCCCCGGATCTGTTGCCGCCACCGGCTCTGCTAGCCGGTCTTGCCGCCCTGCTGCTGCCCAGCTTGCTGGCGGTGTGCACCCTGAACCTGACACCGCCCCGGCAACGGCTCATGCTGGGGATCGAACTGGCCCTGGACCTGCTGCTGATGCTCGCCCTGGTACGGCAACTGGGCGGCGCCGCCAATCCGCTGTCCTTCTATTTATTGGTGCCCCTGCTGCTCGCCGCGCTGACCCTTCCCCCCAGGGCGGCCTGGTCGCTGCTGGCGATGACCCTGCTCGGCTATACCGTGGTGGGCCTGTGGCACAGCGCGCCGGCCCCGCACTCCACCCTGCACGCCCTGAGCCGTGAGCTGAGCCCCACCCATGGCCTGGGCATGGCGGTGGTATTCGCCGCCCTGGCCGTGGTGCTGACCCTGCTGGGCCAGGTGATCCAGTCCCTGAGCCGGGAACAGCAACGTCAGCAGGAACGGCTGCTGGAACTGGCCGGCCGCCGGGAACGGCTCTACCAGGTGGCCGCCACCCTGGCCCACCAGGCCCATGAACTGAACACGCCGCTGAGCAGCCTGGTGATGCTGGCCGACAACGCCGGCCAGGAACCGGGCCTGCCCGATGCCACCCGGGAAGACCTGGCGCAAATCGAAACCCTGGCACGGCGGCTGGCGGACCGGCTGCGCCAAACCGACACCAGCGAACCACCGGAGCAATGCCATTATCAGGAACTCGGCGAGCGGTTGCGCCAGCACCTGCGGCACCTGTGCCCGACCCTTACCCTGACCGTGGAAGGCTCCCAGAACACCGAATTCCAGGACGCGCCGGCCTGGTTCCGGGTACTCGCCAACCTGGGCTATAACGCCATCGACGCCGGCGCCGAACACCTGGTGCTGCGGCTCGAGAATGATGGGCGCCGGGCCCTGCTGCAGGTCAGCGACGATGGCCCACGCCACGAACGCAACCGGGACCGCGAAGGCCTGGGCATCGGTCTGGCGCTGGTGGAAACCACCCTGGCTACCCTCGGCGCCACCCTGACCCTGGATTTCCATCACCAGTGGAGCCAGGCCCGGATTATGTGGAGCCCGGAGGCACCCACCCATGACCACGCCTGAATCCCTGCTGCTGCTGGAAGACGACGACCTGCTGGCGAACCAGACCCGCCGCGCCCTGGCCCGCCACGGCTGCGAAACCCACTGGGCCGCCGACCTGGAACAGGCCCGGCGGCTGCTCGACGCGTTGCCGACCCTGGACGCGGCGGTGCTCGACCAGAATCTGGGCACCGACAACGGCCTGGACCTGATCACGCCGCTGCTGGACCGTTTTCCCGATTGCCGGGTCATCGTGCTCACCGGCTACGGCAGCATCGCCGCAGCGGTGGCCGCCACCCGACGGGGCGCCCACAACTACCTGACCAAGCCGGCCAGCGTCGGCGATATCCTCGACGCCCTGGAGCGCGACCCCTCGGACCTGGACAGCCTGCCGGACGCGCCCCCCTCCCTGCAGCGCCTGGAATGGGAACACATTCAACGGGTTCTTGACGCCCACCAGGGCAATATCTCCCGGGCGGCGCAAGCGCTCGGCATCCACCGCCGCACCCTGCAACGGCGCCTTAAAAAACGCCCCAGCCCGACGCATTTCCAGCGCGATTGAACGTTGCCCGGGCTTGCTCCAGGGCAGCGCCGTACCGACAATGTGGTGTTTCCCCCACGGACCGGGACCAAGTAAGGCGGTCGATGAGCAGTTTTCACAGCCAGGCATTCCTGACGGCATTGATTTTTCTGGGCAGCCTGGCGTTGACCTCGCCGGCCCGTGCCGATGAGACCCCCGGCCTGATCTTGAAAGGCGACCCGCCAGAAGCGGTGGCGGCCAACATCCGCACCCTGGTGGACCTCGGTCGCTACCCCTGCCGACCCGGCCCCGGCCAGCAAACCCTGATCCGCCGCCAGGTACGCGACGACGCCCGAGGCGCCCTGCAGGCCCTGGGGTTCTACCAGCCGCGCCTGACCCAGGACTACCAGGCCGCCGACCAGGAACACTGCTTTCGCCTGACGCTGACCGTGGACCCGGGCCCGCCGACCCTGGTGGAAACCCTGGACGTTGCATTGAGCGGCGACGCGGCGAACGATCCGGCGTTCCAGCGCGTGCTCGACGAAAGCCCCCTGCGCGAAGGGGAACGCCTGCGCCACGATCAGTACGAAAGCCTCAAACGCACCCTCCAGCAGCTGCTGATCAACCGTGGCTACGCCGAAGGCGTTCTCAGCCGCCACCGGCTGGAAGTGGACCGCGACCGCCATCGCGCCCGGGTGGTACTGCACGTGGACAGCGGCCCGCGCTACCGCTTCGGCGAGGTGAGCCTCGCCGGTGACGCCCAGCTCAACGACACTCTGCTGCGCGCCTACCTGAACTTTCAGTCCGGTGAGCCGTTCAGCAACGAGCGTCTGCTGACCACCCAGCAGGCTTACCTGGGGGCCGGCTACTTCAGCGCGGTGCGCGTGGAGCGCGGCGAACCGGACCCGCAACGGCACACCATCGACGTGACCGTGCATTTCAGCCCGCGCAACGAATGGGCGCTGCTGGCCGGGGCCGGCATCAGCACCGATACCGGCCCGCGTCTGCGTCTGGGGGTGGAGAACCGGCGCCTTAACGCCGCCGGCCACACGGCGCGGGCGGAAACCGAGCTGTCCAGCGTGCGCCAGGGGGTCGGCGCCGGCTACACCATCCCGCTCAGCGATCCGCTCAACGAGAAGCTGGAACTGCGCACCAGCTATGTCAACGAGGACACCGACACCAGCGAAAGCGAAAAACTCAGTGTCGGCGCCGACTACATCCTCAAGCTGGAATCCGGCTGGATCGCCACGCCGTCCCTGGAATACCTGCGCGAAACCTACAACGTGGCCGATCAGGTGGACCAGGCGGAGCTGGTGATCCCCGGCTTCCAGCTCAGCCGCGTCAAATCCGATGATCCGGTACACCCGCGTTTCGGCTGGCGCCTGGGCGGCAAGGTGCGCGGCGCCCACAAGGCGCTGTCGTCATCCGCCACCTTCACCCAGTACGATTTGTGGGGCAAATTGATCCTGCCGGTGTTCAAGGGCCGCTTCATCACCCGTGGCGAATTCGGCTTCACCGACGTGGTGGACGTTACCGAGCTGCCCGCCTCGCTGCGTTTCTTCGCCGGCGGCGACGCCAGCGTGCGAGGCTTCGCCTATGAATCGCTGGGCCCGGAAAATGACGACGGCGACGTCACCGGCGGCCGCCACCTGCTGGTGGGCAGCGTGGAATACGACTACCCGATCACCGAGCGCTGGAGCATGGCGGTGTTCTCCGACGCCGGTAACGCCTTCAACGATTTCGACGACTATGAGATCCGCCGCAGCGCCGGCTTCGGGGTGCGCTGGCGCTCGCCGCTGGGGCCGATCCGGGTGGATCTGGCCCGTGGCGTCCAGGAACACCGCGACTGGCGCCTGCACCTGAGCATGGGGCCGGACCTGTGAAGCGCATCCTGCTGATCGTACTGATTGTCCTGCTGGTGCTGCTGGGTGCTTTCCTGGGCCTGCTCGGCACCCGGCCCGGCAACCTCTGGCTGCTGGAGCGGGCGCGCCCCTATCTGCCCGGGGAACTGACCGTGCACAACTGGCGCGGCAGCCTGCTCACCGGCGTCACCCTGGAGCGGCTTCATTACCGCCAGGGCGAAGGCGACCAGACTCTGGAAGTAACTCTCACCGACCTGGATCTGGAAGCGGCCCCACGCCAGCTCTGGTACGGCTGGCTGCACCTGCGCCACCTGCGCGCCAGCGGCCTCACCCTGACCCTGCCCGCCGGCGCGCCGGCGGACCCGGATGCTCCGCCGTTCGCCCTGCCCGATTCGCTGGCACCGCCCCTGGGCCTGCGCGTGGACACCCTGCGCCTGGGCCGCTTCACGCTCACCGGCGAGTCGCCGCTGGTGATCGACCACCTGCGCGGCGACGACCTGGCCGCCCGCAGCGAGCTGGCGGTGGCGGACCTGGCGCTGACCGTGGCGGACACCCGCCTGCGGGCGGCGCTGCAAGGGCAACTCGAACAGCCCTACCGAATGGAGGGAGAACTGGACTGGCGACGCCCGGCGACGACCGATGCCGATGCCGATGCCGATGCCGATGCCGATGCCGATGCCGATGCCGATGCCGATAATGGCACCACCAGCGCCGGCCCCCTGCAAGGACACCTCACCCTGGCCGGCACGCCGCAGGCGCTTACCGTCACCCACGACCTGACCGCCCCGGCGCGACTGCGCAGCGAGGGTGAGCTGGGCTACCGGAATGGCACCGTGCACCTGGACCTGACGCACCGCTGGCCGGCCCAGGCGCTGCCGCTGGGCACACCGGTGCCGGTGTCCCTGGGCGCCGGCCACCTCACCACCCGGGGCGACCTGGACCGGGTGGACCTGGACGGTGCCGCCGATCTCACCGCCGATGGCCATCCCGTGCGCGTGGAGGTGGCCGGCCAGGCCGGACTGCGCGACGCAAGCCTGACCCGGTTGGCGATCACCAGCGGCAAGCAAACGCTTTCCTTGCAGGGGCAACTGAACTACGCCGACGGCCTGGCCTGGGACCTGGAGGCCAGCGGCCAGCATCTTGACCCGGCGCTGCTGGCGCCGGCCTGGAACGGGAATCTGGCCCTGGACGCGCACACCAAGGGGCATTGGCGAAGCGCCGATGACTGGAGCCTGGGCGCCGACCCGCTGCGCCTGCAAGGCACCCTCAAGAACAGCCCGCTGACCGTCACCGGCCGCGCCCGCCAGCCCGCCGGCGGCGACCTGACGATCACCCTGGATGGCCGCTGGGGCGAGGACCGGCTGCGTGCCCGGGGCAGCGTGGGCGACCGCTGGAATCTGGATGGCAGCCTGGCGGTGGCGCGGTTGACCCGCTGGTACGCGCCGGCGCGAGGCGCCCTGAGTGCCGACTGGCGCCTGCGTGGCCCGCTCAAGGCGCCGCGCCTGAGCGGTACCGCCGAGGGCCGCGAGCTGGCCTACCAGGACTGGCACCTGGCAGGTTTGCGGGCACGCTTCCAGGACCTGACCCCGGCGGATGCGCCGCTGTCACTGACCCTGGACGGCAGCGAACTGAGCCAGGCCGGCGTCACCCGCCTGGACCGGCTCGGCCTGGCCCTGGAGGGACGCCGCTCCGATCACCGTTTGACCGTCTCGGCGGAGGCCGACCAGGCACGCACCGAGCTGACCCTGGAAGCGGCGCTGGACAATACCAACCGCTGGCGTGGACGGCTGCTCGACTGGCGCCTGGAGGAGCCCCGGGTGGGGCGCTGGGCGCTGCGTCAGCCGGCGGCTTTCCAGGTGGCGGCCGACCGCCAGTCCCTGGAGACCCTGTGCCTGGCCGGCGAACACAGCGAGGGCCGCCTGTGCCTGGCCGGCAGCCACCGCGGTGGAGCCCTGGATGGCGACCTCGACATCGAGGCCCTGCCCCTGGCGCTGGCGGAGCCCTGGTTGGGGGAAGGCCTGAAGCTGCGCGGCCAACTCAACGGCAGCGCCCGGGTGGACGGTCGCGTGACGGCGCCCAGCGGCCAGTGGCGGTTGAGCCTGGACGGCGCCGCCATCACCCTCACCACTCTGGAGGAACCCACCACCTTCGAATTGGCCACCGCCCGCCTGGAAGGCAAGCTGGCCGACGGCCGCCTCGACAACCGCCTGGACCTGGTGGTCACCGACCAGGGCGAACTGCACGCGCGCATCGGTACCGGCCTGGACGCCAACGCACCCCTGGAAGGCGACATTCAAATGGACGTGCCCAGTCTGGCGGATCTGGCGCCGCTGATCCCCCGGGTCGGCGAGGTGGCCGGCCGCCTCAGCGGCGATCTCAGCCTGGGCGGGCAGCGTGACCACCCGGCGGTGAGCGGCGAACTGGCGCTGCGCGACGGGCGTGTCACCGTCCCCGACCTGGGCATCACCGCCGAGCAGATCCATCTGGCCGTGCACGGTGATCCGTCCGGGGAACTGCGCCTGGACGGCGGCGCCCGCCTGGGCGACGGGGAGCTGGTGCTGGACGGCACCTGGGCTCCCACCCGCTCACCACTGGCCGTGGCCCTGACCCTGCGTGGCGAGCGCCTGCGCGTGGCCAACCGTGGCGACGCGGTGGTCTATGTCAGCCCGGACCTGACCCTGGAAGGCGATGGCGAGGTGCTGCGGCTGAGCGGTGATCTGGCGGTACCGGAAGCGGATTTAAAACCCCGGGAACTGCCGGAAAGCGCGGTTACCGTCAGTTCCGATCAGGTGCTGGTGGATGCCCGCGCGGAACAAACCAGCGGCCTGCCCCTGGCCATGGCGGTGGGCGTGAGCCTGGGCGACAAGGTGCACTTCGAGGGCTTCGGCCTCACCGCTACCCTGGACGGCGACCTGCGCGTGACCCAGCAGCCCGGCCAACCGGCCCAGCTCAACGGTGAGCTGGTGATCGTGGAGGGCCGCTACCGGGCCTATGGCCAGAACCTGGCCATCGAGAACGGTCGCCTGCTGTTCCAGGGCGCGCCGGATAACCCGGGCCTGGACATCCGCGCCATCCGCAAGATCCCCAGCGAAAACCAGGTGGTGGGGGTGCAGCTTTCCGGCACCCTGCAGCAACCGGAGGCGCGTATTTTCTCCGACCCGACGGTGGAGGAAAGCGAGGCAATGTCGTACCTGATCACCGGCCGTTCCCTGAACCGGGGCTCGGACAGCGACTCCGCCAAGGTGGCCCAGGCGCTGGCCCTGTATGGTCTGCAGAAAGGCGCCGGCGTCACCGAAAAACTCGGCGACACCCTGGGCCTGGACGAGATTTCCATCGGCAGCGACTGGGAAACCGAGGACGCCGCCCTGATGCTCGGCAAGCGGCTTTCCGAGCGGCTTTATCTGACCTACGCGGTGGGCCTGTTCGACGCCATTTCCACGGTGATGCTGCGCTACACCCTGACCCGCACCCTGCATCTGGAGGCGGAATCCAGCACCAAGGCCCAGGCCATCGACCTGATCTGGGAAAAGGAATTGCGCTAGGAGCGGTCGAACGACCGCTCCTACGACGGTTTGCCCGCCGGGATCGCGTAGGTGCCGGTCACGTGCGCCACCATGGGCGCGCTGCCCTCGCTGTAAATGCGCACCTCCAGCACCGCCGAGCGGCGGCCCAGGCGGATGATCTCCGCTTCGCCGATCAGATCCGCCGGCGCCGGCTTGCTGAGAAAGTTGATATTCAGATTCTGGGTCACGGCCATTTCCTGGCCGTCCAGGTTGGCGAGAATGGCGGCGTACATGGCCGCGTCCGCCAGGCTCATCAGGGTGGGGCCGGACACCGTGCCACCGGGGCGCACCATGGAGGCGTCGAACCGGTAGCGAACCCGGGCCCGGTGTTCGCCCACTTCCTCCACCACGACACCCTGCTCCGCCGCCGCCGGCAGGCCGCCACGGATCAAACCCTCCACCTGTTTCGCTGTCAGCATGCTTCTCTCCGCAAACGAAACCTGGAACATACGGCGGCGGACATCGGGCTGCAATCCCGGGCCGGGGGAATCGCGACTGAAGCGGAACGCCGCCCGGTCGCTCCTACCGTCCTGGTGCGCGGTAGGAGCGACTTCAGTCGCGAAAGGCCAGCGCCGCCAGCTGTGGCCGGTGCGCCCGCGTTTGACTAGAATGCCCGTTTGGCTTTCATCCATCGACTTCCACACCGACCAGGGAATCAAAACCGCTCATGCGCACCTCCCAGTACCTGCTTGGCACCATCAAGGAAACCCCCTCCGACGCCGTGGTGATCAGCCACCAGTTGATGCTGCGCGCCGGCATGATCCGCAAGCTCGCCTCCGGCCTCTATACCTGGATGCCATCCGGGCTGCGCGTGCTGCGCAAGGTGGAACGCGTGGTGCGCGAGGAAATGGACCGGGCCGGTGCCCAGGAGGTACTGATGCCGGCGGTGCAGCCGCTGGAACTGTGGCAGGAATCCGGCCGCGCCGACGACTACGGCCCGGAGCTGTTGCGCTTCACCGACCGCCACGACAATCCCTTCTGCCTGGGGCCCACCCATGAGGAAGTGATCACCGATCTGGCGCGCAACGAGCTGCACAGCTACAAGCAGCTGCCGGCCACTTTTTACCAGATCCAGACCAAGTTCCGCGACGAGATCCGGCCGCGCTTCGGCATCATGCGCTCCCGGGAATTCGTCATGAAGGACGCCTACTCCTTCCACGTCGACATGGACTCCCTGGAGCAAACCTACCGGATCATGCACCGCGCCTATTGCGCCATCTTCGATCGCCTGGGTCTGGACTACCGCCCGGTGGAAGCGGACACCGGCGCCATCGGCGGCGCCGCCAGTCACGAATTCCACGTGCTGGCGGAATCCGGCGAGGACGATATCGCCTTCTCGAACCAGTCCGACTACGCCGCCAACGTGGAGCTGGCCGAGGCTCTGGCACCGGCGGTGGAACGCCCCGCCCCGGGCGCCGACATGGAAAAAGTGGATACCCCCAAGGCGCGCACCATCGACGACCTGGTGAGCCAGTTCCAGTTGCCCATTGAGAAAACCATCAAGACCCTGGTGGTGAAAGGCAGCGAGGAAGGCGCCCTGGTGGCTCTGCTGGTGCGCGGCGACCACGAGCTCAACGACGTCAAGGCGGAGAAACTGGACGCGGTGGCGGCGCCCCTGGAATTCGCCTCCGAGGAAGAAATCCGCGCGACCATCGGCGCCGGCCCCGGCTCCCTGGGCCCGGTGAACCTGCCGATCCCCTGCGTCGCCGACCGCGGCGTGGCGGTGATGGGTGACTTCGCCGCCGGCGCCAACGAGGACGGCAAGCACTACTTTAACATCAACTGGGAACGTGACGTGGCGTTGCCGGAAGTGGCGGACCTGCGCAACGTGGTGGAAGGCGACCCCAGCCCGGATGGCCAGGGCACCCTGACCATCAAGCGCGGTATCGAGGTGGGTCATATCTTCCAGCTCGGCACCAAGTACTCCCAGGCGCTCAACGCCTCGGTGCTGGACGAGAACGGCAAGGCGGTGGTGATGCCCATGGGCTGCTACGGCATTGGCGTGAGCCGGGTGGTGGCCGCCGCCATCGAGCAAAACCACGATGATCGCGGCATTATCTGGCCGGCGGCCATCGCTCCGTTCCAGGTGGCCCTGGTGCCGGTGAACATCAAGAAAAGCCCGCGCGAGAGAGAGCTGGCCGAGCAGCTCCATCGCGAGCTCGAGGACGCCGGAGTGGAAGTGCTGTTCGACGACCGCGAGAAGGAACGGCTGGGCGTCAAGCTGGCGGACACCGAACTGCTGGGCATTCCCCACCGGGTGGTGATCGCCGAGCGCGGCATGGACAAGGGCACCCTGGAATACAAGGGCCGCACCGACGCGGAAAACACCGACGTGCCGGTGGATGGCATCGTTGATTTCCTGAAGGAAAAACTAAAGGCCTGAAACAGCAAGACGGTGCTGGTGGCGAAGCGGCCAGCGGCACCCCCTCAACGCCGGCGCGCCATGGCCTGGCTCATGGCGGCGTCGCCCTGGGCGGTGAGCCGCCACAACGGCAGGCCACGGCTGTCGGTCTCCGAGGTGCGGGTGATCAGCCCCAGAGTGCGCAACTGCACCTTGACCTGATTGAAGGCATGGCCCGCCAGCACCACATTGCGCACCGCGTGGGCCTTGGGGAAATCGGCGGTGACATTGTCCAGAGCCTGGCGGGCGATGTAATCCTCCAGGGCCTTCTGCATCACCGGCTCGGACACCGGGTTGAGCATCAGCGGCGCCACGCAGGCGAAGATGCGATTCCAGTCCAGTTCACAACTGGCCATGGCCACCTTGCAATCGCCGCCCTCGTAGACGTTGCAGGAATAATCCAGCGCCACGCGGTCGGTGCCCCGGGCCAGATTGCGCAGCGCCCCCCGCTGCGCGGCCAGTAATTCCTCCCGTTCCTTCTCCAGCTCCTCCACCCGGCGGCGCAGCGCCCGGCTGCCGGCATCGTCGGCGGCACCGGCGGAGCCCGCCTGCACCCAGCCCGGAGCCGGATACTGGCGCATTACGTCGGGCATCACCCGGGCCACCCGCTCACGCAGATCGCTTTCATCGCGCCAGCGGAAACTGAGGGTTTTGTTTTCCAATAGTCGGGCGAAGTCATCCCGGCGTACCTGACCTTCACGGGTGGGCTCGCGCACATCGTCGGGCAGGTTGAGCGGATCGTCGTGGATGAAACTCACCACCGGCTTGCGTTTGGTGGCGGCGAAGATGTACTCACGGTGGGTGTAGCTCAGCCCCAGCGGCGACAGGGTGCCGTAACGACCGCCCAGCAGGATCACGAAATAATCGCTGTCGTCGATCATGCGCTGGACCACGGGCATCAGGTTGTGGCTTTCGCCGCTGTGCATGTCCATGCCCATGGGCATCAGGCCCAGGTCCAGCAGGGGCAGCATCAGTGCCTGGCGGGCGGACTGCATGTCCGGGTAGGTGGTACTGATGTACACCTGATAGCGTTTGTCGACGGTCACCCCGTTCTCCTTGCTCCGGGCCGTGCGTTGATTTTGCCGGGCCATGTATTAAAACACGCCCGGCCGGCAAAGTGTGATGCACGCCGTTTCATGCTAGCCTCTGAGCCGTCGCCAAAACCGGATGTGGATGTCATGCAGACCATCGCCTTTTACAACCTGAAGGGGGGCGTGGGCAAAACCACCACCGCCGTCAACATGGCCTGGCACGCCGCCCGCTGGAAACACCGCACCCTGCTGTGGGATCTCGACCCCCAGGGCGCCGCCAGCTTCTATCTCGGCGTCGACGACGAGGAACCGGGCTACAAGGCCGGCGGCCTGCTCAAGGGCAAGCAGCCGGTGGGCCGTTTCAAGCGCGAAACCCGCTGGCCCAATCTGGAAGTGATACCCGCCGATATCAGCATGCGCAACGCCGACGTCAAGCTGGTGGAGGCCGGCGGCGCCCGCAACCGGCTCAAACAGCTTATCGCGCCGTTCGGCGAGAGCTACGAACTGGTGGTGCTGGATTGCCCGCCCACCCTAAGCCCCCTGGCCGAGAGCATCTTCGCGGCGGCGGATTACCTGTTCGTGCCGGTGATTCCCACCCACCTGTCCCTGCGCGCCTTCCAGCAGGTGCTGGACTGGCTGGCCGACAAGAAATTCAAACATCTTGAGGTGGTCCCGTTTTTCAACATGGTGGACCGGCGCCGTGATCTGCACGTGCAGATGCTGGTCAAGCGCCCACCGGAGATGAAAAACGGGCTGAATACCTGGGTGCCCTACTCCACCCATGTGGAGCAGATGGGCGACCACCGGGCGCCGGTGGGCGAGATCGCCCCCTACACCCCCGCCGCCCAGGCGTACCGGGCCATGTGGTTCGAAATCGCCGAACGGCTCAAGCTCTGACCCGCGCGCACGGCCTGCCATTCCTTGTATAATGGCGCGCCCCGCGGCGCGCCGTTGCCGGCCGCCGGCCATTTCCGCCTCAACCGGATGATCAAGCGTGCCTATTATCGACAGCGACCGGGTGTTTCAAAGCTACGGACGTTGCTGCAACAAAGAGCAGTTCTTCATCGACTTCTATGACCGCTTCATGGCCAGTTCCCCGGCCGTGCGCGAGCGGTTCGTCAATACCGACATGCCCGCCCAGCGCCATTTGCTGCGCAACGGCATCATGCAGCTGGTGCTGCACGCCCGTGGCATGCCGCCCACCAAACTGCGCGCCCTGGGCGAAAGCCACTCGCGCCGCCAGCTGGATATCGACCCGCAATGGTACGGCCTGTGGCTGGACGCGCTGATGGAAACCCTGCGCCGCCACGACCCGCAATTCGACGCCGAGCTGGAAGCGATCTGGCGGCAGACCATCCAGCCCGGCATCGACATCATCCGCGGCGCCTACTGACGCCTCTCCTACCAGGGCGCCGCCCTAGGCGTTCCAGGGGTTGGCGCGGGCCACCAGGGTATCGACGTCCACGCCGCGCGGCAGGCTGCCGTAGTTGCGGGTGTGGCCGCTGTCCAGACGGGCGGTGATAAAGGCGTCGCTGACCGCCTCGTTGCCGGCCTTCACCAACTGCGCGGCCTGCATGGTCAGGGCCATGCGATCAACCAGATCCCGGGCCCGATACGGCAGGGCCTCGCTGTCGCCCAGTTCCTTCCTGAGAGCATTGACCGCCTTGTCGAGCACCGGATTGCGCCCCTGGGCCCCGGCCAGCTCCGCGAACCAGGCATCCAGCACCTTGGGGCTCTTGCCCATGGCGCGCAGCAGATCCAGAGCCTGGACGTTGCCGGAACCTTCCCAGATGGCGTTGATGGGCGCGTCCCGGTAGAGGCGGGCGAGAATGAAGTTCTCGGTGACGCCGTTGCCGCCCAGGCACTCCATGCTCTCGTAGGCATGGTGCGGGGTGCGCTTGCAGATCCAGTACTTGCCCACCGCCGCGCCCAGCCGCGCGAACAGCTTCTCGTGCTCATCCTCCTGGTGATCGAGGGCGCGGGCCATGCGCCAGGTCATCGCCACGGAGCCTTCCACCTCCAGCTGCAGGTCGGCGATCACGTTGCGCATCAGCGGCTGGTCCAGCAGGGTCTCGCCGAAGGCGGCCCGGTGCGCCACATGATGCACCGCCTGGGCCATCACCTGGCGCTGGCCGGAGGACGAGCCGATCATGCAGTCGAAGCGGGTCATGGCGACCATCTCGATGATCGCCGGCACGCCACGCCCCTCCTCGCCCACCATCCAGCCGTGGGCACCGCGCAGCTCCACCTCGGAGGAGGCGTTGGAGACGTTGCCCACCTTGTTCTTGAGGCGCTGCACCTGCAGCGGGTTCTTGCCGCCGTCCTCGCGCCAGCGCGGCACCAGGAAGCAGCTCAGCCCGCCGGGCGCCTGAGCCAGCATCAGGAAGGCGTCGCACATGGGCGCCGACATGAACCACTTGTGGCCCACCAGTTCGTACAGTTCGCCGGGGCCCTCGGCGCCCACCGGGTAAGCCCGGGTGGTGTTGGCGCGCACATCGGAGCCGCCCTGCTTCTCGGTCATGCCCATGCCGATGGTGAGCGCCTGCTTGTCCTGGTGACTCACGTTGCGTGGGTCATAATCCCGGGCGGTCACCTTGGCGAGCCAGCGCTCGGCGATGGACGGCGTCAGCTTGAGGCTGGGCACGGCGGCGAAAGTCATGGTGATCGGGCAGCCGTGGCCACCTTCCACCTGGGCGTGCATGTAGTACTTGGCGGCGCGCACCACATGGGCACCGGGGCCGGGATCGGTCCAGGGCGAGGAATGCAGCCCCTCGCGCAGGGCCATGTTCATCAGGCTGTGGTAGGCCGGGTGATAATTAACCTGGTCGACGCGGTGACCATAGCGATCATGGGGCTCGAACTCGGGCTTGTTGGCATTGGCCTGGTAGCCCCACTCGATCACTTCCGGCCGGGTGGTTTCATAGCCATAGCGGCTCAGGTCGTCCACCCCCCAGTCACCGCCTTCGCGAACCACCGCTTCCTTGAGCGCGGTGTCGCCGGTGAAGGCGTCGTAGTTTTCCAGCGGCGGTGCCTGGTTGAACACCTCGTGGGTGCTGGCCAGGGGGTCCAGGTGAAGATCGTCGTGCTTGGCGTTCATGGTGCCATCCTCCCGCGCGCCGGCGGCGCGCCTGTTGTCGCGGTTGTCGGGTTGCTTCAGGAAGTCGTCACGGCGCCCACCGCGCGCAACGCGAACGCGGTGAGCTGATTCGGCAGATCGGCATCGGCCAGGGGCGCCGACAACGGGCCCACCAGCGCTTCGGCGATGGCGCCTACCAGGGCGGCGGCGCCCAGGGCGGTGGACTGGGCTGGCAGTTCGCCCCGGGCCACGCCGTCGTCCAGCACTCTTTTGTAGAGGTCCGCGTAGGCGGCCCGGTAACGCAGCCGGGCGGCATCCACCTCCGGCTCCACCGGTTCGGCGATCAGCGCCCAGGCCAGGCGCGGCGCCGCCATGGCGCGGCGGGCGAACACCCGCAGGGCGTGTTCCAGGCGCTCGGCGGCGGGGCCGTCGTGGCCCAGGGCGCGGGCCACGGCGTCCACCTCGCGGCGGGTGGCGGCTTCGAACACGGCGGCGGCCAGCGTCGCCTTGTTGTCGAAGTAGCGGTAGAGAGTGCCCACGCCAACGCCGGCGCGGTCGGCCACGGCCTGCATGGTCATGGCGGCGAAGCCACTTTCGCGGACCAGGGTTTCGGCGCTGGCCAGCAGATGGTCGCGCTGGGCGGCCTTGCGGGCTTTTACCTGGGCGGTTTCTCGATAAGCCATGAGTGGAATCCGGATTCCGATCTTTCAAGGATTGAATCATCATTCCGGGTTTGGGGCAAGCGGCGGGTCTGGCTGGTTTTGGGTTGGATTGGGTTGCTGATTCCCTCCAGAGGGGCGCGCGGGGGTAAGCGGGGCGCCTTGCCGGGAACGCCGCAAGTACGTCCCTGTAGGCTCCCTTTCGAACGTCCTGTTCTCAAGGGTCCCGGCAAGGCGCCCCGCTTACCCCCGCGCTCGGTGGTGAATCGCCGCCGCTTTGGGTGGGTTAAGGAGAGGAACCCTCCAGAAAGGATTGGCGGTTGGCTGAACCTCTCGCCCCACTACGAAGCCGCCGCCTCTATACCCACCGGGGGCTGGCTTTCGCTCGGGCGTTTCGGCGTGGTGGGCCCATCCCGGACACGCGGCAAGTACGTCCCTGTAGCTCGTTTCCGGCATCCCTGCCTCCAACGGTCCGGGATGGGCCCACCACGCCGAAACGCCCCCCTTCTGGAGAGAAGAACCTCAAACCCACTCAACCACCAGACCCAAAACCGCCATGCCAACCACCAGCCAGACCAATGGCACCCGCCCCCACCGCACCAACAAAAACCCCACCCCCACCATCACCAGATCCAGCCCCCCGTGCACCGCCGAGCGCAACACCGGGTCGTAGAAGGCGGCCAGCAGCAAGCCGACCACGGCGGCGTTGATGCCGGTGACGGCGCCGGCCAGGGCCGGGCGGTTGGCGAGGCGTTGCCAGGCGTCGCCCAGGCCCAGCACCAGCAGGAAGCCGGGCAGGAAGATCGCCAGGGTAGCAGTGAGCGCGCCGATCCAGGGCGCGCCGGGGGCCAGCAACGCGCCCAGATAGGCGGCCAGGGAAAACATCGGCCCGGGCACCGCCTGGGCGGCGGCGTAACCGGTCAGGAAAGCGTCGCCGGGGAGGCGTTCACCCACCAGGCCCTGCAGCAGCGGTAGCACCACATGGCCACCGCCGAACACCAGGGCGCCGGCGCTGTAGAAATCGCCGGCCAGGCGGGCCAGGCCGTCGTCGGGGAGCAGCCAGAGCAGCGCCCAGATCAGAGCGAACGCGAGCAGCGGCCAGCGGCGCGGGGCGGCGGCGGTGGCGCTGGCCGGGTCGCCCTGCCTGTCCTGGTGACGGGTCTGGGCGATCAGGGCCGCCACCAGCAGCGCCACCAGCTGGGTGGCGATGCCCGGCCACAACCACAGCGCGGCGGCGGTGAACACCGCCAGGGCGAGAGTGAGGCGGTCCCGGCAGAACTTGCCGGCCATGTTGAGCACGGCGTCGGCCACCACTACCGCCGCCAGCCACTTGAGCCCCTGGACCAATCCGCCCAGCACGGTCTCCGGCAGATGAGTGGCGTACAGGGCCAGCGCCAGCATCAGCAGAAACGACGGCAGGGTGAAGCCGACGAAAGCGACCAGGGCGCCGGGCAAACCGGCCCGGTGGCGACCGATGGCGAAGCCGAGCTGGCTGGAGGCGGGGCCGGGCAGGAACTGGGTGAGCGCCAGCAGCCGCGCGAAGGTGTCGTTGTCCAGCCAGCCCAGGCCGGTAACGAAGCGACGGTGGAAATAACCCACGTGGGCAGCGGGCCCGCCGAAGCTCACGCAGCCCAGCCAGAGAAATTCGCGAAAGACGGTCCAGATCGCCATGCATGTCCGAATGCTGAAGTTGTTGTAAGAGATTACCGCCAAGTCGTGTCATCCGGATGTCAGGGGACCGGCGGGCGGGTATACTCGCCGCCATGCAACGCGATCCCCTCTCCGTTTTACAGCACGTTTTCGGCTACCACGAATTTCGCGGCGAGCAGGCCGCCATCATCGACACGGTCACCGGTGGCGGCGACGCTCTGGTGCTGATGCCCACCGGCGGCGGCAAGTCGTTGTGTTACCAGATTCCGGCCCTGGTGCGCGACGGCGTGGGCGTGGTGGTCAGCCCGCTGATCGCGTTGATGCAGGACCAGGTGGACGCGCTCAACGCCCTGGGCGTGCGCGCCGCCTTTCTCAATTCCACGCTCACCGGCGAGCAGAGCTTCGCCCTGCAGGAACAGGTGCGCCGTGGTGAACTGGACCTGCTGTACGTGGCGCCGGAGCGGCTGATCCAGCCGCGCACCCTGGAGCTGCTGCATCAATCGCCGCTGGCTCTGTTCGCCATCGACGAAGCCCATTGCGTCAGCCAGTGGGGGCACGATTTCCGCAGCGACTATCTGCAGCTGTCCTTGCTGCACCGGGAATTTCCCAAGGTGCCGCGCATCGCGCTCACCGCCACCGCCGACCCGCGTACCCGGGCCGAGATCGCCGAACGGCTGGACCTCACCGAAGCGCGCCATTTCGTGTCCAGCTTCGACCGGCCCAATATCCAGTACCGGATCGAACGCAAGGACGGTGCCCGCCGACAGTTGCTGCGCCTGCTGCGCACCGAGCACAACGGCGACGCCGGCATCGTCTACTGCCTGTCACGGAACAAGGTGGACCAGACCGCCGACTGGCTCAACCAGCAAGGCATCGCCGCCCTGCCCTACCACGCCGGCCTGGACGCCCGCACCCGCGCCCAACACCAGCAGCGCTTCCTGCGCGAGGAGGGCCTGGTGATGGTGGCCACGGTGGCGTTCGGCATGGGCATCGACAAACCGGACGTGCGCTTCGTGGCGCACCTGGACATGCCCAAGAGCATCGAGGCCTATTACCAGGAAACCGGCCGCGCCGGCCGCGACGGCGAACCGGCCACCGCCTGGATGGCCTATGGCCTGGAAGACGCCATCCGCCACAAGCAGATGCAGGCCCAGTCGGAAGGCGGCGAGCAGTTCAAGCGCCACGAGAACCAGCGCCTGGAAGCCATGCTCGGGCTCTGCGAGGTGACTCACTGTCGCCGCCAGGCACTGCTGCACTACTTCGGGGAGGAACTGGCAAAACCCTGCGGCAACTGCGACACCTGCCTGAACCCGCCCAAGACCTTCGACGCCACCAAGGCGGCGCAGATGGCGCTGAGCTGCGTGTACCGCACCGGCCAGCGCTTCGGCGTCAACCATCTGGTGGATGTGCTCACCGGCAATCGCAGCGACAAGGTGGCTTCCGCCGGCCACGATCACGTCTCCACCTGGAACATCGGCGGTGAGTTCTCCGCCGGCCAGTGGCGCGCCATCTACCGGCAACTGGTGGCGCGCGGCCTGCTGGCGGTGGACGCGGAGGGCTACGGCGCCCTCAAACTCACCGAAACCTGCCGTCCCTATCTGCGCGGCGAGCAGGTGCTGCACCTGCGCAAGGACACCGCCAAGGCCACCGAACGCACGCGCCGCGACAAACCCCAGGTGGCCGACGCCGACCGCACCCTGTGGGAAGCCCTGCGCGCTTGCCGCAAACGGCTGGCCGAGGAGGAAGGGGTGCCGCCCTATGTGATCTTCCACGACGCCACCCTGATGGACATGCTCGCCCTGCGCCCCCGGGACCGCCACGAGATGGCCGCCGTCAGCGGCGTCGGCGACCGCAAGCTGGACGCCTACGGCGATGCCTTCCTGGCGGTGCTCAACGAGGGCGCCGCCAGCCAGCAGGCCACCGAGGTACGCGACCCACGCCGCGCCCCGGACAGCGACCAGGACGAACTGGAGGCTCTGGCCCGGGCCGGTATGACACCGGACGCCATCGCCCATCGCCAGGGCCTGGGCGAGGCGGAGGTATACCGGGCACTGGCCGATCTGGTGGCGGGCGGTCGCCTGGATCTGGAGCAGGCCCTGGGCCTGCCCCAGGCGGAGCTGGGCATCATCCAGGATGCCCTGCTCGCCCAGCCCAACCTGGGCGATGACACCTTCAGTTACCGTCAGGTGCGCGAGTTTCTCAGCGACGACTACCCCACCGGCGTGCTGCACTGCGTGCGCCGGGCGATTCTCGCCCACTCCTAGCGCCTTTGATCGCGACTGAAGTCGCTCCTACAGGTCGCTCCTACAGAATGGGTATGGCACCGTAGGAGCGACCAGGCGGCGTTCCGCTTCAGTCGCGATCGCCGTTAGCCCCGCCCGGTGCCGGTCAGCTTGATGATGTTGTTGGGGAATTCCCGGCTTGCCACTTCCCGGGAAAACGCCCGGGCCACATCAAGGATGGTGTCACTGGCGTGGGCGTACTGCTTGGAGAACGGCGGCCAGTAGTCACCCAGCCCCAGGGCATCGTTGATCACCAGAACCTGACCGTCGCAGTCCGGCCCGGCGCCGATGCCAATGGTGGGAATCGCCAGATCGGCGGTGATCACACCCGCCAGCTCATAGGGCACATGCTCGATCACCACCATGAAGGCGCCGGCGTCCTGAATAGCCCGGGCCTCGTCACGGATACGCCGGGCCTCGGCCTCGCCGCGCCCCACCTTGGCGAAGCTTTCGGCGGTCTGCGGCAGCAGGCCGGTGTGGCCGACCACGTCGATGCCGTTGGCCACCAGATGTTCGATCACCGCGTACTTGTCCCCCTCCAGCTTGACGCTGTCGGCGCCGGCGGCGATCAGGCGCCGGGCACTGGCCAGGGCGGTGTCCGGGTCGGCGTCGGTGCCGTAGGGCAGATCGCCGATCACGTGGGTGTCCGGCGCGCCGCGCCGTACCGCGCCGAGGTGGTATTCCATGTGTTCCAGGGTCACGTCGCGGGTGCTGTCGAAGCCCATCTCCACCATCCCCACGGTGTCGCCCACCAGAATCACCGGCACGCCGGCGCGCTCCACGCCACGGGCCACCGGACAGGTATAGGCGGTCAGCATGGCGATCGGGTCCTGACCCTTGCGGGCCACCAGAGCGGCTGCATCAAGTTTCATTGTCATTCCTCGCATGGCAAGTCAAGGACGCCCTTCATAGCACGGCACCACCTTCAAATAAAATTCATTTGGCGTTTATCGAAATGACGTTTTACCCGGCCATGCTTTCAGCGCTTTGTCATGGAGCCGTGCGCGGCTCCGACTTTTTCGGGTATATCTGGGGATAATTATGAAACCGTTTCTCTCCGGCGCCGCCGCCATGGCCATGGCGCTGGCCCTGACCGCCTGTGGCGGCGACTCCTCCCATTCCAGCAATAACGACGGCAACGGTAATGACGGTGGTGGCACGCCGCCCACCGAGCGCACCGCGGTGCGCATCGGCCTGCTGCCCGACACCCAGGGCGGCGGCGACAATGTCGCCATGCACCCCATGAAGGCGGTGCTCGACAAGGAAGTGGAACTGGGCGCCAACATCGTGATTCCGGTGGGCGACCTCACCGACCACGGCACCACCCGGGAATTCGAGCAATGGACCTCGGTGGCGCAAAGCTACCGCGACGCCGGCATCGAGTTCCTGCCGCTGATGGGTAACCACGAGGACAGCTACGCCTACTCCGTGGAGTGGATCGAGAACATGAAGCACTACATCCCCGAGGATGCGGTGCACATGAGCGGCGCGCAGTATCTGAACTACTACGTGATGCGCGGCAACGTGATGATCTTCCTGCTCAAGTACTACAACCTGCCGATCGCCTTCGACTGGATCAAGCAGGAAGTCAGCGCCCATGAAGGCGAGTTCGATCATCTGGTGATCGCCAGCCACGACGGTCTGATCGGCGCCAAATACGGCGAGACCCGGGAGATGATCGTGGAAGGGGTGGAAGGCGACAACCACCTGATGAACCAGTGGGACGAGATCCGCGCGTTCTTCTCCAAGTATGACGTGCTCTGGGTGCAGGGCCACGAACACATGTACCAGCGCTCGGTGATTCAGGCGCCGATCTGGGTGGACCCCACCTCCTGGACCCGGGAAGACGGCAACTACCGGCTGCCGCAATACACCCAGATCATGTCCGGCAACGCGTCCTACAAAGGCTATGAATTCCGCTACGGGGAGCGCGAGCTGGTGCAACGCATCGTCGCGCAGAAAATGAACACCCGCGACAATGGCTCCACCGCCTATGACGTGAACGCCTCCGTGCTGAGCTTCGACGGCGACCGGGTGGACTATGAATCCTGGTACACCGAGCACACCATCGGCGCCAACGAGGACGGCGAGAAAGAGCTGGCCGATCCCCAGTGGAAACTGCTGGACCGATTCTCGCGCACCGGAAACCGCTGCGAGCGCCTGGTTTACCCGACCTCGATTCCCGAGGACACGCGCCCGGTGATGTACCTGGACAGCCAGTACATCAGCAACGACTGCCTGGCCCATGACGGCAGCGTGGCACGCATGGTGGCCGGCACCAACGACACCTTCAACCGGGTGGAAAGCCGCACCCGCGACATGGAAGTGACACCGGGCTTCAGCCGCGCCGGCACCGTTATCGAGCTGGCCCGTCTGGCCTACCAGTTCCTGTTCCAGATGAACGAGTCCTGGACGCCCAATCTGAACGCGGAGAATCGCGTGGTGCCCAATGCCAGCGACGATGCCGTGCTGGATATTCCGGAGACCACCATCGATCTCAAGGAACTGGTCACCATGAGCTGGCAGGAGGCTGGCACCGACACCGCCTCGGACGTGCTTATCGTCAGCGGCACCCAGAACCAGACCGGTACCTACTCCAGCGCCTACGGCGCCGCCAAGGATCTGGAGACCGACACCGGCCTGCCAGGCAGCCAGCCGGATGGCACCGCCAAGCAGCCGCATACCCTGCCGGCCACCGCCAGCAAGGACTGGGACCTGGCCACCGCCGTCTCCGACGCCTATGGCCTGACCTTCGACGCAGCGGACAATCTGGACCCGGCGGCACTGACCCTGGGCTGGCGCACCGCCGACGGCTGGCAGGCGGTTACCCCCGCCGAGTGCGTGGTGGAACAACCGTTCAACAGCGCCTTTCTGAGCAGCGCCCCGACCCGGCCCGCCGCCTGCGCCGATCAGCCCCTGGTGGGCTTCGACGCCGATCACGGCCATCGCTGGTGGGTGGTGATGCAACGCGACGCGGAGCTGGCTTTGATCAACCGCTGAGCCGGTAATCGCGACTGAAGTCGCTCCTACAACCGGGGATCGTCCCCGGTAGATACCGTCTCTCCTATCCGGACTCAACCCCCGAGGGGTTGGGTCTGGAATGGGGTTTGTCGATTCAGTACGCCGAAGGCGATGTGCACCAGTTTGCGCATGGCGGCGCCGAGGGCAGACATCGGGGGCTTTCCGGCCTGACGCAATCGGGCGTAAAACGCACCCACCACCGGGTTGTGACGACTCGCGACCACCGCCGCCATA
>NZ_JAEKJB010000011.1 GCF_016785095.1 Alloalcanivorax marinus | reverse complement strand
TATGGCGGCGGTGGTCGCGAGTCGTCACAACCCGGTGGTGGGTGCGTTTTACGCCCGATTGCGTCAGGCCGGAAAGCCCCCGATGTCTGCCCTCGGCGCCGCCATGCGCAAACTGGTGCACATCGCCTTCGGCGTACTGAATCGACAAACCCCATTCCAGACCCAACCCCTCGGGGGTTGAGTCCGGATAGGAGAGACGGTATCTACCGCAACATCCAACCGCCAACGCCACACTACGGAGCCGCCACCACCACCCACCCTGGTTCATCGTTGTTGGTACCCGGACCGGTTCGGCTACCTCGAAGCGGAGCTGTGTGGGTGCCTTCCGGGACCCTTTTTGGCAGGGATGCCAAAAACGGGAGCGCCCAGGGACGGCTTGAGCGATCCCGGAAGGCACCCACACAGATCCGCGCCCCGGATAGAGACCGCCCGCATCGATGCCCCGCCAAAGCGCGATGAACCAAAAAAAGCCGGCGGGCTGGGAGCCACGCCGGCATTCTCGGGGGGAGACGAGGAGCGAATACGCTTAGAAGTTGTAACGACCAAACAGACCGAGATTGTCGGAATCGTCGGTGAAGCTTACCCGGGCGCCCACATCCCAAGCCTGGGTCAGATGCACCAGCCCCTGGCCGTAAACACCGAAGTTGCCATCATAGATGTCCTCGTAGAGGGCACCGCCAGCCAGCTCCAGGCTCTCGGTGGTGCGATGACGCAGGCCGCCACGCACCGCGTAGCCCCATTCGGAATCATCGAAATCGTTGTCATCGCGGATCACGTCGGCGGTACCGACCAGATCCAGGTTACGCTGCAGCGGCGTATGGAAGCCGACACCCGCGTAGGCGCGGTTACCGTCCACGTCATCGCTGCCCGGGCTATCGTAGTCGCCGTCATAGAAACTCAGACCGCCACGCAGAAAGACATGCTCGTCCAAGGCGAAGGCGCCTTCGCCGGTAATCACATCCACATCCGGGCCATGGTCATAATCCCACTGGTCATAGCCGAACTGGCCATAGCTGTAGGAAAAACCGTTATCCCGCACCGGGGTGGTGCTTTGCGCGTGGGCACCGAGGCTGGCCAGAGTGCCGGCGGCAATGGCGGATGCAATCAGGGTCTTCTTCAACATTTCCGTGTCCTCGCTCATGTTAGCGGCTCAAAACGTGGGCCTATACTCGCTCCCCAAGGATTGCCACGCCAGGGACTGAATCGCGCTACGCGCCGCTTTTATAAAAGTTTTCATTGTCGCCCTATTTCCAGGGGACCGTATTTGACCTGGGGGTTACCCCGAGGTTGGATACTGGGCAACATCCGCCGAACCAACGGCCAAGGAGGTAAATCATGAGCCGGCAAACCCTTCCCATTCAGGGCGCCACCTGCCAGCACTGCGTGAAGAGCATCCACAAGGCGCTGGAGCCCCTGAACGGTGTCAGCGCCGTGAGCGTGGACCTGCAAAACCAGACCGTCACCGTGGACGGCGACGCCGACCGGGGCGCGCTGCGCGCCGCGCTGGCCGAGGCCGGTTACGCCGCCGACGAGGACGACGATCCCGGGCCAGCGCCGCCGGCCAACGACGAACCGACAGGCGGTGACGCCAATGGCGCGCCACCGAAAAGCGACGCACCCGCCAGCGAACCGCGCGACCTTTCCCTGGCGGTGACCGGCGCCCACTGCGCCTCCTGCGTGCGCACCATCGAGAGCGCTCTGCAAAGCGTACCCGGCGTCGACACGGCGAGCATGAACCTGGCCAACCACACCGCCCGGGTGAGTGGCTCCGCCGACCCGGACGCCCTGGTGCGGGCGGTGCAAAACGCCGGTTATGACGCCACTCCGGTGCGCGACCCGGCCCGCGCCGAGGATGACCGCGAGGAGCAGGAACACCGGCTTTACCGCAAGCTGGTGCGCCAGACCACCGTGGCCCTGGCGGTGGGCGTGCCCGTCATGCTGTGGGGCTGGTTCGGC
Source organism: Alloalcanivorax marinus (assembly GCF_016785095.1). GTDB lineage: Bacteria > Pseudomonadota > Gammaproteobacteria > Pseudomonadales > Alcanivoracaceae > Alloalcanivorax > Alloalcanivorax marinus_A. Next base: position 322,639 of record NZ_JAEKJB010000011.1, on the reverse strand, counting down.
GGCACCATGACCGTGCAAGCCGGTGGCGCCAGCCAGTGGGGGTGGGGCGCGGTCTCGGTGATCACCTTCCTGATACTGGCTCTGCCCGGGCGGCATTTCTTCGTCGGCGCCTGGAAAGCGTTCCGACACCACAACGCCAACATGGACACCCTGATCGCGGTGGGCACCGGCGCCGCCTGGGGCTATTCCACCCTGGTGGTGATCGCCCCCAACCTGCTGCCGGAGATGGCCCGCCACGTCTACTTCGAGGCCAGCCCGATGATCATCGGCCTGGTGAACCTGGGCCTGGCCCTGGAGCTGCGTGCCCGGGGCAAGACCGGCGCCGCCGTGAAGCGGCTGCTCAACCTGGGCGCCAAGACCGCCCGCCGCCTGGACGACGACGGCGAGCACGACGTGCCGGTGGAGGACATCCGCGTGGACGACCGGCTGCGCGTGCGCCCCGGTGAAACCATCGCCGTGGACGGCGAGGTGCTGGAAGGCGACAGCGAGGTGGACCAGTCCATGCTCACCGGCGAGCCCATGCCGGTGGTGAAAAGCGAGGGCGACACCGTGGCCGCCGGTACCCTGAACGGCAGCGGCACCCTGGTGTACCGCGCCACCCGGGTGGGCGCCGACACCGCCCTGGCTCGCATCATCGATCTGGTCAAGAAGGCCCAGGGCGCCAAGCCGCCCATCGGCCGGCTGGCGGACACCGTGGCCAGCGTGTTCGTGCCCACCATTCTGTTGATCGCCGTGGCCACCGCGCTGATCTGGTACAACTTCGGCCCGCAACCGGTGGCCGCCTACATGGTGGTGGCCTCGGTGACCGTGCTGATCATCGCCTGCCCCTGCGCCCTGGGCCTGGCCACGCCCATGTCGGTGATGGTGGCGGTGGGCAAGGCGGCGGAGTCCGGCATCCTGATCCGCCAGGACGCCGCCCTGCAGACCGCCGCCGAGTTGGACACCGTGGTGCTCGACAAGACCGGCACCATCACCGAGGGCCGGCCTTCCGTGACCCGGGTGATCGCCGCCGAAGGTCAGGATGAGGACACCGTGCTGCGCCTGGCGGCCAGCCTGGAGGCCGGCTCCGAGCACCCGCTGGCGCGGGCGATCCTGGACGCCGCCGAGGAACGCGGCCTGAAAACAGCGCCGGTGAGCGACTTCCGCGCCCTCAACGGCAAGGGCGTCAGCGCCCGCCAGGACGACACCCTGCTGCGCCTGGGCAACCGCCGCTGGCTGGAACAGGAAGGCATCCGTCTGGGTCTGGAGGACGAGGCCCGGCAGCTCAGTGACGAGGCCGCCACGCCCCTGTTCCTGACCCGCGACGACACCGTCATCGGCGTGCTCGGAGTGGCCGACCGCATCAAGGCGGACGCCGCCGAGGCCATCGCCCGGCTGCGCGACCGGGACGTGCGGGTGGTGATGATCACCGGCGACATCCAGGCCACCGCCGACGCCATCGCCAAGCAGGCCGGCGTCGACGAGGTGCTCGCCGAGGTGCTGCCCGAGGACAAGGCCCGCGAAGTGGAAAAACTGCAGAAGGAAGGCCGCAAGGTGGCCATGGTCGGCGACGGCATCAACGACGCCCCGGCCCTGGCCCAGGCGGACGTGGGCTTCGCCATCGGCACCGGCACCGACGTGGCCATCGAGTCCGCCTCCATCACCCTGATGAGTGGCTCCCTGCACGGTGTCGCCGACGCCATGGCGATTTCCCGGGCCACCCTGCGCAACATCAAACAGAACCTGTTCGGCGCTTTTGTTTACAACACGCTGGGCGTGCCGGTGGCCGCCGGCCTGCTCTACCCCTTCACCGGCTGGCTGCTCAGCCCGGTAATCGCCGGCGCCGCCATGTCGCTGAGTTCGGTGACCGTGGTCAGCAACGCCAACCGGCTGCGTTTCTTCAAACCCCGCGGTCATCACGGCCCGCGCGCCAAAACGGGAGATCATTCATGAGCCTGTTGATCAATGTGACCGGTCTGGCGCTGATGGCCCTGATCGTATGGTGGTTCTGGCTGTCCTCCAAGGGCCGCCCGGCGAAACGGGCGGAAGGTGGCGCCATCGACATCGTCGTGAGCGACGGCGTTTACGAACCCTCGGTGATCGAAACCAATGCCGGAGAGACCCTGACGCTGCGTTTTGAGCGGCGCGACCCCAGCCCCTGCGCCGAGCAGGTGATCTTCCACAAACTGGACGTCAGCGAGACCCTGCCGGTGGGCGAGAAGACCACCGTCACCCTGACGCCGGAAAACCCGGGTACCTACCGATTCACCTGCCAGATGCAGATGTATCAGGGCACCCTGATCGTTCACTAAAGAAGGGAAAAAAGGAGATTTTCATGACCCGCCTGATGATCGCCGCCGGCCTGCTGCTGACCAGTACCCTGGCCGCCGCCGGCAGCCTGCAAGTCTACAAATCACCGAGCTGCGGCTGCTGCACCGCCTGGGCGGAGCACATGCGCGACAACGGCTTCGAAGTGGAGGTCCACAACACCCAGAACCTGCAATCCATCAAGGAGAAAGCGGGCCTGAAACCGGGCATGGGCTCCTGCCACACCGCCTTCATCGGCGGCTACGCCATCGAGGGCCACGTGCCCGCCGAGGACGTGAAGCGGCTGCTGGAGGAACGCCCGGACGCCCACGGCCTCACCGTGCCGGGCATGCCGGCGGGCTCCCCGGGCATGGAAATGGGCGACCGCCGCGACGCCTACAAGGTCTTCCTCTACGGGGACCAGGGCGTGCGGGTGTTCTCCGAACATCCCTAGCTTCGCCGAACCCGCCGCGCCGGTCCTTCTGGGTCTTTTTTTAAACGCTATTGCACCTCATTCCTATTCGCAATAGCATGCGACCGACCCGGCCCATCGGGGGCCGGGGCAGGTTTCGCTGATCTTCCGCCAGCCATGCAAAGCCCGCCAGCCTGGTTCACGCGAGCCTGAATCGCGCCGTCGTCCGGCCTGCTCCGCGACGGTCCCGGATACGCAGTGAACTGGAAACCGACCCATGGCCTATATAACCCGCCGCAAACGCCCGGTGGCACGCACCGCTTTTTCCCAGAGCATGACCCTGGGCACCGCCGTCCTCACCGGCCTGATGGCCTCTTCCGCGGGCGCCGCCGGACTACGCGACGAATCCAACAACAGCGCCTACACCCTCGATGAAGTCTCGGTGCAATCGCCGAACACCGGCGATTACAAGAGTGATCGCCTGGCGACCCCTAAATTCACCCAGCCGGTTTCGGAAACGCCGCGCACCATTCAGGTCATCAACAAGCAACTGATCCGCGATCAGCAGACCACCACCCTCACCGAGGCGTTGCGCAACAGCCCCGGCGTCGGCACCTTCTACGCCGGCGAGAACGGTGCCAGCACCACCGGCGATTCGGTGTACATGCGCGGCTTCGACAGTTCCAGTTCGATTTTCGTGGATGGCGTCCGCGATCTGGGATCGATCTCCAGGGACACCTTCAACACCGAGCAGGTGGAGGTAATCAAGGGCCCCGCCGGCGCGGACTATGGCCGCACCGCCCCCACCGGCTCCATCAACATGGCCACCAAACAGGCCTTCATGGGTGACCTGAACGCCGGCTCACTCACCGGCGGTACCGATGGCCAGAAGCGGGTGACGCTGGATCTCAACCGCCAGCTCGGCGACAACCTGGCCGGGCGTCTTAACCTGATGGGCCAGGACAGCGACGTGGCCGGCCGCGACACCGTCAACAACAGCCGCTGGGGGATCGCCCCGGCCCTGACCCTGGACCTCGATGATCGCGGCCGGCTGGCGTTTAATTTTCTCCATATCACCCAGAACAACGTGCCCGACGGCGGCGTCTCCACCGTCGGCCTGCCCGGCTATACCACGCCGGACCCGGCCTATCCGCAAATCAGCAACGCCCCCAAGGTGGACAGCGAGAATTTCTATGGCGCCGAATCCGACCACGACGACGTGGACGTGGATATGGCCACGGTCCTGTTCGAGTATGATCTGAGCGACGACACCCGGTTTCACAACACCCTGCGCTGGGGCCGCACCCACCAGGACTACCGGCTGACCGCGATCATGGCAGTGAACGCCAACGGCTCCACCGACCCGGCGGATTGGACGGTCCGGCGCCTGCCCAATTTGAAGGACCAGACCAACACCATCCTCACCAACCAGACCGGCCTGGTCACGGCGCTGGACACCGGGCCGGTGTCGCACACCCTGTCCTACGGCGTGGAGGTGACCCGCGAGGAAATCGAGACCTCGGGCCTGGCCCGCCCCACCGTGCCCGACGCCTCGCTCTATGATCCGAACGACAACTTCTACTACGGCGCCACCAAGGACGGCAGCGGCGGCGAAGGCACCACCGACACCGTGGCCGGCTATCTGTTCGACACCCTGACGTTCGGCGAACACTGGCAACTGAACGGTGGCGTCCGTCTGGACCGCTACAAGGCGGACTACCAAAGCACCTCCGCCTGCACCGGCGGCGGCCGCGACCCGGCGGCCTGTTCCGGCCAGGCGGTGGGCACCGTGGTGCCGTCCGTGGACAGCGACAGCAGTGATACCCTGTTCAACTGGAAGGCCGGAGTGCTGCACAAGACCACTCCGTGGCTGAACCTGTACGCCGACTACGCGGTATCCCACCAACCCCCGGGCGGCGAAAACCTGCAACTCAGCGACAGCGACCGCAGCGCCGACAACAGCGACTACGATCCCCAGAAAGCCCGCACCGCCGAAGTGGGCGCCAAATGGAAACTGGCCCATAACCAGCTTCTGCTGACCACCGCCCTGTACCGCACCGAAGTCAGCGACCTGATCGAACAGGACCCCACGGACGGCAACTACTACCAGACCGGCGAAAAACGGGTGCAGGGGGTGGAAGTCTCCGTGGTCGGCAACCTGACGCCCAACTGGAACCTGAGCGCCGGCTACACCACCATGAACGCCACCGTCGAGGAAGGTTCGGCTCAGGCTCAGGACGGCGGCAGCCGGCTGACCTACACCCCCAAGCACGCCTTCACCAGCTGGACCACCTACCGGCTGCCGTTCGACCTTACCGTGGGCGCCGGCGCGCGCTACACCGGCGGTCTGAAACGAGGCCGCGACGGCGCCGTGGGCACCCCGGACCATACCGAGGGCTACTGGGTGGCGGACGCCATGGCCCGCTATCCGTTGAACCGCAACGTGGACCTGCAGCTTAATGTGTATAACCTCTTCGACGAGGAATACGTGGCCGCCATCAACAAGAGTGGCTACCGTTATACGCCGGGCACGCCGCGCACCGCGTTGCTGTCCGTGAATCTGCACTATTGATGTAGTCGACTATGCTGCTGCACGTACCCGAGGTGTTCGGCGCCGAGGAAGTCAGGGAGATCCGCCGGGCGCTGGAAACCAGCGACCAATGGGTGGACGGTCGTGAAACGGTGGGCGCCCAGGGCGCCGCCGTGAAACACAACCAGCAACTAGCGGAGAACGCGCCGTTACGGCGACAACTGGCCGAACGGGTGCTGGCGGCGCTGGCGCGCCATCCGCTGTTCTTCGCCGCCGCCCTGCCGGTGGAGATCCTGACGCCACGTTTCAACCGCTATCAGGGCGGCGGCACCTACGGCATGCATGTGGACGGGGCGGTGATGCGGCTGCCCGGCCACGGCGGCTTCCCCGGCAAGCAGCTGCGCACGGACCTGTCCTGCACGCTGTTTTTGTGCGAGCCGGAGGAATACGAAGGTGGTGAGCTGATCGTCGCCGACACCTACGGAGAACACGAGGTCAAACTGCCGGCCGGCGACCTGATCCTGTACCCGGCGTCCAGCCTGCATCAGGTGCAGCCGGTCACCCGGGGAGCCCGGCTGGCCTCGTTCTTCTGGGTGCAGAGCATGATCCGCGACGACGCCCGCCGCACCCTGCTGTTCGACATGGACACCGCCATCACCCGCCTCAAGCAAACCGGCGGCGATGAAACGGCGGTGCTGCAACTGACCGGCACCTACCACAACCTGCTGCGCCAGTGGTCGGAAACCTGAAAAGCAGGGCCTCCAAGGAGGCCCTGCTGTTTTGGGGGGATGACAATGCCGGTCAGTTGGTGGTGGTGCGGCTGAGCAGAAACTCCACCAGGGCGTCGCGACCGTTCTGGTCGTCGCCATTGTCGAGGCTGCCCGGGAAGTAGAACGGGTGCGGCGCGTTCTCGCCACGGGCCGGGTCGAGCAAGGCTTCGAGCCCGGCAGCCGGGGTATCCAGACCCACCGAGCCATCATGCAGGTAGTTCAGCTTGGTGTTCAGACCCAGCAGCAAGGGCTTGGCCTGGCCGCGTTGTTCGCCGCGCACACTGGCGTCCAGTACCACCACGGAATCGTCGTAGGACGGCGCCGGGCCGGCGGTGCTGTTCTGAATCGGCGTCAGGCCGTTGGCGGAGCGGTCCAGGATCACATCCGGCATGCCGTAGGCCCGGTACAGGGTGTCGATGGCGATGATGCGGTTCTCCACCGGCTCGTTGGGGTTGGCGGTGTGGCAGCCGGCACAGCCGGCGCCGCCCTCCCCGCGGGCGGTGGTGAACAGATCCTGGCCCTGGCTGACGAGCTGGTCGTCCAGGCCGTCCGGCGCCGGCGGCGCGGCCAGTTGATCGGTGTAGGCGGTCAGCGCGTCCAGCTTGTCCTGGCTGACGCGGCGGCCCACCGGACCGGCGGCGCTACCGGCGGCCAGATCGTCCCGGGCCACGTCCACCAAGGGCAGCACGTCCGAGGCGGCCATGCCGTCCGGAATCACCCCGGTGTCGCGCAGCACCGCTTCATAGCGGTCGGCGATTTCGTCGCCCACTGGCCCGGCCAGCACGTTCAGGAAGGCGCGGCCATCGGCGGTGAGCAGGCTGGTGGGATCCAGAGCCACGGTGTAGACCAGATTGTTGAAATCCTCCAGTTCCGCGAAGGCGCCACTGTGCCCCCAGGGCGCGGCCAGGTCGGTGCGGAAGAACGGCGGGATGTAGGTGGCGTTGCCGATGCCGTCCGGCGTGGCGTCGAAGGAGGTGCTGCCGTAGTAGCGTTTTTCCTCCTCGCCGTCCACGAAAGTGCCGGTCAGATAGGTGCGGGCGGCGGCGGTGGCATCGGCGCCGGTACCGCCGGAAGCGATGCCGGCGAAGTCGCCCTTGCCGATGGTGGCACCGTTAAGAGCGTCGAACCGCAGTTGCAGCAGCGGCAGGTAGGCGAGCGGGTTGTCGGCGGCGGCAAAGATGGCGCCCACGTCCAGGCCGCCGGCGATCACGCCGTCGGTTTCCGCGCCCACGGAGCCCGGGCCCACCATGCCCGCCGGCACCACGGAGCCGTCGGTCTTGGCGTGGCACAGGGCGCAGGTCACCCCCACCTTGTCGCCGCCGGCGATGTCCAGGGAATCCATGCCGTTGTAGTCCGCGTCGCTCCCCAGGGGCTTGCGGTCACCGTTTTCATCGAAGGGCACCACGCCGATCACCGCGCCCTCGTTGATCAGCAACAGGGTGACGGCGGGGCTGCCCAGGGCGGTATCTTCCGGCGGAGTGCCGCTGCCCACCTGCTCCAGGGCGTCCAACAGGGCCTGGGCGGTGCCGTCGCTGAGCGCGCCCACGTTGACGTTCAGGCCCAGCCCCAGGGCTTGCAACGGCGTGACGCCGGCGCCGGCGATGCCCTGGGGCAATTGCATGGCGTCGGTCCAGAAGCGCTGGTTGCCGAAGGTTTCATAGCGGAACACGGTCTGGCCCTGCACCGCCGGGTCCGGAGCCTGCATCACCGGGTCGTCGTCATCGTCGTCGCCCCCGCAACCGCTCAACAGCACGGCGGCGGCCATGAGTGCGCTAAGCAGGGTCGGCATGAGTGCCGGGCGCCGGGGCATTCCGGCACGGTCTCTGGCTGGCCCTTGAGGCTGGCTGTACATGATTATTCTCCTGATTTGGTCGGCGGTCGTTCCCGTTCATGTGGAACCCGCGACCGACGCTGCACGCGCCGGAGTGAGCCCCGGGTCAAGGACCCGGCGGTTTTCGTCAAGGCCCCGTGAGCGGCCGTCACGGGGTCCCGCCGGGCCGCCGCGAACTGCTTTGCGGACAGCCACTTAGCGGCGGCGAACCGTTTGGTGTTTTTATGTAAGCGTTGACGGGAACGGCGCCCTGGCGTGCAATGCCCGCTTCCTGAACGGACGAACGACATGCTTGCGATCGAGGACTGGTTACTGCTGGCCGGGGTGTGTGCCCTGGGGGCGATGACGCCAGGCGCCAGCCTGGCGGTGGTGTTGCACCATACCCTGCACGGCTCGGCACCGGCCGGGGTGCGCGCCGGTCTGGCCCACGCCCTGGGCATCGGCGTTTACGCCGCCGCCACCGTGGCCGGCCTGGCGGTGGTGCTGCACCGCTTCCCGTCCCTGGAAACCGGCATCCGACTGGCCGGCTCGCTGTTCCTGCTGTGGCTGGCCTGGAAGAGCTGGCGTGGCGCCGGCGAGGCGCCGGCCTCCGCCCCGGAGGACCGAGGTCGCCCCGCCCGGGACGGCTTCCTGATCGCCTTTCTCAACCCCAAGGTGGCACTGTTCTTTCTGGCGTTGTTCAGCCAGTTCATCGATGCCGGCATGAGCACCGCCGCCCGGGTGCAGGTGGCGGCCACGGCGGTGGTCATCGACGGCGCCTGGTATTCCCTGGTGGCGCTGCTGCTGGCCCGGGGGCCGGTGCTCGCCGCCCTGCGCCGGCATCACGTCCGCGTGGAGCGGGCCACGGCCCTGGTGCTGGCCCTGGTCGCCGTCGTCGTCTGGGTGTAGGAGCGGCCGGGAATCAGAAGCGGAACAGCAACCGCCCGAACCAGCTCTTCAGATACGCGGTTTCCGGCATCGCCGGCTGGATCGGATGGTCCGGCCCCTGGCCTTCCTGACCAATGATCTGTAGGGCGCGGTCGATGTGGCGAGCGGAGGCACGCACCACGTCCAGCAGCTTGTCCGCCGGCAGGTGCATGGAGCAGGAGGCGGACACCAGATAGCCACCGGGCTTCACCAGCCGCACCGCCAGCTCGTTGATGGCATGGTAACCGGCCAGGCCGTTCTTGAAGTCCTTTCGACGCTTGATGAAGGCGGGCGGATCGAGGATCACCAGGTCGAATTTCTCGCCGTCGGCGATAAGCTCCTTCATGGCGGTCTGGGCGTCCCCTTCCAGGGTACGCAGGCGATCGCCGACGCCGTTCAGTTCCGCGTTGCGGTGCATGAAATCCAGCGCCAGGCCGGAGCTGTCCACGCCGGTGACCTCGCGGGCGCCGGCCAGGGCCGCCTGTACGCCCCAGCCACCACAGTAGGCGAACACGTCCAGCACCCGGGCGCCCTTGGCCAGCGGCGCCATGCGCGCGCGGGCGGCACGATGGTCGAAGAACCAGCCGGTCTTCTGGCCGTCTCGCAGGGGCGCCACGAAATGGCCACCGTTCTCGTGCAGATGCACTTCCTCGGGCACCTCGCCCTTGAGCGCCTTGGTGTAGAGCGGCAGGGCTTCCAGCTCGCGCACGCCGGCCTCGTTGCGCACCACGATATTGGCCGGGTTGATGACCGCGTCCAGCGCGGAGGCCACCGTCTCCAGGTGCGCCTCCATGCCAGCGGTGCCGGCCTGCATCACCAGGGTATCGCGGTAACGGTCCACCACCAGCCCGGGCAGGCCATCGGCCTCGCCGTGGATCAGCCGGTAGCCGGGCTCGGCAAACAGGGTCTCGCGCAGGGCCAGGGCCTGCTCGATGCGTTTCTTGAAGAAACTGCGGCTGGGCTCCTGCTCCGGGTCGCGGCTGTAGAGCCGGCCCACGATCAGGGAATGGGGGCTGAGCAGCGCCCGGCCCAGGGATTTGCCACGGGCATCCTGGACCAGGGCGGCGGCACCGGCGGGCAGATCCTTTACCGGGGTTTCGCCGCTGTCCACCTCGTTGGCGTAGATCCAGTCGTGGCCGGCCTTGAGGCGGCGTTCTTCATTCTTCCGCAGGCGCAGGACGGGTATTGCTTGGGACATGGCGGTGGGCTCGCGCAAAACGGGCATCTTAGGCCCTGGCCGATTGCTTTGCATCCTTGAATCAGCGGCGACCGTCGAAGTAGTGCTCAATCCTGGCGATTTCCCTCTTGCTGGCCGGGGTCAGCCGGTCAAGCCTCGCTCTGGCGGCTATAAACCACACGGCTCAGGCTGCTGCTGGCCACCAAACGGGACTCCAGGCTTTCCAGCGCCTGCCAGTCAGGGAACAGCGACCGGACGAGCGCCTCAACGCCGCCGGCTCGCTCACTGTTCATCCAGCCATCGAAATCGTGGTTGCTCAACGCCATCGCGGAACACGGTTTCCTGGAACTGAGCCAGGGGACGCACCCACAGCCCACCTTCTCCGTACAGGGGACGATAGACCACCAGGTGGTCACCGGTTTCCGAGTGCGTGGCCGTGCCCAACACCTGATAATCATTGCCTTTAAAGTGCCGATAACGGCCTGGACGGGGGGGTTCCATCGACATTACTCCTGAAACACGAACCTTGGCATTATAACCACCCAGGACCGGGAAGACCGGCCCGCAACCCCTGAATTCCCCCCTGCATACCTATCGGTATGCCCGATAACACCGGCGGAGTACACTGAGCCGAGCCGTCATAACACCAACAACATACCGGGGTTTCCATGCGTTTCTTTCAACGGCGCCCGCCGTTCTTCCTGATGGTGACCACCGGGGCCCTGTGCACCGTGGTGCTGCTGGTATTCGCCCGGCTCAGCTATGGCCTGGTGCTGCCGGCCATGCGCGAGGGCCTGGACCTGAGCTACCAGCAGGCCGCCAACCTGAGCACCGCCAACGCCCTGGGTTATCTGCTGCTGGTGATGGTGGCCGGGGTGTTCGCCGCGCGCTTTGGCGGCAAGACCGCCATCCTGATCGGGCTGGTACTGGTGATCGCCGGTTTCCTGGGGCTCAGCCGCGCCAGCGACTACCCCCTGCTGATCGTATTGATGGTGGTACTGGGCACCGGCACCGCCTTCGGCTATACCCCGTTGATTTCCTTGCTGGCCAACACCTATCCGCACCGGCGCGGAGCGGTGATCGGCTTCACCAACAGCGGCGTGGGCATTGGCATGCTGCTGGCCGGCGCCCTGGTGCCGGCGCTCACCGAGGCCGCCGCCGGCGACGGCTGGCGTCGGGTATGGCTGCTGTTCGCCGCCGGCGGCGTGGCGGTGACGGTGCTGGTGGCCCTGTTCCTGCGCAATCCGCCCCGGCCCCTGGCGCCGGACACCGCCAGCGCGCTGGGCGAGCCGGACGAGCCTGTTTTTCGCAATCCTCATGTGATCGTGGTGGGGCTGATCTACGGTGTACTGGGGCTTACCTTCATCGTCCAGACCACCTTTATGTACAGCTTCGCCCTGGACGCGGGCACGCCGCCGATCACCGCCGGGCATCTGGTCTCCACGATGGGGATGTTGTCGATTTTCGCCGGGCCCGCCTGGGGCTGGCTGGCCGACCGGCTCGGCTACGCCAGCGGTCTGATGCTGTCCATGGGCCTGTCCCTGGTGGCCACCCTGGTTCCGGTGATCCACCCGGGCAGTTGGGCGTTCGGCGTTCACTTCGTGCTGATCGGGCTGTGCGCGGCGGGCATGTTCTCCACCGTGTTGGCGGCGGCCACGGAAACCGTGCCGGCCCACCGGGCGCCGGTGGCGGTGAGTTTCGTGACCCTGTTCTACGCCGTGGGGCAGTTGCTGGGGCCGGCCCTGGCCGGGCCACTGATCGAATGGCGCGACGGCTTCCGGCTGGTGTTCGCGTTCAGTTGCCTGGTGATGGCGGCGGGGGTGGCGCTGAGCGCCTACAGCCGCCGCCATCAGCGCTACCGCCCGGCGCCACCGGTGGCCTGCGAGGCGGACTGGGACTGATCCGCCAGCCGCTGCCACAAATGCAACACCGCGTAGGCCCGCCAGGGCCGCCAGCCCTCGGCGCGCCGCCGGGCCCGCGCCGGTGAGCGTTCATTCAGCGCCTTGAGCACGCCGTAATCCGAGGCCGGGAAGGCATCCGGCCAGGACAGGGCACGCAGGGCCAGGTACTGGGCGGTCCAGTCGCCGATGCCAGGCAGCGCCCGCAGCCGTTCCAGGGTGGCATCCACCGGCGCCCCCGGTGCCAGCACCAGGCCGCCGTCGGCGCAGGCCCGGGCCAGAGCCTGAATGGCGCCCACCCGGGCACGCAGGATACCCAGCTTGCCGAGCGCTTCCGGGTCGGCGTCCGCCACCGTGGCCGCCTCCGGGAAGGTGTGGGTCAGTTCCGGGAAGGGCGTGTCCAGGGGCTCACCCAGGCGAGACGCCACCCGGCCGGCCAGGGTCTGGGCGGCGCGCACCGTGATTTGCTGGCCGAGCACCGCGCGCACCGCCGCCTCGAAACCGTCGAAGGCACCCGGCACGCGCAGCCCCGGCCACCCCTGGGCCAGCTCGCCCAGGGCCCCGGCCACTTCCTCCGGCTGGCAATCCAGATCGAACAACCACCGCAGACGGGTCAGAACCTCGGGCACCACCGCCGCCAGGGAGGCGGACAGGGTTACCCGTAACTGGTCCTTGCCGGCCACCGGGGTCACCGCCAGCCAGCCCCGGTGCAGGCGCTCCCCGCGACGCAACGCCACGGTGCGCCGGTAAACATCACCGTCAAGGTGTTCGACCCCGGCAATGGCCCGCTGGCCGAGGAAATCAGCCAGCGGCGCCCAGGGATAAGGCGGCCGGTAGGCGAGCAGGAAAGTCAGGGTATCGGTGGGCCGCGCGCCCCGGCGGCGCAGGCTGGAGGGCTTGAGCCGGTAGCGCTGCTGGAACAACGCATTGAAGCGGCGCAGGCTGCCAAAGCCGGCGGCCAGGGCCACCTCGGTCACCGGCAGACGGGTGTCGGTAAGCAATTGCTTCGCCAGCAGGAGCCGCCGGGTCTGGGCGTAGGCCACCGGCGTAACGCCGTACTGGTCCCGGAACACACGCCGCAGGTGGCGATCGGTGACGCCCAGTTCGACGGCCAGGGCCGCCAGCCCGCCCTCGTCCAGGGGCCCGGCTTCCAGCCGCGCCGCCGCCGCCCGCGCCAGCCGGCCACGGGCGTCCACGCTGGCGTGGCCGGGGGCCAGTTCCGGGCGGCAGCGCAGACAAGGACGGTAACCGTGCGCCTCGGCGGCGGCGGCACTGGGGTAGAAACGGCAGTTTTCCCGGCGCGGCACCCGGGCCGGGCACACCGGCCGGCAGTACACGCCGGTGGAGGTGACGGCCACGAAGAAGTGGCCGTCAAAGCGGGGGTCCCGGGCGCTCAGGGCGCGGTAGCGGACATCGTCATCGAACATGAGCCGATGATACCCCCGGAGCGAACCACGGCACTCGCCGTTTTCGGACCCCGGGGCCCGCCGGGCCTAGGGAGCGTAGCCGCGCAGGAAAACGCGCACCACCTCGCGCACATGGGCCTCGGTCTCGGCCTGCCCCGGCGGCGGCGCGCAACCAATCAGCACCTGCATGTGCCGGCAGCTTTGCAGCATGCCGAAGAACAGCTCGGCGGCGCCCCAGGGGTCGTCCAGGACCACCAGCCCCCGCTCCCGGGCGGCGATCAGCAAGCGCTCCATGTCCTTGAGGGTGCGCTCCGGCCCCACCTCGAAGAACAGCCGGGCCATCTCCGGGTCCTGGCTGGCCAGACTGTTCATCAGCCGTTCCAGGCCAATGGCTTCCTCGCTGTTGATCAGTTCCATGAAGGCATGGCCGATGCGCTCCAGCACCCGGGGCAGAGCGTCATCGCTCTCCAGGGAAAAGATGGGAACGGGCATCAGGCCCTGGCACTTGGCCTCCACGGCGGCGGCGAACAGCGTCGCCTTATCGGAGAAGTGGCTGTAGACGGTGAGCTTGGAGACTCCCGCTTCGGCGGCCACGGCATCCATGCTGGTCCCCGAGAAACCCTGGGCGAGGAACAGGGCTTTGGCGGCATCCAGAATCGCCTGGCGTTTGGCCGGGTCCTTGGGCCGGCCGCGCAGGCCAGTCTGGGGGTCATTATCGGACATGTCGCTCCAAATGGCCTTCCAAATACTGGACCAGTAAGTTCAATAAAATTACTATACCGGCGAGTATAGCATTGCCGATGCGCTAACCGACGCTTTTTTTACGTGATTCCACAATAACGCTCCGAGGGTCCACGCCATGTTCCGTCCTCTCTTGCTTGCCTTGACGCCGCTGGCCTTGACGCTGGCCGCCTGCTCCCCGGCGGAGCCCCAGGGCGAGGTGAAGCCACGCCCGGCCCTGGTGGTGCAGCCGGAAGGCGCCGACACCCTGATGGATATTTTTCCCGGTGAGGTGCGCGCCCGCTTTGAGCCGGAGCTGGCGTTCCGCATCGGCGGCAAGATCAGCCGGCGGCTGGTGACCGTGGGGGACCGGGTCGAGCAGGGCCAGCCCCTGGCGGAGCTGAACGCCGAGGACGTGGGCCTGGAGCTGGATGCCGCCCGCGCCCGGCTGGCCTCCGCCCGCGCCGACCACCGGCTGGCCGCCAGCGAGCTGGAACGCTACCGGCCGCTGGTGGAGCGCGGCGTGGTGAGCCGCTCCCAGTTCGACAGCGTGGAAAGCCGCTTCCAGGCCGCCGAAGCCCAGCTCAAACAGGCCCGGGCGCAGATGGACGTGGCCCGTAACCAGGCCGGCTACGCGGTCCTTGAAGCCCCGGATAACGGCGTCATCGCCCGACGGCTGGCGGAGGCCGGCCAGGTGGTGGCCGCTGGCCAGACCGTGTTCGTGCTGGCGGTGGACGGCGACCGGGAGGTGCGCATCGACCTGCCGGAACAGGACATCGACCGTTTCCAGGTGGGCGACGAGGTGGCCATCGAACTGTGGTCCCGACCCGGCGACACCTTCCCAGGCCATATTCGTGAGCTGGCGCCGTCGGCGGACCCGGCGTCGCGCACCTTCGAGGCAAGGGTCGCCTTCGACAACGACGAAGTCGGCGCCGATCTGGGCCAGAGCGCCCGCGTGCTGGTGCACGGCGGTAACGGCGAGGCGCTCAGCCTGCCGCTGTCGGCGGTCACCGCCGACGACGGCGACGCCTATGTGTGGGTGGTGAACCCGGACGACCTGACCCTGACCAAAACCCCGGTGCAAACCGGCGCCTACCACGCCGAGCGGGTGCCGGTGCTGGCCGGCCTGGCCATGGACGCCTGGGTGGTGGCCGCCGGCACTCAGGTGCTGCGCGAGGGGCAGACGGTGCAGCCGGTGGACCGGCAAAACCGGCCGCTGCATCTGAACGGCACGGACGGGGAGTAAGCCATGCGCTTCAACCTTTCCGAATGGGCACTGCGCAACCGCACCCTGGTGCTGTACGCCATGATCGTGCTGGGTGCCCTGGGCGTCCTGTCCTATTCCCAGCTCGGACAAAGCGAGGACCCGCCCTTCACCTTCAAGGTGATGGTGGTGAACACGGTCTGGCCCGGGGCCAGCGCCAAGGAAGTATCGCGGCAGGTCACCGAACGCATCGAGAAGAAGCTGATGGAAACCGGGGATTACGACCGCATTACCTCGTTTTCCCGGCCGGGCCAGTCCCAGGTGCTGTTCATGGCCCGCGACGACATGCACTCCCGGGACATTCCCGACCTCTGGTACCAGGTGCGCAAAAAGGTGGGCGACATCCGCCATACCCTGCCCCAGGGCATTCAGGGGCCGTTCTTCAATGACGAGTTCGGCACCACCTTCGGCAACATCTACGCTCTCACCGGTCCGGGCTTCGACTATGCCCTGATGAAGGACTACGCCGACCGTATCCAACTGGCTCTGCAGCGCGTGGAAGACGTGGGCAAGGTGGAGCTGGTGGGCCTGCAGGACGAAAAGGTGTGGGTGGAAATCTCCAACACCAAGCTGGCCTCCCTGGGCATTCCCATGGGCGCGGTGCAGCAGGCGCTGCAATCCCAGAACACGGTGGCCGAGGCGGGCTTCTTCGAGACCCCCAGCGACCGGGTGCGGCTGCGGGTGAGCGGCCAGTTCGAATCCGTGGATGAAATCCGCCGCTTCCCGATCCGCGCCGAGGGCCGCACCCTGCGCCTGGGCGACATCGCCGACGTCTACCGGGGCTTTAGCGACCCGCCCCAGCCGCGCATGCGCTTCATGGGCGAGGACGCCATCGGCATCGCCGTGTCCATGAAGGAAGGCGGCGACATCCTCGCCCTGGGCGAGCACCTGGACGGGGAGTTCAAGCGGCTGCAGGAAACCCTGCCCGCCGGCCTGGAGCTGCGCAAGGTGTCCGACCAGCCGGCGGCGGTGGAACACGGCGTGGGCGAGTTCGTGCAGGTGCTGATCGAGGCGCTGGTGATCGTGCTGCTGGTGAGCTTCTTCTCCCTGGGCGCGCGCACCGGCCTGGTGGTGGCACTGTCGATTCCGCTGGTGCTGGCGATGACCTTCGCGCTGATGAATTACTTCGACATCGGCCTGCACAAGATTTCCCTGGGCGCCCTGGTGCTGGCCCTGGGCCTGATGGTGGACGACGCCATCATCGCCGTGGAGATGATGGCGATCAAAATGGAACAGGGGCTCAGCCGCATCAAGGCGGCGGGCTTCGCCTGGACCAGTACCGCCTTCCCGATGCTCACCGGTACCCTGATCACCGCCGCCGGCTTTCTGCCCATCGCCACGGCGCAGTCCGGCACCGGCGAGTACACCCGCTCGATCTTCCAGGTGGTGACCCTGTCGTTGCTGGTGTCCTGGATCACGGCGGTGGTGTTCGTGCCCTACCTGGGCGACAAGCTGCTGCCCAACCTGGCACGCCGCGACGACAGCGGCCAGGTGCATGACCCTTACCAGAAACCTTTCTATCAGCGCTTCCGGCGGCTGGTGCTGTGGTGCGTGCGGTACCGCAAGACGGTGATCGTTTCCACGGTGCTGATCTTCCTCGGCGCGGTGGCGTTGTTCCGGCTGGTACCGCAGCAGTTCTTCCCGCCTTCGGCGCGGCTGGAGCTGATGGTGGACCTGAAGCTCCACGAGGGCGCCTCTCTGGCGGCCACCGAGGAGCAGGCCCGACGTCTGGAGAAGATGATCGCCGGTAACGACAAGATCGAGAATTACGTGGCCTACATCGGCTCCGGGTCACCGCGCTTCTACCTGCCACTGGACCAGCAACTGCCAGCGGCCAGCTTCGCCCAGTTCGTGGTGCTGACCCGCGATATCCAGGAGCGCGAGGAAGTACGCGCCTGGCTGATCGACGCCCTGCACGATCAATTCCCGACCCTGCGCAGCCGGGTATCGCGGCTGGAGAACGGCCCGCCGGTGGGCTACCCGATCCAGTTCCGGGTGTCCGGCGAGCACATTCCCGAGGTGCGCGCCATCGCCCGCTCGGTGGCCGCCAAGGTGCGCGGGAATCCGGAGGTCACCAATGTGCACCTGGACTGGGAGGAACCCAGCAAGGTGGTTCGCCTGAACATCGACCAGGCCCGCGCCCGGGCGCTGGGCGTGAACAGCGCCGACCTGTCCCGGGCCCTGCAGAGCTCCCTGTCCGGCGTGGTGGTGAGCCAGTACCGGGAAGACAACGAGCTGATCGACGTGGAAGTGCGCGGCGACCGCCGCGAGCGCCATGCGCTGGGCCAGCTCGGCAACCTGGCGGTGCAGACCGAATCCGGCCGCAGCGTGCCGCTCAATCAGGTGGCGACCCTGGAATACGGCTTCGAGGAAGGGGTGATCTGGCACCGTAACAGGCTGCCCACCATCACCGTGCGCGCCGACATCTACGGCGACGAGCAGCCCGCCACCCTGGTGCAGCGGATCTGGCCGGACCTGGCCGGTATCCGCGACAACCTGCCGCCGGGCTATCTGCTGGAAGTCGGCGGCACGGTGGAGGAATCCGCCCGGGGCCAGGCCTCGGTGAATGCCGGCATGCCGCTGTTCATCCTGGTGGTGGTAACGCTGCTGATGCTGCAGCTGCGCAGCTTCTCGCTGGCCACCATGGTGTTCCTCACCGCGCCCCTGGGGCTGATCGGGGTGACCGTGTTCCTGCTGCTGTTCGGCGAGCCGTTCGGCTTCGTGGCGATGCTCGGTACCATCGCCCTGGCCGGCATGATCATGCGCAACTCGGTGATCCTGGTGGACCAGATCGAGCAGGACATCGAACAGGGACATAGCCAGTGGGATGCGATCATCGATTCCACGGTACGCCGCTTCCGCCCCATCGCTCTCACCGCCCTGACCGCGGTGCTGGCGATGATTCCGCTGTCGCGCAGCGACTTCTTCGGGCCCATGGCGGTGGCGATCATGGGCGGGCTGATCGTGGCCACGGCGTTGACGTTGCTGTTCCTGCCGGCGCTGTACGCGGCCTGGTTCCGGGTCAAGGAGCCCGCTCGATGAAGCGCGTGCCGTCCACCAGGGCCTGCAGATCACCGAACGCGCGGGTTTCGCTGAACGGCGCCTCCCGGGGCGGGTCATACACCTGGCCGTTGCTGCCCTGCACCACCAGATCGATGGCGTAGCACACGCCACGGTGCACGGCCCGGTAGGCGTGCACCTTGCGATAGTGGTTCATGGCGGCATCACCGCCCTGGAAGGTGGTGAAGATAACGCCATCCAAGTGGGCCTCGCCGACGCTGCCACGCCGCGCCCAAGGATCGGGCTCGGTGCAGGTGGCCAGGGCCGCCTCGTCGCGGCTGGCGCCCAGGCGCAACTCGCCAGCGCGGATTTCATCCGAGCCCTTCAGCCGCAATACCAATAAGGCCGCGCCCGGAGCGTCCGGGCCCGCGCCCAGCCGCCAGCCTCCCTCGTCGAAGTAATCATCGCGGTCCTTGCTGCGCTCCGCCTCTTCCTTCGGGTAGCTCAGCGCGATGCCATAATCCAGATTCTCATATCGAGCCTGGGGCGCGCCGGACGCTACGGCGGTGCTACGCGCGCCGCTATTACCCGGGGCAGCCTTGCCCAGGGGCGACGAGTCACAACCGCTCAGAGCGACCAGCGCCGCGAGCAAGACGGTGCAGTAACGCATGGGTCCTCCTTGATGTTTCCCTCCTATTTGACCGCATACGGGCCCCGACCGCGCCCCGGACACTTCACGGATTTACAGTCTTTAACGGCCAGCGGCGCTCTTCCACCCCCCCCTGGCGCCGGAGTAGAGTGAGCGCCGCGACCAACGGCGGGGAACGGGCTTGGAACTGGAACTGACAACGCTGTTCATGCTCGGCGGCCTGGCGCTGCTGGCCGGCTTCATCGACACCCTGGCCGGCGGCGGCGGGCTGCTCACCCTGCCCGGCCTGCTGTTGGCCGGACTGCCGCCGGTGCAGGCCCTGGCCACCAACAAGCTGCAGGGCACCTTCGGTTCCGGCATGGCCACCTTCACCTTGCTGCGTTTGCGGCGGTTCTCGCCGGCGGCGGTACGCCGGCCGTTTCTCTGGGCACTGGTGGGCAGCGCCGCCGGCACGGTGCTGGTACAGGTGGTGCACACCGATGCCCTGGAGATTCTGGTGCCGGTGGTGCTGGCGATCATCGCCCTGTATTTCCTGCTCACGCCCGGCGCGGGCCGGGTGGAACGGGCTCCGCGTCTGGGCGCAGCCCTCTACGAACGCACGGTGGTGCCGGCGATCGGCTTCTACGACGGTTTTTTCGGCCCCGGCACCGGCTCCTTCTTCTCCCTGGCGGAGGTGGCCCTGCGCGGCCGCGAGCTGATCACCGCCACCGCCCACGCCAAGGCCTTCAATTTCGCCAGCAACATCGCCTCGCTGGTGCTGTTCGTGATCGGCGGCAAGGTGTTGTGGCTGGTGGGTGGCACCATGATTCTCGGCCAGCTCACCGGCGCCTGGCTCGGCGCCCACGCCGTGTTGCGCGGCGGCCAGCGGCTGATCCGACCGCTGATCGTGCTGATGTGCCTGGCGATGATTGGCCGTTACCTGTACGCCACCGTGGCGGGCTGAGCGCCCTGGCGGTTGACCCGGAGCCCCGTCGCTCTACAGTATTTCAAAACACTATTTTGGCTCGGGAACCAAGATGAGAGACTATCGCCGCGCGGACGGCGAGACCCGCTACTGGCCGCTGGGTCCGTTCAAGGTCCGCCTCCCCTTCCTGCATTACCGCTTTGAGTGGCCCGATTATTTCCAGGGCCTGCTGATGTGCGCCGTCGATCTGGCCGCCATTCCGTTGATGACCGAACTGCTGGGCATGCCCTTCGAGGCGGCGCTGGCGGTGGTGATGCTCAACGGCCTGCTCTATCTCACCCATCACCTGCTCGGCGACCCGGTGGTGCCGGGCTGGATCACGCCGGCGATTCCGTTGCTGATCGCCTACTGCCAGACCTTCCCGGAGGGCCCGGAGCGGGTGCACGCATTGATCGCCTTCCAGTTGTTGCTGGGGCTGTTCTGCATCGGCCTGGGCATCACCGGCCTGTCGCGCAAGGTGGTGGGCCTGGTGCCGCCGGCGATCAAGGCCGGCATCATCATGGGCGCGGGCATCGCGGCGGTGATATCGGTGTTCAAGGTGGGCGGCCGCTTCGACAGCTTCCCGTGGACCATTTCCATCGCCATCGGTATCGCCTTTTATCTGATCTTCTCGCGGCACTTCGCCTGGCTGAAGCGACGCAACGCCTTCTGGGCCAACTTCGGCAAGCTGGGTATCTTCCCGATCATCGTCCTGGCCATCGTGATCGCGCCGCTGTTCGCGGAAGCGCCCTGGCCCACCATCGAGTGGGGTTTCTCCAAGCCGGACTTCGTGACCCTGTGGAACGAGTACACGGTGTTCGGCCTGGGCCTGCCGTCGGTGCCCATGTTCCTGCAGGCGATCCCGACCATGCTGGCCGCCTACATCGTACTGTTCGGCGATGTACTGCAGGGCAAGGCGCTACTCAAGGAGGCGGACGAATCGCGCCGGGACGAGAAGGTGGACTACAACCCGGACCGCGCCCACATGATCTTTGGCGGCCGTAACGCCACCATGAGCATTATCGGCCCGGACGTGGCCATGTGCGGCCCGCTGTGGGCGGCCATGCACGTGGTGATCGTGGAGCGCTTCAAGGAAGGCCGCAAGGCGATGGACTCAATCTTCGGCGGCGCCGGCTCGTTCCGATGGGGCACCAACACCGGCCTCATCCTGATGCCCATCGTCAGTCTGGTGGAACCGATTCTCGGCGTGGCGCTGGCGCTGACCCTGCTGATCCAGGGCTATGTCAGCGTCCGCATCGGCGTGCTGGAAGCACGCAGCCAGCGTGACCTGGGCATCGCCGGCGTGATCGCCGCGGTGCTCGCCACCAAGGGCGCCACCTGGGCGTTCGCGGTGGGCGTGGCGCTGTGCATCCTGATTTACGGTCGCCGCTTCTTCCAAGGCGAAAACGACCGCACCTTCAGCAAACACGACCTTCCCCCGGACAACCCTTCCCAGGACAACCCTTCCCGGGACAACCAAGAGGAATCCCCATGAAGACCCGCGCGGCAGTACTTCGCGAAATGGGCGCCGAGCGCCCCTACGGCGGCTCCAAACCGCTGAAGATCGAAGAGGTGGAGCTGGACGCTCCGGAACACGGCGAGATCCTGGTGCGGGTGCGCGCCGCCGGCCTGTGCCACTCGGACCTGTCGGTGATCGACGGCAACCGGCCCCGACCGCTGCCCATGGCCCTGGGCCACGAAGCCGCCGGGGAGGTACTTGAAGTGGGCCCCGGGGTCACCGACCTGGAAGTGGGTGATCATGTGGTGTTTTCGTTCGTGCCCAGCTGCGGCACCTGTGACTACTGCCTGGGCGGCCGCGCCGCCCTGTGCGCGCCGGGGGCGGTGGCCAATAACGAGGGTGTGCTGCTGGGCGGCGGCCGCCGGCTGCACCAGGGCGACACCACCGTGAACCATCACCTGGGTGTCTCCGGCTTCGCCGAGCACGCGGTCACCTCACGGCGCTCGGCGGTGAAAATTCCCAAGGATCTGCCGTTCGATATCGCCGCCGTGTTCGGCTGCGCGGTGCTCACCGGCGTGGGCGCGGTGGTGCACACCGCCGGCCTGCGCGCCGGCCAGTCGGTGCTGGTGGTGGGCCTGGGTGGCGTCGGCCTGTCCGCGGTGCTCGGCGCCGTGGCCGGCGGCGCCCGCCAGATCATCGCCGCCGACATCGCCCAGGACAAACTGGACATGGCGAAATCCCTGGGCGCCACCCACGTGGTCAACTCCGCCGACGAAGACGCCGTGGAACAGGTGAAGGCCATCAGCGGCGGCGGCGTGGACATCGCCGCGGAATTCGCCGGCGTGGGCCCGGCCCTGGAATTCGCCTTCGCCGCCACCGGCAAGGGCGGCAGCACGGTCACCGCCGGCCTGCCCCACCCGAGCACGCGGCTGGCGGTAAGCCCGGTTCAGATGGTCGCCGAGGAACGGCGCTTCCTGGGTTCCTACCTGGGTGGCCACGTGCCGGCGCTGGATATTCCCGAGTACATCGCCCTGTATCAGGCCGGCCGCCTGCCGGTGGACAAGCTGCTCACCCACCGGCTCAAGCTGGAGGACATCAACGAAGGCTTCGAGCGGCTCGCCAAGGGCGAGGCAATCCGGCAGGTGATCGTTTTCGACTAGCGGCCTGTCGGCCGCGATACAGGGTGCAGGATGCATCCTGTATCGGGTCCGCCTTGGCGAGCCCTTTATTTTTTCAGCCGCTCCAACATGGCGCCCATCATTTCGTGGATCTTGTTGACCCCTTTCAGCGGGCGGACCATGACCTTGAAATCGTCGATGCGACCCTCGGCGTCGCAGTGAATGATGTCCACGCCGTTAAGGTGAATGCCGTCCAGGTTGGTGGTGAATTCCAGCATGGCGTTGTCGCCCTGAAGGATTTCGCGCTCGTAGCGAAAGTGCTCGTTATTGAGCGTGTGCAGGGCGGCGGTGAGGTACATTTTGGTGATCGCCTTGCCTTCCTGGGGCGTGTGTACCACCGGCGAGTGGAACACCACGTTATCGGCCAGCAGCCGGTCCAGCTCATTGGCGTCCTTGCTCTCCACCAGGCGGTGCCAGTGTTGGATGGTTTGTTCGATCATATCAGGCTCCCGTTTCAGTGTTTACAGTGTAAACATTTAGACGGGACTGTAGCGTTTTTGGCGGGTTGGGGCCAGCCCTGGAGCAGGTAGCCATGACGGCGCCGGGTATCGCGACTGAAGCGGAACGCCGCCCGGTCGCTCCTACAACTTACTGCCGCCGTAGGAGCGACTTCAGTCGCGATCCGCTTCAGTCGGCGCCAGGACCGCTCTCGGCCTTGACCTCGAAGTAGTTGTAGAGCGCATCCAGTACCGCGCGCAGGCTTCCGCCCTGCAGCTCCAGCCCCGCCATCATCTCGTCCAGGGCGTCCTCGGCGTTGATCCCATCCAGGTTTTCCTGGATCAGGTCCAGGGGCTTGAGGCGCTTGATGGCGAAGTCCTGCTGCAGGTCGAACTCCATCTCGTCCTTCCAGGCCAGGTTCACCTTCACCGCCGCCAGTTCCTCCAGGTGGGCGAGGATTTCCTCGCGGCCCAGGTCCAGGGCGGTGATGCGCACACTGGCGCCGTCGCCGTTCTTGAATTCACAGCGGTCGCCCAGGGTGAAGCCGTCGGGCAGACCGCGCGGATCACGCAGCCAGCCGGCGAACGCGGCGGTGGTGGCCGACGCGGCGGTGGGGCGGCTCACCGGCAGCGAGTCCAGCGCCTTGCGCAGGGCCGACACTACCTGCTCGGCGCGGCTCTCGGAGCCGCAATCCACCATCACCCGGCGGCGCTGGGGGTCAATCAGCACGCCGGTACGCCGGGAACGGGTGAATGCCTGGGGCAGCAGTTCGAAGGTGATCTGGTCCTTCAGCTCGGAGC
Source organism: Alloalcanivorax marinus (assembly GCF_016785095.1). Classification (GTDB taxonomy): domain Bacteria; phylum Pseudomonadota; class Gammaproteobacteria; order Pseudomonadales; family Alcanivoracaceae; genus Alloalcanivorax; species Alloalcanivorax marinus_A. The sequence goes on along the minus strand of NZ_JAEKJB010000011.1, from coordinate 298,972 downwards.
GCTCCTTGCGACCCACCGGCCGCCCCTCGCGGTCGCGGATTTCCTCCACCCGGGCGTCCAGTTCCTCCTTGACCACCGGCCCGGGCAGCAGCCGGGTGATTTCCTGGTGCACCAGGTAGAAATAGCTGCCGGTGGCCACCACCATGCGGTCCTCGTTCTTCAGCGGCGGCACGAAGCCCTCGCTGCTCGGACTCTGGCGGCCACAGGGCGGACAGCGGTGCGCGTCCAGGCGCTCCTCCAGCTCGGCGGCGCTCCAGTTGAAGGGTTCGGTGCCCAGAAAGACGGTGAGGTTCTTGATCCACATAGCAGGGTTCCGGAAAGCGGCTGTCACGAAAGGGCGGCCACATTATCCCAGCGAGCCACGGAAGAAAACCGTGACTGTCCCAATGGTGGGTCAAGCGGACTGATTCAGTTTCCAACGCCGAACCCGTTTCCTTTCACAGGGATACGACCGGCACGCCGCCACCCTGGTCCGGACGGATTTGACAGCTCCTTCGGATAAAGGAAATCTCGAAGGTCTCAAAACAACAACGGCAAACACTCGGAGAGCTCCTATGCTAGGCCAGATGATGAACCAACCGCTGCTGATCAGCAGCCAGATCCGCCACGCGGCCCGCTACCACGCCGACGGCGAAATCGTCTCGGTGGAAACCGCCGGCGGCCTGCACCGCACCAACTGGGGAGAGGTGGAACAGCGCGCTCGGCGCCTGGGCTCCGCCCTGCTGGGTCTGGGCCTGGAACGCAGCGACCGGGTCGCCACCCTGGCCTGGAATAACCACCGCCACCTGGAGATCTACTTCGGCGTGTCCGGCGCCGGCCTGGTCTGCCACACCATCAACCCGCGCCTGTTCCCGGAACAGCTGGTCTATATCTTCAACCACGCCGAGGACAAGGTCCTGTTCATCGACAAGACCTTCCTGCCGCTGATCGAGGCCCTGCAGGACAAGCTGCCCAAGCTGGAGCACGTCTACCTGCTCAGCGGCAAGGACGACGAGGCCGCCGCCAAGGTGCCGGGGCTGAAGTTCTACGAGGACCTGATCGAACAGGGCGACGACGGCTTCGAATGGCCGGAGTTCGACGAGAACACCGCCTCCAGCCTGTGCTATACCTCCGGCACCACCGGCAATCCCAAGGGCGCGCTCTACTCGCACCGTTCCACGGTATTGCATTCCCTGGCCGTGGCCCTGCCCGACAGCCTGGCGCTGACCGCCCGGGACTGCCTGCTGCCGGTGGTGCCCATGTTCCATGTGAACGCCTGGGGCATTCCCTACGCGGCGGCCATGGTCGGCGCCAAGGTGGTGCTGCCCGGCCCGGGCCTGGACGGCGACAGCCTCAAGAACCTGATCAACAGCGAGGAAGTAACCTGCGCCGCCGGCGTGCCGACCCTGTGGCAGGGCCTGATCGGCGCCCTCAAGAAAGCCGGTGAGAAAGTACCGACCCTGACCCGCACGGTAATCGGCGGCTCCGCCTGCCCGCCGTCCATGATCGCCACCTTCCGCGACGACTACGGCGTGGACACCCTGCACGCCTGGGGCATGACCGAAATGAGCCCGGTGGGTTCGGTGAGCACCCTGCTGCACAAGCACATGGCGTTGTCCCCGGAAGAGCAGGCGGCGATCCGCGCCAAGCAGGGGCGGCCGCCGTTCGGCGTGGACCTGATGATCGGCGACGAAGACGGCAACGAGAAACCCATGGACGGCGACACCCAGGGCGACCTGTACGCCAAGGGCCACTGGGTGATCAGCGAGTACTTCAACGTGGACACCCCGGCACCGCACAAGCAGGGCTGGTTCCCCACCGGCGACATCGCCACCCTGGACCCCAACGGCATCCTGACCATCAAGGACCGCTCCAAGGATGTGATCAAATCCGGCGGTGAGTGGATCAGCTCCGTGGAGCTGGAGAACATCGCCATGGGCATGGAGCAAGTGGCGGACGCGGCGGTGATCGCCGCCAAGCACGCCAAGTGGGACGAACGCCCGCTGCTGATCGTGGTGAAGGCCGAGGGTCAGGACCCGTCCGAGCAGGACGTGCTGGCCGGCTTCGAGGGCCAGGTGGCCTCCTGGCAGGTGCCCGACGCCGTGGTGTTCGTGGACGCCCTGCCCCGCAACGCCACCGGCAAGGTGCTGAAGACCAAACTGCGCGACGAGTACGAGAACCACCTGCTCGGCTGAGCCTGGCCTCGGCATATCGCGACCAAAGTCGCTCCTACGGTTCAGGATGGTGTAGGAGCGGCCGGGCGGCGTACCGCTTCAGCCGCGATTCGAGCCTGCGACACGACCACGGCGGCATGGAGACACGATCGCGGATGAAGGGAGCCACCGTGCGCCGCCTGTATCCTGCATCCTGAATCCGGGTTCCCCCCCTCCCCTTTCGACAGCTTCCTGAAGCGCTGCTAGGCTTTTCGCTTTACGCGCACAGTAAGGAAGCACCATGGGAGAGTTCATCGACGTTACCGCCAAAGATGGCGGCCGGTTCCGGGCGTACCTGGCGCTGCCACCGGCAGGCAAGGGCCCGGGCCTGGTGGTGGGGCAGGAAATTTTCGGCGTCAACGAGACCATGCGCCGGGTGGCCGATGGCTACGCCGAGGAAGGTTACGTGGTGCTGGTGCCCGACCTGTTCTGGCGCATCGAGCCGGGTATCGAGCTGGGCTACGAAGAGGCGGATTTCCAGCGCGCCTTCGAGCTGTTCCAGACCGTGGACCTGGACCGCGCCATCGACGACATCGACGCCAGCCTGGAAACCCTGGCGGCGCGCCCGGAGGTGACCGGCGGTGACCTGGGTTTCGTGGGTTTCTGCCTGGGCGGCAAGCTCGCCTACCTGACCGCCGCGCGCACCCGGGTGGCGGTGTCGGTGGGCTACTACGGCGTGGGCATCGAGGAGCATCTGGACGAAGCGGCCCAGATCCAGGGCCGCCTGGTGCTGCACTTCGCCGAACAGGATGGCTTCTGCGACGAAACCACCCGCAACCAGATCATCACCGCCCTGGGCGGCACCGTCAGCAAGCTGGAAACCTTCGTCTACCCGGGCGTGGACCATGCCTTCGCGCGCCCCGGCGGCGACCACTTTCACAAAACCAGCGCCGACATGGCCCACGAGCGCACCATCGCCGCGCTGAAACGGGAGATCGGCCCGGACGTGGACCTGTCGGCCCTGTGGGATGAACACTGCCGGCATGAATTCGCCACCCGTAACGTGGACGCCACCATGGCGACCATGGTGGCCGAGCCCTACGTGAACCACATCCCCACCATGACCGGCGGTGTCGGCTACCAGCAGCTCAGCCGCTTCTACCGCAACCATTTCGTGCACGGCAATCCGGACGATATGACGCTGGTGCCGGTGTCACGAACAGTGGGCGCCACCCAGCTGGTGGACGAGTTCATCCTCAGTTTCACCCACGACCGGGAAATCGACTGGATGCTGCCCGGCGTGGCGCCCACCGGCAAGAAAGTGGAGATCCCCATGCTCGGCGTGATCCGCTTCCGGGGCGACAAGCTCTGCCACGAGCACATCTACTGGGACCAGGCCAGCGTGCTTAAGCAGATCGGCCTGCTGGACGGCGAGGGGCTGCCCGTGGCCGGCGCGGAAACCGCCCACAAGCTGCTCGACGAAAGCCTGCCTTCCAACACCCTGATGGCCCGTTGGAAGGACAGCGAAGGGAAATAACAAAAGCCCCTGATCGGGATCCGCCGTGAAGCTACCTCGGAGCGTTTCGGCGTGGTCCCCCTTCCGGGACCCTGTCAAACAGGATGTTTGACGGGAGCCCCCATGGACGGGTTCACGGCGTTCCCGGAAGGGGGACCACGCCGAAACGCGGCCCGAATGGAGCGCCCGGAACGCTAGAAGAACAGATCCGGCAGATAGGTGGCGATCTCCGGGAACATCATGATCAGGGCGATGCCCACGATCTCCACCAGCACGAACGGAATCACCGAGACATAGATGTCCTTCATGGTGATGCTCGGCGGCACCACCCCCTTCAAATAGAAAAGGTTGAACCCGAACGGCGGTGTCATGTAGCCGATTTCCATGTTGATCACGAACAGGATGCCGAACCAGACCGGATCGAAGCCCAAGGCTTTGACCACCGGCAGGAACACCGGCAGCGTGATCAGCATGATACCCACCGGGTCCAGCACCATGGCGAGCAGGAACACGATCAGCATCATGGTGATGATGATCGCCCAGGGCCCACCGGGAATGCCGGTGATCAACCCCTGGATCATCTCCTGGGCGCCCATGCTCTGGTAAGCCGCGCTGAAGGCGTGAGCGGCGAACAGAATCCACATGATCATGCCGGTGAGCTTGAAGGTGCGCAGCGCCGCGTCACGCATCAGCTCCCAGGACATGCGCCGGTACACCAGCGCGGAGATCAGGGCGCCGAGCACGCCCATGGCGGCCGCTTCGGTGGGCGTGGTAACGCCCAGGATGATGGAGCCGAGTACCATGAAAACGATCAGGATCGGCAGGATCACCGCGCGCAGGGCGGTCATCTTTTCGCCCCAACTGGCACGCTCTTCCTTGGGCAGCGCCGGCGCCAGATCCGGCTGGAAGTAACAGCGGATGATGATGTACGCGCAGGTAAGCACCATCAGCAGAATGCCCGGCAGCACGCCGGCGGCGAACATCTGGCCCACGGACACGCCGGTGATCAGCGAGTAGAGGATCATCAGAATGCTGGGCGGAATCAGAATGCCCCAGCCGCCGCCGGTGTTGATGCAGCCCAGCACCATGCGCTTGTCGTAGCCGCGCTCCAGCATGGACGGCAGGGCGATGGTACCCATGGCCACCACGGCGGCGCCGGAAATCCCGCACATGGCGGCGAAGATGGCGCAGATCGCCAGGGTACCGATGGCCAGGCCACCGCGCAGGCCACCCCACCACAGGTACATCATCCGATACAGATCCTTGGCCACGCCGGTGCGCTCCAGCACCATGGCCATGAATACGAACAGCGGAATCGCCACCAGGGTGAAGTTGCCCATGGTGCTCCATATCTGCGAAGCGACCATATAGAAGGCATCCGGCCCCCAGGTGAAATACAGGAAAATCACCGACACACCGCCAAGCACGAAAGTCAGCGGCAGGCCCAGTACCAGGAAGAACAGCAGCGAGCCGAAGAACAGCAGCGTGATCATTTCAATGCTCATCAGATCTGCTCCTCTTCACCGGTGTCGATGCCGTCTTTAAGCACGTTGGCGTTGTTCGGGTTGATCGCCACGGCGATGTCGCGCAGCAGTTTCACGGTGCCTTGCAGGAACACCAGGAACACGGCGATCGGCATGAACGCCTTGACCGGCCATACCGGCGGGTTCCAGGCGGAATAGCTGGTTTCCATGCCCTGTATTGATTCCCAGGCCATGGAGGTGGCGAAGTACAGAAACGCCAGAATGAAGATGTAGAACACCACGGCGGTGAAAATGTCGATGATCGCCTGGCCGCGAACCGGGATGTGCGAATACAACAGGTCCACGTTGACGTGGCCACGATGGGCCATCACATAACCGCCGGCCATGATCGAATAGATCGCGAACAGGAACTGGGTCAGCTCCGTGGTCCAGACGGTGGGCGAATCAAACGCATAACGGCAGATGACCTCGAACAGCAGCAGCGCGCTCATGACAAACACCAGCAGCGCGATCCACCGGCCCAGAAAATCATTCAGGCGGGTCACCCCGTTAATCAGCTTCTGAAGGAAGGACATGGTTCCTCCGCGGGGGGCATCAATCGATCAATGGGAAAACGGGGACGCCGGAACGGCGCCCCCGGGGGTTCACAACGGGCTTACAGGTAACCCAGGTCGGAGAGGAAGTCCTTCAGCTTTTGTACCGCTTCGGCGGCTTTGTCGCTGCGCTTGGCTTCTTCGTCCCACATCTTCTGCGCCACCTGGGCCAGCTTGTCCTGGACGTCCTTGGGCATGGTGTTGACCTGCACGCCCTGGTCGGCCATCACCTTGGCCAGGGTGATCTGCTCTTTGTAGAGGTATTCGTTGGTGCGCACCCAGAACTGCTCGTCGAGGGCGTCCTTGACGATCTTGGCCATGCCTTCGGGCAGCTTGTCCAGCGCCTTCTGGCTAACGATGAAGGCATCGGTGCCGGCGATATTCAGCGCCGGATGCACGTGGTACTTGGCCACTTCGTAGAGGCCCATGCTGGCGGCACCCTGTACCGCGCCCCAGTGAGCCGCGTCCACCACGCCGCTGGACAGCGCCTGGTACAGCTCGCCGCCAGGCACATAGGTGGCCGCCGCGCCGGCTTCGGTGAGGAACTTCTGCAGCGCGCCGGAAGAACGAATCTTCAGGCCGGTGAAGTCATCCCAGCTCTCGATCGGCTTCTTGGAAACCATCTCGGTGGGATACACCTTGTCGGTGGAGTAATAGACGTTAAACTTCGCCGCTTCCTCGCGGAGCATGTCCTCGAAGCCCATGTTCTTGTGGAAGTAAGCCGCTTCCCAAACGTTGCGGAAAGCGAACGGCATGCCGGAGGCAACGCCCGCCAGGGTCATCTTGTCCTGGGCATAGGCCGGGGAAATGGTGCCCATCTGGATCACGCCGCGGCTTACCGCGTTGAAGGTTTCCTGGGCCTTGAACAGAGCGCCGGCTTCATAGAGCTGCAACTTGAGCTTGCCATCGGTGCGATCCTCGATCACACGCTTGATGCGCTCCAGGCTGTCCTTGTAGGAACTGCTGGAGCCGGGCCAGTGGGACTGGACCTTCCAGGTAATGGTGTCCTCGGCGGCCTGGGCCAGCGGCGACAGCGCGACGGTGGCCGCCACGGCGATCACCGAGCCACCGATCGCGAGGGTCTTGCGGAAACGATGAATCAGACTCATGGGGAGCTCCTGGTTGTTGTTTTCACCCGGGGTGTTTCGCATAGCGAAACACCAAGGCCAAAAAATGAAACTGCGAGGGGAATGTAGCACAGCTCTCACCTTCCCCAATACCCTCTTTTTCTCCCGGAGCCCGGTTTTGGCGGCTCATGTATACAACTTTATGGCCGATGTTGACCGCCCATCGCCTCACTCCGCCGTCGGCGCCGGAGGCAAAGGCGCCAGGGTCTCCGCCAAACGGGCGGCGAACGCCAGCACGGTGCGGTCCTCCAGGTAGGGCCCGACGATCTGCACGGCCAGCGGCAAGCCGTCCCGGGTCAGGCCGATGGGCAGGCTCAGCGCCGGCAGATAGACGCCGCCGGCCAGCCCCGCCCACACCAGAATATCCATGTAGGGCTGATCGACGCCGTTGACCTCCAGCACCCTGGCATCCGGCCCCGGCGTGTGCTGGTGGGGGAACGGCAGGGTCTGCACCACCGGGCACAGCAGCACGTCGTAGTCCTGAAAGAAGCGCTCCCAGGCCAGCCGCATACCCTGGCGGCGCTCGTCGGCGCGCAGCCAGTCGGCGTGGGACTGGGTGGCACCCCGGGCGAAGCGGGCGCGGTAGCCATTGTCGCTAGCCGGCGTGGTGGCGGCGCTCTCCGCCATCTGTTGGTACAGACCATCGGGCAGGCCCACGCCCATGGTGCCCGCCAGTAACTGGTAATAGACGTCATAGGCGGTTTCCAGGGTAATGCCATCCGGGCGCGCCGCCGGGTCCACCGCCACGCCGGCCTCGCCCAGCTCCACCAGCAGCCTCTCCAAAGCCGCCTTCAAGGTGCCGTCCACCGGGCAGCGCGGGTCATCCAGCCAGGCGGCAACGCGGAAATCGGCCAGATTCTGGTGACGGGACGGCGGCAGCGCCAACCGCCAGGCCGGCGCATCCTCGGGCTCCGGCGCCGCCAGCACCTCCAGAGCCAGCTCCAGATCGCCCACGTTGAGCGCCATCGGCCCGGCCACGGACAGATCCCGGCGTGCCAGGGCCCCGGGCGGACCCGGTACATGGCCCCGGGTCGAGATCAGCCCGTAACTGGGCTTGAGTCCGCACACACCGCAAAACGCCGAAGGGGTACGAATCGAGCCACCAATATCGCTGCCCAGCTCCAGGGGCGAGAAGCCGGCGGCCAGGGCCACCGCGGCGCCGCCGGAGGAACCACCCGGGGTGAGATCCGTGTTCCAGGGATTGTTGGTGGTGCCATGGATCTCGTTGTAACTCTGCAGATCCCCGGCGTAGGCCGGCACATTGGTCTTGCCGAAGATCACCGCGCCGGCATCGATCAACCGTTGCACCGCCCGGCTGGTGGTGTCGGAAATGTGCTCACGCAAGCCCTCCACGCCGGCGGTGGTGGGCCAGCCGCTGATCTCGTAGGTTTCCTTCACGGTCATCGGCACGCCGTGCAGCGGGCCCCAGTCCTCACCCCGGGCCAGGGCCTGGTCCGCCCGCCGGGCGCGTTCCCGGGCCAGATCGAAACGTCGCACCACCACGGCATTGAGCGGGCCATCCAGGCGCTCCACGCGATCGATGAAATACTCCAGGGCCGCCTCGGCGGTGATCGCCCTGTTGTGGATACGGCGCGCCAGGGCCCGGGCGCCAATACGATGCAGGTCCATGAACTCTCCCTCTGTTATTATGAAATGACATTCTGTTCGCCATTCCTTGTATCAAAGGGCATCCGAAACATGAAGTATCTGCATACCATGGTGCGCGTCCGCGATCTGGACGAGACACTGCGTTTCTATTGCGACGGCCTGGGCCTGCGCGAAACCCGCCGTAAGGAAGTCCCCAAGGGCCGCTTCACCCTGGTATTCCTGGCCGCCCCGGAAAGCCCGGAGGCGGAGCTGGAACTGACCTGGAACTGGGACCCGGAAGACGACATGGGCTCGGCGCGCAACTTCGGCCACCTGGCGTTCCGGGTGGACGACATCTACGGCCTGTGCGAACACCTGCAATCAATGGGCTACACCATCAACCGTCCACCCCGGGACGGTCACATGGCGTTCGTGCGCTCACCGGATCTGATCTCCGTGGAGCTGCTTCAGAAAGGGGACGCCCTGCCCGCGAAGGAGCCCTGGGCGTCCATGGAGAACACCGGCACCTGGTAGGCGCGGTCAGACGTAGAAATCCAGCTCCTCCTGGTGTTTGAGAAGCTCGCGCATCCGGTAGGGATCGTCGCCGTGGAAGTACACCAGGCCCCAGTGGGTGCCGAAGGCGGTGCGTTTGGTGACGGTCTCTTCCAGGGGCGGCGTCAGTTCGTGGAAATCGAAGTAGGGGTCGTCCTGGGTCTCCTCCGGAATCTCCAGACGGCTCACCACCCGCCGGCGCGGATAGACCCCGAAGCAACCGGCGTGGCCGTCCGCGTCCACCACCTCGCGGGGGAAGAAGGCCTTGATCTCCTCCGCCGTGGCTTTCGGGTCGAACACCAGCACCATGCCCTGGTAGGCGTTAAAGCCATAGACCCGCTCCAGCAGCTCGAACACCTTGAAGCCCGGCGGGCGGAAGGCCACTTCGCCGAAGTACATGGTGCCGTCGCTGGTGACGAAGTACTCCGGGTGAATAAAGCCGGATTTGAGATCGAAGGTCTTGATCAGTTTCTCGATCTCCTCGCGGATGCGCGGCCGCCAGGCTTCCAGCTCCGGGCTGGCCGGCACGAACACGGAATAGCCCAGGGTCACGTACTCGGAGATGTTGAGGAAGCAGATCTCACCGTCGTGAATCCAGGCTTCCACCGCGAATTCCCAACCATCCAGGTGGCTCTCCATGAGCACCGGGAATTCCTCTTCCGGGATGGTATCGACCTCATCCGGCGTGCGAATCACCCGGTGGCCCAGGCAACCGGCCTTGTCGAAAGCCTTGAGGTGAATCGGGTCGTTGGGGTCACCGTCCAGTTTCAACAGTGTCTGGTTAACCCGCTTGAGAAAGCGGATCACGTCATCGCGATCATGGGCTTCCTCGAAAATACCCACGCGAATGCCGCCCAGTTGCGCGCGCCGTTTCATCAGCGCCTTGTCGCGGAACAGCACGGACTGGCCGTACAAGCGGGGGTTATCCATCAGCACCGAGTTGATGGCGCCGGCCCATTCCACGGTTTCCTCGAACAGCGGCACCGCCACGTCCACGCCTTCGTCGCGCAGCCGCTCCGCGATTTCCATGGAGCGGTCATTGAGGCGTTCGAAATCCCAGCGGATGTAGGGGATATCGTGCTCGCGAGCGTAGTCCTCGGCCCAGTTGGGCGCCACCACCACGAAACGGCGGTCGAATTTTTCCAGAGCGTCGATGGCGTTGAGACTCCAGCCAAGCAACGCGATGTAGCCTTTCTGCGGGTTCTTCTCCTTTACCATGAGGTCACCTCCTGTCGAGGGCGCGCCTCAAAAGTGAGTGGAACCGGCTGGCGGCCCCTGAGCGGCCCTTTTTCTACCCTAGCAGAAGCGACCCGGGCCTGCAGAGCGGCCCCGGCGGTGGGGTGGTGTTCCGGGGAGATGACGGGCAAGCTACGGCTGACAGGCAGCGAACACGGTCCGAAAGCAGCATGAGCAGCAGTGAAATCCAAGATAACGGCAGCGGCGCCCAGGCCCGCTTCGAACGTGCCCTGGATCAGCTCGCGCAGACCCGCGACTTCGCCAAGGGGCTGCACAGCGCCAAGGTCCTGCAGCAAGCCGCCCGGGTGCTGCGCGAACCGGATGGGCCCGCCTGGCTGCTTGAACGGGCGGCCGATTTCGAGCGCGCCGGCGTGTTCGCCGGCACCGACTGGGCGTTCCCGGAAATCCTCCAGGCCGACCTGACGGTAAACACTCTGCGCCTGGGCGGCGCCGACGACATTACCCTGGAGTGCCTCAGCGAACTGCGTTTGCTGGCCGTGGCGCTGGGGCGGCTGCACCATCCCGCGCTCTCCGCCGAGCAGGCGCACCATTATCTGGCACAGGTGCTGGCGCTGAACCTGGATTTGCTGTTCGACATCGGCGGCGAAGCGGTGCGCATACGCCAGGGTCGCCTGGCGCCGGCGGTGCGTGGCGTTCTGCAACTGCTGGTGGAAAACATCGGCTATGACAACATTCTCGACCGCCTGATCGAGGAAATATGGCGCATCCTGGCCCAGCGACCGGTGCGCCTGGATCACATCAAGGCAATGATCACCCAGATCGCCGCCTGCTTGTACAACCCGTCCATTGATGTGTCCGGCAGCCGCGGCGCGGACCGCCTGGTCAGCGCCCTGTTCGGCCCCACCCAAGCCTGCTCGGAGGACCCCGGCCTGCCGCTCTACCGGGAACGGCTTGCCGCCATGGATGGGCCGTCACTGGCCCAGGAAGCCAACGGCTTCGCCCGGGCCATGCACGACACCGGGCTGGTTTCGCCCTATCACGCCGTTTTTCTGCGCTTCGCGCTGGACCACTCCGCCGATCTGATCAGTAGCGCCCTGGGCCTCAGCGCCACCGGTCGCGACGGTCTCCTGTGCTACCAGGAACTGGTCCACGCCCTGATCGAGGCGGCGGTGCATCCGGAAACCGCCCAGACCGTCTATGGTCTGTCGCTGCTGCTGGAACGGGGCACGCTGTTCGCTCCGCCCATGGCTCCGGCTCTGTGGCGCCAGCTCAACCTGGAGCTGTGTCCCGAGGCGGAAACCGCCATTCTTCGCGCCCAGGGCGAGGCGCAGCCGGCCCGGGTGCGGCTGCTGGCCGACGTGCTCGGCGTACTCGGGCTGCCGCTCGGGATCGGCCAGGGCAACAACCCCACCTGCCAATCCGCCCGGGCCCTGTCCATGTGGGCCCATAATGACCCGGACTATCTGCTGCAGATGATCGTCTGGGCGGCCCGGGACGACGACCTGGTGATGCACTTCGAGGGTCAGCGGCTGTCGTCCCGGGAACTGAGCGGCGGCGCCGCCGGCACGGCGCCTTTGGATGTGGACGCGGTTTCCACCCTGCTGGTGCCACACCTGGATCGCATCTATCACGCCATGGGCGCCCTGTGCGCGGACCGTGGCGACGATCCGCACCGTTGGATCAACCCGGAATTCCATGGCTGGTGGGTGGGGCGCGGCTTCAAGCTGGCGGTGGACCTGGCCAGCGGCGCCCTGCATGACTACGAGAATTTCGTGCGCCATTTCCATGCCTGTTATCACCCGCTCTATAACGGCAACCAGCCGCTGATTCACCCGCAACCGGCGGGTCTGGCGGTCACCGACAGCGCCGCGCGCTTCGTCGGCTGGCACGCCATCACCATCCAACGAGTGGCGCTGGATCAAGACGAGGTAATGCGGGTGTATTTCTACAACCCCAACAACGATTCCGGGCAGGATCTGGGCAATGGGGTCAAGGTCTCCACCGAGGGACGCGGCGAACGGTTCGGCGAATCATCGCTGCCGGTGGCGGAGTTCGTATCGCGGCTCTATATCTTCCACTTCGATCCCCTCGAGCACATCGACCCGGCGAGCGTGCCGGCCAAGGACGTGGCCGACGTGGAGGCGCTGGCTCGGGGCAGCTGGGCCCAGGAGCGTTAGCAGGCCGGCTTTCAAGCGCGCATAAAAAAACGGGGCCCGATGGGCCCCGTTTTTCGTTCCGGTCCTTGGACCGGGTGGCTGCGCCTTATACGGCGACCACGTTTTCCGCCTGCGGACCTTTCTGGCCCTGAGTGACGGTGAACTCAACCTGTTGGCCTTCGGCCAGGGTTTTGAAGCCGGAGCCGGTGATGGCGCTGAAGTGAACGAACACGTCAGGGCCGCCGCTCTGCTCGATGAAACCAAAACCTTTTGCTTCGTTGAACCACTTAACGGTACCGGTGGTGGTAGACATAGTTGTCTCCTGATAATTCATAACTGTTGGGTAGCCCAATGACGGGCCGGTTTTGCTGAAAGGTCTTACGGGTTACTTATGAAGGTCAGGACGAAGACTACGGAATGGCATCGAACGGGGTTCATAAATACGGGCGTACTTTCTAGCTCCGTGCAGGATACACCGCCAGAATCCCCGGTCAATCTATTTCGCACCTATTCCCGCGCACCGCTCCGGCAGGTGGACAGCCCGAACGGCAGATAGGCCGGGCACCATCTCAGGGTCGCGGTGGTGATCGGCACCAACCCGACCAGCCCCCACCAGCTTTGGAAGTAAACACCGGCGCCCAACAGGGCGATGCCCACCAACAACCGCAGGCCGCGATCCAGCTCACCCACATTCTTGACCATGGCGATGTCCTCCGAAGTCCGGGCAAAACGCCCATGACGCCACTCTAACCCCACCCCCGCCAAGAGCATTGATCCGGATCAAAGGCGCCAAGGCTAAAGTTTCAGGGCTCACGGCCGATACTGATTCCGGTGAACTTTATCCTTTTAAAACAATAACTAACGAGAATATGAAGGCCCGTTTATTGCAAGGGTCCGATTGCCAAGCGATAAGGGGTACGACCATGCAAGACAACACCATTCTCGAGCTGGCCTACGACATCTCCCAGGTCACCCGCGAGAAAGTCGGCGCCATCGAGGACATCATGCAGACCACCAAGATCCTGGCGCTCAACGCCCGCATCGAGGCGGCCCGGGCCGGCACCGCCGGCGCCGCCTTCGGCGTGGTCGCCGAGGAAATCGGCAAGGTGTCCGAGGAGATCAACCACATCGCCGCGGACTTCCGCGACGCCGTGGAGGGGCACACCAGCCGCATCGAGGACGCCGGCGAGCGCATGCTCACGGAGTTTCGTGGTCAGCGCCTCACCGACCTGTCCCTGAACGCCATCGAAATCATCGACCGCAACCTGTTCGAGCGCTCCTGCGACGTGCGCTGGTGGGCCACGGATTCCGCCGTGGTGGCCGCCGCCGACGGCGGCGACGAGGCCTCGCTGGCCCATGCCAGCGAGCGGCTGGCCACCATTCTGCGCTCCTACGTGGTCTACCTGGATCTGTGGATCGCCGACGCCCAGGGCCGGGTGGTGGCCAATGGCCGCCCGGACCGCTACCCCGGCGCCGTCGGCCTCGACGTGTCACGCAGCGCCTGGTTCCAGCAGGCCATGGCCACCGCCAGCGGCGACGATTTCGCGGTTACCGACATCGCCCTCAACGGCGCCCTGGATGACGCCGCCGTCGCCACCTACGCCACCGCCATCCGCCGCGAGGGCCGCGCCGACGGCGACAAGCTTGGCGTGCTCGGCATCTTCTTCGACTGGAGCCCGCAGGCCGGCGACGTGGTCAAGGGCGTGGGCCTGAGCGAGGAGGAACGCGCCCACTGCCGGGTGATGCTGCTTGACGCGGAGCACCGGGTGATCGCCGACGCCACCGGTCAGGGCGAGCTGGGCACGCCCTACCCGCTACGCACCGAGGAGCGCGAACGGGGCTTCTACCGGGACGGCGACAAGCTGGTGGCCTTCGCCCTGACCCCGGGTTATGAGACCTACCGGGGCCTGGGCTGGTACGGCGTGATCGAGTGCGACCTGGCTACAGGAAGGTGAGCCCGACGCTGATCACCACGCCGGTGATGATCAGCAGCATCAGACAATAGCCCATGATGTCCTTGGCCTTGAGACCGGCGATGGCGAGCACCGGCAACGCCCAGAACGGCTGCAGCAGGTTGGTCCAGGCATCGCCCCAGGCCACCGCCATGGCCACCCGGGGCACGTCGGCGCCAAGCGCCTCGGCCGCGGGCAGCATCACCGGCGCCTGCACCGCCCACTGGCCGCCGCCGGAGGGCACGAAGATGTTGACCAGGCCGGCGCTGATAAAGCTCCAGAACGGCAGGGTATCGGCGCTGGCGATGGAGGCGAAGCCGTTGGAGATAGTGGCCGCCAGGCCGGAGTCGGTCATGATCGCCATGATGCCGGCGTAGAATGGAAACTGGATGACGATGCCGGCGCCGCCCTTGATCGCCTCATGCAGGCTGATCAGCAGCCGACGCGGGGTCTGGTGCAACACGATGGCCAGGAACAGGAACATGAAGTTGACGATATTCAGGTTCAGCCCACCGCCCTGGCTGAAGTAATAGACCGCGTAGGCGACACCGCTGAAGCCCACCAGCCAGGCCAGCACGCGGCTGTTCTCCAGGTGCTCGGCGGGCCGCTGTGGGGTAACGTCAGGCACTTCCGGGTCCTCGATGGCCTTGGGATCGGCGAACACGCTCTCCTCTCGCGGCGGCAGCATCAACCGGTTGATCACCGGCACCACGATGAACAGGGCCGCCACGATGGCCAGATTGAAAAACGCGAAGATGGTGTCGCCGGTGCCGATCACGCCGATCTGGTTCTCGGTGAAATGCCCCGGCGTGGCGATGGTCAGCGGAATGGAACCCGCCAACCCGCCGTGCCAGACCACGAAACCGCCATAGGCGCTGGCGATCAGCAGCGGATAGTGCACCTGGATACGGCGCGCCAGAGCCTTGGCGAACAGCGCCCCCACCACCAGGCCGAAGCCCCAGTTGATCCAGCTCGCCACCAGGGACACATAGGTGACCAGCAGAATCGCCTGGCCCGGCGAACGGGCCAGGGCCGCCAGCTTGTCGAGAATGCTCTTCACCAGCGGCGTACTGGCCAGCATGAAGCCGGTGATCAGTACCAACAGCATCTGCATGGAAAAGGTGAGCAGGTTCCAGAAACCCTTGCCCCACATGTCCATCACCGCCACCGGAGACTGGCCTTCCACGGCCATGGCGGCGACCGCCGCCACCAGGGACAGGATCAGAACGAAGATATAGGGGTCGGGCAGGTAGCGGTCCACCAGACGGACCAGAGGCTGGGATGCGCGATTGAGCATGGCGGGTGTCTCCCGGTTGTTGTTTTTTTCAACACTCGAGGAATTATCCGGCCCCGGCGGGCCCGCCGGCAATCCGATCAGGCCACACTTCGACGAAAGTCGAATACGGCGCTCAGCCTGGCCTGCGCCAATAGCGCTGCATTTCCAGGTACAGGAAGGAGGCGGTCCAGGTGATCAGCACCAAGCCGGTCAACGCCTCGATACCGGTCAGGTAGCGCACGTCACCCAGCGGCTGGATGTCGCCGAAACCGAGCGTGGTATAGACGGTGAAGGAAAAATACACGCAGTCCAGCAAGGTGCCATTATAGTTGCCCGAAAAGGTGGCGTTGAATTCGCCCCAACCGAGCTGGTTGACCATCACGTAGTAAGCGGCGCCGAACAACCACACCTCAACGGCGTGGGCCACCAGGGCGCCCCCCACGCCCACCAGCACCCGGTAACGGTGCTTGATGCCTGCCTTGGGAAGCCAAACGGTGATGCGCGACAGAAATTCGTAGTGGATCAAAACCACCGCCGTCACCAGCAGGACGTTGACGGCGACAATGTAGAACATACGCCTACCCCTGGCTGGACGCTGACGACGACGGCAGTTTATCGCAGCGTGTCACTGGCCCGCCAGCGCAGCCCTTTACCGCTTTTTACGACGCGCCCCTCATGTTCCGCCCGCCCACCCCGTAAACTCGTTGTTTCCATGCTCAAGGACGGAGAACGCCCCCTCAATGGACGACCCGCGCACCCAGGACCGAACTGGCGGCGACCAGGACGATGTCGTCACCCGCCAGGAAACCCGCAAGCTGATGGAAAGGGTGACGGTGCGCTCGGCGATGCTCACCGGTATCTTCGTACTGCTGGTGATGTACACCCTGTACGCCGCCGCCACCCTGTTCGCGCCCCTGGTGGTGGCGTTCCTCACCAGCCTGATTTTCACGCCGGTGGTGCGCGCCCTGCGACCGCTGCGCATCGCGCCGCCGGTGAGCGCGGCGGTGATCGTGTGCCTGGTGTTCTCTCTGGCGGTGAGCGCCCTGTACGGGCTCACCGAACCGGCCATGGAATGGCTGGAGAAAGCGCCCCGGGACCTGCGCAAACTGGAGCTGGAATTCCGTGAACTGGCCGCGCCCATGGAAAAACTGCGCCAGGCCAACGAGCAGATCGCGCGCATCACCCCCGGCGAAGGCGGCAACGACGCCGCCGGCGGCCAGGTGCCCTGGAGCCCGGTGAAGTGGCTGCTGTCCGGCACCTGGTCGGCGCTGTACGGCATCGCCATCAGTTTCGTGCTGCTGTATTTCATGCTGGCTTCCGGCGACACCTTTCTGCGCAAGCTGGTGCGGGTGATCCCTCAATTCGAGAACAAGCGCGCGGCGGTGGCCACGGTGCGCGAGATCCAGAACCGCATCTCCATCTACCTGGGCACCATCTCCATCATCAACCTGTGTCTGGCGATGCTGTCGTCGCTGATTCTCTATGTTCTCGGCGTGCCCAATCCGATTCTGTTCGGCGTCATGGTCGGGATGTTCAACTACGCGCCTTACATTGGCCCGGTGGCCAGTTTCACGGTGATCCTGCTGGTCAGCCTGCTGCACTTCGACGGGATCTACGCGACCCTGCTGCCGCCCGCGCTGATCCTCGGCCTGAACGTGCTGGAGGGCCAGTTCATCACTCCCACGGTGGCCGGCCACCGGCTGCAGCTGAGCCCGGTGGCGGTGTTCCTCTCGATCCTGCTGTGGGGCTGGATGTGGGGCGTGGTGGGCATTCTTATCGCGGTGCCGCTGCTGGTGTGCATCAAACTGGTGTGCGACAACATTCCCTCCCTGCGGCTGGTGTCCGCCTTCCTGGGCCGCTAACGCGGCCACCCGGGCGCTCCATGCAGCGATGTCCGGAAATGGCGAGCCGGGATCTCGTGGCCCATCTACAATGGCGATGATCACCGGTTACCCTGGCGGAGACACCATGCACACCGACGCCGATGTCCATCATCCGATCGACTCCCCCCTTGGCCCCTTGCTGCTCACCAGTGACGGCGACGCGCTCACCGGCCTGTACATGAAACGCTGGAAGGAAAGGCCCGAGGCGGACCGGGAGCGCTACCGGGACGACGCCCTGTTCCGCGCCGCCCGGGAACAACTCGCGGCCTACTTCGCCGGCCAGTTGCGCGAGTTCGAGCTGCCACTGGCACCGCGCGGCAGCGACTTCCAGCAAAGCGTCTGGCGGGCCCTGGCGGACATCCCCTACGGCGAGACCGAAAGCTACGGCGAGCTGGCCCGTCGGCTCGGCAACCCGGGGGCATCCCGCGCCGTGGGCCTGGCCAACGGCCGCAACCCGCTGGGCATCATCGTGCCCTGCCACCGGGTGATCGGCGCCAACGGCACCCTCACCGGCTACGGCGGCGGCCTGGAACGCAAGCAATGGCTGCTCGACCACGAACGCCGGCACGCCGGTGGCCAGACCGCCCTGCCCGGCTTCGGCTGAAACCCGGCGGAGAATGCCTGACGATGGTGCCAGAAACCTGCTAGGTTTAAGGCCTCGCAACCTTCCAGGGGCATCATCATGGACAACAAAAGCGATGCGATCGTGGTGGGCGCCGGCCTGGCCGGGCTGGTGGCCGCGGCGGAACTGGCGGACGCCGGCAAATCGGTGCTGATCGTCGAGCAGGAAGGGGAGAATTCCGTGGGCGGCCAGGCCCACTGGTCCCTGGGCGGCCTGTTCCTGGTGGACAGCCCGGAGCAGCGCCGCATGCGCATCAAGGACAGCGCCGAGCTGGCCCTGCAGGACTGGCTGGGCAGCGCCGGCTTCGACCGCGACGAGGACTACTGGCCGCGCAAG
The DNA here is from genome assembly GCF_016785095.1 of Alloalcanivorax marinus. Lineage (GTDB taxonomy): Bacteria > Pseudomonadota > Gammaproteobacteria > Pseudomonadales > Alcanivoracaceae > Alloalcanivorax > Alloalcanivorax marinus_A. The sequence goes on along the minus strand of NZ_JAEKJB010000011.1, from coordinate 280,559 downwards.
ACCGCCGAGGCGTTCGTGGAATTCGCCGCCGGCGAAATGCGGCCCTGGCTGTATGAGCAGGGCATGCGCTGGTTCCCGGTGGTGGGCTGGGCGGAACGGGGCGGCTCCACCGCCACCGGCCACGGCAATTCCGTGCCGCGCTTTCACATTACCTGGGGCACCGGCCCCGGCGTGGTGGCGCCGTTCGAACGCCGTGTGCGCGAACACATGGACGCCGGGCGCATCACCCTAAAAACGCGCCACCGGGTCGGCCGGGTGCTCACCGCCGACGGCCGCGTTACCGGCGTGGCCGGCGAAATGCTCGCCCCCAGCACCGTGCAACGGGGCGAGCGCTCCTCCCGGGAGGTGATCGACGCGTTCGAATTCCACGCCGGCGCCGTGCTGGTCACCTCCGGCGGCATCGGCGGCAACCACGATCTGGTGCGCGAATACTGGCCCCGGGAGCGGCTCGGCGAACCGCCGGCCAGCATGGTCTCCGGCGTGCCCCACCATGTGGACGGGCGGATGATCGCCATTACCCGGGAGGCCGGCGCGGCGGTGATCAACAGCGACCGTATGTGGCATTACACCGAGGGCATGAAGAACTGGAACCCGATCTGGCCGAACCACGGCATCCGCATCATTCCCGGCCCCTCGTCCATGTGGTTCGACGCCAACGGCCGGCGCCTGCCGGCGCCCTGCCTGCCCGGCTACGACACCCTGGCCACGCTCAAGGAGATCCTCGCCAGCGGCCACGACTATTCCTGGTTCGTGCTCGACCAGTCGATCATCGAGAAGGAATTCGCCCTGTCCGGCTCGGAACAGAATCCGGACATGACCTCCGGGCAGTGGAAGGAAGTGCTCAAGAGCCGCCTGGGCAAAGGCGCGCCGCCGCCGGTGGAGGCCTTCAAGAAACACGGCGAGGACTTCGTGGTGGCCAATGACCTCAAAACCCTGGTGGACGGCATGAACCGGCTCACCGGCGAGAACCGCATCGACCACGGGCGCTTGCTCGCGGAGCTCACCGCCCGCGACAACCAGATGGACAACCCCTATGCCAAGGACGCGCAGATCACCGCCATTCACGGCGCCCGCCACTACCTGGGCGACAAGCTGTTCCGCGCCGCCAAACCGCACAAAATCCTGGACCCGAAACACGGCCCGCTGATCGCCGTGCGCCTGCACATCCTGACCCGCAAGACCCTGGGCGGCCTGCACACCAACGTGGACGGCCAGGTGCTCGACGACGCTGGCGACCCGCTGCCCGGGCTGTACGCCGCCGGCGAGGTGGCTGGCTTCGGCGGCGGCGGCTACCACGGCTACAACACCCTGGAAGGCACCTTCCTGGGCGGCTGCATCTTCTCCGGCCGCCGCGCCGGGCGCCACGCCGCCACGGTGGTTTAGGCGTAGCCGCGACCCGAGGTGCGCGGGTAATCGCGGCTGAAGCCGCCCCTACAGCCAGTCAGGGGGCTCAGGGCAGCCGGAACACCTCCACCCGGACCTCCGAAATGCGGTAACCACCGATGGCCGTGGCGGCGACCAGGATTTCACCGTCCGGACTCCAGGCGAGACGGGGCAGGTTCCGATTCTCCGCCTGGAAGGCGGCGATCTGCTCGCCGCTGCGCACCGACCAGACGCGAATATAGGCGGAGCCATCGCGCCGCAGGGTGTCGTCGGCGTAGAGCGCCGCCAACCGCTCGCCGTCCGGTGACAGCGCCAGAGTATAGCCGGAGGGGTAGTTTAATCTGGGTTCGTTGTCGCGGGGTTTCAGGCGACGCATCTCGCCGTCATCGACGCGGTACAGCAGCACGTCCTCGCCATCGGGCTGCCCCACCCACTGTTCACCCAGCCGGGTCAATCCACGGCCCGAACCGCGCCACCAGTCCGCGCGGAAAAACCCCGGCCGGGCCATCTCGGCGACGGTATCCAGCCGGCGGCCATCCCGCGCCGATACCACCAGGGCATCGTCTCCGGCCCCCCGGTAACAGAACTCGTCGTCACCAAGCTTGCCGGGCTCATAAGCATTCTCCCGCCGCCAGGGGTCATTGTGATGCTTCGGGCAGACCAGGGTAATACGGCCCCCGTCGGGGGAAACGAAAACCCAGTCCGGCGGATGCACGAACGGAATCCGCTGGCGGGCGCCGACGGCGCCGCTGTCGAGATCCATATGCACCAGCTCGACATGGCCCAGCCAACCCACTGGCCGCTCGGACTCCGGCGGCAACGAGGTGCCCACCAGCACCACCTCATCGCCGGGCGACGGCACCGCCATCACCTGACCCACGGTATCCATGGTGAAGGGCGCCACGGCGCCGCTGGCCGCCGGACCGCAGGGGTTCAAGGGGCGGCACTCGCCATGGAGATACTGGCCGGAGGTCCACCACCAAACCGCCGGGGCGGCGCCCACCGCCAGCAAGGCAAACACCCCCAGCACCAGCAGCAACCGGCGGCGAGCCGGGCTAGTGGAAACTTCGGTCATCGTGACCCCCTAAAACGAACGATTGTAAAGGCTCCTCAGGCGCAGGCCGGCAACGATCTGCAGCACGCCGTAGATCAGCATCCCAACGCCGAACCAGACCGTGGCCACCACCAATCCGGCCAGGGGTTTGGCCAGGAACAAACCGCCCAGCACGATGCCCAGCAGCCCGGTGACGGCGATCACCCATTCACCGCGCACATGGCGGCGGATCTGGAAGGCGAACAGCACCCGGAACACGCCGGCGACCACGAACCAGCACGCCAGCACCAGCAGCAGGGCCCCGGCGGTGGCCGCCGGGTTGGTCACCGCGAGCAACCCGAACAGCAGCGAAATCAGCGAGTAGAACAGTACCCAGCCGCGCCCCGCCACGGCGCCGTTGGCGAACAGCGCCGCCAGCCCCACCACGCCCTCGGCCAGGGCCAGGACACCGATCGCCCAGGCCAGCGCCACCGCCGCCTCCAGCGGGGAGACCACGGCATACAGGCCCACCAGCACACCGAGCACGCCGTAAAGCACCAGCAACCACCAGTGACGGCCGAAACCGTCCATGAACAGCGTCGTCATCGTTCCGATCTCCTCGTGAAGGGTCAACAGGGTGATTGTAGCCCCCCAGGCGGGAAGGCGGACAGGGCCAGCGGCGGGTGTGATGCAAGTAGGGTGAAAAGGCCCTAAAGTAGTGCGCCCTTTTCGCGCCGCCACCGTCTGGAAGCCCGCATGTCACTGGTCACGCCACCGCCACACCGCCCCAATGCCCTGATCATGGTCACCGGCGGCATTCTCACGGCGCTGGTGGCGATCGTGTTCGCGCGGCTTGCCTACGGCGTGATCCTGCCGCCCATGCGCGAGGACCTGGGCCTGAGCTACCGCCAGGCCGGCAACCTGGGCACCGTCACCGCCCTGGGCTATCTGCTGTTCGTGCTGGTGGGCGGGGTCGCCGCGGGTCGCTGGGGCGCGCGCAACGCCGTGGCCCTGGGCCTGTTCATTCTCACCTTCGGCTTCGCCGGCCTGGCGGTGGCCTCCGATTACCGCTGGATTCTCGGCCTGATGGGCCTGCTGGGCCTGGGTACCGCCTTCTGCTTCGCGCCCATGGTGTCATTGCTGGCCACCTGGTATCCGGAGCGGCGCGGCCTGGTGATCGGCTGCATGGGCGCGGGGGTGGGCGCCGGCCTGTTCGGTACCGGCCTGCTGGTGCCCTGGTTATCCGATGCCTTCGGCGACCACGGCTGGCGGGTCAGTTGGGGGGTGTTCGCGGTGATCTCGGCGGTGGCCGTGGCCCTGGTGCTGATCGCGGTGCGCGATCCCGAGCCGTTGGACAGCGACGATCCCCAGCGACCGGCGCCGGCGGATAAATGGCGCATCTACCGTCACCCACGGGTGATCACCATGGCCACCGTCTATGGCGTCATCGGCATGGTCTACATTATCCAGTCCATCTTCATGGTCAGCTATGTGGTGGAAGCCGGCCACGGCGACGACGTGGCCGGTTGGCTGATGGCCATGTCCGGCTTGCTGTCCGTGGCCAGCGGGCCGCTGTGGGGGTCACTCTCGGACATCTGGGGGCGCGGCAACGCCCTGACCCTGGCCACCGCCGTGGTCACCCTGGCCATGGGCCTGCCGCTGCTCGACCAGGGGCTGCCGGTGTTCTTCGCCCATTTTCTGCTGATGGGCTGCGCGGTGAATGGCGTGTTCACCATGATCCAGGCCGCCAGCACCGACCAGGTGGCGCCGCGTTTCATCCCCATCGCCTTCAGCTACGTCACCGTGTTCTTCGCCACCGGCCAGTTCCTGGGCCCGGCCATCGCCGGCGCGCTGATCGAGTTCAGCGGTGGTTTCCATCTGGCGGTGGGCTTCACCTGCGCCTCGCTGCTGGGTGCCCTGCTGCTGACCCTGCGCATCCGTCGCTTCCCCCGGGACCTGGCGGTCGCCTGAAGGGCGGTGACCGGAAGATTGCCGGGCGCCGGGCGCACCCGGCGGCGCGGCATTATCATCGCCGGCCGTTCCTGATTAGAATGTGCCGCTTCGCCCGGCGGAGCCCCGTTAAACGGGCGCCTCCGGGCCCGTGTTCCGGCCAGGGTGGCAGCAATGAGCAACGGCGTGCATAGCTTTCCACGAGCATCCTATCCGGGCGGCCGGCTGGCCCGTCTGCTGGCCGAGTTGCATCTGCTCGACGGTCAGCCCGACGGCGACGTCGCCGAACGCCTGGCGCGCCTGTTCGACCTGTCGGACACCGTGGCTCTGGACACCGCCAACGCCCACCGCGCCACGGGCCCCTTCCATGCCAGCGAGCGGGACTACCGGCGCCTCGGCGAGGATCTGGCCAAGGTTCGCGACAAGCTGCTGGCTGGCCTGACCCGGGCGTTCGAACCGGAACAGCTTGGCACCCGCAACGGCCTGCCCGCCCCCCAGGCGGACTACGAGCCCTACCAGAAATTCTACGTGGCCCGCCAGCGCCAACTCACCGCCGGCCTGCAACCGGTGCGCGTGCGCCTGCGCGGAGCCCTGGCCGACTGCGGTCCGGGCGCCGCCCGGCTGGCGGAACTGGACGCGGTGTTCGACGCCACCCTCACCGCCTGGACGCGGCGCTGCTTCGGCGCCGTCCCGAAATTGCTGGCGCGGCGCTTCGAGGCGCTCAAGCCGGATGGACAACGCAGCCTGCTGGACAACGACGCCGATGACCCCGATGCCTGGATGGCGCCCGGCGGCTGGCTGCACCGCTTTTGTCAGGAGATGCAGCTACTGCTGCTCGCCGAACTGGAAGCCCGGCTGGAGCCGCCGCTGGGCCTGCTGGACGCTTTGCACAACGAGGTACGCGACCGCACATGACACGCTTTCTTTTTGTTCTGGCCTTCATCCTGGGCGCCGCCGCGGTACTCTGGGTGGGGCTCGGTTTTCTCGCCGGCCAGCCAGTGGCGCTGCTCGCCACCCTGCTGATCGCCCTGGTCTATGGCTTCGGCTTCCTGGAACTGCTGCGCTTCCGCCGCGCCACCGACCGACTGAGCGAGAACCTCACCTCCACCCCCAGCGACGAACAGGCCCTGGGCGGCTGGCTGGCGAGCCTGCCGGCGGGCCTGCGTGGCGCCGTGCGGCGACGCATAGAGGGCGAGGCGGTGGCGCTGCCCGGGCCCATGCTCACCCCGTACCTGTCCGGCCTGCTGGTGATGCTGGGTCTGCTGGGCACCTTCATCGGCATGACCGTGACCCTGCAAGGGGCGGTCACCGCCCTGGACGGCGGCGCCGACCTGCAGGCCATCCAGGGCGCCCTGGCGGCCCCCATCGCCGGCCTCAGCCTGGCCTTCGGCACCTCCATCGCCGGCGTGGCGGCCTCCGCCATGCTTGGCCTCGCCGCCACCCTGTGCCGCCGGGACCGCACCCTGGCCAGCCGCGAACTGGACGGCAAGATCAGCCGCGAACTGCGCGTCTTTTCGCTTAAGCAGCAGCAACGAGACGCCTTCCAGGCCCTGCGCGCCCAATCCGATGCCTTCCCCGCCGTGGTCGAACAGCTCGCCGCGCTCACCGACCGGCTGGACGCCCTGGGCGGCCGGCTGGCCGACAATCTGAGCGACAACCAGGAACGCTTCCACAGCCGCATGACCGAGGAATACCGAACCCTCGCGGACACCCTCGGCGAGCGGCTGCAACATCACCTGGGCGACAGCGCCCGACTCGCCGCCGACGGGGTGAAGCCGGTCATGGAAGACGCCATGGCCCGTCTCCAGGAACAGACCGAGCGCACCCACCACCGGCTCGGCGAGGTCACCGAGCGGCACCTGACGGGCCTGGGCGAACAGTGGCGCCAGGGCCTGGCGGAAAGCCGCCAGGCCCATGAACAACAACTGGCGGCGCTCAGCGAACGCTTCCAGGACACCACCCGCCAGGCCGCCGACGCCTGGCGCGACGGCCTGGCGCAACAGAACCGTCAGCAGGCGGAAACCACCGAGCGCCTGGCCGGCACCCTGGAAGATACCGCCGAGCGCCTGCGCGCCGACAATAGCGCGATGATCGAGCATGGCCGCCAGCAACAGGCGGAGCACGCCGCCCGCGTCGAGGAGCAACTGGCGCGTGCCACCGAGGCGTTCCAGGCCAGCACCGAGCAGGCCGCCGGGCAATGGCGCGACCACCTGGAGCAGCAAGGCCACGCCGCCGGCGAACTGGTGGCACGCCTGGACCAGGCCCTGGCCCGCCACGGCGACGCCTTCCGCGCCACCGCCGGCGAGCTGCTGGATGGCCAGCGCCAGAGTCAGGACACCCAGCGACAACAAGCCGGCGAACTACTGCGCGACGTCGGCGCCACCCTCCAGGGCCACCAGGACGGCTTCCAGCAGGCCGTGCGGCAATTGCTGGACGGACAACGGCAGGGCCTGGAACAACTTACCGCCCGCACCGGCGAGCAACTGGCCGCCCTGCGCGACCAGGAGCAGGCCCGCGGCGAGGCCGCGAGCCAGCGGCTGGCGGCGCTGGAAGCCACCGCCAGCCGCCATCTCACCGAACTGGGTACGGCCCTGGAAGCACCCATGACCCGGCTCATCGAGACCGCCTCGGAAACCCCCAAAGCCGCCGCCGAGGTGATCAACGAACTGCGCGCGGAAATGACCCGCAACAGCGAGCGCGACAACGCCCTGCTGGAAGAACGCCAGCGCCTGGTCAGCGAACTGGACCGCCTGCTCGGCGCCCAGCGTCAGGCCGCCGAGGCGCAGCGCGAGGCGGTGGAAAGCCTGATCGTGGATGCCGGCGGCGCCCTGCGCGCGGTCAGCGACACCTTCACCGACCAGGTAGAACGGCAAAGCACGCAACTGGAAACCCTGGCCGGCGACCTCACCGGCGGCGCCCGGGAAATGGCCAGCCTGGGCGAGGCCTTCGGCGCCGCCGTGGCCCGCTTCGGTGAGGCCAATGAGGGGCTGCTGGACACCCTGCAGCAGGTGGAAGCCGCCCTCACCCGCTCCGCCGAACGCAGCGACGAACAGCTCGCCTACTATGTGGAGCAGGCCCGCGAAGTGATCGACCTGAGCCTGAGCGCCCAGAAGGACGTGATCGACGCTCTGGGCCGGGTCCGTGATTCCTCCACCGGAGCGAGCTGATGGCCTACGACGGCGACACTCAGGCGACCCCGGTGTGGGCCATCTTCTCGGACCTGATGGCCGCCCTGGTGGGCATCTTCGTGCTGATTCTGGTGTGGGTGATCGGCATCCAGCTGGAACTGAGCCAGTCGCTGCAGGAGGAGCGCGCCAAGCTGCAGGCCGAGCAGCAGCGCCGCCAGGCCCTGGAGGAAGCGCTCGCCGATCCGCTCGCCAGTGGCCGCATCTCGTTCCAGAACGGTCGTATCGGTATCAACGGCAGCGTCCTGTTCGGGCTCAACTCCGACCGCCTGCAAGCGGACGGCGAAACCCTGCTGCGCAGCCTGGTGGCGCCCCTCAAACAATACCTGAGCGAGCACGACGAGCTGCTCATGGTAAGCGGCTTCACCGACGATCTGGCGATCCAGAAGGGCAACCCCCGCTACAGCGACAACTGGGGCCTGTCCGCCCAGCGCGCGCTCACCGTGACCCGCACCCTGATCGACCAGGGCCTGCCCGAAGAGCGCTTGTTCGCCGCCGCCTTCGGCGATAACCAGCCGGTGACACCCAACACCGACGACGACGCCCGGGCCCGCAATCGGCGTGTGGAAATCACCACGGTGCCGCGCCAGGACAGCGGCGATGAGTAACCCGACTGTGCCCGCGACGGACCTGACGGACCGCCTGACAGCCCTGCGTGGGCAAGGCGCCGCCCGGTTCGAACCGGTGCGCTTTCATTATCTGGACGCCCTGGCCCGCCGTCTCGACGGCGACCATCGGCCCGGCCTGGCCACCACCCGGGAAAAACTGGAACGGGAACTAAGCGCCCTGGAAGAAGCGTTGGCGGCGGCGCGCCGGCACACCGACGCACTCATCGAGCAATGCGGGGACGAAGCCCTGCGCACCCGGCTCCAGGCGCTCGGCGAGCGCGGCGAGCACCGCGCCGCAAGGCGCCTGGCGAGCGCCGGCGGCGCGCCCTCGCCCCTGGGCGCACTGGTCGGCGAATTGCGCGCCGGCGACACCAGCCCGGCGGCGCCCGCCGGCGCCTCGGCGCTGGACGCCCTGCTCCACGAACAGCACCAGCGCCTGCGCGCCCACCACCAGGGCCAGAGCAACGCCGCCCCCAAACGGGACCTGAAAGCCGCCGCCGACATCCGCGCCCGACACGCCCGGCAGCGCACCGCGCAACGCATCGACGCCGCCCTCGCCCACCCCACCGGCGACGCCGGCCCGCTCAATTCCCACCGCCAGGTGGTGCGCGCCCTGGACCAGCTCCATGAACTGGCGCCGGAATATCTGGAACGCTTCGTCGGTTACGTGGACACGCTCATGGCGCTGGAAAAGGCGCTCGGGAATCGGCGCGGTTAGGGGGCATCCGGCGACCGGGGTGATCGCGACTGAAGCGGTGCGCCGCCCGGTCGCTCCTACCGCGGTGCTGCTTGCACCTTAGGAGCGACTTCAGTCGCGATATCGCCGGTGCAAGGCACGCACCTGCTCGGCGAGGTCCGGCACCGGGCCCTCCACCGGCACATCCGGCGCCACCTGTTGGATCGACAGGCCGGCCACCGGGGACGGTGGCTGGCCCCATTCCGCCCGCCAGGCTCTCAACTGCTCGCCGGAGCTGGCGTAGACGATGCGGCCCAGGCCCACCCAGGCGTGGGCGGCGGCGCACATGGGGCAGTGCTCCCCGGAGGTGTAGACGGTAGCGCGGGCACGCCGCTCCGGGAGCAGGTGTTCGGCGGCCCAACGGGCGATCTCGAATTCCGGGTGGCGGGTGTGGTCACCGCCGCCGACCCGGTTGCGGGCGGTGAACAGCACCGTGCCGTCCTGGTCCACCAGCAGCGAGCCGAATGGCTGGTCACCGGCTTCCAGGGCCCGCTCGGCGAGCTCGATGCAGTGGCTCAGATGGGCCAGGTCGGTGTCATTCATGGGCCCGCCGGTCAGCCGCCGATTTTATCCTGGGTCCTGGTTTCGAAGTCGCTGGCGTCATGGCGCTCACGAAGTTGCGAGGCGGGATCGCCGAAGCTGCGGTTCACCATGCGGCCCCGTTGCACCGCCGGGCGTGCGTCGATGTCCTTGGCCCAGCGCAGCACGTTCTTGTAGGACGTCACGTCCAGGAACTCGGCGGCGTCATAGAGCCGGCCCAGCACTAACTGGCCGTACCAGGGCCAGGTGGCCACGTCGGCGATGGAGTATTCGTCGCCGGCCAGGTAGGCGTTGTCGGCGAGGCGGCGGTCGAGCACGTCGAGCTGGCGCTTCACTTCCATGGTGTAGCGGTCGATGGGGTACTGGTATTTCTCCGGCGCGTAGGCGTAGAAGTGGCCGAAGCCGCCGCCCAGGAAGGGCGCCGCGCCCTGCTGCCAGAACAGCCAGTTCATGCACTCGGTGCGCACCGCCGGGTCGGCCGGAATCAGGGCAGCGAATTTTTCCGCCAGGTAGAGCACGATGGAGGCGGTCTCGAACACCCGGCGCGGCGGGGTCACGCCGTGGTCCATCATGGCCGGGATCTTGGAGTTGGGGTTGATCTCCACGAAGCCGCTGCCGAATTGATCGCCCTCGCCGATATTGATCAGCCAGGCGTCGTATTCGGCGCCCTCATGGCCCAGGGCCAGCAGTTCCTCCAGCATCACCGTGACCTTGACGCCGTTGGGGGTGGCCAGGGAATAAAGCTGCAGCGGGTGCTTGCCCACCGGCAGTTCCTGGTCGTGGGTGGGGCCGGCGATGGGACGGTTGATATTGGCGAACTTGCCGCCGTTGCCCGGTTCCCATTTCCAAACCTTAGGCGGCGTATAGGTGTCGTCGGACATGCAATCTCTCCCGTGGCAAAACGAAGACGGCGCGGGGCCGGACCCGGCACCTTAGAACGTCCCGGCCAGGGTTGGAACGGCGGGCGTCGCAAAGGCTTCCTATCATGCTGAAAGGCCGGGCCAATGGCGAGCGCGCCCGGTCAGACCTTCTTCACGAACTCCGATTTCAGCTTCATGGCGCCGATACCATCGATGCGGCAATCGATGTCATGGTCGCCGCCCACCAGGCGGATGCCCTTGACCTTGGTACCCACCTTGACCACCGATGAGGAGCCCTTGACCTTGAGATCCTTGATCACGGTGACGGTGTCGCCGTCGTTGAGCACATTGCCGTTGGCGTCCTTGATCAGGTCCGCTTCGGCGGCGGCCTGCTCATCGGCGGCGTTCCATTCATGGGCGCATTCCGGGCACACGAACATGGCGCCGTCTTCGTAGGTGTAAGGGGAGCTGCATTGGGGGCAGGCGGGCAATTCACTCATGAGCATTCTCTGTCAGGCGGCCCCCGGCGGGGTCGGTGGGTGCCGGCTCGGCGGCTTGGGCGGGGCATCATAACACAGCGCCGACGCCGTTCCCGGCGGTGCCCCGCAGCGCATGCTGGCGTCGCCATTGGCGGGGCGGGCAGCCATGGGCCTTGTGAAAGACCCGGGAGAAAGCACCGACATTAGCGTAGCCCAGCAGGCTGGCCAGCATGGTCACGGGGATGGTGGAGGCGCTCAGGTGCCAGCGCGCCACGCCCATGCGGGTTTCCGTGAGCAGGGTGTTGAAGCCGGTGCCCTGCTGGCGCAGGCGCCGCTGCAGGGTACGCGGATGCAGGGCCAATAAAGCGGCGATGTGTTGCAGGTCGTGCCCGCCGGCGGGCAGGGTCTGGCTGATCAGGGCGCGCACCCGGCGCGCCAGGTCGTCCCCGGTCTCGCGAATCAGGCCCTGGATATAGCCGTCCAGATAGCGGTTCAGGGCCTCGCTGGCGGGCACCAGCCGGCGGCGCAGAATGGCGGCATCGAACACCAGCACATCCTGCTCCTCGTTGAAGGACACCGGCGCCGAGAAAAAGCGTCGGTACCGGGCCTGCGTGGCGAGCGGGCGGTGACACAGGGCCACTCGCAACGGACGGATGTCGCGACCGATCAGTTCCTGGATCAGACGCAAACAAGCCCCCACGGACAGCTCCCGGTAAACGCGCCGGTCCAGATCACCATCGAACAACTCGAAGCGGTACACGTACAGGCGGTCACCGGTGACCTGGCTGCTCCAGTATTCGCCCTGGTTGTGCAGCGCGATGTGCCGTTGCAGTACCGCCAACCCGTCTTGTGGCCCGGCGCTGTCCTGGATCAGCTTCCCCAGAGCTCCGAGCATGGCCATGCCCTGCCCGTCCGCCATGCGCAGACCGAAATCCGGGCACGCCAGACGCCGGGCGCAGCTTCCCAGCAGCGCGGCGAAGCGCGCCACCGGCATGATGGCGTCGGGGTCGGTGAGCAGGCTCGGCGACAGACCATGATCGCGCAGCAACGCCCGGGGCTCGCCGCCGAGGCTCTCCACCAGGGGCCGCCAGCCCATCAGAGCGCCGCTGCGCACGCCGTAAGCCGGTGTCGAATACGAGGAAGACATGACGGTGTCGTGAATTGGTAAGTCCGGCCCAGTATAGCCGCCTATGCTGATGACGTCCCAAGGGCCCGGACCAGGAGCCCCATAACCACAACAAGAGGATGACGCCATGGCATACGCCTATGACTTCGTGATTCGCGGCGGCCGCTACTTCGACGGCACCGGCGCCCCGGCCACCGACAGCGACGTGGCGGTAAAGGACGGTCGCGTGGTGGCGGTGGCCCCGACGCTGGACAGCGACGCCGCGGAACAGGTGATCGATGCCCACGGCAAGTGGGTGCTGCCCGGCTTTCTCGATACCCACACCCATTACGACGCTGAATTGCTGGTGGCGCCGAGCCTGTCGGAATCGGTGCGCCATGGCGTCACCACGGTGCTGGTGGGCAGCTGCTCACTGTCCATGATCTGCGCGGACACCGAGGACGCCTCGGACATCTTCACCCGGGTGGAGACGGTGCCCCGGGAGAAGGTGCTGCCGATCCTGGAAGCGAAGAAAACCTGGCGCACGCCGGCCCAGTGGCTGGAGCACATTCACTCCCTGCCGCTGGGGCCCAACCTGATCTCCCTGCTCGGCCACAGCGACCTGCGCACCGGCGTCATGGGCCTGGAGCGGGCCACCGACCGCCGGACGCGCCCCAGTGAGCAGGAACAACAAGCCATGGAAGCGCTGCTGGAGGAGGCCCTGGAACTGGGCTTCGCCGGCCTGTCCACCATGTGCCTCAAGTTCGACAAGGTGGACGGCGACCGCGCCTGGTCCCGGACCCTGCCCAGCACCTACGCCCGCTGGAGCGAGGTACGCCGCCTCAACCGGCTGCTGCGCCGCTACGACCGGGTCCACCAGGGCGCGCCCAACGCCGCCAACCCGCTGCAGATTTTCCAGTACCTGGGCGAGGCCGTGGGGCTGCTGCGCAAACCCCTGAAGACCACGCTGATCTCCATGCTCGACCTCAAGGGCAACGCCACCGTGCGGCCCATGGCCATGCTCTCGGCACGGGTCACCAACTGGCTCAACGGCGACTTCCGCTGGCAGCTGCTGCCCACCGCCTTTTCGGTCTACGCGGACGGCATGGACGTGGTGCTGTTCGAGGAATTCGGCGCCGGCGAAATGGCCCTGGACCTGAAGGACCAGATCGAACGCAATGAACTGCTGCGGGACCCGGCCTACCGTCGGCTGTTCCGCAAGAACTACGGCAACAAACTGTCGCCCCGCGTCTGGCAGAGGGACTTCGCCGACGCCGTGGTGCTGGACTGCCCGGACCCGGCCCTGGTGGGCCGCGACTTCGCCAGCCTGGCCGCGGAGCGCGGCGTGCACGTGGTGGATTTCTTCCTCGACGCCATGATCGAACACGGTCGCAAGCTGCGCTGGTTCACGGTGATCGGTAACCATGACCAGGAACGGCTGAAACGAATGGTGTGCTTCCCGCACACCCTGCTCACCTTCTCCGACGCCGGCGCTCACATCCGCAACATGGCGTTCTACAACATGCCGCTGCGCTTCCTGAAACTGGTGCTCCAGGCACAATGCCAGGGCGAGCCGGTGATGCCCATGGAAAAAGCCATCTGGCGGCTCACCGGCGAACAGGCCGACTGGCTTGGCGTGGAAGCGGGCAAGATCCGCCCCGGCGACCGCGCCGACCTGATGATCCTCGACCCCGCCGGCCTCGACCAGGAACTGGAACAGCCGCAATGGGCGGAGATGGAAAACTTCGGCCTGCAGCGCATGGTGAACCGCAACCCGGGCATCATCGAAGCGGTCTGGATCAACGGTCGGTTGGCCATGGAAAACGACCGGGTCATGCCGGCGCTGGGCCGCGATGCCGGCTTCGGCCGCTTCCTGCCGGCGGGCGGGGCTCAGTCCTCGCCGATGTCCTCGTGCCAGACGTCCGGGTTGGCGCGGATGTAGTCGGCAAGCAGGGCCTTGCAGTCCGGGTCGTCCAGCTCGATGACGCGCACGCCGTGGGCGCGCAGCTCGTCCAGGCCACCAGGGAAATTCTCGGACTCGCCCACCACCACGGTGCCAACGCGGAACTGGCGCACCAGGCCGCTGCAATACAGGCACGGCGCCAGGGTGGTGACCATGATCTTGTCGCGGTAGCGGCGCTGACGGCCGGCCTTGCGGAAGGCGTCGGTTTCGGCGTGCACCGAGGGATCGTCTTCCTGGATGCGCCGATTGTGGCCGGCGCCGAGCAGGGTGCCGTCGGCGTCGAACAGGGCGGCGCCGATGGGGATGCCGCCCTCGGCCAGGCCCTGGCGGGCCTGTTCCAGGGCCACCTTGAGCAGGGCGTGGTAATCCAGGGTGTCGCTCATGGGTTCTCCTTGACCTCGTCTCAAGGCGGTGCTGCCATGAGCGAAGAGAATAACAATGGGGTGACCACCATGTCGCCATTGCAGCAACCCATCCTGGCGCTGCGGGAGCTGATCGGCTTTGATGCCGCGCAACTGGTCGCGTTTCTGCCGTCGCAGAAGCGTCATGTTTCGCTGTGGCATCAAGGATATTCCCCAGCCAGCATCGATGCCCTCGCCGACCAGTTTCCGCGCCTCTATCCGCCGGGTTTTACCCGACAGCTTTCCCCCCGGGACCGGCTGCCGCCTTCCATCAGTGAGTGCGCCGGCAAGATGTTTCCGCCGTTCCTGGCGACGTCGGTTTACCGGTCCGCTCTGCACCCTCAGGGTTTCCAGGACGGCATGACCATTGAGCTGGGCATCGAGGGGCGGCATCTGGGACTGGCGCATTTCTCTTCCTGCACGCCGGGCGCCTTCAATCAGCGGGTGCGCACCCTGGCGCGGGGCGCCCAACCGTTGCTGGAGGCCGCCCTGCGGGAGCGCCTGCCGGCGCTGCACGCCGAACAGTCGGTCCCGGTGTACTTCGACCGTCAGCCGGGGCGGCAGGCGTTATACGCGCCGCGCCCGCCGGCCGGCCTGGATCACCAACGGATGGCCCGGGCGCTGGCTTCGCTCAAGGACGATACGCTCACCGCGTTCTGGCTGGAGGGGCGCCGCGCCTTTCGGCTGCACGCGCAAAAACTCGCCGGGGAGGACGTGCTGGCGACGCTGACGCCCACACCGCTGCCGATGAACATGACCAGCGCCGAGATGCGCGTGCTCAGCTGGCTGGCGGCGGGGCTTGGTGACCGGGACATCGCGCGGCGCCTTTGCCTGAGTGAACGCACCGTGCATTCCCACGTGGCTTCCCTGCTGCGGCGGCTGGGCGTGCAAAGACGCGCCCAGTTGTCGGCCCAGGCGGCGGCCAACAACTGGTTCGTGCCCGATGCACGGGGATTGATCCTGGCGTCCGTGCCCGGTCTGGGGCACTGACGGCGCTCAACGCAAGGCGTCGATCAAGGGCACCGCGTCCTCGATGCGGGCACGCTGCTCATCAAGCAGCTCGGCGCCGCCCATGCCGGAAAGAAACTCCAGGTAAGGATCTTCCAACCCGCCCTCACCGGCCAGCTCCTGCAGCACCGCCAGGCCGCAGAACGGCACATAGTGCGGGCTGTAACCGCCTTCCTGGATGAACATCAGGCGCCCCTCGCAGAGGTCACCGGCGGCCTCCCGGATGCGCCGGGTCATGCTTCGGAACCCTTCCGAGGTCACCATCATCCGGGCCAGCGGGTCCATGATGCTGGCATCGAACCCGCAACCGACGATGATCAACTGGGGGCGGTAGGCCCGCAGCGCCGGCAGCACCACGGTGTCCATGGCGTGCAGATAGGCGCCATTGCCGCAGCCCGGGGGCATCGGCACATTCAGGTTGTAGCCCTGCCCGGCCCCGCCACCCCGTTCATGCAGGTAGCCGGATTCCGGTGGGAAGCAGAGGTGCTGGTGCAGTGACAGGGTCAGCACCGACGGGTCTTCCCACCAGATGTCCTGGGTGCCATTGCCGTGGTGCACATCCCAATCCACGATCGCCACGCGCTCCAGCCCCAACTCATGCCGGGCGTAGGCCGCCGCCACCGAACTGTTGTTGAAAATGCAGAAGCCCATGGCCGCGTCACGCGGGGCATGGTGCCCCGGCGGATTCACCAGCGCGTAGCCGTTGTCGATCTCGCCGCCGACCACGCTCTTGGCCATCTCGATGGCGCCGCCGGCGGCCAGCAGCGCGATCTCCAGGCCACCATTACCGAGATGGGTGACGCCATCGCCGGCGTCACCGCCGGTTTCCCGCGCGCTGAGCTCGCGCATCCGCTCCAGATGGCCGGCGGTATGGACACGCAGGATGTCCTCGTCCCGGGCCGGGCGGGCGTTCACCGGGGTCAGCGACTGGAACTGGCCGGAGGCCCGGACCAGCTCGTGAAAGCGGCGCTTGGTGTCCGGGTGCGCCAGGTGATGGCTGATGGGCTGCACCCTTGCCGCCAGATTGGCGCTGGTAAGGCCGCCGGTGCCGGTGTCCATCCAACCGTAGAGGGTATCCCACAGATAGCCGGTCGCCATGTTGTTCTCCTTTTTTGATCGAAGGTTATTTCGATACTAGGAGGTGGAACCGGCGGCCTCTTCCGTAGCACTACCGAATTTACCGGGAATTGACCTTCACGCCGGAGCGATGGGCGCGGCGGCACCGTTGAACAAAATTGCCGTCTTCCCAAACGGCGGCTTTGCCGTTACCGTGAACACCTGTACACAAAGCATGGCTGATTAGCATAATAAGGGAATCAGGAGGCAGGCATGACGACCCCGGTACCGGAAAGCAAGGCACCCAGGCGCTGGCTGACGCGGCTGTCCGCGATCAGTGATATGTTCGCGTTCCCGCTGCGCACCTCCCACTACGTGGAGCTGGTGAACCCGCTGTGGACCACCCACCGCATGCACGCCCGGGTGGTGGACGTGTGGGACGAAACCCGCGATGCCCGCACCGTGACCCTGAAGCCCGGCGCCAACTGGCGGCTGCACCGGCCGGGCCAGCATATTCGCGTGGGCATTCCGGTGGACGGCCGCCACTACACCCGCACTTATACCATCTCATCGCCGCCGGAGCGCGACGATGGCTGCTTCACTATTACCGTCAAGAAGATCGACGGTGGGCGGCTGTCCCACCACATCGTCCGTAATCTGAAGGTGGGCGATTTCATTCCGGTGGGGCTGCCCCAGGGCGAGTTCTATCTGCCGGACGCCTCGCCGGTGCAGCCGCTGTTCATCACCGCCGGCAGCGGCATCACCCCGGCCATGAGCATGGTGCGCAGCCTGATCGCCCAGGAGCGACTGCCGGATACCGTGCACATCCATTACGCGCCCCATGAGTTCGACACCATCTTCGGCCGCGAGCTGCGCCGGCTGGATCAGGCGCAGCCGCACTACCACCTGCACGAGGTGCACACCCGCCACGCCCCCGAGGACCAGAACCATTTCACCGAGGCGCAGCTTGAGCGTCTCTGCCCGGACTGGCGCGAGCGGGACTGCTACGCCTGCGGCCCACCGGCGTTGCTGGCCGCCCTGGAGCAAACCTGGGAAAACGCCGGGCTCGCCGGGCGGCTGCACATCGAGCGTTTCCGCGCCGACTTCGCACCGATTCCCGACGACGCCGTGGGCGGCCGGGTGCGCTTCGCCGGCAGCAACCTGGACGTGGACGCGGACGGCGAGACCAACCTGCTGCGCGTGGCCGAGGACGCCGGGCTCAACCCGCCGCACGGCTGCCGCATGGGCATCTGCCATACCTGCAACACCACCCTCACATCCGGCTGCGTGCGCGACCTGCGCAGCGGCGACTTCATCAACGAACCCGGCGCCATCGTGCAGGTGTGCGTGTGCGCGGCCGCCGGGGACTGCGAACTGGCACTTTAGGGAGAACGGCATGAGCACGAAACGACCCTTGCCGGTGGACCTCACCGACGAACAGATCGACGAGTTTGGCCGTGAGATGGACGCCATCTACCACGAGACCCTGGAATCCCGGGGCGAGAAGGACCGGCTCTACATCCTGCGGCTGATCCGCACCCAGCGCGCCATGGCCCTGGTGGGCCGGCTGGTGATCTACGCCAGCCTGTTCCTGCTGCCGGCCTGGGGCCACGCCCTGGCGGGCTGGCCGTCCACGCTGATCGTCATGGCCCTGGGCGTGATCCTGCTGGGCCTGGCCAAGATCCTGGAGAACATGGAAATCGCCCACAACGTGCTGCACGCCCAATGGGACTGGATGAAGGACCCGGAGATCCAGTCCAACACTTGGGAGTGGGACACCATGAGCCCGTCGGACCGCTGGATGCACTCCCACAATGTGGTGCACCACACCTGGACCAATGTGCTGGAGAAGGATCTGGACGTGGGCTACGGCATCATGCGCGTGACCCCGCACCAGCCCTGGAAGCCCGCCTACCTGTTGCAGCCGGTGTACTTCGTGCTGCTGATGTTGCTGTTCGAGGAAGGCGTGGCGCTGCACGAGCAGGCGCTGATCGACGTGGCCGAGCGCAAGAAAAAGCCCAAGGAGATCCTGCCGCTGATGAAGCACATCGGCCGCAAGGTGTGGGGCCAGGTGCGCAAGGACTACATCATGTGGCCGGGCCTGGCCGCCCTGGTGGCGCTGCCGATTTCCCTGGTGGTGCCGGAATCACCGCTGACCGTGTTCCTGCTGGTGGCCGGCGCCAACTTCGTGGCCAACACCATGCGCAATATCTGGGCCTTCGTGATCATCTTCTGCGGGCATTTCCCCGCCGGCGTTTATCACTTCACCCAGGAGCAGACCGAAGGGGAATCCCGTGGTCAGTGGTACCTGCGCCAGCTGCTGGGCTCCGCCAACATCACCGGCGGCCCATTGTTCCATGTGATGTCCGGCAACCTGAGCCATCAGATCGAGCACCATCTGTTCCCGGACCTGTGCAGCAACCGCTACCCGGAGGTGGCGCCCCGGGTGAAAGCCCTGGCGGACCGCTACGGCCTGCCCTACAACTCCGCGCCCCTGTGGCGGCAGTTCGGCACCACCTGGCTGAACAACCTGCGGCTGGCGCTGCCCGGCGGCGCCACGCCACCGGAGCCGGCGCGGGCCTGAGGGCCGGCAAGTGGTGGCTTTCCTCCGGATGACAGCAGTGCTAGCATTGCTGTCATCCATTGAGGAGAACGCCGATGAGCACCCTGACCGTCCGCAATCTCGATGACGACCTGAAACAGCGCCTGCGGCTGGAAGCCGCCCGGCACGGCCATTCCATGGAAGAGGAAGTACGCCGGATCCTGCGCCGGGCCCTCAGCGAGCCGGCGCCGGAACAGGGCCTGGGCAGCCGCATCCGTGACCGCTTCGCCGCCTACGACGGCCAGGAGCTGGAGCTGCCCGAGCGCCGCGACCCGCCGCGTCCGGCGGACCTGGATTGATGATCGTCCTCGACACCAATGTGCTCTCCGAGCTGATGCGCCCGGCGCCGAACCCGGTGGTGGTGCACTGGCTGGACCGGCAACCGGCCCGGGACGTGGCCACCACCAGCATCACCGTGGCGGAGATCCTGTACGGCATCGAGCGGCTGCCCGCCGGCCGCCGGCAACGCACCCTGGCGATGCTGGCCGCCGAGCTGTTCGACCGGGAATTCAGCGGGCGCCTGCTCACCTTCGACGCCCTGGCCGCCAGCCACTACGCCCAGAAAATCGCCAACGCCGAACGCAACGGCACCCCGGTGAGCATGGCCGACGGCCAGATCGCCGCCATCTGCGAGACCCACGGCGCCACCCTGGCCACCCGCAACACCAAGGACTTCGAGCCTCTTGGCATTCTCTTGATCAACCCCTGGGTCTCGTAACACCGCTTCTACAAACGGCTGGCAGTGGCCAGGTCCTCATGTTCGAAGGCGCTTTCCATGCGCTTGATTTCAGCAGCGGGAGCGCCCCGCTTTCTCGCCGCATCACGCCACCCCTTACAGGCTTTGGCCACTTCCCGAATGCACGCATCCGCTTCCGCCGGTTTGAGGGAAAATTCGTCCGCCACGGAGCGCAGCAGTTCGATGGAGCAGGTGCCATCATCCAGATCGATGTTGGTGGCCAATACGCGGGCTTTCATATCCTGAGGCGTGGGGTTGAGGTCATAGGCCGGCGACAGGGACCAGCCGGCCCCGCCTTGCCACAGGAATCCGTGATTGCGCAGGTGATCGTCCACGTTGGAAACCAGGATGGAAAACGCCACGCGCCGGAACAGTTCCCGGCGATCCTCGCGGGCGCTCGCCCCTTGCTCGGCAAGGGCATCGACAATTTCCAGATAGCTGCCCCGTTCGCCATCCCGGTGCTCGGTCATCGACATGGCCGACAGGAAAGGAATCCGTTCATCGCCGTCGCGGTCGAATCGGCGGGACAATAAGACCGGCCGCCCGGCCACCTCATGCAATGCGTGGTCGGCGGTGCGAATTCCCGCTCGCGCCGCCAGATCCAGCGCGATGGCTTCCCAGCGTTCCAGGGAATATTCATCGGTTTCCTTGGGGAATTTGGCGATCGCCAGCCGCCCGTGCTGATCGATCACGGACGCCTTGGGGCGGGCGCCCCCCAGCGAAGAGCCCGGCGCGAAGATCATACGCAAGTCTTCATCGGTCTCCTCACCGCGAACGATCCGCTCCGAAGCCCCGAGCAAATCACCCAGCGCGAGGAGGTCCGGCACCCCCCTGGACTGCGGTGCCTGAAAAACCGCATCCCCTTGCCACCGAAAGCGCAGCGCGCCAAGCCGGGTCTGGTCCGAGACACCGAGCAGAAAGTCGGTCTCGTGAAGGGTACGTACCGCCCGGCCTTCCCGTTCCGCCGCGCGCCGTTCGCGGCGGCGCATCAACATGCGGCCCCAAGTGTCCGGCGCGGAATCGCCCAGGGTGCCGAACATTTCCGCGCCCGCCGGCGGGCGAAACAGGCCCGGCCCCACCGGCAGCGCCGGGTCCATGGAAAAGCGGTCGTCCGCCGCCAACCATTCCGGCGCGTACTCGAAGGTCACCGTTTCCCGGCCCCTGCTGGCATGGCGGCGCAACAGGCCAACGCGACGATTCCGGCGCCGCCAATCCAGAAACACTTCGACGTTACTCATCCTTGTCACCCCTCGCGCGCGGCGATGAGGCCCGCTGGCGCAGCGATTCCCGGCTGATCTCAAGCCCTTGGGGGTCCTCGGCGCTGTCGGCCAGGTCCGCCAGCCGGGGCAGCATGCCCAGCGCCTGCAGCACACCGGCCAGAATCGCGACGCTCACCGCCGTGTCCCCCTTCTCCAAACGGGTCAGGGTGGCGCGGGAAGTCGCGGCGCGCTCGGCCACGATTTCCATGGACAGGTTACGGCGCAGGCGCGCTTCGCGGATATCCTCGCCCAGTTTCCGCAAGGCTCGGCGGACCGCCGGAGAGGGGCGATAAGGAGCAGGCATAATGTAATCTTCATGAGTCATTAACCACTTTAATGTCTCATGAAGATTACATTGAATCAAGAAAGAGGCGGGGCCCCGGGGTGATGTCACCCTCGGGGTCCCGCCAGGGATGGATCAGAACCGGCCCAGGTCCATGACCTTGGCCCAGGCGGCCACGAAGTCCTTCACGAACTTGGCCTCGGCGTCGTCGGACACCGGCGCCCAGGCGATGCTCATGTCCACGACGGTTTTGAAGAAGTCGTTGCTGAGCGTTTCCGGGCGGTCGGTGAAGACGCCGTGCTCGGCGCCATCGTAGTGGGCATTGAGGGCGCGCATGCCACTAAAGATCAATAATTCTGACACAAAAAGGACAACTTGCTTGACTTAATAATTCATGCTATATCGATTATGGGCGAATAAAAAGGAGAACATCATGATAAGGATTATTTCGGCAGTCCTAATAGTAACATCAACCTCTGCTTGGTCGGCCTCCCCTCCCGAAGACGGCCCCCTATCCACCCCCCTTGATCCAGATATTGTGACAAATGCGACTATCATCGGCGAATCAAGATGGTCGGATGAAGAAGGTATAATCCTTGAGCGAGAGTACTACCTGAAAGACGGAAAAAACGAAATATACGCCAAGCGTCGCTTCAGAGTTATAGAAAATGGAAGACTCGAACTCATATGGAGGTCTCCAGAGGCACGCAACCTGGACGTTAGGGCATGTGCCTTTTACGGCGGCAAACCAATAGAACCCGGTGAGGCCTCGAAAATAATATACTCCGACGATGTAGTATATTCAGTAAGTTGTGAGATCAGCCCAATCGACAAAAAAACAGTTCAGGATCAATATCGCCTCAAGACATTGAGGTGGGGGGGTCAATACCTTAGATGGCAGGATGCAAACAGCACCGCCACTGCTGGAATCAATGCTGTTTTTCTAATGCGGGCAGCCTACCGTTTCCACGGCGCCGGCCAAGCTTGGTTTAACTCCAGCACCGAAGCTGCAAGGGACCCGGGAAGCTGTGTTCTCAGTATTTTACGCACTCACACAGGGCAAGGAACGCATGAATCAATACTGATCGATAGTCGTCGAGCTGGGTAAAGGATCAACCAGGAACTTACCCCATCCATGCGGAAGGCTGCTCCAAAAGCCTTTGTGATACTCAAGTTTTTTCCGCGACACTTATCGATTAGCACCTCCTCCCCAATTACACTAAATACTCTTCTTTAGAAAGCGGGCGAGGATCGGCTCCTCGCCCTCATCCATATCACTTTCTTATCGGTCGAACCGGCCCAGGTCCATGACCTTGGCCCAGGCGGCCACGAAGTCCTTCACGAACTTGGCTTCGGCGTCGTCGGCGCCGTACACCTCGGAGAGGGCACGGAGCTGGGAGTTGGCGCCGAAGATCAGGTCGAGCCGGGTGGCGGTCCACTTGAGCTTGCCGGTGGACCGGTCGCGGCCTTCGAACAGGTAGTCGTCGTCCTCGGACACCGGCGCCCAGGCGATGCTCATGTCCACGACGGTTTTGAAGAAGTCGTTGCTGAGCGTTTCCGGGCGGTCGGTGAAGACGCCGTGCTCGGCACCATCGTAGTTGGCGTTGAGGGCGCGCATGCCGCCCACCAGCACGGTCAGTTCCGGGGCGGTGACGGTGAGCAGCTGGGCGCGGTCGATCATCAGGTGCTCCGCGTCCACCGTGGCCTTGGCCTTGCGGTAGTTGCGCACCGCGTCCACGAACGGCTCCAGGTAGCGGAAGGAGTCCACGTCGGTCTGCTCCAGGGAGGCATCGGTGCGGCCCGGGGTGAACGGCACGGTGACCTTATGGCCGCCCTTCTCCGCGGCTTTCTCCACCGCCGCCGCGCCGGCCAGCACGATCAGGTCCGCCAGGGATACCTTCTTGCCGCCGGAGGCGGCGCCGTTGAATTCGCCCTGGATGCCTTCCAGGGTCTTCAGCACCTTGTCCAGGTTTTTGGGGTCGTTCACCGCCCAGTCCTTCTGGGGCGCCAGCCGCACCCGGGCACCATTGGAGCCGCCGCGCATGTCCGAACCGCGATAGCTGGAGGCGGACGCCCAGGCGGCTTTCACCAGATCCGGAATCGACAGGCCGCTGTCCAGAATCCTGGCCTTGAGGGCGGCGATGTCCTGGTCGTCGATCAGGGCGTGGTCCACCTTGGGCACCGGGTCCTGCCAGATCAGTTCTTCGCTCGGCACTTCCGGGCCCAGGTAACGCTCGATGGGGCCCATGTCCCGGTGGGTGAGCTTGTACCAGGCGCGGGCGAAGGCATCGGCGAATTCCGCCGGGTTCTCATGAAAGCGCCGGGAAATTTTTTCGTAGACCGGATCGAAGCGCAGCGACAGGTCGGTGGTGAGCATGGTGGGCTTGCGCTTCTTGCTCTTGTCATGGGCGTAGGGGATGTCCGCCTGCGCGTCCTTGGCCACCCACTGGTAAGCACCGGCCGGGCTCTTCTCCAGCTCCCATTCGTGGCCGAACAGGTTCTCGAAAAACAGGTTGGTCCATTGCGTCGGCTGTTGCGTCCAGGTCACTTCCGGGCCGCCGGTGATGGTGTCGTCACCGAAGCCGCTGCCATGGCGGCTGTGCCAGCCCAGGCCCATGGATTCGATGGGCGCCGCTTCCGGCTCCGGCCCGATCAGGCCCGGGTCGCCGGCGCCGTGGGTCTTGCCGAAGGTGTGGCCGCCGGCGATCAGGGCCACGGTTTCCTCGTCGTTCATCGCCATGCGGGCAAAGGTCTCGCGGATATCGTGGGCCGCCTTCAGCGGGTCCGGCTCGCCCTCCGGGCCTTCCGGGTTCACGTAGATCAGGCCCATGGTGGTGGCACCCAGCGGGTCTTCCAGGTCGCGGTCGCCGGAGTAGCGCTTGTCGGTGCCGAGCCAGTCGCCTTCGTCACCCCAGTAGATGTCGGTTTCGGGTTCGTAGAGGTCCTCGCGGCCGCCGGCGAAACCGAAGGTCTCGAAGCCCATGGATTCCAGCGCCACGTTACCGGCCAGCACGATCAGATCGGCCCAGGAAATCTTGTTGCCGTACTTCTGCTTGATCGGCCACAGCAGCCGCCGGGCCTTGTCCAGGTTGACGTTGTCCGGCCAGCTGTTGAGCGGCGCGAACCGCTGGGTGCCGGTGCCGGCGCCGCCGCGCCCGTCGCCCAGCCGGTAGGTGCCGGCGCTGTGCCAGGCCATGCGGATGAACAGCGGGCCGTAATGGCCGAAGTCCGCCGGCCACCAGTCCTGGGAATCGGTCATCAGGGCGGTGAGGTCTTTTTTCAGCGCCGCCAGATCCAGGCTCTTGAAGGCCTCCGCGTAATCGAAGTCCTGGTCCATGGGGCTGGTCACCGGCGCATGCTGGTGAAGGATGTCGATGCGCAGCTGGTTGGGCCACCAATCCTGATTGGTGGTGCCACCACCCGCGGTGTTGTGAAAAGGGCATTTGCTCTCGGTCATGGTCGTTCTCCCTGAAAAAACACGCCTGCGATTATTCCGCCGGCCTTACGGCCCGGTACTCATAGATGTACTCCGGCGCTGCCTATCGGGCAAATACAGGCAATCGAACAAACCGATAGCTTTTGTCAGTGGCTCCTTGTTGACGTAATCGCGAGTCAGAAAAAAAGCGGGGAATATCAGTGCATCACCGTGGTGGCCCGCACTCACCCTCGCTATTTTTGACGCGTTCGGCCGCCTCTTTCGCCTCCAGATGGGACTCGAAGCCAGTCAGCATAAGGCTCCTGTTCAGGGGAGACTGGATAACAGGCTCGGTCGCCATGAGCGGCTCGCCATCCCCATCCTCCAGACGCATTTTGTGACCCACCCGGGAAACCGTGAAACCGTGGAGCATCACGCCGCCGTCCTCGTCCAGCCGGATGTACACCACCGGCATGCCGGTCTGATCCTCCGTACCCGCCTTCACGGAATCCAGGCAGTCCTTCGACACCCGGAAGGACTCCACCGGCTTTGAATCCGGCGCGGGCGCCGCCGACACGGTGAAGGACGACGCCATCGCGGAAGACGACCAGGTCAACAGCATCACCACTACAAAACGCCACATAGACATTTCCCTTCCATTCGTCAGTTCAACATCCACCGCGATGGCCCGTACCAGATCGCGGCGATGATCAAACCGCCAACATAGCAGTTGATGATCACGGCGTAGCGTGGCAGTTCAAAAAAAAAGGAGGTGCCCATGGAAAGGAGCGGTCCGGGAGCGCCGACGGGCAGTGATCGGTATACTGCGCGCCGACAATCATCCGGCACGACGGAACAAGGCATGACGACACTGGCAATCAACGGTTGGCGGGCCCGGCTGGGCCACTGGGTGGAATCCCCGGCGGTACGGCACTTCATCACCGGCCTGATCATTCTCAACGCCGTGGTACTGGGGCTGGAAACCTCCCGGCGGGCCATGGACGTGGCCGGCGAACTACTGGCCCTGCTCAACAGCCTGATCCTCGCCGTGTTCGTGGTGGAGATCGTCGCCAAGCTGGCGGCCTTCGGCCCGCGCTTCTTCCGCTCCGGCTGGAACCTGTTCGACTTCGTGATCGTCGCCGTTTCCCTGGCGCCGGCCGCCGGGCCCCTGGCGATTCTGCGCAGCCTGCGCATTCTGCGGGTGCTGCGGCTGCTTTCCACCATCAAGCGCCTGCGCATGCTGGTGGAATCGCTGATGCATTCCCTGCCCGGCATCGGCTGGACCGCCGCCCTGCTGCTGATGATGTTCTACATCTTCGGGGTGATGGGCACGGAGCTGTTCGGCGACGCCTTCCCGGACTGGTTCGGCACCCTGGGCGCCAGCATCTACACCCTGTTCCAGATCATGACCCTGGAAAGCTGGTCCATGGGCGTGGCCCGGCCGGTGATGGAACAGTACCCCCACGCCTGGCTGTTCTTCGTGCCGTTCATCCTGATCTCCAGCTTCATGGTGCTGAACCTGTTCATCGCCATCATCGTCAACGCCACCCAGGAAGTGCACGACCTGGAGCAAAAGGAAGAACGGGACCAGGCCAACCAGCGCGCCCACGACGAACGCCAGGAAATGCTCGAGCTGCTGCGCGCCATGGACCAGCGCCTGAGCCGGCTGGAACAACAAAAGGAAAACACCCCCCCGTAGGAGCGGCTTTAGCCGCGATGGGGCGTGCCGCCGACCCAAACGCCGGATCGCGACTGAAGTCGCTCCTACGAAATGAGGGTCCTAGTTGAGCATGCCCTGGGACAAGCCGTACCAGATGGCGGAAATGATCAGCCCGCCCACATAGCAATTGATCACCACCGCGTACTTCGGCAACTGGAAGAAACCGAAGTGATCCTTCACGTTGCGCAGGAAGAAACTGCCCACCAGCAGCGTGCCGATCAGAACCCCCAGCGGAAAGGAGCGGTGCAGAAAGGCCGGCACCAGAGCAAAGGCAAAACCACCATAGAGCAGCAACGCCCCCAACAGGTCGGTTTTCCAAAGATGAAAATCGTCGTGCTGTTGCATGATCGCCACACTCATAAACAGGAAAGGGCCTCCGCAAAGGCCGGATTGTGTCACCATACAGACCGGTCTACTGCTTTTCGATGGAGTGCGTCATGGGAGCCCGCCCCAAGCACCGGGACAATCTGATATACACCGCCGCACGCCTGTTCCGCCAACAGGGCTATGCCGCCACCGGCATCAACGACATTTTGAGGGAGGCGGCGGCCCCCAAGGGGTCGTTCTACCATTACTTCCCGGGCGGCAAGGAAGAACTGGGCGCGGCGGCCATCCGCCACGCCGGCGAACTGGTCACCGGCACCCTGGAACGGCTCGCCCTGGCCCACGGCTCCCCCGGCGACACCCTGCGTGCCTATGGCGCCCTGCTGGCCGGCTGGCTGGCGGACTCCAACTACCGCGACGGCTGCCCCCTGGCCACCACGGTGCTGGAAGTGACGCCCCAATCCGCGCTTATCACCGCCGCCGCCGAGGAAGCCTATGACCGCTGGCGGCGAACCCTGGCGGCGATCATCGCGCCGGACGACGCCTCCTCGGCAGCGACACAGGCGCTGGCCTCGCTGACCGTTTCCGCCCTGGAGGGCTCTCTGATCCAGGCGCGGGTGGCGCGCAGCCCGGCACCAATCCACGAGGCCTGCAACCAGCTCGCCCACTTGATCACCCCGAGCCACTGAGGACGACCGGTGCCTGCTGGCTGAAGATTGACCGTCCATGATAATTATATAGACTGGTCTACATTAAATTGTCGGAGCGTCATCATGGATACCGTCCCCGAAGGCTTTCGGCGCCACCCGCGCAAAAGCGGGTTCACCGCCCCCTGGGAACCGATTTATCAACGCCCCCATGAAGAGGGCCTCAGCCTGGGCCTGCGCGCCGGAGACGCCCACGCCAACAGCCGGGGCTTCGTCCACGGCGGCTTGATCTCCACGCTCTGCGACAACGCCATGGGGCTGAGCTGCGCCGGCGCGCTGGGCGGCATCAAGGGGCTGGTGACGGTGAACCTGAGTATGGATTTCCTCGGCACCGCCCGGGTGGGTCAGTGGCTGGAGGTGCGGGGAGCAGTGACCCGCACCGGGCGCACGCTGAACTTCGCCGAGGCGCGGGTGTTCGCCGACGGCAAGCTCTGCGCCCGGGGCAGCGGGGTGTTCAAGGCCCAGGTCTAGATCGGGTGATTCCCGTGACGCCGCCGGTCAGCGCGCCGCCGCCGCGCGGGCAGCGTGGAGTTTTTTGTAGCTCTCGATCAGGCGCTGGTGGCGGTCCAGTCCCTCGAGCTGCATGTTGGTGGGAGTGAGCCCCGGGAAGCGGACGGCGCCCTTCACGGCGCCGACCACATCGTCCATGGTTTCCGCGCCATACATGCGGCGCAGGCTGGTCAGGTAATCGTCCAGGTCCAGTTCGTCATCCAGGGTGATTTCCAGCACCGCGCTGACGGCGCGGTAGAACAGGTTGCGTTCCACCGTGTTGTCATTGAACTGCAGGAACGCCTCGGTGCGTTCCAGGGCCTCGTCGTGGCGGCCCAGGGCCAGGTCGATGAGCAGTTTCAGCTCCAGCACGGTGAGCTGGCCCCACACGGTGTTCTCGTCGAACTCGATGCCGATCAGGGTGATGATGTCGGTGTAGTCGTCGATCTGGCTTTCTTCCAGATGCTCCGACAGGGCGGCGAGCTGGTCATCGTCCAGGCGGTGCAGGTTAAGGATGTCCTCGCGGTAATCCAACGCCTTGTTGGTGTTGTCCCAGACCAGGTCCTCCACCGGGTAGACCTCGGAATAGCCCGGCACCAGGATGCGGCAGGCCGGCGCGCCCAGCTCGTGGTAAGAGGCAGTGTAGACTTCCTTGCCCAGGTCCTCGAGGATGCCGAACAGGCGCTCCGCTTCTTCCTGCGTATTTTGTGAAGAGCCGCCGGAAAAATCCCATTCGTGAAATTCCACGTCCGCCTTGGCGCTGAAGAACCGCCAGGACACCAGGCCGCTGGAGTCGATGAAGTGCTCCACGAAGTTGTTCGGCTCGGTCACCGCCAGGCTGTTGAACGTGGGCGGCGGGAAGTCGTTGAGGCCCTCGAAACTGCGGCCCTGCAGCAGCTCGGTGAGCGAACGCTCCAGCGCCACCGCCATGCTCGGATGGGCGCCGAAGGACACGAACACGCCGCCGGTGCGCGGGTTCATCAGCGCCACGCAGGCCACCGGGAATTGCCCGCCCAGGGAAGCGTCCTTGACCAGCACCGGGAAGCCCTGGGCTTCCAGCGCCTCGACGCCTTCCACCAAGTTGGGATACTTGGTCAGCACCTCTTTCGGCACGTCCGGCAGGGCCAGCTCTTCCTCGATGATCTGTTTTTTCACCGCCCGCTCGAAGATCTCGGATAGGCACTGCACCTGAGCCTCGGCCAGGGTATTGCCGGCGCTCATGCCGTTGCTGAGGAACAGGTTTTCGATCAGGTTGGAGGGGAACCACACGGTCTCGCCGTCGGAGCGGCGCTCGAACGGCAAGGAGCAGATACCGCGATCCACCCGGCCGGAGTTGGTGTCGATCAGATTGGAGCCGCGCAGCTCGCCATCCGGGTCGTAGATGGCCCGGCAGTGGTCGTCCAGGATCCCGGCCGGCAGCTCGTCCTCGGGGCCGGGCTGGAACCATTGTTCGTTGGGGTAATGCACGAAGTCGGCGTTGGCGACCTCCTCGCCGAAGAACTGGTCGTTGTAGAAGAAGTTGCAGTTCAGCCGCTCGATGAACTCGCCCAGGGCGGAACAGAGCGCGCTCTCCTTGGTGGCGCCCTTGCCATTGGTGAAGCACATCGGCGACGCCGCGTCGCGGATGTGCAGCGACCACACATGGGGCACGATGTTGCGCCAGGAGGCGATCTCGATCTTCATGCCCAGGGCTTCCAGCGCCCGGCTCATGGTGGCGATGGTCTCCTCCAGCGGCCGGTCCTTGCCCTCGATAAAGGTGCGCGCGCCCTCATCCAGGCCGGTCCCCAGCAGCGCCTGGGCGTCCTCGTCCAGGTTCTCCACGGTCTCGATCTGGAAATCCGGCCCGGTCTGCACCACCTTCTTCACCGTGCAGCGGTCGATGGAACGCAGAATGCCCTGCCGGTCCTTGTCGGAAATATCCTCCGGCAACTCCACCTGGATGCGGAAAATCTGGTTGTAGCGGTTCTCCGGGTCGACGATGTTGTTCTGCGACAGCCGGATGTTCTCCGTGGGAATGTCCCGCGCCTTGCAGTACACCCGCACGAAATAGGCCGCGCACAACGCCGACGACGCCAGGAAATAATCGAACGGGCTGGGCGCCGAACCGTCGCCCTTGTAGCGAATCGGCTGGTCGGTGACCACGGTGAAGTCGTCGAATCTGGCCTCCAGGCGGAGGTTGTCGAGGAAGTTGACCTTGATTTCCATTGGGAGACTACCGGTTGGCGAATGTGGCGCGGGGGCCTGGCTGGGCGCCATTATCCAGATTTTGCCGGTGGGCGTCTTGGGAGACGATGAAGGCTACGGATCGCCGTCGTGGATTTCATCGGAGCGCAGAAGCTGGCTGCTCCGCCGCACCGTCAATACATCGATGCGGTCTTTCACGCTATAAATGATTCGATACTGGCCGACGATCACTTCACGGATACGCCGGGCTCCCACCTCGGGCACGATTCGGCCGCTCTCGGGGAACGCCGCGAGCCGTTCCACGGCGGCGAAGATGTCATCCACCCAGCCATCCGCCGCACCGGGGTTATCCTCGGCGATGTACAGAGCAATGTCCTCGACACGCTCAAGGGCCAGCGGCGACCAGACGATGTTCATTTCGACAATCGGCCCTTGATCCTGGCCTTGGCATCCCGATGGGGAATCCCGTCCCCCGCAGCGATCTGCTCCTCGGCCTTATAGACCTCCTCCAGCACCTCCAGGCGCTCCTGCATTCGCTCATACTCATGAACGTCCACCAACACCGCCACGCCACGCCCGCGCTGGGTGAGCACCATGGGGCGCCGGGTCTCGTGGATGTGTCTCACAAAGGTGGCCACCCCAGCCCGGAATTCGGACAGAGGGCGGATGTCTTCATCAACTCGGACTCGCGGCATGGCACTTTCCCGTACACAATTACGTACATTAAAATGTACTCTTATTGACCTCGGATGTCACTTGCCTATCCGTCCCGGCCAAACAGCTCCCGAAAACGCCGCTCAGATTCCTTCAAACCTTCCTCGGTCAGCAAGACTGATTTCGCTTTCCCGACCGGATTACAAATCAAGCCCTTTTCATGAAGCCTGTTCATGGCATCCCAATCAAAGGACTTCCAGGCTCGGTCACCGTCGTGCAGCGTCAGATGCAGCAACGCCAGAACGGCCTGATCGACTTTCTCCTCATCAATTTCCATCAGGCTTTCTCCTGTCAGTGGCAAGGATACGCGCCGGATTTTGACAACCCGAATCAACGGCCTCAAGCCGGCCTTGCAAGGACCTAATCACCAATGCGGCTGTAGGATTCGAACGGAACCCCATGCTCCTCAAGAAAGCCCTGGAGACCGGCCGCGGCGTCGCCGCTGAAATGTTTCTTGAGTAGTGCAAGAGGATCGCCACGGTGGCCAAGCGCCTGGCGCAGCGTCTCCACATCCTGTGCCTTGATGGTCCAGCGCCACTCATACTCAGCGCAGCCGAAGGCGTCGCGAACGCCCTGGCCCAGGTCCTGGCCCTCGAAGACCAGGTCGCCGTTCTTCTGGCGTGTGACACCGAGGAAACGGTAGTCGCCCGGGCGGTGCTCTTCCCGCAGCGTCACGCTGTTCTTTTTCGATTCACCAAACATTGGGACTCTCCGATCGAACCGATGACGGCATCCATTTTCATATGCCACCAACACCTCCGCTCTCCTGGTCGTTCGTAGTGTTACTCCGCCGCATTCGCGCGATGTCCCTCACTGGAGGGTTGCCAAACATGCGGGCGTATTCCCGACTGAACTGGGAGGGGCTCTCGTACCCCACTCGATAGGCGGTGCTTGCGGCGTCCAATTGTCGGGACAGCATCAGGCTACGTGCCTCCACCAGCCTGACGGATTTCTGGAACTGCAGCGGGCTCATACTGGTGACGGCTTTGAAATGCACATGAAAAGTGGAAACGCTCATCCCGGCCAGGCGCGCCAGTTCTTCCACGGAT
This sequence comes from Alloalcanivorax marinus, assembly GCF_016785095.1. Classification (GTDB taxonomy): domain Bacteria; phylum Pseudomonadota; class Gammaproteobacteria; order Pseudomonadales; family Alcanivoracaceae; genus Alloalcanivorax; species Alloalcanivorax marinus_A. The sequence continues at coordinate 248,770 of NZ_JAEKJB010000011.1, read as the reverse complement.
ATCGGCCGATGATAGTCCCTGCGCAGTTTCTCTATGATGGTGGAGATTCGCTGTGTCGGTGTACCGGTGAGGGATATCTGCGCGATCCGAGGGCCGTGCTCGCTGCGTAACATGCGGTAATGCATCTCGCGCACCAGAAACTCACCCAGCACGGGAATATCCTCGGGCACCTCGATCAATCCCAGCAGGCGCAGCAAGCTGTCGCCCATGGCACGATCCAGCTGACCGATGAACAGAGCGTTCCCGGACTGCTTATGAGCGACAGCGGATGACGGCATAAGCGGGAGCAGCTCGGAGATTCGCTGCCCATCAATATCGATCTGGATCACGAAATAGGGGCGCTCTTCCGTAGCCTCCTCCACAATGCCAATCACCGGCAGGTGCACCGAAGCCACCAGAAACTCCAACTCACCGTACGAGACACGCTGCTTGCCGAGCATCACGTTCTTGCGGCCCTGCACTATGACGCACAGGCAAGGCTGGTATACCGCCGGCATTTGGGTGTTGGGCCGGGAAATCCGGTAGCAGGACACATTGGGGATCGGTGTCGGGTTGAATCCCTCTTCCGTCGCGGCGCGCTCGACCAGACGCACCAGTGTCTTTTTCAATGTTACGCTCACCTTTGTTGTGCTCACCGTTCCCAACCGATTACTCTTCCGCCCGCACACCTCGGACAATCGGGCAATAATAGACGATTTTCATGTATCGTTTCCCACCACCCCGCCAACTAATATGACAAGCCTTGAACAGGGGCCCTTCACCGCCCCGGTTAAACCGCCCTTCAAGGAGCCTTGTCATGGAACAGCGTAAATTAAAAGTCATTTTGATCACCGGCGCCAGCAGCGGCATTGGTGAAGCCACCGCCCTTACTCTGGCCCTGGCCGGCCATACCGTGCTTCTGGGCGCACGCCGGACGGAACGCCTTGAGGCCCTGGCACGGAGAATCAAGCAAAATGGCGGCACTGCCAAGGCCTACACTCTGGACGTCACCTCCCGGGAGGACTTTCAACGGGTCGTGGCCGATGCCAGCGCGGAGTTCGGCCCCGTTGATGTGCTGGTCAATAACGCAGGCCTGATGCCACTGGCACCCATGGCGGCCCTGAAAGCGGACGAGTGGGACCGAATGATTGATGTGAATATCAAAGGGGTACTGAACGGCATCCAGGCAGTCCTGCCCACCATGGAAGAGCGAGGCGGACACATTATCAACACCGCCTCGATCGCGGCCCATAACGTCTTCCCCACCGCCGCGGTCTACTGCGGCACCAAATTCGCCGTCCGCGCCATCTCCGATGGCCTGCGAATGGAAACCAAGAAGATCAGGGTGACCACCATTTCCCCCGGCGTGGTGGAAAGCGAACTGGCCCGCACCACCACCGATGCCGACACCAAGGCATGGTTGGAAGACTTCCGCAAAGTGGCATTGAAACCCACGGCCATCGCCAACGCCATTGCCTACGCCATCTCACAACCGGATGACGTCAATGTGGATGAAGTGATCGTGCAACCCACCGCGGCCTGACATCTCCTCACCCTGCCGCCATCCCGCGGGGGCGACCCATCGCCTATGATCGCGACCGAAGCGGTAAGCCGCCCGGTCGCTCCTACGGGAATAAGAAGAGGGGACGTTTCAGTGCGGGGTGCTGGCCAGTTCCGTCAGACCATCCAGCACATCCCGGCCAGCGCTGTGCACCTCCTGGATGTCCCGGCGGAAAAAAGTCTTGGTGCACTCGGTCTGCACCACCAGCACGCCCCGCAATTGGTCGCCGTGCTCCAGGGGGATGCCCAGGTAGCTCTTGAAACGCTCCTCGCCGGAGCCTTCCACGTGGAAATAGTCGGCGTGGTCCTGAATCACCCGGGCGACCACGGGCTGGCGGGTGCGGGCCACCTTGCCGGTGAGGCCCTGGGCGTAACCCAGCTGCTTGCCGATCACGCTCTGGTTCAGGCCGCTGGTGGCGACGATCTCCAGGGTTTGCTGGTCCGGGCGGGCCAGGTAAAGGCTGCAGACGTCCACATCCAGCTTGCGCCGGACGGCGTCCACGCGGTCGTTCATGGTGGTGCGATGTTCAGTCACGCTGACTCCCGGGAAAGGTCAAAGGACACGACCTTAAGCAATAGCCGTGCCATGGGGTGGGCCGTGCCACACCCTCAGGACAATAATGGCGCTGGCATGGACCGAATAACGAACCACGTAGCGGCCAAAAACGATATCGCGAATGGAATCCGGGTCCGGGGCCAACGCCACGGGCGAGCCCATTCGCGGAAAGTCGGGCAAGGCGCTCGCTCAAGCTGCTGTTTCTCGATGTACTCCGAGAGCGCCTGGTTAATCACCCAGCCTTTGCTACGCTGAAGGCGGCTCGCGATGGCTTCCAGATGCTGCTCAACCTCTGCCTGAAGACGAACGGTGGCAACACTCATGGCAAACCTATCGGTGATCCTTACAGGGATCAGGAAGGATCATCCTCGTGTCATTGACGCCTTTGTATACGATGATAATATACAAAAATGATCGATTGGGCGCACGTTACAGGCTTCAACTGGGACGAAGGCAACTCCCGCAAAAACGCGGAGAAGCATGGTGTCGGCCAGTCCGAGGCGGAAGAAGTCTTCTTCAACGAGCCGCTTCTGCTGTTGGAGGATGCCAAGCACAGTCAAGCCGAAGCCCGTTTTCACGCCCTTGGTAAGACGGATGATGGAAGACTCTTGCACATAACGTTCACACTGAGACAAAGCGGCACGCTGATTCGGGTGATTTCCGCTCGCGACATGCACCGCAAAGAGAGGGCTGTTTATGAGCAAACGAAAAAAGACGCCTGAGTTCAAAACCGAAGCCGAGGAACGGACCTTCTGGGAAACCCACGACTCCTCTGACTACGTGGACTGGAGCCAGGCCAAGTCCGCTTCTTTTCCGAAGCTGAAGCCGTCAACGAAGACGATTTCGCTCCGTTTACCCGAAGCGCTGCTTGATCGCATCAAGATCGAGGCCAACAAGCGGGATATGCCTTATCAGTCCCTGATCAAGGCCTGGCTTAAGGATGACGTGGACGAGAGCCGGGCCGGGTAAAGGTCGGCATCTAGCCTCACTGCGAACCTGTAAGTGATCCTTACAGGTTGCCCGCAAAGAGCAGCCACCACAGCACTATGAGGTTGGCCGCCACCGCGGCGTAGAACATCAGTTGGAAAGACGTCTTGCGGGTCTTGTGCCGAAACACCCGTTGTGCCAGCAAGGCGCCGGGCCAACCGCCCAGCAGCTCGACCAGGTGCAGCCGAGCCTCCGACGTACGCCAGCCGCCACGCGTAGAGGCCCGCTTATCCAGGCCGTACAGTGAAAAGCCGAGCGCGCTCATCAGCATGTAAAAGCCAACAAACCATCGCCATTCAGGGGCGGGGGCGAGAATCGCCAGCCCGGCGAAGAACACCACGACGACGAGCACGGCAGAAAGCAGGCGCCGCCCACGTCCGGATGCTGATCGTTTCCTCGACGATCCATTATGTTTCATTGTCCAATCATTGAAGAATACGCGCCTTAACGCTGGACCATAACGCTCCTTCGTCCTGGTCTATCTCGAAGGCCACCAGGCGCCGATCCAGCTCTTGTTTTTGGGCGCCCGTCAGCTCAAGGTCCGCCGGCACCGAGGCCGTAACCGATTGAATCTCCAAAGTATTTCCTCCGACTGGGCAGATATTTTCCAAGCTTAGCACACTCCGGCAGCGGGACGACCTGCTCAAAAACGGGCGATTTTGAGCAGGTCCGCCTCGTCATGCTCATTTTTCGGGAATCGTGAGCAGCACGAGTTGCGCCCTTTTACCCTTTAATTGATAATCACTCTCAATTATAGCTGTGACCTCAATCTCTATGTCCGGCGCCGCCACCGACACTCAGCCGCTGTTGCCCGGCTCCCAGCGGGAGCTGGGCGAGCTGTATGCGGCGCATCATGGCTGGTTGACGCATTGGCTGCAGGGGCGGCTGCGCTGCCCGCAGGACGCGGCGGACCTGAGCCAGGACACCTTCCTGCGGCTGATTCTGGGCGAGCAGTCGCTGGAGGCGCTGCGCGATCCGCGCGCCTATCTGATGGTCATCGCCAGCCGGCTGATGATCAATCGCCACCACCGCAAGCAGGTGGAAGAGGAAGCGCTGCGCCAGGTGGCGATTCTGGTGGAGACCCGGGACGATCGAGGCCCGGCGGAGATCGCCGCCGCCCACAATCTGCTGGTGACGGTGCTCCGACTGCTGGTGGACGAGCTGCCGGAGAAGCCGCGCCGGGCGTTTCTGATGGCGCGCCTGGAGGGCCTGACGTATCGGCAGATCGCCCGCCGGCTGTCGGTGTCCGAAAGCAGCGTTAAACAGTACCTGGCCAAGGCCTTCGCCCACTGCCACGCGCGGCTCTACGACAGCCTGGCGGACCCATGTCCGAGCTGAACCGCATCCGCCAGCAGGCCGCCGAATGGGTGGTCGCCCTGCAAACCGCCGGCGCCGACGAACACGCCCGCCTGCAAGCGGAGTGCGACACCTGGCAGGCCAAGGACCCGCGCCGCCGCCAGGTGCTGGAACAGATCCAACGGATGTGGCGAGCCACCGACGCCACCGCGGAACGACGCCGCCGGCGCCGGCGGCAAGCCACCGGTCTCGGCGCCGTGCTGCTGCTGGTACTGGCCGGCGCGCAACTGCCCTGGGCCTACTGGAGCGCCGACTACCGCACCGCCGCCGGGGAGATCCGCACCCTCACCCTGCCCGACGGCAGCCAGGTGGTGCTCAACAGCGGCAGCGCCATCGACCTGGACTACAGCGGCACCACCCGCACCGTGGAGCTGGTGCGCGGCGAGCTGCTGGCCACCGTCGCCAAGGCCCCGGACCGCCCCTTCCAGGTCACTACCCGCGACCTCACCGCCACCGCCCTGGGCACCGAATACAGCGTGCGGCAGGAACACGGCTTCACCCGGGTGGCGGTACAGGAATCCACCGTGGCGGTGACCCCCCGGGACGGCGGCGACGAACTCAAACTCACAGCCGGCCAGCAGGCAGACCTGAACCGCCAAGGCGTCATCGCCCGCGCCGAAACCCCGCGCCAACGCCCGGACTGGGCCGACGGCCGCCTGGCCTTCAGCAAGGCGCCGCTCACGGAAGTGGTCGAGCGCCTGGCCCGCCACCGCCCCGGCCTGCTGACCCTGGACGACGCCCTCGACGCCCCGGACGCGCCCCGCTTCACCGGCGTGCTCCCCGCCGACGACAGCGACGCCGCCCTGGCCCTGCTCGCCGACACCCTCAACCTGGAGGTGCGCTACCTCACGCCCTGGTATGTCACCGTCCGCCGCCGCGCACAATAACCACCACGACGGAAACGCGCCCAAACCACCGGAAAAACATTGTAGGAGCGACTTCAGTCGCGATAGCTGTTCGCTACCTGAAAGGCTTTATCGCGACTGAACTCGCTCCTACAGCAAACTGATATGACAGCGTGATGGGTTGAGCCAAACGAAGAAGCAGGACATTGTGGATACCATTGACTCCGGCCAGGGCCGGCTTTCAGCGAACGAGGCACCCATGGCTCGAACTTTTGCTCTCCTTCTCTTCATCACCATCGCGCCTCTGGCGCACGCCACGGAGACCAAGCCGGCGAGAAGCGACTGCATTTTCCGTGTCGATCTGGACTGGAGCGAATTTGCCGGCAACAAGCAGGACGCACTGAAAACCCTGATCACGTCAGTCGGCCAGGCCCCGGATATGGGCTTCAACCAGGTCCCGCCCAGCGCCACCATTCAAGGCAACGATCAGCAGTACCTTTACTTCCAACTCACCGATGGCTGTGGCGCGCAACGGCTGGATAGCGCTAAGAAACTGCTCTCCCACGTCGAACGGGAGAGTCTGCCCCCGTTCCGCCTGAACACCGCCTCGTTCTCTCCGGGCCTGGACACCATCCATGTCCAAGGTCCGTGGTGGCGGTAGGGACACCCTTCACAAAAAAATTTCCGTCAGCACTGCCCGATCGGCTCCTCTGCTTTGTCTTCATAGGTAAAGACACCGCGCATCCCTGCTGGAGCCCCCATGATTCGCTCACAAAAACCGAATACCGCAACGACGGCGCCGAAGGCGCTGTTGCTGCTTGGCTTGCTGACCCCGCTGCTTACCGCGCCGCTGCTTGCCCAGCCCGCCCGGGCGCAAACCGCGACCACGCAGACCATCAACCTGCCCGCCCAGCCGCTGGACCAGGCGGTGATCGACCTGGCCCGGCAGACCGGGCTGGCCATCGGCGGCGACGCCTCCCTGCTGGAGGGTAAGCAGGCGCCGGCGCTGAGCGGCGACTACACGCCGGCCCAAGCCCTGCGCGCCCTGCTGGCCGGCAGCGGCGTCATCGCCGTGCGGGTGGAGAATGGCTACCGGCTGGAAGCGGCGCCGAAGGAAACCAGCGAGAGCAATACGCTGGACGCCGTCTCCGTGTACGGCCGCCAGAAAAACGACACGGTGGAAGCCATCCCGCAAAGCGTGAGCGTCTACGACCGGGAAAACTTCGAGCTGGCCCAGGCCAATACCGTGGGCGACATCGTGCGCCTCACCCCCAGCGCCAACCGGTCCGGCTCCGGCCGCGACATGTTCGCCGACGACTTCCTGATCCGCGGCTTCAACGCGGAGCAGTCCGTTAACGGCCTGGGCTTCCGGCAAACCGACCACCCCACGGACCTGGCCAACGTGGAGCGCCTGGAAATCCTCAAGGGCCCGGCCTCCGTGCTGTACGGCCAGATGGAACCGGGCGGCACCATCAACGTGGTGACCAAGCAGCCGCTGGACTACTACCAGGCGGAAGTGGGCGCCGAGTACGGCCGCTACGATTACCACCGCGCCACCCTGGACGTGACCGGCCCGCTCAACGACCGGGTGCGCGCCCGCCTCAACCTGGCCCACCAGGACAGCCACGCCTCCATGGACTACTGGGGCTACGAGCGCCTGTTCGTGGCGCCCAACGTCACCGTGGACCTCACCGACACCACCAACCTGACCGTGGAAGGCAGCTACTCGCGCAACGAATGGACCGCCCTGCCCGGCGGCGCCCCGGCGCAAGGCGCCATCGAGCCCAACCCCAACGGCGACTACAGCGACGACTTCAACGTGGCCTGGAAAGACGCCACCACCGAGCGGGACTCCGTCTACCTGAACGCCCGCCTCACCCAGGCGCTCACCGACACCATCGACGCCCGCCTGAGCTACGCCTACACCCGCAACAACGCGGACTGGAAGGAGTACGCCCCGTTCGGCCTGGGCGCGGACTTCCGCACCCTCAACCGCATCGTGTTCGCCAGCGACGACGCCAAACAAACCGACCACGAAGTGATCCTCGACCTGAGCGGCGAAGCCACCCTGGCCGGCATGACCCACCGCTTTATCGCCGGCGTGAACTTCCGGGACTCCGACAGCACCCGGCCTACCCAGGTGTACCTGGTGGACCCCATCGACCTATATGAACCGGTCTACGGCCCCATGGACCTGAGCACCAAAGCCCGCGACCGCGGCTTCACCCAGACCGACCGCATCCTCGCCGGTTTCGTCCAAGACCGCATCTCCTTCGCCGAAAAGTGGACCCTGCTCGCCGGCCTGCGCTACACCGACGCGGAACAATCCCAGAAAACCACCGACTTCATGGCCGGCGACGCCGTCACCCGCGCCGAGCTCGGTGAAACCGCCTGGACCACCCAGCTCGGCCTGGTTTACGACCTCACCGACAGCACCTCGCTCTACGCCAGCCGCAACGAAGCCTTCGTGCCCCAGCAGGGCACCACCTCCGGCCGCCAGCCCCTGGACGCGGAAGAAAGCGTGCAATACGAAGCGGGCGTGCGCGTCACCGCCGGCCGCCTCAACATCAACGCCGCCGGCTTCGTTATCGACAAGGACAACATGGCCATCAGCGACCCGCTCAACGCCGGCTTCCTGGTGGCCCAGGGCCGCTCCCGCTCCCAAGGCGCCGAACTCACCGTGGACGGCTACGCCACCGCCAACCTCTATCTGAGCGCCGGCTACGGCTACACCGACACCGAAGTGCTGCGCACCGACGACCCCACCCTGGAAGGCACCCGCTTTATCAACGTGCCCCTGCACACCGCCGCCCTGCAAAGCCGCTACTACCTCAACGCCATCACCGGCCTGAGCCTGGGCGGCACCGTCGCCTACGTGGACGACCGCCCCGCCAACGCCGACAACAGCGTCACCCTGCCCGCCTACACCCGGGTAGACCTGGGCGCCTACTACGCCGTCACCGACGCCCTGCAACTGGACCTGCTGCTCAACAACGTCACCGACGAGGAGATCTTCTCCCCCGGCTCGTTCGACGGCGTGATCCGCGAAGAAGGCCGCACCTACCTGGCGCGCATGAAGTACCTGTTTTAATGGGTCGCGCTGAATGAGGATGCGCCAACGGCTGGTGCAACTGCACCGCTACGTGGGGCTGGTGATGGCGGGCTTCCTGATCATCGCCGGCCTCACCGGCGCGCTGCTAGTGTGGTATTACGAGCTGGACGCCCTGATCAACCCGCAGTGGCTCAAGGTCGAGCCGCCGGCCGCGCACAGCGAACCCCTCTCGCCCTTCGCCCTGCGCGACCAGGTGGACGCCGCCCACCCGGACGCCAACGTGCACTGGATGATGCTCGCGCCCCCGGACGCCCACAGCCCGGTGCGCTTCTTCCTCAGCGCGAAACCGGAAGCGGCCGCATTGCCCATCGACGAAGTGTTCGTGAACCCCTACACCGGCCAGATCCTCGGCGGCCGCCTGTGGGGCGACCTGAGCCAGGGCATCAGCAACCTGATGCCCTTCGTCTACCGCCTGCACCACTCCCTGGCCCTGGGCACCATTGGTACCTGGATCTTCGGCCTCATCGCCCTGCTCTGGACCCTGGACTGCTTCGTCGGCGCCTGGCTCACCTTCCCCCCGCCACGCCGCCGCGACGCCCGGCACCGCCCCCGCCGCTTCTGGAAACGCTGGGCCAAAGCCTGGCAAATCCGCTGGCGCGCCGGCGGCCACAAACGCACCTTCGACCTGCACCGCGCCAGCGGCCTCTGGCCCTGGGCCCTGCTGCTCGTCTTCGCCTGGAGCGGCGTCGCCCTCACCCTCTACGACGAAATCTACCGCCCCACCACCGGCCTGCTCCTCAGCTTCCAGGAAGACCCGCTCGCCACCGTGCCCACCCGGGCCAACCCCAGCCCACAACCGCCCATCGGCTGGGAACCCGGCTACCACGCCGCCCGCCAACACCTTGAAGCCCTGGCCCAAGACCGCGACCTCAAAATCCACGCCCTGGAACGCTTCGCCTACACCCCGCACAAAAACGCCCTCAAACTGATGGCGCGCACCAGCAGCGATGTGAACGAACGGTTCGGCGAGACCTGGGTGTACGTGGACGCCACGGACGGCGCCCTACTGGGCCACTACCTGCCCACCGGGGAGGCGGCGGGGAATACGGTGACGACCTGGCTGACCAGCCTGCATATCGCGGCGGTGGGTGGGGTGGGATATCGGGTTGTTGCGACGGTGTTGGGCTTGGCGGTGATCGTGTTGAGCGTGACGGGGGTGATGGTCTGGTGGCGAAAGCGAGGAGCTGCGCGCGTAACGAAACCAATCGCCGTGCCCAGGTAAGCAATAGATTAAAAGTGTGTAGGAAAAGTGCGTCATCGCCGCTGTTGCGCACTGGACATATTGACAGTAGCGCAAACAGAACTACACTTTGCACAAGGAGCGTCGAAACTCCCACAAGCGGGCCTCACCGCAACCCGAACCAACCGCGGTATTTTTGTGCCTGAAAACCGGCCTGTAAGGGTCGGGAGGTCTGGGGAATACAACACCTTCGGGAAATACCCAGAGCAGTTCTTGTGGCTGTTTCGAACCTCCTGACCACCATTGCTTTTAATTCGAAATAAGCACAAGGAGCAACACCATGAAACAGCGCAAGCTGAAAGTCCGCAAAGGTCACTGGGATTACACTCTGAAAAGTGAACCCTATAGCGGCAACCGCATCACGCCCTTCCTTCTTCTCAAAGGTACCTGGCTGGAGCAGGCCGGGTTCAACATCGATACGCCTGTGTCGGTATCCGTTGAAAATGGTCGGCTATCAATTATTCGGGATCATACTAGATGAGAACCGCGCCCCGGTCATCGGCCGGGGCCTCCTGTGCTTTGATAAACACGGGGTATGATATAACGTTTGGCTCAGGTGCGTTTGAGGCGACGACCGCTTTTGCAGCAGAAAAAATGGGCGGCGGATCAAACGTCCCCTGCAGCGATTTGTTATATGGCAGATCACCGACGTTCAATCTGGATCCCATAGCGTTTCTCTACGTGGCGGATGAATTCTGATATTGCCAACTCAATGGCCTTCAGAATATGAAGATAGTCGGCTTTTTTCAGCGACCTATCTATGGCAAGATGATGAATTACCCCGTGCCTGTATTGAATTATTTCGGCAACCCGGTTCTCGAGGTAGCCAATAGAAGCTCCAATCTTCCTCCTCTTGTAGAGCAGCGCGCGTACATCAAGACCAAGCCAAGCTTTATAAGCTTTGTTTAGCTGATCTAAGTTTTGAAATGTATAGCTCTCGGCGATCAGCATCTCGACTGTCTTACTGCCATTTTTTATTTCGAGAACGTCTTCAAAAGCTATTTTCTGTTGATGTGACAGCATCGTTGCTTGTGCTGTGTCGTCATAGCGTAGAAGAACCTGAAATGCTCTTGAGAAAAAATACTCGAAGACCGCCACCGCAAATGGGACTAAGCCGTTGTAGATCACTCGGCTTGGATCAAGGCTGTTGGTGAATTCAATGAATTCTCCAGCCTTCCCGTTGGCAACATTTGGGTTGTTAAATGTCGGATCTGGCAATGCGTGCCGCACTGCTGCGATTTTCTGCTCAACGTGCTGAACGACAGCAGAGAGACCGCGACTAAGTGGCGTGCTGATATCGTCCCATAGAGGGGCATAGCGATTTGTGCCGTAATCGCCCCTGATGGTTCCGCCGAACTTCCGGCGCGCAGACCTGAGGACATCATTGAGCATTTTTACGTCATGCCAACTTGCGCTGTAGAGATTTCTTACATGCAGCGCCCAGGGATTACCACAGATTTCTAACTCATCTCCCGACACTGGATAAACGTCGGCAGAAACGCCATCAATGGAACGAAAATCGATCTCATCAAACCAACTGAAATTCAACGTACCCTGGGGCCAATCCCACCAATGATCACATTTCTTGAACCCAAGCTGAACAAGATGATCTCGCAAATCTTGCTTAGTGGCTTCCGCTGGATAAAGGGTGAGATCTCTTCCCATGGGTCGTTTTACACCGCGCGCACAACTGCCATATAACGCCCCTGATCCGGCGCGAAATTATGTTGGCGTGCCTTTTGCGACTTTTGCAAAAGGCATGACGATATACTTTTGTCGCTCAGGCTCGGATTGTTATGACATCTGTCTCTATGAAACATGAAATTGCTACTCGCTACTGAAAGCATCGTCCGCGTCTACAAACCGCGTGTAGACCTCAGGCTTCCTATTGTTAAACTCCATTGTTCCGTTAGTCTTGCGATCAGTCCAATACTTCGCAGTTAGCGTTCTTGGCTGAACGCTTGACCCATGTGTTTCCACTATCATTGCGCCCTGATGCATCTCACTAATTCGTTCATGCCGTAAATGAACATTCGGCTCATTGGTATAAACCCCGATGATTTGATAGCCATTGCCGCTCGGAGAAGGACGCACATGGTCAGCGATGAGCCACGACTCTGACTCTGGCGTCATGAGGTGCATGTTCAGCTTTGACAAAGTTTGTGTCACCCCCATGTAGCACTCAATTGGTGCAACTCTCTCATTGGTCTCCGGACGAACATAGCTAGATTGAATCACTACTTTCCATGTTCCCCTCAAATCAGGGCGTGCAAAGAACCATCCATGAAAAAGCCGATTCCGCCATAACCAGAACTCAAAAAGTAGGCCGACAGCCACAAGCCCACTTACTACAATGCTAAATGGCCTTGCATGATCCCAAGAAACTGGAGTTCCTTGGAGCCACAGAACCGCGAGCCAAATCACCGCAGCAATAGCTAGAAAGGCGGTAATGTGCAGTCTTTGAATAGTCATAGCGGCTTCACACCAACATAATCCCAAATGTCATTGATGAGTTGATGCGCCTGCTCTCTTGTCCAGGGTTGCGAAGGGTGGAAAAGGTATTTTATTCCATCGACCTCGCACCAATGATCAGACAACTCCTTCGATCTGGTCTGCTGCCATAGAAACCCCAAGACTGATTGGACTCGATCGACCCAAAGCTCGTGAGCAAAGCACCAGTCAGGCGAATTCCAAGCAAGGCACTCCAATAGGTAGCCTGGGGTAGATGTGGCAATTTGATGTCCACCATCCTCCAACTCGATGCGCAGCTTCTTGAGTATCCGCACCAAGCCTTTGTACCGATGGCCAGTGGCGCTGTTCTTCGAAACACCGTTCTCGTAGTGCAGTGGTGTCGGCGGCCAGTAATCAACCAATCGCTCGGGGTAATTCTCAATTCTTCCACCCCCTTTGTCAGGAAAGAGTACAACCCCTGCACGATAGTCCCCGCTGCTCCAGTATTGTCGGAACTCAAAGAGTGGTACGGCATCAGCTTCCACTTGAGACTGAGTGGCCTTAATGTCAAATGCTTTATTCCCCCTTTTTACCGAAGCGCGTCCGAAGTGATTTACCAAGGCTCCTTCGAGCTCGTCTTTAAACTGAGAGAATGAGTATCCTGCATCGTAGTTTCCAAAATCTGTATCCCTCTTCCCTTCCGGGTACTGGGCAATAAAATATTCGTAGAGCATTACGCCAACGTCCACATCGCTCTCTTTTCTCACATTTACCCGGTTGCGAAACGAGCCTTGGGTAAAGACGAGAATTTTTCTGGCTTGTAGCTTCTGACTACCATTTACGGCGGCAGTTATGGCTCGAATCACCCGCTCACAACGCTCTTGTTCCGTTTTGCTGGGCGACTGTGCCCAGAATGAGAACGAACTTTCCCAGTCTCTAGCCAAAATCACACTCCTTTCTGATCGTAGCTCGCAAGGTCATAACGTCCACGTTCAGGTGCGTTTGAGACGATGGCCGCTTTTGCGGCAGCAAAAGTGGGCAGCGAGTCAAACGTCACCTGCAACGTGTTGTTATGCCTTTGCATGACTAAGCTTAAAAAGCATCCCAACTGGCGAGCGTTTCACTCTGTTGTTTTCCTCCGCAAGATCTCTAATGGATTTTGGAATATCTCGGAGCTTCGGCGCATCTAAAAGCTGGTCGGCAGCGATGGCGGCAAGACCCCAAGCGGGAATTCCGGTTGCCGTTGCGGCGACCGCGAGGGAACCCACCACAAACCAAGACCCAATATCGCTTCCGGCAAACTTCCAGCCTTTGCTACGCAATTCATCAACATTCCTCTTGTGTAGATCGAACGCAGCATGGAAGTTTTCAAAAATTTGATCACTTGTCCGATGAAAGTTATTCGGATTAGCCTCAGCAAGTTCCTGCACACCTTGTCCGATGATTTGTCGAATCTCCGCCAGCGCACCATCTTTGCGAATTGCCACAAGCGCTTCCGGTGGAACATTTCCCAACCAGGTCATCTCGTTTTCAGCGAGATGCTGGAGGCCTCTTAATACATGAAGGGCTTCTTTCGGATCATTACCCTCAACGCGCTCTGCGTCATACTCCAGTTTCCAGCCAAAGTATTGCCATGAGGTAGGTGCATCAATAACCGGAGTGCCTTGTAAACGTCTTGCTTTGATTAGTAATTCGTTGCATGTAGCCATTCGACCAGCAGCGTTAGATGCAACGATGGCGCCGCAGTGATCTGTGCCAAGTAGACCAGAGAACCCGCCCGACGCCTTGGAAAGCTGTTCTTTGAGTCCACCAGACACTTCCGAGTCAAATAGTACACGACTGGGATCAACTACCGCTTTTTCGACCAAATCAAACGACGGCAGCGAACCAGCGAACTCCATCAACTCTTCGAATGATTCAAAGGATCTGCCAAAAATCTTGGACGAATGAATAAGCGCATCTTGTTGCCCAAGTTTCGCAAAAAACCGTTGCTCGTCCTCTTGAAGAACGGCCATATCTGGAAGCACCACGACTATGGGCGGCGACAGATCCGCGCAAGCCAATTCCTTGTATTGAAGTAAGTTCATGGCGTGCTTGATCATGTAGTAGGCCCTTTTCTGATCTGAGGCCCTGCTAAAGATCAATTTGGTCCTGAGAAAGGGACATGGCAGGATCAAAGTATCGGTATAAAGGCCGCACTTCGATGCTAGGTTTTCGTATGGCGACGGAAACAGATCACCTCCGAATACCCCTTTCAGACAACCATGCATGTCTTCCATATGGGCGTGCGCCGCATCCCCGCACTGCGACCAGAACTCTTCAATAACCTCCAAAAACTGAGGCAGATTTTCAATCAAACCGGCTATCGTTTCCGCATTCTGGGAAAGCGCCATCCCCGCATCGTGCGGAGTCAGATCACGCTCCTTCATGACCTGGAAGTAGCGTCCAAAATTCTGATCTATGAAACTGAAGTAAGCCTCCTGAATTTCAGGGAGAGGAACCGCTTCTTTTAGTTCCTTCCTGTCATGCATGAATTCAGCAGCAAGCGCCAGTGAACGAACACTTCCATCTACCGTTTCTAGGTCAATACTGCCGTCAGGATTTGTTCGAATTTTTTGGAGACTTTCAACTACGCCCAAGCCCTCAGCAAACTTGATCTTCCCCGCTTCTAATTCTTGCTTAAGCAATTCCAAGCGACGACGGAGACGAGCTTCGTAAGCGGCTTGTTCGTCATGGTTATCCACTATTCTTCCCCAAAAGCATAACAGTTTATTCACCGACGTTTGTCGTATATCCCCCGACATATATCCGGGCGCCGTTCCGATCAGGCGGTGCGGCAAGACTGCGCGTATCGACGCCTTACATTTGCCACCGACTTTCCGGTCGGCGACCTTTGCGACATGTGACGTTTATCTCTCTATCTTATATCTCGCACGTCTAATGTGTAGGTCACTAGAATATGGCATATCGTCCAATGGATGGGCTACCCATAACCTGAAAGGGCAATGATTTTTCATTTTCCACCACAACGACTTATTTTCTTAAGTTCTTCTCTATCTGCACTTGGCAAAGCGCTGTCTGGGCTTGAAGTTTATGCGCGAAGGCCTTTTCTTTCCCATAGGCGTAACCGACCGCGCCACCAATAATCCCGCCGACAGCCGCAAAAACAAGCTGACCAGTTGCGAGCCCAGCGAAACCCAGCAATATAACCCCGAGTGCAGTGTAAGACCGAGTTACACTATTAGCTCTGGCATACAACCTATCAGCGAACTCTTGTATGATATCTGGGTTATATATTGTTTTCATGGCGCCCCCTTTTTAAATTTTCATTTTTAGTTATCTATTCGGGAAATTTCTTATCAGCTTATAGGTAATGCTGCTATTGTCAGCATTCAAAACTTCTATTTGCGCTCCCTTGTAGCCTATTACCCTTGACGCCGAAAGGTCATACTCAACCTCGTTATTGAATGCGGGCCTAGCGGTGTTATTGCTAAACTCTCGGTATCCGATATTTATCTTGCTTCCTACGCGACCGCTGTATATCAGTGTCTGCTGAAAACTATTTTTTGTTTCCGAAACTCGCCCATGCCTCTCATAGTCAGCATCATAACAAGCACGGCTACCCAATGTAGTAATAACACATAGTTTGCTATGGCCTTGTTTCTTTATGGCCAAAGCTTCAATAGGGTCCGATAGCGCACCTCTGATGACGCCGACCGCTGAAAAGAAATCCTGCTTACTATCGAACCCTACTTGTGGGTAATTATTGCTGGGGATGTCGTAAAGGAAGCCGTCAACACGCTGTTTTACATATAGTACCTGCTCTTCATATATAACGCCCTTTTCGACCATATGATCCCCAACGTATGCTGTAACCTCTTGCTCCACAGGAGGGTAATCAACGTTTTTTACGGCCATCGGTGAACCATTATATTTTACAGTCGTGCAGCCGCTCAGAAAAATGATAACCAAAAGCACAGATGCTATCTTCAATTTGAACCCCCTCCCAATTTTTTAATCACGGCAGATCAAGCTGGTACAAAATTTCCGGTTTACCCCCTTTCTCTCACACCCCAAATGAGCTCAGTGTGCTGGGCTTTATCACGAATAAAAACGTGACCGACTTCACAAGTCAACATTTGTATCCGCTTGTCGCGCAAACACAAAAAAGGGCCACAAAAGGCCCCTTCAAATAGTAACGACTAACTAACTGCCAGGGCGGCACCATCACTCACTCCAAATCAAATCCAACTTCTTCGCCGCCTTCACCTCATCCAGCTGGCGCGCGGGCCGGTGAACGGCGCTTCGGTGACGGTTTCCGGGTTGGTGTTCGCTTCTTCCAGGGTTTTGGCCATGGCGTCGACAAAGTCGTCCATGGCTTCCTTGGTTTCGGTGGGCTCGATCAGGAAGCATTCGGGCACCAGCAGCGGGAAGTAGATGGTTGGGGCGTGCTGGTTATAGTCGAGCAGGCGCTTGGCGATGTCGAGTGCGGTGACGTGGTTGTCCTTGGCCAGTTTGGCGAAGGTGAGGATGAATTCGTGGCTAGCACGGCGCTCGGGGTAGGCGGCCTGGCAGCCGATGGCTTCGAGGCGCTTGAGCAGGTAGTTGGCGGCGAGGGTGGAGTATTCGCCGACGCGTACCCCATTCACGGGCGAGCATCACCGTGCAAAAGCAGGCACGTAGAAGACAACTTCAGTTCATTGTGCTATTCCCCAAAGACCGGAGAATAGTTGCCCTGCTAGCCTTTTTTGTCCGGTTCCTTAGGCGGGGAACTAGGAGCCTTAGGTACTTTTTCCATTGTGGGAATGTTAGCGCTATTTCCTGCTTTCCCTATGTCTCTCGGAATTCTTTCCATTGAAGGAACATTGGCACTCTTACGTATCAGACCGCCCGACACGTTCT
This sequence comes from Alloalcanivorax marinus, assembly GCF_016785095.1. Lineage (GTDB taxonomy): Bacteria > Pseudomonadota > Gammaproteobacteria > Pseudomonadales > Alcanivoracaceae > Alloalcanivorax > Alloalcanivorax marinus_A. The sequence continues at coordinate 231,782 of NZ_JAEKJB010000011.1, read as the reverse complement.
TTCCTTTACTGCTTTCATCATTCATTTCCACTACCTCTGCACGTTGAGGATGACGAAGGTTACAATCAATATTATCGAAAAAGAAAACGCCAATCCAGTTATTGCATTGGCCCAACTATTCATGGTTGCATATACATTTCTGCGATCAAAGGCCCCATCATTTTCTTCTATATAATATTCTCTCGCATTTTTTATCTGTGCATTTATAGCTTTATTTCCGATAAAATATGCAAAAAGGGAACTTAGCACACTAATGGTTAGCAATATCCAGCTAATCTTCAATAGACAAAGATGGAGCGCACCATCTAACGGTACAATCAATTGAATGGCCGAAATAGATAGCGCCAAACAGCTGGAGGACAACGTTAAAATCGCTCTATCGTAGTTCTCAGTGTTAGACAAATCCCTCTTTAGCAACTCGTCCCTCAACGAATCAAACATCCTTTTTGACTCGAGTCTTTCCTCTTCTGTTCGGCTAATGGCCCACCCCCAGTATCTCGATTCCCTTTCAGGACATTACGTAAAAACAATTTTAAAGGTTATCTTCTTATCGATTCAATGGCTAACGATACTTACCGATCAGCCCCTAGAAAGAAGAGCCACCAAGGGGCTAGGAGGTAATAGCTAAATAGACCCTAAACCATCAATAGTACTTGCTTCAAACTGCATCCAATCCCTCTACGTCTTGACCTCATTCGGTCGGCGTACGGGCTGGGTAACCGGCGCCTCTGGATGGTCTCAGGGTTGGCCTTGGCCTCTTCCACTAGCTTGGCCATGGCGCCGACGAAGTCGTCCATGGCTTCGTTGGTTTCGGTGGGCTCGATGAGGAAGCATTCGGGCACCAGCAGAGGGAAGCCGATGGTGGGGGTGTGCTGGTTGTAGTCGAGCAGGCTCTTGGCGATGTCGAGCGCGGTGACGTGGCGGTCCTCGGCCAGTTTGGCGAAGGTGAGGATGAATTCGTGGCTGGCGCGGCGCTCGGGGTAGGCGGCCTGGCAGCCGATGGCTTCGAGGCGCTTGAGCAGGTAGTTGACGGCGAGGGTGGAGTATTCGCCGACGCGGATCATGCCTTGGCGGCCGAGGACTATCGTAGAGCCAGCGCGCGCTACATCAAGTGATGTGATTGCAAAAAACAGAAACGCGGGACCTGAAATTCGCCTCGTTTAAACGCGATTCGAATTCAGACATAATTTCCTGGATATCCAGAGATTTTGGCAACGGCAAGTCGGCCAGCTGTATATCTCGGCGACCGTGGAAATTTGCCTCAGCTATCTGTCTGGCTATGCCATTCAAGGCGTAGAAGGTTCCGTTGTTGTAAAGGTAAAGATGTAGGCTACCGTTTCCTTTTAACGACATCGCGTTACATCCAACCACTTCCTGATCACTTACAAACCTGACCTGGCACTTAATAGCTGATCCTGGATAGATCTTTGCGTCAAGATACGCAAGGGTTAAAGCATCAGAATGTTTGTTCGAGCTACTACATGCCGACATGACCATCAGCGACAGCATTATTATAAAAAACCGCTTCATTATCCCACCTTTTTATCTTTTCAGGTATTTAACCCAGCACCGTGTGCTGCATAACCTATAGCGTGAGCCAAGCTCACGCCTATTACTCAATCGCGCCTATGGAAGAAGAAGCGGCTTCTTATGCTATGGTACGAATTATTAAAGTGGGGCAAGATTAGCTCTAGCAGAGGTACGACTCAACTGCAATTTTGACAAAGATGATCAGCCTCTTCCCAAGAAGTCATACAACACCTCCAAAACTACCGGATTCTGGCTCTCACAGCGCCTTGCCCCGACAAAAGCAGTAACCAATTTATTTTTTCCCAGTGCCTTTAGGCTTAGACTTGCTTGGAGTTTGAGAAAGTGCGCTGCCTGCCGCCGATTTGGTCGCCTTTGACGTACGCCCATCTCTGAGCACTGCTGATGCCGCTTTTGCGGCCTTGGTACCGGTTTGCCTATTCGGAGTGCCTTTTTGCGATAAAGCGCTGCCAGACGAAGTCTTAGATTTCGAGCCTGTGCCCTTACCGGTTAATGTCTTTGAAGCACTTGAAGCGGCCTTCCCACCCGTGGTTCTCGTATTCCTAGCCATAACTGGTTCCGTTTACACAACACCCTCATTCGTGACGATGTGCCAAAATCATAAGCTCAGTTACATCAGTTCTTGCACCCATTTTTCTGGCAGTTCACCTTTTCAGCGGTATTCACCCAGTGACTTGGATGTTTGGTCGTGTCTTCACCGCATCCTGTCTTTCCGCCCTTTTGCCCTTTGTGGACTTTGCCTTCTTCGTATATGTGCTTAACCGCCATGTCGAACCTCCCAATTTTAGTGATATGTGCCGAATATCTTCACAGAACAGCAACCACTTTTTAGAACGTGTCAGGCATCATAGTCAACACTTGTGTTCGCTTGTCGCTTAACCACAAAAAGGGCCAGATAAGCTCGCTTTTAAATAGTAACGACTAACTAACCCTTAAAACCCCACCATCACTCACCCCAAACCAAATCGCCGCCTTCACACCGTCCAGTCGGCGCACGGGCTGGGTGAACGGCGCTCCGGTGACGGTATCCGGGTTGGTGTTGGCCTCTTCCGGGATCTTGGCCATGGCGGCAACGAAGTCGCCCATAACTTTCTTGGTTTCGGTGGGCTCAATGAGGAAGCACTGGGGCACCAGCAGCAGGAAGTAGATGGTGGGGGCGTGCTGATTGTAGTCGAGCAGGCGCTTGGCGATGTCGAGGGCGGTGACGTGTTGGTCCTTGGCCAGTTTGGCGAAGGTGAGGATGAATTCGTAGCTGGTGCGGCGGTCCGGATGGGCAGCTTGGCAAACTGGGTGATCTACCAGTAATCCGGCTTCTTGATTGGCTTCTTTCTTGTCGGTATCTGGTCGGGAAGGTGTGATTGCGAAAGCTCAACATCGGTAATGTGATGCCGAGTCCAGTCTGCAAACTTGCTGAGGCTCTTATTTCCCGGGCGATGCCCATTGAATGACTTTGGGTCCCTGATAGGAAAAATAACACCCAATTGGAGCCGTCCGCCGAGGTCCTCTTTCAGGGCTTTCACAACGGGAGCCAAGTCTGTGTCATTCGAAACAAACACCAGCTGATCAACGCCAGCTTTGAGGCCGTCACGATAGGCTTCCAAAGCCATATTGACGTCCGTTTCCTTTTCCTCAAGACGCCATACAGCGACTCGGCGGGACTTATCAGGTGGCTGCCTATATTCAAGCAGGCGAGCCTTTTCCAGACTGTAATAACCTTTGATGATTTCCACTGTGGAAGGGTACAGCGCTTCCAAAGCTCGATGGTATGACTGCTGGGCAGTCACGGCGTCTTGCCCGTGCGTGGCAATTTTGGCCCGGATACTAGCAGTAAAATATTTGATGCAAACAAGCTCGGAGCCGGGGTCTTGGACGCGAACAATGCGCTCGAATAACAGCTTCTGAATGTCCAGCCATTTATCCTTGCTATGTTTTAGGCAGCCGTAGAATAGGTTGTAGCCGTCTACATAGATAATGGTTTTCATGCAGCGGGGCTCCGGTAAAATTCGGTGCCCCAGAAATGAGAAAACCGCCCAGAAGGCGGTTTTCCCGCCCCAAGCAGCAGCCAACTTAATGACCCTGCGAGGGGGGAGTCGTGCTTGACATGGTGCGATATCAACGACAGGTTGTCAACCTTAAGTTGACAACCTTGCATGAGGCGGCTGGCATTTAACTTACTGAAAAATATCAATTTTTTACCCTGGAGACACCCGCAATGACATCTGCGGGGCTGGGCATCGTGGGCCCATGGTCACCGCCGAGCAGACCAGAATCTGAGCGGCTGAAAAGAGCCTGGAGAACGATGTCTCTGGACTTAGTATCCAGAGCCCCTTCGTTGATTAAGGACAGATAAAGGTGGGAGAGCTGCTCTCTTTCCTCTGCGTCACGCTGTAGATGATAGGAGCTGAATGTCAATCTGGAGAGGACGCGGACCAGGAAAACGGCTGCCGCAGCGGAGGCCCCGAACAGAGCGACGCCTTGCAAACTGTGCAGGCCGAATGGAATTTCGGATTTATTCGTTAGCCATTCCCAGAAAAAAGCACCTGCGGCGACGGATAGCAGCAGAGAAAAAAGTATTAGCAACCTGGCCCAGCCTTTACCTTGGCGTCCGAGGGCACCGGCCCGGTCCGCCCAATACTTAGCAGGAGCTTCCAGTCGAAGCTTTTCCCGATACAGCGCCTCCAGCTCCTTGTTACGCTCGACAGCATAGTCAGCCATGCTTTTAAATAGCTCCGAATGCGCTGCTACAGACTTTATAGAATCTTCTCTGTAATGAGTGAACCAATCGGCAGTCTGCTTCTGCATCCGGTCGAACCACTCTTTAAAGCTACTCTCTGTTCCGCTTCGCCAGCTGTCAATCTCATTGCGAAATTCCGCTATTTCCACTACTAGTTTGTTGCGTTCTTCTTCGAGATCTTTTCTTAGCGTCTCAAACGACTTCTTCTCTGCTTTACGGCGCTTTACCAGATGTGATCGGTCTTGTAGGCGATATTCGTAGGCCATCAGAACGCCGGTGAAGGAATCAAAGCTCGGCGGATTCCCTACCGTTTGAGCTTGATCACTAATCATTGAATCACGAAACGCATTCCCTGACGCCTGGGAATACTTGTAGGCGGCCAGCATTGCCTCGACAAAAGCGCCACCTCTGTACACCCAGTTTTTTATCATCCAGCCTTTAAACGCATCTTTTTCTCTCTCAAATACCTGCTTGAGCTGGGTGATATTGTACTTCCCGGGCTCTGCGAGCTCTGCTTTTTCTAAGGAATTCATCTTTTCCAGGAAAGACGAGATCTGCTCCGGAACTGATGTCAGTGCTTTGTCGAGCTTATTACCGAGCTCTTCTTTTTTTTCGTTCCAGAATCGACGCTCAGCTTCCAGAAATGAGCGCACCTCCTCCGAGGTCTTTAGCGTAAAAGATTGCTTCGTCTTGTCGGTAATCCTTAAGTTAACATCCATATTTGGCTACCTTTTATAGGGCGGCGCCTAATTTTTTTATGGTATTCAGAAGTAAAGTAGCCTACAAAGCTAACTTTTTTGGGTTTGATTGCTCTCGGCCACGTTTGGCGGCTTATTGTTATACGTCCACAGCCAGCGCGGCGCAAACTCCTGAGCCACACTCGATAGCCTGCCGCGCAAACACAAAAAAGGGGCCAGAAAAGGCCCCTTCAAGTAGTAACGACTAACTAACCCTTAAAACCCCACCATCACTCACCCCAAACCAAATCCAACTCCTTCGCCGCCTTCACATCGTCCAGCCGGCGCACGGGCTGGGTGAACGGCGCCTGGGTGACGGTCTCGGGGTCGGTGTTGGCTTCGTTGAGGATCTGCTCCATGGCGTCGACGAAGTCGTCCATGGCTTCCTTGGTTTCGGTTTCGGTGGGCTCGATGAGGAAGCATTCGGGCACCAGCAGCGGGAAGTAGATGGTGGGGGCGTGCTGGTTGTAGTCGAGCAGTCGCTTGGCGATGTCGAGGGCGGTGACGTGTTGGTCCTTGGCCAGTTTGGCGAAGGTGAGGATGAATTCGTGGCTGGCGCGGCGGTCCGGGTAGGCGGGCTGGCAGCCGATGGCTTCGAGGCGTTTGAGCAGGTAGTTGGCGGCGAGGGTAGAGTATTCGCCGACGCGGATCATGCCTTCGCGGCCGAGCACCATGGCGTAGAAGTAGGCGCGCAGGAGGACGCCGGCGTTGCCCATGAAGGCGCTGAGGTGGCCGATGCTGGTGGGCAGGGTGTCGGTGTCGATCCAGTGGTAGTCGCCAGATTCTTCGTCCTGCCCGGCCATGGGGGTGGGCAGGTAGTCGAGCAGGCGTTGGGAGACACCGACCGGGCCGGCGCCGGGGCCGCCGCCGCCGTGGGGGGTGGCGAAGGTTTTGTGCAGGTTCATGTGGATGACGTCGAAGCCCATGTCGCCGGGGCGCACTTTTCCGAGGATGGCGTTGAGGTTGGCGCCGTCGTAGTAGAGCAGGCCGCCGGCGTCGTGGACGGCTTTGCTGATGGCTTCGATTTGCCGTTCAAAGACGCCGCAGGTGGACGGGTTGGTCATCATCAGGCCGGCGGTTTGCGGGCCGCAGGCTTCCTTGAGGGCTTCCAGGTCCACGTCGCCGTCTTTGTTGACGGGGACTTCGCGGACTTTGTAGCCGCACATGGTGGCGGTGGCCGGGTTGGTGCCGTGGGCGGCTTCGGGGATGAGGATTTCGGTGCGGGCGTCGTCGTTGCGGGCTTCGTGGTAGGCGCGGATCATGGCGACGCCGGCGAATTCACCCTGGGCGCCGGCCATGGGGGCCAGTGACACGCCTTTCATGCCGGTGACTTCCTTGAGGAAGTCCTGCAGTTCGTACAGGCACGCGAGGTAGCCCTGGCTGTGGGTGGCCGGGGCGAGCGGGTGCCGGTTGAGGAAGCCGGGCAGCATGGCCGCGCGGTTGGCGCCGCGCGGGTTGTATTTCATGGTGCAGGAGCCGAGCGGGTAGAACTGCTTGTCGATGGCGAAGTTCTTGGTCGACAGGTTGGTGTAGTGGCGCACCACTTCCAGCTCGCCCACTTCCGGCAGGCCGGGTTTTTGCTTGCGGCGCAGGTGCGCGGGGATGGCGGCGAGTTGGTCTTCACTCACGGGCTTGGGCGCTTGCGCGGTGGCGCTGCGGCCGGGACGGGAGTGTTGGAAGATCAGCGTGGTTTCGTTGCTCATGCCAAAACCTCCTTCATCGCGGCCACAAACAGATCAAGGTCGCCTTCGGTGTGGACTTCCGTGGCGTTCACCAGGATCGCGTTCTTCATCTTGAAGTCCTTGGCGAGGCTGAGGCCGCCGAGGATGTCTTTCTCAGCAAGACGGGCGAGCACGCTGTCGGCGTCTTGCGGCAGCGTGAGGGCCACTTCGTGGAACACCGGGGCGGTGAAGGCGCGTTCGACGCCGTCGAGGGCGCAGAGTTTGTCGGCCAGCTTCTGGGTGTTGGCGTGGCAGTGGCCGGCGACGCTGGCGAGGCCGTCGGGGCCGAGCAGCGAGGTGTAGATGGTGGCGGCGGTCATGGCCAGGCCCTGGTTGGTGCAGATGTTACTGGTGGCCTTGGAGCGGCGGATGTGCTGCTCGCGGGCTTGCAGGGTGAGGGTGAAGCCTTGCTTGCCTTCCAGGTCGATGGTGCGGCCGATGATGCGGCCGGGCATTTGGCGCACGTGTTTCTGGGTGCAGGCCATGAAGCCGAAGTAGGGACCGCCGGAGCTGAGCGGGATGCCCAGGGGCTGGCCTTCGCCGACCACGATGTCGGCGCCCTCGCCTTCCGCGCCCCATTCGCCCGGGGGCGTGAGCAGCGCCAGGGACGTCGGGTTGACCACGGCGATCACCAGCAGGCCGTTGGCGTGGGCCCAGTCGGTGAGGGCGTCCACGTCTTCCAGGCTGCCGAAGTAGTTGGGCTGGCTGATCACCAGGGCGGCAAAGTCCTGGCCTTCATGTTCTTTCAGACCGTCCACCAAGGTCTGGCCGGCGTCGTTGCAGAACGGCACGGACACCAGCTCCACGTCCTGGTTGCGGACGATGGCCTCGCAGGCGCTGCGGTAGCGCGGGTTAAGCGCCTCCGGCACCAGCACCTTGCGGCTTTTCGATTTGCGGTTGGCGCGCAGGCTCATGAGTACCGCTTCGGCCAGGCCGGAGGCGCCGTCGTAGACCGAGGCGTTGGAGACGTCCATGCCGGTGAGGCGGGCGATCAGGGTCTGGTATTCGTAGATCACCTGCAGGGTGCCCTGGCTGGCTTCCGCCTGGTACGGCGTGTAGGCGGTGTAGTACTCGCCCCGCGTCGCGATTTCCCATACCGCCGCCGGGATGTGGTGCGCGTAGGCGCCGCCGCCGATAAAGCTGAGGGCGAAGCGGTCCTGTTCGGCGCGCTCCGCCATCAGGCGGGTCACTTCCATCTCGCCGCGCCCTTCGGGCAGGGCGTCGAGGGCGTGGCCGGCTTTCAGGTGGGCGGGGATTTCATCGAAGAGCTGTTCGATGCTGTCGGCGCCGATGGCCGCCAGCATGGCTTGGACGTCGTCTTCGGTATGGGGGATGTAGGGCATGGGAGGCGTTACCGGATGGTTAGGTGGTCAACGGAATGGTCACGACGGTTAACGACGGGCCGGACGCTTGACGCCGGACGCAAGACGCTCAGGACGGCGGTGTTTGCGTCCGGCGTCAGGCGTCCAGCGTCAGGCGACGCGGCCCAAGCCGCGTCTATTCGCTGTCGATCTGTTCCTGGTACTGGTCGGCGGTGAGCATTTCTTTCAGCTCGCCGCTGTCGGCCATTTTGATCTTGAACAGCCAGCCGCCGGCGTAGGGTTCGTTGTTGACCAGCTCGGGCTCGTCTTCCAGGGCCTCGTTGATGGCGATGACTTCGCCGGAGACCGGGGCGTAGATGTCGGAGGCGGCTTTCACGGATTCGACCACGCCGGCTTCGTCGCCGGCGGCGAACACCACGCCCACTTCGGGCATTTCCACGAACACCAGATCGCCCATGGCGTCCTGGGCATGGTCGGTGATGCCGACCACGGCCACGTCGTCCTCGACGCGGACCCATTCGTGGCTGTCGCGGTAGCGCAGTTCGGCAGGAATCTCGCTCATTGTTTTCTCCTTTAAAGACGCTTGCGCGCTGGCACGCTTCACGCTGGCACGCCCAAAAGCGTGGTGCGTGCAAGCGTGTAGCGTGCCAGCGTGTTCACACGGGTTTATAAGAACTCTGGCCTTTTTTCACAAACGGCGGCTTTACCACTTGAGCCACCAATCGCTTGTTGCGTATCTCCACCTCCACGGTGCCGGTGGTGCCGGCGGGCAGGCGCGCCAGGGCGATGGCCTGGCCCAGGGTCGGCGAGAAGGTGCCGCTGGTGGTCTCGCCTTTGCCCTCCCCATTTTCAGAGTGCGTGTGCACGGTCTGGTGGGGGCGCAGCACGCCTTTGTCCTGGAGCACCAGGCCGCGCATGACCGGATGGTCCCGTTCTTTGTGCCGTTCCAGGGCGCGGCGGCCGACGAAGTCCCGCTCGGCGTCGTCCAGGGCGACGGTCCAGCCCAGGTTGGCTTCCCACGGGGTGATGTCGTCGTCCATGTCGTTGCCGTAGAGGTTGAGGCCGGCTTCCAGGCGCAAGGTGTCGCGGGCGCCCAGGCCGATGGGCCGCACGCCGGCGTCGAGCAGGCGCTGCCAGAGCTCCGGGGCCTTGCCGCCGGGCAGGATGATCTCGGCGCCGTCCTCGCCGGTGTAGCCGGTGCGGGCGATCAGCCATTCGCCGACGGTCTCGAAGCCGAAGAACGGCATCTCGCGGACCGCCTTGCCGGCGGCGTCGCAGAGCTGCTGTTCGAGGATGGCGCGGGCCTCGGGGCCCTGCACGGCGATCATGGCCAGGTCCGGGCGTTCGCGGATGTCCACGGCGTAGCCGCCGGCCTGGCCTTCCATCCAGTCCAGGTCCTTGTCGCGGGTGGCGCAGTTGACCACCAGACGGAACTGGTCGGCGCCTTTATAGACGATCAGGTCGTCCACCACGCCGCCGCGCTCGTTGAGCATGCAGGTGTAGAGGGCACGGCCCTCGCCCACCTTGTCGATGTCGTTGGCGAGCAGGTGGCGCAGGTAGGCGCGGCTGTCGTTGCCGGCCACATCCACCACGGTCATGTGGGAGACATCGAACATACCGGCGCTCTGGCGCACGGTGTGGTGCTCTTCGAGCTGGGAGCCATAGTGGATGGGCATGTCCCAGCCGCCGAAGTCCACCATCTTGGCACCGGCGGCGAGATGGGCGTCATAAAGGGGTGTGCGATGACCCATGGGAATGCGGGCTCCAGGTCCGTGGGCCGGGGCGGCGGGGCGCCGAATCCGACCCATTGATTGTCAGGGGTGAAGGATAACGGACGCGGGCCACGGCGCCTAGGCGGGGACTGACCGGGCGGTCGCCTCCGCCGGCGGGTTTCCTGCTTGTTCTTGCGCCGGCGTTCATTCGCGAATAGTTCTCGTTTATACTGCCCGCCGCCACAGTTCGCCCTTTATTTTCCTGCTCCGGGAGCGTGACGCCATGCGGTCCGCCCAATCCCGCCAACGGGATGCCTTGGATGCCCTTTACCGGGACCATCACCGCTGGTTGCACAATCTGTTGCGCAGCCGTTCCGGTTGCAGCGAAACCGCCGCCGACCTGGCCCAGGATACCTTTCTGCGGCTGCTCAGCCGCGATCAGGATCCGTTGGGGCTGACCCACCCGCGCGCCTATCTGGGGCGCATTGCCCGGGGCTTGCTGGCCAACCATTGGCGCCGCCGGGATATCGAACAGGCTTACCTGGAGGCACTGCGCCAGCGGCCGGAAGCGCTGGCGCCGTCCCCCGAGGAGCACCACCTGGTGATGGAAACCCTCTATGAGGTGGACGCCTTCCTGGTCTCTTTGCCGGACAAGGCCCGGCGGGTATTTCTGATGTCGCGGCTTGATCGTTTGCGCTATGCCGAGATCGGCGAGCGGCTGGGCATCTCCGAGCGTATGGTGAAGAAGTACATGGCCCGGGCCACGCTGCAGTATCTGCGCCTGGACAACCGGGGCGACGGGCGGTGAGCGGGAGCGACCCGGCCCTGCCCGACGAGGTACTGGCCGAGGCGGCGGAGTGGTTCGCCACCCTCGGCGACGAGCCGGTGTCCGAGGCCGAGCGCCAGCGCTGGCGGGCCTGGTTGGCGGCCAGCGAGAGCCACCGGCGCGCCTGGCGGCGTCTGGCGGATCTGGACCGGCGCCTGGGCACCCTGCCCGCCGCGCCCGCCCGCCGTGCATTGTCGGCGGCGGGCCGGAGCCGGCGCCGCTTTCTCAAGGGCGGCGCCGGGCTGGCGGTGCTCGCCGCCAGCGGTGGCCTGGCCTGGTCCCGGGCGCCGCTCTGGCGGGCGGATCTGCGCACCACCGTGGGCGAGATCCGCGAGCAGCCCCTGCCGGATGGCGGCCGCCTTTGGCTCAACACGGACACCGCCGTGGACCTGGATTACAGCGCCGACCACCGCCGCCTGCGCCTGCTGGCCGGGGAGGTGCTGATCGAAACCGCCGCCGACCCGCGCCCGTTCACGGTACTCACCGCCGCCGGGGCGGCACGTCCCCTGGGCACCCGTTTCGGCGTGCGCCTCACCGACACCGGCACCCGGGTGGCGGTGTGGTCCGGTCGGGTGGCCCTGGCCCCCGCCGACGCGCCGGGGCGCGGTGCCGTGGTGGCCGCCGGCCAGCAACGCCACTTCGACGCCCGGCATTGCGCGGCGGCCACGCCGCTGGCCGGCCACGGCGGCGCCGGCTGGGAGCGCGGCATGCTGGTCGCCGACGATCGGCCCCTGGGGGAATTTCTGGAGGAACTGTCCCGCTACCGGCGCGGCGTCATTCATTGCGACCCGGACGCCGCCGGGCTGCGCCTGGTGGGCAGCTTCCCCCTGGCGGACACCGGCCGGGTGCTGCGCTCCCTGCCCGAGGCGCTGCCGGTGGATGTGACCTTTCTGACGCCCTGGTGGGTGTCGGTGTCCCGGGCCGGTTGATGGCTGGATAGCGGGGGATCGCAACTGAAGCGGTACGCCGCCCGGTCGCTCCTACGGATCAATATTGGTGCTGTGGTTCCCCTTTTTGGGTTTCACGGGGCTGGGTCCTTGAACCCTTTCATACGAATCCGGAAAAAAGGATCGCCCCATGGCGTTACGTCCATTGTCCCGCTCCTGGCCCCTGCTGGGAGCCTTGTTGCTTGCCTCGCCGTTGCAGGCGCAGACCGCCGCCACCGTCGCCGCGCAAACCCAGGCCCGTGATTACGCCATCGAGCCGGGGCCGCTGAGCACGGTATTGTCCCGCTTCGCCGGCGAGGCCGGGCTGCTGCTGTCCGCCGACGGTGAATTGACGCGCGGCAAGCAAAGCCCCGGCCTGCGCGGCCGCTACACGGTGCCGGCGGGCCTGGAGCAACTGCTTGAAGGCAGCGGCCTGCGCTACCGGCTCACCGACGACGGCGGGCTCACCCTGGAGCCCGTGGGCGAGGGCCACACCCTGGCGCCGGTGGCGGTGACCGGCACCGCCCAGAGCCGCTACGAAAGCCGCTACGCGGACAGCGCCCTGCGTCTGCCCAAGGACGTGGCGGACGTGCCGCGCAGCCTGGACGTGATTCCCGAGCAGTTGCTGCTGGACCAGCAGTCCCGGGAGCTGGCCGAGGTGTTCCGCCTGGCCCCCAACGTGACCGTCAGCGACGGCTACGGCGGCACCCGGGAGCACGCCGTGGTGCGCGGTTTCGCGCGCAACGACAACTTCTACCGCAACGGCGTGCCGTTCGTCACCGACAGCCGCATCGACCCGGCCACCGTGGACAGCATCCAGATTCTCAAGGGCCCGGTGGCGGACATCGGCCGCATGGCGCCCAGCGGGCTGATCAACATCCAGACCAAGCAGCCCTCGTTCCAGCGTCAGGGTTCGCTCTCCACCGCCTTCGACGAGCACGGCCAGCGCCGCTTCACCGCCGACACCACCGGCCCGGTGGCCGGCAGCGACACCTTTGCCTACCGCGTTACCGGCTCACTGGAAGACAGCGAGACCTTCCGAGATACCAATGTGGACCGCAAATTCCTGTCGTCCTCGTTGCTGTGGCAAACGCCGTCCGGCTTCCGCCTGTCGGTGAACCATGAGTATTCCGAGGACCAGCGCGAGATCGACCGGGGCCTGGTGACGGTGCCGGTCGGTGGCGACCGCCGGCGGGTGGCCGACGTGGACCGGGACGCCCGCTACGACGGCAACGTGAAAAACGAGCGTGACGAGCACTACCAGCTGGTGCAGATCGACAACCTGCTGCCGCTGGGTGGCAGCGGCTGGGATCTGGACAGTACCCTGTTTTATTCCCGCGAGGGCGGTGACGATGTGCGCGCCGAGGTGGTCAACGTGTCCGACAGCGGGGTGCTGACCCGGCGCATGGGCAGCAACGAGAACCGGGAGCGGCGTTCCGTGTTTCTGCGCTCGCAGTTGATCGGCTCGCTGCCCACCACCCTGCCGGTGGACCTGGCCGCCGGGGTGGAATACCGCCGCGAAACCCATGAGTGGGAGAACTACACCGGTGCGCTGCAAACCGGGGGCACGGTGAACGATCCCGATGCCTTCGATCTGGTCAACGACATCGGCACCCCGCAAAACGGCCTCTATTTCGATACCGAGGTGCAATCCCAAGGCGTGTTCGCGCTGGCGGATGTGGCCCTGCTGCCCTCGCTCACCGCCACCCTGGGGCTGCGTTACGAGGTGTTCGAAACCGACTTCCACCGCCGTGATCTGCTCGCCGGCGGCGTCACCGACGCCCGATCCGGCGACCAGAACAAGCTCACCAAGGGGCTGGGGCTGATGTGGTCGGTGACCCGGGATCTCAATCTGTACTTCAATTACGCGGACACCTTCGAGCCGCAGAGCATCTTTATCGGCCAGACCCGGGTGGCCGAGGCGGACCCTCGGGAAGGCCGCCAGTACGAAGTGGGCGCCAAGTGGCACCTGCTCGATGACCGCCACTTCCTGACCGTGTCGCTGTTCGATCTGGAAGAAGACAACGTGGTGCAGTTCGAGAATGGCGAGCCGGTGCTGAACGGCGGCCAGACCTCCCAGGGCGCGGAGGTCTCGCTGGTGTCCAACCCGGTGGACGGCTTCAACCTGCGCGCCGCCGTGGGCGTGGTGGACGCCGAGCAGGTCACCAATGACGACGATGACGGCAACCGCCCGGCCAATGTGCCCACCACCACCGCCAGCCTGTGGGCCAGCTACGAATTCCAGACCGCCGCGCGGCCGCTGCGGGGGCTAGGCCTGGGCGGCGGCGTCTCCTACGCCGGCGATCGCTATGGCGACAGCGCCGGCAGCTTCGAGATGGACGGCTACACGGTGCTGGATGTGGGCGCCTGGTATTACCTGCCGCTCAGCCAGCGGGAACGGCTGCGCTTTGATGTGGGCGTGAAGAACCTCGCCGACGAGGAATACTACAGTGCCTCCGGCGGCTCCTACCGGATCTCGGTGGGCAACCCGCGCACCGTGTTCGGCGGGGTCAAACTGGAATTCTGATCGGTGGCTTCCCTGGCGCGAACAGCATTCCGGGTGCACAGCTTCACCGGCGTGATCACCGGTTTACTGCTATTCATACTGTGCTGGAGCGGCACCTTCGCGGTGATCGCCCATGAACTGGACTGGCTGGCCACGCCCGCCGCCCGGGCGCAGGCGGCGCCGGGTCCCGACAACTGGGCGGCCTGGGAGGCCGGCGTGCACGCCTACGCCCCGGACACCCGGCTGCTGGGGTTGCGCGCGCCGCTCAATGACCACGGCGCCGCCCAAGCGATGATCCAGCGGCCCGATGGCAAACGGCGCCTGCTGTTCATCACGCCGGCCACCGGCCAGGTGCAGGGCGAGGCGAGCCCGTTCACGGTGCAGCGCTTCTTCCGGGAGTTTCACCGCAGCTTCTATATTCCCACGCAATGGGGCACCTATCTGGTGGCGGCGCTGGCGGTGACGCTGCTGGTGTCGCTGGTGGCCGGGCTGCTGTTCTACCGGCGCTGGTGGCGGCGCTTCTTTTCGTTGCGCTGGCGGCGCGGGCCGGGCCTGTGGAGCGAGCTGCACAAATTCGTGGGGCTGTGGAGCCTGTGGTTCGTGCTGATCATCGGCGTCACCGGCCTGTGGTACGGCGTGGAGCGGGCGCGCCTGGATATGGGCGACGGTCTGTTCGCCTACGCCGGGCCCACGGCAATGGCGGCCCACCGTATTGCCGAACCCGACAGCGATCCGTCACGGCCGCCGCTGTCGGTGGCGGCGCTGGTGGACCGGGCACGGGCACTGCGCCCGGCTCTGCGCCTGACCACGGTGATCCCCGGGCCGGACCGTTTCTACGCCGAGGGCGAGGCCGATGACCTGCTGGTGCGGCCGCGCGCCAACCTGATCTATCTGGACGCGCGCAGCGGCGCGCCGCTGTACAGCCAGAACGCCGGCGATCTGCCCGCCTACTGGCGCTGGTCGGAGACCGCCGACCCGCTGCACTTCGGCGACTTCGCCGGGCTGCCGGTGAAGCTGCTGTGGTTTGTGTTCGGGCTGCTGCTGTGCGGTTTGATTCTCACCGGCACCTGGATGCATGCGCGTCGCCTGGCGCGCTCCGAGCGGGCCCGGGAAAAGCACCGCTGGCGGGGTACCGGGGCGGCGGTGGTGGTGTCGTTGCTGGTGGTGGTGGCGTCGGTGCCGCTGGCGATCCACCAGGTGCGTCTTGAGTATGGTGGTTTTCCGCCGTTGCAAAGCGGTGTGATGGCGGTGGTGCTGGGGTGGGTGGCGCTGACCGTGATACTGCTGGCCGGATGGGGATGGAGCCTGAAGCGGCGCTGAGTGGTCGCGGCTGAAGCGGTTCCTACGGTGGGTTGGCGTGGTGCCGGCGATGATCGCGGCTGAAGCCGCTCCTACGGGGTTGTAGGAGCGGCTTCAGCCGCGATGCCGGGCCGATCAGTTCTTGATCGGCGCGGAGACGTAGTTGAGGAACACCCCGCCTTCGGGGATGCCGAGGGTCATGCTGGCGGCCCGCAGCACACCGGCGTCGTCCAGGCTGATGCCCACTTCCACGTCCTGCTCGACCTGATTGCGTTGCTCGATCTGCAGGCGGCCGTCTTCCAGGAAGGTGACGTCACCGACCAGATGCAGGCTCAGCGGATAGCTGTAGAGGTCGTGGGAGAGCGGCAAGCCGGCGGCCGTGGGCTGCAGGTACGGCGCCGACAGGTAAATGTCCAGGTTGGTCTCGAAAATCGGACCGTCCGGGGTTTCGCGAATCCAGCCCGTGACCGGCTGGGTGCGGTTGCCGTTGCCGTCGTCCTCATAGCGGATACGCATGATCTGCGGCCCCGTGGCGATGGTTTCCTTGATCGGGATAATCGCCAGCAGGATCTGCGCGTAGACGTCCACGGTGGAGGTCTTGAGCAGCGTCGGGTAGATGTTCACCTTCACCGCGTCCTCGTCCGCGTCGTAGCCGAGCACCTGCACGTCCAGGTCGGCGGTGACGTGGATGAACTTGTCCGCCGGGCAATCGTCATCGCTGTAGTCGCAACCGACCCGCGCCTGTAGCAGCAGCCCGCCGGTGTCCTTCACGAACAGTTCGGTGCTGTTCGCTGGCGGCGGAAATTCGCCGGAGCCGGCCGGGCTTTCCTGGGCCTGGGGCTCGCTGTCCTGGTGCACGAAGTCGTGGTTGGTGTCGTTCACCGGCAGGTTGCGCAGTTCCTGGAAGACGTTGTTGTCCGCCGGGGCACCGGTGAAGTAAAGCTCCAGGTTGGGCCCGCCCATGTCGTCGTCCGGGGCTTCCAGCACGGCGGTTTGCAGGGGGCCGTTGTCCTCGGTGCAGATGGCCGCGCCGCTGGTGCAGTCGTCGACGCTGAAGTCCTGGTTCTCGGACATCAGCACGTAGCGGTAGGTGGCGCCGTCTTCCCAGGGCTGGTCCGGGGTGAAGGTGATCTTGCGACCGGCGTATTCCAGCTCACCGGGCACGGTGTCCAGGCAGGTGTACTGGGTGCGGCTGTTGCCGTCCACGGTGCCCTGGGGGGCCTGGCCGGGCTCGGCGATTTTCTCCACGCGGAAGCTGCCGGTGTCGCAGGTTTCACCCACCTGGATGCTCTCTTCCAGCATGGTCTGGGAGAACTGCACCACGATGGGCCGCTGGCCGGGCATGGGCATCACCGGCATGTGATCGTCGTCGCCCTCGCCGCCCCGGCACTGGCCGTGGTCGCCGGCGGCGATGTCCCAGGTGGTTTTGTCCGCCGCGCAGGGGAAGCCCGGGTAGGTGGTGGTGGCGATGGCCGGGTGGCCGCTGCCTTCATAGGTCGGCATGGTGAAGGTGCGGGTGAACGGCTGAGTCGGATTGCCGGCGGTGTCGGTGATGCCGTCGGTGACGCCGATTTCATAGCTGGTGCCGTAGGCCAGCGGCTGCTCCGGCTTGATGACGATGGAAACGCCATCCAGGTAATAATCGAACGGCACCGCCACGCCGCCGGCGGTGAGCGTGAGGTCGGTACCCGGCGCCACGGACATCGGGTCCAGCGGTTCATCAAAGGTCAGGATGATGGGGTCGCCGGGGCGCTGCTTACCGAGCTCGTCACCGGGCATCCAGGTGGCGATCTGCGGCGCATCCAGGTTACGCGGCTGCTCCGGCGCGCTTTCCTGGTCCGGGTAGGATTCCATGTGGAAGCTGAGCATGCCGTAGGCGTTCTCGACGCCCAGCACGCGCGGCTCGACCATGCCCACGGCGTCCACCACCAGGCTGCCTTTTTCCAGGTCGGTGAAGGCATAGCCCACCAGTTCCACTTGCAGCAGGTTCTGGTTGAAGGCGCCGTTGGCCTTCTGGGTCTTGGTGTCGAAGGCCACGTCCATGGTCAGGCGCAGTTGCTTGGGCGCGCCGGCGTCATCGGAATAGGGATTCGGCAGCAGGTAACCGTTGGCATCGGACAGGAAGGTGACGGTGACATCGCCGGAATCAAAACCGGCGGGCACCGCGCCACCGATGTTCACGTCCAGCGGGTCGCCGCTGAGCAGTGAGCCGCGCGGGATGCGCAGCGGCGTCTTGTCCGGGAAATTGGGCGCGAACGCCAGCTCCGCGTACACATCGCCCTGCTGTTTGGAGACGGTGTTGTCACCCAGCAGCTTGGCCACCAGGGGCACGCAGTTGATGGCGTCGCCGGTGATCGGCGAGGTGCGCACGCCATCGTCCAGGCAACCCAGCTGAGTGTCCGCCGGGTCGGCCTTCTGGGCCAGCATGGAACGCGGCGTGGTGTCCCGGGGCATGAACTCCCGGGTGTAGGCGGGCAGCGCCTGGCCTTTGATGTTGCGGACCTGGTTGGTCAGCGTCAGGGTCAGGGTAGTGCCGGCCTGAACCGGCTCCACCTGGTCCTCGCCACCTTCGCTTTGTGGTGTGGGGTCGATGGTGATGTAGCGGCCATCCACCAGCAGCGTGGCGGGAATCACCTCACCATTCTGGGTCAGGGAAATGGTCTGGCCGTATACCAGCGAGTCCGGGTCCACCGGTTGCGAGAGCCGCAGGTTCACCGAGGAGAAGTCCAGGAAAGGTACCTCGGCGTCGTCCGGGTTAACGCTCACCACCTCGAAGCTGTCCTCGCTGCTGCGCAACTCGAACGGGCCCTGCAGGGCCGGGCGGGTGGTGAAGTTGAGTGCGTCACCGGGCAGCGAGGGCTCGCCGTTGTCGGTGCGGATGTCGTTAAGCGTCAGCGTGTAGTCGCTCTTCAGCGCCAGCGGCTGATCCGGGGTGAGCACGGCGCTGAGCCCGCCGTCGACGCTGGCCACGCTGAACGATACCGGCCCGTCCGGGCCTTCCAGGGTAAAGTTGCCGGCGTCCACTTCCACCGGCTCGGAGAAGCGCACCACCACCGGGGCGCGGGGCGCCACGTCCCGTTGCCCTTCATAGGGGTAGGTGTAGAACACCTCGGCTTCCACCCAGGTGTCGAAGTCCACGCTCTGTTCGCTGCCGCCACCGCCGCCGCAGGCTGCCAGTGTCAGTGCCATGCCGGCGAGCAGGAGTTTTTTTGTGATCATGTCCCGCCTCCTCAGAATTTCAGGGTCACGGCGCCGGTGATGACGTTCACATCACCGTCCGCTTCCACGGTTTCATAGGGCTGAGGGTAGCTGGAGGAGCGGGTGTCGTAGAGATCGAACTTACGCGGCTCCAGCTTCTGGTATTGATAGGCGATGTCGAAGCGCACCGGGAAGGAGAAGAAACGGGTGCGTTCGTACTTGGCGGTCAGCCCCAGGCCGACG
The DNA here is from genome assembly GCF_016785095.1 of Alloalcanivorax marinus. Lineage (GTDB taxonomy): Bacteria > Pseudomonadota > Gammaproteobacteria > Pseudomonadales > Alcanivoracaceae > Alloalcanivorax > Alloalcanivorax marinus_A. Next base: position 213,010 of record NZ_JAEKJB010000011.1, on the reverse strand, counting down.
ATCCATTTGTCGGTGTCCAGGTAGTTCACATTCAGGGAGGCGTTGGATTTCAGCGGCGACTCGCTGTAGGCGACACCGCCGGTGACCGCGAAATTCTTGTTGATCTGGTATTCGGCGCCGACGCGCGGGATGACGATGTCCTGGAATTCCAGGATGCCGACGCCATCGTCGTTGGCCACCGCCTGGTCCTTGATGGTGTCACCGTCGAACTCGTCGGCGAGATCGGACCACTGCTGCATTTCCACGCTGGCGCCCACGCGCAGGCGGCCGGTGTCGTAGAGCACGCCGGCGGAATAGATATTGGGCTGGTAGGAATCCAGGGTGGTCACCGCCAGGGACAGGCCCGGTTCGTCGATGACGCCGGGGATCACGGTGTTGGCGTCCACGGTGGTGTTGGTGTTGGAGTAGCCACGGAACGCGAACGCGGTCTCGAAGCCGTCGTACCAGCACTCGCCGTCAGGACAGAAGGTCTCGCCCAGGTCCATGGTGACACTCAGGGTGGGCCGGATTTCCGGTTTGGCGGAGACATCCAGTTTTTCGTATTCGGTTTCGCCGGCCAGGTTGGTGTAGGCACGCAGCTCCGCGTCGGACTGCAGGGTGATACGCGCGGAGGCGCCCACGTCGATGCCCCGCCACAGCTGGGTAGCACCGCCCAGGCTCAGAAACAGAGGCTGGCGACCGTACTCGAAGAACTGGCCCTCCCGGGACGTTTCCGATTCGAAGGCGAGCATCTCCTCGCCGTATTTTTCGATGCCGATCATCACGCCCAGGTAGAGCGGATGGTTGAAGCGGGTGAGGTTGGAGAGGTTCGACTTAAGGCCGATCAGGGTGTGCTGGGAAGGGGAATCCTGTAGCACGTCGCCGCGCCGGATCGGTGCCGCCGCGCCGCCCAGGCTGTCCACGCGCAGTTCGTGCTCGGCGTGCAACAGACCCATGGTGAGCTCACCCCGCGGGTCCTTGGCCAGGTAGGCCGGGTTGTAATACACCGAGGAGACCTTGGTGTTGAACATGGACAGCGCCTGCGCGGAGGCCACGTCGGTGGGCAGCACACCATAGGTGGTGCCGATGTTCCCCATGCTCGCGAAGGCGTTGCCGGCGGTTCCCATGACAAGCGCCAGGGCCGCGCCCTGGACGATCTTGTTGTTTTTCATGCTGGACATCTCCGTTAGGCCGTCGGGAGCAACGGCACTTTATTATCGAATTCGCCCCGGTACAGGCGTTCACATCAGGGCGGCGAAGTATGGGCTACCGAAATCGTACTAAACACCACCAACTGCAACGTTTGGTGCACTTTTGTTAACCACTTCCGGTAGTCAAAACCTTTTACTGATGCCGCTTTAATAAGCTAATAGTTAAGTATCGTTCCGGGCCTTCCCGGCCTTCGCCGGACGGCGCGGCGTGCGGTCTGAGCCGCGCCATTGGCGGCGTCGGCGGGGCAACCGTCTTGTACTGCTCAAGCTTCGATTGTGAAAAACCGTCAGCCGATGGGAAACATAAACTTTGTAAAAACAGGGTGAAGAATTGCAGCGTTGCGTGCCGCCCGGCAACACCGCGAGAACAACCGTTAGCCGCTTTGAGGACGCCCGTGCACAACAATAAGTCAGCGCGACTCAACGGGCGGGACAGCTTATGAAGACGAAGTCATAAGACTTTCGGAGCGTTGCCAACGGCTGGTGATTCATCTTGCCTTCGTTGTTCGGTATAAACCCCGATGAAGCAACGCGGAACAAATAGGTTTACCTATTCATAAGTGGCCCTCGGGCCCAAAATAAGACGAACAACAGCAGGAGGGTTATATGGACGGCATTACCGAAGAGGGCTCACGCGCCAGCGGCGCTTCCCGACCCGGATTCCTCAGCCGCGAACGCACCATCGCGGGACCTCAATTCAACCGCTGGCTGGTACCCACCGCCGCACTGGCCATTCACCTGTGTATTGGCATGGCCTACGGCTTTTCGGTGTTCTGGCTGCCGATGAGCCACGAGATCGCCAACCCGCCGGCGAGCTGCGGCGACATCGGCCTGATGCAGGCGCTCACCACCACCACCTGCAACTGGACCGTTACCCAGGTGACCTACACCTTCGGCATCTTCATCGCCATGCTCGGTGTGTCGGCGGCGATCTGGGGTGCCTGGCTGGAACACGCCGGCCCCCGCAAGGCCGGCTTCATCGCCGCCCTGTGCTGGGGTGGCGGCATGATCCTCGGCGGCGTGGGCGTGATGGTGCATCAGCTGTGGCTGGTGTATCTGGGCGCCGGCGTGCTCGGCGGCGTGGGCCAGGGCCTGGGCTACATCACCCCGGTCTCCACCCTGATCAAATGGTTCCCGGACCGGCGCGGCATGGCCACCGGCTTCGCCATCATGGGCTACGGCGGCGGCGCCATGATCGGCGCGCCCCTGGCGGTGTGGCTGATGGCGCGCTTCAGCGCCGACGGCGGCACCGGCGTGGCGCCCACGCTGATGACCATGGGCGTGATCTACGCCATCGTCATGAGCTGCGGGGCGTTCGGTTTCCGGGTGCCGCCCAACGGCTGGAAGCCCGAGGGCTGGCAGCCCAAGGAAGAAGACGGCAACGCCATGATCACCCAGGGCCATGTGCACCTGAACAAAGCCTGGAAGACCAAACAGTTCTGGCTGATCTGGGCGGTGCTGTTCCTCAACGTGACCGCCGGCATCGCGGTGATCTCCATGGCCAGCCCGATGCTGCAGGAAGTGTTCGGCGGCATCCTGGTGGGCGTGGACGACCCCAACGCCACGCTCACTGAGGCGCAACTGGCAGCGGTGGCCGCCGCAGCGGCGGGCCTGGTGGGCCTGATCAGCCTGTTCAACAGCCTGGGCCGGCTGTTCTGGGCGTCGCTGTCGGACAAGATCGGCCGCAAGAATACCTACTTCTGCTTCTTCGTGATCGGCATCGTCGTCTACAGCCTGCTGCCCACCTGGGGCCACCTGGGCATGGCCGGGCTGTTCGTGATTTCCATCTGCGTGATCCTGAGCATGTACGGCGGTGGCTTCTCCACCGTGCCCGCCTATCTGGCGGACATCTTCGGCACCCAGATGGTGGGCGCCATCCATGGCCGGCTGCTGACCGCCTGGAGCGCCGCCGGCCTGGTGGGGCCGCTGATCATCGGCGCCCTGCGCGACGCCCAGTTGGAAGCCGGTGTGGACCAGGCGCTGGTCTATGACCGCACCCTGTACATCATGGCCGGGCTGCTGTTCGTGGGGCTGATCTGCAACGCCCTGGTGCGACCGGTGCACGACGACCACCACATGGACGAGGAGGAAGTGGCCCGCGAGCGGGCTCTGCAGCACGACAGCGGCGTGGCCGCCAACGCGGAGACCGCCGCGCGCGGCAGCTTCGGCGTGGGTGGCGTGCTGTGCTGGCTGGGGGTGGGCGTGCCCTTCCTGATCGGCCTGTACATCGCCATCGCCAAGGCGGCGGCGTTGTTTTAGGGGTCGGTTATCGCGACTAAAGTCGCTCCTACCGCTACCTGATACGCCATGCGCATATCGTTTTCGGTAGGAGCGACTTCAGTCGCGATCCGGCCGGGCCGGGCTATTCGGCCCGGTCGCTGGCGAGCAGCTCCTCGAAGGTACAGATCTCCCCGCAGCGGTCCGGCGCGTAGCCGGGCAGCCGGTCGATCTCGGCGAGGAAGTCCGGCGAGCGCATCAGCGCCAATAGCTGGCGCATGTTGTGGTTCTCCAGGCGGTCCCGGTGACACACCAGCAGATAATGCTCGGTGGCCAGGTTGACGAAACCCAGGCCGAACTGGCGCGCCGCCGCTTCCACGCCGAAGCCGGCATCGGCCATGCCGGCGGCCACGTAGGCGGCCACCGCGGTGTGGGTGAACTCCTCCTGGTCGGTGTCATGGATCGCCGCCGGGTCCACGCCCTGCTCTTCCAGCATCAGGTTGAACAGGGTGCGGGTGCCGGAGTGCCGGTCCCGGTTGATGAACCGCACCGAAGGATCGGCCAGGTCCGCCAGCCCCTCGAAGCGACGTTCGCTATCAGCGCGCACCATCAGGCCCTGCTCCCGGGTCACGAAACGGATCACCCGCAGGTTGTCCAGATCGAGCCGGTCCTGATACAGGGCCATGATGCGCTCCGCCCGCCTCGGGCTGGCCGGGAAGTGGAAGCTGGCCAGGTCGGATTCGCCCCGCGCCAGGATGTCCAGGGCGTGGGCCGGGTTGGTGTACTGCAGATCCAGCTCCACCCGGTCGGAAAACTCCGGCAGCAGCGCCACCGCGTAGCCATGGCTGGCGTGCAGGCGCAGCACCGGGTGCTCGCCGGCCAACAATTGTTGTAACTGGGTGTTGAGCTCCGAGGCCAGGCTGTCGAGCTGGGGTCCCAGCCGCGCCTTCACCCGCTGCTCGGACCACAGCAGTTTTTCGCCCAGGGCGGACAACCGGGTGCCCTGCCCTTTACGCATCTCCACCAGAGGCAGGCCGAAGAAGTCGGCGGCCCGATTGAGCAGGTTCCAGGCGTGGCGGTAGGAAATGCCCGCCGCCTTGGCGGCCTGGGTAAGCTTGCCGGATTCATGGACGCCGTTGAGCAGGCGGAAAATAACCGGCTCGAACAGCTCGCCCTGGTCGGTGCGAAACACCCAGGCCGGGGCGATGTGGAGCTTCTTTTTAGGCATTGTCGTTCATATTTATTGGGGTTATCGGGAGTGTTAATTTCAAGGGTCACGCTGTGAGAGCGACAAAAATTTAGGATCGGTTATTCATATGTATAAGCACAATAACCCGTCCGCGGAAGGGCTGTCCACGCCACCGCCGGATGACCAGCCACAGAGCCAGCCGGAGCAAATCCAGCAAGCCGTGGACTCCCTCAAGGACCAGCCCGGCGCCATGCTGCCCATTCTGCACGCGATCCAGGATCGCCTCGGCTACATTCCCGATGCCGCCGTGCCCATCATCGCCGAAGGCCTGCGCCGCACCCGCGCCGAGGTGCACGGCATCATCAGTTTCTACCACCACTTCCGCACCCACCCCGCCGGTCGCCGCGTGATCCAGGTGTGCCGCGCGGAAGCCTGCCAGGCGGTGGGCGCCCGCGCTCTGGAAGCCCACGCCAAGACCAGCCTGGGGGTGGACTACCACCAGACCAGCGCGGACAACGAATTCACCCTGGAGCCGGTGTACTGCCTGGGCAACTGCGCCTGCGGCCCGTCCATCCGGGTGGGCGACGATGTGCACGGCCGGGTGACCCCGGCGCGCTTCGACGCCCTGGTGGAGGAACTCACCACCAGCGTGGTAAGCCTGCGGGGAGGGATGAAGCCATGACCGTCACCGTCTACGTACCCCGTGACACCACCGCTTTGTCCCTGGGCGCCGACCCGGTGGCGGCGCGCATCGAGCAAGCCGCCACCGAGCGCGGTGTGGAACTGAAGCTGGTGCGCAACGGCTCCCGGGGCCTGTTCTGGCTGGAGCCGCTGGTGGAAGTGGCCACGCCGGCAGGCCGCGTGGCCTACGGCCCGGTGACGCCCGAGGACGTGCCGGCGCTGGTGGAAGCGGGCCTGTTCGAAGGCGGCCAGGAGCATGAACTCGCCCTGGGCCTCACCGAGGACATCCCCTACCTGAAGAATCAGCAGCGCCTGACCTTCTCGCGCATCGGCATCACCGATCCGCTGTCCCTGGATGACTACACCGGCCTGCGCGGCTTCGAGGGCTTGAAGAAAGCGCTCACTCTCGACGGCCAGGGCATCATCGACGAGGTGAAAGCCTCCGGCCTGCGCGGCCGGGGCGGCGCCGCCTTCCCCACCGCCATCAAATGGCAGACGGTGCACGACGAACCGCCGGGCCAGAAGTACATCGTCTGCAACGCGGACGAAGGCGACTCCGGCACCTTCGCCGACCGGCTGGTGATGGAGTGCGACCCGTACATGCTGATCGAGGGCATGACCATCGCCGGCCTGGCGGTGGGCGCCACCCAGGGCTACATCTACCTGCGCTCGGAGTACCCGCTGGCACAGAAAATCTTCAATGAAGCCCTGCGGCGCGCCTACGCGGCGGGCTATCTGGGCGAGAACATTCTCGGCAGCGGCCGGCACTTCGATCTGGAAGTGCGGCTGGGCGCCGGCGCCTACATCTGCGGCGAGGAAACTTCCCTGCTGGACAGCCTGGAAGGCAAACGGGGCATGGTGCGCGCCAAGCCGCCGCTGCCCGCCATCCAGGGCCTGTTCGGTCGGCCCACGGTGGTCAACAACGTGCTGTCCCTGGCGGCGGTGCCGTTCATCCTCGACCAGGGCGGCCAGACCTACGCCGACTACGGCCAGGGCCGCTCCCTGGGCACCCTGGCCCTGCAACTGGCCGGCAACGTGAAGCGCGGCGGCCTGGTGGAACTGGCCTTCGGCACCACCCTGCGCACTCTGATGGAGACGTTCGGCGGCGGCACGCTCAGCGGCCGACCGCTGAAGGCGGTGCAGGTGGGCGGCCCGCTGGGCGCCTACCTGCCGGAGAGCCAGTGGGACAGCCCCATTGATTACGAAGCCTTCGCCGCCTTTGGCGGGGTGGTGGGCCACGGTGGCGTGGTGATGTTCGACGACAGCGTGGACATGGGCGAGCAGGCCCGCTTCGCCATGGAATTCTGCACCGTGGAGTCCTGCGGCAAGTGCACGCCCTGCCGGATCGGCTCGGTGCGCGGCGTGGAGGTGATCGACCGCCTGCGCGCCGGTGAGGACCGCGATGCCAACCTCGAACTGCTTTCCGAGCTCTGCGAAACCATGGTGGACGGTTCCCTGTGCGCCATGGGCGGCATGACGCCGTTCCCGGTGCAGAGCGTACTCAAACATTTCCCGGACGACCTGACCCGCTCCCGTGGAGGTGCGCCATGTTGAATTATTACGACCCCAGCCAGCATCGCCCCAATCCCAACCAGGATCTGGGCACGCCAGCCCGGCTGTCCGAAAAACAGATCGCCCTGACCATCGACGGCCTGGAGATCAGCGTGCCGGAAGGCACCTCGGTGATGCGCGCCGCCGCCCTGGCCGGCATCACCATTCCCAAGCTGTGCGCCACCGATAACCTGGAAGCGTTCGGCTCCTGCCGGCTGTGCGCGGTGCAGATCGAGGGCCGGCGCGGTTACCCGGCCTCCTGCACCACGCCGGTGGCGGAAGGCATGGACGTGACCACCCAGAACGGCAAGCTGGCCAAACTGCGCCGCAACATCATGGAGCTGTACATCTCCGACCACCCGCTGGACTGCCTGACCTGCCCGGCCAACGGTGACTGCGAACTGCAGGACATGGCCGGCGCGGTGGGCCTGCGCGAGGTGCGCTACGGCTTCGAGGGCGCCAACCATCTGGACGCCCCCACCGACGACTCCAACCCCTATTTCAGCTTCGACGCCAGCAAGTGCATCGTCTGCTCGCGCTGCGTGCGCGCCTGCGAGGAAGTGCAGGGCACCTTCGCGCTGACCATCGACGGCCGCGGCTTCGACTCCAAGGTGGCCGCCGGGCAGGACGAGGACTTCATGGACTCCGAGTGCGTGTCCTGCGGCGCCTGCGTGCAGGCCTGCCCCACCTCCACGCTGATGGAGAAGAGCGTCATCGACCAGGGCGTGCCGGAGCACAGCGTGGTCACCACCTGCGCCTACTGCGGCGTGGGCTGCTCGTTCAAGGCGGAGATGAAAGGCGACCAGCTGGTGCGCATGGTGCCCTACAAGGGCGGCGACGCGAACCACGGCCACTCCTGCGTGAAAGGCCGCTTCGCGTTCGGCTACGCCACCCACAAGGACCGCATCAAGACGCCGATGATCCGCGACTCCATCAACGAGCCGTGGCGGGAAGTGTCCTGGGAAGAGGCGATTCAATTCTCCGCCCGGCGCCTCAAGGAGATCCAGGCGAAGTACGGCCGCGAAAGCATCGGCGGCATCACCTCCTCGCGCTGCACCAACGAGGAAACCTACCTGGTGCAGAAGCTGATCCGCGCCGCCTTCGGCAACAACAACACCGACACCTGCGCGCGGGTGTGCCATTCGCCCACCGGCTTCGGCCTGAAAACCACCCTGGGCGAATCCGCCGGCACCCAGACCTTCGATTCGGTGATGAAGGCGGACACCATTCTGGTGATCGGCGCCAACCCCACCGACGCCCACCCGGTGTTCGGCTCGCAGATGCGCCGCCGACTGCGCCAGGGCGCCACCCTGATCGTCGCCGACCCGCGCCGCATCGACCTGCTGAAAACGCCCCACGGCGGCCGCATGCTGCACCTGCCGCTGCGCCCGGGCACCAACGTGGCGCTGATCAATTCCCTGGCCCACGTGGTGGTGTCCGAGGGACTGGAAGACCAGGCCTTTATCGAGGCGCGCTGCGAGTCCGGCGCCTACCAGGCCTGGCGCGACTTCATTCTGGAAGAGCGCAATTCGCCGGAAGCCCTGGAAGCGGTCACCGGCGTGGCCGCCGAAAAAGTCCGCGAGGCGGCCCGCGCCTACGCCGAGGTGCACAACGGCGCCATCTACTACGGCCTGGGCGTCACCGAGCACAGCCAGGGTTCCACCATGGTGATGGGCATCGCCAACCTGGCCATGGCCACCGGCAACATCGGCCGCGAAGGTGTAGGCGTGAACCCGCTGCGCGGCCAGAACAATGTGCAGGGCTCCTGCGACATGGGCTCCTTCCCCCACGAACTGCCGGGCTACCAGCACGTGGCCGACCCGGCGGTGCGCGACCGCTTCGAGGCGGTGTGGAAGGTGAAGATCGACGACGAGCCGGGCCTGCGCATTCCCAACATGTTCGACTCGGCCATCGCCGGTACCTTCAAGGCGCTGTACGTGCAGGGCGAGGACATCGCCCAGTCCGACCCCAACACTCAGCACGTGCAGGCGGCGCTGACCAGCCTGGACTGCCTGATCGTGCAGGACATCTTCCTCAACGAAACCGCCAAGTACGCCCATGTGCTGCTGCCGGGTTCCACCTTCCTGGAGAAGAACGGCACCTTCACCAACGCGGAACGGCGCATCAACCGGGTACGCAAGGTGATGCCGCCGGTGGCCGGCAAGGAAGACTGGGAAGTAACCCAGGAGCTGGCCAACGCCCTGGGCTACCCGATGAATTATTCGCACCCGTCCGAGATCATGGACGAGATCGCCCTGCTCACGCCCACCTTCACCGGCGTCAGCTATGCCCGGCTGGAGGAACAGGGCAGCATCCAGTGGCCCTGCAATGACGAGCACCCGGACGGCACGCCGACCATGCACGAGGTGGACTTCCCGATCGGCAAGGGCCACTTCGCGGTCACCGAGTACGTGCCCACCGAGGAACGCACCACCCGGCGCTTCCCACTGCTGCTCACCACCGGCCGTATTCTCAGCCAGTACAACGTGGGCGCGCAGACCCGGCGCACCGCCAACAGCCAGTGGCACGACGAGGACGTGCTGGAGATCCATCCCAGCGACGCCGAGCTGCGCGGCATCCGCGACGGCGACTGGCTGGGCGTGTCCAGCCGCGTGGGCCACACGGTGCTGCGCTGCCGCATCAGCGACCGCATGCAGCCCGGCGTGGTCTACACCACCTTCCACCATCCCGGCAGCGGCGCCAACGTGATCACCACGGACAGCTCCGACTGGGCCACCAACTGCCCCGAGTACAAGGTTACGGCGGTGCAGGTGGAGAAGGTGTCGCAGCCGTCCCAGTGGCAGCAAAACTTCCAGGACTTCGACCGCCGTCAGAAGGACTACCTGGAAAACGCCGGGGCCGACGCCACCGTCGACGAACCGGCGCCGATGGGCAAGTGAGGGCGCGGCCATGAAGGAGCAAGCATGAGCGGACAGGGTCTCGAGCAACTGGTGAAGATGGTCAACCAGATCAGCGCCAACATGCACGGCGCCACCGACCAGCAGGCCGCCGACAAGGTGGCCACGCACCTGCAGAAGTTCTGGGCGCGGGCCATGAAGGAGCAGATCATCGCCTACGCCAACGACGGCGGCGAGGACCTGACGCCGATTTCGCGGATGGCGGTGGAGAAGCTAAGGGAAGTGCGCGCGGCGGGGTGAACGCTGGACGCCTGACGCCGGACGCCGGACGCCAGACGCTGGACGCTGGACGCTAAACCCGAAGCCTGAACGCGATGGCGTGTTTACTGCTCGCCAGAAAACACTCGGCGCCTTTCCGCGCCGGGTTTGGGGTTTGGCGTCTGGCGTCTGGCGTCTGGCGTCTGGCGTCCGGCGTCCGGCGTCCGGCGTCTAGCGTGCCACCGGCCGGGCGGTGCGGGGCAGGTCGCCGGCGCGGCCCAGGGCCCGGTGCATGAAGGCATGCCGGGCCGGGGCCAGCCGGTTGACCAGGTTCAAACCGCTGTTGCGCAGCCAGCGCACTGGCAATTCCTGGCGCTCAAACAGCAGCTTGAAGCCGCGCATGGCGTTCTGCATCACCAGATTGTCGGCGCGGCGGCGGCGCTGGTAACGGGCCAGCACCGCCGGCTCGGTGACCGGCAGGCCGGCCTGCCGGGCCCGACCCAGCTCCTCCGCCAGCACCGCCGCGTCCAGAAAGCCCAGGTTGATGCCCTGCCCGGCCAGCGGGTGAATCACGTGGGCGGCGTCGCCGACCAGCGCCAGGCCTGGGCCCACGTAGGCGCTGGCGTGGCGCTCCTGGATCGGGAACACGGCCCGGCGGCCGCGCACCCGGGCCTGGCCCAGGGCGGCGCCGGTGGCCCGGGTGAGGGCGGCGCCGAAGGCGTCGTCATCCAGGGCCATCAGTTCCTCCACCCGCTCCGGCCAGGCGGACCAGACGATGGAACACTGCTGGCCCGGGCCTCCTTCCTGTGCGCTGAACAGGGGCAACAGGGCCAGCGGTCCGGAGTCCATGAACACCTGGCGGGCACAACCGCCATGGGGCAATTCCGTATCGATGGTGGCCACCAGGGCATGGTGGCCGGTGTTCCGGGGGCCGCCGGGGATACCGGCCAGCTCGCGAACCCGGGAGCGGGCGCCGTCGGCCCCGATCAGCAGGTCGGCGGTGAAGGTGTCGCCGCCGGCCTCCACCCGCCAGCGACCGCCTTCCCGGCGGATCGCCGTGGCCGCCTTGCCGCATTGCCAGTCCAGGTTGTCGCGCTCGCCGGCGGCGGCGTACAGGGCGGCGGTAAGATGATCGTTCTCCAGCAACCAGCCCAGATACTCGGCGCCGGCGTCGCGAGCGTCGAACGCCACCTCGCCGGTGCCGTCCTGGTCCCATACGCGCATGGCGGTATAGCCCTGCACCCGCTCCGGACGCAGCCGCTCCCAGGCGCCGGCGTGGCGCAGGAGCCAGTGACTGGCCTCGCTGAGGGTGGAAACCCGCGCCGCCGGCTCGCCCTCCGGCCAGGCCGGCGCCGGAGCGCCATCCAGCACGCGCACCGTGAAGCCCTGCTCCGCCAGGCTCTTATCCGTCAACAGCAGGGCCTGCAGCCCGCCGGCCATGCCGCCGCCGATGATCAGGATGTCGGTGTGGGAGGATTCCTTCATGGTGTTTTCTCTCATAGCCCCATGGCCCGGCGGGCGAAGTTTTTGCGGGCGCCGGGCAGCAGGTCCAGGGCCAGCAGGCCGAGCTGGCGGGTGTGGGCGAACAGCGGATTGCGCACCCGGAACAGTTCCGGCACCCAGCGCGAGGCACGGGCGATGTCGGCCTGGTCCCGGCGCCGGTCGGCGGCCCATTGCTCCAGCAGGGCCAGGCGCCCGGGGTTCGGCTGGCCGCCAACCCGCTCGGCGAGCAGGGCCAGATCCCGGAATGTCAGGTTGAAGCCCTGGCCGGCCACCGGGTGCAGGGTGTGGGCGGCGTTGCCCACCACCGCCGCGAAGGGCACCGCCTGGGCGCAGGCCTCGGTGAGAATCAGCGGGTAGCGTTGGCGCTCGCCGGCCCGGGCCAGCCGGGGCATGGCGGCGCCCACCCGTTGGCGCAGGGCGGCCAGGAAGGCGTCGTCGTCCAGGGCCATCCAGCCATCCACCTGCTCCCGGGGCCCGGTCCAGACCAGCGCCATGCGGTCGCCCGGCAGGGGCAGCAGGGCCAGCGGGCCGTCGTCGAGAAAGCGCTCGAAGGCCACGCCATGGTGCGGCTCCGCCAAACCGATGTTGGCGATCAGGGCGTCCTGGCCCAGGTCCTGGTGGCGGGCGCTGATGCCCAGCCACTCCCGGGTTCGGGAGCGGGCGCCGTCGGCGGCGACCAGCAGCGGCGTCAGCCGCTCCTCGCCGTCCAGGGTGACCCGGTAACCGTCACTCTCCCGGGCGATGGCGGTGACCGACGCCGGAGCACGCAACTCGATGGCCGGGTCCGCTTCCACGGCGCGCAGCAGCACATGCCCGAACCAGCGGTTCTCGACCACGGCACCGAGGCGCGGCAGGGCGTGCTCGGCGGCGTTGAGCCGGGTGATGCCGAGCCGCTCGCGGCGCGACACGTGCACGGTGTCGATGCCGGCGGCGCGCTCCAGCACCGCGTCCAGCAGCCCCAGGCGTTCCAGGATCGTCAGGCTGCCGGCGGACAAGGCGGTGCTGCGGGCGTCGAAGCTGGGCGTGTCCGGCGGCTCGCCGGCGCGGATTTCATGGCTCTCCACCAAGGTCACCGCCGGCGCGCCATGGTGGCGCAACAGCAACGCCAGCGCCGCGCCGGCCATGCCGCCGCCAACGATCAGCGGCGCCGCCCCTTTCATGCCCGCGCCTCGCGCATCAGGGCTTCGATGTCGTCGATGTCCTTGGGCACGTCGGCGGTGAGCACCTCGCAGCCGTTCTCGGTGACCAGCACGTCGTCCTCGATGCGGATGCCGATGCCGCGCCAGCGTTCGTCCACCGTTTCGTCGTCCGGGGCGATGTAAAGGCCCGGCTCCACGGTGAGGGTCATGCCCGGTTCCAGTTGGCGCCATTCACCACCGACCCGGTAATCGCCCACGTCGTGTACATCCAGCCCCAGCCAGTGGCCGGTGCGGTGCATGTAGAAACGCTGGTAGGCCATTTCCTCGATCAGGTCGTCCACCTTGCCACTGAGCAAGCCCAGTTCCACCAGCCCCTCGGTAAGGATGCGCACCACGATTTCATGGGGCACGTTCCAGTGGTTGTCCGGGTGGGTCGCCTCGATGGCGGCGTACTGGGAGCGCAGCACCAGTTCGTAAAGAGCGCGTTGCTCGGCGCTGAAGGTGCCGTTCACCGGGAAGGTACGGGTGATGTCCGAGGCGTAGTTTTCCAATTCGCAGCCGGCGTCGATCAGCACCAGGTCGCCGTCCTTCAGTTCGGCGTTGTTCTCGATGTAGTGCAGCACGCAGCCGTTGGCGCCACCGCCGACGATGCTCGGATAGGCCGGGCTGCGGGCGCCATGGATCATGAACTCGTGCAGGTACTCCGCTTCCAGCTGGTACTCGTACATGCCCGGGCGCACCGCCTTCATGGCGCGCACATGGGCGCCGGCGGAAATGCGACCGGCACGGCGCATCAGGTCCGCCTCCGCCTTGCTCTTGAACAGGCGCAGGTCGTGCAGCAGGTGGGACAGGGCGACGAACTCGCCGGGGGGCTGGGCGCCGGTACGCACCCGCTCGCGGATGGCGTTGACCCAGCCCATCAGGCGGCGGTCGAAGTCGGCGTCGCGACCCAGGTCGTAGTAGACCCGGTTCCGGCCTTCCACCAGGCCCGGCAGGATGTCGTCGATGTCGTTGATGGGGAAGGCGTCGTCGGCGCCGTAATCGGCCACCGCCCCTTCCGGACCAGCCCGGTAGCCGTTCCAGATTTCCCGGGCGCGGTCGCGCTCGCGGCAAAACAGCACGTACTCACCGTGCTCGCGACCGGGCAGCAGCACCATCACCGCCTCCGGCTCGGGGAAGCCACTCAGGTACCAGAAGTCACTGTCCTGGCGGTAGGGGTGTTCCACGTCCCGGTTGCGGGTGCGTTCCGGGGCGGCGGCGAGAATGGCGATGCTGTTGGGCTCCATCTGCGCCATCAGCTCCGCCCGGCGTTGCTGGAATTCCTCGAGACCAATACTCATGGGGGCTCCGGCTTAGTGCCGCGTGGGCGGGTTGGTGTTGGTGTCGCCGCCGGTGTCGTGGGCGGCGGGCTTCATGACCAGGTCGGTGTAGATCATCATCGCCGCCATGCGGCAGTGCTCGGTGACCTGCTCAAGCATGCGCTGCTCTTCCTCGCCGTCTTCCTCCGGCGTGCTTACCTGGCTGATCGCGGACAGGTCGGAGAGGGCCTCCTGGACGCCGGGGGAAAGCTGGCTGTCGTTGATGCCGGCGGCGCCGGTGCCAAACCCCACCAGGAAGCCCTCGGCCCACTGGCCCAGGGCGGCCACGCGCAGACCCAGGTCGTCTTCATCGTCGGGCAGCAGCAGATCCAGCTCCAGGCCGGTGTCGGCGTAGCCTTCGCTGGCGGCGTCGCGGCAACGTATCAGGTCGCCGGCGAGATCCGGCGACAGACCCTGGGGTTGTTCCGCGTGAGCGGCCAGGGTGCCGAGCAGAGCGGCGTCGTTCAGGCCCTGGCCGGTGGCCAGCAGTCCGCAAACAACGCCGTGCAGTTCACTGGGGGAGACCGCCACGCCAGCGTCGGAGGCGGCGCGGACGAGGTGATCAAAATCGGGCAGATCGGGCATGGGAATGTTCAGCCACTCTTTACGGAAGCGGCGCTAAGTGTCTCTTGCGCCTTGGAATTTCGTTGACCCTTACCAGGGCCCCACCTATAGTACAAAAAGCCGTCAATGGCGGCGAAATCAGGCCCGGATCGGGGGCTTAACCCAGGGGCGTAACCTTAGGCGAACAGCGACCAATTTGCCATGACGACGGACCAACAACTCCGGCAACTGGAAGCCCGCGTGGACGAGTTGCTGCGGATTTCCGCGCACCTGCGCCAGGAAAACCGCCTGCTGCGTGAACGCGAGACCCGTCTGCTCGACGAACGCACCCAGTTGATCAAGAAAAACGACCTGGCGAAAAGCCGCGTGGAGGCCATCATAACCCGTCTTCGTTCCCTGGAGCAGGAGGACTCATGAGCAGCGACAGCTCCCTGGTCATCCACCTGCTCGACAAGGAATACCGGGTCGCCTGCCCGCCCGGCGCCCAGGACAACCTGCTGCGCGCCGCCCGCTACCTGGACGATCAGATGCGCGAGGTCCGTCAGGCCAATGTGATCGGCCTGGAGCGCATCGCCATCATGGCCGCGCTCAACATGAGCCACGAGCTGCTGGAAGCCCGCGAACGGCTGGATAACGACCCGGACAGCGACGCCCGGGTGGAAGCCCTGCTCAACCGTCTGGAAAACGAGATCCGCGCCTTCGAGGAAGGCCATTCGCAAGCGCCTGTCAAGCCCTGACCCGCCACGCCCGCCCTGTTATACTCGCTCCCAAGTGTTCCCTGGACCGTGCGCCAGACGGGTTATGTCCCTGAGCCGATGCTTTACCCCAAGGGGATCAAATTGGCGTGCCTGTGTGCATGTCCGCCCGCGAGCGGAAAGCCTGAGGGCATTAGCCTGAGGTCTCCGCCTTGAACCTTTCGGTTCAAGGGCCACACCCGCAGCGGCGGTTCGGGGAGCACGCTTTATTCAAGCTGCACGCTGCACGCTGCACGCTGCACGCTGCACGGATTGTCCTTCCTTGATGAGCGATTCCAACCCTTCAAGAGCCTCTCTGCGACGTGAACTGCGCGCGCGACGCCGGGCGCTGAGCGCCGGCCAGCGACGCCAGGCGCAGCGGCGCTTCGCGCGCAATCTGTCCCGGGCCCTGGGCCCGAGGCGGTTCACCGAGGTGGCGTTGTATCTGGCCGGGGACGGCGAGCTGGACCCGTTACCGGGGCTGGCGGCGGAGCGATTCGAAAGGGCCCGGCTGTACCTGCCGGCGCTGGACCGGGTGCATCGGGGACACATGCAGTTCCGGCTGTGGCGGGTGGAGCGGCGGCTGCGCGCCAACCGCTTCGGCATCGGCGAGCCGCGCCGACGGGAGCGGGCCCGGGCGGCCTGGGCGCTGGATATGATGCTGGTGCCACTGGTGGGCTTCGATGATCGCGGCCACCGCCTGGGCATGGGCGGCGGCTTCTATGACCGCGCGCTGGCCGATCTGGCGCGCCGACCCCGGCGCCCCCTGCTTGTGGGCGTGGCGTTCCGGTTCCAGCGTCTCGACCACCTGGCGAATGCCGCCTGGGACCAAGCGCTGGACCGTGTGATTACGGACTGAGCGGGTTACCGGCTGACGCTGACCTTGACGCCCGCCGAGTTGGCGAACCGTTCCAGATCGGTATCATTGCCGCCATGGGTCAGCGTGCTGACCAGAACCCCGATAGCGAATACAAAAGCAAGAACGACGAGGGCGTCGGGCTTTTTCTTCATTGTGCTGCAAATCCCCAAAATTCAAGGCCGGGCACCATAGGGGCCCCTTGGCTCGGTACGACGAAAACAACGGAATTCCGCTTTATGGGACCCGGTCGGGCCGGGTCGGCGCGGAATTTCCCGCATCCCCTGTGTCCATATCGGACGAAAGACTCACGATGGTACGGCATTTTTTTCGTAACAGAATGAGAACGGTGTCAAAATTCAACAGCAACCCTCAATAAAGTCAAGCAGTTAGAGGGCAATGCTCACGCTTCTTAACAAAACCCCCGGCCAACTCACAAAGATCACGGGTTTTTCACGGCAATTTCGTGCTTACCCGCGCCGAGCCGCCGGCGGTTCTGAAGGGTCGGACAGAACCGTCCGACCTTAGTTCAAAAACAGCCGATAGGCCGGGTTGTCGCTTTCCTCGACCATCGGGTACGGCACCTTCTTGAGGTCCTTGCGCAGGTTGCCCCGCTCCCCGAACGGAACCTGGAACCCCACCAGCACCCGACCGTAAGCGGCACCGTGGTTGCGATAGTGAAACAGGCTGATATTCCACTTCTGCCCCAGCGACAGCAGGAACTTCAGCAGGGCGCCCGGGCGCTCTGGAAACTCCACCCGGAACAGCATCTCGTCCAGGTCCTGCCGCGAAGTGTGGCCGCCCACCATATGGCGGATGTGCAGCTTGGCCATCTCGTTGCCGGTCATGTCCACCACCGGATAGCCGGCCTCGCGCAGCTCCTCCAACAGGGGAGCAAGGTCCGTGCCACCCGGACGGATCTGAATACCGACGAAGATATTGGCCTCATGCTCGCCGGCATAGCGGTAGTTGAACTCGGTGATGCCACGGCGGCCCACCACCTGCAGGAAATTACGGTAGGCGCCCGGTTTCTCGGGGATCGTCACCGCCAGGATCGCCTCGCGCTGCTCACCCACCTCCGAACGCTCGGAGATGTGGCGCAGGCGGTCGAAGTTCACATTCGCACCGCTCTGGATCGCCACCAGCGTCTGGTTTTCCGCGCCATGCTTGTGCACCCAGTTCTTCAGGCCGGCCAGGGCCAGGGCACCGGCGGGCTCGCACACCGCCCGGGTATCCTCGAAGGAATCCTTGATCGCGGCGCAGATCTCATCGGTGGTGGCGGTGATCACCTCGTCCACGGTGTCCTTCAGCACCCGGTAGGTTTCCTTGCCGATCTGCTTGACCGCCACGCCGTCGGCGAACAGACCCACCTCCGACAAGGTAACCCGGCGCTTGCGCTCCAGGGCGGCCTTCAGACAGGCGGCGTCTTCCGGTTCCACGGCGATGATCTTCACATCCGGTCGTACGTACTTCACGTAGGCGGCCACGCCGGCGGCCAGGCCGCCGCCGCCCACCGGAATGAAGATGGCATCCAGGTCGCGGCTTTGCTGGCGCAGGATCTCCATGCCCACCGTGCCCTGGCCGGCGATCACGTCCGGATCATCGTAGGGGTGCACGAAGGTCAGGCCTTCCTTCTCTTCCAGCTTCGTGGCGTGGGCCAGGGCTTCGTCGAAGCCGTCGCCGTGGAGCACCACCTTGCCACCGCGCTGACGCACGGATTTGACCTTGATCTCCGGCGTGGTGCGCGGCATCACGATCACCGCGCGCACGCCCATGGCGCTGGCGGCCAGGGCCAGGCCCTGGGCGTGATTGCCGGCGGACGCGCAGATCACGCCACGTTCGCGCTGGGCGTCGGTGAGCGCCGCCAGCTTGTTGTAGGCGCCGCGCAGCTTGAACGAGAACACCGGCTGCAGATCCTCCCGCTTGAGCAACACCCGGTTGCCAATGCGCTTGGAAATCAGCGGCGCGGCATGGATCGGGGTTTCATGGGCCACGTCGTAGACGCGGGATTGGAGAATCCGTTTCACGTATTGATCAAGCATCGCAGGCATGGAAAGTCCGGAAGGGTAAAAGCGCTAGTTTACGGGCCCAAGGGCGGGAGCGTCCATTGGAGCGGCGGCTCCCGGGCCGTATAATCCCGCCGTCGCAACGAGGATGGATCGCATGGATCAGGACGCGCTCAAAAAACAGGTGGCCGAAGCGGCACTGCGCTACGTGCCGGAGGGTGAGGTAGTGGGCGTGGGCACCGGCTCCACCGCCAACCACTTCATCGACGGTCTGGCGGCCATGAAGGACCGTATCGTCGGTGCCGTGGCCAGCTCCGAGGCCACCGCCGAGCGTCTGCGCGGCCACGGCATCGCGGTGCTAGAGCTCAACGACGTGGGCACCCTGCCGGTGTACGTGGATGGCGCGGACGAGGTCAACGCCCATCGCGAAATGATCAAGGGCGGCGGCGGCGCGCTCACCCGGGAGAAGATCGTCGCCGCGGCGGCACGGGAATTCGTGTGCATCGTCGACGGCTCCAAGAAGGTGGAGCGCCTGGGCCGCTTCCCGCTGCCGGTGGAGGTGATCCCCATGGCGCGCTCCTACGTGGCGCGCAAGCTGGTGGCCCTGGGCGGGCGCCCGGAATACCGGGACGGCTTTATCACCGACAACGGCAATCTGATCCTCGATGTGCACAACCTGGACATCCTCAACCCCATCGAGCTGGAAACCACTCTCAACAATATTACCGGCGTGGTCACCAACGGCCTGTTCGCCCGCCGCCCGGCGGACGTGGTGCTGGTGGGCGAGGGCGGCGGCGTATCGGTTTATTGAGCCACCCGGCCTTGACCCTCGCGCACCCTCCCGGTGGACCGCGGGTTACCCGGCCGGCCCACCCTTAACCGCGCCGTTACGTTCCGCAACCCAAGACTACGTTCGGCAAATTTCCCGCTGCTCAGCGAACGCTTTCCAACCTTTTTCATACGGCAGGGCACCCCGTTTTTGCTTTATGAATTGCATATGAAGCAATAACTCCAATAAGAGGTGTTCCATGCGTCCTTATCTCGTGACAGCAACACTGAGCGTCACCCTGGCGCTGACGGGCTGCGGCGGCAGCGGCGGCGGCGGTGGTGGTGGCGCGGTACCACGCGCCCCGGAAAGCAGCAGCGACGCGCTGTTCTTCTCCTATCCGGCGGACGGCCAGACCGACATCGCGCCGAACGCGCCGGTGGTGTTCAGCTTCGCCAACCCGGTGGCGGTGACGCCGGCCAACTTCCAGTTCCTGGACGACGACGGCAACGCGGTGGACTTCCAGCTGCGCTCCGTGGATAACGGCCGTGGCGTGGTGCTCGCGCCCACCTCGGCACTGGCGCCGATCACCGATTACACCGTGGAGCTCCGGGACATCGTCATCGATGATCAGGACGTGGTGCCACCCGGCGGCACCCTTGACTTCACCACCCGGGCCGCCGTGCAGGGCCCGGTGCGTCAGCAGCAGGAAAGCGCGGCGTTCGAGATCGCCTCCGTGTTCCCGGACGACCAGCAGTTCCAGACCATGGACTTCTCCGCTTTCCGGCTACGCACCAGTCACCCGCTGGATCAGAGCAGCGCCGTCTATGGCGACACCATCCGGCTGACCCGTGGCGGCGAGCTGGTGCCGGCGGTGCTGGTCGCCCAGGGCAACGCCATCACCGTGGACCCGCTGCAGGACATGACGCCCGGCGACACCTACACACTGATCGTGGATGGGCTGAAAAGCCGCTTCGACGAGACCATCGACCGCTTCGAGCGGGAGGTGAGGCCCCGTGATACCACGTCGCCGCTCGGCGAGCGGTCGCTGCTGGTCACCGAGGTGCCGGCGGCGGACCCGGACAAGAGCTGTCTGGATCAGGATGTGCTCACCTCGCCGTTGACCGGCACCCCGATCAACTGCGTGCCGGTGAAGGGCACCATCCTGGCGGACCAGACCGCCTCCAAGCAGACCGGCAACGTGTTCGGTGAACTGGCCTTCCAACCGAACTTCCCGCTGGTGACGCCGCTGCGCGTGGCGCGGGGTTCACGGCTGATCGGCGATGCCCTGGAGGTGATCATCGGTGGCGAAGTGCCGGTGGGCTTCAACTCCGGCGACGTGACCGTGGAGATGATCACCGACGCCACCGGCTATCTCTACCCCAACCCGCTGTCTCGGCGGGACGACGCCAGCCGCTACCTGCGCCTGTTCATGGATCTGGCCACCACCACCGCCGACGCCCGTGCCAATGGCGCCTTCACCCAGAACCTGATGCACCTGGAGCTGATCGGCCGTGCCCGAGTGATCGACGGCCGGCTCACCGTGGACGCCCTCACCGTGGTGGAACCGAGAGTGCTGGGCGTGGAGACCAGCTACGGCCTGCTCAGCTTCCGCATGGCGTCCTACCTGGACCAGACCTCCGCGCCGGCGCCGATCGAGGACACCACCGGCCCGCAATTGCAGGCGGTGACCCAGGACGGCCAGCTGCGCCTGTCCTGGCAGCCTGGCCTGGTGGCCGACCGCATGGTGCCCGGCGAACCGGTGGTGCTGCAATTCGACGAAACCCTGGACCCGCTCAGCATCGTGCCCGGCGACACCCTGCGCCTGACCAAGGGCGGCGCCAGCGAGCCATTTTCCTGGTACCTGAACGGCAACGCCCTGGTGATCACCCCGGAGGACCCGGTCAACTTCGGCGTGCAGTACGCGGTGACCGCCACCAGCGGCATCACCGACCTGTCCGGCAATCCCCTGCAGCCCATCAACCGCATCGAGGGCGGCGATACCCTGACCTTCTCACTGCCGGAATACGTGGAGAGCGCGGGCGGCGACAGCGTGCTGCGCGGCCCCTTCGCCATGGTGGTGTACCCGGGCTTCCCCTGCGCCAGCTCCGACGACATCGACCTGAACGCTTTCAACGGCCAGGGCAGCCAGGGTGTGTGCCTGTCCTCCAGCTCCGACAGTGAGCAGGTAGTGCTGGACACGCTGCCCATCGATGCCCTGCCCCGCAACCGGCCGATCCGGGTGCGTTTCTCCCAGAACATGGACCCGGCCAGCCTGACCCTGGGCCAGACCTGCGGCGACGGCAGCGTGCGCGTGGAGCGCATCGACCAGAACGGTACCTGCCTGGAGCCGGTGCCCGGCGTGCTGCAACGGGAAACCCGGGCGCTCACCTTCCTGCCCAGGGACCCGTGGGAAGTGGGCGGCCTGTACCGCTACACCCTGGGTTCCCAGGAAAGCGGTTGCGGCGCCGGCGCCATCTGCTCGGAGGCGGGCCTGCCGCTGCAAACCGCCCCGCTGCTGGGCGGCGACCGGGAAACCGGCGGCCCGGACATGGACATCGTGTTCCGTGGCGCGCCGGCCAACCTGGATGTGTTCCAGGAGCTCAACAACCTGCCCAGCGTGGACGTGAACAGCAACTTCGCGGTGGATGACGGCGAATCGCCGATCACCGACAACAGCGTGCCGACGCCCTCCAACGCCACCCGCATCCGTCCGGACGTGGACGGCCCCAACGGCTCCGGCGAGGGCCTGGTGGTGGCCGCCAATACCGGCTGTGGTTTCGGCGGCGCACCGCCTTACGAGGACGGCGAGCAGACCGATTGCGATGCCCAGCGGTTGCTGTACATCGCCGGCGCGCTGAACACCGATATTCTCGGCTATGATCCGGACCCGGACCTGCCCGAGGAAATCACCCGGGGCCAGGGCGGCGTGGCGGTGCGCATCTATCCGACCACGGTGGCGCTCACGAACCTGGACGCCACCGCCGTGATCGGCCTGGACCTGGACACCACCGACGGCGGCACCACCCTGGAAACCGTGCCGCTGGTGGGCGGCCTGCTCAACGGTCTGGTCACCACCCTGGGCGACGTGCTGGATATTCTCGGCCTTGAGGAACCGGTGCTCGGCCAGGTGGGCAACCTGGGCCTGGTGCCCATCGACACCGCCACCGGCCCGAACATCATGCGGGTGCGCTACGAGCCCGATGAGAACGGCAATCGGACCAAGGCGCCGGTGGGTTATATCCTGCCCGGCGACAACCCGGCCGCCGGCGATCCGCCGCGCTTCGTGATCCGCTTCGACCTGTTGTTCGACGCGCCGGCCCTGTCTCTGCCGCTGGGCCTGGATCACAACGTGAAGAGCCTGCCGATCGACGACATCACCCTGGAAGGCACCCTGGACTTCCTGCCCGATGGCCGTCTGTTCATCGCCCTGGAAAACCAGGAGCCCAAGCAGGTGAGCCTGGAGATCAAACTCTCCGAGCTGGAAGGCGGCAAGGTGAACCTGAACATCCCGGTGGGCGGCATCAACCTGAGTTATCAGAGCGTGTCGATCCAGGAATAACCTTCCAGCAACGAAAAAGGGGCCCCTCGGGGCCCCTTTTCTGTTACCGCTGACCGGCGAATCAGTCTTTATCCTCGCCCATGGCCTTGCGGTATTCCTCCTTGATGTTATCGCTGGAGTCGATCTTCTCGCGCTGTTCCAGATAATCCTTGGATTTACGTTCAGCGCCGTCCATCTTCTTCTCCGCGGCTTCACGCTTGGCTTCCATGGCCTTGCGATATTCCTCGCTGATGTTGCCTTCGGAGTCGAGCTTCTTGCGGCCCTCGGAGTAATCCGGGCCGGTGCCGGTGTCGGACATGCCCTTTTCCTTGGCCTCGCGCTGAGCCTCCATGGCCTTCTGATACTCTTCCTTGATGTTTTCCTGGCGATCAACATTGGTCTGCTGTGCCAGGGCGGCGGGTGCCATCAGAGCACCGGAAACGCCCAGCAAAGCGGAAATCAGTACGGTTTTTTTCATGGTTCTCTCCTTCGTTATTTTTCGATCCCTATCGATCGGGGTCCAAACGATCCCCCACCAGTATAGTGACCGGGTGGTGACAATGCACCGCCCAAAATAGCGGCCCGGCTTAGCGATCGGCGCCCGCGCCGAAGCCGTCGAAGGCACGCTGTGAGCGCTCTCTGACCCGGTCATTGCGATCGCGCGCGTCGCTGTCCAGGCGATCCATGCGCTCGCGCATGATACGACGGTGCTCGCCTGCCTGGTCCCGGCCACGCTGGCGCAGGGTCTCGGTGGCGTCACGGTTTGTTTCCAGGCGGGGCGGGCGGTTGTCCGGCGGTGTCTCGTCATCGACCGCCCGGGCCGGCGGGCCGGCCAGCGCGGTGGCGACGAGCAGGGTGGTGAACAGTGCTTTCATTCTCATGGCCCGGCTCCCGGACATTTCGGTCAGTGTGGTCGCCGTGAAGTCACGACGACGCGAAGGGTTCATGCCAGATAGCGGTCGATCAGGGCGAAGATGCGCTGGCGGTAGTCACCGTGCTCATTGGCCAGATGATGGCGCGCGCCGGCCAGCATGTGGATCTCCGGGTCCTCGAATTTATTGCGAATCACCTGCAGATTGTGGCGCCAGTCCACGGTTTCGTCCTGGTCGCCCTGGATCACCACCGGCGAGATCTTGACCCGGTCGGCGGCTTCGAAGCCGGGAATCCAGCGTTTCAGGGCGGTCACCCAGCGAGCCGGCAGGCGGCGTTCCTGGAGCGGGTCCTTATTCTCCAGGAAATCGAGGAAGTCCGGATCGCCGGAATTGACCGTGAACACCCGTTTGATGGAGCGGGCGAACGGCCGCACCAGGGTGTGCAGCCAGCGCGCCACGCCCCATTTGAAAGGCCGCACCAGCGGCGCCAGCAGGATGATCTGCTCAAAGGGGCTGCTGTCGGCGTCGAAGCCATGGTGCAGCAGGTAGTCCATGACGATGGCGCCGCCCGTGCTCTGGCCAATCACGTGCCAGGGACGCGGCAGATGGTTTTCGGCCAGGGACAGGCATTGTTCCAGTACTTCCCGGTAAATGCGGAAATCGTCGATGGCGGCCCGGGGGCCGGAGCTCAGGCCGTGGCCGGGCAAATCGTAGGCGAGCACCGCGTAGCCGAGCTGCAGCACATGGCCGATGACATGCCGGTACAACCCGACGTGATCAAAGTAGCCGTGGCAGATCAGCACCGTGCCGCGCGGAGCGACGGGCCGCCAGGCGTGCACGCTGATGGTGTGGCCGGCGGCTTCGAAATAGCCGAAGCCGTGCTCCAGCTCCGGCAGGCGGGCGTCGAAATCGATGCCGTAATAGTGCGCGTAGCGCTGGCTGGTCTCGTCCAGCGGGTCGAAGGCTTCCCAGTTGAGGGGCTTCCAGTGCTGCAGGATTTCTTCGCGGCTGAACGGTAACGACATGGTAGCGGCGGCGTTCTCGATAACGGGATTCGATGATAGGCGCCCGGTGGCGGTAAAAAAAGGTCCATCGGGTTCGGGGTAACGGCGGACGAAGGATCCTCCATCCGGGCCGCGTCTCGGCGTGGTCCCCCTTCCGGGAACGCCGTGAACCCCCGCAAGCGGGTCCGGCCACCCATCACAGATGGGCGGCGTTCGGCGGCGCGCGAAGCAGTGCTTCGCAACACACTTGCCTCACCCATGGGGGCTCCCGGTCAAACATCCTGCTTGACAGGGTCCCGGAAGGGGGACCACGCCGAGGCGCTCCGAGGTAGCGTCATGCGCGGCTCCGTAGGTTGGATGGTGCGGTAGGAGCGACTTCAGTCGCGATCAGCCCCGGCGCCATCTTCATCGCGACGGCAATGCGCGGTCCGGGCTTTCCGGTCGGCGGCGCTGGATAAAAAAAGCCCCGGCGGGGGGGCCGGGGCAAGGGGGGGTAAAACAGAGGGACGCAAGGCAGTCCGAATCAGCTCTGTCCGAGATTACTCAGCACCTCGGAGATGTGCTGGGGAGAATCCAGGTTCTGACGTTCGTTAAGGTAATCGCGGCCGGCACCGGCGGGGTTGCCTTCGGCTTTCACCACCTCTTGCTGCGCTTCCAGGTCACGGTATTCCGCGGCGATGAACTGCGCCTGATCCTGGTTGAGGCGCTGCGCCAGGTAATCACGGGGCGCGCCCTGATCGTTGCCGGCGGCGCGGGCACGCTGGCCCTGAGCCACGGCTTCCTGATAAGAGGCCTGGATCTGCTCGAAGCTGTCCAGGTTCTGGCGCTGGGCCAGGTAATCATCGGCCTGGGCAACACTCAGGGGGGCGGCGCTCAGGGCGGCAATGGCGAACGGGATAAGTGCTTTGTTCATGGTCCTAACCTCGCTGTTCGGTCGTTCCGGCGCGTGGCGGGACCGCTCGCTGTACTTGGCCTCCCACGCTTGATGGTTGCCAGTATGGTTACAGGTTACAGATTTGTCAACTTGTAACTTGCGAAGCAAATACCTATCGCCGCCATAGGTGTTGCCTCAGGGCGCCAGGCTGCGCAGGATCAGGTTGGTGACCGCGGTCAGTTTGGCTTCCATCTCCTCGGGATCGCCGAGCCGGCTGAGCAACACCGGGTGGGCGTAGGCGGCGGCGGTGACGCGGATCGCGGTGCACACCTCGTCGAGCGGGGTCTTACGTTCGAACTCGCCACTGTCGCGACCGTCGGCGACGATCTTCTCGATGGTCTCGTAGACCACCCGGTTGTGCTCCTCGGTGACCGCCCATTGGTTCTCGATGGACACCACGATGATGTCGTGCATGCGGCGCTCCCTCAGGAACAATCGCAGGGCTTCTTCCAGCAGGGTGCGCAGCATGTCGCGCAGGCGCTGGGTGGCGGGCTGGTCGCGCGCGGCGACGGCGCGGATGGCGTTGTCCATGCTCAGCAGAGCGCGGGCGCAGACCGCCTCGCCGATGGCCTGCTTGGAGTTGAAGAAACGGTACAGGTAGGCGCTGGACACGCCGATTTCCCGGGCGATGTCGGTGACCGAGGTCTTGCGGAAACCGTGGGCCTTGAACAGATCGTCGGCCACGCAAAGGATCTGTTCGCGGCGTTCGTGGTCCGCCGGCCCGCGCTGGCCCGGCGTGCCGTCGCACAGGTCGTTGCCCGTGTCGTTGGTGACTTTGTTGCTCATCATGCTCTCCCAATCTCGCCGTCGCGGCACAGGCACGGCAAGTAACAAACATTATAATTTGTAACGGGGTGAGCTTAGCAGATAGATCGGCGCGGCTGTAGGAGCGGTCGGGTGGCGTGCCGCTCCTACAGCGGCCTGGCCCCCTGGGGAGGGGGCCCGTGGGGGCTACTTGACGCGGGGATCCAGTTCGCCGGTTTCGTAGCGCTGGTACATCTTTTCCAGGCTGATCGGCTTGATCTTGTCGGCGTTGCCGGCGGTGCCGAAGGCTTCGTAACGGGCGATACAGATGTCGCGCATGGCCGACACGGTTTCCTTGAGGAATTTACGCGGGTCGAACTCGGCCTTGTTGTGGGCCAGGAAGCGCCGCACCGCGCCGGTGGAGGCCAGCCGCAGGTCGGTATCCACGTTGACCTTGCGCACGCCGTGCTTGATGCCTTCCTGGATTTCCTCCACCGGCACGCCGTAGGTTTCCGGAATCTCGCCGCCGTATTCGTTGATCACCTTCAGCCATTCCTGGGGCACCGAGGAGGAGCCGTGCATCACCAGGTGAGTGTCCGGGATGCGGGCGTGGATTTCCTTGATGCGCTCGATGGCGAGGATGTCGCCGGTGGGCGGCCGGGTGAACTTGTAGGCGCCGTGGCTGGTGCCGATGGCGATGGCCAGGGCATCCACGCCGGTGGCCTTGACGAAGTCGGCGGCTTCCTCCGGATCGGTGAGCAGCTTGTCGTGGTCGAGCTTGCCCTCGGCGCCGATGCCGTCTTCCTCGCCGGCCATGCCGGTTTCCAGGGAACCCAGGCAGCCCAGCTCGCCTTCCACGGATACGCCACAGGCGTGGGCCATTTCAACGGTGCGACGGGTCACTTCCACGTTGTAGTCGTACTCGGTGGGGGTTTTGCCGTCCTCGCCCAGGGAGCCGTCCATCATCACCGAGGAGAAGCCCAGTTGAATGGAGCGCTGGCAAACACTGGGGCTGGTGCCGTGGTCCTGGTGCATCACCAGCGGGATGTGCGGAAACTCCTCGGTGGCCGCCAGGATCAGGTGGCGCAGGAAGGGGGCCCCGGCGTATTTGCGGGCACCGGCGCTGGCCTGCACGATCACCGGTGAATTGGTCTGGTCGGCGGCCTCCATGATGGCGCGCATCTGTTCCAGGTTGTTCACGTTGAACGCCGGTACGCCATAGCCGTGCTCGGCGGCGTGGTCCAGCAGTTGACGCATGCTGATCAGTGCCATGGTATTTCTCTCCGGTTAACCGTTTGCGGTGACTGACACCGCTTTCGCTTCGTCCAATACGTTACCGCCCACACGCACCACGCTAACACGCAACACGCCAAAGCGTGCCGGCGTGGAGCGTGGTGCGTGCAGGCGTCTAGTCTTTTGCCCGCTGCTCGAGCATCGCCACCGCCGGCAAGGTCTTGCCTTCCACGAATTCCAGGAAGGCGCCGCCGCCAGTGGAAATATAACTGATGCGATCGGCGATGCCGTACTTGTCCACCGCCGCCAGGGTATCGCCGCCGCCGGCGATGGAAAATGCCTCGCTGTCGGCGATGGCTTCCGCCAGTTCCTTGGTGCCTTCACCGAACTGGTCGAATTCGAACACGCCCACCGGGCCGTTCCAGACGATAGTGCGCGCTTCCTTCATCAAGGCGGCGAACACGTGGGCGGTCTGCGGCCCCACGTCCAGGATCATGTCGTCCTCGGCCACCTCGTCCACCGTCTTGGTGATGGCTTCGGCGGTTTCGGCGAATTCCTTGGCCACCACCACGTCCACCGGCAGCGGGATATGCACTTTCTCGGCCAGCTTCCGCGCCGCCGGGATCAGATCCTTCTCGCACAGGGACTTGCCCACCGGGTGGCCGGCGGCGGCCAGGAAGGTGTTGGCGATGCCGCCACCAACGATCAACTGATCGACCTTCTCCGCCAGGGCGTCGAGCACCTCCAGCTTGGTGGACACCTTGGAACCGCCGACGATGGCCACCAGCGGCTTGGCCGGTTCCAGCAGCGCCTTGCCGAGGGCATCCAGTTCATTGGCCAGCAGCGGCCCGGCACAGGCCACCGGCGCGAACCGGGCCACGCCGTGGGTGGAGGCCTGGGCGCGGTGGGCGGTGCCGAAGGCGTCCATCACGTAGATGTCGCACAGCGCCGCCATTTTTTTGGCGAGCGCCTCGTCGTCCTTCTTCTCGCCCTTGTTGAAGCGCACGTTCTCGCACAGCACCACCTGGCCTTCCGCCACGTCGACACCGTCGAGCCAGTCCTTGGCCAGGGGCACCTCGCGGCCCAGCAGGCCACCCAGGTGCTCGGCCACCGGCTTGAGCGAGTACTGTTCCTCGTACTCACCCTCGGTGGGGCGGCCCAGGTGCGAGAGCAGCATGACACGGGCACCAGCCTCCAGGGCGTGCTGGATGGTCGGCAGCGAGGCGCGGATGCGGGCGTCGCTGGTCACCTTGCCGTCCTTGACCGGCACGTTCAGGTCCTCGCGGATCAGCACCCGCTTGCCTTTCAGTTCCAGGTCGGTCATGCGTTTGAAATTCATGATTCCTCTTACCTCGTTGGAAAAACGCTGGCACGCTCCACGTAACACGCTTGCACGCCAAAACTTTAACCCGTGCCACCGGCGGCGCTCCCGCGTGTCAGCGTGAAGCGTGTTGCGTGCCAGCGGCAATATAAGCCACCCAATCGAGCAGGCGGTTGGCGTAGCCCCATTCGTTGTCGTACCAGGCCACTACCTGGACCATTTCGCCCTGAACCCGTGTCTGGGTCGCGTCAACGACGGCGGACTCGGGCCGATGGTTGAAGTCCGCGCTCACCAGAGGCTCGTCATTGTAGCCAATCAGCGCCGGTTGTTCCTGGGACAGGCGCCTTAACCAGGGGTTCAGGTCGCCGGCGTCCGGGGTGCGCTCAAGCAGCAGGGTCAACGCCACCATGGCCACGTTAAGCGTGGGCACACGGATGGAGTGGCCGTCGATGCGCCCTTCCAAGGCCGGCAGCACCGCCTGCACCGCCTTGATGGCGCTGCTGGTGGTGGGAATGATGTTCTGCGCCCCGGCCCGGCCCCGGCGCGGATCACGATGCACGTGATCGAGCAGGGTCTGGTCCGAGGTGTAGGCGTGGATTTCCTTCATCAGGGCCTGGCGCACACCGAATTCCCGGTCCAGGGCCGCCAGCACCGGCGCCACGCAATGGGTGGTGCAGGAGGCCGCGGACAGTACCCGGCTGTCCGGGTCCAGGTCGCCGTCATTGACGCCGTAGACGATGGTCTGGTCGGCGCGGTCGAACGGCACCGCGCCGATGATCACCCGGCCGGCGCCGGCGCTCAGATGCCGCGCCGCGTCGCCGTGGCCGCGAAAATGGCCGGAGCATTCGAGCACCACGTCCACCCCCAGCTCACCCCAGGGCAGGTCCTCGGGCCGCGCCTCGCTGAACAACCGGGGCGCCTGCCCGCCGATGCGCAGGCAGCCGCCCTCCAGAGCCACCGGCGCGTCGAGACGACCGTGGGTGGTGTCGTAGCGGGTCAGGTAGAGCAGGTCCTCGGCGCGGCCCAGATCATTGATCGCCACCAGCGTCACGGGCGCGGGGCGGCCCGCCGCCTCGCGCTCCGCGAGCGCGCGAACGAAGGAGCGGCCGATGCGGCCATAACCGTTGATCGCGATCTTCATGAAAAACGCTCGACGCTTGACGCCGGACGCCGGACGCCAAATACCGCGCTTTTCAGCGTCTGGCGTCCGGCGTCTGGCGTCCGGCTTTTATTCAAAGCAAGCTCTCCACCGCTTCGCGGACCGCATCGGCGGTGATACCAAAATGTTTGTACAGCTCGCCGGCCGGGGCCGAGGCGCCATAGCCGTGCATGCCCACCACCTTGCCGTCCAGGCCCACGAAGCGGTACCAGTAGTCGACGATGGCCGCCTCCACCGCCACCCGGGCACGCACCGCCGAGGGCAGCACCTGTTCCTGGTAGTCGGCGCTCTGCGCCAGGAAGGTGTCGACGCTGGGCATGGACACCACGCGCACGTTCTTGCCCTGATTGCCCAGCTCGCGGGCGGCGTTCACCGCCAGCTCCACCTCGGAGCCGGTGGCGATGATGATCGCCTCGGGCTGACCTTCGCCGGTCTGCAGCAGGGTGTAACCGCCCTTGGCCACGTTGCCCAGCACGGTGTCGTCGCGCTCCATGCAGGGCAAGCCCTGACGGGAGAAGATCAGCGCGCTGGGGCCGTCGGTGCGGGTCACGGCGTGCTTCCAGGCCACCGCGGTTTCCACCGTGTCGCAGGGCCGCCAGGTGCTCAGGTTCGGCGTCATGCGCAGGTTGGCGAGCTGCTCGACAGGCTGGTGGGTGGGGCCATCCTCGCCCAGGCCGATGGAATCGTGGGTGTAGACCAGAATGTTGGGCTGGTGCATCAAGGCCGCCATGCGCACCGCGTTGCGGGCGTATTCCATGAAGGTCAGGAAGGTGCCGCCGTAGGGGCGCACGCCGCCGTGCAGGCACAGGCCGTTCATGATCGCCGTCATGCCGAATTCACGCACGCCGTAATGGATGTAGTTGCCGCTGGCGTCACCGGCGGTGATCGACTTGCAGCCCTTCCACACGGTGTTGTTGGAACCACCCAGGTCGGCGGAGCCACCGGTGAGCTCCGGCAGCAGGGGGCCGAAGGCGTCCAGGGTATTCTGGCTGGCCTTGCGGCTGGCTACTTTATCGCCGGCCTTCTGGCATTCGGCGATGAAGTCGTTGGCGCGCTGCTCGAAGCCGTCCGGCAGCTCGCCGGCCAGGCGACGCTCGAACTCCGCCGCCAGCTCCGGGTGCTCGGCCTTGTAGGCATCGAACCGGGCCTGCCAGTCGGCTTCCACCTTGGCGCCCTGGGCACGGGCGTCCCAGGCCTGGTAGATCTCGTCCGGTACCTCGAAGGGAGGATGGTGCCAACCCAGGGCATCCCGGGTCAGGGCCACTTCTTCCTCGCCCAGGGCGGCGCCGTGGGAATCTTCCTTGCCCTGCTTGTTGGGGCTGCCGAAGCCGATCACCGTCTTGCAGCAGATCAGGGTGGGCTGGTCGGTGTTCTTGCGGGCGTTCTCGATGGCCAGCTTCACTTCCTGGGCGCTGTGGCCGTCCACATTGGGGATTACGTGCCAGCCGTAGGCGCGGAAGCGTTCCACGGTGTCGTCGGTGAACCAGCCTTCCACCTCGCCGTCGATGGAGATGCCGTTGTCGTCATAGAAGGCGATCAGCTTGCCCAGGCCCAGGGTGCCCGCCAGGGAGGACACTTCATGGGAAATACCCTCCATCATGCAACCATCACCCAGGAAGCAGTAAGTGTGGTGGTCGACGATGTCGTGGCCGTCCCGGTTGAACTGGGCCGCCAGCACTTTCTCCGCCAGGGCCATGCCCACGGCGTTGGCGATGCCCTGCCCCAGGGGGCCGGTGGTGGTCTCGATGCCCGGCGCGTCGCCGTATTCCGGGTGGCCGGCGGTGGGGCTGCCGAGCTGGCGGAAGTTCTTGATGTCATCCAGGCTGACGCCATAGCCGGTCAGGTGCAGCAGGCTGTAGAGCAGCATGGAGCCATGCCCGTTGGAGAGCACGAAGCGATCACGGTCGGCCCAGTGCGGGTTGTCCGGGTTGTGCTTCATGAAGCCGCGCCACAGGACCTCGGCGATATCGGCCATACCCATGGGCGCGCCGGGGTGGCCGCTGTTGGCTTTCTGGACCGCGTCCATGCTGAGCGCACGAATGGCGTTGGCGAGATCACGGGTGGCGGGAGCAGAGGACATGCACGTCTCCTGGGTGATTTTTGGGCAGCGCTGAAAAAGGGGGCGCTATTGTCGCCGAAGCCCGGGATGGGGGCAAACCCTGCAAGGCGCTGGCACGCAACACGCTGGCACGCCGGCAAGCTGGTCGGCTTTCGCTGCGCTCAAACCGCCCCGGAAAACACACCAACTCTCTCCGCCCCGGGGTTTGCGTGTAAGCGTGCTGCGTGATGCGTGCCAGCCACCTATATCAATAAACTTTGATGCAGACTTCCGCTTCCTTTAGAATCGCGCTTTATGACCACCGATGCGGCACCGCTGGAACAGCCCCTGGACACCCTGGCCGCCTTCCTCAAGGCAGCGGGCGATCCGTTGCGTCTGGAGGTGCTGCGGGTACTGGGGCAGAACAGCTTCGGCGTGCTGGAGCTGTGCGAGATCATGGCCATGAAGCAGTCCGGCATGAGTCATCACCTCAAGGTGCTGGCCCAGGCCGGGCTGGTGGAGAAGCGCCGCGAGGGCAACTCGATCTTCTACCGGCGGCGGCTGCCGCCGCCCCAGGCGCCCACGGAGAAGCTCCACGGCGCCTTGTTCGAGGAACTGGACGAGACCCTGCTGGACACCGGCACCGCCAAACGGCTGGCCGGGGTGCAGGCCCAGCGGGCGGCGCAGAGCCGGGCGTTTTTCGCCCGCCACGCCGACGACCTGCCGCGCCAGCAGGAACTGATCGCCGAGTACGATCAGTACGCCGAGCAGGCCTGTGAGCTGCTCGACCGGGCCCTGGCCGGGGCGCCGGCGCGGCGCGCCCTGGAAATCGGCCCCGGCGACGGTCGCTTTCTGACGCCCCTGGCGGCCCGTTTCGAGCAGGTGCTCGCGCTGGACAACAGCGAGGCCATGCTGGCTCTGGCCCGGCGCCGTGTGCGCGAGGCAAAACTGAACAATGTGACCCTGGTGGCCGGCGAGTGGCCCCAGGAGGGCGAGAGTTTACCCTCGGTGGACGCGGTGGTGCTCAATATGGTGCTGCACCACCTGCCCTCGCCGGCCAGCGCCCTCAAGGCGGCAGCGGCGCAACTGAACGGCGGCGGCGTGCTGGTGGTCACTGATTTATGCCGTCACGATCAACGCTGGGCGGTGGACGCCTGCGGCGATTTCTGGCTCGGCTTCGACGAAGCCGATCTGGTGGCCTGGGCCGGCCGGTCCGGGCTGGTGTTGCGCGAGAGCCTGTTCCTGGCCATGCGTAACGGGTTTCAGGTACAGGTAAGAAGCTTTGAAAAGAGCAGTTGACAGTTACCAGTTAAATCACGGGAGACCCCACAATGAGTGAGTATTCCATCTTTACCTCCGAGTCGGTCTCCGAAGGCCATCCGGACAAAATGGCCGACCAGATCTCGGACGCGGTGCTGGACGCCATCATCGCCGATGACCCCCACGCCCGCGTGGCGGTGGAGACGCTGGTCAAAACCGGCATGGCGATCGTCGCCGGCGAGGTCCGGACCAACACCTACGTGGAACTGGAAGACATCGTCCGTCAGGTGATCCTGGACATCGGCTACAACAGCTCCGATGTGGGCTTCGACGGCGCCAGCTGCGCGGTGCTCAACGGCATCGGCAAACAATCCGCGGACATCGCCATGGGCGTGGACGAAGCGGAAGACAAGGAGCAGGGCGCCGGTGACCAGGGCCTGATGTTCGGCTACGCCACCGACGAGACCGACACCCTGATGCCGGCCCCGATCTATTTCTCCCACCGGCTGGTGGAGCGCCAGGCGGAACTGCGCAAGAACGGCCGCCTGGGCTGGCTGCGCCCGGACGCCAAGAGCCAGGTGACCCTGCGCTACGAAAACGGCAAGCCGGTGGCGGTGGACGCGGTGGTGCTGTCCACCCAGCATTCCCCGGACATCAAACTGCCGGAACTGCGCGAAGCGGTGATGGAAGAGATCATCAAGCCGGTGCTGCCCGCCGAGTGGCTGCACGACAAGACGCTCTATCATATCAACCCCACCGGTAATTTCGTGATCGGCGGCCCGATGGGCGACTGCGGGCTCACCGGCCGCAAGATCATCGTCGACACCTACGGCGGCATGGCCCGCCACGGCGGCGGCGCCTTCTCCGGCAAGGACCCGTCCAAGGTGGACCGTTCCGCGGCCTACGCCGGTCGCTACGTGGCCAAGAACATCGTCGCCGCCGGCCTGGCCAGCAAGTGCGAGATTCAGGTGAGCTATGCCATCGGCGTGGCCGAACCCACCTCGATCTCGGTGAACACCTTCGGCACCGGCAAGATCTCCGACGAGCAGATCGTGGCGCTGGTACGCGAACACTTCGACCTGCGCCCGCGCGGCATCATCGAAATGCTCGACCTGCGCCGGCCGATCTACCGGCCCACCGCCAGCTACGGCCACTTCGGCCGGGAAGGCTTCAGCTGGGAAAACACCGACAAGGCCGAGGCGCTGAAAGCGGCGCTTTAAGCCAGGAAACGTAAATCAAAACCTCCGTAGGAGCGGCTTCAGCCGCGAAACACCGGCCGCGCACAGCGCTGATCGCGACTAAAGTCGCTCCTACAAGAACCTTATCCCCCATCGTCATCGAGGGGCGCTGCAGCGGACATCCGCGAGGCTCGATGAAACGGGGTCGAAACGAACAACGGCGCCCATTCGCTAACCACGAATGGAGAAAGCAATGAACGCAAAAGCAGACGCGTTGCAGGACTACAAAGTCGCGGATATTTCCCTGGCCAAATGGGGCCGCTCGGAAATCGAAATCGCGGAAACCGAGATGCCCGCCCTGATGGCGATCCGGGAAAAATACCGTGCCGAACAGCCGCTGAAAGGCGCCCGCATCATCGGCTGCATCCACATGACGATCCAGACCGCGGTGCTGATCGAAACCCTCAAGGCCCTGGGCGCGGAAGTGCGCTGGTCCTCCTGCAACATCTTCTCCACCCAGGACCATGCCGCCGCCGCCATCGCCGCCGCCGGCGTGCCGGTGTTCGCCTGGAAGGGCGAGACCGAGGAAGAGTACATGTGGTGCATCGAACAGACCTGCCGCGACGGTGACGGCAATCTGTGGGACGCCAACATGATCCTGGACGACGGCGGCGACCTGACCGCCTACATCCACGACACCTACCCGGAAATGCTGGACAAGATTCACGGCATCACCGAGGAAACCACCACCGGCGTGCACCGTCTCTACGACATGCTGAAAAAAGGCACCCTGAAAGTGCCGGCGGTGAACGTGAACGACTCGGTCACCAAGAGCAAGAACGACAACAAATACGGTTGCCGCCACTCGCTCAACGACGCCATCAAGCGCGCCACCGACCACCTGCTGTCCGGCAAGAAAGCGCTGGTGGTGGGCTATGGTGACGTGGGCAAGGGCTCCGCCCAGTCCCTGCGCCAGGAAGGCATGATCGTGAAGATCACCGAGATTGACCCGATCTGCGCCATGCAGGCGTGCATGGACGGCTTCGAAGTGGTCAGTACCTACAAGAACGGCATCAACGACGGCAGTGAAGCGTCCGTGGACAAGGCACTGCTGGGCAACACCGACCTGCTGGTGACCACCACCGGCAACCTGAACGTGTGCGACGCCAACATGCTCAAGGCACTGAAGAAAGGCGCGGTGGTCTGCAACATCGGCCACTTCGACAACGAAGTGGACACCGCCTTCATGCGCGACACCTGGGAATGGGAAGAAGTGAAACCCCAGGTGCATAAAGTGTGGCGCGACAAGAAGAACGCCGACTTCCTGCTGCTGCTCTCCGAGGGTCGCCTGGTCAACCTGGGCAACGCCACCGGCCACCCGAGCCGCATCATGGACGGCTCCTTCGCCAACCAGGTACTGGCGCAGATGTACCTGTTCGACCAGGGCTACGCCGGCCATTCCGACACCGTGAAGGAAAAAATGCTCAAGGTGGAAGTGCTGCCCAAGCATCTCGACGAGGAAGTGGCCCAGTACATGGTGCAGGGCTTCGGTGGCGTGATCACCAAACTCACCCAGGAGCAGGCCGACTACATCGGTGTCAGCACCGACGGCCCGTTCAAGCCCGACCACTACAAGTATTAAGGCGCCGGACGCCGGACGCCGGACGCCGGACGCTTTGCGCTCGCCTCGCGAGCGGGCGTCCGGCGTCAAGCGTCAAGCGTCAAGCGCCTCGCAACGCGAGGCATAAATGAAACGCATCAGCTTTGAGTTTTTCCCGCCCAAGACCGAACAGGGCCGGGAAAAACTGCTGAACACCCAGAAAAAACTGCTGGTGAAGAAGCCGGAATTCTTCTCCTGCACCTTCGGCGCCGGCGGTTCCACCCGGGACAACACCCGGCAGATGGTGGACCTGCTGCGCGAGCAGCACGCCGACACCGCGCCGCATCTGAGCTGCATCGGCCAAAGCCGTGACGAAATCATGGAGCTGGTGAATGGCTACAAGGAAAAAGGCGTCACCCGCATCGTGGCACTGCGCGGCGACCTGCCTTCGGGCATGGGCTATGCCCAGAGCGAGGTGAAGTACGCCGATGAACTGGTGGCGCTGATTCGAGAGGAAACCGGCGATCACTTCACCCTGGAAGTGGCTGCCTATCCGGAGAACCACCCGCAATCGCGCAGCTTCGATGACGACATCGGGCACTTCAAGCGCAAGATCGATGCCGGCGCCGACAGCGGCATCACCCAGTACTTCTACAACGCGGACGCCTACGGCTACTACATGGACGAGCTGCGCCGCCGGGGCTGCGAGGCGCCGGTGTACCCGGGCATCATGCCGATCCTCAACGTGGCCAACCTGTTCCGTTTCTCGGACAACTGCGGCGCCGATATTCCGCGCTGGCTGCGTGGCCGGCTCACCGACCTGCAGGATGACGAAGCGGCGGTGAAAGCCTTTGGCGAGGAAGTGGTGACCCGCCTGTGCGAACGGCTGCTCGCCATGGGGGCGCCGGGCCTGCACTTCTACACCATGAACCAGGCCGCGCCGATTCTGCGCATCCTCGACAACCTCGGCCTTTGAAGAACAAGGCGGCTGAAGCGGAGTGCCGCCCAGTCGCTCCTACAAAATCTCTACCCTGCGGAGCCGCGCGGGACGCCACCTCGAAGCGTCTCGGTGTGGCCCCCGCCGCTAACGGAAAAAGCGGGCCAGCGCCCGCGCTTCCTCGGCAATCAGATCCCGCACCACCGACGCCAGCTCATTGAAGCGCAGCACGCCGTGGATCAGCCCGGGCGCCACCACCAGTTCCGAGGCCACGCCGGCGTTTTCCAGTTCACCGTGAAGGGCCCGGTTCTGATCCAGCAACGGGTCCAGTTCACCCACCACCAACCGAGTGGCCGGCAGCCCGCGCAGATCCCCATGCAGCGGCTGCACGCGCCAGTCGCTGTCATCGTCCGGCAGATAGGTGCGCCAATACTCGCGCATGGACGCCGCCGACAACCCCTGCCCGCCAACGCCACCCAAACGCCAGGACGCCGAATCGGTCTCCTTCGCATAAACGCCGTAGAACAGCAGAAGATAGGCCAGGGGCTCCACTCCGGCATCGCGCAGAGCCAAGGCCGCCGCCAGCGCCAGATTGGCACCGGCGGAATCGCCGCCCAGCGCGAATCGGGCCACGCTCAGCCCGGCCACGCCGCCCTCGGCCATGACCTGGCTGGCCACCGCCACCACCTCTTCGAACGCCGCCGGGAACGGATACTCCGGCGCCAGAGCGTACTCGATCGACAGCACCGCCAGGCCGCTGTCGCGCACCAGTTGGCGCAGGGGCGCGTCCCAGCCGGCCAGGGTGCCATGGCGGAAGCCGCCACCGTGGCAATAAAGCAGCAGACCCGGCGGCGCCCCGTCCTCGGGCGGGTAAAGCTTGCAGGGCACCGCGCGGCCCGGACCCGGCACCGACAGCAGGCGCTCCCCGGGCAGCGGCACGCTGTCCGCCGAGGCAAACGCGGCGAGGCGTTCCAGATCCGCCCGCACGGTTTCGATGTCCGCGCCTTCCCGTGGCACCAGGCCGGCGCCGCGCAACAACGCGGCGACCCTCGCCACCTGAGGATGCACGGCCCCGCTCACGAAGACACCGCCCCGGCCATGGCGTCGAAGAGCGCCTCATACCCGGGCTGTCGGCCCAGATCGGCGACGAACCGGAGCACCGCGTCTTGCGCCTCCTCGGTGAGATGTGGCGCCGCCATCTTGCGGAACTTGCGCTCGAAGTCGGCCTCGGTCATGGGCGTCTCCACGGAACCGGGCCCGCTGATCACCTCACTGACCAGGTGCTCCCCGGAGTCCAGCGTCACGATCACCCGGTTAGCCAGATGCTTGGGAAACAGCGCGGTGAGCGCCGGGTCCACGGTCACCGTGGTCCGGTCCATGAGCGCCGCCGCCGCCGGATCGGCGATCTTAGCCGGGGTATAGGAATCCAGGGTGATGTCCCCGTCCAGCAACGCGCGGGCCACGTTGTAGGGCAGGCTGTGGTCGGCGGTTTCCCGGGTGCGCGGGCGCCATTTGTCGGCACCGTCCGCCAGCACCCGCCGGTTGAATTCGGAGGTCTCGATGCGAATCGCCTCGATCCCGGCCAGGTCACCGACCCGCTCACGCAGATCGAGGGCGGCCCACACGGCGGTATGCAACTCGCCGTTGGTGGGGAAGGTCTTGGTCAGCGAGCGGCGGATGGCGAAGTCTCCGTTCTCCAGGGTGCCGAAGCGGTCCACGTCCAGATTCAATGCACCGGTGACCTGGTTTTCGAAGCCCATTTCCCCTTCAAACACCGGCGCCGGGCCGGTCATGCCGTGGCGCGCCAGTTGCGCCGAGAAGATCGCGTTGCGGGCGGCGTTGGCGGCGGAACAGCCCTTCCAGTCCGACAGGTTGCCGGAGCGCACCTGGCGCAGGGCCAGATGCCCGCTGAGCGAGATATTGATGGCCTGCTCGATGGCGTCCGGCTCCAGCTTCATCAGTTTGCCAACCGCCGCTGCCGTGGCCACGTTGATGTAGTTCACGTGGTCCCAGCCCTTCTTGTTCAGGCTGGCGGCGTCCTGAAGACGCATCTGGATTTCGTAGGCCAGCACAATGGCGGCGATCAGCTCCTCGCCACCGGCCCGTTCCGCCTGGGCCACCGCCAGGCAGGCGGGAAT
Organism: Alloalcanivorax marinus; assembly: GCF_016785095.1. GTDB lineage: Bacteria > Pseudomonadota > Gammaproteobacteria > Pseudomonadales > Alcanivoracaceae > Alloalcanivorax > Alloalcanivorax marinus_A. Next base: position 174,181 of record NZ_JAEKJB010000011.1, on the reverse strand, counting down.
GTTGTCGCTGGGGTGGCCCGGCTCCAGACCCATGTAGCCGTCGTTGTAATCCAGGAAGCGTACCATCACGCCGTTGGCGAAGGCGGCGGCCTCCGGCGTGCTCTTCCGCGCCGACCCGAACACGCCACAGACACCGGGCACCGACGAAGCATGGGCCACCGCGGCGTTTACCGGCGCGGCACCGTAGGCGCCCAACACGCATGCCAGGCTATCCAGAAAACGGCTGCGCGCAATGGCGCGTATCGGTTCGGGAATGTCCGTCACTGGAAAATCCCGGGCGTAGAGGGCGAGGCGTCTTGCAAGGGTCATGGGGTTTACTCCGATAGAAAGAGATGACGAATCGCGATCAAAGGCCCAGCCCGGCGTTCAGCCAGCCCAGATAGCCCACGTAGATGGCCAGAAGCAGCGCCCCCACCCACCGGCTCAGGCGCAGCCCTCGGGCTCCACCGATCAGGGCCAGCAATTGCAGCATCACCACCAGCGCGACCATCACCGGCCAATCCCGGTACAGCAGCCCATCGGCCACCGGGAAGGGCGTGATCACGCCGGCCAGGCCGACCACCGCCAGGGTGTTGAACAGGCCGGAACCAACAATGTTGCCAAGCGCCAGGTCGTGCTCGCCTTTGCGCGCCGCCGCGATGACGCTGGCCAGTTCCGGCAGGGACGTGCCCAGGGCCACCACCGTGAGCCCGATGATCAGTTCGCTGATGCCCAGGGACAGGGCGATTTGAACCGCGCCCCAGACCAGTAACCTGGATGAGGCCAGTAACAGAACCAGGCTGACCAGCAGCCAGACCAGGGCGGCGCCGGTGCCCGCGCCGGCTTCATTGCCGGGGGGATCATCGGCGGAAGGACCGCCACTGAAACTCTTCTTCACCGACCAGGCCAGCAACACCACGAAGGCGGCGAGAAGAACGAGCGCGTCACCGCGCCCCAACTCGCCGTCGAGCAGTAACCCGCCGGCCAGCAGGCTGACGCCGAGCAGGAGAAGAATTTCCCGCCGAATCACCGGCGAGCGGGAATGGATCGGCCGGACCAACGCCGCCAGCCCCAACACCAGGCCAACGTTGGCAATGTTGGAACCGAACGCATTGCCCAGCGCCAGCTCGGGGCTGTTTTGCGAAGCGGCGATGGCGGACACCACCAACTCCGGCGCCGAGGTACCGAAGCCGACGATGATGATGCCGATAAACAGGGGCGGCACGCCGAGTCGGCGCGCGCACAGGGAGGCGCTATCGATGAAGCGGTCGGCGCTCCAGACCAATATCGCCAGACCCAGGATCAATGCCAACCAGGAGAGAAGCATGACAAAAGCCGGAGCGAATGGTTACGAAAAAAAGGGCGCGTGCTCTCCGCCCGGAGAGCACGCGCCCGCCCAACGACGGGCGAGCAATGCCTTATGTGGGGACCGTGATGCACATAAGGTCGGCACATCGCTTAATCGAGCGGAACATCCAGTAGCCGCGCGTACTGCTGGCCGGCATGCATGTCCCGCTCCACCATGCCGCCCTGGGGCGTCAGCCGGGGGTAGGAAATCTTCACCATGCTCAGTTGCGGTACCGGGATACGCTTCACCAAGGCCGGATCGGCGCCGTAGAGGCTGGCGAACCGCTCCACGGAAAGCGCCGGGCTCTGGTGATAAAGGTCAAAGCTCTCCCGGCTGTCGAAGTAGATATCGAAAGTGATCCAGAAAGGACCCGCCTGCTTCGACCGAACATGACGACATACTTCACGCAGTTTAGGCACGCGCTTTCTCCTCGGATTCGTTGGCATCGCCCACGCCAACCCACTCGGTGGTGACCAGCTCGAACGGGTCATCCAGCTGGACGACATGATTGAGTTTGAACTCATAGATGCGGCCGCAAGGGATGTCCGCCGGCGAAAACGCGAAGCCGTAGGACGGCAACTCCTTGCCCATGATGCTCGGGTAATGGAAGAAGTAGGGGTTGCAGGCGTGGGCGATGGTGTTCGCCAGATCCTGAGTGGCCGCCGTGGCGACGAACAGCATCCCCAGCTCCGGCGGCGTGGCCGTGCTCGGGGGCGGCGTCACTCCGGTAACCGCGTTCCAGCCATACATACGCAGGGAGATATGGAATTCGCCCAGCTCGTCCTCCGGAATACACTGCCGGGTGCGCTCATTCAGCGCCGCCAGAAGGCGATCATGGAAGCCGTCGATGTCCTCCAGCACATCCGGATCCTGGATACCGACCAGCATGATGGTCTGGTAAGCACCGGCGGCGGCGCCCTCCAGCTTCATGGTGTAGGGCTGGTTTTCCCAGCGGGAGCCGGTGACCCGGACCCGGCGCTCATCCACTGAGCGGTACTCCGCATCGGTCACGTTCAGAATGCCGCCGGGCTCGGTCAGGCGGAAAGGGTCGGTATTCTCATAGAGCATGTGGCCGGACACGCTGTTGGGGGTACAGCGGTTGCCCGGGTCCAACGGCTCCACCTCGAATCCCGCCGAGTCGATACAAAGCAGGACGCCCGCCCCCCCGGTGGAGTTCTCCGCGCACTGCACGCCACATTCAGCGATCTTTCCCGCATGCCAGGCCGGGCCCCAGGGAGCACCTTTCCAGATCGGGAAGGCGGCGATCACCGCGGTATCGGTGGCGCGCCCGGCGAGGATAATGTCCGCGCCCTGGTCAAGAGCCTCGACGAAGGGCTCAACGCCCAGGGCGGCGACGATATGCTCGCACTGGTCCACGGTTTCGTCTTGCAGATCACCCAGCGGCGGCAGCGGCGTGATGCGGCCTTCGCCGTTCAGCCGCTTGAGCGTTGCTTTATCCTGCTCGCAGTGGATCAGCGCGATGCGCGGGGCAAGCCCGAGTTCCCGGGCCACTTCCAACACGATGTCCCGGGTCCAGGCCAGATTCAGATCGCCGCCGGCCTGGCCGCACGTGCCCACGATCAACGGCACGCCATGCTCCGCCTGCGCCGTCATCAGGATTCGCAGATCCCGCTTCACGGCGCCCCGGCTGTTTTTTGATTTGCCCATCGCCAGATAGGCGGCGCCGCTATCGGTGGACCCGGCATCGGTGGCGATGGCCTGGGCGCCGAGGCGGAACCCCCGCGCGACCTCCTCCTCACGCACGCCGGCCCCAAGAGAACCACACGGCACGATGATCTTAATAGTGTCTTCTGAATCCTGTCTCATAAAAGCATCCTCTTTACCTTTCAATAAACGGGCCGGAGCCGGGAGTGGCCCACGATCAGGCAACCGGACGGGGGCTCTTGGTCGTTCAACACGGACACCACGCAACGGGCCGCCACCTGATTGGTACGCCGCAGTCCCTCGTGGGTGGACGCGCCGGAGTGGGGCGTGGCGACCACGTCCGGCCGTCGCACCAGTTCCCGGGTGACATCCGCGAGTGCCGGGTTGGCTTCACTTTCAAACACATCCAATCCGGCCCCGCCCAACCGCTCCTCTTGCAACGCGGCCAGCAGGGCCCGGTCATCGACCAGGCCGCCACGACCGGTATTGATCAGAAAGGCGTCCGGTTTCATCAGGGCCAACCGCCCGGCGTTGATGAGGTGCTTTGTTTCCGGCTTGAACGGCGCATGAAGGGAGACGAAATCGGCGCGCTCGAGCAGGGTGTCCAGATCCACGTACTCGACGCCCATGGCATCCGCGTAGGCCGGGTCCGGTCGCGGCGTGTGGACCAGCACGGTGGCGTCGAACGCCTTCAGCCTGCGCACCACGTTGCGGGCGATGCGCCCCAAGCCGATGATGCCCACCGTGCGCGCGTGGAGATCGTGACCAAGCAAAATCGCGCCCGGCCCGTCGATCAGTTGCTGCTGCGATTCGCGCAGCCGGTGGGCCACGCCCAGCATCAATGCCAGGGTGCGGTCCGCCACGCTTTCCTCGTTGCCACCGGCGGCGATGGTCACCACCTTGCCGGTTTGCCGGGCGGCATCGAGATCCACTTTCTCGTAGCCGACACCCCGCCGCGCCACGATCTTCAGGCGCGGCAGCGCCTGCAGCAGGCTCAAGGTCACCTGGGCGTGCCCGACGATCCAGGCGTCCGCCTCGGCGAGCAGAGCGATCAACTCCGCCTCGCCGGCGGTGGCGTCGGTGACGCCCTCCGGGAAACGGGCCACGGTAACATCGCAGCCGTTTTCCTCGAGGAACCGGATAGTTTCCCCGTCGAAGAATTTCTGCGTCACCACCACCGACTTTCTTTCATCCACCATGTTGGGTTCACCGTTCAAGGTTCACTTTTTCCTTTCGTTTCGCCCATGTCAGAACGCGTAATCCACGTACACGCGCAGCTCCTCACCGTTCAGCACGTTGTCCGGCTGCGCGGAGACCAGCGCCACGAAGTCCTCATTGATCCAGTAGCGGGTGTAAATCAGGCCCACGGAGACGCCCTCGTGCTCCGGTTCGTCGAAGCGGTAGTTCAAGCGGTACTCCAGTTGCTTTTCTTCCACCTCGCTGCTGACACCGGACAGCGGGTTGGTGGCATCGAATTCACCGCGTTTGAAGATCGCCATGGCGTTGACGCCATCCAGCGGGATACGCCCCAGGGAATGGCCGCTGAAGTCATACTGAACGCCGATCTGCCAGGCTTCCTCGCCATCGTTGTTGAAGTCGTTGCCGGAGCGGGTCCAGGCGTCCATCAGGCCATCGGCGTTGTCGCCGTGGTCGAAGTAGGCGTAGCCGAGCATGCCGTTACTGAGTTCCGCCTCGGATTTGGAGTAGGACAGACCCAGCCCCCAGCGCGCGATTTCCACGCCCAGGTTCACGTTCAGCCAGTTGGCGTCGTCATCGTAGGCCGCGTCGCCGCTGGCCCAGTCGTGGTCCCAGAGTTCACCTTCTTTCTGGAAGTCGTAGTACTGGGTTTCCAGGAGGACGCCGCCGTCCTCGCCAATGGACGCGCGCAGGGTCAGGCCGTAGCTGGTGTTGCGGTTAAAGTCCCGGGCCACGCCACGGGCGAACTTGAGCGCGATCAGACGGGCGTCGTATTCCACGCCGAAGGTCTTGATGTCGGTGATCTCTTCCCCGGACTCACTGACGATCTTTTCGAAGTCTTCCCGGTCCCGGGGCGAGGTGCGATTGATGTAGGCGGCATCCAGGCTGAGCACGCCGGGCAGGGGGCCGATGTCCAGGCCCTCGAAGCGCATTTGCCCGCGTGCGCCCTGGTAACTACCCGGTACCGCCCGGGTGTCCTTGGTGACCACGGTGCCAGCGTCGAACCGGCCCCGGCCCGCCTGGAAGGCGGCCAGCCAGTGCTCGCCGCCGTGGCGGAATTTCAGGTTGGCCTGGCCCAGCTTGCCGAAGCTCTTGCTGTCGCCGGAGGTATCGTCGAACAGGTCGCGGTCTTCCGGTCGCGCATCGATCTTGGCGACGCCGTACAGGGATGCATCGAAGCCGATGCTGTCCATCCAGTAGCGGGATTCGTAATCGGTGACCACGCCCAGGGCGGTGCCGCCCAACCGTTCGCCGATCGGGATGCCGCCGAACAGATCGTCCATCAGATCGTTCTCGATGCGGGTATCGATATGCACCGCGCGCATGTACACATTCAGTTCACCGTCGTTGCCGGTGCGGTCATAGTCATTGATGCTCACCGCCATCACCTGGGTGGGCGCGCCGATCACCAGCGCCGCCGCCATTGCGTTTTTCATCTTCATTTCGGTTACCTCTTATACTTATTTTGGACAGAGGGGCCCCGTGCACCCTGGCGAAGCCGGATGCGGACCCGTTTTTTTATTTGCTGTTTTTCTTTAAATAGCGCCGGTCAGGAAGGCTCCGGCAATAAAGACCAGGGACGCGCCGATCGCGGGAAGAAGCGCGAAACGTTGCAGTTCCCCCACCTCCTTGTTCAATAGGCCGCCGATTACATAAATGGGCGCGATCAACGGACTCAACGCATGCACCGGTTGGCCCAGCATGGAGGCGCGTGCGATATGGATCGGATCGACGCCGTACTCCGCCCCGGCCGAGGCGAGGATCGGCACGATGCCAAAGAAATAGGCGTCGTTGGACACGAAGAAGGTGAACGGCAAGGAAGCGAACGCCGTGATCGGCGCCATGTACTCGCCGGCGGCGTCGGGAATGATCGCCACGAACGCCTGCGACATGGCGTCCACCATGCCCGAGCCCGTGAGAATGCCGGTGAACACGCCGGCGGAGAAAATCAGCGTGGCCACGGTAACGGCGTTTTCCGCGTGGGCGGCGATACGCGCCTTCTGTTCCGCCAGGCGCGGATAGTTGATCAGCAGAGCCAGCGCGAAGGTGACCACCATCACCACCGGCAGCGGCGCCACGCCGGTGCCCATGGCACCGGCCATGCCGAGCATCAGGAACAGATTGACCCACACCAGTTTCGGGCGCTGATGGCGGTTATCGATTTCCGGCACGTCCGCGCCATTGTCGGTGGCCAGCATGTCCTTGTCCGGTTCCCAGCCGAGCCGCTTGCGCTCCCTCAGCCCCAGCCACCAGGCCACGCCGGTGGCGTACACCAGGCCCAGCAAGGCGGCCGGGATCAGCCCGACGAAAATATCCATCACATCCAGGTGGAGGGCACTGGCCACCCGGGCGGTGGGGCCACCCCAGGGAATGATGTTGATCATCGTGTTGGTGAGCAGCAGAAGCAGCGCGATGATCAGCGGATTCATGCCGATGCGCAGATAGACCGGTAGCATGGCCGTCACCACGATCAATACCGTACTGGTGCCGTCGCCATCGAAGGAAGTGGCGGCGCCGAGGAACGCCGTGGCCAGCGCGATGCGCAGCGGGTCGTGACCGGCGAACCGGGTAATCGATTTGACCAACGGCTCGAACAGGCCGGCGTCATACATGATCGAGAACAGCAGAATCGCGAACACCAGCATGATGGCGATGGGCGCCACCTTGCGCATCCCCTCCATGACCATGCCGCCCATGTCGCCGCCCAGGCCGGCGAACAGGCCGAAAATCACCGGGACAAGAATAAGGGCCACCACGGCGGACAACCGCTTGGTCATGATCAGCGTCATGAAGGTGATGACCATACCGAAACCAATCCAAGCCATATCGCTTTCCTTTTTTATTTTCCGAATAACGCGAACCGCCCCGGGGCGATCAAGGCAGAACCGTACACATTGACTATAATCAAGTAAATCTTGATTTTTTATGTGCATATTTACAGTAAATATTCACCTATGCTCCAATACACCGACGTCCCGTTCGCGAACAACCAGGATCGATTTCCGTGAGTGATGATCATCTCTATCTGACGGCCGAGGAGGCCGCCGGCATGCTCGGCGTGAGCCTGCCCACGCTCTACGCTTACGTAAGCCGCAAAGGCATTCGCTCGGTGAAAGTCGAGGGATCAAGAAAACGGCGCTACTGGGCGGCGGATATCGAGGCACTGAGCAACGGGGAACGCCGACCGCGAACCGAACGGCAGCCCGCACTGGACCTGGGAATACAAAGCAGCGCCATCACCCTGCTCACGGACAACGGCGTCTACTACCGTGGCGTCAGCGCCACGGAGCTGGCCGATTCGGCCTCCGTCGAGGAGGCCGCGGAGCTGATCTGGCAGTCACCGGGGGCGTTCTCCGATTCGCTGCCGACCATGCCGAAGGCCACCAAGCCATTGCTTGAGCTGTACCGGGACATGACCGTGTCGGAAAAGGCCATCGCGCTGTTTCCCCTGGTCGAGCGGGAGAATCCCCGCGCCTTCGATCTGTCGCCGGACGCCTACGCCCGCACCGGCGCCGACGTGGTGCGCATTCTGGCCTCGCTGATCGCCGGCCGGGGCGTGCCGGACGCCTCGCCGCTGCACCAATTCCTGACCCGCGAGCTGGGGCTGGACCCGGCCTACGAGGATATGATCCGGCGCCTGCTGGTGCTGTTCATCGATCATGAGTTCGACCACTGCACCTACAGCGTGCGGGCCGCCGCGCGCACCGGCGTGACGCCCTACTACGCGGCCATCGCCGGGCTGACCACCTATCAGGGCCGGCGGACGGCGTACGCCCGGCACCAGGCCGCCAACCGTCTGCTCACGGAAATCTGCACCGCCAAGGACCCGACCCCGCCGGTGCTGCAGTATTTCAGCCAGAATGGAGAGATCCCCGGTTTCAATCACTCCACCCACAAGGTCAAGGATCCACGGGTGGCGAACCTGATGAAGGCGCTCACGGCGCTGTTCGAATCCGATTCGGAATTCCAGAATCTGATGAAAGCCACCGAGGTGGCGGATGAGCTGGTGCAAAAGCCGCCTGAGTTCGTGCTGCTGGCCAGTTTCGTGGGGCGCAAATGCAACCTGGCCGGCCAGGAGCTGGCCCTGGCCGGCATCGCCCGCGCCATCGGCTGGATCGCCCATGCCAGCGAGCAATGCCAGCAGCCGGTGTCCCGGCAGCGCGCCAACTACGTGGGCAAGCTGCCGTAGGGCGGGCCGTCAGGCCAGCCAGGGCTGGTCGGCGAAATGCCGGGCCTCGAACCGCTCGATCCGGTCACTCATGGTGAGCGTGCGGTCGATGGCGTCCAGGCCCGAGATCAGCACGTCCTTGCGCAGCCCGTCGATGTCGAACGCCACCACCACGCCGTTGGCCAGGGTGATGGTCTGCGCCGGCAGGTCGATCTCCAGGGTCGCGCTACCGGCCTCGGACACCCACTCGCCAATCTCCCCCACCCGCTCCTGGTCCAGTTCGATCAGCAGCACGCCGTTACGCTGGCAGTTATCGAAGAAAATGCCGGCGAAGCTGCTGCCGATCAGCGCCCGTATGCCGAGCTGCCGCAAGCCCCAGACCGCGTGTTCGCGGCTGGAACCGCAGCCGAAATTGGGCCCCACGACCAGGAACCTGGCGTCCCGCCAGGGCGCCCGATTAAGCACGAATTCCGGATTCGGGCCGCCTTCGGGCAGAAATCGCAGATCGTGAAATACGCCCCGGTCGAGGCCGGCCCGGTCGATGCCCTTGAGGAACTGCTTGGGCATGATTACGTCGGTGTCGATATTGGCGGAGAGCAGCGGCGCGGCCACGCCCTGTTCTCGAGTGAAAGGTTCCATCAGGCCTCCGGGTTCGCGGCGTGCGCGGTTCTGACATCGGCGAGCCGGCCAGCGATGGCGGCTTCCACCACCATGGCCGGGCTCATCAGGTGGGTGCGGGCGCCGGCGCCCTGACGCCCCTCGAAATTACGGTTGGTGCTCGACGCGCAGCGGTCACCGGGGGCGAGCACGTCGTCGTTCATGGCCAGGCACATGGAGCAGCCGGATTGCCGCCATTCAAAACCGGCGTCGATGAATTGCCGGGCCAGCCCTTCCTCTTCCGCCTGGCGCTTCACCGGCGTGGAGCCGGGCACGATCATCGCGCGCACCCCCGGCGCCACCTTGCGGCCACGCAGCACCCCGGCGGCGGCGCGCAGGTCCTCGATACGGGAGTTGGTGCAGGAGCCAATGAAGGCATGGGTGATGGGCAGGGCATCCAGGCGGGTGCCCGGCGCCAGGTCCATGTAACGCAGCGCCCGCTGCATATCCATGCGCCGCAACGGGTCCGGCTCCCCGGCGGGGTCCGGAACGCGACCCTCGATGCTCACTACCTGGTCCGGGCTGGTGCCCCAGGTCACCATGGGCGCCAACTCGCCGGCCTCCAGGGTCACCTCCCGGTCGAAGCGGGCCCCCGGATCGCTGTACAGCGTCCGCCAGTGCGCCACCGCCCGCTCCCACATCTCGCCCTTGGGCGCCCGGGGCTTGTCGGCGAGATAGGCGTACACCTTTTCATCCGGCGCCATGAACGCCCCTCTGGCGCCGGCCTCCACGGCCATGTTGCAGATCGTCATGCGCGCCTCCACGGACAGGTCATCGATGGCGGAGCCGCTGAATTCGATGGCGTAGCCGGAGGCGCCGGACGCGCCTATGCGCCCGATCAACGCCATGATCACGTCCTTGGAGGTCACGCCCGGCGCCAGGGGCCCATTGACGACCACCCGCATGGCCTTGAGCTTCTTATAGGCCAGGGTCTGGGTGGCCAGTACATGCTCGATCTCCGAGGTGCCGATGCCGAAGCCGAACGCGCCCAGCGCGCCGTAGGTGGTGGTGTGGCTGTCGCCAGCGGCCACCACCATGCCCGGCAGGATGAAGCCCTGCTCCGGCGCCACCACATGCTCGATGCCCTGGCGACCGTCCAGAATATCGAACAACTCGATGCCGAAGTCCTCGCAGTTGCGGCCGAAATAGGACACCTGGCGGGCGCCGCCGGCGTCGGCCACCTCGGCGGTACGGCGTGGCGCCGTGGGGTTCACATGGTCCACCACGCCCAGGGTGGCGGACGGCCGACGCACCTTTCGACCCGCCTCGCGAAGGCCGCTGAACGCCTGCGGGCTGGTGTATTCGTTCGCCACCTGCCGGTCGATGTAGAGCAGCACGTGGCCGTGCTCATCCAGCTTGCGGATGGTGTGCGAATCGATGTGTTTGTCGTAGAGGGTTTTCGGCGCCATGACTGCTCCAGAATCCGTCGAAGGGACAACGAAAGGCTGGAGCATATACACGCACAAAAAATGTGTAAATGTTTACAATATTAATCAATCATTGATGCGCCTGATGCATCGAAAAAACGGTTATGTTGATCGATTTAGTACAGATTTCTTCAATGGAATCAGTGGTATATCTTCCATCGATTCATTCACTGCCGTTTTCATGTTGATTGCCTATGACCATTCCAATAACAACCTCCCGGGCCCCACTCCTGATCACTCTGCTGTGCCTGGCCGGGCTCATCGCGATGTCATCCGGCCCGCTGAAGGCCGGCGAACTACCCTCCGGCCCCTCCGCCGGCGACATGGATCTGTCTCCGTTTTATCGCTGGGACGGCGACGTGCCGGCGGCGCCCGGCACCGTGCTGCGCGCCGAGGAGGTTGAACCCCAGGCCGATATTCCAGCCGCCGCCCATGTTCGCCGGCTGCTCTACAGTGCACCGGATCAGCGCTGGGATTCCGGCCAGGTACCGGTGAGCGCCACCCTCTTTCTGCCCTCCGCTCCGGCACCGGCGGACGGCTGGCCGATACTGGCCTGGGCCCATGGCACCCTGGGCATCGCCGATGTTTGCGCGCCCTCCTGGGCCGGGTTCAAGGGCCGCGACGCCGCCTACATCAACCGCTGGCTGGAACGGGGCTTCGCGGTGGTCGCCACCGACTATCAGGGCCTCGGCGGCCCCGGGCCCCACCCCTATTCGGTGTGGCGGGCGGAAGGGCAATCGGTGCTCGATTCGGTGCGCGCCGCCCTGGCTCTGGAACCACGCCGCCTTGCCAACCGGGTGGTCCTGGCCGGCCAGTCCCAGGGCGGCGGCGCGGCCCTCGGCGCGGCGATCCTGAGCCAGCGACAGGCACCGGAGCTGAATATTCTCGGCGCCGTGATCACGGGGCCCAACAGCACCTTTCCGGACGGCCCGGTGGCGCTGCCGCCACGCCGCTCCATGACCATGTTCCTGGCGTTCGCCACCGGCGGGTTGCGCCCGGATGGCCCGTCCCTGGAGAAAATCCTCACGCCCAAGGGCCTGGCGCTGCTGCGGGTGGCCCGCGCCGGGTGCACCGCCGACATCGCGCGCAAGGCACGGGAACTGGGTGTGGCCTCCTCCGAGGAGCTGCTCACCATCCCTGCTCGGGAGTTGGCCGCCCTGCGGGTACCGACCACCGATATGCCCCAGGCGCGCCTCCCCTTCCCCGTACTGATCGGCACCGGTCAGGCGGATCGCACCATCACGCCCGAGCGGCAGTATGCCGTGGCGGCGGCACTGTGCGCCGCCGGCAACCGGATCATCTGGCGGCTCTACCCGGGCCTGGGCCACGACGGTGCCCTGCACGGCGCTCTGGACGACGCCTTCAGGTTCGTCGAGGCGCGGCGGGCGGGCGAAACACCGCCGGCCAATTGCGATCGACTGCAACCACCGGGCCCACCCGGCGAACGCGACCCGGACGCGCCTTTCAATCATGATTAAAAACGGCCACGCCGCCACCGGAACCGAACAATGAAAAAAACCGGCTTTCGCACGCTTTCCTTCTGGCTGCTCCTGATTCTTCTTTCCGGAGCCGCCGCCGCTCTGATGCGACGATGGCATCTGCCGGCGGCGTTCATGCTCGGGCCGATGGTGGCCGGCGTGATCATTGCCTTGAGCGGCAGCGGCCTGCGCTTGCACCGCAACTTCACGCTGGGCGCGCAAAGCGTGATGGGTTGCCTGATCGCCGGCTTCATCACCCCCTCCTTGCTGGCGGTGTTCCTGGAGCACTGGCTGCTGCTGATCTCGGTGAACCTGATCGCCATGGCGGCCATCGTGGCATTCAGCATCGTCATCGCGCGGCGTCGCTGGCTGCCCGACACCACCGCCATCTGGGGTCTGTTTCCCGGCGCGGCCTCGGCCATGGTATTGCTTGCCGACACCCATCATTCCGATCCCCGCGTGGTGGCGATGATGCAGTACTCACGGATCGTGCTGGTGTCCGTCGCGTCCATCGCCATGGCCACGCTGCTGGAAAAAAACCACGGAAGCGGCCATGCCGCCGGCGCCGCCCTGCCACTGGCCTGGTCGTTCCACGGCAGCTACCTGCCGATCCTCGCCGGGCTGGCGCTGGCGCTGTTCGGCTTCGCCATCAGCAAGCTCACTGGCAACGGCACCCTGGCGCTTCTGGTTCCCGCCTTCGGCGGCACGCTGCTGCAGGGCAGTGGCCTGCTGACGATCGAGGTGCCGCCGTTCGTGTTCATCCCCGCCTTCACCATGACCGGCTGGTACGTGGGTCTGACCTTCAATCGCGGCGCCATCAAGCACTGCTTGACGCTGCTGCCGATCATGCTGTCCGCGGCGGCGGCGGTGATTACCCTGTGTGGCGTGATCGCGTTCCTGCTGGCCCGGCTGGTGCCGACCATCGATCCGCTGACCGCCTATCTGGCACTCAGCCCCGGCGGCATTGAAACCATCATCATCATTGCCCGGGAAGCGGACGTGATTCTGCCGCTGATTCTCGCTTCGCAGTTTCTACGCCTGCTTATCGTGCTTTCCATCGGCCCCAGGGTAGCCCGGTCGGTGGCTGTCCGGAGCCGGGCGCGATAAGCCACGCCACGAAATTCCGTTAGCGAATTTCGCGACAATATGGCGACAATGTTGCAGGTCACCCTTTTTTCGCTAGACTCAAATGAATTAAAACGGCGCTCGACCGTTGGGGGACCTTAATCATGAGAATCGGTCTGGTGGTGGATTCCGGTTGTGATCTGCCCAAGTCCTTTATCGATGAGCACGGCATTCTGATTCTGCCGGTGGCCATCAAACTGGGCGATCAGGAAATCGTTGACCAGCGCGATCCCGAACGCACCCGCCAGTTCTATGCCACCGAGGCGGCGGACAAGGCCCACGACGCGGTCTCCGTGCCGTTCACCATGGAACAGATCAAGACCCTGTTCCTGGAAAAAGTGGTGGTGGATTTCGACTACGCTCTGGTGCAGACGGTACCGAAAAGCCGCAGCCCGATCTTCGACAACGCCACCGAGGCGTCCCACGCTATCCTTCGCGAGTACAAACCGATTCGCAAGAACGCCGGCGTGGAGGGCCCCTTCGCGCTGCGCGTCACCGACAGCCAGACCCTGTTCGCCGGCCAGGGTGCCCTGGCCGCGGCCACCGCGCGACTGATCCAGTCCGGCATGAAGATCACCGAGATCCGCCAGACCGTGGAAGTGCTGGCCAGCCAGGCCACCGGCTACGCGGTGGTGCCGGATATCTACTACCTGCACAAACGCGCCAAGAAGCGGGGCGACAAGAGCGTCAGTTGGGCCGGCGCGATTCTGGGCAATGCCCTGGATATCAAACCGGTGCTGTGCGCGCGTCAGGACGAGACCTTCCCGGTGGCCAAGCTGCGTGGCTTTGACGCCGGCGTGGAGGCGATCTTCCGTCACGGGGCGCGCTGCATCGAGCGCGGCCTGGCGGCGCCGGTGATCTGCGTGAGCTACGCCGGCGATGAAAGCCGCATTCGTCAAATGCCGGGCTTCGACAAGCTGGCCGCGACGGCCCGGGAGCATGACGTGGCCCTGCTGCTGAGCACAATGGGCCTTACCGGCGCGGTGAACATCGGCCCCGGCGCTCTGAGCCTGGGCATGATCGTCGACGATCCCGCCTTCGAGGGCTGATACCGGAAACGGCTCACCGGAACCCCGCCGCCAGGCCCTCCCCCCGGCGGACGTCGGCGGCGGGTTTGAGGTTCCGGCGCCGCTGATCGCCTGCTTCCAGCCCACAACCCGAGTTTACGGCGCGGCGATCAGGCATCATTTTGCAGTGCACACGGTGAGCCGGCTTGCCCGTCCGTCCCCCATTTCTTGTCTCCGCGTCCCCGGAGCGATCAAAGCTGACGCAGCCAATGCTGAAAGGCCGGCCCGCCCGGCGTGGACGCCGGTGAGACGTCGGCGGCCCGGGCTTGCTCGATAACGTCGCTGGGGGTCATGGCGAAGGCACGGCGGAACAGCCGGCAGAAATGGCTCTGACTATCGAAGCCCCAGCGCAGGGCCACGTCCACCACCCGCTCGCCATTGACGGCGGCACGCCGCAGATCCCGGAAGCAACGCTCCAGGCGCTGCTCACGCACATAGGCGGCCACCCCGCCCACCGGCTGGAACAGGCGATACAACCGGCTCCTGGAACAGCCGAACCGATGACAAAGCCTGGCGGGCGACAGGTCTTCATCCAGGTGGGCGCGGATATAGGCGAGCATGGCGTCCAGCCCGACGCCCTCGAGAAGGGGTTCCTCGCCCGCCGACGGCGACACCGGCCCGCCACCGCCCGGGTCGGCGAAGGCTCCGGCCACCGCTCCCACCAGGGTGCGATTGACGCTTTCCAGATCGGCGACGGACAGGGTCGGAAGGGTTTGCCAGACGGAGAGCAGGTGGTGGCTCAGAATGGTCGTCAAAGGCCGGTTCGCGGCCAGTACCCGACCGTGGCGAAGGCGGACCCCGGGCGCCAGCTCGGCAAGCACGTCCCGGGGAATCACCACCGACAACACCCGCGATGAGGGGGCCCGGGTATCCAGGGAGCGGCCCAGATCCAGCAGGCTGATGTCGCCGGCGCCCACGCGCATCGGGCGATCACCGTTGTGCCCCGCATAGCCGCCCCGCTGATAGAACTGCACCAGCCAGTGATCACCCCCGTCCGGGTATTCACGGCCGGCGGGGCGTTGAAACGCCAGGGGCGAAAAACCGCACCAGGCCATGAACACCTCGCGCAGGTCGTAGCTTTCCACCCAGGCGTGAAATTTCCCGGTGGCGGCGGGCACGGAATCGAACAAGGGGCGCACGCTCTCCCGCCAGACCGGGAAGCGGTCCGCTCGGGGAAAGCGCTCAGCGCGAAATACGTCGTGGGACAGACCGGCCTCTTGCCGATCCACCTGCCCGGAACAAACCACCCGCCACCTCCAAAAACCGGAACCCGTTCACAAAACAGGTACCACGGTGGCGGGCGCCGTACAAGCCGGGGCGGCTTAGCGATCCCAGTCCGGGGCGAAATCCGGGTCGGCGATGCGCTCGCCCCGATCCAGACTTTCGATGATCGCCACGTCGTCTTCCTCGATGCTCAGATCCAAGGCCTCCAGATTGGCTTTCAGGTGGGCTTCCTTGGTGGAGGACGGGATCACCACGATGTCCTGCTGGTGCAGCCAGGCCAACACCAACTGAGCCGGCGTGGCGTGGTACTTATCCGCCAGCTTCCCGAGGGTCTCGTCTTCCATCACCTTGCCCACCGCCAGGGGCATGTAGGCGGTGACGGTGAGGCCGGCGCCCTTCACCGCCTCCACCACCCTGCGGTTGGTGAGGAACGGATGCACCTCCACCTGGTTGGTGACCAGGTGCTCGCCGCCGGGCAGACCGCGTGCTTTCTCAAGCTGGGCGACGGTAAAGTTGGACACGCCCACATGCCTGGCCAGGCCGCGTTGTTTGGCCTCCGCCAAGGCACCGATGTATTCCTCCATGGGCACTTCGTCGCCGGGGCTGGGCCAGTGAATCAACGCCAGATCCACACTGTCGGTGCGCAGCCGGTTGACGCTTTCCTGCAGGCTTTTCAGCAGGTCGTCGTGGCGCAACCGGTCGTGCCAGATCTTGGTGGTCAGGAACACCTCGTCGCGGGGTACGTCATGGGCGTCCAGGGCGGCGCCGACGGTCTCCTCGTTGTCGTACATCTGAGCGGTATCGATGTGGCGGTAGCCCAAATCCAGAGCCTTGTGGATGCTGCCCATCAATTGCTCGCCCTTGAGCCGGAAGGTGCCCAGCCCCAGGGACGGAATGCTTGCCTTAGCCATGTTCGCTCCTTTGCCGTTCGGGTTAATCCGTCAACGGGGTGTACCTGACGGCGAATGGAGTGGGTTTCAAGGTTGATCGCGACTGAAGTCGCTCCTACGGTGCCCATGGCTCGTTGTAGGAGCGACCGGGCGGCGTACCGCTTCAGTCGCGACCCGCCATGGCCTCCACCAGAAAATCCACGAACTGCCGCACCTTCGGCGACAGATGCCGGTGGCGCGGATAGACCACCCACACGGCGGTGTGGCCACAGGCGTACTGGTCCAGCACCGAAATCAGCGAGCCATCGTCGAGCCCGTCGCGCACGTAGTAATCCGGCAGTTGCACCAGGCCCAGCCCCTTGCGGGCCGCGTCCAGCAGCGCCAGGCCGGAATTGGCCCGCCAGTTGCCCTGCACCCGCCAGGTACGGTGCTGGCCGTCCACGTCGAAGGCCCAGTGGTCCATGGAACCGAGCAGACAGTTGTGGCCGCCCAGCTCCCCCAGGGTGTGCGGGCGTGGATGCCGGTCGAAATAGGCCGCCGAGCCGACCACGTACTCGCGACGCTCGCACAGCTTGCGGGCGATCAGCGTGGAATCGGGCAGGGCGCCGGTGCGAATCGCCACGTCGAAGCCCTCGTCGATGATGTCCACCCGCCGGTTGGTGAAGTCCATGCGCACCGACAGCTGTGGGTGGGCGACCAGGAAATCGTTGACCACCGGAGCGATGAATTTCTCGCCGAAGGTGGTGGCGCAGGTGAGCTTGAGCACACCCTTGGGCTGCTGCTGGTAGTCGCTGATGGCGGTGAGCGCTTCCTGGAAGCCGTCGAACAGCTGGGCGCAGTGTTCGTAATAGACGGTGCCGGCGTCGGTGAGGCCCAGCCGCCGGGTGGTCCGGTAGAGCAACTGAGTGCCCAGCTCCTTCTCCAGCCGCGCCACCAGCCGGCTCACATGGGAACTGGAGACGCCCAGGGCACGGGCGGCGCCGGCGAAGGATTCGTGCCGCACTACTTCGACGAAGGCCTCGATGCGGTCCCAGTGCTGCATTGTTGCCCTCCAGCAATAATCTATTGCGCCATGATGCCTTAATCCGCGCCCCGGCGCTGCTCTACCATGGACACCAATACGATATGGACCCACAGGGAGAACACCATGAAATCAAGAGCCGCCGTGGCCTGGGAAGCAGGCAAACCGCTGGTCATCGAGGAAATCGACGTGGCCGGCCCCAAGGCCGGCGAAGTGCTGGTCCGGATCGTCGCCACCGGCGTCTGCCACACCGACGCCTACACCTTGTCCGGCAAGGACCCGGAAGGGCTGTTCCCTTCCGTGTTCGGCCATGAGGGCGCCGGCATCGTCGAGGAAGTGGGCGAGGGCGTTACCAGCGTCAAGCCCGGCGACCACGTGATCCCGCTGTACACCGCCGAATGCGGCAAGTGCAAGTTCTGCCTGTCCGGCAAGACCAACCTGTGCTCCGCGGTGCGCGCCACCCAGGGCCAGGGCCTGATGCCCGACGGCACCCGCCGTTTCTCCCTGAACGGCAAGGAAATCAACCACTACATGGGCACCAGCACGTTCTCCGAGTACACCGTGGTGTCGGAAGTGTCCCTGGCCAAGGTCAGCAAGGAAGCGCCGCTGGACAAGATCTGCCTGCTCGGCTGCGGCGTCACCACCGGCATCGGCGCGGTGCTCAACACCGCCAAGGTGGAGCCCGGTTCAACGGTGGCGGTGTTCGGCATGGGCGGCATCGGCCTGTCGGTGATCCAGGGTGCGGTGATGGCCAAGGCGGAGCGCATCATCGCCATCGACATCAACGACGACAAGGAGAAGATGGCGCGGCAATTCGGCGCCACCGACTTCATCAACCCGACCCAATACAGCAACTCCATCCAGGAGGTGATCGTCGAGCTCACCGACGGCGGCGTGGATTACTCCTTCGAGTGCATCGGCAACGTCAACGTGATGCGCTCCGCCCTGGAGTGCTGTCACAAGGGCTGGGGCGAATCGATCATCATCGGCGTGGCCGGCGCCGGCGAGGAAATCTCCACCCGCCCGTTCCAGCTGGTCACCGGCCGGGTCTGGAAAGGCTCCGCCTTCGGCGGCGTGAAGGGCCGCACCGAGCTGCCCGGCTACGTGGACCGCTACATGAAGGGCGAGATCAAGATCGACGAGTTCGTCACCCACACCATGCCGCTGGATGACATCAACAAGGCGTTCGATCTGATGCACGAAGGCAAGAGCATCCGCTCCGTGATTCTGTACTGAGGCCGGTTGCTCCGTATCTTTCGAATATGACCCAGGGAGTCACCGATGACGACCTCCAATGAACTGGAACTGGTTTCCGCCAACAAGAGCTTCGGCGGCTGGCTGAAACGCTACAAGCACCACAGCAAGGTGCTGGGCTGCGAGATGGTGTTCGCCATCTTCCTGCCGCCGGCGGCGGAGGAGCATGATGTGCCGCTGCTGTGGTGGCTGTCCGGGCTCACCTGCACCGATGAGAACTTCACCCAGAAGGCCGGCGCCCAGCGGGTGGCGGCGGAGCTGGGGCTGGCGTTCGTGTGCCCGGACACCAGCCCGCGCGGCACCGACCTGCCCGGCGAGCATGACAGCTACGATTTCGGCTCCGGGGCCGGCTTCTACCTGAACGCCGAACAGGCGCCCTGGAACAAGCACTACCGGATGTACGACTACGTTACCGAGGAATTGCCGGCGCTGGTGCACGCGCACTTCCCACTCAACGGCCGCGAGGCGATCAGCGGACACTCCATGGGCGGCCACGGCGCCCTGGTCTGCGCGCTCAAGAACCCGGACCGCTACACCTCGGTGTCCGCGTTCGCGCCGATCGCCAACCCCACCCGGTGCCCCTGGGGCGAGAAAGCATTCGGCGGCTATCTGGGCGACGACCGGGAAAGCTGGAAGCAATGGGACGCCTGCGAGCTGATCGCCGCCGGCGCCCGGGTGGACGAGATCAAGGTGGACCAGGGCGACGCGGACAACTTCTACCAGGACGGGCAGCTACGCCCGCAAGCCCTGGAAGCCGCCTGCAAGGACGCCGGCATTCCGCTGACCCTGCGCATGTGCCCGGGCTACGACCACTCCTACTTCTTCATCGCCAGCTTCATCGACGATCACCTGCGCTACCACGCCCACCACCTGCGCAGCGCCTGACCGCTGCTCTCCAGAGGGCCCGCGCCGGGATCGGGTGGGCCCGTACAGGATTATCGGGTTCCCAGGGCCGGTTATTGCGGCGCCAGCGCGTCCAGCAGCAGCAGGCTGTTGGCCTTGACGGCGGTGGTGATCACCCGGCGCGGTTCGATGATTTCGAACTTGGGGTTGTGGTTCATCGGCGGCAGTTTACCCGTCGCCATGTAGGTCTTGACCACGTCCGCGGGCCCACCGCCCACTTCCATGAACAGGGTCTTGGTGTCCTCGATGCCGGCCACCAGCATGGGGAAATCCTCGGAGCCCATCACCGGCGGGAAACCGGGCATCAACGCGTCCTTGCCGAGGCCTTCGGCCAGCAGGCCCTGGGCGTGCCTGGCCAGGGCTTCGTCGTTATAGACCGGCTCGGAGTACCCCTTGAAGGTGTAGTCCGGCAGCTTGTCCTCGGCCACGCCGGCGGCCCGGGCGATGCCGTTGGTTTCCCGCTTGATCGCCTCGATCATCTGGTCGCGCACCGATTTTTCGTACCAGCGCAGGTTCAGTTTCAGCACACCGGTTTCCGAGATCACGTTGTTGGCTTCGCCGATCTGGCTGGCGCCAACGGTAAGCACCGCCGGTTTCTGCGGGTCCACGTTACGGCTTACGATGGTCTGATAAGCCATCACCGAACGGGCGCCCATCACCACCGGGTCAATGGTGACTTGCGGCATGGAGCCGTGACCACCGACCCCGTGCAGGGTGACGTCCAGCTGATCGCTGCCGGCCATGCGGCGACCGGCGCGCACCGCCACGGTGCCCGAGGGCCAGGCCGGGAAAACGTGGGCGCTGATCAGCAGTTGCGGCTTGGGCACCTTATCGTAGAGACCATCATCGACCATGGCCTGAGCGCCTTCGAGCAGTTCCTCCGCCGGCTGCGCCACCAGCACCAGGGTGCCGGACCAGTCATCACGGGTATCACGCATCACCCGGGCGATGCCCAGCAGCCAGCTTACGTGAGCGTCGTGGCCGCAGGCGTGGGTCACATGCACCTTGCTGCCGTCATCCAGGGTCACCTGCTTGCGGCTGGCGTAATCCAGGTCTGTCTCTTCTTTCAGAGGCAGGCCATCCATGTCGCTGCGGAACATCACCACCGGCCCGTCGCCGTTTTTCAGCACCGCCGCCACGCCGGTGCCACCGATGCCGGTGTGCACCTGGTAACCGAGCTTCTTGAGCCGCTTGCTGACCAGCCGGGCGGTTTCGGTTTCCTGGAAACCCAGCTCCGGATTGGCGTGCAAGTGCTTGAAGGTACTTTCGAGACGGTCCCCCTGGGCCTCGGCCAGCTCGGCGACGCGCTCTTTCAGATCGGCGGCCGCCTGGGCGCCGGCACAGACCAGCAGCAGGGCGGCCGCCAGCGGCGCCCGTAGTGACATGGAAACAGACATACACTCTCCCCTGGTGAGAATTGGACCCGGAGGTCCTGTTATTGGAATGGAGTTTCGCGAGTGAAGATAACCACTCAACCGCCATGTGCCAAGGAACAGCCCCCCCATTCACCCGGTGGGACTCCCGGTAGGAGCGGCTTCAGCCGCGATCCGGCGGTGGGGTGATGCTCAAACGCCGAATCGCGGCTGAAGCGGTACGCCGCCCGGCCGCTCCTACGGGCCTACAGAGCATCCAGGTGGCGGCGCAGGCCTTTCTTGTAGAAGGTCCAGGCCATGGCGCCGGCGAGCAGGTTGCCAGCGCCGGCGCCGATGGCCAGCCCGGTGAGCCCGCCCAGCCAGGCGCCCAGCCATAGCAACGGCAAGTAGCAGGCGAACAGGCGCAGGAAGGAAATCAGCATGGCGCGCATGGGCCAGCCCAGGGCGTTACTGGCCGATACCACCAGCATGCACACGCCGAGCAGCCCGTAGCTGGGCGGCAGGAAGCGGATCAGCCGGGTGAGGGCGTCACGTACCGCCGGGCTTTCCACCAGCAACGCCGCCAGGGGCGCGGCGCACAGCGCCACCAACAACCCCAGCAGCACCTGCCAGATCACCACCATGCGCGCGGCGGCGGCCATCACCCGCTCCACCTCTTCCCAGCGGCCGGCGCCGTAGCAGCGGCCCAGCCAGGGCGGCAGCGCCATGGTCATGCCCAGCACCAGCACGATGGAGAAGCTTTCCAGGCGGCTGGTCAGGCCCCAGGCGGCCACCGCCGATTCCCCCAGCCGCGCCACCAGGCCGGTGGCGAGCATGGCCGCCAGGGGCGGCATCAGCTGGCTGACCATGGCGGGCCCGGCGATGTGGGCGAACGGGCCGGCGGAAACGCGCACCTCCGCCAGCACCTGGTCGAGCTCCAGCCAGCCGCGCCCGCGCAGGAAGAAAGCGGTGACCAGGCCGCCGCTGACGAACGCCGCCAGCGACGCCCAGGCGGCGCCCTCCAGGCCCAGGGCCGGCACCGGCCCGAGGCCGAAGATCAGCAATGGGTCGAGGACCAGGTTCAGCAGGCTGGTGACCATCATCATGGTCCCCGGGAAGCGGGTATTGCCGTGGGCGCGGAACAGGCTGTAGCCGAAATACATCATGGCGCTGGCCCAGGAGGCGCACACCTGAATGTTCCAAAACGGCCGGATCACCTCGCGGATGCGCTCGCTGGCGCCGAGCAGGGCGAAGGCCGGGTCCTGCAATGCCCACAACAGGAACAGCAATACCGCCATGACGGCGCCGCCGCCGGTGAGCACCAGCACCCCCAGGCGCCCGGCCCGGTGTTCCTCGCCGGCGCCGATGGCCCGGGAGATCAGGGCGGCGATGGCGATGCCCATGCCCACCTGCACGCCGATGGTGAGAAACACCAGGGGGAAGGTGAACGACTGGGCGGCCAGGGGCTCGGTGCCCAGGCGCGCCACGAAGACGCTGTCGACCAGATTGAAGCCCAGCAGCGACAGGGCGCCCAGGGTCATGGGCCAGGTTTGCTGCCAGATTTGACGGGTCAGGGAGGAATCGGCGTGGCGCACGGAGGCTCCGGCGGATTACGGGAGCGGCAAGCCTAACACAGGAGGGGTGACCGCATGGACGGGGAGCATCGCGACTGAAGTCGCTCCTACAGCCCCCCCCTTGGCCTTGTAGGAGCGACTTCAGTCGCGATCATCACAGCGGCGTAAGGCGGTCCGCGAACTTTCCGGTCTCCACCAGCTCCAGGAACTCGTCGCCCAGCCGCCGGCTCTCGTCGATGGCCTGGCGCCAGGCCCGCTCGCGGGCCGGGTCGTCGCCCAGGTAGCGCTTGAAGTCGGAGCGGTCCGGCAGCTTGCCGTCCGGCAGCCGCGCCAGGTAATCCGCCGAGGGCGCCACCAGCAGGGTGCGTGACAACCGTCCGACGTCGCCCTTTCGCCAGCGCAGGGGTTTATCGAACCAGCCGGGGATCACCCGGTCGGTGAAGTGCGGATACAGCACCAGCCCCTCGCTGCGATAGGGCAGGTCCAGGTGGTAATCCAGCAGCCCGCCGTCCCGGTACACGCCGGGCGGCGCGCCGGGGATGTCGCGCACCCCCTCCAACACCATGGGAATGGCGGCGCTGGCCAGCAGTACCGCGCGCAGGTTCTTCACATCCAGGGGAATGGCATGGGTGGTGAAGTCGCGCAGCTCTTCCAGGGGCAGCTCTGGTTCGCCGGTGTAGGCAAGGCCCCGCTCCATGAACGCGCCCAGGGCGCGACGGCTGAGCAGATTGCCGCCGATCACCCCGGCCAGGCCGAGCCCCAGGCCCAGGGGGCGGTCGCCACCAATCGCGCCCCGGCTGCGGATCACCACCACCACCAGCCGGTAATCCGGGTTGGTGAGAATACGGTCGTCGCTGTCGGCGAGCAGGTCCGCCAGCATCTTCTCGCAGCGTCGCGTGACTTCCCGGGGAGTCACGCCCTTGGGAAAACGCTGGGAAGTGTACAGATCGGCCAGCCGCGCCAGCCGGTGAGCGGCGTCGCGACCGTCCCGGGCGCCGGCCACGGCGGCGAACCGCCAGCTGCCGATGGAAGCGCCGATCAGGGTGCGCGGGCGCGGCGCCCGGGGCAGGAAATCGCCGAACACGGCCCGGTCCAGGCCGGCCAGCCCCACCGCCTTGGGGCCGCCGGCGGCGCCGGGCAGGATGTCCACGTCCTCGGCGCGCAGGCCGTGATCAATAAGGTGCTGTCGAGCTTGCGCGCCAGCGCGCAATATCAGCGCCGGCTCGCGGGTATGAATGGCGGGCAAGGCGCTTCCCCCGGCTAACGGACCCGGCCATGCTAACCGCTGGTTCGGGAAACACAATGCCGAACAGGGGCGCCCTCAGTTGCGCTCCTGGGGATGGCAGTAGATCACCAGCTCGTCCTCCGCCTCGCTCTCGCTGAGCGGCGGGTTGAGCGGATCGTTCACCGCCAGGATCACGTCGTAGGTGCGGGAACCACTCAACGAGCAATCCACGCGGGCAAAGCGCTCTTCCGGGCTGACACCGGTACGGGCGACCACCAGGTTGAGACTGCCTGCATTGGTACTCTGATAATCAGTGGCCTGGCCAAGGCGCAAGCCCGTCTCGAAGTAATTGCCGGTACCCGCGTCGTTGTAGCGCAAGGCGAAACCACTGGCATCCAGATCTTCCGGATCAACCGTATTGATGACCCTGAACCGGGCCCCGGAGTCGACGTCACTGCCATCCTGCTCGAAAACGGCAATATCCGTATTAAAGCCGGTGTCACCGTAGGACACCGCGGTGTAGTTGCTGTTATTGACCAGATCGACGCGAGTACGGAACAAACGACCGCTGCTGTTCTCGCCCACCAACGAAACGCTGTTGTCATCATTATCATCGGCATCATCGATGCGGACCCGAAGTTCCGGCCCTTCATCATCGAGGGAATAACCGATACCGGAAGCACTGTCGCTGTCGTCGTCCCCGGTCAGGGAGACATCCACCGTCAACAGGCTCTGATCGGCGGCGCCGTTGCTGGTGATCTGGTTGTAATAGAACACCGAGGCGTCGGAACGCAGTGAACCGAGGCCGTCGTCATCGTCGTCCCCGCAACTGCTGGCCACGGCGGCGGCCACCACCAGCGGCGTGAAATACAACAGATTCATGATCGTCTCCCCGGGATTCCGTCCCTGTTATTCGTCTCCGGTAGGACCAATGTCCACGTCCGCCGGTTCCGTGTTGAATTCCTGAATGAAGATCTGCCAGAAGGCCACGAACAGGCCCGCCAGCAGCGGTCCCAGGGCGAAACCGGTGATCCCGAACAGCGCCAGCCCGCCGAGGGTGGAGTACAGCACCACATAGTCCGGCAGCTTGGTGTCGCGGCCCACCAGGATCGGCCGGAGCAGGTTGTCCACCAGGCCGATCACCACGGCGCCGAAGGCGGTCAGGATCACCGCCTCGGCGACGTCGCCCACGGCATACAAATACAGCGCCACCGGCAGCCAGATCAAGCTCGCGCCCACCGCCGGGATCAGCGACAGCAGGGCCATGGCCACGCCCCACAGCAGCGCCGCCGGGATGCCCAGTATCCAGAAGATGAGACCGCCCAAGGCGCCCTGCACCGCCGCCACCACCAGATTGCCCTTGATGGTGGCCCGGGTGATTTCGGCGAACTTGTTGAACAGCAGGATCTCCCGGTCGTCGCCCAGGGGCAGCGCGCGGATCAGCATGTTCACCAGCTTGGGCCCGTCGCGCAGCAGGAAGAAAGTGAGATACAGCATCAGGCCCAGATCGATGAAGAACTGGAAGGTGTTCTGGCCCACTGCCAGGGCGCGCTTGCCAAGGAACTGGCCGGCGCTCTTCAGTCCGTTGATCAGCTGCTCGCCCAGATTGCCGAATTCCACGCCGGCGCGCTCCAGCAGGTGGTAGGCGGAGGGAAAACCGGTACGGAAGGCATCGATGTATTTCTGCGGGTCCAGATCGCCCCGCTGCAGCTTCTGGTACATGGCCACGCCCTCGGTGACGAAGGAGGCGGCCACCGCCAGCACCGGAATCACCACCACCACGGTGCAGATCAGCAGCGTGGTCAGCGCCACCAGGTTGGGCCGCCCCGGCCACTTGCGCAGCAGCCTCTGCTGGGCGGGATAAAAAATCAGCGCCACGGCGCAGGCCCAGAAGATGGGCGCGAAGAACGGCTTGAGCACCCACATGAAGGCCACGCTGACCAACAGCAGCAGGGCCAGGAAGGATTTCTGTTCCAGCGGCGCGCGCATTGTTTCTCCTTGTTGGCGGGCCGGCGTCAGCCGCCGGCGCCCGGCGCGGTGACCAGAGTGCTGATCAGATAGCCGGTGTACCCCAGATAGGCGGCCAGCAGAATCGCGCCTTCAAAACGGTTGATGCGGCCCGTGCCGGCGCCCCGAAAACCGTAGCCGAACACGAACAGGGCCAGAGTGAGCGCCGCCATCACCACCCAGTCGCGGTACAGCACCGCCGGCTCGGTGGGCACCGGCGTGATGGCGCCGGCGATGCCGACCACCGCCAGGGTGTTGAACAGATTCGAGCCTAGCACATTGCCGAGCGCCAGATCGTGCTCGTTCTTGCGCACCGCCGCCAGAGCGGAGGCCAGCTCCGGCAGGGAGGTTCCCACCGCCACCACGGTCAGCCCGATGATCAGATCGCTGACCCCCAGGGATTCGGCGATGAACACCGCCCCCCACACCAGCAACCGGGAACTGACCACCAGCAGCACCAGCCCGGTAACCAGCCAGAACAGCGCCCGGCCCAGAGGAAGAGGCTGCGCCTCCAGTTCACCTTCCACGCCGCCGCCCAAGGGGTCGCCCTGGCCGCTCATGCCCTGATACACGGACCAGCCCATCAAGCCGGCGAACACCACCAGCAACACCGCGGCATCCAGGCCGCTGACCTGGCCGTCGAGCAACTGGTAGCCGGACAGTACGGTAATCACCGCCAGCACCGGCAGTTCCCGGCGCAGCACCGTGGATTGCACGGCGATCGGGCTGATGATCGCGGTGACGCCGAGGATCAACGCAATGTTGGTGATGTTGGAGCCGTAGGCATTACCCAGGGCCAGCCCCGGATTGCCGTCCAGGGACGCCAGCGCCGAGACCACCATTTCCGGCGCGGAGGTACCGAAGCCGATCACCAGCATGCCGATCAGCAGGGTCGGCATGCCCGCGTGGCGGGCGGTGGCGGAGGCGCCGTCCACGAACCGGTCGGCGCTCCAGATCAGAATCACCAGGCCGGCGATCACCGCCCCTATGGCAAGGCCCAAAATATACCTCCAAAAACCATGCGGCCTCGGGCCGCTACTCTTTTCTGTAAAGGCGGGCGCGCACGTCACCGCCGTCCTTTTCGCGCAACAGTTCCCAGCCGTCCGGCACCGCCGGGGCGTCCGCCTGACGCCGGGACTCCACGTAGATCAGGGCATCGTCGGCGAGCAGCCCCAGTTCCTCCAGGGCCGCGCAGGCCGGTTCCGCCAGCCCCAGATCATAGGGCGGGTCGATGAACACCAGATCAAAGCGCTCGCTGCTGCGCGGCAGCCACTTGAGGGCGTCCGCGCAGCGCACCCGCACCCGCTCGCCGAACAGCGGCTCCAGTTGCCGGCTCAGGTCGGCGCAGCGCTCGCGCTTGCGCTCCACCAGCACGGCGTGGGCGGCGCCCCGGCTGAGCGCTTCCGCGCCGAGGGCACCGGAGCCGGCGAACAGGTCCAGCACCCGGGCACCGGGCACGTCCGCCTGCAGCCAGTTGAACAGCGTTTCGCGCATGCGATCCGAGGACGGCCGCAGATCGCCGCGCTGATCGACGAAGTGCAGCCGGTGGCCGCGCCGCTCGCCGCCGATGATCCGGATCTGGCCCCTACTGGTCTTGCCCCTGGGTTTCATTCTTCCCGCCTTGTGGCAGACGCGGCGCCTCCGGGCCGATGCTGACGATGGCCAGCCGGTCGGCGTCGAGGGCACGCTGGAACGCCTCGCGAATGTCCGCCACCGTGACCGCCTTGACCTGCCGGTTGAAGCGCTGGAGATAATCCAGGGGCAGATCATAGAAGCCGATGGCGCCAAGCTGGCCGATGATATCGCCGTTGTCGGCGGTTTCCAGTGCCCGGCGGCCAAGAATGTTGGCCTTGGCGTTGTCGAGCTGTTCCTGGGTGGGGCCGTTGGCGATGAAGTCACGCAGGATGCCCATGGTCAGCCCCAGGGCCTGGTCGGCGTTGTCGTTGGCGGTCTGAAGCTGCAGGCGGAAGGGCCCGCCGCCGGCCATCGGCTGGAAGTAGCTGGACACACCGTACACATAGCCGTGCTTCTCGCGTACCTCCTGGGTGAGCAGGGAGGCGAAACCGCCACCGCCGAGAATGTAGTTGCCCACATAGAGCGCCGCGTGGTCCGGGTTGCCGCGCCAGGTGGCCTGGCCGCCGATCAGGATGTGGGTCTGGTTGGACGGGAAGGTGAGGTGCTCGGTGACCCGCGCGGCGGGTTTTTCCGCGCGCGGCATCTCCGGCGCCGGGCCGCCTTCGGGCAGTGCCGCGCTGAGCTCGGCGGCGATCGCCTCGGCCCGCTCGCGGCTGACGTCACCCACCAGGGCGATGACCGTGTTGCCGGCGGCGTAATAGCGCTCATGGAAGCGGCGCAGATCTTCCCGGGTAATGCCGGGCAGGCTCTCCAGGGTGCCGGAATCCGCATGGCCGTAGGGGTGATCACCGAATACCACGCGCTGGAAGGCCTTTTCCACCTGCGGGCCGGGCACCTGCTTTTCCATCTTCAGCCCTTGCAGGGCACGGGTACGCAGGCGATCCAGGGCATCCTGGGGGAAAGTGGGCTGGCCGATCACCCGCGCCAGCAGATCCACGGCGTCATCGCGCCAGGCCGGCTTGGACAGGGTGCGCAGGCTGATCACCCCCATGTCCTGATAGCTGCCGGTGGAGAAGCTGGCACCCCGATCCTCGAACCCACGGGCGATGTCGTCCACGCTCAGCCCCTCGGCGCCTTCGCCGATCAGGGCACTGGTCAGGGAGGCCAGGCCGGGCTGGTCGCCGTCACGGGCGCCGCCGGCGTGCATCACCAGGCGCACATCCAGCATCGGCAGCGCCTCGGACGGCACGAACAGCACCTTGGCGCCCTGATCGGTTTGCCAGGACTGAATCGCCAGCTCCGGCGCCGCCGGTTCCGCCTGGCTTACCTGCCGGGCGCTGGTGGGAAACCCGGCGCAACCGGCCAGAGCCAGAGTGCAGAGCGTCGCGACGACCATCTTCAGGGGACTGTGGGCTGCCATCTTCATTGCTGCTCCTCCGGAATCACATGGGCCACGGCGCGGCGTTCGGCCACCAGCCAGTCACGGGCCGCCTGTTGCACCTGTTCGGGGGTCACCTTCGCCAGGTTGTCGTCGAACTGCTCGGCCAGGCGCCAATCCACGCCCAGCACCGACAGGCGGCCCAGCTCCATGGCCTGGCCCATCACCGAATCACGCTGATAGACCTGGCCGGCCAACACCCCGGCACGCACCCGGTCCATCTCCTCGGCGCTGGGGGGCTGTTCAGCGATCTTGCGCACTTCCTTCTCGAACGCGGCCTCCAGGTCATCCAGGCTGACGCCCGGGTTCGGGGAAGCGCTGAAGGTAAAGGTGCCGTTGCCGCGCTGCAGGCCGTCGTAACCGGCGCCGGCGCCGGCGGCCAGGCGCTGGCCGCGCACCAGATTGCTTTCCACGCGGGCACTGAGGCCACCGTCCAGCACGCCACCGAGCATGGTCAAAGCGTAGAAGGTAGCCGGGTCCTCGGCGGTGGTCAGGGAGGGCACGTTATAAAGCATGTAGAGCGCCGGCACCCGCACCGGCAGCCGCAAGGTCATGCGCCGCTCGCCAGCGGGCGGATTCAGCGTCGGCTCCGGACGCGGCGGGGTCTCGCCGGCGGCGATGGCGCCGAAGAACTTTTCCACCAGGGGCCGGGCCTCGGCCTCGGTGACATCACCGGCGATCACCAGGGTGGCGTTGCCGGGCACATAAAAGCGTCGGTACCAGCTGCGCGCCTGCTCCGGCTTGAGCTGGGCAAGCTGGTCCCGCCAGCCGATGATCGGGTGAGCATAGCCGGTGCCGGGCCGCGCCACCGCCTGGAATTTCTCCCAGGCCAGGGCGGTGGGCTTGTCGTCGGTGCGCTGGCGCCGCTCTTCCATCACCACCTGCAGCTCGCGCTGGAAGTCCTCGTCCTCGATGCGCAGGTTCTTGAGCCGCTCGGCTTCCAGTTCCAAGGCCAGCGGCAGCCGCGAGGCCTCGTACTGCTGGTAATAGGCGGTGAAATCAAAGCTGGTGAAGGCGTTGTCGCTGCCGCCGAAGCGCGCCACGGTGCGCGAGAATTCACCGGGGGCCAGATGCTTGCTGTTGCGGAACATCATGTGCTCAAGCAGATGGGCGACGCCGGTTTCGTAGGGCGCCTCGTCGATGCTGCCGGCCTTGAACCAGATCATCACGGTGACCACCGGAGCGCGATGATCCTCGCGCACCAGCACGTCCAGGCCGTTATCGAGCTGGAATTCATGGGTGGGCAGGTCCGCCCGCGCGGTCACCGCGACCAGGCTCAACGCCAGGGCGATCCACAGTTTTTTCATGCGTTTTCCTCTGAACGACCGGGGTCAGGGAACCGGCGATTATGATGGTTAGCCCCCGCCGACACGAGCCGTCGGCGGCCATAACCGGGTAGGACTGATCGGACGCCGGGAAGGTTCCGGCGCCGGGGGCTCAGAGCACCGGCGGTTCGGAGAGAGGAAACTGACGCAGCAGGGTTTCACGCACCACCCGGGCGATGCGCGCCAGGTGATCGTCTTCCAGGCGCTTCACCCCCAGGCGCCGGATCAGCGTGGTGCGGTGCACGCCGAACACGATGGCCTCACCGTACAACGCCTGCACTTCGATGATCACATCCGGATCGGTTTCCGGTTTGCCGCGCAACGGCCCCACCAGACGCGCCATCAACTCGTGCACCGGCTGGATCAGTTCGTCGTACAGGATGTCCATGGCGGCGGTGGGCTGCATCTGCTCGCGCAGCAGAAAGTAGCCGATCTCGTACTTGTCGCGCTGAGCAAGAATCTTCTCGAGCAGGGCGCCGACCAGCAACGCCACGTCCTCGCGGGCCCGGGCCAGGTCGGTGACGCCATCGGCGTGGCGATCACGCACTTCCACCACGGCGTGCTCCATGGCTGGACGCACGGTTTCCACGATGCGCCAGGCCACCGCCCGATAGAGCCCTTCCTTGGACTGGAAGTGGTAGGGGATGGCGGCCAGATTGGCCTTGGCGGCGTTGGCCAGGGCCCGGGTACTGACGGCGTCGAAGCCCTGACGGCTGAACAGGCGCAGGCCAGCGTCGATCAGCCGCTTGCGGGTAGCTTCGCTGCGCGCGGATTCGCCGCGGGCATGCCCTGTGGAGGAGGCGGATTCAGGGCCCGTCGCGGGCCCGGTGCCGGGCTTGGCCATGCTGGGTTCCGGTGGCGTGAAAAGGCCAATATTAATTCAATCGATTGATTTTGTCATTGGACTGTTCAAGAATGTTGCCCGACTTCATCGGGAGGCGTTTCATGCCCAGTTCCCTTATCCCCGTTCGCCGCTGGCGGCGCCCCACGCTGGTCGCGCTGATGGCGCTGACGCTGGGCGCCTGCGCGGTGGGCCCGGACTTCCAATCGCCGGCGGACGAGCTGGCCGAGGATTACCAGGTGCGCGCGCCGGTCGGCGAGACCGCCCGCACCGACGGCCCCGGCGGCGGCGCCCAGAGATTCACCGAGGGCGCGCCCATCGCCGCCGACTGGTACCGGCTGTTCGGATCCCCGGCGCTGGACGCGTTGATCCGCCAGGCCATGGAGAACAGCCCGTCGCTGCGCGCCAGCCAGGCCAGCCTGCGCCAGGCCGCCCATCAGCTGGAGGCGGTGTCCGGCTCCGACCTGCCCGACCTGGATCTGTCCGGCGGCGCCACCCGCCAGCGTTCCAATGGCGCGCGGATCGGCCAGGACAATCCCATGTTCAACAACGTCTTCAACCTCTACGAGGCAAGGCTGGCGTTGAGCTATGACCTGGATCTGTTCCACGCCTCGGACCGGGAAACCGAAGCCCAGGTGGCCCAGGTGGCATACGCACAAAACCTGCTGCGCGGCAGCATGCTGACCCTGGTGGACAACGTGGTGGTGACCACGGTGCGGCTGGCCGCCCTGCGCGACCGGCTCGCCGCCAGCGAGACCATCGTGCGCCTGCAGCGCGATCAGGCGGAACTGCTGAGCGAGCAGGAACAGGCCGGCTCCGTGGCCTACGCCGACGTGCTGCGCGCCCGCGCGCAACTGGCCGACAGCCAGGCGCAACTGCCCACCCTGCGCCACGATCTGGCCACCACCGAACATGCCCTGGCACGGCTGGTGGGCGCCGACCCGTCCACCTTCCGGGCGCCGCCGCTGTCACTGGCGGACCTGAACCTGCCGGCGGAGTTGCCGGTCAGCCTGCCCTCCGAACTGGTGCGCCAGCGTCCCGATATCCTGGCGGCGGAAGAACAGCTGCACGCCGCCAACGCCCGGGTGGGCCTGGCCACCGCGCGGCTCTATCCCAACCTGAATCTCACCGCCAGCCTGGGCTCCGTGGCCAACCACGGCGACGCCCTGTTCGAACCCGCCGCCAAGGTCTGGAGCCTGGGCGCCGATCTCACCGCGCCGCTGTTCCACGGCGGCACCCTGCGCGCCAACAAAAAAGCCGCCCAGGCGGCCTGGGAAGCGGAGTACGCCCACTATCGGGACACCGTGCTGGGCGCCTTCGTGCAGGTGGCCGACGTGCTCGACGCCATCCAGCGCGACGCCGACGGCCTCAATGCCCGCGATCACTCCCTGGAAGCCAACCGCGACAGCCTGGCGCTGGTGCGCAAGCAGTACCGGGCCGGCGCCGCCGGCTATCTGGACGTGCTCAGCGCCGAGCAACGCTACAACCAGGCGCTGTTGTCGCGCATCGACGCGGTGCGCCAGCGCTACGTGAACACCGCCGCGCTCTACCACGCCCTGGGCGGCGGCTGGTGGAGCGCCACCCCCGAACGGAACGACCGGACGGCCGCCGCGCCGACCGCCCCCTGAACGCCGGAGACCTTTCATGGCCGAGCACGACACCTCCACCCACCCGGACCACACCGCGCCTCAACCGTCCGGCGACAGCCCCACCAACAATGACAGCCCCACCGACAACAACGGCGGCAAACGCAAACGCCTGCTTCTGATTCTCGCCCTGGTGGTGGTGATCGCCGCCGCCGGCTACCTGGCCTACTGGCTGCTGTGGGGCCGCTTCCACATCACCACCGAGGACGCCTACGTGGGCGGCAACGTGGTCAGCGTCTCGCCCCAGGTGAACGGCACCGTGGTATCGATCCACGCCGAGGACACCGACCGGGTGGCCGCCGGCGACCTGCTGGTCACCCTGGATGACACCGACGCCCGCGTGGCCCTGGAACAGGCCAAGGCCAACCTGGCGCAGACCGTGCGCGAGGTGCGCCGGCTGTTCGACCAGGCCGACCAGCTCAACGCCACCGTGACCCTGCGCAAGGCCTCCCTGGAGCAGGCTCGCCGCGACTATCAGCGGGCCCGGGAGCTCAAGCAGGTGCGCGGCATCTCCACCCAGGACTTCCAGCACGCGGAGACCGAGCTGGAAACCGCCCGCGCCTCCTATCAGGAAGCCCGCCATCAACTGGCCGCCAGCCGCGCCGCGGTGGCCGGCACCAGCCTGGAGGATCATCCCCAGGTGCTGCGCGCGGAAGCGGACCTGCGCCAGGCCTGGCTGCGCCTGCAACGCACCCGCATTCTGGCGCCCACCGACGGCTATGTGGCCCAGCGCGGCGTGCAAGTGGGCCAGGAGGTGCAGCCCGGCGGCAAGCTGATGGCGGTGGTGCCCCTGGACCAGGTGTGGGTGGACGCCAACTACAAGGAAACCGAACTCACCCATGTGCGCATCGGCCAGCCGGTGGAACTGACCGCCGACCTGTACGGCGACGACCACGTCTACCACGGCAAGGTGGCCGGGCTGGCCGCCGGCACCGGCAATGCCTTCGCGCTGCTGCCGGCGCAGAACGCCACCGGCAACTGGATCAAGGTGGTGCAGCGGGTGCCGGTGCGCATCCGCCTGGACGGCGACGACCTGCGCGATTTCCCGCTGCGGGTGGGGCTGTCCATGGAAGTCACCGTGGAAACCCGGGACCGGGACGGCCGCACCCTGGCCGAGGCGCCGGTGTCCGGCGCCCGCTTCGAGACCGACGTGTACCGGCGCGACCAGAGCGAGGTGGACGCGCTGATCGCCGACATCGTGGCCGCCAACCGGGGCGGCGATGACCGTGCCTCCTGAGTCCCGCGTCCACCAGGAGAACCGTCATGGCCGTTGATTCCGTCCGCGCCGGCACCCCGGGGGCGCGCAACAACGTGAGCCCCTGGGTAATCGCCCCGGTGGTGGCCATCGCCGCCTTCATGGAGGTGCTCGACATCTCCATCGCCAACGTCGCCCTGCTGCACATCGCCGGCGGGCTGTCCGCCACCCAGGACGAAGCCACCTGGGTGCTGACCTCCTACACCGTGACCAACGCGGTGGTGCTGCCGATCAGCGGCTGGCTGTCCAACGTACTCGGCCGCAAGCGCTTCTTCATGATCTGCATCGCCGGCTTCACGGTCACCTCCCTGGCCTGCGGGCTGGCGCCCACCCTGGGCACGCTGATCCTGTTCCGTTGCCTGCAGGGCATCACCGGCGGCGGCCTGCAGCCGGTGTCCCAGGCGATCCTGTCGGACGCCTTCCCGCCGGCCAAGCGCGGCATGGCCTTCGCCATGTACGGCATCGCCGTGGTGTTCGCGCCGGCCATCGGGCCCACCCTGGGCGGCTGGATCACCGACCATTTCTCCTGGCGCTGGGTATTCCTGATCAACCTGCCGGTGGGGCTGATTCTGATTCCCCTGGTGCAGGCGCTGATCCGCGACCCGGATTACATGAAGGAAGCGCGCCACAAGCGCGGTGGCAAACGGCCCCGGGTGGATCTGATCGGCTTCAGCCTGCTGGTGGTGGGCCTGGGCGCCCTGCAGATCATGCTTGATCGGGGCCAGCAGGACGACTGGTGGCATTCCGGCTTTATTCTGGCCATGACCTGCCTGGCGGCGGTGGGGCTGATCGCCTTCCTGATCTGGGAGTGGTACGACAAGGACCCGATCGTCGATGTGCACCTGTTCCGCAACCGCAACTTCGCGGTGGCCAACCTGTTCATGATGATCCTGGGCTTCGTGCTGCTGGCCAGCACCGCGGTGCTGCCGCTCTATGTGCAGGAACTGATGGGCTACACCGCCACCCAGGCGGGCCTGGTACTGACCCCCGGCGGCATCGCCATCATCTGCCTGATGCCCTTGGTGGGGCGGCTGGTGGGCAAGGTGCAGACCCGCTATCTGATCGGCTTCGGCTTCCTGGTCAGCGGCATCGGGCTGTACACCATGACCGGCTTCAGCCTGGAGGCGGACTACAACACCATCATGCTGGCCCGGGTGCTGCAGGCTTCGGCGTTGGGTTTTCTGTTCATCCCGATCAGCACCGCCGCCTACGACGGCCTGCCGATGGAGAAATCCAACGACGCCTCGGCGATCATCAATCTGGCCCGCAACCTGGGCGGCAGCATCGGCATCTCGCTGGCCACCACCCTGCTGGCCCGGCGCAGCCAGTTCCATCAGTCGCGGCTGGCCGAGGAGATCACGCCCTACAACCCGGCCTACCAGGACCAGATTCATCAAATCGGCCAGGCCACCGGCGCCGGCGACCTGGCCAGCCACGGTATGCTGTATCAGGACCTGCTCAACCAGGCCAGCATGCTGGGCTACCTGGACGTGTTCAAATTCATGGCGATTCTGTTCCTGTGCATGGTGCCGCTGGTGTTCATCATCCGCCGTGGCGTGGCCGGCCAGGGGGCGCCGGCCGGGGCGCATTGAGGGGAGCGCTGGCACGCTGGCACGCTGGCACGCTGGCACGCTGGCACGCTGGCACGCTAAACCCTGACCTGAAAGGTAAGGTGTGTTTACTGCATGCGCGGCAGAAAACACGCCATGGATCTCCGCAACGGGTCTGGCGTGTAAGCGTGTAAGCGTGTTGCGTGTAAGCGTGCAAGCGTGTTGCGGCCCCCCGGCGTTTTTTGCCCGCCCCCATGGTGGTAGCATACCGACCGCCCCGCATTCGACCCCACAGGACCCGACCCGATGAACGACGACGCCCGCGACGACGATCGCAACGAGGAAGCGCAGAAAGGCGGCTTCTTCTCGCGCATGTTCCGGCGCAAGCCCGAGGACAAGCCGGAGCCGGCGCCGTCCAGCGACCGGGCGGAGCCCGATAGCGACACGCCGGCGGAACCCGGGTCACCGGAACCGGCCCCAGCCGAGCCCGCGTCCTCCGAACCGGCCCCGCCGGAACCGGTGCGCGCCGAACCGGCCACCCCGCCGGCGCCCGTCGAGCAGCCCGCCCCCGCCCCGGAGTCCGCCGGCGAAGGCGGCGGCTTCTGGTCGCGCATGAAGCAGGGCATGAGCAAGACCAGCAAGAACCTGGGCAAGGGCCTGGCGGACCTGCTGGTGGGCGCCAAGGAGATCGACGACGAGATCTTCGAGGAGATCGAGACCCAGTTGCTGGTGGCGGACGTGGGCGTGGAGGCCACCGACACCATCATCGGCAACCTCACCGAGCGGGTCGGTCGCCAGGAGCTGGTGGACGCCGACGCCCTCTATGAAGCCCTGCAGGAAGAACTGCGCAATCTGCTGGTGCCGGTGGACCGCCCGCTGGAAATCGACACCTCGAAAAAGCCCTATGTGATTCTGATGGTGGGCGTGAACGGGGTCGGCAAGACCACCACCATCGGCAAGCTGGCGTGCCGCTTCAAGGCCGAGGGCCGCGGCGTGATGCTGGCCGCCGGTGACACCTTCCGCGCCGCCGCCGTGGAGCAATTGCAGGTGTGGGGCGAACGCAACGACATTCCGGTGGTGGCCCAGCACACCGGCGCGGACTCCGCCAGCGTGGTCTATGACGCGGTGCAGGCGGCCCAGTCGCGGGGCGCCGACGTGCTGATCGCCGACACCGCCGGGCGCCTGCACACCCGGGGCAACCTGATGGAGGAGCTCTCCAAGGTCACCCGGGTGATGAAGAAGCTGTCCCCGGAGGCCCCCCACGAGGTGCTGCTGGTGCTG
The DNA here is from genome assembly GCF_016785095.1 of Alloalcanivorax marinus. Classification (GTDB taxonomy): domain Bacteria; phylum Pseudomonadota; class Gammaproteobacteria; order Pseudomonadales; family Alcanivoracaceae; genus Alloalcanivorax; species Alloalcanivorax marinus_A. The sequence goes on along the minus strand of NZ_JAEKJB010000011.1, from coordinate 137,709 downwards.
GACGCCGGCACCGGCCAGAACGCCATCAACCAGGCCGAGGAGTTCCGCGATACCGCCGGTGTGACCGGGTTGGTGCTCACCAAGCTCGACGGCACCGCCAAAGGCGGTATCCTGTTCGCTCTGGCCAAACGCACCGGGCTGCCGATCCGCTTTATCGGCGTGGGGGAACGCCTGGAGGACCTGCGCCCGTTCAACGCCGAGGAGTTCGTGCAGGCGCTGTTCGAGGACGTCACCGCGTAACGCTTGCATACACCACGCTGACACGCACCACGCTTTCAAGCGTGAAGCGTGTTAGCGTGCAAGCCGTCGAGCAAAGCGAGACTCTATTCATGATCAAGTTCGACCGGGTGGGCAAACGCTACCCGAACGGCAAGGACGCCCTGCGGCAGGTCAGCTTTGAACTGCCCGCCGGGCAATTGACCTTCCTGACCGGGCATTCCGGGGCGGGCAAGTCCACCTTGCTGAAGCTGATCATGATGATCGAGCGCCCCACCCAGGGTCAGGTGTTCGTGGAAGGCCAGAACCTGACCGGCGTGGGCAGCCGCCACATTCCCTTCCTGCGCCGCAAGATCGGCATGGTGCACCAGAACCATCAGCTGCTGTTCGACCGCAGCGTGTTCGACAACGTGGCCCTGCCGCTGGTAATCGCCGGCTTCGCCCGCGCCGACATCGGCAAGCGGGTGCGCGCCGCCCTGGACAAGGTCGGCCTGCTGGACAAGGAAAAGCTCAACCCGATCATGCTGTCCGGCGGTGAACAGCAGCGCATCGGCATCGCCCGGGCGGTGGTCAACAAGCCGCCGTTGCTGCTCGCCGACGAGCCCACCGGCAACCTGGACCCGGCGCTGAGCGCGGAGATCATGGATCTGTTCCATGATTTCGCCCGGGTCGGCGTGGCGGTGCTGATCGCCACCCACGATCTGTCGCTGATCGCCCGCTACCGGCATCGGCTGCTGACCCTGCGCGAAGGCCGTCTGATTCACGATGGCGAGGAAGCGGCCTCCCAGCGCGACCAGGACCTGGCGCTCTACGCCGGCATCCGGGAGGACCGCCGTGGCCCGTAATACCCGTCCTCCCCGCCAGCGGCGGCCCGCCGGGGCGCGCAGCACGCGCACTTCCCTGGGTGACCAGTTCACCGCCTGGCGCCACCATCACCGGGATTCCCTGACCGACGCCCTGGCCCGCATGCGCGCCGCGCCCACCAGCACCCTGATGACGGTGTTGGTGATCGCCATCGCCCTGGCCCTGCCCGCCGGCCTGGCGGTGTTGATGGACAACGCCCGCGCCCTGACCCGGGGCTGGGACGGCCAGGCGCACCTGTCCGTGTTCCTGCAACTGGATACCGGCGAGGAGCGCCAGCGCGCCCTGGCGCGGGAATGGGACGGCTTCGATACCGTGGCGCGTACCGAGGTGATCACCCGCGAGCAGGCCCTGGACGAATTCAAAACGCTGTCCGGCTTCGGCGATGTGCTCGAGGCCCTGCCGGACAACCCGCTGCCGCCGCTGATCGTGGTCTACCCGGCGGATGTGGCGCCCGGCCAGATCGAGGCCCTGCAACGGCGCCTCAACGGCCTGCCGGAAGTGGACAACGCCCAGCTCGACGTGGCCTGGGTGCGGCGCCTGCACGCTATTATCGAGCTGGGCGACCGGATGATCAGCGTGCTCACCCTGGGCCTGGCCCTGGCGGTGGTCCTGGTGGTGGTGAACACCGTTCGGCTGGCCATCGAAAGCCGCCGCGAGGAGATCGTGGTGATCAAGATCGTCGGCGGCACCGACGGCTTCGTGCGGCGCCCCTTCCTGTACAGCGGCTTCTGCGTGGGTTTCGCCGGAGGCCTGCTGGCGCTGATCCTGGTCAGCCTGGCCCTATGGTGGCTGGGCGGCCCCATCGACGAGTTGCTGAGGCTGTACGATAGCGAGCACTCGCTAACCGGCATGGCCGCCTCCAGCGGCCTGGTACTGCCGCTATTCAGCGGCACCCTGGGGCTGCTCGGCGCCTGGCTGGCGGTGAGCCGGCATCTGGGCGACATCGAACCGCAGTTCTAGGGCCTGTTTTTCCTTTCTTTACCCCACGCCGACGCCGGGTTCCCTAAAGTGGGGAATTCACGGCAGGCAACGGCGTCTATATTGATGCACGTCACCACGGCGTCACCGACCCCGTCGCAGGCTGATAGCAGCCATTGAAGGTTTGAATGACGGGGAACTATCCCGGCTATTAGCACTCATATAAACCGAGTGCTAATATCGAGCCCATCCAATCAGGGAGAAGGGACATGACCACCCAACAACTGCAAAAGGCGCAAGCGTTACCGCTGGCGGTGCCGGGCGACGACCTCGACGCCTACATCCGCGCGGTCAACTCCGTGCCGGTGCTCAGCGTCGAGGAAGAGCGGCAGCTGGCGGAGCGGTTGTACTTCCAGGATGACCTGGACGCCGCCCGCAATATGGTGCTGGCGCATCTCCGGTTCGTTGTTCATATCGCCCGCAGCTACACCGGCTACGGGCTGCCCCTGGGCGATCTGATCCAGGAAGGCAATGTGGGCCTGATGAAGGCCGTCAAACGCTTCGATCCCAACAAAGGCGTGCGCCTGGTGAGCTTCGCGGTGCACTGGATCAAGGCGGAAATCCACGAATACGTGATCAAGAACTGGCGCATCGTGAAGGTGGCCACCACCAAGGCCCAGCGCAAGCTGTTCTTCAACCTGCGCGGCCAGAAAAAACGCCTGGGCCGGTTGACCACCGAGGAAGCCCAGCGGGTCGCCGATGATCTGGGCGTGACCGCCGCCCAGGTGAAGGAAATGGAAGGCCGACTGGGCGCTTTCGACGCCAGTTTCGACGGCCCCACCAGCGACGACGAGGACAATGCGATCCCGTCACCGGCGGCCTACCTGCACAGCGACAACAGCGACCCGGCGGATCTGGTGGCCGAGGAAGATCACCAGCAACGCAGCTCCCGCCAGCTGGGTTCCGCCATCCTGACCCTGGACGACCGCAGCCGCGACATCCTTGAGCGCCGCTGGCTGGCCGACCAGAAAGCCACGCTCCAGGAGCTGGCCGACGAATACGGCGTCTCCGCGGAGCGGATTCGCCAGCTTGAGAACAACGCGCTGAAGAAACTGCGCAACGCCATCGCCGCTTGAGGCGGCGACGGCGCGCGGAACCCCTTCGCCCCGGCACCCACCGCCGGGGCTTTTTTATGGTCCTCCACGCGGTTGAAGAGCCCCCGTCGCATCCCAATTTCCAGTACAATCGGGTCTCCACGGATCAACCACGCCGGTGACCATGAAATACCTCCTTTTCCTGGGCGCTCTGAATGGCGCTCTGGCGGTCACGCTCGGGGCCTTCGGCGCCCACGGGCTGAAAAACCGCGTCGACGCGGCCATGCTCGACATCTGGTCGACGGCCAGCCAATACCATTTCTACCATGCCCTGGCGATCCTGCTGGTGGGCGTGCTGGCCCGCCAGCTCGGCGCCGGCCTGCTCACCGCCGGCTGGATTCTGTTCGCCGGCATGCTGGTGTTCAGCGGCAGCCTCTATGTGCTGGTGCTCAGTGGCCAGAAATGGCTCGGCGCGGTCACCCCGCTGGGCGGCGTGGCGCTGATCATCGGCTGGCTGTGGCTGGCCTGGTCGCTGTGGCGCGCCCACGGCTGACACCCACTTACGGATAGCGAGCACCACCATGACTTCCCTGACCGTAAACGGCGACCCGCTGACCCTGGACGGCACCACCGTCGCGGACCTGGTGGCCCAGCTGCAGTTGCAGGGCCGCCGGCTGGCGGTGGAGGTGAACCGCGACATCGTGCCCAAGAGCGAGCACGGCCAACACCCGCTCCGCGACGGCGACGTGGTGGAGATCGTACACGCCATCGGGGGTGGGTAAATCGCGCCTACGGCGCGATTTACGACCGGACAGGACGTCCGGGCCGGGCGTTCAGACCGGCACGGCGCCGCGCCAGGGATGGCGGGCACGGCGCCAAAGAATGGTACGCGGAAGAGCCGCCAGGAATGGCGGAAATCAGCCCGAACCCTGTTTCACCAACGCTGGAACCCATCATGTCCGACCCGCTTCACATCGCAGGCAAAACCTACCAGTCCCGGCTGCTGATCGGCACCGGCAAATACAAGGACTTCGAGGAAACCCGCCAGGCCGTGGAGGCCAGCGGCGCGGAGATCGTCACCGTGGCGGTGCGCCGCACCAACCTGGGCCAGGAGCCCGGCGAGCCCAACCTGCTCGACTTCGTCACCCCGGACAAATACACCATCCTGCCCAACACCGCCGGCTGCTTTAATGCCGAGGACGCGGTGCGCACCTGCAAGCTGGCCCGGGAACTGCTCGACGGCCACAAACTGGTGAAGCTGGAAGTGCTCGGCGACCAGAAGACCCTGTACCCGAACATCGCCCACACCGTGCGGGCCGCCCAACAACTGGTGGACGACGGCTTCGACGTGATGGTCTACACCAACGACGATCCGATCGTCGCCAAGGAGCTGGAGGACATGGGCTGCGTGTCGGTGATGCCCCTGGGCTCACTGATCGGCTCCGGCCTGGGCGTGCTCAACCCGCACAACCTGCTGTTGATCATGGAAGAGGCCAGGGTCCCGATCCTGGTGGACGCCGGCGTGGGCACCCCCAGCGACGCGACCCTGGCCATGGAGCTGGGCTGCGATGGCATCCTGATGAACTCCGCCATCGCCCATGCCCGCAACCCGGTGCTCATGGCCAGCGCCATGAAGAAGGCCGTCGAGGCCGGTCGCGAGGGCTTCCTGGCCGGGCGCATGCCCAAACGGGTATTCGCCAACCCGTCCTCGCCCTCCGAAGGCCTGATTTAACGCGCAAATACGCAACACGCACGCTGGCACGCTGGCACGCTGGCACGCTGGCACGCTGGCACGCTGGCACGCTGGCACGCTGGCACGCAAACACGCTTACACGCTAAACCCGTGCCTGAAAGCCCTCAGTGTTTCCTGACACCTCAGGAAACATGCCAAACACTCCAGGCGCGGGTTTAGCGTGTTGCGTGCCAGCGTGTTGCGTGTAAGCGTGTTGCGTGCCAGCGTGCTGCGTGTAAGCGTGCTGAGTGTAAGCGCGCCCCCCATCCCTTATACTCTGCCCCGCCAACCGCCACCGTAATCGCCATGCTCGATTTTCTGCACCAGGACAAGGACCCGGAAACCGGCAAGGTGATGCGCCGGGTGCGCAGCTTCGTGCTGCGCGAGGGCAGGCTCACCGACGGGCAGCGTCGGGCCCTGGACACCCTGTGGCCGCGCTTCGGCCTGGAACGGGGGCAGGGCATGCTGGACCCGGACGCGGTGTTCGGTCGCGACGCGCCACGGGTGCTGGAAATCGGCTACGGCATGGGCCGCTCCCTGGCGGACATGGCGGAGACCGACCCGGACAAGGATTTCATCGGCATCGAGGTGCACCGGCCCGGTGTCGGCGCCCTGCTGATGGAAATCGAGCAGCGCGGGCTCACCAACCTGCGCAGCTACTGCGACGACGCGGTGGATATTCTCAAACTGTGCATTCCGGACGGCAGCCTGGAGCGGGTGCAGCTGTATTTCCCCGACCCCTGGCACAAGAAGAAGCACCATAAGCGGCGCATCGTGCAACCGGACTGGGTGGCGCTGGTGGGCCGCAAGCTACGCCCCGGCGGCGTGCTGCACATGGCCACGGACTGGGAAAACTACGCGGAACACATGATGGAAGTAATGGCGGGCACCGACGGCTTCAAGAACCAGGCCGGCGCCGGCCAGTTCGCGCCTCGGCCGGCCTGGCGCCCGGAAACCAAGTTCGAGCGCCGTGGCGCCGGCCTCGGCCACGGGGTGTGGGATTTGCTGTTCGAACGAACGGCGCCGTAGCGAGGGCCACGGCGCCGCATCAGGCGGCGGGGTGCCTAGAAGCGGTATTCAAGACCCACGGCGAGGCTGTCGTATTCCAGGTCCTCGCTGACGTCGTCCGCCTCGAACGCATAGCGGCTGTAGGACGCGGTGACACCGGCCTGCTCACTCAACAACCAGGCCGCGCGCACGCCGTAAAAGAAGTCACGGGCATCGTCGTCCATGCTGTCCGAGCCACCCGGCCCCCTGAGCCGGAACGTGATGTCCGCGTTCTGGATACCCAGGGTGCCGCCGACCAGGAACGAGGGTGTCACCGGGAACATGGCATCGGCGGCCACATAAAAACCGTCCGCTTCCACCTCGAATTTACCGATGCCGCCCTCGATATCGGCTTCCGCGTCCCCGAATTTCCGGTAACCGAAACGGAAAGTGAACATCTCGTTGGCGGCCAGGCCGACATACACATCCCCGCCCATTTCCGCATCCGGCGAACTTATCCGGACCGACGTCCCGCCCACCGCGTCGTCAAGAAAATCATCGGCGTTACTCTGGTCGCGGGTTACCGCCGCACCCACCAGAAATCCGGAATCCGCCTGGGCGGCAAGGGGCAGAATAGTCAGGCTGGACACAGCGGCGGCAAGAAGAAATTGTTTTTTCACGGGTTCCCTCCGATATTAATGTTATTGAATAAGAGCGGGACACTTTACCCAAAAAAGTTATAAAAGGTAAATCCTGATGCACCTTCCTGGTGCTCTCCGCCCGGATCGACATTGGCTTGGAGGGGCGACTTCAGCCGCGATCAACGGCGTGGTCCGCTGTACCGTGCTCAAACCTCTCTCAGGCGCCAGGACCAGAAAGTGCCGAGGGTGCCCATCAGCCCCAGGAACACCAGCGCCCACTGGGCGCCAACCAGGGACACACCGGTGCTGACCGCTCCCACCGCCAGCAGCAGCACGCCGATGACAGTGTTGCTCACCGCCGTGTAATCGGTGCGCTTGGTGCCGCCGGCCATGTCCACCAGGTAGGTCTTGCGGCCAATGCGCACGCCGGAGTGCGCCACGGAAAGCACGAAGAAGGCCACCGGATAGAACCCGCCCAGCCACGACCGCTCCGGGGCGAACAACGCCACGGTGGCCACCGCCAGGCACACCAGGGCCGCCAGACCGCCACCGCGCATCATCACCTGGCGGCTGGAAGCGTCGGCCATGTAGCCCCAGAGCGTGGCGCTGAGGGTGCTGGCCAGGCTGGAGGCCACCAGGAAACCACCCAGCAACGCGGCGCCCTGACCACGCTCCTGGGCCAATACCACCAGAAAGGGGGAACCCAGGGCCGAGGCCATGAGCAAGGCCCGGGCGATCACGAAATTCCGGAACGGCGCGTCGGTCACCAGCAGGTTGAGGCTGCCCAGGGCCTCGCGCAGCGCATGGCCGCCACCGGCGGTTTCGCCCTTGAACTCATCGACGCGGGCGAACACCGCCGCCGCCAGCCACCAGGCCAGGCCCGCGGCCACCAGCAGCAGGGAATAGAACCGCAACCCGGGCTCGCTGTCCTGGCCAAACAGAAACAACCCCACCGCCAGAGTGGCCAACCCGGAGAACGTGGAGGCCAGGCCGGTGAGCCGGCCACGCCGGGACTTGGGAATGCATTTACCCTGCACGTCCTTCATGGCCACGGAGCAAAAGCCGCGGCCCAGGCTGAAAATCACCAGCAGCCCGACGATGGCCAGCCCGGCGGCGAGACCTTCCCAGTGCCATACCGCCAGCGCCATGCCCAGCACGCACACCCCCTGGATCACCGAGCCGAGAACCCAGAAGCCCTTGCGCACCGGATGGCGACGCACCCAGGCACCGATCACCAGTTGCGGAATCAGCGAGCCGGATTCACGGATCGGCACCAGAGCCCCGGCCAGGGCGGCGGGGGCGCCCACCGCGCCGATCAGCCAGGCCAGCACGGTTTTCGGGTTGATCAGCAGATCGCCGATCTTGGAGAGCACGTTGGCCAGAATGAGCCTGAAGAAATTGCCGGGCACCTCCCGGCAGGCCTCCTCGCTGATGTCGGTGCAGGTGCGCGCGTCCTCATCGTTCGCCACCAGCGTGTAAAGGCGGTCCAGCGCGGCCTGGTCATGGTCGCCGCTGGCGCTCCGCGGTTGGTTCATGGTGTCCCCTTAACGTTTTTTAACCCTCGTTTACCCCTTGTTTACGCATCCCGGGAGTAGCATGAAACACAGGAGATCAGAGCACTCAGGGAGAGTAACACTATGTACAGAGTGTATTATCTCGTCCGCAGTCTCGATCAGGTAAAGGTCGCCCTGAACGGCCTGAAGCGCGCCGATATCGGCGCCAACCGCGTGCATGTGATGGCCCGCGACAACGGCGAACTGGTCGCCGAGGGTATCCACGCCACCACCCCCTGGGAAGACACCAACATCATGACCACCGGCTTCTATGGCGCCCTGATCGGCGCCGGCATCGGCCTGTTGGTGGGCGGAGCGTTGGCGGCCATCGACCCCTGGGGCGTGCCCATCGGCTTCTTCGGGGTAGTATTGAGCGTCCTGTTCTTTGCTGCCCACGGCGCCTGGGCCGGCGGCCTGCGCGGCATTTCCCACTGCAGCTACCATCTGAAACCTTATCTCAAGGACATCCGCCGGGGGCGTTATCTGATTCTTGTGGATGTGGACCGCGAGGAACAACGGGCCCGGGTGCACCGGGTGCTGGACCGCAGCCTGTACGCCGACCGGCAGGACGACGAGGGCTCCTACAGCCCGCTGTTCTGAACCGCGCGCGGCTGAAAAGGGTCCGTCGCTTTCTAGCGGGAACGGTGGCCGGATTTCCCGGCGGGAGCGGCTGAAGCCACTCCCGCCACATCCATTGAGCGTGCATTGCACGGTCGGGGGGTGGCCGATAGACTTTGCCCCACCTTTGGATGGTTACCCGAAATGCCCGAATCGATTCCCCAGGACTCCGTTGGCCTGGTACAACCGCGAACCCTGCACGTCGACCAGTCGCTGGAGCTGGAGTGCGGCCGGGTTCTGCCCGCCTATGACCTGGTGTACGAGACCTACGGGACCCTCAACGCGGACGCCTCCAACGCGGTGCTGATCTGCCATGCGCTGTCCGGCCATCACCACGCCGCCGGTTACCACGGCCCGGACGATAAACGCCCCGGCTGGTGGGACAACTGCATCGGCCCGGGCAAGCCCATCGACACCAACCGCTTCTTCGTGGTCTGCCCGAACAACCTGGGCGGTTGCCACGGCTCCAGCGGCCCCACCTCCACCAATCCGGAAACCGGCCAGCCCTGGGGTCCGGATTTCCCGATGATGACGGTGAAGGACTGGGTGAAGAGCCAGACCCGCCTGGCGGACGCCCTGGGCATCGCCCAGTGGGCGGCGGTGGTGGGCGGCAGCCTGGGCGGCATGCAGGCCATGCAGTGGGCGATCGACTTCCCCGAGCGGCTGCGTCACTCGGTGGTGATCGCGGGCGCGCCCAAGCTATCGGCGCAGAACATCGCCTTCAACGAGGTGGCCCGCCAGTCGATTCTCACCGACCCCCATTTCCATGGCGGTCGTTATTATCTGCACGACACCTACCCTCGCCAGGGGCTGATCCTGGCCCGCATGGTGGGCCATATCACCTACCTGAGCGACGACGCCATGCGCATGAAGTTCGGTCGCGACCTGCGTTCCGGTCGCTTCCACTTCGGCTTCGACGTGGAGTTCCAGGTGGAGTCCTATCTGCGCCACCAGGGCGAGACCTTCTCGCGCAATTTCGACGCCAACACCTACCTGCTGATGACCAAGGCGCTGGACTACTTCGACCCGGCCCGGGAGTACGACCATTCCCTGGAAAAAGCCATGGAACAAACACGCTGCAATTTCCTGGTAATGTCGTTCAATTCCGACTGGCGCTTCGCCCCGGAGCGCAGCCGCGAAATCGTCAACGCCCTGGTCCAGGCGGGCCGCGACGTGAGCTACGCGGAAATCGACACGCCCAAGGGCCACGACGCCTTCCTGCTGCCGATTCCGGAATACACCAAGCTGTTCAGTGCTTACATGGGCCGCGTGGCCGGCGAGGTGGCCGCCCATGTCTGAGCGCGACGAGCTGCGTCTGATCAGCGACTGGATTCCCCAGGGCGCCACGGTGCTCGACCTGGGCTGTGGTGACGGCGCCCTGCTGGCGCGCCTGCGCGACGAGCGGGCGGTAACCGGTTACGGTCTGGAGATCGATCAGGACAACCTGGCCGCCTGCTTCGAGAAGGGCGTCAATGTGATCGAGCAGGACCTGGACAAGGGCCTGGGCAATTTCCAGAGCGAGCGCTTCGACTACGTGATCATGACCCAGGCACTTCAGGCGGTGCTGCGCCCGGACGCCATTCTCGACGAGATGCTGCGCGTCGGTCGCGAGGCGATCATCACCTTTCCCAACTTCGGCTACTGGCGCATTCGCGCCTACCTGGGGTTCAAGGGCCGCATGCCGGTGTCCTCGGCGCTGCCCTATGAATGGTACGACACTCCCAACATTCACCTGTGCACGGTGGCCGATTTCCAGGCCCACTGCCGGCGCAACGACATCCGCATCATCGAGCGGACCGTGGTCAACCGCCAGCATCGCAGCGGCGCCCTGACCCGCCTGTGGCCCAACTTCTTCGGCGAGATCGCCGTCTACCGTGTGACCCGCTGACGCGGAGATAAACCATGAACACCCTTGTGCTGGCTTCCGGCAACCGCAAGAAACTCGAAGAGATGCGCGCCATTCTGGCGCCCCTGGATCATGAGGTGGTGCCGCAGAGCGATTTCGACGTACCCGAGGCGGAAGAAACCGGCCTCACCTTCGTGGAAAACGCCATCCTCAAGGCGCGCAACGCCTGCCTGCACACCGGCCTGCCGGCGATCGCCGACGACTCTGGCCTGGAAGTGGACGCCCTGAACGGCGCGCCGGGGATTTTCTCCGCCCGCTTTTCCGGTGCCGACGCCAACGACGCCAAGAACAATAAGCTGCTGATCGAAATGCTCGGCGACCTGCCGGAGGCACCACGCACCGCCCGCTATCAGGCACTGCTGGTGATGATGCGCCATGCCGAGGACCCCACGCCGTTGATCTGCCAGGGCACCTGGGAAGGCGAGATCATACTGCAGCCCCGGGGCGAGCACGGTTTCGGCTATGACCCGCACTTCCTGCTGCCGGACCGGGGCCTGACCGCCGCCGAAATGGACCCGGCGGAGAAGAACCGCGTCAGCCATCGGGGACGGGCCATGGCGGAATTGATTGGCCGGCTGACGGGGGATCGCGGCTGAAGCCGCTCCTACGGCGCCGCCAGGCCATGAACGCCACCGACGATACCCTCGGCCTCTATATCCACGTGCCCTGGTGCGTGCGCAAATGCCCCTATTGCGACTTCAATTCCCACGAGCGCGGCGAGATTCCGGAACGGGCCTATCTGGCGGCCCTGCTCACCGACCTGGACCAGGACCTGCCCTGGGTGGCGGGCCGCGTCGTGGACACGGTGTTCATCGGCGGCGGCACCCCGAGCCTGATGAGCGCCGCCTTCTACCGCGAGCTGTTCCATGGGCTCCGTGAGCGCCTGGCGTTCAGCGACCACGCCGAAATCACCCTGGAAGCCAACCCGGGCACCCTGGAGGCAGGGCGCTTCGCCGGCTTCCGGGAAGCGGGCATCAACCGGTTATCCATTGGCGTGCAGAGCTTCCACGCACAACACCTGGCCAGGCTGGGCCGCATCCACGGCCCGGAGGAGGCGCGGGCGGCGGTGGGGGAAGCCCGCGCCGCCGGCTTCGACAACTTCAACCTGGACCTCATGCACGCCCTGCCGGGCCAGACCACCGAGCAGGCACTGGATGATCTGCGCCAGGCCCTGGCGCTGTCGCCCACCCACCTGAGCTGGTATGAGCTCACCATCGAGCCCAACACCGCCTTCTTTCGCGCGCCGCCGGAACAGCCCGACGGCGACCACCGCGCCGACACCGAGGAAGCCGGGCTGGCGTTGCTGGCCGATGCCGGCTTCCGTCGCTACGAAGTCTCCGCTTTCGCCCGGGACGACCGCGCCTGCCGGCATAACCTGAATTACTGGCGCTTCGGGGATTATCTCGGCATCGGCGCCGGCGCCCACGGCAAGCTGACCCTGCCGGACCGACGGCTGCGTTATCGCAAGACGCGGCAGCCGGAACACTATCTCGCCGATCCGGCGGCGTCGCGCCGTCAGGAAACCGTCATCGAAGCCGCCCTGGAAGAGGCTCTGATGAACGGCCTGCGGCTGGTGGATGGTGTGTCCTCGGCGCTGCTTGCCGAGCGCAGTGGCTGGTCACCACCGGAGCTGGACGCCGCCCTGGCGGCGTTCCGCCAACGCCACCTGTTGGTCGATGAAAAGGAGCGGGTGGCTTGCACGCCCCTGGGGTTCCGCCATCTGGATACCGTGCTCGAACAACTCTTCGCGCATCTGGCCAATCGCTGACGCGACGTCAAAAATCGATCCGCGCGGCGCATAGGCGCCATGGCCTCTGGCTCGGGGTCGACCGGGTGTTCACACTGCCATTTCAATATCCCATGACCGTGGCGTATGCTCTTCGCTCAGTTTCAGGCCACGGATGGCCGGCCCGGCGTCACGCGGGACGCCGCCCTCCGCGGGCACAAGAATCAAAAACACCGCCTTCTATCAGGGGTTTATACCGATGAGTAAGCGCATTATCAGCAAGCGCATGGTGATCATGCTGATCATCCTGGCGATCGTGTTCGGGGCGATCTTCGGCTTCAAGGCATTTGTCAGCGTGAAGATGAACGAATTCTTCGACAACATGCCGCAACCCGCCGCCGCGGTATCCACCTATGAAGCCCGCCCGGACAGCTGGGCCCTGATGCTGGAAGCGGTGGGCACGGTCAACGCGGTGAACGGCGTGGACGTGACCAGTCAGGTGGCCGGCGAGGTGCGCAAGATCGAGTTCGAATCCGGCGACACGGTCAAACAAGGCGATGTGCTGGTAACCCTGGAATCCGCCGCCGACCGCGCCCAGCTCAATGCGCTGCAAGCCACCGCCCGGTTGTCCCGCCAGGAATTCGACCGTTACGAGCGGCTGTTCAAGCAAGGCAGCATTTCCAAATCCGAGCTGGATAACCGCCGCGCCCAGCGCGACCAGGCCATGGCCCAGGCCCAGGCCCAGCAGGAACAGCTCAACTACAAGACCGTGCGCGCGCCCTTCGACGGCCGGCTCGGCATTCGCCAGGTGGACCTGGGTCAGTATCTGCAGCCCGGCACCCCGGTGGTGAGCCTCACCCAGCTGGAACCGATCTTCGTGGACTTCTCCCTGCCGGAGCAGGAACTCAGCAAGGTGGAGCAGGGCTTCAAGGTACAGGTGCGGCTGGATGCCTTCCCGGACCAGAGCTTCGAAGGTGAGATCAGCGCCATTGAGCCGGGCGTGGACGCGGCCACCCGCAACGTGAATATCCAGGCCCGCTTCGAGAACGCGGATCGCAAACTGCGCCCGGGTATGTTCGCCAAGGTGAATATCCAGTTGCCCCAGGCGGAAGACGTGGTGGTGGTGCCGCGCACCGCGATCAGCTACGCGCCCTATGGCAATGCGGTATTCGTGCTGCAGGACGCCGACACCGGCAAGAACGGCGAGCAAGCCAGCGGCGAAGACGAACCCCGGAAAATCGTCAAGAAACGCTTCGTGAAACTGGGCCGCCAGCGCGGCGACCTGGTGGCCGTGGTGGACGGGCTCAAGCCCGGCGAGGTGGTGGCCACCAGCGGGCTGCTGAAACTGCGCAACGACGCCAGGGTAACCATCGAGAACGATGTGCGGCCTTCCGCCGACCCGACGCCGACGCCGGGTAACAGCTGAGGCCGCCCATGAAATTCACGGATATTTTCATCAATAAACCGGTGCTGGCCAGCGTGGTCAGCCTGTTCATCTTCCTGCTCGGCCTGCGCGCCGCCACCGAGCTGAACGTTCGCCAGTATCCGGAAATGGAAAACGCCGTGGTCACCGTGACCACGGTCTATACCGGCGCCGACGCGGACCTGATCCAGGGCTTTATCACCACGCCCCTGGAGCAGGAAATCGCCTCCGCCGAGGGCATCGATTACCTGGTCTCCACCTCACTGCAGGGGGCGTCCTCGATCCAGGCCTATATTCGCCTGGGCGCCGACCCCAACGAGGCGCTCACGCAAATCGTGGCCAAGGTCAACAAGATGCGCAGCGAGTTGCCGCAGGAGTCCGAGGACCCGACCGTCGAACTGGCGGTGGGCGAGGACATCGCCTCGATGTATCTGTCGTTCTCGTCGGAGATTCTCGACAACAACCAGATCACCGACTACATCGTGCGCGAGATCCAGCCCAAACTGGCCACCATTCCCGGGGTACAGCGCGCCCGCGTACTCGGCGACCGTACCTTCGCCATGCGCGCCTGGCTCAAGGCGGAACGCATGGCGGCCCTGGGAGTGACGCCCTCGGACGTGTACGGCGCCCTGCAGCAGCAGAACGTGCTGGCCGCGGTGGGTAGCACCAAGGGCACCAACGTGGCCCTGGACCTGAAAGCCGGTACCGACCTGAATTCCGCCCGCCAGTTCGAGCGGCTGATCATCCGTTCCGAGGGTAACGCCATCGTGCGGCTCGGTGACGTGGCCGATGTGGAACTGGGCTCGGAGTCCTATCAATCGTCGGTGACCTTCAACGGCAAGCAGGCCACCTTCATCGGTGTCGAGGTGGGCACCGACGCCAACGCCCTGGACGTGATCGCGGAAGTACGCGACGTTCTGGAAAACCAGATCTTTCCGCAGTTGCCGGAAGGCATGAGCGGCGACATCCCCTACGACGGCACCGACTACATCCAGGACTCCATCGACGAGGTGATCAAGACCCTGATCGAGGCGGTACTGATCGTGATTCTGGTGATCTACCTGTTCCTGGGTTCACTGCGTTCGGTGCTGATCCCGGCCATCGCCGTGCCGTTGTCCATGGTCGGCGCCCTGTTCCTGATGCTGCTGATGGGCTTCTCCATCAATCTGCTGACCCTGCTGGCCATGGTGCTGGCCATCGGCATCGTGGTGGACGACGCCATCATCGTGCTGGAGAACGTGCACCGGCACGTGGAAGAGGGGCTATCGCCGTTCGACGCGGCCATCAAGGGCGCCCGGGAACTGGCCTGGCCGGTGGTGGCGATGACCACCACCCTGGTGGCGGTGTACCTGCCTATTGGTTTCATGGGCGGCCTCACCGGCACCCTGTTCGTGGAATTCGCCTTCTCCCTGGCCGGCGCGGTGCTGCTGTCCGGTATCGTGGCACTGACCCTGTCGCCGATGATGGCCGCCAAGATTCTCAAGCCCCACGATCCGAACCGGGAAGGCCATCGCTTCGAAAAGTGGCTCAACCGCCGTTTCGAAAAACTGGAGAAGGGCTACGAGCGACGCCTGCACGGCGCCCTCAACGACCGGCCGGTGATCTATGTGTTCGGCCTGGTGATTCTGGTGTCCTGTTACTTCCTGTTCATCAGCTCGCCCAGTGAGCTGGAACCGGCGGAGGACCAGGGCTTCGTATTGACCTCATCCACCGCCGACCCTTATGTGACGCTGGATTATCTGGAACCCTTCACCCGGGAGTTCAACCAGATCGCCGACAGCATGCCGTCGGTGGGCAACGTATTCCTGCTCAACGGCATCGGCGGCGGCGCCGGCACCGCCGCCTCCAACACGGCGCTGGCCGGCTTCGTACTGAAAAGCTGGAACGAACGCGACCAGACCACCGCCGAGGCGAACACCGAGCTGTCCGAGAAGATCAACAGCATCGCCGGCCTGCAGGTGGCCTCCTTCGTACCGCCGTCCCTGCCCACCGCCGGCGGCATGCTGCCGGTGGAATTCGTGATCGGTACCACCGAGCCCACCGAAAACCTGCAGGAGTTCGCCAACGAAGTTCTGGCCAAGGCTCGCGCCAGCAACAAGTTCATCTTCATGGACACCGACCTGAAGATCGATAAGCCGCGCTACAACATCGTCATCGACCGGGAGAAGGCGGCCAGCCTTGGCATCACCATGCAACAGCTGGCCCAGGAGATGGGCGCCATGCTGGCCGGCGGCTACGCCAACCGCTTCTCCCTGGAGAACCGTTCCTACAAGGTGATTCCCCAGGTGCAGCGGGGCGACCGCCTGACTCCGGAGCAGCTCAAGCAGTTCTATGTGCGCACCGGCGGCGGCGAGCTGGTGCCCCTGGCCACGGTGATCAGCCTGGAAGAAACCGTGCAGCCGCAGCAGTTGAAGCGCTTCCAACAGCTCAACTCGGTGACCATCTCCGGGGTGCAGCGGCCCGGCGTGACCCTGGGCGAGGCCCTGGGCGTGCTGGAAACCGCCGCCAACGAGGTGCTGCCTCCGGGCTACTCGGTGGATTACTCCGGCCAGTCCCGCCAGTTCAAGAAAGAAGGCAGTGACCTGATCATCACCTTCTTCTTCGCGCTGATCGTGATCTACCTGGTGCTGGCCGCCCAGTTCGAGTCCTGGCGGGACCCGATCATCATGCTGATCACGGTGCCGATGTCGGTGTGCGGCGCCATGATTTTCGTGAGCCTGGGCCTGACCACCCTGAACATCTACACCCAGGTGGGCCTGGTGACGCTGATCGGGGTGATCTCCAAACACGGGATTCTGATCGTGGAGTTCGCCAACAAGATGCAGGACGAGGGCATGAGCAAGCGCCAGGCCATCGAGCACGCCGCCGCCGTGCGGCTGCGCCCGGTGTTGATGACCACCGCCGCCCTGGTGCTGGCCATGGTGCCGCTGCTGATCGCCGCCGGCCCTGGTGGCGGTGCCCGCTTCGCCATCGGCCTGGTGGTGGCCGCCGGCATGACCATCGGCACCCTGTTCACCCTGTTCGTGGTGCCGGCCATGTACATGCTGCTGGGCCGCGACGAAGGCCACGACGACAGCGACCACGCCGCCGCCTGACGGCGGGGCGGTGCCCTGCGGGGCACCGCCCCGCTCCCA
Organism: Alloalcanivorax marinus; assembly: GCF_016785095.1. Taxonomy (GTDB): domain Bacteria; phylum Pseudomonadota; class Gammaproteobacteria; order Pseudomonadales; family Alcanivoracaceae; genus Alloalcanivorax; species Alloalcanivorax marinus_A. Next base: position 120,897 of record NZ_JAEKJB010000011.1, on the reverse strand, counting down.
CGGCAATGAAAAGCCCCGCTACGTGGCGGGGCTTTTTTGTGTCCGGGCGGTTTGAAGCGCCGGGTCAGAACTTCCAGTAGGCCGAGGCCGCCGGGCCTTTGACGGTCACGTTGTCCTTGTCGTAATAGAACATGTACTCGAGGTTCAGGCCCACGCGCTCGCTGAGATCCATGTCCACGCCCGCGCCATAGGAGGAGTCATAGAACTTCTGGTCGACTTCTCCAAGGTCGGTATCGAGCTTTTCCTTCCCTTCCGTGTAGCCACCCAGCAGGTAGGGGGTGAAAGCGGTGTGGTTGGCCCAGCTGAGTTTGGCGTAAATGCCGTAGAAGTATTCGATGGCGTATTCGCCTTTGACGCCGGGCAAAGCGCGCAGGTTGTCCTCGTTCTTGTTGATCGTGGTGCCGGCGCGCATTTCCACGCCGAACCAGTTGTTCACCCGCCCACCGAGTTTGCCGATCAGTTCGCCGGTTTCGAACCGGTCGTCTCCGAAGAAGCGATCATTCTGCTCATGATGGCCGTAGCCCAGGGACAGATAGGCCGGGGAGGGTTCGTCCGCGCTCACGGGCGACAGCAGGCCCAGGCCGATCAACGGAACGGCCAGGACGGCGATGTTGGTTTTCATTTCTGGATCAGTCCTCTTCCTTGACGCGATTCGCTTCCACCACCCGCTTGTCGGCCCGCAGCCGCTCATGCTGGCGGGGCGTGCAGCCCAGACAACGCACGAAGGCGGCGGACGCCGGTGTTTTCACCAGGGTGTCCGCGGCTTCCTGCGGGTTGCCGCCAATCAGGCTGAATGGCAGGGTCACCGCGTAGACGGCTATGCCCCCCACGGTGCCCACGGTCATGATCGGCCGCACGATCAGGGCATCGCCGAACATGGCGAGCGCCGACGGGCGAGCGCCATCCAGCTCCATGTCGCGGGCCTGGGCGGGACCGGCAAGCGAAAGCGTCGAGGCGAGAGCGGTGGCCGCGACCAGGCGCAGGGCTCGCTTCATGGTGGTTCCCTCTTGCTTGGAATCGTCGATGTGCTCCGGCACGCCCAGGGCGTCCACCGGGAGCTTGTTAATGTAATACTGCTATTGTCGTTCCTAAGTAATTCTTCTTCCGACAATCACATCACAATCTACAGCTTTGTTATGAGCCCGGCAATATGGCCGCCAGCGGCCCGTCAGCGCTGGCAGGCCGCGCAAAATACCGTGCTGCGCTGGCCGTGGCGGGCGCTCCGCAGGGGCGCCCCACACTGCCGGCAGGGCCGGCCCGCGCGGCCGTACACCAGCAACTGCTGGGCGAAATAGCCGGGCTGGCCATCGGCTCGGGTGAAATCCCGCAGAGTGGTGCCACCGGCCTCGATGGCCTTGGCCAGCACCGCGCGGATCGACAGCGCCAGACGCTCGTAACGGGCGCGGCTGATACGCCCGGCGGGCCGCGACGGATGAATGCCGGCCAGGAACAGGCTTTCCTGGGCGTAAATGTTGCCCACCCCCACCACGGTAGCGTTATCCATGATGAAGCTCTTCACCGACACCCGCCGTCCCCGGCTGCGCCGGTACAGCCAGTCGCCGCCGAACGCCTCGTCCAGGGGCTCCGGCCCCAGGTTGGCCAGCAGGGGATGGGTCAGCCCCTCGGCCAGGTAGAGCAGGGCGCCGAAGCGGCGCGGATCGTTGAAACGCAGCAGCCGGCCGGAGTCCAGGTGCAGGTCCACATGATCGTGCTTGCGCAGCGGGGTGTCCGCCCCCACCACCCGCAGAGTGCCGGACATGCCCAGATGGATACCCAGCTCCAGGTCGCCCAGATCGATAAGCAGGTACTTGGCACGCCGCCGCAGAGCGCGGATGGGCCGGTCGCGCAGCTCGCCGACGCGGGCGTCCACCGGCCAGCGGAGGCGCGGCTCGCGCACGGTGACGGCGGTGAGCACACGGCCAGCCACATAGGGCTCGATGCCGCGCCGGGTGGTTTCCACTTCGGGCAATTCAGGCATATTCGGTCAATTCAGGTCGGGGAATCCGGGGTCCGGGGCGAGTGCACGCCTCCACCGGGGACATTAACATGGGCCTCGCATTGTAGTGGACACGGAACACGGAGACACCATGGCGTACTGGCTGGGCGTGGATACGGGCGGCACCTTCACGGATTTCGTGCTGCTCGGCGAGGATGAGCCGCGCATTCACAAGGTCCTTTCCACGCCGGCCGCTCCGGAGCAGGCGATCCTTCAGGGCATCCGGGAAATGGGCCTGGAAGACGCCCTGGGTGCCGGCGAACTGGTTATCGTGCATGGCACCACGGTGGCCACCAACGCCGCCCTGGAAGGCCAGGGCGCGCGCACCGTGCTGGTCACCAACCAGGGCCTGGAGGACGTGCCGCTGATCGGCCGCCAGAACCGTCCGGAGCTCTACAACCTGACCCCCATCGCGGCGCCTTCCGCCCTGGGCGAAACGCCGGTGGAAAGCCTGCCGGCCCGGCTTGGCGCCGGCGGCGAGGAAATAACCGCCCTGGATGACCGGCAGATTCAGGAGCTCGTGTCGAGAGTGAGCGCCCACAAACCCGAATCCGTGGCGGTCAACCTGCTGTTCAGCTATCTCGACCCCGACCACGAAAACCGGCTGGGCCGGGCTCTGGAGGAGGCCGGCCTGACGGTGAGCCTGTCCAGCCAGGTGCTGCCTTTGCGCGGCGAGTACGAGCGCGGCCTGGCCACCTGGTTGAATGCCTGGCTGGCACCGCGCATTCGTCATTATTTGAATCGTTTGTCCACCCATACCCGGCCGTCACCGCTGACCATCATGCAATCCAACGGCGGCACCGTGGCGGCGGAACAGGCCGCCGACCGCGCCGTGAACCTGCTGCTCTCCGGCCCCGCCGGCGGCCTGAACGCCGCCCGCCGTCTGGGCCGCGAGCTGGGCCGCGACCACCTTATGACCTTCGACATGGGCGGCACCTCCACGGACGTGGCCCTGCTGGACGGCGACATCCGCCTGACCCGGGATGGCCACATCGGCCCTTACCCGGTGGCGGTACCGATGGTGGACATGCACACCATCGGTGCCGGCGGCGGCTCCCTGGCGCGGGCCGACGACGCCGGCCTGCTCCATGTGGGCCCGCGCTCCGCCGGCGCCCACCCCGGCCCGGCCTGCTATGGCCGGGGCGGCACCGAACCCACGGTCACCGACGCCAACGTGGTACTCGGCCGCCTGCAACCGGAATTCGCCCTGGGCGGCAGCCTCGCCCTGGACGAGGACGCCGCCCGGGCGGCGGTGAACCGGCTGGCGGCACGGCTGGGCCTGGGGCTCGAGGACGCGGCGCGGGGCATCATTGATCTCGCCAACGAGCACATGAGCCAGGCTCTGCGGGTGATTTCCATTCAGAAGGGCTTCGATCCGGCGAACTTCACGCTGGTCAGCTTCGGCGGCGCCGGCGGCCTGCACGTGTGCGCCCTGGCCGATAATCTGGGCATGCGCCAGGCCGTGGTACCGGTACGTGCCGGGGTGCTGTCCGCGGAGGGGCTGGTGTACGCGCCGCGCAAGCGGGAGCTGATCCAGGCTCTGCCGGCGGACGCCGACGGCCAGGGCGTGGACACCCTGGCCCGGGATCTGGACCGGCACGGTCGCGCCGAACTGGCCGCCGAGGGCGTGGCCGAAACAGACATCGAGACCACCGTGAGCCTGGATCTGTGCTACCAGGGCCAGTCCTCCACCCTGGCGCTGCCCTGGGAAGGGGACGCGGCGGCCTGCGAGGCGGCCTTCCATGCCCTTCACGAACAGCGCTATGGCCACCGGCTGGCCCTGCCCGTGCGGCGCGTGAATGTCCGTGTACGCTGCCAGGCCGCGCCCCGTTCACCGGCGCCGGCGGCCCTCACGGGCGGTACCGGGGAGCCGGCCTGGCACGCCCGGCTGCCGGAACTGTCCGTGCCGGTGCCGGTCTACCGTAGAGAGGCCCTCAAGCCGGAACAGTGCCTGGAAGGCCCGGCCCTGATCTTCGAGCCGGTCGGGACGGTTTATCTGGCACCGGGCTGGCGGGCTCAGGTACACTTTCAAGGTCATCTGCTGATGACCCGCTAGTCACCAAAAAGATACTCATCCCCATGAACGACGTACTCAATTTCCTCTCCGGCGGCCTGCTCTCACCCGGCCCCTGGACCCTGGTTCTGATCACCCTGGCGCTCACTCACGTGACCATCGTCAGCGTGACCGTATACCTGCATCGCTATTCCGCCCACCGGGCCCTGGAGCTGCACCCGGCCCTGAAGCATTTCTTCCGCTTCTGGCTGTGGATGACCACCGGCATGGACACCCGTGCCTGGACCGCCATCCACCGCAAGCACCACGCCCGCTGCGACAGCGAGGAAGACCCCCACAGCCCGCAGGTTCTCGGCCTGCGCAAGGTACTGCGCGAGGGCGCCGAGCTCTACCAGGCGGAAGCCACCAACCAGGAGACCCTGGACAAATACGGCGCCGGCTGCCCGGACGACTGGTTGGAGCGCAACCTCTACCACAAGCACAGCGTGCTCGGCATTACCCTGATGGGTCTGATCAACGTGGCCCTGTTCGGCGTGGTGGGCATCACCGTCTGGGCCGTGCAGATGATATGGATTCCAATCACCGCCGCCGGCATCATCAACGGCATCGGCCACTATTGGGGCTACCGCAACTTCGAGTGCAGCGACGCCTCCCGCAACGTGCTGCCCTGGGGCATCCTGATCGGCGGCGAGGAGCTGCACAACAACCACCACACCTACCCGAACTCCGCCAAGCTCTCCGTGCGACGCTTCGAGTTCGACCTGGGCTGGGCCTGGATCCGCACCTTCGAGGTGCTGCGTCTGGCCAAGGTGAAAAAGGTGGCGCCCAAGCCGGTGGTCGCCCGCGACAAACACACCGTGGACCTGGACACCCTTCGTGCCCTGGTGCAACACCGCTTCCAGGTGATGGCGCACTACCGCCGCGAAGTGATCAAGCCCGTGTTCGAGCAGGAAAAGGCGCGCGCCTGCGACGCCACCCGTGGCCTCTACAACCGCGCCGCCGCCCTGCTGCATCGCGACCAGCGCTTCTTCAAGGTGCGCCACACCAAACGCCTGACCACCCTCACCGAGCACAACTCGACCCTGGCGACAATCTACGATTACCGCCTGCGTCTGCAGGAAATCTGGAGCCAGACCAGCCACAGCTCGGCGGAAATGCTCGACTCCCTGGCGCAATGGTGCCGGGACGCGGAAGCCTCCGGCATCCACGCCCTGCAGGATTTCGTAAGCACGCTGAAAGGCTACCGGGTCACTCCGGCCCGAGCCTGAACCGGACCCCGCCCGCCGCTTGCCGGCGAGCGGGGCCCGCCTTTCCAGGCGCTAGTAACGCAAGGACACCCCCACGGTGAACAGGCTTTCCGTGGGCTTCAGTTCCAGAGCTCCGTCGAAATAGTCCTCTTCGCCGTAGCGCGTCTGGTTCCACTCCAACCGCATATCGAGATTCTCTTGCAGAGGCAGCAGGGCGCCGACGCCGTAGCGAATGCCGTCATGGTCCTGGTCGTCTGAATCGGCGCCACTGACCTCGTAGTTGGAGGTCTGCCATCCCAAGCGCAGATAGGGTGTGGCGCCTTCGAGGCGGCCACCCAGAAGGATGCCCAGGCCGTAGCTCACGTCGGATTCAACCTGCGCTTTATCGGTTACACCACCAGAACGGAGGGTTTCTTCCGCTTCCGCGTCGCGCATTCCCATGTTGGCTTCAATTGCGAAGAAACCATGGATAGAGCGCCACCCATATCCAGCAAAAATACTGCCACCCAACCCATCAGCCGCAAGCCCATCCAGGTTGTAACGAGCACCGAGTGCCGAAGAACTCATCTCGACATGATTGCTGGACCAACCCATGCCAGCCCCAATGAACCCACCCTCGCGCGCCATAACCTGCGAGGGCAACCCAAGCACCAGCGCAAGAGAGCCAGCAACCATGTACACACCCAACCGGTTTTTTCCATTTTGTTTTTTCATCGTTTCCTTCTCCTTGCTCCTTATGGTTTGAACTTTTTTCCTTAGCAGCCCTCCCGGCCACGCGATCCCAAAACACCACGGCAACGCCTACTCGGACCAGGCACCATGGAAAGCATTAACCGGTAAAAACCGAGATGGAATCGACTTTGCGGTTAGGTGCCGTCACCGCTAACAGCCACATTCTCAATCAACTGGATATTGCTCTGGTCCACCCCAGAAACGGTGACGGAAATCCCCCCAAGGCCCACACCCAGGGTCTGAAGCAACGGATTGATCAGAGCTTGCGCGAGACTGTTCACTACCCCATTAAGTAAGGCCTGAAGTGCATCCGTGATCGGCTGAAGAAGAACCCCGAGATCGAGCCCCAAAAGCTCGACTTTCTTTAATTCCACGCCCAGATCAAGACCGCCCAATCCAGCCCCCTGGTCCTCCCACTCCTGCCTTGCACAGCCGCTCTCGGGAGAGCAATAGAGAGGGTATCGAGGATCTAACGTCACGGTTTGATTCTCAGCGGGGACGGAAACATCTAGGCCGGCGGTCAGTTGTATAGCAGGGTCAAGCACCGGAATCAGACCAAAGAACAAGCGTAATCTTCCGACCTGCGCGTCTATATCCTCCTGGTTGAATGACCCGGAAGGCCCCACCGAGCCGGTCGCGATCCTTGCCACTTCCCGTTCCAGTTCAACGGTGACCTCGACATCATTGTTGTTACTCTTAGCGCAATCCGCCGCCACAAAGGCACCTTGGCCACCGCCAACGGCGACGGCCAGAGGTATATTGAGACTGGCCAGATTCAGTGAGGCAAGCCCCAGGTCCACGTTCAAAAGCTCAACATCGGCGGCCAGAGCCAAAGTGATATCCGGCGCATGGAAACGGGTAACCCATTCATCCGTTTCCCCACGACGCGCCGGGCCAATGGCGACGGTCGGGGGTTCGCCTACATGAAGCCCGACATCCACCGTGTTGATATTCGCCAGAAGGGGAATCGATAGGTTGTCGATATTGATTGGCAAATCCAGAATGCCGTCACTGCCTGGCTGCTGTTGTTCAGCAATGTTCAAGACCAGACTAATAACAACGTCATAGAGAGGAAATTCACTGTTTTCAGGAACCCGGCTTTCACCAACCACGCTGAGGATATCGCCGACTTTTATGGTCTCTATACCGGCGGCACCGGCAATATCATCCAGCGTTCGCCCCAGGGAAGTGGTCACTCCGGATATAGTACTCAACGCACCAGCCAGTTCATCACCGCCCAAAGGCAAAAGACCGGCAATGTCATTAACGCCCAGAGTGTTAAGCAACTCACCCAGTTCTACCGTCGTGTTCTGCAAGCTAGAAAGACTGGTCGGATCCAGCGTGTAAGCGGCGTCACCGAGCACCGCCCCCAGAAGCGATCCCAACAGACCACCTCCGACGCCAGCTGTACTGCCGGCGGCGCTGAGTGTCGCGACGGCTTCCTTACGAACCGCCGCGGAAACCTCCATATCAACGCTGCCCAATTGGGTTTCCGGCAGCAGCATTGATATTCGCGCGGAGCGCCGATAACTAACGTGGACCGCGTTGCTCTGGTCCAGAAACGGCATGGTACGGAATTCGATATCGCCGTCCCCATCGCTGTCCTGAAGAAGCCCGGCCTGTACAACCAGATCTCCGTCTTCCCCCGTGAACCCTTGGCCACGGGCGGCCGTCAACGCTCGCTGGCGTATCGTCGCCATATCGACGTCCTGACCGCCGCAGGTTTGTACGCCGTCAGCGGCGGCGGTGGCGGCGGCATTAACCTGACTCTGCATATCCTGGCGCAATGAATAAAGGCGCGCGCCGTCGAGGGCCATCGTGCTAAGAAGCACGACGATCACCATAAGCAGCGGAGTAACAAAGGTTAGGGCGCCACGCTGCCGTCTCATTTCAATTCTCGTTAAGGGTCTGCTCACCGAAGCTGTCCGGGATCGGCTGATTGAAGCTCTCCGAAAGCCGGCGCTGGGTCTGCACGTACACGGGCACGGAAAGTTCGCTTTCCTCGGCTTTAGGCGAACGACGCTGCTGGTTCAGAGCCCGTTCAGTAGCGGTGGTCGAGCGTTCCTTCACCACCACGCCGGCGAGGCCGTATTCGGGGGTTTCAGCTTCGCCGGCCAGGGCCAGGGCAGGAATCATGATGAATAGCGCGAGCCCGTATTTCATTGCACGCTCCTGAAAGTAGCGGCGAGACGTTCCGCGTAGGCGCGTTCCTCGCCATCGAAGTCGTATTCCTGGGTCATCCACTGCAAACCCGCCCAGTTTTCGGTGAGCAGGTAGGCCACCGCCAGATTCTGGCGAACCGGACCCTGGCCATCGCCTAGCTCCATGGCGGTACGCAATTCGTAAGCGGCGTCCTGATACTCGCCGACCATGAGCAGCACATAGCCGTAGTCGTTGCGTACCTGAGCCGAGGCCGGCGTGGCGCGACGCGCCTGTTCGAGCTGGTCCAGCGCCGCCATGACCTCATTCTTCTTGAGCAGCACCATGCCCAGGCCGTGATGACCGCGCCCGCTTTCACATTCGCGGACCAGGCCGCGAAAGATCCGCTCCGCTTCATCCAGACGGCCAGTGGAGGCCTTCAACTGACCGTATCGCACCCAGTGATCGACGGTGGACAACGGTCGCGCTTCCAACTGCGCAAGAGCCGCGTGGTTGTGCTCACGGGCCATAAGGGTGTCAACACGGTCCAGCTGCACCTGTTCCTCGGGCTGAATTTTGGCGTTGCAGGTCAGGTTTTCCGGCGCGCCGGTATTCAGGTTATCGGGCGGTGGCGGCTGGTAAGCACAGCCGGTAGCGAGCAACGCCGCCGTGAACCCCACAATGAATGCTCGCATCCTTTCACTCCCTTCTTTTTAGCCCGTTAACGCTTCGCCAATGGAAATGACCGCTGGCCCGCCGATCAGAATGAACAGCGCCGGCAGCATGAAGGCCATCATGATCACAGTCATCTTCGCCCCGATCCGATTGGTTTCTTCCTGGATGCGGTTGCGTTCGACCTTTTGAGCTTCCTCGATGATCTGGTCCAGGCTGTCGGATACGCCGGCACCAAGCTGGCTGCTTTGCTTCATCAGCACCACATAGCTGCGCAGCACTGGAATACGGCGGTTCTCGCCCAGTTCGTCCAGCGCCTGGGTACGTTCGGCGCCGGATTCCATCAACCGGTTGAACCGGTCGAGGCGCATGGCCAGCATGGGAATCATCGGTCGGCCTTGCGCGGCGATGAGGCGCAGTACCCGTTCCAGTGACAGGCCAGCTTCCATCAGCATGCGTGTGAGATGACACAACTCCACCGCTTCGATGTTTTGCCTTTGTTCGGCCCGGCGGCCCATGGAACGGATCGTGCGTCGCGGCAGTAAAAAGGCGCCCGCCGCCACCAACATGCCGCCCATGGGGCCCAGGAAGACAAAACCACCAAACACCACAATGGCGGGGATAAGCCAGCAATAGACCAGATAGAGCACCTGGGATTGTTCCCGGTGGCGCCCGGTGGCGGAGAACGCCTCCTGCATCTCCCGAAAATCCTCCCGTGCCAGTGAAGATTCCGTCAGGCGGGTGGCGAACCGGCTCAGCCAGAACGAAGAGGATTCCGCCTCCACGTCACCGGCGTTTCTCAAACGGGCGTGCACACGCCCCTTCCGCGCCCAACGAGGTGCCATGAACCAGGCAACCCAGACGGCCAGTAATGCCATGATCATGGCGGCGAAGAACCAGAGATTAATCACGGCCGACCCCCTGGATCATTCGCCAGATCAGAATCATGCCCAGCGCCTGCAACCCGCCGGCCACGCCCAGCATCCAATGCCCCGTGGTGCTGTTCAGCAATACGTCCGAGTAGTTTTCGTTGATCAGGATCATGTAGCCCGCCAGTCCTAACGGCAGCAATGCGAAAGCGGCGGCGGTGAAGCGGATCTCGGCGGTGGCCGCCATGAACTCGCGACGGAGCTCCTGTTGCGAACGCAGGGATTCGGAAACCTGTTTGAACACCGGCTTAATGGATGAACCGAACCGCGCCGAGGTACGCAGGGCAATGGAAACCAGAACCAGGGAGGGCACTTGGTAAAGTTGTGCGAAGTCCTCGAACAGTCCGGTGTAATCCCGACCGGACTCCACCGCGCTGCGCAACCGGAAGTTGAGCGGATCGAAGACCGGCGGTGCGTCTCGAAACGCTTCCACCAGGGCATTTTCCAGAGAACGTCCGGCGCTCATGTAGCGTAGTACGGAATCAATGATGCCGGGCAGTTCCTCATAAATGCGTCGCCGCTGTTGCTGGAAACGAAAGCGCCAATACATCCAAAGCATAACCGCCAACAGCCCGGCCGTGATCGCCACCACCAGCGGCCCTTTCAACGAAGCGACCACGGCCAGGAACCCCATCAGCAGGATGCCGACAAGCACCAGCTTTTGGCGGGGTATCTGAATATCGGCGCGCAGAAGCACCTGCTCCAGAGCGGTGAGCTTCACCCGGGCAATAGCGTCGTCGCTTACCGGGCCGGCGTCGATCATTCGGCGCCGCACGTTCTCATTGAGCACGCGCCGCGACCGATAATGAAACCAGAGTGCCTGCACCGCCAGAACCAGCAGGGCCAGCACGGCCAGGGTCTGGGCGGCGGCGAGCAGGGCGACGCTATTCATGGTCCTGGCTCCGATAGAGATAATCCATGTGGTAGGCATCGGTTTCGGTGGGGCTCAGCGACACCACATCACTGACCATGCGCTTACCATCTGGCCGGCGCACCAACTGGATAATGATGTCCAGCGCCGAGCCGATCAGCCGGCCGATGGCCTTTTCGCTGGCGTCATAACCGCTGACCGCCAGCAACGTTTCAATTCGAACCAGGGCATCGCGGGTGCTGTTGGCGTGGATGGTACTCATGGAACCTTCGTGACCGGTGTTCATGGCTTGAAGCAATTCAATGATTTCCGCGGAACGGACTTCGCCGAGAATGATGCGGTCCGGGCGCATCCGCAGCGCATTGACGACCAGTTCCCGGGCGGTGATGCGGCCCTTGCCTTCGGTATTCGCGGGCCTGGTTTCCAGCCGCACCACGTGGGGGTGATGCAACACCAGCTCGGCGGAATCCTCGATGGTAAGAATGCGTTCCTGGCGGGGGATATGCTGGCTGATCAGATTCAGCATGGTGGTCTTGCCGGTCCCCGTGCCGCCGCTGACGATGATATTGCGGCGCGATTCCACCGCCCGTATCAGCACCTCAAGGCATGCCTCGGTCATGGAGCCGCTGTTGATCAGCTCCCGGGCGGTAAGGTGGTTGCGGGTGAACTTCCGGATACTGATGGTGGGCCCGTCGAGCGCCAGCGGCGGGATGATCGCATTGACCCGGGAGCCGTCCGGCAGGCGGGCGTCGACCATCGGGCTGGCCTCATCCAGCCGCCGACCCAATGGCGCCAGCATGCGCCGGATCACCCGGATCACGTGCTCATCATTGATGAAGCGGGTGCGTGCCCGCTGCAGTACACCGGCGACTTCCACGAACACATCCTTCGGCCCGTTGACGAGAATGTCGTTGATGCTTTCGTCGGCGAGCAGTGGCTCCAGGGGACCATAGCCCACCACTTCGTTCAGCGTGTCCCGGGAGAGCTGATTGAGGTCGCGCGTGGACAGCGGCACCCGGTTCTGGGAAATAAACTGGCTCAGGTTGTGGTGCACGAACTCAGCAAGAGTATCGACCTTGGTGCGCCCTACCTCGATGCCCTCCTCGTCGAGCCGCTCAACCACCCAGCGGTGAGCACGCTCCTTGAGTTCCTGATATTCCTGATCAATACGACCGGGCACGGCTTAGCTCCCCAGAACACGCGTCAGCAAACCGCCCTTTCGCGATTTCTCCATTCCGCCGTCCAGGGCATCGAGTACCGCCCCGAGGTGGCGGCTGTAGGCACAACGTGGTGATTGTTCGAGAATCGGCCGGCCGGAGTTGATCGCCATCAACCGGTGGCGCCAGTCCATGGGCAGCGTGCCGGCCAGCGGCGCGCCCACCGTTTCACCCAGCTCCTCCAGATCCGGCGGCACCTTGCTGTCGTAGCCGTCGATGACCAGGCCGATTTCCGCATTGCGGCCCAGGTGCGAGCGCCAGTCCTGCACCAGGCCGCGAGCCGCGTGGGCCTGCTCCACCAGGGGCTGCATGGCGACCATGAGATGGCGCGTGTGTACACCCAGGGCGCGAATCCAGTAGTTGCTTTCCAGCACGCCCACGTTGATGACGATATGGTCGAACATCTGCATCAGCCGGTTCAGGGCGATGAACAGATCCGCGCTGCGATCTCCCTGAAAATCCTGTGTGCCGGCGCCGCCGGCGAGCAGCCTCAGGCCCGGGCGGTATTCCTCCAGGGCGGTGCCGATCAGGGTTTCGTCCAGGGTCTCCGGGCTGGTGATCAGGTTATCGAGGGTAAACTGGTTGCTGGCGTCGAGATAAAACACGCTTCGCTCGCCGGCCTGGGTATCAATCGCCAGACAGCGCCACTCCGGGTGGCGGCGGTTTATACCCAGAGCCAGGCTCTGGGTCAGGAAGCGGGTATCCACGGTCGGGTCCGCGCCGGCCACCAGGGTGAGGTTGTTTACCGCCGAACGGGTCTCGTCGCCATAATGACCGCTGCGCACCAATTGGTGCCGGCGCAGACGGTCACGGATTTCAGCGGCGTCGTTACCGGCCAGAAAACAGTCGCGGGCACCGGCACGCATGCTTTGCAGCAGCAGCTCCTGATTGGCATAGCCGCATACGGTGATCACCGTTACCCAGGGGCGCGCGCTGGTGAGGGCGGTGATGATGGCCAGGGACTGGTCCAGGTCTTCCTCGTTGACTTCGACCAGCACCAGATGGGCGGTGGTCGCTTCCAGCAGGCGCAGAACCCGGGTCATATCTCCACGGCTGACGAATTCGAGCCGGAACGGCTCCTCGACGCTTCGTTCCAGCCAGGCTTTGATGCCCGGGTCATCGACCACGGACAGGACAATATCGTTATCGCTCATGGCTCACCAGCTCACTCCGTGACGAATGGGTTGCGAACCGCGCCGCGGTTCCGTGGCCATGTCCAGCCACCCGGTGCTGCTTTCGTGATAGGCGCCACCGGGCAGGGTGACCGGAGGACGGCCGGCCTTGCGCGGCGTCACCAGGTGCGGCGTGACCACCATGACGAGTTCCTTATCGTCGCGGGAAATGCGGCTGGAGCGGAAGAACGCGCCCAGCACCGGGATGTTGCCCAGGCCCGGGATGCGATCACTGTTATTAACCGTGCTCCGGCTCACCAGCCCACTGATGATGAAGGTCTCGCCGGGCGCCAGGGAGACCGTGGTCTCCGCGCGCCGCACGCGCAGGCCGGGCACCGCCACGCCACCGGTTTCCACGCCGGCGGAGTAATCCAACTCGCTGACCTCGGGTGCCACCTTGAGAATAATCTGTTCTCCGCTGATTACCGTGGGAGTCAGGCTGAGGCCGACACCGAACTCCTTGTACTCAACCTGGATGCCATCGTTGGAGCTGCGGGTCGGCACCGGAAACTCACCACCGGAAAGAAAGGAAGCGCTTTGGCCACTGAGGCTGGTGAGCGAGGGCTCCGCCAACGTGTAGGCGAAACCGCCACCTTCGAGAGCGTTGATGATGGTCAGGGAATTGCTGCCAAAACCAAACAGGTTGAAGCCATCCGCGTTGATCGGCGCCTGGGCGCCCCCCGGGCCCGAAAAGCCCCGATAGCTGGTGCCCGGCGGGGCGATGCCAATGGCGGAGTCGCCGCCGTCAAACAGGTTGGCGTAGTAAACGCCCAGGCTGTTGAGCTCCGAGCGGCTTACTTCCAGCACACGGATATCGGTTTGTACCTGGGTTCCGAACGGCAAACTGCCGCCCAGGGTCGTGGCCACCGCCACGCTGCTGCGCAGGGGCGCCTGGCGATCACGGACCCAGATGGTCAGTTCGGCGGAGCCCTCCTGGATGGCGGTCAACAGGACTTCGCGGTCGCCGCTCACCGTCAGTCTGGCGACCTCCGGGTTCGATGTGGCCACTTTGGTGATCGGCCCCGGGAAGGTCAGGACTTTCTGATCGCCGGGGGCGAGCCTGGTGGAGCTTCCCATGGGTTCCGCCAGAACAGCCACCGACCAGCACAACGCCAGTACGGCAACGAAAGCGGATCTGCATCGCCTAGCGAACATAGGTGCTCCTTGATTCAGCTCCCTCGAACACCTGAACACGGCGCCCCGGCGAAGCACGCGGCGCCGGTGCCCGCGCCTTGGGCGGCTCCGGGAAGAAGTCCTCGAAATAGAAAGGTTCGGCTTTGTCTTCGGTGTCGTTCATCGCCACGGAGGTAGCGCGCCGATCATCGGCGGCCGGGCCTTGTTCAGGAGTGGGTTGTGACGCCGGCCCCTCGTCCTGGCCACCGACCACGGCGAGGCGGAGCTTCCCTTCGGAGGAAGCCAGCATCAGCGCGGAGACTCTCGCCTCCGGCACCGACAGCACCACGGTGTCGTTGCGGCGATTGTTGTCGTCGTCGCTGTCGACATTGTTCATCACGCCACGCACCGCCAGCACCTCGATGCGCTTGAGCATCACCAGAGCCACCGGCGCGTCCTTGTCGGAACGACGGAAAGCGGTAATCACGTCAACACGGTCGCCGGGCCTCAGCAGCCCCCCGGCCACGGTGACATTGTCCACGGGAATGGCGATGGCGCGATGCCCACGGGGCAAGCTGGGGGGCAGAGAGCCACCGGTTTCCAGATGGTGGGCGGCGAGCAGCTCCCCGGCGCGCACGGTGCTCTGCACCTGCTGCCCGGCGATGGCCTCGTCGGCGCTCAGCGCCCCGGTGATGGGCGAATCCGCGGACACCACCGCCAAATTGTCGGCGGTGAGGGTCTCTCCCGCTTCCACCGGTTCTCGCACCACCCAGTATTCGTGGGCCGCTTCTTCACCGGCTGCAGGCGCCAACGGCGCGCTCCGCTCGGCGGAAGTCGGTTCCGGCTCCCGGCTCAGGCCCACCAGGGCCAGAATCAGGGCCAGTAACGCCAGCAACAGTGCCGGCAGGGTGTACAACAGCTTCGATCCCATAACCCCTCCAGAACCTCCCTGTTTCTTGGCAACTGGTAAGACGAGGTCAGAAAGCCGCGTGCGCCTCCGCCGTCAGGGTATCCGGCAAGGGAGGGAAGGTGCCGAGCATGCCGAAGCTCATCACCGGCACGATCGGATTGGCCTTGTAGTCATAGGTCAAGGTACACCGAAGCATTTCCACTCCCCCGACTCCCCCGACGGTTTCCACACCGCAGGCACCGTCCCCCGGTGACATGCTTTTCAACGGCTCGGGCTGCTTCGCGAGCAGCCCGCTCAGGGCATTCAGGGCACGACTTTCCACTTGAGTTTGCAGTTCTGAGGTAGCGTAGGCTGAGCGATCCACGTACAGCGCCGTGGCCACCGACCGGTCCACCACGCTCTGCAGCCGGTACTGGCTGAAGAACACAATGCCGTAGATGGCAGCGCCATACAGCATGGCTACCACGAAGGGGAAGAGCATCAGAAATTCCAATGCCACGGCCCCTTCGTGGGCCTTCGCTGGCGTTTGGCGACTACCACCAACAATGAACATCACCCAAAGCCTTAATCTAGGGGTTGGGGTTCTTATTGGTTGCGTCGGTAAATAATTGTGTAAACGCCGTCTGCAAAGTCGTCTGGACGGTATCGTTGGTAGCCAGAATGCCAACAACAAAGATGATGGCCGCAGCCAGAACAATATATTCGAGGGCACTGGCACCACGCTGCTTGTCGGCACGGGTAGGCGCGACGGAGTACAGACGGGCCGCCAGTTTCTGAGTAGTGAGTCGAATGTTAGTGATCGCTTTCATAGTGAGCTCTCCATGGCACTTTGTTGTGGAATCAGTAACGAATCCTTTCCCGATAGTAGACATTCTGTGAGCGTGATCACAATGACTGAATTTGCCATGATTTTCTGTCTCCCCCACTAAATCAATGAGTTAGCTGATATGGCCGGATGATAAGTGGCACCGTGAGAGCGACGACCGGTGGGTACCCGTCCCAAATTACCGGACATCAAGCGCTCGACGACACACCCTCGCCGGCCTCACGTTCGTACCAATATGGCGAAATGGTGGGCGTTTCGGAAGATATTCTTTGTATTGTTATGAAATTTTTTGTTTCTTGGAATTTTTATGACAGAGGTCGGTTTTCCAGGCACACAAAAAACCCGACGTAGTGTGAACCACGTCGGGTTTTTTGTTGCCCCTTGCCAGGCGGGAAGCTTACTTAATCTTCGCTTCCTTGTAGATCACGTGCTTACGCACCACCGGATCGAACTTCTTGGTCTCCATCTTTTCGGGATGCAGACGCTTGTTCTTGGTGGTGGTGTAAAAGTGACCCGTGCCCTCGGAGGACACCAGACGGATCTTTTCGCGAATCGGACCTGCCATGATTCAGTTCCTCCCGGCCTTTAAACCCGCGCGCCGCGGGCGCGGATATCGGCCAGCACGCTGTCGATACCCTTCTTGTCGATGATGCGCATCCCTTTGGAGGACACACGCAGACGCACGAAGCGCTTTTCGCTTTCCACCCAGAAACGGTGGTAGTGGAGGTTCGGCTCGAAGCGGCGTTTGGTCTTGATGTTCGAGTGGGACACATTGTGACCCGTTACCGGCCGCTTGCCGGTCACCTGGCAAACCTTGGACATGATTCTTGCTCCCGTGAAACATACTTTGGGGCGGGGCAGCCCCGGAAAAGGCGCGTTTTATACCATCCCATTGGCCGTTGTTCAAGCAAAGAGTGGCGTTCAGACCCAACCGCGCCGGCTGAAGGACTCCCAATGGCCGTCGCCGATCACCAGATGATCCAGCACCCGCACGTCCACCAGATCCAGCGCCTTGCGCAGCCGGTCGGTGACGTCGCGGTCCGCCTGGCTGGGCTCGGCCACCCCGGACGGGTGGTTGTGCGCCACGATCACGCTGGCCGCGTTGTATTCCAGAGCCCGCCGCACCACCTCCCGGGGATAGACCGCGGCGCCATCAACGGTGCCGTAGAACATTTTCTCGAAACCGATCACCCGGTGCTTGTTGTCCAGGAACAGGACGGCGAACACCTCGCGGGGCTCACCGCGCAACTCCGCGGTCAACAGACGCGCCGCCGGTTCCGGATTATCCAGGCTGAAGCCGCGCTCAAGCTCCTCCGCCAGATAGCGCCGGCCCATCTCCAGGGACGCCAGCAACAGCGCCCGGCGCCCCACGGAAGCCAGCCCGGGCAGCCGCGCCATCCGGGACGGCGGCAGGTCCAACAGTTTGCGCAGCCCGCCGGCGCGGTGCAGCAGCCCCCGCCCCACATCCACCGCGGTGCGCCCGCGGCTGCCGGTGCGCAAAAAAATCGCCAATAATTCCGCGTCGCTCAGGGCCGACGCCCCGCGCGCCAGAAGTTTCTCCCTCGGCCGCTCGTCCTCGGGCCAGTCGCTGATCGCCATTGTCCGCCTCCTTGGACCGTGACCGCCCACCCGGCCACGGCATCACTACGCTTGGTCATACCTTGGTGCTACCCTAGGACCCCTCTGAGAGTCACCACCCCATTACACCAAGCCACCCACGGACCCTGGCAGACGACATCGGCTCCGAATCGTGTCAGCCAAATCCCAAAACACTGTACGGAATAACAGTATGCAGCGACTGGTCAACAAGCGAATCCTCCTCGGCGTGACCGGCGGCATCGCCGCCTACAAAGCCGCCGAACTGGTCCGCCGACTGCAGGATGCCGGCGCCGAAGTGCGCGTGGTGATGACCCAGGGCGCCTGTGAGTTCATCACCCCCCTGACCATGCAGGCCCTGTCCGGCCACCCGGTGCATACCGATTTGCTCGACCCGCGCGCCGAAGCCGCCATGGGCCACATCGAACTGGCCCGCTGGGCGGACCTGGTGCTGATCGCCCCGGCCTCCGCCAACTTCCTGGCGCGCCTGGCCTACGGCCACGGCAACGATCTGCTCAGCACCCTGTGCCTGGCCACCGGCGCGCCCATCGCCGTGGCGCCGGCCATGAACCAGCAGATGTGGGCGGACGCCGCCACCCAGAAGAACCAACTGATTCTCCAGGAAAAGGGCATTCATATATTCGGCCCCGGTGATGGCAGCCAGGCCTGCGGCGAAGTGGGTCCGGGCCGCATGCAGGACCCGGAAACGATCATCCACCAGGCGGCGGACGTGTTTGACTACGACCTGCTCACCGGCCGCCATGTGGTGATCACCGCCGGTCCCACCCGGGAGCCAATCGACCCGGTGCGCTACCTGACCAACAAAAGCTCCGGCAAGATGGGCTTCGCCCTGGCGGCGGCCGCCGCCGAGGCCGGCGCCCGCGTGACCCTGATCGCCGGGCCGGTGTCGCTGCCCACCCCCAACCGGGTACGGCGGATCGACGTGGTACGCGCCGAGGAAATGCACCAGGCGAGCCTGGACGCGGTGGAAGACGGTTGCGACATCTTCATCGCCACCGCCGCGGTGGCGGACTACCGCCCCACGGTCACCGCCGATCACAAGATCAAGAAGTCCACCGAGGAAATTCACCTGACCCTGGTGAAGAATCCGGACATCATCGCCGCGGTGGCCAGCCACGCGAAACGCCCCTTCACGGTGGGCTTCGCCGCCGAAACCCAGGACGTGATCCAGTACGCTCAGGGCAAGCTGGAAAACAAGAACCTGGACATGATCGCCACCAACGACGTCTCCGGCAGCGACGTGGGCTTCAACAGCGACAACAATGCCCTGACCGTGATCTGGCCCAATGGCCACAAGGTGTTGCCGCTGGCTTCCAAGGCGCAGATCGCCAAGCAGTTGATCGAGCTGATCGCCATCCGTCAGGGCTGAGGCATGCCCCGCTCAGGACATCCGGAACGGCGCCTTGCCTTTATCGTTGTTGGCCTCCACCAGCCGCACCAGCTGTGACAACAAGGCCGCCCGCTCCGGCTCCGGCAGGGCCTCGATGGTGCGGTCGTGGGCGCGCTGCGCCGCCGCGTCCACCCGCTTGATCAGAGCCCGCCCCTTGCGCTCCAGCTTCACCAGCTTAACCCGCCGGTCACTTTCGCTGCGCCGGCGCGACACCAGTTCACGGGCTTCAAGGCGGTGGATCACCTCCGCCACGCTGGTCCGTTCCAGACCGATCTCCGTGGCCAGGCCCACCTGATCCAGTTCACCGCGATCCGCCAGTGTGGTCAGCAGGCTGTACTGAACCGGCGTGATATTGAAATCCCGCGTCTCTTCCAGAAACAACGCGCAGTGAATCTGATGCAGGCGACGAATCAGGAAACCGGGTCGGTCCAGCAGCGAGGACCGGGGAGCATTCGCGGGCGGCGATTGTGAAGCGTCCATCAACATTCCTTTTGCAAGGTTCGGTGCGTCCGGGCCTATTGCACCCCAGCCAGGGCAGCCGCGCAACAAGCGCCGGCCCGGTGCATTTAAATAAGTGGTATGCCCCTTAATGCGACACTCGTATACTCGCCGTCCCACCATATAAGAGGCATACCACTCATATAGATCAATAATTGCCCACCAGAAACTCATTTATTTTCAATGGATTACATTACCCCTGGATAAATTTTCCGCGCCCTTGGCATATCCATTGCAGCAGACGCCGTATCACAAGGACCAAAAGGACAGCGCAAACAATGGCGGATCTGCTGATCAAAGGCGGGCATGTGATCGACCCCGCCCAGAACATCGACGCCCCCCGGGACATACTGGTCACCGACGGACGCATCGAGGCCGTGGTAGCCCCCGGCACGGTCGCCGCGCCGGGGGCGGACGTTATCGACGCCAGCGGCAAACTGGTGATCCCCGGCATGATCGACACTCATGCCCACGTATTTCAGTACGTGACCGGTCGCTTCGGGCTCAACCCGGATCTGTGCGGGGTTCGCTCCGGCGTCACCACCCTGATCGACCAGGGCGGCCCGTCGTGCATGACCCTGCCGGCGTTCCGGGAGCACATCGCCGGAGGCCACCACTCACGGACCTTCGCGTTTCTTTCCACCTATCTGGTCGGCGGCCTGGAAGGCCATTACTACCCCTCGCTGTACAAGCCCGATTGCGTGGACGTGGAAGCGACCGTTACCTCGGCGCTGGCCAACGCGGACCTGGTAAAGGGCTTCAAGGCCCACGCGGAAATCGGCGGTATGTCACGCTGGGGGCTGGATGTGATGCGCCAGTGCGCCGAAATCGGCAAACGGGCCGGTCTGCCGCTGTACATCCACTTCGGCCAGCTCTGGCCATTGCCCGAGGACAAACACCCCATCGACCCGGATTCGGTGCTCCGCGACGTGGTGCCGCTGCTCAAACCCGGTGACATTCTGGCCCACCCGTTCACCCGCCACCCCGGCGGCTTCGTGAATAGCGAGGGCAGGGTGCACCCGATGGTTCGCGAGGCCCTGGAGCGGGGCCTGAAGGTGGACGTCGGGCATGGCTCGCACTTCAGTTTCAAGATGGCCCGCATCGCGCTGGACGCGGGCATCGTGCCGCACACCCTGGGCGCCGACATGCACGGCTACAACACCCATGTGCCGCACCCCGCGGGCACTCCGGAGGAGCACACCGACAAGGAACACATGTTCTTTGGTAAGCAGCGCTTCTCCCTGGCTTCGGCGATGACCTCCATGCTGGCCCTGGGCCTGCCCCTGATGGAGGTGGTGAAGATGGTCACCACCAATGTGGTGGCGAATTTCGGCCTGCCGGACGAGCTGGGCTCCCTGACCCCGGGCAACCCGGCGGACATCAGCGTGCTGAACGATCACCGCGGGCGCTTCTCATTGCGCGACAACGAGGACACCGTGGTGGCCGCGGACCGGCTGCTGAGTCCGGCGTTCTGCCTGGTCGATGGCGTGCGCCATGACGCCGACGCTCCGATCCTGCCGGATCTGACGAGGAATGCGGTATGACACCCGCCACCCTCGCCGCGCCCTTCGCCGACGCCTTCTGGCATGATCTGGTGACACGCCGTCAGGCGCTGCCGGATCTGCCCGAACGCACCTTGCTGCATGCCGGCCCGCCACTGCGCGGCGCCGTACCCACCGCCGTGCGCAACGCGGCGGTGGTGGCCGCTCTGTTCGAGGGGCTGGCCGGCAGCTCCGCCGAGGCTCTGGAACTGCTCAAACAGGGCCACCTGACCCTGGCCCCGGCCCAGGACCATGGCGTGGTGACCCCGCTGGCCCAGGTGGTCAGCGCCAGCATGCCGTTGATCGCGGTGGGCGAGGGCGCCGCCACCCGTTATGCCCCCCTGGTGGAAGGGCCGCCGCCGGCGGCACGGTTCGGCACCCTGAGCACGGACGGCGCCGCCCGTTTCCGCCATCTGGCACGGCTGGCCGCCGACCATCTGGCGCCGGCGGTACGCGCCCGCCCCCTGGCCGTGGAACCGGTAGTGACCGAGGCGCTTGCCCAGGGCGACGACTGCCACTCCCGTACCGGCGCGTTGACGCGGGCCTTGCTGGACCGGTTGCCCGGCCTGCCGGAGGCGATCCGCGCGGAGCTGGCCAATAACGCCTCCTTCGCGCTGACACCGCTAATGGCCGCCGCCGCCTGGCGGCTCCACGACGCGCCGATTACCGCCATCGGCGGCAACGGGGTGGATTTCGGCCTGCGCGCGCGTGGCGCCAGCCAATGGCGCACGGCGCCGGCGACACCGCCCCGCGGCACCCTGCTGCCCGGCGCCGACGAAGCCAATGCCCTCGGCGCCATTGGCGACAGCGCGGTCATTGACGCCTGCGGCCTCGGCGGCCAGGCACTGGGCCTCGCGCCGACTCTGCTCGAGGAATGGGCCGACAGCCTGCCCGACTACGCGGCGCGACGCCGGCCCCTGTTCGAGCTCGCCAGCGGCACCCTGGACCCGGAAAGGATTCTCGCCGATGGCCGCCCTCCCATCATCAACCTGGCGATTCTCGGTCGCGACGAGGCCTCCGGCCTGATTGGCCGGGGTTTCCATCAGCCCCCGCTCAGCCTGTTCGACCTGCCGGAGACCGTCTCATGAATCTGGAAACGACCCTGGCCGGGCGCGTCGCCGTGGTCACCGGCGGCGCCCTGGGCATCGGCTTCGCCGCCGCCGAGCGCCTGGCCCGACGCGGTGCCAGCGTGATCATCGCCGACCGCGACGGCGCCGAGCAGGCCGCCACGCGGCTCCGCGACCAGGGCCTGGCCGTCGAGGGCCTGGCGGTGGACGTGGCCTCGGAAGCGGATACCGCCATGCTGGCCGGCACCGTCACCGACCGTCATGGCCGCCTGGACATCGTGCTCAACAACGCCGGCATTTATTCATCACTGAAGCCGGCGCCGTTTGAAACCCTGGAGCCGGAAGAATGGCGCCGCGTATTCGACGTCAACGTAATCGGCATCTTCCTGATCTGCCGGGCTTTGCTGCCTCTGCTCAAGGCCAGCGACCATGCCCGCGTCATCAATATCGCTTCCGGGGTGGCCTTCAAGGGCAACCCCTGGATGGCCCATTACGTGGCCAGCAAGGGGGCGGTTATTTCCCTGACCCGGGCGCTGGCCACCGAGCTGGGCGCCCATGGCATCACCGTCAACGCGGTGGCGCCGGGCTTCACGCTCAGCGATGGCGTGCACGGCAACCCGGAGCTGGTGGACGGCGTCAAGGAACCGTCCCTGCGCAACCGGGTACTGGCCCGCGACATGCTGCCCGCCGACCTGGTGGGCGCCATCGAGTTCTTCGCCGGCGATCCGTCCGCCTTCATTACCGGCCAGACGCTGGTGGTGGACGGCGGCGCCTACTTCCACTGACCCCGAGGCCTTCCCATGACCGCCACCATTCCCGTTATTGATCTGGCCCCGGCACTCGAAGGCGACCCCGAGGCGCGCCTGCGCGTGGCCCGGGAGATCGATGCCGCCTGCACCCGGGTGGGTTTTTTCACCATTCGCGGCCACGGCGTGCCGCTGGCGGTGATCGACCGTCTGCGCGAACAGGCCAGCGCCTTTTTCAACCTGCCGCTGGACGAGAAGTTGCGCGCCCAGCCGGATGACGTTTCGGTGCCACGGGGCTACCGCGCCATCGGCTTCGAGGCACTGTCCTACGGCAACACCATCGAGACCCCGCCGGACCTGAAGGAGTACTACCACTTCGGTCGCCCGGACTGGCCGGACGAGCCCTATTACACCAGCGACCAGGGGCAACGTTTCTTCGTGCCCAACCGCTGGCCGGCGCGGCCCGCGGCGTTTGCCGAGGCCGCCGCTGACTACTACCGGCGGGTGGAAAAACTGGCCGAACAACTGATGGCGCTGACCGCCCTGGCGCTGGGCCTGGACGAGGATTTCTTCGCCGACAAGATCGATCGCCATATCACCGCCATGCGCATCAATTTCTATCCGGAGCAGAAAGAAGCCCCGGAACCGGGACAACTGCGTGCCGGCGAACACACCGACTACGGCCTGCTCACCATTCTCAACGGCGAGAACAAGCCCGGTGGCCTGCAGGTTCAGGTGCGCGACGGCGAGTGGATTCCGGTGGAAACGGCGCCGGACACCTTCGTGGTCAACATCGGCGATCTGCTGATGCGCTGGACCAATGACCGCTGGGTTTCCAACGTGCACCGGGTGGTGAATCCCCCGGCCAGCGCCGCCTCCATGTCGCAACGCATTTCCATTGGCTTTTTCCACCACCCCAACTACGACGCCCTGATTGAAAGCGTGGCGGCGCCGGGGGAAGCCAAGTATCCGCCGGTTCTGTCCGGCGAGTACCGCGACGAAAAATACCGGGTGACCCGCAGCTGATAACGCGGCACTCCGATGATTTCTTTTTTCCCACAAGAGGGTATACGCAGCATGACTTCCACCAAGGTTCTTCACGCTCTGCGCGCGCTGGGGTTCGCCGGCGCCTTGTCCGCTGGCCTGGCCGTGGCCGGCGCCCACGCCGCCGATCTGCGCTTCGCCGCCGACTGGGCGTTCCAGGGTCCCCAGGCTCCATTCCTGTTGCCCCACGAGAACGGCTGCTATGACGAGGCCGGCCTGGACGTGGTCACCGACCGGGGCTTCGGTTCCGGCGACACCATCACCAAAGTCAGCACCGGCGCCTATGACATCGGCTTCGCCGACATCAACGCCATGCTGGAATTCAACACCCGCAATCCGGATGACGCCCTGATCGCCATCTTCGTGATTTACGACGGCTCACCGCTGTCGATCATTACCCGCAAGGACACCGGCGTCGAAAAACCGGCGGACCTGGTGGGCAAATCCATCGCCGCGCCGCCGGGGGATGCATCCCGGCGCCTGTTCGGCCTGCTCGCCAAGGCCAACGGCTTCGACGAAGACTCGGTGAACTGGAAAAGCGTCTCGCCGGAACTGCGCGAGAGCACCCTGGCCCGCAAGCAGGCCGACGCCATCGCCGGCCACGCCTTCACCGGCTATATCGGCGCCAAGGCCGCCGGCGTGCCCGAGGATCAACTGGTGGTGATGCGTTACGCGGAAAACGGCGTGCCCCTGTACGGCAGCTCCCTGGTGACCCGCCCCGGGTTCGCCGAGGAACATCCGGAAGCGGTGAAGAAGTTCATCGGCTGCGTGGCGCAGGCGTTCATGGAAAGCGCCAGGGACCCGGAAGGCACCATCGAGGTGCTCGCCAAGAAGGACCCGCTCACCGACAAGACCGTGGAGCAGGAGCGCCTGCAGTTGTCCCTGGACTGGTCCGTGGCCACGCCCTGGGTGGTTGAGCACGGCATGAGCAACGTGGACGCCAAACGGCTGGCGGACACCACCCGTGGCGCCGCCCAGGCGCTGGGCATCGCGGTGCCGGCGCCGGACACCGTCTATACCGACGCCTACCTGCCGCCCCGCGACACCCTGAAATGGTCCGCCGAGTAATCGCATGGGATATCCAGCCATGGTCAATACGCTCCCGCCGACGCCGGAGGAACCGGCGTCGGGCGGCCAGCGTCCGTTCGTCGAGCTCACCGACGTCAGCCTCACCTACGGCGACTTCGGCGAAGGGCTGCTGGCCCTCAAGGATTTCAACCTTTCCGTGGGCCAGGGCGAATTCTGCGCGCTGGTGGGCCCTTCCGGCTGCGGCAAGTCGACCACGCTGAAACTGGTGAGCGGGTTGCGCCAGCCGGATGCCGGCGGCGTTATCGTCGCCGGCAAGGAGGTCAGCAAGCCGCTGAAGATCGTCGGCATGGCGTTCCAGAACCCGACGCTGCTGCCCTGGCGCACGTCCCTGGACAATGTGCTGTTGCCGCTGGAAATCGTCGACCCCCACCGGCGCCGTTTTCGCAAGGAGCGCGCGCGTCATGTGGAACGGGCAATGGCGCTGTTCGACAAGGTCGGCCTCAAGGACGTGGCCGACCGCTTCCCCTGGCAGCTCTCCGGCGGCATGCAGCAGCGGGTATCGCTGTGCCGCTCGCTGATTCACGAGCCGGACCTGCTGCTGCTCGATGAGCCGTTCGGGGCGCTCGATGCCTTCACCCGGGAGGACCTGTGGGACACCGTGAAAGCGCTTTGGGAGGAACGGAAGTTCACTACCCTGCTGATCACCCATGACCTCACCGAGTCGGTGTACATGGCCGAGACCGTGCACGTGTTGTCCGCGCGCCCGGGCCGGGTGATTCATTCACAGCGCATTCCCGCCCACCTGCGACGCACTCGCGAGGATCGCTTCTCGCCGGCATTCGCCGACACCGTCCATCGGCTCCGCCAGCACGTGGGCCACGCCCAGGAGAACCCATCATGAACCGACGCAAACTGCGCCAGGCGATGAGCCCCTGGATCACCGCCGGCGGCTTCTTCGCGGTCTGGGAAGTGGCCTGCCTGGCGTTTGATATCCCGCAATCGATCCTGCCGTCGCCCACCGACTCGGTGAAGGCGGGCATCGAGTTCTGGCCGGTGATTCTGTCCGCCTCGATGCAGACGCTTTACACCACCCTGGTGGGCTTCTTCATCGCTCTGGTGGTGGGCGTGGCCCTGGGCGCCCTGGTGGGCTCCAGCCAGGCCATGTACCGGGCCACCAACCCGCTGCTGATCGGCTTCAACTCGGTGCCCAAGGTGGCCATGGTGCCGGTGCTGGTGATGTGGTTCGGCATCGGCTCGGTGCCGGCGATTCTTACCGCCTTCCTGACCGCGTTCTTTCCGATCCTCGCCAACGTGGCCACCGGCATCGCCACCCTGGAACCGGAACTGGCGGATGTATTGCGTTCGCTGGGCGCGAAACGCGGTGTGATTCTGCGCAAGGTGGGCCTGCCCCGGGCACTGCCCTATCTGTTCGCCTCGTTGAAGGTGGCCATCTCGCTGGCGTTCGTCGGCTCGGTGATCGCCGAGATGGTGGCCAGCGATGGCGGTATCGGCTACCTGCTGCTGACCGCCAGTTCC
Organism: Alloalcanivorax marinus; assembly: GCF_016785095.1. Lineage (GTDB taxonomy): Bacteria > Pseudomonadota > Gammaproteobacteria > Pseudomonadales > Alcanivoracaceae > Alloalcanivorax > Alloalcanivorax marinus_A. The sequence continues at coordinate 94,591 of NZ_JAEKJB010000011.1, read as the reverse complement.
TCGTTCCGGGTACCGTTGGTGTTCGCGGCGCTGCTGGTGGTGGGGGTGCTCGGTATCCTGATGTACGTGATCGCCGACCTGATCGAACGGCGCTCCACCCGCTGGGCGACCCGGGGCGGCGGCTCCCTGTGAGCCGCCCCTCGCCGGCGGGGCTTCCCCCTTGGTCGGACTCTGCAAAGGATGGCACCCGGTGTTAAAGTAACGGCCCGAATGGCCCGAACGGAGAGCCCGACACCGTGGAACTGCAATACCGCCTTCTCGACCCGCGCCTGGGCGACCAATTCCCATTGCCCGCCTACGCCACCGACGGCTCCGCGGGCCTGGATCTGCGCGCCATGGTCGAGGCGCCACTCACTCTCAACCCCGGTGACACGACCCTGCTGCCCACCGGCCTCGCCATCCATATCTCCGACCCGGCCTACGCCGGCCTGATCCTGCCGCGCTCCGGGCTTGGCCATAAGCACGGCATCGTGCTCGGCAACCTGGTGGGGCTCATCGACTCCGATTACCAGGGCCAGTTGATGGTGTCGTGCTGGAACCGGGGGCAAGCTCCGTTCACCGTGGAACCCGGTGAGCGGATCGCGCAACTGGTGGTGGTGCCGGTCATGCAGGTGGCACTGCGTCAGGTGGAAAGCTTTGAAGACAGTGAACGGGGTGAGGGCGGTTTCGGTCACAGCGGCCGCCATTAAGGTGAACGACAATGGGCGCTGGGGGGCGTCCATCGCGGCTGAAGCCGTGATAACAAGACGACAAGAGGCGAAAAAGGGGGGGAGAGCATGGCGCGCACCAGGAACCCGTTCGGCGGGCGGGCGCTGTTGCTGATCTTGGCGGTGCTGATCGGCGGCGGTGCCTACGGTTTCCACGAATACCAGCACGGGCGGACTCTGGCCCAGGCCCGGAGTGACGCCCAGGCACTGTCCCGGCAATTCGCCGGCACCCTCGCTACCCTGCTCAACCGCGACCGTGAACAGCTCCAGCAACGCGGCGCGGACCCTTCCGTGCGTGAGCGCCTGGCCAGCGGCGAACTGGCACCCGGCCCCTGGAACGACGACGCCCGCCTGTGGCTGATTGCCGATCAAGGGACCGGCGAGGAAGAACTGTCCTTCGTCTTTCAGGACCTGCTGCGGCAGGTGCGCGAGAGCGGCGAACCGAGGATGTCGTCGCGGGGCGGCGAGCAACCGGCCGTGCTGCTGGCGCGTAATGCCCCCGGTGGCGCGTTGATTCTCGAGCGTCGCCTGACCCCCTGGCTCGATCAGAGCGCCCGGGATCTGCCACCAAGGGCCATGCTGACCCTGGAACAGGGCGGTCTGACCCTGATCCGATATGGTCAGGCCGACGCCGATGCCCCCCGGGCACAGGCCGCCGCCGGCCCTCTTTCCGTGGCGGTCACGGTACCGCCAGCCCCCCCTTTCTGGTCCACCTGGCTGATCCCCGGCGGCGCCGGCATCGCGGCGTTGCTACTGATAGCGGCCCTGGTTCCCGCCCTGCGGCGCCTCCGTGGCACGCCGGCCACCGAACCGGCGACACCCGGCGTCCGGCGTCCGGCGGCCAAACCCGCCGGGCCCTCCCCGGCCGCGCCGGCGGCACCGCCCTCCGCTCCGGAACCCGCCCCGGAGCCGGCCAGCCCGCCGCCGCCCACCGTACCGGCGGACCTGCTCCATGATGACCACCTCGGCGGCGCCACCCTGAAAACGGACACCTTGGCCCGGCTGGCCCGGGCTCTCGGTGGCGCCGCCGGCGAAGCCGGCCAGCACACCCTGTTCGCGGCCCGCTCCCCGGCCACCGGGGACGATCCCTACGCGGCGCTGCTGGACGGGCTCGCCGCCAGCGGCCGCCAGGTCATGGATCTTGGCGCCGTTCCCCGCCCGGTGCTCTACTACGCCACCGAGGTGCTGGAAAGCCAGACCGGGCTGTACCTGAGCGGCCAGCGCCTGGAAGTTCGCCTGCAGGGCGAGCGGCTCACCGGCGAGGCCCTGGCCGCCGCCGCCAGCCACGCCGGGCCCGCGCCCGAGGCGCCCGGCACCGTGGAGCAGCGGGAACTCACCGGGCGCTACCTGCGGGCCCTGGGCGATGACATTATTCTGGCCCGCCCGATGAAGGTGGCGGTATTCGCCAGCCCCGGCGCCACGGACCAGGTGGCGGCGGTGCTGCTGGAAGAACTGGGCTGCCGCGCGGTGCCCGTGGAGGGCCGATGGGACCCGACCGACCCGGCTACGCTGGCGCCCCTGGGCGACACCGTCACCGGCCAGAACCTGGACCTGGGCCTGGCCTTCGACGATGGCGGTGGGCGGCTGGCGGCGGTGGCCTCGGACGGCGCCGTGCTCGGCACCGACCGGCTGTTGATGCTGTTCGCCCGCGACCTGCTGAGCCGGAATCCGGGCAGTGACGTGCTGTTCGACGTAGAATGCAGCCCCGGGCTGGGCACCCTGATCCGCAAACAGAGCGGTCGGCCGGTGATGACCCCCGCCGGCGCGGCGGCCCTGCAGACGCGCTTGCGCGAAACCGGCGCTCCCCTGGCCGGCGACATGAGCGGGCATATATGCTTCGCCGATCGCTGGTTCGGGTTCGAGGACGGCCTGTACGCCGCCGCCCGGCTGCTGGAAATACTGTCCCTGCAAGCCGGGGACAGCGCGGCGGCGTTCGCCGCGCTCACCGATTGATTGAATGGCTGGAGACACACATGGACACCAAGAGCGCACAGGAAACCGCCCGCGTTCTGATCGAGGCGCTGCCGTATATTCAGCGCTTCTCCGGCACCACCGTGGTAATCAAGTACGGTGGCAATGCCATGGAAAACGACGAACTCAAGAACAGCTTCGCCCGCGACGTGGTGATGATGAAACAGGTCGGGATCAACCCGGTGATCGTGCACGGCGGCGGGCCGCAGATCGGCGACCTGCTTACCCGCCTGGGTAAGGAAAGCAAGTTCGTCCAGGGCATGCGCGTCACCGATCGCGAGACCATGGACGTGGTGCAGATGGTGCTCGGTGGTTTGGTGAACAAGGACATCGTCAACCTGATCCAGCACAACGGCGGCCAGGCGGTGGGCCTGACCGGCAAGGACGGACGCCTGATCAGGGCGCGCAAGATGGTGCTCAAGAACCTGGACACCAGCGACCCGGAACTGAACACCTCCGAGATCATCGATATCGGCCACGTGGGCGAGGTGCAGGGCATCGACACCAAGGTGCTGGACCTGCTCGGCGGCAGCGACTTCATCCCGGTGATCGCGCCCATCGGCGTGGACGATGACGGCGTCAGCTACAATATCAACGCCGACCTGGTGGCCGGCAAGGTGGCCGAGGTGCTGCGCGCCGAGAAGCTCATCCTGCTGACCAACGTGGCCGGCCTCAAGGACAAGGAAGGCCGGGTGCTGACCGGCCTCAGCGCCGAGCGGGTCGGCGAACTGATCCAGGACGGCACCATCCATGGCGGCATGTTGCCCAAGATCCGCTGCGCGCTGGAGGCGGTGGAGAACGGCGTGAAGACCTCGCACATCATCGATGGCCGGGTGGCCCATGCCGTGCTGCTGGAGATCCTGACCGACAAGGGCGTGGGGACGCTGATCAGCAAGCATTGAATTTGGACTGGTCGGGTCGCGGCTTCCGCCACGCCCCGACCCGGGGGAAAAGGGAACCACCGAATGACAGAACAGAAGCAGTCCAGAAAGGACCAGATCCTGCAGGCACTGGCGCACATGCTGGAGGCGGAGCCCGGGGGGCGCATCACCACCGCCGGCCTGGCCCGGGAGGTGGGCGTCTCGGAAGCCGCCCTGTACCGGCATTTTCCCAGCAAGGCGAAGATGTTCGAGGGGCTGATCGACTTCATTGAGGAGGCGATCTTCTCGCGCATCAACCGTATCACCGCCGAGGGCGATGCTCTTACCCAGGTGGAGCAGATTCTGACGCTGATTCTGGCCTTCACCGAGCGCAACCCGGGCATCACCCGGCTGCTCACCGGCGACGCCCTGACCGGCGAGAACGAGCGCCTGCGCAAGCGCATCCAGCAGTTCTACGACCGTGTCGAAAGCCAGCTCAAGCAGGTGGTACGGGACGCGGAATTCAAGGAAGGCAAGCGCACCCGGGCGACGCCCACTATCACCGCCAATTTACTGCTGGCGGTGGTGGAAGGGCGCATCGCCCAATTCGTACGGTCCGGGTTCAAGATCCACCCCGGCCAGGACTGGCCGGAGCAATGGGCGCTGCTGGCGCCCACCGTGTTCCGCGATTAACCCCCGCTTACCACTCCTCCCGTAGGAGCGGCTGAAGCCGCCCCTACAGGGGAACCATGATGGCGGGTCAGGGGGCGGAGGTTTCCAGTTGGCGCAGCCGCTCGATGATCGGCTCGTACTGCTTGCGTACCGTCTCGATGTCACGCTGGTAGGCTTCGATTTCGGCGTGAGTGTCTTCCATGCGGCGATTGTAACGGCGGATTGCTTCGCGGGTGCCTTCCGGCACCGCCCGCCCGGCCCGCTCGGCACGGGCCGCATCGCTGACCTCGGCGTCGCGCTTGTCCTCAAGCTGGCCAAGGGAACTGCGCGCATAGCTGATTTTCAGCTCCAGGGCATCCACCTGGCGTTCCCGGGCCCGCTCCGCGTCCTCCGGGCCGGCGTACAGGCGCTTGAGTTCCTCGTCCCGGGCGGCCCGCGCCTCGGCCTGGCGCCTGGCCTCCATTTCCTGGCGCCGACGCGCCTGCTCCTCCGGCGGTGCCGGGGCCACTTCCTTGATCACCTGACCCTTGTGGTCAAGCACCTGGTAACCGGAATGGATCGCCTCGCGGGTGAGCGTGGCGCTCAGCGCCAGATTGCCGTCCGGGGTGGTGTAACGGTACGTCACTTCCCCCGGGGCACTTTCGTTCCGGGCCGGCGCGGCCATCACCAGTACCGGCAACAACAGCAATCCCGCCCAGAGCCTTTTCACTCGTCGTCCACTCCGTATTGTTGCCGGTAAAGTTGCATGGCGGCGCGATCCGCCTCGCGCTCGGGCAGTTCCTCCAGCCAGGCGATGATGTCGGCCATGCTGACGATACTGCGTACCGGCACACCCAGGCTCCGTTCCACCTCCTGGATCGCGGACAGCGGCTTGCCCTCCGCCGACGGCGCCGCCTGGCCGCGCTCCTGACGGTCCACCGCCACGAACACCCCGGCGATGCTGGCCTCGGTTTTCTCGAACAGCGCCGCCACCTCGCGGATCGCGGTACCGGCGGTGATCACGTCGTCAATCACCAGGACCCGGCCCTGCAGGGGCGCGCCCACCAGCCAGCCGCCTTCGCCGTGGTCCTTGGCTTCCTTGCGGTTGAAGGCCCAGGGCAGGTCGCGGCCGTGGTGCTCGGCCAGGGCCACCGACACCGCCGCCACCAGCGGGATACCCTTGTAGGCCGGCCCGAACAGCATGTCGAATTCGATGCCGGACTGAACAATGGCGTCCGCGTAGTGACGGCCCAGCCGCGCCAGTGCCTCACCGGTATGGAAGGTGCCGGCGTTAAAGAAATAGGGGCTGATGCGCCCGGATTTGAGCGTGAATTCCCCGAACTTGAGCGCCTGGCGCTCCTCGGCGAAGCGCAAAAAGTGCTTTTTGTAGTTCTTCATGCGTCCCCCCGGGCTACCAGCCCAACACCGCCTGTTGTTCGCGAACGATTTCCCCGATGCCCTTCTCCGCCAGGCCCAGCAAGGTGTCGGACTGCTGGCGGGTGAACGGCTCGTCGCCTTCGGCGGTGCCCTGAATCTCCACGAAACCGCCATGTTGGGTCATTACCACGTTCATGTCCGTGTCGGCGTTCGAATCTTCGGCATAATCCAGGTCCAGCACCGGCTCGCCCTTGTACAGGCCCACGGACACCGATGCGATCAGGCCGTTGAGCGGGTCTTCCTTGATGCGCTTTCTCTCCAGCAGCTTGGTGAAAGCGTCCACCAGCGCCACGCAGGCCCCGGAAATGGCCGCCGTGCGAGTGCCGCCATCGGCCTGGAGCACGTCGCAATCCAGGTAGATGGTGTTCTCGCCCAGCTTCTTGAGATCCACCGCCGCCCGCAGCGAACGGCCGATCAGGCGCTGAATCTCCAGGGTGCGGCCCCCCTGCTTGCCGCGCGCGGCCTCGCGCCCGGAGCGGGTGTGGGTGGCGCGGGGCAGCATGCCGTATTCGGCGGTGATCCAACCCTGGCCCTTGCCCTTCAGGAAGCGCGGCACGCCATCCTCCACGGAGGCGGTGCACAGCACCTTGGTGTTACCGAAGGACACCAGCACCGAGCCTTCGGCGTGCATGGTGAAATCGCGCACGAAGGAAACCTCGCGCATCTGGTCGGACTGTCGGCCGGAAGGGCGCATGAAAACTCCTTGATGGGACGTTGAAGGCGCCCATTGTAACGAACCCCCGGCGCCAAGTGCGAGGCGCGCAGCGGTTCAGGACGGGTTCACCAGCCCCAGGTGAATGGCTTTCAGGGTCGCCTCGGCGCGGGTGTTTACCTGCAACTTGGCATAAACATCCTTCATGTAACCCGCCGCGGTATAGGGGGAAATGCCCAGCTTTTCCGCGGCATGCTTGACGCTCAGCCCCTTGGCGATAAGCGTCAGCATGTCGGTCTCGCGCCCCGTCAGGGTGGCTTCCTGCTCGCCGAAAACCGGGTGGAACCGCTCCAGCAGCCGCCGCGCGATGGACGACGAAAGTGGCGGTCGTCCGGCCAGGATACCGGCCAGCTGCTGGCGAAATTCCGATTCGGTGTCGTCCTTCAGAAGGTAGCCGTCGGCGCCGGCGCGCAGGGAGCCAAACAGGTGCTCGGCATCGTCGAAGATGGTGGTCACCACGCAGAGTCCGTCGCGGTGGGCTTCCTTGAAAGGGCGCACCAGATCCACGCCGCTGCCATCCGGCAGACCGAGATCGATCAGTGCCAGGTCATGGACGTTGGCGCCCATGCTCTCCCGTGCTTCCTTCAGGCTGGCGGCCCGGTCGATGTGTTCAGGGGCCAATAAACCGGACACCTGCTCATGCAGCCAATCGGCCACGTCCGGCAGATCCTCCACAATCAATACTCGCTTGATTGCTTTCATTGTCGCGCCCCTGAATATGGACAAACGCAAAGCTGTGACACACGTCACAGGAATCATATATTCTGCGACGATATCACAAAGGGAACAGGCATGTTTTCACTAAAAACACGCATCACCACCGGGCTTGTTCTCGTTGCTGTTTATGGCTTTCTGACCGTCGCCCTGGCATTAACATTGCCCGCCAGCGACATCACCTTTGGCACGCACGACGACCGCATCGACGCCGTCCTGCCCAACAACCGGGCGGTTACCGTGGCCGCCTTCAGCGATGGCGTCTCGACACAGCCGGCGGACCCCATCCTGCTGCTGGAAGAGCCCGACGTGGTCGCCACCTACGCCGATCTGAACCGCTTCTTCCTCGGCCACCAGCAACTGGCCGACTGGCTCGCCAACGGCACCCTGGTGCTCATTGATACGGACGGCGGCCGGCACCCGGTCAGCCCGGCGCGCCGCACGGTCACGCAGTTGCCCGGGCTTTTCTGGCTGCAGCTTCTTTGCGGCCTTTCCGGCATGGTGATCTGCCTGCTTGTCTGGGTGCCGGCGAAACGGGACGTGGCGATCCATTCGTTCGCCATCACCGGGCTGAGCTACGTGCTGTTTTCATCGGCGGCGGCGATTTACAGCACCCGGGATTTCTTCATGCCGGGCCCGTTGTTCTCCTGGCTGTCGGGCATCAACCATCTGGGCGCCTTGCTGTTCTCCGCTTCCCTCGGCGCCTTCCTGTGGAACTATCCGCGCAAGGCGCCTTCCCGCTGGGTCGCCACCGGGTTTTATCTGGCCTCCGCGCTGGCCATTGTGATCGACCAGTTGCAGCTCACCGACCGCCCCGCCGAGGGTTTCCATTCCTGGGTGCTCGGCATTTTTCTTATCGGGCTGCTCGGCGCCGCCTGGCAATGGCGCGGCACCAGAACACAACCCGGGCACCGCTCCGCGCTGCGCTGGGTGATCAGCTCGATCCTGGTTGGCACCGCGTTCTTCGCCGGCGGCATGATTCTCCCGGCCATGCTGCAGGTCGCGGAGCCGGCCTCCCAGGGACTGCTGTTCACCACCTTCCTGCTGATGTACCTGGGCATGGCCCTGGGGGTGGTGCGGCACCGGCTTTTCAATCTGGATCAGTGGTGGTTTTCACTATGGTCCTGGCTGCTCGGCGGCCTGTTCATCATGCTCACGGATCTGGTGCTCGCGCTGATCCTCAGCCTCTCCGCGCCGGTCACGCTGACGCTGTCCGTCGCCCTCATCGGCTGGCTGTATTTTCCGCTGCGCCAGTATCTCTGGCGAAAGCTGTTTCTCAGCAATCACCAGGAACTGGAAGAGTGGTTGTCCCAGGCCCTGCCGGCCATGCTCGAAGCACAGCGCCACACACAACCACGCTCCGGCGTGCAGGAAGCCCTGCAGGCGGTATTCCAGCCTCTTGCCCTGGAGAGCCTGCCACATACCACCTCCGCCATTGCCCTCTCCGATAAGGGCGAGACCCTGAAGGTCCCGGACCCCGCCGAGCCGCGCACCTGGCTGCTGCACCATGCCCGCCAGGGTGAAAGGGTGTTCAACCGCCACGACATGCGTACCGCCGGCCTGGTGCTGGCCCTGCATCAACTGGTGAACCAGGCCGACCGGGCCCACGCCACCGGCGCCCGGGAAGAGCGCCTTCGCATCCGAAGGGACATCCATGACGATCTGGGCGCCAAACTGCTTCAGCTCCTGCACCGTTCCACCGACACCACCAAACCCCTGGTCCGGGAAGCCATCCATGACTTGCGTGACCTGCTCAAGGACATGGAAGGGGAATCCCTTTCCCTCGAAGCCGCGATGCTGCAATGGCACGAGGAAACCGCGCAACGCTGCGAGGATCACGGCACCCGGCTGCAATGGCGGGCGCACCCCACCGGCACGGTGCTCGCCGCCAGCGAATTCAGCGAGTTGACCCGTATTCTTCGCGAGGCGGTGACCAACGCGCTCAAGCATGCCTCCACGAAACAACTTTCCGTGGTGCTCGACGGCGAGGCCGGCTCACTGACCATGGTGATCGAGAATGACGGCGCCATGCCCGCGCGGGAAAACCGGACCGGCCGGGGCCTGGATATCATGGCGAGCCGCGCCCGCAAGCTTGGCGGTCGCTTCCAGCATGAACACCAGGCCGACCGCTGGCGGGTGATCCTGGGCATCCCGCTGGCCGCCGGCGCGCCTACCCTGGAAGGCAGCCGCTGACCGGCGGCGCCGGTCATTGCTTTCGCGCCTCGCTCATCCCGAACAGTTCGCCGGCCATGCTAAGACGCCGCCCGCGAGACGTACCCCCCACGAACAGGGGGGCGAGCCCGCGCCACCCCGCCCGAGGTCAATGTCAGCCGCGCACCGAACCGGTACACTACGCCCTCACTCGTAATCGCAGCCCACGGGGACGCCCATGATCCGTAGCATGACCGCCTTCGCCCGCGCCGACCGTCGCCTCCAGGGAGCCGACCTGGCCTGGGAACTCCGCTCGGTGAACCACCGCTACCTGGAGCTCATGCCGCGCCTCCCCGACGCTCTGCGCGGCCTGGAAAACGCCCTCCGCGAACGCTGCCGGCAACGCCTGGGCCGGGGCAAGGTGGACATCACCCTCCGCTACCAGCCCGATGACACCGACGCCGAACTGGAACTCAACGAAGCCCTGGTCAAGCGCCTCTCCGAAGCCGCCCGCCGGGTCGGCGATCTGGTACTGCACGCCGGCCAGGTCAACCCGCTCGAGGTGCTGCAGTTCCCTGGCGTGCTCAGCGCCCGCCAGATCGACAGCGACGCCCTGGAAGCCGCCGCCCTGGAGTTGCTCGACGAAGCCCTGGACGCCCTCATCGCCACCCGCGACCGGGAAGGCGAACAGCTCGCCAAGCTGATCCAGGACCGCCTCGACCGGGTCGAGCAGGAAGTGGAGCGGGTGCGCAAGGCCCTGCCCGCGATCCGCGACGCCCTGCGCGAACGGCTCAAACAACGCGTTCAGGAAGCCACCGACAACCCGGACCCGGACCGCCTGGAACAGGAACTGGTACTCGCCGCCCAGAAAATGGACGTGGACGAAGAACTGGACCGGCTGGTGACCCACGTTGCCGAAGTACGCCGCGTGGTCCGCAAGGGCGGCCTGATCGGCCGCCGCCTGGATTTCCTGATGCAGGAACTGAACCGGGAAGCCAACACCCTGGCCTCAAAATCCGTGGACGCGGAGACCACCGCCGCCGCGGTGGAACTCAAGGTGCTGATCGAACAGATGCGCGAGCAGATTCAGAACATCGAATAAAGTCTCAGGGAATCCAGATAAGCTTTTAATCCGTTGTTTTAACTTAACTTTCTTACCATCTCCCTTCCCAGGTAGTCCAAAGAAATCCGCCAATGCCCACCATAAAAGGTGGGCAAAATGGTGGGCACCTTCGCTTTTCCCTGCTTAAATATCAACCAAATGGTGGGCAGCGCCCACAGCCCAGGACAAGGAGCGCCCATGGCCAAGCTCACCGCGACCCAGGTCGCCTCTCTCGCCAAACGCGACGCCAAGAAACACACCGACGGCGGCGGCCTCTACTTCTGCGTGCGCAACGCCGGCTCGCCCTATTGGATGCTGCGCTACAGCCACGCCGGTAAACGTCGGGAAGCCACCCTCGGTGCCTACCCGGCACTTTCACTCGCCGAGGCCAGGCTCCGCGCCGAAAACATGAAGAAAGACCTGCGCGAGGGTAGGGACCCCCTCGTCGAGAAGCAGAAACGCCAGACCCCCGACATTCAAACCACTCGTCAGCTCTTCGATGACTGGTACCAGAGCGACCTGACCAAGCGCCTCCAACACCCTCAGATCCCCAAGCGCATCTATACCAAGGAAATTGACCCCGTAATCGGCAACTACCCCATCAACGATGTGACCCCCAAGGACATTCGCCGGATCATCCAGCGCGTCGTAGAGAGCGGAAGGCCGACCATCGCCAACGACACCCTGATGTACCTCAAGCAGTTGTTTCGCCACGGCATGAAGCTGGGCCTCTGCAACACCAACCCAGCCGCTCCCTTCACCGCTACCGACGCGGGCGGCCTGGAACACAGCCGAGAGCGAGCGCTCACCCCAGAAGAAATTCAGCACGCCTTTGAAGTCTTCAGACAGAACATCAGCAGCTTCGGCCGAGACAACTACCTGGCATGCTGCCTCTTCCTGGTCCTCGGGGTACGAAAAAGCGAACTCTGCGAAGCCCTCTGGGAGGAATTCGATCTGGACGCCGCCGTCTGGGAGCTGCCCGCTCATCGCAGCAAAACCGGCACAGCGATCTCCATCCCCCTGCCCACCCAAGCGGTGGAATGGCTCGCCACACTAAAAGGTTTCGCCTGTGGCTCTGCCTATGTCTTCCCCGCGCGAAGGGCCAGCAAACGCCCGCACATGGGTCCGGACACCCTCAACCGCGCGATTTCGAAGCTGTTTGGACGGGAAACCGGCCGCAAGCGGCAGCCACCCAACAAGATGGGCGACCTGGAGCACTTCACCGTTCATGACCTGCGCCGCACCTTCCGCAGCCTCGCGGCTGCGGAAGGCGTGCCCAGTCACGTGGCAGAGCGGTGTCTGAATCACAAGCTGAAAGGGGTAGAGGGGATTTATGATAGACACGACTATTTTCTTCAGCGAAAAGACGCACATGAAAAAGTAGCCAATAAAGCATTATCATTTTTGGCGGGGAACTGACAAGTAGGTCTTTACACCAATCTTAGTCGGCACATATCAACTCAATGATCCGTCAAAAATGCACCCCGGTACAAATCAAAAGCTATAACGCACCAGTCAGGAGCGAATAAATGACGAAACTTTCTAACTAGCGGCTCGACAGAAAACCTTCTAAACGCAGCACCATCCACCACCTCCAAAAGCTTATGCACTTCAGCAGCAAATGACATAACCGTTGTATCCGCTGCCATCACCCCTCCATGCGTAAGATCCATAGCATTCCGGAGGGAGCCAAAATTCGCCATTAAGTTTATATCAGGACGGGAAGACATATTGTAGTCTTGGGAGAACACCGCCCATTTCTCAAAGAAGCCCTTTACTTTTCGTCCATTAAGAACGAAATAATGGACATCACGAAATCTTCGAAAATCCAAACTTCCACTAAGGAGAAGAGCAGCATCTACTAAGCACTCCAAAGCTCTAAAGTGGTAAACATATGCCACATTGTAGAAGCTCATGGCCTGATAAGACTCGGCAAGGACAAAAAAACTAGCAGCGTGCCAGCGCATCGCCTTCGAAACCTGCTCCGGTGAGGCAAACTCCAGGTCTGACACTCGCACCGTCGAAGAAATATCCGTCAGCTCTTGAAGCGTCCAAGACCACTCCCTCCAAGATGCACTAACCTCTAAGCCAGCAGAATCATTGACCCAGCCCTTCAGACCGCGCTGCAAGCGTTGCCATCGCGTCAAATTGCACATATCCCACAGCCCGTGCTTAGCACCGGTCAGGGCCTCGCCATGGGCTACCGCATCTCTTTGCCCCAGGCCCCTCAGAAGGCTTTCACAGCAAGCTTCAAGCTTGATAACGAAATTAACTAAAAGCTGAGTTTCTGTGAAGACGCTGACAGGACAAGCCTTTAGATAGCCAATATGATGGTAAGCATCCCTTACATTCTTATTGCTTGCTGCCTCCCTTAGAGCTGAAAGGCTATGGTGGACTCCGCTAAGCTCTCTACTTATCAGCCGCTCCTCATTCATATCCTCATCTAAAAAAACAATCTCTTCACCTTCGCCCTTCAGGATGTTTAGACTGATTAGCAACTCCGCCAAAGCTGCCCTATGGAAAGCCAGTCCGCCCCATAGACATCTATTCGCCGGAAAGTCAGCCTCCTCCGTAATGTCGATACAGTCCTGGCGCTCACCAACGAGGCAGATCCACAGGGAATCCCCATAAGTCTCCACAAGAAGGGTAATAGCCGCCGCTGCGTCCCCCGAGGAGTACCCATGCCTAAGCTGAGGCAAAACCACAGTCGCCATAAGGCTAGTCCTCTACATCCTCCTCAACTTTCTCCTCCGCTACAGGCTGGAAACCCAAGAGGTGGGCCAACTGCTTAAGAGAAAGATCGTAATCGTGCTTTATATGCTCACGAACGAGATCATCAAAGTCGGTAGGAATTTCAATTTCCGAATCTGCTTTTTTTCTTACTTTAGCATCCTGAAGGGCTTGCTGTGCCAGGGCGAGCTTCTCTCTTTCTGTCGCAGAAAGCTGAAGATCACTTTTGTAACTAACCACGAACGCCTTGCGTCGCGCAGAAAAAAGCGTATGTGCAAAATACGCCGCATCCGCCTGGCCTTTATTTGATAGATCATCTCTCAACGCGTCGACATTATCAGGCCCCGCCTCAGCCGACATTATGGCCACAACCTCCTCACAAACCTTGGCATTGCCGAGGAAGGCAGTAATTAACCGTTGTATCTGGTCCCTACCTTCTTTAGTGGGACGTATTTTTACTCCCGAGTATACAGACTCTTGCAGGTAATAGTGTTTATCATCATTTTCAAACGTGCCCATCTTGACTGACAGCGCCCTATCCAGAAGTCGGATAAATCCATCTGTAGCAGCATGGATAGATATTTGATAACGACGGCCAACAGAAATCATACCAAACCAAGCAGAAAGCATGCCCCGCTGGAAAACATTATTCCTAATTATCCTTGGATACGAGCCCGCCGCCTCCCTCTCCACATCGCTAATAAACGCCGCTTTGAGGCTTTCTGCGCTAGGGTTCTGATAGATAGGATTCGAATCCAGAAAATGATTTATTACAACTTTCGCGTGTTCTGCCTCAGGGCACCGCTCACCAGCCATATCTTCCAGCTTAGTTTTGAACAAACGCGAAAAAATTTCAAAATGCTTACGATATGGGTCCGAATGAAAAAATATCTTTATAAGATTAGGAACAAGATGCTTCCTTATACATTCGTCAAGATAAGGCTTGTTCTGATAACGAAAATCTCGCCAGGGGAACTCACTCGGCATAGGCAAAGGCTGGTCATTCTCATCTAAACCGAAATCTAACCGGTCCTCGATTTCGCCGAGATTAATCATATACGCCAAGAGTCTCCGGCCATCTCTATCGCTAAAGGCTGCTTTGAACGCCTCATCAATAACACCAAGACTCGTAATGGTATAGCTCTTAGAAATAGTCAAAGATTCTTTATGGTTTTTGGTGTTCCATTCCACTAGAGACAGCGCCTGTCGACCCAGGTCGTACTTTTTCATTATTTCGTCGCAGAATGCACGACATATCGGGCTAGAAAGCGTTTGATCTGACAGAAGAATAACGAAATGACCACTAACTCGCTCTACGGTTGAGTTAACGTCAACAAACAGATCTCTAAGGACCTTAGGAACAGACGGTATATGATCAGCAGCCTTGCTCTTTGTTGAAAGAGGAGAGTAAAGAATACAAACTGGTAGCAAGATACGCTCAATCTTGCCTCGACACGTTTTTTGAAGATGCTTCAGCGCAAACAGTCTATGCTGGCCATCGATGACAACCAGCTTGGCCCCCGCCGCTCCTTCAGAAGCAAGACTGAACTCAACTGTTAGCTTGCTAGGGTCAATTGACACCTCTCTCTTTTCACCATTGACCTCAAGTGCAAGCGGATATCCATCATCTAAGTCATAGTGTGTCACTTGAAACAAACGACCCCAGCGCCTTTTGTATATCTCGCCGTGACCATCTTCACCCACACTTTCTTCGCAATCGGGATAATACTGAGAAAGGCTTCCATCTTCTGTTACAGGGACGATGGCCGCTAAAAGAGGAGGCAAAAAGACAATGTCATCCTTTTTCGATCCGCCTTCCTTAGGACTGATATACTGACTAATCTCGGCCAACGCCCTCCCTTCATCTATATCGCGCTGCATTAACAAATCAAAGTTGAGTGCAGTCTGCGTGTCGCGCGCATAAGAAAGCAGAGATAACTCGTTGACGCCAAATGTCGTCAGCATATACTCAATTGGAACAGTAATATCAGTAGAGAAAAAGCCAAACTGGCCATCTTTAGTATGGCTCCACTCCGGCAGCTTGCCACCGCGACGACTCATAATTCCCCCTTTTAGGCCTGACTTAATACGGGTTTCGATAAGGAGAGGAGCAAATCCTCACACAGTTTAATATTTCGGTCGCTAACCAGCGCCGTCGGCAACTCTATGGCATGAAAAGTTACGTCGTTCCACGAAAGCCTTAGCTTGCGCAATCTGGCGCCAAAAGTACCTGGGACCGGTGATCTATAATTATGCCAATGCTGCTCATAGCGCATTCGGAGCGTCTGATCGCGAGTTACACCAACATAGATTGGAGGCAAAGCCAGGGAAACTCGCTCCAAGATATGAACCAATGCTTCGGGGTCACCAATCGCCGCCAAATCTTCACGTATAGCTGCCAAATTGAGCGATTGCACCTGCTCTGCTGACACGCTAAACCTGGTTGCAGGGTGAGTGCCTTTATCCTCAGACAAATTACCTTGCAGCACCCGACTAGAAAGTACTTCATCGGCTAGATTTAGCCTATCTAGCAACCGGGCCCTGAGGCGGGCCTGCCCATCAGCAGGTCTGAGATGGCTAGGGCCGATAAGACCCATCACCTCTGGGTTAGCCAAACAAAGACGGAAGCAGTAGAGGCCTGCGCTCTCAGGAATTTCGGGAGAACCATATAGCTTCATATCAGACGCCGACCAAGCTGTTGCGTGGACGTTTATTTTGTGTGATTATGACTTCCAATTCTTTTTAACTTCCAAAAGCTATGACCACTGACACAACTTTCGCATACACTTTCCCCGCAGCGAGAGGGGTTCAAAGTGGCCGCCCCTGCTATATAGCGATGTGTCCAATGCGGCTTGTCCCTAAAATCTTCAAGTTTAATGAGGAGGAAGTGCCCGCTGAGCTAAGGGCACAAAGGACGTTGAATAGGGCGCGAATACCCGAGATCAGCTCTTATCTCGTCGAAAATTTCGCAGACTATACCCTATCCGCTATCACCGCCTCTATAGATGGACAAGTAGCTTTTGAACCCACCGCTGATACCGGGCTCGGTCAGAACCTCGGCAATCTCTCTATACCGATGGATGCGCAAATATTGATCAATGATGGTCAGCACCGTCGAGCTGCGATTGAATATGCCATACAAGAGAAGCCCGAACTAGGGTACGACAATATTCCCGTACTTTTTTTCATCGACGAAGGTCTAGAGCGCAGCCAGCAGATGTTTGCTGACCTCAACAAGCATGCCGTAAGGCCGAGTGACTCGATCAGTACGTTATATGACAGACGCGATATCCTTTCGGAGCTTGCCCGCTCAATGGTGAAGAAAGTAGAGGTTTTCTCGCGGCTCACTGAGCTTGAAAAATCCAGCATCTCAAATCGGAGCACCAAGCTTTTCACGTTAAGCGCCATAAAGAATGCCACGAAAACGCTTCTAGCTAAGCGGAAAGGTGATCCGATTGAAGAAAGTGAAATGACGCTCGCTAGCAACTATTGGTCAATAGTCGCCCAAAATATGCCCGATTGGCAACAGGCATTGGCAAAGAAAGTTTCCACCTCTGAGCTCCGTGAGCAGTATATCCACGCACACGGAGTAATGTTGCAAGCCATGGGAAATGTTGGAGCAGAACTACTGGTTCGCCCACAAAAACAGTGGTCTCAAGTGCTGGAAGGCTTAAGCAGGATAGATTGGGCGCGAGCCAATTCTGATTGGGAAGGCCGTGCTATGCACCACGGAAGGATTAGTAAAGCGGTCTCTAGCGTTATACTTACGGGCAACTATATAAAGCTTGAGCTCGGCTTGCCTCTCTCAGCGTCAGAGCAGGAATATGAGGACGGCAGAAAATGACAGCAATGGAACAGTTTCTTTACCCTACACATCTCGAAATGCTGAAAGACCTCTCAATAAGCGGGAGACCGCTCGTTGACCTTGTGCATGAGATACAAAACATATACTTGGCGGATGATCGCCCTTGGATTATCGGTTTCAGCGGTGGCAAAGACTCTACCTGTGTACTTTCACTTATTTATAGTGCCATCGAGCAACTCCCTGAAGACAAACGCCACAAGCATATTTACGTTGTGTCCTCCGATACTCTTGTGGAGACTCCTGTAGTCGTGGACATGATCAAGGGCGTGTTAGGTTTGATTAACGAATCTGCAATAGACCAGAATCTACCTATTACTGCCCACTCGGTCACGCCCAAGACCTCCCAAACCTTTTGGGTGAATCTGATCGGCAGAGGCTACCCAGCTCCGAACCAAACGTTCCGATGGTGTACGGAGCGCATGAAAATAGACCCGGTCAGCGAATTTATCTTAGACACCGTTGCACAATTCGGCGAAGCAGTCGTTGTTCTGGGCTCTCGTAGCCAAGAGAGTAACTCTAGAGCCCAAGTAATCACAAAACATAAGATTGACGGCTCTGCACTAAGTCGACACTCATCGCTCCCCAATGCATACACTTATATGCCGATTGAGACCTGGTCTGCTGATGAAGTATGGGAATATCTTATGAGCTCACCCTGCCCTTGGGGAGGCTCTAACCGTAAGCTTTTTGAGCTCTACAAAGGTTCCAATCAAGGCGAATGTCCGCTGGTCATTGATAAAAGCACGCCCTCATGCGGGAACAGCCGCTTCGGTTGCTGGACGTGTACTGTAGTAACAGACGAAAAGGCTCTTCATGGCCTTATTCAATCAGGCGCTAATTGGATGCAACCTCTGCTCGATTTTCGCAACAAGCTTTATCAGTCGCGCCAACCAGAAAACTCGAACAAGTACCGAAATTATCGGCGGCGCACAGGTCGAGTAACATATAACACTGGCGACATCAGTGATGATTCCGTTTCCGAGGTCCGGCATGTACCAGGCCCGTACTGGTTAGAGGTTCGACGCGAATTTTTGAGAGAGTTGCTGATGATAGAAAAATCTATTAACCAGCAAGGGCAATCTATTGAGCTAATAACTCGCCCTGAGCTCCACCAGATTCGCCAACAGTGGCTGCGTGATCCCAATGAACCAGATTGGGAGGACTCTCTACCCGGGATCTACCGTGAAGTTTATGGTGAAGATTTAGAGTGGGTGGAGAATGACGCCGGCGCTTTCAGTAAAGTCGACGGATCTATACTTGAAGAGCTTGCAAATAAACACAATGTTCCTTCATCAATGGTAAGAAAAATGCTCGAGGCGGAGCTACAGGTTGCGGGACTGGGAAGGCGACGAGGCATATTGCAGCATATCGAGTCAATTTTACGCCAAGACTGGGAAGATCTTGAGGAAGTCAACGAGCGAAACCGTGGATTGCGCAAACTCGGCAAAAGTCATGTTGACGAGGTGAAAGAAGAGTTCGCGGAGTTTCTTAAGTAATGCTGATAAAAGAGCTTGTACTACGAAATTACAAGATTTACGAAGGCGAAAACCGATTCGATCTTTCTCCACGCAAGCGCTACGGAAAAGTACGACCCATAATTCTATTTGGCGGCATGAATGGTGCAGGCAAAACGAGCCTACTTTCCGCACTTCGCCTAGCTTTGTACGGCAGGTTTTCTTTGGGACAATCGCCGACCCAAAAGGAGTATGAAGATTTTTTAAAGAAAGCGATTTACAGATCAAAAATTACTGATCGCGCGGCTAATGAAGCTTCCGTTGAGCTTTGCTTCACCTACGCAAAGCTCGGCACAGAGAACCACTACCGCGTAATTCGAAGCTGGAAGTCTACCGGTAAATCGGTTAAAGAAAACGTTGAAATTTTTGAAGACTTCGAACATATAAAAGGACTTGGCTACGAACAAGCACAGAATTTTCTGAACGAACTTATCCCTATTGGCGTTTCAGATCTTTTCTTTTTTGATGGAGAAAAAATTAAAGAGTTGGCGGAAGACACCGGCGGCTCAGCTCTAGAGAATTCTATAAAAAAGCTTATGGGCTTGGATATCATAGAACGCCTTTCGGGTGATCTTACTGTATTGAATCGTAATATAACGAAGGCGTCCTCTCTGGGCCAGATCAATAGAGAAATAGACTCGCAGCAAAAATTGCTTGATCGACATAAAGCATCGATAGAACAATATAAAAGCGAAATTTCTGACCTTCTGGTAAAGCGCGCCGAATTAGCACAGAACCATAGGAATCTTCAGTCACGATTCGATGAGCGCGGCGGACACTTCTCTGCTTCAAGAAAGGATATAGAAAAAAAAATAGATGCGGAATCTAACCGAAAGTCTGAATTGGAAGCCGAAATCGTTACTCTATTATCCGACGCTCTGCCACTCTATCTCTCCGGCGGCTTCCGTCTACATGTTGCGGAAGTGATCCAGAAAAGCCTGGATGAAGTAAACCCTCTCACTAGCGACAAAGTTAGAAGGTCTCTAGAGGCGGAACTTTTGAGAAGGCTCGAAGTTAAGTTTGGAAAAAAAGAGCTAGAAGAAGTTAGCAGAGCTCTGTCAGAGCTATTTGTAATTTCTTCTGATCACCAGGCAGCACAAGTACATGATCTGACGCCACGCCAGGCGAGCGAGGTTATAGCTTCCTTTCAAAAGGCCATAGAGCAGTTCAATAGCGCTTCTTTCCTATTCGGCGAACTGGAGAAATGTGAAACATCTCTTGACGAGCTTGGATCTGCTCTCTCTCGCGCTCCCGATGATTCGCTGATCCGAGCAGATTTTGAGAAGCTTCAACTCGCCCAGTCCGAACTGTCTGCGTTAGAAATCAATATAGAAGCGCTGCGAAGTTCAGCAAAAAAAGAAGCGGAGTTGGCAGTTGAGTGCGCGCGAAAACTAGACAAGCTCTATGAAAAAGCTGCTCGCTCTAGCGACCAGGCTCGCGTACTTAACTATATAGGTTCAACTAATAATCTGATTGATGATTTTGTTCGTCAATCTTCCCTTTCAAAGATTGCTGATCTAGAAACTCAATTCTCCGACTGCTTCTCCCGGCTAGCTAGAAAGCATGACATGAATCTAAGTCTTAAGGTGAATCCTGAAACTTTCAAGTTCGGCCTTCTCAGCAAAGATGGTTCTGAGGTGGACAAAAGTGAGCTTTCTGCAGGCGAGAAGCAGATCTTTGCTATCTCGATCCTGGAAGCGCTAGCTAAGACATCCGGACGCCAGCTGCCCATGATAGTAGACACGCCTTTAGGCAGACTTGATTCTAATCATCGCCAAAAGCTAGTAGAGGAGTATTTCCCTCGAGCAAGCCATCAGATGATCATTTTATCTACAGATACCGAGGTTGATGAAGGTTTCTACAAAGCACTATCTCCAGAGATTTCTCGCGCTTTCAAGCTGGAGTATGATCCTCTATCTGGGTCCACCCAGGCTACTGAAGGTTATTTTTGGCAACAGCGAGGGTGATGTAGATATGCTGCCTACCAGGATACAACTCAGCAAGAAAACGTGGGACAAGCTTCAGTATCTTCAAACACAGACACGCTTGACGCCTAACGTTACCGCTCGACTAGCAATCAACATGGCGTTACGAGACACTCGTTCCGCGACAGTGAACACTTCGCAGCCCGATCAGGTACACACGATAAACCGTGACGTTCTGTTCGGCGAAAATGATAAGGCATATGAGGCTTTATTTCGCCAATTCTATAATGATTATGATATCAGTGCCGATATCCAATCAGTCATTCGTTCTCTCATCGAGAGCGGACTACACAAGCTCGGGCATTTGCGAAAGTTCTCTGATCTTCGATCTATATTTCTTGTCGATAGCTAGGGACATTCAATCTCATTAAGGTAAGCGTCCGGGGAACCCACCTTGTCAGGCCGTGGCCGGCGCCCAGTTATGAGGCAGGAGTTCGTCGATGGCGCAGCTCTTCTGCGTCGGCAGGCGAGTCAGCACGTCCTTGAGGTAGGCATAGGGATCGTGGCCGTTGAGTTTGGCCGACTGGATCAGGCTCATCACGGCGGCGGCGCGCTGGCCGCTGCGCAGTGAGCCCGCGAACAGCCAGTTGTTGCGGCCCAATGCCCAGGGCCGGATCTGGTTTTCCACCCGGTTGTTGTCGATCGGCACCGCGCCATCGTCCAGGTAACGCGTTAGCGCCGCCCACCGTTTCAGACTGTAGTCCAGGGCTTTGGCCGTACCGGAGCCATCCGGGACCTTCTGCCGTTGCGCGATCATCCATTGGTGCAAGGCATCGGCGATGGGCCGGGCCTTTTCGTGGCGCAAGCGCTGGCGGTCCTGATCGGGCAGGTCCTTTGCCTCGCGCTCGACGCCGTACAGCGCTCCGATGTAGTCCAGTGCCCGGGCGGCCAGTTCACTCTTGTTGGCCATGTGCAGGTCGTGGAACTTACGCCGGGCGTGCGCCAGGCAACCGATCTCGGTAATGCCGCTGCCGAAGCCCGCCTTGTAACCGGCGTAGTCGTCGCACACCAGTTTGCCGTGCCAGTCGCCCAGGAAAGCGCGGGCACGTTCGCCTACCCGGCCCAACGCGAAGTCGTAGACCATGGCCTTCAGTTCAGAGAACAGCGTGCTGCAGTAAGTCCACACATAAGCTCGGTGAGTCGTCTTCTTGCTCGGCGCCAGCATGGCCACCGGGATTTCGTCGGCGTGCAGCACCGGCTGCGCCAGCAACTGGGCCCTGAGGGCGTCCACCACCGCCTTCGGTCGTACACCGCAGATGCCCACCCAGTCGGTCAGAGTGGAACGCGCGATCGCCAGCCCGCCCGGTCGAAGATGATTTCCTGACGGCCCAGCGGCAGATGATCCGCGTACTTGGCCGCGCGCACCTCGGCCAGCAAGTTGTCGAAGGGCTCTTATACCGGGCTAGTTAAATAAAATCCTGATAATCCCGTAACCTGTCCACAGCCACCACCAGGCCCTGCGCGGCCAGGGTATCAAGATATTCTTCCACACCTTTCGGCGGGCTCCTTAGCGAAGCCCTATGCTGTTTGGCCGCGCTGACCACCCTCGCTTCGTGCAAGTCAAACTGCTGGACGATGAAGTCATCGGGGTGAACCGCTTCGATACCAAAGGACGCCAAGTAATCGTTGGGGAAATCTTTGAGATTAAAGGTGACGATCAGTTGGGCGCCGGCCAGAATCGCGGCGGCGAGCACATGCCTGTCGTCAAGGTCTGGCAGCGACAATCCCGGGATCAGGCTCTCATATCCGACTACCCGACAATCCGGTACGGCCAGGTTCATCAAATCTATGGTCCTTGCCACCTGACCCGAGAGTTCGGGTCTGTCCATGAGCAAATTGCGCGACCACTCGTTCTGAATGTCGTCTGACCATCTCGCCGCGAATAGGCCGGACAACGCCAAGCGCATGAGAAAATCACGCAGCGGCGCCGGATACAGAACGCAGGCATCGTAGATGACCGAAAAGCGCATCAGTACCCCATATCGTGTTCTTGAGCCTGGTCCGCCAGCGCCTGCAGGGCCGCTTCGCTTTCCGAGTTGCGGGCTGTTCGATATTCCATGACATCCTGAAAGCGGATACGACGGTGCGTTCCCACTTTACTAAAGGGGATTTCCCCGTCTTCCAGCAACTTGACCAAATGCGGCCGGGACACGTTCAACAGGTTGGCAGCTTCCTGAGTGGTCAACTCCGCGTGCACCGGCATGATGGTGACCGCGTTACCCTGGGCCATTTCGGTCAGAAGATTCCGTAACAACTCTAGGGCGTGCCGTGGCAGCACCAAATCCGTGTCGTCCATACGGACCCGGGCACGGTCCTGCCGGGGGTGATCTTTCAGCAGCTTCGCCAAAGCGGCGGAGCTCTCACGCGCCAAATCCGCGGCCTGGGGATCTGGAAGCTTGCTGTGGTCCGACGCGGTATTCATGAGCACCTCTGGTTGATGGATATCCGTCCGATATCGACAACTTATTCGAAACAATCGAAAAACGCAATAAACGAAACGCCACTCAACAAACTTTCAGATACATATCACCCGCCCAATAGCCGGGCTCTCCGTGTCTATCCTCAATTCATCTACTCCTGGAGGCACATTGAACGTTACTTGCCCATGCTGCCAGTGCGAGCGGCACCCTGAACACCATCCCGCCCGACAGGTCTGCAGCGCCCTGGGGGCTGCTGCGGGCGCAGCCAGCGGCCTGGCAGCGGCAGGCTCCAGCGCCCGGATCGGCGTTACCGTCGGTTCCGTAGCGGGGCCAGCCGGCGCCGTCATCGGCGCGCTCGGTGGCGCCTTTGCCGGAGGTACCGCCGGTGCGGCCGTCGGTGACCTGATCGGCGAGACCGTACTGAACACCCTCGAATGTCTGGAGTGCGGATACCGGTTCAGCGTCGAACCGCAGTAAAGCCTCCTCCCTTCTATTCCCCATCAGCCCGCTTATGCGGGCTTTTTTGTTTCTGGAGATTCCCATGTGCCATTGCGAAACCACCTTCGTGAAAAGCGAGAAGGGCCTGTACCAGGCCTTCGGGCCGATCACGCCGGAGGCCATTGTGCGAACCGCTGCCGCCATCCTTCAGGAAAGCCTGGTGCGCGGCGATGCCTTAACCAATCCGGAAGACGCCGCCCGGTTCCTGCAGATGGCGTTGGCTAATGAAAAGAATGAGCACTTCGCTGTGCTGTTCCTGAACAACAAGCATCAGGTCTTGAGCTTCGAGCGCTTGTTCTTCGGTACGGTCGATGGCACCACTGTTCATCCCCGCGTCGTGGTGCAGAAGGCGCTTGAATATAACGCTGCCTCAGTGATCTTGGCCCATAATCACCCGTCCGGTCATAGCGAGCCGTCCCAGGCGGATCGGGAGGTGACCGACCTCTTAGTAAAGGCCCTGAAGCTGATCGACGTGCGGGTGTTGGATCATTTGATCGTATCTCAATCCGGCTGGGAGAGCCTTTCCCGGCGCGGCTGGGTCTGACTGGCCCACCTTCCTTCCCCTTCCTTTTTTCTTCCTCTCATCGCCCCGCCTGCCTGGCGCGGGTGCTTTTATGCCGTTTACAAGGAGAATGTTCATGAGCCATCTCGTGGAGCAAATGGCCTGCATGGGCCGTGCGCCACTATCTGTCGTCAGCCAGCGCTATCGTGTCGGTTCAGCCCCGCCCAGGCGAAGACGTTTTGCATCGGCTGTTCCAAGGGCCGCAGGGCCGATCGCGCATTCGGGCCAATGAAAGGGCCATGGCATCGGTGCAGGCTCTTCATAAAAGCAACGGGCGCGCAGCGCTGGCCACTGCCTGGACTCCGTCTGGTTCGGCCAGGGTGCCGCTCTAAAACAAAAAGCCTTGGAGCAGGCCCCGCTATTGGTGGCCTGACCCGAATGGACAGGAAGGACTCCCGGTGGCACCAGGCGCCACCGGGAATCGCATTGGAAGGAGAAAAAGATGCCCCCTGATGATTTCACCCCCTACCGCCAGGCTGGGCGGGCTCGGGATCTGGAGAGCAAGGAGCTCCCCCTCACCATCGCGCCTGTGTGGGGAGCCTTTCTGTTCGAGGGTCTGCTGACCTCGACACGTAACCCCCAACGGCGGGAGCATGTTCTGGCGCTCTGGAAAGCCGGTCGCATTGAGTTGATCGTGCGGAGCAGCCGGTACTTGGATCGGATCTGGGCGCTGAGCCGCCACCGCTGGCCGCGACAGGCCCAGCCGGAAGGCGTTTTCGAGTATGAGGTGGTCTCGGCGTTCGGGGAGCTGCTGGGCTATCACCTGATCCTGAACGGTGGGCAACTGCCTTCCGAAGAAGAAGCCGATCTGGTGATTCAGGATTTGCTGGAAGACTTTTTCCAGGACGATGGCGGCCCCGCGCCGGTTGTTCCGCCGAAGTAGGCCTTTTCCGGGCCCTTTCACACGGTCGGCGTTGTCCGGCCCCTCCTCTTAACCCAGCAGATTCAGCAGTGCCTGGCGGCGCTTGGCCGGCAATTTGCGGTAGGCCTTCAGCAAGGCGGCTTCGTCGTCGTTACGGGCCACACGCTGGGGATCCTTCGCCGGCGCCGCGTCCGTCTCGGCACCGCACACCAGGTCGTCCAGTGACACGCCCAAAACGTCACGGATCTTGGAGAGCAGCCGGAAGCCTGGCTTCTCGCGGTCGTTCTCCCAGGCCGATACCGACGCCTTGGTGACGTTCAGCTCTTCGGCCAGGGCTTCCTGGGTCATGCCCAGCGCTTGCCGGGCCGCTTTCAAACGCTCGTGAAAACCTGCCATTGGGGGGCCTCGATGATGATCAGCCCTCCCAAGCTACGGCAACGCTTTACCTCTGTCGTATGGTCTATCTTGACCACATATGTTCACTTAAACCATACTTTCCGAGTACGGGGAATGTGAACCATCGCTCAGTCCAGAGCATCACCCATTGCTTCGAGATCCAGCCCGCTCCGCCAGCAGGAGCGGTGCGCTGGGGATGATTGGCCCACGCCACGACGGAGCACCCAGACCCAATACAAAATGGAGTAAGAACCATGATTCGAAGGATCGGTTACGGCGTGCTCGCCGGCCTTATCTTGAGTGGTTGTGGCGGTGGAGGCGGCTCGGATTCGCCCGCCGTGGAGCCCGGTGAACCAAACTCCGGCAATACCGCGCCGGTGGCCCAGGTTGGGCCCGCCCAGAACGTCAAGGTGGGCGACACCGTCATTCTGGATGGCAGCGGTAGCCGCGACGCTGACGGTGATGCCCTTAGCTACCAGTGGGAACTGGCTACGCTGCCCGACGGCAGCACCGCCAATCTGTCCGACACCACCAGCCCCAAGCCCCGCTTTCAGGCGGATGCGGCCGGGCGCTATGTGGCCACGCTGGTGGTGAGCGACGGCGAGCTGGACAGCGAGCCAGCCTCCGTCGCGGTCACGGCCTCCATCCAGAACAGCGCGCCGGTGGCCGATGCCGGCCCGGACCAGAATGTCGCTACCGGCGACCTTGTCCGACTCGATGGCCGGTCCAGCAGCGATGCCGATGGCGACCCTTTGACCTACCAATGGTCTTTCGTGGCCACGCCGGCGGGAAGCGGCGCCGAGCTGCAAGACGCGGCGAGCGTTGAGCCCTCCTTTACCCCGGATCTGGACGGTGAGTACCGCCTCGCCCTGGTGGTCAACGACGGCTTGACCGAGAGCGATGCCGACGAGGTGGTAATCACCGCCACCACCGCCAACAGCGCGCCCGTGGCCAATGCTGGCGCGGACCAGAACACCGTGGCGGGCAGTACGGTAACCCTGGACGGCGCCGCCAGCACCGACGCGGATAACGACGAGCTGTCCTATCAATGGCGCTTCGTCTCCCGCCCGGCCGGCAGCACCGCAGCGCTCACCGGTGTCGACACCGCCCGCCCCAGCTTCGAGGCGGACCAGGCCGGCGATTATGTGGTCGAGCTGATCGTCAACGACGGCAGCGACGACAGCGCGCCAGACAATGTGGTGGTGACCGTGGCGGCGGCCAACGCCGTGCCGGTGGCCGACGCGGGCAACGATCAGACCGTGGTCGCCGGTGACAGTGTCACCTTGGACGGAGCGGCCAGCTCCGACGCCGACGGCGACTTGCTGACCTACCAGTGGCGGTTCGTTTCCTTGCCGGACGGCAGCCAGGCCGCCTTGCAGGGCGAGGACACGGTCGCGCCGACGTTCCAGGCGGACCTACCGGGCAGCTACGTCATCAGCCTGGTGGTGAGCGATGAGGAGGCGACCAGCGAAGCGGCCCGGGTGACCGTTACCGCCACCGAGCGCAACGCCGCGCCGGTGGCCGACGCCGGCGATGATCAGGAAGTGATCGAGGGCGCGACCGTGCACCTCGACGGTTCCGCCAGCTCCGACGCCAACGACGACGAACTGTTTTTCCAGTGGCGGTTCGTCAGCCGGCCCGCCGGCAGCGGCGCGACCCTGACGCGCGCCAACGGGGTAACGCCGGAATTCATCGCCGATCAGGCCGGCACTTTTGTGCTGGAGCTGGTGGTCAACGACGGTGAGCTGGACAGTGTGCCGGCCACGGTGACGGTCACCGTGACCCGGGCCAACGTCAAACCGGTGGCCGATGCCGGCCCGGACCAGTCGGTGGTGGAAGGCGATATCGTGCTGCTGGATGGCAGCGGCAGCAGCGACCCGGATGGCGATTCTCTGTCCTATCGCTGGCGCTTCATTTCCACGCCCGACGGCAGCGCGGCGATGCTGTCCGATGAGGTCGCACCGGCCCCCAACTTCACCGCCGACCTGCCGGGCACCTATGTGGTGGGCTTGATCGTCGGCGATGGCGAGCTGGACAGCACCGAGGACCGTGTGACGGTGGTGGCCGCCGAGGCCAATGCCGCGCCGATGGCGGATGCCGGCCGCGATGTGAACGCCCTGACCGGCACGCTGGTGACGCTGGACGGCTCCGCCAGCTCCGACGCCAACGGCGATGCTCTGACCTACCATTGGCGGTTCGTGTCCCGTCCCGATGGCAGCACCACCGCGTTGGTGAATGCGACCACGGCATCGCCGTCGTTCACACCGGACCTGGACGGCACCTATGTGTTGGAGCTGGTGGTCAACGATGGCGAGCTGGACAGCGCCGGCGACCGCGTTCAGGTCGTCGCGGAGACCGTCAACAACGCGCCGGTGGCCGATGCCGGACCGAATCAGACCGTCTACACCGGTAACCGCGTGGAACTGGATGGTAGCGGCTCCTACGACCCGGAAGGCGATGCGCTGAGCTACGCCTGGTCGACGAGCAGCCTGCCCACCGGCAGCGCCGTGACACTGGTGGACGCGACCACGGTGCGGCCGTCTCTCACGCCGGACCAGGCCGGGGACTACGTCATCAAGCTGACGGTCAACGACGGCGAGAAGACCAGCCAGGAGGATACGGTTCGCATTACCGCCCTGGAACCCGATTTAGCCATGGAGCAGTACGACGAAGGGGACGCCTTCGATCCGCCGCGATGGTTCAACGTGGGCCTGCCCTACAGCAGCAGTAGCACCATCAACCGTACCTGCAGCGGTTCCTGCGGGACCATCGAGCTGGCCCGCTTCCGCCTGGAGGCCAAGGGCCGCAGCTACACCCTGCGCAACGTCCAGGTCACCCGCCTCAGCGGCACCCTGCCACCGGGCCTCAACCCGCGCTTCTCCGGTCTGGTCAGCGACGACACCGTCGAAGCCGGCGAGACGCGGACCTTCAGCCTGCTGGTGGAGAACGTCAACGCCTCGGTGCAACTCGACTTCGCCTTCGAGGTGGACGGCACCGGCGAGACCTTCAGTAGCCGCTATACCTTGAATTTCCGCTAACCCCCCCCTGGCCGTCCCCTTGCGCACTGCAAGGGGATTCGGCCTCGGCATTCCGCCAATCAACGCTTTCTACTAGTCGAAGAGGGAATCGAACAATGGACGAGCATAACGCCACCGACCTGCCGGACGACAACCAGGACACGCAGTCGGACACGCAGGATATCCGCCACAAGAGAGAGATCCGGGAATTCATCCAACGGGAAATCAAACGCATCCGCACCTATACCCCCAAGATCGGGGTGTTCGGTGTCACCGGGGTGGGCAAATCCAGCCTGTGCAACGCGCTCTTTGGCCGCGAGATCGCCGAGGTCAGTGATGTGGCCGCCTGCACCCGCAACCCCCAGGAAGTGCTGGTCACCGATGACGAAGGCGGCGGCCTGATCCTGGTGGATGTACCCGGTGTGGGGGAGAACCTGGAGCGGGATAAGGAGTACATCGAGCTCTATCAGCGGCTGGCCCCTGAACTGGACCTGATCCTCTGGGCCATCAAGGCCGACGACCGCGCCTACGCCTCCTCGGTGCAAGCCTACCGCACCGCGATCCGGCCCCATGAAGACAAATGCCCGGTGGTGTTCGTCATCACCCAGGCCGACAAGATCGAGCCGTGCCGGGAGTGGGACGTGAGCCGCCGTCAACCCAGCGGGCAGCAAAAACACAACCTGGAGGTCAAGAAGCAGCACATCGCCCGGGAATTTGACCTGGCGGGCACCCAGTTGGTGGCGGTGTCCGCCGAGGAGAACTACAACCTGGATCTGCTGGTGAGCACCATCGTTGCCGTTCTGCCCAATGACAAGAAGGCCTCCCTGGTCCGCGAGGCCAAGGAGGAGAACGTGTCCGATGAGACCATCGCCGCCTCCGAAACCGGCATTCTGGACTACCTGGCCGAGAAGATCGGCGCGGGCCTCTTCCACGTCCGCGAATTCCTGAACGATTTCGTCGTGGACACGGCCGCCCGCTACGGCTCCAGGATCTCCAAGGTCGTCGTCGCCTGGATCGCCGGCAAGCGCTGGTAACGTTTTCCTAAAGAGGTCCCCAAGCTGCGCTGGCCGGAGGGAAGCCCTCCGGCCGGTTCCAACCGCCTACAACTCATCCCGTTCCTGAATTCGCGCCTCTACCCAATCCTGGACCTCATCAGATACCCAGCCCACGGATCTGGCCCCTAGGGATACTGGCCGGGGAAAACTCCCCTCATTCATCCGGTTGTAGATGGATGAGCGGGCCAGCCCGGTGGTCTGAATAACTTCGGTTAAACGCATAATTCTCATGAGAGGACTCCTTCTGCTCATGAGATACGCCACCCCGGTAAACAAATACCCACGAAACGTTCATCTACGGGCGGCTATACCGAAGGTTCCTTCCTCCATGTCCGAATTGCTTGGTACTCTCCTTCGCCAAGTAGCTCAGCCGGTTGAATAGGCCCGCACACTGGCTATCGCTGAGCGGTGACCCGCGCTTGATCCAGTAGACTCCACCGTCCGAGAAATGGACCAAACCTGCCGTCTGCTCCATGCTCCGGCCCAATGCTCGCGCCCAGGCCATTACAATACGTTTGGCCAGGCTATCCGCCATGGTGGCGTTCGAGTCCATCAGGACATCGGGGTCGAATGATCCGCCGCCTCCGCCCGTCGGCATTTCCCCAAGACCCCGATAGCAATCGCCGTTGAGGAACAGACCCATATGGAAATGATGCCGATACGATCCTGCCTGTTCCCTGGCAGAGACGTACTCAAGACGACAGCGCGGCGCCGTGCGCCCTTCTCGTTTACGTCGGGCCATATCCGCGTCTATCTGGGCTCTCAGGGACTGGATGAACCGCCCGATCAAGTCACCCGAGCGAAAGTACCCATCGACGGGTAAAGATAGATCCAAGCGCACCGCCATGGTCCGGCCTTGGCTATTGATGGCCCGCATCATCGTCTCGTGGATCCTTTCCAGGTAGGGAATGAACAACGGCCCATGCTGCAGTTGGACGTCGTACCCTTCCCAAGGGCCGGAATGATGAAGGGTGAGATTGGCGTTGTGGATATTGCGTTTACGCACTGAATCGCTCCTATGATTCATGGACTTCATAGAAGCTGGCTACAGTGTATTTTTTGAGCGCACCTCAGAGACTGCTGAGCAGAGGAGCCCCTTCTGGAGATCTACAGTGAACAACCAGCATATTTCATTTCGGTATATGAAATTAAAAACCCCTAGTGGTTATGCATAACTATTACCGGCTCATGGAGCCTCCCCTCTGGGCATGAACAGTTGGCTGCCGGCCACTACAGCACTCCTAGGTTGAATCAGGTTCCAATGCCCCGGAGCAATCTGCCCCTCCTCCTCTAACAGAGTCACTCAGACCCCAAAGCTCTCCAAACAGTTGCTTAAACACGAGACCATCAGTGTGGCCGTCGAAACCTGTTAAGGTTTCTGATGGAAACTGCCATTCCAGTAGCAGTTTAAGTGGGTAAATGCAGCGCATACGCGAACGCACAGCTGCATTTGCTTTACCCGAGATTAACAGATAAATTCTTTCTGAGATTACTCTTTAATTCATACAATAATTTCTACATGTAGACACAACTATGCCTATCCATGGTGTTGATAAACCAGTGCTACCCCAATTCAGCAGGCGACAAAAGCACTGTTTGCATGCGTACCTGTCTGCTAACCAGTCACCTTACTTGCCAGCTTCTTCTAAGATAAAAAGCACCGACACTATCGCTGAAGATTTATACCTCCATGGTGGTGACCCGGATATACTTCGCACTATCGCAGAGGCATGGGACGAGGCGTATTGCCTTCCCAAAACTGAACTTGACTGGATATCAACCAGTCGCCATCGGCAATTGGTTTGGCTCCTCAATGAATTGAGAGACGTGGTTTCCACCACACCCATTGACGATCCAACACCGCATTACCTGATCCAAAGCCCCACTCCCTATATCCCCAACCCTGCGAAGGCGCTGCCCAGACAGCGTTACGATATTGCGATTGCGACAATTGACGCTTGGCCTATTCGAGTGCACAAGAAGCGGAATCAACTTCATGCGATACAGCAGAAATGGGAGAGGAGTCAGCTATCCTGGCGCAAGACCAAGTGGCTTAACGGAAAAGACGAAGAGCAGCTTAACTGGGCCCTGGAATACCTTGCGAAGGCCAACCTTTCGCAACAGCGCGGCCTTACGTTCGACTGTTGGCATTCGCAAGACACCAAGGACAAGCATATCTACGTTCTTGGCTTCCTCGATCATCTCTACAGACACAGTGGAGATCTCCAAGAACTCTTCATAACCAAGATGCGCAAGACCTGGTCACAGAAGAAGTACCGCGAGTCCGAGAAGGCCAAGAAGCAGGTATACTTCTCCCTGAGCGACGAGGCCAGGCAGCACCTCCGACAGCTTGAGAAAGCCCGGAAGCAGTCCAAGAACCGCATCATCGAGGACCTACTGTCACAAGCAGTGCGATCGAAGCGGCCCGGGTAGCCTTCAGCCAAGTGGTGGGCAGATTGGTGGGCAAGACTCAATATTACGAATATCACTCCTCGTAACCATCTGATTCTATTGTTATTTACTCTTTCTTGCGACAAGCAGATTCAGAATATCGAGTGACGCCCAAGGCAGCCTTGCGCCCCCAACTCAGTTTACAGGGAGGTAGTCGCTCCACCCTGCCGCCTTTTTTATCGGGAGGATTCGCCGGGTCAGCTCAGCCTTGCAGGCTGGCGCGGAAGGCGGGGTCGTCCAGGTAGGCGACGTTAAGGCGGGTCCAGGGCACCACCAGGTCGCGGGTCGCGGAGAAAATCGAGCCGGGGGCGAGCATCACGCCCCGCTTCAGGCAGCGACGGGTCAATTCGTTGGCGTCCTCGATGCCGGGGAAGCGGGCCCACAGGTACAGGCTCTGCTCCGGTCGGCAGAACACGTCCGCGCCCAGTTCGTCCAGCACCCGTAACCCGGTGGCGGTGGCGGCGCGCAATCGCTCCTGGAGCCGGGAGAGATGGCGCAGATAATTTCCCTCTCTCAGGATCACGTCCACGGTGCGTTCGGCGTATTCGGCGCCGCCGATGTGCATGAGCATTTTTATATCCGCCAGCTCGGAGATCAGGGCTTCGCCGCCGGCGATGAAACCGACCCGCAGGGCGGCGGAGATGGGCTTGGAGAAGCTGCCCAGGTAGAGGGTGCGGCCGAGCTGGTCGAGGGCGGAGAGCTTGGTGGCCGAGTTCAGTTTGAAGTCGGCCATGGCGTCGTTTTCGACGATGATCAGGTCGTGGCGTTCCGCCAGGGTCAGGAGGCGGCGCGCTTTGTGCTCGGAGAGATCGGTGCCGGTGGGGTTGTGGCCCACGGACTGCATGAAGAACAGCGCCGGTCGCTCGCGGATCAGCAGGCGCTCCAGTTGTTCGAGGTCGGGGCCGTCCACTTCGCGGGGCACCGAGAGCATGCGCGCGCCGCTGAGCTGGAGCTTGCCGAACAGGGGGTAGTAGCCGGGATTTTCCACCAGTACCGCGTCGCCGGGCCGCGTGAAGCGCCGCAGGATGAGATCCATGGCGTGGTTGGCGCCGAAGGTGGTGAGGATCTGCTGGGGCAGGGCGTTGATGCCATAGCTGGCGATCTTTTTTACCAGTTGCTCGCGCAGGCTGGCGTTGCCAAAGCGGTTGCCATAGCGGAACAGGGTGGTAACGCCGCCACGCACCACCTGGCGGTGAAATTTGTCCAGACGCATATCCATGAGCCAGTCCACCGGCGGGAAGCCTTCGCCGAGGTGGGAGTGGCCCGGCTCGCGCACCAGTTGCTGGCGCATCATCCAGATGGTGTCCAGGGCACGGGCGTAGGGCGGCGGCTGGGTCTCGTCGTCCGGTGGACGAGGCGCCCCCCGGACAAAGAACCCTCGACCGTGACGCGCTTCCACCAGTCCCTCCGCCGCCAGGTACTCATAGGCGGTGATCACGGTGTTCTTGGAATAGCCGTGCAGGCGCATGTATTCGCGCAAGGACGGCAGTTTGTCGCCGCGCCGCAGTATGCCCTCGGCGATCTGCCCGGCGATATCGGAGGCGATCCGCTGGGCCCGGGTCTGGCGCTGCATCGGTATGGACACGGTTGGCTCCCACTGTTTGCCCTAACTGTACCTTTTTCATGGGTACAGGCGCCGATATGTTAGAGCACAACCTTGCGCGGCGACACGCGCTCCTAACAAAAACCGTCCCAGAAAAGGGGTATTCAGTGAGTTCCAGTTCCCAGCTCCCCGGTTTTCGTAATCTCTCACCGTCGGAACGCGTCGATTTCGTGGCCCGCCACCTTGAACTGAGCGACGAGGAAACCGCGCTGCTCCGCGACGATGGCGCCCTGCCGATCGAAATCGCCGATGGCATGATCGAGAACGTGCTTGGCAAATTCGAGCTGCCTCTCGGCCTGGCGGGCAATTTCATGGTCAACGGCCGTGACGTGCTGATCCCCATGGCCGTGGAAGAACCCTCCGTGGTCGCCGCCGCCTCCTTCATGGCCAAGCTGGCCCGGCCGGCGGGTGGCTTCCTGACCTCCAGCAGCGCGCCCTTGATGCGTGCCCAGATCCAGATCGTCGGGCTCCAGGACCCGGCCAACGCGCGCTTGAGCCTGCTGCGCAACAAGGCGCGCCTGATCGAGCTGGCCAACACCAAGGACCAGTTGCTCAACAAGCTCGGCGGTGGCTGCCGGGATCTGGAGGTGCACACCTTCATGGACAGCCCGAGGGGCCCGATGGTGGTGGCCCACCTGGTGGTGGACGTGCGCGATGCGATGGGCGCCAATACCGTTAACACCATGGCCGAGGCGGTGGCGCCGCTGATCGAGGAAATCACCGGTGGCACCGTGCGACTGCGCATTCTGTCCAACCTGGCGGACCTGCGGCTGGCGCGGGCACAGGTCCGCGTGGCACCCGAACACTTTGAAACAGATGCGTTTAGTGGCACGGACGTCATCGACCGTATCATCGACGCCTATACCTTCGCGGCGATCGACCCTTACCGGGCGGCGACCCATAACAAGGGCATCATGAACGGGATCGACCCGCTGATCGTCGCCACCGGCAATGACTGGCGCGCGGTGGAAGCCGGCGCCCATGCCTACGCCTGTCGCGACGGTCACTATGGCTCGCTGACCACCTGGGAGAAGGACCGCGACGGCCATCTGGTCGGCACCATCGAGATGCCGATGCCTGTTGGCCTGGTGGGCGGCGCCACCAAAACCCACCCCCTGGCCCGCCTTGCTCTGCGGATTCTCGGCGTCCAAACCTCCCAGGAACTGGCCGAAATCGCGGTGGCGGTGGGGCTGGCGCAAAACCTGGGTGCGCTGCGGGCGCTCGCCACCGAAGGCATTCAGCGCGGCCACATGGCGCTGCACGCCCGCAATATCGCCTTGTCCGCCGGTGCCCGTGGCGAGGAAGTCGACCAACTGGTGCGGCAAATGGTCCAGGACCATGACGTGCGTTCCGACCGCGCCGAGGCATTGCTCAAGGCGCTGCGCGGCCAATGAGCGTTACCGCCGTACGACTGGTGGAGGTGGGCGCGCGGGACGGGCTGCAGAATGAAGCCCGCACCCTGGCCCCCGAGGTGCGCGCGGAGCTGATCCGGCGCCTGGCGGACGCCGGCCTGCGCCATATCGAGGCGGGCGCTTTTGTGTCGCCGCGCTGGGTGCCGCAAATGGCTGGCACCGACACCGTGCTGGAGAAACTGCCCGGCGACGGCGATGTGACCTTCAGCGTGCTGGTCCCCAACGAGCGGGGCATGGCCATGGCGCTTGAGAGCGGCTGCCGGGAGGTGGCGGTATTCACCGCCGCCTCCGAGGCGTTCAACCAGCGCAACATCAATTGCTCCATCGACGAGAGCCTGGCCCGCTTCGAGCCGGTGCTGGCCGCCGCGAAGGAGAACGGCGTCGCGGTGCGCGGTTATGTCTCCTGTGTGCTGGGATGTCCATATAGCGGACCTATCCCGATCGCGGATGTGGTTCGTACCGCCACGCGGTTGTACCAAATGGGCTGCTACGAAGTGAGCCTGGGCGACACCATCGGCGCGGGCGTGCCCACCGGCGTGCGCGATCTGGTATCGGCCTGCGCCATGGAAATGCCGGTTGCCCGGCTCGCCGCTCATTTTCATGACACCTGGGGCATGGCCACGGCGAATTGCGTGGCCGCGCTCGAGGGAGGTATCCGCGTTTTCGACAGCTCGGTTTCCGGGCTGGGCGGTTGCCCTTATTCCCCCGGCGCCACCGGCAACGTGGCCACGGAGGATCTGATTTACCTGTTCGAGGGCATGGGCCTGGATACCGGCGCCGACCTGGGCGGCGTGGTCGCCGCCGGCGCCTTCGTGGACCAGCGGCTCGGGCGGGAGACGGCGTCACGGGTGGCGCGCGCCTGGCGGGCTCGCCACGGGGCGGCCTGAGCCCGGCGCGACAATACGACAACAAATCTGGAGGACAGATGACTGAACGCACAGGCCTGCCACCGGCGGCGAAAGGCGCCCTTAAAGGCGTCATTATCCTCGACCTGACGCGCGTGGTCGCCGGCCCCTATTGCGCCATGTTGCTGGCCGACATGGGCGCCACCGTTATCAAGATCGAGCATCCAAAGGACCCGGATCTCACCCGCGAATTTCCACCGGCCCTCGGCGGAGATGATGAAGCCATCAGCGGCTTCTTTGCTCAATACAATAGAAACAAGATGGCGATAAGCCTCGATCTCAAGGCCACGGAAGGCCGCGAGCTTTTCTTCGATATGGTGCGCAAGGCCCATATCGTGATTGAGAATTTCCGCCCTGGAACCATGGATAAGCTGGGCCTGAGTTACGCGACTCTCAAGGAGATCAATCCGGCCATCGTGATGACCAGCATCAGCGGCTTTGGCCAGACCGGCCCGAACGCGCCACGGCCGGCGTTCGACAGCAGCGCCCAGGCTTCCGGCGGCCTCTGGTCAATCAACGGCACCGTCGAGGAGCCCATGCGCGTGGGCACGGTGCTGGGCGATTTGAGCGCCGGCCTGTACGGCGCCATCGGCACGCTGGGCGCGCTGCGCGAGGCGGAGCGCGACGGCCATGGCCAGCATGTGGACGTGTCCCAGCAGGATTCCATTATCTCGCTGACGGAAAACGCCCTGGTCACCTACACCACCACCGGCAAGGTGGCGATCCCGGAAGGCAACGGTCATCCGTTCGTGAAGCCCTATGGCCGCTTCGCCTGCAAGGACGGTTACGTGTTCTTCGGCGCCTATACCGATAAGTTCTGGCGCGAAGCCTGCCAGGTGTTCGGCGATGAGGATCTGATCACCGATCCGGAGATCGACACCATGGCCAAGCGCTTTGACAGCGAGATCTACCAGCGCCGGGTTCATCCGGTGGTGGAGCGCTGGTGTGCCAGCCACACCAAGGCGGAACTGGAGGCGATGACCGGGTCGCGCTTTCCGCTGTCACCGATCAAGACCATCGACGAAGTGGTGGCCGACCCCCATGTGCGCGAACGCGACATGGTGATTCCGGTGGACTACAAGGGCCAGCGTTTCGAGGTATTTGGCAACCCGATCAAGATGTCGCTGGGGACCAACGAGCATGGCTCCCATGCGCCGGTGACCGGCGAATCCAACGATGCCGTTTATGCCGGCTGGCTGGGCCGCTCCGAAGAGGAGCTGGACCGGCTTCGTGACGCCGGCGTGATCTGAATCCCGATCCTGAACCATTAAACAACAATTCAAAGGTGACATTATGAATATCAAATCCATGGCCGGCGCGATGCTGGCCGGCGCCCTTCTGTTCAGCGGCCTGACCACCAGCGTGGAAGCACGCACCCTGCGTTACGCCATCGGCCACCCGCCCAGCTCCTTCGTGGTGGACGTGACCAAGGAATACGCCAAGCAGGTGGAAACGCTTTCCGACGGCGACCTGAAGGTACGCGTGTTCCCCATGTCGCTGCTGAACTTCGCGGAAACCTCCGGGGGCGTACGCGATGGCATGGCCGATATCGGCTTCGTGCTTACTTCCTATTTCCCGTCCGAGTACCCGCACAGTAACGTGGCGGTGGAAGCGTCCATGCTGGTGGGCCTGCTGGGCGATCAGGCCCGTGGCCGCGAGGGCATGATTTTCATGGGGGCACTGTCCGAGTTCACCTTCTTCCACTGCCCGGAATGCAATCAGGAATTCAAGAAACAGAATCAGGTTTACACCGGGAGCACCGGCGGCACCTCCTATGGCCTGGTCTGCAATGAACCGGTGGAGACCAAGGCCGACCTTGTAGGCAAGCGGCTGCGTGTGGGCGCCTCCAACTGGTCCCGCTGGGCGGAGTCCGTGGGAGCCTCCCCGGTGACCATGTCCGCCAACGAAATGTTCGAGGCGCTCAGCCAGGGCGTGGTGTCCTGCATCGTTCTGGCGTCGCCGGAAATTCATAATTTCGGCCTTACCGATGTGGTCACCGACATCAACATGGACGTGCCCGGCGGCCCGATGCCTATCGCCGGCACCAATATCAACGCCGACACCTGGAAAAGCCTGAGCGCCGAACAACGCGAGGTAATGCTGCGCGCGGCCAGCCAGTTTTCCGCCGGCGTGCCGTGGATTTATCACCAGCATGAAGACCGGATTCTGGCCGAGGCCGAGGAACGCGGAGTGGCGATCCACCACGCCGACCAGGCGCTGATCGATCAGACCCGTGCATTCATCAAGGACGACATGCAACACATCGCCGAGGACTACCGCTCCCGCTATGGGGTCGAGAACGGTGAGCAACTGATCGCCGATTTCCAGAAACTGCTGGAGAAATGGACCGGCCTGGTTCAGGACGTGCAAACCGAGCAGGATCTGGCGGACCTTTACTGGAACGAAATTTTTTCCAAGGTCGATGTGGAAAAACACGGGCTATAGGAACGCATCATGACCCTTCTTACCGACGAGCTTGTTGCTCTGATCGGCACCGAGGTAGCGCCGTTCGAGTTCGAAATCACGCGCGGTGACATCAAGAAGTACGCGGTGGCCACGGGCCAACGCCAACGTCGCTACCTGGATGGCGACGAGGCGCCGCTACTGTTTCTTTTCAGTGCCATGATGCCGGTGATTCCTCTGGACGAGCTGCTGCCCGACGGGCGGCAGCCGGACAGTCCGCTGATTCCCGAGCTGCCGCTCAAGAGGATCATGGCCGGCGGCAGCGATTACCGGGTGCATCGGCCGGCGCGTGCCGGCGAGGTGCTGGTGTGCCGCCAGAAGCTGGCCGACCTGTACGAAAAACAGGGCGGCTCCGGTCCGTTGATCTTCATGATCTTCGAGAACCGTTTCGAAACCCGTACCGGCGAGCCGGTGGTCACCGAATATCTGACCCGTATCGCGAGGTAAGAATGATGTCCACAACAAAAATTCAGGAAGGCGATACGCTGCCCGGTCGTGAATTCAAGGCCGATACCGTTCAGCTTTTTCTCTACAACGCGGCAATCTGGAACCCCCATCGTATTCACTACGATCTGCCCTATACCCGGGAGCAGGAAGGCCACCCCGGGCTTCTTATCGACGGGCCGCTTCAAGGGGACTGGCTGACCCAGATCATCGAGGAATGGCTCGGTGATCGCGGCGTGCTGACCGCGTTCCGCTATAGCAACCGCCAGGCGGCCTACATCGGCGAGGTACTCGCCGGGGAAGGGCACGTCACCGACCGTGACGGCGACAGCGTGACCCTTTCCCTGGCGCTACGGAACCAGGAAGGCGCGACCACCACCGTGGCCACCGCCAGCGTGCGCGTGGACCCCGGCCACTGACGCCGCGGCTCTTTTTCAGGAGAACTGCTATGTACCGGCTCGGACGTTGGCTTTCCCGCCTGACCAGCGCCACCACTCTGCTGGGCGGGTTCGCCATTGCCCTGATGATGTTGCACATCACCGCCGACGTGGTGCTGCGATACCTGTTCTCGGCGCCGCTTCCCGGCACCATTACCTATGTCTCCAATTACTACATGATCATCGCCACCTTCGTGCCCCTGGCCTACGCGG
Source organism: Alloalcanivorax marinus (assembly GCF_016785095.1). GTDB lineage: Bacteria > Pseudomonadota > Gammaproteobacteria > Pseudomonadales > Alcanivoracaceae > Alloalcanivorax > Alloalcanivorax marinus_A. The sequence continues at coordinate 55,454 of NZ_JAEKJB010000011.1, read as the reverse complement.
AAAAGCTGGATGCCCACGTTACCGTGGAAGTGGTCGCCGAGCGTCTGCCGCGCCGGCTGCAGCGTCATCTGGCCCACTGGCTGCTGCCGGTTTGCTCGGTGGTGCTGTCGTTCATGACCGTGAAGACCTGGACCGAGGCGGTGGGCAAGTATCAGATGAACGCCTCCCTCGTGGAAGGCGGCACCACCATCATTACCTGGCCTGGTTATTTCATGCTGCCCCTGGGGCTGGGCCTGATGGTGCTGGTGCTGCTCTACAAGTTCGTCGTCTATCTCACCGGCGCCCGTTGCGGCCTGACGGTGAGCGACGAGGAACGGGCCATTGCCCGGGAAGTGCACGCGGATAAGCCGGCCTCACCGGGAGACCGCCATGAGTGACGTTCAGATCGGGCTGTCCGGGCTCGCCGTATTGTTCGTGCTGATCGCCTTGCGCATGCCCGTGGGGCTGGCGTTGATCGGCGTTTCCTTCGGCGGCCTCTGGTATTTGATGGGCTGGGGCATCGCCTGGGGCTCCCTGGGGCTGATTCCGTATCAGTTTTCCGCTAACTGGGTGCTCAGCTCGGTGCCCATGTTCCTGTTGCTGGGTTACGTCTGCTACCACGCTCAGCTTACCCAGGGCCTGTTCCGGGCCGCGCGATTATGGCTGTCGAGAGTACCCGGCGGGCTGGCGGTGGCCTCGATTTTCGGCACCACCGGGTTCGCCGCCGTGTGCGGTTCCTCGGTGGCGTGCTCCGCCGCCATGGGTCGGGTGGCGGTGCCGGAGATGATCGAGCACCGCTACAACCCGGGCCTGGCCACCAGCACGGTGGCCATCGCCGGCACCGTGGGGGCGCTGCTGCCGCCGTCCATCATCATGATCCTGTACGGCATCATCGCCCAGGAGCCGATCACCAAGCTGTTTCTCGGCGGCATCACCGCTGGCCTGCTCACGGTGCTCGGTTACATCATCGTGGTCATCGTGCGGGTAAAGCTGAACCCGGAGCTGGCGCCGGCGCCGGACGAACGCATTTCCACCGAGGAGCGGCTCAAGGCGCTGTGGGAGGTCTGGCCGGTGGTGATGATCATGCTGGGCATTTTCGGCGGCCTGTTCGCCGGCCTGTTCACGCCCACCGAGGCCGGCGCCGTGGGTGCATCCCTGGCCTGCGCGGTGGCGCTGTGCAAAGGCACCCTGACCTGGCAACGCTTGCGCGACGCGGTGCTGGAGACGCTGCTTACCACGGGTACCATTCTGATCATCGCCATGGGCGCCAGCCTGTTGACCCGCTTCCTGTCACTTTCCGGCGCCGGTGACTATCTCTCTTCCATGGTCATCGACGCCGGTGCCAGCACCTTCGCCATTTTGCTGATCATCGTGCTGATCTACCTGCTGCTGGGCATGTTCCTGGAGCCGATCGGCGCCATGTTGCTGACGCTGCCCATTGTGCTGCCGATCGTGGACAGCGTCGGGCTCAGCCTGATCTGGTTCGGCGTGGTGCTGACCAAGCTGCTGGAGATCGGCATGGTGACACCTCCCATCGGCATGAACATCTTCGTGATAAAAAGCGTGGTCGGGAACCTGGTGAGCACCGGCGCCATTTTCAAAGGCGTGCTGTGGTTCCTGCTCATGGACGTACTGGTGCTGGCGCTGCTGATGAGCGTGCCGGAGCTGGTGCTGTTCCTGCCCGAACATGTTGGCTGAGGGAACGGGCCGCCGGGCGGCGGCCCATTCCGCCGGCGCCGTCAGGCGGCCTTGCGCGCCTCCAGCCACACCGCCAGCCCCTGGCTGTTGAGCTTCACGTCCATGCCCAGGATCGCATCCAGATGGTCGTCATCCTGCTCGCAGCCGTGTTCCCGGGCGCGCCGGAACAGGTAGCCGCGCAGGGCGGTTCGCAGCGCCGGCTCAAGCTCCTCGTCGCCGTGGTCGGCGGCCACCCGTTCCGCCAGATCCACATAGTCGTCCACCATGCCGCGCAGACGTTCGCCGAGAATCCGCGGGCCTTCCACCGGGCCGTAATGGGTCAGGTACATGCGCTCCGGGTTCAACGCCAGCAGCCTGGCGATGGAATGCTTGAGCGCCGGCGGGTCGAACTGCACCGGGGTGGTGGTGGGCAGAATGAAGGGGCCTTTTTCCGTGGTCAGGGGAGGATACGAAAGCCCGAAGGTGTCACCGGTGAAGACGCCGGCGGAGGCCGGATCATGGACGCAGAAGTGGTGTTTGGCGTGACCGGGCGTATCCAGGAATACCAGGCGCCGGCCATCCAGGTCGATTTCGTCGCCATCGTTCATGGTACGCACTCGCGCCTCGGGCACCGGCAGGATTTCGCCGTACATCTTCCTGAACGCGGCTTCGCCATAGACGGCGGTGGCGCCGGCGACCAGCTTCGCGGGATCAATCATGTGCCGGGCACCGCGCGGATGCACCAGCAGAGTGGCGTCCGGCAATGCCGCCATCAGGCCACCCACGCCGCCGGCGTGGTCCAGGTGCACATGGGTGGGGATCACGTAGCGGACCCGGGCGCGATCAATACCGCGCTGTTCCAGCAGGTCCAGGATGATCGGCACGGTGTGATGGGTGCCGGTCTCGATGATGGCGTAGTCCTCGCCACCACGCATCAGGTAACAGGCCGCCAGCTCCTCGCGAACCATGGCGGTGTCGATGCGGGTGATGCCGTGGCCGAGGTCTTCATAAACCTTAAAAGACATGGGTCCCGAGCTCTCCGGTTAAGTCGTTATTGTCATTGCTCCAGCGGCACCGCCAGCACGGCGAAGGTGTCGCCCGGGCTGACGCGGGCGGGGTGGCGGCGACCGATCAGGAGGCCGTTCACGGTAGCATGATATTCCGCCGGCGGGGTGCCGGTGCGTTCCAGGTCGTGGACCCGGGCGATCAGGTCGCCGGCGCGCACCGCGTCCCCCAGGTTCACGGTGAATTCCAGCAGCCCGCGGTGCTCGGTCTGCAGGTAATGGGCGGCGTCGGGGATCTCCAGCCGGCGCGTGTCCGCCGGCGCCGGGGCACCGGGCAGAATTCCGGCGTGGCGCAGCAGGTTGTCCACGCCGCGCTCGGCCAGGGCGACGCTGGCCGGAGTGGTGGTGCCGCCGCCGCGCAGTTCGGTGCTGACGAACACCTTGCCCTGGCGTTCCACGGCAGTATCGAACAGGGCGTCGCCTTCCAGTTCCGCCATCAGCAGGGTGTTGGGGGCGCCGAAGGCGAGGGTCGCGTCCAGGCAGCGCCGCGCCAGATCCAGGTCGTCCAGACGGTGGGTGGCGGCGAAGGGCAGCAGGTCCAGGGTGCGCCCACCGGAATGCAGGTCCAGCACCAGGTCCGCCAGGGGCACCAGGTGGCGGGTAAAATAGTCGGCGATGCGCTCGGTGAGGGTGCCCGTGGGACTGCCGGGAAAGGCCCGGTTCAGATTGCCTTTGTCGATAGGCGAGGTGCGGGTGCCGTTGAGCACGGCGGGGTGGTTCATCATCGGCACGATGATCACGCGTCCGGTGATGTGTTCCGCGCGCAAGCGACCGGCCAGCTTGAGCAGGGCGGTGATGCCCTCGTACTCGTCACCGTGGTTGCCGCCGGTGAGCAGGGCGGTGGGGCCTTCTCCGTTGCGCACCACGGTGATCGGAATCATCAGGCTGCCCCAGGCGGACTCGTCATGGGAATGGGGCAGCTTGAGAAAGCCGTGCTGCACGCCGTCGCGGTGGTAGTCCACGGTGGCGGTGATCGGGCTGTCCGGCGTCGGGCTGTCCTGCATGGGGTCTCCTGGCGATCGGCACGGTTCGGGTACGGGGGGGCAGGCCAATATAGCCTGCCGGCGCGCCCCTCTACGAGCCCCGCGAGGCGCGGCGCCGCTGGCCATGACGGACCGGGCCTTTGTCCCTATAATGCCGGTTTTCGCGGCCCGGCCGCGCCCTCCGCAATACAGGACGCCCCCATGACCGACAAAGGCAACCTCTATATCGTGTCGGCCCCTTCCGGCGCCGGCAAGACCTCGCTGGTGGCGGCGCTGGTGGAAAAACTGCCGCGCCTGCGGATTTCCGTGTCGCACACCACCCGGCCACGCCGGGAGGGCGAGGTGGAGGGGGTGAATTATCACTTCACCAGCCGCGAACACTTCGTGCGCATGATCGAGGAGGGCCGCTTCCTGGAGCACGCCGAGGTGTTCGGCAATCTGTACGGCACCAGCGCCGACTGGGTGGCGGACACCCTGCGCGATGGCGAGGACGTGGTGCTGGAGATCGACTGGCAGGGCGCCGCCCAGATCCGCCACCTGATGCCGGAGGCGGTGAGCGTGTTCATCCTGCCGCCGTGCCTGAAGACCCTGGCCCAGCGTCTGCGCGGGCGCGCCTCGGACCACGACCACGTGATCGAGAAGCGCCTGGCCGGGGCCCGGGAGGAAATGAGCCACTACGCCGAATTCGATTATCTGGTGGTCAACGACAACTTCGAGCGGGCCCTTCACGAGATGGCCAGCATCGTCGAGGCCAACCGGCTGGTGACCACCCGCCAGGCGGTGCGCCAGGCGGCCATCCTCGCCGACTTGTTGTCCGGCACGGAAACCCAGTAAAATCCCGCTCCCGCAACAGGAGAACCTCCATGGCCCGTGTAACCGTAGAAGACTGCCTGGAAAAACTGGACAACCGTTTCGAGCTGGTCCTGGTATCCAGCCGGCGCGCTCGCCAGCTGCAGACCGGCGGCAAGGAGCCGCGGGTAGCCTGGGAAAACGACAAGCCCACCGTGGTGGCGCTGCGCGAGATCGCCGAGGGCCACGTGACCGCCGACTCGGTGGAAAACCCGATGGCCGATCAGGGCGCCGAGGTCGATGACCTGGCCCTGCTGACCCAGTCGTTCGGCGAATAATCGCCGCCACTGGCGCCGTCCGAGCGAGCCCGCCCTTCGAGGCGGGCTTTTTCGTTGCGGCCCCGTCCGCGAAATTCCAACCTTATCAAGTACTCACGAGCCTCATCGTAGACAAATTGTCACGCCACTCCTAAGCTAGGAAAGATCGTTAACTTCCAACGCCCTGGCGGCACGGCGAGGCCCCTTGCCCTCCATTCGTAACCTGCAAAAACGGCTGCGCAGCTACCTGACGGACGATCAGATCGATCAGGTGGTGCGCGCCTACCATTTCGCCGAGAAAGCCCACGAGGGCCAGTACCGGCGGACCGGGGACCCCTATATCACCCATCCGCTGGCGGTGGCCAACATCCTGGTGGATATGCACATGGACTACGCCTCGCTGATGGCGGCCATGCTGCATGACGTGATCGAGGACACCGGCTACAGCAAGGAGCAACTGGCCGAGGAGTTCAGCGAGGAGGTCGCCGAACTGGTCGACGGGGTTTCCAAGATCGCCCAGATCAAGTTCGAATCCAAGGCCGAGCAGCAGGCGGAGAACCTGCGCAAGATGATGCTGGCCATGACCCGCGACATCCGCGTGATCCTGGTGAAGCTGGCCGACCGGCTGCACAACATGCGCACCCTGCATGTGATGAAGCCGGAGAAGCGCCGCCGCATCGCCACCGAGACCCTGGAGATCTACGCTCCCATCGCCTTCCGCCTGGGCATGTACAACATGCGGGTGGAGTACGAGGACCTGGCGTTCCACAACATCCACCCGATGCGCGCCCGGCTGATCGGCAAGGCGGTGCAGTCGGCGCGGGGCAACCGCAAGGAGATCCTTTCCTCGATCAAGGCGAGCATCGAGCACAGTCTCAAGGAAGAAGGCATCGAGGCGCGGGTGCTGGGCCGCGAGAAGCACCTGTACAGCATCTACCAGAAGATGAAGGAACAGCATAAGCCGTTCTCGGAAATCATGGACGTGTTCGGTTTCCGCATCATCGTCGACCGGGTGGACACCTGCTACCGGGTGCTGGGCGCGGTGCACAACCACTTCATCCCGATCCCCGGGCGCTTCAAGGACTATGTGGCGATCCCCAAGGCCAATGGCTACCAATCGCTGCACACCACCCTGAAGGCCCATTCCGGCATTCCGCTGGAGATCCAGATCCGCACCGAGGAGATGGAAGCGATGGCCAACAACGGCATCGCCGCCCACTGGCTGTACAAGGCCAGCGACGAATCCGGCTCGCCCACCCACACCCGCGCCCAGTCCTGGATGCAGCGCCTGTTGGAGATCCAGCAGAAAGCCGGCAATTCCATGGAGTTCATCGAGAACGTCAAGGTGGACCTGTTCCCGGACGAAGCCTATGTGTTCACCCCCAAGGGCGACATCAAGGAGCTGCCCGCCGGGGCGACGCCGGTGGATTTCGCCTACGCGGTGCACACCAAGGTGGGCAACCGCTGCGTGGCGGCGCGCATCGACGGCAAGCTGGCGGCGCTGTCCACGCCGCTGGAATCCGGCCAGACCGTGAAGATCATCACCGCCCCCAACGCCAGCCCCAATCCGGGCTGGCTGAATTTCGTGGTCACCGGCAAGGCGCGCTCCAACATTCGCCACTTCCTCAAGCAGCAGCGCCGGGAAGACGCCGCCGAGCTGGGCCGCCGGTTGCTGGACAAGGCGCTGGGCGCCTATGAAATGGAGCTGGGGCGGCTGTCCGATGTGACCCTGGCCACCGAGCTCACCGACAACAACTACGCCACCGTGAACGATTTGCTCGAGGACATCGGCATGGGCAACCGGCTGGCGCCGCTGGTGGCGCGCAAGCTGGCCGGCGCCCGGGACGACGCCGAGGAGGACAGCGGCGAAAGCGACCGCCGGCCACTGGCGATCCGTGGCAGCGAGGGCCTGATGGTCACCTACGCCAAGTGTTGCTACCCGCTGCCCGGCGACACCATCATCGGCCATCTGAGCGCCGGCAAGGGCATCGTGGTGCACCGCGATACCTGCAAGAACCTGCTTTCGGAAATGCGCGGCGCCCCGGAGAAATGCATCGCGCTGGACTGGGACAAGGAGGTGGCCCAGGAATTCACCGCCGCCCTGCGCATCGAACTGATCAACAAGCGCGGCGTGCTGGCCACCCTGGCCAACAGCGTGTCCGAGCTGGGCTCCAACATCGACACCATCGACATGGCCGAGAAGGACCCGACCCTGTCGGTCATCAATGTCACCCTCACGGTCAAGGACCGCATTCATCTGGCGCGCATCATCAAACGTTTGCGTACGCTGGATAATGTTGTGAGGATTCACCGTATCAGCGCCTGAGGCCGCCGGCCCGGCGCCGTCATTATTTATGGGGAAAACGTCATCATGTCCAATCATTCCGTGATCAAGACCGATCGGGCGCCCGCCGCCATCGGCACCTATTCCCAGGCCATCAAGGCCGGCTCCACCGTTTACCTCTCCGGCCAGATCCCGCTGGACCCGGCCACCATGGAGCTGGTGGACGGCGATATGGAAGCGCAGATCCGCCGTGTGTTCGACAACCTGACGGCGGTCTGCGAAGCCGCCGGCGGCGGCCTGACCGACATCGTCAAACTGAACATCTACCTCACCGACCTGAGCCACTTCGCGCTGGTCAACGAGGTGATGGCCAGTTACCTGCAGGAACCCTACCCGGCCCGCGCCGCCATCGGCGTGGCGGCCCTGCCCAAGGGCGCCGGCGTGGAGATGGACGCGATCATGGACATCGCCTGACACGCCCTGGAAGTGACAATGTCACTCCGGCACGCACCAAGGGGCATCATTGTGATGCCCCTTTTTAATGGCCACCGCACACGGATGGACCACCCGAGCGCGCCAGTCCGTCGCGCCGCCCTCCCTCTCCGCCATACCGCCCGGTATGCCCGACCGGAATAATTCCCATGTCAAATCAAGGGGTTTGTCCCAATAAGCCGTAAACATCCGTGCACATCAACGGCGGAATGGCACCCAACTTGCCTCCTGGTACCCCGTCCAGATTCTGGGCCTTTGCCAATTCATTGACGGGGAACAAAGCATGACAATTTCAATGTCCTCCCTTCGAAGCAAGGGAATGAGCACCTTTGTTTTATCCGCCGCCCTGGTGCTGAGCGCCTGCGGAGGTGACTCCGACAGCAACGATGATTACAGCGAAGCACCGGCACCGAAAACACAACCGGACCCGGTCGCCAACACCACCGCCGCCGATGCCGCCGCCATGGGCAGTCACACCGTGGCCGAGGAAGAGTACGACTTCGGCCGCATGACCGTGTACGACAACAAAAACGGCGACAGCTACGAAACCGACATTCACGGCTACATCCAGTACCCCGAGGACGCCGACGGCCCCTTCCCGGTGGTGTTGTTGCTGCACGGTCGCCACGGCACCTGCTATGACGGCCGGGGTATCGACGACGACGATTGCGCGAACCCGATCCCCAGCTTCCGGGGCTATGAGTACATTTCCGAGAACCTGGCCAGCCACGGCTACGCGGTGATCTCCGTGGACGCCAACGACATCAATGACAATGACAGCGGCCCGTCCAATGGCGACACCGGCGCCCTGGCCCGCGCCATGCTGGTGGTGCGCCACCTGGATGAGTTCCGCGACATCAACGCCTCCGGCGGCCTGGGCCTGGACGCCCTGATGGGCAAACTCGATATGAGCGAGATCGGCATCATGGGTCACTCCCGGGGTGGCGAGGGCGTCAACCAGACGGTGCTCTACAATCGCGCCCAGCCGGAACCGCACAACATCACCGCGGTGTTCTCCCTGGCCCCCACCGACTACAACACCCAGACCGTGAGCCGGGTGAATTTCGTCGCCCTGGCCGGTTACTGTGACGGCGACGTGGAAGACCTGATGGGCAACTTCGCCTACGACACCAGCCGCTACGCCGTGGATAACGACCCCTATCCCAAGTTCCAGCTGATCCCCATGGGCGCCAACCACAACTACTACAATACCGTGTGGACCACCGACAGCCGCCCGGACGACTGGACCATCCTGGACAGCGACGGCGACGACCCCTGGTGCGGCGAGAACGCCGCCGACAATGGCCGCGACACCCCGGAACTGCAGCAAGCCCAGGGGCTGTTCTTCATCGCCTCCTTTTTCCGCTATTTCATCGGCCATGAACCCGAATTCGGCGCCTACTGGAACGGCCAGACGCCGGTGCCCGGCGACATCTGCCCGGATGGCCAGGGCCCGTGCGACGACCGCTACCTGCTGAGCGTGCACGCGCCGTCGGCGGAAAGGCTGGTGATCGACGACACCCTGGACCCGGCCAGCCTGACCACCAACAACCTGGGTGGCTCGGTGTGGTTCGACGGCTTCTCCTCCTACGGTATCTGCCAGACCAACGGCCGACCCGGCGAAGGCTGCGACGTGGCCACGCCCACCTTCAACATCGCCGAGCAACTGTTCATGGCCTGGGACACCAGCGCCACCTACCGCTCGGAACTGCTGGGCCTGGATGCCACCGATTATCAGGTGCTGTCGGTACGCGTGGGGATTTCCCATGGCGACACCGACAACGAAAGCGGCCAGGACTTCCACGTGATTCTCGAGGACCGTGACGGCAACCGGGTGGAAGCCCTGGCCAGTGATTACAGCGACGGGTTGTTCTACCCGCCGGGGCGCGCCTTCTACGACAGCAACCATGGTTCACAGAAGACCACGCTCAACGCCGTGGATATCCCGCTCACCGCTTTCGACGGCGTCGATTTCACCGATCTGAATGCGGTGGAACTGGCCTTCGACGAAACCCCCGCGGGTACCGTACAGATCACCGACCTGGTAATGCAGCGCGTGGATTTCTAAACCCCACCCCTCCCACCATTCAGGACGCCCCGCCTTGTGCGGGGCTTTTGCCTTGACACCCCGTTCCACCGGGCTCGATATTGGCCCCTCGCCTTTGCGGAAAGACTATTTCGCAGAGCGAAACACATAAACAAAAAAGACCAATAACACTAAGAACAACGGGAGAAACCAACGTGGATTTTAATTCCGGAAGACGCACGACAACCCTGCTGTGCGGCCTGCTCGCCGCCGGCCTGCTGACCGCCTGCGGCGGTGACAGCGATCATCACAACGATACCGACACCCCCTCCGAACCACAGCGGGCCCAGGACAGCCGCTCCTTCAGCGTCAACGAAGCCAGCCTGCCGTTCGACGAAACCGGCGTCAGCGGCCACGACAACGCGGACCGCTGGTGGGGCGTGCGGCCCAGTGGCGCGGGCTACCGCATCGAAGTGCCTGAAACCTGGAACGGCATGCTGGTGATGTACGCCCACGGCTATCGCGGCGAGGGCGAGGAACTGACCGTGAACAACCCGAGCATCCGCCAGCATCTGCTCGACGAGGGCTATGCCTGGGCCGCCTCCAGCTACTCCACCAACTACTACGACGTGCGCGCCGGCGTGGAGGACACCAACGAGCTGGCGCTGGCGTTCAACGACATCGCCGAGGACGAGGGCCGCACCCTGGCGGCGCCCACCAAGATCTACATCATGGGCGGTTCCATGGGCGGCCATGTCACCGCCGCGGCCATCGAGGAAGAGACCTACCAGACCGCCAACCACAAGGTGCAATACAACGGCGCCGTGCCCATGTGCGGCGTGGTCGGCGATACCTTCGAGTTCCAGTACCTGGCGCAGGTCACCATGGCCGCCCAGCACTTCGCCCATATGGTCAACCCGGCGGCGCCGCCACTGACCGCGATTCCGGCCACCAACTTCGACGTGGCCGCCATCAACGATGTGGCCTGGGACAGCGTGCCCACCACCAGCACCCTGGGCGTGCTCAGCGAGGAAGGCGAGAAGATGCAGGCCCTGGTGCGTAACCTGTCCGGCGGTCAGCGTCCCATCGCCGATACCGGCTTCCGCACCTATTACTGGAACGTGGTGATGGGCACCGGCGGCCGGGGCGGCGACGTCAACGGCATCCTCACCGGCAACCTGACCGGCAACGCCGGGGTCACCTATCAGTTCGACAACTTCCCGCCGCTGACCACCGAGGAGCAGGCGTTCAACGACACCATCCTGCGCGTGGAGGGCAATCCGGCGGCCAATGGCCTGCGCGACGATGGCCTGCGCTGGATTCCGGTGATCAACGGGGAATTCAGTATTCCGGTGGTCAGCCTGCAGGGGCTGGGCGATCTGTACGTGCCCTTCCGGCACGGCCAGCTCTACCGCGAGCGCGCGGAAGCCAACGGCAACGGCGGCTGGCTGGTGCAACGGGCGATCCGCTCACCGGGCCATTGCGACTACACCCTGGAAGAACAGGAAACCGCCTTCGACGACATGATCGACTGGGAGCAGAACTCGATCATGCCCGATGGCGACGACTTCCTGAATCCGACCAACGTGGCCGCCGATACTTTCGGCTGCGCCTTCTCTACCAACGCCAGCGGCGATGACGCCGCCGCCGTCCAGGCCACCCGGCCGTCGACCATGGCCGCCTGCGTTCCGTAACCGGCGGGTTCCACCGGCCACGAACGACAACGCCCCGCATTGCGGGGCGTTGTTTTTTGGCATTCGGGGTTCCGCTTCAGCCGCGATCCAGCGACAGCTCGGAATCCAGCACCTTCTCGAAACCCTCGGGCAGCACATCCGCCCAGGCACGCAGCCCCTGACGCAGGCCATCCAGGCTGTCGGCGGTGAGATTGGCGTGGCCCAGCTTGCGCCCGGGCCGCACCGACTTGCCGTACCAGTGCACCACGCCGGGGTGCTGCAGCCAGGCCTGATCGAAGGGCGTGCCGATCAGATTCACCATGGCGGTGGGGCCATGCACGTTGAGCGCGTGCAGGGGCACGCCGGCCAGGGCGTGGACGTGCAGGTCGAACTGGGACCAGTCCGCGCCTTCGTGGGTCCAGTGGCCGGAATTGTGCACCCGGGGGGCGATCTCGTTGACCAGCAGCTCGCCATCCTGCTCGAAGAACTCCACCGCCATCACGCCGGCGTAGTCCAGCTCTTCCATGATGCGCCGCAGGATGTCCTCGGCGTGGGGCTGAAGGGCGGCGCTGGCCACCGCCGGCGCCAGGCTCAGGCGCAGGATACCGTCCACGTGCCAGTTGCGGGTAAGCGGGTAAAACAGGGTCTCGCCAGCCGGGTTGCGGGCGCCGACGATGGACAGCTCACGGCGGAACGGGATCTTTTTCTCGACGATGGCGCGGCCGGCCAGCTCGTCGGCGGGCACCGTGCCCAGGTCGCCGCCTTCGCCGATGATCCAGGTGCCGCGACCGTCATAGCCGCCGCTGCGCGCCTTGACCACCACGCCGCCGAATTCCGCCACCGCCGCCGACAGGTCCTCGACCCGGTCCAGCAGCCGCCAGGGAGCGGTGGGAATGCCCAGACGATCCAGCATGGACTTCTGATCGAAGCGGTCGGGGATGGTGGCCAGGGCGCCGCGCGCCACGCAACGGTCGCTGGCGGCAAGCCGCGCGGACAGACCAGTGTCCGGAAAGGCTTCCCGCTCCACGGTGATCACCGGGTAGCGCTCCATGCATTCTTCCCAGGTGATCGGCACCGCCAGATCGGAGGTGCCGGGGAGCAGCACCGCCCGTTCCGGATCATAGCGATCCACCACCAGACCGAGCCGGGCGGCGGCTTCGGCCATCATCAGGCCGAGCTGGCCGCCGCCGAGTACCAGCACCCGGTTCATCGCGTGCTTTCCTGGCCCAGATTCGCGTCCGCCAGCACCTCATCGGCGCGGGACGCTTTCCACTCGGCGATGCGCTTGAGCAGGGCATCGTCCTGGCTGCCCAGCATCTGCGCCGCCAGCAGGCCGGCGTTCCAGGCCCCGGAGGTGCCGATCGCCAGCGTGCCCACGGCCACGCCCTTGGGCATCTGCACAATGGAGAGCAGGCTGTCCATGCCGGACAAGGCCCGGCTCTTCACCGGCACGCCGAGCACCGGCAGCGGCGTCATGGAAGCGATCATGCCGGGCAGGTGGGCGGCCCCGCCGGCGCCGGCGATGATCACCTTGTAACCCTCGTCCACGGCGCTCTCGGCGAATTCCACCAGGCGCTTGGGCGTGCGGTGAGCGGACACCACCTCCGCCTTCCAGCCCACGCCAAACTGGCTGAGCGCGTCGCACGCCTCCTTCATGGTCTCCCAGTCGGATTGGGACCCCATTACCACGGCTACCGGTATCGTCATGTTTCACTCCCCTTGGGCGGGCGCGCCGCCTCGGCGCCTCGAAGGCGCACACTCTACGGATTCCGAGGCCGGGCACAAGTGCGCCCGGGGGCGCTAAAGATACAGCAGCGAGCGGCTCAGGCCCAGAATTGGCGCGGTTAGCGCGCCTCCAGCAGGGTCCGGTAGCCGGCCCGGTAGTCCGGGTAGCGCAGGGTATAACCGCCCTCGGCGATAAAGCGACTGTGCAAGCGTTTGCCGGTGGCCCGGGTGGCCGGCACCGGCAGCGCGCCGCCCAGGCACTCCGCCAGCCACTGGTAAACGTCCAGATTACGGGCGGGATGGTCGTCGGTGCCCACCACCAGCGGCGGCACCGTCTCTCCGGCCAGCCATTGCCCCGCCAGGGTGTGCAGCAGGCCGACGCAATCGTCCCGGTGGATACGGTTGCTCCATACCGGCTCGGGCAGGGCCTCCTCACCGCGCATCAGCTTTTCCACCTTGCTCAGCAGGCGGAGGCGGCCAGGGCCGTAAATACCGGAGAAACGCACCACCGTGGTCAGGGCGCGGGCGCTGATCTCCTGCTCCGCCGCCAGCACCACCTTGCCGTTATAGCGGCTTGGCCGGGGCGGGGTGGTTTCGTCCACGTCGCCGTCCTGGTCGCCGAACACCGCCGTGCTGGACACGAACAGTACCGGCGGCAGCGGCTGCCGGGCGGCCAGGCCGTCGAGCAGGTTCAGCGGCGCGCGCACATAGGCCTTCAGATAACCTTCCTCGCTGTATTCCGAGGGCGTCATGATGACCACCGCCAGGTCAACGCGATCCGGCGGCAACAGGAGGGCGCCGTCGAGCAGGTCCTGGCTGTACAGATCCACGCCGGCGGGGGCGTCGCCGCCACGGCGGATACCGCTCACCCGGTGGCCGTCGGCGAGCAGCCGCTCGGCCAGGCCGGTGCCCAGGTCACCGAGTCCGGCGATCAGAATATGGCTCATTGGGAGTCAGTCCGGCAGAATGGGGGTTCATTGAAAATACTTGTTGCGATTATGACCCTAACAGAACTTCGCTATCTGGTCGCTCTTGCCCGCGAACGCCATTTCGGCCACGCGGCGCAGGTGTGCAACGTCAGCCAGCCGACTCTCAGCGCGGCGATCAAAAAGCTGGAAGAGCAGCTCGGCATGCCGCTGTTCGAACGGCGCCCCCGGGAGGTGGTGGTCACCCCCCAGGCAGGCCCCATCGTCGCCCAGGCCCAACGGGTGCTGGAGCAGGCCGACCTGCTGGAACAGATGGCCATGAGCCAGCGCGACCAGCTCGGCTCGCCGCTGCGGGTGGGCGCCATCTTCACCGTGGCGCCCTATCTGTTCCCCACCATGGTACCCCGAGTGCGGGCGGAAGCGCCGGAAATGCCGCTGTTCATCGAGGAGAACTACACCCACGTGCTGCGCGGCAAGCTGGACCGTGGTGAGCTGGACGCCATCATCGTGGCGCTGCCGTTCTCCGGCGGCGGTCTGGTGCGCGCCAAGATGTACGAGGAATCCTTCTCGGTGCTGCTGCCCGGCGACCATCCCTGGACCAAGCAACAGCAGATCCGCCCGGAGCAACTGCTGGAGGAAACCCTGCTGCTGCTCGGCGAAGGCCACTGCTTCCGCGACCAGGTGCTGGAGCTGTGCCCGGCCATCGATTCCGAGCGCCAGCGCAATCTGGTGCAGATCGAGGGCGGCTCCCTGGAGACCCTGCGCCACATGGTCGCCTCCGGCCTGGGCATCACGGTGTTGCCGAACTCGGCGCTCCACCAGCACGGCTACGACAAGGCCACCTTCGCGGTGCGCCCGTTCGCGCCACCGGTGCCCTCGCGCACCATCGCCCTGGTTTGGCGCGACAGCTTCCCGCGTCCCAAGGCCATCGAGGTGCTGCGCCACTCCGTGCCCCGCGAGGGCCTGGCGGCCTGACCGGCGTGGCATGAGCGAACCCGCCGCCACTCCGGACCATATCGACATCACCCGCTTCAAGGGGGTGGGTCCGCGAGCGGCGGAGCGGCTCGCCAAGCTCGGCCTGCACACTCTGGAAGACGTGCTCTTCCACCTGCCGTTCCGCTACGAGGACCGCACCCGCATCACGCCGATCGGCGCGCTGCGCCCGGAGCAGGGGGTAGTGATCGAGGGCGAGGTGATGGCCGCCGACGTGGTGTTCGGCAAGCGCCGCTCGCTGCTTTGCAAGGTCGCCGACGGCACCGGTATGGTGGTGCTGCGCTTCTACCATTTCAGCGCCGCCCAGAAGAATTACCTGGAAAAGGGCCGGGCGATCCGCGTCTACGGCGAGCCACGGCCCGGTGCCGCCGGCCTGGAGTTCTACCACCCGGAATACCAGACCGGCCCGGACCTGCCGCCGCTGGAAAAAGCCCTGACCCCGGTCTACCCGACCACCGACGGCGTCAGCCAGAAGCTGCTGCGCAACCTGGCCGGCCAGGCGCTGCAATGGCTTCGCGGCCACGAACCGGAGGAACTGATCCCCCGGGAGCTGCTTGATCAAAGCGGCCTGCCCGGCCTGGCCGAGGCGCTCACCAAGCTGCACCATCCGCAGCCGGACGATCCGGTGGACCTGCTGCTGGACGGCAACCACCCGGCGGTGAAGCGGCTGGTCATGGAGGAGATGGTGGCCCACCAACTGGGCATGCTGGCCAAGCGGGCCGGGCAGAAGGCGCTGGCCGCCCCGCCCCTGGAAGGCGAGCGGCTCACCGCCCAGCTTCTGGAAAGCCTGCCGTTCCCGCTCACCGGCGCCCAGCAACGGGTGATCGGCGAAATCCGCGCCGACCTGCGCCGCGACCACCCCATGTTGCGCCTGATCCAGGGCGACGTAGGGTCCGGCAAGACCCTGGTGGCCGCCGCCGCCGCCTTGGTGGCCATGGAAGCCGGCTACCAGGTGGCGTTGATGGCGCCCACCGAACTGCTCGCTGAACAGCACCTGAACAACTTCCGTCACTGGCTGGCGCCCCTGGGCATCGACGTCCACTGGCTGGCCGGCAGCGTGGGCGCCAAGGCGCGCCGGGAAACCCTGGCCGCCCTGGCCGACGGCAGCGCGCCCCTGGTGGTGGGCACCCATGCCCTGTTCCAGGACGCGGTGGCGTTCCAGCGGCTGGGGCTGATCATCATCGACGAGCAGCACCGCTTCGGCGTGCAGCAACGGCTGGCCCTGCGCGAGAAGGGCCGCTTCGACAATCAGGTGCCCCACCAGCTCACCCTCACCGCCACGCCGATTCCGCGCACCCTGGCGATGAGCGTCTACGGCGACCTGGACACCTCGGTGATCGACGAGATGCCGCCGGGGCGCAAGCCGATCCAGACCCTGGCGCTGCCCGCCGGCCGCCGCGACGCCGTGGTGGAGCGTATTCGCGCCGCCTGCCGGGACGGCACCCAGGCCTACTGGGTGTGCACCCTGATCGAGGAATCCGACGAACTGCAGGCACGCGCCGCCGAGGTCACCTTCGAGGATCTGCGCGAAGCATTGCCGGACCTCACCGTGGAGCTGGTGCACGGTCGCATGAAGGCGAAGGAAAAGCAGGAGCGGATGGCGCGCTTCGCCAGCGGCGAGGCGCAGCTGCTGGTGGCCACCACCGTCATTGAAGTGGGGGTGGACGTGCCCAACGCCACCCTGATGGTAATGGAAAACGCGGAACGGCTGGGCCTGGCCCAGCTTCACCAGCTACGCGGTCGGGTGGGCCGGGGCGGCGACCAGAGCTACTGCCTGCTGCTCTACGACACGCCATTGTCGCAAACCGCCAAGAAACGCCTGGCGGTGATGCGCGACACCAGCGATGGCTTCGTGATCGCCGAGGAAGACCTGAAACTGCGCGGTCCCGGGGAATGGCTGGGCACGCGCCAGACCGGCGACCTGGCGTTCCGGATCGCGGATCTGGTGCGTGACGAAGCCTTGATGGCGCCGGCGCGAGAGGTGGCCTCGGCGCTACTGGCGCGTTATCCGCGGCGGGTGGATCGTCTGCTGCGCCGGTGGTTGCGGGGCGGCGAGCATTTCGCGGACGTTTAGGCGGGGCTCAGTTCCGGTCTTGTTCCGGATCCGGGGCGGTCAGCTTGGACCAGGCGTTCTTGGTGGACTCCCAGGCGCCGCCGAAACGGGCCTTGGCCGCTTCCCAGTTATCCCCGGAAGAGGCTTCCAGTTGCTGGTAGCGGGTCTGCAGCGTCTCGCGCTGTTCCTTGAGTTCGCTGAGCGCTTCCTGCTTCTTCAGGCGGGCATCCTGGGACATATCCTGCCAGTTCTCATCAATCCGCTCGCTGGCCTGATCAATGTCCTCGTCCAGGGCGTCCATGGCGTGGCGCAGGGCGGCCAGGGCCTGATCTTTCTGATCGGCGGAAAACTGCTTGATGGTTTCCCAGGTATCGCGCATTTGCGTCTGGATATTCTCCTGGTCCGGCTGCTTGATATTGGGTACGCCGTCGGTGGCGTCCTGGGCCCAGCTATTGGCGGTGGTGGCCAGCATCAGCGCGGTGGCCAGAAGATAGGAAGGTCGCATCGGTTCTCTCCGAGAATGTGACACTAAGACTCCTCTATTATGGCTTTGCCCTTCTTACATGGGTGCAAAACACTGAAAAACAAGGGGTTGTGGTCAAGATCGCCGAAAATGGTCCGGCGCCATGCCGTACCAGCGCTTGAAAGCCTTGCCGAAATTACTGGCATCGGAGAAGCCCAGCCGCCGGGCGACTTCCGCCACCGGCAGCTTCTCCTGACGCAGCCAGACGGCGGCCTGTTCGGCGCGCTGCTCCTCGATCAGCTTGCGGTAACCACTGCCCGCTTCCGAGAGGCGCCGGCGCAGGGAACGCTCGCTCAGATTCACCGCCCGCGCCAGTTCCGCCAGGGAGGGCGGCGCGTCCGGGCGCACCCGCAGCAACCCGCGCAGGGTCTGAATCAACGGCGGCGCCCGGTCCAGTTCCGCCAGCGCTTGCTCCGCCAGGGTCTCGTGCTGGCGGCACAGAGCGGCATCGCCCAGCGGCAGCGGGTCGCGCAACCCCTCGGCACGATGCCAGATAACATCCCGTTCCCGCCCGAAACGCACCACCTCGCCGAACGCCGCCCGCCAGGGGCCCGGGTCCCCCGGCGCCGAACGGCACAGATCCACCCCGGTGATACGGACCCCCGGCGCCAACCGCCGCAAATGTCGCACGTGGGCGGCGACGAAGGCATCCAGGGCGCAGGGGTGCACCGGCGCACCGGGCCGGGCCTGGATCGCCAGGCCCACGGCGCCGGGCCGGTGCACCCGGGTCACCGTGACGCTGGTGGAGATCAGTGCCTGGAAACGCACCACCAGGTCCAGCACCCGGTCCAGGGTGGGGGCGGTCTGCACCAGCAGGCCGAGGATGCGCAGATGCATGGGCTGGGCCCGGGCGCCCACCCGCAGGCCCACGGCGGGATCGCCGCTAAGGCGCTCGGCGGCGGCCCACAGCAGGCTCATGGCGGCCACCGGCACGCGGCCACCCGGGTCCGCCGCCAGGGCCTCGCCTTCCAGCCCCGCCTCGCGAAGCAGCGCCGGCGCGTCCACGCCGGCGGCGGCCAGGGTGTCCAGCAACGCCAGCGGCCAGGCCGCCACGGTGGTGGCGGTGGTCATCGGCCACCTGCCACTGGCCGTTTGCGACCTTCGGCCCCGAGCGGCGTCGAGCTAGCCTGAAAGTCGATTTCCCAACAAGGATAACAATCCATGCGATACCTTTTTCTTCTGCTGACGGCGACGCTGGCCGCCTGCGGCGGTGACCACCCCCAGCCCGCCGAGACTCCGGCGCCGGATGCCCTGCGGGCGCACAATCAGGTGTTCGAACAGGGCGTGGTGAAAGTCACCGACGGGGTCTACGTGGCGATCGGCTATGGTCTGGCCAATTCCATTATGCTGGAAGGCGACGATGGCATCATCATCGTCGACACCATGGAGACCGTGGACGAGGGCAAGCGGGTACTGGCCGCCTTCCGCGAGATTACCGATAAACCGATCAAGGCGCTGATCTACACCCACAACCACGCCGACCATGTGTTCGGCGCGCGCGCCTTCGCCGCCGCCGGCGAGGTACCGGTGTACGCCCATGAAACCACCGGCTATTACATCAACCGGGTGGTCAATCAAATCCGGCCGATCATCACCACCCGCTCCATGCGCATGTTCGGTCACCATCTGCCGGACGGCGAGCGCATCAACGACGGCATCGGCCCCTTCCTGGGCGTCAACGAGGACAGCACCCTGTTCGCCCTGCCGCCGGACCACACCGTGGGCGAACGCCGGGAAGTGACCATCGCCGGTTTGCGTCTGGTGCTGGTGCACGCGCCAGGGGAAACCAACGACCAGCTGTTCGTGTGGCTGCCGGACAAGAAAGTGGTGCTGTCCGGCGACAACATCTACCAGGCGTTCCCCAATCTCTACACCATTCGCGGCACCCCTTACCGGGATGTACGCCGTTGGGCCGACAGCCTGGACAAGATCCGCGCTCTGGGCGCCGAATACCTGGTGCCCAGCCACACCCGTCCGCTCACCGGCGCCGACACCATTCGCGATACGCTCACCGCCTACCGGGATGCGATCCAGTTCGTGCACGATCAGACCCTGCGCTACATGAACCAGGGCCTGACCCCGGACCAGATCGTGGAACGCGTGCATCTGCCGCCCCATCTGGCGAAGCACCCGTGGCTGCAGCCGTTCTATGGCAACGTGGCCTGGTCGGTGCGCTCGGTGTTCGATGGCTATCTGGGCTGGTTCGACGGCAACCCGAGCACCTTGCAACCTCTGGCGGAAGGCGAACGGGCCCGCCATATGGCGGAACTGGCCGGTGGTGAGGACGCGCTGCTGGACCGTGCCCGCGACGCGCTCCAGGGCGGCCAGGCCCAGTGGGCGCTGGCACTCACCGATCACCTGCGGGTGCTGCGCCCGGACGATCAGGACGTCGCCGACCTGCGCGCCGGGGCGCTGCGCCGCCTGGCGGAAACCGAATCCAACCCCAACGCGCGCAATTACTACTTCACCGCCGCCCGGGAAGCCGCCGAGGGCCTGCATCCCGGCTTTCGCACGGAAAGCCCGGACGGCTTTCTCGCCACCCTGCCGATCGATAACTTCCTGAATGCCATGCCCGCCTTCCTGAAGGCCGAGGAAACCCTGGACGCGCACGAGAAGCTGGGCTTCGAATTCGCCGACTCCGGCCGCTCGTTCACCCTGGAAATCCGCCATGGCGTGGCGGTGGTCCATGAAGGCCTGGACGAGGACACCGTGGCGGTGCTGGAAACCCGCGAGCCGGTATGGAAGGCGATCGCCGCCGGCAAACGGGGCGCGGTGGCGGCCCTGGCCGGCGACGACCTGGATATCCGCGGCGGCAAGGTGGCGGCGCTGCGCATCCTCGGCTACTTCGAGAAGGTGGACTGACCCGGCCACTTGCCCGGCGACCGGCAATCAGGGCATGCTCCCGCATTACGGCGCGGTTGCGACCGCGCCGCTTTTTTCCATGGAACCAACGGGACTTCCCATGCCGCGCCTGCCCGGGCAATCGCCCTTCGTGATCTCCGCGCTGGCGGCCCTGACGCTGTCACTGGCCGCCTGCGACAATAGCAACGACGCCACCTCCGCCAAACCGGAACGGCCCGCGGCCACCGATCAGGCGGAGCAACCGGCCACCGGCGCCCCGGACGGCGGGTCCGACGGAAATCACGATACTAACGCGGGCCAGGACGATGCGGACCAGAGCAACGGTAGCCCGGTCCCGGAAAAGCTGACCCACCATACCGAAACCCTGGAGCGGCGCCCGGACGGCTGCGAGGGCGACCAGTGCCCGGTGTTCGATGCGCGGCTTGAGCTCTATGACGGCCAGCCGGCGCTCAATCAGGCGATCCGCGAACGTCTGGCGTCGCAGTTGGTGGTCAACAGCGAGGACCCGGCCACGCCGGACAGCCTGGAGGCCGCCGCCGAGCAGTTCCTGGCAACCGCCGCCGGCACCGCCGGCGAGGGCGGTCAGGGCTGGGAGTTATCCGGCAACACCAAACAAATAGGCCGCTGGCGGACCCTGGTGACCGTGGCGATCAACAGCTATGAGTTCACCGGTGGCGCCCACGGCATGCCCATCACCCAATGGCTGAACTGGGATCTGGCCAGCAATGGCCCGGTCTCCCTGGGCAATCTGATCGAGGCCGGCCAGGAAGACGCCTTCTGGGAAGCGGCCCGCCGGGCCCACGGCCAGTGGCTCGAGCAGGAAGCGCCCACCGATGACGGCACCTTCCAGGAAGACTGGCCGTTCCAGCAAACCGACGCTTTCCGCCTCACCCGGGCAGGCGTGGTCCTGCATTACGACGTCTACAGCATCGCGCCCTATTCCATGGGGCAGCCGGAATTCACCCTCCCCTGGGAGGATCTGGAAGGAGTGATCCGGGCCCGCTACCGCCCCCTCTAGCGCTAGCCGGGCGCCGACGACGCCCGGCACAATTCCAGCCAGCGCTCCACCCCGGGGCTGCGGTATTTATCGCGGTGCAGCACGAAGTAGAACTCCCGGCTGAAGTCCCGGTGCGGCACCGCCAGCGGCACCAGGGAACCGCGCCGGAACGCTTCACGCAGAGACACCCGGGACAGGCAACTGATGCCCAGGCCGGTTTCCACCGCCCGCTTGATCGCTTCGGTGTGCTCCAGCTCCAACAACAGATTCAGATCCGGCAGGATGCCGTGCATGCCGCGCTCGAAGGTCTGGCGGGTCCCGGAGCCGGGCTCGCGCACGATCCAGGTAGCCGCCTTCAGGTCGTGGTCATCAAGGCGCCCCCGAGCCGCCAGCGGGTGGTCCGGCGAGCAGAACACCACCAGGTCGTCACCGCGCCAGGGCAGTAATTCCAGATCGCGGTGATTGATTTCACCCTCGATCAGACCCAGATCAAGATCGAAGCCCAGCACTCGGTCGACAATGGTGCTGGTGTTCGCCACCTCCAGTTGCACCCGGGCGCCGGGCTGTTCCGCCATATAGCGGGCCATGATGCTCACCGCCAGATAGTTGCCGATGGTCAGGGTGGCCCCCACCTTGAGCTGCCCGAGTTCCTGATGGGCCAACAGGCCGGCTTCCAGTTCCCGGGCCTGTCCAATCAGGGCCTCCGCCCGGGGCCAGAGCTGACGTCCCAGTTCATTCAGGCGCAACCGCTTGCCGGCGCGCTCGAACAGTTTCACCTCGAACTGGGATTCC
This sequence comes from Alloalcanivorax marinus, assembly GCF_016785095.1. Classification (GTDB taxonomy): domain Bacteria; phylum Pseudomonadota; class Gammaproteobacteria; order Pseudomonadales; family Alcanivoracaceae; genus Alloalcanivorax; species Alloalcanivorax marinus_A. The sequence goes on along the minus strand of NZ_JAEKJB010000011.1, from coordinate 33,299 downwards.
AGCTCCTTGAGCGCCCCCGACGCGGCGGATTGGGACATGTTCAATTGGGCCGCCGCCCGGCTCACATTCTCGTAATGGGCGGTGGCGAGGAAGACTTCCAGTTGGCGCAGGGTGTAGCGCATGGCGATCACCGTTCATATGAATGAGAACCATTGACATTTAGATATCGATGCTGTCAATATGAAATATCGGAATTACCCATTTTACCGATATCCATGAAGTGGTTACATTCTCGCCAACTGGAGATTTCGGAATAAAAGCGTATTAGCTTATGTCAAATTTGAATACTGAAACCGTCACCAGCGTGCACCATTGGAATGACACGCTGTTCAGCTTCACCACCAGCCGTGACCCGGGTTTCCGGTTCAAGAACGGCCACTTCACCATGATCGGCCTGGAGCAGGACGGCGGTCGCCCGTTGCTGCGCGCCTACTCCATCGCCAGCGCCAACTATGAGGAAGAGCTGGAGTTCTTCAGCATCAAGGTGCCGGACGGCCCGCTCACCTCCCAGCTGCAGAAGATCCAGCCCGGCGACAAGATCTACGTGAGCCGCAAGCCCACCGGCACCCTGGTGGCAGATCATCTTCTGCCCGGCAAGCGCCTGTGGCTGCTGTCCACCGGCACCGGCCTGGCGCCGTTCATGAGCATCATCAAGGACCCGGAGATCTACGAGAAATTCGATCAGGTGATCCTCACCCACGGGGTGCGCTATACCTCGGAGCTGGCCTACAAGGACATCATCGAGCAGGAGCTGCCGAACAACGAATTCTTCGGCGAGATCATCCGCGACCAGTTGCTGTATTACCCCACGGTGACCCGCGAGCCCTACCGCAACAAGGGCCGGCTCACCGACCTGATGACGTCCGGCAAGATCTATGAGGATCTTAACCTGCCGAAACCGAATCTGGACGAGGACCGCTTCATGCTGTGCGGCAGCCCGGCCATGCTCAAGGACCTCACCGCCATTCTCGACGACTGGGGCTTCCAGGAGTCCCGAGGCGGCAAGATGCACGAATACGTGATCGAGCGCGCTTTCGTCGAAAAGTAAGCCTTGCGCTGTTTTCTCCAGTTTGTTGTTGCTACGTTTGTTGTTGCTACTTCGTTGCCGTCACTCCAAAGCCCCGCTCCGGCGGGGCTTTTTTATGGTTTGTTTATGAATTCCGTGGCGGTCTTCCATGACAACCGCCATGGGGACCGGTATGTTTCCGCGATTCAGCCGCCAAGGAGATTCACGCCATGTCCTCCCTGCTTTCCAGCCTAACGGCCATCCTGCCCCTGGTGATCCCCGCGCTGGTGGGCATCGTGCTGGGCATCGTCTTCCACAAACGGGCGCCCAAGGCCGCGATGCTGGTGATCATCGCCTGCATTCTGATGCTGCTGCAGTCGGTGTTCATCGTCTTCACCATGACCGTGCTGATGGATCTGGCCGGCAGCGGCTCCTTCAGCTGGGACATGTACGGCCTTCTGGTGTCCTCGGTGCACTTCGTGCTGGGCGTCTCGGTGACCGGCCTGATGCTGGCGGCGGCGTTCGTGGAGCGTCCGGCGGCGCCGGTGCCAACCACCACGGCGCACGCCGCCGCCACCAACACCGCCCTGCGCCCGCACCGGGGCACCGCCGTGCTGGTCATGGGGTTGCTGGGGATGCTGGTGTTCGCGCCGATCGGCACCGTGGCCTGGATCCTGGCGGCACGGGATCTGGGCGCAATGAACCGGGGCGAGATGGACCCCGAGGGCCGTGGCCAGACCACCGCCGGGCTGGTGCTGGGCATCATCGCCACGGTGCTGATGGTGCTGGCGCTGATCGGCGCCGGGTTCTTCGTGTATTCACTGAGCCAGATGAGCTGGTCCCCGCACTGACGCCGCCATGAAGCCGCAAACCATCGCCGTGGTCGGCGCCGGCACCGCCGGCCTGGCCAGCGCCTGTCTCCTGGCCCGCCAAGGCCACCGCGTCACCCTGATCGAGCAGGCCCCGGCGCCCGCGCCGGTGGGCGCCGGCCTGCTGTTGCAGCCGTCGGGCCTGGCCGTGCTCACGGAAATGGGCCTGGCGGGTCCGATCCGCGAACGTGGCGCGCCGATCCACGGCCTGTTCGGTGACACCCCGGAAGGCCGCACCGTGATGCGGGTCCACTACCAAAGCCTGGCCCCCGGCATGGAGGGCCTCGGCGTGCACCGGGCCAGCCTCTGCCACACCCTGGACGAGGCGCTTCAGGCGCAACCCCACGAGCGGCTCACCGGCACCCGGGTGCTCGCCGTGGCCCCCGTCGACGACCGCGCCTGGCTGGACCTGGACCGGCAAGGGCACCATGAGCGCCGCCCCTTCGACGCGGTGCTGGTGGCCAACGGCAGCCACAGCCGGCTGCGCCCGCCGGCCTGGGTGCGCTATGACCGCCGCTACCCCTGGGGCGCGATCTGGGCCATGCGGCCGATGGTGGCGGAACTGGACCATGACCGGCTCAGCCAGCGCTACCAGGGCGCCCACACCATGGCCGGGCTGCTGCCCACCGGGCGCTCGCCGGCGGCACCGGACCAGGATCTGGTGAGCTTCTTCTGGAGCCTGCCGGTCACGGAACTGACACGCTGGCGGGCCGGCGAGGTGGATTTCAATGCCTGGCGGGAACAGGCGTTGCGAATCTGGCCCCGGCTGGCGCCGGTGCTGGAAGGGTTGAGCGCGCCCTCGGACCTGCTGGTGGCTACCTATCGGGATGTGATCATGCGCCGCTGGGGCGCCGGGCGGCTGGGCTTTCTGGGCGATGCCGCCCACGCCATGAGCCCGCAACTGGGCCAGGGCGCCAACATGGCGCTGCTGGACGCCCGTGAGCTGGCGGCGGCGGTGGCGGCCAGCAGTGACTGGCCCGGGGTCTGGGCCCGCTATCACCGCGCCCGGCGGGGCGGGATCCGCTTTTACCAGCGCATGAGCCGCTGGCTGACACCGGCGTTCCAGTCCCATGGCCGCCTGGTGCCGGCCCTGCGCGACACGCTGTTCCCGGCCATGGACCGGGTGCCCTGGCTGCGCCGGGAAATGGCGCGCACCACGGCGGGTCTGAAAACCGGTTTTATCCGGTAGGCGCGGCCAGGCGCTCCGCGATCACGGGCCAGGACGCTAGCGTTCCCAGCTGCTCTCCGGCAGCCGCTGCAGGTGAATATGACTGATCAGCCGCAGGGTGGGCCGGATCAGGAACTGGAAACTGCCAACGATGAACAGCCAGGCCGCGGGCTTCTCCAGGCTCGGATAAAGAAAGAAAACACTGCCCAATAAAAACCAGATGGCGATCAGGAAGTCGTTGACGATACTGAGCGTCTCATAGCGCCGCCGGATGATCAGTTCCTCGCGCCCCAGGTGCAGGGTCAGCGGGTCATCGACACGGGGTCGCGTCATCGTCCTTCCTCCCTAGTTCGGTGTTTTCGGCCCTCGCAGGGTCACCGGCTGTTCATTGGCGTTGGTGGCCGCCGGCTTCTCATCAAGATTGCGCACCATGCCGCAGGCGACGCATTCCATCCAGATGGTGTCGCCCTCGCTGCAGCGCTGAATACGGTCGACGGCGCCGCAGGACGGGCAGGCGGCGCCGGCGATGAACTGACGTTTCATGGTGCGGCTCAGCCTTCGATGCCGCTGTGACGCAGCAACGGCTCGACGCTGGGTTCGCGGCCACGGAACGCCACGAACAACTCCATGGGCTCCTGGCTGCCGCCCCGGGCCAGGATCTTCTCGCGGAAATCCCGGCCGGTATCAGCGTTGAAGGGCCCTTCTTCCTCGAACCGGGAGTAGGCGTCGCAGGACAGCACCTCCGCCCATTTGTAGCTGTAATAGCCCGCCGCGTAGCCACCGGCGAAGATGTGCGCGAAGCCGTTCTGGAAGCGGTTGAACGCCGGCGGCTTGACCACCGACACCTCCTCGCGCACTTCATCGAGCACCTTCTGAATGCTCATCCCCTCCCGGTACTCGGCGTGCAGCCGCATGTCGAACAGGGAGAATTCCAGTTGCCGCATCATGCCCATGGCGCTCTGGAAATTTTTCGCCGCCAGCATCTTGTCGAGCATGTCCTTGGGCAGCGGTTCGCCGGTCTCGTAGTGACCGGAGATCAGCGCCAGGCCCTCCTCGGTCCAGCACCAGTTTTCCAGGAACTGGCTGGGCAGCTCCACCGCGTCCCAGGCCACGCCGTTGATACCGGAGATGCCCGGCACGTCCTGTTCGGTGAGCATGTGGTGCAGGCCGTGGCCGAACTCGTGGAACAGGGTCACCACCTCATCATGGGTGAGCAGGCCGGGCTTGCCGCCGGCCGGCGGCGCGAAGTTGCAGGTCAGGTAGGCCACCGGGGTCTGCAGGGCGCCGTCCAGCCGGCGCCGGCGGATGCGCGCGTCGTCCATCCAGGCGCCGCCGCGCTTGCCGGTGCGCGCGTACATATCCAGGTAGAAGGCGGCGCGCACGGTGCCGTCATCGTCCACCAGTTCGTAGAAGCGCACGTCCGGGTGCCAGGTGTCCACGTCGTCCCGGGAGCGGAAGCGAATGCCGAACAGCTTGCCGACCACCTGGAACATGCCGTCGATCACGGTTTCCGCCGGGAACCAGGGCCGCAACGCCTCCTCGGAGAGGTCGTAGCGGGCCTCGCGGAGCCGCTCGCTCCAAAAGCCCAGATCCCAGGGTTGCAGATCGTCGGCGCCCTGCTCAGCGGCGAACGCCTTCAGCTCCGCCAGTTCCTTTTCCGCCTGGGGCTTGGAGCGGCGCGCCAGGTCGTGCAGGAAGCCCATCACCTCGTCCACGTCCCGGGCCATCTTGGTGGCCAGGGATTCCTCGGCGTAGTTGGCGAAACCGAGCAGGTTGGCCTGCTCATGACGCAGCTTGAGGATCTCATCCATGATGGCGGCGTTGTCGTACTCACCGGCCTGGGGGCCCTGGTCGGAGGCTCGCGTGGTGAAGGCCCGGTACATTTCCTCGCGCAGGGCGCGGTTGCGGGCGTGGCTCATCACCGCCAGGAACACCGGCACGTCCAGGGTCAGCAGCCAGCCTTGCTCCAGGCCCTCGGCGCGGGCGCGGTCGGCGGCGCCGGCCAGGGCAGTTTCCGGCACGCCGTCCAGCTCGCTTTCATCGGTGATGTGCTTCTTCCACGCCTGGGTGGCGTCCAACAGGTTGTTCTCATAGCGGGTGGTGAGCTCGGAGAGGCGCTTGGCGTTCTCCATGTACTGCTTTTTCTGCCCACCGGACAACGCCACGCCGGACAGCCGGAAATCACGCAGGGTGTTGTCGATGTCCTTTTGCCGGGCGGGGTCGAGGCGCTGGAATTCCTCGCTTTCGCGCAGCGCCTGGTAGGCGGCGAACAGTTCCGCGTTCTGGCCCACCTCGGTGCCGTACTCGCTGAGCAGCGGCAGGCAGGCGTTGTAGGCTTCGCGCAGGGCCTCGTTCTGGGCCACGGCATTGAGGTGCCCCACCGGCCCGAACGCCTTGCTCAGCCGATCATCCTCCTCGGCCAGGGTCTGCTCCAGGGCGCGGTAGCTGAAGTCGCCCTTGGCCAGCACCTGGCGGATGCGTTCGCGACCGGCCTCCACCAGGGTTTCCACCGCCGGCTTGACGTGCTCGGGGCGAATCTCGGAAAACGGCGGCAGATCCGGATAATCGATCAACGGATTGTGGCTCATGGGACCTCTCGGTATAAACGGGTAAACGCAACTTCAGGAGTATCGAAATGGGGATTCGCCCCTTCGAAGACAAGGCACCGGACCTCGGCGAGCGGGTCTACGTGGACCCGGCCGCCACCGTGATCGGTGACGTGACACTGGGCGACGACTGCTCACTGTGGCCGGGAGCCGTGGTGCGCGGCGACATGCACCGCATCCGCGTGGGCGCGCGCACCAGCATCCAGGATAACGCGGTGCTGCACATCACACACGCTTCCGAGTTCAATCCGGGTGGCTTCCCGCTGGAGATCGGCGCCGACGTGACCATCGGCCATCAGGCCATGCTGCACGGCTGCACCGTGGGCGACCGGGTGATGATCGGCATGCAGACCATGATCATGGACGGCGCCGTGGTGGAGAGCGACGTGATGCTGGCCGCCGGCAGCCTGGTGAGCCCGGGCAAGCGGCTGCAATCCGGCTGGCTGTATCGGGGCCGCCCGGCTCGGCCGGTGCGCGAGCTCACCGAGCAGGAAGTGCGCTTTCTGCCCTATGTGGCCGGCAACTACGTGAAGCTCAAGGACCAGTATCTGAACCCCTGACGTCGGTGGCCGCTGTAGGAGCGGCTTCAGCCGCGATCGGGCCGTGCCGCTGCCCAGGCGCAGCTTTCGCGGCTGAAGCCGCTCCTACAGCGAGTGGCGTGAATCCGGTGGGCCAGTGAATCAGATCGCCCACATGAAGGACATGTTGCCGAAGCTCAACGGGTCGTTACTGTCGCGGATCGGCGAGGTGGAGGTCTGCAGCGTCAGGGTGAAGCTGAACCCGCTGTTGCGCAGGCCAAACCCGGTGATCAGGGTGCCGGTGAAATCCCGGGTCTCGATGTCGTAGCGGTCGGCGTGTTCCTCGATGTAGGAGTAGGCGTTGTACTGGCCGGCGGCGCCCAGGAACACTTCCCAGCCGAAGCCCGGGTTGTCGAACAGGCCGACCAGGGAGCCGGCGGTGCCGATGCCGGCGTAATCGGGAATGAAATTGCCCGGCAGATTGCGGCCAAAGCGGATAAAACCGCCGGCCTGGGCATTGCCGTCGAAGTTGTTGGCGTCGATGCCCCAGGCGGTGCCGAGCTCTGTCTGGTAGCCATTGTCGCCGGTGTTGCGCAGCAGCCGGTGGGCATGCAGGAACCAGGCGCCGCCGACGGCGTCCGGGCCGAGCTGGTTGTCCCAGCCCTGGGGCTCGTTGGAGCCGGTGATGCGGTGCACCACCCTCTGGCTGTTCTCGGCCCCCGAATCCGGCCCCACCACGCCACCGCGCAGCCCGTAGCCAAACAGATTCTTGCGGTCCCAACTGAACAGCCCGACTTCCAGGTTGGCGTAGCCTACATAGGGCAGATCATTGTAATCGGGGGTTTTGCGCTCGATGTCCGACGGCGTGATCATGATTTGCTGCAGGCTCACGGTGAGCGCGTGGCGCTCGTCGGCGGCGGACACGCCGGGCAGCGGGTCCAGGGTGCGAGCCACGCCACAGGTGAAACCGCCGTTCTTTTCGCAATCGGCCTGGCCATCGCCGACCCAGCTCAGGCGCACGCCATTGGTGTAGTTCTTGTCCTGCCCCAGAAACAGGTCGTTATCCCAGGAAAAACCGAAGGTATTGGCCAGGCCCAGGGACGGCGCCAGACAGCCGGCCAGAACCAGGGCACGAAACACTGAACGCATGGCGTCCCTCCACGAGCAACAAACGGGCAAGCAATCGCCGCCGGCGCGGCGCAAGGCGGAAGGGCAAGGCAGGACGGACAGGCCGCCGGCCAATCCCAAAAAATCGGGCGCTCAGCGGCGCCCGTGTGCGCATTTCACCGCGAAGCCCGCGGCGCCGCCAGCGCGCGGACGGCAAAAGTTGTAAAAAACCGGCTTTCAGCCACGGCGCAGCGACGCCAGCACCGGCGCCGTGTCCGGTCGCCAGCCGCGCCACACCAGGAACGCCTCGGCGGCCTGTTCCACCAGCATGCCCAGGCCATCGCGCACCGCCGCCGCGCCGGCGGCCCCGGCCCACTCCATGAACGGGGTGGGGCGGGCGCCGTAGACCATGTCGTAGGCCACGGTGGCGTCGCCCACCAGGCCATCCGGCAGGGCCGGCATGTCACCGTGCAGACCGGCGGAGATGGCGTTGATGATAACGTCGAAACGGTTTTCCAGGGCATCCAGGGCGCTGGCATGCAGGGCCACGCCCTGGCCGGCGAACCGTTCCACCAGGGTTTCCGCCCGGGCCAGGGTGCGGTTGGCGATCACCAGTTCCGCCGGGGCCTGGGCCAGCAGCGGGCCAAGCACACCGCGCACCGCGCCGCCGGCGCCCAGCACCAGCAGGCGCTTGCCGCCCAGGGCCCAGCCCTGGTTGGCGCGCAGGTCCGCCACCAGGCCGGCGCCGTCGGTGTTGTCGCCGTGCAGCACGCCGTCCCGGCGCCACAGGGTGTTCACCGCGCCGGCCTGGCGGGCCCGCCCGGTGAGCTCGCCGCACAGATCATGGGCTTGTTCCTTGAACGGCACGGTGACGTTGGCGCCGAGACCGCCACCGTCGAAGAAGGCCGCCAACGCCGCCGGGAAACCATGCACCGGCGCCTCGATGCGTTCGTAGACCAGATCCTCGCCACGCTGGGCGGCGAAGGCATGGTGGATGTCCGGCGAGCGCGAGTGGCTCACCGGGTTGCCGAACACAGCGTAGCGGTCGCTCATAGCCACTCCCGGTGGATCAGGAATTTCTCATACAGCTCGGCTTCCGGGGTGCCCGCCTCCGGTCGCCAGTCGTAATCCCAGCGCACCAGGGGCGGCAGGGACATAAGGATGGATTCGGTGCGCCCGCCGGACTGCAAGCCAAACAGGGTGCCCCGGTCATAAACCAGGTTGAATTCCACGTAGCGACCGCGCCGGTAGAGCTGGAAATCCCGCTCGCGCTGGCCGAAGGGCGTGGCCTTGCGGCGCGCCACGATGGGCCGGTAGGCGCGGATGTAAGCATCGCCGATGCCGCGCGTCAGCGCGAAGCTGTCCTCGAAACCGAGGCGGTTGAAGTCGTCGAAGAACAGGCCACCGACACCGCGCGGCTCGTCGCGGTGCTTGATGAAGAAGTAATCATCGCACCAGGCCTTGAACTCCGGATAGATCTCCTCGCCGAACGGCTGGCAAGCGTCCCGGGCCACCCGGTGCCAGGCCACCGCGTCCTCTTCGTAGCCGTAGAAGGGCGTCAGGTCGAAGCCGCCGCCGAACCACCATACCGGCGCCTCGCCTTCCTTCTCGGCGATAAAGAAACGCACATTGGCGTGACTGGTGGGCACATAAGGGTTGCGCGGGTGGATCACCAGGGACACGCCCATGGCCTGGAACGATCGGCCCGCCAGTTCCGGCCGGTGGGCGGAGGCGGACGGCGGCAGGCGCTCGCCGAACACATGGGAAAAGTTCACGCCGGCCTTTTCGAACACGGCACCGTCGGCCAGCACCCGGCTGCGGCCGCCGCCGCCCTCGGCCCGGTCCCAGGCGTCCTCGATGAAGCGGCCCTCACCGTCTTCCGCCTCCAGTTCCGCCACGATGCGGTCCTGCAGATCCAGCAGCCAGGCCTTCACGGCATCCGGCGAAACGTCTTGCATGTTGCTTGCTCCTTAACGCAGCACGCGGCCGCTTTCCAGGTCGATGATGGTGGAGGGGCGGGCCAGCGGGTGGCACTGGCCGGTGACCACGAAATCCACGTCCGCGCCCAGGTTGCGCGCCGCCAGAAAACGGTTGCGGGCCGCCGGGCGCCCGGCGCGGTTGGCGCTGGTGGACACCAGCGGCGTGCCCAATCCCCGGGCCAGGGCACGAGCCACCGGGTGGGGCCCCACGCGCACCGCCACCTTGTGGTGGGTGCCGCGAATCCAGGCCGGCACCCGCTCGGTGGCGGGCAGCAAGTAAGTCACCGGCGCCGGCCACACCGACGCCAGCTCGCGGTGCTGGGCCGGGGTCAGCGTCACCAGCCCGTCCAGTTGGTCGAGATCCGCGGCCAGCAGGATCAGGCCCTTGGCCACCGGCCGGTCCTTGATCGCCAACAGCCGCGTCACGGCGGCCTCGTCAAAGGGATCACAGCCCAGGCCGTATACGGTCTCGGTGGGATAGGCGATGACGCCGCCGGCGCGCAGGATGCGGATGGCCGTATCGAGATGCTGATTCATGCGGCGAGAGGATACCCGCTGCAACCGGTGCGCCGCCAGTTCAGCGGTGGATCACGTAGCCACCCCGGGCGCGCTTCACGTGGCCTTCCAGCTCCAGCTCGGCAAGGCGGTCGGCCAGCTCCGCCATGCCCAGGCCGCTGCGCCGGCACAACGCGTCCAGGTCGTTGACGCCGCTGGTGAAATGCCGGAGCAGCGCCGGCCGATCCGTGTTCAGGGCGGGGCTGTCATCGATCACGCGGCGGAAGTCGCCGAACGCTTGCAGCACATCCTCCACGCTTTCCAGCCAGTTGGCGCCATCGCGCAGCAGCCGGTGACAGCCCTTGCTGAACGGGTTGTGCAAGGAGCCGGGCACGGCGAACACCTCCCGGCCCTGCTCGGCGGCGGTGCGGGCGGTGATCAGCGAGCCGCTGCGCGGCGCCGCCTCCACCACGATGGTGGCCAGGCTGAGCCCGCTGATCACCCGGTTGCGCATGGGGAAGTGGCGGGCCAGGGGACCGTCGCCGGGGGCGAATTCCGTGATCACCGCGCCGCCTCCCTCGACAATGGCCTCGGCCAGAGCCCCGTGACGGGCGGGATAAATGCGGTCCGGCCCGCAGCCAAGCACCGCCAGGGTACGACCCGGGGCCGCCAGCGCGCCCCGGTGGGCGGCGCCGTCCACGCCCAGGGCCAGACCGCTGGTGATGGTGAAGCCGGCACCGGCCAGGGCGCGGGCGAAACGATGGGCGTTATCAAGCCCGTCCGCCGAGGCGTGACGGGCGCCAACCATGGCCAGTTGCGGCGCGCTCAGGACGGCGGGGTCACCGCGCACCGCCAGCACCCCGGGGGCGTCGTCCAGATCGGCCAGCAGCGGCGGGTAATCGGTGTCGCCCAGGGCCAGCCAGCGCCAGCCGTGGGCGGCCAGGCTGTCGCGCACCGGCATCAGGACACGGGGATTGCGGAGCAGGCGCGCCTGCCCAGCGGCGCTCAGGCGCGGCACGAAGCGGAGCAGATCATCCCGGTCCGGGTTGAGTTCACGCAGCGCCCGGCCAAGCCGGGCGGAGTCGGGGGAAAAGGCGGCGCTCAGGGCCAGCCGGCGGAGTTGTCCATCCATCGCGCACCTCCTTGTGCGCCGGTTGAAGCGATGTCAGTCGCGGTATCAGTAACTGCCCTCCGGGCTCTCCACGATGTCCTTCATGTAGATCGGGCGGAGGGATTCCATGATCAGGCCGTAGCTGACTTTTTCGTAGACCCGGAACAGCACCATGCTGCCGGAACGGGTGCGCGGCAGGCGCACCATTTCGTCACGCTGACGGTCGCGCACCAGTTCGCCCTGCTGGAAGATATCCAGCACATGGCCGGCCTCCATGCCTTCGCGCTCGCCCAGGTTGATCACCACCACGTCGTTGCGGGCGACGCTGTTGATGCGGTCGAAGAAGCGGATGATGTGGCCGGTGGTCTTCTCGTCCGGCGCGTGGGGGTAGAGCACCGCGCGCACCCGGCGGTCCGGTTGCGGGAACAGCCGGTCATCAACGCGGATGTCCTCGGAGGAGCGCACCACCTCCATGGTCACCATGTCGTCCTCGTGGCCGGTGATGCTGGCCAGGCCGATCTGGCGAGCCTCGTAGCCCAGCACCTCGTCGGTTTCCGGGTCCACGTATTCCTCGCCCACCCGGTAGATGCCGTAGCGGGGCGGGGCGTTCTCGAACTGGTTCTCCGGGTCGCGGGCGTAGACGGTGTCGCCCATGCCGTAAACCACCCGGCGATCCTGGCCGCCCACCACATAGGGGGCGGAGGTGATCTCCTCGCGGGTCACCACCAGCGCTTCCTTGAGGTAGCTCTGAATGGCGCTCATGGGAATGGCGGGGATGGCGCTGTCGCGGTCCAGTTCCCGGGCGCGCGGGCTCAGCTTGATGGTGCCATCGGGCAGCTTGGCGCGGCTGTTGCCGTCCCGGCGCAAGGCCAGGCGCGGCTCGCCATCCTGCCAGAGCAGGCGGATTTCATCGCCGGGGTAGATCAAATGCGGGTTGTCGATCTCCGGGTTGTCGTGCCAGAGTTCCGGCCACTGCCAGGGGTTCTCGAGGAAGCGAGCGCTGATATCCCAGAGGGTATCGCCCTTCTTGACGTAGTAGACGTCGGGATGACCGTCACGAAGCTGAATGCTGTCGGCCGCGGCCAGCGACGCCAGCAGCAGTGCCCCCAGGCACAGGATTCGCTGCAGCGATTTCATCATCAGCGGATTCCTTTTATGATTATCGGCATCCGCGACAAGGCGGACGCACCCCCGGATCGAACACAGTCGTCACCGGATATTAGCAACGCGATCATAGATTTAGCAACCAAATTTAAAGCAGCTTCACAAGTAGCTGGCAAGCAGTTGGAAGAGACGCAGGAGCCCCATGGCCAAGCTGGAGATATTGGAATTTCCCGACCCACGACTCCGCACCGTAGCAAAACCGGTGGAGCAGGTGGATGACGCGCTTCGCAAACTGATCGACGACATGATCGAGACCATGTACGACGCGTCCGGGATCGGTCTGGCGGCCACCCAGGTGAACGTGCACCAGCGCGTGCTGGTGATCGACGTGTCCGAGGAGCGGGACCAGCCCCAGGTGTTCATCAACCCGGAGATCACCCCGCTCACCGAGGACCTGGCCCCCTACGAGGAGGGCTGCCTGTCGGTACCCGGCTTCTATGAGAAGGTGGAGCGCCCGGCCAAGGTGCGCATCAATGCCCTGGACCGGAACGGCGAACCCTTCGAGATCGTCACCGACGGCCTGCTGGCCACCTGCATCCAGCACGAGATCGATCATCTGGACGGCAAGCTGTTCGTCGATTACGTGTCGCGGCTCAAACGCGACCGGATCAAGAAGAAACTTCAGAAAATCCACCGTCAGAACGCCGGATGAGCAGTTCACCTCTGCGCATCGCGTTCGCCGGCACCCCGGATTTCGCCGCCGCCAGCCTGCAAGCCCTGATCGACGGTCCCCATGACATCGCCGCCGTGCTCACCCAGCCCGACCGGGGCGCCGGGCGCGGCAAGAAAGTCGTGCAGAGCCCGGTGAAGAAGCTGGCGCTGGCCAACGACCTGCCGGTCTGGCAACCGGAATCCTTGAAGGACGAGGCGATCCAGCGGCAAATCGCCGAGCTGGAGCTGGACGCCCTGATCGTGGTGGCCTACGGCCTGATCATCCCCCAGGCGGTGCTCGACCTGCCACGCCTGGCCTGCGTCAACGTGCACGGCTCGCTGCTGCCGCGCTGGCGCGGCGCGGCGCCGATCCAGTGGGCGATCCTGGCCGGCGACGCCGAGACCGGCAACACCATCATGAAGATGGACGCCGGCCTGGACACCGGCCCCATGCTGCTCAGCGAGGCCCTGCCCATCGGCGAGCGGGAGACCGGCGGCGAGCTGCACGACCGGCTCGCCGCCCAGGGCGCCCGGCTGCTGGGCACCGTGCTCGACGACCTGCCCGGTTATCTCGAGCGCGCCGAACCACAGCCGGACGAGGGCATGACCTACGCCAGCAAGCTGAGCAAGGCCGGCGCCCGGGTGGACTTCGGGCTGCCTGCCCGGGGCATCGTTAACCGGGTGCGCGCCTTCAACCCCTGGCCGGTGGCCTGGGTGGAGCTGGACGGCCAGCCGCTGCGCCTGTGGGACGCCGAGGAAGCCCACGGGGACGTGGACGACGCCGAGCCGGGGCGCATCCTCACGGTGAGCGACGAGGGCCTGATCGTGGCCTGCGGCGATGGCGCCGTGCGCCTCACCCGGCTGCAGTTGCCCGGCAAGAAACCCCTGACCGTGGCGGAAATCCGCCGTGGCCATCCCGACTTGTTCCAACCAGGAGCCTTCCTTGGCTGAAAGCCCGGACCCCCGCCTGGCGGCGGTACGCGCCCTCAACCGCGTGCTGCCCGGCCAGGGCGATGGCGCCAGCCTGCGCGAAGTACTGCGCCGGGGCGTTCCCGACGGCAGCGCCGGCGGCCTGACCCGCGACCTGTGCTTCGGCGTGTGCCGGTATTTGCGCCCGCTCAATCAATGGCTCAACGACCAGCTCGATAAGCCGATCAAGGCCAAGGCGCAGCCGGTACGGCTGGCGCTGCTGTGCGGGCTTTACGAACTGTGGTTCACGGAGCGCCCCCAGCACGCCGTGGTGAACGCCTACCCGGAGCTGTGCCGGCGCCTCAAGGCCGGCTGGGCCAGCGGCCTGACCAACGCGCTGCTGCGCAAGGCCAGCCGCCTGGACGCGGCCACCGCCTTCGCCGGCTACCCGCCGGCGGTGGCCAGCTCCCTGCCGGACTGGCTGTGGCGGCAGTTCCAGGAGGATTGGCCGGAGCAGGCCGACGACATGGCCCGGGCGAGCCTGACGCCGCCGCCGTTCACCCTGCGTGTGAACCGTCGGCGGCACGACCGCGACCAGGCCCGCGCGGCGCTGGGCGAGGGCGCCCGACCCAGCGAGCTGGCGCCTTGGAGCCTCTACCTGACACCGCCCCGGCCGGTGACGGCGCTGCCCGGCTTCGACACCGGTGCTTTTTCGGTGCAGGACGAGGCGGCGCAACTGCCGGCGGAATGCCTGGCGGTGCCGCCCGGCGGGCGGGTGCTGGACGCCTGCGCCGCCCCCGGCGGCAAGACCGGCCAGATTCTGGAAGCCTTCCCCGATGCCCGGGTGGTGGCCCTGGACCAGGTACCGGCGCGCCTGGAGCGGGTGCGCGAGACCCTGGCACGGCTCGGCGTGGATGCCGAACCCCGGGTCGGCGATGCCGCCGAGCCATCGCAATGGTGGGATGGCGAGCCCTTCGACGCCATCCTGCTGGACGCCCCCTGCTCCGCCACCGGCATCCTGCGCCGCCAGCCGGACGTGAAATGGCACCGGCGTCGCGCCGACCTGCCACCGCTGGTGGATTTACAAGCGCGCATGCTGGATGCACTATGGCCGCTTCTGCGGCCCGGTGGCCGGCTGGTGTACGCCACCTGTTCGGTCCTGCGCGAGGAGAACGACCGCCAGGTAGCGGCGTTCCTGGCGCGCACGCCGGACGCCGCCGACCTCACCGAGCGGCCGCCCGCGGCGCCGGCGGTGGAAGCGGGCTGGCAACTGCTGCCCCGCGAGAACGGGCCGGACGGCTTTTACCTGGCTTGCCTGCGCAAGCACGAAGCGCCGGGACCTGATGAACAAGAAGGCGATCGATGAAGATCATCATTCTGGGGGCCGGCCAGGTCGGCGGCACCCTGGCGGAGAACCTGGCGGGGGAACGCAACGACATCACCGTCATCGACATTGACGGCGAACGGCTGCGGGAACTGGGCGACCGCCTCGACATCGGCACCGTGCAGGGGATGGGCTGCTACCCCTGGGTGCTCAAGGACGCCGGCGCCGAAGACGCCGACATGCTGATCGCGGTGACCAACTCCGACGAAGTGAACATGGTCGCCTGCCAGGTGGCCTACACCCTGTTCCGCACCCCCACCAAGATCGCCCGCATCCGTACCGCCTACTACACCAGCCGCGCCGACAAGCTGTTCAACGAAAGCGCCATCCCCATCGACGTGATCATCAGCCCGGAGCAGGTGGTCACCGACTACATCAAGCGCCTGATCGAACACCCCGGCGCCCTGCAGGTGGTGAACTTCGCCACCGGCCGGGTGCAGCTGGTGGCGGTGCGTGCTTACTACGGCGGCCCGCTGGTGGGCAACGAGCTGCGCGAACTTCGCAAGCACATGCCCAACGTGGACACCCGGGTGGCGGCCATCTTCCGCCGCAACCGGCCGATCATCCCGGAAGGCAACACGGTGATCGAGGCGGACGACGAGGTGTTCTTCATCGCCGCCAAGAACGACATCCGCGCGGTGATGAGCGAGCTGCGCCGCCTGGAGCACAACTACAAGCGCATCCTGATCGCCGGCGGCGGCAACATCGGCTACCGGCTGGCCAAGAGCATCCAGCACCGCTACAACGTCAAGCTCATCGAGCGCTCGCCGAAACGCGCCGAGTGGCTCGGCGAGCGGCTCAACCACACCGTGGTGCTGCAGGGGCTCGGCACCGACCGCGACGAGCTGCTCAAGGCCAACATCGAGAACACCGACGTGTTCTGCGCGCTCACCAACGACGACGAAGCCAACATCATGGCCTCGCTGCTGGCCAAGCGCCTGGGCGCGCGCAAGGTGATGACACTGATCGCCAACCCGGCCTACGTGGATCTGGTACAGGGCCACGACATCGACATCGCCATTTCACCGCAGCAATCCACCATCGGCAGCCTGCTCACCCATGTACGCCGGGGCGACGTGGTCAACGTCTACTCCCTGCGGCGTGGCGCGGCGGAAGCCATCGAGGCGATCGCCCACGGCGACGCCAAGTCCTCCAAGGTGGTGGGCCGCGCCATCGAGGACATCGACCTGCCGGAGGGCACCACCATCGGCGCCATCGTGCGTGGCGAAAAGGTACTGATCGCCCACGACGATCTGGTGATCGAGCCCAACGACCACGTGATTCTGTTCCTGATCGACAAACGCCGTACCCGGGATGTGGAAAAACTGTTCCAGGTCGGGTTCACCTTCTTCTAGGACGCCGGGGATGCACTTCGCGCTGATCTCGAAAATCCTCGGCCTGCTGCTGGTGGTGTTCAGCTTCACCATGATGCCGCCGGTAGCCGTGGCGTTCTATTACGGCGACGGCAGCGAAGGCCCCTTCCTGACCTCGTTTTCCATCTCCATGCTGCTCGGCCTGATGCTGTGGTTGCCGTTCTTCCGCCACCGTGCCGAGCTGCAGGCCCGCGACGGCTTCCTGGTGGTGACCCTGTTCTGGTCGGTGCTGGGGGTGATCGGCGCCCTGCCCATGCTGATTTCCGACGCCGTGCCGGTGGGCTTCACCGACGCCGTGTTCGAGTCCGTGTCCGGCCTGACCACCACCGGCGCCACCATCCTTTCCGGCATCGACGAGTTGCCCAAATCGATGCTGTTCTACCGCCAGCAGCTGCAATGGCTGGGCGGCATGGGCGTCATCGTGCTGGCGGTGGCGATCCTGCCGATGCTGGGCATCGGTGGCATGCAGCTCTACAAGGCGGAAATCCCCGGCCCCATGAAAGAGGCCAAGCTCACCCCACGCATCGCCGAAACCGCCAAGGCACTGTGGTACGTGTACCTGGCGATCACCGTGGCCTGCGCCCTGGCCTACTGGGCCGCCGGCATGAGCCTGTTCGACGCCGTCTGCCACAGCTTCAGCACCGTCTCCACCGGCGGCTTCTCCACCCACGACGCCGCCATGGCGTACTGGGACAAGGCCGCCATCGACTGGGTGGGGGTGATCTTCATGCTGATCGGCGGCATGAACTTCGCGTTGCATTTCGCCGCCTGGCGCGGCCGCTCCCTGCTCACCTATGTGCAGGACCCGGAATTCCGCTTCTTCATGGGGCTGATGCTGATGTACATCGCCCTGGTGGGCATCGGCCTGATGTTCTTCCACATTCACGACCACCCGGATCAGGCCGCCCGGCACGCCGCCTTCCAGGTAGCGTCTTTCGGCACCGGCACCGGGCTGACCAGCACCAACGCCGCCGCCTGGCCCGGTTACATTCCCTACCTGCTGATCTTCACCAGCTTCATCGGCGGTTGCGCCGGCTCCACGGCGGCGGGCATGAAGGTGGTACGCGCCGCGCTGATCGCCCGCCACAGCCTGCGTGAGCTGCGCCGCCTGATCTACCCGAACGGGGTGTTCGCCCTGCGCTTCGGCAAGCACGTGGTCAACGACCGGGTACTGCAGGCGGTGTGGGGATTCGTCGGCGTTTACATCACCATCGCGGTGATCTTCACCCTGCTGTTCACCGTCACCGGCATGGACCTGACCACGGCGGTGAGCGCCGTGGCCGCCTCCATGAACAACCTGGGCGTGGGCATCGGCCAGGTGGGCGGCGGCTTCGCCAACATCACCCCGGAAGCCAAGTGGATGATGACCCTGCTGATGCTGCTCGGCCGTCTGGAGATCTTCACCTTCCTGGTGCTGTTCACGCCCCTGTTCTGGAAGCAATAGGAACCGGCTAGTGCCGTAGGACTGTAGGAGCGACTTCAGTCGCGATCAAAGGCCGTGCCGACGGCATCGCGACTAAAGTCGCTCCTACAACATCTCCCCCCCCCGGGGCCCGATACCGGATCAGGCGATGTTGTTCACCCGGCGGCTGTCGCGGAACAGCTGGTCCATCTCGCCCTGGTAGTAAGCTTCCACCCGCGGGTTCATCACCTTCTTCCACAGCGGCGGGAACAGCGCCAGCACGTACATGGCCGCGTAACCACCGGGCAGCTGCGGGCTCTCTTCATAATGGCGCAGCACCTGGTAGCGGCGCTTGGCGTAGGCGTGGTGGTCGCTATGCCTCTGCAACTGGAACAGCGCCAGGTTGGTAAGCAGGTAGTTGGAGTTCCAGCTGTGCGCCGGCGTCACCCGCTCATAGCGGCCATTATCCTTGACCCGACGGTGCAGACCGTAGTGCTCGACGTAGTTGATCACTTCCAGGGTGAAGGCGGCCACGAAACTCTGGGCGCAGAAGAACAACACGCCCTGCCAGCCGAACAGGACGCCGAAGGCCACCGCGAACAGCGCCGAGATGCCGTACCACCAGATCAGCTCATTGTGGATGCTCAGGTTTTTCTTACCCTTGCGCTCCAGGTACTGCTTTTCCAGCCGCCAGGCGTTCAGAAAGTTGTGCTTGAACGCGTGGGGCAGGAACGCATAGAGCCCCTGATTGTACTGTGAGGAAGACGCGTCCTCCGGCGTGGACACATGCACATGGTGGCCGCGCACGTGCTCCACCTTGAAGCCCGCATAGGTCACCGACGACAGCAGCAGACCGCCCATCCAGTTTTCCAGCTTGGGATCCTTGTGCACGAACTCGTGGCCCAGGTTGATGGCGATGATGCCACCCACGGTGCCCATGGATACGATCCAGCCCAGCTTGCCCAGCCAGGAATAATCGTTGTTCACGAACACCCAGCCACCGAAAAACAGGGCGCCCAACCAAATGAACCCCATCAAGAACAGGGACCCGGTGTAGAAACGCTCCTGACTGAGCGAAGGCACCTGTACCTGTTCGTCCGGGTTGGAAGGGTCCTTGCCGATCAGGTAGTCCAGCACCGGAATGACGCCGAACACCACGAAGTAGATGAACCAGGCCCAGTAATCCTGGGTGCCAGCCTCCCGGCCGATAAAGGCACTCAACGGCAGCAGCGGCAACACCAGGGCCCAGAACCCCAGATATCCCCATTTTTTTATTTTCAGCATGGTGTCGGAATGCATCGTGGCGAACATCGTTTGGCCTCCTCCCCGGCGACCCGGGGTAAACGGTGCGTCCTGTTTTCATCGTATGACGGACGCGGGTCTCCCATGACTTTATCAGTCCTCGATGGCAACGTTACCACCCTTTCTTGAATTGTCCAACAACTCAATTCGTGACATAGAAGCCCCGGCAACGGATAATGACCACCCAAAGGAGGAGTCAGGATGTCGCTGAAAGCGGTAAGTTTGAGCGAGCAGATCGCCGAACATCTGGCGGAGCGGATCATTCGCGGGGCACTGGCCCCCGGGGAAAAGCTGCCGGAAACGGACTTGGCGAAAGAGCTGAATGTGAGTACCAACTCACTTCGGGAGGCCTTCAGGCTGCTGGAGAAGCGACACCTGATCGAGCTGCAACCGCGCCGGGGCGCGCGGGTCTGCGAAGTCACCGAAAGCCAGGTCCGCGACCTCTATGACTTCCTGTTCCTGCTGCTCTCGCACATGGCCGCCCGCGCCGCCCGGGACTGGCAACCCGGCCAGATCGAGGACCTGGCCGCCATGCTGCCGGAACTGGAGCGCCACTATCAGGCCGACGACATGCCCGGCGCCCACCAGGTGGCCTTCCGCTTCGTGGAGCTCGCCACCCGGCGGTTCGCCAACAACAGCTACCTGGCCGCCGACATCGAGGACCTGGTCCCCCTGCTCAAGCGCTTCTCCTACATCGCCCTGCAGGAAGAAACCACGGAATTCGACGGCTCCCTGCGCATCTTCCAGCGCCTGCTGGAGAACGTCCTCGGCCGCAACCCGGAACAAGCCGCCGCCGACATCCGCGAATACGGCGACAACCAGTGCCGCATCGTGCTCAGAGCGGTGGCCAAGCGCTACGCGGCTTAGCGGGCCTTGCGGCGAAGAACCGGGGCGCCCAACTATCAGCACCTTTACTTCCCCAGCCTTCAGTCTGCTTGATGACATGTCGAAATTGACATATTATGTCGAACATGAGCCCCAAGGACAAGCCACTGATCTGGCTACATGGATACGTAAAGACGCCGCCTTTCTCGGCCGCCGCCAGATTAGAGGCGGGCTATCTGCTGCGTGAACTGCAGCGCGGTATAGCGCTGACCATGCCGCACTCCAGACCCATGCCCTCCATAGGCGCTCATTGCCACGAACTTCGCATCACGGACGACGACAAGATCTGGCGTATATTTTACCGGATAGATACGGATGCCATTGTCATAGCGGATATTGTTAAGAAGAAAACCGGCAAAACTCCGAAGACGGTAATCGACACATGTAAGGCCAGATTCAGGATGTATGATGATGCATGCGAATAAACGTAAGAAGCTCGAGGAAAAGGGCTGGAAAATTGGCGATGCGGACGAGCTCCTGGAACTCACGCCAGAAGAATCCGCCTACATTGAAATGAAACTGGCGCTCAGCCAGTCTCTCAAAGAGAGTCGACGTAAGAAAAATCTGAGCCAGGTCGAGCTGGCGAAGCTGATCAAATCCAGTCAGTCTCGCGTTGCGAAAATGGAAGCTGGCGACCCGAGTGTCTCCTTGGATCTGCTTATGAAATCATTGCTTGCGCTTGGAGCCTCACCGGAGGAAGTGGGCAAAGTAATCTCTTCAGGCAAGCCCCGAGCAGCCTAGCCCAATACCAAGTGGCAACCAGCAGAGCTTTTGCTCTACGGGGCGACCAGACACGCCTCAATCGATCTCTTCATATAGGCAACAAGCGCGTCAAAATCCTCTCGCAACCATTCACCGTATACAAACTCGGCCTTAGGCGGAAATCGCCAAGGCGCGACCTCGGACACCGTGATCACCGTCAGCTCCAATGCCCACACGCCCCGAGTATTCCCAACCGCGCCGGGTACGCTCATCGAGAGATCAGGGCCCTTCTTTGCTCGAAGGTAGGCGGCTCAATCATCGCGACCAGGACATCCACGTCACTGTCGCGCCTTAAACCACCCACGACGGCGGAGCCGAACAGGTAAATGCCGATGATCGAATCACCAAGCGCAGCCTCAACGGCCGAACCGTGCCTGCTTCGCTTCGTCGGGCATCTCTGCATTTGCCATATAAGCCAGGATATCCTCGCGCCGCTTACTACCGGTTTTTTCCGCAAGACACGGTTGGAATCTATTTGATCAGCTCGTCATGCATCGCGCTTGAATTCCCGGATCTGCTTTGCTCGAAGCAACAGATACAGCGCAAACCCAACCGCCACTCCAGGCACAATGCCGAGCAGCAGGCAAACCCACCCCTTTTTAACTTCATGGGCCTTGGCTTCATAAGCCACCCAGACAGCAAGAACAACCCAACAAACAAGCACATCCGTCGAATAGCCACTCGAATAAGGATTCACAAACCCCGCCGCGAACGCGCCCCATACATCGGGGTTCTCAAAAAGCGGTGGCAAAACGGTCACAGCAAAGAACGCCGTGAAGAAAAGAGCAGCGACAACCAACATTCCTTTATAGATCGATTCGGGCATCTTTATATCCCTCTGCTTGCCATAGCGTAGTTAAGCATCGGTACCGGGAGGCATGAAATGCCGCTGCTCGTTACCCCATCATTCCTCATTCTCGGTCGTTGGCTTTTGCCTAAACCACTGAATCTGACCACATGATGTGCATTCCAGAATCGTGACCCTTCGGTTCAGCCAATCAAGATTCAAGAAGGTGGCAAACCAGGTGTTCAGTTGAACCTGGCGACTGGAGAATGACTCGCCCCCGCAATGGAGGCACTTAACTTGCTTGCCAGCCGCGTAAAATTTCATCCCAGCCTTCTTTATCAATTTAACCGAAGATCGATTCCGCCCCTCCAGGTACCCACTAATGAGAGAGGCACCCAAAACCAGGGCGACGAAAACGAACGGGATCAGCAGAATTACGATATCGTTCATTCCTTTCCCTAACACCAGACATAGCAGGATTTCTTATTGGCAGTATATTTACGCCACTGCCTATAAGCCTATATCCAACCAGCCGCACAGCAATGCTCGTTTACGAATTGGATAGTTCGCAAGCGCGGAAACCGCTTTGGCACAGCCACCTTGCCAATTTTCCTGCCCCAGATTCCCGCGACAATTTCCGCGCCACTTAACAATTATTTGGGCTCGAACCGACGAATCGGGTACCAGCTGTAAGCCTTCACGGTCAACGTTAACCCATCGACGCTATTGCTTCTGAAGCCATAGAGTTTATGGTCTTCCGCCAAAGCCAGGACGCCATTTTCTACTGTCGACTTAATCGCGAACTCTTTAATCTCTTGGCCGTTTTGGCCAAGAACCGAGAACTCGACCAGCAGATCATAATTATCCAGAGGGAAATCACTGTTTGTTTGACGCAGGTTAGCCTTGAATTTCACCTTTGGTGTGTCGTATTTACCATCAGGATTGCTAAATTCCACGTCTGACAGAGAAAAATCCAGTGCCGGATCCAGTGCCATATAACGAAACTGGCCAAGGTCCTGCTGCGTAGAACGGAGCTCTTGTTTAACCGCATAGAGCTCCTCCGCCAACTCACGGTGATCCTCCTCAGAAACAACACAGCCTGAAACCAGCAACACCGCGCTCAAAACCCCAAGAGACAACATAGACTTCACAACAAGCTCCTTATAGTTGAAATAATTATTAAAACACACTTTATCGCCCCGGTGCGCGATCGCGAACGCATTGAACACCTTGGTTAACTTCGGACATTTAGATTGACCTCATTAGCCGGCGACAAAGGAAGCCGCCAACCAACGATGAATGCCACTAATATAACCAAAAGGAAGTGTAAGAATGGTGCAACTTCGTAGAGGCTGGTTAATTTTGATACTTGGTGTGCAAGAACAAAGGTAAGTGGCCCCATCCAGAACAATGGCTTTAGCACCATGTTCTTTCCTGCAATTAACTGGCCCAGCCAATACCCAGAAAATGCAAGCACGAAATAAATAGCCGCCTGAATCAGTATGGATAAAGAGTCAAAAGGCAAAGACCCCTTTACCATTGGGACCATTAGAAAAGCCACTGAGGTTATCGAAAGCGTTATAGAAAAAATTAAGGCTTCCTTTCCATGTTTCATTACTGCTCCTTATACAGCTGACGCCGACCATCATGCGCTAGTCGCACGCTTGGCATTGTTATATCTACTCCACATCATCACTGCCGCAATCCGGACACTCTTCTAACAACTGTTCCTTTCTGGTGGCGGGGATAAAGTCCATGCAGTCATTGCAATAAAGCTCGTACTTCTTAGCACTTCCCTCGCAAGTATCCGGGTGGCAGCTTGTCAATTCCGGGTCATTAAATGGAACCCAACGGCGCCTGCATTCCCCCGGCGGGAGGACAACAGCCATGAAAATAACTCACCAACAGTACTTACACCTCTTTTCTCGTGCCATCCCTAACCCATTAGATATAACACCGCAAGCAAAATATTTGGCTGCTACCGGCCAAGGTTTAGATCCAATGGTTCATTCAAATTCGGCACGCCGTTTTCAATCGGGTATAAAACTGCCTTGGGGTCGCATGCGGAGCTTTCCTCTGATTTTATAATGCCCGCTGTCCCTATTGAAGTAAGGGTTTCCGGGATATTTGAGTCAGAGGTTTGACCAACCTTAGTCAGCAGTCCGTTCGCAAACTCAGCAGAGAGGCTGGAAGACCCATACCCTGCCTTGAAGTCTAGATGCCTTTTTTCGCCTGGCAATGTCACCGCAGTTGCGGAACTCACACATTTGTCAGTTACAGCGTAGAAAAGATACGGAACCGGCTCGTAGTAAACCGCGCCGTCTTCGTCGGCATTGAAATCGATGCTTGCACACCCTGAAAGGACCGTCGCCAATAATACTGTCATGTATTTTATCATCATATTTTTTCCTTTGATCTTCTGCATATCGCTTGCAGCATGCACACCCACGGAATGGAGCCGAAGGCGCAATGTAGTGGGCGTCGCCGTGCCTGCACTGGTTATGCAGTGTTGGCGCGGGTTAGTAATTCCAATACCTGTTCAAAAATTTTCTCTACATGCTCTCTGTTCTCAATATTTTCTGGAAGTGCTGCCCGATCACCTTCAACGCCCGCGATCATTTCCTGGAGCATGCCAGGGCGCTCAGCATCAAGACGCTGAAGAAGCCCCGTCAACAGATACAGAGCCGCATCGGCTTTAACGCTTTCCATATATTAACCTCAGTTCCCAGTTCCATAATGCTGTATAACAGGTATTAGGACGCCGGCTCGAATATCCAATGAACGAGCGGGCGTCATATCTTGTAAACCGGCATGTAATGGCTTCAGATCAAACCAGAAATCTCCAAGCTCGACAAATCCGGATAACGCCCTGTCGCAAAAGCACAAAAAACGCGGTCGAAGCCGCGTTCTTGTGTCGGCACCGCACGCGCTTATGCGCGGTGGCCGAAGGTCTGCCGCCTGGGGCGGGTATTTACCAGGTCACGCTAAAGCCGGTGACGCGGCCGCTTTTCCAGAGGTTTTTGGCGCCGTTGGGCGGCAGGCAGTTGGTGCGGCGGTTGCCGTTGAAGCCACACAGGGCTTCGTCCCAGTCCGGGGAGCCGGTGGTGTTGTAGCCAAAGCCGGCGTTGCCTTTGGGGACGGCCGGCGAGAGCCGGACGTAGCCGCGGCCGCCGCGGCCGTCTTCGACTTTTAGCCAGAGGGTGGTGGAGGACGGGAGCGAGCAGTTGCCGTTGCCAGTCCATTTGTAAGAGCCGCTGACGGTGGGTTCGCCCATGAGGCTGTCGAGTTTATAGATGACCTGCATGTTGCTGACCTGGCAGTTGCCGACGCGGAAGTTGCTTTGGCTTTGCGAGCCGGCGCCGGGGCCGACGGCGAGCGCGGCCACCGGGGTGGCGAGGAGCAGGGCGGCGAGGCCGCGTTGGAGGGAAGATGAAAAGATCATGGTGGCGTCCCCTGTGATGAAGGTATACGCCGGATAATCCGCGCTCCGGAACCGGGGCGCATGCCCCATCTGGGGGGTGCGACTGGTGGACTTCAGTGGCCCAGGAGGGCCCGCACCACGCCGTCGGCCAGGGCTTCTCGGTGTTCCAGGGGGCTGGCGGGCATCAGGCCGTCGAGCCAGGGGCGGGCGAGGTAGTCCACCGGGCCGAATACCAGCGCCAGCACCAGGGCGGGGCGGCGGGCCAGGGGCCGGGTTTCCGGCCAGCGGTTGAGCCAGTGGCTCAGGGCGGTGAAGTAGCGGCCGTTGGCGTCGCGTAACTGCGGGCCGGCCTGGCTTTCCAGGCGGGGGCGGGCGGTGAGCAGGAAGCGGGCCCAGTCCGGGTGCGCCACGATCCATTCCAGGTAGTCGCCGACCAGGGCGCGCAGGCCTGCTTCGGCGGAGTCGCCCCGGGCCATGGCGGCCATGGCGATTTCGCCGAAGTGCTCCACGCCGGCGACGAACAGGGCGGTGAACACGCCCTGTTTGTCGCCGAAATGGTGGTAGAGGCTGCCCACGCTGACGCCGCTGCGGGCGCGGATGGCGTCAATGGTGACCGCGTCCATGCCGCTTTCGGTGGCGCAGGCCAGGGCCGCCGCCAGCACCCGCTCCCGGGCACCGGGACGGTGCCGCATGGGGGTTGCTTCGCTCATACTAGAATCCTATTCTAGAACTATATTCTAACCGATTGTTTCCTAGAGGTTGCCATGACACCGCAAGAATTGCAGGCCCTGGGTGAACGCGTGCTGGAGGCCCAGCCGTTCAGCCGTTTCCTGGGGACGCGCCTGGATCGTTTCGTGGAGGGGGAGGCCCAGCTTTCCCTGGCGCTGAAACCGGAGTTCCTGCAACAGCACGGTCGCCCCCACGGCGGCGTGCTCAGCTATCTGGCGGACAACGCCCTGACCTTCGCCGGTGGTTCGCTGTACGGCGACGGCCTGACGCTGGAGTTCAAGATCAACTACGTGAAGGCGGCCAAGGGCGACACCCTGGTGGCCCGCGCCCGGGTGGAGAGCGCGGGCCGCCAGGCGGCGGTATGCCGGTGCGATCTGTTCGCGGTGGCCGACGACGGCGCCGAGACCCTGTGCGCCGTGGCGCAGGGCACCATCATGGCGCCGGCGGCTTAGGGCGGATCAGCGGCCGAGAATATCCCGGGCGATGATTTCCTTCATGATCTCGCTGGTACCGCCGTAGATGCGCTGGATGCGGGCGTCCACGAAGTCCCGGGAGATGGGGTATTCCTTCATGTAGCCGTAGCCGCCGAACAGTTGCAGGCATTGGTCGGCGACCTTGCCTTGCAGTTCGGTGGTGGTGAGTTTGGCGATGGAGGCGTTGGTGGTGCTGAGTTCGCCACGGTCGTATTGGTCGGTGCATTGGGCGCAGAAGGCTTTGTTGACCTGGACCTGGGCGTGCAGGTCCGCCAGCACGAAGCGGGTGTTCTGGAATTTGCTGATCGATTGGCCGAAGGCCTGGCGCTCCTGGGTGTAGGTGACGGTGCGGTCGATCATGCCTTCGCAGGCGGCGACGGCGCCCAGCGCCAGGATCAGGCGTTCGCGGGGCAGTTCGTTCATCAGGTTGAAGAAGCCTTTGCCTTCGCCGCCGAGGATCTGGTCGGCGCCGACTTTGACGCTTTCGAAGAACAGCTCGGAGGTGTCGGCGGCGTGGTGGCCCATCTTCTCCAGGTTGCGGCCCCGGGAGAAGCCCGGCAGGGAGGCGTCCACGGTGAACAGGGTGACGCCCTTGGCGCCGGCGTTGGGATCGGTCTTGGTGGCGAGCACGATGACGTCGCAGTGCTGGCCGTTGGTGATGAAGGTTTTCTGGCCGTTGATGACATAGCCGTCGCCGTCTTTTTCGGCGCGGGTTTTCATGCCTTGCAGGTCGGAGCCGGCGCCGGGTTCGGTCATGCCGATGGAGCCCACGGCTTCACCGGTGACCATTTTCGGCAGCCAGGTTTGTTTTTGCTCCTCGGTGCCCAGGTGGAGGATGTAGGGGGCAACGATGTCGGAATGCACGGAGAGGTTGGAGGCCAGGGCGCCGAAGCCCATGCGCGAGGCTTCTTCCACCATCACGGCGGAGAGCCGGAAGTCGGCGCCGAAGCCGCCGTACTGCTCGGGCACGTCCACGCACAGCAGGCCGTTCTCACCCATCCGGTTCCAGAGTTCGCGGGGCAGTTTTTCGTCCTTTTCCCACTGGTCGTAGTGGGGTTGCACTTCCTTCTCCAGGAACTTGCGGACATTGTCGCGGAACAGGTCGATTTCGTTCTGATCAAGCATGGGGCGCCCTCTCTACAACGGCAGAAAAGCGGCGACGGGCCGCCGGGGAAGGCGACAGTTTAGCGGCTCGGAGCCGCGCGGTCGCCGACCGGGCGTGGCCGGCCGGTCACGGGGCGGGCGGTCAGTCGTCGGGCTGAACCACCACTTCGGCGCGCAGGGAGTTGGCGACGAAGCAGTTGCGGTGGGCGGCGTCGTGGAGTTTCTTCAGGGCCGCCGGTTCCGGCTCCGCGTCGAACACCACCCGGGGGTGCAGCTCAATGCGGGTGATCGCCATGCGCCCGTCCTCGTTCTTTTCCACCACGCCCTGGGGGCGGTCCACGTAGCTGAGCACCTTGAGGCGCTGCTTGGCGGCGATGGACAGGAAGGTGAGCATGTGACAACTGGCGGTGGCGGCGATCACCGCCTCATCGGGATTGACCCGGTTTGCGGAGCCGAAGAACTCCGGTGACGCGGAGGCCTGAACCACTTCACCGCCGGCGAAGGTCCACTCATGGGACCGGTCGAAGCTGTCGTAGTCGAAACTGGCATCCGGAGCCAGATGCCAGGCCACGGTGGCGCCGTATTCACTCATGGTGCCTCTCCCCTTTTCTGATTGTCACTGACACCATGCTACGCCTTCCCTGGCGGTGCAATACTGAGCCGCGTCAACGTTTTATCGGCACGCCCAGATACTGCAGTTTCACCGCCCCTTCCGGGATCTGGAGGTTGATGCTGGCGCTGAGAAACAGCAACAGTTTGCTCAGTTCCACGTTCACCGGAATCGGGTTGCGGTTGTATTGCTGGATCGCCATGCGCCCGTTGGGCAGGAAGGTGAGCGGGCCGGCCAGATCCATGGTCAGCGGGTAGCTGTGCTGGTTGTGCTCGCCGCCCAGGGGCGCTTCCAGGTAGGGCGCGTCGAGATACAGGTCCACTTTGGCGCGGAATTCCGGGCCATCCTCGGTTTCCAGAATCCAGCCGGGGATCAGGCCATCGTTGTCACCGCAGGCGCCGTCGCCATCGCCGGCGGCGCAGGTGTAGCGCATGCGCATTACCTGGGTGCCGGTGGGGCTCTCGATGGGAATGCCGCCTTCGATCAACACATCCGCCTTGACCGTCACCGAGGAGGCCAGGATCAGGGTCGGATGCAGCGCCACCCTTACCCCGGGGATGCGCTCTTCCTCGGGCGTGGAGGGGTCGTCGTAGACGCCAGGCCCGAGTACTTCCGAATTGAGACCGCCCACCACCTGGATGTCACAGGCCTCGGGAGTACCGCAGCTCAGGCGCGGGTTCTGGGTCAGAGCGCTGCCGCCCAGTACCTGGAGGCGGGTGGTGTTGAAGCCCGGCTGGCCACCGATGTAGCCCGGTTCGCCGTCGTCGAAGCGGCCGTTGCCGTTGACGTCGGCGCTGGGCAGGTTATCCAGCGCCTGGAACACGCCCTCGCGGGCGGGTTCGCCCCGGAAATGGATCTCCATGTCCGGGCCGCCCCAGTCGGGTTCGGGCGCTTCCAACAGGGCGGTTTGCAGGCGCATGCCGGCGCTGGAGCAGATCGCCTCGCCGCCGCGGCAGTCGTCGGCGGCCTGCCCGGAGGCTCGATTCACCGATTGCAGCTTGTAGCGGTAGGCCACGCCGGGCTCCCAGGGCCGGTCGGGGACGAAGGTCAGGATGCGGGCGCTCTTTTCAAGGCGGCCGGGGACCGCCGTCTGGCAGTCGTATTTGCGTTTATCGCCGTCGTTGCGGATCACCGGCGCGCCGCTGGCGTCGGTCACCACGCGCTCGACCCGGAAGCTGCCTTCATTGCAGCTCTGGCCGAGAATCACCGATTCCGGGTCGATGTCCTGGGAGAAGGTGACGCGGATCGGTCGTTTGGCGGGCAGCCGCGACACCGGCAGGTGATCATCGTCGGCGCCGCCGCCCCGGCAGACGCCATGGTCTCCATCGGCGATGTTCCAGGTGGTCTTGTCCACCGCGCAGGGGAAACCGGGATAGGTGGTGGTGGCCACCGGCGCCACCGGGTCGCCCACCAGCGCCGGCAAGTGGAACTCCCGGCTTACCGGCACCAGCGGGTTGGGCGGGTCGGCCAGATCGGTGGCGCGGTCATTCAGGGCGACCTGGTACGGGTCGCCGGGGCGCAGCGGGGTGAGCGGGCGCACCACCAGGGTGGCGCCGTCCAGGGACCAGTCAAACGGCTCCACCTGGCCGGCCCGGGTCAGGGTCAGGGCCTGCTCCACGCTGACCGGGTCCAGCGGCTCGCTGAAGTTGAGCACCAGCGGGTCGCCGGGTTTCACGGTGGGCGCCAGGCCATCCTGGTTGATCAGCGGCGTCATTGATTGCAGCACCGGCGGGGTCGTGTCGGGGATAGGCGTCGGCGCGCCGATCTGGTCCGGGTAGGATTCGGTGTGCAGGCTGAGCAGACCGAACCCGGTTTCCTGGCCCAGCACCTCCGGTTCCACCACTCCCAGCGCGTCCATGATCAGGCTGGCGCCCCGGGTGCGCACCAGGCCCACCAGCTCCACCTGCAGCAGGGTCTGGCTGAGGCCGCCGTTGGCTTCCGGGTTTTCGGCGGTCATCGCCATGTCCACGTACAGGCGCACCTGGCGGGGGGCGTCGTCGTCGGTGCTGTAGTGGTTGGGCATCAGGTAGCCGGTGGCGTCGGACAGGAAGGTCACGGTGACGTCGCCGGTCTCGATGCCGGCGGGTACGGTGCCGGCCACCTTGACGCTCACGTTGCTGCCCCGGAGCAGGCTGCCCCGGGCGATGCGCAGCGGCGACACCAGCGGGAAGTTGGGCTGGTAGGCCAGCTCGGTGAACACATCGCCGCTTTGCTGGGTGGCGTCGCGGTCGCCCAGCAGCACGGCATCGATGGGCACGCAGTTGAGCGGCGCGCCGGACAACAACGACCGCCGGGCGTCATCCGCGTGGCAGGAATCCGGCCGGTCGCTGCCCGCCGGCGTGTCCTGGACCATCACCGAGCGGGGCCGGGAATCCCGGGCCACCCAGCTTCGCTCCACGGTTTCGCCCAGGGTGGTGCCATCAAAGGCGCGGATCGAGCCGTCCAGGGTCAGGGTGTAGCGCTCGCCGGGCTGTAGATCCTGGCGCGGGTCCAGGCTGATGGCATCGTTCTGGGCCAGCAGCACCGCCGGCACCAGTTCATTGCCCCGGGTAAGACGCACCGACTGCCCATAGACCAGGCTGCGGGTGTCCAGGAGGCGGCTGAAACGCAGGCGCCAGGTGGCGAAATCCATGGCCGGCAGTTGCTCGCCGTCCGGGCTCATCTCCACCAACCGCAGCGGTCCTTCGCGGCGCCGTTCCTGGTTGGGCCCCCGTGGCTCGAAGCGGGTGCGGAAACGAATCCCCTCGCCGGGCAGAGCGAAAGAGAAATCGTCGCCGCTCAGGCCGTTGAGGCGCAGGCGGTAAAGGGTATCCGGCTGCAGCGGGCCATTGGCGGGACGCACCATCAGGCTGCGTCCGTCGCCTACCACCTCCGGCTCGGACAGTGGCACCGGGTTGCCCTGTTCATCCTGGAGCAGCAGGTCGCCGCCGGAGGGGTCGCTCACCGGCGCCGACAGCCGCAACACCAGCGGCGTGTTCGGCGACACCCGTTGCTGGCCGTCGTAGGGATAGCTGAAAAACACCTCGCCGCCGTCCTCGCCAATGCGGGGCGCCGCGTCGTTGCCGGCGGCGCCGTCGCCGCCACCCCCACAGGCGCTCAAAGTCGCCAGAGCAGTGATCAGCAACAGGGCCGGGAGAGGGAAGGAGTGCCTTGCCATGGTTATTGTCTCCAACGCCACGCCGGCGGCGCCGGACGGCGGTTTCTTGTTCTGGGGTCCGTGCTCGGGATGCCGGACGGTCTTGGTGGCACTAACGTACCACTTTATTCGAGACAGAAAACCCCGCCGTGCACGCACTTACAAAAAGCCAACAATCGACAGGGGAGAGCCAGGGAGGGAGGAGCGGCGCCCTCAGTCGGCGCGCAGACGTTCGGCCACCGCCCGCGCCACCCGGGGGCTATAGAGCAGGGAGCAGTGCCCCAGGTAGGGCAGGTGCAGGTTTTCCTCGGCGTCCGCGAGCACCGCGGTGGCGGCGGGCAGCACGAAGTTGTCCATGTCCGAGTAGAGGCAGAAGAAGCGGGCGCCACCGGGGCACTCGCCCTCTTCCGCCAGCTCCCGCACGAAGGGGCTGCGGTAGCGCATTTGGGCGGCGGCGCCCCGGGCCGGGAACAGCGCGGCGATGCGCGATCCGTAATGGGGGCTGCCCAGGGTAACGACCTTGCGGACCCGACCGGCCAGGCCCAGGTTCTTGATCGCGTAGCGGCTCAGCGGGCCACCCATGGAATGACACACCAGGTCCACCTGGTCGGCACCGGTGCGCTCCAGTATGCGCTCCACATGCCTGGCCACCTGCCCGGACAGCTTGCGCATATTGATGTGCGGCGGCGTGTAACTGACCGCGTAGACGTTGCGAAATCCCCAACGCCGCAGGCGCCACTGCATCCACAGAAAATTAGCGCTGTTACCGCCGTAGCCGTGGATCAGCACCACCGGCGGCCGGTCCCAGGCGCGGGCGCGCTTGGGCGAGGCGTCCTGAATCAACCGCAGCGGATAGGTGGCCACCAGAAAGGTCAGGCTGAGGGCCTCCAGCAGCATGGCGCGCAGCACGCGCCCGGCCTTCAGGGTGGCCGGCGCCTGATCCAGCACCGGCTCGGGGAAGTTGCGCCGGTCGTAGTGCCAGACCAGATAGAACGCCAGGGTGACGTAGGTGGGGATCAACACCACCACCACCAGAACAACGGACAAAATCCAGAACATGACGGCCTCCAGTACCTTGATCACCGACCCTACCCGCAGCGCCGCCGGCACTCAACGGAGTACCGCTGCGATAACAACAAGCGGCGGCCATTGACCGGCCCCGGCCAGTGTGGCCGCCCGGACGCCGCCATGGCACACTGCGGGACCTCCAAGGCACCGGGATACACCATGACCGACACCGCGATCATCAACGAGGTGGGCCTGCGTGATGGCCTGCAGAACCAGCCCGCCCCCGTGGACACCGATACCAAGGCGCGCATCGCCGAGGCCCTGGTGGCCGCCGGCGTTCGCTATCTGGAGCCGGTGAGCTTCGTCAGCCCCAAGGCGGTGCCGCAAATGGCGGACGCCGCCGCCCTCACCGAACGGCTGCCGCGCGGCGAGGAGCTGCGTTACACCGCCCTGGTGCCCAACCTGAAGGGCTACCAGCTGGCCCGCGACGCGGGCTACCCCACGGTGGCGCTGGTGCTGTCCACCACCGACACCTTCAACCAGCGCAACCTGAACATGAGCCTGGAACAGGCGGCGGCCAGCTGCGAGGCGATCCTGGCGGCGGCCCGGGAGGACGGCGTCGCCACCCGCACCTACATTTCCGGCGCGTTCGCCTGCCCCTACGACGGCCCGGTACCGGTGAGCCTGAGCCAGTCCCTGGCGGAGCGCATGTTCGCCGCCGGCAGTGACGAGGTGGCCATCGCCGACACCATCGGCGGCGGCAATCCGCGCCAGATGAAGGACATCATGGGGCCGCTGATCCGCGACTTCGGCGCCGAGCGGTTCTACGTGCACCTGCACGACACCCGCGGCCTGGCGGCGGCCATGGCCTGGGAAGCGGCGGACCTGGGCGTGCGCCGCTTCGACGCTTCCCTGGGCGGCCTGGGCGGCTGCCCGTTCGCTCCCGGCGCCACCGGCAACATGGCCACCGAGGATCTGGTCTATCTGCTGGAAAGCGTCGGCCTGAAGACCGGCATTGATATAAAGGGCCTGCGCGAGGCCATCGCCCTGGCCGCCGACGCCACCGGGCGCCCGCTGGGCGGGCGCATTCTTTCGTGGATGGATTCCCAGGAGAAACAGGGCAAGACCGTTTGCCTGTGGTAGCGCCGCCCCCATCCCCGTACGAGCGGCTTCAGCCGCGATCAAGGAGGATACCGCCTCCCTATCGCGACTGAAGTCGCGCCTTGTGTCTCTCCGCAGGGAGATGATTAGCTACCATCCCCTGTCAGCCCGGTGGCAACCCGAGTCGCTCCTGAGGTCCTTGAACCTGTGCCGTAGATCGGACCACCGGGCTGTTTCTC
>NZ_JAEKJB010000015.1 GCF_016785095.1 Alloalcanivorax marinus | reverse complement strand
AACAGCCCGGTGGTCCGATCTACGGCACAGGTTCAAGGACCTCAGGAGCGACTCGGGTTGCCACCGGGCTGACAGGGGATGGTAGCTAATCATCTCCCTGCGGAGAGACACAAGGAGCGACTTCAGTCGCGATGAAGATGGCACCGGAGCGGATCGCGACTGAAGGGAACGCCGCCCTAGGGGGTACCGCTGAAGCGGCGGGCGGCGTCCACCAGCCAGGTCTGGAAGTGCGCCAGGGTCTCGTTGCCGCGCTGGCTGTCAGGCACCACGAACTGGTAGGCGTCGTTGCTGCGGAAGCTGTGCCGGAACGGAATCACCAACTGGCCGCTGTCCAGCTCCTTGGTGATCAGGAACGGCGGAATCAGCGCTACCCCCATCTTCTGAATCGCCGCCTCGGCGAGCATGGTGAACAGCTCGTAGCGGGGTCCGGCCATGTCCCGTTCCACTTTCAGGCCCAGGGATTCGAACCAGGTCCGCCACATATAGGGGCGGGTGGTCTGTTGCAGCAACGGCAGCCGGGCGATGGCCTCGCCGTCCAGGTGGCCGTCGCCGGCCAGGTCCGGGTGGCACACCGGCACTGGCTCTTCGTGCATCAGTGGTACCGCCGTGGTGCCCGGCCACTGGCCGTCGCCGAAGTAGATGGCGGCGTCGAAGCGGGTGTCGGCGAACAGAAACGGCCGGGTGCGGTTGGTCAGGTTCACGGTGATGTCCGGGTGCCGTTCACGGAACGCGGCGAGCCGGGGCAGTAGCCAGCGGGTGCCGAAGGTGGGCACCACCGCCAGTTCCAAAATGTTATTCGTGCCATGCTTGCCCATGGCTGCCAGGGTATCCCGTTCCAGCTCGTTGAGGCGCGCGCTGACCTGGCGGCTGTAGTGCAGGCCGGCGGGTGTCAGGTGCACGCCCTGGCGCCCGCGCCGGAACAGCTTCACCCCCAGGAATTCCTCCAGACCATTGATCTGGCGGCAGATCGCGCTCTGTGTGAGGGACAGTTCCTCGGCGGCCTTGGTGAAACTCTGGTGGCGGGCGGCGGCCTCGAAGCCCACCAGGGCGGTGGTGCTGGGAATGTTGCGGCGCATGGTGTCTCCGGGGCGGGTTCTTGAAGTGAGGAAAAAGCACAATGGGGTGAATATTAATCGCTTGCGGAGAGGGATAACAGGTCCATAGGATGGACGCCCTTTACGGGTCCCGCCCTCGCCGCGGCGCTCTATATCAACAAATGCATAGGTGGACATCATGGCGAATCAGGCTTCGTTCAACTGGGAAAGCCCCCTGCTGCTCGATCAGCAGCTCACCGAAGACGAACGCATGGTGGCGGACTCCGCCCGCCAATACTGCCAGGACAAACTGGCGCCCCGCGTGCTGGAGGCCTTCCGCAACGAGAAGACCGACCCGGCCATCTTCCGCGAGATGGGCGAGCTGGGCCTGCTCGGCGCCACCATTCCGGAAGCCTACGGCGGCGCCGGCATGAACTACGTATGCTACGGCCTGATCGCCCGTGAGGTGGAGCGCGTGGATTCCGGTTACCGGTCCATGATGAGCGTGCAGTCTTCCCTGGTGATGGTGCCGATCAACGAATTCGGCTCCGAAGAGCAGAAACAGAAATACCTGCCCAAGCTGGCCAGCGGTGAGTGGATCGGTTGTTTCGGTCTGACCGAGCCGGACCACGGCTCCGATCCGGGCAGCATGGTGACCCGCGCCAAGAAAGTGGACGGCGGTTACAGCCTGACCGGCGCCAAGATGTGGATCACCAACAGCCCGATCGCTGATGTCTTCGTGGTCTGGGCCAAGACCGAGGACGGCAAGATCCGGGGCTTCATCCTGGAGAAAGGCTGGAAGGGCCTGTCCGCGCCGGCGATCCACGGCAAGGTGGGCCTGCGCGCTTCCATCACCGGTGAAATCGTGATGGACAACGTGTTCGTGCCGGAAGAGAACATGTTCCCGGAAGTGACCGGCCTGCGCGGTCCGTTCACCTGCCTGAACTCCGCTCGCTACGGCATCGCCTGGGGCGCCCTGGGTGCCGCCGAGGACTGCTGGTTCAAGGCTCGCCAGTACACCCTGGACCGCAAGCAGTTCGGCCGCCCGCTGGCCGCCAACCAGCTGATCCAGAAGAAACTGGCCGACATGCAGACCGAAATCACCCTGGGCCTGCAGGGCTGCCTGCGCCTGGGCCGCATGAAGGACGAAGGCACCGCGGCGGTGGAAATCACCTCCATCATGAAGCGCAACTCCTGCGGCAAGTCCCTGGACATCGCGCGCCTGGCCCGCGACATGATGGGCGGCAACGGCATCTCCGATGAATTCGGCGTGGCCCGCCACCTGGTGAACCTGGAAGTGGTCAACACCTATGAAGGTACCCACGACGTGCACGCGCTGATCCTGGGCCGCGCCCAGACTGGCCTGCAAGCCTTCGCCAACTAAACGCTTCGGAGAAGTCTGATGTCCGGAGCATTGTCCCACCTGCGCGTACTGGATCTGTCCCGCGTTCTGGCCGGCCCCTGGGCCGGTCAGATCCTGGGCGACCTGGGCGCCCGGGTGATCAAGGTGGAACGGCCTGGTCGCGGGGACGATACCCGTGGCTGGGGCCCGCCCTACCTGAAGGATGGCGACGGCGGCGACACCGACCAGGCCGCCTACTACCTGACCGCCAACCGCAACAAGGAATCCGTGGCCATCGACATCACCCGGCCGGAAGGCCAGGAACTGGTGCGCAAGCTGGCGGCGGAATGCGACGTGGTGCTGGAGAACTTCAAGGTCGGCGGGCTCAAGCGCTACGGGCTGGACTACGACAGCCTGAAAGCGGTGAACCCGAAGCTGATCTATTGCTCGATCACCGGCTTCGGCCAGGACGGCCCCTACGCCAAACGCGCCGGTTACGATTTTCTGATCCAGGGCATGGGTGGGCTGATGAGCCTCACCGGTCACGCCGAGGGCGAGCCCGGTGCCGGGCCGATGAAAGTGGGCGTGGCGCTCACCGACATCACCACCGGCCTGTACGCCACCATCGCGGTGCTGGCGGCCCTGTCCCACCGGGACCGCACCGGCGAGGGGCAGCACCTGGACATGGCGCTGTTCGACGTGCAGATGGCCTGCCTGGCCAACCAGGCGATGAATTACCTGACCACCGGTCAGTCGCCGCGCCGGTTCGGCAACGCCCATCCCAACATCGTGCCCTACCAGGATTTTCCCACCGCCGATGGCGACATGATCCTGACCGTGGGCAACGATGACCAGTTCGCCCGCTTCTGCGAGGTGGCCGGTCATCCGGAATGGGCCGAGGACCCGCGTTTCGCCACCAACCGCTCGCGGGTGGAGCATCGCGATGTGCTGGTGCCGTTGCTGCGCCAGACCACGGTGATGAAGACCACCACGGAATGGCTGGCGGCTCTGGAAGCGGTGGGCGTGCCCTGCGGCCCGGTGAACAACCTGGAGCAGGCGTTCGCCGATCCCCAGGCCCGGGCCCGTGGCCTGCGCCGGGAGATGGATCACCCCATCGCCGGCACCGTGCCCACCGTGGCCAGCCCGCTGCGCCTGTCGGCGACGCCGGCGGAATACCGTCTGCCGCCGCCGCTGCTCGGCGAGCACACCCGCGCGGTGCTCGGCGACATGCTGGGCCTCGACGAGTCGGCCCTGGAAACCCTATTCGCCAACGGCGTGGTCGCCTGAGGCAGAATCCGCGCGGCCTCCGATCTCGGGCCGCGCTGCGCTGACAGCTGAGATCTCTGCCTTGACTTTGCCGCTCCGGTCCCCCCGGAGCGGTTTTTTTTTGTTCATCGCGGCTAAAGCCGCTCCTACCGCGCAATTCAACCGCCAACGCAACGCTACAAAGCCGCGCGAGACGCCACCTCGTAGCCTGTCGTCGTGTGCCCCCTTCCGGGACCCTGTCAAACAGGATGTTTGACCGGGAGCCCCCATGGGTGAGGCAAGCGTGTTGCGAAGCACTGCTTCGCGCGCCGCCGAACGCCGCCCATCTGTGATGGGTGGCCGGACCCGCTTGCGGGGGTTCACGGCGTTCCCGGAAGGGGGCACACGACGACAGGCGGCCCCGATGGAGGGTTTGGCCCCTGTTCCTCGTCGCGGCTACGAGCCCAACCTCCGGTATTTCGCCGGGGTCTGCCCGGTCCAGCGCTGGAAGGCGCGGATGAAGGCCGCCGTCTCGCTGTAGCCGAGCCGGTCGGCGATGCGCTCCACGCTGAGCGAGGAATCCCCTAGCAAGGCACGGGCCTTGCGCAGCCGCACGTCATCGAGAATTTTCTGGAAGCTGCGTCCCTCCTCCCCCAACCGGCGCCGGAAGCTGCGCTCCGGCAGATCGAAGGTGGCGGCGGCGCGGGCGGCGTCCGGGAAGTCGCCGAGAAACAGATCCAGGTAAGCGGCCACCCGATCCGCCAGCCCTTCCGGGGCGCCGGCCCGACGCGCCAGCAGGGCATCGCATTGGGAGCGGTACAGCTCCTGGGCGGCCTGGTTGTGGAACGGCAGCGGCGTGGCCAGGTCCCGGTTGCGGATGGTGGCCTGGGCCCAGGGCTGGTCGAAGCGGATCGGCGCCCGGAAATATTCTTCATAGAAAGCCGTGTCGCGGGGTTCCGGATAGGGCAGCCAGATTTCCCGGGGCGCCAGGTCCAGGCCCAGCTGGGTCTGCAGATCGTTGACCAGGCGGAAGGTGCCGGTCATGTCCCGGTCGATGAGCATGCGGCGCACCGAGGCGGGCAGGGCGATGGGCTTGAGAATCAGCGCCGTGTCCTGCTCGCCGGGCACCAGGGACAGCTCGCCGTACAGATAGGTCAGCGCCTGGTAGCGCACCCCCAACTGAAAGCCCTCGAAGGCGGTGCGGCTGGTCATCAGCAGCATGGTCAGCGGGCCGTAGCCGGCCAGGCCGAAGCGCTGGCCCATCTCGAAGCCGAACGCCGGGTCGCCGGCCAGCGGCAGCAACTCGGTGAGCACCGCCAGTTCCCGGTCACGTTCGATTTCGCCGTTGGGGTCCAGGCGCGCCGGGTCCAGCCCGTGGCGGGCCAGCACCGCGTCGCACGCCACTCCGCGCTGGCGGAGCAGGTCCACGGTATACATCAGGGCAAGGATCGAGCGCTGCGACATTTTTTGGCCGGAATTATCAATTTCCGGGTCAGCTTAACAGCTTTCTTCCACCTTCCGCCAAGGTAGGGTAGGCCCATCGAAAAGGCGCCCGGGTCAACCGGGCCAGCGCCACCCGTGAACAGGGAGAACAATATGAACAGTCGAGTGAACCCGGCAAACCGGGCCGTGAAGGTCGCCATCGTCGGCGGCGGTTTCGGCGGCCTGTGCATGGCCATCAAGTTGCGCGAGGCCGGCATCGAGGACTTCGTGGTGCTGGAGAAGGCCGGCGAACTGGGCGGCACCTGGCGGGAAAACACCTATCCTGGCTGCGCCTGCGACGTGCAGTCGCACCTGTATTCCTATTCCTTCGAGGGCAACCCGGACTGGTCCGCCCGCTACAGCGGCTGGCGGGAAATTCAGGACTACATCCTGGCCACCGCCGGCAAGCACGGCATTCACGAATGTACCCGCTTCCACGCCGAGGTCACCGGCGCCCACTATGACGAAGCCCGCGCCCGCTGGACCCTGGACCTCACCGACGGCGACCAGGTGGAATGCCAGCACTGGGTGCTGGCCAGTGGCCCGCTGCACGTGCCGCAAATCCCGAATTTCCCCGGCCTGGAGCGATTCCAGGGCAAGGTGTTCCACTCTTCCCAGTGGGACCACGACTACGATCTGAGCGGCAAGAAGGTGGTGTCCGTGGGCACCGGCGCCAGCGCCATCCAGTATGTGCCACAAATCGCCCCGCGGGTGGAGCGGCTCACCGTGGTGCAGCGCACCCCGGGCTGGATCATCCCCCGCGACGAACGCCGCTACAGCGCTTTAAGCAAGCGCCTGTTCCGGCGCTTCCCGGTGCTGCGCAAACTGCACCGGGCGCGGCTCTACTGGAGCAACGAGTCCCGGGTGCTGCCGATCTTTCACCCGCGCCTGGCCACGTTGCTGGAGAAGGGCGTCAAGCAGTTCATCCGCTATCAGGTAAAGGACAAGGACACCGCCCGCCGCCTCACGCCCAGCTATACCCTGGGCTGCAAGCGCATCATGATCTCCAACCGTTACTACCCCACCTTCAACCGGGACAACGTGGAGCTGGTCACCGAAGGTGTGAAGGAAGTCCGTGAACACAGCATCGTGTTCAGCGACGGCAGTGAGCGCGAGATGGACTGCCTGGTGCTGGGCACCGGCTTCGTGGTGGACCCGCGCATCTACATGCAGGGTTTCCCCATCGTCGGTCGGGGCGGGCGCACCCTCCAGGAGGACTGGAAGGACGCCTCCGAGGCCTATCTGGGCGTCACCGTGGCCGGTTACCCGAACCTGTTCCAGATGGTCGGTCCGAACACCGGCCTGGGGCACAACTCCATCGTCTTCATGATCGAGTGCCAGGCCCGTTACATCGTCGACGCCATCGAGAAGACCGACGCCAAGGGCGTGGACGCCCTGGACGTGAAGCGCTCCGAAATGGACGCCTTCAACGAGAAGTTGCAGAAGGATGTGGCCGGCACCGTCTGGCAGCAGGGCGGCTGCAGCAGCTGGTACCAGCAGGCGGACGGCAAGAACGTGGCGATCTGGCCGTACTCCACCTGGCGCTACTGGCTCAAGACCCGCCAGGTGGATGAGAGCAAGTACCACTGGGAAAAAGCCGCGCGGCCCGTCACCAGCACCGCCGCCACCCCCACCAATACGTAGGAGCGACTTCAGTCGCGATCCGGCGTTTGAGCATCGGGCCATACGCCGGATCGCGAATGAAGCGGAATGCCGCCCAGTCGCTCCTACAGCGCCAAGGCCAGCGCCAGGCGCGGTCGGCTTGGGTTCTTTTCGCGATCCGGTTAGGCTTAGGCTCCACGCTCAGGAGCGCCCATGGACGACCGCAAACCGGAGATCATCGACACCCGCCTGATCGCCAGGAGCCGCCTGTTCGGCATCGAGGAAATGCATCTGCGTTTCAGCAACGGCGAGGAGCGCACCTACGAGCGCCTGCGCACGCCGCCCATCGCTGGCGTCATGTGCGTGCCGCTGCTGGACCCGGACACCGTGGTGTTGATTCGCGAGTACGGCGCCGGCGTCGAGGATTACCAGATTACTCTGCCCAAGGGCGCCTACGAACACGGCGAGGACTGGCGCGACGCCGCCAACCGTGAACTCAAGGAGGAGGCTGGCTACGGCGCTCGCAAGCTCACTCTGCTCAAGCGCATGACACTCTCCCCCGGCTACATGGGGCACGCCATCACCGTGGCCCTGGCCGAGGACCTCTACGAGGAAAAACTGCCCGGCGACGAGCCGGAACCCCTGGAAGTGATCACCTGGAAACTGTCCGATCTGGACCGCCTGCTGGAACGCGACGACGTGACCGAGGCGCGGGTGATCGCCGCTCTGCTGATGACCCGACGGATATTGGAAACCCGCTAATGACCGACCTGCACGCCCTGCTGGAACCCGTGGCCCACATCGCCGCGGACGCCGGCGCCGCCATCCTGGAAATCTATAACCGCGGCGACGTGGACGTGGACCGCAAGGACGACGACAGCCCGATCACCGCCGCCGACCGCGCCGCCCATGAACTGATCGTCGCCCGGCTCGCGGAGCTGACCCCGGAGATTCCGGTGTTCTCCGAGGAGTCCGGAGGCATCGAATACGCCGACCGTAAGGACTGGCCGCGCTTCTGGCTGGTGGACCCGCTGGACGGCACCAAGGAATTCATCAAGCGCAATGGCGAATTCACCGTCAACATCGCCCTGGTGGAAGGTAACCGGCCGGTGCTGGGCGTGGTCCAGGTGCCGGTGCTGGACGTCTGTTATCTGGGGGGCGAAGGCCTCGGTGCCTTCAAGGAAGAGAACGGCCAGCGCCAGGCGATCCACTGCCGCGAACGGCACCTGCCGGTCATCATGGTGGCCAGCCGCAGCCATGGTGGTGGTACCCGGATGGAAGTGCTGGAAGCCCTGATCCAGCAACGCCTGGGCGCGGTGGAAAAAACCTCCATGGGCTCATCGTTGAAGCTGTGCCTGGTGGCGGAAGGCAAGGCGGACATCTATCCGCGCCTGGCGCCCACCAGCGAGTGGGATACCGCCGCCGCCCACGCGGTGGTAAGCGCCGCCGGTGGCGAAGTGGTGAACACCGATTTCGAGTCGCTGGTCTACAACAAGGAAGATATTCTCAACCCCCATTTCCTGGTGCTCGGCCAGCCCGCCGCCGATTGGCGCTTCATCCATTCCGCCGTGGCGGAATAAAGGCCGGATCGCGGCTGAAGCGAAACGCCCCCGGCCGCTCCTACACGGTGTCTTCCCGCTGTAGGAGCGGCTTCAGCCGCGATCGGCGGCGAAGCCGTCTATCCCACCCAGCTCGGCAACAACCCCATCAACACCGGCTGCACCTGCTGGTTCAGCCAATACGCCCCGACCGCCACCATGGACAGTTGCACCATGGGCAGCATGATGCCCAGGGCCAGTACGTTCACTAATACTTTCTGGCGTATCCGTCCGCTCCACAGCAGCAGGGCCAGCACCGTGAAAACCGCCAGCGGCAGGGCGAGAAGATCGTGCAGTGCGGGCGGCGCCGGCAACGCGGGGGTGAGGTGGAACGGCAACTCGAACATGGGACATGGAGCTCAGTGGGTATTAGGAAATTAATACTAATGAGTATTACTGTAAGGTTGCGTGAATACTAAGAACTTCGTCACAGTATGGTATCAAAGTGCCATCAGCCGACCTGCGCCGATATCATGGTACATACGTCCTAATTTTCGCCATGGTCCTGGAGGTCCAGGTAGTCGCGCAGCGCCACCGGGTCCGGTACCGTGACCTGCCCATAGCTGAAGGCGATCAGCCCCTCCGCCTCCAGCGTCTTGAGCACGCGGTGCACGCCCTGGCGGGTCATGCCCATCATGTTGGCGATGTGCTCGCGGGTCAGTTTGAAGGTTACCGGCCCGCTGGCGCGGCTGCCCGGGTCGTGCATGGCGGCCAGAAACAGCAGCCGCCGACCGACCCGCCCGGGCATATCGCGCAGGGCGTTGTCCTCGATGATGGAAATCGCCGACCACAGGCGCCGGCTGAGCATGTCCAGCGTGCGTGGGTAGGCCTCGGGATGGCGCGCCAGCAGATCCCGGTAGGCCTGGCCGGGCACCTCCACCAGCTCGCCGTCGCTGTGGGCGGTGGCGCCGAACACCCGTGGCATGCCCGGCGAGAACACGGTATCGCCGAACCAGGCGCCGGGCTCGAACAGGGTCAGCATGATTTCCCGGCCCTCGGCGCTGGTGGAACTGATGCGCACGTTGCCAGCGCCCACCACGGACAGCGCCGACTGCACCTCGCCGCGCTCATAGAGCACCTCGTTGGCCCGGAATGGCCGCACCCGCGCCACCGCTGCCGCTTCCGCCAGCGCCGCCGCCGGCAGGCCGGCCAGCAGGGAGCAACCCCGCAATACTTCAAGACTGTGATCGGACATGGCCCATCCACCCGGCCCCGGAAACTGTAAAGCCGTTGACAGTATGGCCGCCGTCGCCGGCTCTAGACTGTCCCCACGGCA
The DNA here is from genome assembly GCF_016785095.1 of Alloalcanivorax marinus. Classification (GTDB taxonomy): domain Bacteria; phylum Pseudomonadota; class Gammaproteobacteria; order Pseudomonadales; family Alcanivoracaceae; genus Alloalcanivorax; species Alloalcanivorax marinus_A. Next base: position 381,687 of record NZ_JAEKJB010000015.1, on the reverse strand, counting down.
TAAACAGCATACCAATAACAGAGCCAGGGCCCGCCGGGCCCCAGCCAGGAGAGCATCATGCACGAGCACGAACCCCGCGCCCAGTTCAAGCATATGGAAGACGGCACCGCCGAGGACTGGCGGATCATTTCCCAGGCCTTCGGTGGTTTCGCCCGCGAGCTGCCCGATCGCATCATCGAGCACCTCAAACTGCTGGAAGGCGATTGCGGTGGCTTTCCGGTGGATCGCCTGACCCATTGCCTGCAGACCGCCACCCTGGCGCACCGTGACGGCCAGGACGAGGAGTACGTGGTGTGTGCCCTGCTGCACGATATTGGCGACACTCTGGGGCCCTACAACCACGCCGACGTGGCGGCCAGCCTGCTGGAGCCCTTTGTCAGCGAGGAGAATCACTGGATGGTGAAGCACCACGCTATCTTCCAGGGCTACTACTTCTTCAACCATCTGGGGCTGGACCGCGACCTGCGCGAGCAATTCCGCGATCACCCGTGCTTTAAACGCACCGTGGAATTCTGCGCCAAGTACGATGCCGCCGCCTTCGACCCGGAGCAGGAAACCCTGCCGCTGTCGTTCTTCGAGCCCATGCTGCGTCGCGTCATGGCCCAGCCCAAACGCTCGCTCTACAAGAAATCCCTGGACCCGCGGCCCGCCGAACAGAGTGCCTGACCGGCGGCGGCGCGCCGGGCCGGGTTTCACGGCGCGGCGCGCGCATGGGGTGTACACCCTCAAACTGTCAAAAACAGCGAAATATTTCGGCCATCGCCGAGTCACACCCGATCCTTAAGGTGAGCCCCGCGTAAACAGTCCTTACTCGGGAGACTCACCATGAATACCCTGCACCCGGCCCGGTGGCGAGCCACCTGGCTGACGCTCTTACTGTGTCTTTTCCTCTCCGCCTGTGGCGGCGACAGCAGCTCCGGTGGCGGTGGCGATAACACGCCGCCGGACGGCAACGATGGCCAGGCCGCCAATGCCTTCACCCTGGCGGTGCTGCCCGATACCCAGAAGTACGCCCGTTATTCGCCGGAGCGTTATACCGTTCAGACGCAATGGATCGCCGACCATTACCAGGAAGAAAACATCAAGTTCACGGTGCATCTTGGCGACGTGGTCGACCGTGCCAATGTGCCCGAGGAATGGGTGGAGGCGCGCAACGCCATGCAGATTCTGGAAGCCAATCCGGAAACGCCCTACAGCGTGCTGGCCGGCAACCATGATGTGATGAACAGCGGGCAGTGGGACGATCAGCGCACCCTGGCCAACGAACCTTTCCTGCAGCACTTCCCAGCGTCCCTGCAGGCCTCCAACTTCGGCACCTTCCAGGGCACCGACGACACTGGCTTCAACAGCTATCACCTGTTCCAGGGCGGCGACCGGGAGTACCTGGTACTGGCCCTGGACTGGCTGCCGTCGCAGCAAACCGTGGCCTGGGTACAGGACGTGCTCGACCAGCATCCGGACACCCCCACGATTCTCACTACCCATCAGTTGCTGGGCATCGGTTCCGATGGTGAAACCGCCGTGTTCACCCCCCTGGGCCAACAGTTGTGGGAAGACCTGATCCGTTCCAATGACCAGATTTTCCTCACCGTGAGCGGCCACAACCACGGCGAAGCGACGCTGATCGGCAAGAACGACTATGGTCGCGACGTGGTGATGGTGGTGGTGGATTACCAGTCCGGTTTCTGGGGCGGCAACGGCATGATGCAGCTGGTGACCTTCAACGAGGCGGACCAGCAACTGGACTTCCGCTCCTACTCACCCTGGGTGGCGGCCATTCCGGAAGCCGAGCGCCAGCCCCAGGATGAACTGTCGCGCTGGGAATTCAGCGTGCCGATGAACTTCGAGCGGCGTTTCGCCGACCTCAACCAGGGCACCGTCGCCGACGCTCCGGGCAACATCGAGGGCACCGAAGCCTATTGGATTCTCGACGACGATCACCGCATCACCCGCGCCGACGGCTCGGTGCAGTTCCTGGACGCCTCCGGTAACGGCAACACTCTGGAGCTGGTGGATTACAACGATCCCCAGGGCGAGCAGAGCGACTTCTTCGAACTGCGCGACGACGCGCCGCCGTTCGGTTACGCCACCGGCACCGCCACCTTCCACGGCAACAACGACATCGGCGGCTATTACCTGACCACCGGCGGGCCGGGGCTGAGCTTTGAAAACAGCGCCGCCGGCAAGCCAGGTTTCCTGCCGCAATACACCATCGAAGCCATCGTCCGCCTGCCGTCCGATTGGATGCGCGACCAGAATCAGTGGTCCGGCATTCTCAACCACGAGCCGGGCATCAGTCAGGTCTGCCAATACCACGAGGTGGGGTGCTCCGGCAGCGATGCGTCCCTGGGCTTGAACGTTTCATCCCTGAAGGAGTTCCAGTGGGTGAGCACTTCCCAGAATGGCAAGGGTCAGGACAACTGGTCCTGGGAAGTGGCCAGCGATTACTGGTACCACATCGCTTTGGTGAACGATGGCGAGCGGGTGCAAATGTACGTGGACGGTTCCCTGACCATGCGTACCGGCGTTGATCCGCAGCAGGGGCTGCTGGTGGAGCCGGGGCAGCCCTGGAACATCGGCATCAACAGCTGGCAGGGCAACCCGGGGAATCTGTTCGCCGGCGATATCGCCGAGATCCGCATCAACAATCGGGCGCTGGATCGCAGCGAGTGGTTGTACAACCAATAACGTTCCGATCACCTCTTCAAGCGCCCCCCGGGGCGCTTTTTTTATGCGCGCTGGATTGGGGAGGCTCCATCGGGGACGCGTCTCGGTGTGGGCCCCCTTCCGGGAACGTCGTGAATCCGTCCCTGGAGACTCCCGGTCAAACATCCTGTTTGACAGGGTCCCGGAAGGGGGCCCACACCGAGACGCTACGAGGTGGCGTCCCGCGCCCCTGCTGGAGCAAACCTACGTCAGGTTCAGAAGCGCGAGGAGGGCATCGGTATTCAGGTGCTGGTCGATGGCGTCGGCCAGGCGGTTCAGGTCGTGCTGGCGGTGGGCGTCATAGTCGACGGCGTTGGCATTGTCGGCCAGGCCGGCCCAGCGCAGCAGGGCGTCGGTGGCGCCGGGGTCGTCGAACAGGCCGTGCAGGTAGGTGCCGCGAAGGCGGTCGTCGTCGCTGAGGGCGCCGTCGGCGCGGCCGTCCAGGCGCAGCAGCGGGCGGTCCAGGGCGGGGCCTTCACTGACGCCGTTGTGGATCTCGTAGCCGTGGATCGGCACGCCGTCCGGCAGCAGGGTGCCGCTGACGTTGCGCAACTGCTTGCCGCGAACCAGGGTGGTGCGCAGGGGCAGCCAGCCCAGGCCATTGTCGCCGCCGGGTTGGCCTTCCAGGCCGTCCGGGTCCTCGATGCGCTCCCCCAGCATCTGAAAGCCGCCGCAGATGCCCAGCACCTTACCGCCGTAGCGCAGGTGCCGTTCGATCTCCTGGTCCCAGCCCTGCTCGCGCAGGAACGCCAGGTCGGCGCGGGTGGCCTTGCTGCCGGGCAGGATCACCAGGTCCGCCGCCGGCCAGGGCCGGCCCATTTCGGCGAAGCGCAGCTCCACGCCGGGGTGCAGGCGCAGGGGATCGAAGTCGTTGTGGTTGCTCATGCGCGGCAGTAGCGGCACCGTCACCTTGAGCGCGCCGGCGTGGTGCTCGCCGCCGCCGGCCACTGCGTCCTCCGCGTCCAGCATCAGGCCGTGCAGGTAGGGCAGCACGCCCAGCACCGGCTTGCCGGTGCGTTGCTCCAGCCAGTCCAGGCCGCTTTGCAGCAGCGCCGGGTCGCCGCGAAAGCGATTGATCACGAAGCCGCGAATGCGCGCCTGTTCCTCCGGCGGCAGCACTGCCAGGGTGCCGACGATCTGCGCGAACACGCCGCCCCGGTCGATGTCGGCCACCAGGATCACCGGGCAGTCGGCCAGCTCGGCGAAGCCCATATTGGCGATGTCGTTGGCGCGCAGATTGATCTCCGCCGGGCTGCCGGCGCCCTCGGCGACCACCACCGGATGGCGGGCCGACAGCGCCGTCCAGGCATCGCGCACCGCGTCCCGGGCCGTCGCCTTGAACGCGTGGTAATCGAGCGCGTCCATGTTGCCGTGCACCCGGCCACGCAGGATCACCTGGGCGCCCCGGTCGGTCTGCGGTTTGAGCAGCACCGGATTCATATCCGAATGCAACGGCACCCCCGCCGCCAGCGCCTGCAACGCGGTGGATCGCCCCACCTCGCCGCCGTCCTCGCTGACCGCGCTGTTCAGCGCCATGTTCTGCGGCTTGAACGGCGCCACCCCCACCCCGCGCCGCGCCAACCAGCGACACAACGCCGCCACCACCAGCGTCTTGCCGGCGTCGGAGGTGGTGCCCTGAACCATCAACGTCGTCACAACTCCACGCCTTTCTGCGCGCGAACCCCCTGATCCTTGAACGCATGTTTGACGACTTTCATTTCCGTCACCGTGTCCGCCAGTTCGATCAGTTCCTTGGGCGCGTAGCGGCCGGTGACCACGGCGTGCTGCAGGGGCGGGCGGTTCTGCAGGTCGTCGAGCACCGTGTCCAGGTCCAGGTAGTCGTAGCGCAGAGCGATGTTGAGCTCGTCCAGCAGCACCAGGTGGTAGCTTTCGTCGCGCAGCATCTTCCTGGCTACTTCCCAGGCCGCCTCGGCGGCGGCCACGTCCCGTGCCCGGTCCTGAGTGTCCCAGGTGTAGCCCTCGCCCATGACGTGGTAGTCCACGTTGGGCAGGTCGCGGAAGAAGGCTTCCTCGCCGGTGCTGAAGGCACCCTTGATGAACTGCACCACGCCTACCTTCATGCCGTGGCCCAGGGCCCGGGCCAGCATGCCGAAGCCGGAGCTGCTCTTGCCCTTGCCCGGGCCGGTGAGCACCAGCAGCACGCCCTGGTCCTTGTCGGCGCGAGCAATGCGTTCCTGCATGATCCGTTGTTTTTTCGCCATGCGTTCGGCGTGGCGTCGCGGGGTCTTGGCGTCCTCTCGCATGCGTGTCTCCTGTTACCGGGAAGGGGGGAAGAGGCCTTCGAAGATCGAGGCCACCAGCGTCGGTGATGAAGGAAAGTAGCCGTGGAAGAAGCTGGCCACCAGACCGTTTTTTACGAACACCGGTTCGCCTCCGGCGCCGCTTTGTTTGTCGCTGAACAGCCGGGCGTCTGGCGCGTCTTCCAGGGCGGCGTGGTGGAAGGTGTGGCCGCGCAGTTCGTGATCGCCCAGGCGCAGTCCGTGCATGCCCAGCCCCTGGAGCTTGCCGGTGAGCCGTGCCGTACCGGGCAGCAGCCCGAAGCCTTGATGGCGTTCGCCGTCGCCGTCCAGCACCGTTTCCAGGCAGACCATCAGGCCGCCGCATTCCGCCAGGATGGGTTTGCCGGCCTGATGGTGGGCGCGAATCGCTTCGCGCATGGCGGTGTTGGCGGCCAGGGTGGCGCCGTGCAGTTCCGGGTAGCCGCCGGGCAGCCAGAGGGCGTCCACCGCGGGCAGCGCCGTGTCGGCCAGTGGCGAGAAGAAGCGGAGCTCGGCACCCAGGTCGCGCAGCAGGTCCAGGTTGGCCGGATACAGAAAGGCGAAGGCCGCGTCCCGGGCCACGCCGATCCGTTTGCCGTCCAGCAGGCGGGGCGGCGGCGCCGGGCGTGGAGCGTTGAAGGCCACCGGTGCCGGCAGCCGGTCGAGGCCGGCCTCGGCGAGCACGGCGGCGGCCTGGTCCAGGCGTTGGTCCAGATCGTCCAGCTCGCCGGCCTGAACCAGGCCGAGATGGCGCTCGGGCAGCGTCATAGCCTCGTGGCGCGGCACCGCGCCCAGCAGGGTCAGGTCCGCCGGCAGGCCCTCGGCGAGCAGATCGCCATGGCGGGGGCTGGCCACCCGGTTGGCGATCACCTCGCGCACCGTCAGATCGTCCCGGTAGCGGGCCAAGCCCAGGGCCACGGCGCCGAAGGTCTGGGCCATGCCCCAGGCGTCGATCACGGGAATCGCCGGGATGCCCGCCAGCACCGCCAGGTCGGCGCTGGACGGGGTGCCGTCAAACAGGCCCATGGCCCCTTCCACCAGTATCAGATCCGCCTGCGTGGCCGCCTCGGCCAGCCGCCAGCGGCATTCCGCCTCGCCGGTCATCCAGGGTTGAAGCTGGTACACCGGCGCGCCGCTGGCCCGCTCCAGGACCATGGGGTCCAGGTAGTCCGGCCCGAACTTGAACACCCGCACCCGGCGGCCGGCGTTGCGGTGCAGCCGGGCCAGGGCGGCGGTGATCAGTGATTTGCCCTGGCCGGAGCCGGGGGCGCTGATCAGGGCGGCCGGCACGGTGCCGGTGAACGATTCGTTAGCGGTCATGGTCCACCGGGTCTCCAGGGTCGGGGGTGGGCACGAACACGGGCGCGCCGCCCACCCGGGTCATGGTCAGCGGCTGGCCGTACAGCCGCTCCAGGGCGCGGGGCTCGAGCATCACCTCGGCGGGGCCGGCGCAGTGCTGGCCGTCCGGGAACAGCAATAGAAGATGGTCGCACCAGCGTGCCGCCAGGTTCAGGTCATGCAGCCCCATGACGACGGTGGCGCCGCGCCGGGCCTGATCGGCGAGCAGCCGCATCACCGCCACCTGATGACGCAGGTCCAGATGGTTGGTGGGTTCGTCGGCCAGCCACAGGGCCGGGGTCTGGGTGAGGGCGGTGGCGATGGCCACCCGCTGGCGCTCGCCGCCGGACAGGGTGGTCACCAGCCGGTCCGCCAGGTGGTCCACCGCCAGGGCGGCCAGGGCCTCCCGGGCCAGGCGCAGGTCCTCGGTCCCTTCCCGTTGCCAGGGGGCCAGGAACGGGTGGCGGCCGATCAGAGCGGTTTCCAGCACCGTGGCCGGAAAGCCGTCCTGGCGCTCCTGGAACACCAGGGCCAGGCGCCGGGCCACCATCTTGCGTTTGAGGGTGGCCAGAGGCGCGCCATCCAGGTAAACCCGGCCGGCGCGGGGCGGGTGCAGCCCGGCCAGGGTGTGCAGCAGGGTGGTCTTGCCGGCGCCGTTGGGGCCCAGAATGCCCCAGCGCTGGCCCGGCGCCAGGCACAGCGACAGCGACCGGCCATCGGCACGGCCGGGAATGTCGATCACCAGGTCCCGGGTTTCCAGCATCGCCATCAGCGGCTCCGGTACAGCAGAAACAGGAAGGTGGGCACCCCCAGCAGGGCGGTGATCACGCCCACCGGCAACTGCTCCGGGGCCAGCAGGGTGCGCGCCAGGGTGTCCGCCAGGGTCAGCAGGGCGCCGCCGGCCAGCACGCTGGCCGGCAGGATCAGGCGCTGGTCATTGCCCAGTAGCAGGCGCAGCATGTGCGGCACCACCAGGCCCACGAAGCCGACGCTGCCGGCGGTGGTCACCGCCACCGCGGTGAGCAGGCTGGCCAGCACGTAGACGGTGATTTCCAGGGGCCGCACCGCCACCCCAAGGGCCGCCGCCTGCAGCGGGCCCCGGGCCAGCACATTGAGCGTGCGCCCCAGGGGCAGGGTGGCCAGCAGCGCGGGTACCAGCACCAGCCAGGCGGGCAGCGGCGAGCGGGCGTAGCTGAGGTCGCCCATCAACCAATAGAGCATGCCAGGCAACTGGTCGGCGGGGCTCAGGGTGAGCAGGAAGGTGACCACGGCGCTCCAGCCGGCGGCCACCACCACCCCGGTGAGCAGCAGCCGGGTCGGGCTCCAGCCGCCCACGCCCTGGGCCAGGCCGAACACCAGCAGCGTGGACAGCAGCGCCCCGGCGAAGGCGGCGCCGGACACGCCGAAGGCCGCCGCCCCCACCAGCATGGCGCCCAGGGCGCCCACCGCCGCGCCGCCGGACAGCCCCAGCACGTAGGGGTCCGCCAGGGGGTTGCGCAGCAGCACCTGCATCAGGGCACCGGCCAGGGACAGCAGGCCGCCGGTGGCGAACGCCGCCAGCGCCCGGGGCAGGCGCAGGGACAACAGCAGCTCCCGGTGCAGCGGGTCGCCGCCGCCGGTGAGCACCGCCAGTAGCTGGGTCACCGTGATCGGCACGCTGCCCACCGCCAGGGCGGCGGCCACCGCCAGCAGGCCGAGCCCGGCCAGCACCATCAGGGCCGCCAGGCCCCGACCGCTAACGCCGGGCACGGGCGGTCTCCAGGTGGCGGCACAGTAGCCGGGTGCCCTTCAGCATCTGCGGAGTGGGGCGCTGCAGGGTGGAGGGCGGCACGAAGAACAGGTTATCCCGCTGCACGGCGGTGAGCGCCGGGAACCGCTTCCAGGGTTCCAGCCACTCCGGATTGTCCTCGCCCATGCCGCCGGCGACGATGGCCTCCGGGTCCTTGGCGATCACCGCTTCCTTGCCGATGCGCGGCGCCAGGCTGGTCTGATCGGCGAACACATTGATGCCGCCGCACACACGGATCGCCTCGCTGATCAGGTGCTCGCCGTTGACCGTCATCAGCGGCTCTTCCCAGACCTCGTAGAACACCGTCACCGGGTCCGCGTCGGCGTAACGTCCACGCAGATCGGTGATGCCGTCGCGGAAATGGTCGGCGGCGGCGCGGCCGGCCCGTTCGGTGCCGGCCAGCACGGAAAAACGTTCCAGGGTGTCGGCCACGTCGGCGAAGCGCAGCGGCTCACCCCGGTAGACGGTGAGCCCAAGTTCCTCCAGCCGCTGAACCTGGGTGTCCGGATTGCCGCTGATCCAGGCCACCACCAGGTCCGGTTTCAGGGCCAGAATCGCCTCCATGTCCAGGCGCTTGTAACTGCCCACCCGGGGCAGCGCCTTGGCCGCCGGCGGGAAGTCGCTGAAGCTCACCGCGCCCACCAGCCGCTCGCCGGCGCCGGCGTCGAACAGCAGCTCGGTGGCGCCGGGGGACAGCGCCACGATGCGCTCTGCCGGTTGCTCCAGGCACACCCGCCGGCCCGCGTCGTCGTCCACGCACACCTGCGCCCGTGCCGAGACCGCCAGCGATATCAGGCCGACGGCCTGAATCAAAGCGCGGAACAGCGATGAGCGAGGCATGGAGGTCTCCGTTTACTGCAGTTCGTAGCGCAGATTCAGCATGGTGAAGCGGCCGGCATTAAGGTAGTCCCAACCGGCGTAATTGGTGCTGGTGGCGTAGCTTTTATCGAGCACGTTCTTGACCGCCAGACGTGCCGACCAGCGCGGCGCGAAACGCCAGTCCGCGCGCAGATCAAGCGTACCAAAGCCGGGCAGTGGTTCCTCGTTTTCGGCGTCATTGTAGCGGTCACTCTTGAGCACCAGGGTACCGCCCAAGGAAACGTCCCCGAGTTGCCGGTCCGCGTCCAGACGCAGGCTGCGTTTGGCGCGGCGCTGCAGAACGTTACCGGTATCGCGATCGCGCGGGTCCTCGATGGATGCCGCCGCCGCCAGACGCCACTGATTCCATTCCAGGCCGGAGGTCAACTCGGCGCCACGAATGCGTGCCTCGTCCACATTGTACGAGCCCAGGCCGAAACCGATGTCGGCGGTACCGATCAGGTCGTCCACATTGGTCTCGTACAAGGCCAGGTCCCAGAACCAGGTTTGCCATTGGCCGCGAACGCCGAGCTCCAGGCTTTTTGATTTCTCCGCTTCCAGTTCAGGGTTACCGAAGCCCGGATAGTACAGCTCATTGAACGACGGCGCGCGAAACGCGGTGGCATAGCTGGCGCGCACACGGTGGTGAGGGGTGACCTTGTAGCCCACGGCCAGACCGCCGGTGGTTTCGCCGCCGAAGGCTTCGTTGTCGTCGTAGCGGCCGCTGGCCTGAATATCGAAGGCGCCGAAATTCAGCAACAGCTGGGCGAAGCCGGCGCTGTTATCGCGCTCGTCCTCGTCATACACGGTGCTGCTCTCCACGCTATCGCGCAGGAAGTCGCCGCCGATCACCAGCTCGTGATCGCCGAACAACAGAAAATTCTGCCAGCTCGCGGCGCGGCTGCGGGTGTTGAAGAAGTTGCTGCGATTACCGTCGGTGTAACCTTCGCTTTCGTCGCGGGCATCGCTGATTTGCAGCTTGCTCAGCCAGTTGTCGCTGACCCAGACGCCGCCGTGGACGCCGGCCGCCTGCAGCGCATAGTCGGTGGTGCGTTCCTGCGCGGGAGTGGAGCCCTCGAACTCGGTGGTGCCTTCGGCGCGGAAGGCGAATACCCCCAGCTCGGCGTCATTGTCGAAGCGGTGGGTCAGGTTGATGACCCCGGAGGTATTGTCGTAACCCCGATCCCCGCTGTTTTCACGCAGTTCGGTGCCATCGGTGTCGAAGCGGTCCACGCCCAGGGTATAGCGGGTGCCTTCACTTTCGCCGGAGGCCCCGGCGGCCAGATGGCGGGTATTGAAGGTGCCGGCGCCGGCTTCCACGAAGGCGCCGTCGGCGGTGCGATCGGTGAATACCTGTACCACCCCACCCATGGCGTCGGCACCGTACAGGCTCCCGCGTGGTCCGCGCACCACTTCCACGCGACTGATCAGCGAGGCGGGCAGGAATTGCCAAGAGGGATTGCCGGCGGTGGCCGAACGCAGACGCACGCCGTTTAGCAGTAACAGCGAGGAGCTGCTGCCGGTGCCACGAATAAAGACGCTGGTGGCCTTGCCGAAACTGCCGTTGCCGGTGACATCGATGCCCGGCTGACCACGCAGTACATCGGTGAATTCCACCGGCTGTTGCCGTCGCAGTTGTTGTTCGTCGATCACCGTCACGGATGACAGCGATGCGTCCACCGTGCGGCTGGAGAGGGTGGGAGTGATCACCACCGGGTCCAGAGCGGCGACGTGCAATGGAGAGGTATCGTCGGCGGCGGCCAACGGTGTTAAAGCGGAACAACAAACAGGCAGGACGGCGAACGCCGTCGAAAAACGCAAAGTCATGCGAAACGATCCCCTTCGCCGAGCTCACCCGCACGGCGTGATAGTGATTGTCGGGGAGGAGCGGGCGGGGCATACGGGCCGGGCGGCTCCGGATCACGCCGCCGTCGCCCTCCGCGACGCCAGGTCGGCACCGGCAGGCCGGTGTCCTTCCTCGCGGCCGGTATCCGGGCTGATGAGAGGGAGGGGTTCCCGGGGCCATCGCCTTCCCGTGTGAAACACACAGTGGCGACTCCGATGGCCTTGCTCTCAATCACCGTTGCGGGGGCAGCGTCGGGCTGGCGCGGGCGCGCGTCACCGACTTCCCGTTTAACCCCGCCGTCGCGGGGCACCGTAAGGAGCGCGAAAGCTAGCAAGTGAAGGCGCAATAATCAACGAAGTCTGGCAATTTTACCGCCGACCTCATGGTGTGGGCTGATGCTCCAGGGCTTGGTGCAGGCGGCGCCAGCAGGCCTCGTCGCCGGGCAGGCCCAGGCGCAGGCCGGCGGGGGTGTCCCAGAGGCGGGTGAGCACCGCCCGGCGGGCCAGGGCGTCATGGTGGTGGGCGGCGTCGGCGGCGGGGCACCAGGCGAACAGGTCGCTGTCGCCTTGTGGGGTCAGGCCGTGGTCGCGGAGCAGGGCGTCCAGCCGTTGGCGGTCGGCGCGCAGCCGTTGCCGGGTGGCGTCTTGCCAGGCGGTGTCGGCCAGAGCCGTGGCCATCACATGTCGGGCCGGGTGGCTCAGCGCCCAGGGGCCCAGTCGCTCCGACAGCGCCCGGCATAGGGCCGGTGGCCCGGCCATCAAGCCGGCGCGCAGGCCGGCCAGGCCGAAGAACTTGCCTAGGGAGCGCAGCACCACCAGGCCCGGCGCGCCCAGCGCCGGCGCCAGGGAGGCGAAGGGGCTCGCCTCGATAAAGGCCTCGTCCACCACCAGCCAGCCGTCCCGCTTCGCCAGCACCCGGTGCCAGCGGAGCAGGGTGTCCGTGTCCAGGCCGGCGCCGGTGGGGTTGTTGGGGTGAATCCACACCAGGGCGTCCAGGTCCGGCAGGGCGGCGGGCAGCTGAGCCGCCGTCAGCGGGATTACCCGGTGGCCGGCCCGGCGCCAGGCGGCGGCATGTTCCCGGTAGCCGGGTGCGGGCACGCCCACCCGGCCGGGGGCACGCAGCAGGGGCAGGGTCTGCAGGGCGGCCTGGCTGCCCGCCACCGGCAGGCAGCCAGCGGGGTCGGGCAGGCCGAGCCAGGCGCGGGCGATGTCCTCCAGGCCGTCGTCCTCCTCCGGAAGCCGCCGCCAGACCCGGGTCGGGATCGCCGGCACCGGGTAACCATGGGGGTTGATGCCGGTGGAGAGATCCAGCCAGTCCGCGGGGGGAATGCCCCATTGGCGCGCGGCCTGGTTGAGACGGCCGCCGTGCTCCGGTCGCGGGTCGGTCATGGGCCGGCTCCCAATAGCAAGGCAAGCAGCAACGCCAGCCCCAGCCACAGGATCAGGGTGCGCCGCACCAGGGTCAGGGCCGCGTCGATGGCGGCGGCGTCCGGCGCCGGGCCCTGGCCCAGCCAGGGGCGGTTTTTGAGCGCGCCGTGGTAGGGTGCCGGGCCGCCCAGGGTCACGCCCAGGGCGCCGGCGCCGGCGGCCATTACCGGGCCGGCGTTGGGGCTGTCCCAGCGCGGCGCCTGGACCCGCCAGCAACGCAGCGCCGGGGTCAGGTGGCCGCACAGTCCATAGCCCAGGGCGGTGAGCCGGGCCGGCGCCCAGTTGAGCAGGTCGTCGAGGCGGGCAGCGGCTTTGCCGAAGCGCTCATAACGGGGCGTGCGGTAGCCCCAGAGGGCGTCCAGGGTGTTCACCACCCGGTGCAGGATGACGCCGGGCAGGCCCGCCACCAGGAACCAGAACAGGCTGGCGAACACTGCGTCGGCGCCGTTCTCCAGCACCGATTCCGTGGCCGCCCGGGCCACGCCTTCGGTGTCCAGGGCGTCGGTGTCGCGGCTCACCAGCAGGCCCACGGCGCGGCGCGCCGCCGGCAGGTCGCCGTTGGCCAGGGGCGCGGCCACCGCCCGGGCATGCTCCGCCAGGCTGCGCGTGCCCAGGGCCAGCCACAGCCCCAGCACTTGCAGCGGCCACAGCAGCCACGCCGGCAGCCACAGGGTCAACGCCAGGGCGATCAGTACCGGCGGCAGGGCCAGCAGAGCCACCGCCAGGACGCCCCGGGCCAGGTCGCCGTCGGCCTGGCGGTTGAGGTGGCGTTCCAACCCGCCGGCGGCCCGCCCCAGCGCCACCAGCGGGTGCCCGCGACGGGGCTCGCCCAGGGCCCGGTCGAGGGCCACGGCGGCGAGGGCGGCGAGGGTCAGGCTCCACATGAGGCGGCATCCGGGCAATGAAAAGAGGCGCAGTGTAGCGGCAAGCGGTTACCGAAGGCACCTTGACAGTGCCGGGAGCCGGGAAGAGGATTGGCCCGCTTTCGTCATCACCCAGAGAGGAGCCCGAGTGACCGATACCGCCGCGTGGCAAGCGCCCATTGCCGCCCCCAGCGAGGCCCACCGTGACCGGGCCCTGACCCGCCAGGCCCGCCTCACCAAGCCGCCGGGCTCCTTGGGCAGGCTGGAGACCGTGGCGGTGGAACTGGCCGCGTTGCAGGGCGCCGACCGGCCCGATGTGGACCCGGTGGCGATCACCGTGTTCGCCGCCGACCATGGGGTGTGCGCCGAGGGCGTGTCCGCCTTTCCCCAGGCGGTGACCGGGCAGATGATCGCCAACTTCGTGGCCGGTGGCGCCGCCATTTCGGTGCTGGCCCGGCAACTGAATGCCCGTCTGGAGGTGGTCAATCTCGGTACCGTGGCGCCGCCGCCGGCGGGCGACGGCGTGGTGGACGAGACCATCGCGGCCGGCACCGACAACCTGGCGGTGCGCCCGGCGATGAGCATGGAACAGCTGGACGCGGCCCTGGCCGCCGGTGACCGGGCCGCCGCCCGCGCCGCCGACCAGGGTGCGCGCCTGTTTATCGGCGGCGAGATGGGCATTGGCAATACCACCAGCGCCAGCGCCGTGGCCTGTGCCCTGCTGGGCAAGCCGGCGCGCTCGCTGACCGGGCCCGGTACCGGCCTGGATCGTTATGGCGTGGGCCGCAAGGTGGCGGTGATTGAACGTGCCCTGCGCCGCCACGCGGACCCTCGTGATCCATTGCAGGCGCTGGCCTCGGTGGGCGGTTTCGAGATCGCCGCCCTGGCCGGTGCCTTCATCGGTGCCGCTACCCGGGGGCTGGTGGTACTGGTGGACGGTTTCATCGTCACCGTGGCCGCCCTGGCGGCGGTGCGCCTGCGCCCGGAGCTGCGCCCCTGGCTGCTGTTCGGCCACCGTTCCCGGGAGCCGGGCCACGCCCGCCTGCTGCAGGCCCTGGAGGCGGAGCCGCTGCTGGATCTGGAACTGCGACTGGGCGAGGGCAGTGGTGCCGCCGCCGCGGTACCCTTGCTGCGTCAGGCCTGCGCCCTGCATAACGAGATGGCCACCTTCGAGGACGCTGGCGTCGAGGCCGGTTCATGACCACCACCTGGTTCGATCTGCTGCGCCATGGCGAGCCGGACGGTGGCCCCCGCTATCGGGGCCACCGGGACGACCCGCTCAGCGAACTGGGCTGGGAACAGATGGGGGCCGCCGTCCGCGACAACGATCACTGGGACCATATTCTCACCTCCCCCCTGGCCCGCTGCCGGGCCTTCGCCGAGACCCTGGCCGCCGAGCGCGGCCTGCCCTGCACCGTGGAACCGGGCTTCAAGGAAATCTCCTTCGGCGCCTGGGAAGGCCTGACGCCGGCACAGGTGGATGAGCGTTTCGGCGACAGCCAGGACCGTTTCTGGCGGGACGCGGAGCGCCATTCCCCGGACGGCGGCGAGCCGATCCAGGGGTTCCATGAGCGGGTGGGTGCCGCCTGGCATCACTGGCGCCAGGCACTGGCCGGCCAGCGTGTGCTGCTGGTGTGCCACGGCGGTGTGATCCGCATGGTGCTGGCCCACGTCACCGGGCTCACCCCGGGCCGCGCCCTGGGCGCCTTCATGGTGCCCTACGCCAACCGCTCCCGGGTGCGCCTGGACGATACCGAGCACGGCCCGCTGGCCTGTCTGGTGCAGCACGGCACCCTGGAGCCAGCGTTATGAACCGGGAGCCGGCACGGCTGGCCCTGTCCCTGCTCACCCGGCTGCCGGTGCGGGTGGCGACGCCGGTGGACGAGCGTGACCAGGGCCGCTCGGTGGCCTGGTACCCGGCGGTGGGCCTGTTGATCGGCCTGCTGCTGTGGGGCCTGGCGTCGCTGCTGGTGTCGGCGCCGGCGTGGCCGGTGGCGGTGCTGGTGCTGGCGGTCTGGGTGGGCCTCACCGGCGCCCTGCATTTGGATGGCCTGGCGGACAGTGCCGACGCCTGGCTGGGCGGCTACGGCGACCGGGCCCGCACCCTGGCGATCATGAAGGACCCCTACTGCGGCCCCGCCGGGGTGGTGGCGGTGGTGCTGGTGCTGCTGGCCAAGGCGGCGGCGCTGGCGGTGTTGATCCCGGTGGCGCCGCTGGCGTTGCTGGTGGCGCCGGTGCTGGGCCGGGCCGCCTGCGCCGGCCTGTTCCTGGCGTTGCCCTATGTGCGCGAGCAGGGTCTGGGCAGCGGCGCCGCCCGGCATCCGGCGCGGCGCGCGGTGAGCCTCGCCATGGTAGCGGCGGCGCTGCTGGCGGTGCTGCTCGGGCAGTGGCTGGTGGTGCTGGTGGCCGGCGCGGTGTTCGCCGCTGCAGTGGCGCTGATGCGCCGCCGGCTGGGTGGCTTCACCGGTGATACCGCCGGGGCTTTGGTGGAGACGGTGGAAGCCGTGGTGCTGCTGGTGGCGGCGTTAATGCTTTGAGGAGAGGATCGCGACTGAAGTCGCTCCTACGAGGAAGGGTACGTTGTAGGAGCGACTTCAGTCGCGATCACCCGGCGCGGCCTATTGGGACAGCGCGGCCCCCTTTAGCACCAGGGGCAGGCCGGCGGCGGTGAGGATGACCCGCTCCGCGCGAGCCGCCAGATCCTGATTCAGCCAGCCCAGCTCGTCGGCGAAGCGGCGACTGAGCGGGTCCATGCCCACCAGCCCCAGTCCTACCTCGTTGCTGACGATGATCACCGTGCCGGGCCAGTCCGCCAGCGCCTCCAGAAACGCCCGCCGCTGTTGTTCAAACACGGCGTCGCCGGCGTGCAGCAGGTTGCTCACCCACAGGCTCATGCAGTCGATCAGGATGCAGGAGGCACTGCCCGCCCGGCCGGTCAGGGCGTTGCCCAGCGCCAGGGGTTCCTCAAGCAGATCCCAGTGCGCCGGTCGCCGTTGTCGGTGGCGCCGGATGCGCTCGCGCATTTCGCCGTCGCCGGGTTCGGCGGTGGCCAGGTACAACACGGTGGGGTGAGCGGCGGCAAGCCGTTCCGCCAGGGCGCTCTTGCCGGAGCGAACACCGCCCAGAATGAGATTGGTGGCCACGCCGGGGAAAGCTCAGATGCCCAGGCGGCGGGCCATGGTTTCCATCACCCGGCGCCAGGCGGCGGCCCCTTCCGGGCCCACTTCCTCGAAGGCGTGGATCAGCAGATCGTGCTGGATACCGGTCAGACGCTGCTCCAGCTCGCTGCCGGTTTCGGTGAGGGACAGGCGTTTGACGCGCTTGTCGGTGGCATCCCGGGTCACCGCCACCAGCTCCTTTTCCACCAGGGTCTTGAGCGGCTTGTGGATGGCCTGTTTGGTCAGGCGCATGGTGTCCACCAGTTCATTGACGCTGAGTTGGTCATTGTGGCCGATGAAGAACAGCAGACGGTGGTGAATGCGGGACAGGCCCTGGGTCTTGAGGATGCTGTCGGGTTCGGCGACAAGTCCCCGGAAGGCGAAGTGCAGGGTTACCAGATTCTGATTCAGGCTCTCCCGCGAAGCGTCGTCGGTCATAATAGTTTCACCACCCCTAAGTTATCGCTATAGGTCACCGAGGTTGACCTTCAAACTTGCCCCATGCAAGCCTTATTTAACCGAGTGCCTGGCGGTTTGGCGAGCATGGGCGCGCGGGGAATGTCCTCGACGGTGACACCATCAACGGATTTTTCCCCTATCCAAAACAGCGCAGTGTACCGGATTCATGGTCTGAAGGCGTGAACGGGGGCGGCGAAAATGTATCGCGCTGTCGGACGGTGCGACGGCAGGAAAGGGGCGGGCGCCAAGGCGCCCGCCCGGCGGCTGATCACGGGTATTGCAGGTTCACCTGGTACACGGCGGTGGTGCCGCTGACCTCGTAGCCCACCACCAGCAGCGGGGTGTCCCCCGGCGCGTCCTTGGCGGGGATGAACACCAGGCCTTCGGGGCCCAGATCCCCGGCGGCGGCCAGCACCGATTCGGTGTCCTCGGTGGCCCAATCGTCGCGGGTGTTCAGGTAGTCCACGCGCACCGGCGCGGCGGGGTCGGTGATATCGTAGACCAGCACGCCACCCATGCGCTCCAGCCCCAGGAACAGGAAGGTCTTGTCGCCGAGATGGGCGAGGGTCAGGCCCTCCGGCTCCGGGCCCTTGGCGTCGCTGCGGCTGTCGAAGGCGTCGCCTTCGTCGTGGCCGGAGTTGAAGTAATCCTTGCAGTCCAGGGTGCGCTGGGTGCCCAGCTTGCACTCGTCGCTGGCCAGGAACCGTTCGATGGCGTCGCCGGAGTCGAACACCAGCTCCCCGTCCTCGCTCCAGATCGAGAAGGAGCGGCCACCGTAGGCGTACAGTTGATCGTACATGAGCCGGTCGCCGTTGGCGTCATCCTGGACGCCGGCGGCAGTGAACAACATCGGGTCGCCGTTTTCGTGCTTGCGGTAGCCCTCGGTCCAGGTGATGTTCAGGCGGCCCAGCACCTCGTCATCGCGGCACTCGCCCGGGTCGCCGGCGCTGGCGCCACAGTAGGCGAAGGTGTCCGGGTTGAGCAGGCCACCGGCGCCCAGGGCACGCAGTTGCGGTGGCAGGTCGTCGCCACAGCGGCGGTCGAAGCCGCTGGCGTGGACCAGGTGCTTGACGCGGAATTCCTCCACGAAGCCCTGGCTGGCGTCGCCGGCGCAGCCGTCTCCCTCGGTGCCCCAGTAGGCGTCGTTGTCCTCGCCCCAGGCACGGGCGTCGCCTTCGTTGGCGGTGACCAGGTAAGTCCGGCCGCCGCTTTGGTAGGCATGAATGGCGTCCGGTTGATACAGGCCGACCACGCCGGGGTAGGCGCGGATATTGATGGCGTCATCCTCATCGCTGGCGTCGATGCCGTTGCCTTCCTGGCCCAGATCCTTCTCGCCCAGGGGCAGGATGTCGGTGACCGTGGCGCTGGCGATGTCCAGTTTGGCCAGGGCATTGTTTTCCTGCAGGGTCACCCAGGCGGTGGCGCTGTCGGCGGACACCGCGATGTATTCCGGTTCCAGGTCCTCGGCGACGCTGGCGCCGGGGCCGTAGATGCGCACGCCGGCGGCTTTCAGGTCCGCTTCCTGGCCGTCGAAGGCGGTGAAGGTGGCGCGGTTTTCCACCGGCTTCTCCGGGGTGCTGATGTCGATGACGCTGATCGAGCCTTCCGGGTCGACACTGTAATCGTCGTTAGGCTCGCCTTCGTTGGCGGTGAGCACATAGTGGCCGTCCGGGGTGAACGCCACCATGTCCGGCAAAGCCCCCACCGGCACGAAGCTGATACGCTCCAGGGTGTTGGCGTCGTACAGGGCCAGGAAACCGGTGTCGGTTTTGGTGCCGGCCTGCACGGCGATCGCCACCAGGTCACCCTGCACCGCCACGCTGTTCACTTCCGAGCCGGCGGAGATGTCGCCGGTGAGCAGGGTGTCTTCCAGGGTCGGGTTGGCGGGGTCCGCCAGGCTCATGATGTCCAGGGCACCCTTGTTGGCGTTGACCACGAACAGACGCTGGGAAGCGGCGTGGTAGGCGGGGATCTCCGCCGCTGATTGGTCGAACTGGCCACTGCCGTGACGGCCCAGGAAGCTGAGCTTCAAGCTGGAGGGCGTGGGCTCCGCCGCCGGCGGGTTGGCGCCGTCGTCGTGATCGCTGTCGCCGCCGCAACCGGCCAGAAGGGTAGTGGCCAGCACGGTGCCGGCGCCAAGGGCAAGCCAGGGTTTCATGAAAACACCTCGTCATTATTCGTTCACGGATACCCGGGTAGTGGGCCGCAAACCCATGACAAGGGGATGACGATTTTTTGAAGAACGGCGGATCGCCAACGGCGGGGCTGAAAAGTTCCGGGACATTATGTCCAATTTGAATGGCGGTTTGCCTGACCTAGACTTGGGCTGATATTTCACGCCTGGAAAGAGTCGGAATGGAATGGATCCCGGTAGTTTTCATTACCTTCAAGGTCGTCGTGCTCGGCACGGGCATGTTCTTCGCCATCAAGTGGCATTACGACAAAGGCAAGAAAAAGAAAGACGAATAGGCGCCAGACGCCAGACGCCAGACGCCGGACGCCAAGTCAAAACCCGGTGCGGCAATGTTCGCGGGTTCGCAGAAACGCTTTTGCGAACTTGACAAGCTTGGCGGAGCCCCCGATTTTTTCGCGTCCAGCGTCCAGCGTCCAGCGTCCAGCGTCCAGCGTCCAGCGTCCAGCGTCCAGCGTCCAGCGTCCAGCGTCCAGCGTCCAGCGTCCAGCGTCCAGCGTCCAGCGTCCAGCGTCCAGCGTCCAGCGTCCAGCGTCCAGCGTCCAGCGCCCCCTCAATCGTCCTTCAGCAACCGGCGCAACACCTTGCCCGCCGGCGTGGCCGGCAGCTTGTCGATAAAGGCGATCTGGCGCGGGTACTTATACGCGGCCATATGTTCCCTGGCCCAGTCGATCAGCTCGCTCTCGCTGACCTTGCCCTGGTGCCCGGGCTTGAGTACCACGAACAGTTTCACCGTTTCGCCACGCTGATCGTCGGGTATGCCGATGGCGGCGGACTGAGCAATGGCCGGATGATCCAGCATCAAGGCTTCCACGTCCTCCGGGAACACACTGTAGCCGGAGCACTTGATCATTTCCTTGATGCGGCCGGTGAAGAACAGGTAGCCCTCCTCATCGAAGTAGCCCACGTCGCCGGTGTACACCGCGCCGTCGCGCAGGGTTTCCGCGGTAGCCTCGTCACGCTTCCAGTAGCCCTTGAACACCGCCTTGTTGCGCACCACGATCTCGCCGCTCTGGTTCGGCGCGCACTCCGCGCCGGTGGCGGTATCGACAATGCGGATCTCGTTCTCCGCCATCGGCACGCCGCAGCTGCCCCACTTGATGCGGTCCTTGGGCATGAAGGTGTCCGAGGTGTGGGTCTCGCTCAACCCGTAGGCGGCCTCGTGGGTCTGACAGCCGGTGAGCGCCTTCCATTCAGCGGCCAGCGGCTCGGTCAGGGGAATACCAAAGCTGGTGCAGGGGTTATTGGTCAGCGACGTCAGGTCGCGCTTTTCCACGCCGGGGAAATCCAGAATCGCGCGCAGCATCGGCGCGATGCTGTACCAGTTGTTTACCCGATAGTGCTCGATGGCATCGATGGTGGTGGCCGGATCGAAGCGCGCCAGGATCACCAGGGTCTGACGGGTGTACACCGGCTGGTAGACGCCGAAGTTCATGCCGGCGATATGGCACAGCGGCGCGATGCCCAGGCTCATGGTGTCTTCGGCCATGCGGTTGGCACGGAAGGAGGCCGCCATCTTGAACAGGCTGGACCCGTAACTGAGCATGGCGCCCTTGGGCCGGCCGGTGGTGCCGGAGGTGAAGGTCATCAGCCCCACGCCTTCCCACAGGTCCACCGGTTCGAAGTGTCGCAGCGGCGCGGTGTGGGTCAGAATCGTGCTCAGGTCGTCGGTTCCCGCCGGGCAGCTTTCCGGTTCGCCGAGCAATTCCTTGGGCACGGCGAGGCTGGGCGTGGCCGGCAGATAATCACCGTAGGCGGTGCTCACCACCGTGGCCAGGGTCGGTACCTGGTCGCGCACCTCGGCGACGATCGGATAGAGATCCCGCGCCACCACCAACGCCTTGGTCTCCGCGTTGCTCAACTGATAGGCCACCTCGGCGGCCTTGTACTGCGGATTCACCGGCGTGACCATGGCGCCCAGCGCCTGCACCGCGTAATGGGCGAAAATGTACTGCGGGCAGTTCTGCATGAACAACGCCACCCGATCACCGGGCCCCACCCCGTGCTCACGCAAATGCGCCGCCAGCCGCCGCACCGCGTCCCCGGCCTCGGCCCAGGTAATCTCGGTACCGTAATAGATATAGGCAACCCGGTCCGGCACTTCCTCGGCGTGCTGGAGCAGATAGTCGTGCAGCGGCTTTTCACCACGCAGATAGGTAACGCTGTCGCCGGCCCAGACGGAACCGGGCACCGGCACCGGCTCGAACCCGGTTGCGGAAACGGTGGACATCTTTGTTCTCCTTAAACTCTCAAAAACCTTTGGCGCGCGCAGGAAGCCGAACGCCGAATGACTGGTAGCGCCAGCGGCATTCCGCTTCAGTCGCGATGCGGTTGGCACCGCCGTTGATCGCGGCTGAAGCCGCTCCTACAACCCCATCCAATCCACGAAGCCACGCCGAGACGCGTCCCCGCTGGAGGGTCCAAACGACCAACGAAGCCGAAATCACCCATGCCCCCGCGCCGTCGGGTCCAGAGCGGTACGCAGGGATTCCCCCAGCGCATTGAACGCCACCGCGGTAATCATGATGATCAGCCCCGGCGCGTACATCTGCTCCGGCACCAGCGACATATACAGATAGCCACGAGCGATCATGGCGCCCCAGCTCACGTCCGGCGGCTGCACCCCCAGACCCAGGAAGCTGAGGCTGGCCTCGGCCAGCAACGCCACCGCCAGCAGCAGAGTGCTCTGCACGATCACCGGCTGGATCGCGTTAGGCAGCACATGGCGCCCCAGCAGCCGCAACGGTGACGCCCCGAAGCAACGCGCCGCGTCCACGTACAGCTCCTGACGCACCACCAGCGTACGGGCGCGAATCAGCCGGGCGATCTGCGGCGCGAATACCAGCCCCACGGAAAACATGGCGTTGGTCAGGCCGATGCCCATGGCACCGGTCACCGCCACCGCCAGAATGATCGCCGGGAACGACAGAAAGGTATCGATCAGGCGACTGATGGCCACATCGGTCCAACCACCCACGAAGCCGGCGATCAGGCCCAGGGGAATGCCGATCAGCAACGCCACCGACACCGCCAGCAGGGCCGCGTACAGGGAATTGGCGCCACCGTGGATCAGCCGGCTGAGCACGTCCCGGCCCAGATCGTCGGTGCCCAGCCAGTGGGCCGCCGACGGCCCCTCCAGCATATGCTCCAGATCCTGGTGGGCCGGGTCGTAAGGCGCTACCCAGGGGGCCAGCAAGGCGGTGCCGAGAATCAGCACCAGCACCAGCAAACTCAAAGCGGCGCGCGGATCGCCGCGCAGCCAGCTCAGCACGCGCCGGGCCAGGCCCGGCTCGTCGGCGGCGTGGCTGGACGAAGAAGAAACGGAGGCGGTGGTCATGCGTGAATCCTCGGGTCGAGCACGGTGCAGGCCAGGTCGGTGCACAGGTTCACCAGAATCACCGTCACCACCATGGCGAGCACGGCGCCCTGCACCACCGGAAAGTCGCCCTGCAGCACCGCGTTGACGATGGAACTGCCAATACCGGGAATGGCGAACACCGCTTCCACCACCACGGTGGCGGCGAGAATCTTGTTGAACAGCAGCCCCACCACGGTGAGCAGATTGACGCTCACGTTCTTGAGGCCGTGCTTCCAGAGAATACGAGCCGGGCTCAGCCCCTTGGCGTGCAGCGTACGCACATGCTGGGAAGACTGGATCTCCACCAGCGAACCGCGCAGCTGCCGGGCCACCTCGGCGATGCCGTTGGTGCACAGCGCCAGCGCCGGCAGGGTGGCGTACCAGAGCGCGCCGCTGAAATCCTCCAGCGGCGACACGAAGCCGGTGGCCGGAAACCACTGCAGCCCCAGGGCCAGGAACAGCACCAGGATCATGCCAAACCAGAAATTCGGCACCGCCACGCCCAGGGAGGCGGCCCCCATGATGGTGCTGTCCAACGGCGAGCCGGCGCGGGTGGCGGCGAGAATACCCAGCGGCACTCCCACCAGCACCGACACCAGCACCGCGTAGACGGCGATCAGCAGGGTATTGGGGAAAGTGCGCGCGATAGTGTGCGCCACCGGTTCACCGGACAGTAGCGAGGTGCCCAGCTCGCCCTGGGCGGCGTGCGCCAGCCACTGGCCGTACTGCACCAGAAACGGCTGGTTCAGGCCGTAGGCCTCGCGGATTTGTTGGATGCGTTCCATGGAGGCGTTTTCGCCGGCCAGGGTCACGGCCACGTCACCGGGAATAAGCTGCATCAGGCAGAACACGATGAAGGTGGCCAGCACCAGAATCGGCAATGCCTGCAGCAGCCGGGCAGCCACCATGCGCTGTTTGACGCGGTTGGCCACGGGATCAGCCCTCGATGGTTACGTCATTGAACTTGGGCTTGCCAAGCAGGTTGTTGCGCAGGTTTTTCACTTTGCCGTTGACGGCGACGATGCTCTCCCGGAACGCCAGCGGCACCACCAGGGCGTCTTCCATCACCAGCCGCTGGACCTTGGCCAGCGCCTCCCGGCGGATGGCCAGGTCGTCGCTACCGCGCGATGCCAGCAGCGCCTCGGTGAAGCCCTCCGGCGGAGCCTTGTCGCCGGCGTTGAAGTAGGACTCCTGGTTGTACATCAGCGAGTAGCTGAGGCTGGGGTCGGGCCGACCGGTCCAGGCGGACAGCAGCAGGTCGCCCTGTTTCTTGGCGAAGTACTCCGCCGACATATCGGCGATGGTGCCGGTGCGGAAGCGGCCCTTGATGTTGGCGCGGGCGAACTGCGCCAGCAGCAGTTCCTGCATCTGCACCGAGGACTGGTCGTTGTAGCCGCGCATGTCCAGGGTCACGCCGTCGGCGTAGCCGGCTTCCTTGAGCAGCGCCCGGGCCTTGTCCGGATCGTGGGGATAGAGCTCGGCGGTGGGCGCGTCGTAGGCCCAGTGGGACTTCGGCAGGTTCATATAGGCGGCCTCGCCGGAGCCGGCCATGGCGCCGCGAATAAAAGCATCCCGGTCGACCGCGTAATTCAGCGCCTGGCGCACCCGGCGGTCCGCCAGGGTGTCCCGGGACATGTTCAGATAGAGCTGGAAGCAATACACCGTGGAGCCGACCACACCGTTCAGGGTGGGCATCTTTTCCACCAGCGGCTTCTGGCGACCGTCCAGGTGATAGGCGAGATCCGCCTGCCCGGACATCACCGCGCGCAGCCGGGTGGCGCTGTCGGTGATGATCGAGAAGGTGATGCCGGCCAGGGCCGGTTTGTCGTCACGACGGTAGCCGTCGAACGCGGTGAGGGTGATTTCGCTGCCGTCGTTCCATTTCTGGAATGTCATGAAGCCGGTGCCCACCGGCTTGCGGTCCACCCGGTTGCCGTTGGCCTCGAGCGCCTTGGGCGACACCATCATCCCGGCCCGGTCGGAGAGGATCAGCGGCAGGGCGGTGTCCGGATTCTTCAGGTGCAGGGTGACGGTGTGCTCGGCGTTCACCGTCACCTGGTCCACCGAACCGAGATCGGAGCGGATGTTGGAAAATTCCGCCGCGCGGCTGCGATCCAGATTGGTTTTCACCGCCTCGGCGTTGAATGGCGTGCCATCGTGGAAGGTGACGCCCTGGCGCAGATGCAGTACCAGGGTTTTCGGGTCGGTGAATTCCCAGCGTTCCGCCAGGCCCGGCTCCGCCTTGAGGCTGGCGAAGTCCCAGGTAACCAGGGTGTCGTAAATCGGGAACAGGAACACATGGTCGGAGCCGGAGCCGCCGGTGGCCGGGTCCAGACTGGACGGGTTGGCGTTGGCGCCCACGCGCAATACGGCGCCGCCGCCCTGGGCCCAGAGCCGGCCTGGCGCGCCCAGGGTGCCGACCGCCAGGGCGCCGGACAGGTAACCGAGAAAGGCCCGGCGGGAGACGGCGTGGCCGCCCACGTCCAGGGTGTCATGGTCCGGGTGTTCGTGATGGTGGGGCGCTTTCATGTTCATGGGGCTCTCCTGGAATTTTGTTGTTTTGTTCGGAAAAACGGGTTGTTCAGGCAGGGCCGGCGAAATGGCAGGCCACGCGATGGTCCGGTGCCACCTCCCGCCATTCCGGCACCTGTTCCGCGCAGCGTGTTTCGGCGCGCGGGCAGCGGGTGCGGAACGGGCAGCCGGAGGGTGGATTCAGCGGGCTGGGAATCTCGCCTTGCAAGCGGATGCGGCGCCGGTGGTCGCGCTGGTCGCTGGGCAGCGGCAATGGCTCCGCCGACAGCAGCGCCTGGGTATAGGGATGCAGCGGCTGTTCGCAGACCGCGCCCGCCGGCCCTTGCTCCATGAGCCGGCCCAGATAGAGCACGCCCACCCGGTCGCTGACGTGGGAGACCACGGAGATGTCGTGGGTGATGAAGGCGTAGGTGATGCCGAACTCGTCCTGCAGATCGGCGAACAGATTCAGAATGGCGCCGCGAATCGATACGTCCAGGGCCGCCACCACCTCGTCGCAGACAATGAAGCGCGGGCGCAGGGTGAGGGTCCGGGCGATATTGACCCGCTGCTTCTGCCCGCCGGACAACTCATGGGGGTAGCGGCGGCCGACCTCCGGTGCCAGGCCCACCCGCTCCAGGGCCTCGTCGGCCACCCGGCGGCGCTGGGCACGGTCGCCGTCGCGCAGAATGTCGAGTGGCTCCATCACCGACTGGGCGATGGTCATGCGCGGGTTCAGGGCGGCGTGAGGGTCCTGGAAGATAATCTGATGATCGCGCCGTTGTCGCCGGCGCTCGGCCCGGTTCAGCGATGACGGCTCGCGGCCGTCGTAGAACAGGCGCCCGTCGCTGAGCGGCTGCAGGCCGGCCAGTGCCCGACCCAGGGTGGTCTTCCCGGAGCCGGATTCGCCGATCAGGCCGAAGGTTTCTCCGGGGCGGATATCGAAGCTCACGTCGTCCACCGCCTTGACGGTGCCGGCGCGGGTGGGGAAGTGCACGCGCACCCGGTCGGCGCGCACGCCGGCGGCCTGGGTGGAAGGGCGGGGTGTCAGGCGGGCATTCATGTCACCGCTCCCGGCAGGGTGAGTTCGGCGCCACGCCAGCAGCGCGCCAGCCGCCCGTTATCGAGCTCGCGCAGGGGCTGGCCCTGTTCACAGCCGTCGGCGGAATGCGGGCAGCGTGCCTGGAACCGGCAGCCGGCGGGCATCTGGCCGGGCGCGGGCACGCGTCCCGGGATCGACGGCAGACGGCCGCCCCGCTCGCTGAGCCCGGGTAGCGAGCGCAGCAGCCCGGAGGAATACGGATGCGCCGGACGGCGCAGCACGGTGTCCACCGGCGCGCTTTCCACCACCTCGCCGGCGTACATGGTGAGCAGCCGCGAGCAAGTCTCCGCCACCACCCCCAAATCGTGGGTAATGAACAACAGGGCGGTGCCGGTGGTGTCGCTGAGTTCACGTAGCAGATCGATGATCTGCGCCTGCACGGTCACGTCCAGGGCGGTGGTGGGTTCGTCGGCGATCACCAGCCGGGGCCGGCAGATCAGTGCCATGGCAATCATCACCCGTTGCCGCATGCCCCCGGAGAACTGGTAGGGGTAGTCGTCGAGGCGCAGGTGCGGCGAGGGGATGCCCACCTCCTCAAGAGCGGCCACGGCCCGTTCGCGGGCTTCCCGGCGGCCCACCTTTTCATGGGCGCGCAGGGTTTCGGTGAGCTGCTCACCGATGGTGAAGACCGGGTCCAGGGCACTCATCGGTTCCTGGAAAATCATGCTGATATCGCGGCCGCGAAGACGGCGCAGCTCGCGGGCTGGCATGTTCAGCAGGTCGCGGCCCTGGAACAGAATCTCGCCGCGCACCCGGGCGGTGCGCTCCGGCAGCAGGCCAAGCAAGGCCAGCCCGGTGACGGTCTTGCCGCAGCCGCTTTCGCCCACCACGCCGACTCGCTCGCCGTGGCCCACCGTGAACGACACATCGCGGGTGATGGCGGTCTCGCCGGCGTCGTTCGCGAATGCGATGTTCAGATTGTTCACCGCCAGCAGGGGCTGCCCGGTGTGGTCATCGTGTGCCATGGTTTATCTCCGTGCGGGCACATCCACGGTCGGCCTCTTCCGAGGCCGAAGGGGATTGTTGTTATCGGTTGCCGTAAGCGGCGGTGACGGTGTCGATCACCGCCTGATAATGGTCGAGCAGTTTGTTCAGGCCGCTGTGTTGGGTGAGCAGGGAGCCGAAATACCAGAGTGGGGTAATCAGCATCACCACCTGGCGCACCGGTGTGTCGGGGCGCAATTCGCCGCTGCCAATGGCCAGCTTCACGGCATGGGACACATAGTCCTCGAAATGTCGCGACATCTCGGAGATGCCTTCCTGGATGCGCTCCGGAATCAGGTGTCGCTCGAACCGCGCCCGTGCCGAAAGGCTCCAGGGGTTACGGCCCTTTTCGCTGTCGTTGAATTCGTAAAAACGGCGTTCGCAATCCGCGGCCACCAGGCCGATGCGTTCCGCCAGGGTCAGCCCCGGACGCGCCCACACATTCTGGAACTGCTGCTCCAGGTCATCGAAGGTTTCCTGGAACACCGCCTCGATCAGTGCCGCCTTGTTACCGAAGTGGTAATGCAGGTTGGCGCGGGTGGTGTTGACCACCTCGGCGATGTCGCCGTAGCTGACGTCGCTGAGCCCGCGCTCGATGAACAGGGCCCGGGCGGCGGCCTTGATCTGGGCCTTCATGGGTGGCTGGCCTAGCTGGGATTTTTTTTCCGGTCGGGCCACGCCGGCCTCCTCATGGTTGGGTGGAACGCTGCGAGTGTTGACTAATCTGCAAGTAAATAAAACCTGAGTCAATACTAATTGACGTGCAAGTCAGTATCTCGCTATCTTGCCGCCAAACGATCTGTGAATCGACTGATAAAAAACCGGACTGCCGCCATGACCCGTAAGCTTCTGATCGCCAACCGTGGCGAAATCGCCGTGCGCATCGCCCGCGCCGCCGCCGACCTGAACATCGCCACCGTGGCGGTCCACCCCGCCGACGATGAGCGGTCGCTGCATACCCGGGTGGCCGACCAGTCGGTGCGGCTGGAGGGGCGCGGCGCCGCCGCCTACCTGGACGCCGAACAGTTGGTGCGGGTGGCCGTGGAGGCCGGCTGCGACGCGGTGCATCCCGGCTATGGCTTTCTCAGCGAAAGCCGTGACTTCGCCGAGCGCTGCCAGCGGGCCGGCCTCACCTTCGTGGGGCCGACCCCGGAGGTGCTGGCGCTGTTGGGCGACAAGGCCCGCGCCCGGGTGCTGGCGGAGGAGTGCGAGGTACCGGTGGTGCCCGGCACCGGTGCCGACACTACCCTTGAGCAGGCGCGGGCGTTCCGCGACGGGCTGGGCGCCGACGCCACCGTGATCGTCAAGGCGATCGCCGGCGGCGGCGGGCGAGGCATGCGCATCGTGCGTCCCGGCGACGACCTGGCCGAGGCATTCAAGCGCTGCCAGGCGGAGGCGCAGGCCGCGTTCGGCAACGGTGCCCTGTACGTGGAGCGTTTTATCGATCGCGCCCGGCACATCGAGGTGCAGGTGGTGGGTGACGGCGGCGACGCGCCGGTGCACCTGTGGGAACGGGAATGCAGCCTGCAGCGCCGTAACCAGAAGCTGGTGGAAATCGCGCCGGCGCCGACGCTTTCCGACGCGACCCGGCACAAGCTGCTGGACGCCGCCCTGCGGCTGGCGGGCCGGGTCGGCTATCGCGGCCTGGGCACCTTTGAATTCCTGGTGGACGCGGATGAAAACCGCTTCGCCTTTATCGAAGCCAACCCGCGCCTGCAGGTGGAGCACACCGTCACCGAGGAAGTCACCGGCGTGGACCTGGTGCAGACCCAGCTGAAAATCGCTGGCGGCGCTTCCCTGGCGGATCTGGGCCTGAGCCGTGACACGGTGCCGGCGCCTTCCGGGTTCGCCGTGCAACTGCGGGTCAACATGGAAACCATGGACGCCAGCGGCGAGGCGCGTCCCGCCGGCGGCACCCTGGCCACCTTCGAGCCGCCGTCCGGCCCGGGCATCCGCGTGGACACCTTCGGCTATCGCGGCTATCGCACCAGCCCCCACTACGATTCCCTGCTGGCCAAGCTGATCGTGCACGGTCGCGGCGACTTCGCCACCGCCGTGCGGCGCGCCTACCGGGCGTTGTGCCAGTTCCGTATCGAGGGCGTGGACACCAATGTCGGCTTCCTGCAGAACCTGCTGCGGCGCGACGAAGTCACCGACAACACCGTTTACACCCGCTTCGTGGACGACCACATGGCCGAGCTGGTGAACGGCGGTGAGCACCCGTCCCTGCACTTCGGCGAGGCCGGTGGCGAGGTGGAATCACAGGGCCCGTCGATCCAGGCGCCGCCGGGTACCGCAGGCGTGGCCACGCCGATGCAGGGCGTGGTGGTGGAGCTGCTGGTTGCCGAGGGCGACAGCGTCCGCGAAGGCCAGCCAGTGGCCTTCGTCGAGGCCATGAAGATGCAGCACCGGGTGGAAGCGACCACCAGCGGCACCGTATGCCAGCTCGCCTTCGCGGTGGGTGACGCGGTGGCCGCCGGCGATCCACTGTTGTTCATCGAACCGGGCGAGGTGGCCGACGACGCCGACGCGGAGGAAGAAGAGATCGATCTGGACCGCATCCGTCCGGACCTGGCGAAACTGCGGGCCCGGGAAGCCCTGTTGCTCGATGAGAACCGGCCGGACGCGGTGGCGCGGCGGCGAAAGACCGGCCAGCGTACCGTCCGGGAAAACGTGGCGGCGATCATCGATGAGGATAGTTTCATCGAATACGGCGCCTTCACCTTCGCCGCCCAGCGCGCTCGCCGCGACCTGGACGACCTGATCACCAACACCCCGGCGGACGGCATGGTGGTCGGCATCGGCGCGGTGAACGGCGGGCTGTTCGACGAAAGCAAAAGCCGTTGCGCGGTGCTGGCCTACGACTACACCGTGTTGGCCGGCACCCAGGGCACCATGAACCACAAGAAAACCGACCGTATTCTGCAGGTGGCCGAGCAGCAGAAGCTGCCGGTGATCTTCTTCGCCGAAGGTGGCGGCGGCCGCCCCGGCGACACCGACAATGCCACCAAGGTGGCCGGCCTGGACGGCCCCAGTTTCCTGCAGTACGCGCGCCTCAGCGGCCTGGTGCCGCGCATCGCCGTGGTGTCCGGCCGCTGCTTCGCCGGCAACGCGGTGTTCGCCGGCTCCAGTGATCTGATCATCGCCACCGAAAATGCCTGCATCGGCATGGCCGGGCCGGCCATGATCGAAGGCGGTGGCCTGGGCGTGTTCAAGCCCGAGGAAGTGGGGCCGGTGGCCGTGCAGCGCGCCAATGGCGTGATTGACTGCGTGGTGAAGGACGAACAGGAAGGCGCCGCCCTGGCGAAAAAACTGATGGGTTATTTCCAGGGCACGGTCACCGGCTGGGACTGCGAGGACCAGCGCTGGCTGCGCCGGGCGGTGCCGGAGAACCGGCTGCACGCCTACGACATGCGCGAGTTGATCCGCCTGCTGGTGGACACCGACTCCACGGTGGAACTGCGTCGGGATTTCGCGCCGGGCATGATCACCGCCTTCGTACGCATCGAGGGCCGGCCGCTGGGCCTGATCGCCAATGATCCCAAGGTGCTGGGCGGCGCCATCGACGCCGCCGGCGCCGACAAGGCGGCGCGCTTCATGCAGCTGTGCGACGCCTTCGGCATTCCCATGGTCAGCCTGTGCGACACCCCCGGTTTCATGGTCGGGCCGGACGAGGAGAAGACCGCCATGGTGCGCCGCACCTGCCGTATGTTCGTCACCGCCGCCAGCCTCACCGTGCCGCTGCTCTCGCTGGTGACGCGCAAGGGCTATGGGTTGGGGGCCCAGGGCATGACCGGCGGTTCTTTCCACGCGCCCATGTTCTGCGCGTCCTGGCCCAGTGGTGAGTTCGGCGGCATGGGCCTGGAAGGGGCCGTGAACCTGGCCTACAAGAAGGAGCTGGACGCCCAGGAAACGCCGGAGAAAAGACAGGCCCTGTTTCAGCAACTGGTGGACAAGCTCTATGAGCGTGGCGAGGCGCTGAGCATGGCCGCCGCTCTGGAAATCGACGCGGTCATCGACCCGGCGGATTCCCGCGCCTGGATTCTGCGCGGCCTGCGCGCCACCCCGCCGGGCGGGCTGGAACCCATCGCTGGGAAGCGCCGGCCGATGATCGACACCTGGTGAGCGGCGGCCTGGCGGGCGCGTAGGAGCGGCTTCAGCCGCGATTCCCCGCGTGGACCAGATTCTGAAGCGGTTCCCCGTTGGCAATGCGGCGTACCTGTTCGCGCAGGTAGGTGGCCAGGCGTGGTTTGAGGGCTTCCGAGCGACCACCCACATGGGGGACCAGACAAAGTCCCGGCGCGTCCCACAGGGGATGGTCGGCGGGCAGAGGCTCCGGGTCCACCACGTCCAGGGCGGCGCGCAGGCGGCCGCTTCGCAGTTCGGCGAGCAGGGCGTCGGTGTTCACCACCGGGCCACGGGCCACGTTCACCACCAGGGCACCGTCTGGCAGGCGGGACAGGAAGTCCGCGTCCACCATGCCCCGGGTGGCGTCGTTGAGCGGCGTGATCAGAATCACGATCTCCGCCGCCGGCAGCAGGGCCGGTAACTCGTCCACGCCATGCACATGCCCGTGCTCATCGTCCCGGGCGCGGGTGCCGACCCGGGTCAGCTCGACGCCGAACGGCGCCAGTCGCTCGGCGATGGCGGCGCCCACGCCGCCGGTGCCGATCATCAGCACCTTGCGGTCCAGTAGCCCCGGCGTGGTGAACGGTCGCCAGGCATGGTCCGCCTGGTCCCGGGCGAAATGGTCCAGGCCACGCTGGGCGGTGAGAATCAGCCCCAGGGTGAGCTCGGCGGTGGGGCCGGCGTGCAGCCCGTAGGCGCTGGCCACGGCGGCGCCGCGCCCCGCTTCGATAAAGCCGTCGTAACCGGTGGACTGGGTCTGGATCAGCTTCAGGTTGGGCAGGGTGGACAGGCGCTGTTTGCCCGCCTCGCCGGCCGGATGGTGGAACACCACCGCCTCCACCTCCGCCTCGCTCAGCCCTTCGGGCGCGCCTTTCAGATCCCAGACGCCCAACCTCAGATCCCCAGCCTGGTCCTTGACGGTGTCCAGGTGCCATTGGGTGGGCAGGGTAAGGGTGCGGATGTTGAGAGTGGTCACGGCAAAGCTCCGAGCGAATAAAGAAATGAACAGTTAATCGTTAACAGTGAAAGGGGACCAGGAGAGGGAGTCTACCGCATGGCGCGCCTCGACGCGGGCACGCCGGTTCCATTTCACCGGCCCCGCGCTCTTAACGGTTCACTTTTAACGGTTCACTGTTAACTTTCCCCCACCATGCCTTGCAGCGCGCCGCCGGCGTCTCTATAACGGGAGCCTGTCATTATTCAAGGTTTTGAAGCGGGAGAATGCTTGTGTCTCAACTGGTGCCCGAGGTGGACCCGGACGGTCTGCTGGAATATTCCGTGGTGTTCACGGATCGCTCCCTGAATCATATGTCCCAGGCCTTTCAGCAGGTGATGCGGGATATCTCCACCACCTTGAAGCAGGCTTATGGCGCCGAAGCGGTGGCGGTGGTGCCCGGTGGCGGCACTTTCGCCATGGAAGCGGTGGCCCGCCAGTTCGCCACCGGCAAGCGTTGCCTGGTGATCCGCAACGGCTGGTTCAGCTACCGCTGGAGCCAGATCTTCGAGATGGGCGGCATCCCCGCCGATGAAACCGTGCTCAAGGCACGGCCGGTGAGCGGCGAGGGCGAGCCGGCGCCGTTCGCGCCGGCGCCGCTGGACGAGGTGCTGGACACCATTCGCCGGGAAAAGCCGGAGATGGTGTTCGCGCCCCATGTGGAAACCGCCGCCGGCATGATCCTGCCGGACGATTACATCAAGGCGGTGGCCGAGGCGGTGCACGAGGTGGGCGGCCTGTTCGTGCTCGACTGCATCGCCTCCGGGGCGATCTGGGTGGACATGCGGGACACCGGCGTGGACGTGCTGATCAGCGCGCCGCAGAAGGGCTGGAGCTCGTCACCCTGCGCCGGCCTGGTGATGTTCAACGACACCGCCCTGGCCCGTCTTGAAGAGACCCGCGGCACCAGCTTCGCCGCCGATCTGAAGCGCTGGCTGGACATCATGCGCGCCTACGAAAACGGCGGCCACGCTTACCATGCCACGCTGCCCACGGACAGTCTGGCGCGCTTCCGCGACTTCATGGAGGAGACCCGTGCCCAGGGCTTCCCGGTGGTGCGGGCCCTGCAGGAAGAGCTGGGTGGCCGGGTGCGTGCGCTGTTCGCCCGCCATGGCATCCGCAGCGTGGCGGCGCCGGGCTTCGAGGCCCCGGGAGTGGTGGTCTGCTACACCGACGATGACGGCCTGCACAATGCCAGCAAGTTCATCGCCGAGGGCCTGCAGACCGCCGGTGGCGTGCCGCTGATGTGCGACGAACCGGCGGACTTCAAGACCTTCCGCGTGGGGCTGTTCGGTCTTGATAAGCTCAACCATGTGGAGCGTACCGTGGAGACCCTGGAAAACGCTCTGAAGCACATTCTGGGTTGACCGCGCCGCCGGGTGCCCACCGGCGCCCGGCGCGTTTTCACGGTTTTTTATAAACCCATCCACCGGATTGCCCTTCTAATAGGGGGAACGAAGCGACGACGGATTGGCAGACAACTTCCCGGGAGTTGTATACCCTTCACGTCGCTCACCGCCTTCAACCGAAGAGGAATCCACCATGATCCGATCCCTGATTTCCGCCCTGGTCGCCGCTCCGCTGCTTACCGCCGGCGCCGCCGCTTGGGCCGCCGACGACAGCCACGCCATCGAGGGTGTATGGGAAACCGACAGTGGCGGTTATGTGCAGATTTACCAGGTGAACGAGGACACCTGGAATGGCCGGGTAGTGGGTTCAAGCAGTGGCGAGGCCCGCTACGACGAGAACAACCCGGATGAGGAGAAGCGCGGCCGCCGTCTGCTCGGCGTGGAGGTACTCAAGGACCTGCACTACGCCGGCGGCAACAAATGGGAGGACGGCAACATCTACTCTCCCGACAACGGCAAGACCTACAGCGCCAAGGCCACTCTGGCCGACCCGGACACCCTGGAAGCGCGCGGCTACATCGGCGTCAGCCTGCTCGGTCGCAGCCAGACCTGGCAGCGGGTCGGTGCCGACGCGCCGCACCTGCACAAGGACCTTCTCAAGTAAAAGACCGCCGCGGCTGAAGCTATTAACTGTTAACTGATTTCCCCAGTTCTCCATCCACGAAGTGGGCGACCATGTCGCCCAGGCCGCGCACCAGGTCGTCGAAATCCACCGCCGGATTGGGGTCGGTGAGATAGCGGATCACCGTGAATATCCCGCCATTGATCATGATGAAGCCCATGGCCGGCAGGTTGCCCAGCCGGGTCAGTTGGGGATGGTGCATGACGTATTGCACCAACAGATTCATCAGTAACTGGGTGATCGGTTCCAACTGATTGCGCGGGGCGAAGTAGGCAGCGTAGCTCATGTAGCGCAGGTAGCGGCCATCGTCCCGTTCCAGCAGGTCACGGTAGCGGTACAGCAATTCGGCGACCAGTTCACGGATGTCCAGGCGCACCAGTTCCGGAATGCGCGGTTGCACCAGGGCCACCACCTCCCTCACCACGTGCTGGTGCATGGCGTCGAACACCTCTTCCTTGTTGGCGAAGTATTCATAGAGAGAGCCGACGCCGACGCCGGCGATTTCGGCGATGTGGCGGGTGGTGGTGCCTTCCAGGCCATGGCGGGACAGGGAAATAAAACCGGCCTCGACGATGGCGTTGACGGTGGCTTTGGCCCGTTTCTGGGTGGGCCGGCGTTGACGCGATGAAGTCCGCATA
Source organism: Alloalcanivorax marinus (assembly GCF_016785095.1). Classification (GTDB taxonomy): domain Bacteria; phylum Pseudomonadota; class Gammaproteobacteria; order Pseudomonadales; family Alcanivoracaceae; genus Alloalcanivorax; species Alloalcanivorax marinus_A. The sequence continues at coordinate 347,027 of NZ_JAEKJB010000015.1, read as the reverse complement.
TCCGAGTTGAATCCGAACAAATGATCGGACTACCTTGCCATTGATGAATGTCACGGTCAATTTGACATCGTGCTGGCGAGGACTCTGAACATGACGGACAGCATTTCACGCAACGCCCGCGCCGTGGTCACCGGCGCCGGTAGCGGCATCGGCCGCGCTTTCGCTCTGCAACTGGCGCGCCGTGGTGGTCGGGTAGTGTGCGCCGATCTTGATGCCGACGCCGCCGAGGCCACCGCCGCCGCCATCCGTGATCAGGGCGGCGAGGCGCTGATGGTGGCCTGCGACGTGTCCCGCCTGGAGCAGGTGGAGGCCCTGGCGGAGCGCGCCGCCGAGTGGTTCGGCGAGGAGCCGGATCTGGTCATCAACAATGCCGGCGTGGGTGCCGGCGGCAAGCGCATCGGCGATATCCCCATGGAAGACTGGCACTGGGTGATGGGCGTCAATATGTGGGGCGTGATCCATGGCTGCCATGTGTTCGCGCCTCGTCTGCGCGGACTGTCCCGTGCCGGCATCATCAACGTTTGTTCCACCGCCAGCTTCGCGGCGGCACCGAGCATGGGCCCCTACAACGCCAGCAAGGCGGCGGTGCTGGCGGTGTCCGAGACGCTGGCGGCGGAAAGCGCGGGCAGCGGTCTCAAAGTCACCGCCCTGTGCCCGACGGTGGTGAAAACCAACATTTTCACCAGTGGTCGCATCGACGACTCGGTAACGCCGCTGATGAACCGCTGGGTGTCGCTCACCGGCGTTTCCGCCGAGGGCGTCGTCCGCACCACGCTCAAGGCCCTGGACAAGGGCCGGCTCTATGTCCTTCCGCAGATCGACGCGCGACTGATCTGGCGCGCCAAGCGTTACGTGCCAGCGCTGTACGCGCGTGGCGCCGGTCTGCTCAGCCGCTTCACCCTGGCTTCCTGAATCCTTCAAAAAAGGGAGAACAACATGGCTTCCATCGATCTCGAAAAAATGCTCGCCAAGGTCAAGGCCAGCCAGTGGGCGCTGGCGGACATCGACTGGGACGCGCCGGGCGCCGAGCTGGTCACCGAGGAGCAGTGGCCCAAGCTCAAGGCGTTCATGGCCGATCTGATGTGGATCGAGCACGTCGGTGCCCGGGGCTTCGCGGCCATGGCCAGGAAGGCTCCCAACGACACCCTCAAGGAAATCTACACCTACTTCCACGCCGAGGAGCAGCGTCACGCCAATGCCGAGATGGCGCTGATGAAGCGCTGGGGCATGCTGGATGGCGACCGGGTACCGGAGCCCAACAAGAACCTGCGCCTGGTGATCCAGTGGCTGGATCGTTACAGCGACGACATGCCTCTGGAAGTGCTGGGTTCGGTGATCCCGATGCTGGAGATCGCGCTGGACGGGGCGCTGTGTACTTTCCTGCTTGATACCGTGGACGACCCGGTATGCCACCAGGCGTTCGCGCGCATCAATGACGATGAATCCCGGCACCTGGGTGTGGGGTTCCACGTACTGGAAATGCAGGGTCACGGCGATCTTTATATGAAGGTGCTCAAGACCCTGGGCACGATTCTGGACCCGCGCCTGATCCTGGGTATCGCTTCCTACGCGCCGCTGCTCAATCGCATGCGCGACAACGTGATCGCCATGGGGCTGGGCGAGGAGCGGCTGTACGCGGCGATGAAAAAATTCGAACGCATTGGTGGACGTACCGCCGACGGTCGTCGCAACCCCTGGTATCAGATCATCAGCCGCCATGGGCGCATCGTCGTCAACCGGCGTCAGCGGTTTTACCATGGGCCGGTGGACGCCATGGTGCGTCTCACCGACCTGATCCCGGACCGGGTCATGCCTTCCCGGGTGCCGACCTGGGTCAAGGGCATCACCTACAAACCCGTCGTGTAACCACCCGTAGGCGCGGCTGGGCGGCATACCGCTTTAGCCGCGATCCCCGAGCAAAGCGGAAAATAACATGAGCGAAACCGACGAATCCCGGATCACAACGAACGAAGCCCCCGCCGCCACTCCGCCCAAGGCCACCGCCAGGAAGGCGGCGCCAGGAAAGCGAGCGGTGAAAAAGGCGGCGCCGAAAAAGACGGCCGCGAAGAAAGCCGCCAGTAAAAAAACCGCGAGCAAAAAAGCCCCGCGTAAGGCCGCTACCCGAAAACCAGCCGCCAAACCGGCCTCGGTGCTGATCGTCGGCGCCGGTTTCGCCGGCCTGGGCATGGCCATCCGCCTCAAGAAGGCAGGCATAGACGATTTCGTGATCCTGGAACGCGGCGACGACGTCGGCGGTACCTGGCGGGACAATACCTATCCCGGCGCCGCCTGCGATATTCCGTCCAACCTGTATTCGTTTTCCTTCGCGCCCAACCCGAACTGGTCGCACAGCTATTCCGGTGGCGCCGAGATTCTCGACTACATCCACTACCTGGTGTCCGCCTTCGGGCTGCGAGAGCATATTCGCTTCCAGCACAACGTAACGGCGCTGGACTTCGATGCCCGCCGGGGCCTGTGGACCGCCGAGCTGGAAGGCCGCGAACCCCTGCGTGCCCGCGCCGCCGTGATGGCCCAGGGGCCGCTGTCCAATGCCCGCTTCCCGGACATCGACGGTGTCGAGGATTACCAGGGCAAGAAGATCCACAGTGCCCGCTGGGACCATGACTACGACTTCACCGGCAAGCGCGTGGCGGTGATCGGCACCGGCGCCAGCGCCGTGCAGATCATTCCAGAGCTGGTGGAAAAGGTGCGTAGCCTCAAGGTGTTCCAGCGCACCCCGGCCTGGGTGATTCCACGTCCGGATTTCCGTACCCCGGACTGGAACAAGACCCTGTTCCGGGCTTTGCCCGCCAGCCAGAGGGCGGTGCGCGAAGCGCTTTACTGGACCCACGAAACCATGGCCATGGCGGTGATCTGGAACTCGCCGCTGACCCGGCTGGCGGAGCGCCTGGCCCGCCGTCACCTGCGCCGCCAGGTGACGGACGACTGGATGCGCCGGCAACTGACGCCGGACTTCCGCATCGGCTGCAAGCGGGTGCTGGTGTCCAATGACTATTATCCAGCGCTGCGGAAGGACAACACCCAACTGATTACCTGGCCCATCGCCAAGTTCTCGGAGAACGGCATTCGCACCGCCGATGGCGTGGAGCACGAACTGGATTGCGTGGTGTTCGCCACCGGTTTCGACGTGCCCAAAAGCGGCACGCCGTTTCCGGTGCGCGGCCGTGCCGGCCGCGAGCTGGGCGAGGAGTGGGCGCGCGGCGCCCAGGCCTACAAAAGCATCAACGTGGCCGGTTACCCGAACCTGTTCTTCCTGTTCGGGCCCAACAGCGGGCCGGGCCACAACTCCGCCCTGGTCTACATGGAAGCCCAGCTCGATTACGCCCTGCGCGGCGTGCACCGGCTGCTGGACGACAACCTCAAACTGCTCGACGTGAAGCCGACGGTGCAGGCGCGACACAATAAACAGCTTCAGAAGCGCCTGGCGCGGACCAACTGGAATTCCGGCTGCAAGAGCTGGTACCTCACCGAGGACGGTTTCAACGCCACCATGTTCCCCGGCTTCGCCACCCAGTATCGGGCGCAAATGGCCACCTTCGAGGACGGGGACTACGACAGCGAGCCCCGCTGACGGCGGCTCCCGGGCGGCCGGTTTACGGCTGGACCCCGGCGATCCGTTCCAGCGCCGCCAGGGCGTGATCGGGCAGATTCAGTGTCGCCGCGGTCAGGTTCTCGTGAAGATGGGCCACGGATGAGGTGCCGGGAATCAGCAGGATGTTCGGCGCGCGTTGTAACAGCCAGGCCAGCGCCACCTGCATGGGATGGGCGCCGAGGTCGGCGGCCACCTGATCCAGGGTGGTCGATTGCAGCGGCGAGAACCCGCCAAGCGGGAAGAAGGGCACATAGGCGATGCCATCCGCCGCCAACTGATCGATCAGGGCGTCGTCGTCGCGGTGGGCCAGATTGTATTGATTCTGCACGCACGCCACGGGGGCGATGCGGCGCGCTTCTTCCACCTGCCCGGCGGTGACATTGCTCAGCCCCAGGTGCCGTATCAGGCCCTGCTCCCGTAATTCCGCCAACACCGTGAACGGGCCCTCCAGGGAGCCTTCGGCGGGCTCGTGCGCTGAGAACATGGCGCGCAGGTTGACCACTTCCAGTCTCTCCAGTCCCAGGTTGTCCAGGTTGTCGTGGACCGCGCGGATCAACTCGTCCCTGGAAAAGGCGGGCAGCCAGGCGCCCTGGTCGTCGCGGCGTGCCCCGACCTTGGTGACCAGAGTGAGATCCTGGTGGTACGGCGACAAGGTGTCGCGGATCAGACGGTTGGTGACATGGGGGCCGTAAAAGTCGGAGGTATCGATGTGATTGATGCCGCTGTCGATCACCTCGCGCAGCACCGCTCGCGCCGCCGCCTCGTCCCGGGGCGGGCCGAACACGCCCGGGCCGGCCAGTTGCATGGCCCCGTAACCGAGCCGGTTCACCTCGCGGTCGCCGAGTTTGAATGTCCTGGTGGTCATGGTTCGCTCTCCTGTTCAAGGAGGTTCCAATGTAGAGAGACGGCGCTTGTGCGACAATACGGATTAATTGGAACAAGCTGTACGGAATTATGAACAATGGAGCTGAGTGACCTGAACGCGGTGGCCGCCGTGGCGCGCGCCGGGGGCTTTCGGGAAGCGGCGCGTACTCTCGGTTGTAGCGCGTCGCGGCTGAGTGAGGCGGTGCGGCGTATGGAGGCGTCCCTGGGCGTGCGTCTGTTTCACCGCACCACGCGAAGCGTGGTCCCCACGGAGGCGGGGAAGCTGCTTCTGGCTCGCTTGAATCCGGCCTTGAAGGAGATCGAAACGGCCCTGGATTCACTCAACCGGTTCCGCGACACGCCGGCGGGGACGCTGCGACTGAATGTGCCGGTGAGCGCGGCGCAACTGGTGCTGCCCTCGATCGTGCCGGCGTTCCTGGCGACCTATCCGGACATTGCCTTGGAGATTGTCGCGGAAAGCAACGTGGTCGATGTGATCGAAGCCGGTTGCGATGCCGGTATTCGCTATGAGGAACGGCTGGAGCAGGACATGATCGCGGTGCCCATCGGGCCGCGCATCCAGCGCTTCGCCACCGCCGCGGCTCCGGCACTGCTCGAGCGTCTGGGCCAGCCACGGCACCCTGGCGACTTGCTGGATTTTCCCTGTCTCGGAGGGCGCTATGCCGGAGGCCGCCCGGCGGTCTGGGAATTCGAGCGGGACGGGCAGGTTATCAAGATCGAGCCGACCGGTCCCTTGACCGTCAGTATTGGTGGCGCGGTGGAATTGTCGGTGCAAGCGGCGGTGGCCGGCCTCGGGGTGATCACGCTGTTCGAGGAATGGCTGCGTCCGTATCTGGAAAGCGGCGCGCTGGAGCCGGTGCTGGAGCCCTGGTGGCAGAGTTTCTCCGGCCTCTATTTGTACTACCCTGGGCACCGGCTGGTGCCGGCGCCGTTGCGGGCGTTCATCGATTTCATCAAAGGCGGGGAGCCTGGAGGGTGAAATAGGCGGCGGTGTCGCCTCGGTGTTCGCGGGCTTTTTTGAGTTCGGCGCGGGCCACGGTGCGCAGGTGCACTTCGTCCGGGCCGTCCATGAAGCGCAGCGCCCGGCCCCAGGTGTAGAGGTAGGCCAGCGGCGTGTCCGGGGACAGGCCCATGGCGCCGAACACCTGGATCGCCCGGTCCACCACGCGGGTCTGCAGGCGCGCCGCCACCAGTTTGATGGCGGACACCTGGGTGCGCGCGGCGGCGTTGCCGTGGCGGTCCATGAGCCAGGCGGCGTGCAGCACCAGCAGGCGCGCCTGATCGATCTCCAGCCGGGATTCGGCGATCCAGTCCCTCACGTTCTCATGCTCGCTCAGGCTCTTGCCGAACACGCGCCGTTCCAGGGCCCGTTCGCACATCATTTCCAGGGCCAGCTCGCACTGGCCGATGGTGCGCATGCAGTGGTGCACTCGGCCCGGGCCGAGCCGCGCCTGGGCCATGGCGAAGCCTTCGCCGGGGGCGCCCAGGCGGTGGCTCACCGGCACCCGCACGCCACGGAACACCAACTCGCAGTGTCCTTCCGGGGAATGGTGCTGAAAGATCGGGATGTTGCGTTCCACGGTGAGGCCGGGGGCGTCCATGGGCACGATCAGCATGGAGTGCTGGCGGTGCGGTTCACCGCCGGGGGCGTCGTCGCAGCGGCCCAGCACCACGGCGAAGGCGCAGTGCGGGTGGTTGGCGCCGGTGATGAACCATTTGCGGCCGTCGATCACGTAGTGGTCGCCGTCGCGGCGGAAGGTGGTGCCGATGTTGGTGGCGTCGGAGGAGGCCACGTCCGGCTCGCTCATGGCGAAGCAGGAACGGATCTCGCCATCCAACTGTGGCGCCAGCCACTGGCGGTACTGGTGCTCGTCGGCGAAGCGGTGCAGCAATTCCATGTTGCCGGTGTCCGGGGCGCTGCAGTTGAACACCTCGGAGGCCCAGGGCAGCCGGCCCATGATTTCCGCCAGGGGCGCGTAGTCCAGGTTGCTCATGGCGGTGCCCGGTTCGTTCTCGCGCAGCTCCGGCAGGAACAGGTTCCACAGGCCCAGCTCCCGGGCGCGGGCCTTGAGCGGTTCCAGCACCGCCAGGGGGTAGCGGCCCTCGCCCGCCACGCGGTGCCAGTCGGCGTTGCGGGGCAGTACCTCCTTGTCCATGAAGCGGCGCATCAGGTCCTGGACCTGAACGGCGTACTCGGAAAAACTGAAATCCATGGCGACTCCGGATCATCGGCAAGACGGTGGCATGATCCGGCCAGGGTAGGGCGCCCGGGCGGGGCCGCCGTTGACCCACATCAAGGGCTGGCGAAGGGGCCAGCGGATTGGCCGTAGCGCCGTCGGAACGGCCCGTTTTGCCCTTTCCCCGGCGTCGGGCCGGGGGCATCATGGCGGCCTTTGAAGTTTACATTGAGTAATGTAAGCCTCGGCGCCAATCGGTGCCCGGGCTGGAGGTAAAGCATGGCCGGGAATCATTTCGACGTACTGATCATCGGCGCCGGCCTGTCCGGCGTGGGCGCCGCCTGTCACCTTAGCCGGGACTGCCCCGACCGCAGCGTGGCCCTGATCGAGCGTCGCCAGCGCATGGGCGGTACCTGGGATCTGTTCCGCTATCCGGGCATCCGCTCCGACTCGGACATGTACACCCTGGGCTACAATTTCCGTCCCTGGACCGACCCCAAGGTGCTGGCCGACGGCCCGTCCATCCGCCAGTACATCGTCGACACCGCCCGCCAGTACAGGATCGAGGACAAGATCCATTATGGCCTGCGCATGATCGGTGCTGATTTCTCCACCGAGACCAGTCTTTGGACCGTGCGGGTGGAGCGTGAGGAAACCGGCGAGCGGGAAACCTACACCTGCCAGTTCCTGCTCTGCTGCACCGGCTACTACAACTACGACCAGGGCTATAAGCCCACCTTCCCCGGCGAGGACGATTTCAAGGGCCAGGTGATTCATCCTCAGCACTGGCCGGAGGATCTGGACTACAAGGGCAAGAAGGTGGTGGTGATCGGCAGTGGCGCCACCGCCGTCACTCTGGTGCCGGCCATGGCCGGCGAAGCCGCCCACGTGACCATGCTACAGCGCTCGCCCACCTACATCGCCACGGTGCCCGAACGCGACGAAATTTCCGTGGGCCTGCGCCGCTTCCTGCCGGAGATGGTGGTCTACCGTATGGCGCGGGCGCGCAACATCAGCCTGCAGCGTTTCATCTTCAAGCTTTCCAAGCAGCGCCCGGGTCTGGTACGACGGGCCCTGCTTGCCGCGGCCCGTCGCCAGCTCGGCGACCAGGTCGATATGAAGCACTTCAAACCCAGCTACAACCCCTGGGACGAGCGCCTGTGCGCGGTGCCCAACGGCGATCTGTTCAAGGTGCTGAAGAAAGGCGAGGCGTCCATCGTCACCGACCACATCGACACCTTCACCGAGAGCGGCATCCGCCTGAAGTCCGGCGAGGAACTGGAGGCGGACATCATCGTTTCCGCCACCGGTCTCAACGTGCAGTTGCTGGGCGGCGCCGACCTGACCGTGGACGGCGAGACCCGCGAGCCCAACGACATGCTGGTCTACAAGGGCCTGATGCTGCGCGATGTGCCCAACATGGCGATGGTGTTCGGCTACACCAACTCCTCCTGGACCCTGAAGGCGGATCTGGTGGCGGAGTATGTGGGCCGGCTGCTCAACCACATGTCCCGCAAGGGCCTGCGCCAGGTGACGCCCCGGGACCCGGAGGGCTGCGACACCGACGATTCCTTCCTGGAGCTGCAGTCCGGCTATGTGCAGCGCGCCGCCCATACCCTGCCTCGTCAGGGCAGCAAGGCGCCCTGGAAGGTGCTTAGCAACTACTTCTATGATTTGCCGCGCCTGCGCTACGGGCGCATAGACGATGGCAGCCTGGAATTCGTCAAGGACGAGAGCCGCAAGCGCCGTGGCGTGGCCGCCCTGCTGAGAGGCTAGACGCCGCGCCTGTCATTTAGTTGTCACGGTAATTTTTCCGTGAAGGTCTCATAATCGGGCTCCCATTTTCCTGCTCCGGGGGAGTCCTGCATGAGCCATAGACCGGGCGACGAATCGCCGTTGATGGCGCGTCTCATTGAAGCCGCGCGTGCTCACGACGAGGCCGCGCTGGCCCTGCTAAAGGACCGGGCCACCCTCGACCCGGACCGGGTTCATGACCTCCGTGTCACCGTGAAGCGGCTGCGCGCCCTGTGGCGTCTGATGGGCACCCAGGGTCCGCGCAAGCTGGCCGATAAACAGGACAAGCGGCTGCGTGCCGCCGCCGCCAGCCTGTCCGGCGCCCGCGATCTGCAGGTCATGGGCGAAACCCTCGCCGCCCTGCGCGCCACCTCCCGCCGTGATTACGAAAAAGAGGCCCTGGACCGGGTCCGCGAGCTGGCCCTGCCCGCGGGTGGTGACCCGGCGGTGACGCCGGAGAAGCCCGCCGACCTGGAGAAGACCTTCCTGGAAGACCGCGATCGCTGGACCGACCTTAAGGTGGAGGGCGATGACGGCACCCTGATCAAGAAGGGTGTCGGCCGTGTCTATGCGCACACCCGCCGGCTGGGCTTCGAGGCCATCGCCGAGGATCAGCCGGAGACCTGGCACGGCTTCCGCAAGTGGGTGAAATACCTGCTCTATCAACTGGAACCGATCGCCGGGCCGCTGGAGAACAGCGACATCCCCCTCAAGGAATTAAGAAAACTGGGCAAGAAGCTGGGGGACCTGCACGATTTGCATGTGCTCGACGAATTCCTCCGCCAGGCCAGGAAGAAGACCGATGACAAGGAGCCCTTCGGCCACGCCCGCCAGTTGATCGGTCGCCGTGAATCCGCGCTGGTCAACGATTGCGAAAAGCGGGCGCGCGGCGCTTTCGTGCTCAAGCCCAAGGTATTCCGCGAAGCAATGGGCCAGGTGAAGGACAAGGACGCGGGTGGTGAGACCTCGACATGACGTCCTTCCGCAAAGGGCCATAATCTCCACACTTTAGGAAATTCTCGATGTTTTGCGGGCGGTAAATTCTCTATCATGTTCCCTTGGGCTGCTGAGCTCACCAACCAACGGACCGAATTGAGGGAATGTATGAATTTATCGGGAAGGCCCGTCGCGGGATCGGCCCCCAAGCCAAGGACTCGCACCGACCATGCTTATGCGTTGTTGCGTGGCGATATCATCGCTGGCCGCCTCAAGCCCGGTACCAAGTTGCGAGTGGAACAGCTGCGCGCCGATTATGACATAGGTGCCACGCCGTTACGGGAAGCGCTCAGCCGGCTCAGCGCCGATGGCTTCGTGATCTCCGAGGGGCAACGGGGCTTCCGGGTGGTTCCCATAAGTTATGATGATCTGCAGGACATCACCCGGGTACGTATCCTGATCGAGACCGAAGCGCTGCGTGATAGCATCGAGAATGGTGATGATGCCTGGGAGGCGAGGCTGGTGGCGGCCTATTACCGCCTCTCCAAGCTCGAAGCCCAGGAAGAGCAGGACTACGAACAGCGCGAGCGCGCGAACGAAGCGTTTCACGACGCCTTGCTTGCCGGTTGTACCTCACCGTTGCTGCGCCGCTTGCACCATACTTTGTATGATCAGCACAAACGCTACCGCAATATCTCGTTGATGAACCCGGCGGTACCAAGGGATGTTCATGAAGAGCACCGGGCGATCTACGACGCCGCCCTGGAACGTGACGCGCAACGGGCTTGTGAAGCCACCCGGGTACACGTGATGCGTACCATGGAAGTAACCCTGGATGTGTTCCGCAAGGCGGAAGAAACCCCTACCTCCACCGCCGACTGACCAGCGCGGCATCCGCCGCGCACGCAACCTATCCCCTGTGACGACAAGGATGCCGTTATCGCCTTGGATGGCCCCGCGTAGACAAAAATTCTATATATATTTACCTGTTTATCTATATTTCTTGTAATATATATTTTTATTGAAATATCGTTTTCCGCTGCTATAGTGAACTCATGGTTCGATTTCGCCCGTCCGTTGGCGGGCTACTGAAAATACCTAGAAGAAAAGCGGAGAACTGTAATGCGACACCTGAAACGGCTGGTGGCCGCCGCCATCGCCACCTTCCTCGGTCTTACCTGTGGCGCCGCCCTGGCCGACGGCAATATTCGTATCCTCACCGCCCCCACCGGCTCCATCGTGCACACCACGGGCTCAGCCATCTCCAGCGTGGTTTCCAAGAACACCGACTACACCATGCTCGCCGCGCCCATGTCCGGCCCCCAGATCTATGTGCCACAACTGGACGGCGGCCGTGCTGAATTTGCCCTGCTCAACGCCGCCGATGCCCACGAGGCTTTCAGTGGCGGGGCCGGCTATCGTCAGGCTTACAAGAACCTGCGGTTGGCGGCGGTCGGTTTCACCAACGAGCTTGGCGTGATCGTACCGGCGGATTCCGACATCAAGACCGGCAAGGATCTGAAGGGCAAGCGTGTCTCCGGTGTCTTTTCCGCCCACAAGACCTGCGAGCAACTGGCCTCCGCGCAGATGGCCAACTTCGACGTGTCCTGGGACGACGTTACCGTGGTGCCCGTGACTCACTCGCGTACCGCCGTTCAGGCCTTGGGTGACGGTCGCGTGGACGCGGCGCTGTGCGTCCCTCTGGGGCAGGCCATCGTGCAGGAAATCAATGCCCAGACTCCGGTGCGCTTCATCAGTCTCAATAATGATCCGCAAGCGGTGGCGCGCACACGCGCGAAATTCCCCGCGGGTGAGATCCGGGGCTACAAGGCCGGTGACAGCGTGGGGTTGATCGACGACGCCTACATCTGGAGCTACCCGTTTTATCTCGCCGTCAACAAGGACGTGCCGGACGACGAGGTCTACACCGTGGTCAAGACCATCAGCGAGCACGTTCAGGACCTGCGAGGCATCAGTGGCGTGTTCAATCGCTGGGTGCCGGAAAAGATGATCGGTGTCGATATCACCTTGCCGGTCCATGAAGGCGCCAAGCGGTTCTACCAGGAAGCGGGTTTGTGGAACGACGGCGTCGAAGCCGCCGACCAGAAGCTGCTGCGCGACGCCCGCTGATCGCCGACAGGCACGCTGGAGGACGATGACGTGAAAACAGAAAGCGATATCGAGCAGCGCATCGCGGAAGATACCGGGGAGTCCATGTCCGGGCTCCAGGGCTTCTGGGCTGGTCTGGCGCGCTGGCTACTGGCGGCGATCCCGCTGGCGGGGTTGCTGTATGCCTTCAGCGTACCCTCGTATTTCGGTTACGCCTTATGGGGCGAGCAGGCGGCCCTGGCGGTGCTGGGGCTGGGGCTGGGCGCGACCTTCCTGCTTAAGCCGCTACTGGCCCGATTCGCGGGGCGTACCCGCCCGGCCTGGTACGACATCCTGTGCATGGCGTTGTCGTTATTGCTGTGTCTGTGGACGGCGGTGCGCTATGAGTGGCTGGTATCGATCGGCTTTCTCGGGAGCGGCACGGATTATTACATCAACATCGCGGTGGCCGCTCTGACGCTGTTGCTGGTACTGGAAGCCCTGCGTCGTCTCACTGGCTGGGCGATGGTGATCCTTGTGCTGGTAAGCCTTTTGTACGCGGTGTTCGCCGGAAGCATGCCCGGTGCCTTCAACGGGCAGACCCCGGACCTCGACTTCCTGGTCGGTTACCTGCAGCTGGACTCGGCCGGGATTCTTGGTACACCGCTGTCGGTGGTGGTGTCCACGGTGATTGCCTACGTGCTGTTGGGTAATGCGCTGTTCCGGCTCGGTGGCGGGCAGCTGTTCCTGGATCTGCCGCTGGCGGCCATGGGCCGATTTCGGGGCGGGCCGGCCAAGGCATCGGTGCTGGCGTCGTCGCTGTTCGGCTCGATCTCCGGCAGTGCGGTGGCGAACGTGGCCACCACCGGCATTGTCACCATTCCGCTGATGAAGAGGTGCGGCTATCGCGCGGACCAGGCCGCCGCGGTCGAGGCGGTGAGTTCCACCGGCGGGCAGTTGTTACCGCCGATCATGGGCGCCGCCGCCTTCATCATGGCTGAGTTCCTGGGTATCTCCTACGTGGATGTGGCCCTGGCGGCCCTGATTCCCGCGATTCTGTTTTACATGGCATTGCTGGTGCAGGTGCACCTGCACGCCGCCCGCTCCGGGATTCGGCCGATGACGGCCGAGGAACGACCTGACGCGAAGCGTACTCTACGCCGCTATTGGCCCTTTCTTCTGCCCATTGCTTTGCTCATGGTGATCCTGTTCGCGCTGCGCTGGACACCGGAAAAAGCCGCTTTCGCGAGCCTGGTGGTCACGTTCGTGGCCGCCGCCATGGTCGGCGAGCATAAAGTCACTCCAGGCGTCATCGTCGGCATTTTCGAGGCTGCCGGGAAAAGTCTGCTGGAGATCATCGCGATTACCGCCGCCGCGGGCATCATCGTCGGTGTCCTGTCGATCACCGGTCTGAGTTTTTCCCTGGGCTTGAGCATAGCCGACCTCGCCGGACCGCTACCGATCGTTCTGCTGCTGGTGGCGGCGATCACCGCCATTCTCTTTGGCATGGGCATGCCAACCACCGCCGTATACGTGTTGATGGCGACGCTGATCGCGCCTTCACTGGCCGCCGCCGGCTTCGATCCCCTCGCCAGCCATTTGTTCGTGCTCTATTTCGGTGTGTTGTCGATGATCACGCCGCCGGTCTGTCTGGCGTCATTCGCCGCCGCCTCCATGGCCGGCGCGCCGTTCATGCGTTCCGGCTGGCAATCGATACGTTTCGGCGCGACTGCCTTCCTGGTGCCGTTCGTGTTCGTGGCGTGCCCGCCCTTGCTGCTGCATGGAAACATGAGCGGTGCGGAATGGGTAACGGCGGGTGTTGCCTTTATTACCGCCATGCTCGGTTTTCTGATGATCGCCGCCGCCATCGAAGGTTACCTGTTCCGTGCAATCCGGTGGCAGGTAAGAGTGCTTTCCGGGCTCGCCGGTTTGATGCTCATCGTACCCGAGGACGGTGCCCTGAAGATTTTCCAGCAGGTGCCCACCGATACTATTGGATTGGTACTGGCCGCCATTCTGGTGGTGTTTTGTTGGAGCCGTTCGCGCGGACAGGCATCGCGAACGGTGGTCATAACCGATTAGAAAAAAAGAGAGTGAATGTCATGAATTCCAAAGTTCATAAGCTGGAAGTCCGGCAGGACAATGGCCCGGAAAACGAAATCCTGGACCCCAATGCGATGATCGACAATCGTGTGGAGGAAGGTGTCTATCGTGTTGATCGCCGCTTCTACACCGATCAAGGGCTTTTCGAAAAAGAGATCGAAAATGTTTTCGAAAAGGACTGGGTGTTCCTGTGCCATGAAAGCCAGATCGAGAACCATGGTGATTACTTTTCCACCCACATCGGCCGCCAGCCGGTGCTGGTGATTCGTGACAAGGATGGTTCGGTGAACGGCTTCATCAATGCCTGTGCCCATCGTGGCGCGCTTCTTACTGATCGCCGCCAGGGCAATGCCCGAACCCTGCGTTGCCGCTTTCATGGCTGGTGCTACAACACCGAAGGCCGTTGCACCCGGGTCAAGAACGAGAAGACCGGATGGCCGGAAGGTTTCGACAAGACCCGTGCCAGTCTCAAGAAGATCGGGCGTATCGCCGCCTATCGTGGCTTCGTATTCGGTAGCCTGGAGGCAGAGGTTCCTGAATTGGAAGATCATCTGGGCGAGGCGAAGGTGTTCATCGACATGCTGGCCGACCAGTCGCCCCAGGGTATCGAGGTGATTGGTGGCGCCTCTGATTATGTGATTCGCGGCAACTGGAAGATGCAAGCCGAAAATGGCGTGGACGGCTACCACGTGAGCACCGTGCATCGGGTGTTCGCCTCCACCGTGGCACAGCGTGAGGAGCGCCAGGGCCGAGAGGGAATGGCGAAGACCGAAGCGGGGCGTATCGCGGGTGTGGTGCCAACCGGATGCTACGACCTGGACAATGGCCACATGTTGATTTGGGCGGAGCGCGCCACGCCCGAAGTCGGGCCACTTTGGGAGGCCCGTGAGGAACTGCTCAGCCGCCTGCCGGAAGAAAATGTCAACTGGATGATCGGCCGCGGCCGTAACTTGCTGCTGTTCCCCAACGTGCTGTTGATGGACCAGCCGTCCACCCAGATTCGCGTGTTCCGCCCGTTGTCGGTGGATCGCACCCTGGTGACCGTGTATTGCATCGCGCCACGTGGCGAAAGTGACGAAGCCCGGGAAGCGAGAATCCGAAAATTCGAGGATTTCTACATGGTTACCGGCATGGCCACACCCGATGACCTTGCCGCTCTGGAAGATTGCCAGAAAGGCGCGCACGGCGAATTGTCGCCCTGGACCGAGGTCACTCGCGGGATCGAGACGATGCAGCACGGGCCGGACGAGGGGGCCAGGAAGATCGGTCTGAATCCGGTCACCAGTAATCAGGATTGGGATTTCGAGACGCTCTATTACAGTTTCTATCGCAAATGGCTGGAGCGTATGAACGACGAGGAGAAGCACTGATGACCGCGACCATCGAACAGCAGTATCAACGGTTTCTCCAGGTCAATGCACTGCTTGCCGAAGAGGCCGATCACATTGACCGCCGCCGTTGGCGGGAATGGGTGGATATGTACACCGAGGACTCCGTGTTCTGGGTACCGGCCTGGCGCAACGAGGATGAAACCACCCAGGACCCGAAACGCGAGATCAGTCTGATCTACTTGCCGCAACGTGGCATTGAAGACCGTGTGTTCCGGTTCAGCTCCGGCGATTCCTATGCCTCCACCCCGTTGCCTACCACCTGCCACACGGTCGGCAGCGTGCGCGTCGTCGAGGACCAGGGGGGCGAGCTAAGAGTGCTCGCCAAGGCGACCGTCGTGACCATGGACCCGCGTACAGGCGTTACGACGCGCGGTGTCTGGTACGACTATCGCTTGCTGGAACGCGACGGCCGACTGCTGATTGCCGCGAAGACGGCGACGCTGTTGGAAACGGTCATCGACGGCACTGTGGATGTCTACAACGTGTGACCCTTGAGGGTTTGGAGAGAAGCATGCTTGCGCTGTGTAAGACCGAGGCAACGGTGAACGGCATCGAACTACGGGAAATGGACGTGCCCGAACCCGGGCCCGGTGAAGTGCTGCTGCGGGTACGCTACGCGGGTCTGTGTGGCACGGATATGCATATCTATCACTGGGCGCCGAGGATGGCCCGGCGCATGGTCCTGCCAAGAGTGCTCGGGCACGAGGTATGCGCGGTGGTGGAGACTCTGGGGGAAGGGGTTCAGGGAATGCGCCCCGGCGACCAGGTCAGCCTGGAAAGCCATATCTATTGTGGCCAGTGCCGGCAGTGCCTGATGGATCAAAAACATCTGTGCGCGCACACCCGTTACCCGGGCATTGATGTGGATGGTGGTTTCGCCGAATGGTTGGTGGTGCCCGCGAGCATTGTGTGGGTCAACCCGCCGGATTTTTCCCCGCGTCTGTCGGCGATGATGGAACCCTTTGGTATCGCCGTGCATGCCTGTAACGAAGGCACCGGGGTGGCCGGTCAACGGGTGCTGGTCAATGGCTGTGGCCCGATTGGTCTGATGGCGGTGGCGGTGGCCAAGGCGCTGGGCGCCCGTCAGGTGATTGCCGCGGACCTTAATCCGTTGCGGCTGGCCACCGCCGAAGCGTTGGGAGCGGATCTCTGCGTGAATCCGGCTGAGCGGGATCTGGTGCAAACCACGCGGGCGGTGACTCGTAATGAGGGCGTCGACGTGGCGATCGAACTGACCGGCGCCGAAGCGGGGTTGTTCGCTTCGCTGGATGCCCTGCGCAGGGGAGGGGATTACCGGCTGATCGGCGCGCCGGCGAATCCGGTGGCCATTGATCTGACCACCTGGCTGCGCACCGGCCCCACCATTCACAACATCCATGGTCGTCGTATCTGGCGTAGCTGGCAGCAGGCCGGTGATCTGGTGCTCGATGGCCGTGTCGATCTGACGCCACTGGTTTCGCATGTGGTGCCGCTCAAGGACGGCGCCAGTGCCTTTGACCTGGTGCTGCGGGGGCAGGCGGTGAAACCGTTGCTGGCGATGGATACATAAGGAGCCATGGTATGTCGAGCAAACACCATATTACTTGCGTGTTCGAGGACGGCGGCACCTCGCGATTCACTTCGTCGTCGTTCGAAACCGTATACCAGGCCGCCTTGCGCAGTGGCCTGACCCTGGAAACCGACTGTCGTGAAGGTGCTTGCGGTGTGTGCAAGGCCTACCTCAGCGATGGCGAATGCGATCTCGGTGATTTCAGCGACGAGGCGCTTAGCGAGGATGAAGAGGAACAGGGCTATGTCTTGTCCTGCCAGGCGCGACCGCGCGGCGACCTGGTGCTCCAATTCGGCTACCCGATGTCGCTGCTGAATAAGGAAATGGCCTGTTTGACGGCGAGTGTGACGGCTCTGGAAGCGGTGGCCGACAACGTCATGCGGTTGGTGTTGGAGGGCGATGGAGAACCGCTCCCGTTTCTGCCCGGTCAGTACGTCAATCTGTCCGTGCCGGGGAAAGTGGCGTCACGCAGCTATTCCTTCGCCAACTCGCCATTGAAGCCGGGGGCCATGGAGTTCTTCGTGCGCCTGTTGGACAGCGGCTCGATGAGCGACTGGTTACGGCACCAGGCCCGGGTTGGTGACAGCGTACGGGTGGAAGGTCCTTACGGACAGTTCTTCCTCCGCTCGCCGCGCGGTGGAGAGCTGCTTATGGTGGCCGGCGGTACCGGCCTCGCTCCGATCCTGAGCATGCTGGAGAAGCTGCGCGCCGACCAGGCTCGACCACCTAAGGTGCGTGTTCTGTATGGAGCAAACCATCCGGGCGAGCTGTTCGCGCTGCGCCGGTTGGCCGACTACGGTGATTGGGTCGCGGTGGAGACCGCGGTGGTGGCGGGCGATGGCGACTGGCTTGGCAAAGTCGGCTTTGTCACTGATCTGATCGCGCAACAGAACCTCGACGACCCTTCCCTGGCGGATGCCTATCTGTGTGGCCCGCCGCCGATGATCGAAGCGGCACGCCATGCGTTGGTCGAGCTGGGACTGCCAGAGAACCGGATCTTCGCCGAGAAATTCCTGCCCTCGGAAAAATAGAACAACGAGGAGAGCATCATGATCAACCTGCACGATATTCGTTACGTAAGATTGGGCACCGCCGACCTGGATCAGGCAACCCGTTACTGTGTTGATATTCTGGGCTTGCAGAAGGTACGTGCCCTCGATGGGGCTGTCTATTTCCGGTCCGACGATCGCGATCATACCCTGGTTTATTTTGATGGCGATCCGAATGACCATGCCACCGGCTTCGAAATCAGCAGCATGGAGGAGATGGAACAGGCCAAGCGCGATTTGGAAGAAGCCGGAGTGTCGACGCATTGGGGGAGTGATTCCGAGTGCGAAGCCCGGTTTGTTCGTGATTTGCTGGTGTTCCACGATCCGTCCGGTAATCGTATCGAACTCGTGCACCGTCCCTTTCATTCCGGTTGGCGCTATTTCCCTTCGCGGGATGCCGGCATCTCCGGTTTCTCTCACATCGGTCTGCGCTCCCGGGACCCGGCCCGTGATGAAAAATTCTGGACCCGCATCATGGGGGCCAGGGTATCGGACTGGATTGGTGACTCGCCGTTACTGCGTATCGATGAGATTCATCACAAAATCGCGCTATTCCCGTCCGACCGGCCCGGGGTTCAACACATAAACCATCAGGTGGAAAGCGTCGATGACATCATGCGCAGTTGGTACTTCCTTTCCGAGAGAGATATTCCCATCACTTTCGGACCTGGAAGGCACCCGACTTCAAGCGCCATGTTCCTCTATTTCGAAGGCCCGGAAGGAATGGTCTACGAATACTCCAGCGGCGTGCGCAGCATCGAGGATGAGGATTACCGACCGCGTCAGTTTCCGGCTGAACCGTTGGGCTTTTGCATGTGGGGAGCCAAACCCAACATCAAGGAATTCAAATGATCCGGCGGACCAGGCGGCGTACCCGGGTGCGCCGCGAGCCTTTTTTTTGTCCAAAAATAAAAAATCGATATTTGTTCGCATTATCCAGATATTCGCTTTGTTCAATGGATACACAGGCTATACGCCGCTGAGGGGCGGACTTTGTATCAGGGAAGCGCTCAGGCGCGCCCCTAAGTGAGATTGAGGAACTTATGAAACAGATCAAGCATTTCATCAACGGCGAGTACGTCACGTCCGCCAGCGGCAGGACTTTCGAGGATCGCAACCCGGCCAATGGAGAGTTGATCGCCATGGTCTGCGAAGGCGGCCGTCAGGAGGTGGACGACGCCGTCGCGGCGGCTAACGCGGCACTGCGCGGTGAGTGGGCCAGCATGCCGGTGGAGCGTCGCATGGCGTTGTTGCACCGGGTGGCGGATCGCATCAACGAACGATTCGATGATTTCCTGGAAGCGGAGTGCCTGGATACCGGCAAACCCAAGTCGATGGCATCGCACATCGATATCCCGCGCGGCGCCGCCAACTTCAAGGTGTTCGCCGACCTGGTACGTAACGTACCCACCGAATCCTTCCATATGGATACGCCGGATGGCGCCGGCGCGGTCAACTACGCGGTGCGCAAACCGCGTGGGGTGATCGCGGTGATCGCGCCCTGGAACCTGCCGCTGTTGTTGATGACCTGGAAGGTCGGCCCGGCGCTTGCCTGCGGGAACACGGTGGTGGTCAAACCTTCCGAAGAGACCCCGCATACCGCCGCGCTGCTTGGCGAAGTCATGAACGAAGTGGGCATCCCCCGGGGGGTCTACAACGTGGTACATGGCTTCGGTGGTGATTCCGTGGGCGAGATGCTGACCCGCCACGAGGGCGTGGATGGCATTACGTTTACCGGGGAAACCGCCACCGGCAGCCAGATCATGAAGGCCGCGTCCCATGGTTTGACGCCGCTGTCTTTCGAGATGGGCGGCAAAAACGCCGGCATCGTGTTCGCCGAGGCGGACATGGACAAGGCCATCGAAGGTACTTTGCGATCGGCATTCGCCAATTGTGGCCAGGTCTGTCTGGGTACCGAGCGGATGTACGTGCATCGCTCCCGTTTCGAGGAATTCGTCGATCGGCTCAAGAAGGGCGCGGAGCAACTGACCATGGGCTGGTGGCAGGACGACGCTGTCAGCTTTGGTCCGCTGATCAGCCGTGTGCATCAGGACAAGGTGCTTTCCTATTACGACAAGGCACGTGCCGAGGGCGCCGAGATCATTACCGGTGGCGGCGTGCCGGATATGCCGGAAACACTGCGCGACGGTAACTGGATTCAACCGACCATCTGGACCGGCCTGGCGGAGCATTCCGCGGTGATCCGCGAAGAGATATTCGGCCCCTGCTGTCATATCCGGCCCTTCGAAGATGAGGATGAAGCCATCGCGCTGGCCAACGATACGCCCTATGGCCTGGCAACGTCGCTGTGGACCGAGAATCTGACCCAGGCTCACCGCGTGGCGCCGCGAATGGAGGTGGGCTTGTGCTGGGTGAACAGCTGGTTCCTGCGCGATCTGCGCACGCCGTTCGGCGGCAGCAAGAAGAGCGGCATCGGCCGTGAGGGTGGCGTGCACGGGCTGGAGTTCTACGCCGAACTGTCCAACGTCTGCATCAAGCTGTGAGGGCCGGATCCATGAAATCCGAAATCATTCAACGCCACGGCGACGCCTTGTTCGAAGCGCTGCGCGGCAACACCACGGTGCCGCCGCTGACTGAACAGCATGAGGATCTGAGTATCAATGCCGCCTACCGGATATCCCTGCATTTTCTGCAACGCCGCCTGGATGACGGCGAGCACGTCATCGGCAAGAAAATCGGTGTTACCAGCAAGGCGGTGCAGGACATGCTCAACGTGCATCAGCCGGACTTTGGCTATCTCACGGACCGCATGGTGCACGCGGACGGCGACACCATCCCGGTAAAAGGCAACCTGATCGCACCACGGGCGGAAGGTGAGATCGCTTTCGTGCTCAAGCGTGATTTGCAGGGCCCGGGCGTGACCAGCGCGGAGGTCCTGGCGGCCACTGATTATGTCTTTCCGTGTTTCGAGATCGTCGATTCGCGGATCGAGGACTGGCGCATACGTATCCAGGACACGGTGGCCGACAACGCGTCCTGCGGCGTTTTCGCGCTCGGCGATACCGGCCTGCGGCCATCGGATCTGGACCTCTCCACCTGCGGGATGGTGATGGAAAAGAACGGCGAAATCGTCGCTAGCGGCGCCGGTGCCGCCGCCCTGGGTTCTCCGCTGAATTGCGTGGCCTGGCTGGCCAACACCCTGGGACGGTTGGGCGTGCCGCTCAAAGCCGGGGAAGTAATTCTGTCCGGTTCCCTGGTACCGCTGGTGCCGGTGGCGCCAGGTGATCATATCCAGGTCACCGTGGGCAATCTGGGAAGCTGCTCGCTGCGTTTCGGATGAGCGCGGCGACATAACGGGAGAAGAGTATGAAGATCAAGGCCGCGATCATCGGCTCGGGCAATATCGGAACCGATCTGATGATCAAGCTGTTACGTCATGGCGAGCACGTGGAGGTCGTCGCCATGGTGGGTATCGATCCGCAATCCGATGGCCTGGCCCGTGCCAAGCGGCTTGGCGTGGCGACGACCCACGAAGGCGTGGAAGGCCTGCTCAAGCTACCGGCGTTCCAGGACATCGGTATCGTCTTTGACGCTACCTCCGCCGGGGCACACCACCATAACGAAAAGGTGTTGCGCGCGGCACGGCCGGATATCCGGCTGGTGGATCTGACCCCGGCGGCCCTCGGCCCCTATTGCGTGCCGGTGGTCAACCTGGAGGCCAACCTGAAGGCCCCCAACGTGAACATGGTGACCTGCGGAGGCCAGGCCACCATTCCCATCGTGGCGGCGGTGTCGTCCGTGGCACCGGTGCACTACGCCGAGATCATCGCTTCCATTGCCAGCAAGTCCGCGGGCCCCGGTACCCGGGCCAATATCGATGAATTCACCGAGACCACGTCCCTGGCCCTGGAACAGGTCGGTGGCGCGAAGAAAGGCAAGGCCATCATCGTGCTGAACCCGGCGGAGCCGCCGCTGCTTATGCGCGACACCGTCTACGTGTTTTCCGAAGACGCCGACGAGGCGAGGGTCGAAGGCGCCATCAATGCCATGGTCGAGCGCGTCAACGCCTATGTGCCCGGCTATCGGCTCAAACAGCGCGTCCAGTTTGATCATTACGACCAGGATAACCCGTTGCACATCACCGGGCTGGGGCGCTTCAGCGGCCTGAAAACCTCGGTGTTCCTGGAGGTGGAGGGCGCCGCCCACTACTTGCCCGCCTATGCCGGCAATCTGGACATCATGACCTCGGCCGCCGCGGCCACCGCCGAAAAGCTGGCCGAAGGGCTGCTGGTTCCGGCGGCCACCCAGTAAGGAGCGGACCATGAACACTCTGGAAAAGAAACTCTATATCTCCGACGTCACGCTGCGCGATGGCTCTCATGCCATCCGCCACCAGTACAGCGTGGATAACGTGAAGCGGATCGCGGCCGCTCTGGATAAAGCGAAGGTGGATTCCATCGAGGTGGCCCATGGCGACGGCTTGCAAGGCTCGTCCTTCAACTACGGCTTCGGCGCGCATACCGACCTGGAATGGATCGAGGCGGTGGCGGAGACGGTCAGTCACGCCAAGGTGGCGACGCTTTTGCTGCCCGGTATCGGCACGGTCAGGGATCTGCGCGACGCCCACGCCGCCGGGGCCTCGGTGGTGCGGGTAGCGACCCACTGCACCGAAGCGGATGTGTCCAGACAGCACATCGAGTTGGCCCGGGAGTTGGGGATGGACACGGTGGGTTTTCTGATGATGAGCCACATGACCAGCCCGAAGGAGCTGGCCGGGCAGGCGAAACTGATGGAGAGCTACGGTGCCACCACGGTGTATGTGGTGGACTCCGGTGGCGCGCTCAACATGAATGACATCCGCGAGCGTTTTCGTGCCTTCAAGGATGTGCTCAAGCCGGACACTGGCACCGGCATGCACGCCCATCACAACCTGGGCCTGGGCGTGGCCAACTCCATCGTCGCGGTGGAGGAGGGCTGTGACCGCATTGACGCCAGCCTGGCGGGCATGGGCGCCGGTGCGGGCAACGCGCCGTTGGAGGTGTTCATCGCCGCCGCCGATCGTCTGGGATGGGATCACGGCACCGACCTGTACACCCTGATGGACGCCGCCGATGACATCGTGCGGCCTCTCCAGGACAGGCCGGTGCGCGTGGACAGGGAAACCCTGGCCCTGGGCTATGCCGGCGTCTATTCCAGTTTTCTCCGTCACGCGGAGAACGCCGCTGAAAAATATGGACTGAAAACCGTCGACATCCTGGTTGAACTCGGCCGCCGCCGCATGGTTGGCGGCCAGGAAGACATGATCGTCGACGTTGCCCTGGATATGTTGAAGAAGGAACCCGTTTGATGAGCCTGAGCAAAGACAGCATCGCGAAACTCGCCGAGCACCTGGAAAACGCGGAGCTCAACGCCCATGACGTGACCAAGGTGACCGACGATTACCCGAATCTGGATATCGCCTCCGCTTACGACGTGCAGTGGGAGATTCGGCGCCGCAAGATCAAGCGAGGCGTCCGTGTCATCGGTATGAAGATGGGCCTTACTTCCCGTTCCAAGATGGAACAAATGGGCGTGGACACACCGATATACGGTTTTCTGGCCGACTACTTCGAATCGCCTGAATCCGCTGCCATCGAGGTGGACCGGCTGATCCACCCCAAGGTGGAAGCGGAACTGGCGTTCTTCACCAAGGCACCGCTGCGCGGCCCGGGCTGCCATGTGGGCGCGGTTCTGGCGGCCACCGATTTCGTGCTGCCGGCGGTGGAGATCATCGATTCCCGCTACCGTGACTTCAAATTCGATCTGCCCAGCGTGATCGCCGATAACGCCTCCTCCTCCCGTTTCGTCACCGGCGGCCAGGCCCGCGCGGTGGACGGTCTGGATCTGCGCAACCTTGGGGTAGTGCTGGAGAAGAACGGCGAAGTCGTGGCCACCGGCGCGGGCGCGGCGGTGCTGGGCCATCCGGCGGTCAGTATCGCCATGCTCGCGAATATGCTCGGCGAACGGGGCGAGGAGATTCCCGCCGGCAGCCTGCTTTTGTCGGGAGCGATTACCGCCGCCGTGTCGGTGGACAAGGGCGACAACGTTTCCTTGCGGGCCCAGGGCCTGGGTTCCTTTTCCACCCGTTTCATCTGATCGGAGTCAGCACATGCCCATCGCCACCATCCAAATCATGGAGGGCCGTGACAAAGCGGCCAAGGAACGCCTGATCAAGGAAGTCACGGACGCTATCTGTTCCAGCATTGACGCGCGCCGCGAAGCGGTGCGCGTGGTGTTGCAGGAGGTACCGAAATCGCACTGGGGAATCGCCGGCGAGACCGCCGAAGCCCTGGGGCGATGATCTGAGCCGCGCCGGGCCCACCGAAACGGGGACGGCCGTCCCGGCGCCGAGCGGCTAACCGCGAATTCCAAAACGGAAGGCATGCCTTCCACGGGCGCCCTTTGCCCGGAGAAAACCAAACCGATAACTCAAAAGGTGAGAACCATGAAAAAAACAACATTGAAAACAACCCTGCTGTGTTCCGCACTGCTTTCCTGTTCCGGTGCGTTCGCCGAGACCGGCAATGGCATGCCCCGTTTTTATGGTGAGATGGGCATGGGCGGGCTCAAGGTGGAAGGCCGCGATCTGGATGCCTGGGCGTTTGACCTGACCGCCGGTTTCAAGGGGCTGTATCAGGCTCAGGGGTTGAAGATCGCTTATACGTTCCGGGCTGATTTCACCGGGCCGGTCAACAACATCGATCCTCTGGTTTACACCCGCGGCGGCGATGATGACACCATCTACATTCGTGACGCCAAGATAGTGATGCCCACCCGGTACGGTGCCTTCGTGATCGCTCCCCGTTCGTCGAGTGGCCAATACGCCGACCTGTATGGGGCGGCCACGGACTTTGAATATAACGAGCTGCACGCGCGCACTGGCATCAACAAGATGTTCACTCAGGGTGATATCACCAACAACCTGCTTGCTTATGCCACGCCGACCTTCGCCGGCTGGAAGTTGATTGTTGGCTCCTTTACCTTCAACAAGTACAACGATCGCGACATCGACGCCACGAGCTATCGGGCGCTGTACAGCAATGGTGGTTTTAAGTTCGGCATCGGTCAGGTATTCATCTCCGACGATCAGTCCGCCAGCGGAGAGGACGAGGAACGTAACGCCGCCAACATCGGCTATAGCTGGAAGGACCTGAGTCTGTCCGCCATCGTGGAGCAGAATGACGTGCCCGATGGTAGCGTCAATGATTTCACCACCTACGCGGTGGGCGGCCGCTATCAATTCAATGATAACTGGTCCACGGCGCTCACGTACGCCGATAAGGACCACGAGCAGGACGACCTGGACAACAAGGCCGTGATCGCTCAGGTGCGTCGTCACTTCGGCTCCCAGGCCTACCTCTTCCTGGAAACCGGCCAGTATGACGAAACCCCCTCCAACTACGCGGTGGGCGTGAACCTGAAGTTCTGAGCCGCGGGGCTCTCCACGCAAGGTGCCAGCGAGGCCGCCACTCCCGCGGCCTCGTCTTTCCTTCATCGTGGCGGACGGTTGGCTGTTCTCTCCTTCCCGGGCCTTCCCGCCCTGGATCGTGCCGCCACGATGCTTTTTTGCCCTGGCCCGCTAACGGTTGTCTGGTGCGTCTTCGTCGTCGTCCTTCACCGAAGGCTCGAACGCGCGCTTGTCGTCGGGCAGCGCCACCGGGTCGCCCACCGACAGGCCGGCGTGCTGGTCCAGGCGTTTGCCGCTTTCCGTGTCCATGATCGCCGCTACCTTGCCATGGCTGATGCCCGCCTTGCGGTCGTAGGCATCCACGGTGACGCGCACCACCCGGCCCCGATAGCGGGCCGACAGCACGCTGCCGGCGTGGGGCTCCGGGTCGATGTTGGGGTCGTTCCGGTAATAGGCGGTGACGCTTTGCGCGCCCGGGTCGTCCCAGTCGATATGGGCCATCAAGGCTCTCCTTAAAGTTCGCCGTCCAGTTCCGGGTAATGGCGGAAGATGCCGTTTTCATTGAACGGCAGGCGGCGGTTCGAGTCCAGATAGTCGCGCAGCCGTGGCCGCGCCGCCACCCGCTCCACCAGAGCGCCGATCCTGGGCAGGTCGTCCTCCGCCTGGCGCATGGCCCTGGGCAGCGCGTAGCGCAGGCCGCTGATGGTCTGGAACAGGGACAGATCCACGTAGCCGTGCCGGTCGCCCACCAGCACGTCGTCGCCGACCGGGTTCTGCTCCAGCACCTGCTCGAAATATTCCAGGAAGCGCGGCAGCCGGTGTTCCCGGAACAGGGCGGCGCGCCTTAGCGCTTCGTCGCGCTGTTCCTCGTAGTACAGCGCCGACGACAGCGGATGGTGGGTATCATGGATCTCGGCGACGAAATCCATCAGCGTCAGCTGCAGCCCGTGGGCCCAGTCGCGCTGATTCTCCTCCTCCGGGACCAGATCCAGGCGCGGGGCCAGGAACCGCAGAATATTGGCGGTGTGAGAAAGTACCAGGTCGCCGGCCTTGAGAAACGGCGGCGCGAACGGCGGGCGCGGGGTGGCGTCGCCGCTCAGGTAGGTGTCCAGGGCCGGTACGCCCAGCTCCTGGTCCGGGGCGCCGCGGCCCACGTCCAGGTAGTCGGCGCCAACGTCCTCAAGGGCCAGCCGGATGTATTCGCCGCGCCCCTGAATGCCCGGCCAGTAGAACAGTTCGTAGCGCATGACGGTCTCCCTGCTCGTTCCTGTCGACGTTCAAAACCCTAGGGTACCCGGAGGGGGCGCGTCCAGTTCGACGGCGCTCAGGCGTGCACGCCGGGCTGGGTGCGCAGCAGCTCGATGAGCCAGTCAACGAACACCTTCACCTTGGCGGAGAGATGGCGATTGTGGGGGTAAACCACGGACACCAGCGAGGGGTGGGGCCGGTACTCGGGCATCACTTCCACCAGCTCGCCGCCGGCCAGGTAGCCGTGGCAGCCGTGCAGCGGAATCTGCACCAGCCCCAGGCCGGCCAGGGCGGCAGCTACATAGGCTTCGGTGTTGTCCACGGTGATCGAGCCGGGCGGGTCCAGGTAATGGGCCCGGCCTTCCACGTCGCAATATTCCCAGCGCAGTGGCCGGCCGGTGCGGGCGGCGTGATAGCGCACCACCCGGTGGTGGGCCAGATCTTCCGGCACGCGCGGCACGCCGTGGCGTTCCAGGTAGGCCGGCGAGGCGCAGTTCACTTCCTCCACTTCGCCGACGCGGCGCGCCACCAGCCCGGAGTCAGGCAGCGGGCCTACCCGCAGGGCGCAGTCCACCCGTTCCTCGATCAGGTCCACCGGGCGGTCGCTGATACCGATCTCCAGTTCGATGTCCGGGTAACGTTCCTGGAAGGCGGGCAGGGACGGGATGATCAGCCGCCGCGCCGGGTGGCCGGGCAGGTTCACCCGCACCCGGCCGCTAGGGCGCTGCTGTTCGGTGAGCGGTGCCTCGGCATCGGTCAGGGCCTCCAGCACGTGCAGGCAGCGCTCATAATAGGCGCCACCGTCCAGGGTTGGAGACACTCGCCGGGTCGTGCGGTGCAGCAGCCGGGTACCCAGGTGGGCCTCCAATTGTTGCACCGCCGTGGTGACCGTGGCGCGGGGCATCTCCAGGGTGTCGGCGGCGCGGGTGAAACTGCCGGCTTCCACCACCCGGGTGAATACCAGCATGGCTTTAAAACGGTCCATGGCGGGCTCGATTGTTCAGATTCATGAATAGAGTAACCGATCATCACCGGTTTATCGGGGGAATACGAACGGCGAGACTGTTCCCTTCTTTCACGGCGAACGGAGAACCGAGATGCAACAACGTCAACTGGGACAGGATGGCCCTCTGGTTTCCGCCCTGGGCCTGGGCTGCATGGGCATGAGCGCCTTTTATGGCCACCGCGACGACCGGGAGTCCATCGCCACCCTGCACGCCGCCCTGGACGCCGGCGTCAATCTGATCGACACCGCCGATATGTACGGCCCGCACACCAACGAGGAGCTGGTGGGCCGGGCCATCGCCGATCGCCGCGACCGGGTCTTCCTGGCCACCAAGTTCGGCGTGGTGCTGGATCCCTCGGACCCCCACGCCCGGGGCGTGGATGGCCGCCCGGAGTACGTGCGACGGGCGGTGGAAGGCAGTCTGCGCCGCCTGGGCGTGGACCACATCGATCTGTACTACCAGCACCGCATCGATCCGGCGGTACCCATCGAGGACACGGTGGGCGCCATGGCCGACCTGGTGCGCGAGGGCAAGGTCCGTTACCTGGGGCTCAGCGAGGCGGCCCCGGACACCCTGCGCCGGGCCCAGGCGGTGCACCCCATTGCCGCCCTGCAGATGGAGTATTCCCTGTGGACCCGGGACGCGGAGGAAGGGCACCTGGCCACCTGTCGCGAACTGGGGATCGGCTTCGTGGCCTACAGCCCCCTTGGCCGGGGATTTCTCAGCGGCGCGATCCGTTCCCCGGAGGATTTCGACGCCGACGATTACCGCCGCCATAACCCCCGCTTCCAGGGCGACAACTTCCAGCGCAACCTGGAGCTGGTGGATCAGGTGCACGACCTGGCGGAGGAAAAAGGCGTCAGCGCCTCGCAACTGGCCCTGGCCTGGGTGCTCGCCCGGGGCGAGGATGTGGTGCCCCTGTTCGGTACCAAGCGGCGCAACTATCTGAACGACAACCTGGGTGCCCTGGATGTGGTCTTGAGCGCGGAGGAAGTGGCGCGGCTGGACGCGATCTTCCCGCCCCACGCCGCCGCCGGCGAACGCTACAGCGCCGAGGGCATGGCCAGCGTGGGTCATTGAAGCCGCTTCTACCGCTCCGGGGTGCAGGGCTCCGCCCATCTCGGGTCGGCGGTGAACAGGGTGTCGGTGACCTGCTGCGGGTAGACCGCCGATACCGCTCGCTCAAGCCGTTCGCGCAGCGCGTCCAGTTCGGCCAGGCCGTGGACCCGGTAATCCGGCGGCAGCACCACATGGATGATCACGTAGAGCTGGCGACCGGGGCGCACCATGCGCACCTCCACCTGGCGCACCGGCAGACCCGCCAGGGCGGCGTCGATGGCGGCGCGTACCGGGCGGCGCAGGTTGCGGGGCGGCGCCCGGTTGAGCAGCTCACGCAGGGCGCCGCGGGCCATGCGGATCGGCATGCCCAGACAGAACAGCACCACCGCGATCACCAGCACCGAGTCCACGTACGGCAGGATCTGGTACCAGCCCAGCCAGCGCGCCACCGGCAGGAAGCAGAAGGTGAGCAGCACCGAGCTGGAGATCAGCGCGTTGATCAGCCAGTTCTCGTAATCCGCGCGCACCAGCGGCGTATCCAGGTGCCCCAGACTGCGGCGCAGGGTCCAGGCGGTGAATGAGCAGGCCAGGGTGGCGAACACCGCATAGACGATGGCCGGGCCGGCGAGGATTTCCCGGCCGCCGCTGGCCAGGGCGATCAGGGCGTCGACCAGGGCGAAGAGGGCCACGCCGAGAATCAGCAGGCCCTTGCCGGCGTTCACCAGGGATTCGAAATAGCCGTAGCCGAAGGGGAACTTGCGGTCATCGGGCTGGGTGGTCAGGGCGCTGATGCGCACCGTGACCAGGGCCACCAGAAAATAGACCAGATTGAACAGGCCATCCAGAAGAATGGCCTTGGACTGCGTGATACTGGCGGCCGTCACTGCCGCGCTGCCCACCACCACGGACATGAGCGCCGACAGGAGCAACACCCCTCGTTCGGTTTTCATCGCCTTGCCGTTCCTTTTCCACGTCACTGAACATACCGACCGCCCAGTCTACCCGAAGCGGCGCTTCGGGGAGCGGTTCAGTGATCGTCGCCGGAAAAGTCGCGGTAGGCGTCGATGGCCTTGCGGGTCAGCACCGGGCCGGCGGTCCGGGTGAGAAAGCGGCGGGTGCCCGGGCTGGCGGCGATCAGCACGCCGGCGGCCAGCGCGCCCAGGGCCACCACGGTGGTGTGTTCCCGGGTCCAGCGCAGCGCCGGGTCGCCGATCAGCGGCCGCAGGCTGTCTTCCAGGCGTGCCTCCACCGGCGGCGGCGCCGGCGGTTCCGCTTGTGCCCGGCCCACGGCCAGCCGCCGCACACCCAGCCCCAGCAGCACCGCCACCACCAGCAGGCCAAGCCCGGTGAACAGGCTCGCCAAGGGGGCGCCCACCCGGGGGGCGAGCGCCAGCCAGCCGGCGGTGGCGAAGCACAGCAGCGCCGCCAGGCCGGTGAGCATGGCCAGCCAGACCAGGGCGTTGAGGCTGAACAGGGACGACAGCGGCCGGCGCAGGTTCATGGCGTCAGCGGCTGATCAGCTTGCCGAGCAGAATGCCCACGCCGAAGGCGGCGAGCACGCTGGTGAACGGGCGTTCCTTGATCTGGGCGCCGACCTGCTCGGTCTGCAACTCGGCCTGCTTGCGCACATCGTCGAACTGGGCGCGGGCGCTTTCCACGCCGGCCTGGGCCCGTTGCTGAGTGGACTTCTTGACCGCGTCGGCCAGGGTGCCCAGATCACGGCGGAGTTGATCGATGTCCTTTTTGAGGGCTTCGGTTTCCTGACTCATGTAACCACCTCCTGTCGGTAATAAAGGATGCGAATCCTTGAACAACAAAGGATAGTCAACCGGGGCGGGGCTTGCCTATAGATCCGGGTCAATAAAGATGAACCGGCATCAACAAAGCGCGCCCCAGCCCCGCCGCGCGGCATGGCCGGGCGGCTTTGCAAAAGATTGATAAAGCCAGCCTCAGAGGTGGCGGATCAATTCGTCGGTGAATTCGTCGGTGGAGGCGTTGCCACCCAGGTCCGGGGTCACCACCTTGCCTTCGCCGACCACATGGCGGATGGCGCTGCGCAGGCGCTCGGCCTTTTCGTTCATCTCCAGGTATTCGAGCATCATGCCGGCGCCCAGCATCAGGGCGGTGGGGTTGGCGATGCCCTTGCCGGCGATGTCCGGGGCGCTGCCGTGCACCGCCTCGAAGATGCCGCGATGCTCGCCCACGTTGGCGCCCGGTGCCAGGCCCAGGCCACCGGTCAGGCCGGCGCACAGATCCGAGAGGATGTCGCCGAACAGGTTGGTGGTGACGATCACGTCGAAGCGGTGCGGGTTCATGGCCAGCTGCATGGCGCAGTTGTCGACGATCATTTCCTCGTGCTCGATGTCCGGGTATTCCTCGGCGATGCTACGCGCCACGCTCAGGAACAGGCCGGAGGTGGACTTCATGATGTTGGCCTTGTGCACCACGGTGACCTTGCGGCGGCCCAGGCGCCGGGCGGCTTCGTAGGCGAAGCGGATCAGGCGCTTGGATTCCTTGCGGGTGATCACGCTGCGCAGTTCGGCCCGTTCGCCGTCGTCGGTGACCATCTGGCCTTCACCGGAATAGATGCCCTCGATGTTCTCGCGGATGGTGAGGATGTCCACATTGTCGTAGCGCGAGCGTACCCCGGGGATGGACAGTGCCGGGCGCAGGTTGGCGAACAGATCGAAGTGCTTGCGCAGGGTCACGTTGACCGAGCGGAAGCCCTTGCCCACCGGGGTGGTGATCGGGCCTTTCAGGGCCACCGGGTTCTTCTCGATCATGTCCAGGGTTTCCTGGGGCACCAGATCCATGCCCTGATCCAGGGCGGTCTGCCCGGCAATGGCCCGGTCATAGACGAAGTCACAATCCAGGGCGTCCAGCAGGCGCAGGGTGGCATCGATGATATCCGGACCAATTCCGTCGCCGGGAATGACTGTTACGCGTGTTTCCGCCATGGATCTAACTCCTATGATTATCGGGTGGGATAATGGTTGGGCCGGTTCACCCCGTCGATACGACTTTCGCAGCGAGGGCGGGCCGGAGCCCGAATCTGGGATCGCCAGTGGGACGCTAGTCTACCAGAACCGTGGCTTTTCGTCGGGGCCTTTGGCATTCAAAGTCCATGCCATGAGCCGTTTCGAGGTTTCCTTGGGATGGCCCGGGCGTCATGATAGATCGGGTTTTTCGTAATCAGGGGACGGACCATGTGGTTATCGGTGGTCGCCATTGCCGTGGGCGCGGCGCTGGGTGCCAATCTGCGCTGGCTGCTCAGCCTGTGGTTGAACGCGCTGTTTCCGGCGGTACCGTTGGGCACCCTCGCCGCCAACTTGCTGGGCGGCTGGCTGATCGGGCTGGCGCTGGGCGTTTTCGCCGGGCTGCCATCGCTGACGCCGGAGTGGCGGCTACTGGTGGTGACCGGCTTTCTGGGCGCGCTCACCACTTTCTCGTCGTTTTCCGCGGAGATGTTCATCAACCTCCAGGCCGGGCGCTGGGGGTTGGCCCTGGGCGGCATCGCCGCCCATGTGGTCGGTTCGCTGTGCATGACCGGCCTGGGCCTGGGGATGGTGGCGCTGGCGCGCCATTGGTTGGCTCGCTGAGGAGGTTGGCTCGCTGAGAGGGTTGGCTCGCTGAGCGGCGGCGCCGGCGACTAGGCCCGCGCCGATACCGGCTCCCGGCTGGTCATCGGCTGCTCGCCGCGCAGCTTGACCACGTCCGCCCGGGGCGGGTTGCCGAACAGGCGACTGTATTCGCGGCTGAAATGGGACGGGCTCTCGTAACCCACCCGGAAGCTGGCGGTGGCCGCCTCCAGGCCCTCGGCGAGCATCAGCCGGCGTGCCTCGTGCAGGCGCAGCTTTTTCTGGAACTGCAGCGGCGACATGCGCGTGACCTGCTTGAAACTATGGAACAGGGACGACTCGCTCATGTTCGCCAGGTCCGCCAGATCACGGATGCGCAACGGCTCGGTGAAGCGGTCCTTGAGCACTGAAATCACCCGGGCGATGCGGTGCGCCTGGGTGTCCGCCACGGCGAACTTGCGCATGCGCGGGCCGATCTCGCCGATCAGGGCCCGGTAGATGATCTCGCGGCGGGCCAGGGGCGCCAGAATGCGCGCGTCCCGGGGGTTGTCCAGCAGCGCCACGAGGCGCAGCACCGCCTCCACCATGTCCTTCTCCGCCTGGGCCCGGCCCAGGCCGCAGCTGCAGGCGTTTTCCGGGTCCTCGGGGTCCCCCGGTTCCAGCAGTTCCTCGCCCAACTCCAGCATCAGGTCGGTGACCTCCTGCGGGTCCACGTTCACCTTCACCCCCAGATAGGGATTTTCCGGGGTGGCGTCGGTGACCTTGCCGAGCACCGGCAGGTGCACCGAGGACACCAGGCAACTGAGAGGCCCATAGGCGATTTCCCGATCCCCCAGCCACACCGTCTTGGCGCCCTGGGCGATCAGGCAGAACGACGGGTCGTACACCGAGGAGCCCATGCAACTGGTGGTGGTGTTGGCGCGCACCAGCTCCAGGCCGGGGATCGCGGTATCGTTGAGGCCTTCATCCGGCGTCCATTTTTGGATCTGGCGCGCCAGAGTTTTCGCCAAGTGGCTCAGTTCGTCGTCCAGTGGTTCGAGGATGGTTTGGTTGGCAATCACGAATCCGCCCTCCGGTTCGCGGGCAAGCCGCTGTTTCGTCGATGAGCGGCGAGTATACGCCCGCATTCCGGGGCCTGGATGACAAAACGCCAATCCCTGCAGGATCGGGCAAGCACCCGGCAGAAACGGGCAATCCGGCAAGGATTATGCCCCGATCCGGCCCGTTTTGTCGCCACCGCACCGGATCGGGGCGGTGGTTTTCAAACAGAATCAGGCAATACCCGCGCAGGAATCGGATAACGTTCCCTTCCTCTTTCCCCCTAGATTGTTCCGCCCTACCCGAAGCGTTTTTAAAAAACGGAGCGACACATGATGGAAAGCGTCAACGAGGGTCCCTTGGCCGGCGCGAGCCTGTACTGGGGGTTGATCGCGGTGTTGATGGCGGCCCTGTTCCTGGTCGGTTGCGACGCCCGTGGCGAGGCGGAGGCCGGCGCCGCGCCGCCGCCCCCGGAAGTGGATGTGGCACCGGTATTGGTGGAGCCGGTGACTCTGTGGGAAACCTTCACTGGTCGGCTGGAGGCGCCGGAAACGGTGCAACTGCGCCCCCGCGTGAGCGGTTATATCGACGAGGTGGCCTTCGAGGAAGGTGAACTGGTGGAGGCCGGTGATCTGCTGTTCCGCATTGATCCGCGTCCCTATGAGGCACGGGCGCGGGCCGCCCGGGCTTCCCTGGCCCAGGCTCGCAGTCAGGCGCGCCTGGCCAGTGGCGAGGCGGAGCGGGCCCGCAAGCTGCTCGGCAGTCGCGCCATTTCCCGGGAAGAACACGACCAGCGTCAGGCGGCGTTGCTCAACGCTCGTGCCCTGGTGGATGAGGCCGAGGCGGCCCTGGCCAGCGCCGAACTGGATCTGACCTACACCCGCGTCACCGCGCCGGTGGATGGTCGCATCGGTCGTGCCCGGGTCACCAAGGGTAACCTGGCCAGCGCCGACCAGACCTTACTTGCCACCCTGGTGTCGGTGGACCCGCTGCATGTCTATTTCGACAGCAATGAGGCTGACGCCCTGGATGCCCAGCGTCTGCAACAGGCGGGAAAGGCGCCGCCGGTTCGCATCGGTCTGACCGGCGAGCCGGGTTTCCCGCACCAGGGGCGGCTGGACTTCGTGGACAACCGCCTCAACGCGGACACCGGCACCCTGCGCTACCGGGCGCTACTGCCCAATCCGGATGGCGTTTTTAAGCCGGGCCAGTTCGCGCGGGTGGAAATGCCGGTTACCCGGCTTGATCAAGCGGTACTGATCAGCCGCAAGGCGGTGCTCGCCGACCAGGATCGGCGTTTCGTCTACGTGGTGGGTGAGGACAATACCGTGGCCCGCCGGGCAGTGAACACCGGCCGTCAGGTAGACGACCTGGTGGTGGTCCGCGATGGCTTGAAATCCGGTGACCGTGTGATCGTCAACGGTACCCAGAAGGTGTTCGGCGCCGGCATGCCGGTGGCGCCCCATCTGGTATCCATGCGCGAGGCGCCTGCCGGCGAGGTGGCCGCCCGGCCCTGACTTTTTAACTGGGAACGACGAACCGCGGCGGCCTTCCGGGCCGCCGTTCAGGAGCCCTTTGTCATGAATTTCTCCCGTTTCTTCGTGGACCGCCCGATTTTCGCCGCGGTGCTGTCCATCATTATTTTCGCGGTGGGGGCGATCTCGATCCCCAACCTGCCGATCAGTGAGTACCCGGAAGTGGCGCCGCCTTCGGTGTTGGTGCGCACCGTCTACCCGGGTGCCAACCCCAAGGAAATCGCCGAGACCGTGGCGACGCCCCTGGAAGAAGCCATCAACGGCGTCGAGGACATGATGTACTTCAAGTCCGTGGCCGGCTCCGACGGCGTGTTGCAAATGACCATCACCTTCCGCCCCGGCACCAATGCCGAGGACGCCACGGTGCGGGTGCAGAACCGGGTTAGCCAGGCCCTGGCGCGGCTGCCGGAAGCGGTGCGCCGCCAGGGCGTAACCACCCAGAAGCAGTCGCCCACCTTCCTGATGGTGGTGCACCTGACCTCCCCGGACGGTCGCTACGACACCCTCTACCTGCGCAACTATGCGCGGCTGCATGTACGTGACCAGTTGGCGCGCATCCCCGGCGTCGGCGAGGCGCAACTGTTCGGCGGCGGCGACTACGCCATGCGTGCCTGGCTGGACCCGGACAAGATCGCCGCCCGGGGCCTCACCGCCGGCGATGTGATCGCCGCCATGCGCGAGCAGAACGTGCAGGTCTCCGCCGGCCAGATCGGCGCCGAGCCCATGCCCGGCAGTGATTTCCTCACCCTGATCAACGCCAAGGGACGTCTGGAGAGCGAGGAAGAATTCGGCGACATCGTGCTGCGCGCCGGCGACGACGGTCAGATCCTGCGGCTGCGCGACGTAGCCCGGTTGGAGCTGGGCGCCGGTGATTACACCCTGCGCGCCCGGCTGGACGGCCAGGACGCGGTGGCCATGGGCATCTTCCAGGCCCCCGGTGCCAACGCCCTGGAAATCCGCGACCAGGTGATCGCCACCATGGACGAGCTCGCCACCCGCTTCCCGGAGGGCGTGGAATATCGCAGCGTCTACGACACCACCCTGTTCGTGCGCGACTCCATCCATTCGGTGATTCAGACCCTGCTGGAAGCGATCTTGCTGGTGGTACTGGTGGTGACCCTGTTCCTGCAGACCTGGCGGGCGTCGATCATCCCGTTGC
Organism: Alloalcanivorax marinus; assembly: GCF_016785095.1. Lineage (GTDB taxonomy): Bacteria > Pseudomonadota > Gammaproteobacteria > Pseudomonadales > Alcanivoracaceae > Alloalcanivorax > Alloalcanivorax marinus_A. Next base: position 311,410 of record NZ_JAEKJB010000015.1, on the reverse strand, counting down.
TGGCGGTGCCGGTGTCCGTGGTGGGCACCTTCGCGGTGCTTTATCTGCTCGGTTATTCCATCAACACCCTGACCCTGTTCGGTCTGGTGCTGGCCATCGGCATCGTGGTGGACGATGCCATCGTGGTGGTGGAAAACGTGGAGCGGAACATCGAGGAAGGCCTGACGCCCCTGGCCGCCGCCCACCAGGCCATGCGCGAGGTGTCCGGGCCGATCGTCGCCATTGGTCTGGTGCTGTGCGCGGTGTTCATTCCGATGGCGTTTCTCAGTGGCGTCACCGGCCAGTTCTACCGGCAGTTCGCGGTGACCATCGCCATCTCCACGGTGATTTCCACCATCAATTCCCTGACCTTGTCGCCGGCCCTGGCCGCCATGCTGCTCAAGCCCCATGATGCCGCCCCGGACCGGCTCACCCGTCTGATCGACGGGATGTTTGGCTGGCTGTTCCGGCCCTTCAACCGCTTCTTCAACAAAAGCTCGGAGAAGTATCAGGGCGCGGTGTCGCGCAGCCTGCGCCGGCGCGGCGCCGTGTTCGTGATCTACCTGGTGCTGCTGGGCGCCACCGGTTCCCTGTTCAAGCTGGTGCCGCCGGGCTTTATTCCGATCCAGGATAAGATGTACCTGATCGCCGGGGTGAAACTGCCGGAAGGGGCCTCCCTGGAACGCACCGACGCCCTGCTCAAGGAGGTGGTGGACATCGCCATGGACACCGAGGGCGTGGCCCATGCCATTTCCTTCCCGGGCCTGAACGCCTTGCAGTTCACCAACACTTCCAACACCGGCCTGGCGTTCCTGCCCCTGGAACCGTTCGAGGACCGGGACCGCAGCGCCGCGGACATCAACGCGGAAATCGCCGGGCGCATCGGTGCGCTCAAGGAAGGCATCGCCTTTTCCTTCATGCCGCCGGCGATCCAGGGGCTGGGCAACGGTTCCGGTTATCAATTGTTCATCGAGGACCGGGACGGGCTCGGCTACGGCCCTCTGCAGGAAGCGGTCACCGCCTTCCAGGGGGCGGTGATGCAAACCCCGGGCATGACCTACCCGATCACCAGTTACCAGGCCAATGTGCCGCAGCTCGATGCCGAGGTGGATCGCCTCAAGGCCAAGGCCCAGGGGGTGGCGGTCACCGATCTGTTCATGACCCTGCAGACTTACCTGGGCTCCACCTACGTCAACGACTTCAACCGCTTCGGCCGCACCTGGCAGGTGATCGCCCAGGCGGATGCCTCCTATCGGGACAGCGTGGCGGACATCGCCCGGCTGCGTACCCGCAATGACCAGGGCGAGATGGTGCCGATTGGCTCCATGGTGGACATTCACCAGAGCTTCGGCCCCGACCCGGTGCTGCGCTACAACGGTTACCCGGCGGCGGACCTGGCCGGCGAGGCGGACCCGCGGATTCTGTCTTCCACCCAGGCCATGGACGTGCTCACCGCCCTCGGCGAACGCACCCTGCCGGAGGGCGTGGAATTCGAGTGGACCGACTTGAGCTACCAGCAGGCCACCCAGGGCAACGCTGCTCTGGTGGTGTTCCCCCTGGCGGTGCTGCTGGTGTTCCTGGTGTTGGCGGCTCTGTACGAAAGCTGGACGCTGCCCCTGGCGGTGATCCTGATCGTGCCGATGTGTCTGTTGTCGGCATTGACCGGCGTATGGCTCATGGGGGGCGACACCAACATCTTCGTGCAGGTGGGGCTGGTGGTGCTGATCGGTCTGGCCTGCAAGAACGCCATCCTGATCGTGGAGTTCGCCCGGGAGCTGGAATTCCAGGGCCGTACCGTGGTGGAAGCGGCGTTGGAAGCCTGCCGCCTGCGATTGCGCCCAATCATCATGACGTCGATCACCTTCACCGCCGCCGTGGTGCCGCTGGTGCTGGGCAGCGGCGCCGGCTCCGAGGTGCGCCAGGCCCTGGGTATCGCGGTGTTCGCCGGCATGCTGGGCGTCACTCTGTTCGGTCTGTTCCTGACGCCGGTGTTCTACGTGGGGCTGCGCAAGCTGGCCGGTCCCTTGAAGAAGGCCGATAGGAAAAGCCTTGACCTGAACTTAAGTTGAGGAAGTAGTTTTCTTTGCTCCTGAATACCAAGCATGCGGAGCGAAACACGATGGAAAGCGTCAACGAGGGGCCCGTGGCGGGCATGGGTTTGTACTGGGGGCTGTTGGCGCTGTTGGCGTCCGCCCTGTTGCTGGCCGGTTGCGATGCCCGTGAGCAGGCGGAAGGCGGCGGCCCGCCGGCGCCGGAAGTGGACGTGGCCGAGGTGCTGGTACGGCCGGCCACGCTCAAGGAAGTGTTCACCGGCCGGCTGTCCGCCCCGGAAACCGTGCAACTGCGATCGCGGGTGAGCGGCTACATCGAAGAGGTGGCGTTCGAGGAAGGGGAGCGGGTGGAAGCCGGCGACCTGCTGTTCCGCATTGATGCGCGCCCCTACCAGGCCCGGGTGGACGCCGCCCGCGCCGCCCTCGAACAGGCCCGCAGCGATGCCCGCCTGGCCGGGCTGGAGGCGGACCGGGCGCGAAAGCTGCTCGACAGCCGGGCCATCTCCCGGGAGGAATTCGACCGCCGCGAGGCGGCGCGGCTCGGTGCCCGGGCCCGGGTGGCGGAAGCCAAGGCGTCGCTGATCAGCGCCGAACTGGACCTGAGCTACACCCGCGTCACGGCGCCGGTGACCGGCCGCGCCGGCCGCGCCCTGGTGACCAAGGGCAACCTGGCCAGCGCCGACCAGACGCTGCTGACCACGGTGGTCTCGGTGGACCCGCTGCACGTCTATTTCGACAGCAACGAGAGCGATGCGCTCAATGCCCAGCGGCTGATGAACGAGGGAAAGGCGCCGTCGGTGGCGGTGGGAATGAGCGGCGAGAGCGGCTTCCCGCACGCGGGCCGGCTGGACTTCGTGGACAACCAGATGAACCCGGACACCGGCACCCTGCGCTACCGGGCGGTGCTGCCCAACCCGAATGGCATTTTTAAACCGGGCCAGTTCGCCCGGGTGGAAATGCCGGTGGCGCGTCTGGAGCAGGCGATCCTGATCAGCCGTAAGGCGGTGCTCACCGATCAGGACCGGCGCTACGTCTACGTGGTGGGCGAGGACAACACGGCGGCCCGGCGCGCGGTGAAAACCGGCCGCGAACTGGACGACCTGGTGGTGGTGCGCGAGGGCCTGGAGCCCGGCGACCGCGTGATCGTCAACGGCACCCAGAAGGTGTTCATGCCCGGCATGCCGGTGCAACCGAACACGGTGTCCCTGGATGAACCGGCGGGCGGCGATCTCGCCGGCCAGCCCTGATCAACGCGGCGTGCAAAGCCCAGGAGTCTTGTTGCCATGAATTTTTCGCGGTTTTTCGTGGACCGGCCGATCTTCGCCGCGGTGCTGTCCATCATTATTTTCGCGGTGGGGGCGATCTCGATCCCCAACCTGCCGATCAGTGAATACCCGGAGGTGGTGCCGCCGTCGGTGGTGGTGCGCGCCGTCTACCCGGGCGCCAACCCCAAGGAGATCGCCGAGACCGTGGCGGTGCCGCTGGAAGAGGAGATCAACGGCGTCGAGGGCATGATGTACTTCAAGTCCGTGGCCGGCTCCGACGGCGTGCTGCAGATGACCATCACTTTCCACCCGGACGTGGACGCGGAGGACGCCACGGTGCGGGTGCAGAACCGGGTCAGCCAGGCGCTGGCGCGGCTGCCGGAAGCGGTGCGCCGCCAGGGCGTGACCACCCAGAAGCAGTCGCCCACCTTTCTGATGGTGGTGCACCTCACCTCCCCGGACCAGAGCTACGACACCCTCTACCTGCGCAACTACGCGCGGCTGCATGTGCGCGACCGGCTGGCCCGGGTGCAGGGCGTGGGCGAAGCCCAGGTGATGGGCGGTGGCGACTACGCCATGCGTGCCTGGCTCAACCCGGACAAGATCGCCGCCCACGGCCTCACCGCCGGTGACGTGGTCAACGCCATCCGCGAGCAGAACGTGCAGGTGTCCGCCGGCCAGCTCGGCGCGGAACCGGTGGAAAACAGCGATTTCCTTACCCTGATCAACGCCAAGGGGCGTTTGGTCACCGAGGACGAATTCAGCAATGTGGTTCTGAAAACCGGCGCGGATGGCGAACTGGTGCGCCTCGGCGACGTGGCCCGGCTGGAGCTGGGCGCCGACGATTACAGCCTGCGCTCCCAGGTGGACGGCCAGGACGCGGTGGGCATCGGCATTTTCCAGTCGCCGGGGGCCAACGCCCTGGAGATCCGCGAGAAGGTGCTGGCCACCATGGAGGAACTGTCGGCGCAATTTCCCGAGGGCGTGGCCTATCGCACCGACTACGACACCACGGTATTCGTCAGTGATTCCATCGATTCGGTGATCCACACCCTGCTGGAGGCGATCCTGCTGGTGGTGTTGGTGGTGACCCTGTTTTTGCAGACCTGGCGCGCCTCCATCATTCCGCTGCTGGCGGTGCCGGTGTCCGTGGTGGGCACCTTCGCGGTGCTTTATCTGCTCGGTTACTCCATCAACACCCTGACCCTGTTCGGCCTGGTGCTGGCCATCGGCATCGTGGTGGACGACGCCATCGTGGTGGTGGAGAACGTGGAACGGAACATCGAGGATGGCCTGGCGCCCCGCCAAGCGGCCCACCAGGCCATGAAGGAAGTGTCCGGCCCCATCGTCGCCATCGGCCTGGTGCTGTGCGCGGTGTTCGTGCCGATGGCGTTCCTGTCCGGCGTCACCGGTCAGTTCTACCGGCAGTTCGCGGTGACCATCGCCATCTCCACGGTGATCTCCACCATCAATTCCCTGACCCTGTCGCCGGCCCTGGCGTCCATGCTGCTCAAGCCCCACGGCGCGTCGCCGGACCGGCTCTCGCGGCTGATCGACCGCTTGTTCGGCTGGCTGTTCCGGCCCTTCAACCGCTTCTTCAATAGAAGCTCGGAGAAGTATCAGGGCGCGGTGTCGCGCAGCCTGAGCCGGCGCGGCGCGGTGTTCGTGGTCTATCTGGTGCTGCTGGTCGCCACCGGCTCCATGTTCAAGCTGGTGCCGCCGGGCTTCGTGCCGGTGCAGGACAAGATGTACCTGATCGCCGGGGTGAAGCTGCCGGAAGGCGCCTCCCTGGAGCGCACCGATGAACTGCTGCGCCAGGTCACCGACATCGCCCTGGACACCGAGGGCGTGGACCACGCCATCTCCTTCCCGGGGCTGAACGTGCTGCAGTTCACCAACACCACCAACACCGGCATGGCGTTTTTGCCCCTGGCGCCCTTCGACGAACGGAGCCGCACCGCCGAGGAGATCAACGCGGAGATCAACCGCAAGATCGCCGGGCTCAAGGGCGGCATGACGTTCTCGATCATGCCGCCGCCGATCCTCGGCCTGGGCAACGGCTCCGGCTACCAGATGTACATCGAGGACCGCGCCGATCTCGGTTATGGCGCCTTGCAGGAAGCGGTCGCCGCCATGCAGGGCACGGTGGCGCAAACGCCGGGCATGAGTTACCCGATCACCAGCTACCAGGCCAACGTGCCGCAGCTGGACGCCGACGTGGACCGGCTCAAGGCCAAGGCCCAGGGGGTGGCGGTCACCGATCTGTTCATGACCCTGCAGACTTACCTGGGCTCCACCTACGTCAACGACTTCAACCGCTTCGGCCGCACCTGGCAGGTGATCGTGCAGGCGGACGGTCCCTACCGGGACAGCGTCGAGGACATCGCCCGTCTGCGCACCCGCAACGACCAGGGCGAGATGGTGCCGATCGGTTCCATGGTGGATATCAAGCAAAGCTTCGGGCCGGACCCGGTGATGCGCTACAACGGCTTCCCGGCGGCGGACCTGGCCGGCGAAACCGACCCCCGGGTGCTGTCCTCCAGCCAGGCCATGGACCGGCTCGCCGGCATCGGCGACCAGGTGCTGCCGCCGGGCATCGAGTTCGAATGGACCGACCTGAGTTACCAGGAAGCCACCCAGGGCCACGCCGGCCTGGTGGTGTTCCCGCTGGCGGTGCTGCTGGTGTTCCTGGTGCTGGCGGCCCTCTACGAAAGCTGGACCCTGCCCCTGGCGGTGATCCTGATCGTGCCCATGTGCGTGCTCTCCGCCTTGCTGGGCGTGTGGCTGGTGGGCGGCGACATCAACATCTTCGTGCAGGTGGGCCTGGTGGTGCTGATCGGCCTGGCGTCGAAGAACGCCATTCTGATCGTGGAATTCGCCCGGGAGCTGGAATTCCAGGGCCGCACCGTGGTGGAGGCGGCGCTGGAAGCCTGCCGCCTGCGGCTGCGCCCCATCGTCATGACCTCGATCTGCTTCACCGCCGCGGTAATTCCGCTGGTGCTGCGCACCGGCGCCGGCGCCGAAGTCCGCCAGGCCCTGGGCGTGGCGGTGTTCGCCGGCATGCTCGGCGTCACCCTGTTCGGCCTGTTCCTGACGCCGGTGTTCTACGTGGCCCTGCGCAAGCTGGGCGGGCCGCTGAAATACGACCATCCCTCAACAATGGAAGGCGAAGCCCATGGCTCGCCGGGAGAAACCCATGCGTAATCTTCCCCTCCTCGGCGCGGCGCTGCTGATCAGTGCCTGCGCCGTGGGGCCGGACTACCAGGCCCCGGAACCGGACGCCCCGGACCGCTTCACCGAGGCCCGCGACGACTCGTCCTTCGACGACCAGGCGCGGCGCTTCTGGGGCGGTTTCCAGGACCCGATGCTGGCCGAGCTGATCGGCGAGACCCTGGCCGCCAACCAGGATCTGCAAGCGGCCCTGGCGCGGCTGGATCAGGCCGAGGCGCTGCTGCGCGGCGCCCGCGCCGACCAGTACCCGACCCTGAGCGCCAGCGGCTCCGCCGGCGAGCAATACCTGGCCGAGGTGGAGCGCACCGACCCGGACCAGGAAAGGGTCACCCGCTACCAGGTGGGCGCCGCCGCCCGCTGGGAGCTGGATCTGTTCGGCCGCCTGCGCCGCGCCCGCCAGGCGCGCCAGGCGGAGCTGGAAGCCGCCGGCGCCGACCTCAACGCGCTCCAGGTGGCCCTGGTGGGGCGCCTGGCCAGCAGCTATTTCGAGCTGCGCGGGCTGCAGCAGCAACTGGATCAGGCGCGCCGCAGCGTGGCCAACCAGCGCGAGTCCCTGGCGATCGTCGAGGCCCGCCTGGACGCGGGCCGCGCCACCGAGTTCGACCGCCAGCGGGCGCGCGCCCGGCTGGACGCCATCCGCGCCACCCTGCCCAGCCTGGAGGCCGGCGTGCGCGAGCGCCTGTATCGCATCGCCGTGCTCGCTGGTCGGCAACCGGCGGCGCTGGTCAGCCGCCTGTCGGCGCCGGCGCCGCTGCCGGAAAGTCTGCCGGCGATCCCGGTGGGCAGCCCCGGCGACGCCCTGCGCCGGCGTCCGGACATCCGCGCCGCGGAACGGCGCCTGGCCGCCGCCAGCGCGCGCATCGGCGTGGCCACCGCGGACCTGTTCCCCAGCTTCAGCCTGGACGCGCTGATGGGCTCCGTGGCGGCGGACTCCTCGGATCTGTTCAGCGGCCCGGCGGAATCCCGCGCCGTGGCCCTGGGCGTGGACTGGACCTTCCTGGATTTCGGTGGCGTGCGCAGCCGCATCGACGCCGCCGACGCGGCCAGCCGCGCGGCCCTGGCCGACTACCGGCAAACCGTGCTGGAGGCTCTGGCGGAAACCGAAACCCAGCTGTCCCGTTACCAGCGCGCCCAGGTGCGCACCGAGCGGCTGGCGGACGCCACGGACTCCGCCGCCCGCGCCGCGCGCCTGGCCCGGGACCGCTATGAGCAGGGCTACATCGGCTACTTCGAAGTGCTCGCCGCCGAGCAGGAGCTGATCGACACCCGCGATAACCTGATCGAAAGCCGCACCTCGGAAACCCTGGCCATGGTCAACATTTACCGCACCCTGGCCGGGCCGCCGGTGGGAGAATGATGGCCATGGAACCTTCCAGCCTGGGCTTTTGCCGGGGCGCCGTGAACGACAATCGGGACAACCGGGCGCGGCTGCTGCACGCGGCCACGGACCTGTTCGCCCGCCAGGGCTTCCATGCCACCGGCATGAGCGACCTGGAGCAGGCCACCGGCCTGGGCCGCAGCTCCCTGTACCACTACTTCGCCAGCAAGGAGGCGCTGCTGGTGGCCATTGTGCAGCGCTGCCTGGGGCAACTGGTGATGTTCGGCGAGCGGTTGCTGGAGGAAGAGCGGGACTCGGAAACCCGCCTGCGCCGTTTCTCGCGGGCGGTGGTCGGCGGCATCGCCGAGCGCCCGTCCGAGCTTCGGGTGTGCGTGCACGAGCGTCACGTTTTCACCGGCGACCACCGCCACCGGGTGGCGGGCTTTTACCAGGAGTACGAACGCATCTGGGCCCGTATACTGGCCGCCGGCCACGCCGACGGCGTGTTTCGTAACGCGGACGGAGTCACGGTGACGGCGGTCATGGGCATGCATCATCAGGCCTGGTCCGGGGCAGGGCGGCCCGGCGACCCGGACCTTCTCGCCGACCGCTTCTGCGATCTGCTGCTGGCCGGCCTGCGCGAACCGCCGGTTCGCCCCCTCTGACGACAGTAACAGGAGTCCCCCCTTGAACCCTATCCCATTGATTATCCGCGCCGCCGTGGTTTGCCTCGGCCTTACGGCGGCCAGCCTCGTCGCCGCCGGGACGCCGCTGGTCTCCACGGCCCAGGAGATTGAAAGCCGTCTTAACGCGCGGGTCGGCATCGCCGTGTCGGACCAGGAAACGGGCCGTGCCTGGCGCTACCACGCCGACCAGCGCTTCCCACTCGCCAGCACCTTCAAGGTGCTGGCCTGCGGCGCGCTGCTGCGCAAGGTCGATGCCGGCGAGGACCGCCTGGACCGGATGATCCACTATGGCGAAGCGGACCTGGTCACCTACTCGCCGGCGACCGGGGAGCACGTCGACACCGGCATGACGTTCGGCGCGCTCTGCGAAGCGGCCATCACCCTGAGCGACAACACCGCCGCCAACCTGGTGCTCGACGCCATAGACGGCCCCGCCGGCCTGACCCGCTTCCTGCGTGGCGCCGGCGATAACGTCACCCGCCTGGACCGCCGCGAACCGGAACTGAACGAAGCCACCCCCGGCGACCCCCGGGACACCACCACCCCGGACGCGATCCTCGAAACCCTGCGCGAGCTGCTGTTCGGCGACACCCTTGCCGAACCGTCGCGCCGGCAACTGCTGCAATGGATGAAGGACGACCAGGTGGCGGACGCGCTGTTGCGCGCCGGCATCCCCGACGACTGGACTATCGGCGACAAGACCGGCGCCGGCGGGCACGGCTCCCGGGCGATCATCGCCGTGATGTGGCCACCGCAACGCGGCCCGGTACTGGCGGCCATCTACATCACCGAAACCGACGCCACCCTGGAGCAACGCAACGCCGCCATCGCCGAGATCGGCAAGGCGCTGGCCTTGGTTCTCCCTCAGGGTTATTTTAAAGAACCACTTCTTGAGAAAACAAAACGGAACGACTAGTTTTTCGGGTGGGGAAAATAAATAGAAGCGGGGAGGGGGAATGGACAATCCTTATCTGGCGCCGGCGGGGATAGCCGCCGACGAAAGCACCACGAAAGAAAGCAATGACCCGGTCCTGGCGCAGCGAGGCCAGCGTCTGGCGGCGGTCTTTTTGGATAATCTGATCGGTATCGGTTTTACTCTTGCGGTCCTTTTTCTATACGGCCTGTTTTTCCATAACGATCCTTTCATGGGAGGCCAGTTGATGCAGCCGACGTTGCCGAATTTGCTCGTGCTTACGGCTATTCCACTGGTGGGTTGGTTAGTGATTAACGGCTATATGATCGCTCACAACGGGCAGACGCTCGGCAAACTGGCGCTCAAGATCAAAATGGTCCGCGCCGAGTCCGACGAGTTACCGTCACTGGGCCGGGTGTTCTTTCTGCGGTTGCTGCCGGTCAATCTGGTGGTGTTGATTCCGGTGGTCGGCCACCTCCTGTTGATCGCCGACGGGCTGTTTATCTTTGGCAAGGAAAGGCGTTGTCTGCACGACCGGCTGGCGGGAACCCGGGTGGTAGAGGCGAGGCCCGGGCCTTAGACCGAATAGCGGAACAATACTGGCGCCGGGGCATCGCGGTGGAATCACCGCTCTTACCGTTCCTGGTCGTCGCGCAGGTTGTCGAGCATGCGGTTGCCGGTCTCGATAAAGGCGTCCACGTCTTTTTTCGGGATGCCTTTCAGCAGCGTCTTCCTGACCTCGTCCTCCGCCTCCTGAATGCGCGCCATCAGTCCCTGACCGGTCTTGCTGAGCGCCAGCAACTGGCTGCGGCGGTCCTCCGGGTTGGGGGTGCGGGTGACCAGGTCCATGGCCTCCAGCTCCTTGATGACGCGGGTGATCTGCGCCTTGTCGCGGCCGGTGACGGCGGCGATATGCTGGGCGGTGCAGTCCGGCTGGCGGTGGATCATCTGCAACAGACGCACGTGCATGCCGTTGATGGGCAGGTCGTAGTCGCGGATCGCGCGCTTGCTGCTGACCTTGAACTGGAAGGCCAGCTGCCAGAGCACCTGGCGGATATCGGCTTGGTGTGGCATGGATGTCGGGGTGTTGTATTTGATTGACAAAGTCAACCAGTGAATTTATGGTTGATATTGTCCACTAATTGCCGGGGCGCCACAAGCGCCCCCGTTTCCCATGAGGTGACCCATGCCCCGACCCGCGCCCCGTATCCTGGAGGTGCTGCGCACCGAGAACCCGACCCCGAACATGAAACGGGTGGTGCTCGGCGGCGGCGATCTGAGCGACTTCCCCGACGACCACGAAAGCGCCAACTTCAAGCTTTTGATTCCTCGGCCCGGCCAGACCGGCATCGCCTTGCCGCCATTCAACGACACCCCGGAAGAGCACAAGCCCTTCGTGCGCACTTATACCCTGCGCCATTTCGATCGCGGGCGCGGTGAGGTGGTGGTGGATTTCATGATGCACTCGGACCACGGTCCCGCCTCTGGCTGGGCCGCCCAAGCCCGGCCCGGCGACCGCATCGGCTTCGCCGGACCCGGCGCGCCCAAGTTCGTGGACTTCGACGCCGACTGGTTTCTGTTCGCCGGCGACATGTCGGCGCTGCCGGCCATCGGCGCCAACATCGAGCGCCTGCCTGCCCACGCCCGTGGCTACGCGGTGCTCGATATTCTCGATCCCGCCGACCAGCAGCCGCTGCCGTTTCCGGACGGCATCCAGGTCACCTGGCGGGTCAATCCCTACCCGGAGCAGCCGGCGGTAGGCCTGGTGGACACGGTGCTGGCGTTGCCCTGGCTGGACGGCTCCCCGGCGGTCTGGGTGGCCGGCGAAAGCGGAGCGGTGCGCGCCCTGCGCCGCTACTTCACCCAGGAACGCCAGGTGGACCGCCGCCGCCTCTACGCCAGCGGCTACTGGCAAATCGGCCTCACCGAGGACCGCCACCAAATCGAAAAGCGCAAGGATAAGGATTGAGGGAGACCGGAGGCAGGATCGGGCAAGAACCGCGCGCTAACCGGCTACCGGGATGCGGCCCCGGCGGTGGATACTGAACGCCACGATACAGACATGTCGTGGTCCATTCTTACCCCCCAGGGCCAGCGGACGGCCCGCTCTTTTTTTGCGGTATTCACGCCGCGCAGCACTTCTTGAATTTCTTGCCGCTACCGCAGGGGCAGGGCTCGTTGCGGCCCGGCTTCAGGTTGCTCACCGTGCTGTCGCCGTCCAGGTAAAACCAGTGGCCGTCCTCGCGCACGAAGCGGGACTTTTCCTCCAGCACCGAAAACCCCTTATCGCGCCGGCGCAGGGCGCGAAAATGCACCTGCCCCCGGTCGCCTTCGGCATCGCTGTCCAGCACCTTAAGTTCCAGCCAGTCGTCACCGTCATCCAGCATCAGCCCGGTGGGGCGGGTGTCCGGGTGCCAGCTTTTGGCCACGTAGGTCGTATCGTTGCGCACGAAGGCGCTGTAGCGCGAGCGCATCAGCGCTTCCGGCGTGGACGCCGGCTCACCGCGATGCAGCGGCGCGCAGCAGTTTTCGTAAACACGGCCGGACTGGCAGGGACAAGGTACGGCGTCGTCGGTGGGGGCGGGGTGTCGCGGGTCGGTATCGGTCATGGGGCGCTATTCTGCCAGAACCAGGAATTTTCGCCTCCGGTGTATTGAATATTTCGAGCGCTCGCTATATTTTTGACGGGCGCCTGAAAAATAATCGCGGCATTAAACAGACCCGGCAGCAGAGTAAGAGTAGAGGTCGGTAATCGCCATGAACAATAAGTACAAGAACGGGCTGGAAAAAAACGGGGCCAACTATGCCCCCCTTTCGCCCCTGTCTTTCCTGCAGCGCTCGGCCACCGTGTTTCCCGACAAGATCGCGGTGATCGACGACGACATGACCCTGGACTATCGCACCTTCCTGGCCCGCTGCCGCCGGCTGGCGGCGGCGTTGGCGCAAAGCGGGGTGGGGCCCGGTGATACCGTGGCGGTGCTGGCGCCGAACGGCCATGAACTGCTCGAGGCCCACTATGGCGTGGCCCTGGCCGGCGCCGTGCTGAACGCGCTCAACAGCCGCCTGGACGGCGCCAGCCTGGGGTTCATCCTGGACCATGGCGAGGCCCGGGTGCTGATCTACGACAGCGAATACGAAGCGGTGATCAAGGACGCCCTGGCCGGCCTGGCGACACCGCCGGCCACCGTCGCCATCGAGCGCGACGGCGGCCCCGCCAGCCTGGACGGCCCGCGCTACGAGGCCTGGCTGGACGCCGCCGGTGACCCGGGCCAATGGCGTACGCCAACGGACGAGTGGGACGCCATCACCCTCAACTACACCTCCGGCACCACCGGCAATCCCAAGGGCGTGGTCTACCACCATCGCGGCGCCTACCTGGCGGCCATGAGCAACGCCATGGCGTTCGAGATGAACGCCGACACCGTCTACCTGTGGACCCTGCCCATGTTTCATTGCAACGGCTGGGGCTACACCTGGGCGATCACCGCCGTGGGCGGCACCCATGTGTGCCTGCGCAAGGTGGACGCGGACCTGATCTACCGGCGCATGGAAGGGCACGGAGTGACCCATCTGTGCGGCGCGCCGGTGGTGCTCAACATGCTGCTGGCGGACATGGACCAGCGTGGCCGGGCCCTGAGCCGGCCGGCCCGGTTCGCCCTGGGCGGCGCGGCGCCGCCCAGCTCGGTGATCCGCAAGGCCCGCGAGCTGGGCTTCGACATCACCCATCTCTATGGCCTCACCGAAACCTTCGGCCCGGCCACCCTGTGCGTGCCGCAACCGGACTGGGCGGCGCTGCCCACCGAGCAACTGGCCGGGCGCATGGCCCGTCAGGGGGTGATCAACTTCGCCGTCAACGACGCCCGGGTCTACGACCACGATCGCCGCCGGGTGGTGCCGGCGGACGGCGAGACCCTGGGCGAGATCCAGCTGCGCGGCAACACCCTGATGAAGGGCTATCTCAAGAATCCGGAGACCACCGCCGAGGCGTTCCGTGATGGCTGGTACAACACCGGCGACCTGGCGGTGATGCACCCGGATAACTACATCGAGATCAAGGACCGCGCCAAGGACGTTATCATTTCCGGCGGCGAGAATATCTCCAGCCTGGAAGTGGAGGAAGTGCTTTATCAGCACCCGGGCGTCTCGGAGGCGGCGGTGGTGGCCATGTCCGATGAGAAGTGGGGCGAGGTGCCCTGCGCCTTTATCGACCCGCGCCCCGGCCCGGAGCTGGACCTGGACGAACTGATCGGCTTCTGCCGGGAGCGGCTGGCCGGCTTCAAGATTCCCAAAAAGGTGGTGCTGGGCGCGCTACCGAAAACCGTGACCGGGAAGATTCGCAAGAACGTGCTGCGTGACCGTCTCGCCGGTTAGCCACGGGACAAAACATACGACAACAACACTGATAAAAAGAGAGGACCCGTCATGCAACTGCTCAAACCCGCACGACTCCTGATGACGCTGGTGGCCGTTACCGGCCTGGCCGGCGCCCCCGCCTGGGCGGACGACGATCCGATCCGCATCGGCGCCATCTATATTCTGTCCGGCAGCGCCGCCAACTACGGCAAGTTCGCCCAGCAGGGTATTCAACTGGCCATCGACGAAATCAACCAGGATGGCGGCGTGATGGGCCGCGACCTGGAAGTGATCACCGAGGACAGCCAGGGCAAGGCATCGGTGGCGATCCAGGCGGCCCGCAAGCTGGTTTACCAGGATCAGGCCGACGTGCTGATGGGGCTGGACAGCTCCGGCGTGGCCCAGGGCCTGGTGCCGGTGATGCCGGAACTGAAGAAGCCGCTGATCATCACCCACGCCGCCACCCCGGACGTGACCGGCAAACTCTGTAACGCCTACACCTACCGGATCAGCAACAACGTGGCCCAGAACATGAAGGCCGCCGCCATCATCGCCGGGGAAACCGGCGCCAAACGCTGGACCACCATCGGCCCGGACTATGCGTTCGGCCATCAGTCCTGGGAGTTTTTCGGCAAGGCGCTCAAGGAAGCCAACCCGGACGTGGAGCTGATGAGCGACACCGCCTTCCCGCGCTTTGGCGCCGAGGACTTCACCCCGTTCATCAATGGCGTGATGGCCGCCAAGCCGGATGGCGTGCTGATCTCGGTGTGGGGCGGCGACCTGGTCAACTTCGTACGCCAGGCCAACAACCTGGGCTTCTTCGAGCAGGACATGGAAATCATGTTCACCGTGGGCGCCGCCACCGAGGTGCTGTCCGCCCTGGGTGAGCAGATGCCGGAAGGCGTGTGGCTGTCCACCCGCTACTGGTACGACGGCTTTGATAACGATGTGAACAAGCGCTTCGTCAGCGCCTACATCGATCGCTACGGCGTGCCGCCCAGCTACAACGCGGAAGGCGCCTACGCGGCGGTGTACGCCTACAAGAAAGCCATCGAGAGCGCCGGCTCCACCGACGGCGACAAACTGGCGCAAACCCTTAGCGGCATGAGCCTGGACGCCCCCAACGGCACCATCGCCTTCCGCGCCGGCGATCATCAGGCGCTGGTCGGCCCCAACTGGGGCAAGTCCGGCCCGATGAACGAGAAGCACGGCATCCGCACCCTGGCGGACCTGCGCATCTTCGACGGCGAGAAGGTTTCCCGCACCATCGAGGAAACCGGCTGCCAGCTCTGAACACCCTGACGCCGCCGGCTCCGGCCGGCGGTTCCCTTCCCTGAATTCCGTGTTACGGGGGTGTCATGTCCGGCTTTGGCGCGGCTTTACTCAATAGTCTGGATATCGGCCTGCTGCTGTTCGTGATCGCGGTGGGTCTGAACATCGTGTTCGGCGTGCTCAACGTGATCAATTTCGCGCACGGCGCGCTGTATATGCTCGGGGCCTATCTGGCCTATACCTTGATCAATCTGGTCGGCCTGTCGTTCTGGCCCACCTTGCTGCTGGCGCCGCTGGGCGTGGCGGCGGTGGCGGTGCTGATCGACCGGCTGGTGCTGCGGTTCATCTATCAGCGCGACGTGGCGGACAGTCTGCTGCTGACCTTCGCGCTGCTGCTGATCATCAACGAATCGGTGCGCTCCATCTGGGGCTCCGGTATCCACGTGGTGGAACCGCCGCCGATTCTGCAGGGCACCGTGCGCGTGTTTGGCGGGCCCAGCTATCCGATTTACAGCCTGTTCGTGATTCTGGTGGGGCTGCTGCTGCTGGCCGGTCTCTGGTATCTGTTCAACCGCACCCGGGTGGGACGCATCATGCGCGCCGCCGCCCTGGACCGGGACATGGCGGAGGCGTTGGGCATCAACACCAAGCGCGTGGTCACCGGCGTGTTCGCCTTCGGCGCCTGGCTGGCGGCGGTGGGCGGCGCGGTGGCGGCCCCCATGCGCGCCATCGACCCGGGCATGGGCGACAAGATCATTATCGAGTCCTTTATCGTGGTGGTGATCGGTGGTCTGGGCAGTTTCCCCGGCGCGCTGATCGGTGCCCTGGCGCTGGGCCTGATGCACGGTTTCGGCGGGCGCTATATGCCCGAGATCAACATGTTGCTGCCGTTCGTGGGCATGGCGCTGGTGCTGCTGTTCAAACCCACCGGCATCATGGGCAAGGGGGCTACCGCATGAAACAGACGATTCTGCTCGGCGCGCTGCTGGTGGCCCTGATCGGGCTGGTGGCGTTGCCCTGGTTCGCGCCGTATTTCTATATTTTCATCGTCACCGAAATTCTGATCATGGGGTTGTTCGCCGCCAGTTTTAATCTGGTGTTCGGCTACACCGGCATGCTCAGTTTCGGCCACGCGGCGTTCTTCGGCGTCGGCTGCTATGCCACCGCCATGACCTTGCTGCATCTGAAATGGCCGTTTCTCTATTGCCTGGTGCTGTCGGTGGGCGCCGGCGCGCTACTGGCGCTGGTGATCGGCTTTTTCAGCGTGCGCCTCAACGAAGTGTATTTCGCCATGCTGACCCTGGCGTTCGGCATGATGGTGTTCTCGGTGGCCCATCACTGGCGTTCGGTGACCAACGGCAGCGACGGCATCGCCGGCTTCACCCTGGGGGATTTCGGCCTGGGGCTGGACCTGACACTGGGTAATCCGGCGGTCTACTACCACGTGGTGCTGGTGTTCGTGGTGGTGGCCGCGGCGGTGCTCTATCTGATCGGTCGGTCCTCGTTCGGCATGATCCTGCAGGCGATCCGCCAGAACCCGGAACGGGTGGCGTTCTGTGGTCTCAATGTGCGCAGCTACCGGCTGGCCGCCTTTACCCTCGGCGGCGCCTTCGCCGGCCTGGCCGGCGGCCTGATGGCCCCGTTCCTGCGCGTGGCCAGCCCGGAAATGCTGCACTGGTCCACCTCGGCGGAACCGGTGCTGATGTCGATCCTGGGCGGCACCGGCTATTTTCTCGGTCCCTTCGTGGGCTCGGCCATGTTCATCCTGCTGGAGACCTGGATCACCAGCATCACCCAGGCGTGGATGCTGTTCCTCGGCATCGTGCTGGCGCTGATGGTGATGTTCTTCCGGCGTGGCCTGCTGGGCACCTTCCTCGACTGGTGGCTGGAGCGAAAATGAGCGAACCGATTCTGAGCATCCAAGACCTGACCAAGCACTTCGGCGGCAACGCCGCGGTGTCCGGCATCACCCTGGACGTACAGCCCCGCGAGACCCTGGCCATTATCGGCCCCAACGGCGCCGGCAAGACCACCTTCTACAATATGGTGTCCGGCCGCATGACGCCTACCCGGGGCAAGGTGTTATTGGACGGCCAGGACATCACCGGCCTGCCGCCGCACCGCATCAGCCGGCTGGGCGTGTCGCGCTCGTTCCAGATCAACAACATTTTCACCGAGATGACGGTGCGCGAGAACGTGGAAGTGGCGCTGGCGGCGCTGCATCACCACAGCCGACGTTGGTTCAACCTGGCCTCCCGCGACACCGTGCTCCAGGAAGAAGCCCAGGCGCTGCTGGAGCGGCTGTCCATCGGCGGGCTGGCGGAGCGCCGCGCCGGCGTGATCAGCTACGGCGACAAGCGCCTGCTGGAAATCGCCGTGGTGCTGGCCACCCGGCCGCGTCTGGTGTTGCTGGATGAACCCACCGCCGGCATGACGCCGGATGAAACCCGCCGTGTCACCGGGCTGGTGAAATCCCTGGCCGACAGCGGCGACTACACCTTCCTGATCACCGAGCACGATATGGAGGTGGTGTTCAGCCTGGCCGACCGCATCCTGGTGATGCACCGGGGCGAGGCGCTGGTGGTGGGCACGCCGGAGGAAGTGCGCCGCCACCCGGAGGTGCGGCGCGCCTATCTGGGAGAAGAAGATGAAGAAGAACAGGAGGCCGGCGCATGATTCTTCAACTCGATGACGTGCACACCTACTACGGCGAGAGCCAGGCCCTGCAGGGCGTCACCCTGGCGCTCAACGAGGGCGAGACCGTGTGCCTGCTGGGGCGCAATGGCGCCGGCAAAAGCACCACCCTGAAAAGCATCGTGGGGCTGACGCCGCCGCGCCGGGGCACGGTCACCTGGCAGGGCCGGGACATCACCCGCCTGGCGCCGCACCGCATCGCGCGGCTGGGCATCGGCTATGTGCCGGAGGATCGGCGCATCTTTCCTGGCCTGAGCGTGCGCGAGAACCTGGACGTGGCGGACCGGCGCGGCCCCGGCGGCGAGAACGCCTGGAGCGTGGAGCGGATTTTCGACGAGTATCCGATGCTGGCGGAACTGGCCGACCAGGACGGCGCCACCCTGTCCGGCGGCCAGCAGCAGATGCTTGCGGTGGCCCGTTCGCTGATGATCGAACCGCGCCTGCTGCTGCTGGACGAGCCCAACGAAGGGCTGGCGCCGGTGATCGTGCAGCAGATCGGGCGCCTGATCGATGATCTGTCGCGCACCACCAGCATCCTGTTCACCGACCAGAGCGTGCACTTTGCCCTCAAGCATGCCGACCGCGCCTACATTCTGGAGAAAGGCCGGGTGGTGCACGAAGCTCTCAGCGCCGAGCTGAAACAGGACGTGGACACCCAGAACCGCTTCCTGTCGGTCGCCTGAGGGCCGGCGGCGAATCGGCGGCGGGGTTTGGTGCAACCGGCCCCGCCTCTTTTATACTCACCGCTTTTCAGCCCATTGACGACCCATGATCACCGATTACGACGCCTTTAAAGTGGACCTGCGTCTGTCCAAGGAAGACATCTGCCGGGAGCTGTTCCGGCAGAACCAGGACAAGATTCGCATCAAGAAGGAAGCGGTGGCGGTGCGCAATTTGGTGCGGATCATCGATTCCACCCTGCGTCTGGCCAATTCGAAAGGCTTCCACGCCATGACCCTGCGCGACCTGTGCGCCGATTCCGGCCTCAGCATGGGCGGGCTGTACGCCTATATCCGCAACAAGGACGACCTGATCCACCTGATCCAGAGCCACGGCATCCTGCTCACCCGCCAGACTCTGCTCAGCCACACCCGGGAGATCGCCGATCCTCGGGACAAGCTGTTCACCGCGATTCAGGCGCACCTTTATCTCAGCGAGATCATGCGCGCCTGGTTCTACTTCTCCTACATGGAAGCCAAAAGCCTGCCGGAGAAAGAGAAACATGACGCCGTCGCCATCGAACGGGAAGTGGAAGACATCTTCCGTGCCATCATCGAGGAAGGCATCGCCGCCGGCGCCTACCGCGACGTCAACGCCCGCCTGCTCGCCTCGCTCACCAAGGCGATGCTGCAGGACTGGTACCTCAAGCGCGGCAAATACCGGGAACAGAAAATCTGCGTGAACCATTACGCCGAGGTGATTCGCGACGTGCTGGAGCGCTATTTGAATATTGCCGATGATTGAACGGTAATCCGTAATTAACGTGGATGATGAAACAATAAAAAGGGGAAGGATATGAAGAAGCCGGTCTGCTTTGTTTTCTTGGCGGGGGTGGTGCTGCTTGCGCTGGGAGGATGTGCCAGTAAGGCACCGTTCGAGCACGAAGACATGGAACGGATCGCGGTGCTGTCCTTAATGGGCGACGAGGTGGATATTGCTTATAAAGGCGCCACCAATTTCGGCAATGACCGGATCAAGGTGGATTTGTCGGAGGCAAATCTGGACCAGATCTATCGGACTCGTATCGAGCAGAGCCTTCGCGATCACTTCAATTACCAGTTGGTTCACGTGGACTATGACCGCCAAATCTGGTTGGACTCGGACATTGAACAGCCTTTTTTTAGTTTGAAGACTTGGATGGAAACGCCCATCGACAGATACCGTCCGCTGGTAAGCGACTTGGCCCGGGAGAACCGGTTGGACGCGGTTCTTTTGCTGATACCGCTGGATGCTTACACGGGGTTTATCGTAGAACCTCATGGGTTGGGTATTTACACCGGTGGATTCAACGGTGGTGTCACCCATGCCACGGCTGGGATTTTTGCGGGGCTGGGGTTATTCAACGGGCAGGATGGCAGCCTGGTCGAGATGGCGATTCTGGAAGCGAATCCCGAGAATCCGGTCCTGGATTTTTTCTCCATCAACATGTTCAAGGGGCGCCCGATCAAGAACCTGACAGGCACTGACCTGTACCGCATCGCCAAGGAACCGATCACCGAGCAGCACAAGCGGGAACTCGTCCAGCTCTACGACGATCTGATGGCGGACCCTTATCTGGCCGACACCGTCAAGGATGTGATGGTGTCGGACTGGGCTAAGTCTTCGGGCGATACATCTGGAAGCGGGTCGTCTCGTTGACGGAGAAATAATCCGCCGGGCCGCCGGCGCGCAGGATCGGTTCGGCGGCGGCGGTGTCGTAGACGCCGTCCTTGAGCAGGTGCCGGGCGATGTGCACGCCCACCACTTCACCCAGCACCAGCCAGGTGTCGGTCTCGGCGCCGTCGGCGCCGGTCAGGCGCAGTACCTGGCTGAGGCGGCATTCGAAGGACACCGGGGTTTCCTTCACCCGGGGCACGTCGATGATTCGTGACGGCTCCGGTGTCAGCCCGCTCAGCTCGAATTCATTCACCTCCGGCGCCACCGCCGCGCAGCTCTGATTCATGGCGTCCGCCAGGGGGCGGGTGGCCAGGTTCCAGCCGAACTCCCCGGTGGCCTGGATGTTCCGCACGCTGTCCTTGTAGCCGATGCTGGCGAAGCCGACGATCGGCGGCCGGTAGTTGAAGGCGTTGAAGAAACTGTAGGGCGCCAGGTTGAGCACGCCGTCCTGGCTCTGTGAGGAAATCCAGCCGATCGGGCGCGGCGCCACCAGGGCATTGAAAGGGTCGTGGGGCAGGCCGTGGCCGGCGGAGGGCTGGTAGAAATGGGTGTCGTCGTTCATCGGGCAATGTTAGGGCGGCGGGGTGCGTGCCACAAGCGGCGCGCACCACCCCGTCCGTGTTACCTCACCAGCGGTAGGTGACGGTGGCGGTGTAGGTGCGTTCCTGGCCGTAGAAGCACAGGTAGGTGCAGGTGGCGTACTCCTCGTCGGTGAGGTTCTGCACGTTGAGGGCCAGGCGCCAGTCGTCCAGCCAGTAGCCGAGCAGGGCATCGTAGACGGTGTAGTCCGGCACCCGCACGTTGTTGGCCAGGTCGTAGCTGGCGCCGATGTAGCGGGCGCCCGCGCCCACGTTCAGGTTGCTGAGCGCGCCGCCGAAACGGTAGTCCGCCCACAGGGAAGCGCTGTGCTCGGGCACGGCGCCGGGTTCGTTGCCTTCGCTGCCGCTGTTGCTTTTGGTGATCTCGGCGTTGGTGTAGGCGTAGCCGGCGATCAGGCTGAGCCCGTTGGTGAGCTGGGCACGGGCTTCCAGCTCCGCGCCCCGGGAGCGGACTTCGCCTTCCTGGATCTGCGGGCCACCGGCCGGGTCCGTGGTGAGCACGTTCTGCTGAATCAGGTCGTACACCGACAGCGTCACCGACAAATCCCGGTCATCCGGCGCGTAGCGCAGGCCGGCCTCGTACTGCTCGCCCTCGGTGGGCTCGTAGTCGGTGCCGGTGCTGCTTTCCACTGGCTCGAAGGATTGCGAGTAGCTCAGGTAGGGCGCCCAGCCGTTGTCGAACAGATACACCAGGCCGGCCCGTCCGGTGAAGGTGCTGTCGTCGTACGTGGTGGCGCGGTCGCCGGTGAGCCGGTCGCGTTGCTCGTTGTCGAAGCGGTCGTAGCGGCCGCCCAGCAGGATCACCCAGCGGTCGTCTACCTTGATGTGGTCCTGGGCGTAGATGCCCAGTTGCTGGTTGTCCGATTTAAACGAGCCCAACGGCGTGGCG
The DNA here is from genome assembly GCF_016785095.1 of Alloalcanivorax marinus. GTDB lineage: Bacteria > Pseudomonadota > Gammaproteobacteria > Pseudomonadales > Alcanivoracaceae > Alloalcanivorax > Alloalcanivorax marinus_A. The sequence goes on along the minus strand of NZ_JAEKJB010000015.1, from coordinate 289,784 downwards.
CCCAGCACCACCGGGGACCCGTACACCGGTGCGTACACATCCAGCGGCGCCACGGTGCCGCTGTACTGGGCACGGGCGAAGCTCTGCTCGGTGTAGTCGGCGCCGAACAGCAGAGTGTGTCGCGTCCGGCCCAGGTCGAACACCCCTTCAAGCTGGTTATCCAGGCTCCAGCTGTGGTTGTCGTCGTTGCGGGTATAGGCGCTGCGGCTCACGGTGCGCTGGCCGGCGGCGTAGCTACCCACGCCGATATCCGCGTAATTCGCGTCGGCGGTGAAGTAGAGCGCGTTTTGTCGCACCGTCCAGGTGTCGTTGAGGCGGTGGCTGAACAGGTAGCCCAGGGTGTAGCTCTCGGAGACGAATTCGTTGAAGCCGGGTTCGCCGATGAAACGGTCCCGGTCGATGCGCCCATTGGGGTTGGATTCCACGGTGCCGGCCACCGGCAAGCCGTAGACATAGGCGGTGTCGTTTTTCTGGTAGGTGGCGAATGCCGTCAGCCGGGTGCTGTCGGTGGGTTGCCAGGTCAGGGCGCCCTGCAGGAAGTCCCGGTCATCGGGAATGTAGTCCACCATGGTGTCGCTGTCCCGGGTCAGGCCGGTGACGCGATAGGCGAAGCGGCCGTCGTCGGTGAGCGGGCCGCCGAAGTCCGCCGCCAGCTGGCGGCGATCATGGCTGCCGCCCTGCAGGCGGATCTCGCGCAGTGGCTCTTGGGTGGGCAGCTTGGTGACCATGTTGACCACGCCGCCGGGCGCGGCGGCGCCGTACAGGATCGAGGCCGGCCCGCGCAGCAGCTCGATGCGTTCCATGCCATAGGGCTCCGCGGTGGTGCTGAAGGTGTTACGGGCCAGCTTGGCGCCATTCAGGTAAAACGGGCTGGAGCCGGTGACGTTGAAACCGCGGATCTGCAGACCGTCGCTGGTGGTGCTGTTGGCGCCACCGGTGAGCGATTGCACGCCCGGGGTGTAGGCCAGGGCCTGGTCCAGGGTCTGGGCGTTCTGGTTCTCGATCTGCTCCCGGGTCACCACGGACACGGATTGCGGAGTCTCCTTGAGGGCCACGTCGCTTTTAGTGGCGGTGACGCTCTGGCGGGCCACGTAACCGTACACCGGCGCCAGGCCGGCGCGCTCCGCCTCGCCGTTCACTTCCACCGCTTCCAGGGTATTGCCGCGCTCCAGGATGACGCTGTCGTCACCGGTCACCCGGAAGGTCACCGGAGTGCCGGCCAGCAGTCGGCGCAGGGCGTCCAGGGGCGCGTAGTCGCCGCTCAGGGCCGGTGCCCGGTGGCCGCGCAGCAGGCTGGCGTCGCCGCCGATGGTCAGCCCGGTCTGACGGGCCAGCTCGGTGACGGCTTGATCCAGGGGTTGGGCGGGCAGGTCGAGCTCGGCGGCGCCGGCGGGCAGCGCCAGGGCGCCGAGCAGGCAGGGCATTGTTAGCCAGGATAGGGTTAGCCGGGATAGGGCTAGCCGGGATAGGGTCAGCCGGGGGCGGAAGGGTAGGGGCATGGAGGTCTCCTTTGGTTGCCTATACCTCCCATGACCGGCGACGGCCCGGATCGGGCAGAAAAAAATCAGTCCACCCACACCACATAGGGGGTGATACGCCGCACCCGCACCGGCAGGGCGTCACCCAGCACCGCCAGGGCCCGCTCGCTGTCGTCGGCGGGCAGTACGCCGGTGAAGCGCAGGTCCGAGGGCAGCGCCGGGCTGGCCAGCAGCCAGCCCGGGCGGTGTCGGGACAGTCTTGCCAGCACTTCCTTCAGGGGCGCGTCATTGAACACCAGCCGGCCATCCAGCCAGTCGAAGCGCCCCGGTGGCAGCGCCGCCGGGGCGTCACTGCGCGTGCGGGTCAGGGTGGTGCCCTCGCCGGCGTGCAGCACCCGGGCCGCCGCCGGCCGGGCGGCGGGGATCAACCGCACCGAGGATTCGCGCACCGCCACCCGGGTACGCTCGCCCTCCAGGGCCACGCTGTACTCGGTGCCCAGGGCTTCGGCGGTGCCATCGCGGGTGACCACCTGGAACGGCCGGTTGGCGTCCGGCGCCACCTTCACGAACAGCCGGCCGCGCAGCAGCCGAACGCGCCGCAGGTCCGCGTTCAGGGTCAGGCGCACGGCGCTGTCCGCGTCCAGGGTCAGGCGGCTGCCGTCGTCGAGCACCAGCACGCGGCGCTCGCCGGTGCCGGTGTGGGCATCGCCGCGCCACAGGGTCCACGGCAACTGCCAGGCGATCAGCCCGATCAGCAGCCACACCACCAGCACGCCGGCCCGGGAACGGCGCGGGCGTTCGGGCATCAGGCCGTCCCACAAAGTGCGCATCTCATGGAACACCCGGCGGTGGCGCTCGTCCTCCGCCTGCCAGGCCTGGCAACGGCGTTCCAGCTCGGCGCGCTCCGCCTCGCCGGCCTCATGCAGGGCCACCACCCAGTCCGCCGCCCGATCGCGGATGCCGTCCGTGCCGCTCATTGGCCGCCCCCCTGTTCCAGGGCATCGTGCAGGCGCCAGTGGCAATGGGCCAGGCAGCGCGCCAGGTACTGCTTCACGCTGCTCTCGGACACCGCCAGCCGCTCACCGATGGCCCGGTAGCTCAGGCCCTCCAGGCGCGCCATCAGGAAGGCGCGGCGGGGTTTTTCCGGCAGCTCCTCAAGCAGCAAGTGCAGCACCCGGGATAGCAGATCCCGGGCCCCGGCCACCTGCTCCGGGCCGCGCCGATCGGTGCCCTCCAGCAGCACCGCCACGCTGTACAGCGCCTCGCGCTCAATGCGTTGCCGCTGGTTGCGGTTGATCAGAAGGCGGCTGGCGATGACCAGCAGGTAGGCGCGCGGTTCATGAAGCTGGGCCGGGGCGCCCGTGATCAGGCGCACGAAGGTGTCGTGGGAGAGGTCGGCGGCGTCCTGGGGGCTGAGCAGCTTGCGCCGCAGCCAGTTGAACAGCCAGCCGTGATGTTCGTGGTAGAGCAGGCCGATGTCCGGCATCGCGCCCGAAGACGCCCCGGCGGTGTCCCGTCGCCGGGGCACCGACAACGACCTTGGTGTCATGCTCACCCCTCGCCCCTTTCCTGATAATGCGAACAATTATCATTAAATGAGGCGGGAGTGACAAGCGGGCGATCGCGACTGAAGCGGTACGCCGCCCGGTCGCTCCTACGGTGCCAAACGCAGTGCCGTAGGAGCGACTTCAGTCGCGATAATGCGTTTCAGCCCGCGGCCACCTTCGCCGGCGCGTCCCCGTATTTGATGTCGTACTTGCGGATCAGCTCCTCGCGCCGGGCCGGGTCGAAGTTGATGTTGCGCGCATCGTAGCCGGCGTGTTCCAGCAGACGCTTGTCCATCACCTTGTACCAGAGCGGCGGGAAGTAGCTGATGAAGAACATGCCGAAGTAGCCGTTGGGCAGGGTGGGCAGGTTCTCGAAGTGGCGCAGGCTCTGATAGCGCCGGGTCGGGTGGGCGTGGTGGTCCGAATGTCGCTGCAGGTGGAACGTGGCCCAGTTGGAGAACATGTGGTTGCTGTTCCAGCTGTGGTACGGCTTGGTGCGTTCATAGCGACCGTTGGCGGTTTTGTGGCGCAGCAGGCCGTAGTGCTCGATGTAGTTGGCGGAGGTGAGCTGAAACGCGCCCCAGAACGCGGTGGCCAGAATGTAGGGCAGCAGGCCGATGCCGAAGATCGCCAGCACCGAGCCCCAGGCCACGGCGGTGATGATCGCCGGCTGGATGATCTCGTTCTCCAGGGACCACACTGATTTGCCGCGCGCCTCCAGACGATCTTTTTCCAGACGCCAGGCACGCTTGGCGGCGCCGGGAATCTCCCGCAGCACGAACTTCCAGATGCTCTCGCCCATGCGCGAGGAGGCCGGGTCCTCCGGCGTGGCCACGTCCTTATGGTGGCCCTTGTTGTGCTCGATGAAGAAGTGCCCGTAGCCACACGGCGCCAGCACGAACTTGGCCAGCCAGCGCTCGCCCTTGCCCTTCTTGTGGCCCATCTCGTGGCCCAGGTTGATGCCCACGCCACAGGTGCCGCCGATCAGGTAGACCATGGCCAGCACCCCGTACCAGGGCAGATCCTGGGTGCCCACGAACCAGGCGCCGAAGAACCAGGCGCCCCAGATCAGCGGTACCAGGGCGTAGGTCACCCAGCGGTAATAAGGATCTTCCTCCAGCTGCGGGACGATCTCCTCCGGCGGGTTGCTCAGGTCCTCGCCGATGATCATGTCCAGCACCGGCACCGTCAGGTAGTAGAACACCAGCGGAATCCACAGCGTCCAGGCGTTGCCGGTGGCGAAATACAACGCCGGGCCGACGAACACGATGGCCGGCACGAAGATGGAGGTGAACCACAGTTTTCGCTTGCGGTCGCGGTACACGACCCCGGAAGGTCCGGTGAAAACGCCTGCCTTGCTCATAGCAACCTCGATATTGTTGTTCGATGGGATACAGAATGTCTCCCCCGGACCTTGCAAGGCACCGCCTAAGGTGGCAATAAGTCGTCATATAGTGACAAAGGACCCGACCATGGTCGCCACCGACACCGGCCGCCTGCGCCCCGCCATCCACCCGGTCTACCCCCGGCTGATGTGCGCCTATCTGCACGAAAGAGGCTTCGAAAACGACGCCATCTTCCGTGGCACCCGGCTGCAATGGGAGCAACTGCTCGGTGAACACCGCTACCTGAGCCTGGAGCAGGTGTCGCGCCTGGAGCGGCGCGCCGTGGCCCTCACCGGCACCCCCTGGCTGGGCCTGGAAATCGGCGCCGCCACCTCGGTGTCCGCCCACGGCCCGCTGGGCTACGCGGTGATCTCCGCCCCGGACCTGCGCGCCGTGCTCAAGGTAGTGGCCCGCTTCGTGGCGGTGCGCTTCCAACTGGTGGAACTCAGCTTCGAGGAGGACGAACGGGAAGGGCGGCTCACCCTCCACGAAAAAGTGGACCTGGGCGACATGCGGGAATTCAACGCCGGCTCGATCCTCGCCACCTACTTCCAGCTGGTGGACACGGTCACCTCCCGGCGCCTGCGCGACGCCCGCATCCAGGTGCCCTTCGAGGCGCCGCCCTGGGCGGAACACTATGAACAACGGCTCGGCTGCCCGGTGACCTTCGGCGCCGACCACCTGGCCATCACCCTGCCCAAGCCGGTGCTCGACACCCCCTGCCTCACCGCCGACCCGGGCCTGCACCGCACCGCGCTAAGGGATTGCGAACACCAGCTCAAGCAACTGCAGAGCGGCGGCCCGCTCAGCCAGCGCATCGGCATCGAACTGCTCGACGGCGACGGCCAGTACCCCACCCTGGAAGACATGGCCGCCCGCTTCGCCATGTCGCCGCGCACCCTGATCCGCAAGCTAAAAAGCGAAGGCACCCGCTACCAGGAACTGCTCGACGACGTACGCGGCGAGCTCGCCGCCTGGTATCTCCTGGAAACCGACCTCCCGGTGGAACGCATCGCCGAACGCCTCGGCTACCAGGACCCCTCCAACTTCAGCCGCACCTTCCAACGCTGGTTCGGCGTCTCCCCCCGTCAAATGCGAAGAGAACAGTAGGAGCGACTTCAGTCGCGATTCCACACCCGGCTACACCACACCACGCTCAACACCTCTCCACCCCCAACAAAAACCGCTCCAACGCAAACACATGCTCATCCTCCGCCCCCAACTCCCGCAACGCCTCCGCCAGATTCAACAAATAATCCCGATTCGGCCCACTAGGCCCATGACTCCCCGCAATCTGCCGCGCGATCGCCGCCTCGGACGCCGGCCCCAAAAACGCCGCGTTGTCCTCCGTGGCGATGTACACCAGCCCTTCCTCATGCCCGCCATCGGAAAACGTCATCGGCGTGGAAAACCGCAAATAGCCGTTCTTTTCCCGCACATCCAGATGATCGAACACCGCCGGCGCCACCCGGTACGCCATCCCCGCGCACACCGTCCCCGGGCTCTCCACCAGCGTCAGCACCCGCCCCGGGGACTCAGGCGTCCCCCGGTGATCGTGGGAGCCCTGCCAGAACCGCCGCGCCCACCCGCGAATGCTCGCCGGCCGCCGCTCCAGATACGGAAAATCCGCCTTGAAAATCAGCGACCCGTAACCGAACAACCAAACGCTCTCGCGCCCGCTCAAATCCTGCCGCTGCTTATTGATCTCGATGGTATTGAATGACATGCGCCCAGGATAACGAATCCCACCCCAACCCGCCGCCGCCCAAGCGCGCTTCGTTCACTCCATGCCCAATCGAACCCCCCGTAGGAGCGGCTTCAGCCGCGATCCCCCCGGCACATACCCACCACCCTTGACCCCAAACAACCAAAACCCCCGACCATTTCCGCTACAATCCCCAACACCACGAACAAACCAACAAGGGCCCCCATGAAAGACGTACGCCAGGAATACCACGCCCCCGGCCTCACCGAAGCCGACCTGCTGGCGGACCCGGTCGAGCAGGCCCGCCGCTGGGTCGACGAAGCCATCGACGCCAACCTCCCCCTGGCCAACGCCATGACCCTCGCCACCGTCTCCGCCCACGGCCGCCCCTCCAGCCGCGTGGTCCTGCTCAAAGGCATCGAGGACGGCGGCTTCGTCTTCTTCACCCACTACGACAGCCGCAAAGGCGACGACATCGCCGCCAACCCCAACGTCTCCTTCGTCATGTTCTGGGGCCCCTTCGACCGCCAGCTCATCGTCAACGGCCGCGCCGAAAAACTCGACCCCCAACAATCCCGCGACTACTTCGCCAGCCGCCCCCGCGACAGCCAGCTCAGCGCCGCCATCTCCCCGCAAAGCCGCCCCGCCACCCGCGAACAACTGGAAGCGGACATGGCCAGCCTCGCCCAGCAATACCCGGAAGGCGAGCCCATCCCCATGCCCGAAACCTGGGGCGGCTACCGCATCACCCCCGAGGAAATCCAGTTCTGGCACGGCCGCCCCAGCCGCCTCCACGACCGCTTCCGCTACCTCAAACAAGGCACCACCTGGACCCGAGAACGCCTCGCCCCCTAAGGCGTTCCCCGCCCGGCGGCCCCCGCCCGCACGCCCCCACACGCCCCTGTAGGAGCGGCTTCAGCCGCGATCAGCCCCTAAATCAACCACCAACCTCTCCACTTCAAAGCAGCGGTCCGGCCTTTCGCCTCTGGCCTATAACGACGCCCTAAAACGCCACCACGAACCGACGCCGTAACCCGCAACCCAGCGCCATGGACCAGATCAACGATGACCTTAGGGCCTTCCCGGTCCGCAGGCTGTAATGGCGCACCCGAATGGCATCGCGAAACCGATCACGGAGCCTTGGGCGTCTTTCACTATCCGTGTGCATGGCTACACTCTTGGGGCTGTTTATATGAACGGTGTCATGGCAATTCGGAACTGAAGAAATCAAGCGAACAGGGACAGACAACGCGGCAGCGTTTGTAACCCGTTGAGTTTTCTGGTTTTATTTCATGAAGCTAAAAACTATAACGTGATATGACGCCCGCGCGTTCATTGGATATTCGAGACGGCGTCCTAATACCTGTTATGAATTCATTGGGAGCAAGGATAGGTCCATATGGAAAGATATAAGGTAACGTTCTGCGCGCCGAAAAATGACAAAGAGAAAATTTTCATTGCAAGGGCTGTGGTGGGTGCAGAATCATCTGGCGATGCAGCAAAAACTGCTTACGAATTTTTGAAGGGAAAATACCCAGAGATTAATCGCGGTGACTGGCTTGCTGTTCATTCTGACCAACCCTTGTTGGTGCCTGAAACTCCGGTGGAATCACCCTTTGGCGTGGAGCAGCAGAATGATTGAATGCTATCCTTTAAGAAGATATATAAAGCTAATGATTATAATTTTAATTGTTTTCTTTTTTTCATCCACATTGGCGGCCGAAGTTTACGTTGCTAATAAAAAAATAGGATTAAATGAACGGGTTCTTGTTCGAGGTGGCGATTATATTCGAATGTGTTCAAACACAGTGGTCGGAATTGAATCGGGTGAACTCCCAGAAATTGATGGCTGCCTCCTTTATACTGAGGGCTTGAGAACTGGGTATGGGAAAGCTACGACAGAGGTCATCACTAAGGCTGCCCTTCTAAATATCTCTAAAGATCATGATGATTGGGAAAAAGCTCTTTCTTCTGATTTTTATCAATCTTTAAAAAGTGAGATGGGGCGATGCAACTTAGGTGTGTCTACGCCAAAGACGGCTAGGGCGCTTTCAAAATATATAAAAGCTAATGGTCTGGAGAGCGACTTTCTTGCCTCTATTTTCTTTAATTTTTTAAAAGATAGATACAAGGAGTGTGAGTAATGGCAAAGTTGCTTTCTGTATTGGCAAAGATTCTCTGGGTTCTGCTTTTTCTGTTTATTATGGTTTACGTTCTTAATTTTATTTTTGTGGGGGAGGCGCTTGCAAAGTGGGGGATGTATACCTGGATAGCTCATGCCATTGTTATTGGCGCTTGGAGTGCTTTAGCTTTTGGTATAGGTCGCTTAGCCGTTCGGATCAGGTCATAGATTCATAACAAGTAGTTCAAGTTCGCTACGGCCCTGACGGGCCTCCGCCGGACCGCCTTTCCGTTGCACTCCAAGGCGGCCGCTTAACATTGGCGTTATATGCCGGAACCCGCTGCACTTTAAACTAAGGAATATCTGTGAAGATAAAAGAAGTAAAATTAAATCGATTCAAGCGTTTTACCAACCTTACGTTAACGAACATTCCTGAGACCGCAAAGCTCATAGTGCTTGTTGGACCGAATGGAAGCGGAAAAACCTCTCTTTTTGAGGCTTTGAACCATTGGTATAAATTCAAAGGTTTCAATGATCGAGGTGTCCAGGATTACTTGGAAAAGAACGATGGAGAGATATCAAATCCACAAGCATGGCGACAAACTTCACAGAATAAGGTGGAAATATCCTTCCATAATGACCAGCAGCTTAATCAAGAGCAGATAAAAGGAAAGTTCTATTTTCGTACTGCGTACAGAAATGAACCGGACTTTACGGTTTCTAATCTAAATAAGCAGAACAATCCTGCGGAAACTATCAAACTGCAGAATTTAATGCAGAATGACCAGACTGTTTCTGAAAACTACCAGCGTCTCGTGGCTCAAACGTTAGCGGGTGTTTATGAATCATCTAACAATACCAAAACTGTTGAGCAGCTCAGAGATGAACTGATAGGCAAGATAAAGAATTCTCTATCTAAGATATTTGATGATCTAAATTTAAGTTCCATTGGCGATCCGCTATCAAATGGCAGTTTTTACTTTGAAAAAGGTACGGCAAAAGACTTCCACTACAAAAATCTATCCGCTGGTGAAAAATCAGTATTCGATCTTGTTTTAGATATGATTATCAAGTCTAGCTTTTACTCTGATGCTGTTTTCTGTATTGATGAGCCAGAAGCGCACATGCATACAAGGCTTCAATCTAAAGTTCTCAGAGAGCTTTATGATTTAACCCCTGACAACTCTCAGCTTTGGGTTTCGACTCACTCGATAGGGATGCTTAAAGAAGCTGAGGATATTGAAGAACAAAATCCAGGAACGGTTGTTTTTCTAGATTTTGACAATAGAGATTTCGACTTGGCTGAGATAATCCAACCAACTAAAATTAGCAGGGCTATTTGGGATCGGTTCTTTGACTTGGCGTTTGCCGATTTTTCTAAACTTATATCTCCTCAGAGAATTGTGTTTTGCGAAGGGACTAGCCAGGGAAGAAAGTATCGAGATTTCGACTCGTTGATTTACGGAAAAATATTGGGTGAAAAGCATCATGGCACTACGTTCGTATCTGTCGGGTCATGCTCAGAAATAGAAGATATCGAAAATCAATCTGTCAAAATTATATCCAATATATTGAAGTCTTCGGAAATTATAAAGTTCGTCGATAGGGATGACAAAAGTGATGAAGAGGTTGCTGAACTCTTGGATAAGGGTATAAAGACTTCTGTCAGAAGGCACATTGAATGTTATCTACTTGACGATGAAATTATTAAGAAATTATGTACAGCAACAGGAAAAGAGGGTCTCATAGATCAGTGCCTTCAGGCAAAAATACTGGCTATTCAAGAGAGTGTTGGTAGGGGCAACCCCGAAGACGATATAAAATCAGCAAGCGGAAAAATTTTTACTGAAACAAAAAGAATCCTAGGATTGACGCAATGTGGTAACAATAAGTGCGCCTTTCTTAGGGATACTATGGCGCCACTGGTTACTCAGGAAACGCAGGTATATCAAGAAATCGAAAATGAGATACTCGGTTAGCGATAGGGAAGCATATAGCAAGCGCATGTTGCCGGACTGGTTTTCCGCTGCGCTCCAAACCAGCCGCAAATGCGGGCGTTAGGGCTACAAATGAAATTTCGATCAATATTCATAATAGCAGTAGCGTTTCTACTTTGTGGCTGCCCTCCTAAAGGAGCAATGTTGAAACAAAGAGAGCTTCAGCATATTGATGCGGGCCTAGGAGTAGATGGCACAAAACGAATCATCACCAGCGACGAAGAAGTTGATCTGTTAGCTGGCGAGGTAATAAATTTATTAAAAAATGAAGGTTTTGAATTCCTAGGCTCAAGTATGTCATGGGGGCTTCAGCCATTAACGGGCCACACACAGAATTTGAGTTTTAGATATCCAGGTACAAATGCCTTGCATTGTTATGTGCAAATCTCGAAAAAAGAGTTTCAGGTAAAGTTTGTTGAGCTTGAATCAAAGCCGCAACCAAATGAGTTCGCAACAAACGAGGTTGATCTTCAAGCTATGAAGCAAGCGGCAGAACGTCTAAATGAGTTGGCAAAACACAAAATACCAGGGCGTTCTATACGTATTTCAACCTTTAATCGCGCAGAAAGCCCTAACAAAGTAAATCAGCAAGGGCCTGCGGCCGGGACGCGCTAACGCGCGCCCCTGTTTGCGGCGTTAAGGTGCCGAGTTACCCACAAGGAGTAGACACCCTTTATAGTTAGGGTTGCCCCTACACGGAGGTGTGTCATGGCCAAGAAACAACGCCACGCCTATACGGAGGAATTTTGCAGGGAGGCAGTACGTCGACCGGATCAGCCCGGCAATACGGCAGCATCGGTTGCCAAGGAACTTGGGCTGCATCCCGGCCAGATCTACAACTGGCGCCGCCAGTTCTCCCGGCTTTCGGAAAAGCAGTTCAATAGCCTGTCCGGCGTCGATTATTCGCAACAGGAATCCGAGGAGGAGCGCCGCCTCAAGCGTGAGCTGCATGCAGCCCGGAAGGAGAACGAGTTTTTAAAAAAGGCTGCTGCGTACTTTGCGAAGCTCCAGGAGTGAAGTACGCAGTGATTGCGGAGCATCTGGGGCAGTACACGGTAACGCTGATGTGCCGGGTGCTGGAGGTATCCCGCTCCGGGTTCTACAAGTGGAGGGGGCCCCCACCGTGTGCCGCCCAGCTACGCAGGGAGAGGGTCGAGAACAAGGTGGTCGAGTCGTTCGGCGAGTTCAAGGCGCGCTACGGCGCGCCCAGGTTGGCGCTGGAACTGAAGGCGGCGGGGCTGCCCTGCTCGAAGAACTTTGTGGCCAATATCATGCGTTTACGCGGCATTCGAGCTCGCAATGGCAAAGGCTTCCATTATCGTCCGGCCAGCCCGACGATGATCAACGTCGAAGACAACCTCCTGCGTCGCCGCTTCCGTGCAGAGGGCCCGAACCAGAAGTGGGTCACGGATATCGCCTATATCTGGGTCAATGGGCGCTGGCTGTACCTGGCCACGGTAATGGATCTCTATTCCAGAACCATCGTCGGATGGAAGCTCGACACTTCGACGGCGGAGAAGCTCGCAATGGACGCGCTCAGCATGGCATTCGCAAACCGGAATGTTCAGCCCGGGTTGATCATCCACTCGGATCGCGGGGTCCAGTTCCGCACTGTGAAGTAGCTGGACATGATTCGCTCGCGCGACTTTTTGCCCAGCATGAGCCGACAGGGTAACTGCTGGGATAATGCGGTAATGGAATCATTCTACAGCCGGCTCAAGGTTGAGCTGATCTATGCCGAGCAATATCCTTCCATTGAAGCGGTTCAATCCGGTATCTTCGAATACATTGAAAATTTTTATAACCGCAAACGAAGACACTCTGCCCTCGGCAATATCAGTCCGGCAGAATTTGAGCGCAGATGCGCATAATAGTGTCTACTTTTTGTGGGTAGGACCAGAATCAATGGTTGATGCTCCGGATCTAACAAAGCTATCAATAACACTAGAGATATTCGGATTGGCCCTCGCCTGGGGCGAAACCAGAAAACCTATTTGGTTTATCAATTTCGATAAGAAATTAAGCCAAATCGCAGAAGCCGACCTCGGTGACGCCCTATCATTGATGCCAATGATAATTGAGTACGTGCTTATTGCATTTCTGGTTGGAGGGGGGGCTTATGTTCGGCCTCAACTTTCAGTCCGAGGATTTTAAGTATCTTTATGGAGTCGCATTCCTGTTGGTCTTATGTGCGCCGTTCGCAGTGAAGAGGATGAAAGTGTTCTCAGGCGGTAATGCTATGGCCTCGTTGGGTCTTATAGTTGCAGGAGCAGGTGTGGCGATCCAGGCTGTGCAGTGGCTATAACAAGTAGGGGCAGTTCTTGGCCCCTCTCGCTCGGGGCCGGACGCTCGTACCTCGCGCCGCTGCGTATAGACTTATACGGAGAAAAAAGTGGGTTTAGCTTTAGATGTCATTGTCGCAACAGCAGCACTAATTGGTGCCGCATTGGGTATTTTCAACTATGTCGAAGCCCGAAAATTGGCCAAAGTGCGGCTGAATATCGAACCCAGAGCAATGTTTCCGATGGGCTTCAATGGCGAAAACTCCGGGCACTATCTTTCTCAATCCAAAGAGTTTCTTCGAGAAAATCAGCCACCTGAGACAATCGGATTTAAGATTACAAACCTCAGTTCATTCCCGGTGGTATTGGATGAGCTCGGCTTTCTTCATCACGGAAGTAAGAGGCATGCAGTCATTCCATGTCCGATAACCGATAACGATGTTAAGTGGCCAAACAAACTCAACCCGCGAGAATCCGTTACTGTGCGGACACGTCTGGTTTATATGCTTGAGACAAGTAATTTGCAAAAATTGCGCTGCTGCTATGTTAAAACCGCGTGCGGCAGTACTGCAAAGGTTCAGGGGCCAGTACTTAAGGGCTTGGTGGCGTATGTTCGAGATGCCGTGTAACCAATAGTTCCTGTACGTTACGGGCCCGATGGCTGCTCCACCGGACGCCCTTTTCTCCACTTCTCTGCAAAAATGTCGCCGCTTAACAAAAGGGTTATATGTTGAGGAATACACTGTGCCCAAGGTGATTTTGGAAGGCTACATTGTTGTTCCAGAAGATGATCTCAACGCTGTATCGGCGGCTCTCCAAACACATATTGAGCTAACCCGGGAAGAAAACGGCTGCTTACGGTTTGAGGTCACGCAGAATCCAGAATCGCTAAATATTTTCAACGTGTATGAGGAATTTGTTGACCGCACTGCATTCGAGCTACACCAGTTTCGTGCCATAGCTTCGGTTTGGGGAGCTGTTACTGCCAACGTGGAAAGGTACTACGATGTCTATGAATCACACATACAGTAGTGCGCGGCCCTGTTGTCGAATAAATCATTCGAGACGGCGCCTCTTCGCGGTGCGGCTTGTATCAGACGTTAAGAGGCCCCGAGATATTTCGGGGCCTCTTCTTGTCGGTCTTAGCGGCTGAAATCTCGAACGATAGAAAGCCGGCCATCCTCAACCGTGATGGATACCGGCGTATCCACGGCAAAGCCGGCTTGCTCCAGCCAGATGCCTTTTAGAAGAATGAACGGGGCGACGCGATTTCCGCCGGATGGGGTGCTTTTTAGGATATAGTCCCAGTGGCCTCGGCGGACCTTGAGGGTGCGCTTATTCATGGTGGTGCTCCTGTTGTGCAATTTCTAGGTTGCGTAGGTAGGGCGGTCGGGAGGCTAGAAACAGCAACAGGTACTGCTCCGACTATTTCCTGCAAGCAGGTGTTGTATTCGCCGGACCTCCCGGCCATTACATCCCGGATTTCGGGTACAAAAAAGCCGCAATCGTTCCGGGGTGCGGCTTCGCCCGCCTGTTGGAGTTTCTAGGCTCCAGACAAAAAGTCTACTTGGATTTTGCGTACTGTCAATATGGACAGTGTGGTCCGCGCGGCCTTTGAGAAAGAGCGCGCAGTGAGGGTTGAAAGAAGCGTCGGCGGAGCGGGTAGCACACCCGGTGTTCAATAGGGCGCGGTACTGATCTGCGTCGGGCTGGCTGCCTGGTCGCGCAGGCGCCGTGCGTCGGCGGAGGGGGCTTGGCCGAACAGGCGGCTGTATTCCCGGCTGAGTTGCGACGGGCTTTCGTAGCCCACGGTGTAGGCGGTGTCGCTGACGTCGGCGCCGGAGAGCAGCTTGATGCGGGCTTCCTGCAGGCGCAGGCGTTTCTGGTATTGCAGTGGCGTGATGCCGGTGGCGGATTTGAAGTGCCGGTGCAGGGATGCCTGGCTCATGCCGGCGTATTCCGCCAGGGCCTGCACGGTGAGGCGTTCTGTGTGGTGGTTGCGGATCCAGTTGATGGCCCGGCGTACCCGGGCGATGCGGTTGTCGTTGCCGACCAGCTGCCGGACGATGTCCCGGTGGGGGCCGGTGAGCAGGCGGTACAGGAGCTCCCGCTCGAATGGCTCAATTCCCCAATGCCCCACGCATTCCCCGAGAGATGCATCAAGCTTCGCGCATCCGCCCCCGCTGATCGCTCGACGGAAAGAGGCGAATCGGGCATTTTAGGCCCTGCTGATTCAAAGCGGTTGTCACGCACGCAATGCCGTCATTGCCTTGGTGCAAGAGCGGCGGCTCATCATTGTGATAGGGAGACGGATGTGATTCGGGTGGTATACCGGTGGCGGGTGGCGGAAGAGGACTTCCCGCGCTTTCAGGAAGCGTGGGCTCACACCACGAACAGGATTCATGAAACCATGCCCGGAGCGCTGGGCAGCTTCATGCTCCGCGGCCCCGAGGACAAGACCGAGGTGCTGACGGTCGCCAAGTGGTACGCCATGGAGAGCTGGAAGGCGTTCTGGGGCGCGGAGAACCCGTCGCAGATGGTGGGGATGCGTGAGATCGGCGAGCGGCTTTCCGTCACCGTTTACGACGAAATTGAGGATTTCACGCGCTGAAGC
Source organism: Alloalcanivorax marinus (assembly GCF_016785095.1). GTDB lineage: Bacteria > Pseudomonadota > Gammaproteobacteria > Pseudomonadales > Alcanivoracaceae > Alloalcanivorax > Alloalcanivorax marinus_A. The sequence goes on along the minus strand of NZ_JAEKJB010000015.1, from coordinate 274,654 downwards.
GATAAATCGGTCGCTTACCTTGGTTGATGGCCGGTCCGGTTGGGCACCCTGGCGGGATAAATGCAATGAAAGAGAACCTGGAATGATGGAAGAGCGATACCCCTATAAGCCAAAGCTGCTCGCGGCGATCGTCACCGTTGTCTTTTTCGGCGTGCTTGCCGGCTTCATGGGCTTCTTTTCCTTGGATAACGATCGGGGGCTGGTGTTGAACGGCATCATCCATTTTTCGCGAATGGGCGCGACGATCTTCTACTGGGTGATCACGTTCGTGCTCGCGGCTTTCTCGGTGTTGGGCTTGCTGCTGATCTTCAAGAGCCTCACATCAAAGGGAGAGCTCATCATCACCGATCAGTATGTTCGGGCACCGAAGAGCGGCATTAGCAAAAAGATCATCACGGTGCCGTTTAATGACGTGGAAAAAGTCTCGGTCCAGGAAGTAAAAGGAACGGTCTTCTTCAAGATTATTCACCGCAAAGGGAAGCTCACTATCGTATCCAGCGTACTGCCGAAGCGGGAGGATTTCGAGTACGTGAAGAAACATATCCTGGCCCATGTGAGGTGCTGACAAGGTGACGATGAAGGCGAAATACCGCATCTCGAAAAAGGACTATGTGGCTTCGGGCCGACTGTACGCCAGGCCCACGGTGAAAGTCGTGATTGTCTCGGTAATGGTGTTCGCTGTCCTTCTGGTCGTGGCGGTTTATGCGCCGCCAGCCGTCAGTGCACCCATCGTCGGTGGTTTGATCGGTTGGATTGTCTTTTTCCTGGTGGTCCAGCTTTTCGTATCGCCGTATTTACTTGGGCGGCACTACGATAAATATAAGGCGATGCACGAGGAGTTCACCGTTGAGTTGAGAGAGGAGGGCGTCTCCTTCTCCTCCCGGGATGGCGAGGGGCTGCTTCGCTGGGATGCGATCCATAAGTGGCGCCAGAATGACCGCTACGTGATCATTTTTTCCATGCCAAGACTCTACTATGTGGTGCCGAAATCAATCAGCGAAAGTGGTTTCGACATTCCGGCCCTTGTGGCTGCCTTGAATCAAACAATGCCGGAAAGCAAATAGGCGGAGTGCCTTTGTTTCCCGGCGGAAGGGAGCTTGTCGTTCCTATGAGTAAACGGTTCGTGGTCACCGGTGGTCCTGGTGGCGGCAAAACCACCTTGCTGGATGCTCTCGCGGCGCGGGGCCATCGCGTGGCCCCGGAGGCCGCGCGGCGGATCATAAAGACGAGGTTGGCGGCGGGGCTGTCGCCGCGACCGGATGCCTCCTCCTTCGCCAGGGAGATCCTGGATTCGGACATCGAACAGTATCGGGCCGCGACAGCCCACCACGGCGTGACCTTCTTTGACCGGGGTGTGCTGGACGCGTTGTACATGCTGGACCTGGCGTCCGCTATCACGGAAGACGAAGCGGCCGGTCTGGTTCAGCGGTTCCCGTACCAAAATCCCGTATTTCTGCTGCCGCCCTGGCAGGAAATCTACGGCACGGACTCGGAGCGGGACCAGACCTTCGAGGAGTCCGTGGAGGTATTCGAAGGGATGAAGCGGTGGTATGAGCGGCGGGGCTACCAAACCGTGGAAGTGCCTCGCGTCGGCATTGAGGAGCGGGTTGCCTTCATTATGGCAACGGCGGGATTAGAGTAATAGAAGTGATTGGCTGCGTTGTACAGGAAGAAGTCTCCGGTTTCGGCATTGCCTCCGTGGCCAACATTTTCGGCAAGAGCTACGGGGAGATGAAGGCCATCGCCAACGGCATGGGCATACAGGCGGAGGATGAGCGCCCCTGGCTTTTGACAAAGGCATCGATTTCGACAGCTATACCCTCCGAAAAGACGGCCAGGAACTGGTGATGGAGTGGACCAACTGGTTCGAGTGGGAGATCCGGGGTGATGAGTCGGCGCTGGTGGCCATAGCGGACCACCATGGTTTGACGATCCGTGAGGAGGGTTCCGGAAGCGCTAGCGGAGGTCGATAGTCTGATATGAGCAACCTGGAACTGGTTGATCTTACCCGGGTGGATTCAAAGGACCTTCTGGCGGTATTGAACGAGGCGCCGCTGAGAAAGCACCTGGTGGGTCACGCCTGCTTCGACAAGGACAGCGTCCAGGAGTGGGTAAGGGAGAAGCGTCGGCTGGACACGCTGCCCGGCTGCCGGGTTCGCGGGATTCTCGTGGGTGGGAAGCTGGCGGGGTGGTGCGGGATTCAGCCGGATGATCATGGCTTCGAACTTGCGATCGTGCTGTCACAAAGGGCCTGGGGGCTTGGCATCGCCGTATTCAGAATCCTGATGGGCTGGGCCAGCGAGTTCGGCCATGAGGAAGTTGTCTTCCATCTTCTCGGCAGTCGACCGGAATACCGGTCGCTGGCCAGAATGGCGCGCGAGGTGCACCAGAGCCAGCTGCTGGGCCGGCGTTTCACCACCTACCATTTGCTGGTGGCGCGCCCTGTTGCGAGCTGAGGGCTCAGTATATATGATTCGTATACGTTTCATATATAGGTCGTGCCATGGGCATCGTAAAGATCAACGATGATCTCCACGAGGAGATCCGCAAAGCCAGTTCGGTAATGGTGCGTTCCATCAACGCCCAGGCCGAGTTCTGGATCAAAATCGGTATGTTGGCGGAGGCCAATCCTGAGCTGTCCTTTTCCGAGATCGTGCGCGAGCAGCTGAAGCTGGCCGAGGTGGATATACGGCGGGTGGCCGGTGGCTGAGGCGGTCTTGAAGACGGAGGCGGAGCTGGCGCTGATGCGCGAGTCCGGGCGGCTGCTGGCGTCGGTGTTCGCGTACCTGGATGGTTGGGTGGCGGCCGGTCTTTCCACCCTGGAGATCAACGATCGGGTGGAGCGCTACATCGTCGATGAGCTGGGCTCGCGTCCGGCCAGCAAGGGCCAGTATGGCTTCGAGTATGTGCTCAATACCTCGGTGAACCAGGTGGTGTGCCATGGCGTGCCGTCGGCGAAGAAGATCCTGAAGTCCGGCGATATCATCAATGTGGACATCACCCTGGAGAAAGGCGGCTTTATCGCCGATTCCAGCAAGATGTACATGATCGGCAAGGTGGCTCCCCATGCGCGGCGGTTGGTGGAGAAGACCTACGAGGCCATGTGGGAAGGCATCCGCGTGGTCAAACCGGGCGCTACTTTGGGCGATGTCGGCGCCGCGATTCAGCGCTACGCCGAGCGGCAGGGGTACTCCGTGGTACGCGAATACTGCGGCCACGGCATCGGGCGCGAGATGCACGAAGCCCCGCAGGTGTTGCACTACGGCCAGCCCGGCGCCGGTACCGTGCTGCGCGAGGGCATGACCTTTACCATCGAGCCGATGATCAATCAGGGTAAGGCGGCGGTGCGCACCAAGCCGGACGGCTGGACCGTGGTCACCCGCGACAAGCGCCTTTCCGCCCAGTGGGAGCACACCATCGCGGTTACCCCGGATGGCTTCGAGGTGCTGACGCTGCGAGATGAAGAGCGTGCCTGACCCGGGGCAGACGACGCCTCAAACGGTCAGATACTTCTTCACCAGCTCATCGTCGAGCTCGTTCACGCCGCCTTCCGCCACCTTGCTGCCCCGGTCCAGAATCGCGAAGTGGTCCGCCACGGCGCGGGTGAAGGGCAGCTTCTGTTCCACCAGCAGAATGGTGAGGCCTTCTTCCTGGTTCAGGGTTTTGATGACCCGGGCGATCATGTCGACGATGTTGGGCTGAATGCCTTCGGTGGGCTCGTCCAGGATCAGCAGTTTGGGGTCCAGGGCCAGGGCGCGGCCGATGGCGAGCTGCTGTTGCTGGCCGCCGGAGAGGTCGCCGCCCCGGCGGTGGCGCATGTCGTGGAGCACCGGGAACAGCTCATGGATGCGCTCGGGGATTTTGCGGCTGCGGTCGGCGCGGGCCTGGAGGCCGGTTTCCAGGTTTTCTTCCACGGTGAGCAGGGGGAAGATTTCCCGGCCCTGGGGAACGTAGCCGATGCCGGCGCGGGCCCGTTCCTCGGCGGGCTTTTTGGCCAGGTCGCGGCCTTGGAATTCAATGCTGCCGGAGGCCACGGGGAGCAGCCCCATGATGGCCTTGAGCAGGGTGGTCTTGCCGACACCGTTGCGGCCCATGACGCACAGGCATTCGCCTTCGGCGACGGTGAGGTCGAGATCCCAGAGGGTGTGGGATTCGCCGTAGTATTGGTTGAGGCCTTGTAGTTTCAGCATGTTCCTTTCTCATAAAAGCGGCGCCGGGCGGCCTGTGGCCGCGATACAGGATTCAGGATGCAGGATACAGGTGCGGGGCAAGGGCCTGTCTTTCATCCTGTATCCTGCACCCTGTATCGAGCGTAGCGTCACATGGATTCGCCGAGGTAGACCTCGATCACCCTGGGGTCGTTTTGCACCTGCTGCATGCTGCCCTCGGCGAGGACGCTGCCCTGGTGCAGCACGGTGACGGTGTTGGCGATGGAGCGGATGAACTCCATGTCGTGCTCCACCACCATCACCGAGTGTCCGCCGGCCAGGCCCTGCAGGAGCTCGGTGGTGCGTTCCACTTCCTGGCGGGTCATGCCGGCGATGGGTTCGTCCACCAGCAGCAGCTCCGGTTTCTGCATCAGCACCATGGCGATTTCCAGCCATTGTTTCTGGCCGTGGGAGAGGGCGCCGGCGGGCCGGTCGCGATCATTGAGCAGGCCCACGGTATCCAGAGTGCTCGCCATCCAGTCGCGTTGTTCGCCGGTGACCGGTTTCAGCAGGGCGTGCCAGGTGCCCTTGGGGCCGGCCATGGCCAGCTCCAGGTTTTCCAGGGCGGTGTGTTCCGGGAACACGGTGGGTTTCTGGAACTTGCGGCCGATGCCGGCGGTGGCGATTTCCGTGTCCGACATGCGGGTCAGGTCCAGGGTCTGGCCAAAGTAGCAAACGCCGCTGTCCGGGCGGGTCTTGCCGGTGATCACGTCCATCATGGTGGATTTACCGGCGCCGTTGGGGCCGATGATGCAGCGCAGCTCGCCGGGTTCGATGTAGAGCGTCAGGTCGTTGAGGGCCTTGAAGCCGTCGAAGCTGACGGTGACGTCCTCCATGTAGAGGATGTGCTTGCCGCCGGTGTCCAGGTGGCCCGCCGATACCGGGCGGGTGCCCGGGCGCAGGGGCCCGAACACCTGGTCACGGCGGAAGGTTTCGCGGAGGCTGGTGGCGAAGGAATCAGGCTGGCTCATGGTGGGCCTCCTGGTCCGGTTGTTTCTTCTTGCGGGCCAGGTTCCTGGCCAGACCGACGAGCCCTTGCGGCAGGAATACGGTGACCGCCACGAACAGGCCCCCCAAGGCGAACAGCCAGGCTTCCGGCATCACGCCGGTGAACACGGTCTTGGCGTAGTTCACCAGGATGGCGCCGATCACCGCGCCGTACAGGGTGGCGCGGCCACCCACGGCCACCCACACCACCAGCTCGATGGAGTTGAGCGGCGAGAATTCCCCCGGGTTGATGATGCCCACCTGGGGCACATAAAGGGCCCCGGCGATGCCGGCCAGCACCGCGCTCAAGGTGAATACCCACAGTTTGTAGTGTTCGGTGCGGTAGCCCAGGAAGCGGGCGCGGGATTCCGCGTCGCGTACCGCCATGACGGTGCGGCCCAGGCGGGTGCCGGTGATCCAGCGGCACAGCACGAAGGCACCGCCCAGGGCGAGTGCCGAGGCCAGCAGCAGGGCCACCCGGGTGCCATCCGCCTGCAGCGAGAAGCCGAGCAGGTCCTTGAAGTCGGTGAGGCCGTTGTTGCCGCCAAAGCCCAGCTCGTTGCGGAAGAACGCCAGCATCAGCGCGTAGGTGAGCGCCTGGGTGATGATCGACAGGTAAACGCCGGTGACCCGGGAGCGGAACGCCAGCCAGCCGAACACGAAAGCCAGCACGCCGGGTACCAGACCCACCATCAGCAGGGCGAAGCCGAAATGGTCGAAGCCGTGCCAGTACCAGGGCAATTGATCCCAGTTCAGGAATACCATGAAGTCCGGGAGTTCCGGGTTGCCGTAGACGCCCCGGTCGCCGATCTGGCGCATCAGGTACATGCCCATGGCGTAGCCGCCCAGGGCGAAGAAAGCGCCGTGGCCGAGGCTGAGGATGCCGCAGTAGCCCCACACCAGATCCAGGGCCAGGGCGAGCAGGGCGTAGCACAGGTACTTGCCCAGCAGGGTGACGGTGTAGCTGCTCACGTGCAGGGCGGAGTCCGCCGGTACCAGCAGGTTGAGCAGGGCGACGATGATCACCGCGCCGAACAGCACGCCCAGGAACAGCTTGGCGGCGTGGTCGGTGAGCGCGGTCTTGAAGTCGGAATGTCTCATGAATCCTCCGCGGCCCGACCGCGCTGCGGGAACAGCCCGCGCGGTTTGCGCTGAATGAACAGGATGATGAACACCAGCACCATGATCTTGGCGAGCACGGCGCCGGCCAGCGGTTCGATGAACTTGTTGGCGATGCCCAGGCCGAAGGCGGCGGTGAGCGTGCCCCACAGGTTTCCGACGCCGCCGAACACCACCACCATGAAGGAGTCGATGATGTAGGCCTGGCCCAGGTTGGGGCCCACGTTGGTGAGCTGGGCCAGGGCCACGCCGGCGATACCGGCGATGCCGGAACCGAGGCCGAAGGTGAGGGCGTTGACCCGTTCGCTGCGGATGCCCATGGCCCGGGCGGTGATGCGGTTCTGGCTCACGGCCCGCACCTGCAGGCCGAGTCGGGTTTTCTTGAGCACGGTGAGCAGGGTGAGGAACACCGCCAGGGCGAAGAAGATGATGTAGAGCCGGTTGTAGGTGAGCGAGAACACCGGGTTGATTTGCAGGGCACCGCTCATCCAGTCCGGGGTCACCACGCTGCGGTTCAGCGGCGAGAAGATCAGCCGCACCGCCTGCTGCAGAATCAGGCTGACGCCGAAGGTAGCGAGCAGGGTTTCCAGGGGGCGGCCGTAGAGAAAGCGGATCACGCAGCGTTCGATGACGATGCCGACCAGGGCGGAGACAAGAAAGGCGGCGGGGATCGCTATCAGCAGGGACCATTCATGGCCCTGGGGAAAAACCTGTTGCACCACATAGGTGGTGTAGGCGCCCAACATGATCAGCTCGCCATGGGCCATGTTGATCACGCCCATGACGCCGAAGGTGATGGCCAGGCCGATGGCGGCCAGCAGCAGCACCGAGCCCAGGCTCAGGCCGAAGAAAATGGTATCGGCGGTTTCGTAACGGGCGGCGCGCGCGTCGATGGCCTTGAGCGCTTTCTCCGCCGCGTTGCGTTCGGCGGCGGCGTCGGTTTGCGTGGCGCGGTCGCGCAGCACGTTTTTCACCGCCGGCTCCAGGCTGCCGGCCACCGCGTCGATGGCCGCCAGGCGGGTGTGCAGGTCACTGCCGGGATCGCGCAACAGCGCGATGTTCAAGGCAGTGTCGATGGCTCCGTTGACCAGGGGGTTGCTTTCCTCGGCCTGACGTTCGCGCAGGGCACGCAGCATCGTCGGGTCGGTGGTGCCAACCAGACGCTGCGCCGCTTCCCGGCGCGCCAACGGGTTGGCGTTGGAGAGCGCGGCCACGGCCTGCAGGTTGCGAATCCTCTCGCGCAGCCGGTTGTTGATGATCACCGGGCGGGCGGCACGGGCGTCCACCTGGCCCAGGGATTCACCGGTGAGCGGGTCGGTGAGGGCCCAGCCGCCGTCGGCCTGTTCGCCCAGGACGATACGGTCGTGGGCGCGGTCGTGGACCAGCTTGCGGTCCAGCAGTGCCTGTAGCAGGGCCTCGGCTTGTTCGTGGCCGGAGCGGGCGATGGTTTCAATGGCCCTGCCCTTGACGTCGAAGTCGCGGCTTTTCAGGTCGGCGAGCGCGTCGCTCACCGAGGGCGGGTCCGTCGCCACCGGGTCGTCGGTGGGCGTCTGCGCGCCCGCCACGCCGGTGGCGCCGAGCCACAGCAATACAATCAGCAGAACCCTTCGCATCGTGGTTCCTCGAAATCCGTCCGTTAAAGGCGGGCCGGCCAGCGCCGGCCCGCGGGTCGCGAATCGTGGGCGTTCGCTTATTGGGCGGTCTGGCCGCCGCAGGTCTTGGTCTTGGTGTTGTAGTTGCCGCAGTTGATCGGGGCGGTCCAGTCGGCGATCAGGTTCTTGGAATCCGGCAGGTAGTCGGACCAGGCATCGCCGGCCACCAGGCCGTCGGTTTGCCAGACCACGGCGAACTGGCCGTCGTCCTGGATTTCACCGATCAGCACCGGCTTGGAGAGGTGGTGGTTCTTGTTCATCACCGCGGTGCCGCCGGTCAGGTTCGGAGTCTCCACGCCGATCATGGCCTTGGCGACTTTGTCGGTGTCGGTGGATTTGGCTTTCTCAACCGCTTTCACCCACATGTTGAAGCCGATGTAGGTGGCTTCCATGGGATCGTTGGTGACGCGGCTGTCATCGCCGATGTAGTCGTGCCACTGGTCGATGAACTTGTTGTTCTCCGGCGTGTAAACGCTTTCGAAGTAGTTCCAGGCGGCCAGGTGACCCACCAGCGGACCGGTGTCGATGCCGGACAGCTCCTGCTCGCCCACGGAGAAGGCCACCACCGGGATGTCGGCGGCGTCGATGCCCTGGTTGCCCAGCTCTTTATAGAACGGCACGTTGGCGTCGCCGTTGATGGTGGAGACCACGGCGGTCTTCTTGCCTTCGCTGCCGAATTCCTTGATGCGGGAGACGATGGACTGCCAGTCGGAATGACCGAACGGGGTGTAGTTGATCATGATGTCATCGTCGGCGATGCCCTTGGACTTCAGGTAGGCCTCCAGGATCTTGTTAGTAGTGCGCGGGTACACATAGTCGGTGCCGGCCAGCACGAAGCGCTTCACGCCCAGGTCGTTGATAAGATAGTCAACCGCTGGAATCGCCTGCTGGTTAGGCGCGGCGCCGGTGTAGAAAACGTTCTTGGAGGATTCCTCGCCTTCATACTGAACCGGATAGAACAGCAGGCCGTTGAGCTCTTCCACCACCGGCAGCACGGACTTGCGCGACACCGAGGTCCAGCAACCGAAGATCACGTCGACCTTATCCTGGGTAAGAAGCTGGCGGGCTTTCTCGGCGAACAGCGGCCAGTCCGAGGCCGGGTCCACCACCACGGGTTCGAGCTTCTTGCCCATCACGCCGCCTTTTTCGTTCTGTTGCTCGATCATCATCAGGACGGTGTCCTTGAGCGTGGATTCGCTGATCGCCATGGTGCCGGAGAGCGAATGCAGCACGCCCACCTTGATGGTGTCCGCGGCGCTGACCAGACCACTGTAGGTGATGGCGCCGGCGGCGATCCCTACCTGGGCGATGCGTTTCAGGTTCCGTTTCATGCTCATGATGTTCCCCTTGTTGTAGTTACCGATCCGTACCGAACTCCCGGGCGTCGCCTTGGGCGCGCGCTTCGTGGAGCATATGCAGGGTGATTTTTCTTACTTCATTGCGGCTGGCCTCGATGTGGGCCTTGAGCATCATCTGCGCCTGTTCCACCCGCCGGTGCGCGATCGCCTCGAGAATCGCGGCGTGCTCCTGGTAGGTGGCGTCGATGCGTGGCGGCTTGGTGAAATCGAGCCGACGGATGATGCGCAGCCGTTCCGTGAGGTCATGATGGATACGCGCCATTTCCTGATTACCGGCGGCTTCCACCAGGACTTCATGGAATCGTTCGTCCAGCGCCGACACCGGGCCCACCTGGGTCGGTCGCTGGTCCGGGGGCGTGGTCCACAACCGCGTCAGTGCCTCGAGCTGCGGCGATGGACCTTCCTGTTCGCAAAGGCGACGCACGGCGGCGCATTCCAGCACCGTGCGCACGTCGTAGAGTTCCTCGAAGTATTTGAAGTCGAAGGGTTTGACCTGCCAGCCACTGCGCGCCAGCACTTCCACATAGCCTTCCCGCTCCAGGCGGAACAACGCCTCGCGCACCGGCGTGCGGGAAGCGCCCATGCGCTCGGCGACCTCGTTCTCGCTGAACCGGTCGCCGGGCAGCAGGCGGAAATCGAAGATGTCCTGCTTGAGCTGTCGGTAGATGCGTTCGGCCAGGTTCTCGCGTGGGTTCGGTTTGAGGACCATCTTCATGGGGCGCTCCTTCAGGCCACGTCCGTGTCGATCACCGCCACCGGATCACCGGCGTTGATGATCGCACCGGGTTGGCAGTGCAGGCCGGTGATGGTGCCGGCGGCGCTGGCGGTGATCTCGAACTCCATCTTCATGGCTTCCACGATCACCAGGGTCTGGCCTTCCTGCACGGTGGCGCCTTCCTCCACCAGCAGCTTCCAGACGTTGCCGCTGATCTCGGCGCTCACCAGGTGGCCGTCCACCTCGCCGATGTCGGCGCCGCCGCCGCCCAGGATGGCGGACTCGATTTGCGCGTCCTCGTCCTGCCAACGGGCCACTTCCTGCTGGTAGGCGGCCTGCTGGTTTTCCCGGAAGGCGACCATTTCCGGTTCGATGTCATCCAGGAAGCGGTGGTAATCCGCCAGGGAAAATTGTTCCTCGGTGATCTCCACTTCCAGGCGGCCTTCGCGGAAGGCATCGCGCATGCCCGCCAGCTCGTCTTCGCTGACCGGGTAGTAGCGCACCTGGTCGAAGAAGCGCAGCAGCCAGGGTTCGCCGGTTTTGAACTGGCGGTTCTTGAGGTGCTTGTTCCAGATCGGCACGGTGCGGCCCACCAGTTGGTAGCCGCCGGGGGAGTCCATGCCGTAGATGCACATATAGACGCCGCCGATGCCCACGGTGCCCTCGGCGGTGTAGGTGCGCGCCGGGTTGTACTTGGAGGTCATCAGCCGGTGGCGCGGGTCCACCGGCACCGCGCAGGGGGCGCCCAGGTAAACGTCGCCCAGGCCCAGCACCATGTAGCTGGCCTGGTAGACGATCTCCTTGACCCGCTCGATGGAATCCAGCCCGTTGATGCGGCGGATGAACTCCACGTTGTTGGGGAGCCAGGGTGCGTCGCCGCGAATGGTTTCCTGGTAGCGCTTCACCGCGTCCAGGGTGGCGCTGTCCTCGAACGCCAGCGGCAGGTGCAGCACCCGGGAGGTGACCACCATGTCGGCCACGGAGCCGATGGCGGCTTCCCGAGCCAGCAGGGTGTTCACCAGGTCGGTCTGGTGGATGACCCGGGAATCGTAGTGCACCTGCAGGCTGCGCACGCCCGGGGACAGTTCCAGGATGCCTTCTACTTTGTCGCCCTTGAGGTTTTCCATCAGGGCGTGGACGCGGAAGCGCAGGTCAAGATCCAGCACGTTGTCGCCGTACTCGATCAGAATGTATTTATCGCCGGCCTGCCGGTAGGTGATGCGCGGCGCCTGCTCGGTGGCGTCCAGCTCCGCCAACATCGTCGCCGACGTGGAGTCTTGCTGTAGGAGCGACTTCAGTCGCGATCCTCCCAAGGTAACCGGCTCTTCCCAGGCGCCTTCCGGCTCCAGGGTCTCAATCGCCCGATCCCGCGCCTTCTCCAACGCCAGCGCCTCATCGAACGCCATCGGCACGAAACGGATGCTGTCACCGGGTTTCAACTGCCCCACCTTCCACAGCTCCGCTTTGGCGATGGTCACCGGGCACACGAAGCCGCCCAGGCTGGGGCCGTCCTTGGTAAGGATCACCGGGAAGTCGCCGGTGAAGTTGACGCTGCCCACGGCGTATTCGCAGTCGTGGATGTTGGACGGGTGCAGGCCGGCCTCGCCGCCGTCGGTGCGGGTCCAGGTCGGTTTCGGGCCCACCAGGCGGATGCCCAGGCGGTTGGAGTTGTAGTGCACCTGCCAGTCGGCGCTGAAGAATTCCTCGATGGCCTCTTCGGTGAAAAAGTCCGGCGCGCCGTGGGGGCCGTACAGCACCTTGATTTCCCATTGCTGCGGGTAATCCGGAATCAGCGCGGCGTCCGGCGCCGCCGGCTCATGCTCCGGGGCCGGGGTGGGGCAGCCCGCCAGTTGTGGCTGGCAGATCGAGAGCACGTCGCCCTTGCGCAGGGTGCGCCCGCCGTGGCCGCCGAACTGGCCGAGTACGAAGGTGGATTTGCTGCCCAGGTAGTCGGGCACGTCGATGCCGTTACGCACGGCGATGTAGGTGCGGCAGCCACTGGTGGCCTTGCCGGTGACCAGGGTCTGGCCGGCCTTTACCGCCACCGGTTGCCAGAGTGCCACCGGCTCGCCGTCCAGGGTGGCGTCGCAACCGGCGCCGGTGATCGCGATCACCGTGTCGCTGTGGAAGCGCAGAGACGGCCCCACGAGCGTGGCTTCCAGGCCGGCTGCGCTGGCGTGGTTGCCGACGATGCGGTTGCCGATCCGGAACGCGTAGTCGTCCATGGGGCCGGACGGCGGCACGCCGATGTCCCAGTAGCCGGCGCGGCCCGGGTAGTCCTGCACCGTGGTGTAGGTGCCCGGGTCGACGATCTCGAAAGCGGTGGGGGTGTACTGGAAGCTTTCCAGGTAGCGGGTGGAAACCTTGCCCTCCGCCACCGCCGGATCGCGCAGAATCTGGCGCAGGTAATCCAGGTTGGTGGCGATGCCGGACAGGCGGGTGGCGGCCAGGGCATTGCGCATGTTGTGGAGGGCGGTGGCGCGGTCGGCGCCGTGCACGATCACCTTGGCCAGCATCGGGTCATAGTGCGGGCTCACCTCGGTGCCGGTGTCCACCCAGCCATCCAGGCGGATGTTTTCAGGAAAGGATACTTCGGTGAGTTCGCCCGGACTGGGTTGGAAATCCTTGAGCGCGTCCTCGGCGTAGATGCGCACTTCCATGGCGTGGCCATCGGACCGGTAGTCCTGGTCCAGGGGCACGCTCTCGCCACCGGCCAGTTTCAGCATCCAGGCCACCAGGTCCACGCCGAACACGGCTTCGGTGACGCCGTGTTCGACCTGGAGGCGGGTGTTCACCTCCAGGAAATAGAATTCATCGCGCTCGTCGTCGTAGATGTATTCCACCGTGCCGGCGGATTGGTAGTTCACCGATTCGCCCAGGCGCACCGCGCTGTCATGCAGTTTTTCCCGGGTGGCCTGGGGCAGGTTAGGGGCCGGGGTTTCCTCCACTACTTTCTGGTTGCGCCGTTGCAGGGAACATTCCCGTTCGCCGAGCGCCAGCACCTTGCCTTTGCCGTCGCCGAAGATCTGCACTTCCACATGGCGGGCCCGGGCCACGAACCGTTCGATGAACACGCCGGAGTCGGAGAAGAAACTTTCGCCCAGGCGCTTCACGGATTCGAAGGCGTCCACCAGCTCCGCTTCATCGTCGCAGCGGCTCAGGCCGATGCCGCCGCCGCCGGCGGTGCTCTTCAGCATTACCGGGTAGCCGATGTCGTCGGCGGCCTGTTTGGCGTCATCCAGGCTTTGCAGAAGGTCGGTGCCGGGGGCCAGGGGCACGCCGGCGGCCTCGGCCAGGGCGCGGGCCTCGTGCTTGAGGCCGAAGCGGCGCAGCTGGTCCGGGGTCGGGCCCACGAACACCACGCCCTGGGCGGCGCAGGCCTCCGCGAAGTCGGCGTTCTCGGAGAGAAAGCCGTAGCCGGGGATCACCGCGTCGGCGCCGGTGTCCTTTACCGCTTGCAGAATCAGGTCGGTGCGCAGGTAGCTTTCCGCCGCGGTCTGGCCGCCCAGTGCCACCGCCTCGTCGGCGGCGGCCACGTGCTGGCTGTTGCGGTCGGCGTCGGAGTATACCGCCACCGAGGCAATGCCCATGCTCTTGAGCGTGCGGCAGATGCGCACCGCGATCTCGCCGCGGTTGGCGATCAGGACCTTCTTCAAAGCCATTTCATAACCCCTTTATGTAGTTTCTCCAGCCCCCCAGGGCGGTGATGTCCTTGGCGTCGGGAATTGCCCAGCCTTCGCAGATGAAGCCTTTCACCTGGCGGCCGTCCTCGGTTTCCAGGGTGCCCATGCCGAGCGGGCCGGGGATCAGCGCCACGAAACTTCCGAACTCGGTGACCGGCAGCTTCCACAGCTCGATCTCGATGGCGGCGCCGTCGTCGGCGCGGATCAGGCCGGGCTTGGGCGGCGTGGTGTTGGCCAGGGCGTACAGGCGATAGCAGGGCGCGGTGCGGGTGGTTTCCAGCAGCACGCCGTTGCGTTCGGTGAGTTGGTAATTCAGCGGCATGCCGGACAGATGCGCGCCCACCACCGCCACGGTGACGGTGCCGTCGTCCCGGTCCTTGTCGTCCTCCGCCTGCGGCAGCGGTGGTTGCTGGTCGGTGACGCCGGCCTTCCACGGACGGTGGCGCTGCCAGCGGCGGCCGAACTCCGCCAGGGCGGCGTCGTACCAGGCCGGGCCGATCAGGGTGATGCCGGTGGGCAGGCGGTCCTCGTCGCGCAGCCCGCCGGGCAGCGACAGGGCGCACATGTCGAGCAGATTGACGAAGTTGGTCCAGGTGCCGAGCTGGCTGTTGAGGGTGACCGGGTCGGCGTTCACCGCCGCCCGGGTGTAGATGCCCGGCGTGCTGGGCACCACCAGGGCGTCGATGTCCGCCATCAGCTGGTCCGCCTGGCGGCGCAGGTCGGCCAGTTTGTACTGGGCGCGGAAACCGTCGGCGGCGCTCATGTCCCGGGCCGGCAGAATAATGTCGCGGATCACCGGCAGCAGGGCGTCGGGTTGATCCAGCAACGGCTCGGCCACGGTATAGCGCTCCGCCACCCAGGGGCCCTGGTAGAGCAGGCGGGCGGCCTCGTGGAGCACCTCCAGGTCCATGGGCACCAGCTCGGCGATGGCGTCCAGTTCCTCCAGTTGCCGTTGCCAGGCGGCGGCGGCCTGGTCGTCGCCGAACCAGGGCGTCTCCGTGGGCACGCCCAGGCGGGGTTTTTCCGGCAGGGCGGTGGGCACGCCGGAGGGCGCATGGCGGGCGTAGCCGTCCCGTTCGTCGTAGCCCTTATAAATATCGAACACGGTCTCCGCGTCGTCCACGCTCACCGCGAACACGCTGATGCAATCCAGGGTGCGGCAGGCGGGCACCACGCCCCGGGTGCTCATGCTGCCCTTGGTGGGCTTCAGGCCGACGATGTTGGTGAGCGCCGCCGGCACCCGGCCGGAACCGGCGGTGTCGGTGCCCAGCGCGAAGGGCACCAGCCCCAGGCTGACCACGGCGGCGGAACCGGAACTGGAACCGCCGGTGACATAGTCGCCATTGAACGGGTTGGGCACCTCGCCGTAGGGCGAACGCACCCCCACCAGGCCGGTGGCGAGCTGATCCAGATTGGTCTTGCCCACCAGGATGGCGCCGGCGTCGAGCAGCGCCTGCACCGCCGGGGCGGTTTCCTTGGCGGTATAGGCGTAGGCCGGGCAGGCGGCGGTAGTGGGCAGGCTGCCCACGTCGATGTTGTCCTTCACCGCGAAGGGCACGCCGTACAGAGGCAGGGACGGATCGCTGAGGCGCTCCGCCTGGGCGAGCAGACTGGATTCGTCGAGCAGGTGAATCCAGAGAGCCCGTTCGCTGTCCTGCAGTTGCGCGGACAGCGCCTTCATGGCGGCAACCGGCGTCAGCTTTTTACGCCGGTAGGCGGAGCGCCATTGATCGATGGTCCAGCCAAGCACGTTCGCATACCTCGTTGTATACCAGTAGGTATGCTGGACGGTGCAAGGCCGGTGCCAGCTTGTCGGCGAACGTCCCGGGGCCAGTGTTCACGGGCGATGGCGGTGGCCGGTTAGATTCGCGACCGAGAGCGAAGCTGCTACTTTCTGCTTCATCACGGGGCGCCCGGCACCGTTTTTGTGCGGCCATGGGCGGCGGCCTGACCGGTGATCCTCAACGCGACGGGTTTCTTCGGGCCTGGGATGGAAGTTGTAGGAGCGACCGGGCGGCGTTCCGCTTTAGTCGCGATCCACGCCGTGCCATCTTCATCGCGACTGAAGCGGAACGCCGCCCGGTCGCTCCTACAGCCATATCCAACTGGCGACGGCATCCTACGGAGCCGCGCGGGACGCTACCTCGAAGCGTCTCGGTGTGGGCCCCTTTCCGGGACCCTGTCAAACAGGATGTTTGACCGGGAGTCTCCAGGGACGGATTCACGACGTTCCCGGAAAGGGGCCCACACCGAGACGCGTCCCAGATGGAGGGCCCGCACCAAGACGTCACACCGAGACGTCACACCGGGACGCGCGCACCCCGGCATTCAGCCGACGGCGTCGGCCAGCTCGTTCTTGAGGTGCTCCACGAACCGGGCGGTGGCCACCGGCAGCGCCCGGGAATGCTCCATGCCCAACACCAGCCGCCCCCGGCTCAACCCCCGATCCGCCAGCGGCAGGGCGCGCATGCCGCCGGGCAGATGCGAAGGCGGCATGCCGATCTGAATCTGAAAACACACGCCGCCGCTCTTCACCGCGAAGTTGCGCATCATCTCGAAGGAGTTGGACTCCAGCGCCGCCTCCAGACGCAGCGAACGCCGCGCCAGGAATTCGTCCAGCAAGGCGCGCCCGCCCAGGGTGCGGTCCGGCAGCGCCAGCGGATAGGCCACGCAATCGGACAGCCGCACCTTGTCCCGATCAGTGAGCGGATGGTCCGGCGACACGAAAGCGCACAGCCGCTGCTCCACATCCATCAAGGTGCGTATCTCCGGGTCCGGCGGCGGGTTGAACACCAGGCCGATGTCGGCGCGGAATTCCTTCAGGTACTGATAAACCTCCTCGCGCCCGCAAATAAAGGTGGTGAAGCGGATCTTCGGGTGCGTCTTCTGGAAGGTATGGATGGCCCGGGGCAGCATTTCCGCCGCCATGCCCTCGATGGCGGCGATGCGCACCTCGCCCCGGCGCAGGCTGCGCAGGTCCTCGATTTCCGAGAGGGTGCGTTCCAGCTCCGCCATCTGCTTGCGGGCGTAGGCCACGAACAGCTCGCCGGCGGCGGTGAGCCGCACGCCCCGGGCGCGGCGCTCGAACAGGGGCGTGCCGATCTGTTCCTCGATGTCCAGGATGCGGCGGTTCACCGCCGAGGACACCACGTTCAATTGCTCGGCGGCCTTGCGGATCGAGCCGCTGCGGGCGACCGCGTCGATGTAGCGAAGAAAGCGGATGTTCTGCATGGGGCATGGTCCGGCGTTGTCCGAGGGAGTGATGCCGAAAAGGCAGCGCTATGCGGTAAAAATAACGCTGGTCGGCTTCGCTCCGGGAATTCTATCTTGCCTCGCATTGAACGCCCAGGCATGGGGCCGGGCGCGAGGAGAGAGATTTCCATGCAACCGAGAACCGCTTTGTTACCGTCCGCGGGCCGTCCCCGGCCCGTCTTTTTCTTCCTAGGGCTGCTGGCGGCGCTGAGCCTGTCGCTGGCGTCCGCCGCCCGCGCCGAGCGCGAGGTGCGCTTCACCGCCAACTGGGCCTTCGAAGCCTCCAACGCGCCCTTCGTGCTGGCCGCCCAGCGTGGTTATTTCGAGGAAGAGGGCCTGGACGTCACCGTGGACGCCGGTGAGGGCTCCTCGGCGGTGATCACGCGCATCGCCGGCGGCAGCTACGAGGCCGGCTTCGGCGACATCAACACCCTGATCGAATTCAACGCCCGCCATCCGGATAACCGCCAGCGCATGGTGTACATGATCTACAACCGGCCCCCGCTGGCGATCATTACCCTCAAGGAATCCGGTATCGAGACGCCGAAACAATTGGAAGGCAAGGCGATTGGCGCGCCGGCCAACGATTCCGCCTACCGCATGTTCCCGCTGTTCGCCGAGGCCGCCGACCTGAACAGCGACGCCATCCGCTTCGAGAACGTGGCCCCCAACCTGCGCGAAGCCATGCTGGTGCAGGGCAAGGTGGATGCCATCGCCGGCTTTCCGCCCAGCGCGGTGCCGAACCTGCTCAAGCTCGGCATCGACGAGGATGACATCCGCATCTTCTATTACTCCGACTACGGCGTGCCGCTGTACAGCAATGGCCTGATCGTTACCGAGCGCATGATCGAGGAGGAGCCGGAGGTGGTCCAGGGCCTGGTGCGCGCCAGTCATCGCGGCCTCAAGGCCAGCATCGATGACCCGCTGGCCGCCGCCCAGGCGCTGCGCAAGAAAGACAGCCTGATCAATGTGCAGCTGGAAGAGCAGCGCATGCGCTTTCTGATCGATAACCAGCTGATCACCGAGGAAGTGAAGCAAAACGGCCTGGGCGCCGTGGACCCGGAGCGGCTGGCCGCGTCCATCGATGTGGTGGCGCAAGCCCTGCAATTGGACAACCCGCCGGCGCCGGAGCAGGTGTTCGATGGTGAATTCCTGGACGCCCTGAAAGACCGGAGCGTGGCGCCATGAGAACCCGAGTCCATCGTTTCCCATGCGCCGGCCCGGACGATTTGACGCCGCTGCGCGAGGCCCTGGCCGACGGTCGCCTGCACCCGGAACGGGTGGTGGCGGTGCTCGGCAAGACCGAGGGCAACGGCTGCGTTAACGACTTTACCCGCGCCTTCGCCACCACCGTGCTCAAGCGCTTTTTCGCCGAGCGCCTGGCGCTGCCCGAGAACGCCGTGGCCGAGCGCATTGCCTTCGTCATGTCCGGTGGCACCGAGGGCGGCCTGTCGCCGCACTGGCTGGTGTTCGAGGTGGACGACGCCGCCTCGCCGGCGCCGGGGCAGCCGGGCCTGGCGGCGGGCATCGCCTTCTCCGAGGCGTTCGCCCCGGAGCAAATCGGCCGCATGGACCAGGTGCGCGCCACCGCCGAAGCGGTACGAAGGGCCATGGCCAAGGCCGGCATCGAACGGGCCGGGGACGTGCACTACGTGCAAATCAAATGCCCGCTGCTCACCGCCGCCCGCTGCGAGGACGCCCGCCTGCGCGGCGCCACCGTGGCCACCACCGACACCTACGAATCCATGGGCTATTCCCGGGGCGCCTCGGCCCTGGGCGTGGCCCTGGCCCTGGGCGAGGTGGAGGAGGCGTCGCTCAGCGACGCCGCCATCTGCCATGACCATGCACTGTGGTCCGGTCGCGCCAGCACCTCCGCCGGCATCGAACTGATGCGCAACGAAATCCTGGTACTGGGCAACGCCCCGGGCTGGGACCCGACCCTGCGCATCGGCCACGACGTGATGGCCGACGCTCTGGATGGCGATGCCCTGGATCGTGCCCTGGCGCCCCTGGGCGGCGGCGAGCTGCGCGCTCTTCTGGCCAAGGCGGAGCCGTCGCGCAGCGGTGAAATACGTGGCCACCGCCACACCATGTGGGACGACAGCGACATCAACGCCACCCGTCATGCCCGCGCCCTGGTGGGTGGCGTGCTGGGTGGGCGCACCGGCGACCTGGCGCTGTTCGTGTCCGGCGGCGCCGAACACCAGGGCCCGGACGGCGGCGGCCCGCTGGCGGTGATCGTGGAGAAACCGTAATGAGCGAAGGTTTCATCGAACTGGACAACGCCACCCTGTGTTACGCGCGCAGTGAAACGCCGGCGGTGGTGGACATCTCCCTGACCGTGCCCAGTGGCGGCAGCGTCGCCCTGGAAACCACCACCGGCAGCCGCTTCGAGGTGCCGCTGGTGTTCGCCGGCCTGGTGGTGGTGGGCGCCATGGGCATCGTGCTGTACCAGGCGTTCGAATGGCTGGAGCGGCGGCTTACCTTCTGGGCGGTGCGCGGCTGATTGCCGTGCCCGCCGGTGGTGCGGAAACCGCTTTCTTGCACACAAGCGGTGCCGGCAGTGCCGGGCTGAGTGGGAGGGGGGGCGTCTGAAAGCCCTGTGAAAACAGGGTTTTCATGATTTGGCATGAACACTGCTACTTGTATACCAACATGCATTCCAGGATGCACTCCAACCCTCCCCGCGCCGTTTACCGGCGCGCCCAGCGTTAAAGGACAGCTCAATGTCTCAACTCAAGCGTCGTGATTTCCTCAAGGCCGCCGGCCTCCTCGGTGCCTCCGCCGCCTTGCCCGTGAACCTGCTGCGCGCCGCCGGTGGCGGCGACCTCACCGTGGGCTTTCTGTACGTGGGCGCGCGGGATGACTTCGGCTACAACCAGTCCCACGCGGAAGCCGCCGCGGTGATCAAGCAAATGCCCGGCATCAAGGTGGTGGAGCAGGAGAACGTACCGGAAACCGTGGCCGTGCAACGGGCCATGGAAGCGATGATCCGCCAGGACGGCGCCAGCCTGATCTTCCCCACCTCGTTCGGTTACTTCGACCCGCACGTGCTGAAGGTGGCGCGGCGCTTTTCCGATGTGCGCTTTGCCCACTGCGGCGGTCTCTGGGAAGAGGGCAAGCACCCGATGAACGTGGGCAGCTTCTTCGGTTACATCGATGAAGCTCAGTACCTGAACGGCGTGGTGGCCGGCCATATGAGCAAGTCCGCCAAGCTCGGTTTCATCGCCGCCAAGCCCATTCCCCAGGTGCTGCGCAACCTGAACGCCTTCACCCTGGGTGCGCGCTCGGTGAACCCGGACATCACCACCTCGGTGATCTTCACCGGTGACTGGTCATTGCCGGTGAAGGAAGCGGAAGCCGCCAACAGCCTGATCGACAGCGGCTGCGACGTGCTCACCTGCCATGTGGACGGCCCCAAGGTGCTGGTGGAAACCGCCGAGAAGCGCGGCGTGATGACCTGCGGCTACCACGCCAGCCAGGCGGCGCTGGCTCCGGAAGGCTATCTCACCGGTGCCGAATGGAATTGGGTCACGCCGTACAAGAAACACGTGCAGGCGGCCCAGGCCGGCGAGCCGATGATCAACTTCCTGCGCGGCGGCCTGAAAGAAGGCTTCGTGAAAACCTCTCCCTACGGACCCAAGGTCAGCGCCGAGGCGAAGAAGAACGCCGACGCGGTGAAGGCGGAAATGATGAGCGGCGACTTCGTGATCTTCGGCGGCCCGCTGAAGAACAACGGCGGCGAGATCGTGATCCCGGACGGCACCGACTACAAACAAACCGCCGTGGAACTGGAGCGCATGGACTACCTGGTGGAGGGCGTGCGTGGCCAGATCTGAGCGAGCGCGCGTTAGCGGGAGCCCGTCATGCTGAAACCCTGGCTGGGGCGGGCCGGCGTGCTGCTGCTGCCGGCCCTGCCCACGCTGTGCGCCCTGGTCACCACGGCGGTGCTGTTCATCGCCTTCCTGCTGATCCAGGGCCGGCCCGCCTGGCAGGCCGGGCCGCTGGTGTTCGAAGGCGCTTTCGGTTCGCTGTTCGCCTGGGAAAACACCCTGATGCGGGCCGCGCCGCTGATGCTCACGGCGCTGTGCGTGGCGCTGCCGGCCCGCGCCGGGCTGATCATCATTGGCGGCGAGGGCGCGCTGGTGCTGGGTGGCCTGGCGGCGGCGGTGACGCCGCTGTGGCTGCCGGCGCTGCCGGCCTGGCCGATGCTGATCGCCATGGGCGTGGCCTCGATGCTGGCCGGCGGGCTGTGGATCGGTCTGAGCGGCTGGCTGCGCCAGAAGCGCGGCGTCAACGAGACCATCGGCAGCCTGCTGCTTTCCTACATTGGTCTGGCGATTTTCCGGCATCTGGTGGAAGGGCCGTTGCGTGATCCCAACAGCCTCAACAAACCGTCCACGCCGCCACTGGATAGCAGCTATCAGATCGGCGTGATCAGCGACAGCTTCTATGTGCACTGGGGCCTGGTGGCGGGCATCGTCGCCTGCGTGCTGGCCTGGGTACTGGTGCGCTACAGCGTGATCGGCTTCGCCCTGCGGGTGGTGGGTGGCAACCCGCGCACGCCGCGCATGCTGGGGCTGCCGGTGGACCGGCTGGTGCTGCTTACCTGCGTTCTGGGCGGCGGCGCCGCCGGTCTGGCGGGCATGTTCGAGGTGAGCGCGGTGCAGGGCAGCGCCAACACCGCGCTGATCTCCGGCTACGGCACCGCCGGCATCCTGGTGGCTTTCGCCGCCCGCCACAATCCGCTCGCCATCATCGCCTGCGCGATCCTGCTGGGTGGTCTGGAAGCCAGTGGCGGCCTGCTGCAACGGCGCCTGGGATTGCCCGACGCTACCACCCTGATTCTGCAGGGCATGCTGTTCATCAACCTGCTGGCCTGGGAAACCCTGACCCGCCGCACCGGCGACTGGCGCCTGTGGCTGCGCGGGCACTGGATCGCGGCGCCGCGCGCCGGGCTCGAGGAAAAAGGAGAAACCAGCCATGGTTGAGTCCGACCTGTCGATCTTCCTGCTGGCGCTGCTGGCCGGTGCCATCCGCGTGGGCACGCCCTTTCTGTTCGTCAGCCTGGGGGAATGCCTCACCGAAAAAGGCGGGCGCATCAACCTGGGCCTGGAAGGCATCCTGGTCACCGGCGCCATGACCGGCTACGCGGTGTCCTACCTGTCCGGTTCGCCCTGGCTGGGGGTGCTCGCCGCCGGTGGCGCCGGCCTGTGTCTGGGGCTGGTGCACGGCGTGATCTGCTCGCTACCCCGGGTCAACGACATCGCCTTCGGTATTGCCCTGATTCTGTTCGGCACCGGCCTGGCGTTCTTCCTGGGCAAGGATTTCATTCAACCCAGCGCGCCCATGCTGCCGTCCATTCCCCTGGGCGGCTGGAGCGACGACACCCGGGTGCGCTCGGCGCTCAACGTCAATGTGCTGTTCTTTATCGGCGTGGCGCTGGCGTTGGTGCTGCATTGGGGCCTGCGCGGCACCCGCTGGGGGCTGGTGCTGCGGCTGGTGGGTGACCACGAGGACTCCGCCCAGGCGCTCGGTTACCGGCCCGCCGGGGTGCGCATCGTGGCCACCGGCGTGGGCGGCTTCCTGGCCGGCGTGGGCGGCGCCTATTTGTCGCTGTACTACCCGGGCAGTTGGAACGAGGGCCTGTCCAGCGGCCAGGGCCTGATGGCGGTGGCACTGGTGATCTTCGCCCGCTGGCAACCGATTAACTGTCTGTGGGCGGCGTTGCTGTTCGGTGCCGCCGGCGCCGTGGGCCCGGCCCTGCAGGCCATCGGCATTGGCTGGGGCTACTACCTGTTCAACGCCATTCCTTATGTGCTGACCCTGGCGGTGATGGTGATCACCTGCCGGCCGGACCGAACCCTCAGTGGCGCGCCCGGCGAACTCAGCCTGAACCGATAACCCGACGAGAGAAGGTATTCCCATGTCCAGCGGACTCTCCGGTTTGAACAAAACCCCCAACGGCGTGGTGATGGGGCTGGCGCAACTGGCGCTGCCCGATCCGCGCACCCGGGATCAGCTTTGGCAACAGACGCAGCGCGTCATCGAGATGATCGGCAAGGCCCGGCGCTCCATGCCGGAGATGGATCTGATCGTGTTTCCGGAATATTCCCTGCACGGCCTGTCCATGGACACCTCGCCGGACATCATGTGCGACCTGGACGGCCCGGAAGTGGCGGCGCTCAAGCAGGCCTGCGTCGATCACAAAATCTGGGGCTGCTTCTCGATCATGGAGGCCAACCCCAACGGCAACCCGTTCAATTCCGGTCTGATCATCGACGACACCGGCGCGCTGAAACTCTACTACCGCAAGATGCACCCCTGGGTGCCGGTGGAACCCTGGGAGCCCGGCGACCAGGGCATCCCGGTGTGCGAGGGGCCCAACGGTTCCACCCTGGCGCTGATCATCTGTCACGACGGCATGTTCCCGGAGATGGCCCGGGAGTGCGCCTACAAGGGCGCGGAAATCATGATCCGCACCGCCGGCTACACGGCGCCGATCCGCCACTCCTGGAAGATCACCAACCAGGCCAACGCCTTCACCAACCTGATGCAGACCGCCAGCGTTTGTATGTGCGGCTCAGACGGCACCTTCGATTCCATGGGCGAGGCCATGTTCGTCGATTTCGACGGCGTGCCGCTGGTGGAAGGCGGTGGCCGTGCCGACGAAATCGTGTGCTGCGAGCTGCGTCCGGACCTGGTGCGCGAAGCGCGCGAGCACTGGGGCGTGGAGAACAACATCTACCAGTTCGGTCACCGTGGCTACGTGGCGGTGAAAGGCGGCGCCGGCGATTGCCCCTACACCTATATGCGTGACCTGGCGGCGGGCCGTTACCGGCTGCCCTGGGAAGACAAGGTGAAACACACCGACGGCAGCGCCTTCGGTTTCGAACCGCCGGAACGGACCTACACGCCAGGAGAGCATTGATATGAGCGAGCACTTCATCACCGCCGATCCCTACCCCTGGCCGTACAACGGCGACCTGCGCCCGGACAACACGGCGTTGATCGTCATCGACATGCAGACCGACTTTTGCGGCAAGGGCGGTTACGTGGACAGCATGGGCTACGACCTGTCCCTGACCCGGGCGCCCATCGAGCCGATCAAAAGCGTGCTGGCGGCCCTGCGCGAACGAGGCTTCATGATCATCCATACCCGCGAAGGGCACCGCCCGGATCTGGCCGACCTGCCCGCCAACAAACGCTGGCGCTCGCAACGGATCGGCGCCGGCATCGGTGACGCCGGCCCCTGTGGCCGCATCCTGGTACGCGGCGAACCGGGCTGGGACATCATTCCGGAACTGGCGCCCCTGGACGGCGAGGTGATCATCGACAAGCCCGGCAAGGGCTCGTTCTGCGCCACCGACCTGGAGCTGATTCTGAACACCAGGGGCATCGACAACATTATTCTCACCGGCATCACCACGGACGTATGCGTGCACACCACCATGCGCGAAGCCAACGACCGGGGCTTCGAATGCCTGCTGCTGGAGGACTGCTGCGGCGCCACCGATCAAGGCAACCATGACGCCGCCATCAAGATGGTGAAAATGCAGGGCGGCGTGTTCGGCAGCGTGGCCGATTCCAAGGCCCTGCTGGACGGCCTGGGAGCACTGTGACCATGCGTGCCCTGAAGCTGGAAACCATCGGCGCCAGCAAGACCTTCGGCACGTTCCGGGCCCTGGACAAGGTGTCCCTGACGGTGCGCGCCGGCACCGTGCACGCCCTGCTGGGCGAGAACGGCGCCGGCAAGAGCACCCTGGTGAAGGGGCTGGTGGGCTACTCGCCCCTGGACGAGGGCAACATCCTGGTGGACGACCGGGAGTACGCCGTGCGTTTGCCCCGGGACGCCCACGGCCTGGGCATCGGCATGGTGTACCAGCATTTCACCGTGGCCCCCGGGCTCACCGTGGCCGAGAACCTGGTGCTGGCGCGGGGCGATCTGCCGGCGCGCATTCACTGGAAGGCGGAGCGCGAACGGCTGAGCGCCTTCATGGACGGAATGCCGTTCAAGCTGGACCCGGACCGGCCGGTGGCGGCCCTGGCCGCCGGCGAAAAACAGAAGCTGGAAATCCTCAAGCAGCTGTATCTGGACCGGCGCCTGATCATTCTCGACGAACCCACCTCGGTGCTCACCCCCCAGGAAGCGGATGAAGTCTTGGGGCTGATGCGCGATCTGGCCCACGACGGCCAGGTGTCGGTGCTGATGATCACCCATAAATTCCGCGAGGTAACCGCCTTCGCCGACGACGTCACCGTGCTGCGCAAAGGCGCCCTGGTGGGCAGCTGCAAGGTGGCGGACACCAGCCCGGAGGCGCTGGCCGAATGGATGATGGGGCGCAGCGACGACCGCACCGTGGCCGGCGAACGACCGCCGGTGGACCCGGATCGCGGGCCGGCCCTGGAAGTGGCCGGCCTGGAGGTAAACAACGACAAGGGCGTGCGCGCCGTGCACGGCGCCTCCTTCGTGGTGCGGCCCGGGGAGATCCTGGGCGTGGCCGGCATCTCCGGCAACGGCCAGCGGGAGCTCACCGAGGCCCTGCTGGGCCAGCGCAAACGGGAAGCCGGCGCGGTGCGCGTGCACGGCGAGCCCTACCATGCCAGCCGCCGGGAAATGCTCGACCGGGGCGTGCACAGCCTGCCCGAGGAGCCGCTGCGTAACGCCAGCGTGGCGAGCATGTCGGTGGCGGAGAACCTGGCCCTGCGCAGTTTCGATCAGGCGCCGATCCGCCGCCAGGGCTGGCGGGTCAGCCGCCGGGTGATCCGCGAGCAGGCCCGTGGCCTGATCGAGCGTTTCCAGGTCACGCCGCCGGACCCGGACCGGCCCATCGGCACCCTCTCCGGCGGCAACGTGCAGCGCGCGGTACTGGCCCGGGAGCTCACCGAGGAGGTGCGCGTGCTGATCGTGTCCAACCCGGTGTTCGGTCTCGACTTCGCCTCCGTGGCGATGATCCACCAGCGGCTGATGGACGCCCGCAACCGGGGCGCCGCCGTGCTGCTGCTCAGCGAGGACCTGGACGAACTGCTGGAACTGGCGGACCGCATCCTGGTGATCCACGACGGCGAGCTGGTGTTCGAGGCCCCGGCGGGCCGGGCCGACCGCGCCGAGCTGGGCGCGCACATGGCCGGCGGCGGCGAGCGGGCGGCGTCATGATCGAGGTGGAGGCGCGCCCCGGCGCTTACCGGTTCGAGCCGGCCACCACCGCCCTGGTGGTGATCGACATGCAGCGGGACTTCCTCGACCCGGGCGGTTTCGGCGCCGCCCTGGGCAACGACGTGACGCCTCTGCGCGCCATCATTCCGGCGGTGGCGGAGCTGCTGGCGCTGGCGCGCCGCCACGGTCTCACCGTGATTCACACCCGTGAATCCCACGCCCCGGACCTGTCCGATTGCCCGCCGGCCAAACACCAACAGGGCAAGCCCGGTCTGCGCATCGGTGACCCGGGGCCGATGGGCCGCATCCTGGTGCGCGGCGAGCCGGGCAACCAGATCGTGCCGGAGCTGGCGCCGCTGGACGGCGAATGGGTGATCGACAAGCCGGGCAAGGGCATGTTTTACGCCACCGGCCTGGACCGGCGGCTGCGCGAGGCCGGCATCGAGGCGTTGTTGTTCGCCGGCGTCACCACCGAAGTGTGCGTGCAGACCAGCATGCGCGAAGCCTGCGACCGAGGCTATCGCGGCCTGCTGATCGAGGATGTCACGGAAAGTTATTTCCCCGAATTCAAACGGGCCACCCTGGAAATGGTCACGGCCCAGGGTGGCATCGTCGGCCAGGTGGCCGGTCTGGCCGCCCTGGACGTGGCCCTGACACAGGCCACGAAAAAGGAATCCTGATATGACGGCTTCACCGGAAATCAACCTGCCCCGGATGGTGGCGGAAGTACGCACCGCCTTCGAGGATTACGAGCGGGCGCTACTGGATAACAACCTGGAGGTGCTGGATGGCTACTTCTGGGATCACGCCGCCACGGTACGCTACGGCGTGGCGGAGAACCTGCATGGCGGCGAGCAAATCGCCCGCTACCGGCGCCAGTGCCAGCCGGTGGGCCCGGGCCGCAAACTGTTCAATACCGTGATCACCACCTTCGGTGACGACTACGCCACGGTCAGCACCCAATTCCGTGACGGCGTCACCGAGCGGGTGGGGCGGCAGATGCAGACCTGGGTGCGCTTCGCGGATGGCTGGAAGGTGGTGGCCGCCCATGTGAGCGTGGACCTGAGCACACTCTGAAACGGCGACGGCGCGTTCAAATTGGCGGTGTAATACTATAACATCAGCCGATCCTTACACCGTCTTCCGTCATCGGCCCCGGGGGAATGCCATGTCCCGCTCACCGTTTTCCATTGTGTTGCCACCGCTGTTGATCGCCCTGTCGGTGGCATTCTGGTGGCGTTACCACCCGCGTCCGGAACCGCCGCCGATGACCGACCAGGCGCTGTTGCGGCTGGCCGCCGACACCGATTTCCACAACCTGGACCCGACCCCGGCGCCGCTGCCCTGGGAGCACTACACCATTCAGCAGGGCGATCTGCTGACCCATCTGTGGAAGGAACAATGGCAACTGCCCACGGCCACTCTCTACCGGCTTATCGAGGACGCCGATCAGGGCCAGCGGCTCAACCGTCTGCGCCCGGGCCAGCACCTGGAATGGCGCGCCGACAGTGATGGCCGCCTGTTGGCCCTGCGGCTGTGGGAAAGCGATGCCCGGGGTTACCAATGGGATCTGGACGGCGACGCCATCCACGGCCAGGTGCTGGAAAAAGAGCGTGCCCACCACCGGGTGCGCGTGGCTGGCATCATCCGCACTTCCCTGGCGGCGGCTCTGGCCGGCCAACCGGCCCTCGCTGGCGCCGCCGGATCGGTGAGCGCGCAGCTCGCCGAGTTGCTGCCGCTGTCCCGCCAGGCCCGCCGTGGCGACCGTTTCTCCCTGCTGGTGGACGTGGAACGCCTGGACGGCGGCGAGCGCGCTTACTCCGCCAGGCTGATGGGCTTCGACTATGAGGGCGCCCGCCTTCAAGCCAGCGCCGCCCGTTTCGACGACGACCGTTTCTACCGGCCCGATGGCACCAGCCTGCTGCCCAGCTTCTGGCGCCACCCGTTCGCCGAGTCACACCGCTACCGGATCAGTTCACCGTTCAACCTGCACCGCCACCATCCGATCACCGGCCGCATCAGTCCTCACTATGGCACCGACTTCGCCATGCCCTCCGGTTCGCCGGTGGAAGCGCCGGCGGACGGCGTGGTGCGCCGCGTTACCCGTGGCCTGCTGGCCGGCAACTATGTCGTGCTCGATCACGGCAATGGTTATCAGACCCGCTACATGCACCTGAGCAAGGTGAGCGTGCACCCCGGCGACACCGTCCGCCAGGGCCAGGTGATCGCCCTGAGTGGCAACACCGGGCGCAGTACCGGGCCGCACCTGCACTACGAGCTGCGCATGAACGGCCGGCCGGTGAACGCCATGAAAGTATCGCTGCCCACCAAGGGGCAACTGGCCAGCGACGAGCTTAAACGCTTCCATAACCAATATGCCGCCTACTTCGACTTCCCCGCCGACGCCAACGACGGCACCGAAGTGGCCCACCGCGACCCGGAGCGATAACCCCTCCTGGGGCGTATCCGTATCGATCCGGGTTATGAGGCCGCCGCCAGCAGGCGCGCCATGGCCTGGAACCAGGCGGCGGTGCTGGCGGGGTCGCGGCCCGGGGCGCCGGCGGCGTGGCCCAGGTCCGAGTCCAGGACTTCCAGGCTGGCGCCGGGGATCAGCCCGGCTTCGTGGCGGGCGTCGTCCACGGTGAAATAGAGGTCGCTACGCGACGGCAGGATCAGGGCGCGGGCGCGGATCGCGCCCAGGGCGGTGGCCAGGTCGCCGTCGCACGGGTCCGCCGTCTCCCAGGCGGCGAGTACCGCCAGCAGGTCGTTGGCGTCCTGGGCCAGATGGTCCTCCTCCCAGAAACGCAGCAGCGCCTCGATGCTGTCGAAGCCCAGCTTTCGATACAGGCCGCGCCGGAAGAATGCCTGGCTGTAGGCCCAGCCGGCGTAGACCCGGGCGAAGGCGCGCAGGCCGGCCTCCGGTGGTTGTTGGTAGTCGCCGCCGTTGAAGGTGGCGTCCGCTCTCAGGGCGGCGCGTACGCCGTCCAGGAACACCCGGTTGTGGGGCCAGCAGCGGGCGGTGGCGCACACCGGCAGCAGGCGCCGGACCCGCTCCGGATAGCGAATCGCCCATTGATAGGACTGCATGCCGCCCATGGACCAGCCGCTGGCCAGGGCGATCTCCACCGGGCCGAACCAGGCCTCCAGGGCGGCGGCCTGGGCGGCCACGTTATCCTCCAGGGCCACGAACGGGAAGCGATGGCCGCGCTGGGAAGGATGGGCGTTGCTGGGAGAGGAAGCGACGCCATTGCCGAACAGGTCGAACAACAGCACGCAGTAATCGCCGCTGGCCAGGGGGCTGCCCGCACCAAGAAGGGGCAGGCTGCCCCGGGCGGTGCCCCCGTAGTAGCAGGGAATCAGCACCAGATTGTCGCGCCGCGCGTTGAGGGTGCCGGCCTGCAGGGCGGTGAGGCGGGCGTCGCGCAGCATGCCGCCGCTCTTCAGGGGCCAGTCGCCGAGTTGGATGTGCCGTTCGATCACTGTCACGGGTGGGTCTCCGGATTATATATACAAGCTGGCATGTATATTGAATGCAAAGCCTGTACCTATTTTCCGTGCGGTAACGTCTGGAGAGACATAATGAACGCCAAAGCCAACGGCCCTTCCGTGGCCGCCGTCCCGAGTGCCGACGATCTGGCCCGGGATCTGCTCGACAAGGGCGCCAAGTACGCCATGGCCAGCTATGTGGATATCCACGGCGTGGTGAAGGGCAAGTTCGTGCCGCTGGCCCATCTGGACCGCATGCTGAGTGGCTCGGAACTGTACACCGGCGCGGCCCTGGACGGCGTGCCCCAGGACATCAACGACGATGAAGTGGCGGCCATGCCGGACCCGGCCACCGCCACGCCCTGCGCCTGGAATCCGGAGCTGGTGTGGTTCGCCAGCGACCTGCATCTTAATGGCCAGCCGTTCCAGGCCTGCTCGCGCGGCATTCTCAAGCGCCAGCTCGAAGCGGCGGCGGAACTGGGGCTGGGCTTCAATCTTGGCATCGAAACCGAATTCTTCCTGTTTCGCGACAGTGATGATGGCGGTTTCGCGCCGGTCAGCGACCGGGACGATCTGGAAAAACCCTGCTATGACCCGCGCCCGCTGATGGACAACCTGCCGATCGTCGGCGAAATCGTGGAAGCCATGAACGCCCAAGGCTGGGACGTGTATTCCTTTGACCATGAGGACGCCAACGGCCAGTTTGAAACCGATTTCATGTACACCGATGCCCTGAACATGGCGGACCGGCTGGTGTACTTCCGCATGATGGCCAACGAGATCGCCCGCAAGCACGGCGCCTTCGCCAGCTTCATGCCCAAACCGTTCGCCGACCGCACCGGCAGCGGCGCGCACTTCAATATGTCGCTGGCGGATCTGGAAACCGGTCGCAATCTGTTCGAGGCCGGCGATGATGATCCCCATGGCTGTGGCGTCTCGCCGCTGGCCTATCACTTTATCGCCGGGGTGCTGAAACACGCCCGCGCCATCTGCGCGGTGATCGCGCCCACGGTGAACAGCTACAAGCGGCTGGTACAGCGCGGCGCCATGTCCGGCTCCACCTGGGCGCCGGTGTATTGCTGCTACGGCAACAACAACCGCACCAACATGCTGCGCATTCCCTCCCAGGGTGGCCGCGTGGAATGCCGGGCCGCGGATATTGGCGGCAACCCCTATCTGGGCGCGGCCCTGATGCTCGCCGCCGGCCTGGAAGGTATTCGCGAGAAGCTGGAACCCGGCGCGCCGCACCGGGAGAACATGAACGACTACAGCCGCGCGGAGATTCGCGGGATGGGCATCGAGATGCTGCCGCGCACCCTGGGCGAAGCGGTGGACGCCTTCGAGGCGGACCCGCTGGCCCGGGAAGTGTTCGGTGATTTGATGTTCGACACCTTCGTGGATTTCAAGCGGGATGAATGGGAGCAGTACCACAACCAGGTCTCCGATTGGGAAGTGCGCCGTTATTTGAAAATGTTCTGAACCACGGCAGCCCCCGGCGAGCGCTTGGCGGTGACCGCCAGGCGCTTTACCCTTTCCTGTCGGACCCCCACCGCCCGTACGGAGCGCGATTGCCCGAATGAGACGTACCAAGGAAGAAGCCGAACAAACCCGGCTCAAGATTCTCGATGCCGCTTTGGTGCTGTTCAGCCGCAACGGCTACACCAACACCACTCTGGCCAACATCGCCACCCAGGCGGGCTTCAGCCGGGGGCCGATCTACTGGCATTTCAAGAACAAGGATGAGTTGTTCGAGGCGGTATTGCTGCTGTCCCAGGGCCCTTTGCTGGCGCTCACCAAGGAAACCCACCACGCCGATGGTCCGCCGCTGGAGGTGCTGGGTGCCTTCGCCGACCGCTGGCTGCGGCTGCTGGTCGAGGACACCCGTTACCGCCAATCCTTCGAAATCTTCCTCAACAAAACCGAGCTTACCAACAACCTGGATCACACCCTGCGCCGCGAGCGCAAGCTGACCCGGGATCTGGTGGCCGCGCTTGCCGCCCAGGTGGAACGGGCTCAGCGGGATGGGGACATCCCGCGTCACCACGCTGCCCAGGAACTGGGCCTGCTGTGCTACACCCATCTGATGGGGGTGACGCAGACCTGGTTGTTCTCGCCGCGGTTGTTCAGTCTGGAAGAAGAGATTCCGTTCTTCACCGGACGCTTGATTGAGTTGTTGAAGCTTTAAAGATATCGCGGCTAAAGCGGATCGCCGCCCGGCCGCTCCTACCCCATTCTTTACACCGTAGGAGCGGCTTTAGCCGCGATCCGCCGCTTCCGCCACTGGGCTCGCCCGGGTAGTGCCTTCCTCGCTCATCAGCCGCCGGATGTGCATGTCCAGCCGCCGGTATTCCGGATGGTCGAGCAAGGCCTCGCGGTCTCCGGCGGGCACCTCCTTCTTGAAATCCGGACGGATCACTTCCCGCAACCGGCCCGGATGGCTGGACAGGAAGAACACCACGTCGCCCAGGTAGAGCGCTTCCTCGATGTCGTGGGAGACCAGCAGCACCGTGGTGCGCTCCTTGCGCACGATGCCCAGCAGCAGCTCCTGCATTTGCCAGCGGGTCTCCGGGTCCAGGGCACCGAACGGCTCGTCCATGAGCAGCAGTTCCGGATGGTTGGCCAGGGTGCGGGCAATGGCCACCCGCTGGCGCATGCCGCCGGACAATTCATGGGGGTAGGCGTCGGCCACGTCCTCCAGGCGCACCGCCTGGATGAAATGTTCCACCGCCCCTTCGCGCAGGCTGGAACTGTCGCCGGTGATCTTCAGCCCGTAGGCCACGTTCTGGCGCACCGTCAGCCATGGAAAGGAGGTGTAGCTCTGGAACACCATGCCGCGATCGCGGCCCGGCCCGGTCACCGGTCGGTCGTTGAGCGACAGGGTGCCGGAGGTGGGTTCCTCCAGCCCCGCCACCATGCGCAGCAGGGTGGATTTGCCGCAGCCGGACGGGCCCAGTAGCACGCCCACCTGGCCCGGTGGCAGGCGCAGGGACACAGCCTCCAGCGCCACCCGTGGATCACGACCGCCGGCGCGGAAGGTCTTGCCGACATCCTTGAGGATCAAACCGGAACCGGTGTTCATGGCGGTGCTCCCGTCAGCATGGCTTCAGTGGTTGGTAAAGGCTTTTAATTGCCGCTAATGGCTTTCAGTGGCGCCAGATTCACACCGGCTTCCATGGGGTGGCGCTCGTCCACCAGGCCGAACTTGAGCCACCAGTCGGTGGTGGTTTCCCAATGCTGGCTGATCTGGCCGTTGCTCAGGCCAAGCGGCAGATCACCCGGGGCCACGCCCATGAAGCGAGCGGCCTGTGCGGCGTCGAACACCCAGATGCCGCCCTTGTAAATCTTGCCATCCTTGCCGAGCACTTTTTCCACGTCGGTCAGGGGGAAGCCCAGGTGTTTGGCGATGATCTTGTTGCCCTCGGCGGGATGCTCCTTCCACCAGGCCACCGCCTTGAAGTAGGCGTCCAGGGTCTTGGCGGCCGCCTCCGGGCGTTCCTTCAGAAAGGCATCGCTCATGTACATGGCGTCGCCGAGCAGGGCGGTTTCAATCCAGTCCCCTTCCGAGGAGGTGGCGGCCACGGTAGCGTCGGGCAGGGCTTCCAGGGCATGGGACCCGAACGGTTCCCAGAATTCGGCGGCGGCCACGTTGCCGCCCACCAGGGCGCCAACGGCGTCATCCATGATCAGGTTGGTGTACTCCACGTCATTGAAATTGACACCGTTCTGTTCCAGCCAGATGCCCATGAAAATCTGCGTCAGGCCGCCCACCAGCACCGCCACGGATTTGCCCTTCAGGTCCTCGGCGCTGTTTATCCCCGGGGCCAGCACGATTTTGTCGGTGCCGTAGGAGGGATTGGTGTAGGTGACCATCTTGATGGGCACGTCCTTGTCGGCGGCGATGGGGCCGTACTCGGCGGTGCTGGAGGTGACGTCCAGGCCGCCGGAGGTCATCAGGGAAAAGCTTTCGTAGGGGTCCTCGATGACGCTGATTTCCAGATCCAGGTCCGGCACCAGATTTTTCTCCTGGGCGATGAACCAGAAACCGTAACCGGGCCAGGAAAACAGGGACAGGCGCACCGGCTCGGCGGCGCCGGAGCCCAGGGAAACCAGGCACAGCGAGGTGGTCAGTAACAGCAGCTTGATCAGTCGCATGATGAAAAGCCTCTTGGCAAGGGAAAACGGATCAGCGCTGGTGCTCCCCGCGCAGGTACGGGAAGCGCCAGCGATAAACGAGACGGAACAGGGCGTCGAAGGCCAGCCCCAGCAAACCGATGGTGACGATGCCCGCCATGATGTCGTCCACGTGCACGAAGCGTTTGGCGCGCATCATCATGGCGCCGATGCCGTCGGTGGCAGCGACGATTTCGGCGATCACCAGATAGGTCCAGCTCACCGCCAGCATTTGCCGGCAGGTGTCCAGGTAGCCGGGCAGGGAATGGCGGAACACCACGGTCCACAGCACTACCCGGCGGCCACCGCCCAGGGTCTTGGCGGTTTCGATGAAGGCCGTCGGCACCTGGCGGGTAACGTCGGCGAGCATGATCGCCAAGAAGAACACCACGCCGATCAGCAGCAGGGCGATCTTCTGGCTGTCGCCGGTGCCCAGCCACATCAGCAGCAGTGGAATGAATGCCGGTGCCGGCAGGTAACGGAAGGCGCCCAGTAGCGGATTGAGCAGGCCGTCGATGCGCGCGAAGGCGCCCATTAGCAAACCCAGGGGCAGGGCGATGGCTACCGCCAGGGAGAAGCTGATCAGGATACGGCGAATGCTGGACAACACGTCGCCGAGAAAGCCCTGCTCCATGAACAGATCGATCAGGGCACGCGCCACCGCCACCGGGCCGGGAAACAGTCGCTCGGAGGCCAGCCCGGCGTGGGCGGCCAAATACCAGCCGAACACGAACAGCAGCCAGCCGGTAAGCCCGAGCAACACGCGGCGGCGCCAGTCCAGGTGCTGACCGAAATCCAGCCAGCGGCGTTTCAGGGCCGGTGCCGTGGGTCGGGCCGGCGTGTCGCCGGTGGTGATGGAATTCCGTAGTGACGCGGTCATCGCCGGCCTCCTCAGAACGCGGTCAGGAAACTCAGGCCGTACACCGGCACGGCGCTGCCTTCGCGAATCGCCCGGGTGGCTTCCACCTGGCCGTAGGTCTCCGCGTGGATGCCATCCAGACGATGGCGGTGATAGCTGCGCAATTGGTCCTTGAACGGCAGGGTCCGGGCGAAGTCATCGCCGTACAGTTCACGGTGCGCCGCCGGCAGCTTGTACCAGGGCAGGGTGGGCTTGGTGTGGTGCGCGTTGTGGTAGCAGAAATTCAGCACCAGCAGGTTGAGCGCCGGCCAGCGCCGTGAGATCGGGTTGGTGTAGGTGTTGCTCTCCTCGTACTCCCGGTCGCCCTTGTGCGGCAGCGGCGCTTCCTTGTCGTTGAGCGTGGCGATGATGTCGTAGTTGTGCTGGAAGGCATCGAAAAAACGCAACACCGTAAGCAGCAACGCATAGGCCACGAAGTACAGCAGCACCGCTTTCAGGCTCCACACCGCCAGGGCGGCGAGCAGGCTCAGACGCACCAGCAGCACGGCGGCGGTGCGCTTGCGCTGCGCCGGGTCGCCGTAGCCGATAAAGGGCGCCACCATCAGCACCGCGTGCATCAGATAATCCACCGCCGGCACATAGGCCCATTCCAGGGCGAACACCAGCTTCTCGGTGCGCGGGTGAGCTTTCAGCCAGGCGCGGTAATCGAAGGCGATGGTGTCGGCGTTGTCCACGTGGTGGCGCAGATGCTTGTAGCGCAGATCCTCGTAGGTGCCGTAGCAGCCGCCGGCGATCCAGTTCAGCGCCTTGCCCAGGCGGGTGTTGTAGGCGGTGTTCTTGAACAGGGCGTTGTGGGCGCAGTCGTGAATCAGATAGGCGGCCACCACCATGCCGTGGGCGCAGGCCAATACGCCCAGGGCGGGCAGCAGCCAACCGGGCCGGGCCATCAGCAGCCAGCCGCCCACATAGGTGAGCAGGATGTAGGCCAGCGCCGCCGCGTTCGGCGCCAGGCCGTCGGGGTGGCGCAGGCTGGCGCGTACTTTCTCGATCATTGGCATGGGCTTGATCATTGCCATGGGAACCTCCTCAAACCGCCTGGCGTTTCAGGTCGTGGGGCACGGACCATTGCTGGAAATGCCGGCGCTCGCAGTCAGCGATCCAGCGGTTCAGGTCCCACAGGTCGGCGATCGGCGCGCCGGTGAACGGCAGGGTGTGCAGGTAGCCATCGGGGCCGAACTCCGGGGTCATGGTGGTCTCCGCCAGGCCGCGCCGGCGCTGGGACGACCACACCGCTTCCCAGCAGCGCTGGTGGGCGGCCAGGGCACCGGCGAACTCCGGCGCGCCGGGGTGTGGCACCTGGGGCCCCTGGTCGTAGCCCACCCGGCTGTGCACATGCAGCGCCTGCTCGGCGACCCGCTCGATGCTGTCCCACTCGGTGTCCGGCAGGCGCTCGCACACCACCGCCCAGTGGCTGAAGTCGCAGGTCACCGCCAGCTCCGGCACGCGCTCCAGAATCGCCACCGTGTTCCAGGGGCAGAAGAAGCTGCGCCCGCGATGGGTTTCGAAGCTGGCGGTGACACCCAGACCGGTGGCGATGTCCTGGGCCTCGGAGAAGAAGCGCACGCTGTCGTCGATGGACCAGGCGTCGCAGCCGCCCATCACGTTGGCGAACTCGGCGCCCAGTTCACGACCGGTGGCCAACTGCGCCTCGAAGTCCGCCAGGTGCTCCTCCACCGTGGCCTGGCGGCGCGGCACATAGCTGCCGGCGGTGCAGATTTCCTGAATCCAGCGCAGGCCGTAGGCGGCCAGGGCGCGGCCCAGGGCGTCGCGATCCCCGTCGTCCGTCGGTAATGGTGCCTCCAGGCCCTGGAAGCTGGCGTCCACCGCCAGCCGCGCCGCGTCGGCGGCGTCGCCTGGATGCCCCCACAGGGTTTTGAAATGGCTGAGCTGCATAAAGCCTCCCGTCGTCGCTGTTCCTGGGGACGGGCGGAACCGGAGGGCGGGACGTGCCGGTTCGGTTCTGTCCGTGGTTATACATGTCTAAGCAGCATTTATGCCAAAATTAATGAGGCTAAAAAATGATCACAAGATGTTGATTTTAAAGGATGATTTTTGTTCGGCGGGGTTGGCGTGGTGGGTGGTGCGGTGCACGGATAGGGAGCGGGGCGCACCAGGAGGTTTCAGGGGTATCGATTGGTCGGGGGTTAGCGCGGGAGGGGCGGAGGGGCTTCGCGCCGGGCTGGGCGTTGCGGCCGGACACCCTGTCCGAAGGTGTTGCCCATGCGGTTACGCAGGGTGGAACGGCTGAATTGTCCGCTGCGGTTGGGTGACTGGTTAATTACGGATTCGGCGTTCAGCCGTGGCCGGTTCCTGACCTGCTCGCCGGCCTGGCTCGGCGCCATTTTTTCCTGCAGGCACTCATAGGGCAGGGCGCGTTGGCCGTTTACCTCCACGGTGATGCAGGGCGGGGCGTCGTCGTTTCCGCCGCCATCATTCGGGGCGGCCCCGGCCGGCGTGGCCAGCAGGGCGATGCCCGCCAGTGCCGTCGCCAGGCACCGCGGACCCATGGGTTCGTGGCGTGCCGCCATCCTGGTTCATTCCTTCCTGTTCCGGGTCCGGCCTACCTTGCCGCCATCCCGGTGACGCCACAATGTCGGGCCGCGCAAGCCGGATGAATTTTTTATGAAATGAATGCGGTTTCGCCACGTTGAAACAGTCTTGTTCTGTGTTGATCGGAGCATTCCATTCATAACAAAGACGGAACACGGTCGGCAATCAGGTGACCGCCGCCCTTCGCAGGGCGGCGGCTTTTTTCGCGTCCGCCGTTGGAATCCTCTAACCGGCGTTATGAATTTTTGGTGACAAAAGTTCGGTCATGGTGGGCGGGCCACGTCTTAAAACTGTTAACTGAATCACTGCCTCTTTTTTTAGTGCCGAGTCCTTTGCCCATGTTTGATGCGCACGGAAGAACGTCATGTTTTATCACCAAGGGGGGCGCGTGGCTTTTTATTCTGCTGTTGCTGAGCCCGCCGCTGGCCGCCCAGGAGGCGGCCACCACCACCGTTACCATTCGGGAGTACATCGTTCGCGGCAACACCGTGCTGGATAACCGCGCCATCGAAAAAGCGGTGTATCCGTATCTCGGGCCGGACCGGACACTGAGCGACATTCAGAGCGCCCGCGCCGCCCTGCAGAAAGCCTACCAGGAACGGGGCTATCAATCGGTGTACGTGGAGCTCCCGGAGCAGAAGGTGTCCGGCGGGGTGGTCTATCTGCTGGTTTCCGAAGTCACCGTGGGACGGGTGCGGGTGGTGGGCGCCAAGTACCATTCGCCGCTGGCGATCCGCCAGGAAGTGCCGGCGCTTAGCCGGGGCGTGGTGCCGGATTTCGAGCTGGTCCAGGAACAGCTCACCAAGGTCAACCGCTCCGGCAAGCGTCAGGTCATGCCGCTGGTCAAGGAAGGCCGAGTACCCGGTACCATGGACGTGGACCTGTCGGTGGAGGATCAGCGTCCCTGGAACGCCAGCCTGACCTTGAACAACGATTACAGCGCCGACACCGAGAAGCTGCGCACGGTCGCCACCTTGTCCCATTCCAACCTTTGGCAACGTGGCCACAGTGCCTCCCTGACCTTTTTCACCGCGCCGGAAAATACCGACAACGCCGAGGTCTGGTCCTTCAGCTACGAAGCGCCGTTGAGCGATCGCTGGTCCACCCGGCTCAGCGGCTATACCTCGGACAGCGACGTGGCCACGGTGGGCGGCACCAATGTGCTGGGCCGGGGCCACTCCTATGGCGTCGCGGCGGTGTACAGCCTGCCTTTCGACGGGACCTGGGGGCATTCCTTCACCGCCGGCATCGACTTCAAGGATTTCGAGGAGGCGCTGCGCTTCGGCGGTGACGAGGACCAGGTGCCGTTGGAATACGCGCCCTTTACCTTCTCCTACGACGGTTACTTCTTCACCGACGACTACCAGGGTTTTCTGAACCTCAGTCTGGTGACCGCCTCCGACGAGATCCCCTCCGGTGGCAGTGGCTGGCGGGAATTCGATTACAAGCGCTACAAGGCGAGCCCGGACTTCGCCGTGCTCAAGGCGGACGCCAACCTGGAGTGGCAGCTCAAGGACTGGGTGCTGGCGGGCAAGGTACGGGGCCAGGCGGCCTCCGGGCCGCTGATCTCCAACGAGCAATTCGCCGTGGGCGGCGCCGGCTCGGTGCGCGGGTACCTGGCCGCCGAGCAGGCCGCCGACGACGGCTACCTGGCCAGCCTGGAGTTGCGTACCCCTTCCCTGGACGGCTGGTTCGGCAACCCCTGGCGCCTGCTGCGCTTCCATGTGTTCGGGGAAGGGGCCCAGTTGCAGTTGCGTGATCCGCTGCCGGAACAGGAGGCCCGCTTCGACCTGGCCAGTGTTGGCATCGGCGCCCGCGCCGAGCTTTGGGATTACGTCAGCGGCTCCGTGGATCTGGGCTACCCGCTGGCGGAAACCGGCGACACCGAGAAGTACGACCCCAGGGTGCATTTCAGCGTTACCGCGCGCTTTTGAACGCCGTGCCATGAAGACCTTAACGACAACGGACCCAATTGCTTTTTTTCGGAGTGCCTGACCATGCGACAACGTCTACTCATACTCATTCTCTCCTGCCTGGGGGCGCTGGCGCCGGCTCTGGCCCAGGCCTGGTGGCAGGAAGACTGGAGCTACCGCAAGCAGATCACCGTGGATACCACCCAGGAAGGCGCCGCTATCACCGAGCGGGTGGGGCGGATGCCAGTGCTGGTCCGCCTGCACACGGGCAACTTCAGCTTCGACGGCGTCAAGGAAAACGGCGCTGACCTGCGCTTCGTGCTCGGTGACGATGAAACGGTGCTCAACCATCGCATCGAGAGTTTCGATGCCCTGCTCGGGGTGGCTTACATCTGGGTGGACGTGCCGGAGATCCAGGGCGGAGCCCGCCAGGACATCTGGATGTATTACGGCAATCCGCAGGCGCCCCTGCCGGACAGCAATCAGGTATTCGACGCCGACTACGCCGGCGTTTATCACTTCGACGGCGCGCCGGGCGGCAGCGCCGATGACGCCACCGCCTACAACAACGATTCCACCAACCCGGTGTCCGGCACCACCACCGGCGTGATCGCCCAGGCCGCGCAATTCAGCGGTGAGCCGCTGATGCTGCCGGCTTCTCCGTCCCTGGCGGTGGCCGCCGGCGGCGCCTTCAGCTTCAGCGCCTGGATCAAGGCGCCCCAGGCCGCCGGCGAGCAGCTTCTCTACGCCCGCCGCCAGGGCGGCAATGCCCTGCTGATCGGCATCGCCAACGGCGTGCCCTTCGTGGAAGTGAATGGCCAGCGCAGCGAGCGGGGCCAGCCGCTGGCCGCCGACCAATGGCAGCACCTGGCGGTGACCACTGGCGCCCAGGGTGTAACGCTGTATCTCAATGGCCGTCAGGCGGGCCAGATGGCGGTGGCGCTGCCGGCCTTCAACGGCGTCGCCGCCCTGGGCGGTGACGTGCCTGGTTACCGGACGGGCGTGGCAGGTGGCGCTGAAGGCGCTAATGACAGTACCGGGGAAAATACCGGGGAAGGCAACGGCGAAGGTGCGACCGACGCCGCCTTGGCGGAGGCGGGGGGAGGTGAAACCCCGGCCGTCCCGGCGCCCGCCGCCGGCTTCACCGGCGCCATGGACGAGGTGCGCTTGTC
Organism: Alloalcanivorax marinus; assembly: GCF_016785095.1. Taxonomy (GTDB): domain Bacteria; phylum Pseudomonadota; class Gammaproteobacteria; order Pseudomonadales; family Alcanivoracaceae; genus Alloalcanivorax; species Alloalcanivorax marinus_A. The sequence continues at coordinate 234,313 of NZ_JAEKJB010000015.1, read as the reverse complement.
GCGGGTGGAGCGGTCCCCCGCCCTGCTGCGCGCCAGCGCCCTGTCCCAGGGACCGGAGTCGCGGCTGCTGGTGTTCGGCGTGGACGAAGAGCAATCCGGGTTTGGCTTCGGCGCCCTGGGGTTCCTGCTCTCCTCGGTGCCGGTGGATGCCTGGGTGATCATCGGTGTGCTGGCGCTGATGATGGTGCAGACCTGGGTGGTCATGTTCCAGAAATTCCGCCAGGCCCGTCGTACCGACGAGGCCAACGCCGAGTTCCGCGACGCCTTCGCCGGTGTTGGCACCCGCCTGGAAATACTGGCTGATGACCGGGATCTGGGCGAGCGTCTGGCGCACTCGTCCCTGTGGCGGCTCTATCAGGTGGCGGTGCGCGAGCTGCGCGTGCGCCGCGAGCAGGGCGCCGACACCGGCCGCATTTCCTCGGAAACCCTGGAAGCCATCCGCGCCTCCATGGACGCGGTGCGTACCAATGAAAACCGCGCCCTGGGCCACCGCCTGGGCGTGCTCTCCAACGCCATCGCCGGCGGCCCCTACATCGGCCTGCTGGGTACCGTGCTGGGCATCATGGTGGTGTTCCTGGGTACCGCCATGGCCGGCAACGTGAACATCAACGCGGTGGCCCCGGGCATGGCCGCGGCCCTGCTGGCCACGGCGGCGGGTCTGTTCGTCGCCATCCCGGCGCTGTTTGCCTACAACCGCCTGAACGGCCGCAATCGGGAAATCAGCTCCGACATGCGCGTGTTCCTGGACGAGTTCGTGACCCGGCTGGCGGAACTGCGTGGCGCCGGCTCCCCTCACTCCCCCTCCGTGGCGGACGACCTGCCGGTCGGCCGCCGGGACGCCCTGGCATAAGGAATAAGGAGAACCGCATGGCTTCCGTTAAGGCTTCCATGGACGACGACGAACAGGACGGCCCGGTGGATGGCATCAACATCACGCCGTTGGTGGATGTGCTGATGGTGGTGCTGGTGATGTTCATCCTCACCGCCACCGCCCAGGTGGCCGGCATTCAGGTGGACCTGCCCAAGGCCAGTGCCTCGGTGTCCCTGTCCGAGCCCAAGACCAAGGCGGTGTCGGTGAACAACGATGGCCAGATTTTCCTGGACGCCTACCCGGTGACGCTGGACGAGCTGGAAGACCGGCTGCGCACGGAAAAGGCCACCAATCCGGATTTCCCGGTGGTGGTACGCGGCGACGCGGCGGTGCAGTACCAGAAGGTGGTGGAGGTGCTCGACGTCCTGCGCCGCCTGGAGCTGGCCCAGGTCGGCCTGGTTACCGGCAAACCCAAGAACTGATCGGACGGACCGGAACGAGATGCCACAGCAAGCACCGAAATCGAGCCGCCGGGACGCCGCGCGCAACCGCCGCGTCACCGCCGTGGCCACCACCCTGGGCGTGGTGCTGGCGGTGGCCCTGGTAGGCGCGTTGATCTGGTACTGGGCCAATCAGACCGCCGGAGTGCGCCGTCAGGTGCCCAAGCAGGACATGATCGTGCCATTGCCGCCACCGCCGCCGCCGGAGGAACAGCCGGAGCCGGAACCGGAGCCCGAACCGGAGGAGAAGGTGGAACCGGAGCCGGTGCTCGAGGAGCCGACGCCGGTGGAGGAACCCACCCCGGAAGAGCCGCCTTCGCCGTCCCAGGACCTGTCCGAGGCGATGCAGATCGACGGCGAGGCCCAGGCCGGCAACGACGCCTTCAACATCGGCGCCGGCAGCGGCGGTGGCATGGGCGGCTCCGGCGCCGGTGCGGCGGGCAACGCCACCTACGGCCAGTACCTGTCCTACGCCTTCCAGCGGAAGCTGCGCGAAAACCGGGACATTCGCCACCTCAGCTATCGGGTGGAGGTGAATCTCTGGCTGGACCCGGACGGCCGGGTCACGCGGGTGGAGATGCTGTCCTCCAGCGGCGACCAGGACGTGGACCGGCGGATTGTGAACGCCCTGCGCGACATGGACGCGCTGGATCAGAAACCGCCGCGGTCACTGACCTTGCCGGTGCGCATGTCACTGCAGGGACGGCGGCCGGGATGAACGACGACCTCGCGGCCAGCAACACGGCAGCCCCAAACACGATCTTTTTCAGGAGCCCTTAAGCATGAACAGGCAATTCAACCGCTGGGCGCTGGCCCTGGCGGTCGCGGTCGCCCTGGCCGGACCCGCCCAGGCGCAGACCGGCGACCAGGCGCAAGCGTCGCCGGCCGTGTCCGGCAACACCACCGTGCATCTGATCCGCCTGCTGGTGGAACAGGGCGTGATCACCGAGGAGCAGGCCGGGGCCTTGATGGAACAGGCGCGCCGGGACGCCCGGGCCGAACAGGAAGCCCGGGAACCGGACGTGCGTGAAGGGGACGTGCGCGTGCCCTATATTCCGGAAACCGTGCGCGACGGGATCCGCGCCGAGGTCAAGGAAGAGGTGATCACCCAGGCCAAGGAGGAGAACTGGGCGGCGCCCAACACTTTCCCGGAATGGGTGTCCCGGGTGGAATGGTTTGGTGACGTGCGGGTGCGCAACGAGTCCCGCTTCCGCGCCAACGACAACAGCGACCTGGTGGCCGATTATCAGGAATGGAACGACACCGAGTACGACATTTCCGTCCCGAACGTCTTTCCACCCTTGTTGAATACCCGTCAGGACCGGGAGAACCTGCTGCGCGTCCGTGCGCGCTTCGGCCTGGAAGCGGACCTGGGCAAGCACTGGCGCACCGGCCTGCGCCTGGCCACCGGCAGTAGCGACAGCCCTGTGTCCACCACCCAGACCCTGGGCGGCGGCCTGAGCAAGAAGGAAATCTGGCTGGACCGGGCCTGGATCAGCTGGCACCCGGGGATCTGGACCTTCACCGCCGGCCGCGCCAAGAGCCCCTTCGTGTCCACGGACATTCTTTACTCCGGGGAACTGGGCTTCGACGGCGTCTCGGCGGGCTGGAACGGTGTGTCCGTGGGGGAGCACGGCGCCTTCTTCGGCACCCTGGGGGCCTTCCCGCTGGGCTACATCTCCGATGACTTCCCGTCCGACGAACAGAACAAGAAAGCCAGCGAGGACAAATGGCTGCTCGGTGCCCAGCTTGGCATCGACTGGCGCTTCCAGGAGGACCAGCGGTTCCTGGCCGCCCTGGCCTACTACGATTTCAACAATATCGAGGGCCAGCGTTCGTCCCCGTGCCCCCTCTACGCCGGCTACCAAAGCTGTCGCTCGGACTGGTCGGCGCCGGCCTTCATGCAGAAGGGCAACAGCGTTTTCCTGCTGCGCGACATCGTTCTCGAACCCGGCAACGAGGCGGACACCGCCATGCCGCAACTGGTGGGCCTGGCGTCGGAGTTCCAGCTCCTCGACATCAACCTGCGCTGGCGCACGCCCCTGTTCAACGACTATGAGCTGAGTCTGGCGGGTAACTACATCCACAACCTGGCCTACGACGAGGACGAGATGTTCGAGCGTTCGGACGGCCTGATTCTCAACAACTTCGACACCAACGGCGAACTGGAAAGCGGCGCCGATGCCTGGATGGTGCACGCCGCCTTTGGTGATGATCTGGACCTGGCCCGGGCCGGCAACTGGCAGGTGTTCTTCGGCTATAAGTACATCGAGCCGGACGCCCTGCCGGACGCCTTCAATGACTCTTCCTTCCATCTCGGTGGTACCAACGCCAAGGGCTACTTCCTGGGCGGCAGCTATGCGTTCACCCCGGACCTGTCCGCCCGTGGCCGCTGGCTGAGCGCGGAAGAGGTGTACGGGCAACCGCTGGCCATCGATGTCCTGCAACTGGAACTCAACGCGCGCTTCTGAGAGTGCGCGGGAGGAATGTCATGAACAAAACACAAGAGCCGTCGAAAGCGTTGAAAGCGCCACGCCGTGGCGGCGCCCTGATGCTGGCCGGCCTGTTGTTGGCGCTCAGCGTGCCGGCCATCGCGCAGACCGACCAGAGCCTGGAACAGCGGCTGCGCGCGGAACTGCGCAACACCCGCCAGGAGCTGCAGACGCTGCGTTCCAACCAGGCGCGACTTGAGAACCGGGTGAGCCAGGCGGAAGCGGAACGTCAGGCGGCGCTGGATCAAGTGGCGGCCCTGCGCGGGCGCCTCGAGGCCAGCCAGGGCCGGCTGGAGAGCCAGCAACGGGCCAGCCGTGGCCGTCTCGCCGAAAGCCGCCAGCAGAACCAGAAGGTGCGCGCCGCCTACGATGAACTGCTGGAAATGGCCCGCGACAAGGAGGCGCAACGGCGGCAACTGGCCCAACGCGCCCAGGCCCAGGCGGACGCCCTGGAAACCTGCGTGGCGCGCAACGACGCCCTGTTCAAGGCCGGCCGGGAAATCCTGGACGCTTACGAAAGCCTGGGCGCCGGCAGCCTGTTCCGCATGCGCCAGCCGCTGGCGGCGTCGGCGCGGGTGGAGTTCGAAAACCGGGCCCAGGACTTTGGCGACCGCCTCTACAACAACCAGGTAGAGGTGACGGCGCCGGAGGATCAGACGACCCCGACCCAATCCGAGGAGCGAGATTCCAATGAGTGATGCAACCCCGATGATCGACAGCGTGACCCTCGGCGACCTGGCAGAGTTGCTTCAGGAAGCCGGCTACCGCACCAACGAAAGCGAACAGAACGGCCTGCGCCAGCTGCTCAGCGCCAGCCAGGGCGTGGGTTTCGCGGTGCGCCCCGGGAACCCCCATGTGGAGGACGGCGAGCGCCTGCTGGACGTTACCCTCAGCTGCGCGCTGCGCATCGATGGTGTACTCCCGGAGGGCATGGTGGCCACCTGGAACCGCAGCAAACGGTTCGGCCGTCTCAGTCAGCAGGGCGATTTCCTGGTGCTGGAGATGGACGTGCTGGTGGCCGGCGGCGTCAGCCGGGGGCACCTGCGCACCAGCGTGGAGCTGTGGGACCGGTTGATGCGCGAACTGCTGCTGTATCTGCGCAATTACCGGGTCCCGGAACAGGAAGCCGAGGCCGGAGAGCCCGCCGCTAGCTGATGATCAACACGCCGCCGGGCAGGTCGCGCACGGTGGCGCCCCGGACTTCGCGGACCAGCGCCGCGAAGTCCTCCAGCCGGTCCAGGGACAGATAGGCCTGCACCGGAGTGCGGCCCAGGGCCTCGTCCAGCAGCAGGATGCGGCCCGGACGATAGCGATTCACTTCCTCCACCACCGACGCCAGCGGCGTGCCATCGAACACCAGAATGCGCTGGCGCCAGGCGCTCACCCTTTGCGGGTCCACCGCCGTGACCCCGGTCAGACGGGTTTCGTTATAGACCACCTGCTGGGCCGGCCGCAGCCGCGAGCGGTCGCGGCCATGGGCCACGGTGATTTCCCCCATCAGGCAGGTTACCCGCACCCGGTCGTCGGTGTAGCGCACATTGAAGCGCGCGCCGCGGGCTTCAACGTGGCCGTTGCCGGCGCTTACCGTGAAGCGGGCCGGCGTGTACGGCAGCGTGGTCACCTCGGTTTCGCCGCCGCGCAGCACCAGGCCGGTGACGGCGCCGTCCCGGCGCTGCAGATCCACCCGGGTGCGGGTGTTGAGTTGCACGGTGGCGGTGTCCGGCAACACCACCTCGCGTTGCTCGCCGGTGGCGGTCCACAGATCGGCGGTGAGCACCTCGGCGCCGGGCCACAGGTCCAGGGGCGAGCGCATCACTACCCAGCCGGCGCAGGCCGCCGCGGCGCCGCCGAGAAAGGCGCGCCGGCTGAGCCCCGGCCGTTGCCGCTCTTCCAGGCGCGTGACGTTGTCGGGCCGCGATCGCGCCGCCTCGCCCATGCCGCTCCAGACCCGCCGGCAGTGGGAGAAGGCGCGGGCGTGTTCCGCACTGCGCGCGCACCATTCCCGGAAGGCATCGCCGTCGGCGGCGGTGGCGCGACCGGATTCGAGAAGAATCAGCCATTCCCGGGCTTCACGCTGGATCCGGTCGCGGTCCCTGGCGCCGGCGCGGGAGGAATCATGCATGATCACGGGGACTCTTTCCGTTTCGGGCCGAACCGCTGAATGTACTCGCGGTCCAGACGCTGACAACAATACTCCAGGCCGGCGCGCAATTCCTTTTCCACGGTCCGCAGGGACACGCCATGACGCCGGGCGATGTCCGCGTGGGGAGTATCCTCCAGCCGCGCGGCGGTAACGATGGCGCGCCGCCGCCGGGGCAGTTCCGCCAGAGCGCGCCGGAACAGCTCGATCTCCTGTTCGCCAAGGGCTTCCCTGGCCGGATCGGCCATCTCGTCGGCCATGGCGTAGAGATCTTCCACCTCGTCCAGATTCATAACCCGGGCCTGTTTGCGTCGTTGTTCCTCGGCCACGTTCAAGGCGATGCGGAACACATAGGCCGCCGGGTGGCGCACCACGGTGCCGTCGCGCAGGGTCTCGATGCGCAGCCAGGTTTCGTGCAGGGCGTCCTCGGCCAGTTGCGGCGAGCCCAGACGTTGGCGCAGGCGTTGCCGCAGTTCGTCGTAACGCAGCAGGAACAGATCCCGCAGCGGCTGATGCAGGGTATCCGGCACGGTCAGCCCTCCCGCTGGCCGGCGCAGGGCGCGGCCTCGTCGGAGGGCGTGATCAGCACCGTCACCGGGTTGGGCTGGCCGGCGGGCGGCGGCGCCAACTGGCTGCTCAGCAGGCCGTCGCGGATGGTGTCGCCCCAGCGCGGCGCGTCCTCGGAATCGAGCACATGGACTTTTTCCACCCGGCCCCGGGGGGAAATCCACAGCTGCACCGCCACCCGCACGCGGCCAAGCTGGTCGCCGAGCCGGTCGCACAGCCGTTCGCTGAAGTGCCGCCGCAGTGCGGTGGCATAGGCGGGTGCCACTCGCGCCGGGGCAGGGGGGGCGTCGCCGTTCTCGCCGCCGTTGTCCTGGCGCACCAGGGTCAGGGCGGATTCGCCGATGCGCCGGGCCCGCAGACCGGTTCCGGCGAGCAGCCCGCTCAGCGCCGCCATGGCGGTGAAGTGGCCGCGCACGGCGCCGGATTGTTTGTCGCGGGTAAGATCACTGGTTACCAAAATCGACACCCCCGTTTGTTCGCTGAATCGCTCAAGCGCGCGGGACAAGGGCTGCGCCGGCAGGTCGAAGTCTTGCTCGCCGGTGTCGCCGAACGCCGCCATCCCCAAACACAGAAACCCCACCGCCATCAGTCGGCCCACACGGCGGGCTGCAACCCAACAACGTTTATCGGCGGCTCTGGCCACGGCCCAAAAGTCTTTTCATTAATCGGGAAGCACAACTGATATGAATGCGCAATTTCGCATTATGGCCGTCTTTTGTGGCGGAAATATTTCACGGCGAAAGAAAAAGTGCCCGGGCCGGCGGGGTGGCACGGCGCGGCCACGCCGGTTTTATGAATTTTCCATGAAATCGGTTCAATCGGCGGCTTCCCGGAACGTCTATGCCAAGTAACCCGGCGACCATTGAAACAACGCCGGTGCATTTCCCGTCCGCGTTGAGAGAGTCAATCCATGAAGCTGAAGCATGCCGCCCCGTCGACGTCGCCGGCGAACCGTTCCAGCGCCGCCCCCTTCGCCGTTAAACCCCTGGCCCGTGCCGTGGCCGTGGTGCTGGCGATGGGCTCCGTCACCCTGGCGGAAGCCGGCCCGCGGGTGATGGGCTCCGACTGGATGGCCGCCAAGGCGGCGGCGCGAGCCTCGGCGCAGGCCGCCGCCACCGCCGGCGGTCGACACAGCGGCGGGGTGCGGACCCTGGCGGAACAACGCGCGGCGCAGAAGCTCAAGCATTCCCTGGACAACCTGCGGCGCACCGCCAATACCCTGGCCGCGCAACGCGCCGCCCAGGAGGCCGCCCGGGAAGCGGCCCGGCAGGCCGCCTCGGGGATTCCCGATGGCCTTGCCGACGGCGGCCTCAAGGTGGACACCAATCCAGGCACCGCCGGCTGGCACAACGCGGACGCGCCCACCCAGGTGAGCAGCGACGGCCACACCACGGTGACCGTGAAGCAGACCGGCGACAAGGCGATCCTCAACTGGGAGACCTTCAACGTCAGCCGCGACACCACCGTGGACTTCCAGCAGCAGTCCAACTGGGCGGCCTTGAACCGGGTCAATGATCCCCAGGCCCGGCCCAGCCAGATCCAGGGGCGCATTCAGGGCGAAGGCACGGTGATGATCGCCAACCGCAACGGCGTGGTGTTCAGCGGCACCAGCCAGGTCAACGCGCGCAACCTGGTGGCCGCCGCCGCCGACATCAGCGACGAACAATTCCGCGAACGGGGTATCTACTTCGATGAGGAGGGCACCCAGCCGGTGTTCACCGATGCCGCCGGCGACATCGACATCCAGGCGGGCGCGCGCATCACCACGCGGGCGCCGGGCACCAGCACCCAGGGCGGCGGTTACGCCATGTTCCTGGGGCGCAGCGTCAACAACGGCGGTGAGATCGTCACCGACCGGGGCCAGACTACCCTGGCCGCCGGTGACGACTTCTATATCCGCAAGGGGCAGGGCACCGAACAGAACACCGCCTCCACCACCCGGGGCAACGAAGTGGCCACCTCCCTGGATATCGGCAGCGACGCCGGGCAGGTCACCAACGAAGGCCTGATCCTGTCCCCGGAGGGTGACATCACCCTCACCGGTCACGACGTGCGCCAGCAAGGGGTGGCCGTGGCCACCACCAGCGTGGACGCCCGCGGCACGGTGCACCTGCTCAATGCCGCCAGCGACGCCGAAGGCAGCGTCACCCTGGGCGCGGACAGCGTCACAGCCGTGCTCATCGACGAGGACAGCGGCACCGCCACGGACAGCCGCCGCCAGCAGCTTATCGAGGAATCCGCGGACCAGGACCTGCTCCGCGACGAGATGACCGACGGCCATTTCGACAACCTGGCGGATCTGCCGGACCGTCGTGACCAGTCCCGGGTGGAGATCGTCTCCGGCGGCGACGTGATCTTCGAGAAGGACTCCCTCACCCAGGCCACCGGCGGCCAGATCGCCGTGGCCGCCGAGGATCGGGTGCGCCTGGAAACCGGTGCCGAAGTGGATGTCTCTGGTGCCGTGGGCGTACGCGTGGCCATGGAAGCCAACAACGTCCTGGTGAACGTGCAAAGCAACGAACTGCGCGACTCGCCCATCAACCGGGACGACGACGGCCTCAAGAACGAGGACATCTGGATCGACCGCCGCGAACTGATCCTGGTGCCCGCCGGCACCGGTGGCTATGAAGAAGACCGCTGGTACACCGCCGGCGGCCTGCTGGAAGTGAGCGGCTACCTGGACACCCGCGAACACTCCGCCCGGGAATGGGCCGCCGCCGGTGGCACCGTGCGCCTGCACGGCGACGCCGTGATCAGCCAGAGCGGCTCCAGCGTCAACCTGTCCGGCGGCACCCTCAACGTGGCCGGCGGCTATGTGCGCCAGACCTGGCTGATGGGCGCCGACGGTCGCGTCTACAACGCCGCCAACGCCCCCGGTTATATGCGCTACACCGGGGTCTACCGGGGCTACCAGCGCCACAGCGAACGCTGGGGCCAGACCGATGGCTACTACAACCCGGCGGTGGTCCGCGAACAACGGGTGGAAAACGGCTACGTCACCGGCCGCGACGCCGGCCAGCTCATCGTCAGCGCGCCCACCGCCGTTCTTGACGGCGATATCGACGCCAGCGTCTACAACGGCGAACGCCAGGACCGCGCCCGCGACGCCGGCCTGGACGGCTACCAGCAAGCCCAGAATAGCGTCGCCCTCGGCGGCCGCCTGCTGCTCGGCCGCTACGGCGTGCAGGGACTCGCCGGCGGCTTCGAATCCGACGTGCGCATCGGCGACTTCGACGCCATCGCCGACCAGCTCGACCGGGACGCGGAACTCGGCGAGCGCTTGAACACCGTCTGGCTGGATGCCGAACACCTCAACCAGCAGGGTCTGGGCGGCGTGGACCTGGTATCCGCCGGCGCCATCCGCGTGGACAACGACCTGGCCGTCACCCCGGGCGGTTACGTCCGCCTGGCCTCCGGCCAGGTGGACGTGGATGGCACCGTTACCGCGCGTGGCGGTGACATTACGCTGACCAATATTATCGAGGCGTACAACAACACCGGTTCCCTGGTGCGTACCGCCCTGGAAGGCGCGGACGGCGAAACCCGGATGCGCCTGGGCGCTGAAGGCTTCCTGGATGCCCGGGGCCTGTGGAGCAATCAGCGCCGTGAACCATTCCGGGCTTCCCTGGCGCACCGCGATGGCGGTCGCGTCCAGGTCCTGTCCAGCCAGGATGTCACCCTGGAGTTGGGCAGCCGCATCGATGTTTCCTCCGGCGGCGCCGTGGACGCCGACGGCGAACTGATGGGCGGCCGTGGCGGCGACATCACCCTGAGCGCCGCCACCACCGTCAATGAAAACAGCGGCACGCCGCGGAGCGGTGTGCTGACCCTGGATGGAGATCTGCTTGGTTTCGGCGTGGACGGCGGCGGCACGCTCACGCTACGCACCGGGGAAGCGGTGGTGGTGGGCGGCGATGCCTTCGAAACCAGAGGGCTGCTCGCCGCCGGTGAAAAGGCACCGGTGGACCTGACCTTGCTGGAGGAAGTGGTCATCGCCGCCGGCCAGACCCTGCCGTTCGACTATCAGTACGAACGCACCGTCGCCGTGCCCGGCGAGGCGCTCGGTAACAGCGCCATCACCATCAGCCCCACCAATACGCTGACCCTGGCGGCGGACTGGACCATACCCGAGTCAGCCACCGGCACCTTCCGGGTGCTGGTCGGCGGGACGGTCTATGGTTCCAATCAGACGGTGCCGGCCGGATCGGTAATCACCAATGTAGTGGGCGCCTCCATCGGCACTTTGCCTTCGGACTACATCGTGCCCGCCGATGCCTTCCCCAACGGCATCCCGGTGCAGCCCAGCCAGCAAACGCTGCCGGCGGGCACGCCGTTGCCCAACGACGTGGTGTTCGCCGCCGGTGAAACCCTGGCCGCGGGCAGCGTGCTGAGTCGCGATGTGCGGGTGAAGCCGGTGCTGCAACTGGCCGCCGAGGATTTTCAGCGCGGCTTCTCTCGTTATGACGTCAACGGCCATAAAGGGGTGGCCGTTTCCGAAGGGGCGAGCATCGACGTGACCATGCCGGTATACCGTTTCCGGATGGGAGCCAGCGGTGCGGCGACGCGCGAGGGGGCTCTGGAGAAATGGACGCCGCCTCTTTATCAGGTCCTTCCGGAGCGGGATGGACGCGTGGTCCGCCGGGGCGGGGCCAGCCTCACCCTGCGTTCCGAGAGCCAGGGCCGGCCCGGCGCGATTACCGTGGGCGAAGGCGCCACCGTCCAGGTCGACCCGGAACAATCCATTGTGCTTCGCGGTGGCCAGACCACCGTGGACGGTACCCTGAGGGCCCGGGCCGGGCGTATCGATATTCTCAACCCGTCCAGCGATGCTCAACTGCAGGCGGCGACACCGGCTCGTTCCATCTGGATCGGCGAGAACGCGCTGCTCGACGTTTCCGGGGTTGCTCACACCGGCACCGACCTGAGAGGCCGGCGCTATGGAGAGGTACTGAATGGCGGGCAGGTGACCCTGGGCAGCAACCTGCCTGAGGAAAAGGTGGATGGCCTTTATCCGGTCAACAATCAGTTCATCATTGTCCGGGATGGCGCGGTCATCGACGTGTCCGGCGCGCAGGCGGACCTGGACCTGGGGCTCGAAGGGCTGACCACGGTATCCGGCGACGCCGGCGGCCTGGCGATGCGCTCCAATGCCGGCATCTATTTCGATGGTGAGCTGCGGGCCGAAAGCGGCGGTGATGGCGCCGCCGGTGGCCGCCTGGATGTGATGCTGGAAACCATCGCGTTGCCGGTGAACATCGGTGACGAACGCCAAACCGAGTTGCGTACCATCGTGGTTGGCGAGGGCATTGAGTCCGGTCTGCCCTCGGACCTGACCGCCGGCAAGGACGATTCCGCCCTGCGTTTCGGCCAGGCCCGGTTCGACAGCGAGGACATCGAGGCCTGGGGGATTGATAGTCTGTCGCTGTGGGCCCAAGACGCGATCCTGTTCGAGGGCGACACCGGCCTCGACCTGGGGGGCAAGATTGAATTGTCCGCCGCCGTGATCGGCGCCGCCCCGGAAACCCGGGATATCCAGGTGGCGCTGGCCGCGCCCTACGTCAGGCTGGCCGGTCGTACCGAGCTGCCGACGGTCCCCGGCAGCAGCAACCAGCAAGGCACCGGTCCGTTCTTCGAGTTCGAGAATGGCCATATCTCACCGAATTCCACCCATGAGAGCAGCCGCTTTTCGGTGAGCGCGGACCTGATCGATCTGGGCCAGGGGGCGGTGGCTTTCGGCGGGCATGGTACCCGGGGGCTGCTCGGCGGCGGTGAGGCGGAGGTGGATTTGCCGGGCTTCGCGCGGGTGACCCTGGACAGCCGGGGCGATATCCGGATGGACAACGCCGTGCTGACCGCGCAGCACGAGCTGGAGGTGATCGCCGAGCGCCTCTATCCGGTTACCCACAGCACCAATAATGCCCTGCGAGTCGGTGATATCAATCCGGACATCGAAAACGCCGGCGACGCCGTGCTCAGTATCCGGCGGCGAGGGGAGGGGACCCCGGATCTGCCACCTTCGGTATTCGGTGCGCTGTATTTACTGGCACCGAACATCGAACAGAACGGCGCGGTGATGGCGCCGTTGGGGTTGATCTCGGTGGGGAAGGACGTCGAGAACACCGGCGGGGTCAACCCGCCCTATGACGTCCGTAATGTGCACGTGGATGTGGCGCTAGGGGCAAACAGCATCACCTCGATCAGTGCCGATGGTCTGATCCTGCCCTACGGGTACACCACCGACGGCATCAACTACTACTACGATGGCGAAAAGGTTGAGTTTGACGACACGAATTCCGACGCCGCCCAGAGGCAGCGTACCGGCGGTGGCATCGTCTTCGATGTCGCCACTTTCCTCGCCCGGGAAGGCGCGGTGGTGGACACCTCCGCCGGCGGCGTGCTCCAGGGCGTCGGGTTCCGGTCCGGCCAGCGGGGTTCGGTGAATATTCTTGATACCGCCCTGGCCAATGCGGCGCCCTGGCACGCTGGCGACGGTGATGCCGAAGTGTATGCCATCGTCCCGGGCCACTACGGCGATGTGGCGCCGATCGACCCGGCCCTGGCCGGGCCCGCCCGGGTGGGTGAGCGGATAACCATTGGCGCCGGCGTGCCTGGCCTGCCAGCGGGCACCTATACCCTGTTGCCCGCCGAATACGCCCTGATGCCCGGTGGGTACCGGGTGGAACTCGGCGCTTCCGAGCGTTTCGACCGGGGTGTTCGAAGCAGCGCGCCCGGGCTGTACGATGCCAGCGTTTATCTGGGGGTGGCGCATACCGGGCTGCTGGCCCGGCAGCCGCGCCGGGCCTCGATCATGTCCGGCGCCCAGGTACGCCGCTACGGCGACTTTGATGAGACCACGCTGACGCAATGGGTGCTGAACCGTCAGGCGGAGTTCGGTGCCGCGCGGGCGCCGTATCTGATTCCCGAGGACATGCGCAGCCTGACCTTCGATTTCGGTGGCGCGCGGGACGATGGGGAACAGGTCTTTCGTTTCGACGGGGAGCTGCGCAACCGGCAGGTCGAGGGCGGCGCCGGCGGCATGGTGGCGTTTACCGGCAAACCGCTGGAGGTGGTGGCCGAGAAAGGGCAGGGCGCGGGGGACCGCATCACCCTGGTGGACGACGACATCAACGCCCTGGGCGCCACTATTCTCGGTCTGGGGGTGAGCGCGCCGTCATTCGACGGCAGACTGGATTCCTACCGGGTGTCCACGGTGGTGCGTTCCGGCGCCACCCTGCGCGCGGGGACCGTGGTGCTGGGTGGGCAGGTCAACGGCGCCGATGACGTGGTGGTGGAATCCGGCGCCACCATCGACACCCGGGGCTTCGAGGCGGCGGGCTGGACCGCGGCCAACGGTATTGTTCTGGCTCCGGCCGAGGATCAGGCCCTGCTGGTGGTCGGCAATGATCTGATGACCTTCGGCGGCGCCAGCGGCGACGGCCGCCTGCGGGTCGAGGACGGCGCGGCGCTGTTCGGGGAAGGCTCGGTGGCGCTGCTGGCATCCGGCGGCGCGGAAATCGGTGATATTTCCCTGGGCGCCCGGGACCTGTTGCTGGGTGTGGAAGACATCAACGTGGGCACCGACGCGGCGCTCGCGCAGGCTGCTTCCGACGGTGTGCTGTCCTCCGGCTGGCGGCTGACTCAAAGTGTGCTCGACGGTCTGCTGCGCCCGGCCGACGGGCCCGGTATCGAAAGCCTGAGCTTCCAGGCCTCCAATTCCATTAACTTCATCGGGCCGGTCAGTCTGGATACCTTCGACCCGGGCACCGGCGAATCCAGCGCGGATCTGCGCTTTATCACACCGGCCATCTACGGCCTGGGTGGAGACGGGGACACCGCCACCATTCGCACCGAACGGTTCACCTGGAGCGGGCTGGGTTATATGGAAGGCGCCGATCCGGTGGCGGCGCAGCCGGGCCCGGTAATCGACGGCGGTGCCGGTACCGGCACGGGGGCCTTCCAGGTGGACGCCGATGAAGTGCTGTTCGGATTCAACGGGCCTCTCACCGATGAATCGACCAACCTGACCCTTGAGCGATGGATGCTGGGCTTCGCGGACGTGACCTTCAATGCCTCGGATCGCATCAGCAGTGAACGGGCCAGCCAGCTCTCGGTATACCAGCGGGCGATCGGCGACGGTGACTATCAGGGCGGTAACCTGACGCTGAACGCGCCGGTGCTCACCGGCCAGGCACGCTCGGACATGACCTTCCGCGCTGGCGGTGATTTGACGGTGGCCAGACCGGAGGGCGCCGAACCGGTGGACCGGAGCGGCCTGGACCTGGGCGGGCGGCTCACCCTGGACGGCAACCGGGTGCGCATCGACGGCACCGTGGCGGCGCCCAGCGGGCATATTGAAATCCGCGCCGAGGAAGATGTGGAACTGGCGGCGGGCAGCGTCCTGGACGTGGCCGGCCGGGAAGTGACCTTCTTCGATGTGACCCGCCACAGCTTCGGCGGTGATGTGGTGCTGGAAAGTCGCCAGGGCGATGTGCGCCAGGCCGCCGGCGCGACCCTGGACGTGTCCGCCCGGGGCAGCGACGCCGGCACCGTCAAGGCCACCGCCGCCAACGGGCAGGTGGCTCTGGAAGGTGACCTGATCGCCCGCGCCGGGGATCAGCCGGACAACGGCTTCGAGGGCGGCTCGATTCAGGTGGAGGGCCTGACCATCCTCGATTTCGTCGGCCTTAACCTGCGGCTCGGCGGCGGCGGCTTCGATTACCGCCGGGACTTTACCCTGGGTAGCGGTGACCTGGTCATCGGCGATGAACTGCGGGCGCGTCATCTGTCCGTGACCGCCGATGGCGGCAGCCTCACCGTGGCCGGCACGGTTCGCGCCGGCGGCGACCACGTCGGCAGCCTGCGGCTGGCCGCCCGCGACGATCTGACCATCGAGAGCGGCGCGGTGCTCGACGCCAGCGGCGACACGCTCAAGCGCGACAGCCACGGCGGCGCCATCGAGGGCAGCAACCGGGCCACCCTGGACCTTACCACCCGGGATGGCCGCCTGGTGCTGGCGGACGGCGCCACCCTGGACGTGAGCGCCGGCGGCGAGGCCCGTGGCGTGATCAACCTGAATGCCCCCCGTCTGGGCGGCAGCCAGGGCGACGACGTGGCGGTGGACGCCGGTGGCCCGCTCACCGTGCGCGGTGCCAAGCGACTGGCGGTCAACGGCTTCTGGACCTACGACGATGCCCCGGTGGACGCCGAGGACGGCACCACTCAGGTGGTCGACGAAGCCTATATGGACGGCATTCACCAGGACAGCCAGGTCTTCGTCAACGGCGCGCTGGCCAATGCCGACCTGATGGCACGGTTGGCCGGCCTGCGCGACGCCACCGATACCTTCCAGTTGCGCCCCGGCGTGGAGATCGTCTCCG
Organism: Alloalcanivorax marinus; assembly: GCF_016785095.1. Classification (GTDB taxonomy): domain Bacteria; phylum Pseudomonadota; class Gammaproteobacteria; order Pseudomonadales; family Alcanivoracaceae; genus Alloalcanivorax; species Alloalcanivorax marinus_A. The sequence continues at coordinate 218,426 of NZ_JAEKJB010000015.1, read as the reverse complement.
CCACCGAGGACGGTAACCTGCGCGTGGAAGGGGATCTGGACCTGGCGAACTACCGCTACGGTCCGGATGTGGACCCGGCGGTAAGAGGTTCCGGCACCGCCGGCGTGTTCAACCTGCGGGCCGGCGGCGATCTCACCGTGAACGGCAATATCAGCGACGGCTTCGGCGTGCCGCTGACCAGCCCGGACAGTGAAATTTCCGTGGACTTCGAGTTGGAGCCGGGTCTGTTGGATACCGCTAATCGTTTCCAGTCGGACTACACTTTGCCGCAGGATTTGATCCTGGCCGGCGGATGGGACATCTCTCAAGTGGACGGGAGCCTTCCCTTCGCGATCAATCCCACAAGGGCGACCCTCCCCGCCGGGGTTCCAATCGAGGAAAGCGTGGTCATTGCCGTACAAAGCCTGGTTAACGGCGTCCTGGCGGCGGATATTGTCTTGCCCGCAGCGGTCAGGGATCTTCGTACGGGAGTAACTTATGGTCCGGGGGTTGTTCCCGCGGGCACCTCGGGGGTGTTCTTCGCGCCACCCGGGACGGAATTCGCCGCCGGCTATGTGTTCTTCCAACCGCCCCAGATTCAGGTGGATACCATCCCCGCCGGAACCGATCTTTCCAGGTATCAAAGTATTAGCTTGCCTCTCACGGAGACGAACAGAGAGATCCAGCTGACAGCCGGCATGGTTCTTCCCGAGGGGTTCAGAATTGCCAGTCTCAACGGATCGGAAACGATCAATGTGCCGCTGCAACCGCTGGCACCGGTGCTTGACCAGGGCCAGGAGTCCTGGGATATCAGGATGGTGGCCGGGGCGGATCTGGCCTCCGCCAGCCGGCGCGCGGTGCGTGCCGGCGCCCTGGCCGGAGATCTGGTATTGGATAATCCCGACGCACCTCTGGTACTCCGGGGCATCACCAACGATGAGCGGCCAGTCACCAGTGTGATCCGCACCGGCCAGGGGGACCTGGAACTGCTTGCCGCCCGGGATTACCGGCATGACTCTGCCTATGGTGTCTACACCGTCGGCAATGCGCTGCCGTCCGGGGAGGTGCCCGACGTGGCCCGCCCGGACGGGGGAGAGCTGGGAGCGAGCTATGCCGAATACCAGGATTCCGAGGCGGTTACCGATGTGCAGGCCGGTTTCCTGACCGGTGGTGGCGAGGTGTTGGTACAGGCCGGTCGTAACCTCCATGGCTATACCAGCGGCGATTTGAGTGGCGATCTGCCAGCGTCGGACTGGCTTTGGACTCAGGGCGCCGCCGCCGACGGCGCCTTGGACGCCTGGTGGATTCATCCGGGCACCTATAGCAAAAACAATACATCCAGGCCCAAATTCTCCACGTTCCAGGGCATCGGGGCCTTGGGTGGCGGCAATCTGTCGGTGTCCGCCGGCGAGAAGCTTGGCACCTACGCCTTTATCGGTGCCGACGCCACACCGGTGGGGGCCCTGAACCTGGTGGTGGGCGCCAGCGGTTGGCGTGACGCGGACGGTACCGTCCGGCAAACCGGGGGTGGCGAGCTTCGCGTCAGCGCCGGGGCGATTAATCCTCTGCGGGACCGTACGAGAAGTAACATGGCCAATCTGCGTGGTGATATCCGGGTGCGGGCCGGCGCCATCGGGCAGACCTGGCAAACGTTTCAGGTGCCAGGCAGCAACTCCGATCCTCGACCGGACGATCTGATCACCAGGGCCCGTGTTAACGACTACGGCCTTCTTTCAGTGACACAGGGTGATGGCACGGCTCGTCTGTTGAGCGTGGGGGACGCGGTATTCCGGACCCTGAACCCGACCGCCGGTCTGCCGGGCGCCGGGCTATGGACCGACCGGACAAAAACCTCTGTTTTCGCGGCGGGTGGGGACATAACGATGAGCAGCCTATCAACGGGTATCGAGGCCCCCTCCACTCTCAGTCTGGTGGCGTCCGAAGGCTCTATTTACGGGACGAGTAACTCGGGGGATAGCATTCAAGTGCGTCCTTCATTGGATGGGGGGGTGGAGGTGCTCGCCGCGGATTCCATTTACCGCTTAGGTTTGGGGGTCGAGGCGCATGAAGATGCCGACGGTGTTTCTGGTTTGGCGCCGACCCGCTTCTACGCGGTGGACGGCGATATCTACAACCTGGGCTATGGAGCCTTGCCATCCTCAAGCCGAGTGGATGGCCTTCTGGGTCGGCCGGCTTGGATTCGTGCCGGCCGCGATATCGTGGGTTTGGGCCAGACCATTGATTCTGCTTTCAACGGGCAACACAGTCGCGCCGTGGCTTTCGGGCACAACGCCGATACGGATGTCTCCTTGATCGAGGCCGGTCGGGATTTGATTTACGTTGATGCCGCTGCCGTGGGCCCCGGCACCCTGGAAGTGACCGCCGGCCGTAACTTCTACCAGGCGGATCGGGGCTGGGTGCGCAGCATGGCGGGCCTTTCCGGCGATATCGGCAGCGGCGCGGACATTGCCATCAACGTGGGCATGGGCGCGGACGGCCCGGATTATCAGGCGCTGATCGACGCCTACCTGAACCCGGCCAACCTGGCCGATCCGGGCCGGCCCCTGGCGGACCAGCCGGACAAGGTGGTCAAGGTTTACGATCAGGAGCTGAGCTCCTGGCTGGAAGACCGCTACGGCGATGCCGCCCTGGACGGCACCACCGCGCTGGCGTATTTCGAGGGGCTGTCGCCGGAACAGCAACGCATCTTCCTGCGCGAGCTCTACTATGCAGAACTGCGCGCCGGCGGTCGGGAATACAACGATGCTGATGGTGACCGCACTGGCAGCTACCTGCGCGGTCGTCGTGTTATCTCTACCTTCCTGCCCAAGGTGGACAGCGAGGCGGGCACCTCCGACTACCAAGGTGATTACACCATGTTCTCCACCGGTGAATATTCCGGCCTGGTGCGCACCGAGGGTGGCGGCGATATCCAAATGCTGGTGCCCGGCGGCGATCTGATCGTGGGCGTGGACGGCGTGCGCCCGGAGGGCGGCGACAACGGCATCCTTACCCAGGGCCGGGGCGATATCCAGCTATATAGCCAGGGCGATATCGCCCTGGGGCTGTCGCGCATTTTCACCACCTACGGCGGCGACATCTTCGCCTGGTCCGCCGCCGGCGACATCAACGCCGGCCGTGGCGCCAAAACCACCCTGGTGTACACGCCGCCGCGCCGGGTCTATGACGGCCTGGGCAATGTGAGCCTGTCGCCGGTGGCGCCGACCACCGGGGCCGGTATCGCCACCCTGGCCCCCATCCCGGAAGTGCCGCCCGGCGATATCGACCTGATCGCGCCGCTGGGGGTGATCGACGCCGGCGAGGCGGGTATTCGGGTATCCGGCAACGTGAACATCGCCGCCCTGCAAGTGGTCAATGCGGAAAACATCCAGGTGCAAGGCGAGTCCAGTGGCCTGCCGGCGGTGGCGCGGGTCAATGTGGGGGCTCTCACCAACGCCACCAACGCCGCCAACAGCGCGGTGCAGGCGGCGGAGCAGGTGAGCCGTGGCAACCGCGGCGACCGGCCCTCGGTGATCACCGTGGAGATCCTTGGCTACGGCGAGGAGCGGCTGGTGCCTGAACAGGATCGCAGCGCCGGTGCCACGGACTACCGGCCCGATGGCGCGGTGCGGGTGCTGGGCGCCGGCGCCCTGGACGAACGGCAAAGCGCCGAACTCACCGAGGCGGAGCGCCGCAGCATGTTGTAACCGCGAATACGCCGTCCCGCGCGGGGGGCGTTTTATTAACGATAAGAAAGGTAGGGGGAACACGGATGTTCTACGAACAGGATACCGCCGGCCAGATACTGTCCCTGGCCCGGATCACCACCCCGGGCCGGTTGCGGGCCGGTTTAAGCTATCTGATGGAAGCCCACGGCTTCCGGTATTACGTGTTCACTTGGCGGGGGCAGTCGTTGGGGGGCGCGGGTCTGTTCACGCTGCATAACCTCTCTCTGAACCCGATCTCACCGGACTGGCCGGTGGACGCCGACCCGCTGGCCCGGTACGCCACCCAAGGGGCGCTGCCGATCGATTGGCGGGCGTTGATGATGCGCGCGGATTTCCAGGAACGGGCCTATCGGGTCACCATGCGTCGCCGTGCCGCCCTTGGGCTACGGGCGGGCTGCACGGTGCCGCTTTTGAATGGTCCCGGTGAACTGGCCTGGCTGGATCTGGCGATGGACCGTGATGACGACCAGGCCTGGCTGCATATCCGGACTTACCTGCCCTGCGCCACCTTGCTCGGCCGGGTGTTGCTGGAGCGGGTCGGGCGTTTTCTTGCCGATGCCGCCGAGCCCGACGAGCGCCCCGAGGAACCGCTCAGTGATCGTGAACGGGCCTGTTTGCGCGGTGCCAGTGAGGGGCTTTGCAACGCCGAGATCGGCGCGGCGCTTGGTATCAGTGAACGCACCGTGTCCAGCCATATCCAGCGGGCCTGCCACAAGCTGCGTGCCCGTAATCGCCAGCATGCCATCACCAAGGCCCTGCTTTCTTATCAGCTGTACGACCGCTTCTTCCTGCCGACGCCGACGACCGTCCCCGAACAAACCGCATAAAAAAAGGGCGCCGGGTGGGCGCCCTCCGCACTGGCGTGCGTTTGATGGGTCGATCAGTTGATGCAGGTGCCGGCCAGTTGATCCATGGCGTTGGCGGTGCCCAGGCGGACATAGCCGGTGGGCAGGGAGCCCGAGCCATTTACCACTTCACGGGCCAGGGCACGCAGGGCCTGCGGATCGGCGTTGTTCGCGGTGTAGCCGAGCAGGTTGGTGACCGCGGCGATCGGGTAGCCCTGGTTGAGCTGGGCGGCCGGGTCGATGACGTTGACGCAGCCGTCAGGAGTGTTGGGGTTGCTGACCGGGATGTCGGAGACGGGTTGGGTTTGCGGAAGACCGGTGTTCGGGTCCACATCGCCCAGAACGGTGTCGGCCAGCAGGTCGCCGGTGCCGTAGTTCACGGACGTGACGGTGGCCGGGTCGGTGCTGTTCACGTCGGCGTAGTCCTGGCTGGCGTCCAGTACGTTGGCCAGGTTGGCAAAGCCGATGGACCAGGAATTGGCGCCGACGCCGGAAACCACACCGGCGTTGCCGGACTCTTCGCTGTAGTTGGCGTACAGGCTGGCGGGATTGGCCGGGGAAATGGCGGCGGTGAAGCTCTCGGAGGTTTTGAAGAAGTTGGATGCCAGGCCGAAGTTGCCGTTACAGGTGGCCGCCAGGTACTGAGTGAAGGCGAACACCGTGCCGCTGGTGTCCTGACGCACGATCACGTGGATGGGCTGGGTCGGCAGGCTGCTGTCCACGTCGTTCCAGGTCTGGGAAATGCCGGAGAAGATCTCGCACACCTGCTGGTTGGACAGATCCGGGCGGGAGCTGCCGATCAGGTTCACGGGCAGCGCGATCAGAGCACCCAGGGCCGGCATCTGGAAGATGCCGTCGCCGGCGGTGTTGGGGCCGTTGACGAAGTCATCCACGTTGTCGGCGGTCAGCGGAGCGTCGGAGCCGATAAAGTCCGGGCGGCTCTGGCCGGCGGGAGCGCTGAAGCCCACCGGGCTGGCGCTGTAGTCACGGCAGTCGCCGTCGGCGCTGAAGCCGCTGACACCCACCAGAACCCGTTTGCCGGTGCCGCTGCCGGTCTGGCAGTAGCTGGCGGTGTGGGACGGGTTGGCGCCCTGGAAAACGGCGAAGATGGAGCCGGAAGTCACGCCGACTTGCTGGTACGGAGTGAACGTCGGATCGAAGCCTGCGAACAGACCCGCGTCGGTGGACAGACGCGATTCCGGGTTGGTGGTGGTGAAGCCGTCGCCGATGTAGGCGAGTGCCGGCAGAGAAGCGCCGCCGCCGACCAGATCGGTGGCGGAAGCGGCCAGCGGTGCGCTGATGATGGCGGCGGCCAGGGCCGCCTTCTTGATGATGGTCTTCATGAGTCATTCCCTCGATATTGGGTGCGATTTATGAGTAATCCCCGCGGCGGGTGCCGCATGAATCACGCTATCGAGAGCGAATGTCGCTTTGGTTCCATTACGAATAATTTTGCGCTTCCGGAAAACGACAGATCGTTGTCAGGGGGTGCGGGGAAGGGCAGCGGGAATCCGATCGGGCCAGGGGGGCCGCTAAGTGGTTGTTGTTGAGTGGGTGGGACTACGGGGAGGGTATTGGGGAATGACGGTTTGGTGGCCGGATGGTGAGGGAGGCCGCAGGGGGCCTGGTGTAAAAAGGCGCCGCTCTGGCGAGCGGGCTTTTTATTCCGGAGGCGGATTGATCGGAACAGCCTTTGGGCTGTTCCGACCCTTCGGGCTTCGCGCTGCGCGCTCGTCGCCAAATGCGGTGCATTTGGTCGAACCAGGCGGTGGTTCCTCATCCGGCCTCCGGGTGCCGGGTACAAAAAGGCACCGCTCTGCGAGCGGGCTTTCCATTCCGGAGGCGGATTGATCGGAACAGCCTTTGGGCTGTTCCGACCCTTCGGGCTTCGCGCTGCGCGCTCGTCGCCAAACGCTGGCGCGTTTGGTCGAACCAGGCGGTGGTTCCTCATCCGGCCTCCGGGCACCAGATACAAAAAAGCCCCACTCTTTCGAGCGGGGCTTTTTTGTATCTGGTGCCCGGAGGCGGAATCGAACCACCGACACGGGGATTTTCAATCCCCTGCTCTACCGACTGAGCTATCCGGGCGTGGGGGCGTATTAAAGCGGCTGACCCCGGCGCCGTCAAGGGCGCGGGGCTATTGATTGGCGTCTTTGGTGGGGGGAACGTAACCCTCTGCTTTTTCTACGCTTTCGTTGTTCAAAAAACGCTCGCGTTGCTCGTCCAGGAAGGCCTTGGCCTTGGGGTCCATGACGTTCAGATGTTTCTCGTTGATCAGCAGGGTCTGGTGATGGAGCCATTCCTGCCAGGCGGCGCGGGACACGTTTTCGTAGATGTCCTGGCCCTTGGGGCCGGGGAAGGGCGGTTTATCCAGGCCTTCCATTTCCTGCTGGTGCTTGCGGCAGAACACGGTGCGGGTCATGGCGTCCTCGTGGTTCGGTTTACAGCAGGCCCCGTTGGCGGGGGCCGTGGAGCTGATCGAGCAGTTTCTTGACCGGGGCGGCGAGGCCCAGTTCGCCGGGGTCGGCGGGGCTCACCCAGCGGCCCTCGGCATCCTGCACGGCCTCGCCGTGGCTGTCCACCCGGATCAGACGCGGTTCGATGTCCAGGTGGAAGTGGCTGAAGGTGTGGCGGAAGCCGGGCAGGTTTTCCTGGTCGCGGGCGGCCAGGCCACGGCGTTCCAGGGCGTCGTGCTGGGCGTCGTCCGGGCTTTCGGATGACGCGTCCAGCTGGGGGAAGCACCAGAGGCCGCCCCAGATGCCGCTGGGCGGGCGCGGTTCCAGCCAGACGCGGCCGTCGCCGGCTTGCAGGATCAGCATGCGGGCGGCGCGCACCGGTTTGTCCTTGGCCGGTTTGCGGCCCGGGTAGTCCTGGGGGTTGCCGTCGGCGTGGGCCTGACAGAGATGGATCACCGGGCAGCGCGGGCAGTCGGGGCGGCGCACGCAGAGGGTGGCGCCCAGGTCCATGACCGCCTGGGTGTAGTCCGCCAGACGTTCATGAGGGGTGTGGTGCTCGGCCAGTTCCCAGAGGCGGTTTTCCACCGGTTTCTTGCCGGGCCAGCCGGGTACGGCGTGCAGGCGGGTGAGCACCCGTTTGACGTTGCCGTCCAGGATCGGGGCGCGCACGCCACGGCTCTGGGCCAGGATGGCGCCGGCGGTGGAGCGGCCGACGCCGGGCAGGGTGGCCACTTCGTCCACGGTCTCGGGGAAGTCGCCGCCGTGTTCCTCCACCAGCTGGCGGGCGGCCTTGTGCAGGTTGCGGGCGCGGGCGTAGTAGCCCAGGCCGGTCCACAGGTGCAGCACCTGGTCCACGTCGGCGGCGGCCAGGGCGCGCACGTCCGGGAAGGTGGCCATGAAGCGCTCGAAGTAGCCGATCACGGTGGTCACCTGGGTCTGCTGAAGCATGATCTCCGAGACCCACACCCGGTAGGGGGTGCGAGGGTGCTGCCAGGGCAGGTCATTGCGGCCGTGCTGGTCATACCAGGCCAGCACGGCCTCGCTGAAGGCCGGTTCGCCGAGCGGTTCACTCACCGGTTGAACAGCCCCTTGAGCTTGTCGCCCAGCTCTTCCTGGATTTTTTCCTCGGCTTTCTTCTTGGCGGCGTTCTTGAGCACCTCTTCGGTGGTGTCGCCTTCCGCGTCGATGCCGAGCTTGTCCTTGAGCTTGCTCTTGGCGGCGTTGGTGGCGGCCTGTTGGGCGATCTTGGCGAAGCCGTCGCGGTCCGGGCCACACCACTTGGCGGGGCTGCCGGCCAGGCTGCCCTGGCAGCGCAGCGGCCAGGTGACGTCTTCCAGGTATTTGCTGCCGCCCAGTTCCGGGGATTGCATGCCCACCTTGAGGTCGAATTCCTGGGTCAGCAGGTTGAGCCAGCCGTTGCCGGAGAGGGTACCTTTTTCCAGTTTGGCTTCCAGGCTGTCCAGGTTGGCGACCTGTTTGTCGAGGCTGGCCTTGGTGGTCAGGTCGATGATCTTGGTGTCCTCGGACAGCGCGTTGGGCAGCTTGCCGGATTCCTGGTTGGGAATCAGGGCGCTGAGGCCCTGGAAGCGGCCGAGCATGTCGTTCACGCCACCGACCAGGGTGTTGTAGAGGTTGAGGCCGCGCACGGTACCGTCCGCCAGATTGACGGTGGCGTTGCCCTTGGCGGATTGCACCAGGGCCTTCTCGCTGTTGCCGGCGGCGTTGAAGTTCATGTCCAGGGAGAACAGGCCCTTGGCCAGGTCCTCGCCCAGGGCCAGGGTGACCAGTGGCTGCAGTTGCATGCTGGTGACTTTCTGCTTGTAGCTGATGCGCGGCGTTTTGCCGGAGACGTCCAGGCTGCCGCTACCGGCGAAGCTGCCGTTGAGGGTCTGGCCGGAGGCCTGGGCCAGGCGCAGCACGCCGTTATTGGCGGTGACCTTGAAAGTCAGGTCCTTGGCCTGGATGGTCTCGAAATTGAGTTCGTTGACCTTGAGCTGGCCGTCCATGACCAGCGGGCGCAGGCTTTCCACGGGGATCAGCTCGGCTTCCGAGAGCTGCTCGGTGCCGGCCTGCTTGCCGGCGCCACCGCCGGCGCCGGTGGGCGCTTCCTCTTTATCGTCGCCGCTTTCCGGCGGCAGGTAGCCGTCCAGGGTGATCTTGTCGAGCACCAGGTCGAACACGATCTTGCCGGTGTCCAGGCTTTCCAGGCCGGCCTTGCCGCTCAGGGTGCTGCTGTCCAGGGTGACCTTGAGCGGGTCCACCATCACGCTGCCGGCGGGGCCGGCCAGGGTGGCGTCCAGGGCTACTTTGCTCAGGACGGCATCGTCGCGGGTCTCGATGGGTTGCTCGCCGATCGCCTCAAGGGCCTTGTTGACGTCGAAGGGCTCGGTCTTGATCTGGCCGGCCACCTTCATGTCGCCGGTCAGGCCGGTGACGGTGGCGTCGCCGGTGGTGCGGGTGCCGGCGGCTTCCAGCAGCAGGCCGGAGACGGCGGCGCGGTCCTCGTCCAGGTTCACGTCCAGCTTCTGCTCCAGGTGCACGTCCACCGGGTTGACCGTGAGGCCGCCGATCTGGGCGTCCAGGGTCATGGGGTCGAGCACGAAGTGGTTGCTGTCCAGGTTGGCGGCCAGGGTGGTATCCAGGCTCAGGTCCACGCGCACGTCGCTCTGGTCCTGGTAGCGCAGCGACAGCTGCATGGGGAAGGGCTCTTCCAGGCTCACGTCCTGGGCCTCGAAGTTGAAATGCTCGACGCGGATGTCAGTGCCATCGGTGGTGTTGCGGTAGCTCACCTGGCCGTTAGTGATGGCGACGCTGGGGATGGTCAGCGGGATGTCCAGGGTGCCGCCTTCGCTGTCCTCGGCGGGTTGCTCCTCCTCGGCGGCGGGCTGCTCGGCGTCCTCTTGCGGGCCGATTTTCTCCCAGTTGGCGCCGTCGGCGGTTTCCACCAGGTTCACTTCCAGGCCGTCCAGGGTGACGCCGTCCATTTCCACGTTGCCGAACAGCAGCGGCCAGACCGCCACGCTGACGCTGGCGCTGTCGATGGCGGCGAACAGCTCTTCCTCGTCGGGCAGGCGCGCTTCGGTGCGGCCCAGGCTGACGCCCAGGGAGGGCCAGAACTGCCAGTCCAGTTCGCCGGGGATCTCCAGCTCCAGATTGGCCTGAGTGAGCGCCTGCTCACGGATCTGCGGTTTGAAATCATTGGGGTCGATCACCTGGGTGATCACGAACACCGTGGCGGCGAGCAATACCACGATGGCCACCAGGACGATGACCACGATTTTAATCGCGCGTGCCATAACGAGCCTCTCCTTGCGCCTCGGGCCAGGGGCCGGGATTATGTTTGCGGGACATCATAACGAATATCACGCTTTGGGGAGCCGCTTTTGTTAAAGTTCCGTAATATCCTGGTTTTGCTGGGGTTACTGGGGTGTGCTCTGGCCCGGGGCGCGGAGCCGGTGGTTCTCTCCGGCGAGCGCGACCAGGTGGAGGTGGCGCGGTCCATGGATGTGCTGGTGGACCCGGAAGGCCACTGGGACTTCCAGACCGTGCGCGGTCGCCTGGCGTCGCGCTTCCGGCCCAACGATTCCGCGGAACTGAATTTCGGCTTCACCGGCAGCGTGATCTGGCTGCGCTTCGCCCTGGACGCCGGCGCCGTGGCCGGCGAGGACTGGTATCTGGTGGAGCGTTACCCGATTCTGGATAACATCACCCTGTTCGCGCCCACCGTGGACGGTGGCTACCGGCGCGTGGACATGGGCGACACCCTGCCGTTCCGGCACCGCCTGATGGATCATCGCGCCTTCATCTTCCCCCTGGAAACCGGCGCACCGGCGTCCCGGCACTACTATGTGCGTATCAGCGGCAAGGGCGCCATCAACCTCTCGCCGATGCTGTACAGCGCCACCGGCCTGGTGGAGTACACCTACCGGGACATTCTGGTGTATGGCGTCTTCTATGGCTGCCTGCTGATCATGGTGATCTACAACGCCCTGCTGGCGTTGTCCCTGAAGGAGCCGGTGTACCTGTATTTCGTCGCTTTTCTGGTCGGCATAACGGTGTTCAACCTGAACATCAACGGCCTCGGGTTGCAGTTCCTTTGGCCGGAGGTGCCCAAGCTTAACGAGTACTACTGGCTGGGCATCTACATATGCACGCCGGCGCTGGCCATGTATTCGCGGCACTTTCTCGGGCTCAAGGAGCGCTTTCCCCGCTATGACCGGCTGATCCGGGGCTATTTGCTGGGCATCGCCGTGTTGCTGGTGGTGCAGTTGCTGATTCCGGCGCCCTGGTCCTATTACCTGTCCACCCTGCTGGTGGTGATCACGGTGCTGCTGTTCAGCTGGCTGGGCTGGACGGTCTGGTCCCGGGGCTACCGGGCGGCGCGCCTGTACGTGGCGGCCTGGTTCGTATTCCTGGGGCTGATTTTCATCTTCGTGCTCGGCAACCTGGACTGGGTGCCCTACGTCTCGGTGACCACCATGCTGCCGCACATCGGCGCGCTGTGGGTGGTGGTGATGCTGTCCCTGGCGCTGGGGGACCGCATCCGCTTCCTGGAGCAGGAGCGCAACCAGCTGTTCGAGGAGGCCCGCGAGAGTCTGGAGCGCCATGTGCGCGAGATCGAGCAGATGAACCGGGACAAATCCACCTTCCTGCAGTACGTGAGCCACGAGCTGAACACGCCGATCAACTGGATCGGCGCCGCGGATTCCCTGGGGGATGACGAGCAGGCCGCCGATGCCCGGGCGATGGTGCGCAAGGGGCAGCAGCGGCTGGTGGGCATGGTCAGCACGTCCCTGCGTTACTTCGATCTGGCCGACCGCCACGATGCGCCCCCGGTGGAGCGCTGCCAGCCGCTGTTGTTGCTGGAGGCGCTGCTGGCCAGTCGGGCCGGGGCTCTGCGCGAGCGCGGGCTGACCGTGGACAACCGGGTGCCGGCCGATCTGTTGGTGCGCGCCAACGAGGCCGAGCTGCGAGAGGTGCTGGCCATCGCTCTGGACAACGCGATTCGTTTCAGTCATCCGGACAGCCCCATCGGCATCACCGGGCGGGCATTGTCGGAGGAAGCGGAGATCCGTGTCAGCGACGCTGGTCGGGGGGCCGGGCCAGGGCAGTTGGAGAGCCTTTTCGAGCCGTTCTTCGTGATGGGCTCGCGTCATCACGAGGAGGGCTACGGGCTGTCCCTGGCCACGGCGCGGGTGATGGTGGAGCAGGTCGGCGGGCGCGTCTGGGCGGAGAGCGAGGGCCCGGACCAGGGCTTCACCCTGGTGATCCGGCTCAACCGCGCCGGCATTTCTCGGGCAGGGTGACGCCATGGCCCAGTTTCGCCTCGATGCCACGCAGGAAGTCGCGGCCCACGCCGCGTCCGCGGGTGGCGGGGTGCACCACCATCCAGGCCAGATTGTCGCCATGCAGCACCGCCACGGCCACCGGGCGGCCATTGAAATGGGCGGCGGCGATTTCGTTGCCGTTGGCGGCGCCTTCCTGGAGGGTGAGCTCCAGATCGCCGGCGTAGTCCGGGTCGTCGCGCAGTACCTGGGCGAAGGTTTGCGCCAGTTCCGGCCGTGACGGGTGGAATTCCACTGTGATCGGCATACTGTCTCCGGGTCGCGATGTCGGTGCCCGCTGGTGAGGGGCGCGGGGGGTACGTATAATACGGTGTTCCGCATTCTGGAGGTACCGATGAGCGAACGCCGCGCCACCGTAGAGCGCAACACCCTGGAAACCAGGATCCGCGTCAGCGTGAACCTGGATGGCACCGGGCAGAGCAAGCTGGACACCGGCCTGCCCTTCCTGGAGCACATGCTGGATCAGGTGGCCCGCCACGGCCTGATCGATCTGGAGATCCACGCCGAGGGTGACCTGCACATCGATGCCCACCACACGGTGGAGGATGTCGGCATCACCCTGGGGCAGGCGCTGGCCCGCGCCTGGGGCGACAAGAAGGGCGTGCGCCGCTACGGCCACAGCTATGTGCCCCTGGACGAGGCTCTGTCGCGGGTGGTGATCGACCTGTCCGGCCGTCCCGGCCTGGAGATGTTCGTGGACTTCACCCGCGGCATGATCGGCGGTTTCGACGTGGACCTGTTCTATGAGTTCTTCCAGGGGCTGGTCAACCACGCCATGATCACCGTGCACATCGACAACCTGCGTGGCAAGAACGCCCACCACCAGGCCGAGACCGTGTTCAAGGCCTTCGGTCGCGCGCTGCGGGTGGCGGTGGAGCCGGACCCGCGCATGGCCGGCGTCACGCCCAGCACCAAGGGCACCCTGACCGAACAGCCGGAATAGAGGGCTTCCCATGACTGAAACCGTGGCCGTGGTCGATTACGGCATGGGCAATCTCCACTCCGCCGGCAAGGCGCTGGAGAAAATGGCCGCCGACGGCCAGCGCATCGTCATCACCGGCGATCCGGATCAGGTGCGCGGTGCCGACCGCGTGGTGTTCCCCGGCGTCGGCGCGATTCGCGATTGCATCCGCGTGATCACCGAGACCGGCCTGGACCGCGCCATTCTCGACGCCATCGACGCCTACAAGCCGGTGCTCGGCATCTGCGTCGGCATGCAGGCGATGATGGATTTCAGCGAGGAGAACGACGGGGTGGATTGCCTGGGCGTGTTTTCCGGCCAGGTCCGTTTCTTCGGCGAGCAGTTCGGCGAGACCGGGCAGCGCCTGAAGGTGCCGCACATGGGCTGGAACCAGGTGCAGCAAACCCTGGATCATCCGGTCTGGGACGGCATCGAGGACAACAGCCGCTTCTACTTCGTGCACAGCTATTGCGCCACCGGATTACCGGAGGAAGAGCTGGCCGGCCGCTGTGAATACGGCATCGCCTTCGCCGCGGCGGCGGCCAAGCACAATGTGTTCGCGGTGCAGTTCCATCCGGAGAAAAGCGCCGACGCCGGCCTGCGCCTGCTGGCCAACTTCCTGCGCTGGCAGCCCTAGACCCGGCGCCGGTGCCCGGCGCCTGCCATTCGAAACCGTATTCGCAACAGAGAGAACCCCATGCAACTGATTCCCGCCATCGATCTGAAGGACGGCAAATGCGTGCGCCTTAAGCAAGGCCGCATGGACGATGACACGGTGTTCTCCGAGGACCCGGTGGCGGTGGCCGACCACTGGGTGGAGAAAGGCGCCCGGCGCCTGCACCTGGTGGACCTGAACGGTGCCTTCGCCGGTGAGCCGGTGAACGGCGAGATCGTTAACGCCATCGCCCGCGCCCACCCCGGCCTGCCGATTCAGATCGGTGGCGGTATCCGCGGTGCCGAGACCATCCAGGCCTACCTGGATGCCGGCGTGCAGTGGGTGATCATCGGTACCAAGGCGGTGAAGGAACCGCAATTCGTCAAGGACATGTGCCGTCGGTTCCCGGGCCACATCATCGTCGGCCTGGATGCCAAGGACGGTAAAGTCGCCACCGATGGCTGGGCGGAGGTCACCAACATCGACGTGGTGGACCTGGCCCGCCAGTTCGAGCACGACGGCGTGGTCGCCATCGTCTACACCGACATCAGCCGCGACGGCATGCTGCAGGGCGTCAATGTGGAAGCCACCGAGCGCCTCGCCGAGTCGATCTCCATCCCGGTGATCGCCTCCGGCGGCATCACCGACCTGGACGACGTGCGCAATCTGTGCGAGAGCCACGCCACCGGCATCACCGGTGCCATCACCGGCCGCGCCATCTACGAGGGTTCCCTGGATTTCGAGCAGGGCCAGGCCCTGGCCGACGAACTCTCGGTCGATCGCGGCTGAAGCCGCTCCCACGGCATGAAGCCCCGGTAGGAGCGGCTTCAGCCGCGATATCAATGCTGGAGAACGAATCATGGCGCTAGCAAAACGCATTATTCCGTGTCTCGACGTGGACGCCGGTCGCGTGGTCAAGGGCGTGAAGTTCGTCGAGATCCGTGACGCCGGCGATCCGGTGGAGGTGGCGCGCCGTTACAACGAAGCCGGCGCCGACGAGATCACCTTCCTGGACATCACCGCCAGCCATCAGGACCGGGACACCACCCTGGAAACCGTGGAGCGGATGGCCAGCCAGGTGTTCATCCCGCTCACCGTGGGCGGCGGCGTGCGCACGATCCAGGATATTCGCAATCTGCTTAACGCCGGCGCCGATAAGGTCAGCATCAACTCGGCGGCGGTGAAGGACCCGGATTTCGTGCGCGAGGCGGCGCAGCGGTTCGGTTCGCAGTGCATCGTGGTGGCCATCGACGCCAAGAAGGTGAGCGGTGAGAGCGAGGGCAACCGCTGGGAGATCTTCACCCACGGTGGCCGCCAGCCCACCGGCATCGACGCCATCGAGTGGGCCACGCGGATGACCGATTACGGCGCCGGCGAGATTCTGCTCACCAGCATGGATCGCGATGGCACCAAGAACGGTTTCGACATCGCCCTGACCCGCCGTATTTCCGATGCCGTGCCGGTGCCGGTGATCGCCTCCGGCGGCGTCGGCAATCTGCAGCATCTGGTGGACGGGGTAATCCAGGGCGGCGCCGACGCGGTACTGGCGGCGTCGATCTTCCACTTCGGTGAGTACAGCATCGCCGAGGCCAAGGAGTATATGGCCCGGGCCGGCATCGAGATGCGGTTGTAGTCGTGTCGTTGACGATCTGGGTGGACGCCGACGCCTGCCCGGCGGTGATCCGCGATGTGTTGTTCCGCGCCGCCAACCGGCTGGCCATTACCACCATCCTGGTGGCTAACCACCACATCCGCGCGCCACGCTCGACGCACATCCGCTCAATGCAGGTGGCGTCCGGGTTCGACAAGGCGGACGACCACATCGCCGAGCAGGTGAGCGCCGGGGATCTGGTGATTACCGGTGACATCCCTCTGGCCGCCCGGGTGGTGGAGGCCGGTGGCACCGCCCTGAACCCGCGCGGTACCCTGTACGACGCCGAGAGCATCCGCGAACACCTCGGCCGCCGCGACTTCATGGAGGAGCTGCGCTCCGCCGGCATGCAGACCGGCGGGCCCTCGTCGCTGAGCAAGAGCGACGTGCAGACCTTCGCCAATGCCCTGGACCGGTTTTTGGCTAGACGCTAGACGCTGACACGCAGCACGCTTGCACGCCAAGTCAAAACCCGTGGCGGAAAAGCTTGCGGATTTGCAGGTATGACTCTGCGAACTCGCAAGGCCTTCAGGCGCCGCCGCATTTAGCGTGTTGCGTGTTGCGTGTTAGCGTGCAAGCGTGCCGCGGTATCACCGTCTCAGGATTACACCATGCTGCAAATCTCCAACACCGTAACCATCCCCGCCGCCGAGATCGAGTGGCAGGCGATTCGCGCCCAGGGTGCCGGTGGTCAGAACGTCAACAAGGTGGCTTCGGCCATCCATCTGCGCTTCGATATCCGGGCCTCGTCGCTGCCCGAGTTCTATAAGGAACGCCTGCTGGCGCTGTCCGACCGTCGTATCAGCGGCGACGGCGTGGTGGTGATCAAGGCGCAGCGTTTCCGTACCCAGGAAAAGAACCTGGACGACGCCCTGGAGCGCCTGCGCGCCCTGATCCAGAGCGCCACGGTGGAGCGTAAGAAGCGCAAACCCACCAAGCCTTCCAAGGCGGCCCGCAACAAACGCATGGACAAGAAAACCCGGCATGGCCAGACCAAGGCCCTGCGCGGCAAGGTTCAGCCCTGAGCCCGCCGGATTTGCCCATGAAACCTGTTTCTCAAGGATTCTCCATGACCCTGCCCGCGCCGATTCTGGCCGGCCTGCTGGCGCTGCTGTTGAGCGGCCCGGCCGGCGCCGATACCCGTGCCCTGGATGGCAATATGCTGTTCACCGATGGCGAGCCCTATTACCAACTGCACTGGCCGCTGGAGCAGGTGGAGGACGGCTGGCGGGTGGTGGTGGATAAGGCCGACGGCAGTCTCTATTTCAAGGGCCGGATCGCCGACCCAAAAGCGGACGACCTGCTCGACGATGACAACCGTCGTGGCCGGTTCACCTACTACTACGACAATGGGCAGCCGCGCATGGAGGGCCGCTACAGCGACCAGGGTCGCGTGGACGGCCGCGCCACGCTCTATTGGCCGAACGGACGGGTGCGCGAGGTCCGTGACTTCAAACCGCGCGGCTATCGCGTGCTCAAGGGTTTCCACGAGGACGGCAGCGTGGCCCTGGAAAACCTGCCGGACAAGGGTGATCGCGGCGACCGCGTGAAACGGTATCGGGAAGACGGCTCGCTGATGCTGCGGGAATACACCGAGCCGGCGGACCAGGGCGGTTTCCAGCGGGTGCAACTGAGCTATGACGCCGCCGGCGAGCTGACCCGGCGCCGGGTCAGTAACGACCGCACCCAGGTCAGCGAGGACCTGAAGAACGGTCGGGTGGTGGAGCGGCTCACCATGGACCAGGCGGACACCTGGTCCATCCGTGAGCGCTTCAACGAGGACGGTGAGCTGGTAGGCCGGCAACGGCGTCTGTCGGCGGGCTACAAAGAGGACGGCGAGCAGATTTTCACCACCGACGACGGTGTGCGCCAGGTGGATCACTATCGCAACGGCAAGCGGCAGGGCGAGTTCACCCACCGGCGCGGCGACACCTGGCTGGCGCGGGGCTTCTACCGGGACGACGAGCCCGTGGGCCGCTGGTTCGAGGTGGACCCGGACAGCGGCGAGGTGACCTTTACCCGCTACGACGATGAAGGCACCTTCCTGGGCAGCTTCCAGGTCGGCGCCGATCTGGTGGTTCATGACGACGACGGTAAGCCGGCGGCGCCGCAAGCGCTGCGCGACGTCGAACGTACCCTGCCCGAGGTGGGCACCACCTGGCTCTACCAGTTCAACGACGCGCAACCGGTGGCGCTGACTCTCACCGGGAAGAGTGACGGGCAAGCCCGCTACCGGGTCGGTGAGACCACCCTGGAAGAGGACCTGGACCGCTATCAGCCGGTGGATCAGGAAGACGGCCCGATGCTGCGCTTCCCCCTGCATCCCGGAGACGTGTGGCGCTACCGCACCGAGGACATCGTCCAGGTGCCGGCCACGGACGGCGCCCACTGGCAGTACCGCTACCGCACCGAGACCACCAGCAAGGTCGGCGCGGTGGAAACCATCCAGGTGGGCGCCGGCACCTTCAAGGCGCTGCGCATCAGCCGCGAGATCGCCTGGCGCAAGGATCAGGCCAGCGGCGAAGGCGACGCTCTGGAGCGCATCGAGAACGGCGGCGACGGGCAGGTGGACGGCTTCACCCGCGAGCTGCTGTGGTACGCGCCGGAGGCCGGCCGTGTGGTGCTCAAGGCGCATATTGAATCCGGTGATCCCAATCTGCTGCACCGTGATGCCGCCGACCTGCTCGACAACGCCGCCACCTGGTTCACCGAGCTGGTGGCCCTGGCCGGCCCCGGCGACACCGCCGAGGCCGGCGAGGCGCGCCATGCCCGTGCCCCGCGGGCGGGCTGGATCGGCTTCCCGATGCGGCGCAACAACACCTGGGAGTACCTGATGCAGTCCCATTCACCGCAATAGCCAGGGAAGCCCTCCATGTTTCGTTTGCCGATGCTGGCCGGCCTGATGGCCCTGATGATCAGCGGGCCGGCCGCTGCCGATACCCGGGCGCTGGGTCCGGACTGGTTCTTCACCGACGGGGAGCCGGTCTTTCTTTTGCACTGGCCCCTCGAGGAAACGGAGCCGGGTTGGCGGGTGGTGATCGACCGGCCCGACGGCCAGGTGTTTTTTGAAAGCTATGTGGCTGATCCGGAGGCGCCGCTGCTGCTGGACAATCGTAACCGGCGGGGGCCCTTCACCTACTACCACGATAACGGCGAGGTGGAGCTGGAGGGTCGCTACAATGACCGGGGCGCCATCACCGGCGAGGCCCGCTTCTACTGGAAGAACGGTAACCTTCGGGAAATTCGCGACTACCAACCGCAAGGGTACGAGGTGATCAAGGCTTTCCATGAAGATGGGAGCCTGGCCATGGAGACGCTTGCGGACAAAGGGGATCGGACCTTTCGCGAACAGCGCTACCGCCAGGACGGATCATTGCTGGCACGCGTTTATACCCACCCCGCCGAACAGGGCGGGCTGGAGGATGTGCGTCTGGTCTACGATCCGCGGGGCAATCTCCAGACCCGCCTGTTCGCCAACGACCGGGTGCAAATCACCGAGAATCTCAAGAACGGGAACCTGGTGGAGCGGGTCACCTCCGACCGGGCCGGCGAATGGTTGCTGCGGGAGCGTTTCGGCGAGAGCGGCGAGCTGACCCAGCGGGACCGCTATCTGTTGCCCGATTACAAGCTGGACGGCGAGCAGATGTTCACCACCGAAGACGGGGAGCGCCGCATCACTCACTATCGCAACGGCAAGCGCCAGGCTCCTTCGCCGCAATAGCCCCGAAGTGGTCGGCTAAGGTACGATCGTTCTATAACAACAACGCTGATAAAAGAACGAGGAACCACGCATGGACCAGGTCGCTCTGATTTCCGTGGGACTGCCCGCCGCCCTGTTTCTGATCATGGTGGGCATGGGCCTGACCCTGACGCCCCGTGATTTTCGCGAGGTGCTGGTGGCGCCGCGCGCCACCGTGTTCGGCCTGGTGGCGCAGATCGTGCTGCTGCCGCTGGTGGGCGTGGGGCTGGCGGTGAGCCTGGATCTGTCACCGGCGCTGGCGGTGGGGCTGGTGATCATCGCCGCCTGCCCGGGCGGCACCACCTCCAACCTGTTCGCCTTCCTCGGTCGTGGCGACGTGGCCCTGTCCATCGTGCTTACCGTGGCCGCCAGCCTGATCACCATCGTCACCCTGCCCATGTTCACCAGCTGGGCCCTGGGCCATTTCCAGGACAGCAGCCAGGTGCTGGAGCTGCCGGTGCTGCGCACCATCCTTACCCTGGTGGTGATCATTCTGATTCCGGTGGGCATCGGCATGACCATCCGGCATTTCCGTCAACGCTGGGCGGAGAAGGGCGAGAAGCTGGTCAGCGTGTTCGGGTTGCTGGTGCTGGTGGCGGTGATCGCTTTGCTGCTTATCGACCTGGGCGCGGAGGCCCTGGTATTGCTGCGCCAGGGCGGCATGGCGGTGGTGCTGCTTAATATCATCGGTCTGGTGTTGGGCATGGCCGGTGGCCGGCTCATGGGGCTGCCCCGGGACCAGGCGTTCACCGTGGCCATCGAGCTGGGCATCAAGAACGGCACCCTGGGGTTGATGGTCACGCTGACCCTGCTGCACTCCGACGCCATGTCGGTGCCGGCGGCGGTGTACGGGGTGCTGATGTTCCTGTTCGGCTTCCTGATGCTCGGCTATAGCCGGCTCACCGGCATCGGTCGCTCGTCGCCTTCCCCGATCCCGTAGGAGCGGCTGGGCGGCATTCCGCTTCAGCCGCGATGCCGCTATGGCCTGGTCCGGTGGCTGGTCGCCGTTGAGGTGGCGGGCCGCCGGGGCGCTGCCGCGGAAGCGGCCCTGTCCGGGGGCGCCAGCAGTTCAGATACCGGCACCACGCGCACCCCGGCCTGCTCCATGAGCGGCAGTACCTGGCGCAGATAATCCACGGTTTCCGGGTAGGGGTGGCCGATGGCGATGGCCTGGCCGCGCCGGCGCGCCAGCCGCAGCAGTTGGTTGAACTGTTCGTTGATGTGGGCCAGGTCGCGCTGATTGTCCAGGAATACGTCCCGTCGCCCCGCCGCCAGGCCGGCGCGGCGGGCGGCGCGTTCCGCCTGGGTGGCGGCGTTGGTGCGGCTGTCGACGAAGAACAGATGTCGGTGCAGGAGCTGGTCCATGAGCCGGGCCATGGGCGCCGCCTCGGCGGTGAGGGCGCTGCCCATGTGGTTGTTGAGTCCCCGTGCGTCCGGCAATACCGCCTGGGCGCGGTCCAGCACGGCGCCGACCTGCGCCTCGTTCATGCCTTCATGGAGGGCGCCCGGGTCCAGGGCGCGGGCGTCCAGGGTGGCCATGGGCAGGTGGATCATCACTTCCTTGCCGGCCTCGGCGGCTTCGCGGCCGAGCCGCCGGCCATGGGGCGTTTCCGGGATCACCGCGCAGGTCACCGGGGCGGGCAGGGCGATAACGGCCTCGCCGGCGCGCCGGTTGTAGCCGAGATCGTCGATGATGATGGCGATACGCGGTGCCGCCGGGGCCGGCGTCACCGCCAGCAGCCCGGTCAGCAGCGCCGCCACCAGGGCGACGCCGCGTTTCACTGAGAGGCGGTGTTTTTGCCGTCGTCGACCGCCGGGCGGCGGCGCTCGGCCAGATTGATGCCCTTGAGGATCGACAGTGCCTGGGACAGCGGGTAGTCACGGCTGGCCAGGGGTTCCTCGCTACCGTCACTGTCTTGCTCCTCGCCGTCCTGGTTGATCAGGTGGTGAGGCAGATCCGATTCGCGGGGCCCGCGTTCCTGGTAAAGCTCCACGCTGGCCACCTGGATCGGGATGTCCGGATGAATGCCCTCGGCCTGGATCGAGCGACCGTTGGGGGTGTAGTAGCGGGCGGTGGTCAGCTTCAGGGCACTATCGCCGCTGATCGGCAGCACCGTTTGCACCGAGCCCTTACCGAAGGTGCGGGTGCCCACCACCACGGCGCGGCCCTGATCCTGCAGGGCGCCAGCGACGATCTCGGAGGCCGAGGCGGAACCGCCGTTGACCAGTACCACCAGGGGCAGGCCATTGAGCAGGTCGCCGGGGCTGGCCTCGTAATTGTTGCGGCTTTCCGGGTCGCGGCCCTGGGTGTAGACCACCAGGCCGCTGTCCAGGAACAGGTCGGCCACTTCCACGGCGCCGCCGAGCACGCCGCCCGGGTTGTTGCGCAGATCCAGTACCAGCCCGCGCAGGTCGCCGTTGGCGGTGAGTTTTTCCACGGCGGCCTTGGCGTCCTGGCCGGTGCGGCTCTGGAATTGGGAGATGCGCAGGTAGCCGTAGCCTGGCTCAAGGGTTTCGCTTTTCACGCTCTCGACCTTGATGCGGTCGCGCTTCAGGGTCACCGGGCGGGGTTTTTCATCGCCCTCGCTGAGCACCGACAGCGTCACCTCGGAGCCCGCTTCGCCGCGCATCAGTTCCACGGCGTCGGCCAGGCCGATGCCCTTGGTGAAGGTGTCGTCGATCTTGAGAATCAGGTCGCCGGCCTGGATGCCGGCACGGCTGGCGGGGGAGTCGTCGATCGGCGCCACCACCTTGACGAAGCCATCCTCCATGGTCACTTCCAGGCCCAGGCCGCCGAATTCGCCGCTGGTGGTGGATTGCAGATCCTCGAACTGATCCGGGGTCAGGTAGGCGGAGTGCGGGTCCAGCTCCATGAGCATGCCGCGGATCGCCGCCTGGATCAGTTCCTTCTCGTCCACCTCGTTCACGTAGGCGCCGCGTACCCGTTCCAGCACCTCGGCGAAGGCACGCAGTTCGGTGACGGGCACGCCGTCCTGCTCGGCTTGCCGGTCGGTTTGCGGGTCCTTGGCCTGGCTGGCCGGGGCAATGAACACCAGAGTAACGAGCGCGGAGCGCAGCAGGGCACGGGCAGTGTGCAGCATGTGAATCCCCAAGGCTGGGCGCCCCCGATGCGGGGGCTTTGTCTCAATCATTGCGGGCAATGGGCGGCAGTGTAACACGGCGGTCGCACCAGCGCGCCGGGTTCACCACCTGCCCCTTGCGGCGTATTTCAAAGTACAGACCGCTGCGGCTATTGCCGCCGGAACGACCGGCCAGGGCCAGGGTATCGCCGGTGGCCACCCACTCGCCCACGTCGCGCAGCAGGCTCTGGGCGTAGCCGTACAGCGTCAGATAGCCGCCGCCGTGGTCGACGATGGTAAGCAGGCCGTAGCCGCGCATCCAGTCGGCGAAGACCACCCGCCCGGGGTGGATGGCGCGTATCGGCGTGCCTTCGTCGGCGGCCAGTACCACGCCTTCCCAGCGCAACGCGCCCTCCCGTGCGGAGTGAAAGCTCGCCACTACCTGACCCGGTACCGGGCAGGGGAGTTCCCCGGCCAGCTTGCCGAACGGCTCGCCGCGTCCCGGCGGCGGTACCGACGGCAGGCTGCGCTGCATGTCGGCGAGCAGCTTCTCGAGGCGTTGCTGATCCGCCTTGAGGCGTTCGATATCGCCTCCGCGCGCGTCCAGGGAACGGTTCAGACTGGCCAGTGCCTGCTCGCGTTCCTTGGCGGCGGCTTCCAGCTCACGCTTGCTGCTGGCCAGGTCGGTGCGCCGGTCGAGCAGATCGGCGCGGGCACCCTCCACCTCCTTGGCGACCCGGCGCAGGTCGAGCAGTTCATCCTCCAGCACCGCCAGCCGGTCGGTGCGGGCGCGCTGGATGTACTCCTGGTAGCGCAGCAGGCGGGCGATGCGGTCCGGCTCCTGTTGGTTGAGCAGCAGCTTGATGCGCGCTTCCCGGCCGCTCTGATAGCTGGCGCGCACGGTGCGCGCCAGCCAGCGCAACTGGGTGCGCTTCTCGCCGGCCAGGCGCGCTTGTTGTGCTTCCAGGCGCACCAGGCGCTGGCGGGCGGCTTCCGCTTCGCGCTCCAGCTCGCGGCCCTGGCGGGTCAATTCGCCGACCCGGGTTTCGGTGTCGCGCAGGCGCGCCTGCAGGTCGTCGCGCCGGGACGTTTCCTGCTGCTGCTGCTCGGAGAGCGCCTCGATGCGGTCCTTGAGCTTTTCCAGGCCGGCTTCGCTGGGCTGCTCCGCCCCGGCCAGCGCGGGCAGGAGCATTATCAAGAGAAAAAGCGGCTTCATGGCTGCGGGTTTTACCTTAACCGACCGGTGATGTGTATACTTGGCGCCGATTTTCCGCCGACAAGGCGGCTAACGCGTCAACGGGGCCTAGTATGGATCGCCTGATCGAATTCGCCAGCAATCATTACCTTCTGTTTTCCGCCTTCTTCGTATTGTGGGCGGCGTTCTTCGTGATCGAGTCGCGGCGCGGCGGCAAGGCGATCACGCCCCAGCAGGCCACCAACCTGGTCAATCAGAAGGACGCGGTGATCGTGGACCTGCGCCCGGCGGACGAGTACCGCGCCGGCCATATCCCCGGCAGCCTGAACATCCCCGTGAGCCAGGCCACCGACCGCATGGGCGAGCTGGAGCGGCACAAGGACAAACCGCTGATCCTGACCTGCAAGATGGGCAATCAGGCCGCCCATCTGGGCCGCCAGCTGCGAGGCAAGGGCTTCGCCGAGTTGTACCGCATGCAGGGTGGGGTGACCGCTTGGCGCAACGATAACCTGCCGGTGGCCAAGGGCTGAGGCCATGGCCGGGGTTACGCTGTACAGCACCCGTTGGTGCCCGTTTTGTGTTCGCGCCAAGCAGTTGCTGGCGCGGAAAGAGGCCGAGGTGCACGAAATCGACGTGGACCGGGAGCCCGGCGCGCGCCAGGAAATGATGACGCGCAGCGGTCGCCGCACGGTGCCGCAAATCTGGATCGGCGACCGCCATGTGGGCGGTTGCGATGAACTTTTTGCATTGGAGCGGGCGGGGGAACTGGACGAACTGCTCGCCGGATAACGGAGAAGGACCATGGCCGAAGAAGAGAAGAAAACCTTCCAGTTGCAACGCGTTTACCTCAAGGACGCCTCGTTCGAGTGCCCGGGGGCGCCGGATATCTTCCTGCAGGACTGGAAGCCGAAGATGAACGTGCAGCTTAATAACGCCGCGCGACGCCTTGGCGACGGCAATGAGTACGAGGTGGAAGTCACCGTTACCGTGACCGCCAAGTCCGAGGACGAGCAGAAGACCTTCTACCTGGCCGAGGTCAAACAGGCCGGAATCTTCACCCTGGTGGGCATCGACGGCGAAGAGCGCGATCAGTTGCTTGGCGCCTACTGCCCCAATGTGCTGTTCCCCTATGTACGCGAAGTGGTCTCGGACCTGGTGTCCAAGGGCTCCTTCCCGCAGATGATCCTGCAGCCGCTCAATTTCGAGGCGCTCTACCAGCAGCAGCGCCAACAGCAGCAGGCCGGCTCCGAAGGCGCCACGGTGCAGTAGCTACCGCACCGCTCCTGGATAACCAAGCTGCCGCCAGGCTTCGTAGAAGGTAATCGCCACCGCGTTGCTGAGATTGAGGCTGCGGCTGTTGGGCCCCATGGGCAGACGCAGCCGGCGCTCCTCCGGCATCGCCGCCAGCAGGTCCGCCGGCAGCCCCCGGGTCTCCGGGCCGAACAGCAGCACATCCCCATCCTGGAAGGCCACGTCACTGGGCGCTGGCCCGCCCTTGGTGGTCAGCGCGAACTGCCTGGCTCCCGCCATTGTCTGGCAAAACGCCGGGTAGCCGGGGTGCACCTCCACGCGCGCGTATTCACTGTAATCCAGTCCGGCGCGCCGCAGCCGTTTTTCGTCCAGCGTGAAGCCGAGCGGCTCGATCAGATGCAGCATGGCGCCGGTGTTGGCGGCCAGGCGCATGATGTTGCCGGTGTTGGGCGGAATCTCGGGTTGGTACAGGGCGATGTGCAGCATGGGCTCATATGGTAACCGCTTGGCGTGCCGGCGTCGCTTTGCCCGGCGCCGGGCTGGCGTGATAATGATGCCGGAAAGCCAGCGGAGACAAGCATGAAACGGGTCTACGAAGCGCGCGACGGCCTGGAGGCGCACATGGTGGCGGGGCTGATGGAACAGGCCGGCATCATGGCCCAGGTGCGCGGCGACATGCTGCAGGGCGCGGTGGGCGAGTTGCCCGCCGCCGGTCTGGCCAGTGTCTGGGTGGCGGACGACGACGAACAGCGGGCCCGCGCCGTGGTGCGGGACTTCGAGGAAGAGCAGCCGCCCAACCCCGAGCCCGGTCCGCGCCAGCGTTTACGCGATGGCGTGCGCGGCCAGGGCGCCGGCGACACCGGTCGGGCGTTCCGCAACGGTTTGCTCGTGGGCGTGGTGCTGGGCGGCTTGGTGATGGCCTGGTTGTTGACGCTCTGATCGCCGTCTCTCCATCTGGGGCGCGGAGCGGCGAAGTGTTTGTTGGAGAGGGCGTTGATCGCGACTGAAGTCGCTCCTACAAAGAAAGGGGTTGTAGGAGCGACCGGGCGGCGAACCGCTTTAGTCGCGATGGGAGGTGGCTCGGCGGTAGGATGGCGCACCGCTTTAGTCGAATCGGGGCCACGCCAAGACGCGGCCCCGATGGAGAGGCCTTCTAGCGACTGGCGCGCTTGCGTTCCGTCTCGGTAAGCAGTTTCTTGCGCAGACGCAGGTAATGGGGGGTCACTTCCACCAGTTCATCGTCCTCGATGAAGTCTAGGGCCTGCTCCAGGCTGAAGCGCACCGGCGGGGTGAGAATCACGTTCTCGTCGGTGCCGGAGGCGCGCATGTTGGTAAGCTGCTTGCCCTTGGTGGGGTTCACCACCAGGTCGTTGCCCCGGCTGTGGATGCCGATCAACTGGCCTTCGTACACTTCCACGTTGGGGTCGATCAGCATGCGGCCGCGTTCCTGCAGGTTGAACAGGGCGAACGCCAGCACCTTGCCTTTCACCATGGACACCAGCACGCCGTTGTTGCGCGAGGCCATGTCGCCGGGCTTGTAGTCGCCGTAGTGGCTGAAGGTGCTGTTGAGAATGCCGGTGCCGGAGGTGAGGGTCAGGAACAGGCTGCGGAAGCCGATCAGGCCTCGGCTGGGCACCACGAAGGTGAGGCGCACCCGGCCCTTGCCGTCCGGTTCCATGTTGGTCATTTCGCCACGGCGCAGGCCCAGTTGCTCCATGATGGCGCCCTGGTGCTGCTCTTCCACGTCGGCCATGACGTTTTCGTAGGGTTCCTGCTTCTGGCCGTCCACTTCACGCACGATCACTTGCGGGCGGCCCACGGCCAGCTCGAAGCCCTCGCGGCGCATGTTCTCGATCAGCACCGACAGGTGCAGCTCGCCCCGGCCGGAGACGCGGAACTGGTCGGCGCTGCCGGTTTCTTCCACGCGCAGGGCGACGTTGTGCTTGAGCTCCGCTTCCAGGCGTTCGCGGATCTGGCGGCTGGTGACGAACTTGCCGTCCTGGCCGGCGAACGGCGAGGTGTTGACGTGGAACACCATGCTCACGGTGGGTTCGTCCACGGTCAGCGCCGGCAGTGCTTCCACGTTGTTCGGGTCGCACAGGGTGTCGGAGATATCCAGAGGGTCCATGCCGGTGACACAGACGATGTCGCCGGCGCCGGCGTCCTGCACGTCCACCCGTTCCAGGCCGTGGTAGCCCATGATCTGCAGGATGCGGCCATTACGCACGGCGCCTTCCCGGTCGATGATCTTGACCTGGGAGTTGGCCTTGACCTTACCGCGTTTGATGCGGCCGATGCCGATCACGCCCAGGTAGCTGTTGTAGTCCAGCGAGGAAATCTGCATCTGGAACGGGCCGTCCTGGTCCACTTCCGGGGCCGGCACGCGCTCGATGATGGTGTTGAACAGGGCGGTCATGTCGTCGCCCAGGGCGTCCGGTTCCATGCCCGCCACGCCGTTCAGGGCGGAGGCGTAGACCACCGGGAAGTCGAGCTGCTCGTCGCTGGCGCCGAGGGTGTCGAACAGGTCGAACACCTGGTCGATGACCCAGTCCGGGCGGGCGCCGGGGCGGTCGATCTTATTGACCACCACGATCGGCTTGAGGCCGGCGTCGAACGCCTTCTGGGTCACGAAGCGGGTCTGCGGCATGGGGCCGTCCACCGCGTCCACCAGCAGCAGCACCGAATCCACCATCGACATCACCCGTTCCACCTCGCCGCCGAAGTCGGCGTGGCCGGGGGTGTCGACGATGTTGATGCGGTAGTCGCCGTATTTGAGGGCGGTGTTCTTGGAGAGGATGGTGATGCCCCGTTCCTTCTCCAGGTCGTTGGAGTCCATCACCCGTTCGACGTCGCCGGCGCGGTCTCCCAGGGTGCCGGACTGTTGCAACAGCTTGTCCACCAGGGTGGTCTTGCCGTGGTCAACGTGGGCGATGATGGCGATATTGCGCAGGCGTTCAATCACAGATTGTGGCTCCGTAGAGAAAAATGTGCCTCCGCCCGCTCAGCGGCGGTCGGCCGCGCGGCGGGGCCGGCGACGGGGGAGGCGATTGGATTCGGCGGCGCATTGTACAGTCCCTTGGCCGGATGAAGCCACTTATACGCCATAACGGCGGAATTCGTGGCAGAATGTGCGCCATTCCGGGGCGCATCCGGGCCCATGCACGGTTTTGCGGCGGCCAGCGAGCGTGACCCGTTTACAAGAATTTTCGTCCGGAGCCGGATTCCGGCGCTGGAGGCGGTGACATCGCCGGTCGGTTAGCGGACCATGTGCGCGGTCGCGGCGCCCTCGCCGAAGGGAAGATTGGAATAAGGCTGAAAAATGCGTTCTGTGAAATTGCACGCCCGGTTGCTGGCCGTGGCTCTTCTGGTGCTGGGTGCGGGCAGTATTGCCTACCAGATTCTGGTTCAGGATGTCCCCCTGACGGAAAGCGAGAGCGATCCGGTCTGGGTGGTGGACACCCAGTTGAGCTTCCAGGCCCGTCCCAACACTCCGATCAAGGCGCGCATGTTCGTGCCGCCTCTGAACAGCGGCTTCACCGCCCTCAACGAGAGCTTCATCTCCAACAATTATGGGGTGAACGTGAATCGGGAGAACGGCAACCGGCTGGTGACCTGGTCGGCGCGTCGGGGTGAAGGCCAGCAGAACCTTTATTACCGGCTGATGCTCACTTCCCGCTTCGCGGACCCGGCGTTGCCGCCGGAGAATGGCCCCCAGTTCCGGCCCAGCCCTGAGCTCAAGGGCGCCGAGCGGGTCGCCGCCGACGCCCTGCTGGCGCCGATCCGCCAGCACTCCGCCGATGTGGAGACCTTCGTCAGCGAGACCATCAAACGGGTCAACAGCGAGGACAGCGACAACGTGCGCCTGCTGCTGGGCGGTGACCACAGCCCGGAGAACCGGGCCCGGGTGGTGGACCTGTTGCTGGCGGTGGCGCACATTCCCGCCGAGCCGGTGCATACCCTGCAGCTTCAGGAGACCAGCAGCCAGCAGCCGGAACTGTGGCTGCGCACCTTCAACGGCCAGAACTGGCTGTATTTCAATCCGGCGGATGGCCGCCAGGGTCTGCCCGAGGACCGGCTGGTGTGGTGGAGCGGCGAGCAGCCTCTGCTGACCCTGGAAGGTGCCCGCGGCGCCAAGGTCAGCTTCAGCGTCCATCGCAACGAGATGAGCGCCCTGCGGCTGGCGCAGTCGCTGCGCTCCCAGGACGCCAGCAGCTTCATCGATTATTCCCTCTATGAACTGCCGGTGCCTTCCCAGCAGCTGTTCCGGGTGCTGATCATGATTCCGGTGGGCGTGCTGCTGGTGCTGCTGATCCGCTCGCTGATCGGCATGGAAACCCTGGGTACCTTCACGCCGGTGCTGATCGCCTTGGCGTTCCGCGAGACCCAGGTGATCTGGGGTGTGCTGCTGTTCACCTTTATCACCGCCATCGGCCTGTCGGTGCGCGGCTATCTGGAGCATCTCAAGCTGCAGTTGCTGGCGCGGCTGTCGGTGGTGCTCACCTTCGTGGTGATCATGATGGGCCTGATCAGCCTGCTCGGTTACAAGCTGGGCCTGTCCACCGGCCTGTCCGTGGCCCTGTTCCCGATGGTGATCCTGACCATGGTGATCGAGCGGGTGTCCATCGTCTGGGAGGAGCGCGGTGGCGCCCAATCCCTGAAAGTGGCCATCGGCACCCTGGTGGCGGCGGTGCTCTGCCACCTGCTGATGGTGTGGTCGCCACTGGTCTACTTCGTGTTCACCTTCCCCGGCGTGCTGCTGATTCTGGCGGCGGTGATGGTGTTCATGGGCCACTACCGGGGCTACCGGCTGATGGAGCTGGTGCGCTTCCGGGCCATGACCGAGGAAGGAGAGCGCTGATGTTCGGGATCGCCACCTGGAGGGCGCTGCGCCGCCGCGGCGTGATGGGCATCAACCAGCGCAACGGCGACTATGTGCTGATGTACAATGACCGCCGGCTCTACCCGCTGGTGGACGACAAGATCCGCACCAAGAACATGGCCCTGGAGGCCGGTATCCAGGTGCCGGACATGTACGGCATCATCGATACCGAGCAGGGCATCAGCCAGCTCGAGCACATCGTCGAGACCCATGGTGACTTCGTGATCAAGCCCTCCCAGGGGGCCGGCGGCGATGGCATCCTGGTGATCTCCGATCGTTTCGAGGGCTACTACCGCAGCGCCTCGGGCCGCATGATCAGCCCCGAGGAGCTGGAGTTTCATATCTCCGGCATCATCTCCGGGCTCTATTCCCTGGGCGGCCACCGCGACCGCGCCCTGATCGAGTACCGGGTTCGCTCCACGGACCTGTTCGACCGCATCAGCATCGGCGGCGTGCCGGACGTGCGCATCATCGTGCTGCAGGGCTATCCGGTGGCGGCCATGCTGCGTCTGCCCACCCGCCAGTCCGACGGCAAGGCCAACCTGCACCAGGGCGCCATCGGCGTGGGCGTGGACATCGCCACCGGCGTCACCCTGAGCGGCACCTGGCACAACCTGAAGATCGACCGCCACCCGGACACCGCCCACCCGGTGGCTGGCGTCCAGGTGCCCGACTGGGACCAATGCCTGGCCCTGGCGGCGCGCTGCTACGACCTCACCGGCCTGGGCTACCTGGGCGTGGACCTGGTGATGGACAAGCACAAGGGCCCGCTGATGCTGGAGCTCAACGCCCGCCCCGGGCTGAACATCCAGATCGCCAACGACGACGGCCTGCTGCGCCGCTGCCGGCTGATCGAGGACCACCTGGAGGCGCGCGGCGAGGACGCCGGCACCGAAGCGGCCGCGTCCCGGGTGGCGCTGTCCCGCCGTCTGTTCGCGGTGCCGGACCTGCCGGAGGCGCCGACGCCTCCCTGAGCGTCATGCTTTCAGGTTTCGTTAAGCTTCAATGACCATGATGCGGGGTTTCCGCAGCGACCGGTAACCCCGCATCATGGATCAGGCCCAGCCCCGCGCCGCTTTCCC
Organism: Alloalcanivorax marinus; assembly: GCF_016785095.1. Lineage (GTDB taxonomy): Bacteria > Pseudomonadota > Gammaproteobacteria > Pseudomonadales > Alcanivoracaceae > Alloalcanivorax > Alloalcanivorax marinus_A. The sequence continues at coordinate 187,580 of NZ_JAEKJB010000015.1, read as the reverse complement.
CGGCGCCTTTTTCACCGTTAACTACCTGCTGCTGCTGGCGGTGGGGGGGTATGTCGGTCGCGCCGTGCTGCTGCCGCCGGACCCGCTCGGCGCCGCCGTGTTTCTGATCGCCGCCCTGGCCGGTTACGCGGCGCTCTACCTGCTTCCCGCCTGGCTACTGAGTGCCTTGTGTCACCGATGGCTGAGCCCGCTGTTGGCGCGGGGGCTGGCGGTGCTGCTGGCCTCGGTGACCTTGCTGCTGTTGCTGGTGGACAGCCAGATCCATGAGCTTTACGGGTTCCACATCAACGGGTTCGTCTGGAATCTGCTGGTGACGCCAGGGGGTATCGATTCCATGGGCGGTGGCGACGGTACCCTGCCCACGGTGGCGGCGATGGTCCTGGCGGTGGTGGCCCTGGAAGCGGCGCTGATGGCGCTGGTTCGCCGCCACCCCGGCCATCGCCGTGGTTGGCGCGGGTTGCTGGTGGTGTTGCTGCTGTGCATGGCCGGCGAGCGGGTGGCCTACGGCCTGAGCGATCTGAACGGCTACCGGCCGGTGCTGAACGCGGCGCGGGCGGTGCCGTTCTATCAACCGGCCACCTTCGAGGGACTGGCCCGGGATCTGGGCTACACGGCGCCGCCCCGTGAGCAATGGTCGGTGTCCGCCGATGGTCCGCTGAAGTACCCGCTGCACCCACTGCGCAGCGCGTCCGGGGCGCCGTCGCCCAATGTGCTTTTCCTGGTGGCGGAGTCCCTGCGCGCGGACATGCTGACCCCGGAGATCATGCCCAATCTGTGGCGTTTCGCGGAACGCCACGGGCGGCGCTACAGCGACCACATGAGTGGCGGCAATGGCACCCGCATGGGCATCTTCTCGCTGTTCTATGGCTTACCGGGGAATTACTGGTTCCCGTTCCGCGAGAGCCGCCGACCGCCGGTGCTGGTCAGCGAATTGCTGCGGCGCGGTTATCGGCCGGGGCTCTTCACCAGCGCCCGCTTCAGCTATCCGGAGTTCGACCAGACCGTGTTCGCCACCGTGCCTTCCCCGGCCATGGTCAGCGACGATGAAGGACCGGGTTGGCAGCGCGATCGGCGCAACGTGACCCGGCTGCTGGACTTCATCGGCGCCGACCAGAACCGGCCTTTCTTCGGCTTCATGTTCTTTGAATCCCCCCATGCCCGTTACTACTTCCCCGAGGAGAGCGTGATCCGGTCGGATTACCTGCGCGAGTTGAACTATGCCACCATGGATGTGCACGAGGACATGCCCGGCATCTTCAACCGCTACATCAACTCGGTGCATCACCTGGACCAGCAACTGGGCCGGGTGCTGGACCGGCTGGAGCGCGATGATCGGCTGGATGACACCCTGGTGGTGATCACCGGCGATCATGGCGAGGAATTCATGGAACATGGCCGCTGGGGGCACAACTCGGAGTTCCACGATGAGCAGGTGCGCGTACCGTTGGTGCTGGCCGGCCCCGGTGTGCCCGGCGGCGTGGTCGCCACCCCCACCAGTCACCTGGATGTGGCGCCCACCCTGCTTGCCCTGCTCGGGGTCACCAACCCGCCGGCGGACTATGCGGTGGGGCTGCCCCTGGACCAGGCCCCGCCGGACCGCTACCGGCTGGCGGCCAGTTGGGACGCGGTGGCCTACCTGGGGCCCCGCTACAAGGTGGCGATGCCGATGAACGCCGGCGGGCTCGGCGAAATGGCGGTGGCCGGTTCCAGCGACGAGCCGGTGGCCGACCGCGACGCGGTGATGGTCCGGGTTCGCGACCGGCTGGTGGCGGTGCTGCGGGACATGTCGCGCTTCTATCGGCACTGAACTTGACGCTCCGGTTCGTCAACGGGGTGTGATTTGCTATACTGCGCCGCCCGATTTTTGAGCAACGCGCTGAGCAAATCCTATGTCCGAGGCCGCAACCCCGATCACCACCCCCGAACCCATCCAGCGGCGCGCCATCGCCCTGGTGTCCGGTGGGCTGGACTCCATGCTGGCGGTGAAAGTGATGCAGGAGCAGGGCATCCACGTGGAAGGGGTGAATTTCTTCACCGGTTTCTGCGTGGAAGGCCATACCCACGCCATCCGCAAGAAGGATAAGGAAAAGAACAAGCGCAACAATGCGCTCTGGGTAGCCGAGAAGCTGGGCATCAAGCTGCACATCCTGGATATCTCCGAGGAGTACAAGGATGTGGTGCTCAACCCCAAGCACGGCTACGGCGCCAACCTGAACCCCTGCCTGGACTGCAAGATCTTCATGGTCAACCAGGCCACCCTGATGCTCAACAAGGCCCGCGAGCTGGCCGGCGAGAAGGGGTTCGATTTCATCATCACCGGTGAGGTGGTGGGCCAGCGGCCCAAGAGCCAGCGCAAGGAAACCATGCCCATCATCAGCAGCGAATCCGGCGCCGACGACCGGCTGCTGCGCCCGCTGAGCGCGCGCAACCTGCCGGAAACCCTGCCGGAGCGCGAAGGCTGGGTGGACCGCGAGCGGCTGTACGACTTTTCCGGCCGCAACCGCAAGCCGCAGATGGCCCTGGCCAGGCATTTTGGCCTGGAGGAGTATGCCCAGCCCGCCGGCGGCTGCTGCTTCCTCACCGACGAATCCTATTCCAACAAGCTGGCCGACCTGTGGCGCGCCCGCAACGAGCGCCGCTACGAGCTGGACGACATCATGCTGCTCAAGGTGGGGCGTCATATCCGGCCCGCCGAGCACCACAAGCTGATCATCAGCCGGGAAGAAGGCGAGAACCGCTTCCTGGAAGGCTACCGCTACCAGTTCACCAGCCTCACCACGGTCAGTTGCCCGGGGCCGTTGGCCCTGGTGGACGGCACCTTCGAGTCCGAACAGGAATTGCGCCGGGCCGCCGCCATCGTGGCGCGCTATTCCAAGGGCCGTGGCGACGACGAGGTGGTCCTGGAAGTGAAGGAGCCCGGCGGCGTGGCCCGGGAAATCACGGTGGCCCCGGCGCTGCCCGATGACATCCCTCTTTCCTGGCATGTGGGCTGAACCATGACCGAAAACGTTCATGAACTGGATGTGCGCCGGCAGCTGTGCCCCATTCCGGTGATCAAAACCCAGAACAAGGTCAATGAACTGGCGCAAGGGGCCGTCCTGCGGGTAACCTGCACGGACCCCGGCGCGCTCAACGATATTCCCGCCTGGTGCCGCATCAACGGCCATGAAGTGTTGAAAACCGAGCAGGACGACCGGGAAGTGGTGATCACCCTCCGGGTCGGCGAAGCGTCGGTGGCACTATAATGGTGCGTTGTGCCGTCGGTGTGCACTCTTGTGGTGCTTTGCGCCGGGCAAAATACATCCAGAGGGCGTCAAACCCCCGAGGGTGCGCCAAAAAAGGGCTGGCACAATAATTGCTCACCCTATAGGCGTGCGGGCCCCCGTGGCCTGGGTAGCCAAGCAGAGGCTCCCAAGAATAACGGCTCTTCGCGTGCCGGCAGCCAAGGCGGCGAGCAGCCAGAAACATACCCGTTCCAGGAGGACGCTCGATAATGTCTGAAAAGACGCTGAAACTGATCAAAGACAACGACGTGAAGTGGGTGGACCTGCGTTTCACCGACAGCCGCGGCAAGGAGCAGCACGTCACTCTGCCGGTGGGCGAGATCGATGACGATTTCTTCCAGGACGGTAAGATGTTCGACGGTTCCTCCATCGCTGGCTGGAAGGGTATCAACGAATCCGACATGATCCTGATGCCGGAAGACGAAACCGCCGTCCTCGATCCCTTCACCGACGTCGCCACCCTGAACCTGCGCTGCAACATCGTCGAGCCCGCCACCATGCAGGGCTACGAGCGGGACCCGCGTTCCGTGGCGTTGCGCGCCGAGGAATACCTGAAGTCCACCGGCATCGCCGACAGCGCGCTGTTCGGTCCGGAGCCGGAGTTCTTCGTATTCGATTCCGTGCAGTGGAAGTCCGACATGTCCGGCTCCATGTACAGCATCTACTCCGAGGAAGCGGCCTGGGTGTCCGCCGATGAGTTCGAGAAGAACAACATCGGTCACCGTCCCGGCGTGAAAGGCGGCTACTTCCCGGTTCCCCCGGTGGACAGCCTGCACGACCTGCGTGGCGCCATGTGCGCGGCCATGGAGCAGATGGGTCTGGAAATCGAAGTGCACCACCACGAAGTGGGCACCGCCGGCCAGTGCGAGATCGGTGTGGGCGCCAACACCCTCACCAAGAAAGCCGACGAAGTGCAGATCCTCAAGTACTGCGTGCACAACGTGGCCCACGCCTACGGCAAAACCGCCACTTTCATGCCCAAGCCGCTGATCGGTGACAACGGCTCCGGTATGCACGTGCACATGTCCCTGGCCAAAGACGGCAAGAACCTGTTCGCCGGTGACGAGTACGCGGGCCTGTCCGAGGAAGCGCTGTTCTACATCGGTGGTGTGATCAAGCACGCCCGCGCGCTGAACGCCTTCACCAACGGCTCCACCAACTCCTACAAGCGTCTGGTGCCCGGCTTCGAAGCCCCGGTAATGCTGGCGTACTCCGCCCGTAACCGCTCCGCTTCCATCCGCATTCCGTGGGTGAGCAACCCGAAAGCGCGTCGCATCGAGACCCGCTTCCCGGACCCGTCCGCCAACCCGTACCTGTGCTTCGCCGCGCTGATGATGGCCGGCCTGGACGGCATCAAGAACAAGATCCACCCGGGCGACGCCATGGACAAGGATCTGTACGACCTGCCGGCCGAGGAAGCCAAGGACATCCCGACCGTGGCGCATACCCTGACCATGGCGCTGGACGCCCTGGAAGCGGATCAGGACTTCCTGACCCAGGGCGACGTGTTCACCAAGGACATGCTGGAAGGCTACATCGAGCTCAAGCGCGAAGAGATCGAGCGCCTGAACATGACCCCGCACCCGGTCGAGTTCGATATGTACTACAGCTGCTAAGGGTTCGCCCCGAGGCACCACGAAAAACCCCGCTCCGGCGGGGTTTTTTGGTTTATCGCGCTTTGGCGGGAAGTCGCGCCCCGACTGGAGCGAGACTTTCCGTCAAAGCGCGATGAACCATTTTTTTGTGGCGGGGGCCCTTTTTTCGGGGGTGGGCAGGCCGCAGAATCGGGGCATCGTCTTATTCGGGGGAATGCCATGAAAACCTGGCCGCTGCTGTTGATCCTGCTGCCGCTGGCGGCGCTGGCCCAGACCGACACGGACGCCGCGCCGTCCGCGGGCATCTACCGGGTAGTGGATGAGAACGGCAATGTGGTGTTTACCGATAACCCGCCGGAAAACAGCGGCGCCGAGCCGGTGAGCGTCGGCCCCACCAACACCATGGACAGCCCCCGGCCCAGGGAGGACGCCATTCCGCGCGCCCCGGACGACGACCGGGCGAGCGACCCGCGGCGTGGGCCGGATGCCACGGACTTCAACGGTTACCGGAGTCTCACCATCGTCAGCCCCGCCAACCAGGCCACGGTGCGCCTTCCCCAGGACAACCCGGTGACGATAGAAGTGCGGGTGGAGCCGCGTCCGCCGGAGGGCCATCGGGTGGAGTTGATCGACAATGGCACGCCGGTGCAGGGCCTCTCCCTGGACTTTCCCGACCCGGGCACCCATTCCCTGCGCGCGGTGATCAAGGATTCCCAGGGGCGGATCCTGATCACTTCCGATCCGATCACCCTCTATGTGCACCGGGTCAGTGCCGCCGACGGCGCTGGCGCCGGCGGTGGGCTGCCGTCCGTGGGCGGCGCCGCGCAACGGGGGGGCGCCGCCGCCGCCGGAGGCAGCGCCAAGGGCGGGAGTGCCGCGCAACGGGGCGCCGCCGGTGCCCTGGGAGCGCCGGCGACACGCGCCACGCGCTGATAATTCGCACCAAATCGGTGCATTCCCCGCCTCTTCTTTCTACACTGCACCGAGACGACCCGCCGGGTCGCCCGTTCCCGGGGCCTTCGAGCCCCATGACGGGTGGCCTGATAATTGCTTATGCCCTGTTATGGGCCGAATGATGAATTCAGACACGGTGCTGCAGAAACGATTGCTCGACCACCTCCGCACGGCGGTGATGATGCTCGACGACGACCTGCGCGTGCGCTACCTCAATCCGGCGGCGGAAATGCTGCTGTCCACCAGCGCCGCCCGCGTACTCGGGCAGCGGCTGCCGGATTACTTCTTCGACGACGAGGAAGCCCGGTCCGCACTGAAACAGTGCATCGAGGAGGGGCATCCCTTCACCCGCCGGGAGGCCAAGCTCAATGTGGCGCCCGGCCAGCAGGCGGTGGTCGACTACAGCGTCAGTCCGATCCATGAACCGGGCCAGGCCATGGCGCTGTTGATTGAAATGCAGTCCCTGGACCGGCTGCTGCGCATTACCCGGGAGGAGGGGCTGATCCATGCCCATCAGGCCACCCGGGCCCTGGTGCGAGGCGTGGCCCATGAGATCAAGAATCCGCTGGGGGGCATCCGCGGCGCCGCCCAGTTGCTGGAGCGGGCCCTGCCGGACCCGGAACTGGCGGAGTACACCCGGGTGATCATCGACGAGGCGGACCGCCTGCGCTCGGTGGCGGATCGCATGCTGGGGCCGCGCAAGCCGCCGGCCTTCGCGCCGGTGAACGTGCATGAATGCCTGGAGCACGTGCGCCAGCTACTGCTCGCCGAATACCCGGAAGGGGTGGCCCTGGTGCGCGATTACGACGTCAGCCTGCCGGATGTCACCGCCGACCGGGATCAACTGATCCAGGTGCTGCTCAATCTGATGCGCAACGCCATGCAGGCGCTGCTGGAAGCGGGCACCGAGAACGCCCGGGTGGTGATGCGCACCCGCGTGCTGCGCCAGTTCACCATCGGCGCCCAGCGCCACCGGCTGGTGCTGCGCGTGGACATCGAGGACAACGGTCCGGGGATTCCCAAGGACCTGCAGGAAACAATTTTCTATCCCATGGTCAGCGGCCGTGCCAATGGCTCCGGGCTGGGCCTGTCCATCGCCCAGTCGATCATCAGTCAGCACCAGGGTCTGATTGAGTGCGAGAGCGAACCCGGGCGAACCCTGTTCAGCCTGCTGCTGCCCATGGAACCGCTGGACACAACGGAGAGCAATGGATCATGACGGCTACCATCTGGGTGATCGACGATGACCGTTCCATTCGCTGGGTGCTCGAGAAAGCCCTCAGTCAGGAGGGGTACCAACTGGCCTGCTTCGAGGACGCCGACGAAGCCCTGAACCGTCTCGACGAGGGCGGCCCGGAGCCGGACGTGCTGATTTCCGATGTGCGCATGCCCGGCACCGACGGCCTGCGCATGCTCAAGATCCTGCAGCGCAACAATCCCAATCTGCCGGTCATCATCATGACCGCCCACTCGGATCTGGATTCGGCGGTGGCTTCCTACCAGGGCGGTGCCTTTGAATACCTGCCCAAGCCATTCGACGTGGACGAGGCGGTGGCGCTGGTCAAGCGCGCCATCAAGCACCGCCAGGAGGCGGAGCAGGAGGTGGCGCCCACCGCCGAGGAGACGCCCACCGAGATCATCGGTGAGGCACCGGCCATGCAGGAGGTGTTCCGCGCCATCGGTCGGCTCAGCCACTCCAACGTGACGGTGCTGATCAATGGCCAGTCCGGTACCGGTAAGGAATTGGTGGCGCGGGCTCTGCACAACCACTCCATGCGCCGGGAGAAGCCGTTCGTGGCGCTGAACATGGCGGCGATCCCCAAGGATCTGATCGAGTCCGAGCTGTTCGGCCACGAGAAGGGCGCCTTCACCGGCGCCAACAGCCAACGGGTGGGGCGCTTCGAGCAGTCCAACGGCGGCACCCTGTTCCTGGATGAAATCGGCGACATGCCGCTGGAGGCCCAGACCCGGCTGCTGCGGGTGTTGCAGGAGAATGAGTTCTACCGGGTGGGCGGCACCACGCCGATCCACGTGGACGTGCGCATTATCGCCGCCACCCACCAGGATCTGGAGAAGCTGGTTCGCGACGGCGATTTCCGGGAGGATTTGTTCCACCGCCTGAACGTGATCCGCATTCATATTCCCAAGCTGGCGGAGCGCCGCGAGGACATTCCCCGCCTGGCCGGTTATTTCCTGCAGCACGCCGCCAACGAGCTGGGCGTGGAGCCCAAGGTGCTGCACAAGGATACGGAAAAATACCTGGCCGCCATGCCCTGGCCAGGCAACGTGCGACAACTGGAAAACACTTGCCGCTGGCTCACGGTGATGGCCTCCGGCCGGGAAGTGCTGGTGGATGATCTGCCGCCGGAACTGCGTCAGAGCGCCAGCAAACCGGCGGAAGCCGGCGGCGACTGGCTGAAATCCCTGCGCCATTGGGCGGACCGTGCTCTGGCGCGCGGTGACCGGGGCATTCTCGATCAGGCGGTGCCGGCTTTCGAGCGCACCATGATCGAGGTGGCCCTGCAGCACACCGGCGGGCGCAAGCGCGACGCCGCCGCTTTGCTGGGCTGGGGACGCAACACCCTGACCCGCAAGATCAAGGAGCTGGACATGGAGGCGGAATTCAGCGGCGACGATTGACACATCGCGGCTTTGCAATGGGGCGGGAGCGGTCGGGCGGCGTTCCGTTTCAGCCGCGATAACGGCGGTCGCTACTGTCGCCACCCCCGCGTCTCCACCCCGGTCAGCAACCAGTCGCCACCGTCACGGCGCCAGTGGCTGCTGACCTGAAAGCCGTCCGCGTCGTCCGGCAGGGTGGCGCGGCCACCCCACACGAGAGCATTGAAGCGCACGCTGGCGTTGTCCGCCGGCGTGGCCAGCTCCACCCGCACGTTCATGAAGGTGACCTGGCGTTTCGGGTAGCGCAGAAAGGCGCCCACCAGCCGGCGGCCCACCGCCTTGCGATCCAGATCCCGGTAGCGGAAACCATCGTCCAGCCGGTCCATGACGGTATCCACGTCGCCGGCTTCCAGGGCGGTTTCCAGCTCGGCCACGGCGTCCCGCAGTGCCTGTTCCGGCGGCGGCCGGTCACAACCGGCGAGAGCCAGTTGCAGCAATACCAGCAAACAGTATGCTGGAAGCCGTCGCCCGTGGCGGAAGGTCCGCATGTCGTTATTTCCCCCTGTTGAACCCTATCATCGTGAACACCTGGACGTGGGTCACGGCCATCGGTTGTACGTGGAGCAAAGTGGCAATCCGGACGGGCCGCCGGTGGTGGCGCTGCACGGTGGCCCGGGCGGGGGCAGTTCGCCGATGCTGCGGCGGCTGTTCGATCCGCACCGCTTCCGCATCGTGGTCTACGACCAGCGCGGCGCCGGGCGCAGCCAGCCCTACGCCTGCACCGAGCATAACACCCTGCCGGACCTGGTGGCGGACCTGGAGCGCATCCGCGCCCACCTGGACATCCCGCGCTGGGAACTGGTGCTGGGCGGCTCCTGGGGCGTGACCCTGGCGCTGGCCTACGCCCTGGCGTACCCGGATTCAGTGGCCGGCCTGGTGCTGCGGGGCGTGTTCCTGTGCCGCCAGCAGGACATCGACTGGCTTTACACCGAGCATGGCGCCGCCCGTTTCTATCCGGATCACTGGCAGCGCCTGCTGGACGCTCTGCCGGAGGATGACGGCGGTGACCTGCTGCATCGCTACCACCGTGCCCTGGAGGGGCCGGACGGCGAGCGGCTGGCCCGGGAATGGACCCTGTGGGAGGCGCGCCTGTCCAGCCTGACGCCGCCGGCGGAACTGAACGTGGACCACAACGCCCTGGCCATGGCGCGGCTGGAAACCCACTACTTCGTGAACGGTGGCTTCCTGGAGCGGCCCCTGCTGCCCCGGCTCGGTGAACTGCAATGCCCGGTGGAAATCGTGCATGGCCGTTACGACATGGTGTGCCCGCCGGAGCAGGCCTGGCTGCTGCACCAGGCGTTGCCCAACAGTCGTTTGCACTGGGTGGCGGCGTCCGGGCATTCCACCATGGAGCCGGCGATTACCCAGGCCCTGGTGCGTTCGGTGAAGGCGTTGAGCCGTCCACGGGCAACAGCAGCATCAGGTAGCCGTAGCGGGCGTTATACACCGGGATCGGCGTAACCCGGGGCTCTCCCTTCTGGAACGACACCCGTGCTTCCAGGATCTGGCCGTCGTAAAGCCGCAGGGTGTCGCCGTCCCGTTCCAGCCGCCAGGGTGGTCGCAGCGGCGCGCGCAGGCGCGGCTCCGGCCACAGCGCCAGTTGAAGGTCGGCGATCAGGGCGTCGGCGGAGAGCGTCGCCGGCAGCGCCGGGGTGCGGCTGATCTCGGTACGTCCAGGGCCGTGCTCGAAAGTCAGCACCGGCCGGCCTTGCATGTCGGTGAGGCGGATGCGCGAGCGCTCCGGCGTCAGGCTCAGCCGGACCCGGTAGTTGACCCGGCGTCCGTCGTCGAGGCGAATCGTCAGCTCGCGCTGGAATTCCCGGAATTCACCGAACGGCGGCGCCAGCGGGCGTGGCGACGGCGGCGGCGTCAGCCAGGCCTGGCAGCCGGCCAGCAATAGCAGCAAAAGCGGAGCGAGTTTTTTCATGGCTGGTTGATTACACCACAGTGCCGGCCCCCGCTACACAAGATGATCGGGAAAACCATGAAAGTACTGTTGCAGAGAGTGACCTCCTCCAGGGTCGAGGTGGCGGGAGAAACCGTTGGCGCCATCGACGCCGGGCTGCTGGCGCTGGTGGGCGTGGAGCGCCATGACGACGACGCCATGGTCGCGCGCATGGCGGAACGGGTCGCCGGCTATCGCATATTCAACGATGACCAGGGGCGCATGAACCGGGATGTGCGCGAGCAGGGTGGCGCCGTGCTGCTGGTGTCCCAGTTCACCCTGGCGGCGGATACCCGCAAGGGGCGACGGCCGGGTTTTTCCGGCGCCGCCGCCCCGGCGGATGGAGAGCGTCTCTACGAAGCCCTGGCCGCCGCCCTGCGCGCCACCGGGCTGACCGTGGCCACTGGCCGCTTCGGCGCGGATATGCAGGTGAGCCTGACCAATGACGGGCCGGTCACCTTTATGTTGGAGATGTGATCAAGGTCCGCTTGCTTTTTGTAAACGGATGGTTTTTGCACCAACGCTATATTGCAACCCCATGACCCTCCTTTATGATGAATTCCAGCTCCCGGGGGAATCCGCATGGGAGCCTATGGACAATCATCGATAACAGGAGAGATCCCATGAAAAAAGTTTTTCTGGCAGCGGCCTTGCTTGGTGCTTCCGTTTCCGCTCAGGCCACGGCGCCCGGCGGTCCCGGTTGCGGCTGGGGCAACCTGATTTTCGAAGGCAAATCCGGCATGCCGGTGCACCTGCTGGCGACCATCGTCAACGGTACCTCCGGTAACGCCACCTTCGGCATGACCAGTGGCACCAACGGCTGTGACACCAGCGGCGCGCTGACCTACTCCGGTGAAAGCCTGCTGTCCATGAACGGCGTGCTCGAGGAAGTGGCCCAGGACATGGCCACCGGCGACGGTGAAGCCCTGACCGCCCTGTCCGTTTCCATCGGCGTGGAAGGCACCGACCGCGCGCATTTCAACAGCGTCATGCACGACAACTTCGCCGCCATCTTCCCCCGTCAGGACGTGAGCGCCGCGGAAGTCATGCAGAACATCACCGCGGTGATGCAGCAAGACCAGAAACTGGCCAAGTACGTATAAGGCCGGTTTACCCCGGGCCCGCCCCAACAGGTCGTTGAGGGCGGGCTTTTTGTGTCCGTCATTCTTTCCCGGGATCATCCATGCGCTTCGCACTGTCGTGCGTAATTCTGTTCTATTGTCTGGGGGCCCAGGCCGCCGACCTTGAAACGCTCGCCGAACAACCGCGCTGGCGGGCGCTGCTGCACATCAACCCCGGCGCCACCCTGCGTGATCGCCAGCGCAGCTACGTGGACGACGACGATTTCTTTCTGGCCGCCGACGGCGCCGACGATCCGCTCGCCGAACTGCGCGCCACCCGTCGCGCCCTGGCGCCGGCCGGCGCCGCCGAACGCTGCCGCTTCCCGGCCCGCTACCGGTTTCTCGCCGAGCAGCTGGGCTGGGACGACCCGGCGCCCTTCGCGCACTGCGCGGACTACCAGGAATGGCGCGCCGCCGTGCACGCCAAGCGCGCCGTGCTGGTGTTTCCGGCGTCCTACCTGAACAGCCCCTCGTCCATGTTCGGGCACACCCTGATGCGCCTCGACCAGGGCGATGACGGCGCGGTGTGGCTGTCCTGGGCGATCAACTTCGGTGCCGTCACCACCGAGGATGACAATTCCCTGTTCTATATCTATCGTGGCCTGGCTGGCGGTTATCCGGGGCGTTTCAACCTGGTGCCCTATGTTCAGAAGATCCAGCAGTACTCCAACATGGAGAGCCGCGATATCTGGGAATACACCCTGGATCTCGACCAGGGTGAGATCGATTGGATGATCGATCACCTTTGGGAACTCAAGGACATCAATTTCGATTATTACTTTTTCGACGAGAACTGCTCGTTCCGATTGCTGGAACTGGTGGAAGTGGCGCGCCCCGGCAGCGGCCTGCTCGACGATTTGCGCTTCGCCGAGCTGCCGGTGAACACGGTGCGCTCGCTCGATCAGGAGGGGCTGGTCACCGAGCGGCATTACCGCCCCTCCAAGGAGCAGGAATTGCAGGCGCTCAGTGAGCGCCTGGACCGCGACGAGCGGGTGCTGGCGCGGCGCCTGGCGGACGACCCGGGGCTGGCGGACAGCGCCGCGTTCCAGGCCTACCCGGAGACCCGGCGGGCGCTGATGGCGCGCACCGCCTATCGCTATGTACGTTTCGTGAACCGCAAGGCGGCGCGTACCGAGGACGTGGCTGGCCGTTCCTTCGCGCTGCTGTCGCTGGTCAACCGTTTGCCGGCGGTGCCGGAGCCGGCGCCGGCGGGCAGAACGCCGCCGGAGCAGGGCCACGGTTCGCAGATGCTGGCCGTCGCCGGCGGTCAGCGCGGTGCCGACGATTTCGGCGAGCTGACCTACCGGCTTACCTACCACGACCTGCTGGACAACCGCGCCGGTTTCCTGGACGGCGCGCAGATCCAGGGGCTTGGCATCACCCTGCGCGGCACCGAATCCCAGGCGGTGGACCTGGAGGCTCTCGATGTGGTCAGCATTCGCTCCCTGGCGCCACGGACCGAATTCGCCAAGCCGCTGAGCTGGTATGTGGAGGGCGGTCTGGAGCGGGTCTGGGCCGGCCGGCGACGGCTGGCGCGTTATGTTCAGGGCGGCGCCGGCGCCAGCTGGCGGCTTGGTAATCTGCAGCCCTATCTGCTGGCCAGCGCCCGGGCCGAGAACAACAGCGACTTCGCGCCCCTGATCACCACCGGGGGCGGCGCCGAGGCGGGAATCCTGTATCATGCCGGGCGCTGGCAATGGCAGCTTGGCGGCGCCGGCCACTACTTCATCAACGACGTCTATCGGCATCGCACCACCCTGGCGGTTCAGTACGCCCTTGCCCGGCAGCACGGCTTGCGTGCCGAGGTGGAACGGGAAGGCTGGCGCGGCGACGGCGACACCGAATTCAAGCTGCAGTGGCGTTGGTACTTCGACTGAGCCCCGCCGCCGGATCATGGCCGGTGGCTGAATGCTCTGTTTCAGCGGTTTAAACGGGGACATCATTGAAAGCACTTGGATTAATTCTTAGCGTCCTGCTGCTGACCGTGATGAGCGGCTGCAGCAGCCTGTTTTTCTACCCCGCCAAGCCCTGGGTCCAGAATCCGGCCCGTCAGGGGCTGGCCTACGAGGATGTGGTGTTGATTCATCCTGATGGGCTGCGCCTGCATGGCTGGTGGTTGCCGGCCCAGGGGTACAGCCGGGGTACGGTGTATTTCCTGCACGGCAACGCGGAAAACATCAGCACTCACCTGATGAACGTGCACTGGCTGCCGGAGCGTGGCTACAACGTCTTTCTGCTGGATTATCGCGGCTATGGTCTGTCGGAGGGCGACCCGGATTTGCCCGGGGCGCTGGCGGACGTGCAGTTGGGGCTGGACTGGCTGGAGGCCTCCGGCCGGCTGGCGGACAAGCCCCTGGTGCTGTTCGGGCAGAGCCTGGGCGGCGCCCTGGGCACCGGCGTGCTGTCCCGCGAGAACAACGACGGCGAGGTGGATTGCGTGATGCTGGAAGCCAGCTTCGCCAGCTACCGGGGCATCGCCAACGACGTAATGAAACGCAGCTGGTTGCTGTGGCCGCTACGTTGGATGGTGCTGCCGACCCTGCCGGAGCGCGGGCGGGACCCGGAGCGGCATATCGCCGATCTGGCGCCGCGTCCATTACTGGTGATGCACAGCACGGAAGATCCGGTGATTCCGTTCGCCCAGGGCGAGCGTCTGTTCGCCGCCGCCGCCGAGCCGAAGACATTTCAGGCGCTGAAAGGCGGTCACGCCCAGGGCACCCGGGACCCGGCGGTACGCGATCGCATGCTGGATTTCCTGGAGGAGAACGGCTGCGCCGAACCGGCGCCGCGGGCGCGTACCCCGGCGCGGGACGGTGACACGTTGCCCGGTCGGGGAGGGCGCGCCACCGGCGCCTCCGAGGAACCCGGCGAGCCGCGTGTCACGCCGGTGGACGCCTACCGGTTCTGACCCGGGCGGGGCCCCGGTCAGTCGCGCTGGTCGGCGGCTTCCTGTTCCTGGCGCTCCACCTGCTGGCGACGCACCAGGCGACCGAAGATCAAACCGACCTCGAACAGCAGCCACATGGGCACCGCCAACAACGTCTGGCTGACGATGTCCGGCGGTGTCAGCAACATGCCGATCACGAAGCAGCCCACCACTACGTAGGCCCGGGACGCGGCCAGTTTTTCCACCGTGGTGATGCCGGTGATCACCAGCAGCACGATGGCGATGGGTAATTCGAATGCCACCCCGAAGGCCAGGAACAGGGCGAGCACGAAGTCCAGGTAGCTGCTGATGTCCGTGGTGACCGCCACGCCTTCCGGTGCCACGGTGGTGAAGAACTTGAACATCAGCGGGAATACCACGAAGTAGGCGAAGGCGGCCCCGGCATAGAACAGCAGCACGCTGCTCGCCAGCAACGGCACCGCCAGCCGCTTCTCGTGCTTGTACAGGCCCGGGGCCACGAACGCCCAGGCCTGGTGCAGGATGAACGGCATTGCCCCGAAGATGCTCAGATAAAGCGTCAGTTTGAACGGTGCCAGAAACGGGGCGGCGACCCCGGTGGCGATCATCTGGGTGCCCACCGGCATGGCGTCCATCAGCGGCCGCGCCACCAGGGTGTAAAGCTCGCGGGAAAAGTAGAACAGGCAGAGAAACACCACCAGCACGGCGATCACCGCCTTGAGCAGGCGGTTGCGTAATTCCAGCAGGTGGGAGATCAGGGTTTGCGGGGTATCCTCCCCGTATTCCTCACTCATCGGCTTTCTTCTCGGACTCCGGGGCGTCGTGGTGGGGCGGCGTATCGGGCTGGGTGTGTTCGTCGTGCTCCAGGGTCTGCGGGCGGCGCCGGGCGCGGGCGATGTCCTGCTCGGAAAGCAGGTTGTCGCGGGCTTCGCGGATGCTGTCCTCGTCCAGGCCCATTTCGCGCATTTGCTTTTCCATGCGCTCGCGCATGTCCTGGTTGAGCGCCTCGCGCTCCAGTTCACCGCGCAGGTGGTTGAAGGTGGAGCGCGCCCGTCCCATCCAGTAGCCCACCGTGCGGGCCGCCTTGGGCAGGCGCTCCGGACCCAGCACCACCAGGCCGATGACGAAGATCAGCGTCAGCTCGGAAAAGCCGATATCAAACATGCGCCGGGGCTCTCCGCATCAAGCCGGGCCCCATCAGGCCTGGTCCTTGTGCTTTTCCTGTTCCTGTTGGGGGGCGTCCTTGTCGTCGTCGGCGAGGCGCTTCTGGTCCTGCTCCTGCTCGCCTTCCTTCACTGAATCCTTGAAGCCTTTCACGGCGCCGCCCAGGTCGCTGCCGATGTTGCGCAGTTTCTTGGTGCCGAACAGCAGCACCACGATGGCCAGGATGATGATCAATTGCCAGATACTGATACCGGAAAACATGATTACTCTCCTCGCGCTTTTCGCGCGGCTTTTTCGTCGTGGCCGGACAGACCGAAACGCTGTTCGAGCCTGGCCAGGACCTGATCGGGACCGAGCCCCAGATGAGCCAGCATGACCATGGAATGGAACCACAGATCGGCGGTTTCGCCGATCAGGGCCTCCGGGTCGCCGCCGGCTTCGGTGTCACGGGCGGCGAGCAGGGTCTCCACCGCTTCCTCGCCGACCTTCTCGAGAATCTTGTTGAGCCCCTTGTCGTACAGGCTGGCCACGTAGGAGGACGCCGGATCAGCGTCCTTGCGGGCCTCCAGGACCTCGTGGAGCTGGTTGAGAATGTCGGACATGGGGGCGCTTTCTCGACGGTTCGGGTTCCAAGGATCGTGCCAGTTTAGCACTGGCGCTGACTATACCCCAGCAATGTGAAGGCTTATCGGCGCCAGGCCCAGAGCAGCAGCACGGCGGCGCCGGTGGCAAGCCAGGGCGCGGCGCGACCGCCGTTGAACAGGGCATCGCCGGCGGCCAGGCCGGCCAGGGTCAGGCCTCCCAGCCCACCCAGCAGGGTATGGCGGTGGCGGCGCAGGCCGTCCTCGAAGCGCTGCGCGGTCTCGCGCTGCTGCTGGGGCTGGTGGCGCAGGTTCTCCAGGGCGTCGCGCAGCAGGTCGGGCATCTCCGGCAGCTGGGCGGTCCACTCCGGGAGCCGGTTGCGCAGTTTGCGGGCGGTGGCGGTGGGGCCGTACTCCTCCATCATCCAGCGTTCCAACAGCGGCCGGCCGGTGGTCCAGATGTCCAACTGCGGGTAGATGCTGCGGCCCAGGCCCTCGATGTGCACCAGGGTCTTCATCAGCAGGATGTACTGTACCGGCGCCTCGATGTGGTAGTCCCGCGCCAGATCGAACAGCTTCAGGATCAGCGGCGCGAACTCCAGGGATTCCAGGGAGGCGCCGCGCACCGGCTCGATCAGCTCGGTGACCGCCTGCTCGAAGCGGTGCCGGTCCACCGGCCCGCGTGCCCAGCCGGCGCGGATCACCAAATCGACCAGGGCCGGGTAGTCCTCGCGCATCACCGCCAGCACCATGCGGCCCAGCACGTTCAGATCCTGCTTGGACAGGCGCCCGGCGATGGCGCAGTCCACCGCCATGTACTGGGGCGATTCCGGGTGCTCCGGATTGACGAAGATGTTGCCCGGGTGCATGTCGGCGTGGAAGAAGTTGTGGCGGAACACCTGGGTGAAGAAGATCTCCACGCCCCGTTCCGCCAGCTGGCGCGGATCGATGCCGGCGGCGCGGATGCGTTCGATGTCATTCACCGGAATGCCGTGGATGCGTTCGGACACCATCACCCGGCGCGAAGACAATTCCAGGTGCACGGCGGGGATGTGCAGCAGCGGGCTGAACAGGAAATGCCGGCGCATGGTCTCGCTGTTGCGGGCTTCGCGCTCCAGGTCCAGCTCGGCGCGGATCACGTGCTGGTAGTCGCGCACCACCCGTACCGGGTGGAAGAAGCGGGCATCCGCCCACAGGCGCTCCAGAACCCGGGCGCCGAAATCCATCACCTTGAGGTCCCGTTCCACCCGCTCCTCGATGCCCGGGCGCAGCACCTTGACCACCACTTCGCCGCCGTCGGGCAGGGTGGCCGGGTGCACCTGGGCCACGGAGGCAGCGGCCAGGGGCACGTCGTCGAAGTCGGCGAACACCTGGTCCAGGGGGCGGGGCAGGGCGGCCTCCACCAGGGCGCGGGCGTCGGCGCCCTGGAACGGGGACACGTCGTCCTGCAGCCGGGCCAGGGCCTCGGTCCACTCCGGGGGCAGCATGTCCCGGCGGGTGGCCATGAGCTGGCCGAACTTGATGAAGATCGGGCCCAGCCGTTCCAGGGCCAGGCGCAGACGGTCGCCCTCGCTGAGGCCGCCGGTGCCGAGCCAGCTGGCCGGCATCAGGTACTGGAAAAACAGCAGCAAGGGCCGCGCCGGGTGACGCGGTAACAGGGAAAACAGACGATAGCGGCAGGCCACGTGGACCACCACGAACAGACGGGCGACGGGGGGCATCAGCGGCCTGGACTCCGGTTTTTCAGGTGTTGCACGCGGGCTTGCAGACGGTCCACGTCGCCGCGCAGTTCGTCCACGTCCTGGTAGAACTCGTACAGATCCCGGCGCAGGGCCAGCAGGCCGGCCTCGCTGCCCAGGTAGTCGCCGACCTGGTCGCCGAGCCGGTTCAGGGTGTCGCGGGCCCAGCCGAACAGGCGGCGCGCCCCCAGGTCCACCTGCTGGGCCAGTTCGCCGCCGATCAGCGGCTCCAGCAGGGCGCCCCAGTCCAGGCGCAGGTCGGCGGCCAGCTCGCGCAGGTCCTGCAGCAGCTCGCGGTTGCCTTCCACCCGCACCGGGCCGCCGATCACGCCGGGCTGGCGGCGCCAGTCCATGACCAGGGCGGCCAGATCCACCGGGTTGCCGGTGACGGTGACGTCCGGCTCCGCCTCGCTGCGCAGATACAGCTCCACGCCGTCTTCCACGATCAGCGCGTACAGGGCGGTGCTGGGCAGAGTGAGGCGCACCGCCAGCAGCCGACCGGCGTGGTGGCTGAGCCGCGCGGCGCTGGCCGGGTCGCCGCGCAGGGCGGCGTTGATGGCCCGTTCGGCGGTGGCCGTGGCGGTAGTGGAGAGCAGGCCCGGTTCGCGCATCAGACCTTGAAACCCCGGTGCAACGCAACGATGCCGCCGAGCATGTTGAAGTACTCGGCGCGGGCGTAGCCGGCCTGCTCCATCATGCCCTTGAGGGTGTCCTGGTCCGGGTGCATGCGGATCGATTCCGCCAGGTAGCGGTAGCTTTCCGAGTCGTTGACCACCAGCTTGCCCAGGCGCGGCCAGACCGCGAAGGAATACAGGTCGTAGAGCTTGGACAGGGGTTTGTGCACCGGGTGCGAGAATTCCAGGATCAGCAGCCGGCCACCGGGCTTGAGCACGCGCAGCATGGAACGCAGGGCGGCGTCCTTGTCGGTGATGTTACGCAGCCCGAAGGCGATGGTCACGCAGTCGAAACTGTTGTCGGCGAACGGCAGGCACTCGCCGTTGACCTGGGCGACCCGGGTGTTATGGCCGCAGCCGGCGTCGAACAGGCGGTCGCGGCCCACCGACAGCATGGCCTCGTTGATGTCGGCGAGTACCACCTCGCCGCTGTCGCCCACCAGTCGCGAGAACTTGATCGCCAGGTCGCCGGTGCCGCCGGCCAGGTCCAGGACCCGCTGGCCGGGGCGAACGCCGGCCAGTTCGATGGTCATGCGCTTGAGAACGCGGTGGCTGCCCATCGAGATCAGGTCGTTCATGACATCGTATTTGCCGGCCACCGATCGGAACACGCCGGCCACCTTTTGCTGTTTCTCCCGCCACGGCACCTGCTGGTAGCCGAAGTGGGTCACCTTGTCGTCGTTGGTATCGGTCATCGGGCGTCCTTGAAGGGAGCGGGGTGATCGGCCAGGACCCGGTCCAGGATGGCGGTCTCGCGTTCCGCCACCCGTTCCAGCAGCCGGCCCACGCTGGGCACGGGCTTCATCACCCGGAAACTGCGGTCCATGAAATCATACAGGTTCGCGAAGCCCGCCGCATGGGCCGGGCGGCGCACCAGCCGGAAGGTGGTCTGGATGGCGCGCGAGCGCACATAGCGATCGACGTGATGGCCGAGGCCGGCCACCAGGGCCAGTTGCCGGCGGCGAGCCGGCTCGCCGCCGACGCCACGGTAGGCGGTGGTGTAATCGGCCTGCGCGGGAGCGTTATCCAGGGCGCCGGCCAGTTCGTGGACCAGGGCCTCGTCCAGTTCCTGGGTGAGGATCGCCGCTTCCAGCGCACTGGCGGAGGTGACCATGACCCGGTCAGGCAGCAGGCGCATGGCCTTGGGCAGGGCACGGCGGATTTCCCGGGCCACCGGCGCCAGGTCGCGGCCACCGTAGACGTCGTCGAGGAGGAACGCCATGCCCGGACGCAGCAGCGGGTCGTCGAACAAATCCCGGTGGGTGGCGAGAAAGCGTTCGCGCTGGAAGGCGCGCAGACGGTCCAGGCGCGCCAGGAACACGGCGTCGTCCTGGTGCTGGCGCAGTTGGAAAAAGCGTTCGAGGCAGTGTTGCAGGTGTTCGCCGGTGTTCATGGGGTCCCTCCGGCGAGGGATGATAGCAAGCGGCCCGGCGGGCCGCGATACAGGATTCAGGATACAGGCTGAAGGGCATGGCCCGCCCCTGCATCCTTCATCCTGTACCCTGTATCGCGCCCAGGGGGTGCTTACAGGATGTAGCGGCTCAGATCCTCGTCGGCGGCCAGTTGGCCCAGGTAGTGGTCCACCGCCTGGGCATCGATCACCAGCGGTTTCTCGTGGTACTGGGTGGCCAGGTCGTCGGCGTCGTAGCTGATCTCCTCGAGCAGCTTCTCCAGCACCGTGTGCAGGCGGCGGGCGCCGATGTTCTCGGTGCGCTCGTTGACCTGCCAGGCCACCTCGGCGACGCGGCGGATGCAGTCGTCGGTGAGCTCCAGTTTGAGCCCTTCGGTGGCCAGCAGCGCCCGGTACTGCTCGGTGAGTGAGCATTTCGGCTCGGTGAGAATGCGCTCGAAATCCTCCGGGGTGAGCGCGTCCAGTTCCACCCGGATCGGCAGGCGGCCCTGCAGCTCCGGAATCAGATCGCTGGGCTTGGACAGATGGAAGGCGCCGGAGGCGATGAACAGGATGTGATCGGTGTGCACCATGCCGTACTTGGTGCTCACCGTGGAGCCTTCGATCAGCGGCAGCAGGTCGCGCTGCACGCCCTCCCGGGACACGTCGGTGCCGCCGGACTCGGCGCGCTTGGCGACCTTGTCGATCTCGTCGATGAAGACGATGCCGTGGTTCTCCACCAGGTCCACCGCCGCCACCTTGAGTTCGTCCTCGTTGACGAAGCGGGCGGCTTCCTCGTCGCGCAGAATGCGCAGGGCATCGCGCACCTTGAGCTTCTGGGATTGCTTGCGGCCATTGCCGCCCATGCGCGAGAACATCTGCTGCAACTGGCTGGTCATTTCCTCCATGCCCGGCGGCGCCATGATCTCCACGCCCTGGGGCGCACTGCTCACTTCCACCTCGATTTCCTTATCGTCCAGCTCGCCTTCGCGCAGTTTCTTGCGGAACACCTGGCGGGTGCTGGAATCGGCGGGCTGTTCGCCCCGGGCGGCGGGCAGCAGGGCATCGAGTACGCGTTCCTCGGCGGCATCCTCGGCCTTGTCCCGGTTGCGCGCTATTTCCTTCTCGCGCAGCAGTTTCACCGCCACTTCCACCAGGTCGCGGATGATCGACTCCACGTCCCGGCCCACGTAGCCCACCTCGGTGAACTTGGTGGCCTCGATTTTCAGGAACGGGGCGTCGGCGAGTCTGGCCAGGCGCCGGGCGATCTCGGTCTTGCCCACCCCGGTGGGGCCGATCATGAGAATGTTCTTGGGCGCCACTTCAGCGCGCATTTCCTCGGGCAGTTGCATGCGGCGCCAGCGATTGCGCAGGGCCAGGGCCACGGCCTTCTTGGCCTCTTCCTGGCCGACGATGTGCCGGTTCAGTTCGCTGACGATCTCGCGGGGAGTCAGGGAGGCCACTATTCAAGCTCCTCGAAGGTGTGATTCTGGTTGGTGTAGATGCAGATGTCGCCGGCGATCCTGAGGCTCTGGGCGACGATGTCCCGGGCCGGCAGCTCGGTGTTGCGCAGCAGCGCGGAGGCCGCCGCCTGGGCGAACGGGCCGCCGGAGCCGATGGCGATCAGGCCGCCTTCCTCCGGTTCCACCACATCGCCGTTGCCGGTGATGATCAGGGAGTTGTCCTTGTCGGCCACCGCCAGCAGGGCTTCCAGACGGCGCAGGGCGCGGTCGGTGCGCCAGTCCTTGGCCAGCTCCACGGCGGCGCGTACCAGGTGGCCCTGGTGTTTCTCCAACTGGCCTTCGAAGCGTTCAAACAGGGTGAAGGCGTCGGCGGTGCCGCCGGCGAACCCGGCGATCACCTTGCCGTGATAGAGGCGTCGTACCTTGCGGGCATTCCCTTTCATGACGGTGTTGCCCAGGGTCACCTGGCCATCGCCGCCGATCACGACGTTGTTGCCGCGCCGCACCGAAACAATGGTTGTGCCGTGATATTGCTCCACGGAGGTCTCCTTTTCTGACGTCAATTCGATGTGTGGGTGGGGGTGGGGAAATTCAAGGTGGTGGGGACGCCAGCGCGCCGGCACGCAACACGCAACACGCAACACGCTAAACCCAGGGCGGAGAGGCTTGGTGTGTTTCCTGGCGGGGCGGAGCGAGGGGCCGGCTATACCTCTTATTCCCGAAAAACACTGCAATCATCCCGGCAGCGGGTTTAGCGTGTTGCGTGCCAGCGTGCCAGCGTGCCAGCGTGCCAGCGTGCCAGCGTGCCAGCGTGCCAGCGTGCCAGCCCTATTCCTTAAGCTGGATCGGCAGGGTCTCCACCCCGTTGGCGGCGAGTTTGTCCTGGGCCCGATGCAGGGCGTTGATGTTGTTGTAGGGGCCGATCATCACCCGGTGCCAGGTGTCGCCGTTCTCCAGCTTAACCGGCTGGATGCGCACGTCGTAGCCCTTGAGGATCAGTTCCGCGCGGCGCCGGTCGGCGTCCTTCTGGTTGCGGAAGCTGCCCGCCTGCAGAACGAAGCGCTGGTCGTGGCGGCCGGCCACCGGGGCGTCGTCGTCCTCGGACGAGGTCGTGGGCCGGGCTTCCTTGACCGGTTTGGACGGGCGTTCCTCGTCGTCGCCCTTGGGCACGATCACTTCCATCTTCGGTAACACCGCGTAGAAATCGAACTTGGGTTCGCTGTCGCCGTCGTCCTTATCGGCCGGCTCGGGCTCCTCGG
The DNA here is from genome assembly GCF_016785095.1 of Alloalcanivorax marinus. Classification (GTDB taxonomy): domain Bacteria; phylum Pseudomonadota; class Gammaproteobacteria; order Pseudomonadales; family Alcanivoracaceae; genus Alloalcanivorax; species Alloalcanivorax marinus_A. Next base: position 164,827 of record NZ_JAEKJB010000015.1, on the reverse strand, counting down.
ACCGGGCCGGCGCCGGCGTCTTGTCGGCAGCGCGCGGGCCGTCGCCCTGCTCCATCTGCACGTGGGCCAGATGCACCAGGAAGGCCACGAACAGGCCGGCCACGGCGCCGGTGAACAGCCATACCCAACCCGGGATCTGACGGCGGTTCTGTTGCTTGCCGCTGCGACCGCGGCTGGCGCCACGGCGGGTGTTCTTCGCCATTACATGCGCTCCAGTGGTTCCAGACCCAGCAGGTTCAGGCCGCGCGCCAGGGTACGGGCGGTCAGCGCCGCCAGCTTCAGGCGGCTGGTTTTCAGCGCCTCGTCCTCGGCGGCCAGAATCGGGCAATGCTCATAGAAGGCCGAGAACAGGCCGGCCAGGTCGAACAGGTAGGCGCACAGGAAGTGCGGCTGGCCCTTGGCGGCCACCTGTTCCACCACTTCGCCGAACTGCACCAGACGGGCGGCCAGGGCCTGCTCCGCGTCCTGGTCGAGCCGGAAATCGCCGTTCAGGTCGCCGACCTGGTTCAGGCTCAGGCCCGCCTTGCGGAACACGCTCACCACCCGGGTATAGGCGTACAGCAGGTAGGGGGCGGTGTTGCCCTCGAAGCTGAGCATCTGGTTGAAATCGAAGATGTAGTCGCTGGTGCGGTTCTTGCTGAGGTCGGCGTATTTCACCGCGCCGATGCCCACCGCCCGGGCGATGGCGCGGGCCTCGTCCTCGCCCAGGTCGCCATTCTTGGACTTCACCAGGTCGTAGGCGCGCTGTTCCGCCTCGTCGAGCAGATCGATCAGCTTCACGGTGCCGCCGTCGCGGGTCTTGAAGGGGCGACCATCGGGGCCGTTCATGGTGCCGAAGCCAAGATGCTCCAGGGCCACATGATCGTCGACGAAACCGGCCTTGCGGGCTACCGCGAAGATCTGCTGAAAATGCAGCGCCTGGCGCTGATCCACGAAGTACAGCAGCCGGTCGCCGCCCAGGGTGTTGGCGCGATAGCGCACGGCGGCCAGGTCGGTGGTGGCGTACAGATAGCCGCCGCCGGCTTTTTGCACGATCACCGGCAGCGGGTCGCCGTCCTTGTTCTTGAACTCGTCCAGGAACACGCAGCGCGCGCCCTGATCCTCGGTGAGCAGGCCGGCGGCGTCCAGGTCGGCCACCACCTTGGGCAGATCGTCGTTGTAGGCGCTTTCGCCGCGCACATCGTCCGGTCCCAGTCGCACGCCCAGGCGCTCATAGACGGCGAAGCAGTGGCTCAGCGACACCTGGTTGAATTCCCGCCACAGCTTCAGGCAGTAGTCGTCGCCGGATTGCAGCTTGACCACCAGGGCGCGGGCGCGGTCGGCGAATTCATCGGATTCGTCGAATCGCTTCTTGGCGGCCCGGTAGAAATTTTCCAGGTCGGACAGCTCGCGGCTCAGAGCCTGGTCGCCATCCTCGTCCTTGCGCTCCTCCAGGTAGGCCAACAGCATGCCGAACTGGGTGCCCCAGTCGCCCACGTGGTTCTGCGCCACCACCTTGTGGCCGAGGAAATCCAGGGTGCGCGCCACGGCGTCGCCGATGATGGTGGAGCGCAGGTGGCCGACGTGCATTTCCTTGGCCAGGTTCGGCGAGGAGTAGTCGAGCACCACGGTCTGGGTGCGCGCCGGGCGCGGCACCGCCAGGTGCGCGTCGGCGAGGGCGGCTTCCAGTTGATCGGTGAGCCAGCTCTCCGCCTGGAAGAAGTTGATGAAGCCAGGGCCGGCGATGTCCACCCTGGCCACCGCCCGATCCTCGGGCAGGGCATCCACCAGGGCCTGGGCCAGGTCGCGGGGCTTCATGCCCGCCGGCTTGGCCAGCATCAGTGCGATGTTGGTGGCGAAATCGCCGTGGCTTTTGTCCTTGGTGCGATCGATCTGCACCGGCCGCCGCGCGTCGGCGGGCAGAGTGCCGTTGGCGGTCAGGCTTTCCAGCGCTTGCTCGATCAGGGCGACAAGACGGTCTTTCATGTTGTTCCGGGGCCATGGATTGGGCCGCCGATTGTACGGCAAAGCGCAGCGGAATGCCGCCCCCGGGGGCGGCATCCGGGCCTCAGCCGCCGCTCACGTCGATGTCCACCTCCACCATCATCCCCGGGCCGATGCGTTCCAGCGGGCCATCGGTGATGGCGATGCGCACGGGGATGCGCTGGGTGATCTTGGTGAAGTTGCCGGACGGGTTCGGGTCGGGCAGCAGCGCGAACTGGCTGGTGGCGGCGCGGCCGACGATGCGCACTTCGCCGGCGAAGTGCTGGTCCGGGTAGGCGTCCACGGTGATCGCCACCGGCTGGCCCGGGCGCAGCTCGCCGATGTCGGTTTCCTTGATGTTGGCCTCCACCCACAGGTCGTCCGGGTCGTGCATCATCAGCAGCGGCTGCCCGGCGCTCACGTATTCGCCCTGGTCCACCAGGGTCTTGTTGACCACCCCGCCAATCGGGCTGGGGACCTGAAGGTCACGCAGGCGTACCTGCTCCTCTTCCAGGTCCGCGCGCGCCCGGGCGAGTTCGTTTTCCGCCACCTTAATGCGTGATCGCATCACTTCCGGCGGTGGCAGCGGCACCTGGACGCCGTTCAGGAAGCCCACATGGGCGTTGTCGGCCTGGGACTGACTCACCGCCACTTCCTGCTTGGCACGTTGATACTCGGCGCGGGCGGTTTGATAGGCGTAATAGTCCTGGTCGCGGCGCTGTTTGGAGATGGAGCCCTTCTTATACAGCGCCTCGGTGCGTTTGTAGTCCTCCCGGGCGCTGGTCAGGCGTGAGCGGGCGGCTTCCTCGGCGGCCTTGGCGGAGTCCAGTTCCTGGCTGGTGATGGTCAGGCCGCCCTCGAATTGCCGCTGGCCCAGCTCCAGCCGGGTGCGCTCGTAGTCGAGCCTGGCCTGCACGGTGGCGACCTCGGCTTCCAGGGAGGCCAGGCGCCGTTGTTCCGGCTCGCTGTACAGGCGCGCCACGGTGTCGCCTTTGGCGAGCCGGTCGCCTTCGGTGATGGTGAAATCGGTGACCCAGCCATCCAGGCGGCTGCTCACCGTGACCTGGCTGGCCATGATCCGCGCGTCCTGGGCGCTCACATGGGTGAGGCGGTGAACGATGGCGAACGCCATCCATACCAGGCATAGCAGCACCAGGAGCGCCAGGGCGGTGAGCTTGAGTCGCCGTGACGGGCGACGAGGTGAAGCGGAGGTGGACGAAGTCATGGTGCAATCCTTGATTCGGTCACGTGAATAAGTTCATCGGGCGTGGGCGGGCCGCCGGCCCAGGCGGCTTAGTACCAGGGAGGGGATCGCCACCACCACCAGGCTGGCGACCAGAACCCAGAAGCCGTCCTGGTAGGCCAGGATCGAGGCCCAGATGGTTTCCATCCGGCCCATCAGATGGCCGGCGATGGCGCCCTGCTGGGTGGCCGGAATGCCCAACCGGTCGGCCAGCTCGGCGAGCTGCCCCAGTTGCTGTTGGGCGAGGCTGTTGCCGGCGTGCACCCCGGCGTTGAGGTGCTGGCCATGGCTGGCGGTACGCCGGTCCAGCAGGATCACCAGGGCGGCGGTGCCCATGGCGCCGCCCAGTTGCATGGCGAAGTTGATGGCGCCGGAGCCGTGGCCGGTGAGTCGGGGCGGCAGCGCGGCGATGGACTTGGACAGGGTTGGCGGCGGAAAGGCCGCCATGCCGATGGACAGCACCGCCATCGCCACGGCCAGATAGTTGAAGCTGGTGTTCCAGTCCATGTGCGTCATCAGCCACACCGCCGCCAGGGTGCAGGCCAGCCCCGGCAGGGTGATCCAGTGCGGCGGATAGCGGTCGCTGAGCCGGCCCACCATGGGCACCAGCACCGCCAGTACCGCGGTGGAAGGCAGGAAGATCTGCCCGGCGGAGATCGGGCTGTAGTGAAGGATCGACTGCACGAACTGGGGCAGCAGGTACATGATGCCGTAGAAGGTCCCGCCGAACAGGAACATGGCCAGGGTACCGGTGACGAACACCCGGTTGCGGAAGATCGCCAGGTCCAGCAGCGGGTGGGCGGTGCGTTTTTGCCAGACAATGAAGGCGGTGCCGCAGGACAGGCCCGCCAGCAGCAGGATCGGGACGCGCGGATCGTCCCAGCCCCAGCGCTGGCCATTGGACAATGCCGCCAGCACCGTGAACACGGCGGTGAACAGCAGCACCACGCCGGCCCAGTCGAATGGTGACCGGGGGCCTTTTTGTTCGCGGCCGGGCAGGAAGAAGAAGCCCATCACCACCGCCGCCACGCAGATTGGCAGGGTGATAAAGAACACATAGCGCCAGGTGAAGTGCTCCACCAGCCAGCCGCCGATCACCGTGGCCAGGGTCAGTGGCAGGCCCAGGCACATGCCGTACATGGCGGTGGCCATGCCCCGGTTCTGCGGCGGGTAGGCGGCGAACAGGGCTTCCATGGCCACCGGCCGGATCAGCCCGGTCATGCCGCCCTGGATGACCCGGGCGGCGATCAGCATGGCCATGCTCTGGCCCAGGCCGCCCAGGAAGGAGGCGGCGATGAACACCATCAGCAGGCCCATGAACGTGGCGCGCTGGCCCACCGCCGACACCAGCCAGGGGGCGATCAGCAGGGAGACGGTGGTGGAGGCGAGGAAGCCGGTGGACAGCCACTGCACCTGGCTGTCGCTCATGCCGAAGGCGCCCTTTATATAAGGTATGGCCACGTTGACGATGGTGATCGACATGCCCAGCGCCACCAGGCCGAGCATCACGGTGAGGGTGACCCAGATTCGATAACGGGTGCCGTAGCGGTCGAACAGGGCGTCGACCTGGCTCATGCAGCTCTCCTGGCCGGGAATGAAAGCGCCGGGGCGCTTGGGAAGGCGGCCATTTTAGTCAAGTTGCATGACTTATTGCCATCGCTATTTTCGATGGCGGCCAGGGTCAGAGCAGATCGATGGGGTCCACGTCCAGGTGCCAGCGGCAGCGCCGGCCCGAGGGCAGTGACCGGGCCAGGGGCATGAGGGCATCCAGCAGGCCATGCAGGGCGGGGCGGCTGGCGCTTTGCACCAGCAACTGGGCGCGGTAGCGTCCGGCCCGTTTTTCCATGGGCGCGGGCACCGGCCCGAGCACGTGGGCGCCGGCCACTTGCGGTAGTTGGGCGGTGCATTCCTCCAGGAAGCCCATGGCCTGTTCCATGGTCATCGCCTCGCAGCGCAGCAGGGCCAGGTGGCCGAACGGCGGCAGGCCGGCGCCGCGCCGCTCCTCGAGCAGGGTGTCGGCGAGGGCGTGATAGTCGCCGGCGGCGGCCAGGCGCACCAGGTTATGGTCGCCGTGGCGACTTTGCATCAGTACCCGGCCGGGGCGATCCTGACGACCGCTGCGGCCGGCCACCTGCAACAGCAACTGGGCGGCCTGCTCCGGCCCTCGGAAGTCGGCGCTGAGAAAGCCGGCGTCCATGTTCATGATCACCGCCAGACTCAGGCGCGGGAAATGATGGCCTTTTGCCAGCATCTGGGTGCCCACCAGCACCGCCGGCTCGCCTTTCTGGATCTGCGCCAGCTTGGCGTCCAGGCTGCCCTTGCGACGGGTGGTGTCGCGGTCGATGCGTACCACCGGCGCGTCGCAGTGCTCGGCGAGCAGGCTCTCCAGCTTTTCCGTGCCGGCGCCGGCGTCGGTGAGGTTGGTGGAACCGCAGTGGCCGCATCGTTGCGGCACCCGGTGCTGGTGGCCGCAATGGTGGCAGCGTAGTTGGTGCTCGCTGCGGTGCCAGGTCATCAGGCTGTCGCAGCGCGGGCATTCGTCCTGCCAGCCGCAGTCGCGGCACAGGATCACCGGCGCGAAGCCGCGCCGGTTCAGGAACACCAGGGCCTGCTCGCCACGGGCCAGGGTTTCGGTGATCGCCTTAAGGGCGGTGGGCAGCAGTGGCTGGTCCGGGGGAGTGTCGCGGGCGTCCAGCAGCTCGATGGGCGGCGCGCCGGCGCCGCCGGCCCGCTGGCGCAGGCGCAGCCAGTGGTAGCGGCCGTCGCGGGCCAACTGCAGGGTTTCCAGGGCCGGGGTGGCGCTGCCGTGGACCACCGGCACCGCCAGTTGCTGGGCGCGCCAGGTAGCCAGGTCGCGGGCGTGGTAACGAAAGCCGTCCTGTTGTTTCAGGGAGGCGTCGTGGGCTTCGTCGACGATGATCAGGCCCGGGCGCGCCAGGGGAGTGAACACCGCCGAGCGGGTGCCGATGAGAATGCGCGCGTGACCGTCCCGGGCCGCCACCCAGGCGTCCAGCCGTTCGCGATCGGTGAGGCCGGAATGCAACACCGTCACCGGCACCGCGAAGCGTTGGCGGAAACGGCGCAGGGTCTGTGGGGTGAGGCCGATTTCCGGCACCAGCACCAGTACCTGTTTGCCGGCGGCCAGAACCGGCGCCATCGCCTGCAGGTAGACCTCGGTCTTGCCGCTGCCGGTGACGCCGTCGAGCAGGAATGGCTGAAAACCCTCCGCGGCGATGATTGCCTCGATGGCGGCCCGTTGCTCGGCATTGGCCCGCAGGGCCGGTTCGGCGCGGACTTCGTCCACCTCCGGCGGTGGCGCCTCGGCCACCTCCACCCGTTCCACCCACACCTTGTCGCGCAGGGCCTGCAGGGCCGGTCGTGATACCGACAGCGCTTCCAGCATGGCGGGGGTCAGGCCGCGCGGGTGCTCGCCGAGCAGCTCCAGGGCCTGGCGCTGGCGTGGTGCCCGCGCCAGACGTTCCGGGTCCACGTGGCGACCCCGGTCGGTGAGGCGCCAGCGCACCTCGCCGCCGGCGCGGGCCGGCTGGCCCTGACGCAACAGCGCCGGCAGCACGAAGTTGAGCACCTCGCCCAGGGGATGGTGGTAGTAACGGGCGGCCCGTTCGCACAGGGCATACAGGGCCGGGTCGATGACCGGCTCGTCGTCGAGCACCTGTTTGACGGTTTTGAGCTGTTTCAGCTCGCTGGGTTGGTGGTCATGAACCAGCCCCACCAGGGTACGGCGACCGAACGGCACTTCCACGCGGCAACCGCGGGCGGGCGCCGCGACGCCGGGGGGAAGACGGTAGTCGAAACAGCCGGGGAGGGGGACCGGCAGGGCGACCTGTACAACGGATGGAGACGGCACGGGGAGCGGTCCGGTTATCTCTTGCGCATCGGTGTCAAGCTGTTATGATTCGCCTTCACTTTTGCCCGGCGCAAGCCAGTGTGGTGCCCGACGATCGGCTCGGGTAGCGACACCCGAAGGAGCTTTGCTATGAAACCAGAGATTCATCCCGATTACCAGGACGTGTCCATTACCTGCAGCTGTGGGAACGTGATCGAAACCCGGTCCACCCGTGGCGGCAGCTATGAAGTGGACGTGTGCTCCGCCTGCCACCCCTTCTACACCGGCAAGCAGAAGCAGGCCGACAGCGGTGGCCAGATCGACAAGTTCAAGCAGCGTTTCGGCATGATGCGCTCAGGCAAGAATCAGTAACGACTATAAAGCGCTTCGTCTTGCCTGTGAAAAGCACCCGCCAGGGTGCTTTTTACTTTTCAAAGTCTGTTTTTGTTATTGAGTGTTTGTGGAGACCCCCATGTCCGAGGATCTGAAAAAGGCGGCCCTGGAATATCACGCCAAACCGCGTCCGGGGAAGATCAGCGTTGAGGTGACCAAGCCGGCGGCGACCAGCCGCGACCTCAGCCTGGCATACAGCCCCGGGGTGGCGGAGCCGGTGCGCGAGATCGCGCGCGAACCGGAACTGGCCTACCGGTTCACGTCCAAGGGCAATCTGGTGGCGGTGATCAGCGACGGCAGCGCGATTCTCGGCCTGGGCAATCTGGGGGCGCTGGCCTCCAAGCCGGTGATGGAAGGCAAGGGCATCCTGTTCAAGCTGTTCGCCGGTATCGACGTGTTCGATATCGAGGTGGACGCCGAGGACCCGCAGGCGTTCATCGACACCGTGATGCGCATTCACCGCACCTTCGGCGGCATCAATCTGGAAGACATCCGCGCGCCGGAATGCTTCGAGATCGAGCGTGTGCTCAAGGAGCAGTGCGACGTGCCGGTGTTCCACGATGACCAGCACGGCACCGCCATCGTGGTCGGCGCCGGTCTGCTCAACGCCCTGGAGATCCAGGGTAAGCGCATCCAGGACATCAAGGTGGTGTGCGTGGGTGCCGGTGCCGCCGGCGTCGCCTCCGTGCGGTTGCTGATCGAAATGGGCGCGCGCAAGGAAAACATCCTGGTGCTGGATCGCAAGGGCGTGATCCACAGCCGCCGTGACGACCTCAATCAGTACAAGGCGGCGCTGGCCAACGACACCGACAAGCGCACCCTGGACGACGCCGTGGACGGCGCGGACGTGTTCATTGGCGTGTCCGGCCCGGACATGCTGACCTCGGAAATGGTCAAGAAGATGGCGCCCAAGCCGATCATCTTCGCCCTGGCCAACCCGGACCCGGAGATCCGCCCGGAGGTGGCCAAGGCGGCCCGCGCCGACGCGATCATCGCCACTGGCCGCTCGGACTACCCGAACCAGGTGAACAACGTGCTGTGTTTCCCGTACATGTTCCGGGGCGCCCTGGACGTGCGCTCCACGTCCATCAACGAGGAAATGAAGATCGCCGCCGTGCACGCCATCGCCGAGCTGGTGCGCGAGGCGCCGCCCAAGGAGGTGCTGGACGCTTACGGCGGCGGCGAGCTGAAATTCGGCGCCGACTACATCATTCCCAAGCCCAACGATCCGCGCCTGCTGGGGCGGGTGACCGCGGCGGTGGCCAACGCGGCGGTGGAATCCGGCGTGGCCCGCAAGGGCTACCCGTCCCATTACCCGCTCAATTCGCTGGATGAGATCTTCCCGGAACTCTGAAGCGCGCTGTTCTTCTCGCCCCACGGAAAAGGCCGGCATTCGCCGGCCTTTTTTGTTCGCGGCTGAAGCCGCGATGGACGTGGCCCGTTGCTTTAGAAAATCTGCTCGGGGCTGCGGCCATCATTGCTGTGGGGGGCTTCCAGTTCCGGCACATTGTCGCGGCGGAAGTATTCGAAGATGGCGTCATCGTTCTCCGGGCGGGCGCGCAGGCCGCTTTCCGGATCAATGCGCACGGACACCACGCCCGGCGGCTGCGGCGGATGCTGTTCGGGCACGCCGTCCAGGGCCTTGCCCATGTAGTCGATCCAGATTGGCAGGGCGGCACGGCCGCCATACTCACCCCAGCCCAGGGTGGCGGGGTTGTCGAAGCCCACCCAGACGGTGGCCACCAGGGCCGGCGAGAAGCCGGAGAACCAGGCATCCACCTGATCATTGGTGGTGCCGGTCTTACCGTGCAGGTCGTCGCGGCCCAGGCGGCGCGCATCACGACCGGTGCCGCGCACCACCACGTCGTGGAGGATGGAGTTCATCAACCAGACCACATCGGCGTCGATCACCCGGGGCGCCTTCACGGGGGGCGGTTGAACGAAGCGGCCCTCGTCGTCGGAATCCGGTGTGCTCTCCGGCACGCTGTCGGTGTCGGCGACCACGGCGCAGGGCGCCTCGCACATCTCCACCTCGGGTGCCTTCCACAGCACCTTGCCGTTCTTATCCTCGATGCGTTCCACGAAGAACGGCTGTACCCGGTAGCCGCCGTTGGCGAAGATCGCATAGGCGGTGGCCACCTCCAGCGGGGTCAGGGAGGCGCTGCCCAGGGCCAGGGACAGATCGCGCTGGAAGGTTTCTGTCGGCAGGCCGAACCGGTCCAGGGTATTCATGGTCTGGCTGATGCCCATTTGCCGCAGAATACGGATGGAGACCAGGTTAAGGGAGCGGTACAGCGCTTCGCGCAGCCGCGTCGGGCCGTAGAAACGGTCGCTGGCGCCGGTGGGGCGCCAGGCCTCGTCCAAGTTGCTGTCGTCGAACACCACCGGGGCGTCATTGATGATGGTGGCCGGCGTGAAGCCGTTCTCCAGGGCCGCGGTATAGACGAAGGGCTTGAAGGCGGAGCCTACCTGCCGGCGTGCCTGGGTGGCCCGGTTGAACTTGGAGGCATAGAAGCTGTAGCCGCCCTGCAGGGCGCGTACCGCGCCGCTGTCCGGGTCCACGGACACGATCGCCGACTGGGCCGTGGGTAATTGCGCCAGGCGCCAGTGTGAGTTCTCGCCGGCGCCCACCGGGCGCACGTAAATAATGTCGCCGGGGTTCAGCACATCGGCGGCCTGGTTCGGTGCTTCGCCCACATACCCCTTGCGCAGCGCCGGCTTGGCCCAGCGCAGGTCGTCCCAGTCGAGCAGCGCCTGCTTGCCGTCGGCCAGCAGCACGGCGGCCTGTCGTTCTCGCAGCTCGGTGACCACGGCGGTGCGTAGCGGCCCATAGCTGGTCTGGTCGCGGAAGGTGTCCACCCAGGCGGCGCGGTCGTCGTCGAGGGTGTCCGTGGGGTCCGGCTCGGTTTCCTCGGCCAGCTCCGGTTCCGGCTGATCCTGGTCCGGCGCCGCCTCGGTGTCCTCGGGTTGCGGCCAGCCCAGTTCCGGTAGCCCGCCGGTGTCCACCCGGCCCAGCGGGCCCCGGTAGCCATGGCGTTCGTCATAGGCGTGCAGGCCCTGGCGCAGGGCGGTGACGGCGGCATTCTGGCGGTCGGCATCCAGGGTGGTATAGATGCGCACCCCTTCGGTATAGATGTCCTGGTCGACCAGGTCTTCCGCGGCCAGGCGCGCGATCTCGCCGGCATAGGCACCTTCCACTTCGGGACGGGCGGCGTGGTAGCGGGCGGTCACCGGCGCCTGGCGGGCGCTTTCCATCTGCTCCTCGCTGATCGCGCCGACGCTCACCATGCGCTGCAGAATCCAGTTGCGGCGCACCAGGGCGCGTTCCGGGTTGGTGATCGGGTTGTAGGCGGAAGGGGCCTTGGGCAGGCCGGCGATCATCGCCCACTGCGCCAGCGACAGCTCGCCGATCGGCTTGCCGTAGTAGACCTGGGCGGCGGCTTCGGCGCCGTAGGCCCGGTGGCCCAGGTAGATTTTGTTCAGGTACAGCTCAAGGATCTCTTCCTTGCTCAGGATGCGCTCGATCTGGATCGCCAGAACGATCTCGTTGAACTTGCGCAGGAAGCGTTGCTCCCGGTCGAGGAAGAAGTTGCGCGCCACCTGCATGGTGATGGTGGAGCCGCCGGAGCGGATCTCATGGTAGCGCACCAGCTCCACGGCGGCGCGCAGCAAGCCCTTGGGGTCGACACCGGGGTGTTCGAAGAAGCGGTCGTCCTCGGCGGCCAGCACCGCCCTGACGAATAATGGCGGCAACTCCTCGTAGGTGACCGGTTCCCGGCGTTTCTCGCCGTATTCGGCGAGCAGCTTGCCGTCGTCGGTGTAGATTCGAAGCGGGATCTGATACTCCACTTCACGGATGGCGCCGGCGGCGGGAAGCTGCGGGGCCAGATAGAGATAACAGGCGGCGAGGACCAGGAGGCCGCCGGCGATGGCGGCGAGCGCGAGCAGCGCGAGGGCCCGGATCCAGGAGACGGTCAAACGCATATTGTTGCAATTGCTCCGGCGATCGGAAGAAAGGCCTAGCAGACCCGTGAAGCAGGTCATTATACGGTGGAAAGGTTGTTGTGATCTAATATCCGTTCTGTTATTACTAATTTCTAAAGTGGTTAGGCATAAAAACCACGTAACTACATATTTTTGAAGCAAAAAAGCCTTCATTACAAACACACGGGACGACGACTGTGCTGCCTTTTCTCAGAAAAAAGGCCCAGACACTGCTGGGGATCGACATCAGTTCCACCGCCGTCAAATTGCTGGAGCTCTCCAGGGCGGGGAACCGGTACAAGGTAGAAAGCTATGGCGTCGAACCGTTGCCGGCCAACGCCGTGGTGGAAAAGAACATCAACGACGTGGAGGGCGTCGGGGATGTGGTTGCCCGCCTGGTGGGACACACCCGGCCGGGGGTGAAAACCGCCGCCGTGGCGGTGCCTGGCTCCGCCACCATCACCAAGACCATCGAAATGGACGCCTCGCTCAGCGAGGACGACATGGAGACCCAGTTGCGGGTGGAGGCGGATCAGTACATTCCCTTCCCGCTCGACGAAGTACGCATGGATTTCCAGGTGCTGGGCCCGGTGCAGGACAATCCGGAGCGGGCCGAGGTGCTGGTGGTGGCGTCGCGCACCGAGAACGTGGAGATGCGCGCCGACGCCCTGGAAATCGGCGGCCTGCAGCCGAAGGTGGTGGACGTGGAAGCCTACGCCATGGAGCGCACCTTCCAGATGCTTCTGCCTACCCTGCCCAACGCCGAGGAACTGAACACCGTGGCGGTGTTCGACATCGGCGCCACCATGACCACCCTCAACGTCTTTCATGAAGGCCGCAGTGTCTACACCCGTGAGCAACTGTTCGGCGGCAAGCAGCTCACCGAGGAAATTCAGCGCCGCTACGGGATCTCCATGGAGGAGGCCGGGCTGGCCAAGAAAACCGGGGAGTTGCCGGAGGATTACGAGTCCGAGGTGTTGCGCCCGTTCAAGGACGCCATCGTGCAGCAGATCAATCGCTCGCTGCAGTTTTTCTACGGCTCCACCCAGTTCAATGAAGTCGATTACATCCTGCTGGCGGGCGGCTCCGCCTCGATCCAGGGGCTCCCTGAACTGATTCAGGACAAGGTCGGTACCGGCTGCTCCCTGGCCGACCCGTTCGCCGACATGGCGCTGGCCAACAAGGTCAACGCGAGAGCCCTGGCGAACGATGCCTCGGCTCTGATGATCGCCTGCGGACTGGCGCTGAGGAGCTTCGAACAATGACCACCACCATCAACCTCCTCCCGTGGCGGGAAGAACGGCGCAAGCAGAAAAAGAATGAATTCGTGGCCATGCTGATCTTCGCGGCGATCATCGCCGGGCTGATTTTCTGGCTTTGGAAGGGCATGGTGGAAGGGCAGATCGCCGACCAGCAGAGCCGCAACAACCATATTCAGAGCGCCATCGCCAAGCTGGACACCCAGATCAAGGAAATCAAGGAACTGCAGCGCCGCCGTGACGAGCTGGTGGCGCGCATGAAGGTAATCCAGGAGTTGCAGGGCAACCGGCCGACCATCGTTTACGTGTTTGACCAGATGGTGCGCACCCTGCCCGACGGCGTCTACTACACCATGGTGGAGCGCCGAGGGAACAGCTATACCATCGAGGGGGTGGCGGAATCCAACAACCGCATTTCCCGGCTGATGCGCAACCTGGACGCCTCGGACTGGTTCGTCGAGCCCAACCTGCTCAACGTGCGGGCGCTGAACCCGGACGATCGCGCCGAGGGCGAGCAGGCCAACAGTTTCGTGCTCACCGTCAAGCAAGGCTCGCCGCGTAGCGAGGAAGAAGAGGAGGCCGCGCGATGAAAGCGTCCGAGCTGAAAAACCTCGACGTCCGGGAATTGATCGACGAGCTCAACAGTCTTGATTTCGAGAACGTGGGTGGCTGGCCGCTGCCGGTGAAGATCGGCGCCGCCATTCTGGTGTTCGGCATCATTGTGTTGCTGGGCTATTTTCTCAGCATCAAGGACCTGAACAGCCGCCACGCGCAACTGGAGCGTGAGGAGACCTCGCTGCTCGACAGCTATGAAAAGAAGGCCTTCCAGGCCCACAACCTGGATCAGTACCGGCAGCAACTGGTGGAAATGGAGGCCCGCTTCGAAACATTGAAGAGCCAGCTGCCGCGGGATACCGAGGTGCCTGGTCTGCTCGAGGACATTACCCACACCGGGCTCGGTAGCGGGCTGGAGTTTGAAACCATCGCGCTCAAGGACGAGGTGAAGAAGGAGTTCTACGCCGAGCTGCCCATCGATATTCAGGTGGTCGGCGATTATCACGGCTTCGGCTCCTTCGTTTCCGGGGTGGCGGCCCTGCCACGTATCGTCACCCTGCACGATTTCAAGATCACGCCGGTGAAGGACGAGAGCAGCGCGTCCGGCGCGCTGCTGGACATGGCGATCACGGCCAAGACCTACCGTTACGCGGAAGGCGGGGACAACAGCGACGGCGACAACAAGGGCAAGAACAAAGGCAAGAAGGGCGGTCGCTCCTGAGGGGAACAAGATGAGTGCACGAAAAGCCATCGCGCAGGGGATCATGGTCATCGCCGTGGCGGCACTGCTGCCCGGCTGCGGCGGCGGCGCCAATCTCGGCCAGCTCGACGCCCGCCTGCAGGAGATCAAGGCACGCCCGCGCGGCCGTATCGAGCCGCCGCCGGAGTTCAAGCCGATCGCCACTTACAGCTACGCGGCGCACAAGCTGCGTCCGCCGTTCAGTCCGCCGCAGGACCAGAAGCTGCTGGAGGTGCCGGAGGGCAAACCGGTGGAACCGGATCTCAGCCGGCCCAAGGAATACCTGGAGGGTTTCAGTCTGGATGCGTTGGCCATGGTGGGCACCATCACCCGGCCGGGCAATCCGCTGGAAGCGCTCGTCGAGGACCCGTCCGGCTCGGTGACCCGGGTGCGGGTGGGCAGCTACATGGGCAAGAATTACGGTCGCGTGGTGGAAGTCTCCGCCGGCCAGCTCGCCCTGGTGGAAATCGTTCCGGACGGACAAGGGGGCTGGGTGGAACGGTCCCGCAATATCACGCTTGCTGACTAACTGCTGCTGGGGATGCCAGTTATGATTTTCTTCACGTCGACAAAAACAAGCGCAGCGCCCCGGCTCTGGATCGCGGCACTGCTGGTTCTGGCGGGAGTCGCCCTGATGTCCCCGGGACGGGCGGCCACGCTGACCAATCTGCAAGCCAACACCCTGCCCGGGGACGGCCTGGAAGTGCGGCTGGATTTCGAGGGCGCCGCGCCGGAGGTGAAGGGGTACAGCATCGAGCAGCCGGCGCGTATTGCCCTGGACCTGCTGGGCACCGCCAGTAACGTGGACATCAAGCGCCATAACCTGGGTTCGGGCAATGCCCGCAGCGTGACCGTGGTGGAAGCCAAGGACCGCACCCGCCTGATCTTCAATCTCGATCAGCTCACCGGCTATGACACCCGGGTGGAAGGCCAGCAACTGGTGGTCACCATCGGCGGAGGCCAGCGCACCCCCAGCACCGATCCGGCCAGCCCGGCGCCGATGGCCCCGGCCAGCAACGCCTCGGCGATTCGCGATATTGACTTCCGGCGTGGTGCCGACGGCGAAGGCCGCGTCATGATTCGTCTGTCCAAGGCGTCCATGCCGGTGGATGTGAGCGAGGAAGGGGGCAAGATCATCGCCCGGTTCGTGGGGGCGGACCTTGCCGACGATCTGGTGCGCCGCCTGGACGTGACCGATTTCGCCACTCCGGTGCGTTACGTGGATACCCGGCGCACCGATGGTGGCGCGGTGGTCACCATCGAACCGGAAGGCACCTGGGATTACCTGGCCTATCAGGCCGACAATCAGTTCAGTATCAACATCAAGCCGCTCAGCGCCGCCGAGAAGGAGCGCCAGCGTCGCGAGGCCTTCAAGTATGACGGCGAGAAGCTGTCCCTGAACTTCCAGGACATCGAAGTGCGTTCCGTGCTGCAGCTGATCGCCGATTTCACCGATCTCAACCTGGTGGCTTCCGACACCGTCACCGGTCGCATCACCCTGCGCCTGCAGAGCGTGCCCTGGGACCAGGCTCTGGACCTGATTCTCAAGACCAAGGGGCTGGACAAGCGTCAGGTGGGTAACGTGTTGCTGGTGGCGCCGGCGGATGAAATCGCCGCCCGCGAAAAGCAGGAACTGGAAGCCCAGAAGCAGCTCGCCACCCTGGCGCCGCTGCGCACCGAATACATCAGCATCAACTACGCCCGTGCCGAACAGCTGCAGAGCCTGATTACGTCACGGGGTGGTTCCGACGGCTCCTCCCTGGTCAGCGAGCGCGGCTCGGTGAGCGTGGACCAGCGCACCAACACCCTGATCGTGCAGGACACCGCCGAGCGGCTTCAGAGCATTCGTGATCTGATTCAGCGTCTGGACGTGCCGGTTCAGCAGGTGCTGATCGAGGCCCGCGTGGTGGTGGCCAGCACCAACGTGGCCGACGAGTTCGGCGTGCGCTGGGGCGGCCTGGGCTGGCAGAGCAGTTTCTGGGATGAGGGTGAGAGCTGGGGTATTTCCGGTCGCCATACCTCGCTGCGCAACCTGCATTACGCCAACCTGGAGGCGGACCGTAGCCAGAATCCGATTGAAACGGAGATGGAAGAGTTCGACGAAGAGGAAAATAACGACCTTATCGTCGACATGGGCGTGGAATCCTCCGATGCGACCCGCTTCTCCATCGGCTTCACGTCGCTGGATTCCGGTCTGATCGAACTGGAGCTGTCCGCCCTGGAAGCGGAAGGGCACGGCGAGCTGGTGGCCACGCCCAAGGTGCTCACCGCCGACCAGCAGCCGGCGGTGATCGCCTCCGGCCAGCAGGTGCCGTTCAATGTCTCCACCGCGTCCGGCGCCACCGCCGTTGAGTTCATCGAGGCGGAACTGCGTCTGGAGGTTACCCCCCAGGTGACCCCGGAAGGCGATGTGATCATGCAGCTCAAGGTGAACAATGATTCCCTGGGCACCGACCTGGACAGCCCGGCGATCAACACCAACCGGGTGGAGACCACGGTGCTGGTGAACGATGGCGAGACCGTGGTTCTGGGCGGCATTTTCCAGCAGGAAACGGTAAACTCCGTGGTCAAAACGCCTTTCCTGGGGGATATCCCCTGGCTGGGCGCCCTGTTCCGCAAGAAGGTGAACCGTGATAACAAGCAGGAACTGCTGATCTTTATCACGCCTCGCCTGGTGAAAGATGCAATGGTTAATCGGTGAATGAAAAGGCAGTAACCCCTCTTTATCTGGTGGGGCCCATGGGGGCTGGCAAGAGCACCCTGGGCCGTCACCTGGCTCAGGTCCTGGACCGTCCGTTCTACGATTCCGATCGGGTCATCGAGGAGAAGACCGGAGCCGACATCCCGTGGATTTTCGATGTGGAAGGCGAGGAAGGTTTTCGTCGCCGCGAGCGGGACGTGATCGATGAGCTGACCGGTCTGCCCGGTATCGTGCTCGCCACCGGTGGCGGCGCGGTGACCGAGGAGGAAAATCGCCGTCATCTGCATGATCGCGGCTGTGTCATCTATCTGTGGACGCCGGTGGAGCTGCAACTGGCGCGAACCCGCAACGACCGCAACCGGCCGCTGCTGCGGACCGAGGACCCGAAGGCGCGCCTGCAGGCGCTGCTGGAGGCGCGTGATCCTCTGTATCGGGACGTGGCGCACGCCGTTGTATCCACCGCCTCCGGTAACCTGAAGAAGGTCACCGACCAGATCCTCGGTTGTCTGGCCGAACACGCCAACCGATAATGCCGGCAACCCCTTCCGGCGATTCGAGACACTATGCACAAGCTTGACGTGGCGCTGGGTGAGCGCAGTTACCCCATTCATATTGGTCGCGGTCTGCTCGACGGCGGCCTGATCCGCGAGCACGTTCGTGGCAACCAGGTGATGGTGGTCAGCAACGAGACCATCGCGCCGCTCTATCTGGAGCGGGTCACCGCCGGGCTCGGTGATCTGCAGTGCGACACCCTGATCCTGCCCGACGGCGAGAGCCACAAGAACCTGGCTACCCTGGAGACCATCTTCGACGCCCTGATGGCCAGGCGTCATTCGCGCACCACCACCCTGGTGGCCCTGGGCGGTGGCGTGGTCGGCGACATGGTCGGCTTCGCGGCGGCCTGCTACCAGCGTGGCGTGGACTTCATCCAGGTGCCCACCACGCTGCTGGCTCAGGTGGATTCCTCCGTGGGCGGCAAGACCGCGGTCAATCACCCGCGCGGCAAGAACATGATCGGTGCCTTCCATCAGCCCCGTGCCGTGGTGATCGACACCGCCGTGCTGGATACCCTGCCGGCGCGGGAATTCGCCGCCGGCATGGCCGAGGTGATCAAGTATGGCCTGATCCGCGATCCCGGGTTTTTCCAGTGGCTGCTGGATAACCAGCCGGAGCTGGCCGCCCGCGAGCAGGCGACGCTGGCGCAAGCGATCCTGCGCAGCTGCCGCAACAAGGCCGAGGTGGTGGCCGCCGATGAAACCGAGCAGGGCAATCGGGCGCTGCTCAACCTGGGCCACACCTTTGGCCACGCCATGGAGACCTTCACCGGTTACCGGGACTGGTTGCACGGCGAGGCGGTGGCCGCCGGCATGGTGATGGCGGCGCGTATGTCCCGGGAACTGGGCTGGCTGGACGACACCGACGTGGAGCGGGTGCGTGATGCCCTGGCCGCCTGGTCGCTGCCGGTGGCGGCGCCCGAGGGCATGGGCCGGGACGATTTCAACGATCTCATGGCGTTGGACAAGAAAGTACAGAACGGGCGCCTGAGGCTGGTGCTGCTGAACCAAATCGGCGATGCCCTGGTCACAGGCGAATACGATCCGAACGCATTGACGCGAACGCTCGAGGCCTTTTGTGAGAGATGAGGACTTTTTCTACGAGGGCGCCGAGCGCGGCGACCTTCTCGATGCTCTGAACGGTCATGCCCATGAAGGCGCCACGGTGGTGCTGGAGGGCGAGCCGGGCAGCGGGGTGTCCACTCTGCTGGGCATGCTGGCCATGTCCCTGGTGGGGGACTACGAACTGATCCGCCTGGACGGCGACGACAACCTGGGCGCCAACGCGGTGGTCGACGCCATGCTGGTGCATTTTGGCATCGAGCGCGACGATCTGGCGGAGACCCTCAAGCAATCCCTGGCGCGCAACCGGCTGGTGATCCTGGTGGACAATGCCGACCGGGTGCCGGAGGCGGCGCTGGCCACCATGGCTTCCCTCAAGGAAAAACTCGGGCAGCGCCTCACCTATGTATTCGGTGGCGCGCCGGGCACCGCGCGGTCGGTGGGCGAGGGTGGCCTTACCGTGGTGGACACCCTGGTATTGCCGCCCCTGGACGCGGAGGACGTCGCCACCCTGGCGGAGCAGTTCCACGATCTGTCCCTGGACGAGGGGGAGGCGGAATATTTGCGCGCCGAGACCGGCGGCCGCCTGGGACCTTTACTGGCGCTGCTCGATGAGCGTGCCGAGGAGGCCGCGCCGCCGGCCCGTAAGCCGGTGCCGTGGCGTCATGGCCTGGCGGTAGGCGCGCTGATTCTGGTGGTGCTGGTGTTGTGGCTGGCCAGCGGCGATGACGAACCGGGGGCCGACCAGGTGGTGAGCCTGGATTTGCCGCAGCGGCCCGCGCAAACCGTGGACCCGGAGGGGGGCGACGCCGCCGGTGACGGCCTGACGCCGGAAACCGCCGAGGATGGCCACGATTATGGTCTGGTGTCCGACCCGGAACAGACCCGCAACGCGCTGGCCGAATTCCACGATAACGCGGCGGATTTCGAGCAGGCGGAAACCCGCCGCCAGGAGCGGGCCGGGGCCGCCGAAGCGGATACCGGCGAAACCGCCCCGGCACCGCCGGCGGAACCGGAAGGCCAGAACCAGACCGCCGAGCCAGCGCCACGCGCCCGCCCAGAGCCGCGCCCGGCCGACCGGCCCGCCGGCGATGAGGCGCCGGCGTCGGCGTCGGCGGATGCCGGGCGCGAGCTGTCCTCCGCCGACGACTCCTCCGCCGGCGATGACGCCCCCGGGCAGGGCACCGTCAGCGCCAGCCAGCCCGAGCTCAGCGGCCTGGAGGCGCGTCTGGGGTACCGCCAGGAGGACTGGCTGGCCACCCGGGACGACGGTGAGTGGTTCCTGCAGTTGGTGGCCACCGGCCGTGAGGACGGTGCCCGGGGGGTGCTTGACCGCATCGACCGCCAGGGCGCCTACTACCAGACGGAAAGAGGCGACAATAAGGTTTATCTGGTGCTGGCGGGCCCCTATCCCAGCCGCGACGCGGCGCTGGCTGCCCGTGAAACCCTGCCCGAAACGCTGCGCCGTGGCGGGCCCTTCCCACGGGAGATGGGGGCAATCCGCAAGGAACTGCGCTGATCTCCGGCGAACCCGACTGGTTCATGACGCCACCTTCCCTGGTGGCGTCATCGTCGTGTTTGTCGCCCATGGGCTCAACGTGTAGAATGCCTATCCCTTTTTTGCCGTCGCCGTCTTTTCGACGTCAGTACCGCCTTCTGTAAGTCTCTGAATTTCAAGAGGATTGGTTTTGATGCAGCAGAATTCCAAGCTGGTGCAGGGGCTCTATGAGCCCGGAGATTTCCGGGACAACTGCGGCTTCGGCCTGATCTCTCATATGGAGGGGCAGGCCAGCCATGAGCTTTTGCAAACCGCCATCGAAGCACTCACCTGCATGACACACCGGGGCGGGATCAACGCCGACGGAAAAACCGGTGACGGCTGCGGGCTGTTGCTGAAAAAGCCGGACTCCTTCTTCCGCAAGGTGGCCGGAGACCTGGGCGTGGACCTGCCCGACACCTATGGCGTGGGCATGATCTTCACCCACCCCGAGGCCGAGCGCGCCGACGCGCAGAAGGCGGTGATCGAGGAGCAGATCCAGGCCCAGGGCATCCGGGTGCTGGGCTGGCGGGATGTTCCCACCGACCCGTCCTGCCTGGGCGATCTGGCCAAACAGTCCCTGCCCGGCTTCGCGCAGGTATTGGTGGCCGCCGAGGGGGATTCCGAACAGGAACTCAACCGGCGCCTGTTCTACGCCCGTCGGCACGCCGAGAAGCGCATCGAGAACGACGGTTATTTCTACGTCTGTTCCCTGTCCGCCTCGGTGGTCTCCTACAAAGGCCTGATGATGCCGGTGGATCTGCCGGCGTTCTTCCCGGATCTCGGCGACGAATCCATGGAAACCGCCATCGTGGTGTTTCACCAGCGGTTCTCCACCAACACCTCGCCGCAGTGGCCGCTGGCCCAGCCGTTCCGCTACCTGGCCCACAACGGCGAGATCAACACCATCCAGGGTAACCGCAACTGGGCGCTGGCCCGGGCAAGCAAGTTCGAGAACGAGCTGCTGCCCAATCTGAGCGACCTCAGCCCCCTGGTTAACCGCAGCGGCTCCGACTCCTCGAGCATGGACAACATGCTGGAAGTGTTGCTCGCCGGCGGTATGGACCTGTTCCGCGCGGTGCGCATGATGGTGCCGCCGGCCTGGCAGAACGTGGACACCATGGACGCGGATCTGCGTGCCTTCTACGAATATAACTCCATGCACATGGAGCCCTGGGACGGCCCCGCCGGCCTGGTCATGACCGATGGCCGCTACGCCGTCTGCATGCTGGACCGCAACGGCCTGCGCCCGGCCCGCTGGGTGATCACCAAGAACGGCTTCATCACCCTGTCCTCCGAGATCGGCGTGTACAGCTACCAGCCCGAGGACGTGGTGGCCAAGGGCCGTGTCGGCCCCGGCCAGATCCTGGCCGTGGACATCGAGAAGGGCGAGCTGCTGCACACCCGGGACATCGATGACCGCCTCAAGGTGCGTCATCCCTACCGTCAGTGGCTCAAGGACAACGCGCTGCGTATCGAGGCCAACTACGACCATGAGGTGGAGCGCACCGACGACATCGATCCCCAGGATCTGCTGAGCTACCAGAAGTTCTTCCAGATCAGTTTCGAGGAACGCGATCAGGTGATCCGTCCGCTGGCGGAATCCGGCCAGGAAGCCACCGGTTCCATGGGCGACGATACCCCCATGGCGGTGCTCAGCGAGCGCCAGCGCCCGCTGTACGACTACTTCCGGCAGCAATTCGCCCAGGTCACCAATCCGCCCATCGACCCGCTCCGCGAAGCCATCGTGATGAGCCTGGAGACCTGCGTGGGCGCCGAGCGCAATGTGTTCGAGGAAACCTCCGACCACGCCGACCGCGCGATCCTGGCCACCCCGGTGCTGTCGCACTCCAAGTTCACCAACCTGCTCAAGATCGAACGCCCGGGTTACGCCCAGGAGCGCTTGAGTCTGCACTATGATCCGAGCATCGGCCTGGAGCAGGCGGTGCGTGATCTGTGCGCGACGGCGGAGAAAGCGGTCGCCGATGGCAAGGTGATCCTGGTGCTGTCCGATCACGGTATCGCCCAGGGGCAGCTCACCATCCATGCCCTGATGGCCACCGGCGCGGTGCACCACCACCTGACCACCAAGGGCGTGCGCAGTGACGCCAACATCATCGTGGAGACCGCCACCGCGCGGGATGCCCACCACTTCGCGGTGCTGTTCGGTTTCGGCGCTACCGCCGTCTACCCGTACCTGGCCTATGACGTGATCGCCGACATGGTGCGCAGCGGTGAACTGCTGGGTGACCCGGTGGAGCTGCAGAAGAACTTCCGCAAGGGCATCAACAAGGGCCTGATGAAGATCCTCTCCAAGATGGGGATCTCCACCATCACCTCCTACCGTGGTGCCCAGTTGTTCGAAGCCATCGGCGTCGCCAGCGACGTGGTGGACCTGTGCTTCCGGGGCGTGCAGAGCCGCATCGAGGGCGCCGGCTTCGAGGATTTCCAGAACGACCAGGAAATCATCGCCAAGGACGCCTGGAAGCAGCGCAAGCCGGTGGATGCCGGTGGCGTGCTCAAGTACATCCACGGCAAGGAATACCACGCTTTCAATCCGGACGTGGTGCACGCTATCCATCGCGCCACCCAGAACGACGATTACGAGGCGTACAAGGAATTCGCCGCGCTGGTCAACGACCGCCCGGTGGCCACCCTGCGCGACCTGCTGCGTCTGCGCCAGGACGCCACCGCCATCGACCTGGATCAGGTCGAGCCGATCGAGAGCATCCTGCCGCGCTTTGATTCCGCGGGCATGTCCCTGGGCGCGCTCAGTCCGGAGGCCCACGAGGCCATCGCCACCGCCATGAACCGCCTCGGCGGTCGCTCCAACTCCGGCGAGGGCGGCGAGGACCCGGCCCGTTTCGGCACCGAGCGTGTATCCAAGATCAAGCAGATCGCCTCCGGTCGGTTTGGCGTGACCCCGCATTATCTGGTCAATGCCGAGGTCCTGCAGATCAAGATCGCCCAGGGCGCCAAGCCCGGCGAGGGCGGCCAGCTGCCCGGCGGCAAGGTCAACGCCCTGATCGCGCGGCTGCGTCACTCGGTACCCGGCGTGACCCTGATCTCTCCGCCGCCGCACCATGACATCTACTCCATCGAGGATCTGGCCCAGCTGATCTTCGACCTCAAGCAGGTCAATCCGGACGCCCAGGTGTCCGTGAAGCTGGTGTCCGAGCCCGGTGTCGGTACGGTGGCGTCCGGCGTGGCCAAGGCCTACGCCGACCTGATCACCATTTCCGGCTACGATGGTGGTACCGCGGCCAGCCCGCTGACCTCGATCCGCTACGCCGGTTCGCCCTGGGAACTGGGTCTGTCCGAGGCCCATCAGGCGCTGCGCGCCAATGATCTTCGCGACAAGATCCGTCTGCAGACCGACGGCGGCCTGAAGACCGGCCTGGACGTGGTCAAGGCGGCCATTCTTGGCGCCGAGTCGTTCGGTTTCGGCACCGTGCCGATGATCGTGCTGGGTTGTAAGTACCTGCGCATCTGTCACCTGAACAACTGCGCCACCGGCGTGGCCACCCAGCGTGACGACCTGCGCCAGGAGCACTTCATCGGTGCCCCGGACATGCTGATCAACTACTTCACGTTCGTGGCCCGGGAAGTGCGCGAGCTGCTCGCCGCGCTGGGCGTGAAGAGCCTGCCCGATCTGATCGGCCGCACCGATCTGCTCGAGCGCATCGAAGGCGCCACCGACAAGCACAAGCGTCTCGACCTGACGCCGATGCTGCGCAACGATCATATCCCGGCGGACAAGCCCACCCATTGCCAGGTGGAACGCAATGAGCCGTTCGACAAGGGTGAGCTGAACCGCAAGATGGTGGAAGAAATGCGCACCGCCGTGGAGAACAAGTCCGGCGGCTCCTTCCACTACACCATCACCAACTGCGACCGCTCGGTGGGCGCCACCGTGTCCGGCGTGATCGCCAAGCACCACGGCAACCTGGGCATGGAAAGCGCGCCGATCCGCGTGCGCTTCACCGGCACCGCCGGGCAGAGCTTCGGCGTGTTCAACGCCGGTGGTCTGCACCTGTACCTGGAAGGTGACGCCAACGATTACGTCGGCAAGGGCATGGCCGGCGGCCGGGTGGTGATCCGTCCGCCCAAGGGCAGCCCGTTCAAGACCCAGGACACCGCCATCGTCGGTAACACCTGCCTGTACGGCGCCACCGGCGGAAAACTGTTCGCCTCCGGCACCGCCGGCGAGCGTTTCGGTGTGCGCAACTCCGGCGTGCACGCGGTCGTGGAAGGCGCCGGCGATCATTGCTGCGAATACATGACCGGCGGCTGTGTCACCGTGCTGGGCCGCACCGGCCACAACTTCGGTGCCGGCATGACCGGTGGTTTCGCCTATGTGCTGGACGAAGAGAATGATTTCTTCGACCGCGTCAATCCGGAGCTGATCGAGCTGCACCGCATCAGTTCCGAATCCACCGAGTCCCACCGCAGCCATCTGCGCCACGTGATCGAGGAATTCGTGGGCGAGACCGGCAGCGAGTGGGGTCAGCACATCCTGGATAATTTCGATGCCATGAGCCGCAAGTTCTGGCTGGTCAAACCCAAGGCCGCCAGCCTGGAAGACCTGCTCAAGAGCACGCGCGCCAATCCGGCATAACGGAGAAAAACATGGCTGAACGTCTGAACAATCACTTTCAGTTCCTGGATGTCCCGCGCCTGGACCCCCAGAAAAAGGACATCGAGGAGCGCCGCCACAAGTACGAGGAAATCTACTACCCGTTCGAAACCCGGGAAGTGGAGCATCAGGCACACCGTTGCCTGCATTGCGGCAACCCGTACTGCGAATGGAAATGCCCGGTTCACAACTACATCCCCAACTGGCTGAAACTGATCAGCGAGGGGAACCTGATGGAAGCCGTGGAGCTGGCGCACCAGACCAACTCCCTGCCGGAAGTCTGTGGCCGCGTGTGCCCCCAGGACCGGCTCTGCGAGGGTGCCTGTACCCTTAATGACGGCTTCGGCGCGGTGACCATCGGCGCCACCGAGAAGTACATCACCGACACCGCCCTGGCCATGGGCTGGCGACCGGATATGTCCAAGGTGGCGTGGACCGACAAGAAAGTGGCGGTGATCGGCGCCGGCCCGGCGGGTATCGGCTGCGCCGACGTGCTGGTGCGCAACGGCGTCAAGCCGGTGGTGTTCGACCGTTATCCGGAAATCGGTGGCCTGCTGACCTTCGGCATCCCCGAGTTCAAGCTGGAAAAACCGGTGATGACCAAGCGCCGCGAAGTGTTCGAGGGCATGGGCATTGAGTTCCGCCTCAATACCGAGGTGGGCAAGGACGTGACCATCGACGAGCTGCTTGAGGAGTACGACGCGGTCTTCATGGGCATGGGTACCTACACCTACATGAAGGGTGGCTTCCCCGGCGAGGACCTGGACGGCGTGCACGAGGCGCTGCCTTTCCTGATCGCCAACGCCAACCGCAACCTGGGCTTCGAGAAGGACCCGGCGGACTTCATCGACGTGAGCGACCGGCGCGTGGTGGTCCTTGGCGGCGGCGACACCGCCATGGACTGCAACCGCACCTCCATTCGCCAGGGCGCGGAAAGCGTGGTGTGCGCTTACCGCCGTGACGAGGAAAACATGCCCGGTTCCCGCCGCGAGGTGGCCAATGCCAAGGAAGAGGGCGTGCAGTTCCTGTTCAACCGCCAGCCCATCGAGGTGGTCGGCGAGAACGGCAAGGTGGTCGGCGTGAAGGTGGTCGAGACCAAGCTCGGCGAACCGGACAACAATGGCCGCCGCCGCCCCGAGCCGATCCCGGGCAGCGAGGAAGTGCTGCCCGCCGACGCGGTGATCATCGCCTTCGGTTTCCGCCCCAGCCCGGCGGACTGGTTCGACGCCAAGAACGTGACCACCGACGATTCCGGTCGCGTCACCGCGCTGGAGAAGCAGGCGTTCCCGTTCCAGACCAGTAACGAGAAGATCTTCGCCGGTGGTGATATGGTGCGTGGCTCCGACCTGGTGGTGACCGCCATCTGGGAAGGCCGCGAGGCCGCCAAGGGTATTCTCGACTATTTGGATGTATAACGGCGCTTGCACGCGGCACGCCCGCACGCAACACGCTCAAGGGCCTGCTTTCGCAGGCCCGTTTTCTATATGATGCGGTATCTTTTTTATGTTTTGCGTGCTCGCGTGCAAGCGTATTGCATGCAAGCGTTCTGCAAGGAATTCCCATGACCCAAGCTCCGCTCCAGAACGACCGTTTCCTGAAAGCCCTGGCCCGGGAGCCGGTGGATCGCACGCCGGTATGGATGATGCGCCAGGCCGGCCGTTACCTGCCCGAGTACCGCGCCACCCGTGAGAAAGCCGGCTCCTTCATGGACCTGTGCCGCAACGCGGAATTGGCCTGCGAGGTGACCCTGCAGCCTCTGGAACGCTACCCGCTGGACGCGGCGATCCTGTTCTCCGACATCCTCACCATTCCCGACGCCATGGGCCTGGGGCTGTATTTCGAGCCCGGCGAGGGGCCGAAATTCCGTAAAACGGTGCGCAGCGAGGAAGAAATCGCGGCGCTGCCGGTGCCCGACGCCGAGCGCGATCTGGATTATGTGATGCGCGCGGTGAGTACCATCCGCCGTGAACTCAATGGCCGGGTGCCTTTGATCGGTTTCTCCGGCAGTCCCTGGACGCTCGCCACCTACATGGTGGAAGGCGGCCCCAGCAAGGATTTCCGTCACCTCAAGGGCATGGTCTACGGTCGGCCGGAACTGGCCCACGCCCTGCTCGACAAGCTGGCCCGGGCGGTCACCGATTACCTCAACGCCCAGATCCGCGCCGGCGCCCAGGCGGTTCAGATCTTCGACACCTGGGGCGGTGCCCTGTCGGCGGAAGCCTATCCGGAATTCTCACTGGGCTACATGAAGCGGATCGTCGACGGCCTGATCCGCGACCACGAAGGCCGCAAGGTACCGGTAATCCTGTTCACCAAGAACGGTGGCCTGTGGTTGGAAACCATGGCCGACAGCGGCTGCGACGCCCTGGGACTGGACTGGACCATCAACATCGGCGAGGCGCGCCGCCGGGTGGGTGACCGGGTGGCGCTGCAGGGCAATCTGGACCCGGCGGTGCTGTACGCGCCGCCGGCGGCGATCCGCGCCGAGGTGAAGCGCATCCTGGATGATTTCGGTGACCACCCCGGTCACGTCTTTAACCTGGGTCATGGCATTACCCCCCAGGTGGACCCGGAGCATGCCCGGGTCTTTATCGAGGCGGTGGTGGAACTGGGGAGCCGCTGAACAAGGCTCGCTAGCCTGGAATCCGCCGCCGTTCAGGCCGCCGGCCAGCCGTGCAGCCGGGCCACCGCCCGGCGCCGTTGGCGGGCGGCCATCCAGTTGCGCAGCCACAGTGCGCCATGCACCAGCAGCAGAGTGGCGGCCATCACGATCCAGATCGAACGCAGCAGCGCCTGCCAGGGGCGCTCACCCCGCTCCGGATCGACGATCAGGCCCGGCGTGCCGTGCTGATCGCTCCCCTGGTGGGCGACCATCCCTTCCACATGGAACGCGCGCATACCGTCCTCGCCGAACAACGTTTGCAGGGCCCGCCAGCGCTCCAGCGTGTCGGCTCCCCCTTGCAGCGGCCCCGCCGCCATGCCAGCGGTGACTTCCACCAGTACGCCGCCGCGCTGCTGTGCGGCGATCGCCTCGGCCAGCCGCGCCACCTTGTCCCGGGCGTGTTGATCCGCCAGCGACCGCAACTGGCGGCGGATCGAACCCAGGTGGCCTTTCAGGGTCACGGCCGCCGGTGAGGCATCCTCGCCCCGCTCCTGGAGCTGCTGGCGCAGATCGTCCCAGTTTTCCAACTGCCCCAGTTCGGGGAAATTCAGGGCGCTGAGGATGGTTTGTCGGGCGTTGCCGCAGGCATGAGGCGGTTCGTCCACCTGGCACACACGGTCCACGCGCGCCACCAGATCCTTGGCGTTGGTGAGCAGCAGGGGTTCGCGGTCGCCGGTACCGCCGCCGCGCAGCAGGGCCAGCATGCGCAGCCGTGGGTCGCTGTGTGTTTGCAGGGCGTCGTCGGAGGTTAGCGCGAGGGTGGCGTCGTCCAGCTCCAGGTCCGGGCGCTTGAGTTCATCGCCACCCCAGCGCAGCCGGTCGCAGCGGATATCGGCCCGCGACCAATCGCTGCCCACCGGTGTCACCTGGCAACGACCGCGACCGTCGAGCACCACGCGGCGGCCGGCTTGCGGCGGGTTGGCGGCCAGGCTGGCCGGGTCGTCGGCGTGCAGGGTGCCGGCGCTGCCCAGCCAGTAGACCGTTTGCGCCAGATCGCCGGCGGGATCGGGAAGCGCCCCCAGGCCCACCAGCAGTGCCACCACCGCTACCACCGCCAGGCTCAGGTGCCGGCCCGGGTATACCGGCGGGCAGCGGCGGTATTCTTCGTCCACGGACAGTTTGCGGTCATAGGTGACCACGGAATGGTCCTCCACGCGCATCTCCAGCTCCAGGCGCTGGCCGTCCTCCAGGGGGGTATGGGGGCGCCAGTGTTCCGGGGTCTCGAAGGTCAGCTTGCCGCCCAGGGTGGCGATCACCGACACCGTGCCGCTGGCCTCGTCGACACTCAGCGGTACCAGGTTGACCGTCCCCGTGACCCGATTCACCTTGCCGGCCGGGCCCGGCGTCCGGCGGCGCCAGAACAGCCATAGCGCCGAGAACGCCAGGACCAGGGCCAGGCCGCCCCACACTGAAAGCCAGACCAGGGTGTCGCGGAACACGGCGATCCCCAGGGCCAGGAATGCCAGCGCCCACAGCAGGCCCGGCAGCAGCCCCAGGCCGCGGCCCAGACGCGCTTCGGTTTCCGCCGCGGTTTCCGGGCGTTGGTCGTGGATCTCCACGCGCCGGCGGGCGGCCTCCGCCTCGTCCTCGGCCCGCGGCGCTTCGTCGTCCACGTACACCTGCTCCAGAGTGCCCCGGACGCCCTGTTGCCACTGGTCCTCGGCGGCATCGCGTCGGGCGTCTCGCGCCGCGCCCTCAAGCAGCTCGAAGCCGTTGAGGCGCACCACCACCGCCAGCTTATCGGCGAACACCACCTCGGCCTCGTTGTCTTGATCCAGAAACAGCTCGGCGTCGAAGGGCAGGATCACCTCCACGCCGCCGATCATGTGGTGCCAGCTCTGATGGCCGTTGCTCTGGATGCCGTGGCGTTGGTACTCGCCGCGCAGCGGGAAGACTTCCTCGCTGGTCAGATGGACCGGTTTTCCGGGCCTGTTCGGCTGCACCAGAAATGGAGCCAGGGCGTCGCGCTCATTGGCGGACAGCCGCCGCAGTGGCTGCGCCTGGTCGCGCAGGCTGGACAATTCCCGGGCGCTGCCGCGCCGGCGGGCGGAATAGACGATACCTGAATAAATGGTGGTGCCGAGGACGATAACCAGAAGCAGCAGCTTCAGTGCGACCAGGAAACCCATGAGAGCCCTCCATGAACGAGAGCGCGCAATGCTAGCGCATTGTCGGTCCGGAGGCCGGGGGGAAGGACGGAGTTGGTGAAATGGTTCACCGAAATGAAAAGCGCGGCCCGAAGGCCGCGCAAGATTTCCAGACTCTCATGTCACTCGAAATCACACCCGTCGGGCGTCCTGCCGCGTTGGATGCATTTTCAGGCTAGCTCTGCCTGGAGCGGGGTGTCAACTTTCTTTTTGCATCGGCGACAATTATTTGCGGAAAGATCGTTGATCAAAAGGAAAACAAGTCTGTCCCCTTTGCGTAAAAAACAATTAAGGATTGTGTCCGCGTGATCTACTGGCCGATGCGGCGTAGCTGGTAGATGTTGTGAGTCAGCGCCACCACCTCGCCGTTGGCGTCCTTGAGCTCCGTGTCCCACTCGAAATCGCATTTGCCGTCGGCCTCGGCCCGCGCCTGGATGCGCTCGATCTCCGCCTCGTCGAGGTGTACTTCCACGGTGATGTCGGTGGTGGCCGGGCGCCGGAAGCGGATGCGCATGTCCTTGACGATGGGGTAGAAGCGGCTGACGTCGAACGACGACAGGTAGATCACGCCGCCGGGCAGCTCCGCCAGGGTGTAGAGGGCACCCGCGTACATGATGCCCACATGGTTCAGGTTTGGCTCCAGGGGCATCATCATGCGGCAGTAGCCACGGTCCACGTCCAGGGTGCGGGCGCCGCAACGCTCCACGAACGGGAAGGTCTTGTCCGAGGCCGCCTTGATCTGTTCTTTTTGGGTATCGCTCAGTGCCATGGGCATTCTCCGTTTCAGCCTGGCTTGCGGCCTTCGAACAAAGCGTCGGTCTTGGCCGCGCAGATGAAGTCATTGCGATGCAGGCCGCCGATCTTGTGGGTCCACCAGGTCACCGTGACCTTGCCATACTCGGTAAGCAGAGCGGGGTGATGGCCTTCGTCCTCGGCCAGGCCACCGACCTGGTTGGTGAACGCCAGGGCCTCGGCGAAGTTGCTGAACTTGAACTGGCGCTGCAGTTTTTCCTCGCCATCCTCCTCCACCTGTTTCCAGTCCGGGATTTGCGGGCGCAGCTCGCGGGCCTGTTCCTCGGTGATGCGTGGCGCGTCCGCGCGGCAGGCCTCGCAGTGTTGTTGTTGCAGGGACATGGCAGCCTCCTTGGTCGTATTCGTCTGCGTCCAGGTAAGGTTGGGGGCCGCCAGGCGGCGAGGCAACCCCCTTTTCCATCGCGGTGGTGGCGGTCAGTCGCGGCCGATCAGATCCCGGGCGATGGCGATCACCTGCATTTCGTCGGTGCCGGCGTAGATCTGCAGGATCTTGGCGTCGCGCATCAACTGCTCCACCCGGGACTCGCGCATATAGCCGTAGCCGCCGTGAATCTGTACCGCCTCGGTGGACACCTCCATGGCCGCCTGGGCGGCGTAGAGCTTCATGGCCGACGCCTCCGCCAGGGTCATCTGCTTGCCGGCGGCGGTCATCTCGATATAGCGGAATACCATGTTCTGCAGGTTGGCGCGGGCCACTTCCATCTTCGCCAGCTTGAGCTGGATCAGCTGGTTATCGCCGATCGGCCGGCCGAACTGCACCCGGTCCCGGGCGTAGCCGGTGCACAGCTCCAGGGCCCGCTCCACCATGCCCAGAGCCATGGCCGCCACGCCGGCCCGTTCCTGCATGAAAGTGGCCTTGGCGCCGGAGCGACCGTAGGCGGTTTCACTGCCGCCCAGCAGCCGGTCCGCGCCGACCTTGAGATCGCTGAAGAACAATTCGCCGGTGGGCGAGCTGCCGATGCCCATCTTCTTGAACGGTTTGGACTGCTCCAGCCCTTCCATGCCGCTGTCGAGAATGAACGACACGATTTTGCGGTCGCGGGGCTCGATGCCTTCCTCGTCCAGCTTGCAGATCAGAATGATGGTGTCGGCGAACGGGCCGTTGGTGATCCAGGTCTTGCTGCCGTTGATCACATAGCCGCCGTTGCCGTCCCGGCGCGCCAGGGTCTTCATCTGGCCGAAGGCGTCGGAGCCGGAGTTGGGCTCGGAGATCGCCCAGGCGCCCACTTTCTCCAGGGTCAGCAGCGGCAGCGCCCAGCGCTCCTTCTGCTCCAGGGTGCCCTTGCTCATGATGGCGCCGCCGGCCAGGCCCATGGACACGCCCATGGCGGTGACCAGCCCCTGGGCGTGACGGCTCAATTCGATGATCGGGATCATGGTCATGGCGGCCTGCTCGCCGGAACCACCTTCCTCGCGGTCCTCCCGGTCGGCGGCGTCGTGTCCGGCTTTCTCCCGGGCGATGCGCTTCTCGAAACTCTGGGTCGCCATCACGTCCATGCCGAATGTCTTGATCATCTTGCGCAGGATGTCGTAGGGCGGCACGCCGTTGTATTCGATGTCGTCAAGATTGGGCACCACCTCCCTGGCCACGAAGTCGCGCACCATTTTCTGGATCATCCGTTGTTGTTCGTTCCACTCAATCATGATGGTTCCCGGGTCGATTTGTGATGGTGTGAAGCTAACAGGGCCCGGGCCGGGCCGTCATTGATCATCGGTGCCGTGTCCGGTGAGGGAAATGGTCAGGCGTTTAAGCGTGGCCGCCCATCCGTCATAATGCGCGCTTCGCTCCGCAACCGGCCGCGCGCATGGAAATCAAGATCGCCCAGGGTCACAACCCGCCCCACAATATTCACGGCATCACCGTGGTGATCGACGTGATTCGCGCCTTCACCACCAGCCACGAGGCCTTCCTTGGCGGCGCCAGCCATATTTACCCGGTGGCCACCGCCGAGGACGCCTTCCGTCTGCGCGAAAGCTACCGGGACGGGCTGCTGGTAGGCGAGATCCAGGCGCTGCCCATCGAAGGCTTCGATCATGGCAACTCGCCCTGGGAGATCCGCCACACCGATGTACGTGACCGTTACCTGATCATGCGCACCACCAACGGCGTGACCGCCGCCCTGCGTGCCCGGGACAGCCGCCAGGTCCTGGTCGGCGCTCTGGTCAACGCCCGTGCCACGGCGCGCTACATTCGCGAGCGCGACCCGGAGACCGTGGTGCTGGTGGCTTCGCATCCCACCGGCGACGAGGATGTGGCCTGCGCCGAATACCTGCGCGGCCTGCTGGGTGGCGATGGCATTTCCCTGGAGCAGGCCCGGGAACGCACCCGTAACGCCTTCGCGGCGCGCAAGTTCCTGGACGGCAGCCACCCCCGGCTGCGCCCGGAGGATATCGACATGGCCGCCTCCGACGGCGGCGAGGACGCCCTGGTGATGGGAGTCACCTTCGAGCCGGTGCCGCGTATTGATGTGGTGCGGGGCTAGGGGCGCAGGACGCCGGACGCCGGACGCATAAACCCGGGGTCTGAAAGGCTTGGTGTGTTTTCTGCGTTTCAGTCAGCTCGCCGTACCTTGCCGCGCCGGGTTATAGCGTCCAGCGTCTAGCGTCTCGCGTCCAGCGCCCTGGCCAATGCCCACACCCGCACCTCCTTGGCGCCGGCCTCGCCGAGCGCCCGGGCCGCCGCCCGGGCGCTGGCGCCGGTGGTCATGACATCATCCACCAGCAGCACACGCCGGCCCCGGGCATGGCTATCGGCGCGGAACGCATGGCGTAGATTGCGCACCCGCTCGGCGCGGCCGCTTCCCTGTTGGTGGTGGGTCGCCCGGGTCCGGGTCAGCAGTGGGACCACCGGCCTTCGCCAGCGCCGCCCCAGCGTCACCGCCAGCCGTTCCGCCTGGTCGAAGCCTCGCCACCAGCGTCGCCGCCAGTGGGCCGGCAGCGGACAGATCAGGTCGGCCTCCGGCCAGGGCAACGGCTGCGCCCGGGTCAGGGTTTCCAGGGCCCGCTCCACCGTGAGCCGGCCCTGGTGCTTGTAGGCATTGAGCAGCCGGTCCAGGGGAAAGCCATAGACCCAGGCGCAATAGCTGGCGGTGAACGGCGGCGGGCGGTCCAGGCAGCGACCGCATAGCGCGCCGGGCTCCAGCCCCGGGCCGGGCAGGGCGCAGCGGCACAGCGGTCCGGACAGGGCGCAATGGCATTCCAGTTCAAGGTGGCAATGCCGGCACAGGCCGGACTCGGCCAGGCGGCCACAAAGAACGCATTGGCTGATAAGGTCAAAAAACATCCAGATGTAAACCTTCCTGGTTTCTTGAAGTTGACAGCTTTCGGCGGACTGCTAGGCTGTCGCTATTCCTTCGGAGAGATTGATCATGACTGTAGCCGCCGCCACGCCCAAGACGACTTCCGCTCTGAATGCCGTACGCCATGACTGGCATCGGGGTGAGATCGAAGCCCTGTTCGCCCTGCCGTTCAACGATCTGTTGTTCCGCGCCGCCCAGGTGCACCGCGAGCATTTCGATCCCAACGCGGTGCAGGTGAGCACCCTGTTGTCGATCAAGACCGGCGCCTGCCCGGAGGACTGCAAGTACTGCTCCCAGTCCGGCCACCACAACACCGAGCTGGAGAAGGAAAAGCTGCTGGAAGTGACGAGGGTGGTGGAAGAGGCCCGGGCGGCCCGCGACAAGGGCGCCTCGCGGTTCTGCATGGGCGCCGCCTGGCGTAGCCCGCGTGCCAGGGACATGCCCTACGTGCTGGACATGGTGCGCCAGGTAAAGGCGCTGGGCATGGAAACCTGCATGACCCTGGGCATGCTCGACGACCAGCAGGCGAAGGATCTGGCCGAAGCCGGCCTGGACTATTACAACCACAACCTGGACACCTCGCCGGAGTACTACGGCCAGGTGATCACCACCCGTACCTACAATGACCGTCTCTCCACCCTGGCCAATGTGCGCGACGCCGGCATGAAGGTGTGCTGTGGCGGCATCGTCGGCATGGGCGAGGGCCGCGACGACCGGGTCGGCCTGCTGCAGCAGCTGGCCAACCTGCCGCACCACCCGGAATCGGTGCCGATCAACATGCTGGTCAAGATCGAGGGCACGCCCCTGGCCGACGTGGCCGATCTGGACCCGTTCGAATTCGTGCGCACCATCGCCGTGGCGCGCATCCTGATGCCGGAATCCTATGTGCGTCTGTCCGCCGGCCGTCAGGAAATGAACGACGAGGCCCAGGCCCTGTGCTTCCTGGCCGGCGCCAACTCCATCTTTTACGGTGAGCGGTTGCTGACCACGGACAACCCGGAAGCCACCCACGACCGCCAGCTGTTCGAGCGTCTTGGTATTCACCCCCTGGACCCGCGCCACGAGGCCTCCGACGAGGCCCACGAAGAGGCGCTGCGCCAGCAGGTGGCGGAACGGGAAGCGGAAAGCAGCGGCCTGTTCCACAATGCCCTGGAAACCGGCCAGCAAAAGCGCGCCGCCAAGCATGTGCTCGACAAGGACACCGGTCGCCCCGCCCAGCGGGCTCTGGACGCCTGATCCGGGAGCACTCCATTGGGCTTCGACCTGCGCGCGCGCCTGGATGAACGGCGCGCCCGGCATCGCTATCGCCACCCCCGGGTACAGGACGCCCCCTGTGGCCGCGTCGCCCGGGTGGACGGCCGCGAGTACCTGAATTTTTGCTCCAACGACTATCTCGGCCTGGCCGCCGACCCGGAGGTCGGCGCCGCCTTCCGCGCCGCCGCCGAGCAGTGGGGCGTGGGCAGCGGCGCCTCCCATCTGGTGTGCGGCCACCAGCGCCCCCATCAGGAACTGGAGGAGGCCCTGGCCGCCCACACCGGTCGTCCCCGGGCGTTGCTGTTCTCCACTGGCTACATGGCCAACCTGGGCGTGATCACCGCCCTGGTGGGTCGGGGTGACGCGATCTTCGAGGACCGTCTCAATCACGCCTCCCTGCTCGACGCCGGCCTTCTCAGCGGCGCCCGCTTCCGGCGCTTCGCCCACAACGACGCCGATGCCCTGGCCGGGCAACTGGCCCGTTCCGACGCCGAGCGCAAGCTGGTGGCGGTGGACGGCGTGTTCAGCATGGACGGTGATCAGGCGCCGCTAGCGCCCTTGCTGGATGCCTGCGAAGCGGCCGATGCCTGGCTGATGGTGGATGACGCCCATGGCCTGGGCGTATTGGACGAGCAGGGCCGGGGCACCGCCTTCGCCCAGGGCGTCAATGAACGCCTGCCGGTGTACATGGGCACCCTGGGAAAGGGGCTGGGCACTTCCGGCGCCTTCGTGGCCGGTTCCGAGGAACTGATCGAAACGCTGATACAATTTTCCCGCAGCTACATCTACACCACCGCCATGCCCGCCGCCGTGGCCGCCGCTACCCGGGTGAGCCTGGCCAAGGCGCGCACGGAAACCTGGCGCCGGGAACGGCTGGCGGCGCTGATCCGCCGCTTTCGCCACGGCGCCGCCGAGCTGGGCTACGCGCTGATGGACTCGGATACGCCGATCCAGCCGATCCGCGTGGGCGAGGACGCCGACGCCCTGGCCCTGAGCCGGGCCCTGGCGGAGCGGGGCCTGCTGGTCACCGCGATCCGCCCGCCCACCGTGCCCGAAGGCCAGGCGCGGCTGCGCGTGACCCTGTCGGCGGCTCACCAGGAAGGGGACGTGGAGCGGCTGCTGGATGCCCTGGAGAACGCCAAGTGCCGAAACTGATTCCCTTCCACAACACCTACCGCGCCACCGGCGTGGCCGACCAGGACGCCGGTGACATCGTGCTGCTGCACGGTTGGGGGCTGCACGCCATTGTCTTCGACGACATCGTGCCGGCCCTGCTGGAGCGCTTCCGGGTCACCGTGGTGGATCTGCCGGGCATGGGCCAGAGCCCGCTGCCCGGCGACCCCTACACCCTGGATTTCCTGGCCGACCAGGTGGCCGCCGTGATGCCCGAGCGGGCCCACCTGCTGGGCTGGTCCCTGGGTGGCCTGGTGGCGCTGCGGCTCGGTTTGACCCGCCCGGAGCGGGTACGGTCCATCGTCACCGTGGCCACCACGCCGCGCTTCACCGCCAGCGACGACTGGCCGGCGGCCATGAAGCCGGAGATTCTGGAGGCCTTCGAGGAAATGTGCCGGGAGGATTACGAAGGCACCCTGGTGCGCTTCCTGGCGCTTAACTGCAAGGGTGCCGAGTCCATGCGCCAGGACGTGGCGCGGCTCAAGGAGATTCTTTATTTCTGCGGCTTGCCGGCTCACCGCGCCCTGCGCGAAGGGCTGGCGATCCTGCGCGACACCGACCTGCGCGCCGATCTGGCGAAACTGGCCATGCCGCTGCGGATGATCTTCGGCGAGCGCGACCACATCGTGCCGGCGGCGGCCATGACGGCGGTGCAGCCGCTGCTCAACGACCAGGGCGACACGGCGCTGATCGAGCAGGTCGCCCATGTGCCCTTCCTGTCCACCCCCGACACCTTCATGCAGGCCGTCCATGACTTCCATCGCCAACACCGCTTCGTTGCGTCCTGAATCCATGAACAAGGGCGCGGTGGGCCGGCGTTTCGGCCGCGCCGCCGCCAGCTACGATGCCCACGCCGGGTTGCAGCTGTCCTGCGCGCGCAGCCTGCTGGCCATGGGCCCGGAGCAGCTGGCCGGCGCCGCCGCCCTGGACCTGGGCTGCGCCACCGCGCCCCTGGCCCGCCAGCAGCGCGCGCGCTGGCCAGAGGCCCGCTGGCTGGCGGTGGACCTGTCGCCGGCCATGCTCGCCGAGGCCCGGGAACGGGGCCGCACCGGGCCGGACTACCAGCCCCTGTGCGCCGACGCGGAACAACTGCCGCTGGCGGACGCCGGCCAGGCCCTGGTGTTTTCCAGCTTCGCCCTGCAATGGTGTGATCCGGCCCGGGTAAGCCGGGAATTGGCCCGGGTGTTGATGCCCGGCGGTGGCCTGCTGCTGGCGGTACCGCTGGCCGGCTCCCTGTGGGAGATGTCGGAAAGCTGGGCCGCCGCCGACGGCCGCCCCCGGGTGAACCGGCTGCCGTCGGAAGCCGACTGGCACCGGGCCCTGACCGGCGCCGGCCTGGCGATTCAGCGGCATCAACGCCTGGGCATCACCGAGCACTATCCGGACGTGAAAACCCTGGTGCGCGCCTTCAAGGCCACCGGCGTGGATCACGTCCAGGGCGGCGCCACCGGTCTCACTGGCAAGACCGCCTGGCGCGCCATGGCGGCGGCCTACGAGGCGCGCCGCGAGGTCGCCGGCCTGCCGTTGAGCTGGGACGTCCTGTTCGTGGACGCCACCCGGATTCCCTGATCAACCCGACCGTTTCGAGGACCCCATGGCCGAGCCTTCCATCGCTACTCCGCCGCCGCTGCCGGTGCTGCGCGGCGTGTTCTTCATTACCGGCACCGACACCGAAGTGGGCAAGACCTGGGTCAGTTGCCGCCTGTTGGAAAGAGCCCGGGACGCGGGCCTGAGCTGCTATGGGCTGAAGCCGGTGGCGGCGGGCTGCGAGGATACCGGCGAGGGCCTTCGCAACGATGATGCTCTGCAATTGATGGCGGCCTCCTCCGTGGCGCTGCCCTACGAGCAGGTCAATCCGGTGGCGTTGAAGGCCGCCATCGCGCCACACATCGCCGCCCGGCGGGAGGGCAAGCGCATCGACCTGACCCGGCTTGCCGGCTATGTGCGCGGCGCGCTCAACAGCCATCCGGCGGATCTGGTGCTGGTGGAGGGGGCCGGCGGCTGGCGGGTGCCGCTTAACGACCGGGAGATGCTCGCCGGGCTCGCGGTGGAGCTGCAATTGCCGGTGATTCAGGTGGTGGGCATGAAGCTGGGGTGCATCAACCACGCCCTGCTCACCGCCGAGGCGATCCGCGCCGACGGCCTCGACTACGCAGGCACGGTGGCCAACTGTTTTGGCGACATGGAGGTGCGCGAGGATAACCTGATTACCCTGCGCCAGCACCTGCCCGGGGCTTTCACGGCGGTCTGAGCGGCGCCACCGGGCCCGGCCGGACGCTGTAGGAGCGGCTTCAGCCGCGATCGGGCTATCGCGGCTGAAGCCGCTCCTACAAGGAGGGCAGGGGTTAAACGTTCGCCTTCAGGGTGTAGGTGCCGGTAACGCTGGCCCGGTCGAGGATATGCCCCTGCATGGCCTTGACCACGTCCGGGCCGCGGAAATCACCGTCCAGCCCCAGGCTGGTCACGTCCAGGGCGTACACGGTGAAGATGTAATGGTGCAGGCGCTCGTCGTTCCAGGGCGGGCAGGGGCCGTCGTAACCGCCGTACACGCCTTTCATGTCCGGGTCGCCGGCCAGGAAGTCGGTGTAGTCGTTGGCGCCGCGTACCCCTTTCTCCACCCGGCCGGTGCTCTTGCCTCGCGGCGTCACGGAATTGGAGTCCTCGCCTTCGTCGATCTGGCGCACCTCGGCGGGGATGTCCACCAGCACCCAGTGATAGAAGTCGGCACGGGGCAGCTCCTCCGGCACGGTCTTGCCTTCCTGGTTCACGTCGGAGGCGTCGGTGGGCGCGTCCGGGTCCACCACCAGCAGGGCGAACCCGCGGGTCCCTTCCGGGGCGCCGTCCCAGACCACCTTCGGGTTGCGGTTGTCGCTGAGGCTCATGTGTTCTTTCGGGTCGGGAACGGCGAACGCGAACTGGCCGGGAATCGGCTTGCCTTCGCTAATGCCTTCGACGGTAATGCGCATGGTCTCCTCCTGATTGGATGACGATATCAATGCTGTGCGGGCCAGCCCGGCTTTTTCAAGGTGACCGGGGCGGTGGCGTCCTGGCAGGTTGCTAGAGGACACCGGCGTCCAGCCCGGCGGCCAGGTACAGGCCCAGTTCCTCCACCTGATCGACGAAGTCATCCCGCCAGTCACCCCGGCACAGCAGCGGCTCCTGGGCCCAGTTCCAGCGCAGCCCGGTGACGATGGATTCGATGGCCCGGCGAGTGCCGGTGCCGTCGTGGCCGGCGCGGATGTAGAGCGCGCAGGGTAACCCCTGCTTCTGGTCGATCACGGCGTAGTAGACGCGGTCGAAGAAATCCTTCAGGGCGCCACTCATGTAACCCAGGTTCTCGGTGGTGCCCAACAGGATACCGTCGCAGGCCAGCACATCTTCCGGGCCGGCCTCCAGCGGCGGCTTCCACTCCGCCCGAACCTGCTCAATGTCCTCGTGGCCGGCGCCGCGCAGAGCGGCTTCCGCCAGTCGGCGGGTGTTGGGCGATGGGGCATGAGCGACGATCAGTAAATTCTTCATGGCGTCCAGGTTAGCAGCGAGCGGGCCGGTATTTGTAGGAGCGGCTTAAGCCGCGATGAAATGCCGGGGCCGTGATGGCGCCATATCGCGGCTAAAGCCGCTCCTACATCAATTAATATACGTCAGCGGCACGGCGGTGGTGTCGATCACCCGGCGCATCACGAAACTGGAGCGCACCCCGCTGACCCCTTCGATGCGGGTGATCTTGTTGAGCAGAAACTGCTGGTAGTGGT
This sequence comes from Alloalcanivorax marinus, assembly GCF_016785095.1. Classification (GTDB taxonomy): domain Bacteria; phylum Pseudomonadota; class Gammaproteobacteria; order Pseudomonadales; family Alcanivoracaceae; genus Alloalcanivorax; species Alloalcanivorax marinus_A. Next base: position 125,255 of record NZ_JAEKJB010000015.1, on the reverse strand, counting down.
CGATGTCCGGCACCACTACCTTAAGCAGATAATCCGCCTCCTGGCCGGTGACCAGATAGCACTGTTGCACCTCGGGGTATTCGGCCACGGTGGCCTCGAAATTGGCGAAGCGTTCCGGGGTGTGCCGGTCCATGCTGATCTGGATCATCGCGGTCAGGTCCAGGCCCAGCTGGCGCGGATCGAGCACTGTTTCCCGGCGCAGGATCACGCCGGCCTCCTCCAGCTTCTGCACCCGCCGGGAGCAGGGCGAGGGCGACAGGCCCACCTGTTCCGCCAGTTGCTGGTTGGTGAGGCCGCCATCGCGCTGCAAGGCGTCCAGGATGCGCACGTCGGTGCGGTCAAGTTTTGCCGGTGTCTTGTTGCTCACGCAATAAAATCCTGATTTCCGTTTTTGAGGCATGATAATATTGCTAAATGTGTCCGGTTTCGGGAGAAAAAGCAAGCACATTGCCGAGCCGCTGTCCTAGACTGTTTCTGTCGCCACGGGAAGATCACAAGTCCTACCGTGGCCGGTCGGGTTCCCGCCTTACCAGGCGGGAACCGGGGCCGATTTCGAGGCGCCACGCCGCCCCTCACCGGTGATCCCGGTCGCGGTGGAACGCCAGGCCAACCCGGCAAGACAACATAAATCTGGAGCAGCCCATGAGTTTCGATCATCGCAAGTACGCGCCCTTCGCCACCATCGACAAGCCGGACCGCCAGTGGCCGTCCAAGCGCATCGAGAAAGCGCCCCTATGGGCGGCGGTGGACCTGCGCGACGGCAATCAGGCGCTGATCAAGCCCATGTCGGTGGCTCAGAAGAAACGTTTCTTTCAGTTGCTGGTGGAGCTCGGCTACAAGGAAATCGAAGTCGGTTTCCCCTCCGCCAGCCAGATCGACTACGACTTCTGCCGCGCCCTCATCGAGGAAGACCTGGTGCCCGACGACGTGCACATCCAGGTGCTCAGCCAGGCCCGGCCGGAGTTGATCCAGCGCACCTTCGAGTCCCTCAAGGGCGCGAACAAGGCGGTGGTGCACATCTACAACGCCACCTCGCCCACGTTCCGCGAGCAGGTGTTCAACGTGGACAAGGAAGGCTGCAAGGCGATCGCCGTGCAGGCCGCCGAGTGGGTCCGTGACGCCGCCGCCAAACAGCCGGACACCGAATGGTCGTTCCAGTATTCCCCGGAGACCTTCAGCGCCACCGAGACCGATTTCGCCATCGAGGTGATCGATGCGGTCAACGAAGTGTGGCGTCCGGATCAGGGCCAGCGGGTGATCATCAACCTGCCGGCCACGGTGGAAGTGAGCACGCCGAACGTGTTCGCCGACCAGGTGGAGCTGGTACACGAGAACATCCGCTTCCGCGAGCATGTGCTGATCAGCGTGCACACCCATGACGACCGGGGCTGTGGCGTGGCCGCCGCGGAGCTGGCGGTGATGGCCGGCGCCGACCGGGTGGAAGGCACCCTGCTCGGCAACGGTGAGCGCACCGGCAATATGGATCTGGTCACCGCCGGCATGAACCTGTATGCCCAGGGCATCGACCCGGAGATCGACTTCTCGCGTATGAAGGAAATCCGCGCGCTGGTGGAGGAGATCACCGAGATCGATACCCACCCGCGCCATCCCTACGCGGGGGACCTGGTGTTCACCGCCTTCTCCGGCAGCCACCAGGATGCGATCCGCAAGTGTCTGGCGCGCTACCAGCCCGGCGACATCTGGCGCGTGGCCTATCTGCCCATCGATCCGCACGATCTGGGGCGCCGCTACGAGGAAGTGGTGCGCATCAACTCCCAGTCCGGCAAGGGCGGCGTGGCCCACGTGCTGGAGCGCGACTTCGGCATCAGCCTGCCGCGCTGGTTGCAGCAGGAGCTGGCCATGGTGGTGCAGCAGGACGCCGAGGAAGACGGCGGGGAAATCACCGGTGAGCGTATTCACCGCCGCTTCAACGGCGATTACCTGAACGTGCCGGCGGGCTGGACGCTGCGCTCCTACGACCTGCACCGTGCCGATGATGGCGTGCGCGCCCGCATCAGTGTCGGTGACGAAGCCGGCGCCACGGTGGAGATCGAAGGCCGTGGCGAGGGCGCCATGGGGGCGCTGGTGGACGCGCTCAACCGTCGCCACGGCTGGCAGATCCGGGTCGAGGCGTTCGATGAGTACTCGCTCGGCGACAACACCGAGGCCAACGCCATGGCCTGCGTGCGGGTGCAGGTGGGTGAGCAGGTGCAGAGCGCCGTGGCGCTGGCCGCGGACACTACCGCCGCCGCGCTGCAGGCGATCCTGTCCGCCGCCGGTCGGGTGGCCGCCGCCGAGGCCGAACAGCCGGTGCGCGCCCAGGCCTGATCCCCGGCGCCCACAGAAAAGCCCGCCCTTCGAAAGAGGGGCGGGCTTTTTTTGTGGGAGAGTGCTGGTTGGTTCCCTCCAGTCAGGCCGCGTCTCGGTGTGGGCCCCTTTTCGGGACCCTGTCAAACAGGATGTTTGACCGGGAGCCCCCATGGACGGGTTCACGGCGTTCCCGAAAAGGGGCCCACACCGAGACGCTCCGAGGTAGCGTCCCGCGCGGCTCCGTAGGGTGGGCGGGGCGGTCAGGCGAAGAAGAGGTCGAGTAGGCGGTGCAGGCGCTGGCGGGCGGCGTGGAACAGGGCCGGGTCGGCGAGCATCTCCGCCTCGGACTGCACCCAGGGGCCGCCGTCCGCCAGTTCGTCGGCGCACTCCCGGCACAGGGCGCGGGCGTTGTCCGGCGCCAGCTCCAGATGGAATTGCAGCGCCAGCACGTTATCGCCGTAGCGGAAGGCCTGATTGTCACAGCCCCAGCTGCGCGCCAGGTGCACGGCGCCCTCGGGAATCGCGAAGGTATCGCCGTGCCAGTGCAGCACCGGGGCGCTGTCGCTGAACAGGGCGCCCAGCGGATCGCCGGCGCCGGCCTCGGTGCTTTGCACCGGGAACCAGCCGATCTCCCGTTCCGGGTTGGTGGTCACCGGCGCGCCCAGCACGCGGGCGATGAGCTGGGCGCCCAGGCACACGCCGAGCACCTTCTTGCCGCCCTGGATGCAGGCCTCGATCAGCCGCTTTTCGTCGGCCATCCAGGGGTAGCGGGCCTCGTTGTCGGCGCCCATGGGGCCGCCCATCACCACCAGGGCGTCCAGATCCTCCGGCGCCGGCAGCGGGTCGCCCTGGTACAGCCGCGAGGCATTCACCGCGTGGCCGTGGGCGTCGAACCATTCGGCCAGGGTGCCGAGCTTCTCGAACGGCACGTGGGAGAGATAATGAACGCGCATGGGCCTGCTCCTGGGCGTGATCAGTAGAGGTATTCCGCCCGCAGCACCGCCAGCGGTTCCCCCTGGTCGTCGAGCAGGGTGAGGCGCTGGCCTTGCACCTGGTACCGGCGGGTGTTCTCCAGGGCGGCGACGAAGGCGTCCGCCACGTTGTCGCCGGTGCAGGCTTTTTCGGTGCGGGTCAGATTGCTCAGGGTAAGGCCATTGCCGTCGGTTTGGTATTGGCCCTGCAGGGTGTTGCAGCCGGTGGCGCCCTTCAGGCGGTCGCCGTCACGGTGCAGCACCAGATGCGCCTGGGCGGCCTGGTCGACCGGTGGCGGCGCCGCGCGCTCGCCGACCCGCTCCAGCTTCCAGTAGGTATTGATCAGACCGGCGCTGGCGCTGGTGGGGCTCAGCGGCAGGGTCACGTCCTGGCGTTGCCCGTCGTTGGCGAGCACCCGTCGTGGCGCGGGCAGGGCGAGCAGGGTGGCGCCGTCGGCGATGACCCGGGCGTCCAGGCCATAGCGGTGGTCGCCGTTGACCCGCGCCTGGTCGAAATAGAGCCGGAACGGCATGGACATATCCCCCTCCAGGGACAGGCGCGTGAGCCGCCGGGCCAGCTGGCCGTCGCCTTCGCCGTCGCTGGCGGACAGATCGCGCAGGGTGAGTACCAGCACGCCGTTGTCGGGCACGGCGCCGGCCTCGGGGAGCGTGACCCGCCCTTCCAGGGTGCCAATGCCGGCTGGATCGCGGCGGTATTCCCCGGCAAGGGGCGACTCGCCCTCAAGGGTCAGTGACGGGTTGTCCAGTGAGACCCGCAGGTCGTCCTCGGTGAGCGTGTCGCCCCCGCTCAGATAGTGCAGGGTGACGGCGTCGTCGGTGGCTTTTTCCCAACGCAGTCCGCGGCGTTCACCGTCGCCGACCAGATACAGCTGGCCCTGATCCTCCAGCACCAGGGCATTCAGGTCGCTCTCGCCCCGTGGGCGCCAGATGCCCGCCAGCCCTTCGCGTACTTCCGTGGCCGCCGGTTGCGCCGCCGGGGCGTCGGCGGTGGACGGCGCCGGGGTATCCGGGTCGTCGCAGGCGGCGAGGGTGAGCAAAAGGGGAAGAACGAACCACAACGGTCTCATACTGCTTTCTCCATGAGTCGGTGGGGCGGCGCCGGTTCGGGCGGGGCGCCGGCCGGATGAGTTCAGGGCGACGGAATACGTACCAGGGGAAGCTGTTGCTGAATCCACTGGCTGCGTTGCTGCACATAGTCGGTGGTGCCGCGCACGTCGTAATAGCTGGGCCGGGGCAGCAGCACCGCCAGCTGCGCCGCCTGGTCCGGTGACAGCTGGTCGGCGTCGACGCCGAAGTAATGGCGGGCCGCCGCCTGGGCACCGAACACCCGGTTGCCCCATTGGGCGGTGTTCAGATAAAGCTCGAGGATGCGCTGCTTGGACAGGGTCAGTTCCAGCATCAGCGCGATCAGGGCTTCCTGGCCCTTGCGCACATAGGTCTTTTCGCCACTCAGGTAAAGATTCTTGGCCAGTTGCTGGGTGATGGTTGAGCCGCCGGCCACCGGTCGGCCCGCTTCCTCATTGCGTTCCATGGCATGACGGATGCCGCGCCAGTCGAACCCGAAGTGCTCCACGAAGCGGGCGTCCTCGGAGATCAGCACCGCCCGTTTCAGATCGTCGGCGATGGCGTCGTAGTCCCGCCATTGATAGAGCACGCGGCCGTGTTCCCGGGCCCGCTCCATGAAAGCGGTGTCCTTGGGGTTCTGACCCCGCAATTGCAGTACCTGGCCCAGGTACCAGAGCTGCGAGCCGATGGCGGCGATCGCCAGCAGCCCCAGCACGGAAAAAAAGAAACGCTTCATTCGGGATGTCGCATCCTGTCCATGGGACCCTGATTTTCCCGGAAACCGGGCGGCTTGTCAGGTCAGCGACCGGGAACCGCCGGCATGGCGCCTTTGGATCGGGCGTCGCCATCGCCCTCAAGCCCGAAGTCGCGCTGGTCCGGGTAGGTTTCCTGGCGCAGTTCCCGCAGTCGTCGGGTCATGGAGGGCTGCTGGCCGTCCCGGCTGGCGGCGCCACGCTGGCCGATGGACTCCGGCGAGGCGCCGGCGCCGCCGAGATCGGTGTCCGGGGTTTCCGGCACGCTGCGCAGGCGGTCGTAGTCCAGCCCGTAGTTGTAATCCTCACTGTAGATTTCGTCGCCGCGGATGTAGTCATAATCGTCGGCGGCGGCGATGCCCGCCAGCGCCAGCAGCGCCAGCAGCAGGGTGCGCACAAGGTGCATTCCTGGCTCCTCGTCGAGCGGTGGTCCGGTTCTGTTCGACCGGCTCAGCCGGTGGCGGTTCCAGGGCCGCCGAGTGCCTCGATAGCGTCCCGGTTGTTGACGAACAGGTTGTCCTCGCCGAGCCGGGCCAGCAAGCCAGTGTGTTTCATGACGTCCCGGACTTGTTTCTTGACCCCGGAAAAGGCCAGGCGCACGCCGCGCCCGGCCAGGTCCCGGTGCAGCCGCTCCAGGGTTTCCACGCCGGTGGCGTCCATGGCGTTCATCGCCGAGGCGCAGATCAGTACCACCTGGATATCCGGCTCGGCCCGTAGCCGCTGGCGCACGAAGCGATCCAGCAAGGGCGCGGTCAGGTAGGTGAGCGAAGCATCCAGGCGCAGCGACAGCACCCCGGGCGCCAGCGGCGGCAGGTCGTGCAGGCGCCGGTCGCGCAGGGTGCCGGCCGGGTGCAGGCCCAGCTCGATCAGGCGCGGGTGGGCGCGCCGGTAGAGGAAGAACAGCATCGCCAGCACGAAGCCGGTGAACACGCCCCAGTGCAGGTAGGGCACCGACACCAGGGTCACCACGAAGGTGGCCAGGCCCACTAGGCCATCGTCCACGGAGGCGCGCCACAGGCGTACGAACGCCATCGGGCTGATCAGCCCGAACACCGGCACCATGATGATCGCCGCCAGGATGGCCCGCGGCAGGTGCTGCAGATAGCCGGTGAAGAACAGCAGACACAGCAGGGTGCACAGTGCGGCGAACAGCGCCGACCAGCCGCTGTTGGCGCCCACGTAGCGGTTCAGGGCGGTGCGCGAGAACGAACCGCTGACCGGGAAGGCGCCGCTCAGGCCGCTGGCCACCTTGGCCAGCCCCTGGCCCACCAGTTCCTGGTTCTGATCCCACAGGCGGCCGTCCGGGGACGGCAGCGAGCGGGCGCTGGACATGGCCTCGGTGAAGCTGATCAGGGCGATGATCAGGGCCGCCGGCAGCAGTGCCCGGTGTTGCTCCAGGGTCAGGCTGGCGGGCCAGCCGAATTCCGGCAGGCCGGCGGGCACCGCGCCAACCACGGCGCCGCCCAGGCCGGCATAGCCGAGCAGGGCGCTGGCGGCGATACCCAGCACGCACACCACCAGCACCCCGGGCGCGCGTGGCAGCCAGCGTTTTTGCAGCCATAGCAGCAGCATGGCGCCGGGGCCGAAGGCCAGGGTCCATAGCCAGGCCGGGTCCGGGTGGGCCAGGTGGCCGCCCAGAGCCGTGAAGGCGCTCCGGAGGCCGCCACCGTCCACGCCCAACAGAGCGGGCAACTGGGACACCAGGATGATCAGGGCGGCGGCGTTGAGAAAGCCGGTGATCACCGCGTTGGAGACGAAGTTGGCGATCAGCCCCAGGCGCAGAGCGCCGAGCAGGAACTGGATCAACCCGGAATAGATCGCCAGCCAGATCGCCAGGGTCACCCATTCGCCGCTTTCCGGCGTGGCCATGGGGCTGATGGCGGCGAAGGTCAGCAGGCTGGTGAGCGCCACCGGGCCCACCGCCAGCAGCGGCGAGGAGCCCCACAGGATGCCCACCACCCCGGGCAGCAGGGCGGCGTACAGGCCGGTGACCGGCGGCATACCGGCCAGGGTGGCGTAGGCCAGCGCCTGAGGTACCAGCACCAGGCCCACGGTGAGGCCGGCAAACAAATCCTGGCGCAGGGATTGGCGGGTGGGACGGGGCCAGCCGAGGAACGGCAGCAGGCGCGTCCAGAGGGTCATGGAATACTCCGGCGAAACAACCACGGGGCGCCCGTTGGCGAGGGCGCGAGAAGGGTAAAGAAAGTGGTTATATGTTAATGCCAAAGCGTTATTGTCGCCAGGGGCGGGAGGTTTACACCCCTGGGGATTGAATACGGCGGCCGGCCAGTTTCAGGCGCGGCAGCACATCTTCGCGGGCCCGTTCCAGAGCTCGTTGGCCAGCGGCGAAACTGACGTTGAGGGCGGCCATGGCATGGCCGTCGGCGTCAAACAGAGGAATGGCGATACCACAGTAGCCTTCCTCGTATTGCTGATTGGTAAAGGCCCAGCCCTGTTCCGCGACGACCTTCAACTGCTCTCGTAATTGGTCGGGGTCGGTGACCGAGTGGGGGGTGTATTGGCGGTAGTCGAGCGTCGCCAGAATCGCATCACGTTGTGCTTCCGGAAGGGTAGCGAGCAGGACCTGGCCCATGGAATGGAGATGGGCCGGCACACGACTGCCGACGCTGGCGTCGAAACTCAGAAAACGGCGAGCCGCCACGCGACACAGAAACACCACATCGTTATCGTCCAGCGCGCCGACCGAAACGGTCTCCTGCATCTCGTCCGCCAGTTCCTCGATGATGCGCTGGGCGAGCGGTAGGAACGGCAGTGAGGACAAATAGCGATGGCCCAGTGACAGCACTTTCGGCGTCATGGAGAAGCGGCGGCCGTCCAGGCGGGTGTAGCCCAGATGAGTGAGGGTGAGAATGGCGCGCCGCGCGGAAGCCCGGTCCTGCCCGGTGCGCTCGGCGATATCGCTGATACTGAGGGAGGTGGTGCCTTCCGTGAAGCTGTCCAACACCGCGAGACCCTTCTCCAGGGATTGCAGGTAGGAGTCCTTGCGCGGCGGCTGTTTCATACCGTTCTGCTCGTGGCCAAAGTAACGCCGCCCGCTTACCGCGAGCGGCGCGGCTGATGGTAATCGAACTTAGCGCAGATGTTCCAGCGCCAGGCTCAGAGTGCGGTCTGTGTGTTCGCGGGCCGGATTGTGCCCGCAACGGCTCAGGATGACGGCCTCCGCGGTGGGTAGATGGTCGAGAAGATGCAAGGTGGTGTCCCGGTAGGGCACCGGAACATCGTCGCGACCATGCAGAAGCAGTACTCTGGCCTGGACGTTGTTCAAAACCTTCGGAGACAGGTAGACCGAATCAAGCAGCGCCTGTTTATCACCGGCCATCATGGCGCTGAAGTAGTCGCCAATGCCCCCTTGCTGAAGGGTTTCAAACCGTTCGCGCACCACTTCATCGGTGATTCCGGAGGTGTCGTACATGGAACTGAGCAACGCCTCGCGCAACGCCTCGGCGCTGGGCGGGAAGGTCCAGAATCGCTCCAGGGCGGGGTTGAGTGTTTGTTTGCCGCCGCCGGTGCCGGTGGTGATCACCCGGGTCACCGATGGCATTTCGGAGGCGACCTGCAATGCCATGGCGCCACCCAGGGATTGCCCCCAAATTCGCAGCTCATCGGCGCCCAGGGTGTCGGCCACGAAGCGAGCCTGGCGGCACCACAGGGGAAAATCAAAAAACGGCGCCGTGCTTTTTCGTTCGGACCCGCCGAAGCCGATCAGATCCATGCCAACCACGCTGTAATGCTCCGCCAGGGCCGGGATCACGGTGCCGAAGTTGGCAGGTATCGAGGTGCCCGGGCCGATGCCGTGAATCAGCAATAGCCGAGGACCCTGCCCGGCACGGTACAAACGCACGCGAGTGTTCTCGAATTCAATGTCCTGGGTATCCATCATGACAGTCTCTCTTGTTGGGTGACTCGGGCGGCGTCGGGCAGCAGGTCAGTAAGCAGTCGCCGGTGTGGCACGATGGGCTGGCCGGCGCGCACCGTTAGCCAGGGCAGCAGGGTCTGCTCGGTGGTGAGTGTTTCGCCGCGCCCGTCGTACAGCTCGCGGGGCGTTGTGTCGATCTCGATGAGACTCAGGTCGGCTCGGGAGCCAGGGGTCAGCGTGCCGATTTCACCCTCTTCGCGCAGCATGCGAGCGGGGTGCCAGGTGGTGGCGGCGATCACTTCTCTTAACGGCATTCCCAATGCCCACAGCCGGGTCATGGCACCGTACAAGCTGTAGTTGAGTTTGCTGTTGTCGTGGAAAGCGTTGAAGTCGCCGTGCACGTCGCTGCTGATGGTAAACGGCGCAATATCGGCGGCTAGCATCATGCGCGCGATGCGGTAGCTGAAGTTCAGCCCGTAACCGATATCGAAATACACGCCCTTATCGCGTGCCTGCAGCACGGCTTCAGGCACGGTATCGGCGTTACCGACGATGCCGTCGGGCATGCAGCTGTAGATGTGCGCGAGCATGTCGCCGGGTTTGAGCAGTGGCAGCATGCTGGGAAACACTTCATCGGCGCTTGGCCGCTGTTGCTCGACCACCGGGAACAGCTCGCCGGTATGAACATAAAGAGGGATATCCGCGTCGCGGCCCACCTGGCTGGCATGGGTGAGGACCTCGGTGCCCCAGTGTGAAAGGGCTCCGGATTCGCAGTGGCATTTAATGCCCTTAACACGCTCAGGGAACTGTTGCACGAGTTTGACCAGGCTGTCGCCATCGGTCATCTGAGGGTTATGCAGAATATCGCCTTTCATTCCGCCCATTAAAGCGCCGGCGACATTGATGGAGACAAAGGCGCGCACATCGGTGCGTGATGGCTCGATCACATGGGCGTTGAACCCGCCAAACGTCCAGGCGCCGGAACTGCCCTGATCCACCACCGTGGTGATGCCCGCGTGGACACCCGCATCGTCGGCATGCACCCCGAAATTGGTTACCCATTCGTAAACATGGACATGCATGTCGATCAGGCCGGGGCAGACCAGTCGGCCGCTGGCATCGATGCGTTGGCGGGGGCGCCCCGCCGGAGGGCGGGGCCCGGCGGACAAAATGCGGCCGTGATGTACCGCCAGAAAACCCACTTGGTCGAGACCGGAAGCCGGGTCCAGAAGGTGGCCGTTTTCAATCAATAAATCGTAGATTTCGGGGGAAGCGTCGTCGGGCATCATGTTCTCCAATTGAATGCTTGTGGCCACATATGTTCTATATCTGAACATTAAAGATTTATTCAGTCAAATATAGATTTATATGTTCAATTATGGTGCTTTGGGGCGGCGGCGTGCACAAAGGTGGGGCCTTGGTGATGGCCATGTCGTCGCGGCCATCTCGATGCTGGATAGCGAAAAAAGCAGGTTTCTCAAGAGCTTGCCGCCGGGCGCCCTGGAGATCGGCGGCGCTGGCACAGGCTCTGCAGACGATAGGGGTACTTATCCGCCTGGAGTTCGGTTTGGGCGGGTCATTTTTACCGGTTTTCGGAGCATCGCTATGAGTTGGATAAAAAGCTTACGGTTGGCCTTCGGCGCCTGTCTGGCATTGATCAGCGCCGGCGCGGTGGCGGAGGAAATCACGTTCGTGACCGACTTCGGGATCAATGGCCGTCACGCTTATTTTTTTGTCGCCGATAAGAAAGGCTTTTATGAAGAGCAGGGGCTGGCCGTGAACATTGTTCGGGGGCAGGGGTCTTCCGATGCCATTAAAAAAGTGGCCAATGGCAATGCCCGGCTGGGTTTCGCCGATGCGGGCTCATTGGTGCTGGCGCGCGGCAATGATCAGGTGCCGGTGAAAATGGTGGCGGTGGTCTATGTCCGTCCGCCCCATGCCATCTATGCCTTGGAAGGTTCGGGTATCGAGAAACCCGAGGATTTGCAGGGCCGGAAGGTGGCTGACACCGCGTTCAGCGCGATCCCCGCTTTATTCGGTGCCTATGCCGCCGATGCTGGCATCGACCCCTCAAAGGTGGGTTGGGTGGTGGCCGATGGCAGCGCGTTGCCCAGCCTGTTGAGCACCGGGCGGGCCGATGCCATCGGCCAGTTCGTGGTCGGCGAGCCGCTGTTGGAGAAGGCAGTGGCGCCGAAAAAGCTGGTGCGACTTGCCTATGAAGATGTGGGGTTGAGCTATTACGGCAATGGTCTGATTGCCTCCGAGGAAACCATCGCCGAGAACCCGGATCTGGTGCGACGTTTCGTGTCCGCCACCATTAAGGGGATGAACTACGCGTTCGCGCATCCTCAAGAAGCCGGAGAGATTCTGCACGGCTACCACCGACAGGTGGATACCGATATCGGTGCCGGAGAAACCCGGATGGTCAGGGCTCTGGCGGAACAGCCCGATGGCCTGCCGATGGGTGAAATCGACCCGGACATGATCGCCAAGACCCTGCAGGTGGTGGGCTCGGCGTTTGATCTGAAGCACCCGGTTGGGGTCGAGGACCTCTATGCGCCGGGCTTTGTCGGTCAGTAAGCGATGCCGGGCCATTCGTCAGAGGAATCAATCATGACTGAAACAATCTCACCGCCGATGCTGTCGGCCCGAAACTTGTCCAAGGTCTATCCGGTTCGTGGCGGTGATATCCAGGCTCTGGATAAGGTGAGCCTGGATGTGCCGGAGGGTAGCTTCGTGTCCATTGTGGGCGCGTCCGGCTGCGGTAAATCCACCTTGTTGCGAATTCTGGCGGCTCTGGAGCAACCCAGTGCCGGGCAGGTGTTCCGTGATGGCCGTCCGTTGGCCACTCCCAGCCGGGAGGTGGGCATCGTATTCCAGGAGCATGTGCTGCTGCCCTGGTTGACGGTGCTGGAGAACGTGATGATGCCGGCGGAGTTGTACAAGCTACCGCGTGAAGAGAGCCGTGCGCGGGCGCAGGAACTGTTGGCCATGTCCGGTTTGTCCGGCTTCGAGGACCGGCGCCCGGGTGATCTGTCCGGTGGTATGAAGCAGCGCGCGGCCATCTGCCGTGCGCTGCTGCCGGACCCCCGTGTGCTGCTGATGGATGAGCCATTTGGTGCTCTGGATGCGTTGACCCGGGAGGAACTGTCTCTGGAAATGCTGCGCATCTGGGAGCGTGATCGCAAGACTGCCTTGCTGATTACCCACGATATCAATGAAGCGGTGTTGCTTTCCGACACCGTGGTGGTGATGTCGCCCCGGCCCGGGCGCATTCTTGAAATTATCCGCATCGATCTGCCCCGTCCGCGTGGGCCGGATACTGAACTGCTACCGGCATTCCGAGAGCTTACTCACCATATCCGCGGGCTGATCTTCGCCCAGCGTCAGCGCGCCGCATCGTAACCGGAGTTTTAACATGGCCAGATTCTGGCGTTCCGAATGGGCACGGTTGGTGTTGCCGTGCATAAGTCTGGCGACCTTGCTGGTCGGCTGGCAGCTGTTGGTTCAGGGAATGGATATCGAGGAATGGATTCTGCCGGCCCCCACGGCGGTGGGCAGTACCGCTCTGGACTGGCGTACCGAGCTGTTCCAGCACAGTTGGGTCACCTTGTATGAAACGGTACTGGGCTTCCTGGTGGCGGTGGCCATTGCCTTACCGGTTTCCGTTCTGGTGGTGTATGTGCCGGCGCTGCATTACACCCTGTATCCGGTGCTGCTGGCGCTGCAGTCCGTGCCCAAGGTGGCGGTGGCGCCATTGATTACGTTATGGGTGGGGTTTGGTATTGCACCGAAGGTGATGGTGGTCTTTCTGGTGTGCTTTTTCCCCATCGTGGTCAATACCGTTGCCGGGCTGCGGTCCACACCGACGTCCATGCTGCATCTGATGACATCGATGCAGGCGGGGCCCTGGCAAGTGTTTCGCCGGGTACGGCTGCCGGTGGCCTTGCCGTCGATCATGGTGGGCTGCAAGGTGGCCATTACCCTGGCGGTGATCGGCGCGGTAATCGGTGAATTCGTGGGTTCGGAGGAAGGCTTGGGTTATCTGATTCTCACCTCCACGGCCCAGTCGAAGACCGCCCTGGCGTTCGCCGCCCTGGCGATCCTCACACTGATAAGCATTGTTCTATACTACTTGGTGGAGCTGCTGGAAAAGTTGCTGATCCGCTGGTGAAAGAATCATGGCGTGGCCCAAAACCGTCGGTGCAGGACCGCCGCTTCATCTTCCAGTAGTGGGCCTATCACCTCTATCTGGCGTTGCCCGGCGTTGAACACACACCGGCAGGGCAGGTCCAGGGTGGGGTTTTCCGGATGGTCGCCGGTGAGTGCCTTGAGGCGCTTTTCGGACAGGCCGTAGACCACCCGACCGACGCCGGTCCAATAGGCGGCGCCGGCGCACATGGCGCAGGGCTCCGCGGAGGTGTACATCGTGCAGCCGGCGAGAAAGTCCGGCGACCAGGCGGTGGAGGCGCGGGTCATCAACACCCGCTCGGCGTGGCCGGTCATGTCGTGATCGGGCAGGAAGGCGTTTTCCTGCTCCATCAGAATCTCGCCGTCCGGCCCGGCGAGCAGGGCGCCGAACGGGTGGCCGCCAGCCTCCAGGGCCCGTTGCGCCACCTGGAAGGCGAGGCGCAGATAGTGTTCGTGGTCCAGGACCGCCAGGGTGTCGCTCATGTTATTTCTCCGCGTCGGGCAGGCTCCAGGGGAACAGCAGGCGCTGGGTCAGGGACACCAACTGGAACAGTACCAGGCTCAGGGTGACCAGCACGCCCAGGGCGGCGAATGCCTGGGGTACCTTGAAGAAGGACGTGGAAAAGGCGATGAAGAAGCCCAGGCCGTCCTCGGCGGCCACGAACTCCGCCACCACCGCGCCGATGATCGCCAGGGTCACGGAGATGCGCAGCGCCGAGAAGATGTAGGGCACCGCGAACGGCAACTGGATGTTCTTCACCTCGCGCAGCCGGCTGGCGCCCAGCGAGCGGGACAGCTCAAGCATCGCCGGTGGCGTCGCCAGCAGGCCGGTGACCGTGGACACCACGATCGGGAAGAAGGTGATCAGAAAGGTGATCGCCACCCGGGGCGCGTCGCCGGCGCCGAGCACCACCACGATGATCGGCGCCACCGCCACGATCGGCGTGGACTGGATGATCACCAGCTGCGGATACAGGGTGCGCGACAACAGTCGGCTGTTGGCCAGGGCCACCGCCAGCGGAATGCCTATGATCACCGCCAGGGCGTAGCCCTGCAGGCTTACCCGCAGGGTGGCCCAGATGTGGCCCAGCCAGCTTTCCAGGGAAACGGACAGGGCGCCCTGGACGATGGCGCTGGGCGCCGGCAGCAGGTAGGAGGGCACCTGGAACAGCCGGCACCCCAGTTCCCAGATCAGCAGTAGAAGCAGCGACGCGAACAGCGGGGCACCCCGGTCGAGCACCTTGAGAAGGGCGCGCCCCATGTCAGGCCAGCGCCGCCGGTCGGAAGACCTGGGCGCGGATATGGTTGGCGATTTCATGGAAGCGGGGCTCCGACAGCGTCTGCATGGAACGGGGCCGGGCTAGGCCCACGTCGATGATCTCCCGCACCCGGCCCGGGCGCGCCGACATCACCAGGATGCGGTCGGCCAGCAACAGGGCCTCGGGAATGGAATGGGTGATGAACAACACGGTTTTGGGCCGCTCGGTCCAGATGCGCAGCAGTTCGAAGCTCATTTCATCCCGGGTCAGGGCGTCCAGTGCCGAGAACGGCTCGTCCATGAGCAGGATGTCCGGGTCGTGGAGCAGGGCGCGGGCGATGCCGACGCGCTGCTGCATGCCGCCGGACAGCTCGTTGGGGCGGCGGGTGGCGAAGTCCTCCAGGCCGACCATGGCGAGCAGTTCCGCGGCCCGTTGCTTCTCCGCCTGGGTGACCCGGCCATGCTTGTGTTTCATCGGGAAGGTCACGTTGTCGCGCACGTTCAGCCACGGCAGCAGGGTGGGCTGCTGGAACACGATGCCCACTTCCTCGCGGGGGCCGGTCACCGGCAGGCCGTAGATTTCCGCCTGGCCGCCGGTGGGTTTCACCAGCCCGGCGATGATGCGCAGCAGGGTGGACTTGCCGCAGCCGGAGGGCCCGATCACCGCCACGAATTCGTGGCGGTGCAGGGTGAAGCTGACGTCCTCCAGGGCGGTCACGCTGCCGCCGTCGGACCCGTTGAATACCTGGCCGACGCGGTCGAAGCGGATCGCCGGGCGGCTGCCGTCCGGTTCGATGCGGGTGGTCATGGCGTTACTCCGGGATGAACTCGCGGGTCACCGAGGTTTCCGGGTCCAGGCTGTCCTCGGGCAGATCCTGGGCCTTGGCCACCCAGCGCCAGGTCTCCGCCAGCAATTCCGGCTCGAAGGCGCCCAGGCCATCCTGTCCGGCGACGTCGGTATCGATCAGGCGCGCGGAGGCGGCGAATTCCTCGGCGGCGATGTCCGCGTCCACATCCGGCACCATGGCCTTGAGGGCGGCGCCGGCCTTGGCCGGGTCATCGATGGCGATGCGCAGGGCCTTCTTGTAGATATCGAGCACCTTGGCCACCAGCGCCGGGTTCTCCTGGATCAAGCGGTCGGAGGCGAACACCGACAGGCCATAGCCATTGAAGCCGTATTCGGACCAGGGCAGCACCTTGATCTCCTTGCCGGCGTCGTTCATCAGGGCCTCGAAGGCGGGCAGCTTGGTGATCCAGTTGATGGTGCCGTCCACCCGACCGGTGGCGAACATTGGGCCCATCGCGCCCGGGTCCACCTTGAGCACCTTCACCGCGTCCGGCTCCATGCCGTTGGCTTCCAGCACCAGCGGCCAGGTCACGTTGGAGGCGGAGAAAGTGGCGGTGGCCAGGGTCTTGCCCTTCAGGTCCTGCAGGCGGTCGATGCCGGCGCCCTTGGCGACGAACACCGCGTCCGGTTGTTTGGTGTAGATCGACATCACCGCGGTCACCGGCACCTCGGCGCCGGCCTGGGCCTGGAGCAGGGCGGACAGACCGCCGGTGCCCATGTCGGCGGCACCGGTGCCCAGCTTGGTGACCACGTCGCTGGAGCCACGGCCACTGTTGATTTCCACCTCGATGCCGGCGTCCTCGAACAGGCCTTCCTGCACGGCCAGATAGATCACCGCCTTGTCGCCGGCGGGCAGCCAGTCGTTCAACCAGCGGATTTTGTCGGCGGCGCCGGCGGTGGCGGACAGGGCACTTACCCCCAAGGCGAGCAATATGGATCGCAGGGCACGGAACGTCATGGCGTCACTCCTCGATAATAATTATGTATACAGTTCGGTATGCAATGGGCATGCCCGTCACGGTCTCGACGAGGCGAAAAAATCAGTCAGGTTGGCGGCGAGGTCGTCGGGGGCGGACACCTGGGGGGCATGGCCGGTGTCCAGGGACACCACCCGGGCGCCGGGTACCAGGGCCTGCATGCGACGCTGCGCGGCGGGCACCACGGAGCGGTCGCGCAGGGCTTCCACATACAGCCGGCGCACCCGGCCGAAGCGTTCCGTGCTCCAGCGCGGGGCGGCGGCACGGGCCTTTTCCGGTTGCGCGGTGAGTCGCCGCGCGGCTTGCTCGGCCACGGCGTCCGGCAGGTCCTGGAAGAAGATCGCCCGGGCCGCCTCCGGCGGTACCCGGCTGGCGCGGCGTTCGGCGTCCCATTGCAGGTGCGGCACGATGCCGGCGGCGTCCGGGTCGGCGGTTTTGAGCGGCGCGGTCAGTTCCGCGAAGCCCATGCCGGAGGGCAGCATCATGCCGGCCACATAGGCGACCCCGGCGATCCGTTGCGGCGCCCGTTCCGCCACCCGGGTAGCGGTGACGCCACCACCGGAATGGGCCACCAGGCCGACGCGGCCAGGCAGTGCCGCCAGCGTTTCCAGCACGCTGTTTTCGTAGTCGTCGAGGCCGGCGTCCAGCTCGCCGCGGGGGCCGTGGCCATTGCCGGGCAGGTCCACGGCATGGGGCTGGAAGCCGGCGGCGCGCAGCGGTGCCAGCAGACGCTCCCACACCCAGGCGCCGGCCCAGGCACCGTGAATCAGAATCAGGTGCTCAGGCATGCCTTCACGCATAGGTGCGCCGGTACATGTCGATGATGTGCTGTTCCACGGTCACTGGCGGGTACTTGGGCTGCTCGCCGGCGGCCAGGCAGCCGGGCAGGCAGCGTACTTCGTGGTCCGGGTTGCCGGAGTAGAAGAACGGAATGGAGTAGCGTTCCTGGCCGGAGATGTTCACCACCCGGTGCAGCGTCGAGCGGTAACGGTCGTTGGTCCACCGGGCGATCATGTCGCCCAGGTTGACCACGTAGGTACCGGGCACCGGGTCGGCATGAATCCAGGTGCCGCGGGTCTGGTTCCAGACCTGCAGCCCGGGGTTGTCGTCCTGCAGTAACAGGGTGATGCCGCCGAAATCCGTGTGCGCGCCGCAGCCCTTTTCGTTGGGCGCCGGGTTGGCGGGCTGGGGCGGATAGTGCAGCAGCCGCACGATGGCCTGGGGCTCCACGCAGAAGTCGTCGAAGTAGTGCTCGTCGAGATCCAGGGACAGGGCCAGGCCGCGCATGATCAATTCGCTGAGCGCGGTCATTTCCCGGTAATAGGCCTCGATGGCCGGGCGGAAATCCACCACCCCTTCGGGCCATTGATTGGGGCCATGGTTGAACTTGCCGGCTTTCACCTTGGGGTCGTCCGGGCCCCGTTCCTCGCCCATGTAGTAACTTTCCTTCAGATCCGGCGGCGCGCCGGCTTCCAGGGTCTGTCCACGCAATGGGTCGTAGCCCCGGTTGGCGGCGGAGTGCGCCATGCCGACCCGGTTCTTCTCTTCCATGGGGCGGGCGAAGAAGCGCCGGCTGGCGTCGAACACCCGGGCCTGCAGAGCCGGGTCGACGCCATGGTTGCGAATGTAGAAAAAGCCCTTGTCGGCGCAGGCGGCGCGCAGTGCCCGACCCACCGCCCGGCGCTCCGCCCGGTCCGGGGAGCGCAGGCCGGACACGTCGATAATGGGCAGGGCGCCCTGGGACACTCGCATCGCTTCGAAATCGGCGTTCATGGTGGTTTGCCCTCCGGGCAAGGCTGGCGGTCATTGATCCGGAATTCAGTGTGCGCCCGGCCGGCTGTCCGCCAAAGCAGAGAATATCGACCACGGTGATGCCGAATCGGCATCGGCCGCGGGCGGGCCCGGTTGAATCAGGTGGGGGCTGGCAACAGCGCCGCCTCGGCGGCCTCGCGGCGGGCCATTTCCTCGCCCAGCAGGCGGGCGAAGGCGTCCACCGCCACCGGCAGGGCCCGACCGGCGCGGGCGTAGATGCCCAGGTCGCTGTACACCGGACCGGCGTCGTTGAGTGGCAGGTGCACCAGGCTGCCCCGGTTGAGGTCCGTCTCCAGGCCGATGCGGGTCTGGAAGGCGATGCCGATGCCGCGGCGGGCCAGCTCCTTGCTCAACTCCACCGAGCCCGAGCGCACCACGCCCCGGGCGGTGGCGCCGGCCCGCTCCATGGCGGGGCGCATCAGGTGGTGGACGGACAGGTCCTGTTTGGCCAATACCAGGGGGTAGGCCATGCAGGTGGCCACGCTGACCTCCTCGCGACCGGCCAGGGGATGGTCCGGCGGCATCACCGCGCCGAGCCGGAAGCGCGCCAGGGTGAGCTGGCGCAGCTCGGCGGTGCGCGGCAGGGCGAACGCCAGCCCGAGATCGGCGGTGCCGTTGGTGACGGTTCCCGGAATCGCCTGGGAGCCCAGGGTGGCGATGCCGATGGTGATGTTGGGGAAATCCTCGCGCAGGCGGCCGATCACCACCGGCAGCAGATCCGTGGTGACGCCCTCCACGGTGGCCACTTCCACATGGCCGGTGCGCAGCCCCTTGAGGGCGTCCAGTTCGGAGCGGGCCCGCTCCGCGTCCTGCAGCACCACGATGGCGTGGCGGGCGAACACCTCGCCGGCGGCGGTGAGCTTGAGGCCGCCGGGCAGGCGTTCGAACAGGGGCGCGCCGATTTCATCCTCGAGTTTGAGTATCTGCCGGTTCACCGCCGACGACGCCACATGCAGGCGGCGCGCCGCTTCACGGATGGAGCCGGCGCGCCGCACCGCGTCGAAGTAGAGCACCGCCGGCGAATGAACGCGCAGCCGGGTGGCCATGTCAGCCGTCGACCAGTTGCCGGGCCAGGCGATTGTGTTGCTCCACCAGCACCGGTAGCTCGATGGGGGTAAGCCGGCCCCGGTCCACCACGGTGCGGCCGTTGATGATGCTGTAGGCGACCCGGCGCGGCGCCGAGAACAGCAGCGAGGCAAGCGGGTCGATCTGGCCGCCGGCGTAGGCGATGTCGCTCAGGTCGAAGGCGATCAGGTCGGCGCAGTAGCCCGGCGCCAGCCGGCCGATGTTGTCGTCGCGGCCGAGCACCCGGGCGCCGCCCCGGGTGGCCAGCCACAGGGCTTCCCGGGCGCTCATGGCGGTGGGGTCCTCGTGGCGCACCCGCGCCACCAGCATCGCCTGACGGGCCTCGCCGAGCAGGTCGTTGCCGTCGTTGGAGGCGGTGCCGTCCACGCCCAGGCCCACCTTGACGCCCTGATCGAGCATCTTGCGGATCGGCGCGATGCCCGAGGCCAGGCGCATGTTCGAACAGGGGCAGTGGGCGACGCCGGTGCCGGTGCGACCGAACAGCTTGATGCCATGGTCGTCCAGATGCACGCAGTGGGCGTGCCAGACGTCCTCGCCGACCCAGCCGGTTTCCTCGGCGAACTGGGCCGGCGTCATGCCGTAGCGTTCCTGACTGAACGCCAGGTCCTTGTTGTTCTCGGCGGTGTGGGTGTGCATCAGCACACCCAGGTCCCGGGCCAGTACGGCGCTCTGGCGCATCAGGTCCGGGCTCACGGTGAATGGCGAGGAAGGGCCCAGGGCGACGCGGATCATGGCGTCGTCGGCGTGGTCGTGGTGGGCTTCCACCACGCGCTGCATTTCCTTGAGCACCGCGTCCTCGTCGTGCTCAACCACGTGATCCGGCGGCAGGCCGCCCTGGCTCTGGCCCAGGGTGATGGCGCCGCGCACGCCGTGATAGCGCATGCCCAGGCGCCGGGCCGCTTCCAGGTTGTCTTCCAGGCGCGAGCCATTGACGTAGAAATAGGCATGGTCCGCCGCCGTGGTGCAGCCGGACAGCATCAACTCCGCCATGGAGGTCTGGGCGGACACCGTCATCATCTCCGGGGTGATGTTGCCCCACACCGGGAACAGGGCGCTGAGCCAGTCGAACAGCTCCGCGTTCTGGGCCGCTGGCAGGGCCCGGGTCAGCGACTGGAACATATGATGGTGGGTGTTCACCAGGCCCGGCATCAGCACATGGCCGCTCAGGTCGATCACCTGGTCGGCGTCGGCGGGCAGTTCGGCGGTGGGGCCCACGGCGGTGATGCGGTTGTCGGTGATCAGCACGGCGCCATCGGCGATCTCGCGCTGTTCATCGTCCATGGTGGCCACCACGGTGGCGTTCTTCAGCAGCAGGGTGCGGGGCATGCGGCGGCTCTCCTCTCGGCCTTTTTGTATACAGTCGGCGGTATGCGGTGCATCCAAGCAGGAGCCGTGCCGGAATCCGCGCTTTCAGGTTTCCGGGCGCAGAATGCGGGCCAGATCGATGGTGGTGTCGGCTTCGTTCAGGTCGAGCAGGTCTTCCAGGGCGCGCAGATGCCGGTGCGCCAGGTCCGCCGCCTGGTCCCCCTTGCCTTGGGCGATCAGTTCCGCCAGCCGGGCGTGGTCGTCGCCCAGGAAGCAGGCGCTCATGCCCGGTGACTTGTACAGGGCGATGACGATGGAGGTGCGCAGTACCAGTTCGCGCATCATTCGCCCGAGCACCTGATTGGGGCAGTGCCGGGCCAGAAAACGGTGCACTTCCATGGAGCAGTGCACCCGGTCCTGGTCGCGACCGCTCTGGTGGGCGCTTTTTTCGTCCTTCACCAGCCGTTTCAGCTCCTGCAGGCGCGCCTTGCTCAGAGTGCCGGCGGTGAGCCGCATCACCTCGCCTTCCACCAGCCGGCGGGCGGCAAAGATCTGGCGGGTTTCCTCCACGTCCGGGCGCGCCACCATGGCCATCTGGTTGGGGCGTTGCTCGATGACGTGGTCGGAGGCCAGCCGCGTCAGTGCCTTGCGGATGATCGAACGGCTCACCCCGAACAACTCGCTGAGGGCCACTTCGGGCAATCGCGAGCCTGGCGGTAGCCGCTGGGTCAGCACCGCCTCGTAGATGGCGTCATAGATGCTCTGGTCGCTGGCCTTGCGGTGGCGGTCCGGCGCGAGGGCCTGGGCCGCGGTCGGCTTGCCGGAATCGGGGGCCGTTGCCATAGATTCAATCTCCCTGGTCGAGCCCGAAATGTATACACCGGGTGGCGCCGGGGCAACCGCCCCCCGCCGCCGGATCAGGGCGTGCCGGCGGGCTGGTTCAGCCAGCGCTCCAGCAGGGCGCGCTCGTCGTCGGTCATGCCGGTCAGGTTGCCCGGCGGCATGATGCGGGTGCGCACCGCCACCTGGCCGATCTGGTCCCGGTGCTGGCGGATCGCCGCTTCGCTGTCCAGGCGAATCCCCTTGGGCGGCGCCGTGAAGCCGGCGAAGGAGGGCGCGGCGGCGTGGCAGGCGACGCAGCGCTGCTGGACCACCGTGTTGACCGCTTCCATGGCCACCGGCGGGGTGTCGGCGCCGGCCTCGCGGTGCGGGGCGCGGGGCGCGGTGGCCAGGATGATCGCCGCCAGGCCGGCCAGGCCCAGGAGCATCAGTCTCCAATGCCGGCCAGGCAGGTGGCGCACGTTGAAGTAATGGCGGATGACGATGGCCGCCAGCGCCAGGGCGGTTAGGATCAGCCAGTTCCAGCCGCTGCCGTAGGTGCTTGGGAAGTGGTTGCTGATCATGATGAACAGCACCGGCAGGGTCAGGTAGTTGTTGTGCCGGGAACGCAGGGCGCCGGCCCGGCCCCGCGCGCCGTCCGGCTCGCGGCCGGCTTTCATGGCTTCCACCATGGCGCGCTGGCCGGGAATGATCACGAAGAACACATTGGCCACCATGCAGGTGCCGATGGCCGCGCCCACATGAATGTAGGCGCCACGACCGCTGAACACCTGGCTCAGCCCCCAGGCCAGCAGCACCAGCAGCGCGAACAGCACGGCGGCCAGCGCCACCGGTTTGCGCCCCAGCGGCGAGCGGCACAGGCCGTCGTAGACCAGCCAGCTCAGCGCCAGGGTGGCCAGGCCGATCAGGCTGGCGGCCAGCGGCGACAGCTCCGCCACGGACGGGTCGATCAGGTTGGTGCGCGCGTTCAGGTAATAGACCACCGCCAGCAAAAGAACGCCGCTGATCCAGGTGTAGTAGGCCTCCCATTTGAACCAGTGCAGACGCTCCGGCAGCCGCGCCGGCGCCACCTGGAATTTTTGCAGGTGGTAGAAGCCGCCGCCGTGGATCGCCCAGAGGGTGCCTTCCACGCCGTCCGGCTTGTCGCCATGCCGTTCGAGCTGATTTTCCAGCCAGTTGAAGTAGAAGGAGGCACCGATCCAGGCGATGCCGACGGTGATGTGCAGCCAGCGAATCAGCAGGTTGGCCCACTCATACAAATGCGCTTCCATCAGCTTCCCCGGTAGGTGCTGTAGCCGTAGGGGGAAAGCAGCAGTGGCACATGGTAGTGACGCTGCGCGTCGGCGACGCCGAAACGCACCACCACCTCATCCAGGAACGCCGGCTCCGGCAGGGAGGTGCCTTGGCGGCGGAAGTGGTCGCCGGCCTGGAATACCAGTTGGTAGCGCCCCGGGCGCAGGGCTTCGCCCTCCAGCAGTGGCGCCGGGCAGCGCCCGTCGGCATCAGTATTGCATTGGCAAACCAGGGCCGGTGAATCACCGTCATCCAGCCGCCACAGCTGCAGCGCCAGGCCGGCGGCGGGCTGGCCCGAGGCAGTGTCGAGAACATGCGTGGTAAGACGCCCCATGGGCCGCTCCTCGAATTTGTATATTTCGATGTCGACAATAAAATCATAGAAATGTATACATGTACAATCCGAGCCCGGTGAACGCCACGACACCGTCACCACCCATGAATCAGGAGGAACGCCATGGCGGCTGCACGCTCCGGCGGGGACTATCCCCGGGATCTGATCGGCTATGGGCCGCATCCACCGGACCCGCGCTGGCCCGGTGGCGCGCGGCTGGCGGTGCAGTTCGTACTCAACTACGAGGAGGGTGGCGAGAACTGCGTGCTGCACGGCGATGCCGCCTCGGAATCCTTCCTTTCGGAAATGGTGGGTGCCGAGGCCCGTCCCGGCGTGCGCCACATGAGCATGGAATCGCTTTACGAGTACGGCAGCCGGGTGGGCCTTTGGCGGCTGATGCGCCTGTTTCGCCGCTACCGGATGCCGCTTACCGTGTTCG
The DNA here is from genome assembly GCF_016785095.1 of Alloalcanivorax marinus. Taxonomy (GTDB): domain Bacteria; phylum Pseudomonadota; class Gammaproteobacteria; order Pseudomonadales; family Alcanivoracaceae; genus Alloalcanivorax; species Alloalcanivorax marinus_A. The sequence continues at coordinate 101,877 of NZ_JAEKJB010000015.1, read as the reverse complement.
CCGTGGGCATGGCCGCCGAGCGCCACCCGGACGCCATCCGCGCCCTGGTGGACGAGGGCCATGAGATCTGCAGCCACGGTTACCGCTGGATCGACTATCAGTACGTGCCCGAGGCGGTGGAAGCGGAGCACATCGGCCGCGCCGTGGAGGCGCTGACCCGCGCCGCCGGCGCCCCGCCCCTGGGCTGGTACACCGGCCGCACCAGCCCCAATACCCGGCGCCTGGTGGTGGAGCACGGCGGTTTCCTTTACGACGCCGATGACTACAACGACGAACTGCCGTTCTGGACCCGGGTGGCCGATCGCCGCCATCTGGTGGTGCCCTACACCCTGGACGTGAACGACATGCGCTTTTCGTCACCGGCGGGCTTCAATAATGGCGAGCAGTACTTCAACTACCTGCGCGATAGCTTCGATTATCTCTACCAGGAAGGCGCGGAGCAGCCGCGCATGCTGTCGGTGGGCTTGCACTGCCGGCTCGCCGGGCGTCCTGGTCGAGCCGCTGCCCTGGAGAAATTTCTCAAGCATGTGAGCGCCCACCGGGACGTCTGGGTGACGCGCCGCATCGACATCGCTCGCCACTGGATGGAGCACCATGGCTGATACTCCGTTGCTGTCGCCACGTCCCAGCACCCTGGACGAGGAGGCGTTCGTGGCCTGCTATGGCGACGTCTATGAACACTCCCCCTGGATCGCCCGCCAGGCCCACCGGCAGGGCCTGGGCGAGGACGACGACTCCCCGGCGGCCCTGGCCGCGCGGCTGGCGGTGGTGTTCGACGCCGCCGACGCGGCGGCCCAACTGGCGGTGCTGCGCGCCCACCCGGACCTGGCCGGCAGGCTGGCGGTGGGCGAGGCGCTCACCGCCGACTCCAGCGCCGAACAGGCCGGTGCCGGCCTGGATCAGTGCACGGCGGAGGAATTCGAGCGCTTCCAGGCGCTCAACGAGGAATACAAGGCGCGTTTCCGGTTTCCCTTCATCCTTGCGGTGCGCGGCCTGCATCGTCGCGACATTCTTGCCGCCTTCGAAGCGCGGGTGCGCAACGATCCGGACACGGAACGGGCCACGGCGGTGGCCCAGGTGAACCGCATCGCCGCCCTGCGCCTGGCGGCCCGGGTCTAGGGCCTGTTAACAGGTCCTAGACCGGCGCGCCGCCAATCCAGGTTTGCAGGGGCCGGGTCTCCAGATCCCGGGCCTCGCCGCTCAGCAATTCCTCGAACCAGTCCTCGGCGGCCACGCCGGCGTCCGGCGCCGGCAACACCACGAAGTCCGCGCGCCTGCCCGAGGTAAGGCTACCGGCGCGGTCGCCGCGCCCCAGGCATTCGGCGCCGGCCAGGGTCGCGCGGTAGAGGGCCTCCTGGGGCGCGACGGCTTCGCCGGCCTGGCGATGCTGGGCCAGGAAACGCTGCATGACGTGCAGCATGCTGTGGCTGGGCCCGGCGCCCACGTCCGAGGCCAGCGCATAGCGGGTGCCATGGCGGCGTACCGCCGCCAGATCCATGCGCCCGCTGCCCAGGGCCTCATTGCTGGACGGGCAGTGGGCGATCCAGGCGCGGCGCCGGGCCAGGGTGTCATGTTCCCGCTCCGACAGATGGATGCAGTGGCCCAGCACCGAGCGTGGCCCCAACAGGCCGGCCCGATCGTACACGTCGGTGTAGTCCTCCGCCTCCGGGAAGGCGGCGCGGATCTCGCGGATCTCGTTCACTGATTCCGACAGATGGGTCTGCACGAAGGCGTTCTCGCGGCGCGCCAGCTCTCCCAGGTCACGCATCAGCCCGGCGCTGCAGTTGAGCGCGAAGCGCGGCGTGATGGCGTAACGCTCGCGACCGAGCTGTTCCAACAGCGGTGCCACCTGATCCACGTTGTCCGGACTGGCCCGGCGCAACGGCTCCGGTGCCGCCTTCTCCATGATGGCGTTGCCCAACAGCCAGTCGCCGCGGGCCTCCTCGCCGGCCAGCCGCAGGGCACTCAGGTGCGGGCTGGAGTAGGCCATGCCCAGGGTGGTGCCGGCGCGGACCGTGTCGGCGAAAAAGGCGCGGGCATGGCGGCGTGCGAAGTCGTCCGCCTCGAAGCCGGCTTCCTCGGGCCAGATGTGCTCGCGCAGCCATTCCATCAGGTCGCTCTGGAAGCGCCCGCGCACATGGTGCTGTACCCAGTGGATGTGCACGTCCACGAAGCCGGGCACCAGCACGCCGTCCACGTCCAGCACCCGGCTTGCCGGATGATCGCGGAAGCGCGTCAGCGGGCCGGCGTCGACGATGCGATCGCCGTGCAGCAGCAGGCCGCCTTCCCGGTGGAAATCCCAGCGGTCGGCGTGCACCGGGTTCAGCAGGCTGGCGCGGATCAGCAGAGAGTCGCCCATGGGGGTCCTTTTCCTAAAAATGTATACATGATTTAAACCAGTCTGGCACCGACCGGCAAGCCCGGATTGGTGGGCTCGCAAATGGTGCGACACCCTGTATTTTGCGCCATGCAGGTGCGCCGGGATGTTCCGGGCCAGAGCCCTTTCGGTTACGCGGTGAGCGCTCCGGGTGATGATCTGGAGCGTGGCATGGGCCTTGCCTGTATACAGAAAATGGCCCTGGCCGGGCATGCGACAACGCTGGAGATACCCCCATGCAAGAACCGATGCGCGTCTGCGTGATCTGCGATTCCCGTTACGGCACCACCCTGGAGCTGGCCCGCGCGGTGGCGCGTGGCGCCGAACAGGAAGGGGCGGAAGTGCGTCTGTGCCGGGTGGACATCGAGGAGCCGGAGTACAGCGTGGACCCGGAGCGGTCGGATTTTCAGGCCACCCTGGCGGAATACCGGGCTTTGCCCCGGGCCACCGGGGAGGATCTGGAGTGGGCGCGAGGCATCGTCTGGGGCTCACCAACCCGCTATGGGCTGATGAGCACGCCGTTGCGCGCTTTCATCGATGAGGTGGCGCCGTTGTGGCGGCGTGGTGCGCTGATCGGCAAGGTGGGCGCCGCCTTCACTTCCACCGGGGGCATGCATTCGGGCAATGAGATCACGTTGATTAATCTGCTGTTGCCGTTTTTTCAGCATGGGATGGTGCTGGTGGGGGTGCCGCACAGCGTGCCGGAGCTGGTACGCACGGTGAAGGGCGGGTCGCCCTATGGGGCGTCGGCGGTGACCGGGTTCGATGGCACCCGGGGAGTGGACGATAACGAGCGGGCCATTGCTCGGGCGTTGGGGGCGCGGGTGGCGCGTCTGGCCGGGCAGGTCCGGCCGGAGCCCGCCTCCGTGGAGTTGGCCGCCTACGGATATTAAGAACGGAAACCAAGTTGGTGCATTCGGGGCGGGCATGAAGGTTGCTTGTATACGAAAAGAACCAATGCAACCGGAGCAACAAGCATGCGCGTGATATCCACTCTTCGAACCTACGGGCGCCTGGGCGCCACTTTGATGGCGGTGGCGCTGGGCGTGGGCGTGGGCACCGCCCGGGCCGCCGATGAAGTGACCATCGGCACCAGCTGGTACGCCCAGGCCGAGCACGGCGGTTTCTATCAGGCCAAGGCCACCGGCATCTACGACAAGTACGACCTGGACGTGAACATCAAGATGGGCGGCCCCCAGGTGAATGGCCTGCAGTTGCTGGTGGCCGGGCAGTACGACTTCACCATGGGCTACCCGCTGCGCAACATCAAAGCGGTGAGCGAGGGGTTGCCGGTGGTGAGCGTGGCGGCCTGCTTCCAGAAGGACCCGCAGGGGCTGATTGCTCATCCGCACGTGAAGTCCCTGGAGGAGGTGGGTGATCGCACCGTGCTGATTTCCACCTCGGCCCGTTCCACCTATTGGCCCTGGCTGCAGTCCGAGTACGGTTTCACGGATGCTCAGGCCAAGCCTTACACCTTCAGCCTGGGGCCGTTCCTGGCGGACAAGGAACTGGTGCAGCAGGCCTATGTGAGTTCCGAGCCGTTTGCCGCCGAGAAGGGCGGGGTGACGCCGAATTTCTTCCTGTTCGCGGATAACGGTTATCCGCCGTACGCGGCCACGCTGGAGACGCGGCGGGAGCTGGTGGAAAGCAATCCGGATCTGGTGCGGCGTTTCGTGCAGGCGACCATGGAGGGCTGGAAGAGCTACCTGGAAAACCCGGCGCCGGGTAACGAGCTGATCCAGAAGGACAATCCGGAGATGACCGATGCGCAGTTGGCGTTCGGCCTCGAAAAGCTCAAGGAATACGGCATTGTCACCGGCGGCGATGCGGGGGAAGAGGGGATCGGCTACATGAACGATGCCCGTTGGCAGAAGACCTTCCAGTTCATGGTGGACGCGGATCTGGTGTCCGAGGACGTGGATTACAAGAAAGCCTACACCCTGGAGTTCCTGCCCGAGGAGCCGGTGCTGCCCTGATGGTTGGCGTTTTTGTGCACAACAGCGGGCCGGACGCACCGACCTGGCGCGTCCTGGCCGTCGCTGGAATCCGGGCCGGGGCGCGTAAGGTCCCGGCCTGCAAGGGAACCGGCCATACCCACAAAGGTGGCACGGCCTTTGCGTCGATATCGGCATCAGAACTGGATACCAAGCTGTATACATAATGGAGCTGGCACCATGAAGAAGGCACGAGAAAGTCGTTTCGAGGGCATCGGGAAGGGGGTTCGACGGACCGTGGCCGGGCTTGTCCTGGGGGCGGGCCTGCTGGGCACCGGCGTCGCCGGCGCCGAGGAACTCACCGAGCTGACGTTCGGCACCAACTGGTTTGCCCAGGCGGAGCACGGCGGTTTCTATCAGGCCAAGGCCACCGGCATCTACGAGAAGTACGGCCTGGATGTGTCCATCGAGATGGGTGGTCCGCAGGTCAATAACGTTCAGCTGCTGCTGGCCGGCAAGCAGGACGTGACCATGGGATATCCGATTCGCAACATCAAATCCCTGGTCCAGGATCTGCCGGTGGTGACCATCGCCGCGCCGTTCCAGAGCGACCCGCAGGCGCTGCTTGCGCACCCGCACGTGAAGTCCCTGGAGGAGATCAAGGGCAATCCGGTGTACGTGTTCTCCGGTGCCAAGCAGACGTTCTGGCCCTGGTTGGAAGCCAACTATGGTTTCACCGACGACATGATCCGTCCCTATACCTTCAGTGTGCAGCCGTTCCTCGCCGATAAGTCCGTGGTGCAGCAGGGCTATGTAACGTCCGAGCCCTACGCCATGGAGAAAGGCGGCGTGACGCCGTCGATCTTCCTGTTCGCCGAATACGGTTACCCGCCCTACGCCCAGACCCTGGAAACCACCCGCAAGATGGTGGCGGAGCAGCCGGAGGTTCTGCGCAAGTTCGTCCAGGCTTCCATGGAAGGCTGGAAGAGCTATTTCGAGAACCCGGCGCCGGCCAACGAACTGATCAAACAGGACAACCCGGAGATGACCGATGAGCAGATCGCCTTCGGCATCGAGAAGATGAAGGAGTACGGCCTGGTGGCCGGTGGCGACGCCAAGACCAAGGGGCTGGGCGTGATGACCGACGCGCGCTGGAAAGCCACCTTCGACTTCATGGCCAAGGCCGGCATGGTGCCCGAGGACCTGGATTACAAGCAGGCCTATACCCTGGAATTCCTGCCCGAGGAACCGGTGTTGCCATGAGCGTTACCCGCGTCCCGGTGATCGATTTCGCGCCCTTCTTGAAGGGGGGCGAGAGTGAGCGAGCCAAGGTGGTGGCGGCGGTTGACCGCGCCGCCCGTGACGTGGGCTTTATGTGTCTGGTGGGGCACGGCCTTCCGGAGGCCCGGTTGACCACGCTGTTCCAGGCCCAGCGTGACTTTTTCGCGCTGCCGGACGCGGTCAAGGCGGAAGCCGCCTTCGCCTACGACGATACCGATGCCAACACCGGTTATGTGGCGGTGGGCAAGGAGCGTCTGGACGTCAAGCGCGCGCCGGACTTGAAAGAGAGCTTTCAGATTCGCGAGCCCGGTCTGTACGGCCACGTTAATCGCTGGCCATCCGGGCAGGCGGCGTTCCGGGCCACGGTGGAGGACTTTTTTGCCGCGGTGTCGGATCTGTCCATGCAGGTGTTGGAAGCGTTCGAGCTGGGGCTGGGCACCGAGCCCGGCTACTTTCGCGACCGCCATCGCACCCACAGCCAGATTCTGCGGTTGCTCCATTATCCGCCGCTGCCGCCGGCGTTCGAGGCCGAGCGTGGCCAGGCGCGGGCCGGCGGACACACCGACTATGGCAGCGTGACGCTGCTGTTCCAGGATGACATTGGTGGCCTGGAAGTGCGCGACGGTGCCGGTAAGTGGGTACCCGTGGACCCGGTGCCGGGCGGCGTGGTGATCAACACCGGCGACATCATGGCCCGCTGGACCAACGATGTGTACCGCTCCACCTTGCACCGCGTGCGTCTACCCGAACACGCCGGTGGCGGTCGGGCCCGCTATTCGGTGGCCTTTTTCAACGACCCGGACAACGACGCGGAAATCCGCGTGCTTGATCAGTGCGTGGGCGACGACAACGCCCGTCGCTACCCGCCGATTCTCACCGGCGACTACCTGGTGAGCCGGCGCGCCGCTTCTTATTGATGTCCGGCGCGGGTCCGAATGGCGGAGGCCCGCGCCGCGTTCAACCTTCCGCCAACAGTGAGGAAAAGCCGGCCTTAAAGAGCGCGAACAGGCTCTCGGCGGGGGCTGCCTCGTCCATAGGAGATGAGCCATGCTAGTAACCCAACAACCCGTCCTGCGCCGTTTCTGGTATCCCGTGATTCCGATGGCGCAACTCGATGACGGCCCGAAACCGTTCCGTCTGCTCAATCAGGATCTGGTGCTGTGGCTGGATAGCCAGGGCAAACCGCAAGCCGCCGAAGACCGCTGTGCTCACCGCAGCGCCAAACTGTCCCTGGGCTGGGTGGAGGGCGACAATATCGTCTGCCCCTACCACGGCTGGAACTACGACGGCACCGGCGCCTGCAAGAAAATTCCGCAAACCCCGGACCGCCCCGCCGGCCGCGCCAAGGTGCCGGCTTTCAAGGCCGACGAGCGTTACGGCTACGTCTGGGTCTGCCTGGGCGAACCGCTTACCGATATTCCCGACATGCCGGAGGCCAAGGAGCCGGGCTATCGCATGTTCCATCAGTTCCATGAGGTATGGCACACCGCCGGCCTGCGTCTGATGGAGAACTCCTTCGACAACGCCCATTTCAGCTTCGTGCATCGGGAAAGCTTCGGCCAGTTCGACAAGCCGATTCCCGCCGACCTGAACATCGAGGAAGGCGAGTACGGCTTCCGTTTCGAGACCAAGGCGCCGGTGAACAACCCGGAATCCCAGAAAAAGCTGCTGCAAATGGACAGCGACACCACCGTGCGGCACATGACCAGCAACTGGTACATGCCGTTCGGCCGCCGCCTGAACATCCGCTATCCGAACGGCCTGGTGCACTCCATCGTTACCTACGCCACGCCCATCGACGACGAGTACTCCATGATCTGCCAGTGGGCGTTCCGCAGTGACACGGAAGAAGATGCGCCGCAGGCGGAGATCATCGCCTTTGATCGCCAGGTCACCGAGGAAGACAAGCGGGTACTGGAAAGCACCGATTACGACGTGCCCCTGGACACCGCCAGCGGCGAGGAAAAACACATGCCCTCGGATCAGCCCGGCATGGTGATGCGCAAGATGATGAAGGCGCTGCTGGAACGGTTCGGCGAAAGCGAGGCGCGCAGCGACCACGCGCGCATTCCGGTGAAGCAGGAGAAAGCGTCGTGACCGACCTGCTGATCCAGGGCGCGGACGCGGTGATGACCGGCCGGGCGGGCGACGCCGCCCGCGCCGGCGCCGTGGATATCCGCGTGCGTGACGGCCTGATCACGGAAATGGCCGCCGGGTTGACCCCGGCGGCCGGCGAGGAAGTGCTGGATGCCCGCGGCTGCGTGATCTATCCGGGCTGGGTGAACACCCACCATCACCTGTTCCAGAGTGTGCTCAAGGCGGTACCGGAGGGCATCAACGAGCCGCTGTTCGGCTGGCTGGGCGCGGTGCCCTATCCGCGCCTGACGCGCATTCGCGACCGCCATCTGGAAGTGGCGGCGGAGGTGGGGCTGGCGGAGCTGTTGCTGTCCGGCACCACCACCTGCGCCGATCACCATTACATTTATTACGGCGGTCTCGACAGCGAGATGGGCGATGTGCTGTTCGAGGTGGCCGGGCGGCTGGGGCTGCGTTTCACCTTGTGCCGGGGCGGCGCCACCGAACAGGGTCGCCACCCGGGTTACCCCAATGACCTGGAATCGGAAACCCTGGACGCCTACGTGGCCGACGTGGAACGACTCGCCGCCCGCTATCACCAAAGCGGCCCGCGCGCCATGCGCCAGGTGGTGATGGCGCCCACCACGCCAACCTTCTCGGTGGACCCGTCGACCTTGCGTGAGCTGGCCCGGGCCGGTCGTGCCCTGGGTTTGCGCCTGCACAGCCATCTGTCGGAAACCTTCAACTACGTGGAGTACTGCCGGGACGTGCACAACATGACGCCGGTGGAATTCTGCGGCGAGAACGAATGGCTGGGCGAGGACGTCTGGTTCGCGCACATGGTGCACGTGGCCGATTCGGAGCTGCCGATCCTGGCGGAAACCGGCACCGGCATCGCCCACTGCCCGCAAAGCAATTGCCGGCTGGGCAGCGGCATCGCCCGGGTACCGGAGATGGCCGCCCGCGGCATCCCGATTTCCCTGGCGGTGGACGGCGCCGCTTCCAACGAAGCCGCCGACATGATTCAGGAGGCGCACACCACCTGGATGATCCATCGCGCCCTGGGTGGCGCCGACGCGGTCACCGTGGAGGACGTGGTCCATTGGGGAACGTCCGGCGGTGCGCGTGTGCTCGGCCTCGACCAGGTCGGTGAGCTGGCGCCGGGGCGCGCCGCCGATCTGGCGCTCTATGATCTGGACCAGCCGCGCTACTTCGGCATGCACGACCCGGCCATCGCGCCGGTGGCCGGCGGCGGCAGCGCCTCGGTGCGCCATTTGCTGGTGGACGGCGAGGTGCGAGTGCGCGACGGCGCCATTCCGGGCCTGGAGCTGGCCGCTCTGCGTGAGCGCGCCGCCGAGGTGGTGGCGGAACTGAACTGAAGGAGCGCGGGGGCGTTCCGGGAGAAATCATATGGATTCAGCGAAACAGGCCGACGTCGCCACTATTCCGGTGATTGATTTCGGGCCTTTCCTGCACGGCGACGCCGAGGACCGCAAGGCGGTGGCACGGGCGATGCGCCAGGCCAGCGCTGACTGGGGCTTTTTCTATCTGTCCAATCACGGCGTGCCGGAGACCCTGCTGCGCCGCTCCTTTCAGGCGTCGCGTTCCTTCTTCGCGTTGCCCTATGAAGAGAAAATGGGCGTGGCCTGGCAAAACGCCAGTAGCAACCGGGGCTATGTGGCGGTGCGCCGTGAGCGACTGGACGCGAGCAAGCCCGGCGATCTCAAGGAAGCCTTCAATGCCGGCCCCGAGGCGGCGCCGGATAGCCTGTCGGAAGCGGAGCGCCCGTATCGGGAAAACCGCTGGCCAGTGGGGCAGCCCGCCTTTCGCGCCACGGTGATGGATTTGATGGAAGGCTGCGTGGCGGCGTCCAACCGGGTGCTGGCCGCTTTCGCCCTGGCATTGCATTTGCCCGACGGTTTTTTCGTCGACACCCATGATCAGCTCCATCATACCCTGCGGTTGCTTCACTACCCGCCGCTGCCCGGGTCGTTCCAGCCCCAGGGCGGCGAGCGTCGCGCCGGCGCGCACACCGATTACGGCAGCATCACCTTGTTGTTTCAGGATGGCGTCGGCGGTCTGGAGGTGCGCACCCGGGACGGCGAGTGGATCACCGCGCCGCCGATTCCCGGCACCGTGGTGGTCAACACCGGCGATCTGATGCAGCGCTGGACCAACCATGTATTTTGCTCCACGCCGCACCGGGTATCGCCGTTCACCGGTGAGGGGTCTCCGGATCGCTATTCCATTGCTTTCTTTTGCCACCCGAATCCGGACGCGGAAATCCGCTGCATTGAAAGCTGCGCGGACGCGGATAACCCGCCGCGCTATCCGCCGATCCGGGCCGGTGAGCACCTGATGGAAAGACTGAATGCCACCTACTGAGTCGCCGTCGGCGGCATTGAAAAGTCCGTCGGTGGCGCCGGCGGTGGGGTTGGGCTGGATCGCGGTGATGATCGTGGTGGCCGGGCTCAATCTGCGGCCCTTGTTGACCTCCCTGGGCGTGAGTCTGGAGGCGGTGCGTCTGGATCTGGGGTTGAGCAGTACCGGAGCCGGGTTGCTGGCGGCGCTGCCCACCTTCTGCATGGGCGCGGTGGCGCTGGTGGGCGGCTGGCTGATTGGCCGGCTGGGCATCGGCGTTGGCATGCGCGTGGCATTGTGGCTGGTGGCGGCGGGCTGTGCCGCACGCTGGGCGGGCCTGCATCCGGCGGTGATGTTCGCCGCCACACTGTTGGGCGGGTTGGGGATTGCCTGCGGGCAGGTGTTGATCCCGGTGGTGGTGAAACAGTATTTCCCCGGGCGTGCCGCGCTGATGATGGGAATTTTCACCACCGCCATGAATCTGGGGGCGGCTATCGGCGCCGCCGCCACCCCGGCCTTGACCGCCGGCGCCGGTGGCGACTGGCGGCTGGCGCTGGGCATCTGGGCGCTGCCGGCGCTGCTGGCCGCCTTGCTCTGGCCGGCACGGCTTGAGCGCGCCCGGGGTGAAAATGCCCGCGTGTTGCCCTGGCGCGATCCGTTGGCCTGGCGCATGGCGCTGCTGCTGGGCACCGGGTCGGTGGCCTATATGTCCTTGCTGGCCTGGCTGGTGCCGTTCTACGTGGCCCAGGGCCACAGCCAGGCTCAGGGGGCAGCGCTGCTGACCGTGTTCACCGGCGCCCAGATCGCTGGCGCTCTGCTGGTGCCGCCGCTGGCCCAGTTTCAGCGCGACCGCCGGCCGGCGTTGGCCGCCACTCTGGGGCTGCTGATGATCGGCGTGGCCGGTTTCTGGTGGTCTCCCGAACCCGGCGGTCTGCTTTGGGCGGTGATCGCCGGGGTCGGGCTGGGCGGTTCCTTTCCGCTGGCGTTGACCCTGCCGCTGGATTACTCGGCGACGCCCGCCGAGGCTGGTCGTCTGTCGGCGCTGGTGCAGGGGCTGGCCATGCTGATGGGCGCGCTGGGGCCGCTGGTGTTCGGTGTGCTGCGCGACGGCTACGGCTTTCCCGCGGCCATGTTGTTTTTGCTGCTGTCGGTGGTGGCGTCGTTCCTGATTGGCCTGACGTTCCGGCCGCCGCCGCTGCCCGCCCATTGAGGAGAACGCGTGATGAATGTCATGGAGCATCCCGTCTTTCGACGTTTCTGGTACCCGGTGATGCCGCTCGCCCATCTGCGTGAGGGGCCGCGTCGTTTTGTGCTGCTGGGGCAGCCGCTGGTGTTGTTTCTGGACCCGGATGGCGCTCCCGCCGCTCTGGAGGACCGCTGTTGCCACCGCAGCGCGCAGTTGTCGCTGGGTGACGTGTGTCAGGGCAGGGTGGCCTGTCCCTATCATGGCTGGCAGTACGACCGCACCGGCCAGTGCGTGCACGTACCACAGATGCCGGGCCGGGATCCGGGCCCCCAGCGTCGGGTGCGGGCGTTTCATTGTGACACCCGTTATGGCTATGCCTGGGTGGCCCTGGAGGATCCGATCTACGAAATCCCGACCATTCCGGAAGCCGGCGAGCCGGACTTCGAACTGATTCAGGAGTTCTACGAGGAATGGAAGGTGGCGGGGCTGCGGGTGATGGAGAACGAATTGGACATGGCCCACCCCAGTTATGTGCACTTGGGTACCTTCGGCAGCCCGGAGCATCTGGTGGCCCGGGATGCGCGCATCGAGGAATTCGAGGGCGGCTTCCACTACACGGGCCGGCTCGGGGTAACCCAGGCTCACCATGCACAGGAAGACGCCAATGAGCGCTTTCTGGATTGTTCCTGGTTCGCGCCTTTCGTGTGCCGCCTGCGCATCAATTACGCCGATGGCGGCCCGGCCCATGTGATCGTCAATTGCCAGGTGCCCATCGATCACGGCCGTTCCCAGGTGGTGCAGTTTTGCCTGCAGCAGGATGACGGCACCGGTTTTGATCGTGAAGCACTGCTTGCCTTCGACCGCAAGGTGACCCTGGAGGATAAGCACGTGCTGGAGAGCACCGACCCGGACATGCCGTTGGACCCGCGTGGTGAAAAACACATGGAGTCCGATAAGCCGGGGCTGGTGATCCGGCGCATGATGGAACGGCTGATCGAGGAGCATGAGTCGGCGGCGTCGGTCTGAGTCCTGGCGTGGGTTCTCCATCTGGCCGCGTCTCGGTGTGGCTTCGTTATTTTGTATACAAAAACACGTGTGAAAGGTTGAATTTTCACCGCTTCCTTTCCGTTCGCCGGGCCCGGCGGGCGCCCATGGCCCCGTCTGGCACGGCTTTTTTCTGTCCCCGCTCTTGTATTTTCCTCGCGCCCCCATAGGGCGAAATTTCCAGGTTCGCCCCAAAAGCGGGCAGGAAACACCCGGTCCGCCGACTGCCTTCCCTCCGTTTGACGTCCTGTTCACCCGTCCGTAGTGCCTTTCAGGCCGCCGCCGAGCGGCTGGCACGCATCTTGAAAGTAGAGGCTTATCGTGTATGCAAGGCTGGGTTTTGCCAGTCCGGTGCACAGGATAACGGCATGCCGCGGCCGAGCCGCCATGCCCGACGAGTCGCCGCCACGGGATGTGGTGGCGTCGGATGCAAGAGGGTTTCGTGGTCGTTCGGGAAGACGACGCGAATCCGGGGGACACCGGCCATACCGGTGGATCGAGGTCGCCTTTGGCGCGGTTCGGAATTCGCTACCGACGCGCGGGTGCCTCCCCACTTTTCAGAGAGGAAAGCACGTGAAACTTAACAGAAAGGTTGCTAAGACTTTGGGGGCCGCCACCCTGATGGGCGCCAGTGGCATGGCCTGCGCGGATGTTGAAGTGGACTTCTACGGTTTGCTTGATCTGTTCGCCGGCAGCCGGGAAAGCGCCGTGGCCGGAGACGATTCCAAGGTGCTGGACGCCGGCGGCATGACCACTTCCTTCGTTGGCTTCAGCGCCACCGCGGACCTTAACGAGAGCACCCAGGCGTTCGCCAAGGCGGAAATGTTCCTGCGCCCGGACACCGGTGACGATGGCCGCTACAACGGCGACGAGTTCTTCGCCCGCGCCGCGCAGATTGGCGTCAAGGGTGATCTGGGTACCTTCTCCGCCGGTCGTGTGGGAGCGCCCATGTTCCTGCCGGTGATTTTCTCCAACCCGTTTGGCGGCTCCTTCGTGTTCTCGCCGGCGATCCTGCATTCCTACCAGGGCGGCAACTATGGCGCCACCGTGGGTGACTCCGGGTGGAGCAACGGTGTCAGCTATACCTCCCCGAACATGAGCGGCCTGACCGCCACCGTGACCTACGCCTTCGGCGAGGAAGAGGGTGAGGACTCCGAGAACAAATTCGGTGGCAACCTGGTGTATCGCAACGGTGGCCTGATGCTCACCGCGGCGGCTCACTCCGTGAAGCAGGGTGCCCTGAACAGCGGCGACAGCCCGGGCTTCGGCGAGAGCGGTGGTCTGGCTGCCATTGGCGGCGGTGTTTTCTCCGTCACCGATCAGGACGCCTACCTGGTGGGCGCCAGCTATGACTTCCAGGTGATCAAGGTCTACGGCATGTTCCACAGCCTGGACACCGACACCACCACCGGCAGCGTGGACGTGGATACCTACCAGGGTGGCGTGGACATTCCGGTGGGCCCGGGCTCGGTACTGGCCTCCTACGCCAGCTCCGATTTCGAGGGTGACATCGACACCGAGCGTAACACCTGGACCGTGGGTTACGACTGGATCATCAACGACCAGTTCGACGTTTACGCCAACTTCATGAACGACGACATCGACGACCTTGGCGATGGCGACACCTACGGCGTGGGCGCCCGCTTCAAGTTCTAACCGTTCGCGTTGCCTTGGGGTGGCGGCGTCCCTCTGCGTCGCCGCCCCAGGGTCCCGCCTCACGGGCTATTTCGCAGTGATTTCGCAGTGAAGGGGCCGAGTAGAGATGAGCGATCAAACCACGCACCATCACCCCGAACTTCTACCGCTGGGCCCCCGGCCCGGCGGCCAGTGGCGGGTCAGCGACCAGGTCGCCGACCTTAGCCGCCGCGGACCGGCGCCGCGTCCCGTTGACGTGCCGGCCGCGCCCAAATCCCTGGTACTCGACCTGAATCGCACGGCGCTGATCGTCGTCGACATGCAGAACGATTTCTGTACCCCTGGTGGCTGGCTGGATCACATCGGCGTGGACACCACGCCGGCGCGCCGACCGGTGGCACCGTTGCAAACCCTGCTGCCCGCCCTGCGTCGTGCCGCCGTGCCGGTGATCTGGGTGAACTGGGGCAACCGCAAGGATCTGATGAACATCTCGCCGGCGCTGCGCCACGTCTACAACGGCAGTGGCCGGGACGTGGGCCTCGGTGACCCGGTGCCGGGCACCGGCGCGCCGGTGCTGGAGAAAGACAGTTGGGGCGCCGCGGTGATCGATGATCTGGACATCGCCGATCAGGACATCCGCGTCGACAAGTTCCGCATGAGCGGCTTCTGGGACACGCCCCTGGATTCCATTCTCCGCAATCTCGGTATCAGCACCTGTCTGTTCGCTGGCGTCAATGCCGACCAGTGCGTGCTGCACACCCTGGCGGACGCCAACTTCCTCGGCTACGACACCATTCTGCTGGAGGACTGCACCGCCACCACCTCCCCGGATTTCTGCTGGCAGGCCACGCTTTACAACGCCCGCCAGATCTTCGGCTTCACCGCCCTGTCGGCGGACCTGATTCCAGCTCTGGAGACATTCTGATGCTGCCGTTCTTCAAGCGCCCCGAGCAGTTCGAGGCTTTCCGCATCAAGGAAGGCGAGAGCAACCGGCTCGTGGTGATGTTTGATTCGATCAACGAAAAGCTGGATTTCATCGCCTGCGTGGAGATCTTCGACGTGGGCGGGCTGACGCCGCCCAATACCCACAAGGCCGCCGATGAACTGTTTTTCGTGCTGGAAGGCGAAGGCCGGGCGCGCTGTGATGACGACTGGCTGGAACTGCGCAAGGGCGACGCCATGGTGGTGCCCGCCGGCGCCGAGCACGTGGTGGAAAACACTGGCGATGGGCGGCTCTACACTCTTACGGTAATGGTGCCCGACGAGAATTTCGCGCGGCTGATCCGCAATGGCGTGCCCGACCATCTGGATGCCGAGGATCTGCGCGTGTTGCGGGGAGCGGGCCCATGACCGCCGGGCTGCCGATGCCGGAAGTGATCAGCATGCGCACCCGCGATGGCGTGCGTCTGGACGCGGATGTGTACCGCCCGGACGGCGAGGGCCCGTTCCCGGCGTTGCTGATGCGCCAGCCCTACGGGCGTCGTATCGCTTCCACGGTCACCTACGCCCACCCTTCCTGGTACGCGGAACAGGGCTATCTGGTGGTGATCCAGGATGTGCGTGGGCGTGGCTCCTCGGAAGGAGTGTTCGAGCCCTTCGTCAACGAGCAGCGGGACGGCGAGGACACCCTGGAATGGCTTGCCGGCCTGACGGACTGCAACGGCCGGGTGGGCATGTACGGCTTTTCCTACCAGGGCGTCACCCAATTGTTCGCCGCCGCCAGCGGGCACCCGGCCCTGAAAACCATCGTGCCGGCCATGACCGGCTTCCGGCTTGCCAGCGACTGGGCCTGCGAGGGGGGCGCCCTGCGTCTGCAGAACAGCCTGTCCTGGGCGGCCCAACTGGGCGCGGAAACCGACCGCCGCGACGGCCACCACGACCGCTTCGCCCAGCGCTACCGGCTGGGCCACGACCCGGCCGCCGATGAACTGATCGACCCGGCCTCGCCGGCGGTGCGCGAATTGCTGGAGGGCACCTTTTTCGGTGACTGGCTGGACCAGCCCCTGGACAGTAAGTACTGGACCGAGCGCTCCGCCGCCGGGACCTTGCCGGTGGTGGATCTGCCGGCGCTGCACGTGGGTGGCTGGTTCGACAGCTTCCTCACCGGCACCTTCGCCACCTACGAGCACCTGCGAGCCGGTGCCGCGCCCCAGCGTCTGGTGGTGGGTCCCTGGACCCACCTGCCGTGGACGCCGGCGGTGGGCCAGGCCTGGCTCGGCGACGCCGCCCGCTCCACCATCGATACCCTGCAACTGCGCTGGTTCGATCGTTTCCTCAAGGAGCGTGACACCGGCGTGGAAAGCGACCCTCCGGTACAGCTCTATGACCTGGGCGCCAATCGCTGGCGCGCCTATGAGGATTACGCCGGCCTGCCCACGGAGCGTTTGTGTCTGGCCAGCGACGGCAGTGCCGGGTTCGACCTGGACGGTGGCCGCCTCGGCGAGACCGGCGAAGCCACCGTGGACACCATCATCCATGATCCGTGGCGGCCGGTACCGGCGGTGGGCGGCCATCTGGCGCCGTCCCCCGGCATCCATGATCGCACCGTGGTGGACGCCCGCCCGGACGTGCTCACCTACACCAGCGCGCCGCTCGGCGCCGACCGTCAACTGGCCGGCCCGGTGCGCGCGACTCTCAATGCCGCCGCCGACGCCGACAGCTTTGATCTGTGCGCGGTGCTGTCGGTGGTGGACGCCGGCGGTCGCGCCCGCAATCTCACCCAGGGTTATGTCCGCGCCAGTGGCAACGGCCCGGTGCGGCTGGATCTGCGTGGTACCTGCGCTCTGGTGCGCGCTGGCGAGCGGCTGCGTCTGAGCGTCAGTGGCGCCTGCTATCCCGCCTATACCCTCAACGATGGCAGCGGCCGCGCCCCGGGCGCGGTGCGCGCCGCCGACTACCGCATTCTGACCCTCAGCCTGAACACCCAGGGGTCCTGGCTCGAGCTGCCAGCCCGAGCCCCGGCCGCAAAGGAGGAAGTGTCGTGACAAACGTCAAAGCAACCCGCCCCGAGGTGGTGGTGCCGATGAGCACCGAACAACAAACCCGGCCCGCCGTGGGCGGCCGGCCGGTGGTGTCCGTGCGCGACGTGGACAAGGTCTACGGCAACGGTACCGTGGCGCTGAAGGGCGTCAACCTGACCGTCAAGGAAGGGGAATTCGTCAGCCTGCTGGGCCCCAGTGGCTGCGGCAAATCCACCCTGTTGCGACTGATGGCCGGGCTCGGCGACGTGAGCGCCGGCAAGGTGAGCTGGTGGGAGCAGGATTACAACGTGGTCGGGCATAAGGGCCGCAAGCTGGCCTTCGTGTTCCAGAACGCCACCCTGATGCCATGGGCCCGGGTGCGCAAGAACGTGCGCCTGCCCCTGGACCTGAACCGGGAGAAAGGCCCGGAAACCGAACAGCGCATCGACCAGGCCCTGGACATGGTGGGCCTGAACAAGTTCGGCGACGCCTACCCCAGGGAGTTGTCCGGCGGCATGCAGATGCGTGTGTCCATTGCCCGCGCCATGGTTACCGAGCCGAACCTGCTGCTGATGGATGAGCCGTTCGGCGCCCTCGATGAAATGACCCGCAACAAGCTCAACGACGATCTGTTGCGTCTGTGGAAAGCCAACGGTTGGACCGTGGTGTTTGTTACCCACTCGGTGTACGAGGCGGTTTACCTGTCCAACCGGGTGGTGGTGATGGCCGCCCGTCCGGGCCGTGTGATCGAGGACGTGCCCATCGAGGCGCCCTATCCGCGCGGTCAGGAATTCCGCGTGTCCACCGAGTTCGCCGGTTACTGCCGGCGCGTGTCCGAGGCACTGGAAGTGGCCAGTCGCCAGGGCGAGGAGGCGAAATAATGAAATCCCCGTTGCTGGAAAACGAACGATTCGTGCAGATCGCCGCGCCGGTGTTCGTGGGCGTGGTGTTCCTGTTGTTGTGGGAAGCGGTGGTGCGCGCCACCGGCACGCCGGTGTACATCCTGCCCGGGCCGTTGGACATCGCCAAGGCGTTCGTGGCGGACTGGGCGGTGCTGTTCCACAGCCTGCTGATGACGCTCAAGGTGACGCTGATGGCGTTCGCCATTTCCGTGGTGCTGGGCACCGCCGCCTCGCTGTTGTTCGTGCAGAGCCGTTGGATCGAGGTAAGCCTGTTCCCCTACGCGGTGCTGATGCAGGTGACGCCGATCGTGGCGATCGCGCCGCTGATCATCATCTGGGTCGACGACACCACCTGGGCGCTCACCGTGTGCGCGGTGATCATCGCCATCTTCCCGATCATTTCCAACACCACCCTGGGGCTGCGCAGCGTCGATCCGAACCTGCTCAGCATGTTCCGTATGTATCGCACCGGGCGCCTGCAGCAACTGATTCGCCTGCGTATCCCCAGCGCCTTGCCGTACTTCTTCGGCGGCATGCGCATCAGCACCGGCCTGGCGTTGATCGGCGCGGTGGTGGCCGAATTCGTGGCCGGCACCGGCGGCACCCAGGCCGGCCTCGCCTATCTGATTCTGCAGTCCGGCTACAACCTGAATATTCCCCGTATGTTCGCCGCCCTGGGGTTGATCACTCTCACCGGGATCATTCTGTTCGCGCTGATGGTGTGGCTGTCGGACCGGGTGCTGCGCAACTGGCACGAAAGCGCACTCAAGGTCGAGCAATAGGATGGCGAGCGTAAGAATGGAGAGAACCATGACCGACGACAATACGTTAAAGCAGCTGTGCGCGGACCTGGACGGCCTGGAAATCAGCATGGAGGACCGGGCCCTGCAGCGTTACTCCAAGGATTTCGCCTGGTTCAGTCCGGTGCTGGTGGAGCGGCTCCGTGGCAAGCAGGCGGAACTGGTGGTCAAGCCCGCCAGCGAAGAGGAGGTAAAGCGGGTGGCGGCGGCCTGCAGCCGGCACCGCATTCCGCTCACCCTGCGCGGCAGCGGTACCGGCAATTACGGCCAGAGCACGCCGCTGCATGGCGGGGTGCTGATGGACATGAGTGGCCTGAACAAAATTCTCTGGATCAAGGACGGCGTGGCCCGGGTGCAGGCCGGCGCGCGCCTGGTGGACATCGACAAGGCCGCCCGTGAGCATGGTTGGGAGCTGCGGCTGATGCCGTCGACCTACCGGCTGGCCACCGCCGGCGGCTTTTTCTGCGGCGGTTTCGGCGGCGTCGGTTCGATTTCCTACGGCTCCATCGGCGACCCGGGTAACGTACTGGGCGTGCGTGCCCTGAGCATGGCGGAGCAGCCCGAGGCCGAGGAACTGCGCGGCGCCGAGGCCCGCGATCTTTACCACGCCTATGGTGTCAACGGGCTGATCAGCGAGCTGGAGTTCGCCCTGGCCCCGGCCCTGGACTGGCGCGAGAACCTGCTCAGTTTCCCGGATTTCATGCAGGCGGTGAAATTCTGCCAGGCCCTGGGCAGCACCTGCGGCACCATGAAGAAGCTGCTCACCCTGCTGGCGGACCCGTTGCCGCAAATGTGCGGCCTGGAAGACAAGATCGCCGCCGGCCACACCGCGGTGGTCACCATCGTTAACCAGCCGGGGATGGACGCGCTCCACGAGCTGCGCGAGAAATTCGGCGGCGAACTGGTGGAGGAGCAGTCCCATGCCGAGGTGTTCGGTACCACCAAGAGCATGATCGAGCACAGCTGGAACCACACCACCCTGCACATCTTCCGCAAACACAAGGACATCACTTACCTGCAAAGCGGTTTCCGGCCCTGGGAGAACGTGCAGCGGGTGGAACAGATGCACGAGCACTTCGGCGAGGAAGTGATGATGCATCTGGAATTCCTGCGCGCCGACGGTGCCGTTACCTGCAGTGGCATCCAGGTGGTGCGCTACACCACCGAGGAGCGTCTCAACGAGATCATTCAGTACCACCGGGAGCAGAACGTGCACATCAGCAACCCGCACACCTACATCCTGGAAGACGGCGGCAAGCTCAGCGTCGACCCGGGCCAGCTCGCCATGAAGCGCCGGCTCGATCCCCAGGGCCTGCTCAACCCCGGCAAGATGCGCACCTGGGACGAGGAGGCCGCGGCATGACCCAGCTCCACGGCGCCGTGCCGCCGTCCCGTTTCCTGCCGTATTTCACCGCGCCGGCCATCGAGGCGCTGCCGGACAAGGAAAACACGGTGATCGTGCTGCCCATCGGCGCCATCGAGCAGCACGGCCCCCACCTGCCGGTGTGCACCGACACCGCCATCGCCACGGAGCTCACCGGTCGCGCCCTGGCGGCGCTGCCGGAATCCGTGCCGGCGTTCGCGTTGCCGCCGGTGTGGTGTGGCAAATCCAACGAGCACATTAATTTTTCCGGCACCGTGATCCTCAAGGCCGAGACTCTGATGCGGATTCTCTGGGACATTGGCGAAAGTGTTTACCGCATGGGTTTCCGCAAGCTGGTGTTGCTTAACGGCCACGGCGGCCAGCCCCAGGTGGTGGAAATCATCGCCCGGGATCTGCGCGCCGAATACCAGGATTTCTGTCTGTTCCCGGTGTTTTCCTGGGCGGTGCCGAATTGCGCCAGTGAGTTCCTTTCCACCAAGGAACTGGAAGAGGGCATCCACGCCGGCCGCTCGGAAACCAGCCTGATGATGGCCCTGGCCGGGGATTACGTGCACGCCGACAGGGCGGTGGGGGAGTACCCGCCACCGCACCAGGGCCTGCTTACCCCGGAAGGGCGTTTCCGCTACGCCTGGCTGACCCATGATCTGAGCAAGAGCGGAGTGGTCGGCGATCCGGCGGGCTCCTGCCCGGAAGAGGGGAGCCGGATGCTGGATTCCCTGATCGATGGCTGGGTGCGGGCGTTCACCGAGATTCACCATTTCCGAATGCCGGGCAACGGCCAATAACGATGCAATCGTGGAGGTAGCGATGAAACTCTGGACCCTGACGCGCGTGGCTCTCGCCGGCGCGCTGCTTGGCGGCGCCCTGTCGGCCCAGGCCGAGGAACTGACGCCGGTGACGGTGAGCACCACCTGGTACGCCCAGGCGGAACACGGCGGCCTGTACGCCGCCAAGGCCATGGGACTCTACGAGCAGCACGGCCTGGACGTGACCATCAAGATGGGCGGGCCCCAGGTCAACAACATGCAGTTGCTGCTCGGCGGCGCCACGGATTTCAGCATGAGCTACAGCCTGCAGGCCCTGAACGCGGTCCAGCAGGGGTTGCCGCTGGTCACCGTGGCGGCGTTTTTCCAGAAGGACCCGCAATCGCTGATGGTTCATGAAGGGCAGGGTTACGACGAGATCGCCGATCTCAAGGGTGCCGGCATCCGCGTTCCCACCGCCGGCCGCGTCGCTTACTGGCCCTGGCTGAAAGCGGAGTACGGTTTCACCGATGATCAACTGCGTCCCTACGATTACACCATCGGCCCGTTCATCGCCGACCCCACCATCGCCCAGCAGGGCTATATCACCAACGACGGATATTTCCTGGCCAAGGAAAACGTGGATGCCAAGAGTCTGCTGCTGGCGGACGCCGGTTGGGGGGCCTATTCCGCCACCCTGGTGACCACCCGGGACATGATCGAGGAGCAACCGGAAGTGGTGCAGGCCATGGTGGACGCCACCGCCGAGGGCTGGGCCGCTTACTTCGAGAACCCGGCGCCGGCCAATGCACTGATCAAACAGGATAACCCGGAAATGCAGGACGACCTGATCGCCTATTCAATCCGGGAAATGGAGGAGCAGGGAATTCTGTTGTCGGACGCCGCCGAGGGCGGCGAGTACGGAATGATGACCGACGCACGCTGGCAGTCGTTCTACCAGGACATGGTCGAGGCCGGCACCCTGCCTGAGGGACTGGATTACCGGAAAGCCTACGACCTGCGTTTCATTCAGGAAACCTGGAAGTCCGGCGACTCCTGATCGCCGTCCCGGGGCGCGCGGCGTTCCAGCAGATCCTTGGAGGTACGGTGGGCACTGAGCACGTGGTCGCGGATCTGTTCCGCCGCGTGCTCGCTCTCGCCGCGCACGATGGCCATGACGATGGCGCTGTGCTCGGCGAAGGAGTTGGACAACCGGTCGCCCACGGTGAATTGCACCCGCCGGTAGGCCAGCACCCGTGAGCGCGCCGCCATCGCCGCTTCGAACAGATAGCTGTTGTGGCAACCCCGGAACAGCCGTTCATGGAAGCGCAGGTTGGCGGCGTCGTAGGCGTCCATGTCCTCGTTGACCACGTGCACGTGGCTGTCCAGATGCACGGCCAGCAGCTCCTCCCGTTCCGCCCGGCTCATCTTGGTCGCCGCCATGCGCGCGCACACCGCTTCCATCTCCGCGGCGTACTCGAACATGTCCGCGAGCCGCTGATCGGGGATCTCGATCACGAACACGCCACGCCGGTGCTGGTGTTCCACCAGGCCGGCGGACGCCATCTCCCGCAGCGCCTCACGGACCGGCGTGCGTGACACATCGAAGCGATTGGCGAGCGCGATTTCATCCAGGCGGGTGCCCGGCGGCAGAACGCCGCTGAGAATTTCATCTGAGAGGACGCGCCGGATCTGTTCCGCCAGCGGGCGATCCGAGTCCATCGGGACTTGCACGGAAAACTGCTCGTTCATTGTTATTAACCCTCGTCCATGAACGATACATGGGCGGCGACGACGCGCCATCCCTCCGGCCGTCGTGCCCACACCTGGCTTTGACGCCCGGTGCGCGGATTGCCCGGCCGGTGGAACTCGGTCCAGACCGTGGCGAGGTCGCGGCCGTGGGTGGTGATACGGGTGTTATGCAGGGTGCGGGCCAAATTGCCACCGGGGCGGCCGGCGCGAAACGCCTGAATCTGGTCGTAGCCGTACAGGTTCTCCCCGGCGCCGTAACGCACCACCCGGGCATCCTCCCAGAATAACCGATCCAGCACCGCCACGTCGTTATTTACCAAGGCTTTTTCGTATTCCTGGAAAGCCGCGCTCACTTCCTCGATCACTTCCGGGATATCCAGTTCCTGGGACATTAGCCGTTCTCCCATCGTGCGGCCAGTTGCAGAAGCGCCAGGTCAGCCCCTGGCGGGCCGATCAATGACAGGCCCACCGGGCCGCGCTCGTCATGCAGCAACGGCAGGGTCAGTTGTGGCAGGCCGGCGGTGCCGGCCACCGCGGTCATGCACAGGGTGCGCAGGCGCACCTCGTCCACCGCCGCGTCGCTGGCGTCCAGGGCAATCGCCGCGGTGGGCGTGGTGGGCAGGCACAGCACGGTGCCGTCGGCGACCAGTTGGCGTACCCGGCGGCGCAGCAGGTCGCAGGCCTCGCGGGCCTCGGCGGCCTGGGCCGGCGTGACGTCGGCGGCGGCGGCGAAGCGTTCACGAATACCGGGGCCGAATTCAGGCCGGTGTTCGCTGATCCAGTCGCCAAAATAGCGCCAGGCCTCGAACGCCTGGGCCGGCCGGAAAGCATCGAAGAAGGCCCGCAGCGGGCCCACGGATACCGGCTCGCCGGGGCTCAGCCCGGCGAAGCCCTCGGCGGTGAGTTCGTTAAGCTGGCCGGCCAGGTTCTCGCCGGCCATGGTCAGCGCTTCCCGCAGGGGGCACAGACGCCGCAACGCCGGACCGGTGTAGGCGGGCAGCAGTTGCCGACCCACCGCCAACAGGGTGGCGGCGTCGCGGGCGAACCAGCCGAGCGTGTCGAAGCTTTTCGCCAGGTGCGCGGTGTGGCGGTCGTCGACCAGGCCATGGGTGGGGCGCAGCCCATAAATACCGCAGTAACTGGCCGGCACTCGCACCGAGCCGCCGGTATCGCTGCCCAGGGCGAAATCCACCAGGCCGGCGGCCACCACCGAGGCGGAGCCGCTGGAGGAGCCGCCGGGGATGCCGTCCGGCACCGCCGGATTGGGCGGCGTGCCGTAGTGTATGTTCTGGCCGGCCAGGCTGTAGGTGAGTTCGTCGGTGTGGGTCTTGCCCACTAGTTCGGCGCCGGCGGCCAGCAGGGCGGTCACCACCGGGGAGGTGTGCTCGGCGGGGGCGTGGGTGGCGCGATAGAGCGGGTGGCCGACGCCGGTGACGGTGCCGGCGATATCGTAAACATCCTTGGCGGCGAAGCGGAGCCCGTCCAGGGGGCCGCTACCAGTAGGGGCGAGGTGGACCGGGTCGAAGTCCAGAAAGCCGTTGTCCAGTTTCACTCGTATCTCCAAACAGATTCAAAGGCCCGACATCACGGAGCGCGGCAGCCACAGGCTGATTCCCGGGAACACATTGACGATCACCAGGGCCAGCAGTGCCAGCCACACCAGGGGCAGGGCGCCGCGCACCGCCTCCGCGTAGCGCACATCGCCCAGGCCGCTGGCGACGAACAGGTTCATGCCGAACGGTGGCGTGAACATGCCGATGGCGCAGTTCACGCACAGGATCACGCCCAGATGCACCAGGTCGATGCCCACCGCCCGGGCCACGTTGACGATCAACGGTACCAGGATGATGACGATGGAGTTGGGGTCCAGGAACATACCGGCCACCAGCACCACCAGGTTGATCATCAGCAGCAGGGTCCAGGGATTGTCGCTGAGCGCCAGCAGCCCGCCGGCGATGGTCTCGGTGATGCCACTGGAGGTCAGGTACCAGGAAAACGCCGCCGCCGCCGAGATGATGACCATCACCTGGGCGGTGACCACGGCGCTGTCCACGCATACCTTCCAGAGGCCGGGGAGGTCCAGTTCCCGGTACACGAACAGCCCCACGAAGGCGGCGTAGGCCACCGCCACGGCGGCCGCCTCGGTGGGCGTGAAAATGCCGCCGTAGATGCCACCCAGGATCAACACCGGAATCGCCAGTCCCCAGGATGCCTCGCCCACGGCGCTGAGCCATTCCTCCAGGCCGGGCCAGGGCTTCGGTTCCAGGCCGTCCCGGTGGGCCCGGTAGAAACAGTAGGCGAAGAACACCGCCCCGTACACCAGGCCGGCGCCGATACCGGCCATGAACAGGGCGCCGATGGAAACGCCGGCCACGGCACCGTAGACGATCATGAAGATGCTCGGCGGAATAATAATGCCCAGGGCACCGGTGGCCATCAGCAGGCCCAGGGTGAACTTCTTGTCGTAGCCCTGCTCGGTCATGGTGGGCAGCATCATGCGACCGATGGACACCACCGTGGCCGGGCTGGAGCCGGAGATGGCGCCGAAGAACATGGAGCCGGTGACGGTGGTCATCGCCAGGCCGCCACGCATCGGGCCCACCAGCAGCATGGCCACGCGCAGGATGCGCTGGGACAGACCGCCGGTGCTCATCAGGTTGCCGGCCAGGATGAACAGCGGAATCGCCATCAGCGGAAAGCTGTCCAGGCCGGAGAACATGCGCTGAATGATCAGCATCAGCGGCGTGCCGTTTTCCAGGTGCAGGCCGATGAACACCGCCAGCAGCAGCGCCACGAAGATTGGCAGGCCCACGGTGAGCAGACCCGATACCATCACGAAGAATCCCGCGCCCATGCCGCTACCCCGCCAGTACCGGCGCCGTGGAGGGCGCCGGCTTGCAACGCAGCACCCGTACCAGGGATTCGCCCAGGCGGATCAGCATAAGCACGCCGCTCACCGGGATCGCCAGGTAGAACAGGTACATGGGCGCCTCCATGGCCGGCGATACCTGGCCGAAACGGTACAGGGTGGCGACCATGGCGCCACCGTACCAGACCAGCAGTCCGGCCAGCGCCGCGCAGGCCAGGATGATGATCACTTCCAGCACCTTGCGCGCCGGGCCGGGGAGCAACTGGCGCAGCACGTCGATGTTGATGTGCGCGTCCTGCCGGAACGCCAGGCCACAGGACAGGAACACCATCCAGATAATGGCGTAGCGCACGCTCTCCTCGGCCCAGCTGAACGAATGATTGAACAGGGCGCGGGCGGTGATTTGCACGCACAGCATGACGGCGGCGAACAGGATCAGGGCGCCCACGGACGCCGCCTCCACCCTGGCCAGGCCGCGACTGAATCGTTGCCACATGACGCTAACTCCCCGGGGCTGTTTATTGCCCCTCGTTGAGACGATCCAGTTCCTGGCGAGTGGCCTGCATCAGGTCCTCGCCGAGAATGGCGCCGAATTCCTCGTAGACCGGGTCCATGGCATCGCGGAAGGCCTGCTTTTGCTCGTCATTGAGTACCACCACCTCGGTGCCGCCGGCTTCCTTGATGCCGTCCAGGTAGCCCTGTTCGCGGGCGACGGAGCGCTCACGCTGGTACTGGCCGGCTTCCCGGGCGGCGTCCATCAGGATTGTTTGCTGCGCTTCGGGGAGCTTGTCGAACCACACCTTGCTGAAGATGAAGGCGGTGCCCAGGTAGCCGTGGTTGGA
Source organism: Alloalcanivorax marinus (assembly GCF_016785095.1). Lineage (GTDB taxonomy): Bacteria > Pseudomonadota > Gammaproteobacteria > Pseudomonadales > Alcanivoracaceae > Alloalcanivorax > Alloalcanivorax marinus_A. The sequence continues at coordinate 75,731 of NZ_JAEKJB010000015.1, read as the reverse complement.
CAGCATCAGGTAGTCCTGGACCTCGTAGAACTTCATTTGCGAGATCGATACCAGCGGGTTCTCCTGGCAATCCACCACGCCCTGCTGCAGGGCGGTGTAGGTTTCCGAGAAGGCGATCGGCACCGGGTTTGCGCCCACCGCCTTGTACTGGGCGATCAACAACGGGCTTTCCATGACGCGGAACTTGGCGCCATCCAGGTCCGCGGGTTCATGCACCGGCTTGTTGCAGGTCATCTGCTTGAAGCCACTCTCCCAAAAACTGGCCGGTTCGAAGCCGGCGTCGCGCAGGCCATCCAGCACGCGCTGACCCACCGGGCCGTCCAGGAATTGATAGGCGATGTCCCGGGAGGGGAACAGGAAGGGCAGGTCGATCAACTGAAGCTGCTTGTTGAAGCCGCTCAGTTTGGCGGTGGGAATGGGCGCCGCCTGCACCGCGCCGAACTGCATCTGCTGGGCCACCTGGACGTCGTCGCCAAGGGCGTTGTTGGGGAAGATCTTGACCTGGATGTCGCCGTTGCTGCGTTCTTCCACCAGCTTTTTGAAGCGCAGGGCCCCTTCGTGCTGGGCGCTGTCCTCGGTGAGGTCGTGGTGCAGTTTGACCACGGTGGCGGCCTGGGCGGTCAGGGTGCCCAGACTCAAGGTGACCAGGGATAGCGCCACCACGGTGAGCGGGCGGATCAGTCGGTTCAACATGCTGTTCTCCTGCCAATCGGATAAGGACGACAGGAACAGAGCAGGCTTTGTGCCAAACAGAAAAGCCCTTCCTAATCAAAGGCTTGAATATTTATTGCCCACAAAAAATGATCCGCCTTGGTGCGCTGTGCTCCGAATGTATACACAGGCCCGGCGAGGAGAAGGCGGGAGAAGAAAGGAAAGGGGAAAAAAGAAGGCGGACGACACGACCGGGAAGGGGCCGTGCCGCCGCCGAGGGTTGCTCGGTTGAAACGGGTTACAGCGTTGCCACCAGGCCGTCACTGCGCGGATCGCTGGCGCCTTCGATGACGCCGTCCGGATGGCGCACCACGGCGCCGGCATGGCCCATGGTGTCGCTGAAGTCCTGGTCCAGCACTTCCACCTGGTGGCCGGCGTCGCGCAGCTTTTCCACCAGCTCCGCTTCGAAGCGGGCCTCCAGCTTCAGGCTGGTGCTTTCCTCGCCCCAGGTACGGCCCAGCAGCCAGCGCGGCGCGGTCACCGCCTGCTGTAGCGACTGGTTGAACAGCCCGTAACGGCTGAACACCGCCGCCTGGGTTTGCGGTTGCCCTTCGCCGCCCATGGTGCCGTAGACCATGGTGCGACCGTCGTCGAAGCGGGCCATGGCCGGGTTCAGGGTGTGGAACGGCTTGCGGCCCGGTTTCAGGGCCTGGGGCGCGTTTTCGTCCAGAGAGAAGCTGATGCCCCGGTTTTGCCACAGCACGCCGGTGGCGGGCAGCGCCACGCCGCTGCCGAATTCCCAGTAGATGCTCTGGATAAAGCTGGCGGAGCGGCCCTCGCGGTCGATGCAGCCCATCCAGATGGTGTCGCCGGGCAGCGCCGGTTGCGGCCAGGGCAGGGCGCGGGTGGGGTCGATGCCGGCGGCCCGTTCGGCCAGGTCATCGCCGGACAGGAAGTCCGCCGGGTCCACGTCCATGTAGGCCGGGTCGGTGCAGTGGCGGTCGCGGATCAGGAACGCCTGCTTGGTGGCTTCCACCAGGCCGTGGATGTGGTCGAAGCCTTCCGCCTCGGTGACGCCCAGGCGGTCGAACATGCCCAGGATCATCAGCGACGCCATGCCCTGGGTGGGCGGTGGCTGGTTGTAGAGGGTAGCGGTGCGCAGCCGGGTGGACAGCGGTTCCACCACCCGGGCCCGGTAGGCGGCCAGGTCGTCCCCGGTCAGCGGGCTGCCGGCCCGGGCCAGATCCGCCGCCAGGGCGGCGGCCAGCTCGCCCCGGTAGAAATCATCCAGGCCGGCCTGGCCCAGACGCTCCAGGGTATCGGCCAGGGCCGGTTGACGCAGCACCTGGCCTTCCTTGGGAACCTGGCCGTCGAGCAGGAAGGCGTCGGCGAAGCCGGGGACGTCGGCCAGCTCCGCCAGTTTGGCGCGGGTCAGGCCTTCCTGGCTGGCGGTGACCGCCACGCCGTCGCGGGCGTGGCGCCGGGCGTCGTCCAGCAGTCGCGGTAGAGGCAGGCGACCGCCCCACCGCTCGGCGATTTCCCGGGCGCGCTCCCAGCCGCCGATGGTACCGGCCACGGTGAGCGCCGCCAGCGGCCCCCGGGACGGGATCACGTCGTGGCCGCGGGCACGGTAGAAATCCGCGTCGGCGGCGGCGGCCGCGGGGCCGCAGGCTTCGATGGCCTTGGGCGCCTGGCCGGGTTCGGCGAGCAGCCAGAAGCCGTCGCCGCCGATGGCGTTCATGTGCGGGTAGACCACGGCGATCGCCGCCGCCGCCGCGATCATCGCTTCGGCGGCGTTGCCTCCCTCGCGGAGCACGTCCCGACCGGCCTGGGCGGCCAGGTGATGGGGGGCGACGAAGACACCGCCGAGGGCGCGTTTGGTATGCAGCATGGTGATTCCTCAGAGCAGGCCGTAGAACATCCGCAGGGATGTCAGGAACAGGAACACGGCGAACGCCTGGCGCAGCCGGGTGGCGTTGATGGCGTGGGCCAGGCGCGCGCCCACCGGGGCCATCAGCATGGTCATTGGCACGATCAGAATAAAGCCGATCAGGTTCACGTAGCCCACGGTGAACGGCGGCCGGCCCGGATCGTCCATGCCATGCAGCAGAAAACCAATGGCGCCGGGCACGCTGATGAACAGGCCGATGGCGGCGGCGGTGCCGACCGCCTTGTGAATCGGATAGTTGAACAGGGTCAGGATCGGCACCGTCAGGGTGCCACCGCCGATGCCCATGAGCGTGGAGAAGCCGCCGATCACGGTACCGATCAATTGCTTGAACGGGGTCGGCGGCAGTGATTCGGCCAGCGCGCCGCCCTGGGTACGGAACGCCATGTTGGCGGCCACCAGCAGGGCCACGGCGGCGAAGATGGCGGTCAGGGCGGTGCCGCCCAGGTAGCCACTCAGCCAGGTGCCGATCAGCACGCCGATCACCAGCGCCGGGCCCAGGGTCTTGAGCAGTGAGAAATCCAGGTTGCCCTTGGCGGCGTGGGCCCGTGCCGACATGATCGAGGTGGGAATGATGGTGGCCAGGGAAGTGCCCACCGCAACGTGCATTTTCACGGATTCGTCCACGCCCAGCAGGGTGAACAGATGATAGAGCACCGGCACGATGACGATGCCGCCGCCCACCCCCAACAGGCCGGCCATGACGCCGGCGATCACGCCGGTGGCCAGCAGCGCCACCACCAGGCCCGCCAGCCAGGCGATGCTGTATTGATCCAGGAATTCCAAAAGGTGACTCCTTCAACGGCTTTGTGGTCCGTCCCGGCGGCGCATCCCCAGCATATCGAGGCCGCCCTGGGCGGTTTCAGGGCATGGAGCAAGTTATGTGCCGTTCTTGTATACACGAAAATTGGCAGGAAAGTGAAGGGTTTAGGGGTATTTAGGTGGTGAATGTTGGGGGTTCATGGGATGGATGCACTTTTATGGTGCGTTTTTGTGGGGTGGGTGGGTGGTTTGGGGGCAGGGTGGGGGTGGCGGGCCGGCGGGGGGAAGGTGGCCGGATCGCTTTTGGCGATCCGGCCATCCCGGCCTTTGGCCGGGACCGTCCCCGCGGGGCGGGGACGTCCTGCGCGAAGCTTTGCTTCGCTTGTCGAACCCCGACGGGGGTTCTTAACCCTCCACCCCCGACCGCGCAAAGAAAAAGGGGCACCCCGTTTGGGGTGCCCCTTTTTCTTTGCGTTGGTGGAGGCGGGGGGAATCGAACCCCCGTCCGCCAGCAATCCGCCTGTGGATCTACATGTTTAGTCTGGTCTATTGATTTAAGTGGCTGCGGCCCGACCGACAGGGCGCAGTCACCGAGTCCCTAAGAGTTTTAACGGCGCCGTCCGGGACGGACTTTGCCGCGAGCCTGTGTAGCGATGCTCGCCGCACTTCCCCACAGGCTGGGTCGTTTGGCGATAAGCGGGGTTTAAGCCGCTAGTGCGTAAGTATCGTCGTTTGCGATTACTTTAAAATGCCACAAGGAATTTACGAGCATTGCGACGCTACTCGACATGCACCACAGGTTTCTTTACCGGCGTCGAATCCATGTCGCCCCCTGTGATCTGGCCGCACAGGCCAAGCGGCGTATTGTAGGAGATGGGGGCGCCGGGAGGAAAGCCAAGGGGCGCTTTATTTGTTGAGAATGCTCAAAGAGGGCCGCATTGCCGGTTTTTTGTACGCCTTGTCGGACAATCAGACCCGAATGCCATGGCGTTGTCATTGCCCGGGTGCATGATTCTGGTCAAAGCGAGCCTCGAATACCGATGACAAAGTCAGCCGCTAACCCATCCGTTTAAAGAGGGAGCGAGATCATGAAAGCGATCTTCCGGTCAGCTGAACAGGTTGTCGAGAAAGCCCTGGCGCCGGTGGCGGCGCGTCCGTTGCTGGCGCGTACCCTGCAGTTGGTGCTGGCGGTGGCATTATACGCCGGCGGTATCGCGGCGTTGGTGGCGGTGAGCGGCGACGCCCGGATTCCGGTGCTGTTGTTCGCGGTGTACTTTCTGCCGGCGGTGCTGCGTGCCTGGCTGCGGGTGTACTGGTGGGTGCGTGACGAGGTGCGCGGCTGGCGCCGCCGCCATGGCCGCACCGGCAAGGCGTTTTAATCGAGTCTGGCGAAATCGCGACCAAAGTCGCTCCTACGGGATTGCTGTAGGAGCGACTTTGGTCGCGATCAGTGCTGGCGCAGAATACGCTGCTTCTGGCGGTTCCAGTCGCGTTCGCGCTCGGTGGCCCGTTTGTCGTGTTTCTGCTTGCCCTTGGCCAGGGCGATGTCCAGTTTCACCCGGCCCCGCCTCCAGTGCAGGTTCACCGGCACGCAGGTGAAGCCTTGTTTTTGCACGCCGCTGAACACCTTGGCCAGCTCCTTGCGGTGCAGCAGCAGCTTGCGGCTGCGCTGCGGGTCCGGCACGAAATGGGTGCTGGCGGCGGGCAGGGGTTCGAAGCGGGCGCCAAACAGGAACGCCTCGCCATCCTTGAGCAGGATGTAGGATTCCGTCAGGTTGGCCTTGCCGGCGCGCAGGGACTTAACCTCCCAGCCTTCCAGGGCCAGGCCGGCCTCGAAGAATTCTTCCAGATGATAGTCGAAGCGCGCCTTGCGGTTCTGCGCGATGGCGTCGGACGTCGACTTTTGCTTTTTCGCTTTGCCCATGGGGCGGCGATTATAGAGAGTGCCCGCGGTTCTGGCGAGGGCGCCGTTCGTCGGGGTGGGTGAGCGTTCACGCACTGTCCCTTGAGGGGTCCCTGGAAAATCAAGACAATGGCCGCATTGCGTCGAGGGGTTGATAGCCGATGAGCGAACAGAACAAGCCGGTCCACGGCATGTGGGCCAGCCGGTGGGTCTTTATTCTTGCCGCCACCGGGTCCGCGGTGGGCCTGGGCAACATATGGCGGTTTCCGTACATCACCGGCGAGTATGGCGGCGGGGCCTTCGTGGTGCTGTATCTGCTCTGCATCGCCTTGATGGGCGTGCCGATCATGATCGCCGAAGTGCTGCTGGGGCGCCGGGGTGGCCTCAGCCCGATTCATTCCATGGGGCGGCTGGCCGAGCAGAGTAAGGTGAGCCAGCGCTGGAAGGGCATTGGCTACCTGGGGGCACTGGCCGGCTTTCTGATTCTGTCGTTCTATTCCGTGGTCGCCAGCTGGGCGCTGATCTACGTCTGGGAGGCGGTCACCGGCATGTTCCAGGGGCTTACGGCGATGCAGTCCCAGGCTAACTTCGAGGCCATGCAGGCCAATCCCTGGCTGATGATGGGCTCGCACACCGCTTTCATGGTGCTGACCATGGGCGTGGTGGCCCTGGGGGTGAAACGGGGTCTGGAGCGGGCGGTGGAAGTGCTGATGCCGTTGCTGTTCCTGCTGCTGGTGGTGTTGATCGGTTACGCCGCCACCACGCCGGGGTTCGCCGAGGGCGTCAGTTTCCTGTTCGCGTTCGATTTCTCCAAGCTGTCCGGAGAGGCGGTGATCATCGCCCTGGGCCAGGCGTTCTTCACCCTCAGCCTGGGGATGGGCGCGATCATGGCCTACGGCGCCTACATGCCCCGCGAGATCAAGGACAAGAAGAGCGGCCGCTCCCGGCCGGTATCGATCGTTTCGTCGGTGGTCATTATCGCGGCCCTGGACACCCTGGTGGCTCTGGGCGCCGGGCTGGCCATGTTCCCACTGCTGTTCACCGGCGGGCTGGAGCCGGCCCAGGGGCCGGGCATGATGTTCGTCACTCTGCCGCTGGCCTTCGGCCAGATGCCCGGTGGCATTCTGTTCGGCAGCTTGTTCTTCGTGCTGGTGGTGTGCGCCGCCTGGAGCTCCTCGATTTCCCTGGGCGAGCCGATGGTGGCCTGGCTGGTGGAGCGCGGTCACAAGCGCGGCGTGGCCGCCACCATGGTGGGGCTGGCGGCCTGGGTGCTGGGTATCGGTTCGGTGCTTTCGTTCAATCTGTGGAAGGAAGATACCTTCCTGATGGGTACCTTCTTCGACAATATCGAGTTCCTGTCCACCAGTATTCTGCTGCCGCTGGGCGGCTTGCTGATCGCCGTGTTCACCGGCTGGGTGATGAAGGAGACCCAGGTGCGCAAGGAGCTGGCGATGAAGAGCTTCCCGCTGTACCTGGTGTGGCGGGCCCTGGTGAGGGTGTTCTCGCCGCTGGCGGTGATCGCCCTGATTCTCTACTCGATCTGGTCCGCGGTCGGAGGTGGTGGTGGCTGAGTCGATCCGCGTGGAGGTGGTCTACGCGCTGCCGGACAAGCAGCGCCTGGTCGCCCTGGAGGTGGCGCCGGGGACCACCATGCTGGACGCCGCGCGCCAGTCCGGTATCGCCGGGCAGTTCGAGGGGCTGGAATTGGAAAATATGCCCATGGGCATCTTCGGCAAGGCGGAGCCGGACCCGGCCCGGCGCGTACTGGCGGACGGCGAGCGGGTGGAGATCTACCGGCCGCTCAGCATCGACCCGAAGGCCGCCCGGCGGGCCCGGGCGGAGCGTTCACGCTAGCAGGGCCTGTCGGCGTCTTCAGCCGTCGCGGGGCAGGGGAACGGTGGTGGCGTCCGGGGTGCTCTGGGCGCCCGGTTCCGGGGCCGGATCGTTGAGCGGCTCCTGATCCACCACATTGCCTTCGCGGCGGTCCTCGGCGCGCTGTTCCAGCTCCCGGTCTCGGCGACCGGAGGTCCGTTCGCGCACATTGGCCACCACTTCGCCCCGGTAATGGCTGTATTGACCGTTTTCGAAGAACACCACGATGTCCTGCTCGACGGTATCGGCCTTGCCGGGCTGGTAATGCAGCAGGTAGTACCAGGTGTCCGGGGTGAAGGGGTCGGTGAGGGTCGGCGGCCCCAGCACGAAGCGTACCTGTTCCGGGCTCATGCCCGGTTCCAGTTCGGCCAGCATGTCCTCGGTCACCACGTTGCCCTGGGGGATATCAATACGGTATACCCCGGGGAAGCGGAGGGAGCTGCAGCCGGTGAGAAGACCGGCCAATAACAGGGATAGGAGAAAGGTCCTTGGCATGATGTTTCGACTTGGCATAATGTCCGGGCGATAATACAGACTTGTTGAAGGGGAACAAGGTTCCTCACGGAATCAGGAATCCCCGCTGGCGGCATACGGAGCAATTGTTTTGGATAATCAGGATCTTAGAAAAGCAGGCTTGAAGGTGACCCTGCCGCGGATGAAAATTCTGCAGCAGCTGGAATCCTCCAAGGAGCGGCATCTCAGCGCCGAGGACATCTATAAATCGCTGATGGACGCCGGCGAGGACGTGGGGCTGGCCACCGTTTACCGGGTGCTGACCCAGTTCGAGCAGGCCGGTATCGTGCTGCGCCATAACTTCGAAGGCGGTTCCGCGGTGTTCGAGCTGGCCGACGAGGATCACCATGATCACATGGTGTGCATGGAGACCGGCGAGGTGATCGAGTTCGTGGACCAGGAGATCGAGGAGCGTCAGCACCGCATCGCCGAGGAGCACGGTTACGAGATCGTCGACCACTCCCTGGTGCTTTATGTGAAGCCCAAGGGCGGCAAGAAGTAAGCCGCCTTCCCGCCAGCCTGCGCCGCGGCACCCGCCGGGACGCGCCGCCAGCCCCATGAAACACCCCGCCCGGATTGCCGTCAGGCAATCCGGGCGGGGTGCGTTCAGGCGACCCGCTGGCCCTTGTCGAGCATTTCCCGGGCATGGGCCAGGGTGGATTCGGTGATTTCCACGCCGCCGAGCATGCGCGCCACTTCCTCCACCCGGGCGGTTTCCGCCAGGGGCTGAATGCGGGTGCGGGTGCTGTCCTTGCCCTGCAGTTTGTGCACCTGCCAGTGCTGGTGGCCCTGGGCGGCCACCTGGGGCTGGTGGGTGATGCACAGTACCTGGGCGTGATCACCCAGTTCGCGCAGCAGCCGACCGACGATCTCGGCGACCCCGCCGCCCACGCCCACGTCCACTTCGTCGAACACCAGGCTGGGCACGGTCAGGTTGCGCGCGCAGATCACCTGGATCGCCAGACTCACCCGGGACAGCTCGCCGCCGGAGGCCACCTTGGCCAGGGCGCGCGGCGGCTGGCCCGGGTTGGCGGAAAAGCGGAATTCCACCTCCTCGAGCCCGTCCGGTCCCGGTTTGCTTTCCTCGACCACCGCTTCCAGGCGGGCGGCCTTCATGCCCAGGGCCTTGAGTTGCTTGAGCACGTCGCGGGTCAGTATGCCGGCGGCGTCGCGGCGTCGCCGGCCCAGCGCCTGGGCCTGTTTCATGTAGGCGTCGCGGGCCTTTTGCTCGGTGGCGGCGAGGGCTTCCAGGTGTTCGTCGAAATGTTCCAGGGTGTCCGCTTCCTCGGCCAGGCGCTGGTGGTGTTCCACCAGTTCCTCCGGGCGCAGGCGGTGCTTGCGGGCCAGGGTGTAGGCCTGGCCGAGCCGCTCTTCCACGTGATTGAGCCGTTCCGGGTCCAGGTCCAGCCTCTCCAGGTAGTGACGCAGGTCCTCGGCGGCGGCCTCCACCTGCAGGCGGGCGGATTCCACGGTATCGAACACGCCGGCCAGGGCGTCGTCGCTGGCGCGGGCTTCCTCCACCCAGTGGCTGACCTGGCCCAGGTGGTCGTTGACGGTGCCGTCCTCGCCGTCGTAAAGGGCGGTGACCGCCTGCTGGCACAGGCGGATCAGGGCGTCGGCGTTGCCCAGGCGCTGCTGTTCCTGCTCCAGCTCCGGCAGCTCGCCCTCGGCCAGAGCCAGGGCATCCAGTTCCTCGAGCTGGAAGCGCAGCAGCTCCTGACGCTCGGTTTGCTCCCGGGCGCTGGCCAGAGCGTCGTCATGGGCGCGCCGGGCGGCCTGCCACTCGCGCCAGCGCTCACGTACCCTGGTGGCAAGGTCTCCGGCTTCGGCCAGGTTGTCGAGCAGGGCGCGGTGGGTTTCCTTGCGAAGCAGGGCCTGGTGTTCGTGCTGGCTGTGGATGCTGATCAGGTGTTCGCCCAGGTCGCGCACCTCGGTGAGTGGCGTGGGGGTGCCGTTGATGTAGGCGCGGGAGCGACCATCGGCGCGTACCGTGCGGCGCAGCAGGCATTCGTCGCCGTCGTCCAGCTCGCGCTCGGCGAGCCAGGCACGGGCCGCCGGGTTGTCGCCCAGGTGAAAGGTGGCCAGCACCTCGGCGCGTTCGCAGCCGGGCCGCACCACGGCGCTGTCCGCCCGTTCCCCCAGGGTCAGCGACAGGGCGTCGATGAGCACCGATTTGCCGGCGCCGGTCTCGCCGCTGATCACGGTCAGGCCGCCCTCGGGTTCCAGCTCCAGCTGGTCCACGGTGGCGAAGTGGCGAACACTGAGATGGGTCAGCATGGACTGTCCTTCTGGCCAGTAGTTGTGAGGATGTTAGGGCATTCCCGCCGCCAGTGTAAGCCCCTGTCCCGGGGCACTGGACGGCGCCGCCGCCGGACGCCGAAAATGGGCGCCGGGAATCAGGCTATACTGAGTCGTCTTTCTTGGTATTTGAAGTATATGTCCAGGCTGGAACTGAACGAACGCAAGCAACGGTTGTTGATGACCCTGGTGGAGCGCCATATCCGTCACGGGCAACCCGTGGGCTCCAAGACCCTGGCGGCCGGCAGCGGCCTCAGCGTGAGCCCGGCCACCATCCGCAACATCATGGCCGAGCTGGAGGAAATGGGCTTGCTGGCCAGCCCGCACACCTCCGCCGGCCGGGTTCCCACCGAGTTGGGCTATCGGCTTTACGTGGACACCCTGCTTGCCTCCAGCACCATGGAGCGGCCGGACAACGCCCGCCTGCGCGATGAACTGCGGCGCATGCTGGCGCCGGATCAATCTCCCCAGGCGCTGGTGTCCCAGGCTTCGCGAACCCTGGCGGAGTTGACCCGCATGGCCGGGCTGGTGGCGGTGCCGCGCCGTCAGGTCACCACCTTGCGCCAGGTGGAATTCCTGCCGTTATCCGGCCAGCGGGTGCTGGTGGTGCTGGTGGTGAACCGCTCCGAGGTGCAGAACCGCATCATCCAGACCAGCCGGGAATACGATGAGGTGGAGCTGCGTCAGGCCGCCAACTACATCAACCAGACCTACGCCGGCTGCGATCTGGACGGTATCTGTGAAGGCCTGCTCAGCACCATGGAGGCGGATCGCGCCCAGCTCGATGAAATGATGCAGACCACTCTGGACGTGGCCGGCAAGGCGCTGCGCCCGGAGCGTGAGGACTCCGACTATGTGGTGTCCGGTGAGTCCAATCTGATCGACAGTGCCGGGCTGGACAGCATCGACAAGCTGCGCGACCTGTTCGATGCGTTCAATCGAAAGCGTGACATTCTGCATTTGCTGGAACGCAGCATGAAGGCGGACGGCGTGCAGATATTCATCGGCCGCGAATCCGGCTACCAGCCGTTCGAGGAATATTCCCTGGTGTCCGCTCCGTACCGGGTGGACAACGGTCCCATGGGGGTGCTGGCGGTGGTCGGTCCCACCCGCATGGACTATGAGAAGGTGATTCCCACCGTGGACATCACCGCCCGCATCCTCTCCGCCGCGCTTACCCAATTGTAGGCCGTGACTCGGCGGTTCCGGGGCGCGCGTCGTCGTCGCCCTTGAATCCCTCCCCGGCGTTCCCATATCTTTGCCCGCTTTCCCAGAATTCGGGATGTCTGGAGTGGATATGAGCGAACAGGACAAAAAACAGCCGGCCGACGAGGCCGAAATCAACGAAGGTGCCCGCCCCGAGGCGGAAGCCGAACAGGTGGCGTCCGGGCAGCAGGACGGCAACGGCGTCGAGGACGAGCTGGCGGAAACCCGCGATCGGCTCGCCCGCGTGGAAAAGGCGCTGGCCGAGGCCGACCTGCGTGCCCAGGCGGAAATTCAGAATGTGCGCCGCCGCGCCGAGCGCGATGTGGAGAGTGCTCACAAGTTCGCGCTGGAGAAGTTCGCCGCCGATGTGCTCACCGTGGCGGACAGCCTGGAGCGGGGCCTGGCCACGCTGAACCCCGAGGACGAGGCGCTCAAGCCCGCCCGCGAGGGGCTCGAACTGACCCTCAAGGTGCTGCTCGATGTGTTCGCCAAATACAACCTCGAGCAGATCGATCCTCAGGGGCAGCCCTTCAACCCGGAGCACCACGAAGCGATGACCATGGTGCCGGCACCCAATGCCGAGCCCAACACCGTGATCGAGGTGCTGGAGAAGGGGTATCAACTCAACGGTCGCCTGATCCGCCCGGCCCGGGTGGTGGTCAGCAAGGCCGAATAAGGCGCGCGGCGCCTCTCTTGAAAAGCCACCGCCAGCCGCCATATAGCTGGCAGGTCATTAAGGTTCAGCTGTCCGGGCGGCCATTCGGGGTCCGGACCGTGTGAAGGAGAATGGAGCATTATGGGTAAGATCATTGGTATCGACCTTGGCACCACCAACAGCTGTGTCGCTGTCATGGAAGGGGACAAAACCAAGGTCATCGAGAACGCCGAGGGCGCGCGCACCACGCCGTCCATCATCGCCTACACCGAGGACAACGAGATCCTCGTCGGTCAGGCCGCCAAGCGTCAGGCGGTGACCAACCCCACCAACACCCTGTACGCGGTCAAGCGTCTGATCGGTCGTCGTTTCGAAGACGACGTGGTGCAGAAGGACATCAAAATGGTGCCCTACAAGATCACCAAGGCCGACAACGGTGACGCCTGGGTGGAAGTGAAGGGCGAGAAGATGGCGCCGCCGCAGATCTCCGCGCAGGTCCTCAAGAAAATGAAGAAGACCGCGGAAGACTATCTGGGCGAGGAAGTCACCGAGGCGGTGATCACCGTGCCCGCCTACTTCAACGACTCCCAGCGTCAGGCCACCAAGGATGCCGGGCGCATCGCCGGCCTCGAGGTCAAGCGCATCATCAACGAGCCCACCGCCGCGGCCCTGGCCTATGGTCTGGACAAGAAAGGCGGTGATCGCACCATCGCGGTCTACGACCTGGGTGGCGGTACCTTCGACATCTCCATCATCGAGATCGCCGAGGTGGACGGTGAGCATCAGTTCGAGGTGCTGGCCACCAACGGTGACACCTTCCTGGGTGGCGAGGACTTCGACCTGGCGATCATCAACTACCTGGCGGATGAGTTCAAAAAGGACTCCGGCATTGATCTGGGTGGCGACGCCCTGGCCATGCAGCGCCTCAAGGAAGCCGCCGAGAAAGCCAAGATCGAGCTTTCCTCCGCGGAACAGACCGAGGTCAACCTGCCTTACATCACCGCCGATCAGACCGGTCCCAAGCACCTGGTGGTGAAAGTGACCCGGGCCAAGCTGGAATCCCTGGTCGAGCAGCTGGTGACCCGCTCCCTGGAGCCGTGCAAGACCGCGCTCAGCGATGCCGGCGTGAAAGCCTCCGACATCACCGACGTGATCCTGGTGGGCGGCCAGACCCGCATGCCCATGGTGCAGAAGAAAGTGGCCGAGTTCTTCGGTAAGGACGCCCGCAAGGACGTCAACCCGGACGAAGCCGTGGCCATCGGTGCTGCTATCCAGGGCGCGGTACTGTCCGGCGACGTGAAGGACGTGCTGCTGCTCGACGTGACCCCGCTGACCCTGGGCATCGAGACCATGGGTGGCGTGATGACGCCGCTGATCGAGAAGAACACCACGATCCCGACCAACGCGTCGCAGGTGTTCTCCACCGCCGAGGACAACCAGACCGCGGTGACCGTGCACGTGCTGCAGGGCGAGCGCAAGCAGGCGGCCCAGAACAAGTCCCTGGGGCAGTTCAACCTGGAGGACATTCCGCCGGCGCCGCGTGGCGTGCCGCAGATCGAGGTAACCTTCGACATCGACGCCAACGGCATCCTGCATGTGGGCGCCAAGGACAAGGCCACCGGCAAGGAACAGACCATTCAGATCAAGGCTTCCTCCGGCCTGTCCGATGATGAAGTCGATCAAATGGTCAAGGACGCCGAGGCCCACGCCGACGAGGACAAGAAGTTCGAGGAGCTGGTGCAGGCGCGCAACCAGGGCGACCACCTGGTGCACGCCACCCGCAAGACCCTGGAAGAAGCCGGCGACAAGGCCAGCGAGGAAGAGAAAGAGGCCATCAACAAGGCCATCGCCGAGCTGGAAGAGGCCCTCAAGGGTAGCGACAAGGACGACATCGAGGCCAAGACCAAGGCGCTCACCGAGGCGTCCGGGGCTCTGGCGCAGAAGATGTACGCCGAAGCCCAGCAGGCCGAAGCCGGCGCCGGTGATCAGCAGAAGGCCTCCGGCGATGACGTGGTCGACGCTGAATTCGAGGAAGTCGACGACGACAAGAAAAAATAAGTCCGCACGCCGGCACGCTGCACGCTGACACGCTGGTCTGCCGCGTTGCCAAGCGCTCACCGCGCTTCACGTGAGTACGCTTCGCGTTTTTTAGCGTGTAGCGTGCAAGCGTGAAGCGTGTTTGCGTTTTCGAACAGAGAATTTCTATGTCCAAACGCGATTATTATGACGTGCTGGGTGTGGCCAAGGACGCCAGCCAGCAGGATCTGAAAAAAGCCTATCGTCGCCTGGCGATGAAGTACCATCCGGATCGCAATCCGGATGACCAGGAGGCGGTGGCCAAGTTCAAGGAGGCAAAGGAAGCCTACGAAGTGCTCGCCGACGAGCAGAAACGCGCCGCCTACGATCAGTTCGGCCATGCCGGCGTCAACGGCCAGGGTGGCTTCGGCGGCGGTGGCGCCGGCGGTTTCGGCGGTGGCGGTTTCGGCGATATTTTCGGGGACATCTTCGGTGATATCTTCGGCGGCGGTCGTCGCGGCCCGGCCCGTGGCGCCGACCTGCGCTACACCCTGGAGCTGACCCTGGAACAGGCGGTACGCGGCTGCGAGGAACAAATCCGCGTGCCCAGCTGGGATACCTGTGAAGTTTGCGACGGCAGTGGTGCCCAGGCCGGCGAGCAGCCGGTCACCTGCCCGACCTGTAATGGCATGGGCCAGGTGCGCATGCAGCAGGGTTTCTTCACGGTGCAACAGGCCTGCCCCACCTGTCACGGCGAGGGCAAGGTGGTGGAAAACCCGTGCGGAAACTGCGGTGGCCAGGGCCGGGTGCAGACCACCCGTACCCTGTCGGTGAAAATTCCCGCCGGCGTCGACACCGGCGACCGCATCCGCCTGGCAGGCAAGGGCGAAGCCGGCATGAACGGGGCGCCCCCGGGGGACCTGTACGTGCAGGTGGCGGTGCGCGAGCACGACATCTTCAAGCGCGACGGCGAGAACCTGCACGTGGACGTGCCGCTCAGTTTCGTTGATGCCGCCCTGGGTGGCGAGTTGGAGGTGCCCACCCTGAATGGCCAGGTGAAGCTCAAGGTGCCGCCGGAAACCCAGACCGGCAAGCTGTTCCGGTTGCGTGGCAAGGGGGTTACTCCGGTGCGCGGCGGGCCGCCCGGCGATCTGATCTGCAAGGTGGTGGTGGAGACTCCGGTGAAGCTGTCCGGCGAACAGAAAGACCTGCTGCGCGATTTCCAGGAATCCCTGGAGAAGGGCGGCGAGCGCCACAATCCGCGTCGCACCAGTTGGTTCGAGGGCGTGAAACGCTTCTTCGAAGGGCTCTGAGGAAAGATCATGAAAGTAGGCATTATTGGCGCCGCCGGGCGCATGGGACGCATCCTCATGGAGGCCACGCTGGCCAATCCGGATACCGAACTGGCCGCCGCCGTGGATGTGCCCGGCTCCAGCCTGATCGGTGTCGACGCCGGTGAACTGGTGGGCCAGGGCCGCCTCGGCGTGGTCCTGGCGGATGAGCTGGAAAAGGTGGTTCGCGACGCGGATGTGTTCATCGACTTCACCGTGCCCGAGGCCACCGCGCGCCATATCGAGGTGTGCCGGGCCGCCGGCACCCGGCTGGTGATCGGCACCACCGGGCTGGATGATCACCAGACCGCCTCGTTGCGCGCCGCCGGCGAGGACATCGCCATCTGCTTCGCGCCCAACTATTCGATCGGTGTGAACCTCTGCTTCAAGCTGCTGGAGACCGCCGCCGCGGTGCTCGGTGACGAGGTGGACATCGAGGTAATCGAGGCCCACCACCGGCACAAGATCGATGCCCCCTCCGGCACCGCCCTGCGCATGGGCGAGGTGGTGGCCCAGACCCTGGGCCGTGATCTCAAGGAGTGCGCGGTGTATGGCCGCGAGGGCCGCACCGGCGAACGGGAGCGGCGCACCATCGGCTTCGAGACCATCCGTGCCGGCGATATCGTCGGCGACCACACGGTGCTGTTCGCCGCCGATGGTGAACGCGTGGAAATCACCCACAAGGCGTCCAGCCGCATGTCCTTCGCCCGGGGCGCGGTGCGGGCGGCTCTGTGGCTGGGCGGGCACGATCGCGGGCTGTACGACATGCAGGATGTGCTCGGTCTGGCCGGCGACAGCGCCGGCTGGGGCCGCTGAGGCGGCACGATCGCGGCTAAAGCCGCTCCTACAGCGGGCGCCACCTCTTTGTAGGAGCGGCTTCCGCCGCGATTACGGGCGTGTGACGTGACACCAGGGCGGTTACGTCCTAAAATGGCGCCTGCCCAAGATGGGCGAGCGGGTGGCCGAGTGAAAAATGGGCTTCTGGCCCAAGAGCGCGTTTCATGAAAGCGAGGTGGAGCAATCCATCTCGCTTTTTTGCGAACCCCGGACGGGGTGGCGCGCGGCCCCCGCCACCGATCTCCACAAGTCCCTATCCGCCAGGAGGTTGCGTTGACGGTACCCGCCATACTAGCTCTGGAAGACGGTAGCCTCTTTCGGGGCGTCGCCATTGGCGCCACGGGTGAAACCGTGGGTGAAGTGGTGTTCAACACCGCCATGACAGGCTATCAGGAAATTCTCACCGATCCGTCCTATGCCAAGCAGATCGTGACCCTGACCTACCCGCATATTGGCAATACCGGGGTGAACCCGGAGGACGAGGAGTCCGACCGCGTCTGGGCCGCCGGCCTGGTGATCCGCGATCTGACGCTGACCGTGAGCAGTTGGCGGGCCGAGCAGTCCCTGCCGGACTACCTCAAGGCGCGTGACATCGTCGCCATCGCCGACATCGATACCCGCCGCCTGACGCGCATCCTGCGCGACAAGGGTGCTCAGAACGGCTGCATCCTGGCCGGCGACGACATCGATGAAGAGAAGGCGCTGGCCGCCGCCCGGGGCTTCCCCGGCCTCAAGGGCATGGATCTGGCCCGGGAAGTCAGCGTGCGCGACACCTATACCTGGACCGAAGGCACCTGGGACCGGCCCACCGGGCACCGGCCCGGCGGCGACCCGCGCTTCCACGTGGTGGCCTACGATTATGGCTGCAAGCGCAATATTCTGCGCATGCTCGCCGATCGCGGCTGCAAGCTCACCGTGGTGCCGGCGCAAACCCCGGCCTCGGAAGTGCTGGCGATGAACCCGGACGGCGTGTTCCTGGCCAATGGCCCCGGTGACCCGGAGCCGTGTGATTACGCCATCGCCGCGATCCGCGAGATCCTCGCCACCGGCCTGCCGGTGTTCGGCATCTGCCTGGGCCACCAGTTACTGGGGCTGGCCAGCGGCGCGCGCACCATGAAGATGAAGAACGGCCACCATGGCGCCAACCACCCGGTCAAGAACCTGGAGGACGGCACCGTGATGATCACCAGTCAGAACCACGGGTTCGCGGTGGACGCCGATACCCTGCCGGACAACGTCAAGGTGACCCATGTGTCCCTGTTCGATGGCACCCTGCAGGGCATTCACCGTACCGACGTGCCGGCGTTCAGCTTCCAGGGGCACCCGGAAGCGAGCCCAGGCCCGCACGATTGCGCGCCGTTGTTCGATCATTTCATCGAGCTGATGGAGGCCCACGGGGCCCGCTGAGAGCGTCCGGCGCCGCGCGCGCCGGACCCCTGGAAAGAATCAACGCCTGACGGTTAGCACTTATGCCCAAGAGAACCGATCTAAAGAGCATCCTCATCATCGGCGCCGGCCCCATTGTCATCGGCCAGGCCTGCGAGTTCGATTACTCCGGCGCCCAGGCCTGCAAGGCCCTGCGCGAGGAAGGCTTCCGGGTGATCCTGGTGAACTCCAACCCGGCCACCATCATGACCGACCCGGCGATGGCGGATGCCACCTACATCGAACCCATCACCTGGGAAACGGTGGCCAGGATCATCGAGAAGGAGCGCCCGGACGCGCTGCTGCCCACCATGGGTGGCCAGACCGCGCTCAACTGCGCCCTGGATCTGGAGCGCCACGGCGTGCTCGCCAAATTCAACGTCGAGATGATCGGCGCCAACGCCGACACCATCGACAAGGCCGAGAACCGTGATCGCTTCGACAAGGCGATGCGGAACATCGGCCTGGAATGCCCGCGCGCCAAGGTGGCCCGTACCATGGAACAGGCCTGGGAAATCCAGGCCGAGCTGGGCTTCCCCACCATCATCCGGCCATCGTTCACCATGGGCGGCTCTGGTGGTGGCGTGGCTTATAACAAGGAAGAGTTCGAGGAAATCTGCGGTCGCGGGTTCGAGCTCTCTCCCACCCATGAGCTGCTGATCGACGAGTCGCTGCTGGGTTGGAAGGAATACGAAATGGAGGTCGTTCGCGACAAGAACGACAACTGCATCATCGTCTGCGCCATCGAGAACTTCGACCCCATGGGCGTGCACACTGGTGACTCCATCACCGTGGCCCCGGCGCAAACGCTCACCGACAAGGAATACCAGGTGATGCGTGATGCCTCCCTGGCGGTGCTGCGCGAAATCGGCGTGGAAACCGGCGGCTCCAACGTGCAGTTCGGCATGTGCCCGGACACCGGCCGCATGGTGGTGATCGAGATGAACCCGCGGGTGTCTCGCTCCTCGGCGCTGGCCTCCAAGGCCACCGGCTTCCCGATCGCCAAGGTGGCCGCCAAGCTGGCGGTGGGCTACACCCTGGACGAGCTGCAGAACGAGATCACCGGCGGTGCCACCCCGGCCTCCTTCGAGCCGTCCATCGATTACGTGGTCACCAAGATCCCGCGCTTCAACTTCGAGAAGTTCGCCGCCGCCGATCCGGTGCTGACCACACAGATGAAATCCGTCGGCGAGGTGATGGCCATCGGCCGTAACCTGCAGGAATCCCTGCACAAGGCACTGCGTGGCCTGGAAACCGATTCCGTGGGCTTCGACCCGAAGGTGGATCTGGACGCGCCGGATGCCCGGGAAGTGATCGCCCGCCAACTGTCCACGCCGGGCCCGGAGCGCATCTGGATCGTCGGTGACGCCTTCCGTGCCGGTATGACCGTGGACGAGGTGTTCCAGATTTCGCAGATCGACCGCTGGTTCCTGGTGCAGATCGAGGATCTCATCAAGGAAGAGGCCGCGGTGGCCGCCGGTGTTTTCAGCGATCTTACCAAGGCTCGCCTATACGGGCTTAAGCGCAAGGGCTTTTCCGATGCCCGCCTGGCGCAGTTGCTGGGCGTGAAAGAGCAGGATGTGCGCAGCCGTCGCCGCGAACTGGGCGTGCAGCCGGTGTTCAAGCGCGTTGATACCTGCGCCGCGGAGTTCCCCACCGCCACCGCCTACATGTACTCCAGCTACGACGAGGAGTGTGAGGCGAACGTCTCCGACCGCGACAAGATCATGGTGATCGGCGGCGGCCCCAACCGCATCGGGCAGGGCATCGAGTTCGATTACTGTTGCGTGCACGCCGCCTTCGCCATGAAGGATGACGGTTACGAGACCATCATGGTCAACTGCAACCCGGAGACCGTGTCCACGGACTACGACACTTCCGACCGGTTGTATTTCGAGCCGGTTACCCTGGAAGACGTGCTGGCCATCGTCGACAAGGAAAAACCCAAGGGCGTGATCGTCCAGTACGGCGGTCAGACGCCGCTCAAGCTGGCCCGCGAACTGCAGGCGTTCGGCGTGCCGATCATCGGCACCAGCCCGGACGCCATCGACGAGGCCGAGGACCGCGAACGCTTCCAGCAGATGGTCAACAAGCTCGGCCTCAAGCAGCCGCCGAACCGTACCGCTCGCTCCCTGGACGAGGGCCTGCGGCTGGCCGCCGAGATCGGCTACCCGCTGGTGGTGCGGCCTTCCTACGTGCTCGGTGGCCGGGCCATGGAGATCGTCTACAACGAGGCGGAGCTGCGCAGCTACATGAACAACGCGGTGAGCGTGTCCAACGACTCGCCGGTACTGCTGGACCGCTTCCTGGACGACGCCATCGAGGTGGACGTGGACGCCATTTGTGACGGCAAGCAGGTGGTGATCGGCGGCATCATGCAGCACATCGAACAGGCCGGCGTGCATTCCGGCGACTCGGCCTGTTCCCTGCCGCCGTACTCCCTGGACGCGGCTGTGCAGGACGTGATGCGCGAACAGGCCGCCGCCATGGCCCTGGAGCTGGGCGTGATCGGCTTGATGAACGTGCAGTTCGCGGTCAAGGGCGACGAAGTCTATGTGCTGGAAGTGAACCCGCGCGCCTCGCGCACGGTCCCCTATGTGTCCAAGTGCATCGGCGTGTCCCTGGCCAAGGTGGCGGCGCGCTGCATGGCCGGCACCTCGCTGGCCGAGCAGGGGTTCACCGAGGAGGTGGCGCCGCGTCACTACTTCGTCAAGGAGGCGGTGTTCCCGTTCGCCAAGTTCCCGAAGGTGGACCCGATCCTCGGCCCGGAAATGAAATCCACCGGTGAGGTGATGGGGGTCGGCGAAACCTTCGCCGAGGCGTTCGGCAAGGCGTCCCTGGGCGCCGGTGAGCGTCTTCCGGAGGGCGGCACCGCCTTTATTTCCGTGCGCGACGCCGACAAGGCCGCCGCCGTGGAAGTAGCGCGCTCGCTGATCAGCCATGGCTTCGAGTTGGTGGCCACGCGCGGTACCGCCGCTCACCTGGCCGAGGCCGGGCTGGCGGTGAAGGCGGTGAACAAGGTGCTGGAGGGGCGTCCGCACATCGTCGACATGATCAAGAACGACGGCGTGGACCTGATCGTGAACACCACCGAGGGCAAGCAGGCGATCCGCGACTCGTTCGCCATCCGCCGCTCCGCCCTGCAGCACAAGGTGTTCTACACCACCACCATCACCGCGGCCTACGCGGTTTGCCAGGCGATGGCCATCAGCGGTGAGCCGCGGGTGCGTCGTCTGCAGGACCTGCACGCCGATATGCACTGACCGTTGCCGTCCCGAGGGCCGTTTCCTTCGGGGCGGCCCCAAGGACGACAAAAGAGGTTAATCCTATGCAACGCTTTCCCATGACGGTGGCCGGCGCCGACGCGCTTCGCCGCGAGCTGGAGCGGCTCAAGAGGGAAGACCGGCCGCGCATCTCCGCGGCCATCGCCGAGGCCCGTGAACACGGTGATCTGAAGGAAAACGCCGAGTACCACGCCGCCCGCGAACAGCAGGGCTTCTGCGAAGGCCGTATCCAGGACATCGAGAGCAAGCTCTCCAATGCCCAAATCATCGACATCACCAGTATCCAGAATACTGGCAAGGTGATTTTCGGCGTTACCATCACCATCGTCGACGTGGACACCGACGAGGAGAAGGTCTACCAGATCGTCGGTGACGACGAGGCCGACATCAAGAACGGCAAGCTGAGCGTCAATTCACCCATCGCCCGGGGCCTGATCGGTCGCGAGGAAGGTGATGTGGTGCAGATCGAGACCCCGGGCGGGGTCAAGGAATACGAAGTGGACAAGGTGGAGCATCTCTGAGGCTGGACGCTGGACGCCGGACGCTGAGAACCCTTAACCGGATAGGTGCGACGTGTTTCCTGCCTGCATCGAGCTGAACCTTTCAGGCAAACACGCCAATGCCATCCGCACCGGGTTGTAGCGTCCGGCGTCCAGCGTCAGGCGTCTAGCTTTCATTGGCCCGCAGGATATTGGACAGCTTCGGGTTAGGCTTGGCGGCGGCGCGGTAGAGCAGGGCGATGTTGCCGATGCGCTGCACCAGTTCGGCGCCGCTTTGCTCGCAGAGCTCGTCGATCATGCGGGCGCGGTCATCGCGGGTGGGCGCGCTGATTTTTACCTTGATCAGCTCGTGATCTTCCAGGCGGCCCTGAAGTTCTTCCAGGAAGGTTTCGCTGAGGCCCTTGTCGCCGGACAGCAGCACCGGTTTCAGGTGGTGGCCGATACGGCGCAGGCGTTTCTTGTCCAACGGGCTCAGGGGCATGATCTTCTCCAAAAACGGGGGCGCCATTCTAGAGCCGTGCGCGCCTGAAACCAACCGATCTCGACGCAGTGGTGACCGATGGCCCGATCAAAAAGCAGCCAGCGCTGGCTCAGGGAGCACTTCGACGACCATTGGGTGGCGAAGGCCCAGGCCGAGGGGTATCGCTCCCGGGCCAGCTTCAAGTTGCTGGAAATCCACGAGAAGGACAAGCTGTTCCGCCCCGGCATGCGCGTGCTGGACCTGGGGGCGGCCCCGGGCGGCTGGTCCCAGGTAGCGGCCCGCCTGGTGGGTTCACGCGGTACCGTCGTGGCCAGCGATATTCTGCCCATGGACGCCATTCCGGACGTCTCCTTCGTGCAGGGGGATTTTCGGGAACAGGATGTGTATGCGCAAATAACCGCATTGCTGGGTGAGCAGAAAGTCGACCTTGTAATGTCGGACATGGCCCCCAATATGAGTGGTAATAAGGCCGTGGATTTGCCCCGCGCCATGTATCTCGCCGAACTGGCACTGGATATGGCGGTCAATGTGCTGCAACCGCGCGGGATGTTCCTGGTCAAGGTGTTCCAGGGCGAAGGGTTCGACGAGTATCGCCGCACCCTGCAAGGCGCCTTCAAGAAGGTGGTCAGCCGCAAGCCGGCGGCCAGCCGGCCGCGCTCTACCGAGGTGTACCAATTGGGGTCCATCCTGAAGTAGTGTAGAGTTGCAAGTCTGTCAGTACGCGCAATTGCGCCCAGTAAGTCGAGGTCTCCCTTGAACGACATGACCAAGAACATCGTGCTGTGGCTGGTGATCGCCGGGGTGCTTTACGTAGTCGCCTCCAGCATCAATCCGCAGCCGTCGCAGCAAATGCTGAACTACTCCTCGTTCATTCATAACGTGGAGAGTGGCAACGTGGATCAGGTGACCATCGGTGGCACCCGCATTTCCGGGCAGATGAAGGACGGTACCCGCTTCGAGACCGTCAAGCCGCAGGCCATGGACACCAACCTGATGCCCACCTTGATCCAGAACGACGTGCAGGTCACCGGTAAGGAGCCGGAGCGCCAGGGTTTCCTGACCCAGCTGTTCCTGTCGGTGCTGCCGATTCTGCTGATCCTGGCGATCTTCATCTTCTTCATGCGTCAGATGCAGGGTGGCGGCAAGGGCGGCTCCGGGCCCATGACGTTCGGCAAGTCCAAGGCCCGCCTGATGGGTGAGGACCAGATCAAGACCACTTTCGCCGACGTGGCGGGCGTGGAGGAATCCAAGGAAGAAGTGCAGGAACTGGTGGAGTTCCTGCGTGATCCGGCCAAATTCCAGCGCCTCGGCGGCAAGATTCCGCGCGGCGTGCTGATGGTGGGCTCGCCGGGTACCGGTAAAACCCTGCTCGCCAAGGCCATCGCCGGTGAGGCCAAGGTGCCGTTCTTCAGCATTTCCGGTTCCGATTTCGTGGAAATGTTCGTGGGCGTGGGCGCTTCCCGCGTGCGTGACATGTTCGATCAGGCCAAGAAGCACGCGCCGTGCATCATTTTCATCGACGAGATCGACGCCGTGGGCCGCTCCCGGGGCGCCGGCGTGGGCGGTGGTCACGATGAGCGTGAACAGACCCTCAACCAGCTTTTGGTGGAGATGGACGGTTTCGACGCCAACGACGGCATCATCGTGATCGCCGCCACTAACCGTCCGGACGTGCTCGACCCCGCGTTGCTGCGCCCCGGCCGGTTCGACCGTCAGGTCACCGTGCCGCTGCCGGACGTGCGCGGTCGCGAGCAGGTGCTCAAGGTGCACATGCGCCCGGTTCCGGTGGGCGAGGACGTGGACGCCAGCGTGCTGGCCCGTGGTACGCCCGGCTTTTCCGGCGCCGACCTGGCCAACCTGGTCAATGAGGCCGCCCTGTTCGCCGCTCGCGCCAACAAGCGCGTGGTGGGCATGGAGGAGTTCGAGAAGGCCAAGGACAAGATTTTGATGGGCTCCGAGCGTCGCTCCATGGTGATGAGCGAGAAAGAGAAGCTGAACACCGCCTATCACGAATCCGGCCACGCCATCGTCGGTCGGCTGGTGCCGGACCACGATCCGGTCTACAAGGTCAGTATCATTCCCCGTGGCCGCGCCCTGGGCGTGACCATGTACCTCCCCGAGGAGGACAAGTACTCCCAGTCCAAGCGCGCCATCGAGTCCTCGATCTGCTCGCTGTACGGCGGTCGCCTGGCCGAGGAAATGACGCTGGGCTTCGACGGGGTCACCACCGGTGCCTCCAACGATATTGAGCGCGCCACCAAGATGGCCCGTGCCATGGTCACCAAATGGGGCCTGAGCGAGAAGATGGGGCCGCTGGCCTACGAGGAAGACGAAGGCGAGGTGTTCCTCGGTAAGCAGATGTCGCAGCGCAAGCACGTCTCCGAGCAGACCGCCGAGGAGATCGACCGCGAAGTGCGTGCCATCATCGATAGCTGCTACCAGCGGGCCAAGCAGATCCTGGAGGACAACCGGGACAAGCTCGACCTGATGGCCGAGGCGCTGATGCAGTACGAGACCATCGATGCCGATCAGATCGACGACATCATGGCTGGCCACAAACCCCGTCCGCCCCGTGACTGGCGCGACCAGGGCCCGGGTGGCAGCGGCGCTTCCTCCAAGGGCGACGAAAGCACCGGTGACGCCAAGCCCGGCGACGACGCCATCGGCGGTCCGGCGAACACGCACTGACGACCGGGCTTCAATGACGACAACCAGCCTGACCTGTGGGGCGCGGACACTGAATCTGTCCGCGCCCCTCGTTATGGGGGTCCTCAATGTGACCCCGGATTCCTTTTCCGACGGCGGCCGCTATACCTCGCGGGACGCAGCCCTGCGCCAGGCGGAACGCCTGCTGGCGGACGGGGCGGCGATCATCGACGTGGGCGGTGAATCCACCCGCCCCGGGGCCGAGCCGGTCTCCGAGCAGGAAGAACTGGACCGCGTGATTCCGGTGGTGGAAGCGCTCACCCGGGAGCTGGATGCCCTGGTGTCCGTGGACACCAGTACTCCGGCGGTGATCCGCGATTGCGCCGCTGCCGGCGCCGGTCTGATCAACGACGTGCGCTCCCTGCGCCGTCCCGGCGCCCTCGAAGCTGCCGCCGCCACCGGTTTGCCGGTATGTGTCATGCACATGCGTGGTGAACCCGGCAATATGCAGGACGATCCCCGCTACCAGGATGTCACCGCCGAGGTGATCGCCTTTTTGCGCGAGCGGGTGGAGGCCTGCGTGGCCGCTGGTATTGCCCGTGACAAGCTGCTGGTGGACCCGGGGTTCGGATTCGCCAAGACCCTGGAGCATAATTTGCGCCTGTTGGCCGAGCTCGAGCAGCTTCGTGTCCTGGAGCTGCCCATCCTGGTGGGCCTGTCGCGCAAGGGCATGATCGGCAAGGTGCTGGACCGTCCCGTGGACGAGCGCATGCCGGGTTCGGTGGCGGCGGCGGTACTGTGCGTGGAACGGGGCGCGATGATCGTGCGCGCCCATGACGTCAAGGCCACTTTGGACGGCGTGCGTTTCGCCCACGCCGTGAACCAATATAAGAAACGCTGAACGCGGCCCGGCGGCGACGCGCGCCGGACGCGGGAAACCCCTGGCAGAGGAGGCAAGGGATGAGTCGCAAGTATTTTGGAACCGATGGCATTCGCGGCACGGTTGGGGAGCCGCCGATCACGCCGGATTTCGTGCTCAAGCTGGGCTGGGCCGCGGGCCGGGTGCTGGCCGCCCGGGGCAGCAGCAAGATTCTGATTGGCAAGGACACCCGCATCTCCGGCTATATGTTCGAGTCGGCCCTGGAAGCCGGTATTTCCGCCGCCGGCGTGGATGTTCGCCTGCTCGGCCCGATGCCCACTCCGGCCATCGCCTACCTCACGCGCACCCTGCATGCCCAGGCGGGCATCGTGATTTCCGCGTCGCACAATGCCTATACCGATAACGGCATCAAGTTCTTTGGTGACGATGGGCGCAAACTCAGCGATCAGATCGAAGCGGACATCGAGCGCATGCTCGACGAGCCGATATCGGTGGTGCCCACCGACAAGCTTGGTAAGGTGCGGCGGATCGATGATGCCCGTGGGCGTTACATCGAGTTTTGCAAAAGCACCGCGCCGGGGCTGAACCTGGGCGGGCTCAAGATCGTGGTGGATACCGCCAACGGCGCCGCTTACCACATTACGCCGGATGTGCTTGAGGAACTGGGCGCCGAGGTGGTGCCCATGGCCAACAAGCCGGACGGCTTCAATATCAACCGTGACTGCGGTTCCACCAACCCGGATGCACTGCGCCGCCAGGTGGTGGAAGAGGGCGCGGATCTGGGGCTGGCCCTGGACGGCGATGCCGATCGCCTGATCATGGTGGATGACCGGGGCCAGGTGGTGGATGGTGATCAATTGCTGTACATCATCGCCCGTGACCGCCACCGGCGCGGCCGCCTTGAGGGCGGGGTGGTCGGCACGCTGATGTCCAATCTGGGGCTTGAGCTGGCGCTGCGCGCCCGGGATATCCCGTTCGTTCGCGCCAAGGTGGGCGACCGCTATGTCATGGAACAACTGGACCAGCGTGGCTGGCTGCTGGGAGGCGAATCCTCCGGGCACCTGGTCTGTCTGGACCGTACCTCCACCGGGGATGGAACCGTGGCGGCCCTGCAGGTGCTCGATGCCTTGCGGCGCGAGGGGCGCGGTCTGCGCGAGGCGGTCACCGAGGCGCCGCTGTTGCCGCAGACGCTGATCAATGTACGTGGCGCTCACCGTGATCGCTATCAGGATGACGATGGGCTGCGCGCGGCGCTGGGCGAAGTGGAGGCGGAGCTGGGCGATAATGGTCGGGTGCTGTTGCGCCCCTCCGGTACCGAACCCCTGGTGCGGGTGATGGTGGAGGGCAAGGACGCCGACCAGGTGGAACGGCTGTGCCGGCGCCTGGCGGACGCGGTGGAAACGGCGATTGCCTGAGATCGGTTTTAAGAGGGTCGACCCATGACAAGAACACCGCTGGTGGCGGGCAACTGGAAGATGAATGGCCGGCTGGCGCTGGTCGAAGAGGTCGCCGCCGCTCTGCGCGGCGTCATGACCGAGGGCGTGGAAGCGGCGCTGTGCCCGCCTTTCCCGTACCTGGCGGCACTGCGCCGGGCACTGGACGGCAGCGGTATCATGCTTGGCGCCCAGGATCTCTGTGATCATGAGGACGGTGCTTTCACCGGTGAAGTCTCCGCGGAAATGCTCAAGGAGCTGGGCTGCGTGTACGTCATCGTCGGCCATTCCGAGCGCCGCGAGCTGTATGGCGAGGACGATGACCGGGTAGCCAGCAAGTTCCTGCGCGCGCAACAGGCCGGGCTCACTCCGATCCTGTGCGTGGGCGAGACTCTGCGCGAGCGGGAGGCGGAGCAGACCGAGCAGGTGGTGGTGCGGCAATTGATGGCGGTGGTGGAGGCCGCCGGCGTGGGCGCTCTGGCCGGGGCGGTGGTGGCCTATGAGCCGGTCTGGGCGATTGGTACCGGCCTTACCGCGACGCCTGAACAGGCCCAGGAAGTGCACGCCCGGCTGCGTGCCGCGGTGGCCGATCTGGACGCCGGGGTGGCCGCCGGCCTGAGGCTCCTTTACGGCGGCAGTGTAAAGGCGGATAATGCCGCCCCTCTATTTGCTCAGCCGGATATCGACGGTGGTCTGATCGGCGGGGCCTCATTGAAAGCAGAACAATTTATCGCCATTTGTCGGGCGGCAGGTTGATTTATGGATATTGTGCTTCACGTAGTGCACGTGCTTGCGGCATTGGGTCTTATTGGCCTGATTCTGATCCAGCACGGCAAGGGCGCCGACGCCGGCGCCTCCTTTGGTGGCGGCGGTTCGCAAACCGTGTTCGGCAGTGCCGGCTCCGCCAACTTCCTGACCCGCTCCACGGCGGTGCTCGCGGTGGTGTTCTTTATCACCAGCCTGGGCCTGGCCTGGATGGCCCGCCAGGAAGCCACGGGTGGCGGCAGTATTCTGCCGGCGCTGGAATCCGTGGACGAGCAGGACGTGCCGGCCATGGATCAGAGCGGTGCCGAGGTGCCGTCCACGGACGCTCCGGCCGCCAGTGACGTGCCCGGTGGCGACGTGCCGGCGATGGATTCGCCCGAATCCGAAAAAGAGTCTTTAGATGTGCCGGCGGCTGAGTTAGAATCCCCGGCCCCGGATGAGACCACGTCTCAGCCGGAGCAGTAAGCGAGTTCTTTGCCGAAGTGGTGGAATTGGTAGACACGCTATCTTGAGGGGGTAGTGACCTTACGGTCGTGCCGGTTCAAGTCCGGCCTTCGGCACCAAAATAAGGTTGGGTTCCTGGCGGAACCCGCTTGTGATTCTTGGCCGCACTGCCGGCCAACGCCGAGACGCGGCGGGCGGTATCCCCGCCGCTGCGTTGGCGCGGGAAGCGGGGCTTCCCGCCCAGCCTTCGGCAGCAAATGTGGAAGGGTTTTGCACTCGTTAAGGTTCGGAAAAATAAATACTTTTTTCTCGAATCGGATTGACAAGGCCCGCGCGAATCCTTAGTATTTGCGCTCGATTTCAAGTGCGGGGTGGAGCAGTCTGGTAGCTCGTCGGGCTCATAACCCGAAGGTCGTAGGTTCAAATCCTGCCCCCGCTACCACTTGTCGGAGCCGATCCCGGTTCCGTAGAACAAAAAGCCCCTCTAGAGGGGCTTTTTGCTATCCACAACCGGGGTCGCTAGTGGGAATGGGCGTTATGCCCATTTTTTGTTTGTGGCGCCGGAAAAGAGGCACATGTCAAAACGCACTGAACAACTCAAGGAGCTGCTGGCTCCGCTGGTCGAGGACCTGGGTTATACGCTCTGGGGCGTGCAATACCTCCAGGGGCGCAGTGCCGTGTTGCGTCTTTTTATCGACCACGACGAAGGCATCACCGTTGATGATTGCGTACGGGTGAGCCATGAGGTCAGCGGCCTGTTGGACGTGGAAGACCCGATTCCCGGTGAATACAACCTGGAAGTGTCTTCCCCGGGCATGGACCGTCCCCTCTTCGAACTTTCCCAATTCGACCGTTACCTGGGCGAGGACGTGCAGCTCAAGCTGCTGGCTCCGGTGGCGGGCAAGCGTAAAATGACGGCGACCCTGGTTGCCGTGGATGGCGATACGCTGGTGGTGACGCTTGACGGCGACACCCTGCGTGTTCCCTACAGTCAGGTGGACCGCGCCCGATTGCAGCCCCGCTTCGATTGAGCGCGCCCCGGAGACATAGGTAAAGGCCTGGCCATGAACAAAGAGATCCTGCTGGTAGCGGAAACCGTTTCCAACGAGAAAGGCGTCAGTCGCGATGTAATTTTCGAGGCCATCGAATCGGCCCTGGCGGCGGCGACCAAGAAACGGTTCAAGGAAGAAGACGTGGAAATCCGCGTGGAAATCGATCGCGTCAGCGGCGATTACCGCACCTTCCGCGTCTGGCACGTGGTACCCGACGAAGAGCTGTTCGAGTTCGGGCGCCAACTGACTTTGGATGAGGCCCACGAGCAGGATAAGAGCCTCCGGATCGGCGACACCTACGAAGAGGAAGTCGAATCCGAGGCGTTCGGCCGCATCGCCGCCCAGACCGCCAAGCAGGTGATCGTGCAGAAGGTGCGCGAAGCCGAGCGCCGGCAGATCATCGAGGAATATCGTGATCGCATCGGCGAACTGATCAGCGGCGTGGTCAAGAAGTCCAGCCGTGACGCCATCGTGCTCGACCTGGGCGGCAACGCCGAGGCGCTGATCACCCGCGAGCACATGATTACCCGCGAAAGCGTGCGCCAGAACGACCGGCTGCGCGCCTATCTGCTGGGCGTCAACGAGGAGAACCGGGGCCCGCAGTTGTTCGCCAGCCGCGCCTGCCCGGAAATGCTCATCGAGCTGTTCAAGATCGAAGTGCCGGAGATCGGCGAGGAGCTCATCGAGATCAAGGGCGCCGCCCGTGATCCGGGTTCCCGCGCCAAGATCGCGGTGAAGACCAACGACCAGCGCATCGATCCGGTGGGCGCCTGCGTCGGCATGCGCGGCGCGCGCGTGCAGGCGGTGTCCAACGAACTGGCCGGCGAGCGCATCGACATCGTCCTGTGGGACGACAATCCGGCGCAACTGGTAATCAACGCCATGCAGCCGGCGGAAGTGGCCTCCATCGTCGTCGATGAGGAAAGCCACACCATGGACATCGCGGTGGAAGACGAATCCGCCCTGGCCCAGGCCATCGGCCGCAGCGGCCAGAATATCCGTCTCGCTTCCGAGCTGACCGGCTGGGAACTGAACGTGATGACCATTGACGAGGCGGAGAACAAGCAGCAGCAAGAGGCCGAACAGGCCCTGGAAACCTTCATGGAGTTCCTCGACGTGGACGAGGACGTGGCCGCCGTGCTGGTGGAGGAAGGTTTCTCCTCCCTTGAGGAAGTGGCTTACGTGCCCACCGAGGAGATGCTGGCCATCGAGGGTTTTGACGAGGATATCGTCGAAGCGCTGCGCCAGCGCGCCAAGGATGCGCTGTTGACCCGGGCCCTGGTGTCCGAGGAAAAATTCGAACAGGCCGAACCCGCCGACGATCTGCTGAACATGGACGGCATGGACCGTGACCTGGCGGTGGAGATGGCCTCCAAAGGCATCGTCACCATGGAAGACCTTGCCGAACAAGCGGTGGATGACCTGCTCGACATCGAAGGGATGGACGAAGAGCGCGCGGCCCAGTTGATCATGACCGCTCGCGCCCCCTGGTTCGAAGGTGAGGAAGCCGGCGAGTAACCTCCGTCGGAGAAAGCAGGGCGTCACCAAGAAGCGGACAGGAGAGTGTTGCTGACATGGCAGAAACGACCGTAAAAAAACTGGCCGACGTGGTTGGCATTCCGGTGGATACACTGCTTACGCAGATGAAGGAAGCCGGGCTGCCGCACACCGACGCTGGTGATGGGGTCTCCGATGAACAAAAGCAGCAGCTGCTCGCGCATCTGCGCAAGTCCCATGGTGCCCAGTCGTCGGAGCCCAGCAAGATCACCCTGAAGCGTCGTTCCACGAGCACCATCAAGACCACCGGCGCGGCGGGCAAGGCCAAGACCGTGAATGTGGAAGTGCGCAAGAAGCGCACCTATGTGAAGCGCGCGGCGATCGAGGAAGAAGAGCGCCTGGAAGCCGAGCGCAAGGCCGCCGAGGAAGAAGCGGCGCGCCTGGCCGAGGAAGAAGCGAAGCGCAAGGCCGAGGAAGAAGAGGCCAGGCGCAAGGCGGAGGAAGAAGAAGCCCTGCGTCGCGAGCAGGAAGCCAAGGCCCGCGCCGAGGAAGAGCGCAAGGCCGAGGAAGAAAAGGCTTCCCAGGAAAAAGCCAAGCGTGCCAGCGTGCCCAAGACTGGCAAGAAGGCGCAGAAGGAAGAAACCGAGGAAGAACGCAAGCAGCGTGAGGCCGAGGAGCGCAAGCAGCGCGAAGCCGAGGAAGCACGCCGCAAGCAGGAAGCCGAGCAGCGCCAGAAAGCCGAGGAAGAGGCCGCCCGGCGCACCGCCGAGGAAGCCAAGCGTATCGCCGAGGAGCTGGAGAAGCGCGGCGGCGAACAGGAACAGGAAAAGAGCGACGAGGAAGAAGAGAAAGGCTCGTCCATTGTTCGCGACGCCGTGGAAGCCGGCTACCGTACCGAGGAGCGGCAATCCCGCCGTCGCCGCCGCAAGCCCCGCGGTGGTGGCGTGGCCCACGGCCAGATGCGCAGCTCCATGAACAAACAGCACGGGTTCAAGAGCCCCACGGAGAAAATGGTATACGACGTCGAGATTCCCGAGACCATCACCGTGGCCGAGCTGGCTCAGCGCATGAACATCAAGTCCAAGGAACTCATCAAGGCGATGATGAAGATGGGCGAGATGGCCACCGTGAACCAGTACATCGACCAGGAAACGGCGGTACTGCTCACCGAGGAAATGGGCCATACGCCGAAGCCGGTGAAAGGCGAGGAAGAAGCCCTGGAAGACGATCTGGCCAACCTGGCGGACTACAGCGGCGTGGATGAAGTGCCGCGCGCCCCGGTGGTGACCATCATGGGCCACGTGGACCACGGCAAGACCTCGCTGCTGGATTACATCCGCAAGGCCAAGGTGGCCGCCGGCGAGGCCGGGGGTATCACCCAGCACATCGGTGCCTACCATGTGCAGCTTGACAAGGGCATGATCACCTTCCTGGATACCCCGGGCCACGCCGCCTTCACGGCGATGCGCGCGCGCGGTGCCAAGGCCACCGACATCGCCATCATCGTGGTAGCCGCCGACGACGGTGTGATGCCGCAGACCGAGGAGGCGATCAACCACGCCAAGGCGGCCGGTATTCCCCTGATCATCGCGGTCAACAAGATCGACAAGGAAAGCGCCGATCCGGACCGGGTCAAGAACGAACTGGCCGGCAAGGATGTGATCCCCGAGGAATGGGGCGGTGAGTATCAGTTCGTTAACGTGTCCGCGCACAGCGGCCAGGGTGTCGACGATCTGCTCGAAGCGGTGCTGCTGCAGGCGGAACTGCTGGAGCTCAAGGCGCCGGATTCAGGCCCGGCCAGCGGCGTGGTGATCGAGTCCCGCGTCGAGAAAGGCCGTGGCACCGTGGCGTCCGTGCTGATCCAATCCGGTGAGCTTAATGTCGGCGACATGCTGCTGGCCGGCGCGCACTATGGTCGTGTCCGGGCGTTGGTCGACGAAAACGGTCAACCGGTCAAAAAAGCCGGCCCCTCCATTCCCGTGGAGGTGCTGGGTCTGGACGGCGCGCCGGAAGCCGGCGAGCAGATCCAGGTGGTGCCGGACGAGAAGAAAGCCCGCGAAGTGGCGGAATTCCGGCAGGATCGCGACCGCGACGTCAAGCTCAAGCGTCAGCAGGCCTCCAAGCTGGAGAACCTGTTCGAGAACATGGGCAGCGCCGAGGCCAGCCAGGTCAATATCGTGCTCAAGACCGACGTGCGCGGCTCCCTGGAAGCACTGATCGGCGCGCTCAACGACCTGTCCACCGACGAAGTGAAGGTGAGCCTGGTGTCCGCCGGCGTGGGCGCGATCAACGAATCCGACGTCAACCTGGCGATGACCAGCGAGGCGGTACTGCTCGGCTTCAACGTGCGTGCCGACAGCAAGGCCAAGAAGCTGTGCGAGCAGGAAGGCATCGACCTGCGCTACTACAGCGTGATCTACGAGCTGATCGACGACGTCAAACAGGCCATGAGCGGTCTGCTGGCGCCGGAGAAACGCGAGGAGATCCTCGGTGTCGCCGAGGTGCGGGATGTGTTCCGCTCCTCCAAGTTCGGCGCCGTGGCCGGCTGCATGGTGGTGGAGGGTACCCTCTACCGGAACCGTCCGATCCGCGTGCTGCGCGACGACGTGGTGGTCTTCGAGGGCGAGCTGGAATCCCTGCGCCGCTTCAAGGACGATGTCCAGGAAGTTCGCAGCGGTATCGAGTGTGGCATCGCCGTGAAGAGCTACAACGACGTCAAGGAAGGCGACAAGATCGAGGTGTTCGAAGTGAAGGAGGTGGCGCGCAGCCTGTAGGCGCGCCCAGCCATGAGCCGTCATCGTCGCCCCAGTGGTTTTCAGCGCACCGACCGTGTCGCCGACCAGATCCAGCGCGAGCTGTCCCGGGTGCTTCAGTTTGAACTGAAGGACCCGCGGGTCGGGCTGGTGACGGTGCAGGACGTGACCGTGGCCCGGGATCTGGCCTTCGCCGACGTGTATTTCACGCTGCTTGGCGAGGGCGAGGACGCCGGCCTGGAGGCGGAGCAGGTGCTGTCCGGCGCCGCCGGCTTCCTGCGCACGGCGCTGGCCCAGACGCTGAACACCCGCATCACGCCGCGCCTGCGGTTTCACTACGACAAGACCCCGGAGCGGGCGTCGGAGCTGTCCAAGCTGATCGACGAAGCTCGCGCCGAGGACCGGGAATTGCGCCCGGAAGACGACACCAACCCCGATAACGATTGATCACGGAGCAAGAACAGTGGGAAGACGGCGCCGTGGAGGTCGTAATCTCAATGGCATTCTGTTGCTCGACAAGAGCCAGGGCGTAACCAGCAATGGTGCCCTGCAGATGGCCAAGAAGATGTTCGCCGCCGCCAAGGCCGGCCATACCGGGAGCCTGGACCCTCTGGCCACCGGCATGTTGCCGATCTGTTTCGGCGAGGCGACCAAGTTCAGTCAGTTTCTGCTCGACGCGGACAAGCGTTACCAGGTCACCGCCCAATTGGGCGTGAGCACGGAAACCGGCGACGCCGACGGCGAGGTTCGCGAAACCCGGCCGGTGGAGGTCACCGAGGCCCGGGTGCTGGAAGCGCTGGATCGTTTCCTGGGCGAGATCGAGCAGGTGCCGAGCATGTACTCGGCGATCAAGCACAACGGCACGCCGCTCTACAAACTGGCCCGCGAGGGCATCACCGTGGAGCGCAAGCCGCGCCGGGTCACGATTCACGAGATCAGTGACGCGCGCCTGGAAGAGGGCGACCGGGTCAGTTTCGAGGTGGCCTGTTCCAAGGGCACCTATGTGCGCTCCCTGGTCGAGGACCTGGGCGAGATGCTCGGTTGCGGCGCCCATGTGGCGGCTCTGCGGCGGCTGTCCGCCGGCCCTTACCCGGCGGAGCGCATGCTGACCCTGGAGCAGCTTGGCGAAATCAAGGCCGCCGGTGGCTTCGAGGCGATTGATGAATTGCTCTTGCCTTTATCCACCAGCGTGGCAGACTGGCCGCGCGTTGCCTTGGGCGAGACCTCGGCGTATTACCTGCGTCAGGGGCAGCCGGTGATGACCAGTGACCGGCCGCTGGACGGCTGGGTCAGTATTTATGAAGCTTCCACGGACACCTTCATGGGTGTCGGTGAAGTACTGGAGGACGGGCGGATCGCCCCTCGTCGTCTGGTTTCCTGAAGGCGGCGGCTGTAAATATGCACGGCCGACCGTGACATGAACTGCATATTGGAGCAATGATCATGGCTTTGACCAACGAGCAAAAAGCACAAATCCTGAAGGACTTCGGCCTCAAAGAAGGCGATACCGGTTCCCCGGAAGTTCAGATCGCCCTGCTGACCGAGAACATCAACCAGCTGCAAGGTCACTTCAAGGATCACCACAAGGATCACCACAGCCGTCGCGGCCTGATCCGCATGGTAAACCAGCGCCGTAAGCTGCTGGACTACCTGGCCGGCAAGAACCGCGATCGCTACCTGAAGCTGATCGAGCGTCTGGGCCTGCGCCGCTAAGCGAGCCCCTGACCTTGGTGACATTGGAAGCTCGGCCCCGTGCCGGGCTTCCTTTGTTTCTGGGTGGTGGTTTTCTGGCCGCTAAAAGGCTTCGGTGCCGGCCAGCGCCGGGTTATGATGCCCCGGCATGTAACGGAAAGCATGAGCGATAGCGACGAGAGAGCAACGTCGCGCAGTCGAAGAAAAGAGACGACGAAACGAAGAGAAGCGATATGTTCAATATAGTGCGCAAGGAAATTCAATACGGCGACCACAACGTGGTGCTGGAAACGGGGCGCATCGCCCGCCAGGCCACCGCCGCCGTGATGGTGACCATTGGTGAAACCCAGGTACTGGTCACCGTGGTTGGCAAGAAAGAAGCGGATCCGAACAAGCCGTTCTTCCCCCTGACCGTGAACTACCAGGAAAAGACCTACTCCACCGGGCGCATTCCCGGGGGCTTCCTCAAGCGCGAAGGCCGGCCCAGCGAGAAAGAAACCCTCACCTGCCGCCTGATCGACCGGCCGATCCGCCCGCTGTTCCCGAAAGGCTTCATGAATGAAGTCCAGGTGGTGGCCACGGTGATGTCCTCCGACAAGAACCAGGACCCGGATATCGCCGCCATGATCGGCACCTCCGCCGCCCTGGCGATCTCCGGCATTCCGTTCAACGGCCCCATCGGCGCCGCTCGCGTGGGCTTCAAGGACGGTTTCTACCTGCTCAACCCGAGCTACTCCGAGCTGGAAGCCTCCAACCTGAATCTGGTGGTGGCCGGCACCGAAGCCGCCGTGCTGATGGTGGAGTCCGAAGCCGAGGAACTCAGCGAAGACCAGATGCTGGGCGCCGTGCTGTTCGGCCACCAGGAAATGCAGGCCCTGATCGAGGGTATCAAGGCGTTCGCCGCCGAGGTGGGCACCCCCGCCTGGGACTGGCAGCCGGCCCCGGAAAACACCGAGCTGAAGTCGGTGATTCAGAGCAAATACCAGGCCCCGCTGGCCGAGGCCTACACCATCACCGACAAGATGTCCCGTCAGCAGAAAGTCGGCGAGCTGCGTGATGCCTGCGTGGCCGAGTTCGCCACCGAGCAGGACGGCGCGCCGGAAGCCGGCGAAGTGAAGGACCTGTTCGGCAAGATCGAGAAGAGCGTGGTCCGCGAAGCGGTGGTGTCCGGCAAGCCGCGTATCGACGGCCGTGCCCTGAACGCCGTGCGTCCCATCGATTGCCAGGTGGGCGTGCTCAACAAGACCCACGGTTCCGCCCTGTTCACCCGTGGCGAGACCCAGGCCATCGTCACCGCCACCCTGGGCGGCATGCGCGATGCCCAGCTGATCGACGCGCTGGAAGGGGCCCGTCAGGACCACTTCATGCTGCAGTACAACTTCCCTCCGTACTGCGTCGGCGAGACCGGCATGATCGGCTCTCCCAAGCGTCGTGAGATCGGCCATGGCCGTCTCGCCCGCCGTGGCGTGGAAGCGGTGGTGCCCAACGAGCAGGACTTCCCGTACACCATTCGCGTGGTGTCCGAGATCACCGAATCCAACGGTTCTTCCTCCATGGCGTCCGTGTGTGGTACCTCCATGGCGCTGATGGACGCCGGCGTGCCGCTGAGCGCTCCGGTGGCCGGTATCGCCATGGGCCTGGTCAAGGAAGAAGACGGTCGCTACGCGGTGCTGTCCGACATCCTTGGCGACGAGGACCACCTCGGCGACATGGACTTCAAGGTGGCCGGCACCGAGCGCGGTGTTACCGCCCTGCAGATGGACATCAAGATCGAGGGTATCACCGAGGAAATCATGGAGAAGGCCCTGGGCCAGGCCCGCGAAGGCCGCCTCCATATCCTCGGCGAAATGAGCAAGGCGATCAGCGAATCGCGCAGCCAGGTGTCCGAGAACGCGCCCACCCTGATCACCCTGAAGATCAACCCGGAGAAAATCCGCGACGTGATCGGCAAGGGCGGCGCCACCATCCGCGCTCTCACCGAAGAGACCAAATGCACCATCGACATCGAGGACGATGGCAGCGTGAAGATCTACGGTGAAACCCGCGAAGCGGCCGCCGAGGCCCAGCGCCGGGTGGAGGAGATCACCGCCGAGGCCGAGATCGACAAGATCTACGAAGGCAAGGTGATGCGCGTGGTGGACTTCGGCGCCTTCGTGCAGATCATGCCGGGCACCGAGGGCCTGCTGCACATCTCCCAGATCGCCGAGGAGCGCGTGGAGAAGGTCACCGACTACGTCAACGAGGGCGACATCATCAAGGTGAAAGTCCTGGACGTGGACCAGCGTGGCCGCATCAAGCTGTCCATGAAGGAAGCCAAGGAAGCGTAAACGGATATTACAATCCTTTTACATTTGGCTAGAATGAAAAGCCCGCCTATCAGGCGGGCTTTTTTTTGACCAAATGGAAGGGAATACATCCATGAAAACCATAATGGGAACGGCGGCGTTGGCCGCCACGATTCATCTTTCGGGTTGCGCGTCCATTGTTTCTGATTCCAGCTACCCGGTGAGCATCCAAAGCTCGCCGGATCGGGCCGAATACGTGATCACCGATATTCACGATGGCAAACGGGTGGCGGCGGGGACCACGCCGGACACCGTGACCCTGCGGGCCAAGCACGGGTTCTTTTCCAGTGCCCGTTATCAGGTGTCCTTCGAGAAAGAGGGCTATCAGGGCACGATTTCTCCCCTGGACGCGAATTTGGATGGCTGGTACTTCGGCAACATTCTGATCGGCGGCTTGCTGGGTATTCTGATCGTTGATCCGGCCACTGGTGCCATGTGGAAGCTCGACGACAGTCTCCAGGTAGGACTGGATAGCGTACCGGTGGCGCAGCCGCTGCTGGCGCCTCTGGAGGCCGCACCGGGTGAGGAGGTCGTGCCCGCCGGGGACGAGGCGGCCGGCCAGGAAACCGACACCTTGTCCTTGAACCAGAGCGGCGCCACGACGCGCTGATTCCCGCCCGCCGCGCCCCCGCTGTGCGTGGGGGCGCCCATGATTCCTTCCTCCTTTCCCCCTTTGCAAAGAATATAAAGCAAGTTGCCTTAATGGTCTTCATGTAATAAGCTTGCTTATTATAAGTTTCCTTATGAATGGGGTCTCCCATGAACAAAGACACCACCGTGGGCCTGGGGCTGCACGATGTGGCGCGCATGCTGCGTCGGGAATTCGACCGGCGCGCTCGGGCCCAGGGCCTGACCCGCGCCCGCTGGCAGGTGCTTTGGAACCTGTCGCTCCGGGAGGGCATTCACCAGGCCGCCCTGGCCGAAATCATGGATGTGGCGCCGATTTCCCTGACCCGCCAGTTGGAGCGCCTGGAGGAAGAGGGCCTGGTGGAGCGCCGCGTGGATCAGACCGACCGCCGCCGGCTGCGCCTGTACCTCACCGATCAGGCGGCGCCGGCGTTGGAGAGCCTGCGCGAACTGGCCATGGGCGTCCGTCATCAAGCCCTGGCGGGCATCGAGGCCGACGACATCGACATCCTGGTGCGCGTGCTGGGCCGTATGCGCGCCAATCTTTGCCAGCGAACCGAAAAAGAGGAATAACGACGTGACCACCACGCAACGAAATCGCCGCTTCGCCATGGGCCTGGGCCTGATCGTCGCCCTGGTCGTGGTGCTCTGGCTGGTGTTTGGCGGCCGGCGCTATGTCGGCACCGAGAACGCCTATGTAAAGATCGATATGGTATCGCTGACCGCCGATGTGAGCGGCCCGCTGGTCAGCGTCACGGTGGACCGCAACCAGGCGGTGAAGAAAGGTCAGGTGCTCGCCGAGGTGGATCCGGAGCCCTACCGGATCGCCTTGGAGGAAGCCCGTGCCGACCAGCAGGCGGTGCGCAATCGGATTCTTTCCGAGCGCGCCGACTATGCGCGCCTGGAAGCCCAGCAAGACCAGGCGCGTCGGGATCTGGCTTACTACCAGCGCGAACTGGATCGTTTCCAGGGGCTGGATCGGGTGGCGGTGTCCAAATCCCAGTTGGACGGCGCTGAACAGAAACGTGATCAGGCCCGCTCCCAGCGGGATGTGATCGGCCAGGAGCTGGCCAGCCTCAAGGCCCGTCTGGGCGGCGGGCCGGATGTGGCGGTGGAAGAACACCCGGACTATCAGGCGGCCACCGCCAAGCTGGAGAAAGCCCGCTACGATCTGGCGCACACCCGCATCGTGGCGCCCTCGGATGGGGTCATCGGCGGCTCCACGCCCATGCTGGGCGAGCGGGTCAACGCCGGGGTGCCGGTGTTCACCCTGGCCAAGAACGGCTCCGCCTGGGTCGAGGCCAACCTCAAGGAAACCCAGCTCACCAACGTGCGTGAGGGCCAGGAGGTCGAGGTGGAGGTGGATACTTATCCCGGCGTGACCTGGAAGGCCAGGGTGCAGAGTCTGAGCCCGGCCACCGGTTCCGAATACGCGCTGATCCCGCCCCAGAACGCCAGCGGCAACTGGGTGAAAGTGGTGCAGCGGGTACCGGTGAAGCTCCAGCTTACCGACCTGGATGGCAAGCCACCGCTGCGTGCCGGCATGAGCGCGGAGATTTCCATCGATACCGGGGCGTCGTTGTTCGCCGATGACCCGGCGCAACCGGCCAGGACCGCCGATGCCACGCATTAACGACCAGCGCCTGGTCACGGCCAGCATCATGCTGGCCACGATCATGCAGGTGCTGGATACCACCATCGCCAACGTGGCCCTGCCGCACATGCAGGGCAGCCTGTCGGCGAGTACCGACCAGATTACCTGGGTGTTGACCTCCTACATCGTGTCGGCGGCGATCATGACGCCGGCGGTGGGTTTCTTCGCCGGGCGGTTGGGCCGGCGTCAGCTGTTCCTCTGGTCGGTGGCCGGGTTCACGGTGGCGTCGGGACTGTGCGGGCTATCCGCCAACCTGGACCAGATGGTCATGTTCCGCATCCTGCAGGGCATCTTCGGTGCCGCTCTGGTGCCGTTGTCGCAGTCCGTGCTGCTGGATGCCTACCCGGTGGAGAAACACGGCCAGGCCATGGCGATCTGGGGCATGGGCGTGATGGTGGGGCCGATTCTGGGGCCCACCCTGGGCGGCTGGCTCACCGAGTGGTACAGCTGGCGCTGGGTGTTCTACATCAATCTGCCGTTCGGGTTGTTGGCGTTCGCCGGTATCTGGCTCAGCGTGGCGGAAACGGAAACCCGTAAGATCCGCTTCGACTTGATGGGCTTCGCCTATCTGGGCCTGGCCATCGGCGCCTTCCAACTGATGCTCGACCGGGGCGAGCAGGAGAAATGGTTCGAGAGTTTCGAGATTCAGCTCGAGGCGCTGCTGGCCATGCTGGGCTTCTACCTGTTTCTGGTCCACTCGCTGACCCGCAAGGACCCGTTCATCAACCTGAGTCTGTTCAAGGACCGTAATTTCCTCACCGGCGTGGTGTTCATCTTCGTGGTCGGGATCATCCTGCTCGCCACCATG
This sequence comes from Alloalcanivorax marinus, assembly GCF_016785095.1. Taxonomy (GTDB): domain Bacteria; phylum Pseudomonadota; class Gammaproteobacteria; order Pseudomonadales; family Alcanivoracaceae; genus Alloalcanivorax; species Alloalcanivorax marinus_A. The sequence goes on along the minus strand of NZ_JAEKJB010000015.1, from coordinate 35,453 downwards.
GCCCTGCTGCCGCCGTTCCTGCAGCAATGGAAGGACTATCCGGCGGTGACCACCGGCCTGGTGCTGGCGCCCCGGGGGCTGGGTTCCATGTTCTCGATGATGCTGGTGGGGCGGCTGATGCGAACCCGCCTGGACCCCCGCGTGCTGGTGGTGGTCGGCCTGGTGCTGATCACCGCGTCGCTGCATGAAATGGCGGGGTTCACCCTGGAAGTGAGCCGCGACATGCTGGTCTGGACCGGCGTGCTCCAGGGCCTGGGGCTGGGCTTGGTGTTCGTGCCCGCCAGCGCGCTCACGTACGCCACTCTCAAGCCTGAATTGCGCACCGAGGGCGCGTCGCTGTTTTCCCTGTCCCGCAACCTGGGTTCCAGCGTGGGCATCTCGATCATGACCGCCATGCTGTCGCGTAACATGTGGATTAACCAGCAGCAGTTGGGCGAGCATGTTCAGTTGGGTGCCTGGATCAGCCAGGGGCTGCCGATGAAGGACATGGTGGGTGGCGTGCCGGCGGCGCTTTATCAGACCCTGATGGCGCAGGCGGCGGAAATCAGCTACATGAATGATTTCCGGTTGCTTATGTGGATCAACATGGCGGCGATACCGCTGGTGTTGCTGCTCAAGCACAGCCGGCCGGCGACTGCGTAGCTTTTTGGGACGCGGTACGCCGCCCGGTCGCTTCTACGGCAATGCCGCTGATCCGCGAGAATAAAAAAGGGCGCCGTTAAGGCGCCCTTGTTCATGGTGGCCTGGCCGGCGTTAGTCGCCGTTGCCGTTCTTGCGGGTCTTGATCAGCTGGTCCACCACGGACGGGTCGGCCAGGGTGGAGGTGTCGCCCAGGGAGTCCAGCTCGTCGGCGGCGATCTTGCGCAGGATGCGGCGCATGATCTTGCCGGAGCGGGTCTTGGGCAGGCCCGGCGCGAAGTGGATCAGGTCCGGCTTGGCGATCGGGCCGATCTCCTGGGTGACCAGTTCGCGCAGTTCGGTGATCAGGTCGTCACTGCCCTCGGAGCCGCTCATCAGCGACACATAGGCGTAGATGCCCTGGCCCTTCACGTCGTGCTGGTAACCCACCACGGCGGCCTCGGAGATGCTCTTGTGCAGTACCAGCGCGGATTCGATCTCCGCGGTGCCCAGTCGGTGGCCGGACACATTGAGCACGTCGTCCACGCGGCCGGTGATCCAGTAGTAGCCGTCCTCGTCCCGGCGCGCGCCGTCGCCGGTGAAGTAATACCCCGGGTAGGCACTGAAGTAGGTGTCGATCATGCGCTGATGGTCGCCATACACGGTACGGATCTGGCTCGGCCAGCTGGCCTTGATCACCAGGTTGCCGGCGTTGGCGCCTTCCAGCTCCTTGCCGTCCGGGTCCATCAGAGCGGGTTGCACGCCAAACATGGGCAGGGTGGCGGAGCCGGGTTTCAGGTCCACGGCGCCGGGCAGCGGCGCGATCATGATGGCGCCGGTCTCGGTCTGCCACCAGGTGTCCACGATCGGGCAGCGGTTTTCACCCACCACCCGGTAGTACCACTCCCAGGCTTCCGGGTTGATCGGTTCGCCCACGGTGCCCAGCAGTTTGAGGCTGGAGCGGTCGGTCTTGCGCACCGGCTCGTCGCCCTGGCCCATCAGGGCGCGGATGGCGGTGGGCGCGGTGTAGTAGATGTTGACCTTGTGTTTGTCCACCACTTGCCAGTGGCGGGAGGCGTCCGGGTAGGTGGGCACGCCCTCGAACATCACCGTGGTGGCGCCGTTGGCCAGTGGTCCGTAGACAATGTAGCTGTGGCCGGTGATCCAGCCCACGTCGGCGGTGCACCAGTAGATGTCGCCTTCGTGATAGTCGAACACGTATTTGTGGGTGAGCGCCGCCTGCAGCATGTAGCCGGCGGTGCTGTGCAGCACGCCCTTGGGCTTGCCGGTGGAACCGGAGGTGTAGAGAGTGAACAGCGGGTCCTCGGCTTCCACCCATTCCGGCTCGCACTGATCGGAGACCTGTTGCACCGCCTCGTGGTACCAGACGTCGCGGCTGTCTTTCCAGTCCACGCCGTTGCCGGTGCGCCGCACCACCACGCAGGTGTGCACGCCGTCGCCACCGTTCATGGCCTTGTCGGCGTTGGCTTTGAGGGGCACGATCTTGCCACCGCGCACGCCCTCGTCGGCGGTGATCAGCGTGCAGGCCCCCGCGTTCTGGATGCGATCCTTGAGCGCTTCCGGCGAGAAGCCGCCGAACACCACGGAATGGATGGCGCCGATGCGCGCGCATGCCAGCATGGCGTAGGCCGCTTCCGGAATCATCGGCATATAGATCACCACCCGGTCGCCTTTCTTGACGCCGCGTTCCTTGAGTACGTTGGCCAGCCGTGAAACGTGCTCCAGCAGCTCCTGATAGGTGATGTGCTTGTCCTGGTCCGGCTCGTCACCTTCCCAGATGATGGCGGTCTGATTGGCGCGCTTGGGCAGGTGGCGGTCCACGCAGTTGTAGCAGGCGTTCAGTTTGGCGCCCTGGAACCAGGCCGCGCGGCCTTCCTTGAAGTCCCAGTCGCTGACGGTGTCCCAGCGGGTCCGCCAGTCGAGCAGCTCGTCGGCGCGTTCCGCCCAGAAGGTGTCCGGGTCGCGCACGGATTGCTCGTACCAGCGATCGTAGGTGGCCCGATCCATCAGGGTCTGGCGCTTGAACGCCTCCGGAACCGGGTGAATCTTCTTCTCTGACATAACTGCCTCCTTCGTACTGCCCGCTGGTATTTGTTATTCCCGCGTGACGCGGGAGCCGTATTCGTATGGCGACGCATTATCCCGTTCGCGTCGACCGGACTGAATTCCACCATGGTCTATAAAGCCCGTGGTTATACATACTGTAGATCGGATACGAAGGGCCTGCACCCCGGACTACGACTAAAGAACAATGGCCGCGATCGGCGGGGTGGTTAGCATGGGACGTTGCTGAAGGGCGCGAAAAGGCTATAAAAAGAAACGCCGGCGCGAGGGCCGGCGTTCATGAAAGGGTCAACCGTGCAAAACGGTCGAGGCGGCGGGAGCCGCGCGGAAGTCAGGCCACCTGCACGGGAATCGCGTTGCTGCTGCCTTTCACCGCGTTGCCTTCGCCCATGTAGATCAGGCGCGGCTTGTAATTGATCAGCTCGGAACTGCTGTAGCCGGCGTAGGCGCAGATGATCACCCGGTGACCCGGCTGCGCCTTGTGGGCGGCGGCGCCGTTCACGGAGATGATTTTGGAGCCTTCCTCGCCACGAATGGCGTAGGTTTCGAAGCGCTCCCCGTTATCCAGGTTGTAGATCTGGATCTGCTCGTACTCCAGGATACCGGCCATGTCCATCAACTCGCCGTCGATGGCGCAGGAGCCTTCATACTCGAGTTCCGCGTGGGTTACGCGGGCCTGGTGCAACTTGGCTTTCAGCATGGTGCACTGCATGTCGGGTACCTCTCTGAACAACCCCGGGCGGGCCCGTCGGGCCGGCCTCCGCGAGGGGCCGGCAGTATGCATGAACCCCCGGTCACATACAAGAAAACAGCCTGTTTCCTGACCAGCGGGGGATGAGTGTATCAGCCCGCCGGCAGTGACAACGTCAGATTGTCGATCAATCTCGGCTTGCCCAGCCGGGCGGCGGCGGCGATCAGCAGGTCCCGGTCGTCCGGGCCCGCCGGGGCCAGCGTGTCGGCATTGGCCACGGTCAGGTAATCCACCTCGAAGCCATGGTCTGCCAGGGACACGGTGAGGCGTTTCTCCAGGGCCCGGAAGTCGCGCTCGCCCTGTTCCACGGCGCGGCGGGCATCCTGCAGATGCTGTTGCAGCAGCGGTGCCCGGGCACGCTCCGTTTCGGTGAGAAAACCGTTGCGCGAACTCATCGCCAGGCCGTCCGCCTCGCGGGCGGTGGGCGCGCCGATGATGCGGATCGGGAACAGCAATTCGGTGGCCATGCGGCGCAGGATGGCGAGCTGCTGGAAGTCCTTCTCGCCGAACACCGCCACGTCCGGCTGCACGATGTTGAACAGTTTGCTGACCACCGTGGCCACGCCACGGAAATGGCCGGGCCGGTCGGCGCCGCACAGGTGATCCCCAAGGGCGTCCACTTCCACCCAGGTGCGGTTGGCGCCAAGCGGGTACATGGCCTCCACGGTGGGCGCGAACAGCATTTCCACGCCGGCCTCGCGGAGCCGTTCGGCGTCCGCTTCCAGGGTGCGCGGGTAGGCGTCGAAGTCTTCCCCCGGACCAAACTGGGTGGGGTTGACGAACACCGAGACCACCACCCTTTCGCAGTGGCGCCGGGCCTCCCGGACCAGGCTCAAGTGGCCGTCATGAAGATTGCCCATGGTGGGCACCAGGCCGACGGCGCGGCCTTCGCGACGCCATTGCGTCACGCGCTCGCGCACCTCGGCGACAGCGTGCAGTCGTTCCATGGTCAGAAGCAGTGCTCGTCGGTGGGGAAGCGGCCGTCCTTGACGGCCTCGTGGTAGGCGCGGAAGGCACCGGCCAGATCGCCGCCACCGTCTGGCATGAAATCCTTCACGAAGCGGGCCGGGCGAGGGTTCAGGCCCAGCATGTCGTGCATCACCAGCACCTGGCCGTCGCACTCCGGCGCCGCGCCGATGCCGATCACCGGCGCTTCCACGGCGGCGGTGATCTCCGCGCTCAGCACCCGTGGCACGCACTCGAGCACGAACAGGGCGGTGCCGGCACGGTCCAGCTCGCAGGCGGCATCCAGCAGCTCCCGGGCGCCATGCTCGTCCTTGCCCTGCACCCGGTAGCCGCCGAAGGCATTCACCGATTGCGGCGTCAGGCCCAGGTGCGCGCACACCGGAATACCGTTGCGTTTCAATACCTTGACCGCGTCGGCCAGCCAGGCGCCGCCTTCCAGCTTGATGACGTTGGCGCCGGCCTGCATCAGCGCGGTGGCCGCCTCCAGGGTACGTTCCAGAGTGGCGGCGCCCATGAAGGGCACGTCGGCGATGATCAGGCTGCCCTGGTTGCCGCGCGCCACGCACTCGGTGTGGTAGACCATCTGTTCCAGGGTCACCGGCACGGTGCTGTCGCGGCCCTGGACCACGTTGCCCAGGGAGTCGCCAATCAGCATGGCGTCCACCCCGGCCTCGCTGATCAGGCGCGAGAAAGTGGCGTCATAGGCGGTCAGGACGGAGAATTTTTCGCCGTCCTCCTTGCGTTTCTTGAGGGTGCGGATGGTAACGGGCATGGGAGCTCCCTTGGGACGCTATACCAGCGGGCGGGGGTTAAAATAGTGTCGCCCCGTGCGGATGTCCAGCAACTCGTCCACCAACTGTTGATAGTCCGCCTCGCCATCGACCAGATCAATCTCGGCGGCGTTGACGATCAGCAGCGGGGCGCCGTCGTAGAAGTGGAAGAAACGGGTGTAGGCGTCGTTGAGGCGGGCCAGGTAGTCCGGGTCGATGCGCTGCTCGAAATCGTTGCCCCGTTTCTGAACCCGCTGGCGCAGCACGCCGGTGGGGGCTTGCAGGTAGATCACCAGATCCGGCGCCGGGGCGTCCAGCAGCATGTGCCGGTAGACATTGTCGTACAGCTCGAACTCGTCCTCGTCCAGGTTCACCTCGGCGAACAGGCGGTTCTTGTCGATCAGGAAATCCGCCACCTTGGGGCCGGTGAACAGATCCTGCTGACGCAACTGACGCAGCTGATCGGCACGCTGGAACAGGAAGAACAGCTCGGTCTGCAGGGCGTAGCGGGCCGGGTCCTGATAAAAGCGGGTCAGGAACGGATTGTCCTCGGCCTGTTCGAGCAGGGTGTCGAAGCCGAAGGTGTCCGCCAGTCGGCGGGTGAGGGTGGTCTTGCCCACGCCGATCGGGCCTTCCACGGCGATGAAGCGGGGCAGGTCGCCACTGGCGCGCAGCCGGTTGATGCGTTCAGTCAGCAAACTCATCCTCCTCCAGGCGGTGCAGCCGATGCAGCGGCTGATCGGACACCGATGCCCAATGGTCGGCCAGCGCAGTGCCGTCCGGCAAGCGGCAATCCGGCAGCCGGTCGAGCAGCGGGCGCAGCACGAAGGCGCGGCGGGTCATTTCCGGGTGCGGCACCACCAGTCTTGGCAGGCGGATCGTCGCCTCGCCCCACAGCAGCACATCCAGGTCCAGGGTGCGCTCGCCCCAGTGGCGGCGGCGCTCGCGGCCGGCGGCCTGTTCCAGGCCTTGGAGAGCGTCGAGCAGGGTGAGCGGATCAAGGGCGGTTTCCAGCAGCGCCACCGCGTTAACGTAGTCGGGCTGGTCCTGGGGCCCCACCGGCGCGGTGCTGTACAGGTCGGAGTGGCCGCTCAGGCGGGTATCGGGAAGGCCGGCCAGGGCCTTCAGGGCCGCCGTGACCTGAGCCTGCGGATCGTTCAGGTTGCTGCCCAGGCCGATCACCACCATGGGGTCAGTCCTTGTTGCCGGAAGAGCGGGGCCGCCGGCGCCGGCGGCGTCGGCCGCCATTCCCGCCGCCACCCCCGCCACTGCCCTGGTTGGGGCCCAGGGCCTGGACCATGTCGTAGCGGTCCTGCTCGTCGAGCTGCTGATAGCGGGTCCACCAGGCTCCCAGGCCGGCCTTGATTTCACCGGCGTCCTCGCGTAGCAGCAGGAAGTCATAGGCGGCGCGGAAGCGTGGATGCTGCAGCAGCGTATCCGCCCGTTTGCCGCCCCGGCGGGGCAGCCGTTGTTGCAAATCCCACATTTCGCGCATCACCGTGGAGAAGCGGCGCGGCACGGCGGTGTGGTCCACCTGGCGGGCCAGGGCCCAGCCGGCGGCTTTGTGCAGCGCCGGCGCTGGCGGCATGCCATCGGCGCGCAGCTTGTCGAAACGCGTCACCACCACCGGCCACAGCAGTACCGCCAGGATGAAGGCCGGCGTTACCGGCTTGTCCTCGGCCAGGCGCCGGTCGGTGTTGTCCATGGCGGCCAGGATCAGCCGTTCCCAGAGTTCGCCTTGCTCACCGTTCAGGCATTCCTCGGTTTCCGGAAACAGGAACGGGAACAGCCCCAGGTGGCGCAACTGGGTAAAGGAGGCGCGGGCATGGCCGCTGAGAAACAACTTGAGCACTTCGTCGAACAGGCGTGCCGGTGGTACCTGAAGCAGCAGTTCGGCGAGGCGCGGGATGGGGCCGGCGGTGGCGGGCTCAAGCTCGAAGCCCAGCTTGGCGGCGAATCGGGCAGCGCGCAGCATGCGCACCGGGTCTTCCCGGTAACGCTGCTCAGGATCGCCGATCAGGCGGATCACGCCTTTTTCGATGTCACGGCGGCTCTGAACGAAATCGTAGAGCGCGAAATCGGCGATATTGTAATAGAGGGCATTGATGGTGAAGTCGCGGCGCAGGGCGTCTTCCTCGATGCAGCCCCAGACGTTATCGCGCAGCACCAGGCCGGTTTCCTCGTGGGCCAGGTGCTGGTCCTCGTCCAGGTCGTCGCGCTGGAAGGCCCGGAAGGTGGAGACCTCGATCACCTCGCGGCCAAAGCGCACATGCACGATCTGGAAGCGCCGGCCGATAATGCGGCTGCGTTTGAACAGCCGGTGCACTTCATCGGGGGTGGCGTCGGTGACCACGTCGAAGTCCTTGGGCTTGCGGCCACTGAGCAGATCACGCAGGCAGCCGCCCACCAGGTAGGCCTCGAAACCGGCTTTGTGCAGCCCGTAGAGCACATTGAGGGCCGCCCGGGAGACGTCCTTGCGGGAAATGGAGTGCTGGTCCCGGGGAATGATCCGCGCCTGGGGAAGCCGGGGCCGGGTGGCGGAACCTTTGCCCAGGAGACGGGTCCAGAGGAGTACAAGCGGTCTAGATATGCGAGTCCAAAGGAGCGGAAGAAATGCCGCGGGGCGCTCTGAGAATCTGGATGTCATTGAGCAAAAAACGTCCTGACGAGATGAAAGGCGGCATGGTAGCACTTTTTGACCGCCACCGGTCACGCGATCTGGAGAAAGGGGCGGGTTTCGGGTTACCATCCCTCCTTGGCCCTGAAAGTAAAAAGGGACCACAACCTTGGTCGTGGTCCCCTATGCGCTGATTCTGTTGTTGTTATTGTTTGTGTTGTTTTCTGCCTTGCGCCGTAACCAATTTTCGCTACGGCATTTGTTTCGGGCTCAACGTTTATTCTTCTTCTTTTCTTGTTCTTATTGTGAGCCTTCGCCGCCGTGTTGTTTTGTTTATCTGGCGTGGGATTCATAGTGCATGGATGGATTTTGCATTGCAACAGGTTGTTAAAACCTTAAAAAACAACGACTTACGGAAATTTTGAAAAATGGGGTGGTGGCGCGGGGTGCGCGCGGTAACGCACCTGTTACCGCGCTGTGTAGTAAGGTAACACTTCTGGGCAGTCCGGCGAGCAGGGGTGACGACGGCGCCGGAAGCAAGAGCGAAAATGGGGAAATATTTTTCGTCATCGCTTGCTCCGGGCGTGGAATCAGCGGCGGGCGCCACGTTTGGGGCGTTGAATTCCGAGGCGCTGGCGCCGTTCCCACAGGCTCTTGCGGCTGATCCCCAGCTTCTGGGCCAGTTCGGTCTCGGTCATGTTGTCCTGGTTTTCCATCACGAAGCGGGTGAAGTAGTCCTCCAGGGACAGATCCTCGGAGGGGTCCAGGCTGGCCCGGCTGGGGCGCTGTGGGGTGCGGTTGGGGTTGAGGCCCAGTTGGGCCGGGCCGATACGGTCCTCCTCGCTGAGAATCACCGCCCGCTCGATCACATTTTCCAGTTCCCGTACGTTGCCCGGCCAGGCATAGCGCTGCATGGCGGACAGGGCCTCCTCGGTGAAAGAGAGCTCGCCGCGATGCATTTTCTCGCGGCTGCGTGCCAGCAGGGCATTGGCCAGTTCCTCAATGTCGTCCTCGCGTTCGCGCAGCGGTGGCAATTCCAGCTCCATGACGTTGAGACGGTAATAGAGATCGTGGCGGAAGCCGCCATCGCTGACCCGCGCCGGCAGGTCCACCTGGCTGCTGGCGATCACCCGCACATCCACGCGGCGCGGGGCCAATGAGTCCTGACGGTGGATCACTCCCTGCTCGAGCAGGGTCAACAGACGGCTCTGAACCTCCGGGTCCAGTTCACCGACTTCATCGAGAAACAGGGTGCCGCCGTCCGCTTCCTCGATGCGACCGGGTTGTTCCTCGCTGCCGAACAATTCCTCCAGTTGCAGGGCCTTGGGCAAGGCGGCGCAGTGCACCGTGACCAGCGGCGCCGAGGCACGCTCGCTGTGCTCGTGCAGGGCTCGGGCGGTGAGTTCCTTGCCGGTGCCGGCCTCGCCGAGGATCAGCACCGGGGTTTCGGTGGGGCCGACCCGGCTGATGCGGTGCTTGAGATCACGCATGGCTTCGCATTCACCGATCATCGAGTGGACCGGATAGGTGCGCTCCAGGTCCCGGCGCAGAGCCTGATTGCCGCGATTGATGCGGCCCTCCTTGAGGACCCGCTCCACCGCCATCAGCATCTCGTCGTGGTCAAACGGTTTGGGGATGTAGTCCACGGCGCCTTCGCGCATGGCGTCCACCGCCGAGCGCAGGCTGGCGTAGCTGGTCATGATCAACACCGGTACCGGCCGCGCCAGTTCGATCAGGGCGGTGCCCGGTTCGCCGGGCAGGCGCAGGTCGCTGATGATCAGATCATACTGTGTCAGGCCCTGATCATGGGCCTGTTCCACGGATTCCGCCTCCGCCACCGAGTGGTCATGTCGCTCCAGAAGCTTGCGCAGGGCGCCGCGAATAACGGGCTCGTCCTCGACGATCAGGATATGGCTCATGGTGCCGTTCCTTCTTTTAATCCGTGCTTTTTAATCTCCGGACGACCGCTGGCCGGCGAAAACAGGCAACTCGATCACGAAGCGGGTGCCGTGTCCGTCGATGATCGGGCTTTCCACCCGCACCGTGCCGCGATGGTCCTCGATAATACTGTAAACCAGCGCCAGACCGAGGCCGGTGCCCCGGCCCGGCGGCTTGCTGGTGACAAACGGTTCAAACAGGGCGTCGCGAAGTTCCGCGGGCACCCCATGGCCCTGGTCCTCGACGCGAATACGCAGGCGCTCGCCATGGCGCTCGCAGCCTACCACGATGGGTTGCTCGTCCCGGCAAGCGTCGGCGGCATTGCCGAGCAGGTTCACGAATACCTGTAGCAGGCGCTGCGGGTCGCCCTTCACTTCCTGCCCTCGCGGGCACAGATTATCAAATCGCTGGCCACGATGGTCCGGGTCGAGGCGCAGCAGAGCAATGGCTTCCTGGACGGTGTCGGCCAGATCCACCGGCCCCTGGATGGTGTCGCGCACGCCGCCGGAGTGGCTGAAGGTGACCAGGGATTCAACGATGCGGGTGATGCGGCGGGTCTGCTCGACGATCTGGCCGGCGCTTTGCCGCTGTTCCTGCTCGTCGCAGTGACCGTCCAGGTTCTGTGCCAGGCAGGCGATGGCGGTGACCGGATTGCCGATCTCGTGGGCCACGCCGGCGGCCAGCCGGCCGATGGAGGCGAGCCGCTCATTGTGCGCCAGGTGTGATTCCATCTGGCGCAGGTCGGTGATGTCCTCAAGCACCAGCACCTGGCCGCCGGCCTGCTCGGTGGGCCCGGGGCTGTGGATGCGCGAGCGATGCAGGCTCAACCAGCGTGGCTGGCCATCCACTTCCAGTTGCCGCTGGGGGTCGTGTTCGGACTCGCCGCGGCTGAATTCCGCCAACAGATCGCCCCAGGGCGCGGGCAGGTGATCCAGGCGCGAGCCGATAGTGTGTTCGGCGTCGATGCCGGTCAGTGTTTCCACCGCCCTGTTCCAACCGATGATTTCGCCGTCCGCGCCCAGGGAGATGACGCCCATGGGCAGCTCCAGCAGGGTCTGACGGTGAAAGCGACGCAGGCTGTCCAGCTCCGCCGCCAGCCCGGAGAGCCGGTCCCGGTATTGCTCCAGGCGTGATTCGATGAACTGGATGTCCTCCGATTCTCCTTCCTGGGGCCGATAGGGCAGGTTGTCGTCCATCAACTGGTGGGCCACGGACGGTCCCAGCAGCCCGGACAGATTGGTTTCCAACTGGTCGCGCAGGCGCCGCAACGCGTAGGGCCGGGTCTCGCCCTGCTTGAGGCGCAGGTCGCGCAGCGCCATGTCCACCTCGCGGGCGGCGGTTACCGGCCCCAGCGGGCCGCTCAGAGCCTTGATGAAATCGTCCACGGTCTGCGCGCCCAGGTCCCAGCGATAGGGCCGGCGCAGGCTGTCCACGGCACAGGCCTCGGCGGCGGTGCGTTCGGCCCGGGAGGTGGGGGTGACAATGGAGACGATGGCGTAGATCAGGCCGTTCAGGCTCAGGGAGGCGACCGCCACCTGATTCCAATGGGTCATGCCCTGTTCCGGGTCCAATCCCAGGGCGTTGATCAGGGTGGTGGCCCGCCAGTCCGGGAACACCATGGGAATCAGCAATCCCAGAACCCATACCGCGAAGCCCACGCCGAGACCGGCGAACAGGCCACTGCGGTTGCCGGAGGGCCAGAACAGCGTGCCGATAAGGCCCGGCACGAACTGTAGCGCGGCCACGAACGACAGCACCCCCAGCTCCACCGAGGAGTGCCCGGGGCCGGCCAGGCGGTAGAACCCGTAGGCCAGCGCCAGGATGGCGCCGATCAGAACCCGGCGGGTCCAGAGCAGGTTGCGGTACAGATCGTGGGCGGAACTCAGCGGGCTGGCGGGCAGCACCAGATGGTTGAGGCTCATGCCGGACAACGCCAGGGTGGCGACGATCAGCATGCCACTGGCGCCGGCCAGCCCGGCCAGGTAGCCGAGCACGGCGCCGCCGCCGTTGGCCAGTCCCACCCCCAGGGCGAAATAGTCCGGTTTGGTGGGTGCGTTGCTGGCCAGCGCCGCCCACAGGATCAGCGGCACGCACAGGGCCATGACCAGGAACAGCAACGGCAGTGCCCAGCTTGCCGATACCAGGGCGCGCGGGTTGAGGTTTTCGGTGAACGCCATGTGGAACATATGTGGCATCACCACCGCGGACACGAAGAACGCCATGATCAGGCTGTGCCAGGTGCCGTTCTGAAGCGGACCGTAAAGCCGTGACAGCATCTCCGGGTGGGCATTGAGCCACTGGCCGAGGCCGCCGGGGCCGTCGAACACGCCGAACAGGCCGATCAGAGCCACCGCCACGAACGCCACTACCTTGATCAGGGATTCCGTGGCGATCGCCACCACCAGCCCTTCGTGGCGTTCCCGGGCGGTGGCGTGGCGGGCGCCGAACAGGATCGCGAACAGGGTGATCAGCAGGCAGAACCACAATGCCACCCAGGCCGGGTCCGGTTCGCCGGTAAGAATCTGGATCGATTCCGCCACCGCCTTGATCTGCATGGACAGCAGCGGCAGCATGCCGGCCAGCATCATCAGGGTGGTCAGGGCACCGGCCAGGCGGCTGCGGTAACGGAAGGCGAACAGGTCCGCCAGGGAGCTCAACTGGTAGGTGGTGGTCAGGCGGAGGATCGGCGCCAACAAGATCGGCGCCAGCAGGAACACCCCGGAAATGCCGAGGAAATAGGCCAGGAAATTGTAGCCGTAATCATGAGCATAGCCCACTGAGCCGTAAATCGCCCAGGCGCTGGCGTACACCCCCAGCGAGAACACGAACACCGCCGGATGGCGTACCAGTCGGGCGGGAATGTGCCCTTTCTCGGTGACCCAGGCCACCAGGAACAGGAACAGCAGGTAGCCGCCGGCGATCAGAATCAGTTCGCTAACACTATAGGTCATCGACGTCCCGGCTCCTGGCGATCCAATAGCTGAGCGCGATCAGGCCCAGCCAGACCAGATACGGACGGTACCAGGCACGCCCGCCTTCACTCCACCAGTCGATCAGCGCCGGTGACAGCAGGTAGGTGCCCAGGATGAAAATGATCAGCAGGCGGTCGGTATACATGGCGGCTCCCAGACGGCCAGCATATCAATCCCACTCCGTGCGTAAAAACGCCGGAGGCGGCTGGCGTCGGCCGCCGGGCAGAAGCGCCGGGCGCCAATGGGCCCGTGCCCAGGCCAGTTGTTCGTCGATGCCGGCCCGGCCCAGGGCCGGCTCCGGCGCCAGGCCCACACAGGCCAGGGCGGCGAACAAGGCGGGCGCCGGATGGTCCGGGTCCAGAGCGGCGGCGCCGGCGGACTTGCTCATCTTGCCGCCGGTCGGGTCCATGATCACCGGCAGGTGGGCATAGCGTGGCGGCGGCGCGGCCAGGCATTCCAGCACGCGTAATTGACGCAGGGTGGAGGCCAGCAGGTCGCTGCCGCGCACCACGTCGGTAATGCCCTGGTCGGCGTCGTCCAGGGCACAGGCCAGTTGATAGGCGAACAGGCCGTCGCGGCGTCGAATCACGAAGGGGCCGCCCTCGCGGGCCAGGTTCGCGCACACCCGGCCTTGCAGACGGTCCTCGAAACAGCGCTCCGCGTCGGGCACGGTCAGACGCACGGCACGGTCCGGTCCGGGCGGCTGGGCCGCCGCCGGGCCCGGATGGACATTGTCCAGCGCCTGGAGCTGTTTGCGCGACAGGGTGCAGTAAAAGGCCTGTTTGCCAGCCAGCAGCCGCTCCACCGCGGCGTCATAGGCGTCGGCGCGCCGGCTCTGATGGAGCGGCGCGCCGTCCCAGTGCAGGCCGAAGCGATCAAGCTGATGGAGGATGGTGTCCACGGCGCCGGGTTGCTGGCGGGGTGGGTCAAGATCGTCCACCCGCAGCAGCCAGCGCCCGCCGTGATGGCGGGCATCCAGCCAGCTCGCCAGCGCCGTGACCAGGGACCCGAAGTGCAGCGGGCCCGATGGTGTGGGCGCGAATCGCCCGACGTAGGCGCGCTTCACCCCGCCAGTTGTCTTTCCTTGATTTCCGCCAGTTCCTTGCAGTCGATGCAAAGCTCGGCGGTGGGGCGGGCTTCCAGGCGGCGAATGCCGATTTCGACGCCACAGGCTTCGCAGAAGCCGTAGTCGTCCTTGTCGATCTGGTCCAGGGCCTTCTCGATCTTCTTAAGCAGCTTGCGCTCCCGGTCCCGGGTGCGCAGTTCCAGCGCGAATTCCTCTTCCTGGGTGGCGCGGTCCGCCGGGTCCGGCAGGTTGGCCACTTCGTCCTGAAGGTGGTGCATGGTGCGGTCGGCTTCCTCCATCAGTTCCTGGCGCCAGGCCAGAAGGATCTGACGAAAATGCGCGCGTTGAGCCTCGTTCATGTACTCCTCGCCTTTCTTGGGAACGTACGGAGTAAAACCATGAATGAGCGTGTCCGCCTTGGCGGCGGTGGCGGGGGATTTCTTCACCTTGGATGTCACCTGATCAGAAGCGGTGGAACGGGACGCAGCCCTTGCCTGGCTCTTGGACGCCGTCCTGGCGGTCCCGGTGGGACGCTGTGTGTTGGTTTTGGCGGTCGCCTTGGCGGCCGGCCCGGCGGGCTTCGCCGTCGTCTGTTTACGGGGCGCGGCCGTTTTCGCGGTCGCGGTGGTGCTGTTCGTGGTCTTGCGCGCCGGTGCCTTGCCAGCGGTCTTGGTCGCCGGGCGGCTGGCCGGTTTGCTCGCCGAGGTCTTCTTCACGGCGGCCTTTTTGGCCGTCGTTTTCGTGGTCACGGCTTTCTTGGCGGTGGCGGTCTTGCGAGTGGGGGAGGCCGCGGTCTTGCGGGCGCTGGCTTTCTTCGGCGCGGTTTTCTTGCTGGTGGCCTTACTTGCCGCCGCCGTTTTCTTCGCGACGGCCTTCTTCACCGCTGCTTTCTTGGTGGCTTTCTTGGCGGTGGTCTTTTTCGCCGCCGCCTTTTTCACCGTCGTCTTTTTCGCCGCGCTTTTCCGGGCCGTCGTCTTTGGGGTCGTGGCCTTTTTCGCCGGCGCGGCCTTGGCCGCCGCCTTCTTCGCCGGGCTCTTCTTCACCGCCGCTTTTTTGGCGGTGCTTTTCCCGGCGCCGGTTTTACTGGCCGTCTTTTTTTTGCTTTTGCTACCGGTGGCCATTTTGATCAACTCCCTTAACATAGTCGCGACTCGCTGTCCTGGGCTCCCCCCGGAGGTGAAGGCCGGCCCGACGGGTTCGCCCGGGCGAGTACCGCCCCGGGACGGACGATAGTGTAAGCTTCGACCTTACCGTTTTATTGCGACCCTTGTCACCATTGGCCGGCGCCGTTCAAGGCGGCCCGATTATAGCCAACTCGGGGCGCTTTCCCAGCCCCCCGACAGTGGTCGAAGCGACGAACATATATCAGAGCTTTCCCCGCGGAAAAAGAGGTTTTTCTTGAGTGGTATCCAACTCTCCCGGCTGGCCGGGCAAACACCCCCCTTTCACGTCATGGCGTTACTTGAGCGGGCTCAGGCCTTGCAAGCGGCGGGCCGGGATATTCTGCACCTGGAAGTAGGGGAGCCGGATTTTCCTTGCCCGGCGCCGATCATGGCCGCTGCCGGGGCCGCTCTGGAACGTGGTGATACCCGTTATACACCGGCGGCGGGGCTGCCGGCGCTGCGTGAAGCCATCGCCCGCGATTACCGGCAACGCCTTGGCGCGCCGGTCGATGCCGGGCAGGTGGTGGTCACGCCGGGTGCCTCCGGCGCTCTGCAACTGGTGATGACGGCCCTGCTGGACCCCGGCGACGAGGCGTTGCTGTGCGATCCGGGTTACCCCTGCAACCGCCAGTTCGTGACCCTGGCCGGTGGCGTGCCCAAGCCGCTGCCGCTGGACGTGGGTGACCAGTTCCGGCTCAGCCAGGAGAAACTTGCCCGATATTGGGGCGCGCGCACCCGCCTGGCCATGGTGGCCAGCCCGGATAACCCCACCGGCAACCGGGTCGATACCGGTGAACTCGCGGCCATGGCCGCCTGGTGCGAGGAGCGAGGTGGCACCCTGGTGGTTGACGAGATCTACCAGGGCCTGTGCTACGGCGCGCCGGCCGACACGGTGCTGCGCCATGGCGGCCAGGCCGTGGTGATCAACAGTTTCAGCAAGTACTTCGGTATGACCGGCTGGCGGTTGGGCTGGCTGGTGGCGCCTCGGGAAATGGTGCCGGCGCTGGAGCGCCTGGCGCAGAACTGGTTTCTGGCGCCGGCCACCGTGGCCCAGCACGCCGCGCTGGCGGCGTTCGATGAGGAAACCCTGCTGATCGCCGAGCAGCGCCGTCAGTTGCTGGACCGCCGCCGCACCCTGCTGCTGGAAGCTCTGCCTGCGCTAGGCTTGCCGGTGGTCGGCGGTGCCGAGGGCGCCTTCTATCTGTATCTGGACGCGAGCCGGCACACCGATGACAGCTTCGCGTTCTGCCAGGACCTGCTGGAGAAGGCGGGCGTGGCGTTGACGCCGGGGCTGGACTTTGGCGAAGGCCATGATCCGCGTCGTTATCTGCGCCTTGCCTATACCTGTGACGAGGACCGGCTGCGCGAGGCGCTGCGTCGCCTGGCGAACTACCTGGAGGCCCGGTGAACTTCGATCCGCCACTGATGGCCGTCACCCTGCTGCGCCGTTATAAACGTTTCCTTGCCGATGTGCGCTTGCCCGGCGGCGAGGAGATCACCGTGCACTGCCCAAACACCGGCTCCATGAAATACTGCGTGCTGCCCGGTGAGGAACAGGCGGCGTTGATTTCCGATAGCGGCAACGACAAACGCAAGTACCGGCACACCCTGGAGGCGGTCCGGGTCGCCCACGGGCACTGGGCCGGGGTCAACACCGGGCGCACCAATGCCCTGGTGGCGGAGGCGCTGCGCGCCGGTCGTCTGCCGGGGCTGGACCCGACCGGCGGGGTGGAGCGGGAGGTCACCTTCGGTGACAGCCGTTTCGACCTGGCACTGGGGGAACGGGCCGCGCCGCACACCTATATTGAAGTGAAGAACGTGACCCTGGGGCCGGGGCCGGATGATCCGGACCATGGGGTGATCCGCTTTCCGGATTCAGTCACCGAGCGTGGTCAAAAGCACCTGCTGTCACTGATGGACGTGGTTCGCGCCGGCCAGCGGGCGGTGCTGTTTTTCTGCGTGCAGCACAGCGGGGCTCGCGCCGCCGGGCCGGCGGACCATGTCGATGCCCGTTATGGGCGGCTGTTGCGGGAAGCCATGGAGGCCGGCGTGGAGGTGCGTGCCTGGCGCACGCGCATGGCGCCGGCGTGCTTCGAGCTGGATGCGGAGGTGCCGGTGACCTTGGCGCCCCCGGAAACCGATATTGAAGGACATCGCGGCTGAAGCGGAGTCGCTCCTGCCGCGCCGGTTTAATCACTGTAGGAGCGGCTTCAGCCGCGATTGCCGCTAGCCGTTATCGTCCGAGGTCAACGCCGCCAGTTCCTGCTGAAGATCATTGAGGTGATCCTGCCAGTAACGGGGCGACTCGAACCAGGGAAACGCCGGCGGGAAGGCCGGGTCGTCCCAGCGTTGCGCCAGCCAGGCGCTGTGGCGCAGCAGGCGGCGGGTGCGCAGCGGTTCGATCAGCCGGCGCTGCTCCCAGGGGAATGGCAGGAAGGTCTCGTAGCCTTCAGCGAGCACCCGCAGTTGCTGGCGGTTCTCTTCCTGGTCACCGGACAGCAGCATCCACAGGTCCTGCATGGCCGGGCCGCGCAGGCTGTCGTCCAGGTCCACGAAGTGCGGCAGGTCGTCACGCCACAGGATATTGCCGGTGTGGCAGTCGCCATGCACGTTGATCGCTGGCCACTGGTGGTCGCCGAGCCGGGCGGCCATGGCGTCGAGCAGGGCGGCGGTCAGGTCCCGGTAGGGAGCGGCGAAGTTGGGGTCGATGACGCCGCCGCCGACATAGTCCGCCGCCGCCCGGCTGTCGGCGAGGATGTCCAGCACCGGGCGGGCCTGGAACGGGCGATCGTTGCCGGCGGCGTGCCAGCGCGCCAGGGTGCGGCCCAAAAGACGAAGGTGGCTGTCATTGTCCAGCTCCGGGGCGTGCCCGCCCTGGCGCGGGAACACCGTGAACCGGAAGCCGGCGTGCTCGAACAGGGTTTCGCCGTCGCCGTTGGCGAGCGGCGCCACCACGGGCAGCTCCTGGTCGCGCAGGAAGCGGCTGAAGGCGTGCTCTTCGTGGATCTGATCGTCGCTCCAGCGGTTCGGTCGGTAAAACTTGGTGACCACCGGCTCGGCGTCCTCAAGCCCTACCTGATAGACCCGGTTCTCGAAGCTGTTCAGCGCCAACAGACGGCCATCGGTGACGAAACCGGCGCCATCCACCGCGTCGAGGATGACATCCGGCGTCAGGTCGTCGAACGGATGGTGGCTGGCACTGGTCTCGCTCATGCCGGCGTCTCGGCCTGGCCCACCCAGATTTCCTCGCCGCGTACCTCCAGGGGTACCGCGGTGAGGGCGTCGCCGCTGCACGGCCCGGACAGGCATTGGCCGTTCTCCGGTTCGAACAGGGCGCCGTGGTTGGCGCACACCAGGAAACGGCCCTCGTCGTCCATGAACTGGTCGGGCATGAAGTTCAACTCGATGCCCAGGTGCGGGCACCAGTTCAGGTAGGCGTGGAACTGTCCATCGAACTTGACCACCACCACCGACTGGTCGCCGACCTGGAATTCCCGGGCGCTTTCGTCGGCCACGTCGTGCACCGAGCACACCGCCCGCAGCTGCGCGGCGCTCATTCGCCCAGCACCCGCCGGCGGACTTCCAGATGCGCCTCGGCGGGCAGGCGCGGGCCGAACTCGCGGATCAGCCGCGCGCAGGCGGCGCTGGCCAGGCGACCGGCGGTGGGGAAGTCGTGCCCCTGAGTGATCGCGTAGAGGAAGGCTCCAGCGAACATGTCACCGGCGCCGTTGGTGTCCACCGGCTTCACCGGTTCCGCTTCCACGTGGTGGGTGTTCTCACCGTCCCAGAGCAGGGCGCCACGGGCGCCCAGGGTCATGGCCAGGCCGTTGCACATCGGTTTGAGGGCTTCCAGGGCCGCTTGCGGGGAATCGGTGCCGGTGAAGCCCAGGGCCTCGGCCTCGTTGCAGAACAACAGGTCCACGCCGGTGCCGAGCATCTCCACCAGGCCGTCGCGGAACAATTGCACCATGGCCGGGTCGGAAAACGTCAGCGAGGTCCGCACGCCATGCTGTTCCGCCAGCTCTCGCAGGCGCACGGCGGCGGCGCGGGCACTGTCGGAACTGACCAGGTAGCCTTCCAGATAGACATAACGGGAGGCGGCGATGGCGGCCTCGTTCAGTTCGCCCTTGCCGACGAACTGGGAAATGCCGAGGAAGCTGTTCATGGTGCGTTCCGCGTCCGGGGTGATCATCACCAGGCATTTGCCGGAGGTTCCCGGTTCGCGGTCGCCATCCATGTTGGTGTCCACCCCGGCGGCGCGCAAAGCGTCCACAAAAAAGGTGCCGGTGTCGTCATCGGCCACCTTGCAGGCGTAGTAGCCGCGGCCACCGAAATAGCGGGTGGCCACCACGGTATTGCAGGCGGAGCCGCCGCAGGTGTGGTTGTGTGGTTCGGCTTCGCCGGCCAGGGCGTCCAGAAGTTCCCGCTGGCGGGCCTCGTCAACCAGGGTCATCAGGCCCTTGCCCAGGTCCATGCGGGCGAGGAACTCGTCGCTGACCTCGATTTCGGTATCCACCAGGGCGTTGCCGATGGCGTACACGTCGTATTTCTTTTCCACGGGGACTCCGGACTCGATTGCGAAGGGGCCTATTATGGTGACGCCGTCTAACAGTGTAAAACCGGAACCGCGCCCGTAGGCGGCTTCCCGGTGTCTCTCTATACTCGCGGCCATGGCGAAGAAAGCGAAAACATCGAAGAAGCGGAAAACTTCCGCTAAGCAGCGGCAGCGCCGTTGGTGGAGCTGGCGTTTCATCGGCAAGCTGGCCTTGGTCGGGCTGGTGCTGTCGGCCGCCGGCCTGGTGTATCTGGATGCCTATGTGCGTGACCGTTTCGACAGTCACGTCTGGCAGTTGCCGGCGCGGGTCTATGCCCGGCCGGTGGAGCTGTATCCCGGCCGGGTGCTGTCGCGCAACGACATGCTCAAGCTGCTGGAGCTGATGCGCTACCGGCGCGCCGCCGGCGCGCCCACGCCTGGCAGCTACACCACCGACGGCAACACCCTGGTGATCCATACCCGTGGCTTCCGCGACAGCGACGGCGGCGAGCCGTCGGAACGCCTGCGGGTGTCGCTCAGCGGAGGCCGTGTCAGTGGCCTGAGCGGTGGCGATGGCGACTCGGTGGCGCGGCTGGAGCCGCTGCAGATCGGCAGTATCCACCCGGGGCACACCGAGGACCGGGTGTTCGTGCCCCTCGACCGGGTACCGCCCCTGCTGGTGCAGATGCTGATCGCCACCGAGGACCGGGATTTCTACGACCACCACGGCATTTCCCCGCGCGGCCTGGCCCGGGCCATGGTCGCCAACGTCAAGGCCGGCGGGCTGGTCCAGGGCGGCAGTACCCTGACCCAGCAACTGGTGAAGAACTTCTGGCTCACCCAGGACCGCACCCTGGCGCGCAAGCTGGTGGAAATGCCCATGGCGGTGCTGCTCGAACTGCACTACAGCAAGGAGCAGATTCTCGAGGCCTATCTGAACGAGGTGTACCTGGGCCAGGACGGCAACCGCGCCATCCACGGCATGGGCCTGGGCGCGCAGTTTTACTTCGGTCGTCCGCTGGAGGAACTGGAGCCTCACCAGTTGGCGACCCTGGTGGCGTTGCTGAAAGGGCCCAGTTATTACGATCCGCGTCGCAACCCGGAGCGTGCCAAGTCCCGCCGCGATACCGTTCTGCGGGTGGCCCGGGATGAAGGCGCTCTCGATGATCAGGCGTTCCAGCGTTACAAGGAGCGGGACCTGGAAGTGGTGCCCCGGGGCGTCTCTCCCCTGTATGCCTTCCCCGCCTTCATCGATCTGGTGCGCCGCCAACTGGCCCGGGACTATCCGCCGGAAGTGCTCGGCGAGGACGGGATGCGTATTCACTCCACCCTGGATGTGCTGGCGCAGCTGGCCTCGGAAAGTGCCTTGCGTGACCATCTCAATCGCATCGACGGCTCCGGCGACCGCCTCAATGGTTCGGTGGTGGTGGTGGCGCCCTCGCAGGGTGACGTGCTGGCGTTGGTGAGCAGTCGCAAACCTCGTGACCATGGGTACAACCGGGCCCTGGACGCGGTGCGCCCGATCGGTTCGCTGGTCAAGCCGGCGGTGATGCTGACCGCCCTGGAGCAGCCCAAGCGTTACAGTCTGGCCACGCCGGTCCCCGACGAGCCGATCAGCGTGTCCTTGCCCAACGGCACCACCTGGACGCCCCAGAACTTCAGCGGCGAATCCCACGGACCGATCCCGATGCTCGATGCTCTGGTGCATTCCCGTAATCAGGCCACCGTGCAGCTGGGTATGGACCTGGGGCCGGGCAAGGTGGTCAAGACCCTGGATCAGCTCGGCGTGAAGCGCAAGGTGCCTGCCTATCCCAGTATCCTGCTGGGCAGCATCAACATGACCCCCTTCGAGGTAGCGATGTGGTACCAGCCGCTGGCCACCGGTGGCTTCGCCACGCCGCTTCGCTCCATCACCGATGTGCTCGACAAGAACGGCGAGCCGCTGGCCCGTTACCCGGTGGAAACCCGGGAAGTGCTCGATTCCGGCCCGGCGTTTCTGATTCAGTGGGCCATGCAGCAGGTGATCAACGACGGCACCGGTCGCGGTGCCCGCAAGGTGCTGCCTGCGGATCTGCGCGTGGCGGGCAAGACCGGCACCAGCGATGAGTACCGCGATGCCTGGTTCGCCGGCTTCTCCGGCAACCATCTGGCGGTGGTCTGGGTGGGCCGCGACAACAATCAGAGCGCCCGGGTGACCGGCGCCACCGGCGCGCTGCCGGTATGGAGCCAGTTGATGGCGTCGCTGCCGCAGACCAGCCTGCCGGAGGCGCCGCCCCCGGGCGTGGAAATG
Organism: Alloalcanivorax marinus; assembly: GCF_016785095.1. Lineage (GTDB taxonomy): Bacteria > Pseudomonadota > Gammaproteobacteria > Pseudomonadales > Alcanivoracaceae > Alloalcanivorax > Alloalcanivorax marinus_A. Next base: position 13,683 of record NZ_JAEKJB010000015.1, on the reverse strand, counting down.
GTGTGGATGGACCCGGCCGGCGACAAGACCAGTGGCGAGGGCTGCGCCGGCGCCCGCCTTTATCCGATGCTGGAGGCCTCGATTCCGGAGAAGAGTGACGGCTGTGGCACCGTGCACAAGGCCGGCAAGGGTGTGGTGGACTGGTTCAAGGGCCTGTTCAACTGACCACCGGGGTGGGGCCATGCCGGGAGCATCGCGACTGAAGTCGCTCCTACAACGGTGATCGTAGGAGCGGCTTCAGCCGCGATGCTGTTGGCGGGCCGCCTGTTTTTCGAATTCCGCGCGGATCGCCTCGGCGCCGTAGGTTCGCTCCAGGCGTTTGACGGTGAAATGGCCCAGGGCCATGTCCTGGTAGAAGTCCGTGAACAGCGCATTCAGGGTGGCACCGGTAGCGGCGCCGATGATCGGTACCGCCTGGGCCGCCACCTTGTTGGTGATCACCACGCCGAAGCGCTCCGCCACCTTTTCGATCAGGCGAGCCATCCACTTGCCCGTCTGGGTGGATGTCATCAGTCGGGCGCTCTGGCCGGCGCCCTGGCGGGCGGCGATCTCCGCCAACTCCCGGGACAACTGGTTCATGGCCTGGGTGGCGAAGCCGCGCGCCATGTAATAGCCGGTCTCCGCCGCGTCGTCCTGGTCCGTGGGGCCGCCCATGGCGAACACCTCCAGGCAGGCCGCCTTGGTATCCATGTCGCTAAGGTCGAAGCCCTCGGCCCGGGCCACGTCCGCCACGGCGCGCATCATCAGGGTGGTGGAAACCGGTAATTCGGCGAGCAGGGAAGTCAGGCCAAAGGCGCCGCCCACCGCCCCGGAGGCCGCCGCGTAGAGCTTGTGGCGCCGTGTCGAGGCGGCGGTGTGGGGGCGGTTCTCCAGGCTCCACAGGGCGGCGTCCACGGCCTTGCGCAGCGCCGTTTCCACGGCCTCGTTGATGCGCGCGGACGCGGCGGCGGGCAGCCGTCTCACCGCGCCCTCGATGGGCGAGCCGACCAGGTTGGATAGCCGGGCGGTGACGCTGGGCGCGGTCAGCAGGGCCACCGCCTTTTTCAGCGCCGCGTAATCCTCGGGATGGTCGCGAATTTCCATGGAATATCCGGTGTGCGGGTCGGATCACAACTGTAGCCGTGGCCAACGGCGAGGAAAAGCAGCAGAATTCCGCCCATTCCCGCGAACACAAAACGAGGACTGCAACGATGCCGCAAGGACCGGTTCGACTGATTTTCCTGGCCGCGCTGCTGGTCTCCGGCTGTTCGGTGATGCCGCCGGCCGAGGAGGCGCAGACGCCGGTGACCGCCGACACCGAACTGGCCGGCTCGCCGGCGCTGTCGCTGCTGGAGCGTGCTGACCAGGCCCGTGATCAGGGGCGTATGGCCGCCGCCGGCCGCTATCTGGAACGGGCGTTGACCATGGCTCCCAACTCTTCCTGGCTGTACCGGGAGCTGGCGTTGCTGCGCCTGGAGGAGGGTGATCCCGCCGGCGCGGAGGGGCTGGCCCGGCGTGCCCTGCGCCTGGCGCCGGACAACGATGCCTACCGGGCCGATCTCTGGGAACTGGTGGCCGCGGCGCGCGCCGAGCAGGGTGATCCGGACGGCGCCGATGCCGCCCGCAAGCGGGCTGAAAGCCTGCGTAGGGATCGCGCATGACGCCGGCGGTGAAGGTCGCCGAGAGAGCCGGCGTCGACTTTCATCTGCACGCCTATGAGCACGATCCCCAGGCGGAAAGCTATGGCCGCGAAGCGGCGGAGGCCCTGGGGCTGGCTCCGGAACGCGTGTTCAAGACACTGCTGGCGGAGGTGGATGGCAAGGTTCAGGTGGCCATGGTGCCGGTGGACCACAGCCTCGATCTCAAGGCTCTGGCGCGGGCGGCGGGCGGTAAGAAGGCGGCCATGGTGGACGGCCCGAGGGCGGAGCGGCTCACCGGCTATGTGCTCGGTGGGATCAGCCCGCTGGGACAGAAAAAGCGTCTGCCCCTGTGGCTGGATGACAGCGCCGACCAGCAGCCGAGCCTGTACATGAGCGCCGGCCGGCGCGGGTTGGAAATCGAGATGGCGCCGGCGGATCTGCTGGCCTTGACCGGCGGTCGGCTGGCGCCGCTGGCGCGCTGATCGGGTAGCGCGGCTGAAGCCGCTGTAAAAATACCGTGGGAGCGGCTTCAGCCGCGATACCCTTGCTACAGCGTGGTGAAGGTTATAGCGCCGCGAAGGCGCCGCGCGCCGCCTCCAGGGTGGCATCAATGTGCTCGTCACCGTGGGCGATGGACACGAAGCCGGCTTCGAAAGCACTGGGCGCCAGGTACACGCCGCGATCCAGCATGGCGTTGAAGAAGGCGCCGAAGCGGGCCTGGTCGCAGGCCATCACTTCGTCGAACCGGGTGATCCGGGTTTGCTCGGTGAAGTACAGGCCGAACATGCCGCCCGCCCGGGTGGTGTGGAAGGCGATGCCCGCTTCCCGGGCCAGGGTGGCCATGCCCTCGGTGAGTTTCTCGGTCTTGGCGGCCAGTTCCTCGTGGAAACCCTCGCGGCGCAGTTGCCGGAGAGTGGCCAGGCCGGCGGCCATGGCCACCGGGTTACCGGACAGCGTGCCGGCCTGGTAGACCGGGCCCAGCGGTGACAGGTGCTCCATGATCGCCTTCTTGCCACCCAGGGCGCCCACCGGCATGCCGCCGCCGATGATCTTGCCCAGGGTGGTCAGGTCCGGGGTCACGCCATAGAGCGCCTGGGCACCGCCCAGGGCCACCCGGAAGCCGGTCATCACCTCGTCGAAGATCAATACCGCGCCGTGTTCGTCGCAATACTTGCGCAGCGCTTCCAGGAAGCCCTGGGTGGGAGGCACGCAGTTCATGTTGCCGGCCACCGGCTCAACGATCACGGCGGCGATCTCATCGCCCCGGGCCCTGAACACTTCCTCCAGGCCGCCGGCGTCGTTGTAATTGAGCGTCAGGGTGTCGTCGGTGACCGCCTTGGGCACGCCGGGGGAACTGGGGGTGCCCAGGGTCAGGGCGCCGGAGCCGGCCTTTACCAGCAGGCTGTCCACATGGCCGTGGTAGCAGCCTTCGAATTTGATGATCTTGTCGCGGCCGGTGTAACCGCGCGCCAGGCGGATGGCGCTCATGGTCGCCTCGGTGCCGGAGTTGACCATGCGCACCATGTCCATGGAGGGCACCAGCTCACAGACCAGATCCGCCATGTCCACCTCGGCGGCGGTGGGCGCGCCGAAGCTGAGGCCGTCGGCCGCCGCTTTCTGAACCGCCTCTCGCACCGCCTCGTTGTTGTGGCCCAGGATCATCGGGCCCCAGGAACCCACGTAGTCCACGTAGCGGTTGTCGTCCTCGTCATAAAGCCAGGGGCCCTCCGCGCGGTGGAAGAACACCGGCGTGCCGCCCACGCCCTTGAAGGCGCGCACCGGGGAGTTCACACCCCCTGGAATATGCTGCTGGGCGCGACGGAACAACTGCTCGGAATGCGTGCGACTCATTGGGACTCCTTGGAAGATAAACGGGCCTTAGTCTACTCCCTGCCCGAAATTCTGTCAGACGGACATGGCACTTTTCCTACCGGCGTGGGTATTAACGGTGCGCGAACAGGCCGGCCAGGCGGCGGGCGGCGGCTTCCACGGCGGCGTCGTCCGGGGCGCCGAACAAGCCATGGATCACCGCTACCGCGTCGGCGCCGGCCTCGATCAGGGAGGCGGCGTTATCGGCGTTGATACCGCCGATGGCCACCAGGGGCTGGCGGAAGCGGCGCCGGGCCTCGCGCAGGGTATCCAGGTCCGCCGGAGGCGCCTGGGGTTTGGTGCGCGACGGGAAAAAACGACCCAGGGCCAGATAGTCGGCGCCTTCTTCGGCGGCTTGCCGGGCCAGCTCCAGGCTGCCGTGACAGGACACGCCGATCAGCTTGCCGCTACCCAGCATGGTGCGGGCGGCGTCGATGCGCCCGTCGCTTTGGCCGAGGTGCACGCCGTCGGCTTCCACCTCGGCGGCCAGGGCCGGGTCGTCATTGACGATGAACAGGGCGCCGTATTCCTGGCACAGCAGCGCCAGGCGGGCGGCGCGGTGACGGCGGGTGGCGGTGTCGGCGTGCTTGTCGCGGTACTGCAGCATGGCGGCACCGCCGCGCAGGGCGGCGGCGCCGGCGTCCAGCACCCGTTCGCCGGGGCACAGATCCGGGTCGGTGACCGCGTACAGGCCGCGCACGCGGTGGGTTTCGGGAGCGCTCATGGCTGGAACCTCCGGTCGGGAACGAACTGGCCGCCGCCGGGCCGCCAGGCATCACGCAGGCCCTGGTGGAGCCACGCCTGGGCGGCGCCGGTGGCGTCGTCGAGGGCGTCGCCCCGGGCCAGTCGGGTGGCCAGGGCGGAAGCCAGGGTGCAGCCGGAGCCGTGGTAGACCTCCGGCAGGCGTGGCCAGTCCCAATGGTGGCGGCGTTCGCCGTGGAACAGATGATTGCTGACCTGGTCGGTATCGTCGTGGGTGCCGGTGACCAGCACCGCGCGCCCGGTGCGCGCGGCCAGAGCCGTGCCGGCGGCGTCCACCCCGCTTTCGCCGCTGAGCTTCTCCGCCTCCGGCAGGTTGGGAGTGAGCACCGTGGTCAGCGGCGCCAGGCGGTTAAGCATGGTCTCGGCGAGATCTCCCTGGGACAGGCTGCCGCCGGCTTCGGCGGCGAGCACCGGATCCAGCACCACCGGCACGCCCGGCAGACGCGCCAGTAGCCGGGCTATCCATTCCACCATTGCCACCGAGCCGGTCATGCCGATCTTCACCGCCTGGTAATGGTAGTCGGCGAGCAGGGCATCGGCCTGGCGTTCCAGCAACTCGATGGGGGTGAGCTGGAAGCCGGTGACGTTGCGGCTGTTTTGCACCGTGAGGGCGGTGATCAGGGTGCTGGCGAAGCCACCCAGGGCGTGGATCGCTTCGATGTCGGCGTGAATGCCGGCACCCCCGGAGGGGTCGTGGCCGGCGATCACCAGAATATTGGGTTTCATCATGGGCTCCCGTGGTCGCCGTTCAGAAAGGGCGCACCACCACCAGGATAACAATGGCGATCAGCAACAACACCGGGATTTCGTTGAACACCCGGTAGAACTTGTGGCTCTTGGTGTTGGCGTCGGCGGCGAACTTCTTCAAGTAGGCCAGGCACACGTGGTGGTAGCCGATCAGCAACACCACCAGCGCCAGCTTGGCGTGCATCCAGCCCTGGGTCTTGTAGTAGTCCCAGCGCAGCACCAGCATCCACGCGCCCAGCAGCACGGTGGCGATCATGGACGGGTTCATGATGCCCCGGTAGAGCTTGCGTTCCATGATCTTGAAGCGATCCCGGCTGGTCTGGTCCTCGGCCATGGCGTGATAAACGAACAGCCGGGGCAGGTAGAAGATGCCGGCGAACCAGCAGATCACGGCGATAATGTGGAAGGCCTTCAGCCACAGCATAGGGAGCGTCTCCGACGAACGCCGGCGCTACCGGCGTAGAGGTTGCTTACAAGTTGATCGGGGCGCGGCATTGGAGTGTTGCCGCTTCGGGGGGCTATACTAAAGCCGTCCGTAAATGATCCCAACATTCTTTCCTGCCCGGTCGCCCGCGCGGCGATCTCGCAAGCGCGGCCCCACCGAGCCGCCCGACCCGAACAAAGAGGAGTGCCGTGAACAAGCCAAAGCGCGCCAGCCGTCTGCTGCGATACTACCTGTTTCGCACCCGGCGTCTGACACGCAGGCAGCTCGGCACCCTGGAAGACTGGAAAATGCGGGTGGTGTTCTGGATCGGCGCCCTGCTGGTGGGGCTGGTCACGGTGGGGTTCGCCTGGGTGGCGGAGTATTGCGCCAGCCTGTTCTTTCAGATGCAACAGCGCTCCGCGCTGCTGCCGATTCTGGTCACGCCGTTGGGCATGCTGCTGGTGGTGGCGCTGATGCGCCGCACCGGGCCGGAGTCCCAGGGCAGTGGTATCCCCCAGGTGCTGGTGGTCCTTAAGCAGCGTTATCACTGGTTGCGTCCCACCTTTCTTTCCTTTCGCGTGATCATGATGAAATTCGCGCTGACCTGCATGGGCCTGCTGTGTGGCGCCAGCATCGGGCGCGAAGGGCCGAGCGTGCACATGGGCGCTGCGATGATGTATTCGGTGGGCCGGATCGGGCGGCTGCAGCAAAAGTACGTGGATACCTCTCTGATCGTCGCCGGCGGTGCCGCCGGCGTGTCGGCGGCGTTCAACGCACCGCTGGCGGGGATCGTGTTCGCCATCGAGGAACTGGCCGGCTCCTTCGAGCAACGCAGCAGCGGTACTCTGATCCTGGCGATTATCCTGTCCGGCGTGGTGGTGCTGGCGATCGCCGGCCACTACAGCTTCTTCGGCCACCCCGAGGGGACCCTGGACATCACCCGCGACTGGCTGGCCGTTGGCGTCACCGCGGTGGTGTGCGGCCTTCTGGGCGGCGCCTTCAGCCGCATGCTGATCGCCGGCAGCCGCTTCCTGTCACCGTACGCGCGCCAGCATCCCTACCGGGTGGTGCTGTTGTGCGCCCTGGTGGTGGTGTTTCTCGGCCTGGTCACCGGGGGCGCCACCTACGGAAGCGGTTATGAACAGGCGCGCCACCTGCTGGCCGGCGAGACCCAGGGCGACTGGACCTTCCCGCTGGCCAAGATGGCCGCCACCCTGGTGTCCTACTTCACCGGGATTCCCGGTGGTCTGTTCTCCCCCAGCCTGGCGGCCGGCGCCGGTGTCGGCAATGTGATTGGCGGGCTGTTCCCGGGGATTTCCGTGGTCGGGCTCACCCTGGTCGCCATGGCCGCCTTCCTGGCGGCGGTGATTCAGCGTCCGATCACTTCCTTCGTGATCGTCATGGAGCTCACCGGCAACCGCCACGATATCCTCTTGCCGTTGATGGCGGGGGCTTTCATGGCGGCGGGTATCTCCAAGATCGTCTGGCTGCGCCCGCTCTATGACTCCCTGGCGGAGCGGCTTCAGGAAGGCGAGGGCATGGCCCTGGACCGCGCCCGGGTGGTGGGTACTGAGGGCGGCGAGGAAAAACGCTGAGTTGCCGCCCCCGTCGACGGTGCCTATCATTCGGGTTTTCCCGAATGAAGCTTTGATGGAGTTCCTGTCTATGGCCCAGCCGACAAGGCTCGCGGAGTGGACGATGGCCGTGATCGGCCCGGTCCTCGGCGGGGCCGGCCACTGATGGCGCGCCGCGACCGTCCCCGCGCCGGCGTGGACGACGTGGTGCTGATGCCGGTGAGCCCGTCCCGGCGGCGGCGCCGGCTGGCGCTGGCCACGGTGCTGGCGGTGCTGGCGGTACTGATCGCCTTCGGCGCCGGTATCTGGCTGGCGCGGGGCGGTGCACTGGACCAGGACCGCCGCAACCAGGAGTTGCGCACCGACCTTCAGCAGGCCCGCGACCGGCTGGCCAGCGCCCGCCATGATCTCGCCCGGTTCCGGGCCGACGCCCAGGTTTCCGATCAGGCCGGCGAGCAGTTGCGTCAGGAAATCCGCGGGTTGCGTGATCAGATGGCGGAACTGGAAGAAGCGGTGGCGTTCTACAAGAACGTGATGTCCCCGGGCACCGTCGACCAGCCCCTGCAGGTGCAGAAGTTCGAGGTGGTGCCGGCTGACGGTGAGCGCCGCTTCCGCTATCGGCTGATTCTGGTTCAGGCCGGCGACAATCGTGGCTATCTGTCGGGCCGGGTGAGCCTGAGACTCAAGGGCACCCAAGACGGGGAGGCGGTGACCGTGGAGGCCGACGATCTGCTCGACGAGAGCAGCGATTTGCGCTTCAGGTTCCGTTATTTCCAGGAGCTTTCCGGTACCTTGACGGTGCCGGAAGTGCTGCAGGTGAGCGCGCTGGAGATGACCGCGCGCGCCACCGGTGGCCGGCGGGGCGAAGTCACCCAGAGCCTGCCATGGTGATGGGCTGGTTCCGCCCTCAGCGAAACCGACCGACAAGCAGGAGAGAGCAGGTGAGGCGAGACAAAAAAAACGCGGGTGGTCAGAATTTCCGTGACCACACCCTGATCGCCCCCAGTGCCCGCGTCGTGGGGGACATTGAGTTCAACGGCGGCTTGCACATCCAGGGGGAAGTGGACGGCAACATCACCGTCGGCGAACAAGGGGGGCAGTTGGTGATTGGTGAGAGTGGCGTGGTGCGTGGCGAAATCCGCGTGCCCCGGATCACCATCAATGGCCGGGTGGAGGGCGACGTCAACGCCACCGAGCACCTGGAACTGGCCGACAAGGCCCAGGTCGAGGGCAATGTTTTCTACGTGATGATCGAGATGCTCATGGGTGCCCGGGTCAACGGCAAGCTGGTGCGCCTGGATGAAGAGCGGCGCAACCTGCCGGCACCGGAAAAATCCGGGGCCGCCGATGGTGACCGTGTCTCGCCGGAGAATTCTTGACTGTAACACTCGGGTATTGGACCATGAGCGGGTGATAGCATTTCAGGCCGACATGAGCGATTCCAGTCCCATCATTCTGACCGAACGGGCCGCCGCCAAGGTGCGCGAGCTCCGTGACGACGAAGGCAACCCCGACCTCAAGCTGCGGGTGTACATCACCGGTGGCGGCTGCGCGGGGTTTTCCTATGGGTTCACCTTTGACGAGGCCGTCAACGAGGATGACACCGCCGTCGATCGCGAGGGCGTGACCCTGCTGGTGGACGCCATGAGCATCCAGTACCTGGACGGCTCCGAGGTGGACTACGAGCAGGGGCTGATGGGGTCCCGATTCATCGTCAACAACCCCAACGCCGCCACCACCTGTGGCTGTGGTTCCTCCTTCTCGGTATGATCGGGGGAACCGTCGCCGTCATCTAACGGTCATCAAAGTATCAGAGGATTGTCGTCAACGGCACGGAAGCTGGAGGACATGATGATACAGCGACCTTCACTACAGAGAATGACCGCCGCCGATACCCGCGCCATCTGCTGGTTATTGCGGCAGCCCCGGGCGGCGCATCGCGCGCAACTGGCCCGTGGTATCTCCCGGCTCGGCGACGGCCCCTTCTACGTATTTCTGATTCTCGTCATCTGGTTGCTTGATCGCGCCCACGGCGCCCAGTTCGCGTTGGCGGCGGTGATTGCCTACGGTCTTGAAGTGCCGGCGTTCATGGCGCTCAAGAATCTCATCAAGCGGCCCCGACCGGCGGATATGGACGATTCCCTGTGCGTGTTTCTGCAGCCGGCGGACCGTTTCAGCTTCCCCTCCGGCCACACCGCGGCGGCCTTCGTGATGGCGACGCTTATGGGGGTATTCTATCCGGTGGCGGCCACTCTGGCTTTGGCGTTCGCCATGCTGGTGGGGTTGTCCCGGGTCTTGCTGGGCGTGCATTACCCATCCGACATCGGCGCCGGTGCTTTGCTCGGCGCGGTCTGCGCCTTGGCGGGCACGCTGTTCGTCTAGAAGCCGCTTAATCCGGCACGGTCAGCCGTCCCAGCACCGCCGGACGACGGGCGCCGGTTACCGCCGGCGCGTTGCCGGGCACCCGCTCCCACCAGGCCCAGGCCAGCCAGGCGAACGCCGCCGCCTCCACCCGGTCCGGCGCCAATCCGGCCACTTCGGTGCTTTCCGCGTCGATGCCCAGCCGCCGCGACAGGCGCTTCATCAGGTCCTGGTTATGGGCGCCGCCACCGCACACCAGTAGTCGTTGAGGGGCGAAGCCAGCCAGGGCGTCGGCCACGCCGCGGGCGGTAAGTTCCGCCAGGGTGGCTTGCACGTCCCGGGGCGCCATGGTGTGGTTCAGGAAAGGGGCCAGCCAGTCCGGATGGAAATACTCCCGACCGGTGCTCTTTGGTGGCGGCAACTGGAAGTAGGAATCCGCCAGCAGGGCGTCGAGCAGGTCGGGAAGCACCCGCCCTCCGGCGGCCCAGGCGCCGTTCCGGTCGAAGGCGCCGCCCTGGTGGCGCTGGTGCCAGAGGTCCAGCAGGGTATTGGCGGGGCCGGTGTCGAACCCGCCAGTCAGCGTGCCACGGTCGAGCAGGCTCACATTGGCGATGCCACCCAGGTTGAGCACCGCCACGCGGCGCGCCGGATCAGCGAACAGGTGCTCGTGGAAGCGAGGCGCCAGCGGCGCGCCCTGGCCACCGAGCACCATATCCTTGTTGCGGAAATCATGAATCACCGGGATGCCGGTGGCGGTGGCCAGGGTGTCCGGGCAGCCCAACTGCAGACTGAAGCCGTCCTCTCCGCCGGGCCGGTGGCGCACGGTCTGCCCGTGGCAGCCGATGGCCGTGACCCGGTCCGCGCTGATGGCGGCGCTGTCCAGCAACGCGGTCACGGCTTCGGCGTAAATCCGCCCAAGGGCGCGGTGGCAGGGCCCGGCGCGATCGATCTCGTCGGCGCCGGGGCGGGTCAGGCTCGACAGGCTGTCGCGAAGGGGGGCGGGCAGGGCGCGGCTATCGGTGGCCAGCAGTTCCACCCGTCGGTGGCCGAAGCGAGCCAGAACGGCGTCCACGCCGTCCAGGCTTGTGCCGGTCATCAGGCCGGCGAATAACCTTCCGGAGGACAACGCTCCCTCAGAGGACATTGCTGCTGGCCAGAGTGGCGGCCTCGGCGAACAGGGTCATCTGAGCTTCCATCCGTTTCGCCTGGACCAGGAACTGGGGTTTCTCGTTGTCGGACACGCTCTGCGCCTTGGGCAGAGGCACGGTTTGCGGGTTGCGGTGCACCCCGTCGACCCGGAACTCATAGTGCAGATGGGGGCCGGTGGCCAGACCGGACATGCCCACATAGCCAATGGTCTGGTTCTGGTTGACGCGGCTGCCGACGCGGATGCCCCGGGCGAAGCCGCGCATGTGCGCGTACAGCGTGGTATAGCGTTGGCCGTGCTTGAGGATCAAAACATTGCCGTAGCCACCCTTGACCCCGGCGAAGATCACCTTGCCCTTGCCGGCGGCTTTGATCGGCGTGCCGCTCGGGGCCGCGTAATCAATGCCCCGGTGGGCGCGCACCTTGTTGAGGATCGGGTGCTTGCGGCCCAGATTGAAGCGCGAACTGATGCGCGAGAAGGCCACCGGGGTACGGATGAATTCCTTGCGCATGGAGCGTCCTTCGCTGTCGAAGTAGTCGGCGTCGCCGGACCGGGTTTCGAAGCGGTAGGCGGTCAGGTGCCGGCCCTGGGTCCAGAACTCCGCCGCCAGGATGTTGCCGGTGCCGACCTTCTCACCGTCCAGGTAGAGTTCCTCGTACAGGACGCGGAAGCGGTCACCATTGCGGATATCGAGCACGAAATCGATGTCCCAGCCAAAAATGTTGGCCAGTTGCATGGTCAGGTTGTCGCTCATGCCGGCGGCGTGCCCGGCCAGGAACAGGGAATTGTCGATGGTCGCCTCGGCGAAGCGGACACGGCGCTGATACTCGCGGGTCTCGCTTTGCACTTGCCAGCGGCCATCGTCGCCCAGGGTGGCCTTGACGGTCTGTATGCGGGTCGGGTGGTAGCGCAGGGCGTTGAGTTCGCCGTCGTCGTCCAGGGTAATGCCGAGGGTCTCCCCGGGGCGGATACGGGCCAGCGCAGCCAGTCGTTCGTCGCCGGTCACCAGCCGGTGTACCTGGGCCGCCGTGACGCCATGTTCCTGCAGCAGGGCGGAAAGGGTGTCACCGGATTGTACTTCCAGTTCTATCCACTCGGGCTCCGGGGGAGCCGGGGCCGGCCGCGGGCGTGCCGGTTGAGTGGTCGCCACCGGGCTTGCGGCCCCGGTCGCGGGGGCGGTGCCGGGTTTCGGCAGGGTCAGGGCTTGTTTGCGTTCCGGATGGCTTTCGCCGGATTCCGGACTCAGCGCCATGGCGACCACGGTGATGGCCAGAGCGGCGGAAAGGGCGAGATGCAAACGGGGAAATCGGCGCACCATGCGGCCGAGGGCGGAAAAATTCATGCTCATCTGGTCGCTACACTCTGAGGTGGCCGCCTGGGGCATTGATGGCGGGCCTCCGGTTGTACGGGATGGGGAGGTCCCTTGAATTGCAGCAAAGATACCCGCCTTCTACCGGCGCCTTCAAGTGCTACAATAGCCAGCTTTTCCGGGCCTCGCGGTCCCGGCGGATGCCTGGTGTGACCGCCGCGGGGTGGTCGGGTTCCCTGTCAGTCAGTCTGGCGGCGCCGCGCGGTGCGCCCCATGAATCGAGGTGGTAATGGTCAAGCTGGAAGATCGAGAGGTGGAAGAACAAATGGCGCTGCTGTCACGCGGCGCCGATGAAATCATCCAGGAAGACGAGCTGCGCGAGCGCATCGCCAGTGGTCGCCCGCTGCGGGTCAAGGCCGGGTTCGACCCCACCGCGCCGGATCTCCACCTTGGGCATACGGTGCTGATCAACAAGCTGCGCCAGTTCCAGGAACTCGGCCACCATGTCATGTTCCTGATCGGCGACTTCACCGGCATGATCGGTGACCCCACGGGCAAGAGTGCCACCCGGCCGGCGCTGACGCCGGAGGAGATCGAGCGCAATGCCGAGACCTACAAGGAACAGGTGTTCAAGATTCTCGACCCGGAGAAGACCGAGGTGGTGTTCAATTCCACCTGGATGAACCAGGTTGGCGCCGCCGGCATGATCAAGCTGGCCGGCCAGTACACCGTGGCGCGCATGCTGGAACGGGATGACTTCGACAAGCGCTACCGGGCCAACCAGTCCATCGCCATTCATGAGTTCCTCTATCCGCTGGTCCAGGGCTACGACTCCGTGGCCATGAAAGCGGACGTGGAGCTGGGCGGCACCGACCAGAAGTTCAACCTGCTGATGGGGCGTACCCTGCAGAAGGCCCACGGCCAGGCGCCGCAGATCTGTCTGACCATGCCGATCCTGGAAGGCCTGGATGGCGTCCAGAAAATGTCCAAGTCGCTGAAGAACTACGTGGGCGTCAACGACGCGCCGGGGGAGATGTACCGTAAGCTGCTGTCGATCCCGGATGATCTGACCTGGCGTTATTACGAACTGCTCAGCGGGCTTTCCAACGAGGCTTTGGCGGAGCGCAAGGCCGAAGCCGGGCGGCTCGGCAGTCCCCAGGAGGCGAAGAAGGCGTTCGCTCTAGAAATGGTGACCCGCTTCCATGGCGAGGAGGCGGCTCGCTCCGCGCCGTCCTCCGCTGGCAACCTCACTGCTCTGGGAGATATCCCCGACAACGTGCCGGAAGTGGAGGTGGTCCTGGAGGAAGGTGACGACATTCACGTGGTGCCGCTGCTGCGGCTCGCCGGCCTGGCCCAGAATGGCAAGGCCGCCAAGGATGTGTTCGGCCGGGGCGCCGTTTATGTGGACGGCCAGCAGCTCACCGAAGAGCGAACCTTTGCCCGGGGCGAGAGCCCGGTGATCCAGGCGGGCAAAAAGAAGATCGCGCGGGTAATCATTAAGTAAATCAATAGGTTGTGCGTATTTCTGGCCGCCGGAAGGCGGCAGCGACTGGGTGAAAACTGAGCGACCGGAAAGAATTTCCAGAAAAGCGGGAAAAAAGGTTTGACAGGTACGGCCCGATCCGTAGAATGCGCACTCCTCGACGGGGCAACGACGCAAGACGCCGAACGCTCCGCGGCTCTTTAACAATCAGGCAAGCAAACGTGTGGGACCTGTTCGAAGTAGGTGTCTAAAAAGATATCGGCTTTGAGCAAGTCAACCTAGTTGAATTTGTTTCGAGCTGAGCATGCTTTAAGTGCGAAGGCACTTTAAAGACTTAATCGAACTGAAGAGTTTGATCATGGCTCAGATTGAACGCTGGCGGCAGGCC
>NZ_JAEKJB010000001.1 GCF_016785095.1 Alloalcanivorax marinus | reverse complement strand
TATGGCGGCGGTGGTCGCGAGTCGTCACAACCCGGTGGTGGGTGCGTTTTACGCCCGATTGCGTCAGGCCGGAAAGCCCCCGATGTCTGCCCTCGGCGCCGCCATGCGCAAACTGGTGCACATCGCCTTCGGCGTACTGAATCGACAAACCCCATTCCAGACCCAACCCCTCGGGGGTTGAGTCCGGATAGGAGAGACGGTATCTACCTTTCTAATTGCGGTAGGAGCGGCCGGGTGGCGTTCCGCTTCAGCCGCGATCCGCCGTCAGGCGGCTTGCTCCAAGGTTGCCCCATCGCGCCGGGCGACCGCCGGCAACGGCTGCCGCAACCGCCAGCGCAGCCTCAGCGCCAGCAGAATGGCGGCGCTGGTGAGGCCGGCCACCAGGCCGATCCAGAACCCCGCCGGGCCCATCGCCGGCCCCCACAGGTCGGTGAGGCCCAGCACATAGCCGATCGGCAGGCCCACGCCCCAGTAGGCCAGCAGGGTCATCATCATCGGCCAGGCGGTGTCCTCGAAGCCGCGCAGGCAGCCGTTGGCGCTCACCTGAATGGCGTCGGACACCTGATAGATGCCGGCGAACAACAGCAGGTGGGCGGCCAGGGCGATGACCTGGCCGTTATCGGTGTAGATGCGCGGAATCCAGGCGCGGGTGAGCACCAGGCCGAGCCCGGCCAGCAGACCGATGGCGGCGGTGATGATCAGCGAGCAACGCACCGCCACGCCCACCCCCTGGCGGTCGCCGCGCCCCCGTGCGTGGCCCACGCGCACCGTGGCGGCGATGGCGAAACTCAGCGGTAGCATGAAGATCAGCGAGGTGAAGTTGAGCGCGATCTGGTGGCCGGCGACGATTTCCGGCCCCAGGCGACTGATCAACAGGGCGATCACCGCGAAGATGCTGACCTCGAAAAAGATCGACAGCCCCACCGGCAACCCCAGGCGCAGCATGTAGCCCAGGCTGGACGGCTCCCAATGGCGCTGGCCCAGGGTCAGCCGGGCCGGGCGGTACACCGGGTGGCGCTTGATGTAGCCGGCCATCATCAGCGCCATGCACCACATCACCAGGCTGGTGGCCCAGCCGCAGCCCACCCCGCCCAGGGCCGGCAGGCCCAGCTTGCCGTAAATCAGAAGGTAGTTGGCGGGAATGTTGATCAGCAGGCCCACCACGCTGATCAGCAGCACCGGCCGGGTGTGGTTCATGGCCTCGGTGTAGCTGCGCAGCGCCAGCAGCACGGCGGCGCCGGGCATGCCCCAGCTGAGCGCGTCCAGGTAACCCTGCACCAGGGGCCGGATTGATTCATCCACATCCATCAGGTGCAGCACCGGCGCCATGGAGCGCAGGATCAGCATGCTCATCAGCCCCAGGCCCAGGGCCAGCCACAGCCCCTGCTGGGCCAGCGGGTTGACGCGATGGTAAGCTTCGCCGCCGAGATGGCGTGACAGGATCGGCGTTGCGCTGGTCAGCACCCCGGTCATGAACAGGAACAGCGGCACCCAGATGCTGGCGCCCACCGCCACCGCCGCCAGGTCCTCGGCGCTCACCCGGCCCGCCATCATGGTGTCCACGAAACCGTTGGCGGTCTGCGCCAACTGGCCGCCGAGAATCGGCAGAGCAAGACGAAACTGAGCAAGGTATTCCCGACGATGCAAGGACATGGTGAATCAGCGACAGGGCAAGGGGCGGCTACCATACCGCAAAGCACCCCACCCATGCACCGCGCCGCCGACCTGGAAACCCTGTTCCGTGACACGTTTTACGCGCGCCATCACACCGTGCTGGAAGGCGGCTTCGACGAACCGCTCTATCTGCCCGGCGACCCGGCTCGCATTCGCTACAGCCACGATTATTTTCGCAGTGCCTTGCACGAGATCGCGCACTGGTGCGTGGCCGGCCCGCGCCGCCGCGCCCTGGAGGATTACGGTTACTGGTACGCCCCGGACGGCCGCGACGCCGACCAGCAAGCCCGCTTCCTGCGGGTGGAAGTGCGCCCCCAGGCCTTCGAAGCGTTGTTCTGCGCTGCCTGCGACCACCGCTTCCGGGTATCCCTGGACAACCTGAACGGCGACCCCGGCGACGCCCACCGCTTCGCCACCGAAGTCCGCGCGCTCGCCCACGACCTCATCGACCAGGGCCTCCCCGAACGCCCCCGCCAATGGGTCGTCGCCCTGGAACACCACTACCGCACCGCCCAACGGCCCCTCGCCGACCGCCTCGACGCCGTCTTTCCGCCCACCGACCGTGCCACCCTCCATCGCGACTGAAGCGGAGTGCCGCCCAGTCGCTCCTACCGCATCCTTCTCACGCCCCATACCACCCAGCACGTGCCACGTCCCCCCGTAGGAGCGACTTCAGTCGCGATCCCACCCCAACCGCCGTGCCACCTCCATCGCGACTAAAGTCGCTCCTACCGTATCCTTCCCGCGCCAGCCACGCCCCCAACCGCCCATTCCGCCCACCCACCATGGCGGCTACCTCGAAGCGTCTCGGCGTGGCCCCCTTTCCGGGACCCTGTTTGACAGGATGTCAAACCGGGAGTCTCCATGGATGGATTCACGGCGTTCCCGGAAAGGGGGCCACGCCGAGACGCGTCCCCGCTGGAGGGCCCGCACCCCGCTGGAGGGCCCGCACCCCGCTGGAGGGCCCGCACCCCGCTGGAGGGCCCGCACCCCGCTGGAGGGTCCATACCCCGCTGGAGGGCCCGCGCCCCGACCCGAACACTTGCCACCCACCCACCACTGCTTTATATTCCTGCTATTGATAATTATTCCTATTTGTATTCGCAAATTACCCGCTTTTGCCGCGGTCCAGACATTCCGGATGCCATGGCCTCCACGACTTTGAGCAACACCCTGAACGCCCGCGTCGGTGCCCTGTATCGCGACCATTCCCACTGGCTGTTCGGCTGGCTGCGCGGTCGCCTGGGCGGCAACCAGGACGACGCCGCGGACCTGCTCCAGGACACCTACGTGCGTCTCATCGACGCCGGTCGCTACCCGCCCCCCGGGGAAGGGCGCGCCTTTCTGACGCAGATCGCCCGGGGGCTGGTGATCGATCTGCACCGCCGCCGCCGGCTGGAGAGTGCCTACCTGGAGGCCCTGGCGGCGCGCCCGGAAGAGGAGGCGCCATCCTCGGAGCGGCGTGCCCTGGTGCTGGATATTCTGGTGCGCATCGACCAGGCCCTGGACCGGCTGCCCGACAAGGTCTCCCGGGCGTTCCTGCTGTCCCGCTTCGAAGGGCTCACCTACCACCAGGTGGCGGAACGCCTGGGTATTTCCCACGGCGCGGTGCGCAAGTACATGCTCAAGGCCACCCAGGCCTGCCTGCTGGCCCTGGACGAATAGGCCGATGTCCGCCGACGCCGCCCTGGGGCGCCACGCCGCCCGCCATGGTCTGGAACTCCCGCGCCTGGAAGCGGCGCTGGAGTGGCAGGTAACGCTCTGGTCCGGCGAGATGGACGATGCCGGCCACCGCGACTGGGCCGCCTGGCTGGCGGCTCACCCCGGTAACCAGCGTGCCTGGGCGGAGGTGGAGCGGCTCGCCGGCCGCCTGGGTGAGCTGCCCTCGGACGTGGCCCGTCATACCCTGAAACGCCCGCGCCGCTTCAGCCGTCGCCAAGCGTTGTCGTTGTTCGGCCTGGCCGGTGCCGGCGCCCTGGTGGCGCGCGGCGGCTGGGTGGAGCGAGCGGTGGCGGATTGCCGCAGCGGCCCCGGCGAACAGCGCGACCTGACCCTGCCGGATGGCTCCAGCCTGAAGCTCAATACCGCCAGCGCGGTGAACCTGGCGTTCGACGGCGAGCGTCGTTTGCGGGTGCTGCCCGGCAGCGAGATCGCCCTGGACAGCCGAGGCGCCGGAGGCGCCTCGCTGCGGGTGGAGATGGCGGAGATGCGCCTGGATGCCAGCGACAGCCATGTGGTGCTGCGCGATCATGGCGAGCGGCTGGCGGTGTCGGTGCTGGCGGGACGGGTTGAGGTGTTGTCCGGGCCGGGGGGCATCGCGTCCCAGGCCGCCACCCTGCTGGGCGGCGAAGCGGCCTGGTTGTCGGCGGACGGGGTGCGGCGGGTGCCTCTGGACCGCGCCGCCGCGCTGGACTGGACCCGGGGCGTGATGCGCGCCGACCGCCTGCCGCTGAACGCCTTCCTCGCCGAGCTGGGCCGCTACCGCCACGGGTTGCTGTATTGCGACGACGACGTGGCCGGGTTGGTGGTGTCCGGTGCCTTCCCGGTGCGTGATACCGATTACGCCTTGCAGTCCCTGGCCCAGGCATTGCCGGTGGCGGTGCATTACCGCACGCCCTGGCTGGTGCGGGTCAGCGCCGTTTGAGGGAGCGATCGGGGCTGGAGTTCATTCTGGCGCCGGATCGCGACTGAAGCGGAGTGCCGCCCAGTCGCTCCTACCGAGGCTGGAGCTGTAGGAGCGACTTCAGTCGCGATCCGGTCGCCGGCCGTTGTCCGGCTTCAGCCGCGATCCCCGCCTGCCTTTAAACTCCGTTTCCCCCAAAAAAATTTCCACGCTGTGTAGCACTTTTCCCGTCCTCGTTCGGGGTACCGGTATAGCCACACGAAATACACCCCTGCTAAGGATCGGAGAATGATGCGTTTCTCAACGTTACGGCACCGTCTGCCCGCCGTCGGGTTGTGCCTGGCCCTGTCCGCCACGGTACTGGCGCCCTTGCCGGCGGCCGCCGCCGAGGCCCGCGAATACCGGATCGAAGCCGGACGCCTGGACAGCGCCCTGAGCCGCTACGCCAGCGAGGCGGGCCTGACCCTGGTGATCGATGGCCGCCTCACCGACGGTAAGGCCACCGCCGGCCTGGACGGCCACTACCGGGCCCGCGCCGGCCTGAGCGCGCTGCTCGCCGGCAGCGGCCTGGAGGCGGTGCGTCAGCCCAATGGCAGCTATCGGCTGCGGCCGCTGCCGACGGCGGAAAAAGGCGAACACCGGCTGCCGGAAGTCAGCGTGACCTCGGCGTCGGCGTCCGGTCGCGCCGTGGACGTCACCAACGCTCCGGCCAGCATCTCGGTGATCAGCCGCGAGGATCTGGAAGGCAAGTCCTACCGCGACATCACCCAGGCGCTGCAGGACGTGCCCGGCGTGTACGTGGACGACGGTCCCTCCGGGAAGGGCGGCACCGAGGAGATCTCGATCCGCGGCATGGACAGCAAGTACACCCTGATTCTGGTGGACGGTCGCCCGCAGGGCTCCGGGCAGTCCTACTACAACGGCTTTGGCAGCGGCGCCGAATACGGCTGGCTGCCGCCGATCTCCGCCATCGAGCGCATCGAGGTGATTCGCGGGCCGATGTCGTCGCTGTACGGCTCCGACGCCCTGGGCGGGGTGATCAACGTGATCACCAAGGCGACCCCGGATCAGTGGGGCGGCTCCGTGACCCTGGAGCGCACCCAGCAGGAAAGCCACGAGTCCGGTGATTACCAGCAGCAGCGCTACTATCTGAGTGGCCCGCTGATCGAGGACACCCTGGGCTTCACCGTAAACGGCTCCCGCTATCAGCGCGACGAGGACCAGATCGAAGCCGGCTACCGCGACTACGACCGCGACAACACCATCGCCAAACTGACCTGGACGCCGGTGGACAACCAGTCGCTGTCCCTGGAAGCCGGTTACTCCACCCAGGAAACCCTGGGCACCGCCGCCAACTCCGGCTCCGATTCCGAGCTCTACACGGTGCGTCGTCACCAGGCGCTCAACCACGACATACTCTGGCACGGCGACATCGATACCAAGAGCTGGGTGCAGCGCGAGGAACTGGAAAACCAGACCCAGAACGCGCTTTATGAGCGGGTGACGGCCAACACCTCCACCGCCGTGCCGCTTGGCGACCATGTACTGACCCTGGGCGGCCAGTACCGGGAACAGAAGACCGAGAACCCGACCCGCGCCATCGGCGAGCCGGACCTGGAGCGCTGGGACATGGCGCTGTTCGGTGAAGACCAGTGGTTCGTCACCGACGACCTGGCGTTAACCGCCGGCCTGCGCTGGGTGGACGACGAGAACTACGGCAGCGAGGCGGTGCCGCGCGCCTACGCGGTGTACAACTTCACGCCGCAATTCACCCTTAAGGGCGGGGTCAGCGCCGGTTACCGCACCCCGGACCTCAAACAGGGCGACTCCAACTGGGTGGAAGGCGGCGGTGGCCGTTCCGTGGACGGTGGCGACATCGGCAACGATGACCTCAAGCCGGAAAAAAGCCTGACCTATGAACTGGGCGCGCTGTGGGAAGGCTACAACGGTGTTCAGGCCAGCGTGACCGTGTTCCACACCGACTACGACGACAAGATCGAGAAGCCGATCATCTGTGATCGGGTGTCCGGGCCGGATACCACCTGTCTCTATCAGGGGTACGACTACGAGAAGCTGTACCGTTACACCAACGTGGACGAGGCCCGTATTCGCGGCGCCGAGGTGACCTTCTCGTTCCCGGTGGGCTACAGCGTGCGCGTGGACAGCAACTACACCTTCACCGACAGCGAACAGCTGTCCGGCGACAACAAGGGTAACCCGCTTAACGATCAGCCCCGCCACCGTGCCAACCTGGGCGTGAACTGGCGCGCCAACGACGCCACCCGGCTGTGGGCCAAGGCCCGCTTCAAGGGCAAGGCCGAGCAGATCGCCGGTCGCGGCGGGCTCACCGACGAGTACCCCAGCTACACCCTGGTGGACACCGGCCTGATTTACGCGCTCACCGAACAGGTGGAAGTGTACGGCAGCGTCCAGAACGTGCTCGACAAGGAAGTGGACGACGAAAACTTCGGGCGGGTGCTGGACGGGCGGCGCTACAGCGCCGGGGTGACCGTTAACTTCTGATCGGGGGGATGATCGCGACTGAAGTCGCTCCCACAGGGGAACTGTAGGAGCGACTTCAGTCGCGATTTCTTTCCCTACCGAAGCATGTGCAGGAAATGCATGTGCTTCTCGTACTGATCCAGTACGTCGCTGATCACCTGCTCACGGGTGAACCCCATCAGATCGTAATCCTGACCGCCTTCGCGCAGGAACACGTCGGCGCGGTAATACTGATCGGTGTCCGCGTGCCGTTTGGAATGCTCCAGTTGCCGCAGGGTGATCGAAGGCCGTGCGTAACCACGCACCCGGGCGCCGTACAGGAAGTCGGTTTCCTCGCCATGGCTGACGATCAGGGTGACGCGATCATCGCCTTCGCGGACTTCCACTTCCAGGCCGTGGCCGCGCAGTTCATCGGCCACCGCGTTGAGCGCCGGCGTTACCACCTCGCGCACGAACTGCAGCACCCGGGCCCGGTTGGGGAAGCTCACCATGCCTTTCAGGCGCACCTTCCAGCCGCCGCTGCGTGGCGTATGACCGACGTGGATGGCCGCCGGGGCGGTGCCCAGATTGCTCTGGAAGCTGAGCCGGCGGATTCCTTCCACCTGCAACGAGCGCATCAGCCCGAAGCAGGCCAGCAACAGCACGATCGAGAACGGCAGCGCCGAGGCGATGGTGGCCGATTGCAGCGCGCCCAGGCCGCCGGCCAGCATCAGCGCGATGGCCACCACGCCCTCGGAGCCGGCCCAGAATATACGCTGCCACAGCGGCGTGTCGTCGTGGCCACCGGAGGCCAGCATGTCCACCACCATGGACCCGGAGTCCGAGGAGGTGACGAAGAACACCACCACCATCAAGGTGGCGACGCCGGAGATAAAGCCCGACCAGGGGAACTGCTCCAGGAAGTGGAACAGTGCCACCGCCTTGTCGTTGTCCACCTGGGCAGCCAGTTCCGGATAGATGCCGTCGAGGATCATCTGGATCGCGGAGTCGCCGAACACGGTCATCCAGAACAGGGTGAAGCCGGCGGGCACCAGCATCACGCCGAGGGCGAATTGGCGGATGGTGCGGCCCCGCGATACCCGCGCGATGAACATCCCCACGAACGGTGACCAGGAAATCCACCAGCCCCAGTAAAACAGGGTCCAGCCGCCCATCCAGTCCTGGGGTCCGTCTTCCACCTTGGGCTGGTAGGTGTAGAGGTTGAAGGTCATGTTCACCAACTCGGACAGGTAGGCGCCCAGGTTCTGCACGTAGGCCTTGAGCAGGAACACGGTGGGGCCCAGGAACAGCACGAACATCAGCAGCAGGAAGGCGAGCCCCAGGTTGAGCTCGGAGAGCCGGCGGATACCGCCGTCCAGGCCGGTGACCACGGAGATGGTGGCCAGCCCGGTGATGCCGATGATCAGCCCCACCTGCACCCATTCGTTCTTGGGGATGCCGAACAGATAGGTGAGGCCGGCGTTCACCTGCTCGACGCCGAAGCCCAGCGAGGTGGCCACGCCGAACACGGTGCCGACCACGGCGAACACGTCCACCGCGTGGCCCAGCGGGCCGTAAATCTTCTTGCCGATCAGCGGGTAAAGCGCCGAGCGCAGGGTCAGCGGCAGGTTATGCCGGAAACTGAAATAGGCCAGGATCAGGCCGACGATGGCGTAGATCGCCCAGGCGTGCAGGCCCCAGTGGAAGAAGGTGGCGCGCATCGCTTCCTGCGCGGCGGCGATGGTGCCCGGCTCCGCCATCGGCGGATCGCTGAAGTGCAGCACCGGCTCGGCGACGCCGAAGAACATCAGGCCGATGCCCATGCCGGCGGAAAACAGCATGGCGAACCAGGACGTGTAGCTGTATTCCGGTTCCGAGTGATCCTTGCCCAGCTTGATGTCGCCGTAGCGGCTGATGGCCAGGAACACCACCAGGGAAATCAGGATCGCCACGGTCAGCACGTAGAACCAGCCGGCGTCGGCGATGATCCAGTCCTTGAGACCGTCGAAGAAGTTTTCCGCCACCTTGGGCACGATCACCGAGAACAGCACCAGGCCGGCGATGATCGCCACCGAGGTGAAGAACACCGGTGGATTGATTTTTACCTTGGCGGAGGCATCGGGAGTGGGGGACTCCGTTTCGTTGGCCATCTTGGGGCTCTCCTTATCCTTTCGGCCGGTACAGGGTACACAAAGAGCCCTTGAGGCTAACACAGGCGGGGTGTGAGAAAAGTGTGAGCGGGGGGCGCGGTGTTCGGGCCGTCGGGCGATCGCGACTGAAGTCGCTCCTACAAATCCATTGTAGGAGCGACTTCAGTCGCGATCCGGCGGTGTTTACAGGCGCCCGGCCCGTTTCAACTGCTGATAGGCCTGCCCCAAACGCTCCGCCAGGGTGGCCGGGGTGGCGGCCACCAGGTGGGCGCCGGCGTGGCGCAGGCGGATGTGCAGGTCGCGGCGTTCCTGGTGCTCACGGGCATCGGCGGCGAGGCGCAGAGCGTCGTCCAGATCGTCGACCTCGGTGCGCCGCAGGGCTTCCTGCTCGGGCAGCGCCATGTCCGCCACCATCACCAGGTGACGCTGGCCCAGCAGGCGCACGGCGGTGAGCAGGTCGTCGCCGTCCTCCGGTTGCACGCGGCTGATGATCACCACCAGGGAGCGGCGCGGCCAGCGGCCATGGAAATGCCGGGCTGCCTGGCTGAAATCGCTGGCCCGGTCCGCCGGGTGCACGTCGTAGAATCCCTGCAGCAGGTTCTGGATGCCGTGCTGGCCGTGCACCGGGTCGAGCCAGCGCGGCTGCTCCGCGGAGAACAGCATGGCGCCGGCCCGGTCACCCTGGCGCAGCGCCGACCAGGCCAGCAGCAGGGCGGCGTTAAGGCCATGGTCGAAGGCGGTCAGCCCGCCCACCGGCAGG
This sequence comes from Alloalcanivorax marinus, assembly GCF_016785095.1. Taxonomy (GTDB): domain Bacteria; phylum Pseudomonadota; class Gammaproteobacteria; order Pseudomonadales; family Alcanivoracaceae; genus Alloalcanivorax; species Alloalcanivorax marinus_A. The sequence goes on along the minus strand of NZ_JAEKJB010000001.1, from coordinate 397,409 downwards.
GCCATGCGGCGGCCGCCGTCGAGCAACACCCACACGGTCTGGTTCTGCTCGTCCTGAAAATGGCGGGTGATCAGCCGGCGGCGCCGGGCGGTGGCTTTCCAGTCGATGCGGCGCGGGCTGTCGCCGGGCTGGTAGTCGCGCAGCTCATGGAATTCCAGGCCCTCGCCCTGGCGCGGTTGCACCCGGGTACCGAACCGGTTGCGGCTTTTGTCCACCGCCAGGGCGGCCCGGGAGATCGGCGAGAAATCCGGATAGACCGGCACCCGGCGCTCGGCGTCGATGCGGCGGCGACCTTCCCACAGGCGCCGGGGGGAGGGCAGCCACAGTTCGATGGGGCCGAAGGTCACCGGCCCCCGGCGGCTGGGCCGGTACGGATAGGTCACCGCCACCCGCTCATGGCCCGGGGTCAGCGTCAGGGTGCGTGGCAGGCCGGTGTCGGTGTCGTCGGCGGGATGGTGGTCGGCCACCAGCCAGCGTTCCGCCACGCCGCCGGTGTCCAGGGTCAGGGTCACGGCGTGCGGCACGCCCACCGCCAGGGCCGCCGGCAGGCGCCGCTCGGCCCGGGGCGTGGGGCGCCGGCGCAGCCGCCGCAGATCGTCCAGAGCCCAGAACACCAGCAGGCCGCCGAGCAGCGCCCAGGCCAGCAGCGCCGGCATCGCCAGCGCTGGCGCCCAGGCCCGCGCCAGCAACGGTAGCGCGCCCAGCGCCGCCCAGCCGAGCAGCGCCCGGATCAGCCGCGTGCCCGGCCTTACCGGCATGGGGCCTCCGGCGCTGGTGTGATCGGTGGGGGGACGATCATTGGCGCGGGGCCTCCACCTGCTCGAGGAGCTGTTCAAGCACCGATTCCACGGTCTGGCCTTCGATGTCGGCGTCCACGCCCAGGCGCAGGCGGTGGCGCAGTACCGGCGGTGCCACCTGTTTGACGTCGTCGGGGATCACGTAGTCGCGGCCGGCCAGCAGCGCCTGGGTCTTGGCGGTGCGCGCCAGGGCGATGCTGGCGCGCGGGCCGCCGCCCTGGATCAGGCTGGGGTGTTCCCGGGTGGCGCGCACCAGGCGCAGGATGTAGTCGATGATGGCGCGGTCCAGGATGACCGCCTCCGCCTGGTGGGCCAGGGCGAGAATGCCTTCCGCGTTGGTCACCCGGGTCAGTTGCTCGGCGTCCAGGCTGTCCGGCAGGCTGCCGTCGAGCACCATTTCCACCATGCGGGTTTCGTCTTCCAGTTCCGGGTAGTCGATCAGAATCTTGAACAGGAAGCGGTCCAGCTCCGCCTCGGGCAGTGGGTAGGTGCCCTCCTGGTCGAGCGGGTTCTGGGTGGCCAGCACCACGAACGGCGGGTCGAGCTCGAAGGTCTCGCCTTCGATGGTGATCTGGCGTTCCTGCATCACCTCCAGCAGCGCCGCCTGGGTCTTGGCCGGCGCCCGGTTGATCTCGTCGGCGAGCAGCAGGTTGGTGAAGGCGGGGCCCTTGCGTACCCGGAAATCGCCGGTCTGGCTGTCGAACAGCACATGGCCGGTGACGTCCGAGGGCATCAGGTCCGGGGTGAACTGAATGCGCTGGAAGTCCAGCTCCAGCACCCGGGCCAGGCTGCGCGCCAGCAGGGTCTTGCCGAGCCCCGGCACGCCCTCGATGAGCACGTGGCCGCCGGTGATCAGCGCCAGCATGACCTGGCGGGTCACCGCTGGCTGGCCGATCAGCACCTGGTTGAGCTGGTCTTCGATGCGGCCGGCCAGTTCGGTGGCTTCTTCGATGGTTCGCGGTGTCATAGACGGCTCCTGATCCGTTGCAATACCGCCACCTGGCGGGTCCAGCCCGGGCGGTCCTTGAGCGCCGGCCCGAGGGCGGCACGCAATTCGTTCTCGTTCATTGCCAGCCGCTCGGCGGCCAGCGCCAGGGCCCGATCCGGGTCCGGGTGCAGCAAGGCCAGCCGGCGCCGGGCGGCGTCGCGCAGCGGTGCCAGCAGAGCTTCGCCCTGGCCGGTGCGCCAGTAAAAGTGCCCCAGGGCGCGCAGGTGGCCCAGGTAGTCGGTGGTGTCCCGGGCCGGCGGTTGCCACAGCGGCCCCGGGCGCGGCAGGCGCCGCCACAGCCACAGGGTCAGGGCCAGCACCAGGGCCAGTATTGGCGGCCAGGCGTGCTCCCACAGCCACAGCGGTAGCGGCGGCATGTCGATGCCCTGCACGAACCACACCGGCCCGTCGCCGGTCAGGTGGCGCAGCAGCCAGGCGTGGTCGAAGTAGAGCAGGTGGTCGTTGTCCCACGGGTCCAGGCCGGCGAGCACGGTGACCACGCCGGCGCCGTGGGTCAGGGTGATCAGCTTGAGGCCCTGGTCATTTTCGGCGAGCACCGCCATGCGGGTGTTATCGGCGCCAGCGTATCGCAGCACCAGATTATTGAGGATCCGCAGCCGCCGGAGAGTGCCGTCGAAGTCCCGGGTCAGCGCCGGCGCCACGGTCTCCGGAATCTCGCAGGTGAGCCGCTCGCACTGGCGCTGCATCTCTTCGTCGTCGCTGTCCAGGCAGTATTCCAGGAACAGGCTTTCCATGGGCTGGAAGCGGTCGAGGAGGGTGGCCATGGGGTCATCGTCATCGTCGTCTTCGTCGGGCAGCCGCCGGGCGTGCACGCCGACGCCTTCCAGCAGTGGATCGGCGCGGTCGCGGTCCTCGTCCTGGTCGCCGTACACCGGTCGTGCCGCCACGATCAGGGTGCCGCCGGCGGCGACCCAGTCGAGCAACGCCTGGATACGGTCGCGGCCCAGATCGCCCCGGTATTCGTCCAGGATCAGGGTGGTGTCCGTGGCCGGCAGCGGGAACAGCGCGCGGGTGCTGAACACCCGGCGGCTGGGCCGTTGCCAGCGGTCCAGCAGGGTGCGCGCGGCCAGGTACGGGTCGCGGGCGGCGGCTTCGGCGTGGGCCGGCGCCATGTAGCGCACCGGCTCGGTGGCCCAGTAATAGCCGGCCACCAGACCCGCCACCAGCAGCAGGAACAGGATCAGCCAGCGCTTCATGACGGTGCCCTCCCGGCCAGGGCCGGGCGCAGCGCGCCCCAGCGGTCGCGCAGCGCGTTCACCTGTTGCCGGTCACTGGGCCGGTGCGCCCAGGCGGTGCGGGTCCAGGCGTTGATCAGGTCCGACAGCCAGGCCACCACCGGCTCGTCGCCGAGCAGCCGCTGGTAGGCGCGCAGGCAATCCTGTTCGGTGGCGCCGGCGGTGAGCGGCGTGGGGTGGCGTTGGAACAGGGTGATCAGGCCGTCGCGCAGCAGCAGGGCCAGGGCCGCGCGGACGTCGCCGCGCGCCAGTTCCTCGTCCAGGGCCCGGTTGAGGTCGGCGGGCAGGCTGTCGGCGCGGGTGTCCAGGCCGGCCACGCTCACCGGCATGTCCGGGCCGCGCCGGCGCCGGCCGGCGGCGCCGGGCAGGCGCTGCAGGATCAGCGCCAGAATCACGCCCAGCACCACCACCAGCAGCAGGTAGCCCATGCCTTCCACCACCGCGTCGGGGATCGACAGGGGGGCATCACGGTCGCTGTTGTCCCGGTCCCGGTCGAGCAGTTTCTTGAGCAGGTCCTGCCACCAGCTACGGTCTTCATTGTCGTCGTCGCGCAGGGATTCGCGCAGGCGTCGGGTCTCTCGTTCCTCGAACGGCATGAAGGTGTCCGAGGCGAGCAGGTTCAGGGCTTGTTGTTTGGGGGTAGCGTCATCGGTGCTGGCGCTTTCGGCGGCGTCGTTATCGCGACTAAAGTCGCTCCTACCGCCTGTAGAAAGCGGTAGGAGCGACTGGGCGGCGTCCCGCTTCAGGCGCGATTCGGGCTGGCTGGCCTGCGCTTCCGCTGGATGCGGCGCGGCACTGAACAGGGCCAGCAGCACCAGCAGGGCGGCGCCGCCGCGCCCGGCGCGCCGGCGCCGTTCGCCGATACGGGTCAGGCCCAGCTGCAAATCCCAGCCCTCCAGCCAGGTGCGCTGGTTCAGATAGAGCGCGAAGGAGGTGGCCACGTAGAGCGGCTCGGTGACCATCAATACCAGGTACCAGGCCAGGTTGGCGAATGCCCACTGCAGCCGGCTCTGTTCCTGGAACCAGACGCTGAATTCCAGGTTGAACTGCCAGGGCACCAGGGTCATCGCCAGCATGATCAACGCCACCGTCATCAGGTGCTCCAGGGTGAGCAGGGTGAGCGTCAGGGTGCCGGCGCGCTGGCTGGGTGGGCGCAGCAGCACGGAAATGCGCCCGCCCACCTTGTCGCCCTTGCTGCCTTCCAGTTGCCAGACGCCGGTCAGGAAGCCGCGCAGCGGGCTCAGTCGCCGCCAGGTGAGTTGGGCGGCCAGGCCGTTGAGCCCGTAACTCCGGAAGGTGCGCAGCAGGGTCCAGGGGCTTGGGTAATCGCCGAACAGGGCGCGGCTGTAGAACGCCAGCAAGGGGCGCTCCCACAGCGGCTTGAGCCACCAGAACACAAACATCGGCCAGAGGCTGCGGGTGGCGGCGCCGTAGCCGGCCAGCAGCGCGAACGGCAAGGCGGTGAACACCAGCCACACCAGGGCGCCCTGGCGCCACCAGCGCCGGTACAAGCGGGTGCCGAAGTCTACCGCCTGCCAGCAGGAGCGGGGCGCCAGACGGGCGTTGATCCTATTCAGGTCCATGGCGCCTCCCGGCCAGGAACAGGTACAGCATCAACAGGCCCCAGCAGGCCGCGCCGACGCTGTACTTGATCTGGGGCGCCAGCTCCCGGGACGACCAGAACGCCTCGATAAAGGCGGCGATCACCAGCAGCACGAACACGCCGTACATCACCGGCAGACATTCGCCGGCGGCCCGGCGCAGGGCGTCCACCCGGCTCCAGGAGCCCGGTGCCAGCACCGACCAGCCCAGCCGCAGGCCGCAGCCGCCGGCCAGCATGATGGCGGTGAGTTCCGGGGCGCCGTGGGCGATCACGAAGGTGAAGAACGGCTGCGAGGCCCCGACCAGGCTCAGGTGGGCGGCGGCGGCGCCGAAGAAGCTGCCGTTGAACAGCATCGCCAGCAGGGCGCCCACGCCCAGCAGCAGGCCGCCGGCGAAAGTACGGAAGGCGATGCCGATGTTGTTGTAGATGTAGTAGCCGAACATCATCACGTCGTCGGCGCGGTCGCGGTCGCCGGTGTCACGCAGGTCCGGGTGGTACATTTCTTCCAGGTCGGCGACCTGGTCCGGGCCCACCACGGTGTGCACCAGCTCCGGGTCGTGCTGGATCAAGCCCCACACCAGCAGCGCCGAGAGCACGAACGCCAGGGTGCTGACCAGATGCCAGCGCCACTGGCGCCGCACCGCCTGGGGAAAGCCGCGCGCGAAGAACGCGGCCAGCCGGGGCAGCAGCGGCGCCCGGTGGCGGTAAAGCTGGCGGTGGGCGCGCAGCATCAGGTCGTTGAGATCGTTCTGCAGCGTCAGGCTATAGCCGCGCTCGCGGGCCAGGGCCAACTGGTGGCACAGGCTCTGATAGTCGGCGGCGAACGAGGCCAGGTTGTCCGCCGGCGGCCGGCCCATGCCTTCCAGGCCCTTGAGGGTGACTTCCAGGCGCTCCCAGAGCGGCCGGTAGCGGTATTCGAACTGGCTTTGTCTCATGGCTGGCCCCCGCCCGGGGCGCCCAGCACATGGCGGGCCACCCGGCGTAGTTTTTCCAGGGCGGCGGCGGGCGGTTGTTCCGGGAACGCCAGCCGCGCCAGTTCTTCCTGGCGCTGGCGGGACAGGCCCGGCGCCCGCTCGCTGAAGGCCAGCAGCACCAACTGGTCGTCGCGACTCAAGGGCCAGTCCGGCGCTTCGCTGCCCTCGCCGGGTTCCGGTCGCGCCCGGGCCGGTGGCGGCACATGGATCACCACGGTGTCGGCGGCCAGATCGCCGAGCCGTTGCAGGCGCGGTGAAATCAGCATCACCACGAAACCGGTCAGGTAGGCGATCGGGAACAGGTCGGCGGTGCGCAGCAGGTTGCGCACCAGGCTGCCGTTGAGCGTCAGGGGGGCGCCGTTGCCATGCACCACCGCCAGCTTCATGGCCCGCTTGCCCGGCGTGCGGCCCTGCCAGAGCATCTCGAAGAACACCGGGTAGAACCATTCCAGCAGGAACATCAGCACCAGGTAGGCACCGTAGCCGTGGCCGCCCATCAGCATCAGCGGGATCGACACCAGGAACAGGATCAGCCCACGCAGGGCCAGGTCCAGGCCATAGGCCAGGGCGCGTGGAATCGGCCCGGCCAGGGACAGGCTCAGCCGTGCTCCCTCCGGGGTATCGATATGAAGCTGGTCGTCAATCCGCACGGGGGCCCCGCCGGATCAACTGCATGGCGGAGAGGAACAGAACCACGGTCAATGAAAGCTGGACGATGGCCAGGGTGCGCTGCGGCGGCGGATTGAGGCACTGGATCACGTAGCCGCAGAAGTAGAACAGCAGCAGGAAGCACAGCCAGGTGAGCGAGCGCGGGTGCAGGGTGAGCGGCGCCACCATCAATAACAGCAGCGGCAGGTACAGTACCAGGGCCATGATTATCGAGGCGGCTACCGGGGCATTGGGCGGCGCGAACCAGAACTGCGCGGCCACGCCGAGCACCAACAGCAGCACGTAGCAAGCGCGTAATATGAAGTCCAGCATCTTTGTCCTTGTGCTCCCCCGGGTTTCTTCAGCCGCGATGCCCCGGCGCGATGCGGCACTGCCGGCATCGCGGCCGAAGCCGCTGCTACGGGCGTTTTTCCCCGTTAAGGGGGTGGCTCAATTTTCTGGCGGTGTGCGCCAATCGTTTTCCCAATGCCCGGGCAATGGCGTTCTCGTCGTCGCTGGTGGCGCTGTCGCCACGCTCGCCGGCCACGTGGCTGGGACCATAGGGCGTGCCGCCGCCGGTGGTGGTCATCAGCGCGGGCTCCGAGTAGGGCACGCCGGTGAGCAGCATGCCGTGGTGCAGCAGCGGCAGCATCATCGACAACAGAGTACTTTCCTGGCCGCCGTGCAGGCTGCCGGTGGAGGTGAACACCCCGGCCGGGCGACCGATCAGCGCGCCGCCCATCCACAGGTCGCTGCTCTGATCCAGGAAATACTTGAGCGGCGCGGCCATGTTGCCGAACCGGGTCGGCGAGCCCAACGCCAGGCCGGCGCAGCCGGCCAGGTCGTCCAGGGTGGCGTAGGGCGCGCCGCTGTCCGGCACCGGTGCCGCCGTCGCTTCGTGGTTGGCGGACACCGGCGCCACCGTGCGCAGGCGCGCCTCCAGGCCGCCGGCTTCCACGCCCCGGGCCACCTGGCGGGCCAGATTGGCCACCGAGCCGGCGCGGCTGTAATACAGCACGAGAATGTAGTCGCTCATGGCGCCTTCTTATCGATGAATTCCCGGACATTTTCCGGTGGCCGCCCCAGTACGGCCCGGTCGCCCTTGACGACCACGGGACGTTCCAGCAATTTCGGATAACGTGCAATGGCCTGGATCACTGTTTCGTCATCGGCGTCCGGCGTCAGGCCGGCTTCCCGGTATTCCGCTTCCTTGGCGCGCACCAGGTCATGGGCGCGCGCCAGGCCCAGCTTGCCGACCAGGCCGCGCACCGTGTCCGCGTCCGGCGGCGTTTCCAGGTACTTGATGACCTCCGGTTCGATGCCGTGTTCCTGCAACAGAGACAGCGTCTGGCGGGATTTCGAACAACGCGGATTGTGGTAGATGGTGTACTGTGCCATTGGAGCAATGCCGTTGATGGATTGGATGCGGGGCATTGTACGGTACGCATCGCGCCGGTTGTAGGAGCGGCTTTAGGCGCGATCATCGGCGCGTCGTTATCGTCCGCCGCCGGTAGCGCGGCTAAAGCCGCTCCCACGGTGGGTTTCGCGGCGGGTTCGCGGTGAGTCGCCGTATCGAAGTGGATCAACGAATTTTTAAGGAAACCAGTGAGCGAGAACAACGAGGCGGCGAAAACAGACGAAGCGCCGGTGATTCCGTTCCGCGCCCGGGCGGCGTCGGTGTGGGCGTTTCTCAAGTTATTGCGGCGGCAATTCGTGGAAGACGGCTGCCAGTCAAGCGCGGCGGCGCTGACCTACACCACGCTGTTCGCCATCGTGCCGATCATGACGGTGACGTTCGCGGTGATCGCCGCCATTCCCTCGCTCAACGAGCGTGGCCTGGCGGTTCAGAAATGGGCGTTCGAATATTTCGTGCCGTCCGCCGGCAACCAGATTCTGGGTTACCTGGCTACCTTCTCCCGGCAGGCCACCAACCTGACTGGGGTGGGCGTGGTGTTTCTGGTGGTCACCGCGGTGCTGATGCTGCGCACCATCGAGCAGACGCTGAACCGGATCTGGCATATCCGCGAGCCGCGCAAGGGGCTCACCAGTCTGATGATGTACTGGGCGGTGCTGTCCCTGGGCCCGCTGCTGCTGGGCGCGGGCCTGGGCATCTCTTCCTACCTGACCTCGGTGTCACTGATCAGTGACACCGTGGCTTACCTGGGCGGGGTGCGGTTGTGGTTGTCGGTGCTGCCGTTCTTCTTCACCTTCGCCATGCTGGCGCTGCTTTACATCCTGGTGCCGAACACCTCGGTGCCGGTGCGCCAGGGGTTGATCGGCGCCGCCGTGGCGGCGCTGCTGTTCGAGCTGGCCAAGGCCGCCTTCGCGCAGTTCATCAAGCACGCGCCCAACTACCAGGTGGTGTACGGCGCCTTCGCGGCGGTGCCGCTGTTCCTGTTGTGGATTTATATTTCCTGGATACTGGTGTTGCTCGGCGCCGAGCTGGTGCGCGCCCTGGTGGTGTTCCAGGAACACCGCCGTCGGGTACCCGGCACCCAGGCATTGCTGCGCCTGCTGCGGGTGTTCTGGGAGCGCCAGCGCCACGGGCGCATACTGCGCAGTACCGAGGTACGCAAGGTGATGCACGAGTCCGGCGTCACCCACTGGGATGAGTTCCGTAACCTGCTTCAGGACCGTCGCCTGATCCGGCGTACCGAGGAGGGTGGCTACGTGCTGATCCGCGATTTGCGCCGGCTTACGCTGTCGCAGCTGGTGGCGATGATGCCCTGGCCGGCGGATCAGCAATTGCGCGTCAACGCCGACGGTAAGGAACCCTGGGAGGCAACGCTCAAACAGCACTGCGACGCCGCCCGCAAGGGGCTGCACCAGCCCCTGGATTTCGACCTGGAGAGCCTTTTCGAGAACCGGGTGGACGATGACAACGACAAAAACAACGAACGGGATGAAAAAGAAGATGAACAATAAATCCGAGATTGCCCGACAAGTTACCGTCAGAGGCCGTGTTCAGGGTGTGTACTATCGGGCCTCCACCCAGCAGCGGGCCCGGCATCTGGGCATCGCCGGCTGGGTGCGCAACCTGCCCGACGGCCGCGTGGAAGCCTGGCTGGAGGGCGGCGACGAGGCGGTGGAGACGCTCATCGCCTGGATGCGCGAGGGCCCGGAAGGGGCCGATGTCACCGGGCTGTGCGTCAGCGAGACCGAACTCCGCCGTTACACGGATTTCGATATTGGCGTCTGATTTATGAAGCAAGTGGAACTGGTCAACGGCCATCTGCGCTTTCCGGCGCTGCTCGCCGGTGACGGCGAGCCGGTGATTCTGCTGCACGGCTTTCCCGACTGCCACGACAACTGGGCCGGCATCATGGCGCGGCTGGCGGACGCCGGCTACACCGGCGTGGCCCCGGCGTTGCGTGGCTACGCGCCGTCCTGCCAGCCGGGCAGCGGCGATTACTCCCTGCACGCCGCCGTGGACGACCTGCTGGTGTTCGCCAACCAGCTCGGCGGTCGCGTGCACCTGATTGGCCACGATTGGGGCGCCGCCGTGGGCTACCTGGCCTGCGCGCGCTACCCGGAGGCGTTCTGCACCTTCAATGCCCTGGCCATTCCACCGCTCAAGCGCCTGCCCAAGGCCCTGCTCAAGGTGCCCGAGCAGATCAAACTGAGTGGCTACATGCAGTTCTTCCAGTTGCCGGTGGCGCCGGAGGCCTGGCTCAAACGCGATGACCTGGCCGGCGTGGAGCGGCTGTGGCGGCGCTGGTCGCCGGACTGGGAACCCGGTGAGCACCTGGAGAACGCCCGGCGCACCCTGGCGGAACCCGGGGTGTTGCCCGCCGCCCTGGGCTGGTACCGGCACCTGATCCGCCTGTGGCGCCGGCAACAGCGCGAGGCCCAGGAGTGGCTGTCCCTGGACGTGACGGTGCCGACCCAGGTGCTGATGGGCGAGCGTGACGGCTGCATGAGCCCGCGATTACTGGATTACACCATCAACACCGACGACTTCCCCGCCGGCCTGTACGTGGAGCGGGTGGAAGACGCCGGGCACTTCCTGCACCTGGAGCGGCCGGACGCGGTGGCCGATCTGCTGGTGCGCCACCTTAAGCGTGGGGAGTGCCTGGTCTGATCCGGGCGGATCGCGACTGAAGTCGCTCCTACGCGGCTACGTAGCTGCTCCGACACAAGCTACGCAGCCGCGTAGGAGCGACTTCAGTCGCGATAACGCCCCCCGGGGCGGCGTTCCGCTTCAGGCGCGATAGGCCCGGCGTCCACGCCGGGCCACCAGAACCGCTTCCAACACCGCCGCCACCAGATAGAACCCACCCAGCCACGCCAGCCCCTCCGGGTCCTCGCGCCCGGTGTGCACCAGCAGAATCACCAGGCTGGCGGCGGCCAGCAACGCCCCGGCCAGGGGTACCCAGCGGTTCAGCCCGATGTCCCGGTGCTGCTTGAGCGCCGCCAGGTTCACCGCCGTGAAAATGATCAGGAAGGTGGCGCTGGCGAAGGTGGAGATCACCGCCAGTGGCGCCCCCAGGGTGAACAGCAGCGCCAGCCCGGTGAGCACCAGCAGCGCCACCCAGGGCACCGGCCGGGTGCGTTCGCGCAGGGAGAACACTTGGGGCAGGGCGTGCTCGCGGGCCATCACCATGGCCAGCCGGGCGGCGCCGAACAGGGTGGCGTTGATCGCCGAGGCGGTGGACAGCAGCGCCGCCAGCCCGATCAGCACGAAGCCGGCCTGGCCGAGGGTGGGGCGCGCCGCCACCGCCAGCACGTACTCCTGATCCTGCTGAATCTGCGTGGCGGTGAGATTGCCCTGGGCGACCACGGCCACCACCACGTACAGAGCGGTGGTGACCAGGATGGCGATCACCAGGGCGCGCTTCAGGTTGCGTTCCGGGTCCTTCATTTCGTCCACCGCGTTGGGGATCAGCTCGAAGCCTTCGTAGGCCACGAAGATCAACGCCATGGCCGCCACCGGCGTGATCAGGCCGCGGTCGAACAGCGGTGTGAAGTGATCCGCCTGCACGGTGCTGAAGCCGACCACGGCGAACAGCGCCAGAATCGCCAGCTTGATCGCCACCACGGCCAGCTCCACGCCGCCGGAGAGTTTGGCGCCGGTGAGGTTGATGCCGAGAAACAGCAGCAGCACGCTGGCGGCCAGCAGGGACGCTACCAGGTGGCCGCCGCCGGCGCCGCTGATCAGGCTGGCGCCGTAGTCGCCGAAGGCGCTGGCGTACAGAGCCAGGGTGCCGACGTAGCCGGCCACCAGTAGCCAGCCGGCGAAGCCGGCCAGGGTGGGGGAGGCGAACGCCTTCTCGATGTAGGTGAAGCTACCGCCGTCGTCCCGGTAGGCGAGGCCCAGGTGGGCGTAGGAGAGGCCGGTGAGCAGGGCGATCACGCCGCCGCCGGCCAGGGTCAGGGCCACCGCGTGGCCAGCGGTGGCGATGGCCAGGCCGAGCACCGCGAAGATGCCGCCGCCGATCATGCCGCCGATGCCGATGGCGGTGACCGCCGCCAGACCCAGTTTGTCGTCGTTGTCGCCCACACCGTTCTCCGCCCTTTGCCAGAGCCGGGATTCTGCCGGGTGCCGGGCAGTGGTGCCAGCGCCAGAGGCGATGATCGCGACTGAAGTCGCTTCTACCGCATCCACAGTAGCCGCTGTAGGAGCGACTTCAGTCGCGATCGACCGCGGTGCCATTTTCATCGCGACTAAAGTCGCTCCTACCGCTCCAGAGGGCGGCTGGGGGGCGTTCCGCTTTAGCCGCGATTGCCGCTGGGCTATAATGCGCGCCCCTCGTTCCAAGCCCAGGAGTACCCCGATGACGGTGATTCGCCAGGACGATCTGATTCAGAGCGTCGCCGACGCCCTGCAGTACATCTCCTACTACCACCCGGTGGATTTCATTCGTGGCGTCAAGGAAGCCTACGAAAAGGAAGAGAGCAAGGCGGCCAAGGACGCCATGGCGCAGATTCTGGTGAACTCGCGCATGTCCGCCATGGGGCATCGCCCGATTTGCCAGGACACCGGCATCGTCACGGTGTTCGCCAAGGTCGGCATGAATGTCACTTTTGAAGGCGACATGTCCTTGGATGACATGATCAACGAGGGCGTGCGCCGCGCCTACAACCATCCGGACAACGTGCTGCGCGCCTCGGTGCTGGCGGACCCGGACGGCAAGCGCGCCAATACCAAGGACAATACACCGGCGGTGATCAATTACTCCATCGTCCCCGGTGACAAGCTGGAAATCGACGTGGCCGCCAAGGGCGGTGGTTCCGAGGCGAAGTCCAAGTTCGCCATGCTCAACCCGTCCGATTCCGTGGTCGACTGGGTGCTCGAGCAGGTACCGAAGATGGGCGCCGGCTGGTGCCCGCCGGGGATGCTCGGCATCGGCATCGGCGGCACCGCCGAGAAGGCCATGCTGCTGGCCAAGGAATCGCTGATGGACCCGATCGACATCCACGAGCTGCAGGCCCGGGGCGCGCAAACCCGCGCCGAGGAACTGCGCCTGGAACTGTACGATAAGGTCAACGCGTTGGGCATCGGCGCCCAGGGCCTGGGCGGCCTGACCACGGTGCTGGACGTGAAAGTGGCGGATTACCCCACCCACGCCGCCAACAAGCCGGTGGCGATCATCCCCAACTGCGCCGCCACCCGCCACGCTCACTTCGTGCTGGACGGCAGCGGCCCGGCGGACCTGAAGGCCCCGGACCTGGAAGAATGGCCGGACATCGCCTGGGGCAACGACGAGGGCGCCAAGCGCGTCAACCTGGACACCGTGACCCCGGAAGAGGTGCGCACCTGGAACCCGGGCGACACCCTGTTGCTGTCCGGCAAGCTGCTCACCGGCCGTGACGCCGCCCACAAGCGCATGGTGGACATGATCGCCAAGGGCGAGGAGCTGCCTGTCGACTTCACCAACCGCTTCATTTACTACGTGGGCCCGGTGGACCCGGTGGGCGACGAAGTGGTGGGCCCGGCCGGCCCGACCACCGCCACCCGCATGGACAAGTTCACCCGCACCATGCTCGAGAAGACCGGCCTGATCGGCATGGTCGGCAAGGCCGAGCGCGGCGACACCGCCATCGAAGCCATCAAGGACAACAAGGCGGTCTACCTGATGGCCGTGGGCGGCGCCGCCTATCTGGTGTCCAAGGCGATCCGCAAATCCCGCGTGGCGGCGTTCGAGGATCTCGGCATGGAAGCCATCTATGAGTTCGAGGTGGAGGACATGCCGGTGACCGTGGCGGTGGATTCCGAAGGCGAGTCCGTGCACAAGACCGGCCCGGTGATCTGGAAGAAGAAAATCGCCGAGAAAACACCGGCCTGACCCGCCCCGGGCAGGGCCGTTCCGCTCCGCTCTCCCGCGCGCCGATGCGCCGCCGGGAGGGCGGAGCGGCCTTCGACTTCATTCTCCCCTCATATTTATTTCCCTTCTTCTTTCCTGTCGATTGCGCCACTTCGGTGCCCGTGCCCGGTAAATGGGCCGAGCAGGCCCGTGTCAGGCTTGCGCGCCGAGCCGTCCGGGCCGGCTCCTAAGAGCATTCCCAATCCCTGGAACTATTTATATTTAATAGTATGAAATAAATGCACCTTATCGGTGTGTTTTCTAGCCTTTATTAAACGTTTTGGACGTTTTGGCACCAGATTTGCAGCTATCAAGGAGAGTCTATTTCATATTATTAAATCTGAATTTAGGGTGATAAGGATGAACGACGATGCACGCAAAGGGGTACTCCCGGGTTTGGTGGGCGCGGTCATGGCGGTATGCATTGCCTGGGCGGGCCCGGTGATGGCGGATGACAGCTACTCGTTGCGCTTGAACTGGAAAATGAAGGGGGAGTTCACGCCCTTCGTGGTGGCGGACAAGAAAGGGTTCTTCAGCGAGCAGGGTCTGGGTGTGGCGGTCAAGGAAGGCAGCGGCGCCACCCTGGCGCTGCAGTCCGTGGCCACCGGGGAGGATGATTTCGCCTATGTGCCTTCGGTCCAGCTGATCCAGGCGGTCAACAGCGGCATGCCGGTAAAAGCGGTGGCAACGGTGTACAAGGTCGACCCCATGGGCATGGTGGCCCGCCCCGGTGTGACCCTGGATACGCCCAAGGATCTGGAAGGCAAGAAAGTGGAGATCGCCGCATCGTCCACCTTCAACAACGTCTGGCAAGCGTTCGCCAAGGCCAATGATATCGATGTGAGCAAGGTCGACGTTGTCAGCGTCAGCCCGGGAGCACGATTCGGGCTGCTGCTCAGCGGGCAGGTCGATGTGCTGGCGGATATCTTCTTGACCAACGAACTGCCGGTATTGCGAGAGCGCGGCTCCGGCGAGATGGACAGCCTGACGGTGGGCGATTTCGGTTTCGGCATCATTGGCTACACGCTGGTGACCAGCGAGAAGATGATCGAGACGAACCCCGACGCGGTACGCAAGTTCCTGGCCGGGGCGGCCCGGGGCTTTCAGTTCATGATCGATAACGCCGATGAGGCCGCACAGCTGGCCATTGATAGCCACTCCTCCGAGTTGCTGCCGGCTCCCACCCGGGGCCAGGTCCAAACCACCATCGAGTTTCTTGCCAAGGGTGAACCGAAAGCGCTGTTCGTTGGCAGCGATGAAGGCTGGCGGTCGACGCTGGCAATCCTCAAGGGGGCGGGCGTGATCGACCGCGAGAAAGCGCCGTCCGCTTACTACACCAACGAGTTCATCAGTGGCAATGAGTGATATCGCGAGAACCTTCCGGATCGAAGGCGTGCCCCCGGCCACGGGGCCCTGGGCACGCGCGGTCGAATGGAACGGCATGATCTTTATTTCCGGGCTGCGAGGCATTGATCCGGAGACCGGCCTGCCGGCGGGGACCACCGATCAGCGTCTGGAACGGATTCTCGAGCATCTGTCCCTCACGCTCGAGGCCCACGGCAGTGATCTTTCCTCGGTGGTGTCCACCCGCGTCTATGTAACGGATATGAACGGTTTGCGGCCGGCGGTGAATGCCTTCTATGAGAAGGCATTCGGCGAACATTTGCCGACCCGCACCATTCTTGAAGTGTCATCACTCAACCAGAACGACAGCATCGAAATCGAGTTTGTCGCCATTCGCAAAAAGGAGCCCGATCTATGAACAGGGGCGCGCTGTATAAAATCCTGCCACCACTGATTGCCTTCATGGGGCTGCTGGTGCTCTGGCAGCTCTGTGTCCAGGGGTTCGCTATTCCCGAGTACGTTCTGCCTTCCCCAGGACGGATCGCGGTATCGATCGCCGACAACTGGCTGTCGTTGCTTCGGCACACCGGGGTGACCTTCGTGGAGTCGATGCTGGGCTTCGGGTTGGGCATCGTGGTTGGTCTGCCATTGGCCATCCTGATCGCCGGGTCCGCCGCATTGGAGCGGGTGATTTACCCCTTGTTGGTAGCCAGTCAATCGGTGCCCAAGGTGGCGCTGGCTCCGATCTTCGTGGTCTGGTTCGGGTTCGGTCTGATGCCCAAGGTATTGATCGCCTTCTCGATTGCCTTCTTTCCGGTGGTGGTGAACACCGTCGCCGGTCTGCAACGTACCCCCGGCGATATGGTGCGCATGATGCGATCACTGGGCAGCTCGTCGCTGGAAATTTTCTGGCGGGTCCGCATCCCGATGGCGTCGCCCTATATCTTCGCGGGCATCAAGATCTCCTCAGCGTTCGCCGTGGTGGGGGCCATCGTCGGTGAGTTCATCGCCGCCACCAGCGGCCTGGGGTACCTGCAGCTGATCGCCAACAACAATCTTCAGATTCCCTTGTTGTTTGCTTGTCTGGTGATGTTGTCGCTGCTGGGCGCGGTGATTTATTACCTGGTGGTGCTGGTGGAACACCTGGTGTTGCCGGCGCCATTACGTGCGATTGCGGAAAAGGAAATACATCAATGAGTCAGGACATGGAAACAAAAAAGCGCGGTGCCTCCGTGGCGATCCGGGGAGTGGGTATGGATTTCACTCGGCGCGGCGAGACCATTACCGCCCTGGATGACGTGACGTTGGACATTCCCGCCGGTACTTTCTGCTCGATTCTTGGCCCCAGTGGTTGTGGCAAAAGCACGTTGATGTCGTTGGTGTCCGGTCTGGATACGCCGACCCGGGGTGAGGTCCGGTTGGACGGTAAAACGTTGCAGGGCGCTTTCCATGATGTGGGTATTGTCTTCCAAAGCGATGTGCTGCTGCCCTGGGTCACCGTTTTGGACAATGTTCTGTTGCCTGCCAAGGTCAAAAAACAGGATATCGGGAAGGCTCGCGAGCGTGGCCGAAAACTGCTGGAAAACGTGGGATTGGGTGGCTTTCTTGACCATTACCCCGGCGAGCTTTCCGGTGGTATGCGGCAACGCGCTTCGATCTGCAGAGCACTGGTGGCGGAGCCCTCGGTGCTGCTGATGGATGAGCCGTTCGGCGCTCTGGATGCACTTACCCGTGAGAAAATGCAGCGGGATCTCAATCGTATCTGGGCCGAGGATGCCAAGACCGTGATGTTCATTACCCATGACATTGAAGAGGCGGTCACCATGGCGGATCAAGTCATCGTGATGAGTCCACGTCCCGGTAAGGTATTGACCCGATACGAGATCGACTTTCCGCAACCCCGCCGTCCTGAGATTCGCCGCGATCCGCGTTTTCAGGACATCGTGGATGACATCCGCCACGTATTTCAAACGGCGGGCGTGCTTTAGCCCGCCGCGGATCGTCATTCTTTTCTGCATGGAATAACCCTTGAGAAACATGTCGACGAAACCGGCTTCGGGTGCTATCCGGGTAATGGCCGTGGCCGCGGGTGTGGTGGTGGCCAACAATTATTACAATCAGCCGCTGCTTAATGACATGGCCCGTGACCTGGGCGTGTCCGGAGTGGCGGCATCCTGGATTTCCAGTCTCACGCAGATCGGCTATGCGTTGGGCTTGCTGCTGTTGCTGCCGCTGGCCGATCGCATGGACCGGCGCCGCTTGATCACGGTAATGCTGTTGTTGGCGAGCGCGATGCTTTTTCTGTTCGCGTTGTCTCCAAGTTATCAGTTTGTGTTGGCGTTTGGTTTTCTGATTGGTCTGACCAGCATCGTGCCGCAGATTCTGCCGCCGGCGGCGCAGCAATTGGTGCCGCCGGCGGCGGCCCCGGAAGCCGTGGGCCGTATCATGGCTGGCTTGTTGCTGGGCATAGTCCTGTCACGTTTTGTCGGGGGCTGGTTGGGAAATATGTTTGGCTGGCGTGCTCTATATGGCGGCGCGGCGGTGGTCATGCTTGTTCTGGTGGTCTTGCTGCGGCGGGTACTGCCTCCGTTTCAGACCACCTTCCATGGTGGCTATCTGAGCCTTATGGGCTCGCTGGGCCGCTTGTTCCTGGCTCACTCCGTGTTGCGGGGCCTGGCGTTCGCCGGGGCCATGCAATTCGCCGCCTTTAGTCTTTTCTGGACCACACTGGCATTTCATCTCGCCGCCATGCCAGGGCATTATCCTGCCAGTGTGGCGGGTTCATTCGCTTTGATCGGCGCGGTGGGGGTGCTTGGCGCCGGTTTGGTCGCGCGTCTGAGCCGCCGTTCATCGGTGCGTTTTACCCTGATGGTCAGCGGGCTCCTTATGTTGGTCGCTTTTCCCGTCTTCTTGCTCGCCGAGGATTCGCTGTGGTGGATGGTCCCGGCGGTGTTGCTGTTGGATCTTGGTATGCAAATGAGCCATGTCACCAGTATGGCGACGATTCTGTCCCTGGACCGGGCAGCGGCCAGCCGGTTGAATACCCTTTATATGTTCATTCGTTTCCTGGGAGGGGCCTTGGGAACTCTGGTGGGCGGCTTTGCCTGGTGGCACGGTGGTTGGCTGGGTGTCTGCCTGTGCGGGCTGGGTTTCTGCATGCTGGCACTGGTAGTGAATATGCGCCGCTACGTTGCCGGAACCGCCACGGCGTCCTAGTATCGGTCAGCGGATGGAGAGCGCCGAGCCATGACAGACCGTCAATCCCGTACCAATAAGGAATCCCGAATCGAGCCGGTTGATATTACTCCGGCCAAGACGGAGATCGTACTCGATGAGCGGGCGGCGCTGCCCCGCCATGGCGAGACCTCCGAGGAAGGTAAGGAGTCGGTCAAGCCTGCCGTCACCATACAATCGGTGGAACGGGCATTGGATATTCTGGAGTACGTGGCTGACGCCAAGGAACCTCGGAAACTCCATGATATCGCCCGGGCGGTGGGTTTGAAGTCGCCGACCTGTCACCATTTGTTGAACTCACTGGTAAGACGCGGCTACGTGCGCCGTAATGCTCGTCCGCGTAGCTACTATCTGGGCCCGAAAGTCATTGAATTGGGCCATCGTCAAGGCGCGAGTACGGACATGCGTGAAGCAGCGGCGGCCCGGCTGGCCGAATTGGCCCGGGATTCCGGTGCCAGTGCCGTGATGTCGGTGCTCAACGGGACCACGCTGACGTTGCTGCTCGAGCAACCCGCCGCCGGCGGGATCGTGCTGGATGGTTACCGGGAAGGTGTCGCCATGGCCGCTCATGCCACGGCGCTGGGAAAAGCGATTCTTGCCTGGTTGCCGGAATCCCAGGTTGCCCGAGTCGTTGCGGATCATGGGCTTACGCCCTTTACGGGCAGGACGATCGACACGTTGGCGGAGCTGGTCGAGGCCCTGAGACAGATCCGAAGGCATGGTTTCGCGGTGGAGGATGGCGAATACCGCGGCGAGGTGAGCGGCTTGGCGGTGGCGTTGCGAGACCGCTCCGGTTCGGTGGTCGGCTCCATCGGGTGTCTGATACCCCGTGATTCCGATGAAATGGTCCGCATGCGGGAACTGCAGTCCAAAGTGCGCTCGGTAGCGAAGGCGATTTCCAGGCTGTCATGATGGAGTAAAGGCGGCGACCTGCGGAAAAGAAGCAATTGGTATGCTAATATTTTCAGCCCTGGAACTAAATGGGGCGCTCGCGATCAGATGAGCCCGGGGACGTTGGGCCCGCCGTCTGGATCGAGGCCTGGCGCCATGGTTTTTGCCGTCGTCAAGTTGCTGTTCATGAAACCACGCTTACCTTCCATGCCGGTCTTATCGGTCATGGTTTGTCTGTTGCTATCAGGGTGCGCTTCCATGATGGAAACCACCGCCGGCCTGATCGGCCGCTCCCCGGCACCGGCCACCGTGGACGGTCTGGACTACGCCGCCATCCGTGACCTGGGCGCTCTTGAGGGCAGCTGTGAAAGCCTGCGCCAGGCCCACGACAGCGAACGCTATGTCTCGCAACGCACTCTTAACGACCTGTGGCTGCCCGCTTGCCGGCAACGGATTGTCGAAGCGCGCCGCTTCAACGAAGAGATGGAGCGGCTGGTGCGGCAGGCCTACGAAGCGGAGCAGGCCCACCAGAAAGCGCTGGCCGAACAACGCGAAAAGGAACGGCGGGTACGGGAGGCCATGGAAGCCGCTCGCCGCGATGCCGAGGAGCGCCAGCGCGCCAGTGCCGAGGAAGAGAACCGCGAGCACCTGAGCGAGCGTCTGGCCGACGCCCATATTCTGCAGATTCTCGACGACATCCCCGACCAGCCCCTGGCCTTTTCCCTGGGCCAGCCCTCCGAACGATCCATGAAGAATTTCCTGGCCTGCCTGGAAGTGGGTTACCCGAACCAGGGGTATCAGGTGCAGCGCGGCGACGACGCGCTCACGGTCACCGCTCTGCAGGCGGACATGCTGCGCGGCGACGTGGACATTCGCGCCCGCTTCGTCAACGTCTGGGATACCTGGATGCTGGAGTCCCTGAGCGTGGCGGAGATGACCGCCGACACGCCCCGGGACCGTTTCATGCTGGCGCAGAACCTGATGGCGGGACCCTGCTACGGCATCGACGAACTGCTCCGCCGCCCCGCCGCCGACGACGACGGCCAGAGCGGCTGACGCCGCCCCGCGCCTCTAACACGCGTAGGAGCGACTTTAGTCGCGATGCCATTGGCACCGCCGTTGATCGCGACTAAAGTCGCTCCTACGTCTCCAGATGGCGCCGGGGTATCTCACCGAACCCCGATTCCTGGGCCCGAGCGCCGAAGCCCCAACGGAGCGTCCCGGCGTGGCCCCCTTTCCGGGACCCTGTCAAACAGGACGTTTGACAGGGAGCCTACAGGGACGTACTCGCGGCGTTCCCGGAAAGGGGGCCACGCCGGGACGCGCCCCCGCTGGAGAACCCACCTCCGACGACACCTCCCCACGCCGAATCACCCGGCCAGGAAATCCCCCACGACCCGATAGGTCTCCAGGCAAGCGTCCGGCACCAGATCCTCCAGATTGAGATAGGCATGGATCATGTCCGGGAAGGGCACATGCCGCACCGGCACGCCGACGGCGTCGAGGCGTTCCACGTAGGCCAGGGCCTCGTCGCGCAACGGGCAGAAGCCGGCGGTGATTACCAGGGTGGCGGGCAGCCGCGGGCTGACCGTCATGTGCAGCGGCGAGGCGTCATGGCGCCGTTGCCGGTCCGGCGCGTCGCCGTCCTGGAAGTAGTGATCGAAGTACCAGCGGATGCGGGGCGTTTCCAGCAGATAGCCGTGGCCGTTTTCCTCCACGGAGGGGTAGGCCAGGTCGTAGTCCAGGCTCGGGTAGATCAGCACCTGTTTATCGACCATCAGCGCCGGGTCGTCCTGGGCCAGGGCGCTGACGGTGGCCGCCAGGGTGCCGCCGCCGGAGTCGCCCACCAGGCTCAGGCGCCGCTCCACCCGGCGGCCTTCGGCGTCGAGCAGGGCCCAAAGATGGCGGGCCACGCCGAGACAATCCCGTAACCCCCGGGGGTAGGGATGCTCCGGCGCCAGCCGGTAATCCACCGATACCACCAGCTGGCCGCTGGCCTCGGCCAGCTTGCGGCAGATCGGATCGTACACCGCCACGCTGCCGGCCATATGGCCGCCACCGTGGAAAAACAGGCACACCGGTTTGTGATTCTCCGGCGCCGGGTCGTACAGGCGCACCGGTACCGGTTCGCCGTCCACCGCCACGCTGGCGTCACCGACCCAGGGCAGCGCCGGCGACCGGGTGACCAGGTTGCGGGTCATCGTGGCCATGCTGTCGCGCACCGTGGCCGGGGTGGCCGTCACGCCGCGAGCGGCCTGCTCGGCCACCAGGCGGTTGAGGCCCGCCAGCCAGTCGCTCAGACCGGGATGGGGACGATCGGCTTTCAGCATTGAAACAGCACCAGGGCGTCGCCGTCGCAGATCAGCCGGTCGCCTTCGCCGGTGCAGCGGGTATCCAGGTAGACCAGTGCCTTGTCGCGGCGCAGGCGCGATACCGTCACCGTGGCGGTAAGGGCTTCGCCGGGGCGGCCGGCGGCGTGAAAACGCATGTTCTGCTTCAGGTAGTTGGTGCCGTGGCCGGGCAGTTCCTCGCCCAGCAGGTAGGAAAACAGGGCGGCGATCAGCGGTTCCGGCACCTTCGGCCAGTCGCCCTGGTACCCCGCCAGCCGGCACCACTCCTGGAGATCGGAGGCCTCGAAGCGGCGCGTCACCCGGGCCTGGTCGCCGGCCCGCAACTGGTCGAAACGGGGTAACTCTTGGTCGCTCATTCATCCTCCTCCAGGTTGAGCTTGAGACGGCAGTGGCCGTCCAGGCAGAGCTGCTCGTCGGAACGGATCACCTGGGTGCGCAGCTCCAGGTAACCGTCGCGGGCCGGTGCCGGGATGCTCAGACGGATCACCATCGGGTCGCCGGCGAAAGCCGGCGCCGGGAACATCAGCGCCTGGGTTTCCATCCCGGCGTTGGGGTACTGGTCGGCGATCAGGCCGCGCACCGCGGTGAACAGCAGCATGCCGTGGGGCACGGTGGCGCCGAAGCGGGTGGCGGCGGCGTAGTCCGGGTCCACGTGGATCGGGTTGTGGTCGCCGCTGAGCGTGGCGAAGCGGTCGAAGTCGGACTGCTCGAGGACCAGGTCCCGCTCGATGCAGGCAATGCAGCGGTCGTTTTCCTGTTGCTTAGCGTCGTGCGTCATCGCGTAACTCCTGTTTGGTGACCTTGCCCAGGGCATTGCGCGGCAGGGCCTGGACGCGCTGGAATGCCTTCGGCACCTTGTAGCCCGCCAGCCGCTCGCGGCAGTAGTCGCGCAGAGCGTCCTCGCCGGGGTCGTCCTGGTCCGGTTGCAGGCCGTAGTAGGCCTTGCCCACTTCGCCCCAGCGTTCATCGGGCATGCCCACCACCGCCACCTCGGCGATCGCCGGGTGCTGCTCGAGCACCTTCTCCACCTCGGCGGGGTAGACGTTTTCGCCGCCGGAAATGTACATGTCCTTCCAGCGGTCGACGATATAGTAATAACCGTCCTGGTCCCGTCGCGCCACGTCGCCGCTGTGCAGCCAGCCGTCGGCGCGGATCGCCTCGGCGGTGGCGTCGGGCCGGTTCCAGTAGCCCGGCGTGATGTTGGGGCCGCGGATCAGCAGCTCGCCGGCCTCGCCCTCGGGCACGTCGTGGCCGTCACGGTCGACAATGCGCACCTCGGTGAGCAGTTGCGGGCGGCCCACCGAGCCGATCTTGTCGATCACGCTTTGCTCGTCGAGCAGGAACACGGTGGGGCCGGTTTCGGTCATGCCCATGCCGGTGCGCACGCGGATGCCCTGGTCCACGTAGCGTTGCGCCACCGGCAGGGACAGCGGCGCGCCGCCGCAACCCCAGGAGCGCACCCGCTCCAGCCGCCGGCCGTCGAAGGCCGGGTGGTCGATGAGCGCCTGGTACACCGCCGGCACGCCAAAGAACACCGTGGCCCGTTCCTCCAGCACCCGCAAGGCCTGATCCGGCTCGAAGCCGCGTGGCACCAGCACGCTGCCGCCGGCCAGGAACACCGCCGAGGAATACAGGTTGATGCCGGCGGTGTGGAACAGCGGCAACACATTGAGCAACACGTCGCCGCCGGTCAGTTCCACCGCCAGGCCGATGTTCAGATAATTGGCCAGCATCATGCGGAAGGTCTGGATCACGCCCTTGGGCTTGCCGGTGGTGCCGGAGGTGTAGAGCAGATACCAGGGGGTGTCCGGGTCCTTGTCCGGGTGCGGGGCCAGCTCCGGCTCGGTGTCGGCCAGGTCGGCCTGGTAGTCGCGCTGGCCGGCGGCGGCGCCGTCCAGGGCCACCAGGGTCAGCCCGGGCTGGCGCTCCGCCAGGGTGGTGGCGGCATCGGCGAATTCGGCGCCGAAGATCAGCGCGCCGGGCTCGCAGTCGTCCATCAGCACGGTGAGCTCGGGCACCGCCAGGCGCCAGTTGAGCGGCACCAGGATCAGGCCGGCCTTGGCGCAGCCGAACAGCATGGCGAAGAACTCGGCGCGGCTATGGCCCAGGAAGGCGAGCCGGTCGCCTTCCTGGAGCCCCCAGTGCCCGCGGGCGGCGGCGGCCAGCCGCGCGGCCCGTTGGTTAAGGCCGGCGTAGTCGTAGCGTTCGCCGCTGTCCAGGTCCTCCAGCGCCGGCCGGTCCGGCGTTACCCGGGCCCGGTGGGCGAGCAGGTCGAACATTTCCATTTTTTATTCTCCGGTTGTGCGTTGTTCGGGGTGTTGCGATTGGGCCTTCAGGGATTCAACTCCGACCAGCCGAACCGGGTAATCCGGTTGCTGATCAACGAAAACACGAACACGTTGCCGCCGCCCACCGCCACCTGCTCGGTGTCGAACAGGCCGCCGGGGCGGGTGCCCAGGTCGCGGTCCAGCCAGTGGCCCTGGTAGGCCGGGTCGATCACGCCGCTGGCGTTCGGGGCATAGTCGTCCGGGTTGTTCCAGACCCGCGCCACCATGTTGAAGCCGTCGGCCACGATCAGGGCGTCGTGGCTGGCGTCGTAGGCGAGGCCGGCGGGCAGGAACAGGCGGTCCGGGTCGAGGCCGTCGGGGTGGTCATAGGTGCCGCCGCCCAGGCCTACCTGGCCGAGGCGGGCGCCGGTGGCCGGGTCCAGGGCCTGCAGGCGCTGGTTGCGGCGGTCGGTGACGTAGACCCGGTCATCCAGGGCCAGCACGTCGCCGATCTGGTCGAAGGTGCCGGCGGCGCCCTGTTCGAAGAAGTCCGGGCCCAGGCTCCAGTTCTCGCCCAGGTCGTTGCCCTTGGAGGCATCCGCGCCGCCGGCGTACCAGTTGCCGCTCAGGGTGCCGCTGCCGCTGTCGTAGTCGAAGCGCCACACGTAGTTGTCGAAGCTGGTGATGTAGACGGCGTGCTCGTCGCCACCTTCGCCGTGCACGGATACCGCCACCGGATAGTTGGTGTTGCTGGTGGAAAGCCCGATTTCCGGTACCGGCAGGCCGCCGGTGCGGTAGCTCAGGTTGAACAGTTCCTCCAGGTTGCCGTCAGCGTCGTAGATGCGCAGGCTGGCGTCGCCGGTGTAGGGCCAGGGCAGGGTGGCGTCGGCGCCCACCAATACGGCCACGCCTTCACCGATGTTGGGGTCTTCGAAGGTGGCGATGCCGGTCACGCCGTAGCTGATGTTGGTGCCCGGGAACCGGCCCTGGTAGGTGCCGCCGCTGTCGTACATATTGATGCGGGTATTCGGCGTGTCGCTCACCAGCAGGCGGTTCTTGCCGGCCAGCCAGGCCATGCCGCTGGAAGAATGCAGCTGGCCGGCCAGGGTGCGTGGGTGGCCCCAGAATTCATTGTTGGCCACGGTGCCGACGCCGGCGGACACGGAGCAGCGCAGCAGGCTGGTGCCGCTGGAATTGGTCCAGCATTTCTTGATGCGGTTATTGCCGGAATCGCTGACCAGGTGCACCCGGGCGTTGCTGTAGTAGTAGCCCCAGGAATAGATGTTCTCCCGGTAAAAGCTGCCGTCGGCGCGGATCACCGGCACCAGATCGTTGGGTAACTGGAAGGCTTCGTCCTCGGTGCCGGCGCTGGTGGGGGCGCGCATTTCCACCTGATGGATGCCGAGGCGGCCATACACCCAGGCTGCTTCGGCGTCACTGCTTTGGCTGGCGCGGTAGCGGATCGGGTTGCTGTCGGTGGTGGCGGCCAGGTTGTCGAAGCGCAGGATGCGGCCGTTGTAGGTGTCGGCCACGTAAAGGTTGCCGTCCAGGTCGGTGCGTACGCCGCGCGGGCGCTTGAGGTGGTCCACGTCGCCGTCGTCGTCGCGGAAGCGACCGAGCATGTCATCCAGGGTGAGCTGGCCGTTGCCGGTGTCGACGCGGAAGATCTTGATGCGGTTGTTTCCGTTATCCGCCACGTACAGGTAGGTGGCGCCGTTGTCCGGGGACTGATAGTAGGTCATCCCCTGGGGGATGCGGTAGCCGTCGCGCTTGGCGGGCTCACCGGCGTAGTCATCGTAGTGGGTGGAGTCGCTGCCGTAGTCCTTGTCCACGCCACGGATGATCGGACCGGCGCCCACGTAGTCTCCGCCTTCCTGGTGACCCAGGGTCTGAATCAGGCTCACCTGGTAACCGTTGTCCGGGTCGATGCCGAACGCCTTGACCCGGTGGTTGAACTCGTCGGAAACGTAGATAAAGCCCTGCGGCGTGATGGTCATGTTGCGCGGCAGGTAGAGATCCTCGCCGCCGCCGTGGCCGGGCTGGCCGATGGACGTGACGTATTCGAAGTCGTCGGCGTCACCGGCCACGGTGCGGAAGAAGTGAATCTGCTGACGGCCCACGTCGTTGACGTAGAGGCCGGCCAGGCGGTCGTCGTCCGCTTCGCTTTTCGACAGGAAGGCAATGCCCAGCGGTGCGCGGATGTCCGGTACCGAGGCGGCCGGGCTGTCGGCGGCCAGGGTGGTGTCGGCGTCGTCCAGGCGGCCGACCAGGGCGCCGTTCAGGTTCAGCACCTTGATTTCGTGGTTGCCCATGTCGGCCACGTAGACGCGGGCGCCGCTGGCGCCGCCACTCAGCGAATCGCGGTCGTAGGTGACCGTGGTGGGGGTGTTGAACTGGTAGCGTTGCTGCACCGGCTCGCCGCTGAGTTCCGCGGAGCGGTCCTCGTCGGCGAAGGTGTCGAAGGCGCCGGCGGTGAGGGGCAGGACGGTGAAGGGCAGGGCGCCGAGTAGCAGCGCGCCGGCCAGGTTTTTTGTTTTCATGATGCTCTCCCGTTGTGATTGTTGTTCTTCGCGATCAGGCGTCTATCGTTTCAGGAAGGCGGCCATGCCGAGGTCCGCCTCGTCGCTCTCGATTTGCTCCAGAAAATGCTGGTATTCGGCCTCCAGGCCGGCGGCCACGGTGGCCCGGTCCGGGCGGGTCAGGGCCAGGGTGCGGCCCACGCTGTGGGGCCGGGCGGCGCGGATTTTTTCCGCCACTTCCCGGGCCCGCGCGCCAGTGTCGTCGGCGCCGGCGCGGTACTGGACCAGCCCCAGGCGATAGGCCTCGTCGGCGTCCAGGCGGCGGTTGGTCAACTGAATATCCAGCGCCCGGGCGCGGCCGATGCGCTCGGGCATCAGGGTGGTCCAGCCGCCGTCCGGGCTGAAGCCCACCACCGTGTACCAGGGCGCGAAGCTGGCCCGGTCACCGGCCACCGCGATGTCGCTGGCCAGCACCAGGCCCAGGGAACCGCCGGAGACCAGACCATGCACCGCCGCCACGGTGGGCGCCGGCAGGTCGAGCAGATCCAGCAGGGTGGCGTTGAGCGTGCCCACTACCCGCTCCGCGTAGGCGCGGCGCTCGGCGCGGGGTGTGTCGAAGAAGCCGGCCACGTCGCCGCCGCTGGAGAAGGAGCGGCCGTTGGCATCCAGGATCAGCACCGCGGCGTCGCTGTCGCGCACCCGGGCGAGCTGCTCGCGGATCGCGTCCAGCAGCTCCGGCACCAGGGCGTTGTGGCGTTCCGGGCGGTTCAGGGTGAGCCGGGCGATGCGGTCCTCGACGTGCAAGGTGGCGGCGTGGAGGGGGGCGGCGCTCATGAGGATTTCTCCTTGCCGTCCAGGGTCAGGCCGTTGCGGAACAGGTCGGCGATGGTGTCGACGATTTCGTCAAACGGCACGTCCCGCTCCCAGAGTGCGTAGCGCAGGCCCAGGAAGTTGGACATTCCCATCAAGGCCCACACTCGCACCTCGTTGTTGCCGGCGCGGATTTCGCCCTTGCGGGTGGCGTTGGCGAGCATGCGCAGATAGCCCTTGCCGAAGGCCTCGTAGTAATCGCGGTAGATGCTTTCGTCGACGAACTGGGCTTCCTGCAGCACCCGATACAGGGCCGGGTTCTCGAACAGATACTGGAGAAAGGCGCGCAGGCCTTTTTCCTCGGCTTCCAGCCGGTCGCGGGCATCGACGATCTCGGCGGCGAGATGAGCGCGCACCTGGTGGCCCATGTCGCGCACCAGCTCACGGAGGATTTCCTCCTTGCCGGCGAAGTAGGTATAGAAGGTGCCCTGGGCGACGCCGGCGGCGCGGGTGATATCGCTGATGCCGGCGCGGTGGTAGCCGAGGGTGCCGAAGGTATCCTCCGCCGCTTTCAGGATGCGCGCCCGGGTGCGTGCGCCACGGGCGGTCTTGGGGGCGCCGGGGCCCGGGTTGGCGGCGGTGGCGTTCTGTTTGGCGTTGACAGCAGTGTTCATGGAGGGGCCGTTGTTGTTCTTTGAAAGTTGAATCGGTATTCAACTAAATTAGGTTCGGGGTCCGGTTCTGTCAACCAGCCGTACCTTCATTGGCGCTTGGTAAGGGTGCTTGAAGTCTCGCCATTATGCTCTGAAACCCCTGTTATAAAAGGCTTTGCGCTTATTCTTCCGGTGCCTTTCGGAAATATTCCACGGTCGTGGAATTTTTTTCGCCAACCCCTTGCGGAAAGGTGAATCAGTTGTCATATTGTTGGCGAACTCCGAATAAACAACACAACAACAACTCCGGCCACGGGCCGGCAAAACAACAAGGGAGAGATCCTATGAAGCGTCTCATTACCGCGACGGCTTTCACCCTCACCGCGCTCGCCGCCGCGCCCATGGCCCAGGCCGACGATCCCATTCGCATTGCCCATGTCACCGGCTTTACCGGCCCGCTGTCCGCCTATGCGGAGCAGTTGAGCGTGGGTATGAAGATGGGCTTCGAATACGCCACCGACGGCAGCATGGAAATCGAAGGCCGCAAGATCGAAATCATCGACAAGGACACCCAGCTTGATCCGGCCCGGGCCCGTTCCCTGGTGGAAGAAGCCTACGCCGAGGACGACGCCCAGATCGTGGTGGGCCCGGTGTCCTCCGGGGTGGCGCTGGCGACCCTGCCGATCGCCGAGATGTACGAGCGCATCATCATGCCCGAGGGCGTGGCCGACGCGATCACCGGTGCTGACTGGAACCGCTATGTGTTCCGGGTCGGTCGTAACTCCTCCCAGGACGCGGTGTCCAACGCGGTGGCGCTGGGCGAGCCGGGCGTGTGCGTGTCCACCATCGCTCAGGATTACGCCTTCGGCCGTGACGGCGTGGCCGCCTACAAGGAAGCGATGGAAGGCCAGGGCGGTAAAGTGGTGCACGAGGAGTATCTGCCCACCGACGCCACTGACTTCACCGCCGCCGCCCAGCGGCTGTTCAATTCCCTGAAGGACCGTGACGACTGCGAGCAGGGCAAGTACATCTTCGCCATCTGGGCGGGCAGCGCCAATCCGCTAAGCCGTATCCAGGACCTGCAGCCCGAGCGTTTCGGCATCAAGCTGGCCACCGGCGGCAACATTCTGCCGGCGCTGGTGAGCTACTCCGAATTCCCGGGCATGGAAGGCGCCGGCTTCTACTACTTCGAGTCGCCCAAGAACGAGATCAACGACTGGTTCGTGAAGGAGCACTTCAAGCGCTTCGACGCGGCCCCGGACTTCTTCACCGCCCAGGGCTTCTCCCAGGCCATGGCGATCACCGCGGCGATCCGCAAGACCAAGGGTTCCACCGACAGCGAGGATCTGATTCGCGCCCTGGAAGGGCTGGTGTTCGAAACGCCCAAGGGCAAGATGATCATCCGCGACGAGGACCACCAGGCGCTGCAGGAGATGTATCACTTCCGCATCAAGGCCGAAGAGCGTGACGACTGGTTCGCCGACCGCACCGTGACCGCCGGCGTGCCGGAACTGGTGCGCAAGATCGCCATCGATCAGATGAACATCCCGATCCGCAACAAGCGCTAAACCCCGCTGTAGGAGCGAGCGGGCGGCGTTCCGCTTCAGTCGCGATGGTTCGAGGCGACTCGCCATCGCGGCTAAAGCCGCTCCTACACAGGCTCCGCACTATTCCGATAACACGAAGGGACCATCCATGGCCTCCTTGCAACCCGAAGCCGATTCCCGTCCGGTGCTGGAGACCCGCGATCTGACCATCAACTTTGGCGGTCACGTGGCGGTGAACCAGGTGTCCTGCGCCTTCCACGCCGGCACGCTGACCTCCATCGTGGGGCCCAACGGGGCCGGTAAGACCACCTGGTTCAACCTGATTTCCGGGCAGCTCGCCGCCACCGCCGGCAGCGTGCGCCTGTTCGACGAGGACATCACGCGGCTGGGCGCCGCCGCCCGCGCCGGCAAGGGGCTGGGCCGCGCTTTTCAGCTGACCAACCTGTTTCCCGACCTGACCGCCCTGGAAAACGTGCGCCTGGCGGTGGCCGCGCGCTACCACATCGGCCATGTGTTCTGGCAGATGGCCAGCCGGCGCCGCGACATCAGCGACCGCGCCGCCGCCTTCCTGGAGCAGGTCAACCTGGGCAAGCGCGCCGACGACCTGGTGGCCAATCTGCCCCATGGCGATCAGCGCAAGCTGGAAGTGGCGCTGATGCTGGCGCTGGAGCCGGAAGTGTTCATGTTCGACGAGCCCACCGCGGGCATGAGCGTGGACGAGGTGCCGGTGATCCTGGATCTGATCGCCGACATCAAGAACAAGCAGAACAAGGTGATTCTGCTGGTGGAACACAAGATGGACGTGGTGCGCTCGCTGTCCGACCGCATCGTGGTGCTGCACAACGGCGAACTGGTGGCCGACGGCGAGCCCGCCGAGGTGATCGCCTCGCCGATCGTTCAGGAAGCCTACCTGGGCGCCGAGGTGGAGGAGATCTGAGATGAGCGAATCGATTCTGTCCCTTTCCGGGGTGTCCGCCAATATCGACCAGTACCACATTCTGCACGGCGTCGACCTGGAAGTACCCGCCGGTGAACTGACCGTGCTGCTGGGCCGTAACGGCGCCGGCAAGAGCACCACCCTGCGCACCATCATGGGCCTGACCACGGTGACCGGCGGCAGTGTGCGTTTTCGCGGTGACGACATCACCGGCCAGCCGACGCCCCGTATCGCCCGCAAGGGCATCGCGTTCGTGCCCGAGAGCATGGGCATTTTCAGCCTGCTCACGGTGCGCGAGAACATGATTCTGGCGGCGGTGAGCGGCCCCATGGACGAGCAACGCCTGAACTGGATCTTCGATCTGTTCCCGCCGTTGAAGAAGTTCTGGAACCGGCCGGCGGGCAATTTGTCCGGCGGCCAGAAGCAGATGCTGGCCATCGCCCGGGCGGTGATCGAGCCCCGCGAACTGCTGCTGGTGGACGAGCCCACCAAGGGTTTGGCGCCGGCCATCATCAACGACCTGGCGGGCGCCTTCGAGCAGCTCAAGGAGCAGCGGGTGAGCATTCTGCTGGTGGAGCAGAACTTTAATTTTTCCCGGCGGCTGGGCCAGTCCGTGGCGGTGATGAACGACGGCGCGGTGGTGTATTCCGGCCAGATGGCCGAGCTCGCCGACAACGAGGAACTGCAGCACGACCTGCTGGGCCTCGGCCTCGGCGCGCATCAATGAGGGCGCGCCGCTATGAATAAGGAGAACACAGCCATGTCGGCCCACGACGAACTTATTGAACCACGGCCCCAGGGTGCCCTGGGCCGGTTCCGCGCTTTCCGGGAGGAGCGGCCCCATCTGTTCCTGCTGGTGCTGATGATGCTGGTGGCGTTTTTCATGATGGACCCGCGCACCTGGGTGGTGCTCACCATCAGCGGCCTGGCCATGGGCGCCATGGTGTTTTTGATGGCCTCGGGCATGACGCTCACTTTCGGCCTGATGAACGTGCTCAACCTGGCCCACGGTGCCTTTATTTCCCTGGGCGCCTTCGCCGGCGCCACGGTGCTGGTGCACTGGCTCAACGGCCAGGCCGGCGAGGCCTCGGTGTGGGCCAACCTGGCGGCGGTTCTGCCGGCGCTGGGCTTCGCCCTGGTGGTGGCCGGCCTGATCGGCCTGCTGTTCGAACGGCTGGTGATCAAGCCGGTGTACGGCGACCACCTCAAGCAGATCCTGGTTACCGTGGGCGGCTCCATCATTCTCATGGAGCTGATCCAGGTGGTGTGGGGGCCCAACGAGATTCCGGTGCCGCGCCCGGAAACGCTCACCGGTGCTTTTTTGATTCCGGAGTCGCTGCCGGTGATCGGCGGCGTGGCGCTGGAAAAATACCGTTTGGTGGCGGTGATCCTGGGGCTGGCGGTGTACGGCCTGATGACCTGGGTGATCGAGCGCACCCGCACCGGCGTGCTGATTCGCGCCGGCGTGGAGGACCGGGAGATGGTGGAGGTGCACGGTTACCGCATCCGCCTGCTGTTCCTGGGGGTGTTCGTGGCCGGCTCGGCGCTGGCCGGGCTGGGTGGCGCCATGTGGGCCATGTACCGGGAGATCATCACCGCGCACATGGGCGATGAACTGATGATCTCGGTGATCGTGGTGATCATTCTCGGCGGTCTCGGCTCCATCAAGGGCTGTTTCTATGGCGCCGTGCTGGTGGGGCTGATCAACCTCTACGTGGGCTACCTGGAACCGCGCCTGGCGGCGGTGGCCACCGTGGGCCTGATGGTGGGCGTGCTGATGTGGCGCCCCCAGGGCCTGATTCCGGTCATCAAGGTGTGAGGGGCCAGCCATGATGCAACGACTGCTTTCCGGCGATTACCCGCGCAGCCGCGCGCTCACCGCGCTGCTTCTGATCATTGGCGTGAGCCTGGCGCTGGGGCCGTTCCTGTTTCCCGGGGTGCGCGCCTTCTCCATGCTCGGCATGATCTGCGTGTTCATCATCGTGGTGGCCTCCTACGACCTGATGCTGGGCTATACCCACATCGTGTCGTTCGCGCACACCATGTTCTTCGGCATCGGCGCCTACGGCGTGGCGATGGCCACGGACGCCTTCGGCAACGGCTACGGCGCGGTGCTGGCGGGCATCGGTGGCGCCGTGCTGCTCACCATCGTGTTGTCGCTGCTGCTGGGGCTGCTGTCACTGCGGGTCAAGGCGATCTTCTTCGCCCTGGTGACCCTGGCGGTGGCGTTCGCTTTCCTGAGCCTGGTGACCCAGCTGTACAACCTCACCGGCGGCGAGGATGGCCTGGCGGTGCGCGTGCCCCGCGAACTGGGGCCGGCGTTCCGCCCCTTCGACGAGCCCTGGGTGGGCTTCGACGTGGTGGGCTTTTTCAGCGGCCTGTTCAGCGATCCGGGCAACGCTTTCAAGGACGCCCTGTTCGACGTGCGCGTCAACGGTCGGCACCTGGTGTACTACATTGCCTTCGCGAGCGCGGTGGCGGTGTTCCTGTTCCTGCTGCGCATGGTCAATTCACCGTTCGGCCGGGTGCTGCAGGCGATCCGGGAGAACGAGTTCCGCGCCCAGGCGCTGGGCTACCGCACCGTGTTCTACCGCACCGCGGCGGTGATTGTGTCGGCGGTGCTGGCGACCCTGGCCGGGGTGCTGTTCGCGCTCATAAACCGCTACGTGAACCCGGAGAACACGCTTAACTTCGAACTGATGGTGTTCATTCTGCTGATGTGCGTGATCGGCGGCATGGGCACTCTGTACGGCGCCGTGGTGGGCACGGCGCTGTTCCTGCTGGCGCAGAACTATCTGCAGGACCTGCTCAAGCTGCTCGCCGGCCATGTGGAGAAGGGCTCCATGCTTGCCGAGTTGGTGGGTCCGGACAGCTGGTTGCTGTGGTTTGGTCTGTTGTTCGTGCTCAGCGTGTATTTCTTCCCCGCCGGCATTGTCGGCCAGCTGCGGCTGTGGGCGGCGCGTCGTCGTCAGCGCCGCGCCGGTAACGGTGGCGCCCGCCGGGATGGGGTGCCCGCGCAAGGAGAAAGTCATGCGTCTTGAGGACCGTGTAGCAATCATTACCGGCGCCGGCCGTGGTATCGGCCGGGCAATCGCCGAAGGGTACGCCCGGGAAGGGGCGCGGGTGGCGGTGGCGGATCTCGATGCCGCCACCGCCGAGGACGCGGCGGCCGCGATTCGCGCCGCCGGAGGCGAGGCCATCGCCGTGACCATGGATGTCACCAACGAGAAAGCGGTGGATGACGGCGTACAACGGGTGATCAACACCTGGGGCCGTCTCGACATCGCCGTGGCCAACGCCGGGGTGCAGCACATTGAAGCCCTCGACAAGCTGTCCCTGGCGGAATGGCGCAAGGTCACCGCGGTGCATCTGGATGGCGCCTTCCTGCTCACGCGGGCGGCGCTGCGGCGGATGTACCAGGGCGGTGGCGGCACCCTGCTGTACATGGGCTCGGTGCATTCCATGGAGGCGTCGCCGTTGAAGGCTCCCTACGTGGCCGCCAAGCATGGGTTGTTGGGCCTGTGCCGGGCGGTGGCCAAGGAGGGCGCCGAACACGGCGTGCGCAGCCATATTATCTGCCCGGGGTTCGTGCGCACCCCGCTGGTGGAAAAGCAGATCCCCGAGCAGGCCCGGGAACTGGGGCTGTCCGAGGAGGAGGTAGTGCGCAACGTGATGCTCAAGAACACCGTGGACGGCGAGTTCACCACCGTGGAGGACATCAGCCAACTGGCCATCGACCTGGCCGCGTTCCCGTCGGCGGCGCTCACCGGCCAGTCGGTGATCGTCAGCCATGGCTGGCACATGGGATAAGGTCCGGGAGCCCGGTTCCATCCCTGGAACCTGGAGATCGATCAGGCCTTCAGAGGGGTCGCAAAAAAGAAAACCTGAAGGGGGCCCGCCGGAAAGCTGAATGTACTGTACAAAAGAACAGTAGTCAAGACATGGGAGAGCGTTGGGCGCCGGGGAAATCCCCCGAGCGCCTTTTTTTGTCCATCGTGCTTTAGCGGGGCGTGGAACCCTCCATCGGGCCCGCGTCTTGGCGTGGTTCCACTTCTGGTATCGCTCAAGCCGTCTATTCGTACCGGACGCCCGTCCTCGATCATTAACGTGTCGCTTGCCAGCAAAGAATGGAACCGATACACACCATCGCCGCGCCTTGCCAAAATGGCATGGAGAGAGGCGTGTCCAGAACCAGGGCGGCCAGAGCAGCGGATAATACCGGAATGAAATATGAGGCCCCCGCCAGGATGGTGATGCGTCCGTGCAGAATACCTACATTCCAGGCTGCGTAGCCAAAGCCCATGGCGCAAGCCGCGAGTAGTAAATAAATGATCGCGCGCGCGTTAACATTCATCGCGCCTTCATCGGCGAAAAAGTATTGAATCCACAGTGATATGGCCACCAAGGTGAAGAACAAAGTAATACCGTTCCGCCCCCTGGCGATACGGGCGGTTACCGTGCAGTAGGCGGCCCAGATCAAGGCGCCGGCGAAGGCGAGTCCATAGCTTAAGGGGTTGTCGTGGACATTTGCCCATATACTGGCAAAGTCGAGTCCCTGCTTACCGCCTAGAATCCAACAGGCACCCAGCGTGGATAGTAAAAAGCCCGGCACCACCAGCAGGTTGGCTTTTTGCTTGTTGAACACAATAGCAAAGAGAATGGTTAGCGAAGGCCAGAGATAGTTCACCATGCCGACCTCGATCGCCTGACGGTCGGTGTTGGCGTAGCCAATCGAAAGAGCCAGACACAGTTCATAGGTCACAAAAAGCAGGCTGCCCCAGGCCAGATAGGTTTTAGAGAAATCCCGAACCTTGGTCGGGCCGACGGTAAAAACCAGAAATGCCGAGGCCAGGGTGTAGATCAAGGCCGCACCACCTATTGGGCCAAAGCTCTCACTGACGCCACGAATCAGGCCGACGATGAGGCTCCATAGCATAATAGCGAGCAACCCGATAAGGGTCGCTTTATTGGAACTCATTGTTTGCATCTTGGTATCTCTGGGAGTGTTTAGCGGGCGGCGAAATGCATGGGGCTCCGCCGCATGCGACAAGGCGGAGCCGGGCTCCTGAGAAGGGGCTGGTTGATTTGCGCGAAAGGCAAGGGGGCGTTGATAGCCCCCTTGTGGTTTTTTTCGAGCGCCGCTGTCCGGCAGCCCCGGTTATTCCTGCTCGGGGAGGGTGATGTTCAGTTCCAGGATCTCGCAGCCGGAGTCACGGTCCACCTGCACGTTGACCGCGTCCTGATCCACCGGCACGTATTTACGCACCACCATCAGCAGCTCTTCCTGCAATTGCGGCAGGTAATCGGGCCCGCCCCGGGTGGACCGTTCCCGGGCCACGATGATCTGCAGGCGCTCCTTGGCCACCGAGGCCGATTTTTCCTTCTTGGGCAGCAGATAGCTGAAAATGCTCATCGTTACCCTCCGAACAGGCGGCCAAAGAGGCTTTTCTTGGTGCTGGTCAGGAACCGGTGCTCGCGGGTTTCACCCAGGAAGCGGGCGACGGCGTCCTCGTAGGCCTGGCCGGCGTCGGAGTCGCGGTCCAGGATCACCGGGCTGCCGGAGTTACTGGCGTTGAGCACCGCCTGGGATTCCGGGATCACGCCGAGCAGATCGATGGCCAGGATCTCCTTGACGTCCTCCACGGACAGCATCTGGCCGCTTTCCACCCGTTCCGGGGAGTAGCGGGTCAGCAGCAGGCGCGCGGGAATGTCGCCCTCGCCCTGTTCCGCCTTGCGGGTCTTGCTGGAGAGAATGCCCAGGATGCGGTCGGAATCCCGTACGCTGGACACTTCCGGGTTGGTCACCACCACCGCCTCGTCGGCGAAATAGGCGGCGGTGAGCGCGCCTTTCTCGATGCCGGCGGGGCTGTCGCAGATGATGTATTCCATGCCCATTTCCTTGAGGCCGTCGAGCACCTTCTCGACGCCTTCCAGGGTCAGGGCGTCCTTATCGCGGGTCTGGGAGGCGGGCAGGATGTACAGATCCTCCACGCGCTTGTCCTTGATCAGGCCCTGCTTGAGGTTGGCGTCGCCGTTGATCACGTTGACCAGGTCGTAGACCACGCGTCGCTCGCAGCCCATGATCAGGTCCAGATTACGCAGGCCCACGTCAAAATCGATCACCGTGGTTTTATGGCCTCGCTGCGCCAGGCCGGTTGCCAGGGCCGCGCTGGTGGTGGTTTTGCCCACCCCCCCCTTGCCGGATGTTACGACCACGATTTTTGTCACGATCTCGTCTCCTTGAATGAGTGTTCGCGGGGCGGCTTATTTGCCGCTCAGCTCGACGAAGCGCATGGCGTCGCCGTCCAGAGTGATTTGCACCGCTTTGCGGCGCTGATTATCGGGCAGATCCTCGGCCACGCGGTAGTGGCCGGCGATGGAGACCAGTTCCGCGTCCAGGTCCTGGCAGAAGATGCGCGCGGCGGTGTTGCCGCGCACCCCGGCCAGAGCGCGCCCGCGCAGGGTGTTGTAGACGTGGATGTGCCCCTCGGCGAGCAGCTCGGCGCCGGTGCTCACCGGCGCCAGCACGATCAGGTCGCCATGGCTGTAAATCTGCTGGCCGGAGCGCACCGGCTGCTCCACCACCAGGGTGTCCGCCGCGGGTGTCTGGCTGGCCGGGGCCGGCTCCGGGCGCGGTACGTCGCGGCCGCCGGCCAGGCTGATGCTGCCCAGGCCGAGCATGGCGGCGGTGTCCGCGTCCAGGTGGGCGTTGCGGGCCAGGGCCACCAGATTCACGCCCAGGCCGCGCAGGGTGTCCACCGCGGCCAGCAGCTCGATCTGACTGCTGTTTTCCGGGTCGGCCAGGTCGATTACCACCGGGGCGTCGCGCAGCCATTGCGCGGCCTCGTCCAGGCGCCGGCCCACTTCGCGGTGCAGGGTGTTGGGGTCCAGGTCCTTGAGGTGCAGGACCGTCATCATCAGCATGCGGCCCTTGAATTCCAGAACCGCTTTTTCCTCGGAAGCCACTGTCATTGGAGGGTGTCTTGTACCGAATGGGTGGACGCCGGCGCGGAAGTGGGGAGCAGCCGGCGACGAAGTCCGCAAAAGCCTAGTCGAAAGCGCGATTCGGTGAAAGCGGCGTGACAGAGGCGCTTTGTTAAATTTCGCCGCTCTGGGACCGATTGGACAGAAATCCGTCGCCAGGTAAGAACAACGGCGTAGCGGGCGAGGGCGTAGCCCCGATGGAGGGATCACCCCCTGGCTTTGCCAAACCATCAGGCATAAAAAACCGCCCCGGAGGGCGGTTTTTTGCTCGCGGACGGACGGGGCGGATCAGATCGGCCGCTCGGTGTGCATCTTCACTTCCTTGAACTCCTTGTCGAAGGCGTCGGTGAGCAGGCAGTCGTAGCGCATCTCGTCGTACTCGAGAATCGCCGCCACCTTGTCCTCGGGGATGATGCCCTGGGCGGCGGCGTTCTCCACCTTGGCGCGCAGGGTGTCGCCTTCCAGCTTGCCTTTGAGATCCGCCTTGTAGAACGCCTCGAAGTCGGATTCCACCTCCAGCAGCTTGTTGTAGGTGGCTTCCACCCGACCGATGTTGTCCTCCGGGTCCTCGGGAATGTAGGCGTTGGCGGCCAGGGCATCGCGCACGCTGGAGGGGCTCATGATCTGCTCGCCCAGGGTGCGGATCAGTTCATCGCTGGGCTTGTGCGCCAGGCACGGACGGCCCAGCGGGAAGAACAGTGCCTTGAGCACCCGCGCCACGCCGAAGTAGCCGAAGTTGCGGCAGAAGTCCTCGATCGCCTCATGGGCCTGGCTCAGGGAACGCTGCAGCGCATAGGTAGCGTGGGCGTCGTTGGCCTCGTCCCGGGGCAGGGTGGCGTGGTACTTGAGGATCGCGCAGCTGATCAGCAACTGGCTGTGCAGGTCGCCGAGCCGCGCGGACACCATCTCACGGCGCTTGAGGTCGCCGCCGAGCAGGGCGAAGGCCACATCGGACAGGCTCGCCAGCACCGCGCTGTAGCGGGTGATCAGGCGGTACCAGGGGGCACTGAAGCTGTCCGCGTTAGCGGGGATTTCCGCCAGCCGGGCGCCGCTCAGGCCGTGCACCAGGCCCCGGCTGATGTTGCCCAGGGAGTGGCCGGCGTGCTTGAAGAACAACCGCTCGAAGTTGTTGAAGCCGCGTTCCTGGTCCTCGTCCTGGATCGCCTGGAGCTCATCGTACAGGTACGGATGGCAGCGCATCGCGCCCTGGCCGAAGATCATCAGCGAGCGGGTGAGGATGTTGGCGCCTTCCACGGTGATCGCCACCGGGATGGACTGGTAGGGCAGCGCCATGAAGTTGCGCGGGCCCATCTGCACGGCGCGACCGCTGGCGATGTCCATGCCGTTGTTGATCAGCACGCGCATCATTTCCGTGGAGTGGTACTTGGCCATCGCGGTGACCACCGAGATGGTGCCTTCCTCCAGGCCCCGGGTCACCAGGTGCCGGTAGGCTTCCAGGGTGTAGGCCAGGCCGGCCACGTCGGCGGAGGCCTCCTGCACACCCTCGAAGTGGCCCACCGCGGTGCCGAACTGGCGGCGGATACGGGCGAAGGCACCGGTCATGCGATAGCCGATCTCGCCGCTGGCGGTGGCCAGGGCGGGCAGGGAGACGCCGCGGCCGGCGCCCAGGCACTCGATCAGCATGCGCCAGCCCTTGCCGGCCATTTCCGGGCCGCCAATGATGGCGTCCAGGGGCACGAACACGTCCTTGCCGTTGATCGGGCCGTTCATGAACGGCGATCCGCCCGGGTTGTGGCGGCGGCCGATCTCCACGCCTTCGGTGTCGGCGGGCAGCAGGGCACAGGTGATGCCGATGTCGTCCTGGTCGCCGAGCAGGTGTTCCGGGTCATAAAGCTTGAACGCCAGGCCCACCACGGTGGCCACCGGGGCCAGGGTGATCCAGCGTTTGGCGAAGTCCAGGCTGATGCCCACCACTTCCTCGCCGTCCACGGTGCGCTTGCAAACCACGCCCTTGTCCGGGATGGCGCCGGCGTCGGAGCCGGCTTCCGGGCCGGTCAGGCCGAAGCAGGGGATTTCCTCGCCGGAGGACAGGCCGGGCAGCCAGCGCTGTTTCTGCTCGTCGGTGCCGTATTTGGCCAGCAGTTCGCCCGGGCCCAGGGAGTTGGGCACCATGGCGGTGACCGCCGTGGTCAGCGAGCGGGTGGCGATTTTGCTCATGGTGCGGCTTTGCGCGTAGGGGCTGAAATCCTTGCCGCCGTATTCCTTGGGGATGATCAGGCTGAAGAAGCCCTTGGTCTTGAGGAATTCCCAGACCT
Organism: Alloalcanivorax marinus; assembly: GCF_016785095.1. Taxonomy (GTDB): domain Bacteria; phylum Pseudomonadota; class Gammaproteobacteria; order Pseudomonadales; family Alcanivoracaceae; genus Alloalcanivorax; species Alloalcanivorax marinus_A. The sequence goes on along the minus strand of NZ_JAEKJB010000001.1, from coordinate 358,026 downwards.
CCTCGGGCAGGTCCTTGAGCTCGTGGTAGATCTTCCACTCATCGAGCATGTCGCAGAGCTGCTCGACCTCGTTGTCCAGGAACGCCTGTTCCTCGTCGGTGAGGCGGGTGAACTCGGTCTTGGAGAATTCATCCCAGTCCGGCTTGCCGCCGAACAGTTCCGCCTCGAACCAGGTGGCGCCGGCCTCGATGGCCTCGCGCTCGGTGTCGCCGATGGGCGGCATCATCTTGCCGAGGGTCTTGAAGACGGGGCGACTGATCAGTTTGGCGCGCAGGCCGGGGTGGTTGAGCACCACCAGCACGGCGGCGACCAGAATCAGCAGAAGCGGATTGTACAGCCAGGATGCCAACAGGCCGCACAGCAACCAGACCACCGCGAACACGGCGCTGCCGGTGGTCAGTGACAGCTGCATGTAGAATATGGCCACCAGGGTGGCGGCCAGTATTACCAGGGCCAAAAGGCTCAGCATGGTCATCTCCTTTGCCAGGATGCTTTGCGGAGGTTCAGGAATGCCTCCATACCTTACCCAGCGGGCATGGAGGGTGCGTGAACGATTGTTTCAGTGTACGCCGATCATTCCGTCCTGTTGCCGTTTTAACAGTTTTTAATCTGTTTATGGACCCTTGGAATTTCGTACAATTGCCGCCAATCAAAATTCCCGTCACAGGAGTCTCCGGTGCAGGACAACGCTTCGATCATCGACGTTACCGAACAGAACATTCAACAGGTACTGGAAAGTTCCCGGCAGATTCCGGTGCTGTTCGACTTCTGGGCCTCCTGGTGCCAGCCGTGCCAGCAGATGGCGCCGCTGCTGGAGAAACTGGCGGGCGAATACCAGGGCAAGTTCCTGCTTGCCAAGGTGGACGCCGACGCCCAGCAGAACATCGCCGCCCAGTTCGGCGTGCGCAGCCTGCCGTCGCTGAAGCTGGTCTATCAGGGGCAGCTGGTCAGCGAGTTGGACGGCGCCCAGACCGAGGGCGCGCTGCGCCAGTGGCTGGCGCCGGTGGTGGACCCGGACGCCGCTCAGGCGGAGCAGGAGCAGCAGTTCCTGGAGCAGGTGCGCCAGGCCATCGAGGCCGGCCATGGCGGCCAGGCGGAGCAGGCGCTGCGCCAGACCCTGGCCGAGCAGCCCGACAAGCACGCTTTCCGCGCGCTGCTGGTGGAGTACCTGCTGGGCGAGGGGCGCACCGATGAGGCGCAGTCCGTGCTGGCGGAGGTGGTCGAGGACGTGGAAGAGCTGCGGCCGTTCCGGGCTCGTTTCGCGTTGCTGGAGAAGCTGGAGGGGGGCGGCGAGAGCTTGCACGAGCTGGCCGCCCGCATCGAGAGCGATCCGGCGCCTGAGGATCTGCACGCCTATGGCCTGCGGGCCGCCGCCGCCGGTCAGTTCGAGGCGGGGCTGCGGGCGTTGCTGACGTTGCTGCGTGATCATCGCGACTACAAGGATGGGGTGGCGCGGGCGGCGTTGCTGGAGGTGTTCGATTGCCTGCCCAAGGGTGATCCGCTGGCGAGCCAGTATCGGCGCAAGATGTTCACCTATCTGCATTGAGTCGTCGGTGGGGGCGCCGCCGGGCCCTCCATTGGGGCCGCGTCCCGGTGTGGGCCCCCTTTCCGGGAACGCCGCGAGTACGTCCCTGTAGGCTCCCTGTCAAACGTCCTGTTTGACAGGGTCCCGGAAAGGGGGCCCACACCGGGACGCTCCGAGGTAGCGTTCCGCGCGGCTCCGTAGTGAGGCGTTGTTGTGGCGTTGGCGGTTGGATGTGGCTTCTAGGGTCTCTACCTGCCTACCTACGGTCTCTACATGCCTGTTTGTGGCGCAGGCTTTCTTCTTATTCGTGATCGATATTGGTGCTTTTCAGGGTGTATGTGCACTTTTGGGGTGCGTATTTGCCCGGATTTTGTGCGGCTGCGCCCTGAGAGGGCGTGTTCGCTGGCTTTGTGATCTGGCTTGATTCTTGTATGCCCTTTTCCGGTGCAATGCCGTCGGGGTGCGTCCCGGCGGTGCAATTCCGGGCCGCGTTTCGGCCCCGAGGACAAGGGAACCAATAATGCGAATCAAATACCGAGTCGCCGGCTTGCTGGCGCTGATGCCCTCGATGGCGGTGGCGGATACCGTGGACAAGAGCGATACCGCCTGGATTCTGGTGGCCACCGCGTTGGTGCTGATGATGACGTTGCCCGGCCTGAGCCTGTTCTACGGCGGCCTGGTGCGTAACAAGAACGTGCTGTCGGTGCTGATGCAATGCTTCGCCATTGCCTGCGCGGTGTCGCTGGTGTGGCTGGTGGTCGGTTATTCCCTGGCGTTTTCCGATGGCGGCGCCGTCAACGCCTGGATCGGCGGCCTGCAGCACGCGTTCTTCGCCGGTATCGACCGCGACAGCCTGGCGGGTTCCCTGCCGCAAAGCCTGCATGGCCTGTTCCAGATGACCTTCGCCATCATCACTCCGGCGCTGATCGTGGGCGCCTTCGCCGAGCGCATGCGTTTTGGCGCCATGCTGGCGTTTTCGGTGCTGTGGGTGCTGGGTGTCTATGTGCCGGTGTGCCACTGGGTGTGGGGCGGTGGCTGGCTGGCGGAGCTGGGTTTGTATGATTTCGCCGGCGGTACCGTGGTGCATATTACCGCCGGCGTCGCCGCCCTGGTGGCGGCGGTGGTGCTGGGCCGGCGGCAGGACTGGCCGGGCCAGGCCATGAAGCCGCACAACATGACCATGACGGTGATGGGCGCGGGCATGCTGTGGGTGGGCTGGTTCGGCTTCAATGGTGGTTCGGCGCTGGCCGCCGACGGCAATGCCGCCATGGCCATGCTGGTGACCCACATTTCCGCCGCCGCCGGTTCCCTGGCCTGGTTGACCCTGGAGGCGAGGAAGTTCGGCAAGCCCTCGGCCCTGGGCATCGCCACCGGCATGGTGGCGGGGCTGGGCACCATCACCCCGGCGTCCGGCTTCGTGGGCCCCGGTGGGGCGCTGATTATTGGCCTGGCCGCCGGCGTGATCTGCTTCTACATGGTGCTGGTGGTCAAGCAGCGCTGGCGCATTGACGATTCCCTGGACGTGTTTCCGGTGCATGGTGTGGGCGGCATCCTCGGTACCCTGCTGGCCGGGGTATTCGCTTCCACGGAGTTGGGCGTGTTTTCCGGCTACGGCTTCGCCAAGCCGGACTACGGCATGCTCCAGCAGCTGGGCGTGCAGGCCCTGGGCGTGGTGGTCACCTTCGTTTACACGGCGGTGCTGACCTGGGCGCTGCTCAAGCTGGTGGGCCTGTTCACGCCGTTGCGCGTTACCGCCGAGGAGGAAAGCCAGGGTCTGGACATCGCGTTGCACGAGGAGCGCGGTTACGACATCTGACGCCGCCGGCCGGGGTCCAGTATGCTCGGGGGAGATTTTTTCCCAAGGAGTCGTCATGGATCTGGACCCCTACGGCTGGCCGCGCGCCGGCGCGCTGGACGTTCGCCAGCTTCCCACCCGGGTGGTGGGGAACGGCGTGGCGCCGCTGGCGGACAGCCTGGAGCGTATTCACGAACACCAGCGCCGGCTCTACGCCGGCCGCCGACATGGCGTGCTGCTGGTGGTGCAGGGCCTGGATGCCGCGGGCAAGGACAGCCTGATCCGTACCCTGGCCCGGGCCATGGACCCGGCCGCCTTCCGCGCCCATTCCTTCGCCCGGCCCCTGGGGGAGGAGGTCGATCACGATTTCCTGTGGCGGGTATGGCGGCATCTGCCGGCGCGCGGCCAGGTGGTGGCCTTCAACCGCAGTCATTACGAGGCGGTGCTGGCGGAGCGGCTGTGGCCCACCGCCGAGCCGCCGCCGGACTGGCGCGGTCGTTATCGCGCCATCAACGAGTTCGAGGGGCATCTGCATCGCGAGGGCATGCGCCTGGTCAAGGTGTGGCTGAACACTTCCCGGGACGAGCAACGCCGGCGCTTGCTCAAGCGCCTGGAAAAGCCCCGTAAACGCTGGAAGTTCGACCCCTCCGACATCGAGAGCTGGCGGGCCCGGGACCGTTACCTGGCGCTGGTCAACGAAACCCTCACCGCCACCCATACCGACCACTCGCCCTGGCATCTGATCGCCAACGACGACAAGCACGCCGCCCGGGCCCGGGTGGCCGCTCTGATGGCGGACCTGCTGGCCACGCTGGCGCCGGAGTATCCGCGCGAAAACATTGGCTGCATCGAGCATTACAAGGCGCTGCTGCGCGGCGGCGGGCACGACGGGCGGGACTGACCGTATTGGCCCGTGGCGACCGCCAGTAAAGCATTGTCAGCCTCTGGGGCTTTCTATAAGGTACGGGAAAGTTTCGAACGCTCGTTTGAATCCGGTCCTGGCACCGAGCCGGGCGTCGAAGCGGAATCCAACCAAGGAGACAACAATGAGCGTGGAATTTCTGTCCGACGAATGGTTCGCGAAGGTCAAGGAAATCCGTGAGTCCGCCGGCGACGTGGAAGCGCCCGCCGCCCTGGCTGACCTGGTCATCAACATCAAGGTGAACACCGACGATGGCGAGAAGCACCTTTCCCTGGTGGGCGGCATGATCGAGGAAGGCCAGCACGAGGACGCGGCCACCACCCTGATCCTGCCCGCGGACCTGGCCAAGCGCATCTTCATCGAGGGCGACCAGTCCGCCGGCATGCAAGGCTTCATGAGCGGTCAGATCAAGGTCGAGGGCGACATGAGCAAGCTGATGTCCCTGCAGTCCGCTCAACCCACCGACGAGCAGAAGCAGCTGATGAAGCAGATCCAGGACGTGACCGCCTGATCCGCCTTCGCCTCGGTGAATCGAAGACGCCCGCCTCTAGCGGGCGTTTTTCTTTGCGAGCGGATCGCGACTGAAGTCGCTCCTACGGGCAGGGGGTAGTGTAGGAGCGACGTCAGTCGCGATGCCGCAGGCCGTGTCAGCCGCGCTCTTCCCGGTTGCGGTTCTCCAGCCGCCCGTGGAGGCGCACCACCTCATGGGGCACGCTCTTGAGCCAGCCGCGCACGCTGCCGCCGCCCCGGTCCAGGTAGTCGGTGATGGAGGCCACCCAGCGCTCGCCGTGCAGCCCCAGGCACAGCGGTTGGGGGCCGTGGTCGTCCTCCAGCCGGCGCACCCGGTCGCTGGGCAGGCCGTCGAGCAGCAGGCCGGGCAGGGTGGGCGGCGGCGCCATCAGGTCGCAGGGCAGGCACAACACCGGGCCGTCGCCGCAGACGGCCAGGCCCGCCTCGAGCCCGGCCATGGGGCCCCGGTAGCCGTCGCGGCGGTCGCGCACCACTTTGTCCGCCCGGCCCTGGTAGAGATCCAGGTTGCGGTTGGCGCTGATCACCACCGGCCCGGGTGGCGCCACCGCGTCCAAGAGCCGGTCGATCAGCGTCTCGCCGTCGATCTCCACCAGGCCCTTGTCGCGGCCGCCCATGCGGCGCCCCTCGCCGCCGGCCAGAATCAGCAATGTGTAGAAAAGATCCATATTGGGAGTGTGCTCGCTTATCCGCTATCCTCTGCGCCCAGGCAATGGCAGCCCGCAGCCGCATGAGACCCTGAGTGAACAGCGCCCGCGACTATCTTAACGACATCGACCGCTTTGGTCGCTTGCTGGACGGTTACCGTCCCCGCGAGCCCCAGTTGCGCATGGCGGATGCCGTGGCGGAAGCGATCCGCGCGCGCGGCACGCTGTTGGTGGAGGCGCAAACCGGCACCGGCAAGACGCTGGCCTACCTGCTGCCGGCGCTGTTGTCCGACGGGCCCACGCTGGTCTCCACCGGCACCAAAAGCCTGCAGGATCAGCTTTTCTTCAAGGATCTGCCGGTGGTGCTCAAGGCCCTGGGCCTGCCCCGCAAGGCGGCGCTGCTCAAGGGGCGCGCCAATTACCTGTGCCCCTACCGGCTGGAGCTGCACCAGGAGGAAGCCCGCTTCCTGACCCGGGAAACCGCCGAGCAACTGCAGGTGGTGGCGCACTGGGCCGGGCGCACCAGGACCGGCGACATCGCCGAGCTCAAGCAGCTCCCGGAGGATGCTCCGGTATGGCCCTGGGTAACCAGCACCGCCGACAACTGCCTGGGCACCGAATGCCCCAAGTACAGCGAATGCCCGCTGATGAACGCCCGCAAGGAAGCCCAGGAGGCGGACCTGGTGGTGGTCAACCACCATTTGTTCTTCGCCGACGCGGCGTTGCGCGGGGAGGGCGTTTCCGAACTGCTGCCCAGCGCCAACACGGTGATCTTCGATGAAGCCCACCAGTTGCCGGAGGTGGCCGCCACCTTCTTCGGCGATTCCCTGAGCACCCGTCAGATTCAGGAACTGGGCCGTGACGCGTTGTCCGAGGCGGCGCACTCGGCGCTCGATCTGGCGGCGCTGAACCAGCACATTTCCGCCCTGGACAAGGCCGGCCAGGACCTGCGCCTGAGCCTGGGCGAGCAGGAGCGGCGCGCGCCCTGGTCCGAGGTGGCGGAACTGCCGGCGGTGCGCGAGGCCGGCGAGGCGCTGCTCGACGCGCTCATCGACCTGAACGATTTTCTGGAACCCGAGGCCCGCGCCAGCCGTGGCCTGGAGTCCTGTGCCCGGCGCGCCTCCGAGCATGTGCTGACGCTCAAATCGATCCTCGATGCCAATGGCCCCAACCGGGTCTACTGGTTCGAGACCTTCCGCCGCACCGTGGTGCTGCACAGCACGCCGCTGTCGGTGGCCGGGCAACTGCGCGCCCAGCGCGACAAGCATCCCTGCACCTGGATTCTGACCTCGGCGACCCTGTCGGTGGCGGGGCGCTTCGAGCACCTGCAAAAGCGCCTGGGCCTGGACGAGGCGGACACCCTGAGCCTGGAGAGCCCGTTTGATTTCAAGCGGCAGGCGGTGTTCTACGTGCCCGAGAATCTGCCGGCGCCGTCGTCGCCGGATTACACCGCCAGCCTGACGCGGGCGATGATCCCGGTGATCCGCGCCGCCGAAGGCCGCACTTTCTTTCTGTTCACCAGTCATCGGGCCCTGCGTGAGGCGGCGGCGTTGTTGCGCGAGGCAAAGCTGGAATACCCGCTGCTGGTGCAAGGCGAGGCCGGCCGTCGGGAACTGTTGGACGAGTTTCGGCGTCTGGGTAATGCGGTGCTGCTCGGCACCAGCAGTTTCTGGGAGGGCATCGACGTGCGTGGCGAGGCGCTCAGTTGCGTGATCATCGACAAACTGCCGTTCGGTTCCCCCGGGGACCCGGTGGCGGCGGCGCGCATCGAGCACATCAACGCCAACGGCGGCAACGCCTTCCGCGATTATCAGCTGCCCCAGGCGGTGCTGGCCCTGCGCCAGGGCGCCGGCCGGTTGATCCGCGACCCCAACGACCACGGTTTGCTGGTGGTGGGCGATCCGCGCCTGGTGACCAAGGGCTACGGGCGCCTGTTCCTGGACAGCCTGCCGGGCATGACGCGCACCCGCAAAGCGGAGGTGGTGCAACGTTTCTTTCCGCACATTGCCCGCCTGCAGGCGCAACGCCTGGCGCAATCGAAAACCGGCGAGGCGCCACCGGCGCCCGCCCCGCAAGAGCCGACCCATGACGCACATTCTGGCCATTGAAACCGCCACCGACGCCTGTTCGGTGGCGCTCTACCGGGACGGCGAGGTGCTGGAGCGCTTCGAACCCGGCGCCCGCCGCCAGACCGAGCGGGTGCTGCCGCTGGTGGATGAACTGCTGGCCGAGGCCGGTATCGGCCTGGCCGCCCTGGATGCCCTGGCGTTCGGCCAGGGCCCGGGCGCCTTTACCGGCGTGCGCGTGGCCACCTCGGTGATCCAGGGTTTGGCGTTCGCCCGCGACCTGCCGGTGGCCGGCGTCTCCACTCTGGCCGCCTGCGCGCTGGCCGCCTTCGACGCCCACCCGGGCCGGCCACGGGTACTGGCGGCCTTCGACGCGCGCATGGGCGAGCTGTATCTGGGTGCCTACCACTGTTACGCGGGCGGCAACGGTCAGGGCGAGCGCGTCGAGGCGCTGCTGGCGGATGGCCTGTTCGACCCGGACGACGTGCCCGCCCTGGACGGTGGCGACTGGCTGCTGGCCGGCTCCGGCGCGGTTTATCGGGAGCGCATCGCCACCCGGGTGACTCTGGCGGAGGTGGACGAGGCCGCCGCGCCGCGGGCCTCGGCGGTGGCCCGGCTGGCGGCGCCGCTGGTGGCCGCCGGCCTCACGGTACCGGCGGAACAGGCGCAGCCGGTCTACCTGCGTGACCGGGTAGTATGATTTCGGCGCTGGATCGCGGCTGAAGCCGCTCCTACCGCGTAAACGCCCCGTAGGAGCGGCTTCAGCCGCGATCGCGCCACGCCAAGGAGAAACGAAATGATCGAATGGGACCTGCCGGATGTTCACGAGCTGCAAGTGGTGGTGGCGCCGGAATCCATCGATGTGCTCGGCCATGTGAACAACACCGAGTACCTGCGTTACATGGAGAGGATTGCCTGGCAGCACACCCAGGTGCTGGGGCTGGGTTGGGATGAATACCAGCGCCTCAACCGCTGCATGGTGGCGCGCCACACCGAGGTGGACTACCTGGCCCCGGCCTACCAGGGCGAGACCCTGCGGGTGGGTACCTGGATCGTGGAAAACGACCAGCGCATCACCATCACCCGCCGTTACCAGATCGTGCGCGAAAGCGACGGCCTGACCCTGCTGCGCGGGCGCACCAAATGGGTGTGCGTGGCCCTGGATTCCGGCAAGCCGCGCCGCATGCCGCCGGAATTCCTCAGCGGCTACCAGATCACCGCCGAGGAATAAGGAAATCATTGAATGGACAATTTCCAGGCGCTGATCCTGGCGCTGATTCAGGGACTGACGGAATTCCTGCCGATCTCCAGTTCCGCCCATCTGATTCTGCCCTCCCAGGTGCTGGGCTGGCCGGACCAGGGGCTGGCGTTCGACGTGGCGGTGCATCTGGGCACCTTGCTGGCGGTGGTGGTTTACTACCGCCGGGATCTGTGGGGCATGACCCGGGGTGCCGGCCAGGGCCTGGTGGAACGGCGCATGAACCCTGACCTGCGCCTGGGCCTGCTGGTGGTGCTGGCCACCATTCCGGCGGTGGCGGCGGGCTTTCTGCTCAAGGACCTGATCGAGAACGAGCTGCGCTCGGCGGCGGTGATCGCCACCACCACGGTGGTGTTCGGCGTCGCCCTGTGGCTGGCGGACGTATTCGGTGCCCGGCGCCGGGGTGTGGATCAGGTGGGCGTGGGCAGTGCCCTGCTGATCGGGCTGGCCCAGGCGGTGGCGCTGATTCCCGGCACCTCGCGCAGCGGCATCACCATTACCGCGGCGTTGGCGCTGGGCTTCCGCCGCGAGGACGCGGCGCGCTTTTCGTTCCTGATGTCGGTGCCGGTGATTCTGGGCGCCGGCCTGCTCAAGACCAAGGACCTGATCGAAAGCCAGCAGGCGGTGGATTGGGCCCATATGGCCCTGGGCGTGGCGGTAAGCGCGATCACCGCCTACCTGACCATCGTCTTCTTCCTGCGCCTGCTGGACCGGCTCGGCATGCTGCCGTTCATGGTCTACCGCCTGTTGCTGGGCGCCATTCTCTTTATCTGGTTCGTATGAGCGCGGCGGTGGGCTGCCTGCCCGGTGCCCCGGCGGTGGCCGGCGGCGCGCCGGTGGCCACGGTGGCCGAGGCGCGGGAGCGGGGTTTCGCCCTGGTGCTGGGCCCGGCCGGTGACGATGGCGCCCTCAGTTTGTGGGACCCGGCGGCCCGCGCCGCGCCGCTCAAGGTGGATTTTCTCGGCGGCCGCCAGGGCTACCGGCTGGCCGCCGAGCGCGCCCGCCATGAGCGCCTGATCAAGGCCTTGGGCAAGCCCCGGGACGGTATTGACCGGGTGCTGGATCTGACCGCCGGCCTGGGCCGCGACGCCGCCCTGATGGCCGCCGCCGGTTTTCCGGTGACCCTGGTGGAGCGCCAGCCGGCACTGCAGGCGCTGCTGGCGGACGGCCTGGCCCGGGCCGCCGACACCGAGTTGGCGGCGCGTCTGACCCTGCTGCCCGCCGGCGAGGCCACCGAGGTGGCATTGCCCGCCGGGCCCTGGCACGCGGTGTATCTGGACCCCATGTTCCCGGCGCGGGCCAAGAGCGCCGCCGTGAAGCAGGATCTGCAATGGCTGCAGACGCTGTGCGCTTATCCGGACCTGGAGGAAGAGGCGGCGCTGCTGGCCCTGGCCCGGGCCCGGAACGCCCGCCGCGTGGTGGTGAAGCGCCCCCGCAAGGCGCCGCCCCTGGCCGGCGTGGCGCCGCACCACGGCCACGAAGGCAAAACCGTACGCTTCGATGTTTATATGCCGTTGTCGCCGGCTTAGAGGCCGATCGCGACTGAAGCGGAATGCCGCCCAGTCGCTCCTTGTGTCTCTCCGCAGGGAGAGGGTCCGTAGGAGAGACTTCAGTCGCGATCAGCCCGGCGGCACTGACCGCGCGCAGGCCTTGCGAACCCGCAGCGCCTGCCCTGCGTTTCTGCAACGGTGTTTTGAAGTTAGCTATTAACTATTCACTGTTAACTGTTCACTGTTAACTAAGGCGCGGCGGGCTATTTGCCCGCCTCAGTGCCTTTCGCCGGGTTGGCGTCCGCGGATTGTTCCTCTTCGGCGGTGCGGGCCAGGGCTTCCTCCAACTGCGGCACCCGGGTGACGCGCTGGATCGCCTGGCTGATGTCCGGGCTGAGAATGCGCCGGGCCTCGTCGTCCAGGGCGCGCAGGTTGTCGCCAAAGTGCAACTGATCGTCGTCGTCCAGCCACACCAGCTCGGTGTCCAGCAACTGGCGGATGAAGTTGCGCAGCACCACCTTGTCGAAGAATTCCGGTGAGTTGAACTCATACAGCAGCGACAGCCGCTGGGCGGTGTGGTGGGCCAGGTCGCCGAGCTGGTCGGCGGTGAGCCGTCCGTCGCCGTACTGCACCAGCAGGCGGATGGTCAGGTAGTAGCGCTCCAGGGAAGGCATCACCGTCTGACCCAGGTGGGCGAGCATGTCCGAGGCGTGGGTGTGGATGGCGACGCCGTGCAGGCAGTCGCCTTCGCGGTTCACCAGGCCGTGTTCCTCCAGCACCGTGGCGATGCGCTCCACCGCCGAGGTCAGGTCCTGGTCCTCGCGCCAGTGCAGGAAATACTCGTTGCGGAAGAACGGGTAGAGCAGGGCGATCATGCTCTGCAGCACGTCCAGACTGATGCTCCGGGCGTTGAGGAACAGCGAGCAGATCAGCCCGGGCAGGATGAACAGGTGCAGGCTGTTGTTGCGCACATAGGCCATCTGCAGGGCGGTCTTGGGATCGGTGGTGACCACGTCGCCCAGTGGGTGCGCCACGCGGATCAGGAACTCGTGTTCCAGGCCGTACTCGATGATGGTCTCGGCGTCGGTCTCCGCCAGGCGGGCGGTGTCGCTGTAGGGCGCCTCGCCGAGCAGATTGATGTAGAGCTGCAACTGCTGGCGCAGCTGCTGCAGATCCATGGTGTGCTTGGGCGTGGCCAGCAGCGCCAGGCTGATCAGGTTCACCGGGTTGGCCACGGCGGCGGCATTGATGCCGGTGACCACGTCGCGGCCCAGGTCGTTGATGGTGTGCTTGAACCAGTCCGGGGTCTCGTTGACGCTCAGTTCCTCGTTGCGCCAGCCCTCCCGGTGATCGTCCAGATAGTCCACCAGCTTGATCGGCTCGCCGAAGTTCACGTGCACCTGGCCGAAGTGGCTGCGCAGCACTTTCAGGGATTTCACCAGGCGGAATATCGATTCCTTCTTCTTCTTGCCGCCGCCCAGCTCGCCCATGTAGGTGCTGGCTTCAATCACCTTTTCGTAGCCGATGTACACCGGCACGAAGGCGATCGGCTTGCGCGCGTCGCGCAGGAAGCTGCGCACCGTCATCGCCAGCATGCCGGTGCGCGGTTGCAGCATGCGCCCGGAGCGGCTGCGGCCACCCTCCACGAAATACTCGATGGAAAAGCCCCGGGTGGTGATGCTGTGCAGGTATTCGTAGAACACCGCCGCGTAGAGCGGGTTATCGCGGAAGCTGCGGCGCATGAAGAAGGCACCGCCCCGGCGCAGGATGGTGCCCACCACCGGCAGGTTCAGGTTGATGCCGGCGGCGATGTGCGGCGGCACCAGGCCATTGCGGTAGACCACGAAGCTGAGCAGCAGGTAGTCGATGTGGCTGCGGTGGCAGGGCACGTAGATCACTTCGTGGTCGCGGGCCACCTGGGTCAGGTGCTCAAGATTGTACAGGCGGATGCCGTCGTAAAGCCGGTTCCACAGCCAGTTGAGAAACAGCTCCAGGGCACGGATCACGGTGTGCGAATAGTCCGCCGCGATCTCCAGGGCATAGCCCCGGGCGCGGGCCATCACCTTATCCTCGCTCTCGTTGTTCTCGGCGGCGGCCTCGGCGATCGCCTCGCGCACCGAGGGCGCCTCCATGATGGCGTAGCTCAGCGTGCGGCGGTGGGACAGGTCCGGCCCGATGGCCGCCTCCTGCTGGCGCCGGAAATGCACGCGCAGAATGCGCGAGGTCTTGCGCACCACCTGGTCGTCGGAGCGGCACTGATCCATCACCTGGCGCAGGGACACCGGCGGGCTGAACTGCACGTACAGATCCCGACCCTGGGTCAGGATGATCAGGAATTTCTTGATCAGGCCCGGCGGCGACCAGTTGTTGGAGAAGATGATCCGCCACAGGGAGCTTTCCTTCTCCGGCTGACGACCCCAGAACACGGATACCGGCACCAGCTGCACGTCCAGCTCGGCGTTCTGTTTGAGCCCCGCCACCAGCCGCTGCAGCCGCGCGGGGGTGATCGCCCGGCGCTGTCGCGCCACCGACATCTCGCGTTTGTAGACATGGAAATAGCTGCGCGACAGATGCTGCTTGCCCAGGGTCAGCGATGCCTTGGGCGCGCTCAGGCCCAGCCGCCGCGCCGCCTGGTCCGCCACCGCGGCGTCCGCCACGGAGCGGTCGCGCAGCACATACACCACGGGTTTATTGGGATCCAGCTGCAGTTCTTCCGGATCGCCGGGCAGTGCCCGGATCCGGGTGCACAGGCGCATGAACGCGCGGATCAACAGGAAGAAAAGTCGGTCCAGTCCTAACCAGGGCGTCATAGGGGCCAAAATCGTGGCGAATGGACCGCCGATTCTACCTAAGGAGAGCGGTCTCGCGCACCACCGTATGTCGCACTGGCGCGCGGCTGTCACGGCGCCGTAGAATCCCGACCTCAATGATTCAATACAAGACAAGGGGGAAGCCAGGTGTCAGAGCATCAGGCGGGGATTTTCGACCGCAGCTACACCCAGCATTTGTTTCTCGAATACGCCCTCGGTGGCGGCCACGACAAAGACCGCATCCGCCGGGCCCTGCGCCAGGCCCTGGCCCTGGCCGGTGAGCGCACGCCGGTACTGGTGGCCTTCGGCCCCGGGCTGTGGTCGCGTCTGTCCTCGAAGTTTGATTTTCCCGCTTTCTACCTGGAAGGCCAGGTACCCGCCACCCAGGGTGACCTGTTCGTCTGGGTGCAGGCCGACAACCGCGGCGACCTGTTCGACACCGGCCTGGCGGTGCACCGGCAACTGCGCGATGAGCTGGCCCTGCAACTGGAAGTGGACGCCTTCGTCTACCACGACCTGCGCGACCTGAGCGGATTCGTCGACGGCATCGGCAACCCGGAAGGGGAGGCCGCCCGCCAGGCCGCCATTATCCCTGATCCCCATCCCGCCGCCGGCGGCAGCTGGGTGCTCAGCCAGAAATGGGTGCACGGCGGTCTGGAGGACTTCCACAAAATGCCGGTGGCCGAGCAGGAAAACGTGTTCGGCCGCACCAAAGCCGATGCCGTGGAATTCGACGATGAACGCATGCCGGACAACGCCCACGTGGGACGCACCGACGTGGACCGCGACGGCGTGCCGCAGAAAATCTGGCGCCGCTCCGTGCCCTACGGCTCCACCACCGAGCACGGCCTGTATTTCCTCGCCTTCAGCTGCGAACTGGACCGCTTCGATTACCTGCTGCGGCGCATGTACGGCCTCACCGAGGACGGCGTCCGCGACCGCATGCTGGACTTCACCCACCCGGTGACCAGCTCCTGGTGGTACGCCCCCACCCAGGAGTGGCTGGCGGCGCTTTGAGTTATCCGCCACGGGCGCCGAATTACCCGCCACGGGCGCCGACCACTCCGCCGCCGGCGCCGCCGGGCCCGCCCGCCACGGCGCTCGGCAGCCGACCGCCCAGGCCCTGGCTGGGCATTGCCCTGATGGCCGCCGGCGTCATGACCCTGCCGCTCATGGACGGCCTGGCCAAGTCCCTCAGCGAGCAGTACCACGTGGTCCAGGTCACCTGGGCCCGCTACCTGTTCCACTTCCTGCTGCTCGGCGCGCTGCTGCTCTGGCGCCTGCGCCCCCGTGACCTGATCCCCCGCCACCTGGGCATGCAGACCCTGCGCAGCGCCTGCCTGCTGCTCACCACCCTGGGCTACTTCGGCGCCCTGGCGTACCTGCCCATGGCCAACGCCCTGGCCCTGGTATTCATCGGCCCCCTCGCCAGCACCGCCCTGGCGCCGCTGATCCTTGGCGAACGCGCCGGCCCGCGCCGCTGGATCGCCGTGGCGATCGGCTTCGCCGGCACCCTGGTGGTAATCCGCCCCGGCGTCGGCGCCTTCCACTGGGCCAGCCTGCTGGCCCTCGGCGCCGGCCTCAGCTACGCCTTCTACCAACTCACCACCCGCCGCCTCGCCGGCAGCGGCCGCCCCTCGGTAACCCTGCTCTACACCGCTGTCTTCGGCCTCGCCGTGCTCAGCCTGATCGTCCCCGCCACCTGGCGCGCCCCGGACCCCGCCGGCTGGGCCCTGATGGTGCTCATGGGCGCCATCGGCGCCTTCGCCCACTTCCTCATCATCCGCGCCTTCGAATACGCCGCCGCCCCCATCCTCGCCCCAGTGAGCTACATGGAAATGGTCTCCGCCGTCCTCATCGGCTGGCTCATCTTCGGCGACTTCCCCGACCCCTCGACCTGGCTCGGCATCGGCCTGATCACCGGCAGCGGCTTGCTGATTCTGGTTTGGGATCGGTAGGGGCGGCTCGTTCAGGCTGGCGAGCCCTAATCCACCTTCCATTTGCTGAACATCTTGCGGACCAGGAAGGGCGTCAGCTTGAGGCTGGCGCCGAGCCATTTGAGGGGGCCGCGGGGGAAGGCGAAGTGGAGGGCGTTGAGCAGGCCCCGGTAGGTGGCCTGGTCGAAGGGGTACCACCAGAGGTTACGTTTGGCGGGTAGCCGGTCCCAGTTGATGACCTTGGCGTTGGTCATTTCGAGCAGGCCTTCCGGGCCGTGGGTGCGGCCGATGCCGGATTCTTTCCAGCCGCCCCAGGGGGCTTCGGAGAGGCCGTGGGTGTAGAGGTGGTCGTTGAGGGTGGTGACGCCGGTTTGCAGGCGCGCGGCGAGCGCGCGGCCTTTGCGGGTGTCGCGGGTCCAGATCGAGGAGGTGAGCGCCAGGTTGGAGCGGTTGGCGCGGGTCAGGGCCTGTTCGGCGTCGGTGACTCTTTCCACGGCGATGATCGGGCCGAAGGTTTCCTCGCATACGGTGAGCATGGTGTCGTTGACGCCGGTGAGCAGGGTGGCGGGGAAGAAGTAGCCGTGTTCCACGTCGCCGACTGGTTGCGACTGGGCTTCGATGCGCGCGCCTTTGGCGAGGGCGTCTTCCAGGTGTTGTTGCACGGTGCGCAGCTGGCCTTCGGTGGTGAGGCTGCCGATGTCCACGCTGATGTCGTCGCGCTGGCCGGGGCCGTGGCGCAGGGCGCGGGTTTTCTTGGCGAGCAGGGCGACGAACTCGTCGTGGACACTGTCTTCCACGTAGATGCGTTCCACGCCGCCGCAGCTTTGGCCTGCGTTCTGGTAGCCGGCCCAGGCGGCGCCGTTGGTGGCGCGCTCCAGGTCGGCGTCGGCGAGTACGATCATGGGATCGTTGCCGCCCAGTTCCAGTGACACGGGCGTGAGGGTTTGCGCGGCCTGGGCCATGAGGGTCTTGCCGGCGGGCACGCTGCCGGTGAAGAACAGCTTGTCGATGCCGTTCTCGAAGAAGGCGGTGGCCACTTGCGAGCCGGAGCCGACGATGTGCTGGAACAGGCCCTCGGGCAGCTCGCCGGCGTCGAGGATGCGTTCGATGGCGCGGCCCACGGCGGGGGTGGCGGCGGCCACCTTGAGCAGCACGGCGTTGCCGGCCATCAGCGCCATGGTGATTTCGCCGAAGGGGATGGAGAGCGGGTAGTTCCAGGGGCTGATGATGCCCACCACGCCCAGGGGCAGGTGTTCCACGGTGGTGCTTTTGTTGGCGAACAGCAGATGGCCGCCGCGCCTTTGGGGAGCCAGTACCTTGCCGGCGTTTTTGCCGTACCAGCTACAGGCGAGGGCACAGGGGAGTACTTCCGTGGCCAGGGCGTCGACCCGGGTTTTGCCGTTGCTGTCGCTGACGATGGTGGCCAGGTCCTCGGCGCGTTCGACGATGTAGTCACGCATCAGGCGCAGGTGCCGGGCCCGTTCCTTGAAGCTTTTGGCGGCCCAGCGGTGTTGGGCGGCGCGGGCCTTGGCGATGCGCTCGGGCAGGGTGGCCAGGTCGGTGTGGTTGAGCTCGGCCACGGCGGCGCCGGTGGCCGGGTTGTAGTCGGTGACGGTCTGCTGCTCGGCGGTCATGGGACACTCCCTTCGGCGGAAGGCGGCAAAGACGCCAGCAGAGCATAACGCCGGGCGCGGGGGAATGGCGAACCGGCGGCGAGCGGCGTCGCCGGCGTCAAAGGCGCCGGGGGCGGCTGGCGCGGGGTGCGTGGGCTTGCGATACTCGCCGGCATCGAAGGAAGAGGACGGCGAAGCCATGCTTGAAGAGTACAACTATGCCCAGTGGGCGCCCCTGGCCGGGACCTGGATCCTGGTGTGTACGCTGTTGAGTTTTTTGATCGCGCGGCACAAGGGGATGAAGCCGTTGCTGCCCACCGCCGCCGGGTTCGTGGCGGCGTTCATCCCCATCGTGGGGGTGATTTATCTGTTTGTGCTGGGGACGCGGGAGACGGCGGGGCGCGGTAAAGGATGAGGTGCCGCTTCAGTCGCGATGGCCCAGGTCCGCCCCCGCGCCTTGCAACCTAGGAGCGGCTGGCCAGGGCGATATCAGGTGAGCAGGTTCTCGAGGACGCGGCGGTAAACGCCGGTGAGGGCGTCCAGTTCGGCGATGTCGGTGTGCTCGTCCACTTTGTGGATGGTGGCGTTGACCGGGCCGAGTTCCACCACCTGGGCGCCGGTGGGGGCGATAAAGCGGCCGTCGCTGGTGCCACCGGCGGTGGACAGTTCGGTGTCGCGGCCCAGGCCCTCGCGGATCGCCGCCACGGTGGCGTCCACCAGCGCGCCCCGGTCGGTGAGGAAGGGCTGGCCGGAGAGCTTCCAGTCGATCTCGTAATCCAGGCCGTGCCTGTCCAGGACCGCCTCGGTGCGCCGGCGCAGTTCGTCCTCGGTGAGCTCCGTGGAGAACCGGAAGTTGAACACCACTTCGCAGGTGCCGGGGATCACGTTGGTGGCGCCGGTGCCGGCGTTAAGGTTGGAGATCTGGAAGCTGGTGGCCGGAAAGAAGTCGTTGCCCTGGTCCCATTCGGTGGCGGCCAGTTCCGCCAGGGCGGGAGCGGCGTCGTGAACCGGGTTGCGGGCCAGGTGCGGGTAGGCCACGTGGCCCTGTACGCCTTTCACGGTGAGCACGGCGCCCAGGGACCCGCGCCGGCCGTTCTTGATCACGTCGCCCACGGTGTCGGTGGAGGAGGGTTCGCCCACCAGGCAGTAGTCGATGGCTTCATTACGCGCCTGCAGGGTGTCCACCACCTTGACGGTGCCGTTCACCGAGGGGCCTTCCTCGTCGGCGGTGATCAGAAAGCCGATGCTGCCGGCGTGGTCCGGGTGGGCGGCCACGAATTCTTCCACCGCCACCAGCATGGCGGCGATGGAGCCTTTCATGTCGGCGGCGCCACGGCCGTAGAGCTGGCCGTCGTGCTCGGTGGGTTGGAACGGGTCGAAGCGCCAGGCGTTGGTGTCGCCGGTGGGCACCACGTCGGTGTGGCCGGCGAACACGAACAGCGGGCCGGCGTCGCCGCGCCGGGCCCAGAGATTACGCACTTCCTCGAACCACAGGGTTTCGCACCGGAAACCCAGGGCCTCCAGTTTTTCCACCATCCAGTCCTGACAGCCTTTGTCCTCGGGGGTTACCGAGGGGCGGCGGATGAGTTCCTTGGCGTAGTCCAGTGTACGGCTCATGAAGGCTCCGGCTTCGCCGGCATGCTGCACGCTGCACGCTGGCACGCCGGAAAGCGTGGTGCGTGCCGCGTGCCGGCGTGCGGGCATCAGTTGTGTTTATGCAGCTCTTCGTTGAGGGCGATGGCGCTCTTGTTGGTCTGGCATTGCACCGCGCCGCTCACGGAGTTACGACGGAACAGCAGATCGGACTGGCCGGCCAGGTCGCGGGCCTTGACGGTGTCGGCCACCTTGCCGTCCTCGTCGAGCACTTCCACCTTGGTGCCGGAGGTGATGTACAGGCCGGCTTCGATGGTGCAGCGGTCGCCCAGGGGAATGCCGGTGCCGGCGTTGGCGCCGAGCAGGCAGTTTTCGCCCAGGGAGATGACGATGTTGCCGCCGCCGGACAGGGTGCCCATGGTGGAGGAACTGCCGCCCAGGTCGGAGCCCTTGCCGACAAACACACCGGCGGAGATGCGGCCTTCGATCATGCCCGGGCCTTCGGTGCCAGCGTTGAAGTTGATGAACCCTTCGTGCATGACGGTGGTGCCTTCACCCACGTAGGCGCCCAGGCGGACGCGGGCGGTGTCGGCGATGCGTACGCCGGCGGGTACCACGTAGTCGGTCATCTTGGGGAACTTGTCGACGCTGTTCACTTCCAGCAGCTTGCCGTTGAGGCGTGCAAGCAGTTGCCGCTCGGGCAGCTCGTTCAGGTCGATGGCGCCTTCGTTGGTCCAGGCCACGTTGGGCAGCAGCGGGAAGATGCCGCTGAGCACCACGCCATGGGGTTTGACCAGGCGGTGGGAGAGCAGGTGCAGCTTCAGGTAGGCCTCCGGGGTGGAGGCGGGTTCGGCGTCGGTTTCCAGGATGGTGAGCACCACCGGGCGCTCGCTTTCCTGGAACGCCACCGCGTAGCTCGCTTCGTGCTCGAAGCCGGCTTCCCGCCATTCCCGGGCGAGATGCTGGATCTGCCGGTGGGTCAGTTCGAGGGCCGCGTTGCCGCCTTCGTAGCCCACTTCCTCGCGGACCACCTCCACCAGTTTCGGGTCCGGTTTCAGGTAGGGGTCCGGATAGAAAACTTCCAGCCATTGCTCGTCGCGGTTCTTGGTGCCACAGCCCAGGGCCATCGCGAAAATCGTGCTCATGTTGCCTCCTTTGGCGCTTGCACGCTCCACGCATCACGCCTGCACGCCATCTTGCGTGTGAGCGTGCAGCGTGCGGGCGTGGTCAGCGAATCATCTTATCAATTCCTTCCACTCGTCGGCGTTGAAGCCGGCGCGCAGGTGTTTATCGGTACGCAGGATCGGTCGCTTGATCAGGGACGGGTTGGCCAGTGCTTGCGCCACGGCGCTGTCGGTGTCCATGTTGTCGCGCACCTCCGGGTCGAGCTTGCGCCAGGTGGTGCCGCGACGGTTGATCACCGTGTCCCAGCCCAGTTCCGCCATCCACCGGCGCAGATGGTCCTCGGGCACGCCTTCCTTGCGATAGTCGTGGAAATGATAATCCACGCCCTGTTCATCCAGCCACTTCATGGCCTTCTTCATGGTATCGCAGTTCTTGATGCCATAGATCGTGGTCATCGTGGTGCTTCCTTCATGCTGGGATCGTGGCTGAAGCCGCTCCTACAAAGCGACTGCAGGAGCGGCTTCGGCCGCGATGCCGTTACAACCTTTCAATCAGGGCGCGGATGCGTCGCGCGCCCTCGATGCACTGGTCGAGTTCCGCCACCAGGGCCATGCGTACCCGGTTCTTGCCGGGGTTGCGACCGTCCACGGTGCGTGACAGATAACGGCCGGGCAGCACGGTGACGTTTTCCTCGGCCTTGAGACGGCGGGCGAAGGTCTCGTCGTCCACCGGCGTCTTTGGCCACAGATAGAAGCCCGCGTCCGGGGCGGATACCTTAAGAGGCTCGCCGAGAATGTCCAGCACCGCGTCGAACTTGGCGTTGTAGAAGTCGCGGTTCTCCCGCACGTGGGCTTCGTCGTTCCAAGCGGCGATGCTGGCCAGTTGGTGGTGCACGGGCATGGCGCAGCCGTGGTAGGTGCGATAGCGCAGGAAGCCCGCCAGGATTTCGGCGTCACCGGCGACGAAGCCGGAGCGCAGCCCGGGCAGGTTGGAGCGCTTGGACAGCGAGTGGAACACCACGCAGCGGCGGTAGTCGTGGCGGCCCAGTTCGGCGCAGGCCTGCAGCAGCCCCGGGGGCGCCTGGTCCCGGTAGATTTCCGAATAGCACTCGTCGGACGCGATCACGAAGTCGTACTTATCGGCGAGCTGGATCAGTGCCTTGAGCTGCGCCTTGGTGAGCACCGCGCCGGTGGGATTGCCCGGCGTGCAGATGAACAGCAACTGGGTGCGCCGCCAGACGTCCTCTTCCACGGCGTCGAAGTCCGGTTGCAGGCCGCTGGCCTGGGTGCAGGGCAGATACACCGGTTCGCCGCCGCCGAGCAGGGCGGCCCCTTCGTAGATCTGGTAGAAGGGGTTGGGCATCAATACCAGCGGGTCGCGGCGGCGGTCGAGCAGGGCCTGGGCGAAGGCGAACAGGGCTTCCCGGGTGCCGTTCACCGGCAATACCTGATGGTCGGCGTCCACGCTCTCCAGCTTGAAGCGCCGGGTCAGCCAGCCGGCGATGGCCTGGCGCAATTCCGGCAGGCCGGCGGTGGCCGGGTATTTGGCGAGCAGGGCGGTATTGTCGCGCAGCGCCTGTTGCACGAACGCCGGCGCCGGGTGCTGCGGCTCGCCGATGGACAGGGCGATGGGTGCTTTGTCCGCCGGGGTCAGGCCGGCGAACAGGGCGCCCAGCTTTTCAAACGGATACGGGTGCAGCCGTTCCAGATCGGGATTCATGGTGTTCCTTATCAGGGCCTAGAGGGTGACGGACAGGGTGTCGTTCTTGCTGCGGTCGTCCAGTTCGCGGATCAGGGTATCGCGCAGACGCTCGCACAGCTCCGGGTCGGACACCGGTTGGCCGTCCAGATCGGTAATGAAGAACACGTCCTCGGCTTTCTCGCCCAGGGTGGCGATGCGCGCGTTCTGCACCAGCAGCTCGAATTGCACGAAGATGCGCCCAATGTGCGCCAGCAGGCCGGGGCGGTCCAGGGTCTGCACGTCCACCACGGTGCGGTCATTGACGATGTCGTTGCTGATGGTGACCTGGGTGGGGACGTCGAAGTGCTTGTTGCGCCGGGGCATGCGCCGGCTCACCGTGTTGCCGAAGTGCTCCGGCTCCTTGAGGGTCTCGGTGAGCGTCTTGCGGATGTGTTCAATGCGCGGCCAGTCGTCGCCGATCGGCGTGCCGTTCTCGTCGAGCACGATGTAGGTGTCCAGGCTGAAACCGTCGGCGCTGGTGATAATACGCGCGTCCATGATGGTCAGGCCGAGGCTGTCGATGGCGTTCACGGTGGCGGCGAACAGATTGCGGGTGTCCGGCGTGTAGATGAATATTTGCGAGCCGCCTTCCAGGTTACCCGGGCTGGTTTCCGATTCACGGATCAGCACCAGCGGGTCCCGATCGTTGGTGCGTTCCAGTAGCGCTTCAGTGTGCCAGGCGATGTCCCAGGGCGTTTCGCGCAGGAAGTACTCGTCGCCGATGTTGGCCCACAGGGCCTCGATGGCCTTGATGTCGTGGTCCCGTTCGGCGAGTAGCTTGAGCGCCTCGTCCCGGGTCTCGTCGATCCAGTCCTGCTTGTCCTGAGGGTTGTTGAGCCCGCGGCGCAGGGCGCGCTTGGTTTCCATATAAAGCTGGCGCATCAGGGAGGCGCGCCAGGAATTCCACAATGCCGGATTGGTGGCGTTGATGTCCGCCACGGTGAGCACGTAAAGGTAGTCCAGGTGCACCAGGTCGCCCGCGGTGCGAGCGAATTCGTGCACCACGTCCGGGTCGGAGATGTCCTTGCGCTGGGCGGTCACGCTCATGGTCAGGTGATTGCGCACCAGCCAGGCGCACAGCTTGGCGTCCCAACTGGTCAGACCGTGGCGCTGACAGAAAGCGATGGCGTCGTCGGCGCCCAGTTCCGAGTGGTCGCCGCCGCGGCCCTTGGCGATGTCGTGATACAGGCCGGCTACGTACAGCAGCTCCGGCTTGGGCAAGCGGTAGTACACCTCGCAGGCCACCGGAAACTCATCGCGCATGTTCTCGTAGCGCAGCCGGCGCATGTTCTTGAGCACCAGCAGGGTGTGCGCGTCCACGGTGTAAATATGGAACAGGTCGTACTGCATCATGCCGATGATGCGACCGAACTCGGGCAGGTACTTGCCGAGGATGCCGTAGCGCTTCATCCGCCGCAGTTGGGTGAACAGCGCATGGGGGCTGCGCAGCAGCTGCATGAACAGGCCGGTGTTGGCCGGGTCGTTGCGGAAGTCGTCGTCAATCAGCCGTCGGCAGTGAATCAGCTCGCGCACGGTGGCGGCGCGGATGCCCTTCAGATCCGGGTTCTGGGCCATCAGTACGAAGGCTTCCAGCAGCGCGGACGGATGCTTGCGGAAGGTGTCCGGGGCGCTCATCTCCAGGTAGTTGTTGCGTACCTGGAAGCGGCGGTTGAGCGGGCGCACTTGTTCCGGCTCGCCGGCGCGCAGGATCGCCTCGTCGAACAGCTGCAGCAGCATGTCATTGAGCACCGACAGGGCCAGCGCCGCCCGGTAGAACTCCTTCATGAACAGTTCCACCGCCAGATTGGCGTTGGAATCGCGGTGGCCGAGGCGTTCCGCCAGTTGCCGCTGATGGTCGAACAGCAGCCGGTTTTCGTTGCGGCCGGTGAGCGAATGGAGCTGCCAGCGCACCCGCCACAGGTAGTCCAGGCAGCGGGTCACGGCGTCGAACTCAACGCGGGTGATGAAACCGGCGTCCACCAGGGCCTCCAGACTGTCGCCGCCGAAGTGGCGCTTGGCTACCCAGGCGATCATCTGCACGTCGCGCAGGCCGCCCGGGGCGTTCTTGATGTCCGGTTCCAGGTTGTATTCGGTGTCGTTGAACTTGCGGTGGCGGGCGGTCTGTTCTTCCCATTTGGCGGCGAAGAACCGGTCGGTGGGCCACATGCGGTCCGGCCCGGTGCGCACCGCCAGATCCTCGCGGACCCGGTCATCGCCGGCCAGGGTGCGCGCTTCCATGATGTTGGTGGCCACGGTGATGTCCTGGCCGGCCAGGGTTTCGCACTCATCCAGGGTGCGCACGCTGTGGCCGATCTCCAGGCCGATGTCCCACAGGAAGGCGACGAAACCCTCCAGGGCGGAGCAGGCGTCCTGGGTCGGCGTGGCGCGGAACAGCACCATCAGGTCCACATCGGAATGGGGGTGCAGCTCGCCACGGCCATAGCCGCCCACCGCCACCAGGGCCACGTCCTGGAAATCGTCCAGGCCGAACAGGGACCAGGCCGCCACCAGCACCCGGTCCACCAGGTCGGCGCGCCCGTGCACCAGGGCCTCGATGGGGGCCTTGTCGAAGGCGGCGTCCAGCCGTGCCTGGCCCTCTTCGAGAAAATCGCGGGCCCGTTGGCCGGGCTGGTCGCTGTCGCGCAGGGCGGCAAGCAGCTTTTCGGGGCTGAGCGGGGGCGTCAAATCCTGGGGCGTCAAATCCATAGTGGCGGCGTCGCGTCCTTAATAAAGGTCGGTTTCTTCCTGGCGGGCGGTGAGTACCTCGTAGCCGTCGGCGGTGACCACCAGGGTGTGCTCCCACTGGGCGGACAGCTTGCGGTCCTTGGTGACCACGGTCCAGCCGTCGGGCAGCACCTTGTTGGCGGCCTTGCCGGCGTTGATCATCGGCTCGATGGTGAACACCATGCCTTCCTGGAGTTCCAGGCCGGTGCCGGGTTTGCCGTAATGGAGCACCTGGGGTTCCTCATGGAACACCTGGCCGATGCCGTGGCCGCAGTATTCGCGCACCACCGAGAAGCGTTCCGCCTCGGCGTGCTTCTGGATGGCGTGGCCGATGTCGCCCAGGCGCACGCCGGGTTTCACCATCCTGATGCCGGTGAGCATGCATTCCCGGGTGGTTTCCACCAGACGGCGGGCCAGCACCGACGGTTCGCCCACGTAGAACATCTTGCTGGTATCGCCGTGCCAGCCGTCCTTGATGACGGTGACGTCGATATTGATGATGTCGCCCTTCTTGAGCGCCTTCTTGTCGCTGGGGATACCGTGGCAGATCACATGGTTCACGGAGGTGCACACGGACTTGGGGAAGCCCCGGTAGCCCAGGCAGGCGGGAATCGCGTCCTGCTCGTTGACGATGTAGTCGTGGCAGAGCCGGTCCAGTTCCTCGGTGGTGACCCCGGGGCGCACGTGCTCGCCGATCATTTCCAGCACTTCCGCCGCCAGGCGGCCGGCTACGCGCATCTTGGCGATGTCTTCCGGGGTTTTAATCGTGACATTCATGTTGATCAGGGAAACTCCAGCGTTTTCAGTGGCTTGGGTGGCCAGAAAGCGGGTGGTGGCCGGGCGCTGTATACCGCTTTCTCGTTGCCCGTGACAGGCGGCTGTGGTATAAAGCGCGCGCCTTCGTCGCTCCCCGGTGGGCAGGCCCCGTGAAGCGGTGCGCCATTGTACCCGCTGGGCGTCGGCGAAGGGAAATCACACACACGCTCCGTCACATGGCTCCGGGTGCCCGTTCTTCCCAGGAAGAAGGGTTGGGTCATGCGGGAGCGTGGAGGCCTAACCCAGGAGAGAAAACCATGAGCGTAAACATGCGCGATATGCTGAAGGCCGGCGTGCACTTCGGCCACCAAACCCGTTACTGGAACCCGAAGATGAAACCCTACATCTTCGGTGCCCGGAACAAGATCCACATCATCAATCTGGAAAGCACCCTGCCGCTGTTCACCGACGCCCTGTCGTTCCTGAACAAGCTGGCGGCCAGCAACAACAAGATCCTGTTCGTTGGCACCAAGCGCGCCGCGCAGAAGGCGATCCGCGAGGAAGCCAAGCGCTGCGGCATGCCCTACGTGGATCACCGCTGGCTGGGCGGCATGCTCACCAACTGGAAGACCATTCGTCAGTCCATCAAGCGCCTGCGTGACCTGGAAGCCCAGGAGCAGGATGGCACCCTCGGCAAGCTGACCAAGAAAGAGCACCTGATGCGTCAGCGCGAGATGGAGAAGCTGGAACGCTCCATCGGCGGCATCAAGGACATGGGCGGCCTGCCCGATGCTCTGTTCGTGGTGGACGTGGACCATGAGGACATCGCCGTTCAGGAAGCCCGCAAGCTGGGTATTCCGGTGGTGGCCGTGGTGGACACCAACTCCAATCCGGACGACATCGATTACGTGATCCCGGGCAACGACGACGCCATCCGTGCCATCCAGCTGTACGTGAAGGCGGTCGCCGACACCATTCTGGAAGGCCGTGAGTACGCCCAGACCCAGGGCGGCGGCGAGAGCGAGTTCGTCGAAGTGGAGGCCGCCGAAGGCGAAGCCGCCAGCGAGCAAGCCGAAGGCTGATCACGCCGGGGCGGGCCGGGCCCGCCCCGAACGCATTCCCGAATACAAAGTTTCAAGAGGTTAAGCATGGCTGCTGTAACTGCTGCAATGGTGAAAGAGCTGCGCGAGCGCACCGGGCTCGGCATGATGGAGTGCAAAAAAGCGCTGGTGGAAGCGGATGGCGACATCGAGAAAGCCATTGACGACCTGCGTAAGTCCGGCCAGGCGAAAGCCGCCAAGAAAGCCGGCCGCACCGCCGCCGAAGGCGCCGTGGTGGTGGCTTCCAGCGACGATAACACCCGCGCGGTGATGGTGGAGATCAACTCCGAAACCGACTTCGTGGCCCGTGATGACAACTTCCTGGGCTTCTGCGAAAAAGTTGCCGGTGCCGCTCTGGCCGCCGACGAAGTGGACGCCGCCAAGATCGGCGAGCTCAAGCTCGAAGAGGGCGCCACCGTGGAAGAAGCCCGTCAGGCGCTGGTTCAGAAAATCGGTGAGAACATCCAGGTGCGCCGCGCGGTGCGTCTGAACGCCACCGACGGCCTGGTCGGTTCCTACGTGCACGGCGGCAAGATCGGCGTGCTGGTGGCCCTGTCCGGTGGCGGCGACGCGGAGCTGGCCAAGGATGTGTCCATGCACGTGGCGGCCGTGGCGCCGATGGTGGTCAAGTCCGACCAGGTGCCCGAGGACGTGCTCGACAAAGAGCGTGAAATCATCCGTGCCCAGCCGGACATGGAAGGCAAGCCGGCGGAAATCGTCGAGAAGATGCTCGGCGGCCGCATCAACAAGTTCCTCAAGGAAGTGAGCCTGAACGATCAGCCGTTCGTGAAGGACCCCAACACCACCGTGGGCAAACTGGTGCAGGACGCCGGTGCCGAAGTGGTGGCGTTCGAGCGCCTGGTGGTCGGCGAGGGCATCGAGAAGGAAGAAGTGGACTTCGCCGCGGAAGTGATGGCACAGGCGAAGCAGTAAGCCCGCTGGGGCTTGGCTTTGTCGCGCTGCCGCGCAAGAACGCCTTGTTGGCCGAGCCCAGCAAGGCGTTTTTTTCGGGCGGACGCGCGGCCCGGGGCGTTATCGGGCGGGGAACGGGCCAAATCGGCCGGGTGCCTTGGCTTGATCGCCTCCAAATGGTTTCATTAACCGCCGGCAGCGAGCCGGCGGTCGGAAAAACGGCGGGTATTCATGAGTGGCGGAGATCAAGAGATGGCCAAGAACAAGGAGCGCTCGCCGCGCTACAACCGCATTCTGCTGAAGTTGAGCGGTGAGGCGCTGGCGGGCGAGGAGGGGTTCGGCATCGACCCCCGGGTGCTGGACACCCTGTCATTGGAAATTGGCCAGCTGGTGGGTATCGGCGTGCAAGTCGGGCTGGTGATCGGCGGCGGCAACCTGTTCCGTGGCGCCGCTTTGCAGACCGCCGGCCTGGACCGCGTGGCCGGTGACCACATGGGCATGCTGGCCACGGTAATGAACGGGCTGGCCATGCGCGATGCCCTGGAACGCTCCAATATCCGCACCCGTCTCATGTCGGCCATTCCCATGAGCGGTATCGTGGAGCATTATGACCACCGCAACGCCAACCGCCATCTCAAGAACGGCGAGGTGGTGATTTTCTGCGCCGGCACCGGCAATCCGTTCTTCACCACGGATTCCGCGGCCTGCCTGCGCGGCATCGAAATCAGCGCCGACGTGGTTCTTAAGGCCACCAAGGTGGACGGCGTCTACAATGACGATCCGGTGACCAATCCGCAGGCCGAGAAATACGATCGGTTGACCTACGACGAGGTCATCGACCGCAAGCTCGGCGTCATGGACCTGACCGCGATCTGTCTGTGCCGTGACCACGACATGCCGTTGCGTGTGTTCAACATGAACAAGCAGGGTGCGCTGCTGAGCCTGATGCTCGGCGGTAACGAGGGCACCCTGGTGGAAGCAGCCAGCGAGGAACAAAGGTGATCGAGGACATCCGGAAAGACGCCCAGTCACGCATGAAGAAAAGCCTTGAGGCGCTGGATTCGGCGCTCAAGAAAACCCGTACCGGGCGGGCCCATCCGAGCCTGCTGGACGGAATTCACGTGAGTTACTACGGGTCCGATACGCCGCTCAATCAGGTGGCCAATATCTCCGTGGAAGAGGGTCGCACCCTGATCGTGTCGCCGTTCGACAAATCCCTGGTTCCGGATGTGGAAAAGGCGATCATGACCTCCGATCTGGGGCTCAATCCCTCCACCGCCGGCACCGTGATCCGCTTGCCGCTGCCGCCGCTCACCGAGGAAACCCGCAAGGGCCTGGTGAAGCACGTGCGCGGTGAGGGCGAGAACGCCAAAGTGGCGATTCGCAATATCCGCCGTGACGCCAACGGTGACCTCAAGGACCTGCTCAAGGAGAAGGAAATCTCCGAGGACGAGGCCCGGCACGGCGAGGAACAGATCCAGCAGCTTACCGACAAGATGGTGGCTGAAGTGGACAAGATGCTGAAAGTGAAGGAAGAGGAGTTGATGACGGTATAAGCGGGCAGGGCGCAGCGCCCGCTCCGGCCGTTGTCCGAATACACTGAACGGTGATATCGGGATGCCGCTTGCGGCAGCCCGATCTTTTTTTATGGACGATAAGACACCCGACTCTTCCGCGCCGGATATCGACAGTCACCGGGGCGCCGTGCCCCGGCACCTGGCGATCATCATGGATGGCAACAACCGCTGGGCGCGGCATCGCGGCCTGCCCGGCGCGGACGGCCACCGCGCCGGCGAGCGCACCGTGCAGAAAGTGATCCGCCGGGCGGCCCGCCATGGCATCGAAGTGGTCACCCTGTTCGCCTTCAGCTCCGAGAACTGGCGCCGTCCCGAGGACGAGGTCAACCACCTCATGGGGCTGTTCGTGAACGCGCTCGGCGAGCGCGTCGACGAACTGCACGGCAACGGCGTGCGGCTGCGTTTCATCGGTGACCGCGACGCTTTCGTGGAGCCGTTGCGCCTGGGCATGGCCGAGGCCGAGGCGCGCACCGCCGGCAATGACCGCATGACCCTGGTGGTGGCGGTCAATTATGGTGGCCAGTGGGATCTGGCCCAGGCCGCCGCCTCCCTGGCCCGCGATGCCCGCGATGGCCGCCTGGACCCGGCGGACATCGACGCCGCCGCCCTCGACGCCCGTGTTTCCACCGCCGGCTTGCCGCCGCTGGATCTGTTGATCCGCACCGGTGGCGAGCGGCGTTTAAGCAATTTTCTGCTGTGGCAGGCGGCCTACGCGGAGTTGTACTTCACGCCGGCGCTGTGGCCGGATTTCGACGGCGACGCCCTGGATGCCGCCCTGGAAGACTATGCGGGCCGCCAGCGCCGTTTCGGTCGCTCCGGCGATCAGGTGAACGAGCCCGACGGAGAACAACAATGCTGAAACTCCGGGTGATCACCGCCCTGGTCCTGCTGCCCGTGGTTCTGGGGGCGGTTTTCGGGCTGGGGCGGACGCCCTTCGCGCTGGTGGCGGGGGCCTTCTTCCTGGTCGGTGGCTGGGAATGGTCGGCGATGATCGGCCGCTGGTCCCTGGCGCTGCGCCTGCTCTGGTGCGTGCTGCTGGCGGTGCTGATGGTGGCCGCCGAGACCCTGCGCCCGGCCTGGGTGCTTACCGTGCTGCCGCTGTGGTGGCTGCTCGCTCTGGTGGCGGTGCTGGGCTATCCGCGCAATGCCCGCTACTGGTTCCGGCCGGCGCTGATGGCGCCGGTGGGCTGGCTGCTGCTGGTGCCGTCCTGGATGGCGGTGGTGGAGCTGCAGGACCACGGTGCCCTGGGGCTGGCCGGCCCCTGGGCACTGTTGTTCATTCTGGTCTGGGTGTGGGCGGCGGATACCGGCGCCTACTTCGCCGGACGTGCCCTGGGCCGCCACAAGCTGGCGCCCCTGGTGAGCCCCGGCAAGACCGTGGAAGGCCTGGTCGGTGGCGTGGTGCTGGCCCTGGCGGTGGTGGCGGCGGTGTTCTACACCGGCTGGCTGAATGCCTCGCTGCCGGCGCTCATGGTGGTGGCCCTGATGACGGTCCTGGCCTCGGTGCTGGGTGATTTGTTCGAGAGCATGGTCAAGCGCGAGCGTGGCATCAAGGACAGCGGCACGGTGCTGCCCGGCCACGGCGGCATGCTGGACCGTATCGACAGCGTCACCGCGGCGCTGCCGGTGGCGCTGGCCGGCCTCAACTGGTTCGCGCTCCCGGGAGGTCATCCTTGATCGGGAAGACTGAGCCCGTTGAAGCGGTTACCATTCTCGGCGCCACCGGCAGCATCGGTCGCCAGACCCTGGACGTGCTGGCGCGCCACCCGGAGCGCTACCGGGTGGTCGGCCTGACCGCCGGCCATCGCTGGCGGGAACTGGCCGAACACTGCCTGGCCTGGCACCCGCGCTACGCCGCCCTGGCCGACGAGGCCGGCGCCGAGGCGCTCCGGAACCATCTCCGGGAGGCCGGGTCTGACACCGAGGTCCTGGGTGGCCACGAGGGCGTGGCCCGCGTGGCGGCCCTGGACGAGGCGGATACCGTGGTGGCGGCCATCGTCGGCGCCGCCGGCGTGCGACCGACTCTGGCGGCGGTGGAGGCGGGCAAGAAGATCCTGCTCGCCAACAAGGAGACCCTGGTGGTCACCGGCGCTCTGTTCATGGACGCCGTGAAACACCACGGCGCCACGCTGTTGCCGGTGGATTCGGAGCACAACGCCATCTTCCAGTGCCTGCCCGCCGACGGCGTGGGCCCCGGCGTTCGGCGCCTGCTGCTGACCGCTTCCGGCGGCCCTTTTCTGGGCTGGGACCGGGCGCGGCTGGCGTCGGTGACGCCGGAGCAGGCGGTACGCCATCCCAACTGGGACATGGGCCCGAAGATTTCCGTGGACTCCGCCACCCTGATGAACAAAGGGCTGGAGTTCATCGAGGCGTGCTGGCTGTTCGACGTGCCGCCGGCGCGCATCGAGGTGGTGATTCACCCGCAAAGCGTGGTGCACTCCATGGTCGAGTACCTGGATGGTTCGGTGCTGGCGCAGATGGGCACGCCGGACATGCGCACGCCGATCGCTTGCGCCTTGTCCTGGCCGGATCGTATTGAATCCGGCGCGCCGGGGCTGGATTTCGCGGCCCTGGCGGGCCTGGATTTCCAGGCCCCGGACGACGCGGCCTTTCCCTGCCTGGGGCTGGCCCGTCAGGCCATGGAAACCGGCGGCGCCGCCACCGCGGTGCTCAATGCCGCCAACGAGGAGGCGGTGGCCGCCTTTCTCGACCGCCGCCTGAGCTTCAACGGCATCGGCGCGGTGGTGGCGGAGACCCTGTCGCGACTGCCGGCGCCGGCCTGCGCCGACGTGGACGCGGTGATGAATGTGGATAGCGAGGCGCGCGGCCTGGCCCGGCGCCTGATCGAGGAGAAGGCATGCTGACGCTGCTGGCCTTTGTGGTCACCATCGTGGTCATCGTGGCATTTCATGAGTGGGGCCACTTTCTGGCCATGCGCGCTTTCGGTGTGCGCGTGCTCACCTTCTCCGTGGGGTTCGGCCCGCGCCTGGCGCGTTTTACCGACAAAAAAGGCACCGACTGGGTAATCAGCGCCATTCCCCTGGGCGGCTTCGTCAAGCCGCTGGATCGCCGTGACGATGAACTGCCGCCGGACGCCCGCGAGGACGAGGAGTTCTCCGGCAAGCCGGCCTGGCAGCGGGTGGTGGTCTATGCCGCCGGCCCGGTGTTCAATTTCATTCTTGCCTTCCTGATCTACTGGCTGCTGATGATGGCCGTGGGCCAGCGCGACAGCCTGGCGGTGGTGGGCGCGCCGGCGCCGCAATCGGCGGCGGCCGAGGCCGGTTTCCAGGCCGGTGACCAGTGGCTGGCGGTGGATGGCCGCGAGGTGGAAGGCTGGCAGGACGTGATCAGCGCCCTGGTGCTGCACCTGGGCGAGGAAGCACCGGTGCCGGTACGGGTCCGCGAGGCCGGCGGCGGCACCACGGTGCGCGAGTTGAACCTGGGCCCGTGGTCCGCCGACCCGGAGCAATCGCCGTTCTCCGCCCTGGGCCTGCACCAGGCGGTGCTGATCGGCCGGGTCGCCGAGGACAGCGGCGCCACCCGTTCCGACATCCGCGTCGATGATCAGGTGCTGACCACCGCCGGCGAGCCGGTCACCGGCTGGGCGTCCTGGCGTGATCTGCTGCAGGCCAGCGCCGGCGAGGCGCTGCCCGCCACCGTGCTGCGCGACGGTCGTCAGGTGTCACTGACGCTGTATCCGTTGCCGGTGGAGTATCAGGGGCGCACCGTGGGCCAGTTGGGCGTGGCGCCCGGCGGCCTGGTGGAGCACACCTACAATCCCGTGGCCGCGGTGGGTGCCGCCGGTGATCGTTTCGCCCAACAGGTGAACGTGATCTGGGCCAGCGTGGTCAAGTTATTCACCGGTCATTTGCCGCTGGACAGTCTCGGCGGCCCGGTGACCATTGCCCAGGTGGCCGGTGAAAGCGCCGCCGTGGGTTTCGCCAGCTTCCTTATGCTGCTGGCGTATCTGAGCATCACCCTCGGGGTGATCAATTTGCTGCCCGTGCCCATGCTGGACGGTGGCTGGATTCTCTTCGGCATCATTGAAATGATACGCGGGCGCAGCCTGCCGGAGCGGTTGCTGATGACCGCTCAGGGCGTGGGGCTGACGCTGGTGGTCAGTTTCATGTTGTTGGCCATCTATAACGACCTGGTGCGACAGTTTTCATGAATTTCGCCGCGAATAACCCTCTAAGTCGCCTGCTTGGCGCCACGCTCGTCATCGTTTCTTTCTGCATTTTCTTCCCGGCCCAGGCGCAAACGTCCGCCGGACTGTTGCCGTACAAGGTCCATGACATCCGCGTCGAGGGCCTGCAGCGGTTGCCGGTGGAACGGGTCTACGCGGCCCTGCCGATCCAGCCCGGTGACACCATCGACAAGGATGACGTGCGCGAGGCGGTCAAGCGGCTGTTCGCCACCGGCAACTACGAGAATGTGCAACTGGGCCGCGACGGCGACGATCTGGTGGTGGTGGTGGCCGAGCGCCCCAGCATCGCCCGCATCGAGCTGGACGGGAACAAGTCGATTCAGGAAGAGGACCTGCGCAAGGGGCTCACCCAGGCCGGCCTGGCCGAGGGTGAGGTGTTCCAGCGCTCCACCCTGGAGTCGATCTCCGGCGAGCTGGAGCGCCAGTACATCGCCCAGGGCCGTTATGGCGCGGACATCGAAACCGAGGTGACGCCGCTGCCGCGCAACCGGGTGGCTCTCAAGATCAACATCTACGAGGGCAAGGCGGCGCGCATCAGCGACATCAATATCGTCGGCAATACCCTGTTCAGCGACGAGGAATTGCTCGAGGACTTCGAGCTCAGCCCGTCCCACTTCTGGTCGTTCATCAAGGGCGACGATAAATATTCCCGTCAACGTCTGGCCGGTGACCTGGAACGGTTGCGTTCCTATTACCTGGACCGGGGCTACATCAACTTCTCCATCGAATCCACCCAGGTGTCCGTGACTCCGGATCGCGAACGTGTGCTGATCACGGTGAACGTGGCCGAGGGCGAGCAGTTCCGCGTCAACGACGTGCAGCTTTCCGGTGATCTGGTGGTCAGCGAGAAGGAGTTGAAACCGCTGGTGGTGATCCAGAAGGGCCAGGTGTTCAGCCAGCAACTGGTGACCTACACCAGTGACCTGATCAAGCGCCGCCTGGGCAACGAAGGCTACACCTTCGCCGAGGTGCGCGGCGTGGAGCAGGAGACCGGCGACGGCAATACCGTGGACGTGACCTTCTACGTGGATCCGGGTCGCCGCGTCTATGTGCGCCGCATCGGCTTCAGCGGCAACGCCAAGACTTCCGACGAAGTGCTGCGCCGCGAGCTGCGTCAGTTCGAGGACGCGCCGGCCAACACTTCTCTGATCGATCTTTCCCGGGAACGTCTGCAGCGGCTCGGCTACTTCAGTACCGTGCAGGCGGATACCGAGCGGGTGCCGGGCTCCGAGGATCTGGTGGACGTGAACTATGACGTGGAAGAGCAGCCGTCCGGTTCCATCGGCGCCAACGTGGGCTATTCCGATGCCTCCGGCGTGATCTTCGGCGCCAACATCAGCCAGAACAACTTCCGTGGCAGCGGCAACCGGGTGTCGTTCTCCCTGAGCCGCAGTGATATCCGCGACTCCTACAGCTTCTCGCACTACAACCCGTACTACACTCTGGACGGGGTGAGCCGGGGCTTCAGCCTGTTCTACTCGAAAATCGACTTCGACGAGACCCGCATCTCGTCCTACGCGGCGGACCGCGCCGGCGGCTCGGTGACCTTTGGTTATCCGATTTCCGAATACACCCGTCTGAACTTCGGCGGTGGTGTCGAGCAGACCAAGGTGCAGCGCGGCGACTACATCGCCGTGGCGATCGATGATTTCATCGAGCAGGAAGGGGAGAAGTTCAACGAGTTCAAGTTCAATGCCTCGCTGCGCACCAGCACCCTGAACCGCGGCATCCTGCCGGATCGTGGCTGGGCCAGCACCTTCGAGCTGGAGACCGCGGTGCCCGGCTCCGATTACCTGTTCTATAAAGTGAGCTGGGAAGGGGAGAAGTACTTCCCGATCGTCGGCGACTGGACGCTGCGTACCCGCGCCAACGTGGGTTACGGTGACGGCTACGGCGACGATGAAGTGCTGCCGTTCTTCGAAGCCTACTACGCCGGCGGCATCGGTTCGGTGCGCGGTTTTGAGTCGCGTTCACTGGGCCCGCGTTCCGAAGCGCTTTACTATCAGCAGCAGGGCACCAACGATCCCGATCCGGACCCGATTGGTGGTAACCTGCTCACCGAAGCCAGCCTGGAGCTGATCTTCCCGACGCCGTTCGCGGCCGACTCGCGCAGCGTGCGGACTTTCCTGTTCGCCGACGCGGGCAATGTGTTCGAGACCCAGCGCACCGATATCGGCGACGATTTCGATGCCACCGAACTGCGCACCTCCGTGGGCATCGGGCTGAGCTGGCTGACCGCCATCGGCCCGCTCAGCTTCAACCTGGCCACGCCGATCAACGATGAATCCGGCGACGACACGGAAGTGTTCCAGTTCTCCCTGGGCCAAACTTTCTAGGAGTTAAACATGAAAAAAATTCTGCTTGCCGTTTTCCTCATCCTGCCCGCTCTGGCCGCCGCCGAGCAGCGCGTCGGCGTGGTCGATCCGATTGGCGCCCTCCAGCAGGCCGAGGAATTCCAGGACCGTTTTGAAAAACTGGAATCTTCCCTGAAGGACGAGCAGTCCCGCCTCGACCGCCTCGGCGGTGAAGTGGAGAAGCTGCGTGGCCGCCTGGAGAAAGAGGGCATGACCATGAGCGAGGACCAGCGTCAGGATCTGCAGACCCAGGGTCAGCAGAAAATGATCGAGCTGCAGAACCTGCGTAAATCCGCCCAGCGCAAAATGGGCAAGGGCCAGCAGGAAATCCTTGATGTCATGGAGCCCAAGCTCAAGCAGGCGGTGGAAACCGTGGCCGAGCGGGAGAACCTGGACCTGGTGGTCAATGCTCAGGCGGTGGTGTACGTGCAATCCGACATGGACATCACCGAGGCGGTCACCAAACAGCTCAATGCGATGAAGTAAGCCAATGTCGGTGACACTGGCCTACCTCGCCGAATATCTGGACGCCGAGCTGCACGGCCCGGCGGACCGGGAAGTGGCCGGGCTGGGGACCCTGGCCACCGCCGGCGCCGACCGGCTCAGCTTCCTGGCCAACCCGCGTTACCGCGCGCAACTGGAAAGCACCGGCGCCGGCGCCGTGCTGCTGCGCGCCGATCAGGTCGAGCACTGCCCGACGGCGGCGCTGGTGGTGGACGACCCCTACATGGCCTATGCCCGCGTCAGCCATGTGTTCGACACCGCGCCGGCGCCGGACGCCGGCGTCCATCCGTCGGCGGTGGTGGCACCGTCGGCCCGGGTGCCGGCGTCGGCGAGTATCGGTCCCAATGTGGTGATCGAGGCGGACGTGGTGCTGGGGGAGGGCGTGGTGATCGGCGCCAACACGGTGATCGGCGCCCGCACCGAGCTGGGTGATGGCTGTCATATCTGGCCAAATGTTACAATTTACCATGGTGTGACGATCGGGCCGCGCACTATCATACACGCCCATTGCGTGGTGGGTGCCGACGGCTTTGGTTTCGCGCCCGGCCCCGGTGGCTGGACCAAGATCGCCCAGGTGGGCGGCGTGCGTATCGGCGCCGATGTGGAAATCGGCGCCGGCACCACCATCGACCGGGGCGCCATCGACGACACCGTCATCGGTAATGGCGTGATCCTGGACAACCAGATCCAGGTGGCCCACAACGTGGTGATCGGTGACTTCACCGCCATCGCCGGCAAGGTGGGCATCGCCGGCAGCGCGCGTATCGGTTCGCAGTGCATGATCGGCGGCGCGGTGGGTATATCCGGCCACCTGGAGATCTGCGACAAGGTTCAGGTGCTGGGCATGTCGCTGGTGTCCCGCTCGATCACCGAGCCCGGCACCTACGGTTCGGCGCTGCCGGTGGACAAGCAGGATCGCTACCGCCGCAATGTGGCCCGTTTTCGGCACCTGGACGAACTCCATCGCCGGGTGCGTAAGCTAGAGCGCGACGCCGGGGACTAGCCCCCGGCCCGCGACTCACATCTGTTTGGATAATGCTCATGATGGACATCCATGAGGTGAGGGAATACCTGCCTCACCGCTATCCCTTTTTGCTGGTCGACCGCGTGGTCTCCGTGGAGCCGGGCAAACGCATCGAGGCGTACAAAAACGTCTCCATCAACGAGCCCTTCTTCAACGGGCACTTTCCCCAGGAACCGATCATGCCCGGCGTGCTGATCATCGAGGCGCTGGCCCAGGCCGCCGGCATCCTCGGTTTCGTCACCGAGAACAAGCGCCCGGCGGACGGTTTCATTTATCTGCTGGTGGGTACCGACAAGGCCCGTTTCAAGCGTCAGGTGGTGCCCGGCGACCGGCTCGCCCTGCACGCCGACTGGCTCACCCTGCGCCGCAACATCGCCAAATTCTCCTGCCGCGCCGAGGTGGACGGCAAGCTGGTGGCGGCCTGCGATCTGCTGGTGGCCGAACAGCGGGTGTGAAGCGCCCCCGAGGTCGTCGCGATGAGCGGTGGCCCCGGGGTATACTCGTCGCCTTCCCATACCATTTCGCAACGCCAGGGTGGACCCTCTCCAACCATGATTCATCCCACAGCCATCATCGACCCCAAGGCGGAACTGGCCAGCGACGTGGAAGTCGGGCCGTACTCCGTGATCGGAGCCCATGTGACCATTGGCGCGGGTACCGTGATCGGCCCGCACGTGGTGATCCAGGGCCCGACCCGCATTGGTGAGAACAACCGCATCTTTCAGTTCGCGTCCGTGGGCGAGGAATGCCAGGACAAGAAGTACCGGGGCGAACCCACCCGCCTGGAGATCGGTGACAACAACGTGATCCGCGAGCACTGCACCCTGCATCGCGGCACCGTCCAGGACGAGGGCATCACCAGCCTGGGCAACAACAATTTGCTCATGGCCACCGTGCACGTGGCCCATGACTGCCGCATCGGCAACGACAACATCTTCGCCAACACCACCGGCATCGCCGGCCACGTGAAGATCGGCGATGGCGTGATCCTCGGCGGCATGACCGGCATCCATCAGTTCTGCCGTATCGGCTCCTACGCCATGACCGCCGGTTGCAGCCTGGTGCTCAAGGATATCCCCGCCTTCGTGATGGTGGGCGGCAACCCGGCGGCGGCGCGCAGCATGAACTTCGAGGGCATGCGCCGGCGCGGCTGGGACGCGGACGTGATCGCCACCCTGCGGCGTGCCTACAAAACCGTGTTCCGCCGTGGTCTGACCCTGGAGCAGGCGCTTGCCGAGCTGGAGCCCGGGCAGGACGACTGCCCGCCGCTGGCCCT
The DNA here is from genome assembly GCF_016785095.1 of Alloalcanivorax marinus. GTDB lineage: Bacteria > Pseudomonadota > Gammaproteobacteria > Pseudomonadales > Alcanivoracaceae > Alloalcanivorax > Alloalcanivorax marinus_A. The sequence goes on along the minus strand of NZ_JAEKJB010000001.1, from coordinate 320,543 downwards.
GTTCCTGGATTCCCTGCGCGCCTCGGAACGCGGCATCACCCGTTGACGGTATCCGCCATGGATGCCTCCAACGCCCCCCTGATCGCGCTGATCGCCGGAGAAACCTCCGGCGATCTGCTCGGCGCCGGCCTGATCGAGGCGCTGCGCCGGCGCTGGCCGGACGCGCGCTTCATCGGTGTCGGCGGCGAGCGCATGGCCGCCGCCGGCCAGCACAGCCTGTTTCCCATGGAAAAGCTCTCCGTGATGGGGCTCACCGAGGTGATCCGCCATCTGCCGGAGCTGTTCCGTCTGCGCCGGCGGTTGGTGGACGACCTGCTGGCGCGTCGCCCGGCGGTGGTGATTACCATCGATTCCCCGGATTTCACCCTGGGCGTGGCCAAGCGGGTCCATGCCGCCGGTCTCAAGACCGTGCACTACGTCAGCCCCTCGGTATGGGCCTGGCGCCAGGGCCGGGTGAAGGGCATCCGCCGCGACGTGGACCACATGCTCACCCTGTTTCCGTTCGAGGCCCGCTTCTATGAGGAACATGGCGTGCCGGTGACCTTCGTCGGCCACCCGCTGGCCGACATGATCGGGCTCAGCGTGGACACCGCCGGCGCCCGCGAGGAGCTGGGCCTGGAGGTGGAGGGCCGCGTGCTGGCGGTGTTGCCCGGCAGCCGGGGCGGCGAAGTGGGGCAGTTGCTGCCTGATTTCACCGACGCCATGGCGCGGTTGCACCACCGTTACCCGGACCTGCGTTTCGTAATCCCCGCCGCCAACGCCGCCCGCCGCGCCCAGATCGACGCCGCTCTGGGCGGCACCGAGCTGCCGGTGACGGTGGTGGACGGCCAGGGCCGCACCGTGATGGCCGCCGCCGACGTGGTGATGATGGCGTCCGGCACCGCCACCCTGGAGGGGCTGCTGCTCAAGAAGCCCATGGTGGTGGGTTACCGGCTCGGGGCGATCAGCTATGCGATCCTGTCGCGGCTGGTGAAAAGCGAATACGTGGCGCTGCCCAACCTGCTGTGCCGCAAGCCCCTGGTGCCGGAACTGGTGCAGAACGCGCTCAGCGGCGCCGCCCTGGCGGACGCGGTGGCCGGCTGGTTGGATGACCCGGACGGCGTCGCCCGCCTCAAGGACGACTTCACCCGGGTCCATGAACAACTGCGCGGCGGCGCCAGCGAGAAAGCCGCCGAGGCGGTGGCCGCCGTGATCGCCGGGGATGTGGCCAATGACTGATCCGTTCGCCGAGTACCGGCTGGCCGAGCCGTTTTACCCCAGCGCCTTCGCCTGGCGCGCCGGCATGCGCCTGGCCGGCGTCGACGAGGTGGGCCGGGGGCCGCTGGTGGGCGCCGTGGTCACCGCCGCCGTGGTGCTGGACCCGGCCCGGCCCATTGATGGCCTGGCGGATTCCAAGAAGCTCACCCCGGCGCGCCGCGAGCGGCTCGCCACGGCGATCCGTGAGCGCGCCCTGGGCTGGGCCCTGGGCCGGGCCGAACCGGATGAGATCGATCGCCTGAACATCTACCACGCCACCCATCTGGCCATGGTACGGGCGGTGGAAGCCCTGACTATTGACGTGGACGCGGTGCTGGTGGACGGTAATCGAAGCCCGACGTTCGCCTGCCCCTCCGAACCGGTGGTCAAGGGTGACGGCCGGGTGCCGGCGATCGCCGCCGCCTCGATTCTCGCCAAGGTGGCCCGCGACGCGGAAATGGTGGCCCTGCATCGGCGCTATCCACGGTACGGCTTCGACCGCCACAAGGGCTATCCCACGGCCGCCCACCTCGCCGCCCTGCGCGAGCACGGCCCGCTCGCCGAACACCGCCGCTCCTTCGCGCCGGTGGCGGCATGTTATGAATCGCAAGGCCCAGAATCACAGGAGTCCGGCCGTGACTGAACCCCGTTTCGTCCATTTGCGCGTGCACACCGATTATTCCCTGGTGGACGGCGTGGCCCGCGTCAAGGAGTTGATCAAGGCCAGCGTCGACCAGCGCATGCCGGCGGTGGCGGTCACCGACGAAAACAACCTGTTCGCGCTGATCAAGTTCTATTCCGGTGCCATGAACGCCGGCCTCAAGCCGATCATGGGCGCCGACCTGTGGCTGCAGGCCGACGACCCGGAGGACGAGCCCCATTACCTGTGCTGCCTGGTGCAGAACGAGGCCGGCTACCGCAACCTCACCCTGCTGATCAGCCGTGCCTGGCAGCATAACCAGCACCGCGATAGAGCCATGATCCGCCGGGAATGGCTGCTGGAACTCAATGAAGGCCTGATTCTGCTGTCCGGTGCCCGGGTTGGCGACGTGGGGCGCCTGCTGCTGTCCGGCAAGACCGACGCCGCCGCGCAGCGTGCCCGGGAATATCAGGAAGTGTTCGGCGACCGCTTCTACCTGGAAGTGCAGCGCACCGAACGGCCCGGCGACGAGGACTGCCTGCACGCCAGCGTCGCCCTGGCCGCCGACCTGGGGCTGCCGGTGGTGGCCACCAACGACGTGCGCTTCGTGCGCCGTGAGGATTTCGAGGCCCATGAGGCCCGCGTCTGCATTCACGACGGCAACGCTCTGGACGACCCGCGCCGGCCCCGCAAGTACTCCGAGGCACAGTATCTGAAAAGCGCCGAGGAAATGGCGGAGCTGTTCTCCGACCTGCCGGAGGCACTGGAAAACAGCGTCGAGATCGCCCGCCGCTGCACCCTGGACATCCGCCTGGGCGAGAACTTCCTGCCGGAATTCCCGATCCCCGAGGGGCTGACCATCGAGGAATACCTGGAAAAGGTCTCCGAGGAAGGGCTGGAAACCCGCCTGGGCCGCATCCTGGACCCGGCGGCGGAGGACTATGAGGCCCAGCGTGGCGTTTATTACGAGCGGCTGGAAATGGAGCTGGGCATCATCAACCAGATGGGCTTCCCCGGCTACTTCCTGATCGTGGCGGACTTTATTCAGTGGGCCAAGGACAACCAGGTACCGGTGGGCCCGGGCCGGGGCTCCGGCGCCGGCTCCCTGGTGGCCTACGCGCTGGGTATTACCGACCTGGACCCGATTGAATACGACCTGCTGTTCGAACGGTTCCTGAACCCGGAACGGGTCTCCATGCCCGACTTCGACGTGGACTTCTGCATGGAGAAGCGCGACCGGGTGATCAATTACGTGGCCGACAAGTACGGCCGCGACGCGGTGAGCCAGATCATCACCTTCGGCACCATGGCCGCCAAGGCGGTGGTGCGCGACGTGGCGCGGGTGCAGGGCAAGCCCTACGGCATGGCCGACCGCCTCTCCAAGATGATCCCCGGCACCCCGGGCATGACCCTGGCCAAGGCTCTGGAGCAGGAAGACAACCTGCGCGAATTCCTGGAGGACGACGGCAACCCGGACAAGGAAGCGGTCAACGAGATCATGGAAATGGCCTTCAAGCTGGAAGGCCTGACCCGCAACGTGGGCAAGCACGCCGGCGGCGTGGTGATCGCCCCGGGCAAGCTCACCGACTTCGCGCCGCTGCACTGCGACGAGGAAGGCGACAACCTGGTCACCCAGTACGACAAGGACGACGTGGAAGCCGCCGGCCTGGTGAAGTTCGACTTCCTGGGCCTGAAGACGCTCACCATCATCGACTGGGCGGTGAAGGCCGCCAACGTGCGCCGCGCCCGGGATGGCGAGGGGCCGCTGGAAATCGAGCGTATTCCGCTCGATGACAAGCCCAGCTTCGAGTTGCTCAAGAAAGGCGACACCACCGCCGTGTTCCAGCTTGAAAGCCAGGGCATGAAGGAGCTGATCAAGAAGCTCAAGCCCGATGTCTTCGAGGACATCATCGCGCTGGTGGCGTTGTACCGTCCCGGGCCGCTGGAATCGGGCATGGTGGACAACTTCATCAACCGGAAGCACGGTCGCGAGCCGGTGTCCTACCCGGACCCGCAATACCAGCACGACTGGCTCAAGCCGATCCTCAAGCCCACCTACGGGGTGATCCTGTACCAGGAACAGGTGATGCAGATCGCCCAGGTACTGGCCGGCTACACGCTGGGCGGCGCGGACATGCTGCGCCGCGCCATGGGTAAGAAGAAGCCCGAGGAAATGGCCAAGCAGCGCGAGATCTTCCAGTCCGGCGCCGAGGAGAAGGGCATCGATCCGGATCTGGCGATGAAGATCTTCGACCTGGTGGAGAAGTTCGCCGGCTACGGCTTCAACAAATCCCACTCCGCCGCCTACGCGTTGGTGGCCTACCAGACCGCCTGGCTCAAGGCCCATTATCCGGCGGAGTTCATGGCCGCGGTGATCTCCGCGGATATGCAGAACACCGACAAGGTGGTGACCTTCATCGACGAGGCCAAGAACATGGGCCTGCGGGTGTTGCCGCCGGATGTGAATTCCTGTGGCTACCGGTTCACCGTTAACCCGGAAGGTGACATCGTCTACGGTCTGGGCGCCATCAAGGGCCTCGGCGAGGGCCCCATCGACGCCATCGTCAATGCGCGCGGGCAGGGCGACGCCGAAAGCGCCGGCGGCGAAGCCAGTGAGAAAGCCTTCGAGGATCTGTTCGATTTCTGCCGCCGCATCGACCTCAAGAAGATCAACAAACGCTCCCTGGAGGCCCTGGTGCGCGCCGGCGCTCTGGACAAGCTCGGGCCCAACGGCCACTTCAGCGACCGTGCCGTGTTGCTGGCCACGCTGCCGGACGCCATCGCCGCCGCCGAGCAGGACGCCCGCAACCAGGAAGCGGGGATGATGGATCTGTTCGGCGGTGGTGGTGACGACCAGCCGGCCACCGTGGTGGCCTGGAAACCGGCCCGGGAATGGAACGATGACATCCGCCTTAACGGCGAACGGGATACCCTGGGGCTGTTCCTCACCGGCCACCCCATCGACCAGTTCGAAACCGAGGTGCGACAGTTCGTCACCAGCCGCCTGAACGCCCTGCAGCCCACCGGCAAGGGCGAGGCCGCCACCGTCGCCGGCCTGGTGGTGGCGCTGCGTATCACGCGCAGCAAGCGCAGCGGCGAGCGCATGGCGTTCATCACCCTGGACGATAAAACCGGTCGCCTGGAGGTGTCGGTGTTCGGCAAGACCTTCGCCCAGTACGGCGAGCGGGTGCAGAAGGACGCCCTGCTGGTGGTGCGTGGCGGTGTGCGCATGGATGATTACACCGGTGGTTTCAACCTGGTGGCCGACGAGGTCATGGACATGAGTCAGGCCCGGGAAACCTTCGGCCGCCGGCTGCGCGTCAAGGTGCCGGTGGAGGACAACCTGCCGGAGGTGCTTGGCCGTACCCTGGCGCCGTACCGCGCCAATGGGCAGGGCGGTGGCCTGACGGTGCTGCTGGATCTGAGCCACCAGGAAGCGGACGCGGCGCTGTTCCTCGGCGACGACTGGCGGGTGATTCCGCACGAGTCCCTGGTGGATGATCTGCGCGGGCGCTACGGCGACAAGTCGGTGACGTTGGAGTATTGACTGAGGGCGCAACCACGCTGGCACGCAACCACGCTGGTACGCAACACGCTTGCACGCTCAACCCTTAACCGGGTTGGTGTGACGTGTTTCCTGTTAGCACCGGCCCCCGGCCCCGCAGAAAACACACCAACGATCTCCGCGCCGGGTCTAGCGTGCTGCGTGCCAGCGTGGTTGCGTGGTTGCGTGCAAGCGTGCCAGCGTGCCGCGCCGCCGGTAACAACTTGCAACCTAAGAGGGAAGCCGGTCTCTCGACGCTGTCCGGGCCTTGCGGCTACACTTACCGGCACCGTAGAAAGGGGTAGCACATGAATCCGAATTTCCTCGAATTTGAACAACCCATCGCCGATTTGGAAGCGAAAATCGAGGAACTCCGGCTGGTGGGCAGTGGCAGTGAGGTCAATATCTCCGAGGAGATCGCCAAGCTGCAGGAAAAAAGCATCGCCCTCACCGAGAACATCTTCGGCAATCTGACCGCCTGGCAGATCTCCCAGCTGGCGCGACATCCGAAGCGGCCCTATACGCTGGATTACGTGCAGCGGCTGTTCGGCGGGTTCGACGAACTGCACGGCGACCGCGCCTTCGCCGACGATCCGGCCATTGTCGGTGGCGTCACCCGCCTGGACGACCAGCCGGTAATGGTGATCGGCCACCAGAAGGGCCGCGAGGTGAAGGAAAAGGTGCGCCGCAATTTCGGCATGCCCAAGCCGGAGGGCTACCGCAAGGCGCTGCGCCTGATGGAAATGGCCGAACGCTTCAAGATGCCGATCCTCACCTTTATCGACACCCCCGGGGCCTTCCCCGGTATCGACGCGGAAGAGCGTGGCCAGTCCGAGGCCATCGCCCGCAATCTGCGCGTCATGTCCCGTCTCAAGGTGCCGATCATCGCCACCGTGATTGGCGAAGGCGGCTCCGGTGGGGCCCTGGCCATTGGCGTCTGCGACCATCTGCAGATGCTGGAATATTCCACCTACTCGGTGATCTCCCCGGAAGGTTGCGCGTCGATCCTGTGGCGCAGCGCCGACAAGGCCCCGGAGGCCGCCGAGGCCATGGGAGTGGGCGCCGGCCGCCTGCACGAGCTGGGCATCGTCGATCAGGTGATCAAGGAACCTCTGGGCGGCGCCCACCGGGATCATGAGCAGGCCGCCGATGCCATCCGTCGTGCCCTGGTCGAGCAACTCGCCGGTCTCGGTGAGCTGCCGGTGGAGGAACTGGTGGAGCGTCGCTACCGGCGGCTGATGAGCTACGGCAACGTGGCCACCGACGCCGCCGACGACTGAGCGGGGCGCGGTCATGGCGCCCCCGACCCACTCCTCCATGGATGAACTGAGCGCCGAGCTGGCCCGGCGCGCCCCGCCCGGGCCCCTGTGGCTGGCATTTAGCGGCGGGCTCGACTCCACCGTTCTTCTCCATCTTCTCGCCGGCGCCGGCCTCGGCGCCCGCCTCACCGCCTTGCACGTGGACCACGGGCTGCATCCCGACAGCGCCGCCTGGGCCGCCCATTGCCAGACGGTGGCCCGGCATCTGGGGGTCGCCTTCGAGAGCACCAAGGTGACCGTGGACCGGGCCGCCGGCCTGGAAGCCGGTGCCCGGGACGCCCGTTACCGGGCGCTCACGGCCCGCGCCGGCAGCGCTACCCTGATCACCGCCCACCATCGGGACGACCAGGCCGAGACACTGTTGCTGCGGCTGTTACGGGGGGCCGGCGTGGCCGGCCTGGCGGCCATCCGTGAGCACGGGCGCCGGGGCGACACGCCGCTATGGCGGCCTCTGCTGGGTCTGTCGCGGCGGCGGTTGCTGGAACGGGCGGAGCAGGGCGGCTGGTCCTGGCTGGAAGACCCCAGTAACGCGGACCAGAGCCTGGATCGAAATTACCTGCGCGGCACCGTGCTACCGGCCCTGTCGCGGCGCTGGCCTGGGGTTTTGGCGACCCTGGCCCGGGCCGCCGATCACCAGGCCGAGGCCGCCGCGTTGCTCGACGAGCGTGCCGCCGAGGACGCCGCCGCCCTGGGCGCCACCGGGGACCGGCTGGCGCTGACGGTGGCCACGCTGAGCGGCCCCCGGCGCCGCAATCTGCTGCGCTGGTGGTTGCGGGAAGCCGGCGCCGGCGCGCCCAGCCAGGCCCTGCTGGCGCAGATCGAGGGGCTGCTGGCGGCACCGGCGGACCGCGCCGCCCGGGTGGAGTGGGGCGGCTGGCAACTGCGCCGTTTCGGCGGCGAGCTGCACCTGCTGGACCGCGCTACCCTGGCGCCGCTGACGGAGGAATGGGGCTGGCCACCGGGCCAGGATGCGTTCTCCCTTGGCGCTTGGCGGCTGGAGCCGGTGGCGGACGCTCCGGCGCCCCCGGCACCGGCCTCCACGCCGCTGCTCTGGAGGCCCCGGGACGCCGGCCCGCTGCGTCTGGTACCCGCTACCGGCGGTGAGCGGCTGTTCCGTAACGGCTGTCATCAGCGGGTCTCGGAATTGTGGCGCGCCGCCGGCGTGCCGCCCTGGCGCCGCGCCCAGTGGCCACTGGTCTACGAGGGTAACACCCTGCGTTGCGTGCCCGGGGTGGGGGTGGCGGATGCCTGGCGCGACCGGCGGTTGGAGGTGTGGCGGCTGGAGGCGGTTGTTGCGCCGGACGCTTGACGCCGGACGACGGACGCTCAACCCGGTTCGGAAAGCGTTGGCGTGTTTTCCGTGATGCTGATAAGCGACTGGCAGGAAACACCCCTATGCCTTCCGCCACGGGTTAAGCGTCCGGCGTCAAGCATCCGGCCTCCATCCCCCAAGTAAAATCCCCACCTTTCCAGTAGCCCGCCCGACCCCGTTCTGTTACCATTTCTTCCCATCCTGACGTCGCGCAACTCCCTGATATGGCGGGGGTTCCAGCCGTCGACAGCCCGTTTCAACGTGTCCAGAACAGAGAACCTTTGCCCCCTTCGGCGGGCAAGGGTATTTTTTTTGGATGGCGAGTGTGTTCGGGCCGCGCGGTGAGCGCGTTCAATCCATGACATATTCTGGTGGGTGCATGGCACGTTTTATTTTCGTCACCGGTGGGGTGGTGTCGTCCCTGGGCAAGGGCATTACCTCGGCGTCCCTCGCTTCCTTGCTGGAAGCCCGTGGCCTCAAGGTCACCCTGATCAAGATGGACCCCTACATCAACGTGGACCCGGGCACCATGAGCCCTTATCAGCACGGCGAGGTGTTCGTCACCGAGGATGGCGCCGAGACTGATCTGGACCTGGGCCACTATGAGCGTTTCATCCGCACCCGGCTGAGCCGCCGCAACAGTTTCACCACCGGTCGCGTCTATCAGGACGTGCTGGACAAGGAGCGGCGCGGTGAATACCTGGGAGCCACCGTGCAGGTGATCCCGCACATCACCGATGAGATCAAGCTCAAGATCCAGGAAGGCGCCGGCGACGCCGACGTGGCGATCGTGGAGATCGGCGGTACCGCCGGCGACATCGAATCGCTGCCGTTCCTGGAAGCGGTGCGCCAGATGCGCGTGGAGCTGGGTTCCAGCCGTTCCCTGCTGGTGCACCTGACGCTGGTGCCGTACATCGCCTCCGCCGGCGAGATCAAGACCAAGCCTACCCAGCACTCGGTCAAGGAGCTGCGCTCCATCGGCCTGCAGCCGGACATGCTGGTATGTCGGGCCGATCACCCGATTCCCCAGGGGGCGCGCGAGAAGATCGCGCTGTTCACCAACGTGGAAGCCCGCGCCGTGGTGTCCTGCCCGGACTCGAAAACCATCTACGCGGTGCCCCGTGTGCTCCACGAGCAGGGCATGGACGACATCATCGTCGAGAAATTCGGCCTCGACCTGCCCGCCCCGGACCTCACCGAATGGGACCGGGTGGTGGAAGCACAGCTCAACCCCGAGCACGAAATCACCATCGGCATGGTTGGCAAGTACATCGATCTGGCGGACGCCTACAAGTCCCTCAACGAGGCACTGATGCACGCCGGCATCGCCACCCGGGCCCGGGTCAATATCCGTTATATCGACGCCGAGGACATCGAGCGCGAGGGCACCGGCGAGCTGAACAAGGTGGACGCCATCCTGGTGCCCGGTGGCTTCGGCGACCGGGGCACCGAAGGCAAGATCGCCGCCATTCGCTACGCCCGTGAGAACAAGGTGCCGTACCTGGGCATCTGCCTGGGCATGCAGCTGGCGGTGATCGAGTACGCCCGCGACGTGGCCGGTATCGGCGACGCCCATTCCACCGAGCTCAAGCCCGGCACGGCCAGCCCGGTGGTGGCGCTGATCACCGAATGGACCCGCGAGGATGGCGCCAAGGAGACCCGCTCGGAAGCTTCGGACCTGGGTGGTACCATGCGCCTGGGCGGTCAGGAGTGCGTGCTTGACGAAAACTCCCTGGCGGCGCGTTGCTATGGCCACACCCATATCATCGAACGCCACCGTCACCGCTACGAGGTGAACAACAATTTCGTGGCGCGTCTGGAAGAGGCGGGCCTGCGCATCGCCGGTCGTTCCGGGGACGGTGAGCTGGTGGAAGTGATCGAGGTGGCCGACCATCCGTGGTTCGTGGCCTGCCAGTTCCACCCGGAATTCACCTCCACGCCCCGTGACGGCCACGGCCTGTTCAAGGGCTACGTGGAAGCGGCCCTGGCGGCCCACCAGGCCGCTGGCAAAGAGTAAGGACAGCGACGATGACGGACCCCATCACCCTGCGGCTCGGCGACCTGAGCTTCGGCAACGACCAGCCCATGGCGCTGTTTGGCGGCATGAACGTGCTGGAATCCCGGGACCTGGCCATGCGCGTGGCGGAAGCCTACGCCGAGGCCACCACCGCCCTGAACATCCCCTGGGTGTTCAAGGCCAGCTTCGACAAGGCCAACCGCTCGTCGCTGCATTCGTTTCGCGGGCCGGGCCTGGAAGAAGGCCTGAAGATCTTCCAGGAGATCAAGGACACCTACGACTGCCCGATCATCACCGACGTGCACGAGCCCTATCAGGCGGCGCCGGTGGCGGAGGTGGCCGACATCATCCAGCTGCCCGCCTTCCTGGCGCGGCAGACCGATCTGGTGGTGGCGATGGCCAGAACCGGCGCCATCATCAACATCAAGAAACCCCAGTTCGTCGCGCCCCAGGAAATGAAGCACATCCTGCACAAGTGCGAGGAAGCCGGGAACGACAAACTGATTCTGTGCGAGCGCGGTTCCTGCTTCGGTTACAACAACCTGGTGGTGGACATGCTCGGCTTCGGCATCATGAAGCAGTTCCGCTACCCGCTGTTCTTCGATGTCACCCATGCGCTGCAAATGCCCGGCGGCCGGTCCGACTCCGCCGGTGGCCGTCGCCAGCAGGTCGCCGAGCTGGCCCGCGCCGGCATCAGCCAGGGGATCGCCGGCCTGTTCCTGGAAGCCCACCCGGACCCGGACAACGCCAAGTGCGATGGCCCCTGCGCCCTGCGCCTGGACCGGCTGCAGCCATTCCTTGAACAAATGCAAACCCTGGATAATGCCGTCAAGGCGTTGCCCGCCTTCGACAACCACTGAGTTCGTATCTAGAGAGACCGACCCATGTCCAAAATCGTCGACGTCAAGGCCCGCGAGATTCTCGATTCCCGCGGCAACCCCACCATCGAAGCCGATGTGATCCTGGAGTCCGGCCACAGCGCCAGCGCCTGCGCCCCCAGCGGCGCCTCCACCGGTTCCCGGGAAGCGCTGGAACTGCGCGACGGCGACAAGAGCCGTTACCTGGGCAAGGGCGTGACCCGCGCGGTGGGCAACGTCAATTCCCAGATCCGTGAACTGCTGGTGGGCGTGGATGCCGCCGACCAGCGCGGCCTGGACCAGGCCATGATCGACGCCGACGGCACCGAGAACAAAGGCAACCTGGGCGCCAACGCGATCCTGGCGGTGTCCCTGGCCGCCGCCAAGGCGGAAGCCCTGGCCCAGGGCAAGCCGCTCTACGAATACATCTCCGACCTGCAGGACGACGACAACGAGTACTCCCTGCCGGTGCCGATGATGAACATCATCAACGGCGGTGAGCACGCCGATAACAACGTGGACATTCAGGAATTCATGATCCAGCCGGTGGGCGCGCCCACCGTGGCCGAGGCGATCCGTTACGGCGCCGAGGTGTTCCACGCGCTCAAGGGCGTGCTCAAGGCCCGTGGCCTGAACACCGCCGTCGGCGACGAAGGCGGTTTCGCGCCGGACCTGCCCAGCAACGAGGCGGCCCTGGAAGCGATCATGGAAGCCATCGACAAGGCGGGCTACAAGGCCGGCGAGGACATCACCCTGGCCCTGGATTGCGCCTCCAGCGAATTCTACAAGGACGGCCAGTACGTGCTGGCCGGCGAGAACCGCAGCATGGATTCCGCCGGCTTCGCCGATTATCTGGCCGAGCTGTGCGACCGTTACCCGATCATCTCCATCGAGGATGGCATGGACGAGTCCGACTGGGACGGCTGGAAGATCCTCACCGAGAAGCTCGGTGACAAGGTGCAGTTGGTGGGCGACGATCTGTTCGTGACCAACACCAAGATCCTCAAGCGCGGCATCGACGAGAAGGTGGCCAACTCGATCCTGATCAAGTTCAACCAGATCGGCTCCCTGTCCGAGACCCTGGACGCCATCAAGATGGCCAAGGACGCCGGCTACACGGCGGTGATCTCCCACCGCAGTGGCGAGACCGCCGACACCACCATTGCCGATCTGGCGGTGGCCACCGCCGCCGGCCAGATCAAGACCGGTTCCTTGTGCCGCTCCGACCGGGTGGCCAAGTACAACCGTCTGATCCGCATCGAAGAGGAACTGGGACGTGCCGCTTACAACGGCCGCCAAGAATTCCGGTTCCTGTAAGCCCTTGAAGGCCGGTCTGCCGACGGTCGGGGAGGGCGAATGAAGCTGTCCCCGGCCCGTCAGGTGGTTCTCGCCGCGCTGGCCCTGTTGTTGCTGGGGCTGCAGGCGCGGCTCTGGTTCGGCGAGGGCAGCCTTCGCCATGTGGCCACCCTGGAGCACCAGGTGGCGTCGCTGAGCGAGCAGAACGCCGAGCTGGCCGAGCGCAACCGCCTGATGGCCGCCGACGTGCGCGACCTCAAGGAGGGCAGCGAGGCGGTGGAGGAGATTGCCCGCAAGGATCTGGGCATGATCCGTGACGGCGAAACCTTTTTTCAGATCGTGGAACCGCAAGCCAGTGAGTAAACCGGGACCGCTTTACGCGGTGGTGCCCGCCGCCGGGATCGGCGCTCGCATGGGCGCCGGCCTGCCCAAGCAATATCTGACCCTGGAAGGTCGCACGGTGGCCGAGCACACCATCACCCGACTGTTGGCGTTCGCGCCGCTGCGCCGGGTGGTGGTGGCGGTGGCCAACGGCGACCCCTGGTGGCCGCAGCTGCCGGTGGCCGGCCACCGCCGGGTGGACACCGTCACCGGTGGCGCCAGCCGGGCCGCCTCGGTGCGTGCCGGGGTGGCGGCGGTGCTGGCCCGGGACCCGGACGCCTGGGTGCTGGTCCACGACATGGCGCGCCCGCTGGTGCGCCTGTCGGATATCCAGAATCTGGTGGAGCATTGTCGTCAAGACGGCGCCATCCTGGCGCGGCGGGTCACCGATACCATCAAGCGCGGCGACGGCGACGACCACATCACCGCCACCCTGGATCGCCGCCACATTTGGCGGGCACTGACGCCGCAGCTGTTCGCCGCCCGCGACCTGCACGATGCCCTGGGCGGCGATCTGGACGCGATCACCGATGAGGCCTCCGCCCTGGAGGCCGCCGGGCGGCGCCCGGCCCTGGTGGAGGGCCATGCCGACAATATCAAGATCACCTTGCCCGAGGACCTGGCCCTGGCCCGGTTCTATTTGCGGGCCCAGGAAGAGGAGGGGCTGGCATGGTATCCCTAGGCGCCATTCGCATTGGCAACGGCTTCGACGTGCACGCCTTCGCCGAGGACGGTGACCATGTGATGCTGGGTGGTGTGCGCATTGCCCATGAGCGCGGGCTCAAGGCCCATTCCGATGGCGACGTGGCCTTGCACGCGCTCACCGACGCCCTGCTTGGTGCTCTGGCCCTGGGCGACATCGGCCACTATTTTCCGGACAACGATCCGCAATGGAAGGGCGCCGACTCCGGCCTCCTGCTGGCCCGGGTGATGGAGGACATCAACGGCGCCGGTTGGCGGGTCGGCAACGTGGACCTGACGGTGATCTGCCAGGCGCCGAAACTGGCGCCGCACATCGCCGCCATGCGCGAGCGCATCGCCGGCCTGCTCGACTGCGAGCTGGATCGGGTCTCCGTGAAGGCCACCACCACCGAGCGGCTGGGCTTCACTGGCCGGGGCGAGGGCATCGCCGTGCAGGCCTCCGCGTTGCTGGAACAGCGCCCGTGAGTGAGGCGTTGGGCGACCCCCACAGCGACGCCCTGGCGCGCCCCCCGGCCACCCCTCGGGCCCATGGCGAGCCGGTGGGCGAAGCGGTGCTGCGCGCCGAACCGGCGGATTTCCAGGTCGACGAGATCATGGTGGTGGAGCCGGAGGGGGAGGGTGAGCACCTCTGGCTGGAGATCGAGAAGACCGATTGGAACACCGAGGACGTGGCCCTGTGGCTGGCCAGGAACGCCGGCCTGCACCGGCTGTCGGTGGGTTACAGCGGTCTCAAGGACCGCCGCGCGGTGACCCGCCAGTGGTTCAGCCTGCATCTGCCCGGCAAGCCGGACCCGGAATTCCAGTGGCCGCCGGGGCTGCGGTCGCTGCGCGCCGCGCGCCACCGGCGTAAGCTCAATCGTGGCACCCACCGGGGCAACATCTTCCGCCTGCGTCTGCGTGAGCTGGCGGCGGACCAGGACGCTCTGGCGGCACGGCTGGAGCGCATCGCCGCCGAGGGCGTGCCCAACTATTTTGGTGAACAGCGCTTCGGCCGTGACGGCGCCAACTGGACCCGAGGGCGCGCCTGGTTGCTGGGTGGCGAGGCGCCGCGCAAGCGACCGCTGCGCAATTTCTGGTTGTCCGGGGTGCGCTCGGGCCTGTTCAACGCGGTGCTCGCCGAGCGGGTGCGGCGCGATGTTTGGCACCGGCTGCTGGACGGCGACCTGCTGCAGCCCGATGGCAGCCGGGGGCTGTTCAGCGCCGACGACGATCACGACGCCGCCGCCCGGGTGGCCGCCGGTACCGTACACCCCACGGCCCCTTTGCCGGGGCGCATGGGCATGGCATCATCGGGCGCTTGCCGGCAACTGGAAGACACGGTGCTGGCCGACCACGTCGCCCTGGTGGAGGCGCTCGCGGACCTGGGCCTGGACGCCGAGCGGCGCGCCACCCGGCTGCCGGTGAGCGCGCTGCAATGGCAGTGCGTCGGCGATACGCTGGAACTGACCTTCCGGCTGCCCACCGGGGCGTTCGCCACCGCCGTGCTGGCGGAGTTGTTGACCACCCGGGTGCCTTCGGCGAATCGCGGTTGAAGCCGCGATGCCCGATGCGAGTCGGGCGCACGAAAATGAAACGGGGATGGGGGATCCACCGACGGACATGGATACGGAATTGCGTGGCATCGGCATGACATCGGCGAGAACCCGGGAACGGCTCATCAACCGGCTGCGGGAAGCCGGCATCGAGAATGAGCGGGTGCTGGAGGTGATCCGCAGCACCCCCCGGCATATGTTCATTGACGAGGCCCTGGCGCACCAGGCCTACGACGATACCGCCTTGCCCATCGGCCACGGCCAGACCATCTCCCAGCCCTGGGTGGTGGCGCGCATGACCGAGCTGCTGATCAGCGACGGCGTCCCCGACAAGGTGCTGGAGATTGGCACCGGTTGCGGCTACCAGACCGCGGTGCTGGCCGCCCTGTGCCAGCAGGTGTACTCGGTGGAACGCATCCGCCCGCTGCAGGAGCAGGCGCGCCAGCGGCTGCTCAGCCTGGGGTTGGCGCGGGTGCAGCTCAAGCACGCCGACGGCGGTTTCGGCTGGAAAACCGCCGGGCCCTTCAACGGCATTCTGGTGGCCTGCGCGCGGCCGGACATTCCCCAGGAACTGCTCGACCAGCTCGCCGATGGTGGCCGGTTGGTGATGCCGGTGGGGGATCGCGCCCAGCATCTCACCGTGGTGGACCGTCAGGGTGACGAAATCCGCACTCGTAAACTGGACGCGGTACGCTTCGTGCCGTTCCAGCGGGGCGTGCAATGACGCGGCGGGCGTGGCGCCCGGGCGTGTACGTGCGCGGCCTGGCCATGGGAGCGGCGGATGTGGTGCCGGGGGTGTCCGGCGGCACCCTGGCGCTGATCACCGGCATCTACGAGGAACTGATCGATACCCTCGGCGGCATCGGCCCCCGTTTGCTGGCCGTGTGGCGCCGCGAGGGGTTCGTGGCGTTCTGGCGAGCCGGTAATTTTACTTTCCTTTTCACTTTGCTGGCGGGGATTCTCACCAGCATCGCGCTGCTGGCGCGGCTGCTCACCTGGCTGCTGGAACATCATCCGGTGCCGGTGTGGGCGTTCTTTTGCGGGCTGATCCTGGCCAGCATCGTGCTGGTGCTGGCGCCGTTGCGCCAGCGCGGCCCACCCCAGTGGCTGGCGTTCACCGCCGGTACCGGGCTGGCGGTGGCGATCGCCCTGGCGCCAGGGCTCACCGCTCTGGGCGTGTCGCCGCTGGTGTTCTTCCTGGGTGGCGCCGTGGCCATCTGCGCCATGATCCTGCCCGGCATCTCCGGCAGTTTTATCCTGTTATTACTGGGTCTTTATCCGTCCGTGCTGGCGGCGGTGGAGCATGGCGACTGGCCACTGCTGCTCGCTTTCATGGCCGGCTGCGCCTGCGGGCTGCTGGCGTTCGTGCGCCTGCTCAAATGGCTGCTGCACCGTTATCACGATACCGTGATGGCGCTGCTGGGCGGTTTCATGGCCGGCTCCCTGGTCAAGCTCTGGCCGTGGCGGTTGCCGATGGATCAGGGCGTCAGCGAGCGCTGGCTGTGGCCGGCGGACTATGCCCGCGTCGTGGACGGCGGCAGCCAGCTGGGGCTGGCGCTGCTGATGATGGCGGTGGGGCTGGTGCTGGTCTGGCTACTTTCCTTCGCCGCCCCCGTGCATAATGAAGCCACGGCAACGGACGAGTAACCTTTTGCGTGTTTGGCTTCCCATAGTCGTATCGATGATTCTGTGCGGCTGCGCCGTGCGGAACCCGCCGCCGGTGGTGGACATCTACCAACGCGATGAGCAGGGCACCCGGGTCACCTCCGGCAGCCATCGGGTACAGCGCGGCGAAACCCTGTATTCCATCGCCTGGCGCTACGGCTGGGACTACCGGTCCCTGGCGCGCACCAACGGCATCGGCGCGCCCTATACCATTTATCCGGGGCAGGTGATTTCGTTCGGCGGCGCGTCGGCCACCGAGACCACGCCGGAGCGGCGCACCGCTTCCTCCTCGTCCTCCTCCGCCGGCTCCCGTGCCGCGTCTTCCGGTTCCAGCACCGCCAGCCGTTCCAGCAGCCCGCCGGCGCCGCCCAAGACCAGCAGCCCGGCCAGTACCGGCCCGGTGCCCTGGCAGTGGCCGGCGGACGGCAAGTTGCTGGAACGCTACTCCACCGCCGCCGGAGGCCGCCGTGGCATCGCCATCGGTGGTCGCGAGGGGAGCCCGGTGCGGGCCGCCGCCGCCGGTCGGGTGGTGTACCGGGGCAGCGGGCTGACCGGCTACGGCAACCTGCTGATCATCAAGCACAACGACCGCTGGCTGAGCGCCTACGCCCACAACAAGAAACTGCTGGTGAAGGAAGGTGACCAGGTGAGCGCCGGCGAGGAAATCGCCACCATGGGCGCCAGCGGTACCCTGCATACTCAACTGCACTTCGAGATCCGCAAGGACGGCCAGCCGGTGGACCCGCTCACTCTGCTGCCAAGGAAATCCTGATCCATGCCCGACGCCCTCGACGATCATCAGGCCCGCCGGCTGCTGACCCTCGCCGCCAGCGCCTCGGTGCTCACCGCCTTGATCCTGATCGCGGTGAAGAGCGTGGCCTGGACCCTGACCGGCTCGGTGAGCCTGCTGGCATCGCTGATCGACTCGATCATGGATTCCCTGGCGTCGTTGGTGAACTTCGCGGCGATCCGCTATTCCCTGGTGCCGGCGGACGACGAGCACCGCTTCGGTCATGGCAAGGCGGAGGCCCTGGCCGGCCTGGGGCAGTCCGTGCTGATCGCCGGCTCGGCGCTCTACCTGCTTCGGGAAGCGGTGCTTAAGCTGCTCGATCCGCAACCCCTGGAAGCCACCGGCCTGGGCGTCGGGGTAATGGTGTTCTCCATCGCGCTTACGGCGCTGCTGCTGGTGGTGCAAAAGTACGTGGTGCGACGCACCGGCTCCACCGCCATCGACGCGGACTCACTACACTATCTGTCGGACCTGGCGGTCAACGCCGGTATTATCCTGGCGCTGCTGGTCAGCGGCCTGGGCTTTGACGCCGCCGACGGCCTGGTGGGCCTGGTGATCGCGCTCTACATTCTGCGTTCGGCCTGGAAGATCGGCTGGGAATCCGTGCAATTGCTGCTGGACCGGGAACTGCCCGGCGAGGTGCGCGACGTGATCGGCGCCGTGGTCGGCGAGCATGAGCAGGCGCTGGGTTTCCACGACCTGCGTACCCGCCAGTCCGGGCGTACCTGGTTCATTCAGCTGCACGTGGACATGGACGAGACGTTGCCGCTCAAGGAAGCCCACGCCCTGGGGGAGCGTATCCGCGCCGATATCCTCAAGCATTACCCCGCCGCCGAGGTGATCATCCACCACGACCCGGTGCCCGATCCGCCGCACGTCCCGGTCGAACCGGATCGCGGCTAAAGCCGCTCCTACCGCATTCTAAAGCCGCGTAGGAGCGGCTTTAGCCGCGATAGCCCGGAATCCCGCGCCCCGCGCCGCCGTCACCCCCCCCCCCCCGGGGTGGCCTGGCTAACATCAACCCGCCTGGCCAGCGCGCAGCTTCGGCCGCACGGTGATCAACAGCGCCGGCAACAACGTCAGGTTGCTCAGCAACGCCACCAGCATCGCCAGCCCGGTCAGCAGACCGAAGTACACCGTCGGGTTGAAGTTGGAAAACGCCAGAATCGAGAAGCCCGCGATGATCACCAGGGAGGTGTAATACATCGCCTTGCCGATGGAGCCGTGGCAGCGCCGCATGGTCGCCACGTAGTCACGGTCCACCGGCCACTCCTCGTGGAAGCGATGCACATAGTGAATGGTATCGTCCACCGCGATGCCGATGGTGATGGCGGTGATGGTGATGGTCATCAGATCCAGCGGCAGCCCGATCCAACCCATCAGCCCCAGCACCGTGGCCGCGCTGACGAGGCTCGGCACCATGCTGATCAGTGCCACCGGCAGGGAGCGGAACAGCAACAGCAGCATGATCAGAATCGCCGTGAACACATAGCCCAGGGTCTTGATCTGTGAGTCGAACAGACTCTGCAGCATATTGTTGTAAAGCACCATGGCGCCGGTCAGATGCACCTGCTCCGGTTTCAGATCGAACCGGCTGACCAGGTCGTCGTTGATCTTCTTGAGCAGATCGTCCCGGTTCAGCCCCGGGTAGGAATCCACCACCCGCACGCTGATGCGGATCTGGCGACCGTCGTCGGACAAGTAGGGGCTCACCAGCTGGCCGCGCAGATCCTCGGGAATGAAGCTGGCCAGCAGCATCAACTGCACATAGCTGAGCGGGCCGCCGTTGATCTTCTTGGCCACCTTGTAGGTGGTCGCGATGGACAGCACCTTGCCGGTCTCCGGCAACGATTGCAGGTAATCCTCGATCTCGATGATCCGTTCCAACCGCTGCGGCGTGTACCAGTACGCGCCCTGAAGATCCGGGCCCGGGTCGGCGGCGGCCTTCGGCGCATTGCTGGCGAACGGGTCCTGTCCGGCGCCGAAATCGTCACTCTCGCCCGCGGCGAACGGGTCGTCCTGGACGGCTCCGAAACCATCGTTGGTAGCGGCCGGGTCGCCGCTGGATGCATCGTCACGGGACGCGGTGGCGCCGCCGGCGAATGGATCATCCTGGACCGCGTCGAAACCGTCCGCGTCCCGGGCGGGCGCGGCGCTGCCATGGCCGGCGGTTTTGCGCTCCCGGGGCGGCGCGTCGATGACGATGTCCAGAGGGGTGGTGCCGCCCAGCTTGCGATCGATCTGCAGCATGCCCTGATAGATTTCCGTGTCCTTCTGGAAATAATCGATAAAACGGTTTTCCACGGTCAGGCGGGTCATGCCCCACAGCGCCGCCGCCATCCCTACCAGGGTGACCACCAACAGGGTGGCGCGGTGGCGTTCGGTGAAGCCGGCGAAGCCCAGGGTCACCTGACGGGTCAGGTCGCGGCCCTGGCGCGGTTGGCCCGGCGTCAGGCCGCCGAGCAGGCTGGGGAACACCAGAAAGCAGGTCACCAGTGCCACGCCCAGGCCCACGGTCATCATCCAGCCGAAGTCGATCACCGGGCGGATATCGCTGATCACCAGGGACGAGAAGCCCACCATGGTGGTCAGGATCATGTACACACTGGGGCGCATCATATGGGCGGCGGTTTCGCGCAGCAGCCAGCCCTGGGTGGCGTCCGGATTCTCCTCGTGCAGCTCCCGATAGCGCACGGTCAGGTGGATGGTGATCGACATGGTGATGATCAGCAGCAACGACAGATAGTTGCTGCTGATCACCGTCACCTTCCAGTCCATGAAGCCGAGCCAGCCGGTCACGGTCAGCACGGTGACGCCACAGCACAGCAGCGGTACCACCACCCAGCGCGGGCGCCGGAAAATCAGGAACAGGGTGAGGATCAGAAACGCCACCACCCCGATGCCGAAAATTTCCAGGTCCGAGCGGATAAAGCGGATCATGTCCGAGGCGATCATCGGCACGCCGCCGAGCACCAGCCGGGCCCGGTCCCGGTAGCCGTCCATGATGCCGCGAATCGCCTCGATCTCCTCGGCGGTGCGCGCCTGCACCTGGCTGTTGTAGTCGCTGAACTCGGCATCGACCCGTTCCAGCTCCGCCGCGTCGGCGTCGCTCAAGGTCCCCTGGCGTTGCTGTTCGCGCAGTGCGTTGCGCCGGTTGAGCAGCTCGAAATAGCGTTCGTCGCGCTCGAAGGTCACCAGCATGGCGGTGGTGCGACCATCGTCGCTGACCAGCAGGTCCTCATAGAGCGGGTTGGTGTCGGTGAATTCCTGTTTCGCCAGGGGCAGGTCCACGTCCGGGTCCAGCACCGTGCGGTAGCCGTCGGAAAGATCGGTGAATTCCACCTTGGGGCTGAACAGCAGGGGCACGTCCAGCAGGCTGTACACCGAGGCAACCCGGTCCAGGCTCTTGAGCTTGTTCTGCAGGCTTTGCAGATCCTTCAGTGTGTCGCGGCTGAACAGTTCGCTGTCGCTGGGGGTATAGGTGACCACCAGGAAATCGCTGCCCCCGTACTGCTTGGCGATCTTGCGGTAGTACTCCAGGGCCTGGTCGTTTTCCAGGGTCAGGGATTCGGCGGAGGCATCCAGTTTGAAATCGCGGGCCTGCCAGGCGGCGACGCCGCACATCAGAGCCACCACCAGCAGCCAGAGCATCGGGTGGCGCAGTACCACCGCGCAATACGCGCGGAACAATCGAGACATCATGACGGGCCCTAGAACATGGCCGCGAATTCCGCGGCGAAACGCTGATCGAAGCGGTGAATGAGGCGGCCGGCGGGCAGGGTAAGCAGAGTCAGCAGCCCCTCGGACCATTCCTCCTGATGCACCCGGCAACCGCCGTCGCCGTCGGCGATGAAGGTGAAGCGGTGGATCAGGCGCGCCATGGGCAGATCCAGCCCCCAGGCGATGCACTCATTTTCCCGGTACTCATGCACGCGCACCACCACCGGCGCCGGCGGCAGGCGCGGCAGATCGGCCACGAACAGCAGGCTGGCGCCGCGTCGCCACTGGCCGCCGAACAGCCGCGCGTGGCGTACCACGGAACACCAGTCGGACCAGCCGTCGACCTGGCTGAACAGGGAAAAGGCCTGGCGGGGGGAGGCGCGGGTGTCGGTCACTTCGTCGATGAAGTAGCGTTTCAGCATAACGTCCTCGTTTTCCGGAGGCCCCAAGAGTACCCATCATGACCGGCGCTCACCACCTAATTGGTCCCTATGCCCTTGACCGGCGGGACCGACCTGGAGAACCTTCGGTCAATGTGGGCGCGACGCCATCATCGTTCCATGAAGGTCCGCCCACGACGGCACGGATAGAATAATAATCAACGAGGAAACGTGATGGTGGGAACGCACCTGCCCGCGTCGGTCCTGCCGGGCCTGCTGGAGATGGCCCTGCGCGGCCGGCTCGACGCGGCCACCCTGTTCGAGCGCGCCGGGGTGGACCTCGGCGCCGGCGATCGCTATCTGACCCTGGATCAGCTCGACCGCCTGTTGAGCACGGTATTTCGCGATGCCGGTGATCCGCTGTTCGGCCTGCGCGCCGGCCGTGACCACGATTATCGCCGCCTGGACCTGCTGGGGCGCCTGATGGCCGCCGCCAGCACCCTGGAACAGGCGCTGGCGCTGCTGTTCCGCTACAAGAACCTGGTGGTGCCGTACCTGGCGTTCCAGCTTGAGCGCGGCGAGCACCACTGCACCCTGACGATCACCGGCGGTGACGGGCTGACCTTTGCCCGCCACCCGGCCCATGACGATCTGGTGCTGGCCAGCCTGGTGGCGGTAGGGCGCTCCTTGTTGGGTGGCCGCATGCCGGTGCATCGGGTGCTGTTTCGCCACCCGCCGCCCACGCAACGGGACGAATACGACGCCTTCTTTCAATGTCCGCTGGATTTTGGTGCTCCCAGCAACGCCATTGAGTTTTCCCCGGCGCTGCTGGGCCAGACGCTGCCCGCCGCCAACGCCCACCGCCGGGCGCGCCTGGAGGCCGCCGCCGCCGGCCTGCTGCTGGATTTGTCCCGGGCCGGCGGTGTCGCCGGGCGCGTGCTGGAGCGCCTGCGGGGCGGGTTGGGGCAGGGCGGTCTCACCGTGGAGCGGGTGGCCGCGGACCTCAACATGACCGCCCGTACCCTGCAACGCCGGCTGCGCGACGAAGGCGTCCAGTTCGCCCGCCTGCGCGATCAGGTGCGCATGGAATACGCCTGCCGTCGGCTGCGCGAGCCCTGTTGCGACATGGGCCATCTGGCGCTGTATCTGGGATTCTCCGACACCGCCAACTTCTACCACGCCTTCAAACGCTGGAAGGGCTGCGCCCCCGGCGAATACCGGCGCCGCGCTCTGGCGCGCCCACGGCCAGGACCCCCACGACCGTGATTTCCAGCACCGCAGCCGCCTTTACAACCTGTATCATCTCCTCAACCACCACAACCTCTTCGGTGGCCCCTACACCCAAACCACCGAAGACAGCGCCCTCTCCCTCTTCCGTGAATAAAAGGGCAGAGTATGAGGTGTGACACGACGCTCACGGCCGGGTACAGCCGGGCGCGGACCGTGTTTGGCCAGGGATGGCCAAACCCGAGCCTTCAGGGACGAACTCGTAGCGTGTCCGCGCCCGGCTGTACCCGGCCGTGAGCGTCCCCGCTACGTAGTAACCTCCAATAGAGAGTCCTGATTCAATGCGCATCGTCGCCGACGAAAACATGCCCGCCCTGACCCCCTTCGAATCCCTGGGCCAGGTCACCCGCGTCAACGGTCGCACCCTGACCCGCGACCAACTCCAGGACACCGAGGTGCTGCTGGTCCGCTCGGTCACCCGGGTCGACCGCGCCCTGCTGGAAGGCACCCCGGTGCGTTTCGTTGGCTCCGCCACCATCGGCACCGACCACATCGACCGCCAGGCCCTGCGGGAACTGGGAATCGCCTTCGCCCACGCCCCCGGCTGCAATGCCCGCGCCGTCGCCGAGTACGTGCTTCAGGCGCTGCTACTGGCCTGCCACAAACAGGGAAGAACGCTGCGCGAAAGCCGCGTCGGCATCGTCGGCCTGGGCAACGTGGGCGGCCGCCTGGCGGACTGGCTCAATGCCCTGGGCGTCACCGTGATCGGCTGCGATCCGCCCCTGGCCCGGGCCGGCACCCGCGCCCCGGTGCCCCTGGGGCCCCTCGACGCCGCCCTGGAAGCGGACCTGATCACCCTGCACGTGCCGCTCACCCGGGATGGCGACGACGCCACCCACCATCTGATCGATGCCGGGCGTCTGGTTCGCCTCGGCCCCGACCAGACCCTGATCAGCACCTGCCGGGGCCCGGTGATCGACAACCGGGCCCTGGCCACACGGCTGGAAGAAGAGGACGCGCCGCTGACGCTGCTGGATGTATGGGAGAATGAACCGTGCCTGGACCCGGCGCTGCTCGACCGGGTGTTTCTGGGGTCGCCCCATGTGGCCGGCTACAGCATGGAAGGCAAATGGCGCGGCACCGCCATGTTGTACCGGGCCTGGTGCCACTGGCGCGGCGAGAGCGCGCCGGAGATGGCGCCACCAACGGAGGACGCGGAGCTGGACGCGCCGGTCCACGACGAAGCGGACCTGCTGGCGCTGCTGCGCCGTGCCTACCGGCTCCACGAGGACGACGCACGCCTGCGTGAAGCCGTGCGCGCGCCGGACCCGGGGGCCGCCTTCGACGCCCTGCGCAAGGAATACCCGGCCCGGCATGAATTGCTCTACTGGCGCCACGCGGGCGGGGTGGCGGCGCCGTTCAAACCCCTGGTCAGCCGGCTTTTCGCGCCGGAGTAGGGTAGTGCCAGGCTTGCTCCAGCTCACGGCAGGCGCGCAGGATCATCGCCTCGGTGATGGGAATTTCCCGGCCCTGCTCGTCAACCAGCGCCGCGCCGTTGAATTCCCGACGACCGGCGGCCTGTGAATACTGAAGACGGTTCATGATGCTTCTCCGCTGTTTTCCTCGACGCGGTCATTGTTGGAAAAAGGTGTGATCGTTTTATGACACAAGCGCGCAATGTTCTGGTGGTCGGTGTTCTCGTGAACCCGTTCGCCGGCATCGGCGGCGCCGTGGGCCTCAAGGGCAGCGACGGCGAAGCCACCCGCGAGGAAGCCCTGCGCCGGGGCGCCACGCCGATGGCGGTGGCGCGCATGACCCGCGCCCTGCAGGCGGTGGCCGGTGACGCCGGCCACCTGCGCGTGCTCACCTGGGGTGGCGACATGGGCGAGCACAGTTGCCGGGCGGCGGGCCTGGAGGCCGAAGTGATCGGCGCCTCGCCGTCTCCCAGTGACGCCGCGCACAGCCGCGAGGCGGCCCGCGCGCTGTTGGACGCCGGCGCCCAGCTGCTGCTGTTCGCCGGCGGCGACGGCACCGCCCGGGATCTGGTGGACGCGGTGGGTGACAACATCCCGGTGCTCGGCGTCCCCGCCGGCTGCAAGATGCACTCGGCGGTCTATGCCATCAACCCGGACGCCGCCGGCCGGCTGCTGGCGGACCTGGTCCACGGTGGCCTGGTGGCGCTGCACGACGCCGAGGTCCGCGACATTGACGAGGATGCCTTTCGCCACGGTGAGGTCCGCGCCCGCCACTACGGCGAATTGAAAGTGCCCGCCGAAGGCCGCTACCTGCAACAGGTGAAATGCGGCGGCCGAGAGGTGGAGGATCTGGTGGTCACCGAAATCGCCGCCTCGGTGATCGACAACCTGGAACCGGGCACCTGGTACCTGGTGGGCTCCGGTTCCACCGTGGCCACCGTGATGGAACTGCTCGGTTTGCCCAACACGCTGCTCGGCGTGGACATCATCCGCGATCAGGAAGTGGTGGCCGCCGACGTTGGCGCCGAACAAATCCTCGACATCATCGGCGATCAACCGGCCCGAGCCCTGCTTACCGTGATCGGCGGCCAGGGCCACCTGTTCGGGCGTGGCAACCAGCAGTTCAGCCCGGCGGTGATCCGCCGGCTCGGCAAGGCCAACATCCAGATCCTGGCCAGCCGCACCAAACTCGGCACCCTGCAAGGTCGCCCCCTGGTGGTGGACACCGGCGACCCGGAGCTGGACCGGGCGCTGTGCGGCCTGTGGCCGATCACCAGTGGCTACGAGGACACCCTGCTGTACCGCGTGGCCACCGACGCCGGCTGAACAAACCCGGCGAAAATGCTATTTTTTGCCTCTTTCCTCGCACGCTTCACATGCTTCAAGGGGGCACTTCATGGCGGATCAGGACCGCACCACGAAATACGCCGAAGGCAGCCTGACCCTGGCGGGCACGGTCATGCTGGGCACCGGGGTGATGATCGGCGCCGGCATTTTCGCGCTCACCGGACAGATGGCCCAGATGACCGGTGCCTTGTTTCCCCTGGCGTTCCTGGCGGCGGCGGTGATCGTGTCGTTCAGCGCCTACTCCTACGTCAAGATTTCCAACGCCTATCCGTCCGCCGGCGGCATTGGCATGTACTTGCACAAGGCCTACGGCGACCGGCTGCCCACGGCGTTCAACGCCTTGCTGATGTACTTTTCCATGGTCATCGCGCAGAGCTTCCTGGCACGTACCTTCGGCGCCTACACCATGCAGCTGTTTGGCGGCGATGAATCCGGGCGCATGGTGCCCACCCTGGGCGTGGCGCTGATTCTCACCGCCTTCATCATCAACTTGCTCGGTAACCGCCTGATCCAGGGCGTGGCGGGTTTCATTGGCGTTTTGAAAATCGGCGGGATTCTGATGTTCGGCCTGGTCGGCATATGGCTGGCGGACAGCGTGGCGGTGGACTTCAATCGCGTGGGGGAAAGCGCCGGCATCGGCGGTTTTCTTGGCGCCACCGCTCTGGGGATTCTCGCCTTCAAGGGCTTTACCACCATCACCAACAGCGGTTCCGAGGTGATCGACCCGCACCGTAACGTGGGCCGTGCCATCGTCATTTCCATCGCCGCCTGCATCGTGATCTACACGCTGGTGGGGTTTGCCGTGGCGAGCAATCTATCGTTGAGCGAGATTGTCGCTACCCGTGACTACTCCCTCGCCGCCGCCGCCCGACCCGCGCTGGGTGAGTACGGCGTCTGGTTCACCGTCGCCATCGCAATGCTGGCCACGGCGGGCGGTATCCTTGCCAGCATTTTCGCGGTCTCGCGGATGCTGGCCATGCTCACGGAAATGAAGCTGGTGCCGCACAGCCATTTCGGCATGCCCGGCACCATCCAGAAACACACCCTGGTCTACACCGTGGTTCTGGGCCTGATCCTTACCGCCTTCTTTGATCTGTCGCGCATCGCGGCGCTGGGCATCATCTTCTACCTGATCATGGACATCGCCATTCACTGGGGCGTGCTGCGCTACCTGCTGGACGATATCGGCGCCCGGCGCTGGGTACCTGTGACCGCGATCATCCTTGATCTGCTGGCGCTGGGCGGCTTCGTGATCACCAAGCTGGCGTCCGACCCGTTCGTGATCGGGGTGGCGCTGGTCACCATGATCCTGCTCGCCGCCGGAGAGCAGTGGTTCCTGAAATCCGACGCACGCAAACGGACTCTGGCGCACCGGGGCCATCATCACGAATCGCACTCCTGAGCGGGGCGGTCCCGGCCCCGTGGCGGGAGGGGGGTGGTTTTGTGAATAAGGTCAAGTTTTTTGCATAAAGTGCCGCTCGCCGTCGTTTTCGGCGGTGAAGGTGTCGGCTCTCTTTCCTATACTCAGTCTCATAATAACGCCTGACTCTGACGACGCGCCCGGATGGCGCGGCGTCGTGGCAAGCCGGTGGGGGCCGGCGGGGTCGGGACCATGTCATGGATGGCTTGGGGGAAAGACCGATCAGATTTTCTCTTCTTTTGCTCGCGGGTTTCGTATTCGTCGCCACCGCCTGGGCGGCTCCGGATCCCCAGCAACGTATGTATGACCGTCTTCAGGAACAGGACCGGCAGCGCCAGGAGCAACGCCTGGAGGAAATGCGCGTGCCCGGCGACCGGCCCGGTGCCCTGGTACCCGAGCCGGAGGACACCGACGGTGGGGGCTGCTTCATCGTGGAGCGGCTCACGCTGACCACGCCGGATGGCGCGGCCATCCCGTTCGGCCATTGGTTAACCGCGCCGCTGGAACCGTTGCGAGGGCAATGCCTGACCCTCAACGACATCCGTGCCTTGCAGGCGGAGCTGAGCAACCGTTTGATTGACCGGGGCTATGTCACCAGCCGGGTGCTGCTGCCCGAGCAGGACATCGCCGACGGCGAACTGACCCTGCTGCTGGTGCCCGGACGGGTGGAGGGCTGGCGCGGCGAGGGCCTGCCCGACCGGGTGCTGGAATGGGCCCTGCCATTGCGCGCCGGCGACCTGCTGAACCTGCGCGCCCTGGAACACACCGTGGAAACCCTGGCCCGGCTGCCGCATCTGGACGCGGAGATGGATCTGGCGCCCGGCCAGGGGCAGGGTGGCACCGTGATCGTCGGCCACGCCGATTGGCCGCGACGCTACCAGGGCAGTCTGATTCTCAACGAAAAACACTACGGCGACGTCACCCACGGCACCGGCCAGTTCAATCTGGACTGGGGCAGCCCCTTCGGCGTCACCGATCGCTTGTCATTGGGCGTCAACGGCGATCTGGACCAGGAGTTCTCCGACCGCGCCTGGGGCGCCAGCCTGGACTACGACATCAGCCTGGGCTACTGGAATCTGGCCGTGGGCTACAGCCGCCAGGCCTACCAGAACGAGGTGGCGGGGATTTTCCAGCGCTTCGATTCCTCCGGTCTCACGGAAATTTCCCGCTTCGAGCTCACCCGGCTGCTGCACCGCTCCCAGCGTACGCGGTTGTCCCTGGCGTTGCTCGGCGCTTACACCGACGTGGACAACCGCATCGAGGAGACCACCATCCAGGTGAGCAGCTATCAACTGCGCACCGGCGGCCTGCGTCTGAGCGGCAAGTCCCGGCTTGGCCGGGTGCAACTGGCCGGCAACCTCACCGCAGAACGGGCCTGGACCGCCGGCCCGGCCACCCGGCTGCCGGGCGGCGCTGAAGTGGCCGACGCGGTGCATGACCGCTACCAACTGTTTCTGTCCGCCACCCGTTTCATCCAGCCGCTTTACGGTGCCCTGCAGTTGCGGCTGAACAGCCAGTACAGCCGCCACGAACTGTTCCCCTCGGAACGCTTGTCCCTGGCCTCCAGCGCCGCGGTGCGCGGCTACGACAGCCTTTCGGTGAGCGGCAACAGCGCCACCGCCGGCAGCCTGCAATTCGATTTCTACCCGCCGATCACCGGCCCGGTAAGCCTCAAGCCGTTCGTCGCCTACGACCTGGGCGTGGTGCCCGACAACGGCAACGAGGACGACTTTACCCGCCTGGCCTCGGCCACCGCCGGGCTCGGCCTCGGCTACCGCGATATTCAGTTGACCACCCAGATCACCTGGCCCATGGAGCAGCATTCAACGGAGATGACGGATCATGAATACACAGTCCTGGCGAGCCTGTACGTCCAATTCTAACGCCCACGGAAGGGCGCGGCGCGGCCTGGTTTACGGCCTGTCGCTACTGCTCATCTGGCAGCCGCTGCTGGCGGCCGCCGACGGTGTCACGCCCACCCGGGGCGCCACCGACCGGGCCGCTAACGGCGTGCCGGTGGTCAATATCCGGAACCCCAACGGCGCCGGTGTCTCGCAAAACTTCTACCAGGATTTCAACGTCGACGAGCGCGGGCTGATCCTCAACAACGGGCGCCAGCTCAGCCGCACTGAGCTGGCCGGTTACATCGAGGCCAACCCCAATCTGCGTAATGGCAGCGCCAAGGTGATCCTCAACGAGGTGATCGGCGCCAATCCCTCGGCGTTGCACGGCTATCTCGAAGTGGGCGGCGCCAAGGCGGACATCGTGGTGGCCAACCCCAATGGCATTTCCTGCCAGGGCTGCGGCTTCATCAACACCGACCATGCCACCCTCACCACCGGCCGCGCCATCATGGACAAGGACGGCGCTCTGCGAGCCTTCGACGTGCAAGGTGGCCAGGTACGCATCGGCGAGGACGGCGCCACCACCACCAACGTGGACCGTTTCGATCTGATCGCGCGCTCGGTGTCGATCAGCGGCGAGATCAACGCCGACCGGCTCAACGTGGTGGCCGGCCGCCAGGAAGTGGACCGGGAAAGCCTCGCCACCCAGGCCCATGAGGACGACGGCGACGGGCCGGAGTTCGCCATCGATTCCGCCGCCCTGGGCGGCATGTACGCCAACCGCATCCGCCTGATCGGCAACGACAAGGGCGTGGGGGTTCGCCTGGACGCGCCGGTGGCGGCCCAGAACGGCGACGTTACCCTGAGCGCCAACGGCCAACTGCGTTTCAAGGAAATCAGCGCGTCCGACTCGGTCCAGCTCGCCGCCAACGACATCACCGCCGAAGGCAACTTGGTGGCCGGCGACCGCATCGATGTGCAGGCCGAGGCCTACCACGCCGTGGCCGGCACCACCTCCGCCAACCATCTGGCGATGGCACTGGACAGCGTCCGCCTGGATCAGGGTGCTCGCTGGCTGGGTGTGGAGGACCTGACCCTGGACGCCGGCACGGTGGACAACCAGGGGGAACTGGCCGGCGCACAGGTAACCGTGCGCGCCGAGGATGATCTGGACAACGGCGGCCAAATCCTCGCCGATGGGCAGGCCGAGGTGCACGGTGGCACTTTGGACAACACCGGCACCGTCTCCGCCAACGGCGACGTGACGCTGGGCGCGGACGGCGCCCTGCGCCAGGCCGGCTCGGTCACCGCCGGCGGTGATGCCCGGCTGGACGCCACCGAACTGACCCTGGACGACGGCTCCGAAACCATCGCCAACGGTACCCTGGCGGTGAGCGCCGACGCCGTGACCAATCAGGGTTTGGCCCACGGTGGCGAACAAACCACGGTCACCGCCACCAACCTGGAACACCGGCAAGGCCGCATCCAGTCCGCTGGCGACGTCACCCTGAACGTGGCCGACCGCCTCGACAACCGCGCCCTGGTAACCGCCGGCTCCACGCTCACCGTGGACGCCGGCGAACTGGAGAACCAGGGCACCCTGGTGGCGGAGGAGCAACTGGCGGTCTCCGTGGACGGGGCGCTCATCAACCAGGGGGCGCTGCAGAGTCTGGGCGACGCCGGGATTGAGGCCGGCTCCCTGGACAACAGCGGCCAGGTGCTGGCGGTGGGCGATCTGGCCATCGACACCGAGGACGCGCTCGCCAATACCGGCGCCGTGCAGACCGAAGGCAACCTGGCCCTGAACGCGGGCAGCCTGGACAACGACGGTGATCTGCTCACCAACGGCGATCTGGACGTCCACACCGACGGCGCGCTCACCCAGCGCGGCGACGTGATGGCCGGCGGTGACGCCACCCTGAGCGGCGACGCACTGAACAACGACGACGGCCTGATCAGCGTGGCCGGTGACCTGACCCTGGACCAGACCGGCATCACCAACACCTCCACTCTAGAAGCCGGCGGCGTGCTGACCCTGACCGACGGCGTGGTGTCGCTGCGCAATGAAGGTACCGTGGCCGGCGCCCAGGGGCTGTCCCTGACTGCCGATGAGATCGACAACCGCGCCGGTGCCATCCTGCGCAGCGGCGGCAACGCCGTCGTCACCGGCGAGCGCCTGACCAACCACGGGCTGGTGTTCGCCGCCGGCAACCTGGCGCTCCAGGTCGACGAACTGCTCAATGAACGCGCCGCCCAGGCCAGCGGCCAGGACGGCACCCTGGGCGCCGCCGGCGATGTTCTGTTCCAGGGCGAGCGACTCACCAACCGCGACGGCGCTCTGCTCGGCAGCGGCGGCGCCATGGCGCTGCTCGCCTCGGAGCGCGTCACCAACGACCGCGCCGACATCGTCGCCAACGGCAACCTGCTGATCGCCGCCGACCAGGAGCAGGGCAAGACCGGCCAGGTCATCAACCATTCCGGCACCATTACCACCAACGCCGGCGACCTGGCGATCTTTACCCACTCCCTGGACAACAGCCGGGAAGTGACGCTGGGCAAAAGCGACCCCCTGACCATTGCCCAACTGATGGAAATGATGGAAATCGGGCTCACCATCGATGACGTCACCTTCAGCGAGGACGACTGGGCCTTTATCTATGACCCGGATCTGGAGTCGTCACTGGTGCGGTACGTCACCAAAGGCTCGCCTCGTTTTTATTGGGTGGACTACTGGGTAGAGCAATACACCGACTACATCAACGACGAGATGGGCGGTCTGCTTTCCGACGCTGATATTCAGTATCTCCAGGAAACCCTTCGCGGCCCCACCGAGCAAGGTTCTGTTGAGGGTTCGGTGTATAAGTTCCTTCCCGGTGGCGGCGAAGCTTATGGGGGAACCGGAGACACTAAAAATCCATTGGCCGAGACGTTCTACTTGGTGGTCCGGGTCACCCAACTGCTCAAGGACCGGGCACCGCTTAAATACCAGCGTTTCCTGGCCCACACCCGGGCCAAACTGGATGAGGACGGCGGTGGCCTTTATCTGCGTAACTTCTCCTGTGGCGAGGGACGCAATGGTTGGAATGGAAAAGGTGATGCGGATTGCGACCACGGTGCAATCTACCAATACCGGTTCGGCGCCGAAGCCTACGACGATATCATCGATCCGTCCTCCGAAGACGTGCAATCGGTCCTGTCCTCCGCGGGCAATCTGACCATCAACGCCGACGTGCTTCGGAACGAATACAGCACCCTCGCCGCTGCCGGGGACCTTCACCTGGAAGGAGACCGCCTGATCAACAAAGCGGTGGAACTTAAGCGGCATGCCATCCTGGAAACCGGTCTGCGGAGA
This sequence comes from Alloalcanivorax marinus, assembly GCF_016785095.1. Taxonomy (GTDB): domain Bacteria; phylum Pseudomonadota; class Gammaproteobacteria; order Pseudomonadales; family Alcanivoracaceae; genus Alloalcanivorax; species Alloalcanivorax marinus_A. Next base: position 288,487 of record NZ_JAEKJB010000001.1, on the reverse strand, counting down.
TGGCACAACTTCCACCATGAACCCAGCCCCGGCGAGCCAATGGAGGTCACCGACACCGAGGACATAGGGTTCGGCCTGGGCGAGCAGGTGGCCAGCGTGATCTCCGCCGGCAGCAACGTGACCCTGGATTTTCAGGAAGAGGCGGGCAACTACACCGAGGAGCGCTTCGACCAGGAAGTGGTCTTCGACGACGGCGACTACCAGGACGAGGACAACGGCGGCGGCGCCGGCGGTGGTGGAGAAGACGGCGGCGGCTCACCCCAGCCAGTGTCCTGGGATCTCAGCGACGACAGCCGGGTCATCGGCACCCTCAACGCCGGCCTGCGCGACATCCTCGACAACCGCAGCAGCCTCTACACGGTGGTCGACGACGCCGACCACCCCTACCTGATCGAAACCAACCCGCTGTTTGCTTCCCTGGACGGTTTCCTCGGCTCGGACTACCTGCTCGACCGCCTGAACACCGACCCGGACCGGCAACTGCGCCGCCTCGGCGACAGCTACTACGAAACGCAGCTGGTCCGCGACGCCATCCTTGCCGCCACCGGCCGCCGCTTCCTGGACGCCGACGTCCAATCCGACCAGCAGCAATACCAGCGCCTGATGGACAACGCCCTCTCCGAAGCGCAACGGCTGGAGCTGTCCATGGGCGTGGCACTCACCGCCGAGCAGGTGACCAGCCTGCGCCAGGATCTGGTGTGGATGGAAGAGCGCCAGGTGGACGGCCACGCCGTGCTGGTGCCAGTGCTCTATCTGGCTCCGGGCAGCAGCCGGCTCACCGCCGAAGGCGCGGTGATCGCCGGTGACACCATCAATGTGCGCGCCGGCGGCCTCGGCAACAGCGGCATCATCGCCGCCGCCAACGGCCTCAACGTACAGGCCGGCAACAAGGGCGTGGTGAACCTGGAAGGCACCCTGCAAGCGGGCACCGGCCTCGCCATCGATTCCCTCGGCGATGTGAAGAACCAGAGCGGTGCCGTCCGCGCCGGCCGGGTCTCGATCCGCAGCCAGGGCGACATCATCAATGAATCCTGGACCGAGCAAGTGGTCACCGAATGGGACCACGGCACCCATCGCCGCACCGACCACGGTGACGCCGGCGTGATCCAGGCCGCCGACACCGTATCCCTGGACGCCGGCCGCGACATCGTCGTCACCGGCAGCCGCGTCCAGGGCGACGCCGTGGGCCTCAACGCCGGCGGTGACGTGCGCATCGAAAGCCAGACCCTGGAACGGGGCTTCGACGGCCGCGCCAACGGCGGCCGCTACCAGACCCAGACCATCGAGCAAATCGCCAGCCAGGTGGATGCCACCGGTGACCTGCTGATCACCGCCGGCCAGGATATCGGTGTCACCGCCTCCGACGTCAGCGCCGGCGGCAGCGCCAGCCTGGCCGCCGGCGGCGATGTCATCATCCAGTCCGCCGCCAACCGCGACTACGAAAACTACCACCGCGAAACCAGCCACGAAGAAAAACAATACACCCACGACACCGTCCGCCAGCGCAAGGCCACCGTCAGCGCCGGTGACGATCTGCGCATCGACGCCGGCCGCGACCTCCTGGTGGCCGGCAGTGATCTGAGCAGCGACGGCGACATGGGCCTCGTCGCCGGCGGAACCATCGCCTTCCTGGCCACCCAGGACCGCGCCTACCACTTCTCCATGAGCGAGAAAGACGGCGACTACGGCGCCCACAGCTTCAAACGGGACGAAGTCACCCACGTGGACAACGTCACCAGCACCGCCACCGCCGGCGGCGACCTCACCCTGACCAGCGACGGCGACCAGCTTTACCAGGCCGCCCGCCTGGAAAGTGGCGGCGACACCACCCTGAAAAGCGGCGGGCGCATCACCTTCGAATCGGTGAAGGACCTGGTCCAGGAGAGCCACGAGAAAAGTCAGGGTGACCTGGCCTGGCAGAAGATGGAAGGCGAAGGCTTCACCGACGAAACCCTCCGCCAAACCGAAATCGTCGCCGCCGGCAACCTGGCCATCGACGCCGCCGAAGGCCTCCACATCGACGTCAAACAAGTGGACCAGCAAACCGTCGAACGAATGATCGACGGTATGGCCACCGAAAACCCGGACCTGGCCTGGATGAAGGACGCCTACCAACGCGGCGACGTGGACTGGCGCCAGGTGCGCGAACTCCACGACAGCTGGGAATACAGCAGCCAGGGCATGGGCCCCGCCACCGCCCTGGCGGTGACCATCGTGGTCACAGCAATGACCGCCGGCGCAGGCGCGGCAGCGGGCGGCGCCGTGGCCGGGGGCACCACCGGCGCCACGGCCACCGCCATCAGCTCGGCCACCTCCGCCGTGGTGACCAGCGCGGCCAGTACCGCCGCCGTCAGCACCATCAACAACGGCGGCGACCTGGGCGCCACCCTGGACACCCTGGGCAGCGGCGACACCCTGCGCGGCCTGGCCGTCGGCGGCGTCACCGCCGGCCTCACCTCGGGCCTGCTGGACCCGGCCTTCGACAACATGGAGTTCGGTAAAGCCGCCGGCATCCAAAGCGACCCGATCAACTCCATCACCCGTGGCTTCGACCTGGGCACCGCCCAGGGCGCCCTGGGCTTCGCGGCGCACAGTGCCGGCCAGGGCCTGATCAACGCCAGCGCCACCGCCGCCATCCAGGGCGGCAGCTTCCAGGATCACCTGATCGGGAATCTGGAAAGCCAGGGCAATAATGTGCTTTCCGCGTTGGCGTTCAATGCGGCGGCGGAAACGGGTTTGGGCCTGATGCGTCAGTCTTCCAGTGAGTCCAGTATGAACTTCTGGAGTGAGGGAGGTTTGGGCAGAACAGGCCTGCATATGATGACGGGGGGCCTGGTCACCGGAATGACCAGCGGCGACTTTGCCAGTGGCGCGGCGGGCGCCGGGCTGAACCAGTTGCTGTCAAAACCACTGGGTAACGCTGCCGGCACCCTGGGCGGTGGCGATCCGCAAAAATATGACGACTGGCGCATAGCCGGCGCCCAACTGGCGGGTATGGCCGGCGCCTTGGCGACGGATGGCGATGTCAACGACGGCGCATGGGTTGCCAAGCAGGCTGATACGTACAACCGGCAGCGGCATGGCAATGAGGAAAAACTGATCCGTGAAGAATTGGCGTCGAAATTTGCCGCCCGCACGGGTACAAGCACGGAGGTGGCCGAACAAACGCTCCTGGACCAGCTCCAGAGGAGGGTCAACAAGGACGATGAACAGTCTATCCCTCTGGACGAAGAGGCGCTGGTCTTTCTGAAGCAGGAGGGTAATCGGCGCGGTAACTTGCTACGCGATGACGAGGGCAATCTGGTCCAAGATGAACACGGCAACCCGGTTCCTCTGTTTGGCACCAGTAGCCTGGACCAGTGGGCTGATGATTGCGCGCTGAGTTCTGCCTGCCAAGGGCCCGCCCCCGCCACCCCGGACATGCTTGCCTATTTCGGCGGTTCCATGGCCAATACCGGCGAGGGGCTGGTCGATGCCGGCAAGTGGATACTTAATCCTGACGTCATTGAGAAATACAAGGATGTTTTCAATGTTGTCACAGCCCTGCCGGATACGCCCTATGCGATGCGAGGGCAAATGTACCAACTGCGTGATGCCGCCTCGGAAGGTGACTGGAATCAGGTGGGCCGCCTGGATCCGGTGGGTAACTTCTATGCGGGTGAAGTCTATGGTGCAGGTATCGGGGGCGCGCTGAAGGGGCTTGGGTATGGACTTGGGCGGGCGACTCAGTTCGCAACCCGTGCGATAAATGACGCGACCGATTTCGGGGATTTCCGGTTTTATGATTATGATAGGTTTGGTGCAGGTTCAGTTGATCTTCCTGAATCTAGACCAGACTTCTATGTGAGAGCTAGTGGTGAAGTCATACCAGGAACAGGCTATCGAGTATTTGGTGGAGAATTAAATGTTGAGGAGGCCTATGGTGGAGTGATAGCTCCACGCGATCCTACGTATATTACTTTTGACGATGTGCACACTCTGTCACCAGAACAAGCAAAAAAATTGTTGCAATTACCCAGAGCTCCCTCTCATGTTGTTGACTTTGATATGGGCCAAATTCTGGATGACGTTCGTATTCCTGATGGGGAATGGAATACTAATGGCATTCCTGAGCCAATTACTGAAACATTTCCGAAATGGGGGGATGGAGGAGGGTCTCAAGCTATTACTGATAGTCCTATTAGTGTCGATCCTTCAAATATATCCATATTGAGCGATTGAGTGGGCTGTAATGTCTAAATTCGATGACTTTTACAAGTGTCTTGAGGAAGATATCTCTAGATATAAGCCGGATATTTTAAATGAATTCCAGGATCGTTGGAAAAACCTGGGTGCAAAAAATGTATTTTTATGGCTGCAGGGTATTTCTGATAAAAATGAGCTTCCTGATCCGATTGAGCGTCATCTGACGGATCTGTATTTTTATTTGCGGTGAGCGAGGTGCTGCTGAAATGGCTTCGGGAAGATGCGGAGGTCTTTCAGAAATAAATCTTTTTAGAGCAGACAGAGTCAGGTCTGGAGTGTGTGTCTGTTTCGACCTGAAGAAGACGCTGGACAGTGCGTGAACGTTGAATTGATTAATATAAAATATTTTTTATAATAAAGCAGAGTTTTCTGTGGTCGCTCTTTTATAATTTTTTTCGGGCCTGTCATGGATGATTGTACAGTGATGGTTCTCATCTGACAGTCTTTGTTTCCCGACACCCTGCACGGCTTGGCCGTCGGCGGCGTGTCCTCCGGCTCGCTGGACCCGGCCTTCGACAACATGGAGTTCGGTAAAGCCGCCGCCATCCAGGGCGGCAGCTTCCAGGATCACCTGATCGGGAACCTGGAAAGCCAGGGCAATAATGTGCTTTCCGCGTTGGCGTTCAATCAGGCCGGCTCTCTGGCGGACAGCTGGATGACCGCCGACGCAGGCGCCGGGGATGCCTTTGGGGTTAATTTCTGGTGGGAGGGCGGACTGGGCCCAACTGGCCTGCACGCCGTGGCGGGCGGCACCGTCACACAAATCACGGACGGCAACTTCGGCGCCGGCGCCATGGCCGCCGGCGGCAATCAGCTAGCGGCGGGCTTCCTGACCGACACGGTGGGCGCCGCCTACGACCCGGTCACGGAGCAAGGCCAGTACAACAACTGGCGAACGGCTGCCTCCCAACTGGTTGGTCTTGTCGCCGCCGCGGCGGCGAATGATGACGTGAACCAAGGCGCCTGGATCGCCAAGCAAGCCGATACTTACAACCGCCAGCTTCACCCCGATGAGATCGCCTTCGCCATGGACGACGAGCGCGTGGCGAAATTTCAGGAAGCCCACGGCCTGACGGAAGAGCAAGCCCGCATCGAGCTCATGCGCTCCGGCGCGGCGGCGATGGACGAAGGCTGGGCGCAAGTTCTGGCCGGTGACGAAACCAACACCGCGCGGGCGCGTGAGTTCCTGGCCTCGGAGCTTCAACAGGCGGGACGAACCGATCTCTTCCAGGTCTCTGCCAGTGAGTACGCGGATCACCGCCTGAATCTGAAGGAAACCTTTGGGGACGACGAATCCTATAAAAGTATTCTCGATTATCTGGCCTTGCCGAATGAGGTGACCCGCGAGGAAATGTGGGCGGCCAGCGGAAAGGGCAGCGGTGACGCTCTGCGGGAGATGGTGACTCCTTCACTGGACGGGATTCGTGACCGCGCTGAAATGGGGCTGGATCTTGTCTTTAATGACGGACGGCAAACCTGGGGTAGCGTCAAAAGCGGGCTGGAAGACTTGACCTATAAAGGCGTTGAGACACGCCTTAAAATCATTCAGGGCGATCTGGTAGGTGCTGAATATGATTTCGGTGCTGATACGTCTGGGGTGGGGGTTGGTCTCGGTCTAAGTGGTTCAGGATATGGTTTTTTAGGAAAAAGACTGTCTGACACGCAGAAAATTTATTACCCCTCAAATGTAAAGATAGGGTATCACGCGACTCATCCGGATGTTGTTCCATTAATAAAAGAAAATGGGTTTAGGTCTGGGTTGGCTCCTGGTTGTCTAGGGTCGGGTGGAACGTATGTAAATGATACTATGGAGGGTGCAATTTCGGAATTTCAGTATCATAATCCGGGTGGGTCGCCTGAAATATTGAAGGTCGAATATGATGCGGGAGTTAATGCATTTACCAATGTTCCTCCAAAAGGCTATGTGGAAAATTTTCCATTTTATGATGTGGATAGTGTTTCAGCTCCCTCTGTAAGGCTTCCGGACACAATTAATACTAGCGTGCTTAATGGAAGTTTGAGGGTTATAGAATGAAAAAGGAGTTGGTTAGGTGTTGGAAGGTGGGCGAGATGGGGCGTCTTTATATAACATACCCAGAAGGTGATAAAGGGCACAGACTTATATTCTGTGTGAGTTGTGGGTGCGTTCATTCAGTTAATGTTGCTAAACAAATGTACATGGGGCCAGATCTGGATTCCTATTTGTCTGGAGTTCTTTGTTATGGCTGTGGCTCTGTCCTAAAGTCGAACTGGTATTTTTACCCTGATAGATTTTTAGAAGATGGGTGCGTGAAGAAATTTAAGAGGTGCCCCAGGGTTCCTGATGAATCAGGCTCGATTATTGTTGAATTTCCAGAGGTTTTTTCCTAATTTTTTATGGCCTCTTTGGTTTAAATATAATTTAGTATTAAGGTGGGGTGTGCAGTGATGGTTATTAACTGACAGTCTTTGCTTTTCCGGCATTCTGCGCGGTTTGGCCGCCAGCGGCCTCACCGCCGGCATCCAAAGCGACCCGATCAACTCCATCACCCGTGGCTTCGACCTGGGCACCGCCCAGGGCGCTCTGGGCTTCGCGGCGCACAGCGCCGGCCAGGGCCTGATCAACGCCGGCGCCACCGCCGCCATCCAGGGCGGCAGCTTCCAGGATCACCTGATCGGGAACCTGGAGAACCAGGGCAACAACGTACTTTCCGCCTTGGCTTTTCACGGAGCCGGCACGCTGGCGTCGAATATTCCTTCGACGTTGGAGCAAAGCAAGTGGTGGTTGGAGGGCGGCGCAGGGAAAACCCTCCTACATGCGGGTACGGGCGGGTTGGTCACCGGCGCCATAAGCGGCGATTTCAAGACTGGCGTAGCAGCAGGGGCTATGAATCAATTGTTTTCTCCGCATGTCGATAGCCAGGGGGCCTGGAAACCCGCGGCGTCACAGCTTGCAGGAATGTTTGGCTCGGGCCTGGTCAATGGTGACGTTGAGCAAGGTGCGTGGATAGGCAAGCAGGCGGATACATACAATCGCCAACTGCACCCGCAGGAAAAAACGCTGGCTAAGGTGCTCGCCAAAAATAGTAATGGCATATACACAGCTGAGGATATCGAAGAAACGCTTAGAGCACTTAATGATAATAAAAATGGTCGGCTCGTCACGGATGAAATGATCGTCGACTTGCGAAGTGATGCCTTGCAGGGTGAAGATTATAAAGACATCTATTTCGATTATGGTGGTGACTGGTTAGGTACTCCGGGAGAAGATGGTGTGCTTCGCTACATGGTGCAAAATCCACAAGCCCTGGATAAAGATCTGGCTGAATATGTGATAGCCAATACCGGTAAGCTGGGCTATGACTATGGTGCGCCTGTCCTGCCGGAACCTGAAGGTGAGTTCGGCGATACAATCTATCTTTCGAGATTCGATGGCGAGAACGGTTCTCAATGGCAAGACCCCTGGGGGCGGGCAGTTGGAGGTCCGCTGGAGACGGACGTGTCCAATTTCGGGTTTGAATATAACGGAGATATCGCCGCGGGGACGTATCAGTATTATTCTACTGGTTATTCTGTTGGGTATCTTTTTTTGGATGGCTCCATGACAAATTACTATCTTTTTGATTCTGATAATAATTTGGTTCATCGCTTTAAGAGTGCTGGAGTTAGTGTGTCCAAGGGTGGTAATTTCGGGCTTTTGGGTAGCATGAACAAAGGTTTGATAAGAATGGAAGAGACGAAGCGGGCTGTCGAGCAATCAGCGGGATCTGGAGTTTCAGGAAATCTTGGTGGTGCTTTTATCGTGGGCGGGAATTTAGGGCTTTCTGAAGGCCAGGCTTATGGCGGGGTTTCTTTTGGTATCGGGGTGGGGGCTGATCTTGAGGCAGAGTCTTCTGGTTATGTTGAATCTTATAAGGTTGAAGACTTTAATAAATGCCACTATGTAAGAATTATGGATTAGGGTTGTGATAATTTTAATTGGGTTTTGGGGTGTTTTCGCTGCTGCTTTAGTTGAGCATGTTTTTTATTTTTATTTTAAGTATCCGACACCTGAAGAGAACAAGAGGTTTTTTTATTATTTAAGATGGATTCCCCTGTTTTCGGCATCTTATGTTAAGGGGGTGGTTCCAGAAGATAAAATTTATTATTTCGAGTTTTTGGCGAAAGTCAGAATTTTGTTTGCCCTTGTTTTTTTGTTTGGGTTTTTGACTGAGTTTTAGTTTGGTTGAAGTTGCTTTTTCGGTGTTTGAAAATTAGTCGATTTTTTTTGGAGAGTGTAGATGAAAAGGATATTTTCGCTTGCCGCGATGTTGATTCTGGGAGGTTGCGCCACGGTGAAGCCGGTGGCGTTGGATGTGAAGGCCTTGGAGGGCAGGAGGATTGATAAGGTGGCCGCCACCGAACATCCGATGCCGGCGATGATGATATCGATAAGAATGGTTTAAGAACTGCGGATGGTGGTTATGAAACTGGCAAGTTGTTTGCCGCGAGCGCGGATGATGCGGCGAAATTCGGGAGAAATAATTTTAATCTGGATGGTGTTCCTAATTATATAATCAGGGTTGAAGTTCCTGATGAAGTTATGAGGGAAGCAAATAAATTCAGGGCTGACTTTATGGATGCTTTTTTGATTCCCGCAGGTAGGCTTGATGAGTTGAATTCTGTTCCTATGAATTATAGTCCGGTGGTGAAGTGATGGTAAAAGTCAGAGCGAAAATCAAGTTGTACAGCGGTGGAGGTAAAAGAAAAACCCCTTTTAAGAGTGGGTATCGGCCGCTATTTAATGTTCTAGAAAAAACCTTGGTTTCAGGAATGATTACCTTGCTTGATCGAGAGGATTTTAAACCTGGTGATGAAGGGGTTGTGGAAATAAATTTTCTGGAGGCGGATTGTTCTGAAGGTACGCGATTCTTTTTCTATGAAGGCGTAGAGCCGCTCGGTGAAGGTTTTATTGTTGACGCTGTGAGAGAATAGTTGAGCGGAGATCGTTTCGTAACAACCTTTGATGTCGTTTTTCCAAAATCGCCTGAATTGCTTTGTTTGGTGGGGTGTTCATGTTGTCTATATAAAAGGATATGACCCGAAAGTTGCTATTTTTGGCGCTGGGGTGGGGCTGCGGTTGGCCGCGCAAGGAAGAGGTTCTTACTAAAAACTCGATTTTTATTTTTCTGGTGAATCGGCAGGTGGGCGGAGGAATTTTATTTGGGTCGCTCTTTCGTAAGAGGCAGGCGCGACTGAATCCTCTTGCGAGGGGTTGTATAAAATTGAGGTTTTCTATAAATATAACGATGTCAATTTAATGGGGTGGCCGGGTTTTTATGTTGGCTGAGATGATGGTTATTCTATTTGTTATTCTGGAGGCCGTGTTTTTTGCCCTCTATGTGAGATTTAGGTTTGAGCGGGTTTGCAACTTTAAGGATTTGTTTTCAATCGTGCATCCGTTTTCAAATAAGCATATATATGGAAAAGTGCCGGACGAATTGCTTCCGGTTTTTGAAAAAATAAGAAGGGCTCAGGTCTGTGTGTTTTTTGGCGCATTGTTCTTTTGGCTGTTTTTTTAAATTTTAATGATTATTGGAGAGTGTAAATGAAAAGGATATTTTCGCTTGCCGCGATGTTGGTTCTGGGAGGTTGCGCCACGGTGAAGCCGGTGGCGTTGGATGTGAAGGCCTTGGAGGGCAGGAGGATTGATAAGGTGGCCGCCACCGAACATCCGATGCCGGCGATGTCGGCGATCACGCCGACCAAGGCGCAGTTCGGGTTCCTGGGCAATATGGCGATGAATGCCGCCGGCAAGAAGATCATCGAAAGCCACGATGTGGCGGACCCGGCTTCCTCCGTGTCCCGCAGTCTGGCGGGCCGGCTGGCGACTATTTTTGGCGGCGAGGCGCTGCCGCCGGGGGGTGTGGTTGAGGGGGCGGACGCCGCCGAGATCGTGGCGGCGAGCGGTGACGCGGATGTGGTGGTGGATGTGCGGACCAGTGTTTGGCAGTTGATCTATTACAAGTCGGCCTGGGGCACCTATTCGATTACTTACCGGGCCAATGCGCGTTTTATCGACGCGGCGTCCGAGGCGGTGCTGGGGACCGGCAGTTGCGCGGTTCGGCCGGAGAAAGGTTCCGAGTGGACGGCGGGTTATTCGGACTTCGAGGAGAACCGGGACGGCATCCTGACCCGGACCTTGAGCCATGTGGCGGAGCAGTGCGCCGAGCAGATCGGCGGGCAGCTGGCGGAGTACCGGGTTGGCCGCCGCTAGCCAGAAAAAGGCCGGGTCGCGGTTTTGATCGCAACCCGGCTCTTTGAGCCCCTTAACTCTTAATCCTCGATCATGGCCACGGAGTAGGGCGTGCCGCGTTCCCGGGGGAGCAGGAGCAGGGCGGTGCGCTCTTCGGCGTCGCCGTGGAGGCCCTGGAACAGGACCCGGTAGGTGAGCACGGCCTGGACGTAGGCTCGGGTTTCGCGGAACGGGATGGATTCGATCCAGACGTCCACGGGTACGGCGTCATCCTCTTTGTCGGCGAGCCATTGCTCGACCCGGTTGGGGCCGGCGTTGTAGGCGGCTAGGGCAAGGATGCGGTTGCCGTTGAACTGCTTAAGCAGGTCGGCGAGGTAGCGGCTGCCCAGGGCGATGTTGGTGTCGGGGTTCAGAATCTGCTGTTCGCCGGGCACCGCCTGGCCGGCTTCGCGGGATACGTTGCGCGCCGTGCCGGGCATCAGCTGCATCAGACCCAGAGCGCCGACCGGGGAGCGGGCGTTGGGGTAGAAGGCGCTTTCCCGGCGGGCCACGGCCATGGGCAGCCAGGGGTCGAGATTGTTGCGACGGGCGGCTTCCCGGAAGCGTTCGCGGTGGGCGGCGGGGAAGCGCCATGCGAGCACGTCCCAGGCACGGGCCTGGATCGAGGCCTGTACCGCCAGGTCATACCAGCCGGCGTCCACGGCGTATTGGGCGAGTTGGCGCTGGCGGTTTTCGTCGCTGTGCCACATCAGCCAGTTCCATTCGCTCCAGGCGAGGCCGGGCTCGTTCTGCTCGCGCAGCAGCTTGACGCGGGCCAGGGCGGGCAGGTCCGGCAGCGGCTGATCGCCGGTGGGGACGGCGTTGGCGAAGCGGTACGCTTCACCGATACGGTCGGCGGCCAGGAAACCATAGAAGTTCCGTTGCCCGGCGGCCTGCTGCCACAGGCTTCTGGCCTTGTCGTCGTCGCCGTTTTCCTCGGCGGCGCGGCCCAGCCAGTACAGCCAGCGGCTGTCCTTGCGTTCACCTTGTGACAGGCGCGCCACCCAGTCGGGGAGCTCACCCCAGTTCTGTTCGATAATGGCGCGCCGGGCACGCTGATCCAGCAAGTCGTCGCCCCCCTTTTCGCGCAGCCATTGGTCCAGCCAGTCGCGGTTGTCTTCCACGCCTCGGATGGTGGAGTACCAGGCGATGCGCTGGCCGGCGCGTTCCACCAGGGCGGCGTCGGTGAAGCCCAGATCGCCGCGTTTGTCCTCGAACCATTCCCGGGCGGTTTCGGTGTCAGTGTAGGCGAGGCGGCGGAAGCCAGCGGCGAGCAGCACCTGGCGCTGATCGTCGGCCAGATCCTTGGGCAGATCGGTGAGCGTATCCGGGTCGCCGTAGAGGTCGAGCAGCCAGTCGGCGGCGGTAGCGTAGGCGCTGTCGTCGAGCATCGGACGCAGGTAGCGCATCAGGCCCGGGCTGCGCTCGTAGAAGGCCAGTTCCATGCGCCGCCAGATTTCCTTGTCGCCGATTTGCCCGTGCTGACGGGCGGCGTTGAAGATCGGATCGCAGGCGGAAGGCCGGGAGTTGCCGGACAGCCAGAGTTCCCGGGCCTGATTGAGGGCTTCCTGGTTGCCGGCCTGCCATTGGGCGTGCCAGTACAGGCAACTCAGCTCCGTGGAGCGGGGGGCACTGTCGTAGACGGCGCGGGCGGCGTCCCAGCGCTCGTCCCGCGCGTAAGCCACCAGGGCCAATTGGCGGATGTCGTTGGGAAGCGGGGAGTCCGGGTAGCGTTCGGCGTAGTCCCGGACCCGCTGGGGGTTCAGGTCGGGGAGGGCGGCGCGCAGCCGGTGAAAGTCCAGGTAGGCCTGTAGCGGATGGTGGTCGCCAAGGTGGTTCTGGGCACGGCTGAGGGTTTCCCAGTCGTCGTTGCGGGCGGCGTGCAACGCCTCCTGGAAAGGGGTATCGGCGGCCTGGGCCGGCATGGCGACGATCACGGCGATCACGGCCAGAACTGCGGAACGGAACATCCTTGCCTCCACGACTGCATCTGTTGGCCCTATTCTAGCCAGGACCAGGCGGCCCCGCGTCGTGTTTATGTAAAACTTGGCCGCCCCGAAAACCCGCCTGGGTCCGACCCGGTGGCTTCCTTTATACTGCCGCCTTCATTGGTGGCAGGAAGTGGCATGGAAAACAGCACGCAATTGCTTCGCCGGCAGGCGCAACTCCTGGCCGGACGTCGCGCCCTGGTGGTGGAGGCGAACGACCCGGAACTGGCGACGCTGCCCGCCGAGCAGCTTTATCTGCACGCTGATGATTACACCGTGGGCGCCCATCAGTGGGCGCCGTTGCCCACCTTGCCGGACGACGTGGACCTGGTGATTCTGCCACTGCCGAAGGCCGCCGAACGGCTGGAATTGCTGCTGCGTGCGCTGGCCGGCGCCGTGGACGTGGCGCTGGAAGTGTGGCTGGTGGGCCCCGCCAAGGGCGGTATTCGTGGTGGGGTGACGCGCCTGTCCCGGTTCGCCGACGAGGTCACGCTGGTGGACAGCGCCCGTCATTGCAAGCTCTACCGGGCCATGCTGCGGCCGGGGCCGGCGCTGGCGCTGGAAGACGTGGCGTCCTGGGTGAAGGTCGGCGATCTTGAGATGGTCAGCTACCCCGGGGTATTCAGCCATGGCCGCCTCGATGAGGGTACGGCCCTGCTGCTGGATGCGCTTGCCGAAGGGCTGCCCCGGGGTAAGGTACTGGACATGGGCTGTGGGGGCGGCGCCCTCAGCGCCACCCTGGCCCACGGCGGCTGCCATGTCACCGCCACCGATGTGAGCGCCACCGCGGTGGCCGCCACCACCGCCACCCTGGAGCGCAACCATTTGCAGGGCAAGGTGGTGGGCGGCGATCTCTACGAGGGCGTGGCCGGGCGTTACCAGGCGGTGATCACCAACCCGCCGTTCCATGATGGTCGCGACCGCACCACGTCGATCACCCGCCGGTTGATCGAGAAGGCCCCGGCGCACCTGGAAGGTGATGGGGTGCTGTGGATGGTGGCGAACCGGGAGCTGCCCTACGTGCAGTGGCTGGACGGTGCTTTCAAGCACGTTCAGGTGATGCGCGAGACCAATCGCTTCCGGGTCTACCGGGCGATGCGCTGAGGCGCGTTCAGCGTACATATCCCGGGCCCCGGCTGCGCGTTCGCAGGTAGCTGGCGAAGCGCGGCAGGCCACTCTTGGTGTGGCCGTGGTACTGGTAGGTGACGATGCTGCCGATGGGCGGCGGGTTGGCCCGCTCCGCGTCGCTGAAGCCGGTGCCAAGCCGGAAATGCAGGCCGGACGGCGTTTCCACCAGCAGGGCGCCCATCATGCCTTCCAGCCTGCCTTCACCGGGCAGGTGCGCCACCACCCGGCCTTCGGCGTCCCGGTAGGGCTTGAGCTTGAGCAGATCGTCGGACCGGTAGCCGCGATAGGGGGCGCTGCCCCGGTGCAGCATCAACCCCTCGCCGCCGGCGGCCACCACCTGGTCCAGCCAGGCCATGAGTTGATCCCGGTCGGCCACCCGTTGCTGAGGCACCGGCCTGAGATGTGGAGCGGGCCGGTTTTCGAGCAAGGCGCGCAGTTCGCGCAGGCGTTTATCGAAGGGGCCGCTGGCCTTGGGCAGGTCGAACACCATGTAATAGATGTTCCGCCATTGCTCCGGTTGCGGCTCGGCGCGGCCCAGCGCGCCCATCAGCCGGGCGAAGGTGCCGCGCCCGCGCCACAGTTCTCCGTCCATGGGCTGATCCGGAAACCCCTCGGTGAAGCCAGGCGGGGTGTGGATGATGTTGCCATTGCGACTGATCAGCCGCCGGCCGTCCCAGTAGGCGCGCACGCCGTCGAATTTCTCGCTGACCCAGTAATCGGCCAGGTTGACGTCGTCCTGGTAGACGTTGGCCAGCATCAGGGCCGGCGTGGTCTTGCCGTGGCCTACGGTGGCGGCCACGGTGAGGAACACCACGATCACGGTGACCACGAAATACACAATCGGTCGGGACATGCTTCCTGCCTCCCTGTGGTTGTTCAAATCCTGAACAACCAGTCTCGATCGTGAGGGAGACGACGGCTATCGGCGCCGTGCTGAAAGTCGTGTAAGCAAAATCCCAATCGAAGTGTGGCAATTTGGCGGGTTTCGTAGGAGAAAATCCCAGGCTTTGAAACCAAAAAAGGGCCGCCGAGGCGACCCTTTCGAGTTTGGAGCGGGTGAAGGGAATCGAACCCTCGTCGTAAGCTTGGGAAGCTTCTGCTCTACCATTGAGCTACACCCGCGATGGGCGGCTATTACACCGGGAAACCGGGCCGCTGTCCAGGGGGCCATGGGCCATGGCCACCCGGAGTAGCCTTGCCATGCCGGTAAATCATGAGGCGGTAGCGGGTCATGGCGTAGTACACCCATCCACGGTGTGGGCTGCGTTCATGTGTTGTTGCCGGTCCCGCGGGGCCACGTCTTCCTGGCGGGTCGCGGTCACGGACCGGCGAAAGTCCCGAATCAGTTGCCGGGTTATCGGCCCCACCGGCCATTCAGTGGTGCCGGTTCGCTCCACCAGGGCCACCACCGGCTGCAGCTCCACCGAGGTACCGGCGGTGAACACCTCGGAGGCGCGGCGCAATTCCTCGAGGGTCACGGCCCTCTCCTCGACCCGCAGGCCGCGCTGGCGGGCCAGCTCCATGACATGACGTTTGGTGATCCCGTCCAGGAAGCAGGTCGGCAGGGGCGAGGTCAGCACGCCGTCGCGGATCATCAACAGGTTGGTGGCCGTGGTCTCCGCCACCAGCCCTTCGCTGTCGAGCAGCAGCGCATCGTCGCAGCCCGCCGCCGTGGCGGCATGGCGCGCCAGGGTGCCGATCATGTAGAGCCCGGAGCATTTGGCTTCGGTGGGAGAGGTGTCCGGGCGCGGGCGGCGCCAATGGGCCAGATGCAGCCGGATGCCTTCCTCCGCGCGGCCCTGGGAGGCCGCCGTGGGCCAGTCCCAGGCCGCGATGGCCACGTGGATGCGGGCATGCGGTGAAGCGATGGAGACGCTTTCCGTGCCGCGCCAGGCCAGTGGCCGGATGTAGGCATCGTCGAGCTGATTGGCCCAAAGCACCGCGTTGATGGCCTGGCTCAGTTCGTCCGATGACCAGGGCAAGCGGTAGTCGAGCAGCACGGCGGAGCGCTGAAAGCGCTCCAGGTGGGGGGCATCGAGAAACACCCGTCCGCCATAGGCGCGCATGCCTTCGAACACGGCCCCGCCCATATGCAGCGCATGGGTAAGCACATGCAGACGCGCCTCGCGCCAGGGTAGTAACTCGCCATCGAGCCAGATCAGGCCATCACGATCGTCGAGGGAAGTGAGCATGGGGCACACCGCGTATTGGTTGTCGATGGCTCCAGTGTGCCGCCTGCTGGCCATCGGCACGAGTGAGCAAATCTCAGAGGACATTGAGTTTTGATCCGGGGCCGCTGAGGGGCGCTCGCGCTCTCGATCCATCCGGTCGCTTACCTCCTGGTCCGATCATGGATCACGATCTGGAAGACTGCCGCTCATTCGGCCTCTATAGTGAAATGCGGTGAATTCAAAGAGGAACAGGGTGATGCGTCTTCTGGTGCTTGGGGCAGGGGGGATCGGTGGCTATTTTGGCGGACGCCTGGCCGCCGCCGGTGTCGACGTGCGTTTCCTGGTGCGCTCACGGCGCGCCGCACAGCTCGCCGATAGCGGGCTCGTGATCAAGAGCCCTCTGGGTGATCTGGTCACTCCGGTGAGCACCGTGACCGAAGCGCCATCACCGGTGGACGCCGTGCTGCTGGCCTGCAAGGCCTACGATCTTGAGGGCGCCGTGGAAGCCATTGCCCCCGCTGTCGGCCCCTCCACCTTGATCGTGCCATTGCTCAACGGCATGCGGCATCTGGACTACCTGGATGCGCGCTTCGGCGCGGAACGGATTCTGGGGGGGCTGTGCCACATCGGCGCGGCTCTTGGCGCCGCCGGCGAGGTGTTGCATCTCAACACGTTGCAGCTCCTGGTGCTGGGCGCGCGCGCCGAGGGTCAGCGGGACGCCGCCCGCGCTCTGCATGGGGTGCTGAAACAAGGTGGTTTCGCGCCGGTGCTGAGCCCGGACATCCAGCGGGAGATGTGGGAAAAGTTCGTCTTCCTGACCACCTACGCCGGTATGACGACGCTGATGCGCGCGCCGATCGGCGCCATATTGCGGGCCCAAGAGGGCGAAGCGCTGGTGCGCCGTATGCTTGGCGAATGCGTCGCCACCGCCGCCGCGTCCCGGTACATACCCTCCCAGGAGGCCTATGACCGGATGCTGGCGACGCTGACCCAGCATGGTTCCAGCGGCACCGCCTCGATGCTACGTGACCTGCAAGGCGGCGGGGCCACCGAGCATGACCACATCATCGGAGACATGGTGCGCCGCGCGCGCGAAGCAGGGTCGGAGGCGCCGTTGTTGAGAGTGAGTCTCGCCCATATGCAGGCCTACGACGCCCTCCGCGTCGCCGCCGGGTAGCCGCCTCCAGTGAGCAAATCTCAGATGAAGCTGAGTTTTGCTCGCTGGGGAACGGAGCGGCTTCGGGGTGATTTCCTGTTTAATGGGGCCATGAACGACCCCATGACCCACGGGAGGATGGTCCGGCCATGCGCATCCCTGTTCCACTGAATGCACTGCGTGCCTTCGAGGCGGCGGCACGCCATCTTTCCATCAAGGAAGCGGCCCTGGAACTGGCCGTCACGCCGTCCGCCGTGAGCCATCAGTTGCGTACGCTGGAGGACATGCTGGGCGTGACGTTGCTGCGTCGCGCGGGGACCGGGTTGGAACTGACCCCGGCTGGCCAGCGGCTGGCGCCGGGCCTGCATCAGGGTTTGACGCTGATCGCCGAAGCGGTGGCGGGTGTGCGCGAGGAGCGGCGCGAGGGGCCGCTGCGGGTGAACATGCTGCCCACGTTCGCCACCAACTGGCTGTCGCCGCGTCTGAGTCTGTACCCGTTTGAACGGCGGGGTTTCTCGTTGGACATCTCCACCACCCAGGAGGATGTGGATCTGGCGGCGGGTGTGGCGGACGCCGGCATCTGGTACGGCGGTGGGCAATGGCCTGGCCTGGAAGCGGATTTGCTGTTCGAGGCCACCATCGACCTGTATGGCCGGCCGGGCTTCGCGTCTGGCGCGCACCGCGCGCGCATCGAGCGGGTTTCCCGGGCCAATCTGTTCGTTTCCCGACACTGCCTGACCTGGCGCCGCTGGATGGACAGTCTGCCCGGTGGGCCTTTCGAACCCGCCATGGTTACCCGCGTGGATTCCGGCGGGCTTACCCTGCAGGCCGCCGCCGACGGCGCCGGGGTATCGATTGCCGTGTGTGAGCTGGCGGAAAGCGCCGTGCGTTTGGGGCGTCTGGAGTCGGTTTTCAAGCACCCGGTGAAGGCGGGAGTCGGCTTCTGGCTGGTCTATCCCAAGGCGTTGAGTGAGGACCGCCGCCTCGACAACCTGCGGGGCTGGCTGCGCGAACAGGTCGGTGACGGCGCCGGCCACTGATGGCGACGGGAAAAATATTCAACCGTGGCTGAGATATTCGCGCTTGGTCCGGCGCCGGAACGCGCGGCAGACTCGGGCGTATTGCCCGGCGCCGGGTTCTGGACCGGTGCCGCCGTTCCTCTTGCCAGGAGATGCCCATGCAGTCCGATTTCATTCGATGCCAGCAAGATCCCGCCGGCTACGCCGAGCTGATCATTGACCGGCCCGCCGCCCGCAATGCCCTGTGCCGCTCCCTGACCGACGCCATGGCCGATCATCTTGAACGGCTGGCCGCCGCGCCCGACGTGCGGGTGGTGCTGCTGCGTGCGGAGGGGGATCATTTCGCCGCCGGCGCCGATATCAAGGAAATGCTCGACATCAGCGCGGAGCAGGCCCGTGGCACGGATTTCGCCGGCTGCTGCGCGCCGCTGGGTGACTTCCCGAAGCCGGTGGTGGCACTGGTGCAGGGCTTTGCCCTGGGCGGCGGCTGCGAGCTGGTGGAGATGTGCGACATCGTGCTGGCGGCGGAGAACGCCGTATTCGGCCATCCGGAGGTGCGGGTTGGTACCCTGTCCGGGGCGGGCGGCACCCAGCGTCTGCCGCGCTTGCTGGGCATGGCCAAGGCGCTGGATCTGCTGCTCACCGGGCGCCGCATGGATGCCCGGGAGGCGGAGCGTGGCGGCTTGGTTTCGCGTGTGGTGCCGACGGAGCATCTGCTGGAGGAGGGGCGCCGGCTGGTGGCCGACATGGCGTCGCTGTCCGGGGAGGTCCTGCTGCTGATCAAGCGGACCGCGCGATCCGGCGCCAGCCTTCCGCTGCAAGAAGGGTTGCGCCGGGAACGGGCCGCTTTCCATCACAGCCTCTCACTGGCTGATCGTGAGGAGGGCATGCGAGCATTCCTGGAAAAACGGGCGCCCCGGTTCAATATCCACTCATGACCCAGCGCCATAACACGGAGCACGACCATGCCAATGTCCGATTTCAGCACCCCGCCGGATCAACGTTACTTCGAGGACTACCAGAAAGGAGCGACGTTCGAGTACGGTCCCATTGGCGCCGAACAGAGCGACATTATCGACTTCGCGCGCCGTTTCGACCCACAGGCCATGCACATCAATCCCGAAGCGGCGGCGCGGGGCCCCTTCCAGGGGCTGATCGCCAGCGGCTGGCACACCATCGGGCTGATGATGCGGTTGTTCGTGGATCATTACCTCACCTCGGTGGCCAGCCTGGCTTCGCCGGGGGTGGACGAGGTGCGTTGGATTAAGCCGGTGCGCCCTGGCGATCAGCTACGCGTGCGGCTGACCATCACCGATGCCCGGCCTTCGCGGTCCAAGCCGGATCGCGGCCTGGTGCATACCCTGGTGGAGGGGATCAATCAGAACGGTGAGGTGGTGGCGAGCTTCAAGGCGATGAACCTGATCGGGCGCCGACCGGCGGGCCAATAAGCCCCGGAGTCGGGAGGGGAACCGGCACGCCGATGGGCGTGCCGGTGGTCGGGCTCAGCCGCGCTTTGGTTGCTTGACCATGCGCAGGTAGGGTTTTTTCTCGTCCCAGCCTTCCGGGAACAGCTTGGCGGCTTCCTCGTTGTTCAGCGAGGGCACGATGATCACGTCCTTGCCCTCGGTCCAGTTCACCGGGGTGGCCACCTTGTAGCCGTCGGTGAGCTGCAGGCTGTCGATGACCCGCAGGATCTCGTCGAAGTTACGGCCGGTGCTGGCCGGATAGGTGATGGTCAGACGGATCTTCTTGTTGGGGTCGATGATGAACACGCTGCGCACCGTGAGGGTGTTGTCGGCATTGGGGTGGATCATGCCGTACAGGTTGGACACGGTGCGGTCGGCGTCGGCGAGCAGCGGGAAGTTGAGGGCTGAGCCCTGGGTTTCCTCAATGTCGCCGCACCAGGCGTTGTGGTCGTCCAGCGGGTCCACCGACAGGCCGATGGTCTTGACGTTGCGCTTGTCGAACTCGGGCTTCAGGCGCGCCACCTCACCCAGCTCGGTGGTGCACACCGGGGTGAAGTCCTTGGGGTGGGAGAACAGCACCACCCAGCTGTCGCCGGCCCAGTCGTGGAAGGAAATCGGGCCTTCGGTGGAATCCTGTTTGAAATCCGGGGCGGTATCGCCGAGCTGCAGTGCCATGTCGTGCCTCCTGGTCTGTGTAATCACGAATCCGTTGAATACCAATGTTCCAAACATAGAGGCTTGCACGCCGCCTTTAAAGGGCCGTGAAAGAAAGAATCGAGCTAAGCAAATAGCGCCGGGCGGGGCCCGGCGCATGGGCTATACCGTGGCCACCATCTGCAGGCGGTTGAGGGTGCGCTCCTCCAGGCGGTCGAGCCGTTCGCGGCAGGCCCGGAAGGTGCGGCTGATGCGGGTGGTGTTGCCGATCATCCACAGCTTTGGCCAGGTGCTTTTCTCGCCGGCGCGGATGAAGGCGCGCACATCATCCAGGGACGGATTGCTGAGCACGCGCAGAGCATTGAGCGGTTGGCGCGGTGGAATCAGGTTGATATCGCCGATGTAGCGTTGCTTCACCACGGTTTGCGCCTTGTCCACGATCAGCCCCAGGTCGTTGGATTGCACCCGGCGACGCACCAGCTCCAGCGCGTAGTGCAGGTTCATGGACACATTGCGGATCGCCCAGTCGCCCAGGGTACTGAGGCTGGAGTTGGTGCTTTCGCTGCGCGGCAGGAACGGCACCACATGGGGGTTGGTCTGGCTGACGATGGAGTGGTTGACGCCGAACAGCCGCGACAGGCGGCGAATCGGCAGGTCGTCCTGGATCGAGCCGTCCACGAACTTGCGGCCGGGAATATAGGGTACCCGCTCGCCGTCCAGGCTCTTGGCCCACAGGGTCACCGGCGGGTAGATGCCGGGAATCGCACAGCTGGCCAGGGCCGCCTTGCGGATCAACACATTGGGCGAGGTGCGCCAGTTAAGCAGGCGGGCGTGCTGGTTGCGGTCGTAGGGGCTGACCGTGATGTTGATTTCGCGGCCGGTCTTGCGATACGCCTCTTCGAAGGTGAGGTCCTGGATGTTCTCTTCCAGGCAGGCTTCCAGATGGTCGCCATCGAGCACCGGGGTGCCGCGCAGCACGCCCTTCCAGCCAATCGCCCGGAACGCTTCCAGATACAGGTTCTCCGGCTCCAGCTTGGCGGCCAGCTCGCTGTCGTTGTGGGTGCCGACCACGGCGGCGACGATGCTGCCGGCGCTGGAGCCGGAAATCACCGACGGTAGCAGGCCGTGCTCCCAAAGCGTCTTGACCACGCCCACGTGGAACAGGCCCAGGGCGGCGCCGCCGGACAGCATCAGGCAGCTTTGCCCGAAGGCGGCGCCGGTGGTCTCGAAGAAGTCCAGTTTCTGTTTGAGCCCGAAGTCCTTGAAGTCGCCGTCACAGACCCACTCCAGAGCGGTGCACACCTCATCCAGGTAACGCTCGATGAGTTGCTTGGTACCGACCCGGGCGTGGCCATAGAGGGCCGGGTTGGAGATATTGCCCAGGTTGCCGTGCAGCCCTTCGTGGAGGTGGAACACCAGCTTGTTGACGTCGCCACGCTCGCGGGCCTGGCGGATCTGCCACAGTCGGTTGCGGATCAGTTCGTAGTCGTAGTGCGGGGAGCGGTCGATTTCCTTCCAGTCATTGGCGCCGGACAGCCGGTCGTGTTCACGGCTGGCCTCGAGCCATTCCTCATGGGTGCTGGCGTGCTCGATGGCGCGCTCAAGCTGCTTGAGCGTGCGTTTCATTGGCGGTTCTCCCTGGCACTTTTATTGTGTTCGCGGGCCAGTCTAGCGGCGGTCGGCGCGCTTTCATCGCTTGGATTGTCCGACAAGACATTAATATTGACATCGAACAATGTCAAAAAGAAACGGCGCTCTCAGCCAGCGTCCCGGAGGCCGCGGCGCCACTGGCCCGGCGTCAGCCCGGTGCGGCGTTTGAAGCTGCGCTGGAAGCAGCGGATGTCCGCGTAACCCAGGTCCTCGGCGATCTCGCCCTGAGGGCAGTCACTGTCGCGCAGCCGCTGCTTGGCGCGCTCCAGGCGCACGTCGTCGAGGATACGCTGCCAGCCGGTGCCCTCGGCGGCCAGGCGGCGATGCAGGGTGCGGGTATTCAGGCGCAGTTCCCGGGCCACCTGGTCGCGGTCCGGCAGGCGACCCCCCAAGGCGGCCTCCAGGCACTGGCGCACGCGCTGTCCCAGGCTGGTGGCGATGCCCAGGGCCTGTAGCTGGCGGGCGGCATGGGCCTCCAGGGTCGACAGCAGGGTAGGGTCCGGCTGGCGCAGGGGGTAGTCCAGTAACCGTCGCGGGCCGATCAGCGCTGAATAGGGACGGTTGAAGCGCACCGGACAACGGAACACCCGCTCGTATTCGCGCTGCTGGTGCAGAAAGCGGGGCCCGGGATGCTCGAACCATACCTCGCCGGGCGCCAGCCTCAGATCGCCGGTGAGCCAGCGGGTGTAGTGCAGCCAGGAGCCGAACACGTTCTCGATCAGATGGCGGCGCGCCGGCTGGCGAGGATAACGGCAATGCCAGAGAATTTCCGAGTGTTCTTCGTGCAGGCGGGTTTCCGTGGTACCCATGTCGCCGACCAGCTTTTCGTAGCGGGACACCTTGGACAGCGCCTCGCCCACGGTGCCGGCGCTCATCGCGATGTAGCCCATCACGTTGTAGGAGCCGGGCTGCACGTGCTCGCTGGTGTGCAGCCCGAACAGCGGGTCGTTGCCGCGCTCGATCAGTTCATTGAGCAGCCGCTCGAAGCGGGCGCCGCGAATGCGCGCTTCAGGGTCGGTAAGCTCGGTGGCGGCGATGCCCGCTGTGGCCAGGGCCTGGTCCACGTCCACGCGCAGAACCCGGGCGCTGGCCAGGTACTGGCGCAGCGCCGCCACCGAGATGAAACCCAGCGGGTCCATGCCGGCGTGTTACTCCAGCTCGAAGGTGATCTGCACGCTGGCGGTGACGTCCTGCTCGCCGGGGCGGTAGCTCTCGGCGCTGTCTTCCTTGGCCATGGCGGCGCGCATCATGATTGGCTGGGGCATCTGGTAGCCCTGGGCATTGATCTGCATGGCCTCGCCGAGGTCGCGGCCAGCGGCGCGGGCCAGAATCCTGGCCTTGTCGCGGGCGTCCTCGACCGCTTTTTCCAGTGCCTGCCGGGCCAGTTCGTCGGCGTTGCTGATTTCGCTGCCGGCCGGACGAAGTTCCTTGAGGCCCTGGCCGGCCAGGCCGTCGGCCAGTTCCGCGTAGCGTTCCACCCCGGACACCTTGAAGGTGACCTCACGGCTGACCTGATGGCCGATCAGCTTGCGTTCGGGCTGGTACTGCCACTCCGGACTGATCTGGATATCGCTGGCGGTGACGCTCTTTTCCGGGATATCCAGGTCATCGGCCAGGTCCAGCATCGCCCGCACCTGGTCGTCCACGGTGCTTTTCATGGCGGCGATGTCATCGCCCCGTTCGCGGGCCACGGCGGTCAGCGAGAACACATCCGGGCGCGCCTTGACGCTGCCCTCGCCGGACACATTGACGGTGTCCCGCTGTTGCGGCCCGGCGGGCGCGCCGCAGGCGGTGAGCAGCAGGGCGGCCAGCAGGCCGGCGAACAGGGGGGCGGGTTTTACCATGTTGATCTCCTTGATCGGGGGCTGGTTCAGTCCAGCCCGCAACTTTATCATTCCCTCCCCGGATGCAGGAGGTCCTGAAATGCGAATTGAACAGGCGATTAGACAGTCCCTGGCGGATTTGATCCCCGAGGATCTGGGCGTGGACCTGATTTCCGCGGGAACGGTGAAGGAAATCGTGGAAAGCGATACCGCCGTGCGCCTGGTGGTGCGCCTTGGCTACCCCTGCCAGTCGCGGCTGCCCGCGTTACGCGCCGCCATCGAGGGAAAAGTGGCGCCGTTGCTGGAAGGTCGCGAGCTGGACCTGAATCTGGCGGTGCATATCACGCCGCACCGTGCTCAGCACGACATGCCGTCCATGCTGCAGGTGGCCAATGTGATCGCGGTGGCCTCCGGCAAGGGCGGGGTGGGCAAATCCACCACGGCGGTGAACCTGGCCCTGGCGCTGCACGCGGAAGGCGCGCGGGTGGGGCTGCTGGACGCCGATATCTTCGGGCCCAGCCAGCCGGTGATGCTGGGGTTACCCAAAGGCACCCGGCCGGAAGTACGCGACGGCAACACCTTCATTCCGGTGCCGGCCCACGGCCTGCAGACCATGTCCATGGGCTACCTGATCACCGAACAGACCCCGGTGGTATGGCGCGGGCCCAAGGCCAGTGGCGCGCTGACCCAGATGATGCAGCAGACCGCCTGGCACGACCTGGATTATCTGATCGTCGATCTGCCGCCCGGCACCGGCGATATCCAGTTGACCCTGGCGCAGAAAATCCCGGTGGCCGGCGCGGTGGTGGTGACCACGCCCCAGGACATTGCCTTGCTGGATGCCATCAAGGGCGTGGAAATGTTCCGCAAGGTGGATGTGGGCGTGCTCGGCGTGGTGGAGAACATGGCGGTGCACATCTGCTCCAACTGCGGCCATGAGGAACACATCTTCGGGCAGGGGGGCGCCGAGCGCATGAGCCGGGAATACGACGCCCCGGTGCTCGGCTCGCTGCCGCTGTCACTGCGCATCCGCGAGCAGGCCGACGGCGGCACGCCCACGGTGGTGGCGGAGCCGGACAGCGCCGAAGCTCGTATCTACCGCGACACCGCCCGGCGCATGGCGGCGCGGCTGTCGCTGACCCGCGCCGGCCGGCGGCCGTTTCCCAAGGTGATGACCCAGCATTGAGCGATCGCGACTGAAGTCGCTCGCTCCTACGCTGGCTTTTCACCCCGGGGCTGTTTTTCCACCGCCGCTTGGGTACCATTGCCCGATTCCGTCGACGCCGACATAAAGGACTTCCATGAGCATCAAAGCCGACCGCTGGATCAAACGCATGGCCCTGGAGCACGGCATGATCGAGCCGTTCCAGGACGGGCAGGTACGCACCGATGCCGACGGCGAGAAGCTGATCTCCTACGGCGTGTCCAGCTACGGCTACGACGTGCGCTGCGCCGATGAGTTCAAGGTGTTCACCAATATTCACTCGGCCACCGTGGACCCCAAGCACTTCGACGAAAAGAGTTTCGTGGACATCAAGGGTGATTACTGCACCATCCCGCCCAATTCCTTCGCCCTGGCGCGCACCGTGGAATACTTCCGCATCCCCCGTAACGTGCTGACCATCTGTCTGGGTAAATCCACTTACGCGCGCTGCGGCATCATCGTCAACGTGACGCCGTTGGAGCCGGAGTGGGAAGGGCATGTGACCCTGGAATTCTCCAACACCACGAACCTGCCGGCGCGCATTTACGCCAACGAGGGCGTGGCGCAGATGCTGTTCCTGGAATCCGACGAGGTGTGTGAAACGTCCTACAAGGACCGCGGCGGCAAGTACCAGGGCCAGAAGGGCGTGACCCTGCCGCGCGCCTGAAACCCATCGCGCCTGCATCCTGCACCCGTCTTATTCCGGCAAGGGCCCGTTGTACTCCCGCATGATCAGCTCGCCGTGCAGCAGCGCGCTCTCGATGTGCCGGGCCTTGACCACCATGTAGCCCACCTTGGGCGCTACCCAGAACAGGGTGCGACGTTTTTCGTCCCGGTCCTTGTCCCGTTTCTTTTCCACCACCAGGGTGTCCAGCTCGCCCATGGGCGTGTCGATGGTTTCCCGGTCCACCACCACGAAATGGTGATGACGCAGGTCGTCACCGTACACGCTGGTGGCGTCGTATTCCTTGTCACCGCTGGCGAACACGCAGCGCGCGCGCAGCAGCATGCTCAGCTCGTCCAGGGCGTCCTCGGGAATGGCGAAGGCTTCCACGCCATCGTCGGACTTGGTGATCACGCCGGGTTTGTCCCAGTCGAAATCGGTGTGGTAATAACGGTGCTTGCCGAAGCCGTTGAACTCATGCTCGTAGCGAATCGTGCGCGGCGCGCAGCGGTTCCAGTGAAACCAGCTTTCCTCGCGGTTGTTGAGCAGCAAGGAATGGGCCTCGAACAACATGTGGTAGCGGTCGTCACCGGCCACCGGCTCGAGAACCAGGGTGGCCTTGATGGTGGTGGGGATCTTGTTGACGTAGATGCGGTATTCCGCGGAGAACGGCGCCAGGGGCGCGGCGCCGGCGATCAGCGGCGCCAGCCACAGCAACGCCGTCAGGATCAGGGGCAAACGCATCAGGGCAAGTTCTCCAGGCGCAGCACGTGGCGCCCGTCGTTGTTGCGCTGCACCAGTTGCACCAGGGCGTAATCGTGCTCCGGCGCGAACCACAGCCAGGTCTCGCGGCCGTTGTCGCGCTCGCGCACGCGACGCACCTTGATGGTCGCCACTTCGCGGTCGCCGACTTCCAGCGTTTCCCGGCCTTCCACCTGGTAACGGTGGGTTTCCACCTCGCGTTCGTCCGCCACCCGCAGGGTCAGGTTGTCCTGATCCCGGGACAGCATGCATTGCAGCGCCAGTGGCAGGGCGATCTCGTCGGTGGCGGCGGCGCCAGCGTCGTAGTCGCGCGGCTCATGGCCGCTGCGCTCGCTGGTGGCCCGGTGGGTGGCCGGGTCGATGCGCAGTTCGGCGGTCTTCACCCGGCCCAGGCCGGCGCGGCGGTAGCCGTAGTAGCGGGTCACCGGCACGCAGCCCTGCCACTCAAACAACGAGGTCTCGCGAATCTCGCCGATGAAGTTCTTGGCCTTCACCTCCATTTTCCAGCCACCGTTGGCGGCCGGGCTCAGGGAGCGGGTGGCACCCACCGAGAATGGAAAGCCGGCGGCCTTGAGGCGGTATTCGCTTTGGAAGGCGGCCACCGGCGGCGCCGCCATGGCGGTGGAGCCCAGCGTCAGCGCGGCGAGCAGGCCGCTAAGCCGGAGTGCCCGGTGAAAGGCCCGAGGCGGGCAGGGTTTCGCCATCCAGTTCCACTCCCTGGTCGGTCAGATGCAGGCGGCCTTCGGCGCGCCATCGAAGAACCCGAGGGTACAGGCTGTGTTCCTGTTGCTGAACCCGTTTTGACAGGGTTTCGACGTTATCGTTCTGTTCCACGGCCACTTCGGCCCGGGCGATCAGTGGTCCGCCGTCCAGTTCGTCGGTGACGAAGTGCAGCGAGCAGCCGTGCCGGGCGTCACCGGCGGCCAGGGCGCGGGCATGGGTGTCCAGCCCCGGGTACTTGGGCAGCAGGGATGGGTGGATATTGATCAGCCGGCCCCGGTAATGGCGCACGAACAGTGGTGAAAGAATGCGCATGAAACCGGCCAGCACCACGGTATCGGCGCCGGCGGCGTCGATGCGCCCGATCATGGCCCGCTCGAAGGCCTCGCGGTCCGGGTAGTCGCGGTGATCGATGACCGCCGTGGGCAGCCCGGCCCTCCGCGCCCGGGCCACGCCGGGCGCCCCGGCGCGGTTGCTGAGCACCAGCGTGACCCGGGCCGGCAGATCGCCGGTCGCGATGGCGTCGAGAATGGCCTGCAGGTTGGTGCCGGCGCCGCTGAGCAGCACCGCGAGCCGGTGCGTCACGGGGCCACGCCTTCCAGCAGCACCTCCGGTTCGTCGTTGTCGCTGGCGCGGATCTCGCCGATCAGGAAAGCACTCTCGCCGGCGGCGGCAAGCAGCGCCAGGGTCTGGTCCACGGCGTTGTCGGGGACCACCACGGCCATGCCCACGCCGCAGTTGAAGGTACGGTACATTTCCGGCACCGGTACCTGGCCCTGTTCCTGCAGCCACTGGAATACCGGCGGCCACTGCCAGGCGGCGGTATCGATCACGGCGCGGGTACCGTTGGGCAGCACCCGGGGCAGGTTCTCGGTGAGGCCGCCGCCGGTGATGTGGGCCAGCGCGTGCACCGGCACCTGTTTGATCAGTTCCAGCAGTGGTTTGACGTAGATACGGGTCGGTTCCAGCAGCAGGTCGATCACCGGCTGGCCGTCGATCTCGGTACTGTCCGCCTGTTCGAGGATGCGGCGGATCAAGGAGTAGCCGTTGGAGTGGGGGCCGGAAGAGGCCAGGCCGATCACCTTGTCGCCGGCTTCCACGGCGGAGCCGTCGAGCACGCCGTCACGCTCCACCACGCCCACGCAGAAGCCCGCCAGGTCGTAGTCCTCGCCCTGGTACATGCCGGGCATTTCGGCGGTTTCGCCACCGATCAGGGCGCAGCCGGCCTGTTCGCAGCCCTCGCCGATGCCACTCACCACCCGGGCGGCGGTGTCCACGTCCAGCTTGCCGGTGGCGTAGTAGTCCAGGAAGAACAGTGGCTCGGCGCCGCCCACCACCAGGTCATTGACGCACATGGCCACCAGGTCGATGCCCACCTTGTCGTGGCGGTCGTTTTCCATCGCCAGGCGCAGCTTGGTGCCGACGCCGTCGGTGCCGGCCACCAAAACCGGGTTCTTGTAGCCCTCGGGCAGGGCGCACAGGGCGCCGAAACCGCCCAGGCCGCCGAGCACTTCCGGGCGTTGGGTGCGTTTCGCCACCGGGGCGATGCGTTTTACCAGTTCGTTGCCGGCATCGATGTCGACGCCGGCATCGCGGTAGGTCAACGGCCGTTTCTGTTCGCTCATGGCAAGGGGCTCCTGGGGGCTTGAAGGCTGCGTATTCTAGGGCCTGTTCATTCTATTTGCATCCGTGGGAATCCGGTTCGCCAGAGGCGGTCATATCAGGGATAATGGCGCGCGCTCACAAACCCGGTTTTGGACGTATCGATGTATCGATTGTTGTTGTGTCTGGTGATGGTACTGCTGGCGGCGACGCCGGCCTGGGCGGCGGAGGCCGGCCAGGTGTCGGTGCCCCTGCAAGGGGACCAGCCGCGCGGCGACGAGGCCCGGCAGGCGGCGCTGCGCCAGGGGCTGGAAACGGTCATCACGCGGCTCACCGGTCGCGACCGGGTGGCGGAGCTGCCGGGCGTGGCCGAGGCGCTGGCCGACCCGCGGCGCTGGCTGTCCCGCTATTCCTACGAGGCCGGCGAGCCGCCGCGCCTGAGCGCGCTGTTCGACGATCGCGCCCTGACCCGCTATCTGGCCGACCACGGTGCCCCGGTTTGGGGCGGCAGCCAGCCGCCGGTGCTGGTGTGGCTGGTCACCGAGGGCACCGGACGCGGCGACCTGGTCACCGGTGGCGACCCTCTGGCCCGGCGCCTCGAGCAGGTGGCGGAGCGCCGTGGTCTGTCGCTGGTGCTGCCGGAAGGCGACCAGCGTGACCGGGACACGGTCACCGTGGCCGATGTGCGCGGCCGCTTCGACGGGCCGGTGCTGCAGGCCTCGCGCCGCTACGACACCGCCTGGGTGGCCACCGCGGTACTCTACGATGGCGCCGCTTCCACCCTTAACTGGCGGTTGTTGCACGACGGCGAGGCGGTGGCCGGCGAGCGTGCCCGCGCCGATGGCACCGACGCCGCCCTGGACGATTTCATTGCCGCGCTGTCCGATCAGATGGCCGAACGCTACGCGGTGGGCGGCGATGAACCGGAATCCACGGCGCCGGACACTGCCGGCGATGGGCCCGCGTCGCCGCCGGTAATCGGCGCCGGCAGCCCTGCCGGCGGCGATATCCTGCTGCGCGACGACCGGGTGATCACCGTGCGCGGCGTCGATACCCTCGGCGCCTGGCATCGTCTTTACCAGGAACTGGCCGACCTGGGCCCGGTGCGCAAGGTGGCCCTGCGCGTGGTCAGCGATGATCGGGTGCAGTTCGAGCTGGCGTTCTCCGGCGACCGCGCCGAGCTGGCGCGTCTGGTCGCCAGCCTGGACGCGGTGCGTGATTGCGGTGATCCGGCCGCGCCGCCACTGACCTACTGCCTGCGATGAGTCAATTGCCCCTGGCCCTGGAACTGCGCGAGGGCCACGCGCTGGATAACTTCCATGCCGGCCCCAACGGCGCCGCTCTGGCCACGGTGCGCGCCGCCGCCGAGGGCGAGGAGCGCCAGGTGTTCATCTGGGGCGCCGCCGGGCAGGGCCGCAGCCACCTGCTGGAGGGCGCCGTGCGCCGTGCCCAGGAGTTGGGCCGCCATGCCTGCCTGCTGCCCGCCGCCGAGTTGTTGCCGCTGGTGCCGGACGTGCTGGAGTCCATGGAACAGTTCGATCTGCTGGCGGTGGACGACGTGGACCGCTTCGCCGGCGAGGCGGCCTGGGAAGAAGCCTTGTTTCACCTCTACAACCGCATGATGGCGCGCGGTGGCGCGCTGCTGTTCAGCGCCACGGCGGCGCCCGGGGCGCTGGGCTGGCTGTTGCCGGACCTGGCCACGCGCCTGGCGGCGGGCCCGGTGTTCCGCCTTCAGCCCATGGAGGAGGAGGATCTGGCCGGCCTGCTGGCCGAGCGCGCCCGGGAACGGGGGCTGAAGCTGGGGCCGGAGGTGGCGCGCTTCATGGTGATGCGCAGCGAGCGTTCACCGGCGCTGCTGCTGGAGCGGCTGGCCACCCTGGACCGCACCGCCCTGGCCCGGCAGCGGGCGCCCACCATTCCGTTCGTCAAGGACGTGTTTGGCTGGTAGCGCCGGTGTCCTTCGGCGTGGCGCCATGGCGCCGTCCGGGTTTCAACCAGCGCCGGCGCAGGCCCTCCCAGACCAGCGCGCCGACCACCATGCTCAGCAGCATCAGTATCAGCTTGGGCAGCGCCGCCACGGTCCAGAACAGCAGGTCGATGGAGGTGGGCTCCAGGTTCTGGGCGACCACGATCAACACCAGGATCAGCAGTAGAATCTGCAGCGCTCCCAGCGGGTGGCGCCGCAGCCAGCGACCGCCGCCCTTGGCGGCGCGGCCCAGTTTCGAGCCCGGGCGAGGGCTGTCGTAGGGATCCGGTTCCATGACTTGGCTCCTTGCGGTTTCCCCCCAATCTTTCACAGTATCGGTTCATCAACAAGGGAGGCGAGCAGCGTCTATGGATATCAGTTCCGGATGGGATCTGGTGGTGCTGGGCAGTGGCCCGGCCGGCGAGGCCGCCGCCATGCAGGCGGCCAAGGGCGGGTTGCGGGTGGCGGTGATCGACAAGGGCGATCAGATTGGCGGCAACTGTACTCACTGGGGCACGATTCCCTCCAAGGCCCTGCGCCACCAGGTGCGCCAGGTGATCCGCTCGCAGCGCAATCCGTTGCTGCGTGGTTTGATCAACCCGCGTCAGGTGCGCTGGCAGGATCTGATCAAGCGTTCCGGTGAAGTGGTGGATTCCCAGGTGCAGGTGCGCGGCGACTTTTATATCCGCAACCGGGTCAAGGTGTTCGCCGGTCGTGGCGTGATCCAGGCGCCCGACCAGGTGCGCGTGGACGACGACGCCGGCCGCCAGTGGCTGCTGCAAACCCGCAATATCATCATCGCCACCGGCTCGCGGCCATATCATCCGGAGGACGTGGATTTCGACCATCCCCGGGTGTACGACTCCGACACCATCCTGCGCATGAACCACACGCCCCGGCACATCATCATCTACGGCGCCGGCGTGATCGGTTGCGAATACGCTTGCCTGTTCACCGGCCTGGGCATGCGCGTGGATCTGGTCAACAGCCGTGAGCACCTGCTCGATTTCCTGGATACCGAAATCTCCGACGCGCTCAGTTATCATCTGCGCGAGCAGGGCGCCACCATTCGCCACAGCGAACACTACACCCGGGTGGTCGCCGACGACGAAGGCGTTACCCTGGAGCTGGAATCCGGAAAGAGGCTGCGCGCGGATGCGTTGCTGTGGAGCAATGGCCGCTCCGGCAACACCCAGAACATCGGCCTGGAAAACATCGGCTTGCAGGCCAATGGCCGTGGCCAGCTTGCGGTGGACGAACGCTACCAAACCGAGGTGGAAGGGGTGTACGCGGTGGGCGACGTGGTGGGGTGGCCGTCGCTGGCCAGTGCCTCCTACGACCAGGGGCGTTTTTGCGCCGCCGGCATTGTCGACGGCGGCCCGGTCAAGCAGGTCACCGATGTGCCCACCGGCATTTACACTATTCCCGGGATCAGTTCCGTGGGGCGCACCGAACAGGAACTCACCGAGGCCAAGGTGCCCTATGAAGTAGGCCAGGCGTTTTTCAAAAGCCTGGCCCGGGCGCAGATCACCGGTGAGCGGGTCGGCATGCTGAAGATCCTGTTTCACCGCGATACCCTGGCGGTGCTCGGCATCCATTGCTTCGGGTACCAGGCGATGGAGATCGTGCACGTGGGGCAGGCGGTGATGCGCCAGCCGCCGCCCAACAACACCATCAACTATTTCATCGACACCACCTTCAACTACCCGACCATGGCCGAGGCGTACCGGGTGGCGGCGATCAATGGCATGAACCGGGTCAAACGTTAGAGGTCGTTGCGGCGATCATTTACCGCTGGGCGCGGCTGCGCTCGTAGAAGAACTCCCGGTTCTTCTGGCTGGCGTCGCCGGTCTTGCGCAGCAGCGCCAGGGTGACGCCGGCGCCGCCCTGGTTGGCCGGCGCACTATGGAAGGCAAGCACCTGATCGAATTCTTCCAGCCAGTGCAGCACATAGCTCTTGAGCAGTGCCGGGCGCTCGCTGTGCTGGCCCTTGCCGTGGTTGATCAGAACGGTACGCAGACCGTTTTGCTGGGCCTCGCGGATAAACAGGTAGACCTGATCGCGGGCCGCCGCCAGCCGTACCCGGTGCAGATCCAGCCGCGCCTGGGGTTCGTACTTGCCCAGCCGCAGCTTGCGGTACACGCCTTCCTGCACGCCGTTCTTCTTCAGTCCGACGATGTCGTAAGGGTCCGCCTGGGGCACCTGCTCGGGCAGTGAAAGGGGATTGGGGTCGCGGTTGGGCCGGGCGCTGGCGGAAGCCCGCCGCAGGCGCTGCGCCAGGGTCGGCTCGCGGCGACGACCGGGGTGTATCCGGTCGTCTTCCTTGAGAGGCGCCACGCCGGTCATCTCACGTTGGAACAGGTCGTCGTCATAGTCGCCCATGGCTCGTCGCCTCCTACACGCCCTCAAGGAAACACTCATACTAGGGCCTGACAGCCCGTAATGCCATGCGTGATAGCGTGAAGGGCGG
Source organism: Alloalcanivorax marinus (assembly GCF_016785095.1). Lineage (GTDB taxonomy): Bacteria > Pseudomonadota > Gammaproteobacteria > Pseudomonadales > Alcanivoracaceae > Alloalcanivorax > Alloalcanivorax marinus_A. The sequence goes on along the minus strand of NZ_JAEKJB010000001.1, from coordinate 255,546 downwards.
ATGGCAAATGGCGGCAAAAGCCAACCGCGGAGCAGCACGCTGCCCCGTCGGCGGGCCGGGCCGGGGAGGGGAGGATCAGTGCGTCGGGCGCGGCACGCGGACCCGACCCGTGGGGGCGTCGTCCGCGTCGTCGAGCTGGTGGCGCTGTTTCTTGGCGTCCCGTTTACGGCGTTCCTTGCTGACGACCCGTTTGTGCTCTTCTTCCCACTCGCGGGCGTCGTAGTCATCAAAGTGGCGACGACTCATCGTTCACTACTCTTAAAGCTGGGTTAGGGTGGGATGATTCCCACCCTTATATAGCACTGAATTCCGGCACGGAGAAGGTGCCGGCTTAACAAAAAACGCTTTCCCGTCGTTGGTCAGTGACCGTAGCGTTGCTCCAGGTAGGCGAGAATGCGTTCCGATTCGAACAGCTCCTCGCCGCTGTTCGGGTCGATCAGGTAGGGCACCGCCACCCGACCGGCCCGGGCCATCAATTCCTGGCGGTGGCGCTGGGTGGGCAGGTACTCCATGTCCAGGGCGTTGCGCACCGGCGGCAGTACCCAGTCCTGCCACTGATCGCGACCGCATTGGCGCACCAGATAGGGAATCTGCATCTCGCACAGGCGCTCGCGCACCAACCGCGCGAATGGGCTGCCCTCGAAGGAATACAGAATCAGCGCCTGCTCGGGCACCTCCGCGTCGCGGGCCCGCAGGCCGTGCCCGGCACGCGGCACGGAGGCCGCCATGGAGGCGGCGGTGCGTGCCCGCAGCCGCCAGCCCGTGGGGGCCGGACGGTTGCCGTATTCACGGTACAGGTAGTCGATGATGTCGGCGGACTCGTACAGCGCCACGCCGGTGTTGGGGTCCATCAGGTAGGGGAAAAGCTGCTTGCCGCCCAGTTTCTCCACCAGCGGCCGGTAGCGGTCGCCGCCTTTGGGGCAGGGGTAGGTGAGCACGTCCAGATCCAGGTCGGTGAGCGCCTCGCGCACCAGCCGGCAGAACGGACAGCCTTCCATATCATAGAGTTCCAGCGGCTCCGCCGGCTGGTGGGCGGCGCCGTGGGTGGCGATGCCCCGGCCCTGCTGGGCCAGGGTGGAGGCCAGGGAACGGGCCACGTCCAGGGAATGCATGGGAGTCTCCTGTTACGGTTTGGTGGTTACCCTGGGGCCGCGCCAGGCCGCTTGCAATGGCCGTTGCGCCGGGGGATCGCGACTGAAGCGGAGTGCCGCCGGTCGCTCCTACGGGTTCTATGCGCGCTGCCTACGGGTTCTATGCACGCTGTAGGAGCGGCTTCAGCCGCGATCCGCGATGCGCTGGCCGTTCCGCTCAGGGCCGCTGAGCACTCCTGTCATTGCCGCCGCCCCGGCCCTGGGGCACCCTGGCGGTCTGCTTTTCACCGACGCCGGTGCCGCCGGGCCCCGCCCGCGCCGCGCCGGTTACTGCCCAAGGCGAGAGGAAAGGTTACATGACCGAAGCCTATATTTATGACGCTATCCGTACCCCGCGGGGTCGCGGCAAGAGCGATGGTTCCCTGCACACCGTCAAGCCGCTGGACCTGGTGGTGGGCCTGATCGACGAAGTGCGCCACCGCTTCCCCGATATGGACGTGAACCGTATCGACGACGTGCTGCTCGGCGTGGTCACGCCGGTCGGCGACCAGGGCGCCTGCATCGCCAAGACCGCCGCCCTGGCCGCCGGCTTGCCGGACACCGTGGCCGGCTACCAGCTCAACCGTTTTTGCGCCTCCGGCCTGGAAGCGGTGAACACCGGCGCCCAGAAAGTGGCGTCCGGCTGGGACGACCTGATCCTGGCCGGCGGCGTGGAAGCCATGAGCCGGGTTCCCATGGGCTCCGACGGCGGCGCCTGGGCCATGGACCCGATCACCAACTACAACACCGGCTTCGTGCCACAGGGCATCGGCGCCGATCTGATCGCCACCCTGGAAGGCTTCTCGCGCCGGGACGTGGACGAGTTCGCCGCCGAATCCCAGGCCCGCGCCGCCAATGCCTGGGAAAAAGGCTACTTCCAGCGTTCCGTGGTGCCGGTCAAGGACCGCAACGGCATGATGGTGCTGGAAAAGGACGAACACATCCGCCCCGGCACCAGTGCCGACAAGCTCGGTGAACTGAATCCCTCCTTCGCGGTGATGGGCGAGATGGGCGGCTTCGACGCCGTGGCCCTGCAGAAGTATCACCAGGTGGAAAAGATCAACCACGTGCACACCGGCGGTAACTCCTCCGGCATCGTCGACGGCGCCGCCCTGGTGGTGCTGGGCAATGAACAGGTGGGCAAGGACTACGGCATGACGCCGCGCGGTCGCATCGTCGCCACCGCCATCAGCGGCGCCGATTCCACCATCATGCTCACCGGCCCGGCGCCGGCCTGCCGCAAGGTGCTCAAGAAAGCCGGCATGACCGTGGAGCAGATTGATCTGGTGGAAATCAACGAAGCGTTCGCCTCCGTGGCCATGCGTTTCATGAAGGACATGGGCCTCAGCCACGACAAGGTCAACGTCAACGGCGGCGCCATCGCCATGGGCCATCCGCTGGGCGCCACCGGCGCCATGATCCTGGGCACCGCGCTGGACGAGCTGGAACGCCGCGACAAGAAATTCGCCCTGTGCACCCTGTGCGTGGGCGGCGGCATGGGCATCGCCACCATCATCGAGCGTCTGTAACGGACCCAACGGAGAGAGACCATGAGCGATAAAGACAGCACGATCCGCTGGGAACAGGACGCGGACAACATCGTCACCCTGATCCTGGACGATCCCCAGCAATCCGCGAACACCATGAACGAGCGCTACATGCGTTCCATGGAAGAAATGGTAAGCCGGCTGGAAAAAGAGAAGGACAACATCGCCGGGGTGATCATCACCTCTGCCAAGAGCACCTTCTTCGCCGGTGGCGACCTGCGTGATCTGGCCAAGGTCACCAAGGAAAACGCGCCGGAATTCGCCAAGGGCGTGGAAGCCGGCAAGGCGCAGCTGCGCCGCCTGGAAACCCTGGGCAAACCGGTGGTGGCGGCGCTTAACGGCACCGCCCTGGGCGGTGGCCTGGAAATCGCGCTGGCCTGCCATCACCGGGTGGCGCTGAACAATCCGAAGGCGCAGTTCGGTTTTCCGGAAGTGACTCTGGGCCTGTTGCCTGGCGCCGGCGGCGTGGTGCGCACGGTGCGCATGCTGGGTATCCAGAACGCGCTGATGCAGGTGCTGATGCAGGGCCAGCGGCTGAAGGTGGAAAAAGCCAAAGCCGTGGGCATCATCGATGACATCGCCGACAGCGAAGACGCGATGCTGGCCAAGGCCCGGGAATGGATCAAGGCCAACCCGAAAGCCAAACAACCCTGGGACGAAAAAGGCTACAAGATCCCCGGCGGCACCCCCAGCACCCCGGCGTTCGCCCAGAACCTGCCGGCGTTCCCGGCCAACCTGCGCAAGCAGCTCAAGGGCGCCAACTACCCGGCGCCGCGCAACATCATGGCTGCCGCCGTGGAAGGCGCCCAGGTGGGCTTCGACGATGCGCTCACCATTGAAGGCCGTTACTTCGTGGAACTGGCGCGCGGCCAGGTGGCGAAGAACATGATCAACGCCTTCTTCTTCAACCTGCAGGCCATTAACGCCGGCGCCAGCCGTCCCAAGGACGTGCCCAAGTACAAAGCCGAAAAAGTGGCGGTGCTGGGCGCCGGCATGATGGGCGCGGGCATCGCCTATGTCACCGCCCGCTCCGGCGCCCGGGTGGTGCTCAAGGACGTTTCCATGGAGAACGCGGAGAAGGGCAAGGCCTACTCCGAGAAGCTGCTCGACAAGGAAGTGTCCAAGGGCAAGATGAGCAAGGAGAAGAAAGAAGAAATTCTCGCGCGCATCACCCCGGCCGCCGACGCCAAGGATCTGGAAGGCGTGGACTTCGTGATCGAGGCGGTGTTCGAGAACACCGAGCTCAAGCACAAGGTGTTCCAGGAAATCGAGGACGTGGTCAACGCGGACGCGGTGCTCGGCTCCAACACCTCCACGCTGCCGATCACCGGCCTCGCCGAGGGCGTGAAAAAGCAGGATAACTTTATCGGTATCCACTTCTTCAGCCCGGTGGACAAGATGCCGCTGGTGGAAATCATCCGTGGCAAGAACACCAGCGACGAAGTGCTGGCCAAGGTGTTCGACTACACCCTGCAGATCAAGAAGACTCCTATCGTGGTGCACGATTCCCGGGGCTTCTTCACCAGCCGCGTGATCGGCACCTTTATCAACGAGGCCATCGCCATGGTCGGCGAAGGGCAGAACGCCAACTCCATCGAACAGGCGGCCACCCAGGCCGGCTACCCGGTGGGCGCGCTCAAGCTGATCGACGAGATCAACATGAAGCTGTCCCTGAAGATCGCCGGCGAGTACAAGCAGGCCGCCGAGCAGTCTGGCGGTGAAGCCCGGCAACACCCGGCCCTGGCGGTGATGGAGAAGATGGTCAACGAGCTGGATCGCCCGGGCAAGCTGGACGGCAAGGGCTTCTACGAGTATCCGGAAGGCGGCAAGGCGCACCTGTGGCCCGGTTTGAAAGAGCAGTTCCCGGCCCGGGACCCGATCCCGTTCCAGGACATGCAGGAGCGCATGATGTTCGCCGAGGCCATCGAGACGGTGAAGTGCTTCGAGGAAGGAGTGATCGATTCGGTGGGCGACACCAACATCGGTTCCATCTTCGGCATTGGCTTCCCAGCCTGGACCGGCGGCGTGGTGCAGTACATGAACCAGTACGACGGTGGCCTGCGCGGCTTCGTGGCTCGCGCCCAGGAACTGGCCAACACCTACGGCGAGCGCTTCACGCCGCCGAAACTGCTGGTGGAAAAAGCGGAAAAAGGCGACATCTTCAAATAACAACAACGCCGCTTTCCGCGACCCGAAAGCCCCGCCGAACGGCGGGGCTTTTTTCGTTCAGGCATCAGGCGATACCGGCCAGGTATTGCTCGCGCAGGGGCAGCCGCGCCGCCTCGATGTGGTCCACCAGATGTTCCGCGTCCTCGGCGATGGCATAGATGCGCCCCGAGCCCCAGGTGTGCAGCCACGGCAGACCCAGGAAATACAGCCCCGGGCTGGCGGTGACGCCACGCCGGTGTTTCGGGTAGCCGCTGGCGTCGAAGGCCGGGGCGTCGATCCAGGAAAAGTCCGGGGCGTAGCCGATGCACCAGATCACGGCGGCGATGCCCTCCGCGTCCAGGTCCAGTCCTCGCTCCAGGTCCCGGGGCGGTTCCCAAAGCGGTTCATAGGGCGCTTCCAGCGGTGCGTCGATGCCCTGCCGGGCGATGTATTCGTCGATGCTGTTCTTGATGCGGGCGTTGGTGGCATCGGCCTGGTCCAGGTTCTTGGTCAGGTCATCGCCGAAGTGGGCCTGGCCGGATTCAACATTCTCCAGCCGGCCATGCAGGCGCATGCCCTCCAGGGCGAAGCGGCGCAGATCGATATCACGACCGCCGTCGCGACCAGTGACATAGTGGTTGGCCTTGGCGCGCACCTGGTCCTCGGTGAGGTGTTCCTGCACCGGAATCCGGTAGTGGCCCATGTCATCGAGCCAGTCCACCACGTCGCGGCCACGGTAGAAACGCGATACGCGGGGCGCCGGTCCCACCGCCAGGTGCACCCGACGACCGGCCAGGTGCAGGTCCTCGGCGATCTGGCAGCCGGACTGGCCGGTGCCCACCACCAGCACCGCGCCCTCCGGCAGGGTCGCCGGGTTGCGGTAGGCGGAGGCATCCACCTGTTTGATCCGCGCCGGCAGCCGGCGGGCGTAGTCCGGCACCTTGGGCCGGTGATAGCTGCTCACCGCCATCACCACCTGGTCGGCGGTGAGCGGGCCCCGGTCGGTGTCCAGGCGGTAGCCGCCCACCGGCAGGGCACGCACCGCCTGCACGGTAATGCCCTCGATCAGGGGCGGTTCGAAGGAAGCACGGAAGCGTTCCATCCAGGCGACGATTTCTTCCTTGACCATGAAACCGTGGGGATCGTCGCCGTCATAGGGGTGATCCGGCAGTCGGCACTGCCAGTTCGGCGTGACCAGGCAGAAGCTGTCCCAGCGTTGCGCCTTCCAGGCGTGGAAGGCTTGCTCCTTTTCCAGCACCAGGTGTTCGATGCGCCGTTGCTGGAGCAGGTAACTGGTGGACAGGCCGGCCTGGCCGCCGCCCACCACGATCACCGGGTAATGGCGTTGGGCGAAGGTCATGAGGATTCCTTGTTGGTCATGGACGAGTCGGTGGACGAAGGGGCGGGCGTGGCGGCGCCTACCCGGGTCACGGTGACGCGGGCGTCGGCCTGTCCGGCGAATTGCCGCCCCCTGGTTTCCAGGGCCAGTAACTGGCTGTCGGCGCTGGTGCAGCGGAAACCGTACTTTTGCTCCACCCGGTCGCCGGCCAGGGTCAGGGCGTCCCGGCTCAGGGTCAGGAATTCCGCCAGCGGATAACTCTCGCCGGCGCGCAGAAAATCGTGGATCACGGTGGACGGGGAGTAACAGCTCTGTTCGCTGTGATCCGGCCAGCGCACGTTGAAATGCACTTCAGGCATAGTGGCCTCCTTGATGACGGGCTGGGGAAGAAGGGGGGAAGGGGCGCCCCAGGTACGGGGTTTCGTGGTGGTTCCAGAACGGCAACCGCTGGTCGCCCAGGGTCAGGGTGAGATGGCCGCCGGAGGTGACCCGGCCCGCGTCGGCCACGGCCAGCTGGCGGCGCCGGAAACGCCGTGTCACCTCGGCCACCCGGTCCGGCGCCACCGCCAGCACGAAGCCATAGCTGGGGAAGGTGCGCAGCCAGCGTTCCAGCGGCACCCCCGGTGGCCGGGGCAGGGCATCCAGGCTCAGCTCCGCGCCTACCCCGGAGGCTTCCAGCAGCATCAGGGCGGTGCCCACCGGCCCGGCCATGGAGATGTCCTTGCCGGCCTGGCACAGGCCGTCCTCGGCCAGCCCCGGCAGGATCGCCAGGTCATCGCGCAGGCGAGCCCCGGGAGCGTCGCTGCTGGCATCCCAATTGTCGCCCACGGCCCGGTAGCGCCCGCGCAGGTCGCAGGCCACCAGCAGGGTATCGCCGGGGCGGGCATCGAAACTGGTGAGCAGGGCCCGGGCGCGGCCCAGGATCGCCACCGACAGTTGCGGCCGGTCGCAATGGGCGTTGCTGTGGCCGCCCACCAGGGGGACGCCGTATTTGCCCGCCGCTTCGCGGAGCCCGGCCAGGATCGCCGCGCTCTGATCGTCGCCCCGGCTCCACAGTGCGTCGGTGACCGCCAGGGCGCGACCGCCCATGGCGGCGATGTCGCTGACGTTCACCATGACGCCACAGTAGCCGGCGAAGAACGGCTCGGCGGCCACGAATTCGTTGACGAAGCCTTCCATGGCCATCAGCAGAAAGCCGTCGCCGTCGGCCAGGGCGGCGGCGTCGTCGCCCAGCGGCAGGTGGCCGCTGTCGAGGCCGGCGAGGCCCGCCATCACCGGTCGGATATCGCCCTTGTGGGCGAACGCCGGGGCGTCGCGTAGCGCGCTGATCAGCGCCTCCAGCTCCATGCGGACCTCCCTAGGATGCCTGCCGGCTGGTGGCCAGCAGTGGCAGCCGACCGTCCGGCAGCGGCGGGTAGTGGGACAGGCGCGCGCGCATCAGCACGTGATCGCGACCGTGCAGGGCCAGGGGCCGAAGGCTGTCCCAGTGGAGGGCGCGGAACAAGGGTTCGTTGACGGCCTGCACCTGGGCGAAGAACGCCTCGCAACCGCGCGCCCGGGCGCTGCCCACCGCCAGCCGGATCAGGGCGCTGCCCAGATGGGCATCTCGCCGGTAACCACGCGCCACCGCCAGCCGGGAGCCATACCAGATACCGGGCCGGTCGCTGTGGATGCGCACCGTGCCGACCACCTCGTCCGGGCCGCCGGCCACATAGGCCAGCGCCACGATGGTCAGAGCGCGACGGTCCAGCGGATCACCATCATCGCCGTCGAACAGGCCCTGCTCGTGGCAGAACACCCGGCGACGCAGGTCACGGGCGGCCTGGTATTCCCAGGCCTCGGAGGTGAGCTTCACCGCGTACTCGCGGCTGCGGAACGGGGTCACCGGCTCCAGGATCATGAGGCTTGCTCCACGTCCTCGAAGGCGGACAGCGACGAGCAGGCGCCGCAGCGGCCACAGCCGGCCTTGATGTCCGCCGAGCGCAGGCCGCCGCCGCGCAGCAGCGCGCCCAGCGGCTCCAGAATACGGCGCATATGCACCGCCGAGGGCGAAGGGTGATGTTCCAGCGGGGTGCCGGAAATCGGCACGAACGGCACCACGAACGGGTATACGCCCAGCGCCACCAGCCGCCGGCACAGGGCGAGGGTGTCTTCCACCGTGTCGCCCAGGCCGGCCAGCAGATAGGTGCTTACCTGGCCGCGCCCGAACACATCCACGGCGTCGGCGAACGCCTCCAGGTACTGGTCCACGCTGATCGACGCCTTGCTCGGCATGATCCTCTCGCGCAGGGCCGGGGTGGCGATTTCCAGGTGCATGCCCAGGCTTTCGATGCCGCTGTCGCGCAGCCGCCGGAACCAGGCGCGGTCGTCCGGCGGCTCGCACTGGCCCTGGATCGGCAGGTTCACGGCGGCGCGCACGGCGCTGGCGCTGTCGCACAGCACCCGGGCACCGCGATCCTGCAGATTCGGGGTGCCGGTGGTCATCACCATGTGTTTGACGCCGTCCAGTTCCACCGCCGCTTTCGCCACCTCGGCCAGTTGCGCCGGCGTTTTGTGGGCGATGGTGCGGCCCTCGTCCAGGGACTGGCCGATGGCGCAGAACTGACAGGACACCTTGCGGTTGTTGTAACGGATGCAGGTCTGCAACACGGTGGTGGCGAGCACGTCCTTGCCGTGCAGGGTGGCGATGTGGGAGTAGGGTACGCCGTCGGCGGTGCTCAGATCGTAGAAACGCGGCCGGTCGGTGAACGCCATGCGCGCGATCTCCTCGCCGCCCCGGGTGACCCGGCGGCCGTCCAGTTCATAGGGGGAGTCGCCGGCGCCGGCGGTGTGCACCGGAATCATCACCACCTTGCCGCCGATTTCCACCGCCTTGTGGTCGGAGGGGCCGGCGCCGCCACGCCGGCTGGGGGCGCCGGCGGCCGGATCGCTCAGCCGCACGCCCCGGGTCTGCAGCTCATTGATGAGCCGCTGATTGAAGCGGGTACTCTTGCTGCTCATGCTCATCGCTCCCGATGGAGGCCCCGGCGGCGTCGCCGCGCGGGCCGTGAAGGTCGTGCAAATCGTTCAGGTCATGAACGGGGGCCGCCGGACGGCGGTCGATCAGCAGACTCAGTAATTCCGGGCGGGCGTAATGCCCCACGGAATCCATCATCCGCTTGCGCTTAAGAATCAGGGCCATGTCCAGGTCCGCCACGCACAGCCCCTCGCCCTCGGTGACCGGCTCGCCCAGCACCTTGCCCTCCGGCGACACGATCATCGTCATGCAACCGCCGCGCAGGGCCTTTTGTTGGGCCGGGTCGTCGGTGATGGCGCTGATCTGGTGGTCCTCCAGCCAGCCGGTGGCGTTGACCACGAAGCAGCCGGACTCGGCGGCGTGATGGCGCATGGCCGCCTCGATCTGATCGGCGAACACCGGCCCCACCATGGAGCCGGGAAACTGGCCGCAGTGGATTTCCTCGTGCTGGGTCATCAGCGCGTAGCGGGCCAGCGGGTTGTAATGCTCCCAGCAGGCCAGCGCGCCAATCCGGCCCACGGCGCTGTCCACCACTTGCAGGCCACTGGCGTCGCCCTGACCCCAGATCATGCGTTCGTGGTAGGTGGGGGTGATCTTGCGACGTTTGAGCAACAGCCGACCGTCGCCGTCCAACACCACCTGGGTGTTGTAGAGCGTGCCCCGGTCCCGTTCGTTGACGCCCAGCACCACCACCATGCCGTGGTGGCGGGCGCGCTCGGCGACCCGGTCGATCTCCGGGCCCGGCACCGTCACCGCCCGCTGGTACAGGGCGAGATGGTCCGGGCCGGAGAGCGCCGGGGGGCGCACGAACGAGAAGTAGGGGTAGTAGGGCACCAGGGTTTCGGGGAAAACGAGCAATTGCACACCCTGTTCGGCGGCGTCGTCGATCCACTCGCGGACCTTGTCCAGGGTGCCGCCGGCGGTCTCCAGATCCGGCGCGATTTGCGCCGCCGCCGCCCGTACCATCCTTGCCTCGCTCATGGCGCCCTCCTTACAGGGTCCAGGTGTCGAGGATGAAGGCGTTGTCCCGGCGGTGCAGCAGCACCAGGTCGAGCACGTCCAGAGGATTGATTGGTGTTATCCCCTCAATCAATGATGGCTCGCCATGGCCGTAAAGAGCCTGCAACGCGAACCGGCAGGCATACACCTTGCCGCCTTCGCCCATGAATTTGGTGAGCTGGTTGTTGACCGCCAGATGGCCCGGGAAGGCCTCGTCGCCCAGGGTCGGGAAACCCCGCTGCAAGCCCAGGGTGACACCGGGGCCGTACAGCAGCACCGAGGTATCAAACCCCTTGCGCAGCAGGCGCGTCGCCTGAAGCATGTTGACCAGGCCAATGGAGCCTTCGAACGCCACGGTATGGAAGGTTACCAGCGCCTTCTCGCCGGGTTCCGCCTTGACGTCCTCGAACACCTTCTCTTCGTAGTCGACGAAGAAATCGCCTTTTTGATGCGCTGCTTTTTCTACGGTGGGCATAGCCGCCTCCCTCTGCGTATGTCGTATGTCGTGTGTCTGCGTATGTCGGGTGTCGCGCACCGGCGCGGGGCGCCGGCGCATGGCCCGGGATCGGGCACTCAAACAACTGCAATCAAGATGCCAATCAAGTATTAAATTGATTGATTGGTTTGGGCTGTTGTGGCCCAATGGGCGGCGTTTGGCCGGGGTATGCGGACGGCGCCCCGGGCCGGCGACCAATCAAAGCGGTACGCGGCGCCGGACATCCCCCGGCGCCGGTGAACAACCCTGGTGCAGAGCATGACCATCGATAGTGCGAAAAAGGACGGCTGGCGGCCGCAACTCAAAACCGGCGGCAAGGCGGTCTACCTGCGCATCGCCGACGCCATCGGCGACGATATCCTGGCCGGTCGGCTTACCGTGGGTGAACGACTGCCGCCGCTGCGTGACCTGGCGGCGGCGCTTAGCCTCAACTACGCCACCGTGTCGCGGGCCTACAACGAGGCCCAGCGGCGCGGGTTGATCTACTCGCGGGTGGGGCAGGGGTCCTTTGTCTGCCAGCCGGGCCGGCTCAGCCGGCGTAGCGCCAGCGCCGCCCGCGCCGTGGACATGACCATGAATCTGCCGCCGGAGCCTCGCGACCCGCTGCTGCGAGAGCGCATGGAAGCGGGCCTGCGAGCCCTGGGGCCGGATCTGCAGCCGCTGATGCGTTACCAGGAGTTCGGCGGGTCCGCCGAGGACCGGGACGCGGCGGTGGCCTGGCTGCAACGCCGGCCCCTGCGCGTCAGCGAGGACCGGGTGCTGGTGTGCCCGGGGGTGCAGAGCGCGCTGCTGGCGGTGCTCGGCAGCCTGGCGCGGCCCGGCGACGTGGTGCTGTGCGAGTCCCTGACCTATCCGGGTCTGCGCGCCATCGCCGGCCAGCTCGGCATCCGCCTGGTGGGGTTGCCGCTGGATGACGACGGTTTCGACCCGGACGCGCTGGCGCGGTTGTGCGCCGAACACCACCCCAAGGCGCTGTACTGCAACCCGGTGCTGCTCAACCCGGCGGCGGTGACGCTCAGCGAGGAACGCCGCCACCGGGTGGCGCAGATCGCCCGCAAGCACAACCTGCCGATCATCGAGGACGACGCCTATGGTTTGCTGCCCAGCCACCGACCGCCGGCCCTGGCCAGCCTGGTGCCGGAGCTGACCTACTATCTGTGCGGATTCAGTAAATCCCTGGGGGCCGGTCTGCGCGTGGCCTACCTGGCGTTGCCCTCGGCCCGGGTGCGGTCCCGGCTCACCGTGACCCTGCGTGCCACCACCGTGATGGCCTCGCCGATCACCGCCGCGCTGGCCTCCTGCTGGGTGCAGGACGGCACCGCCGATCTGGCGCTGTCGCTGACCCGCCAGGAATCCCAGGCCCGCCAGGCGCTGGTCACCGAGATTCTCGCCGGCGCCGATTACCGCTCCCATCCGGAGGCGTTCCATGTGTGGTTGAAGATGCCCGAGGCCTGGAGCCGGGTGGCGTTCGCCGCCCGGCTGCGCGCCCAGAACATCAACGTGGTGGTCAGCGACGCCTTCGCCGTCAATGGCAAGCCGCCGGAGGCGGTGCGCCTGTGCCTGGGCGGTCCCGCCAGCCGTCAGGACCTGGCCCAGGCCCTGCATCTGATCGCCGACGCTCTGGAACAGCCGGGCGCCGCCAGCGCCGGCTTTTTTTGAGCGAAACCCATTTTGAGCGAAACCCCGGGGCGGGGCCGTGGTGGCTTCTGATTATTTGCACAAAGCGGGCGCATTTCTTGCGCGTTGAGCGGGCAGGGTGGTGGTACGTACCCAACGGAGACACCGTCATGAACGCACGCACCCGCAACCTTCTTATTCTGTGCCTGAGCCTGGGCAGCCTGACCACCGCCTGGGCCGGCCCGCGCCCGGGGGATGAGCCCGACCACCGTGGCAACGCGGCCCCCGAGCATCACCAGGCCGGCCCGGAAGCACGACCGGCTCCCGCCGCCTCCAAGCGGGACCCCGCCGGCTGGCACCAGGGGGATCGGTTGCCGGAGGCCTACCGGGGTGATCGCCACGTCGTCGATGACTGGCGCCACCACGATCTGCCGGCGCCCGGCAAGGATCGCCGCTGGGTCAAGGTGGACAATGATTTCGTGCTGATCGCCATTACCACCGGGGTGATCGTATCGGTGATCGGCGTCCACTAAGTGGGCTGATCAATGGCCGGCGCCAGAATTTCACCATTCCGGTGAGGAAAATCCGCGAGCTGTTCGTCTTTAGTGGTAGGGCCCGGGTTTAACCCGGGCTCGTTTCATGGATAACCACGAGGAACAGCCGATGACCACGCTTGCCGACCCCGCCCAAGCGGACCGCACTCTGTCCGCCCGCCTCAAGCAGGAAACCCACGCCATCCACGACGCGCTGGACAGCCGCATCAGCGCCCTGTCGCCGTTCCTGGACCGCGCGCACTACGCCCGTTTCCTGCGCGTGCAGCTGCGTTTCCAGACCGCCACCGCGCCGCTCTATGAGCGCGATGATCTGCAGCAACGGTTTCCGGGGCTGCTGGAGCGCAGCCGGGTGGATCTGATCGAGGCGGATTGCCGTGATCTGGGCATCGCCGAGGCCGACATCGAGGCGGACCGCGCCGCCGGTCGGGCGGCGGCCATCGAAGACGGCGACGCCGTGATCGGCTGGCTGTACACCAACGAGGGCTCCAATCTGGGGGCCGCCTTTCTGTTCAAGCGCGCCCAGCAGGAGCTGGATCTGAGCGCCGACTTCGGCGCCCGTCATCTGGCCGGCCATCCGGACGGTCGCGGCCTGCACTGGAAGCGTTTCAAGGCCCAGCTTGATGAGCTGGGGCTGGGCGACGCCGGGCAGGACCAGGCGGTGCGCGGCGCCCGGGCCGCGTTCGCGTTCGTGCGCGAATCCGTGGAAGCGGTAATGGCATGAGGGATGGCATGCGAGTTCTGATCGGGCTGCTGGCACTGTGCATGGCGGTGGCCGGCCAGGCCCAGCAGCGTCTGGTGGTGGCCGGCGGTGAATTGACCGAGATCGTCTACGCGCTGGATGCCGGCGAGCGGCTGGTGGCGGTGGACTCCACCAGCAATTACCCGGCGGCGGCGCGGCAACTGCCCAAGCTGGGCTATGTGCGGGCGCTGCCGGTGGAGGGCACCCTGGCCCTGAGGCCGGATCTGGTGCTGCTGTCCGGGGAGGCCGGCCCGCCGCCGGCGGTGGCTCAGTTGAAGCAGGCCACGGAAGTACGCGTGATCGATCCGGAGTGGAGCCCGACCGGGCTGCTGGCCCGGGTCGAGCAGGTCGCCGAGGCGCTGGATCTGCAAGAGCGCGGCGAGCAACTGAACGCCGAGCTGCGCGAGCGCTTCGCGACCCTGGATGAACGGCTGCCGCTGGCGGACCCGCCGCGCACCCTGCTGGTGTTGTCCGCTGGCCGCCACGGCGTGCAGGTGGCGGGCAAGGGCACCCAGGGCCAGGCCCTGCTGGATGCCCTGGGGCTGCCCAATGTGGCGGAAGGGGAGGGCTACAAGCCACTCAACGCGGAAGCGGTGCTGGCCGCGGACCCGCAGTTGATCATCATCGCCGAGACCCGCCCCGGCAGCTTCCAGCCGGAACAGTTGCCCTTGCTGGAAAGCACGGATGCCGGTGCCCATGGCCGGGTGCTGGTGGCCGATGGCATGCGCCTGCTGGGCTTCGGCCCGCGCCTGCCGGACGCCATGGAAGACGTCCTGGAGGTGGTCACCGGTGAGGGAGGCTGAGCCCCGGCGCTGGCCGGTGGCGCCGACCCTTGGCGCGCTCGCCGCGCTGCTGGCGTTGGGCATGGTCATCGCCGCCCTGGCCGGCCCGCTGTCGGTGGCGCCGGCGACCCTGTGGCAGGGGCTCTGGGGCGCCGGTGATGAGCCCGGCTACCGGGTGGTGCGCGATCTGCGCCTGCCTCGCATCATCATGGCCACTCTGGTGGGAGCGGCGTTGGCGTCCACCGGCGCGGCCCTTCAGGGGCTGTTCCGCAACCCCCTCGCCGACCCCGGCCTGATCGGTATTTCCGCCGGCGCCGCCCTCGGCGCCGTGGCGGTGATCGTGCTCGGCGGTGGCGCCCTGGGCCACCAGGCGATCCCGCTGGCCGCCTTCACCGGTGCCCTGGTGACCACCTTCCTGATGTGGCGCATCGCTTCCCGGGGCGGCGAGACCCGTGTCGCCCTGTTGCTGCTGGCGGGCATCGCCATCGGCGCCATCGCCATGGCGCTGACCGGCGTGCTCACCTTCCTGGCCGATGACAACGAACTGCGCACCCTGACGTTCTGGGCCATGGGCAGCCTGGCGCACAGTCGCTGGTCCGACGTCGCCCTGGTGGCGCCCTGGCTGCTGGCCGGCATCGTGCTGATGCCGCTGCTGGCACGGCCGCTCAACGGCTTGATGCTGGGCGAGCAGGCGGCCCTGCATCTGGGCCACGCGGTGCCCCGGGCCAAGCGCGCGGTGATGGTGCTGGGGGCGGTGTCGGTGGGCGCGGCGGTGGCCGCCGCCGGGCAGATCAGCTTCGTCGGCCTGGTGGCGCCACACCTGGTGCGCTTGTTGATCGGCGTCGATCACCGTTGGCTGATCCCCGGTGCCGGGGTGCTCGGCGCCTTGCTCACGGTGTTCGCCGATACCCTGGCGCGCACCCTGGTGGCACCGGCGGAATTGCCCATCGGCCTGGTGATGGCGTTGCTAGGCGGTCCTTTCTTCCTGGTGCTGCTGCTGCGCCGCAACGGAGTCTGAGCGATGACCGATACGCTGCTGAACGTGGCCGGCGTGACCGTGCGCGCCGGTGATCGTGCGCTGCTCTCGGAGGTGAGCTTCCAGGCCCGCGCCGGCGAGCGCCTGGCCCTGCTGGGCCCCAACGGCGCCGGCAAGTCCACCCTGATGCGAGCCCTGGCCGGCGATCTTACCCCGGACGCCGGCGCCGTGACCCTGCACGGCAGGCCGCTGCCGGACTGGCCGCTGTCGGAACTGGCGCGGCGTCGCTCGGTGATGTTGCAACACACGCCGGTGGGGTTCCCGGTGCGCGCCGATGAAGTGGTGGCCCTGGGCCTGCCCGGGCGCCGCCACGGCAACGCCAACGACCCGCTGGTGGCGCACCTGCTGGACCGCTTCGGCGTCGCCCACCTGCGTGGGCGGGCCTATCCGTCGCTGTCCGGTGGCGAGCAGCAACGGGTGCATCTGGCCCGCGTGCTGGCGCAGATCTGGGAAACCCCGGGGCCGCGCCTGCTGCTGTTGGACGAAAGCACCTCGGCGCTGGACCCGGCCCAGCAGTACCGGGTGCTGGAAACCCTGGCGGCGCTGGCCGAGCAGGGCGACTATCTGATCGTGCTGGTGTGCCACGACCTGACCCTGGCCAATGCCTTCGCCTCGCGGGTGTTGATGCTGGACCGGGGCCGCCTGCTGGCGGACGACGCACCGGCCCGGGTGCTCACCCCGGAGCGGCTGGCCGCTGTCTATGGCCTGCGCAGTCGCTGGCTCGATCACCCGGATGGACCGGTGTTGCACGTGGAGGGCGCTCTGCCCCCTGGTTGACCCCCACGCCGCTCCCTCGACCAGTCGAGGAGGTGTCGCGCCGGCGCCCGTCTGGGTTTCGGTGGGGCCGTGCGGTACTATCCGGCCCGTTGACCCGGCCGCGGTGGGGCAAGCCGGGCCAGGACGGATAAAAGGGGTTGTTAGGAATGCATAAGGCAATCACGGTGCCGCGCGCGGTCTCGCTGGTGGTGGCACTGCTGCTCGCCGGCGCCGGCGCGGTGGCGAAGGGAGCAGGCCCGGCGGTGCCGGTGGTCACCGGCGCGGTCACCGAGCAATCCCGTGATCGGAGCACGGAATTCGTCGCCCGGGTACGGGCCATCGAGGCGGTGGATGTGCGCGCCCAGGTAGAGGGGGTGATCGCCGAGGTAGCGTTCACCGGTGGTGAACAGGTGGAAGAGGGCGATCTTTTGTTCTCCCTGGACCCGCGCCGTTACGAGGCGGCGCTGGCCGCCGCCGAAGCCGGGCTGGCGCGGGCCCGGGCCAGCCGTGACAACGCTCGCCAGAACCACGAGCGCATGCGCACGCTGGCCCGGAGAGGCACCGTGTCGCGGGCCTCCCTGGACGAGGCGGAGGCGGCATTGCGGGTCGCCGAGGCGGAGGTGCAAACCGCCGAGGCGCAAGTCCGGGCCGCGCGCCTGGACCTGGCCGACACCCACCTGCCGTCGCCGATCACCGGTCAGATCAGCGCGCCGGCGCTGACCCGGGGCAATCTGGCCGGTCCCGGGTCGGGCGCGCTGGCCCGGGTCGTGCGTACCGATCCGGTTTACGTGGCGTTCGACCTGCCGGAAGGGCAGGTGGTCTCTCTCCGGCAGCGGTATGGCCCCCTGGATGACCTGGACCCGGCGTCGGTGTCGATGCGCCTGCGTCTGCCCAATAACAGCCTTTACCCGGGACACGGCACGCTGGCCGTGGTGGGCAATGAAATCAACCCGGGCACCGGCCTGCTCGGGTTCCTGGCTCGTTTTGATAACCCCGACGGCCTGCTGGTGCCCGGCCAGTACGTCACGCTGCTGATCGGCGCGGCTCGGGCGGAGTCGGCGCCGCTGGTGCCGCAGTCGGCGGTTCTGCGTGATCGCGAGGGCGAATATGTGTTCGTCATCGATGACCAGGGGGTGGCCCGGCAGCGCCGTATCGTCACCGGCGAGCGCCATGACCGGGGCTGGTTCGTCCGTGATGGCCTGAGCGCCGGTGAGCGCGTGGTGGTGCAGGGCACGCAGCGCCTCGCCGATGGCGTGCCGGTGACCGAAAGCGAGGCCGGCCCGGCCGGTAACGCGGCTCCGGAGCAGCCATGATCTCCGGGGTGTTCATCCGTCGCCCCCGGGTCGCCCTGGTGGTGGCGATCGTCATGTTCCTGGCCGGTGCCCTGGCGTTGCGCGCCATTCCGGTGACCCAGTATCCGGATATGTCACCGCCCACCGTGCAGGTGTCGGCGGTCTACCCCGGCGCCAGTGCCCAGGTGATCTCCGAGGCGGTGGGAGGCCCCATCGAGGAAGCCGTCAATGGCGTGGATGGCATGCTGTATATGTCGTCCAACGCCTCCAACGCCGGCACCTATTCATTGTCGGTGACCTTCGCGGTGGGCACCGACCCGGATCTGGCCCGTATCAACGTGCAAAACCGGCTGCAGTCGGCGCTGACCCGGCTGCCCGCCTCCGTGACCGAGCAGGGGGTCACGGTGAACACCAGTTCCCCGGATTTCATGATGGCCATCGGCTTCATTTCGCCGGGTGGCGCCATGGATGCGCTGGCCCTGTCCAACTACGCCTCGAATAACATCGTCGATGTGATTGCCCGGGTGCCAGGCGTCGGCCAGGCCTCGGTGGTGGGGACCTCCGAATACGCCATGCGTATCTGGATCGACCCCGGTCGTCTGGCGGCCCTGTCGCTGACCCCGGAGGACGTGGCAACGGCGATCCAGACCCAGAACGTGCAGGCGTCCCTTGGCCAGGTGGGGGGTGAACCGGCGCCGGACGGCATGGCGCTGGAGTACACGCTGACCGCCCAGGGCAGCCTCTCGGACCCGGAGTCCTTCGAGAACATCGTGATTCGCTCCGATCCCGATGGCGGTATCGTGCGACTGCGCGACGTCGGTCGCGTGGAGCTGGGGGCCCGTAGCTACAGCGCCAGCGCGCTGCTCAATGGCCAGCAGACCGCCATGCTCAGCATCAACCAGGCGCCGGGTTCCAACGCGGTGGACACGGCGGCGGGAGTGCGCGCCGAGTTGCAGCGTCTGGCCGCCACCTTCCCGGAGGATTTCGAGTACCGCACGGTGTACGACGCCACCCGCTTCGTGGACGTCACTATCCGCGAGATCATCATCACTTTCATCGTCACTTTCCTGATCGTGGTGGCGGTGGTGTTCGTATTCCTGCGCGACTGGCGCTCCACGCTGATCCCGTCGCTGACGGTACCGGTGTCGTTGATCGCCAGTTTCGCGGTGTTGCTGGCGGTGGGTTATTCCGCCAACACGGTGACCTTGTTGGCGATGATCCTGGCCATCGGCGTGCTGGTGGATGACACCATTCTGGTGCTGGAGAACGTGCAGAGGATCATGGAGGAGGAAGGGCTGCCCGCGCCGGAGGCCACCTGGAAGGCCATGGGGCAGGTCACCGGCCCGGTGATCTCCACCACCCTGGTGCTGCTGGCGGTGTTCGTGCCCACCGCTTTCATTCCCGGCATCAATGGCCAGTTGTACCGCCAGTTCGCGGTGACGCTGTCGTCGAGCATGGTGTTGTCCTCGGTACTGGCCCTGACGCTCAGCCCGGCCCTGTGCGCCACCCTGCTGCGCCCACCGCGCCCGGCGCGCGGGCCGTTGCGTTTGTTTTCCGATGGGCTGGACCGGGTGCGGGGCGGCTATGCGCGGCTGGTGGAACGTCTGGTGGGCTACTGGTGGGCCGCCGCGCTGGGGATCGCCCTGGCTGTCGCGGTGGCTCTGCTGGCGTTTTCGGGCCTGCCTTCCAGCTTTTTGCCGGACGAGGATCAGGGCGCGCTGTTCGTGGATGTCCGCCTGCCCGACGGCGCCTCCCTGCAACGCACCACGGCGTTGATCAGTGACGTGGAGGAGCGCCTGCTGGCGACGCCGGGGGTGGAGAACGTGATCTCGGTGGCCGGTTTCAGCCTGTTGCAGAGCGCCTCCAGCCCCAATGGCGGTTTCATGCTGGTGACCCTGGATCCGTGGAGCGAGCGGGAGGAACGGTCGCTGCGCCTGGATGCGTTGCAGTCACGCATTCAGGGGGAGCTGGGCGTGCTGCCCGGTGCCATCGTTTCGGTGTTTTCGCCGCCGCCGATCCCCGGCGTGGGGGCGGTGGGTGGTTTCGACCTGCGCTTGCAGGCTTTGCAGGGCCAGCCTCCGGAACAACTGGCCCAGGTGACCCGCGCCTTTCTCGCCGGCGTGAACGCCTTGCCCCAAGTCGCCGGCGCCACCAGTGCGTTCAGCGCCGACGTGCCGCAGCTCTACCTGGATGTGGATCGCGACCGCGCCCAGGCCATGGGGGTGCCGGTGGCGCGCATCTATTCCACCCTGGGGGCGGTGTTCGGCAGCCGCTACGTCAACGACTTCACCCACGAAGGCCGCATCTTCCAGGTCAGCGTGCAGGCCGACGCCGACTTCCGGGCCTACCCGGAAAACGTGCTCGCGGTACGGGTGCGCAATGACCAGGGTGAAATGGTGCCGTTGCGGGTGCTGGCCAGCGTGCGCACCGTGCTGGCTCCCTATTCGCTGTCCAGCTACAACCGTTATGTGGCGGCGCCGGTGAACGGCGCCGCCGCCCCGGGGGTGAGCTCCGGGGATGCCCTCGAGGCGGTGGAAGCGCTGGCCGACCGTGAACTGCCGGCGGGTTATGCCTTCGAGTGGTCCGGCCTGTCGTTTCAGGAAAAGCAGACCGCCGGCTCGTCGCTGCTGGTGTTCGCCCTGGCGCTGGTGTTCGCCTATCTGTTTCTGGTGGCCCAGTACGAGAGCTGGACCCTGCCGGTGAGCATCCTGCTGTCGCTGGCCGTGGCGGTGGCCGGCGCGGCGCTCGCCCTGTGGGTATCGGGCCAGGCCAATTCCCTGTACGCGCAGATCGGCATGGTGCTGTTGATCGGCCTGGCCGCCAAGAACGCCATCCTGATCGTGGAGTTCGCCCGCGTGCAACGGGAGCAGGCCGGCCAGTCCATCCAGGCGGCGGCGCGCATCGCCGCCGAGCAGCGCTTCCGGGCGGTGATGATGACGGCCCTGTCGTTCATTCTCGGCATCCTGCCGCTGGTGTTCGCCACCGGCGCCGGGTCCGGGGCCCGCCGCGCCCTGGGCACCACCGTGTTCGGCGGCATGCTGGCGGCGACCCTGGTGGGGATTATTCTTATCCCCGGCCTGTATGTGCTGGTGCAGACACTCACCGAACGGGTCAGCGGCGCGCCGGACCGGGACACCGGGCGGCCCTAGAACGTCAGATCCATCCGCGCCCAGACGGTGCGGCCCGGTTCGTTGATGCGCTCGTCACCGGGGAAGCCGAAGCCGGCGTTGCCGGCCAGGTTCAGGTGCTCGGCGTAGGCGCGGTCGAACAGGTTGTCGACGCCGGCGCTCAGTCGCAGGCTACGGTTCACGCGCCAGGCGCCGTTCAGGGCCAGGGTGGCGAAGCCGCCGCTGTCGCCCAGGTCCCGGCCCACCACGGTGCCGTTGCCGGCGTCGATGCGGTGCTGGCCGTCCACCAGCCGGGCCAGGGCGGCGGCGCTCCAGTCGCCACGCTGGTAGTTCAGCCCCAGGCGGCTTTCCAGCGGCGGGATCTGCGGTAGCGGTTCGCCGTCGTCCCGGTTGTCGCCACGGGCATAGGCCAGGCTGGCGTCGGCGCTCCAATGGTCGGCGAAGCGCCAGGTGGCGCCCAGCTCACCACCCATGATGCGCGCGTCCACATTGTCCGCCTGACTGGTGGCGCCCATCATGCCGTCCTGGTAGCGGAACAGAATGTAGTCCTCGATGCGCCCCACATAGGCGGACACCCAGGCGTCCAGGGCGTCGCTCCGGTACTGGGCGCCCAGGTCGAGCTGGGTGGTCTTCTCCGGCTCGACGCCGTCGAAAGCGTTGGCGCTGGCCGCCGGGCCGGCGTCCGGGGAGAACAGCTCCCAGTAGTCCGGGAAGCGCTGGGCGTGGCCCAGGCCGGCGTAGAGGGTGGCGCCCCGGGCCGGCAGGTCGCGCTCGTAGCGCAGGAAGCCGGAGGGCAGGGTGTCCCGGCGTTCGTCGCCGGCGGTGGGGTTGGCCATTGGCATGCCCATGCCGCCGCCCAGGGTGGCGCGGTGGTCCTCCACCGTGTGGTGGTCCAGGCGGGCGCCGGCGATCAGTCGCGCCGGGCCGTTCAGATGCCGGGTCAACTCGGCGAAGGCGCCATGGCGCTGGAACTCGGCGTCCTTGGTCCAGGGCTCGGCGTGGTAGGCGTCCACGCCCATGGCGCTGCGTTCCCGGTGGGTGCTGGTCTGGGCGTCCACTCCGGCGACCAGCTCGGTACCTTGCCACAGCCAGGTGCCCTTGAGCCGGGCGCCCAGGGTGCGCCGGTCCACGTTGGCGGCCATGGGACCGGCCATCATGCCGGTGCCGGAGGGCGTGCGCAGGCTGTAGTTGTCCATCACATGGTCGGCGTAGTTGTAGTAGACCTGACCCTCGATGCGTTCCAGCACCTCGCCGAGGGCGCCGAAGCGCCAGCGCAGGCCCAGGCTTTCCCGATCGAACTGGCTGCCGTCCATGCCGCGCCCGGCGTAGCGGGCTTCGCCGTCGCCGCGCCCGGCGCGCAGCTCGATCAGGGCGTCCGGGGTGGGCGTCCAGCCGGCGCTGACATCGGCGTTCCATTTCTCCCAGCTTGATGGCACCCGTTCGCCATGGCCATCCCGGTAGTCGTCCGCTTCGCCGTGGTTGCCGCTGAAACGCAGGTAACCGGGGCGGTCGCCCAGGGTGGCGTCCAGCACCTGGTCCCGGCGACCGTGGGAACCGGCCAGGAAGGCGGCGTTGAGTGACTGGTGGGCGGTGCTGAAATACAGCGGCTCACGCTCGAACAGCACCGTGCCGGCGGAGCCGGTGGGCCCCCACTGCACGCTTTGCGGGCCCTTGATCACGGTCAGCCGGTCGTAGGTTTCCGGGGCAATGTAGGAGCTGGGCGCGTCCATGCGGTTGGGGCAGGCGCCGATCATCTCGCCGCCGTCCACCAGCAGGTTAAGCCGCGAGCCGAACTGGCCACGCAGCACCGGATCGCCGTTGCTGCCACCGCTGCGCACCGCCGAGAAACCGGGGATGGTCTTCAGATAGTCGGCGGCGTCGCTGGCCGGCACCGGCTGGCGTGGCTCGCCCGGGTCGGTTTCCAGGGTGAGCGGGGACGACGGCGCCACCGAGGTAATCACCACCGGTGCCAGAAGGTGGTCGGTGGTGGCGTCGCCGGTCGGTTCGGCGGCGTGCAGGGTGGCGGCCGGGGCCAGGAGCAACAGGGCGCCGGCGCGGCGATGGGGTGCTTTCATGGTTGGGTCTCTCGCGGTCCAAAAACGCGCGAGACTCTAGCAAGGCCGGGGCGTGGGTGGATGCGGTATAACGCCGCACCGTCCCTTCGCCGCCCCTTCACCGCTCAGGTGGCTTGCGCCGTTCGCGCCGGTAACGGCCACAGCGCCGTGATCACCAGGGCGAGGGCGGCCACCGCGTAGGGAACCCCCGGCGCGATCTCATAGAACAAGCTGCCGGCCAGCGGGCCAAGCACGATACCGAGGCCCTGGGCGGCGCCCACGGAGCCGGCGGCGGCACCCTGTTCCGAGGGTCCCACGGCGTTCGCGGCCAGCGCGGCGAAGGCCGGGAACACCCAGCCCATGCCCGCGCCGGCGACGAAGAAACCGGCCATCAGGGTGACGTGATCGTGGCTCCGGGCCACCAGGGCGAAGCCGGCGGCGGCCACCAGCAGGCCGGTACGGATCAGCGGTGCCGGCGGCCAGCCCAGGCGCCTTACCAGCAACTGCGCCAGGATCAGCGCCACGCCCACCACGGTGAGCGCCAGGCCCGCCGCCCGGGCCGCCGCCTCCGGGGACAGGTGCAGACGGTCGATGGCGAAGAAACCGACCGTGATCTGTGCTATCGACACCGTGCCCATGGCCAGGAACGCCACCACCATGGGGCGGCGCAGACGGCGGTCGCCGAGGGGCAGGATGGAAGCCGTGTCATCGGCCCGCGCCGGCCCGGTGCGCGGCAGACGCCAGATCAGCGCCAGCGCCAGCACGGGCAGCACGGGGGTGGCCAGCAGCGGCAACCACAGCCCCTGGCGGGCCAGCAGGGCGGCCAGCGCCGGCCCCAGCACCACGCCCACGGCGTTGGCGGCGCCCAGTGAAGCCATGGCGCCGGTGCGCCGGCCCACGGGAAAATGATCCGCCACCAGGGCCTGGCCGGTGGTGGGCACGGCGGCGAAGAAGGCACCGGCCAGGCCACGGGTCAGCAACAGGCCGGCGAACACCCACAGGGGCGCGGCGCCCCATCGCAGGCAGGCGATCAGAAAGGCGCACAGCGCGCCATAGGCCAGGGTGAACCCGACCAGACCGGAGAGCAGCACCGGCCGCCGTCCACGCCGGTCACTCAGGGCGCCCCAGGGCCGTGACAGCAGCATCCACAGTACCCCGGCCACCGACACCACGGTGCCCGCCTGCCAGGCCGGCAGACCCAGTTGGCGGGCGATCGGGCCGATCAGGGAGACGAAGGCCATCATCGCCATGGTGCAGCACAGGTAGGCGCCGAGCAGGGGAGACAGGCGGAAAGCCGGTGCGGGGGAGGTAGGGCTCATGGGCGTGGGTCCAGGCTGAAAATGGCCCCATATTGTCGCCGTCGGCCATCGCCGCCGCCGCTGGCCGGTGTTCGCTAATCGCTGCGCGGCGCGCGTTTTAGGGCCTGTGAACAGGCCCTAGCGCCAGCGGCTGGGGACCATGCCGAAACGCCGTTTGAAGGCGGCGGCGAAGTTATTGGCGTGGCGGTAGCCGGCGCGTTCCGCCGCCTGTTCCACGCTCCAGCCTTCCCGGCGCAGGCCGTGACTGGCCCGCTCCAGGCGCCGGTCGCGCAGGTAATCGAACACGCTTTGCCCATAGGCGCACCGGAACTTGCGGCGCAGGGTGCTGCTGCTCATACAGGCCAGCCGCGCCAGGGCATCCAGGGTGTGGTCGTGTTCCGGTTGCTGGTGCAGTGCCTCCCGGACACGGGCCAGGGCGCGCCGGTCGCGCTCGCTCAGCCGGGCTGGCGGCGGCGTGGCATCGTCTCCCACGGACAACGCCTGGGCCAGTATCTGCAGGGCCACGCCTTCCTGCCAGAGGCGGCCGAGGCCGCCGTCCCAGCGGGGTTGGAACAGGCTCTCCGCCAACACGCGAAGGTGACCATCGGCGCGCCAGCCGTTCAGGCTGAAGCCGCCACGGGCCAGTCGCTGGCGCAGGGGCGCCGGCGCTGCCTGGTTGCTGAGCGTGGATTCCCGGGCCAGCAGCGATACGCTGCGCAGGCGCAGGCCGGCCTGATGCTCACCGCTCATCGCCTCGGTGTCGCCATGGCTGACGGTGATGGCGTCGTTGTCATTGAGAGTCAGCCGCTTGGCGCGACCGCCCAAACGGGCCTCGGCGTGGCCCTCAAGCAGCAGGATCGAGGTAAAACCGGGGGCCATCAGGGAGCGGGCGCCATAACGTCGATGGTTGAGCACGTCGGAGATCACCAGCGTCAGGCCGCCGGCCACCGTCACTTCCTCCATCATGCCTTCCGCCAGGCACGGGTCGTCGTCGCCCTCCAGGTCGTGCCAAAGGTATTCGAAGCCGTGGCGTTCACCGAAACGCTGATAGTCGGACAGGGTGAAGCGTCGAGGGGCGGGCATCGCCGTCATGCAGGGCTCCGGATGATCGGTGGTGTTGAGAATGGTTATCAACTATAAGGATGGGGCCGCCGGGGCACAAGCGGGCGGTCAGGTGCCGTATTGCACCATGGCCATATAAGCGCCGGTACCGACCACGATGGAGATCAGCACGTTGCGACGCCACAGGTGCAGAGCCACCACCAGCGCGCAGGCCAGCAGCAGCGGCGCGCCCTTCGGATCATGGAGTTGCAGCGGTCGCAGGTCGGCCAGGGAATAGACCACCAGAATCACCATGATGGCGGCGGGCAGATAACGGCCCAGCCAGGCCAGCAATGGATGGTCGTGGTGCCGTGACAGGGCCAGGAACGGCAGCGCCCGGGAGGCGAGGCTGGCCAGCGCGCCGATCGCCACCGCCACTAAAACCGTATCGGTGCTCATGGGCGCTGCTCCAGGACGCGCGGCGCGCGGCGGCGGTAATCCAGCAACAGCACCAGGCAGGCGGCGCCGATGGCGGCCAGAAGCATGTGCCGCTGGGGCAGTAGAAACAGGGCGCCAAGGCCGCAGCCCAGGCCAATGGCAAAGGGCGTGACACGTCTTACCGTGGCCATCAGTTCCAGGGTCAGCACGATGAACAAAGCGGTGAGCGCGAACTCCATGCCGGTGCTGTCGAACGACAGCAGGCTGCCGGCCAGGGCGCCCAGCAGGGAGCCCAGCAACCACCAGCCCTGGTTGAGCAGGCTGATACGGAAGGCCACCGCCGGGTCGCGGGTTTCCTCCCGGGAGCTGAGCAGCGAGTAGGTTTCATCGGTGAGCGCATACACCAGATAGGGTTTGCGCGCGCCGCTGCCCCGGAACCGGCCCACCAGGGAAAGGCCATAGAACAGGTGTCGGGCGCTGAGCAGAAAGATGGCCACGCCGATCTCGGTCAGCGAGGCGCCCGCCGCCAGCAGGCTCAACAACAGGAACTGGCTGGCGCCGGAGTAGATCGCCACCGACATCAGCGGCGCCAGCCACCAGGCGTGGCCCATCTGCACGCAGAGCACGCCGAAGGCAATGCCCAGGGGCACATAGCCCAGCATTACCGGTGTGGTCAGGGACAGCGCGTGGCGCCAGGGCGAGGAACGGAGGCTGGACATCGGTACGGCATTAATCCGGCGGTCAGGACGGTACGGGCGTGGTCGCCGCGCATGGTAGGCCGCCCCGGCGCCGAGCGCCAGGGGTCAGCCGGTGACCTGGCGGGCGATCAGCCGTTTGAACGGGGTCAGGGTATTGGCGGCTTTCAGGGCGGCGCCGCGCAACAGGCGGGCCGGGGCCCGGTCGTCGGTGTACAACGACACCACCAGGTGGGTGGCGTTGAACAGCGGCAGGCTGCCGCGTCGGTGGGCGCGGTGGTAGCTTTCCAGCAACTCGGCGGCGCCGGGATCGCGGCCCGCCCGGTGCGCCGGAATCAGGCGCGCGGCCAGATGCGCCACGCTGCTCAGGCCCAGGTTGAAGCCATGGGCGGTGACCGGGTGCATGCCCACGGCGGCGTCGCCCACCAGGGCGAAGCGGGGGCCGTGGAAACGGCTGGCGTAGACCCCCACCAGCGGATAGACATGGCGCTCGCTGATGCGCGTCATGGCGCCCAGGCGGCCCTGGTAGCGCTGGCTGATGTCGTGGTTGAAGGCGTCGTCGTCCAGGGCCAGCAGGCGCTCCAGCTCGTTGGCCGGCAGGGTCAGCACCACCGACGCCCGGTCGCCGTTGAGCGGCAGCAGGGCGCGGGTCTGGCCGTGGCCGAACCACTCCCAGGCCTGGTGATGGTGGGGTTGTTCGTGGCGTACCCGGAACACCATCATGCTCTTGCCGTAATCACGGACCCGGGCGGCGATGCCCAGAGCGCGCCGGGTGGCGGAGAAGCGGCTGTCGGCGGCCACCAGCAGGCGAGCGCGCAAACGCCGGCCGTCGTCCAGCGCCACGCTGGCGGCGTCGCGCTCGATGCGCGGGTCGCTGACTTCGACACCGTCCAGCACGGTCACCCCGGGGCAGGCCCGGACCGCCGCCCAGGCGGCGCGGCGCAGGCATTGGTTGGGCACCAGCCAGCCGAGCTGGTCGCGGCCGCCCAGCCGTGCGTCGATGTCCAGGCTGTGGCGGCGCAGGCCGTCGTCGAACACCCGGGCATGGCGCAGATCGGAAATGTCCTCGGCGGGCAGATGCTCCCAGATGCCCCAGTCGATCAGGTGGCGCCGGGAGGTGTGGGTGAGGGCGATCTCGCGACCGTCGAAGGCCGGTTCCTCCAGGGCCGCGCGGGGCTGTTTCTCCAGAACCCGCACCTGAAGGCCGGCGCTGCCCAGTACCCGGGCCAGACTCAGCCCGGCGGGCCCGGCGCCCACGATGATCACATCCGCGTCCATTCCGTCGCCTCCTCGAATCAGGGTCAGCCGGTGAATGTAGGCGCCGGCCAGCGCCGGCGCCTTGATCTGCGGCAGGGTCGCCGCCGATCCGCGCGCCGGGGCCCTAGGGATGGTCTTTCGCGGCGCTGTTTTGCTGGCGGCGCAGCTTGCGGGCTTGCTCGTCATACCGTTGCGCCTGGGCGTCACGGCGCAGGGTGCGATACAGCGAGGACAGGTTGTCCAGTACCAGGGCCAGCCGTTCCGGCGGTGGCGAGGGTTGTGCCTCCAGCAGCTCCCGGGCCTGTTGATAGAGGGGTTCGGCTTTGCCGTACTGGCGTCGCATATAGAGCGCCGAGGCCAGGCCGTTGAGGGCATCCGCACGTAGCAGCGGGGCCTGGTCGGTGGCCGGCGCGGCGAGCACGTCGCGGTAACTGGCCTCGGCGTCCTTGAACTGTTTGCGGGCCAGTTGCGTGTCGGCGAGGCTGGCGCGAATGCGGGCGGCCTCCAGGCTGTCCGGTCCGAAATGTTCGTCCAGCAGGGGGAGCAGTTCCCGGTAGCGTTGCGCGGCTTGTTCGTAATCACCGGCGGCGTGCAGGGACAGGGCTTCGTCGTTGAGGGCCTGGATGTGTCGCGGGTCGGCGGCCCGGGCCGGGTCGGCCAGGGTCAGGGCCAGGACCAGCAGCCAGGGCCGGATGTTCTTGGGCATGGATTTCTCCGCTCGTCGGCCCGCCCCGGAACGAAGGCCGGGGCGGGCCGGTTGGTCAGGGTTGTCTCACAGGCCGGGAATCACCAGCTGCTCGCGCTGATAGTGATAGTCGAACCACCAGTCGTCCCGTTCCTTGATGTTGAAGGACCAGCGGAAGTCCGCGTCGGAACTGATCATGCTGTAGTCCGACGGGCTGGCCAGAGCGAAATTCACCGATTCGCCTTCTCGAATCACCTGGCCCTCGCTGAGCCCCACCAGCCGGGCCTGGCCGGTGCCGCCGTAGGCGGTGCTGACCTCCAGGTCGGTGATGGTGTAGTCGCCCCCGGAGGCGGTCAGTTTGTACATCACCGTCAGGCCCTGGGTGGTGATGTCGTCACTCTGGTAGGGCAAGGTCACGGTGCTGTTGTTGCCCATCTCGCGGGTGGCCAGGTCCTCGGGGACGTCGCCGATGCCCACGGTCGCGCCGGTGTAGATGCCGCCGAGGCTGAGTTTCAGCGACGGGTAGGCATCCGCGTCGACGACCCGCAGGGTCAGCGATTGCGGCTCCGAGGTGTCCATGCCGTCACTGACCACCAGGGTCACGCGGTAGTCACCGGGCACGGTGGGGATGAGCCTCAGGTTTTCCGAGGTATAGGCGTCGGCCAGATTACTGCCCGCGGGCTGCTCGTCCAGGGTCCAGAGGTAATAGAGGTCGTCGAAATCCGGGTCGACCACCTGGGGCAGGATCATGGTGCTGATGCCGGTGGGGGCCGGCTGGGTCTCATCCATGCCCCAGTACGGGTAGAGCGGGTTGGTGTTCACGCCGGAGGAGCGGAACCCGGGCAGGTTCACGGTGGGCGCGTTGTTCTCGGACTTGACCAGCAGGCGCCCGAACTGAAACGCGGAGGGACGGTTGGTGGCGCCCAGGGAATCGCGCACCGCCAGCATCACGATGTACATGCCGGGCTGGTCGGGGACGATGCCGGCGCGGGCGTTGTTCAGCACCGTGCCGTCCTGCAGGGTCACGTCCTGGTAGGTCAGCCCCGCGTTGCTGCCGTCGGGTTTGTCGAACAGGGTCCAGATGTATTCCAGGCGGTCGTCGTTGGGATCGCTGCTTTCGCGACCGTCGAACCAGCCGGGGGTGCCCACCAGCACGGTGCCGGAATCCACGTCGATGTGGGCCGAGGGCGCGCTGTTGGCGCCGGTGCGGGCGGTGAAGGTGCGTTGTTCGGGGGCGCTGTCCGCCTCGCCGTCGTTGACGATCATCTGGACGGTGTAGTCGCCTTCCACGCTGGGGGTGAAACTGAACGAGCCGCTGCCGCTGAGATCCTGGGCATCGTAACCGTCCGGGGTGGCGATCCATTGATAGCGCCGGTTGGCGCTGTTGATGCGGTTGCCATCCACGTCGTAGGAGTTGCCGCTGGCCCAGGTGGTGACCCCCAGCTCCACTTCATTGCTGTAGCGCCCGGTGTAGAAGCCGACATGGGGTTTCGGGAACCAGGTCGCCACCGGGGGGGTGTTGGCGGCGCCGGCGGGCAAGGTGACTTCGATGTCGGCGCTGCTTACGTCGCTGATGGAGGTGCCGTCATGGACCACCAGGTAGACGGTCCAGGTGCCCACCACGTCCGGGGTAATGGAGGGCGTGGCGGTGTCCGCGTCTTGCAGGGCGGTCTCCACGGTCAGCGAGGAGCCGCGTGGAATGCTCGCGACGCGGTCACCGCTTTCCGTGTTGGGCGTGAACAGGTACCAGCGATAGCTGAGCGGGTTGCCGTTGGCGTCGGAGCTGGCGCCGCCATCGAGGGTCAGGGTGGTGCCCCGCTCGACGGTGTAGGGGCCGCCGGCATCGGCCACCGGCCGGGCGTTGGCCTCGGCGGCGATGATGGTCACGGTGAGCGGTTCGCTGGTCTGCGCCTGATAGCGCACCGTCAACGTGGCGGTGTAGGTGCCGGCCACGTCGGTGTACAGGCTGGTCAGGGCGGTACCGGTATCGGCCAGGGTGGCGGTGCTGCCGTCGGGGGTCTCGGTGAGCTGCCACTCGTAGCTGAGCAGACTGGCGTCTCCACCGGTGGGCGGCAGGCTCTCGCCGCCGTCCAGAAGCACCGTGGTGCCGACCAGCTCGTTATGTTGTGTCCGCGCCACGGCCACCGGTTCCGGGTTGGTGGCGGTGATGGTGACCTGATCCTGGCCGCTGTCGGCGGTGCCGTCGTTGACCACCAACTGGGCCTGGTAGATGCCGGGCTGGTCGGCGACGAAGGTGGGGCGCTCGTCGGTGTCATCGGACAGTTCAGCGTCGCTGTTGGTCGGTTTGCGCGCCAGCGTCCAGGTGTAGCTGATGTCGGCGCCGCTGTTCGGCGAGCTGCTGGCGGAACCGTCCAGGGTCACGGTGGTGCCCATCTCCACGGTCTGGTCGCTGCCGGCGTTGGCGGTGGGTTTCTCCACGCCGCCATCGCTATCTCCTCCGCCTCCGCCGCCGCCACCACCTCCGCCACAGGCGATCAGCAGCAGTGACGCGCACAGCAGGGCGCACGGTGTTTTCAGGAATTGCATGATGCTTTCTCCATCGGGTTCAGAGTGCTTAAAAATTGAGGGTCATGCCCAGTCGGGCGGTGCGTCCCGGCGCCGGGACCATGCCCAGGCTGAGCGCGTCCAGGTAGTACTGATCGGTGACGTTGTCGATGTTGAAATCGATGCTCAGGGTGTCGTTGTGTCGCCAACTGGCGTAGAGATCGACGATGCGGTAGTCGTGCCACGGCACCGGGCTGAGAAAGCCGAGTGAGGTGTCGTCGTTGAAGGCCGGCGTTTCGGTGCGCCGCCCCATGAAGGTCACCCGGGTACCGAGGTCCAGGCGGCGCCGGAACAACCGGCCGCCCAGGGTGGCGGAGGCGTGCCATTCCGGCGGAATCATGTTGTTGAAGTAGGAGTTGGCGACGCCGTAGTCGTTGCAGCGTTCGCGCCGGTAGCTGCCGTAGTGGCACACTTCGATATGGTCGTATTTGGTACCGGCGAGCTTCATGTAGGCGAAGCCGGCGTCGTATTCCAGGGTCAGCTCCACGCCACGTAGCGAGACGCTTTCGATGTTGCGCATCACGAACAGCTGGCGGTTGTCTTCCCACGTATTGGTGGACGTGCGGGTCAGGTAGTCCTCGGTCAGGTTGTCGAAGCGGGCCAGTTTGACGGCGAGCCGGTCGCCGCCCAGGAACAGGTCCCGGCCCAGGAAGTTGATGCCCACTTCCCGGTTGGTGGCATGCTCGGGTTGGAGCGGCACGTCCAGGGCCGGTTGCACCGACCAGCCCTGGGTGGCCTCGAACAGACTCGGCATGCGCAGCGCCTCGGCGTGCAGGGCGTAGAACTGCAGACCGTTCATCCACGGCTCCCAGGTGACGCTGAACACCGGCGCGCTGCCGCTGTTCCTGGTGCGATAGCGGATCGGGTCGCAGGCGCCGTCGTTGTCGTTGTCCACGCAGAACACGCTTTCCACGTAGACTTCATCGATCACCTGGCCGTCGTCGTCGTAGAGTTTTTCGGTGTGCCCCTTCGGCACCACCAGCTTGTGATCGTCGGTTTCCACGCGGGTATAGCGAATGCCGGCGTCCAGGGTGAGCGGCCGGATCGGGCGCCATTGCCAGTTGAGGAAGGCACCCAGTTCGTCGCGGTCGCCGATGCGGCCATAGGCGGTGTTGAGATCCGGGTTGCCCGCCGCGTCCGCCGGCACCTCGGTATCGATGTCTTCCCGTTGCGCGGTGAGTCCGTATTTGACGGTGTGGTCGCCCCACCAGGCGAACTGACTTTCGTTGTTCAGATCGCTTCCCCAGCGGTCATAGCGTTCCGGCGAGGGATTGGAGGTGAAGCTCTGGTAGACGTCCTCGGAGTAACTGCGATTAACGCTTGTGGTGTGCGTGTGCCAGAGGTTGAACTGCAGATCCAGCCAGGCATTGTCGAGCGGGTCCCAGTCGTAGCGGCTGGTATAGGTATGAGCGGTGACGGTGCTGGGGCGGGTCTGCTTGATCTGGTCGAACCAGATCAGTTGCGAGGGCATCAGCTCGCCGTACTCGCTGTCGTAGCGCTGGTAGCTGAGTTTCCACATCTGGTCGGCGGGCAAATAGAAGTTGCCCTTCAGCAGCAGGGTGTTGCTGCGATTGTTGCTGTTGACGATGCGCTCCTCGCCACGGAATCGGGACACCCCCTCACGTACCGCGGTGACTTCGGTATAGAACGGCAGCTCGCGGGTATCCAGTTGTACCTCGGGGGTGGGGCCGTGGGCACCGGAGTAGTAGTTGCCTTGATTGCGCTGGGCATAGGCGGCGAGCAGATCGAAGTTCTCGAAACGGCGCGCGGCGGCGATGCTGCCGGCCCAACTGCGCATGTCGAACAGCCCCGGGCGGTCCATGCCCTGGTCGGAGCCGAAACTGTCGGGCAGGGCGTATTCGCCTTCGCAGAGGCTGGCCACGGCACAGTCGGTGCGGTAGACGGCACCGGTGCCGTTGATGCCGGACGGCGTGCCGGAGGGGGGCGGCGAACTGCTGTTGCCGATGGCGGTGCCGCGCAGCCGCAGGCCCCAGTCCTTGCCGGGCTTGATGATGTCATTGGCGTCGATGGTGCGCATGCTGACCACGCCGCCGGTGGCGCCGCTGGCGCCGGCGTCCATCACCGGACCCTTGTCGATGTCGATGCTGGCGATCAGATCCGGGTCAATGTAGGTACGTGACGATACCCCGGCGTAGCCCCGGTAAACGGTGGTTTCCTGGCGGGCGCCGTCGACCAGCACCGGCACCCGGCCCTGGCCCTGCATGCCTCGGATATTCACATCCAGACCACCGCTGTTGCGGTTTTCGCCCACCAGCACGCCGGGGGTGCCCTGGAAAATATCGCCCACCGAGGTGCCACGGAAACGTTCGATGTGACCGCGATCGATGACGCTTTTGGAGCCGGCGGTTTGGTAGGTGTAGTCGGAGGGCGCGGTGGCTTGTACCCGTACCGGTTCCAGGGTGGCGCCGGCCTGATCCTCCGGGTGGATGACGGCGGCGTTGGGGCCGGTGGCGCGCCAATCCAGCCCGGTGCCGACCAACAGCCGCGACAGCGCGGCCCCCGGTGGCAGGGCGCCGTTCACGCCGTGGGACTGGCGGCCCGTCGCCAGCTCCGAACGCACCGATACCTGCCAGCCGGATTGCCGGGCAAAGGCGCTGATGGCGCTTGCCAGCGGTTGCGCGGGAATCTGGAAATCCTGGCTGGAGGCGGCCGGTGCGGGATCGGTACCAGCGGCCTGGGCGCCTGTGGTGAATAGAGCGATCAGTACCAGCGCCAGCAGGTGGCATGGTAGCGATTGAGGCATGAAGCGGCTCTCCTGTCCTGGGTTCGAGAATGAGATTTATTCTCTTAAAACCCTAAGACGGAGACCGGGATGTTTTTTCCCAGAAAATTCTACTGAAACACCAATCGCGGCAGCGCCGGCAGGGACAGGATGCGGCCCTGGTGCGGTTGCACCAGATTGTCGAGGGCCTGTTCCGGCGCCGACAGATCAAAGGAACCGGTGACTCGCTGTTCGCCCAGGCGATCATCGGCGAGCAGAATGCCCCGGTCGTCGTAGCGCCGCAGAACGGCGATCACATCGGCGATGGCGGTGTCCACCACGAACAGCCGTTGTTGTTGCCAGGCGCCCACGTCCTCGACGGCCAGCCGGGCCTCGCGCACCTCGCCGTCATGATAGCGCGACAGCTGCTGGCCCGGTCGCAGATCGGCCAGCCGGCGGTGCTGGTCGGCCACCCGCACCCGGCCACTGGCCACGCTCACGGTGTCCGACAGGGCGCCGATGGCGACATTGAAGCGGGTGCCGAGCACCGTGACATCGAGGGTGTCGGTGCGTACCAGGAAGGGATGGGCGGGGTCCCGGGTCACGTCGAAGAACGCCTCGCCGCGCAGCAGGGTGACACGGCGCCGGCCCTGGTCGAAATCGGTACGCAGGGCGCTGGCGGCGCCCAGGTGAACCCGGCTGCCATCGGGCAGCGTGACCAGCCGGGTTTCCTCGGTGCCGGTGAGATAGTCGGCGCGCAGATGCAGCCACAGGGTCGGCAGCAAGGCCAGCAGCAGGCAGGCCGCCGCCGCCAGGGCGGCGCCCCGATACCAGCGACCGCGACGGGCCGGGCGCGCCTGCGCCGGCGGCGCCGGCTCGGCGGCGGGCAGGGCGCCGATCAGCCGCCAGGAATGGCGGGCGTGGCGCCAGGCGTCGCGGTGCTGTTCATCGGCGTCGAGCCAGCGCTGGTGCTGGTCGTGCAAGGCGACGTTATCCGGCTCTTCCTGCAGGCGCAGCAGCCAGTCCATGGCCTCGCTGATGGCTTGTTCGCGCGGTGTCGGCGACGTCGTCATGGTTCCGTCCTGCTGGTCCGTGCCCGGATAAAAGAGGCTGATCATGATAGGTGCTTATCCCCTATATGACGAATGAGTCGGGGTAATTACTCAGGGAGATCGGCATTGTCGGAACCGGTCTGGTTGGCCCGGTCCAGATGCAGGGCCACCCGCACCAGGCCCTGATGCACCAAACGTTGGGCGGAGGAGGTGGAAATACCCAGCGCCTTGGCGATCTCCTGCAGGCGCGCGCCGCCCAGGCGATGCATCTCCAGCGCCTTGCGGGTGGTCTCCGGCAGTGCCGCCATGGCGCGGGCCACCTCATGGAGCTGTTCATCATTGATCAGGCTGCGTTCCGGCTCGGGCAGGGCACCGGGGGCCATCCAGCCCTGTGCGTCCTCTCCTTGTTCCTGGCGGTAGCGGTTCTCCACCGTCAGGCGGCGGGTCAGGTCCATGGCCAGATTACGGACGATGCGGTACAGATACTGCGCCGGCTGGCGCGGTGTGTTGGCATTGGCGAAACGCAGCCAGGCGTCCTGGACCACCTCCTCGGCGGTGGCCCGGCTGCCAGTGAGCGGCGTGGCGTAGTTGATCAGCGCGGCACGGTGCTCAAGGTAGACCCTGAGTTTGTCGTCGTCCGCGTGCATGCCGGTCACCCCAAGTGCAAGTAGAGAAAAAGCGAAGCTGTTATCGCGACCGGACTTTATTTGGAATGAGAATCATTGTCAATTGACCAGTCCTGAAGCGGTGCCAGCCCGGCGGCGATCCGCAGGGTGTCCGGCAGCGATGCACTGAACATAGGGCCGTGGCCAAGACCGGGGTCGATGCGCCGGCGCACCGTCAGCGACGGGATGTCCGCCAGCTCGTCGCAGAACGACAAGAAGCGCTCGCTGGCCTGGCGGCGAAGCCGCTCCAGGGTGGCCGGATCGGCGTCGGCGGGGGCGCGCAGTTCCTCGCTGCCGCGCCGCAACCAGACCCGCGCCGGTTGTCCCGGCGGGGTCCCGGCAAGGCGTTCCAGGTGCGCGTTCAGCACGTTGTCGCCCCAGCCCAGGGACGGGCTGGTGGGGAAGTAGTCATCGAACAGGGTGGGGCGGCTGCTTAGCGCGAACAGGGTGAACAGGCCCCCGTAGGAATGTCCCCAGAGCGCGCGCCGGGTCGGATCGATGGCCACCGTGTCCGCCACGCGCGGGACGATATGGCGTTCGATGCGATCGAGGAACCGTGCCGCGCCGCCGCTTTCCCGATCCGGATGACGGCGGTCGCGCGGGCGGGTGCCGTCCGGTCGGGGTGGCGTGTAGTCCCGTTGCCGGGCGGCGCCGTCGAACATCAGATCGGTATCGTAGCCGATCATCACCAGCACCGGCGGCCGGCCTTCGATCAGCGGCGCCAGCCACTCCTCGCGCAGGCGCGCCAGCGTCGCGTTGCCGTCCAGCAGGTAGAGCACCGGGTAACCGGCGGCGGGGGCCTCGGCACGGGGAATGGCCAGCCAGATGCGGTGGGCGCGGCGGTCGGGTCCGGCGTCCAGGCGCCAGCTTCGCAGCCGGTACCAGCGCGAGCCGGTGTCGGCCAGGGTGGTGCCCATGGTGCGGGTCATGTCCGGGCGCGCCAGCACGGTGGCGGGCAGCAACCCGACCCCGGCCAGGGCGGCGCACAGGGAACGGCGTCGGCGGTCGATGCTCATCAGAAATCCACCACCAGGCCGGCGTTGTAGCGGCGGCCGTCGAGGATGATCTCGAAGTCCTCGTTGGTGACCTGGCGATCGGTGAGGTTGTAGACCCCGGCCTTGAGGGTCAGGTGCTCGCTG
Organism: Alloalcanivorax marinus; assembly: GCF_016785095.1. GTDB lineage: Bacteria > Pseudomonadota > Gammaproteobacteria > Pseudomonadales > Alcanivoracaceae > Alloalcanivorax > Alloalcanivorax marinus_A. The sequence goes on along the minus strand of NZ_JAEKJB010000001.1, from coordinate 219,356 downwards.
GCGCGGTAGTTCAGGCCGGCGTCCACCAGCGAATAACCCGGCGTGCCTTCGGCCATGCTGACCCGGGACTGATAGTCCGAGGTGCGGCCACGATGATTGACCCGGGCCCAGCTTTGCAGCTTGTCGGTGGTTTGCCATTCCAGGCCGGCGTTGAACATGTGGCGGGGAATCTTGTTGAGCGGCTCGCCCTTGAATTCACCGGTGCGCTGTTCGGAATCGGTGTAGGTGTAGCTGGCGTTGAAGCGCAGATCGGTGGCCAGCCGCCAGGCCAGGGTGGCCTCCACGCCCTGCATGCGCGCCTCGTCCACGTTCATGCGGTTGCTGATGAAGTAATAGGCCTCGCCGGAATCGCTGCAATCCCAGGTGGAAGGGTCGTTCCGGTCCGAGGACGGATCGGATTCACACTCCCGGTATTCGGTGATCTTATCCTTGAAGTCGGTCTGGAACAGCATGACGCTGGTGGCGATGCCGGTGGGCAGGTCCAGGGCGAAGCCGGCTTCGTAGTTGATGCTGGTTTCCGGGTCCAGATCCGGGTTGCCCTTCATGATGGCGCGGGGCTGGCCGGCGGCGGACCAGGGGCCGCCGGTGACGCCGCCCCAGTCGTCGGCGGCTTCGCGCAGCGACGGCTGCCGGTAACCGGTGGATACACCGCCCTTGAGGGTGAGCGCCGGGGTCAGGTGGTGCACGGCATAGAGTCGGGGCGACACATGGTTGCCGAAGTTCTCGTCCTTGTTGAAGCGCAGGCCGCCGGTGAGCGACAGCGTGCGGGTCAGCCGCCATTCGTCCTCCAGGAATACCGCGTACTGCCAGCGACTGATTTCCGTGGCGTCGCTGGTGGGCAAACGGTTGGTGGCGTAGTCGGTGAGGTCCTCGTCCTTGTACTGGGCGCCGAAAGTAACGATGTGGCGGTCGCCGAAGTAGGTGGCCTGGGTATTGGCGATCAGGGTTTCCAGGGTGATGCCGTCGCGCAATTCGCCTTCCCGATCCGGGTTCTCGGTTTTTTCGTTCTGTACATAGGACTCGGTGCTCCAGGCGCCGAAGCGGCCTTCGTGGGTGAGGGCGGCGGTTTCCTTGTTGAAGCGCCGTTGCGAGGCTTCCGCGCCGGGCTCGTAGTATTTGCCCGGTGAGCCGTTACGCTCCTGGCGCACCTCGTCGTAGGACACCGCCAGATCGTTGCGGTGATCCGGCGTGAACACCAGTTTGGCGCCGCCGCCGCGTACCTTCTGCTCCTCGAAGCCCTCGAGAATGTCGTCTTCCTCGCGATGGCGGACCTGGCCGTTGACCTGCAGACCCAGTTTGTCCTCGAGCAACGGGCCGGCCAGGTACAGATCCGACTGGCGGGCGTCGCCGGATTCGCTGTTGTCCTGCAGGGTGACTTCGCTGCCGAAGGAACCCAGCCATTGTTTCTGTACCTTGCGGGTGATGATATTGATGACCCCGCCCATGGCCTCGGAACCGTACAGTGATGACATCGGGCCGCGAATCACCTCGATGCGTTCAATGGCGCGCAACGGTGGCAGGTAATTCTGCTCCAGGCCGCCGTCGTTACCGTTGGCGGTGGCTTCGCGGCCGGACAGGCGGCGCCCGTCCACCAGGATCATGGTGTACTTGGCGGACATGCCACGCAGGCTGATGTCCTGGCGGGAGCCGCCGCCGGTGATGGTGACGCCGGGAATGTCCTTGAGGGCGTCGGTAACGTCCTGGTAACCATGGGTTTCCAGCTGTTCCCGGTCGATCACGGAAATCGACGCCGGCGCGTCGGCGATGTGCTGTTCGAAACCGGCGGCGGACACCACGGTGACCGCTTCGAGAACATGGTTGTCGGGCTGGGCCGCGTGGGCGGTCTGGGTGGCCAGGGCGACGCCCAGAGCCAGGGCGGTAACGGCGTGGGAGGGGTAAGTCACGATACAAATCCTTCTGAAAAGGCAAACCAAAAAAGCCGACGCCGGGGGCGCTCGGTAAGGCGGCTTTATAGAATATTGCCTCCCATTTGTAAATGAGAACCAGTTAGATTTGAGAGGGCAATGCCGGATGATGGCACCGTCAGGCGGGGCGGGTCACCGGGCCGGATAGATACAGTCCCAGTTTTTCCATGGCCTGCAGGCGCGGCTGGAGAAAAGTGCCGGCCTGGGAGATGCTTGTGGTTTTTCCGGCTGTGAGGAGAAAGGCCATGGGCCAGTTTGATCGTATCGCCGAGCTGATGGGGCCGCCGTTTCTGAGGCTGCTGGGCGTGGAGACGGTGTCCATCGAAGCCGGTCGGGTGGTCTCCCGGTTACCGGTGCGCGAGGCGCTGCATCAACAGAACGGCTATGTGCATGCGGGGGCGGTGGGCACCCTGGCGGATCATACCGCCGGGGCGGCGGCGGGCACCTTGCTGGACGACGCCCACATGCCGTTGACCGCCGAGTACAAGGTCAACCTGCTGCGCCCGGCCCTGGGCGTGGCGCTGGTGTGCGAGGCCACGGTGCTGAAGGCCGGCCGCGCCATCACGGTGGCCGAATCGGAAGTATACGCCGAGGACGGGCACGGCCAGCGCAAGCTGATCGCCAAGGCCACGGTGACCCTGTCGATCGTGCCGGTGCGTTGAGCCAGGCCAGAACCACACCGCAGGAGCGGCTAAAGCCGCTCCCACGGTATTGTTGGGGCGGGGGTCAGTACACCTTGTAGGGCAGGAACTTGCCGGTCATCAGCACGCGCACGCGATCGCCTTTGGGATCTTCCTGGCGCTGGATGTCCAGATCGAAATCGATGGCGCTCATGATGCCGTCGCCGAATTCCTCGTGGATCAGTTCCTTCATGGCGCCGCCGTAGACGTGCACTGCTTCGTAGAGGCGGTAGATCAGCGGGTCCTTGTGCTGGGTGTCGGATTCGCCGCCCTTGTAGGGAACGATCTGCAGCCAGGCCACGGCTTCGTCGGACAGGCCGAACAGCTCGCCGACGACGGCGGCCTGCTCTTTGTTCATGGCCATCTGGCCGAGGCAGGCGGCGGTGGTCCATTCCTTGCTGTTGCCGACGGCGTCGGCCACCGCTTTCCAGGTAAGGCCCTTGGCGACCTTGGCGGCGCGGATCATTTCGGTGACTTGAGTGCGGTTACTGATCATGGTTGCGTCTCCATGGAGTGTGGGAAAAAGAGGGGAGTGTGGGATGAAAAATCAGGCGGCGTCCCGCCGTGGGGCGCGGCCCACCGTCAGGCTGGCGGTGACCTCGCCGTCGCGGCATTGACGCATGGCCAGGTAATCGTCGTCGTCGTGTTCTACCTCCCAGGCCAGGTCGGCGCTGGGAGCGCCGCGCAGCACGATGGGCAGGCGCCGGGTCTTGAGGCGCACCACCGGCGGCCGGTGGCCATAGCCCGGGTGGGGAAGATCCAGCAGATGGTGGGCAATGGCCTCCGCCTGCCGGGGGATCGGCTCGATGAAACGGCACGGCGCGCCGTCGATGCTGATGCAGTCGCCGAGGGCATGGATGCCCGGCTGGCTGGTGGCCAGGGTGTCCCCATCCACCACGATGCCCCGGTCGAAAGCGAGCCCGGCCTGGCGCGCCAGGCGTGGCTCGGTGACCAGGCCGGTGGCCGCCACCACTTGATCGACGTGCAGTCGGTGGCCGTCTTCCAGGGTGAGGTCACGACCGCCGTCGGCGGCGCGCACGCCGGCTACCCGGGTGCCGCCCAGGAAGGTCACGCCCAGGTCCGCCAGGTGGCGGGTCAGGCGTCGCACCGCCGGGGCCGGCAGCAGATTGGCCAGCGGGCCTTGCTGCTGGTCGATCAGGGTCACGGCATGGCCGGCGTGGGCCAGGTCCTCGGCCAGTTCACAGCCGATCATGCCGGCGCCGACCACCGCCACCCGCCGGGCACCGCCGGCCAGGGCGGTTTGCAGGCCGGCCCAGCCATGCAGGTGGTTGATGCGCCAGCACAGGGTCTCCGGCAGCACCGGCGGCAGCGCCGGGCGGGCGCCGTGGGCCAGCACCAGAGCCCGGTAGGTGAGAGTGCCGCGGGTGGTGCGCAGCTGCTTGAGCGCCGGTGACAGCCCCACCGCGAAGGTATTGGCGAGCAGGGTAACGCCCAGTCGGCGGGCGGCGTCGGCGCCGCTTTCCCGGGCCAGGGCCGGAGCGTCCAGACCCCGGCTCAGGGCCACCGACAGCTCCGGCTTGTGGTAGACGTCGCCCTGGCAGGCGGTGACCAGGGTGATGGGTACGTCCCGGTCCAGGGCGCGCAGCGCTTCGACCTGGCTCCAGCCGGCGATGCCGGCGCCCACCACCACGATGCTGTCGTCCACCGGCCGCGCCGCCGGCGCCTGCGGCGGATTGATCGCGGCGGCGGGCGGTTCGTAAAGCTCGAAGTCGCTTTTACCGACGCCGCACAGCGGGCATTCCCAGTCGTCGGGGATGTCCTCGAAGCGGGTGCCCGGTGGCAGGCCGCCGTCCGGGTCGCCCTGCTCCTCGTCGTAGATCAGGCCGCAGGCCAGGCAGATGTATTGGCGCCAGGGGCGTTGCGATGCGCTCATGATGCCGCCTCCTCGGGCCAGTCCTCCCGGCACAGCCGGTCCATTTCCCAGCGCAGGTGCTTGATCGCCGGGGTGACGATGGCCACGAACTGGGCCTCGCGCAGGCGCCGCTGGGCGGCGGCGGACAGGGCGTAGCCCCGGGCGCCCTGGTGCAGCATGGCGGACTGGCTGGCGCGCAGGGCGAACTCGGCGCCCTGGGTGCGCAGGTCGAGCACGTCCAGCAGGTAATCGCGGCTGGTGTCGTAGGGGGTGGCGGCCAGACGCACGGCGCGGGCTTCCAGATCCTCCATTTCCGCGCGCAGTGCTTCCGGGCGCTGTTCCAGGAACTGGTTGACGTGGCCGAGCTGGCCTTCCACTTCCAGGATCGAATCCAGGCTGCCCTGGGCCACGCCCAGGGCCATGCCCGCCTGCAGCAGGATGAAGCCGGCGCGGATGCGCGCCACGAACGGCTGCGCCGGGTCGGCGATCAGCCGCTCCGCGCCCACCGGGTAATCCTCCAGGCGGATGCCCCAGGTGCTGCTGCCTTCCATGCCGGCGAAGGCCGGGCAGGGGCGCAGCTCCACGTCGTCGTCGCAGTCCAGCATGAACATGATTTCGCCTTGGTCGCCGCCCTGGTCGTCGTGGACCCGGGCCAGGGCGCCGCAGTACTGGCCTTTCTGGATATGGCTCACCCAGGGCAGTACGCCGCTGACCCGGTAGCCGCCCTGGCCGTCGGGCCGGGCGCGCAGGGCCATCCGTTCAATGCCGGAGAGCGCCTTCATGGGGTTGGACAGGGCGGTGCCGCCGAAGCGTTCGCCGCGCCGGTGGGCTTCCAGACGCTCGCCGGTCAGGGCCGGGTTACCGGATTCCGCCATGTACAGGGCGCACACCTGGTGGGTCCACATCAAAAAGCCGGTGGTGCCGCAATGGCGGCTGACCCGCTGCATGGCGGCGATGGCCAGATCGAAGCGGCCACCGCGATCCGCCAGGTGCGGATCGAGGGCGCCGGCCTCGCCCAGGGCCCGGATGATCTCCAGGGGGTAATGGCCTTCCTGGTCAATGCGGTAGGCGAGGGCGGCGAGCGGGCCGGCGGCGATCTCCTCGACCCGCTCAAGCAGGGCGGCGTCGCTGTCCGGCGGCGTGACATCAAGGGGTTGGGCGCTGTTCATGGGCTCCTCCCGGGGCGCCGGCACGAGGCCGGAGCCGCTGTGTGTGGATCGGGCCGGTTACTCGGCCAGGGCGATGTCGAAGGCGATCGGGTTGCGCATGGTGTTGGCCACCGGGGAGTAGTAGTTGGCCTGCTGGACGATCTCGTCCAGCTCTTCGCGGCTGGCGTCGCCTTCCACCACCACGCGCACGCGGATTTCCTGGAACCCCATTTGCGAGGGGATGCGGTGGGCGCCACCGGCGCCCCAGGCGGCGGTGTTGCCAATGTCGCCTTCAAGGAACAGTTCCAGGCGGGACAGTTTCACCTTCTTCCAGGTGGCCACCGCGGTGATGCCCACGGCCAGACAACCGCCCAGGGCGGACAACACGATTTCACCGGGGGCCGGCGCGGTGTTCTGGCCGAACAGATGCAGCGGCTCGTCCACCACCACCGGCTCATGGTCGCCCACGTAGCTGAGCGTGCGGTACTGGCCCTCACAGATCGTGTGGACCTTGTTGGTGCCCCGGTTTTCCGGGTTGGCGCGGCCTTTTTCGGCGAAGCCCTCAAGGCCGTCGCGGTCGATCGGGCGCAGGTAGGTGCTGACGGTAGTGGCGGTTTGCGTGCTCAAGGGACATCTCCTTCATGGGTCGTTGTAACGGGGCGGAACCGGCGCGGTCCGCCATCACGAAGGGCCCTATCGCAAGCGCTGTGCCAGAAGCGCTGTCGCGCCACGCCCGGCCCGGGGCAGGGAGGGGAAAAGGCAGGGAAAACAAGCCGTTGGCGGCGATGAAACGGAACGCCGGGGGCGCCGGGCGCCGGAATCACGGGACTCTCGGCATTCCCGTGGGGCGGGACGAAGCGCGACAAACAGAAACAATGTCCGGTTTCGTTGCCGATCATTGTCCGGTTGCCGTCGCAGCGCTTCGGTGCCCCGTTAGCGGGCTGTTTGGGCGGCGACAAAGACCAACAAAGCCGACAATGTCCGACTTTGTCGTTCCTGGCGGGCCGCCCCGGCCCCGGCCTCTGCACGGCTTCGGCGCCGGCGTGCCGCCGCGAGAGCCGCGCCAAGTGCCTGTTATCAAGGCGTTTTCGGGCCTGGGGGCCGGTCCGGTCGATGGCCCGCCACCGTCCCGCCCGGTGAGCTGGCATGGAACCTGCTCTTCACACTGCGTCGACCCGTTAAGGGGTCCGTTGCAAACCGGAGTACGCAGATGGGAGCCACCATTAGTCTCAACGCCATCAGTCACCGCTATAAACCCGGGGCGGCCACCGTCCTCGAGGACATTGACGACCAGATCAAAAGCGGTGAACGGGTGGTGCTGATCGGACGCAGCGGGTGTGGCAAGTCCACCCTGCTGCACATGATCGCCGGATTGCTGATGCCGTCCGACGGTTGCGTCAAGATCGGCGGCCGGCAGATCACCCGGCCTTCCGCCAAGTGGAACATGATGTTCCAGAAACCCTCCCTGTATCCGTGGATGAATGTGCGCGACAACGTCGGCCTGGGCCTGCTGTTCGCGGGCGCCTCCAAGGCGGACATCGCCGAACGGGTGGACCAGTTGCTGGAGATGGTGGGCCTGGCCGACAAGAGCCGGGTCAATGTGCAGAGCCTGTCCGGTGGCCAGCAACAACGGGTGGCCCTGGCCCGGTCCCTGGCCACGCGCCCGGACGTGCTGCTCCTTGATGAACCGTTTTCCGCGCTGGATGCCTTTACCCGCGCCAGTCTTCAGCAGGAAGTGGCGGGCATCTGCGGCGAGCTGGGCATCACCCTGGTCACCGTTACCCACGACATCGACGAAGCCATCCTGATGGCCGACCGGGTGCTGATCATGGCCCAGAACCCGGGCCGCATCGAAAGCCGCCTGGAGGTGGGGCTGCCCTGGCCCCGGGACCCGGCCTCCAATGAATTCCAGCAGCGCCGGCGGGCGTTGATGGACCTGTTCCAGCAAACCGACAGCGTCACGCCGCTGCCGGAAAAGGACCGCGATGGCGGCCGTTTGCGTCGCGTCAGCAACGGCTGACCGCCTTCAATCCCGAGGAGAGCGATTCATGAGTGATTCATCCCACCACCACGACGACGATCAGGTCCTGCCCACCTGCGAGTCCTGCGACACCGGGCTGAGCCGGCGTGATTTCATGCGCGACATCGTCGCCGCCACCAGTGCCGGCATGTTCACCGCCGGTGGCCTGGGGCTGAGCCGGCAGGCGTTCGCCGAGGAACAGGACCCGGTGCTGCGCATCGGCTATATCCCCATCGTCGACGCGGCGGTGCTGCTGGTGGCCCATGCCCGCGGCTATTTCGAGGAAGAGGGCGTGAAGGCGGAACGGCCCACCCTGATTCGCGGCTGGTCGCCGTTGGTGGAAGGCTTCGCCAGTGGCAAGTTCAACCTGGTGCATTTCCTCAAGCCGATCCCGATCTGGATGCGTTACAGCAACGATTTCCCGGTCAAGGTGATGTCCTGGGCCCATGTGAACGGTTCCGCCATCGTGGTGGGCCGCCATACCGACGCCGAGGAGTTCGCCGACCTGGGCGGCACCCAGATCGCCGTGCCGTACTGGTACTCCATGCACAATGTGGTGCTGCAGATGGGCCTGCGCCAGGCCGGCCTGACCCCGGTGATCAAGGGGCAGGGCGAGCCGCTCGGGCCCAAGGAAGTGAACCTGCAGATCATGCCGCCGCCGGACATGCCCGCCGCCCTGGCGGCGCGCAAGATCGACGGCTACATCGTCGCCGAGCCCTTCAACGCCGCCGGCGAACTGCTGGCCGGCGGCAAGGTGCTGCGCTTCACCGGTGACATGTGGAAGAACCACCCCTGTTGCGTGGTGTGCATGAACGAGAACCAGGTCAACGCCAAGCCGGTGTGGACCCAGAAGGTGATGAACGCCCTGGTGCGCGCCCAGAACGACGCCCAGCAAAACAAGGCCGAGGTGGCCCGGCTGTTGTCCCGGGATGGCGAGGGTTACCTGCCGATGCCGGCCAACGTGGTGGAGCGCGCCATGACCCACTACAACCCGGCTGACTATGAGCACCCGGACGCCATCCGCCACCCGGAATGGCACACTGGCCGGGTGGATTTCCACTCCTGGCCGTACCCGTCCGCCACCCGCTTCATCGTCGAGCAGATGAAAGACACCCTGGTCAGCGGCGACACCGGTTTTCTGCAGTCCCTGGACCCGGAGTTCGTGGCCGGCGATCTGGTCGATGACCGTTTCGTGCGCAAGTCGCTGATCGCCTTCCCCGCCGGCAAGAAGGACGACGACGACCCCTTTGTCCGGGAAGAGGTGATCCGCGTATGAATACCCTCGCTTCCCGGGCCCGCCCCGCGGCACCGGCCTGGCCGGCGTTGTGGCGCCGGGTGGCGCCGCTGGCCTGGCCGTTGGGTGGCATCGCCGTGATGCTGTTCGTCTGGTGGCTGGGTGGGCTCTACCTGGCCAGCAACCCGGAAACGATGATGTTCGCCAACTTCGCCCCCGGGCCCACCTTCGCCGCCCTGTGGCGGATGCTCGGCGAGACGGCGCTGTGGGACGCCATCGGCGCCAGCCTTTATCGCATTGGCGCCGGGTTGTTCTGGGGCGCGCTGATTGGCATTCCCCTGGGCATCCTGATCGGCTATTTCTCCCTGGCCATGCGCATGGCCAACCTGCCGTTCCAGTTTCTGCGCATGATCAGCCCGCTGGCCTGGATGCCCCTGGCGGTGCTGATCTTCGACAGCTGGGACGGCGCCATCGTATTCCTGATCCTGATGGCGGCGCTGTGGCCGATCGTGTTTTCCACCGCCCACGGCGTCAAGCGCATCGACCCGGGCTGGTTCAAGGTGGCCCGCAACCTGGGCGCCGACAGCCTGCAGATGCTGCGCCGGGTGATCCTGCCGGCGGTGATGATGGACATGATGGCCGGTATCCGCCTGGCGGTGGGCGTGGCCTGGGTGGTGCTGGTGCCGGCGGAATACCTGGGCGTCACCAGCGGCCTGGGCTACGCCATCAACGACGCCCGTGACACCCTGGACTACGCGGCGCTGACCGCGGTGGTGCTGGTGATCGGCGTGATCGGCTACGCCCTGGACAGCGTCTGCGTGATGTTGATGCGGCGTTTCAACTGGCAACTGGAGGGCTGATGCTCGACGGCGGGCTGCCGGCCCCGGACGGGGCCGCCGGCGACGAGGACGTGGATCTCACCGTGCTGCGCGAAGCGGCACGGCTGATCGGTCGCGCCGAATCGCCGGAACTGGCGATCAGTGGCATCCTGCGGCTGCTGTCGCAGATGCTGGGCCTCAACCGCGCCCGGGTGATGCTGCCACGCATCCACGATCCGGGCCTGACGATTCGCTACGCCTACGGGCTCACCGACGAGGAGCGCGAGCGTGGTCAGTATCGCGCCGGCGAGGGGGTGGCCGGTCGCGTGATGCGCACCGGTCAGGTGGCGGTGGTGCAGGACATTGATCAGGAGCCTCTGTTCCTGGGGCGCGCCGTGCGCCGCCGCACGCTGCCGGATGAAATCGTCGCCTACATCGCCGTGCCGCTGATGGACGGTGGCGTGCCCATGGGGGTGCTGGCGGCGCACCGCTTGCGGCAGCGGCCACGCAAGATCGATCGCGACCTGGGCACCCTGCAGACCATCGCCGTGTTCATCGTCCAGATTCTCAAGTTCAATGCCTTGCTGGAGGAGCGCACCGCCCACCTGCGCGACGAGAACCGCCAGCTCAAGGACGCCCTCAGCAGCGCCCAGCCGGCCCACGGCATTCTCGGCGAAAGCGAGCCGTTGCGCGTCGCCCTGCACAACGCCCTCAAGGTGGCGGACACCGAAGTGACGGTGCTGATCACCGGCGAGTCCGGCACCGGCAAGGAGCGTTTCGCCGAACTGCTGCATGACCAGAGCGGTCGCCGCGACGGTCCTTTCCTGGCCATCAACTGCGCCGCCATCCCCGAGCAACTGCTGGAATCGGAACTGTTCGGCCACGAGCGCGGCGCCTTCACCGGCGCCAACGCCGCCAAGAAGGGCAAGATCGAAATGGCCGACGGCGGCACCCTGTTCCTGGACGAAATCGGTGACATGAGCCCGGACCTGCAGACCAAGCTGCTGCGGGTGCTGGAAAAGCGGGTGATCCAGCGGGTCGGCGGCAATCGTGATATTCCGGTCACGGTGCGCATTCTCGCCGCCACTCATAAGAACCTGCAGCAGGCGGTGAACGAGGGCCGTTTCCGGCTGGATCTGTATTACCGTCTCAATGTATTCCCGCTGCATCTGCCGCCCTTGCGCGAGCGCCGGGGCGACGTGCGTTTGCTGACCCGGCACTTCCTGTACCGCACCAACCGGGAGTACCGCCGTAATGTGGTGCTCGGCGAAGGTGTGCTGGAGCGGCTGGAAAGCTACGCCTGGCCGGGCAACATCCGTCAGTTGGAAAACATTCTGCGCCGCGCGGTGCTGATGGCGCGCAGCGACCAGGTGTCCGCCGCCGACGTGGAGGCGATTTTGGCCCAGGAATCGAGCATCGAACAAAGCGTGCCGGCACCGCTGGCCGATGGCCCGCGGGCCACGGCGACGGCACCGCCAGCGACCATCACGCCGCCCCCGTTGCCGGCGGCGCGGCCCTACCGCCGGGTGCGCGAACAGGACGGCGACATGTTGCTGGGCGCCCTGGAGGAGGCCGGTGGCAACAAGGCGAGGGCGGCCCGGGCGCTGGGCATGACGCCGCGCCAGTACCGCTATCACCTGGATAAACTGGGCCTGTCTAAAGCCAGCGATTCATAATCAGGCAGGCGGTCAGGTCGCCGGTGACGTTGAGCGCCGTGCGGCTCATGTCCAGCAGCCGGTCCACGCCCAACAGGATCGCCACCCCCTCGGCGGGAATGCCCAGCCCGCCGAGCAGGGTGGCGAGGATGACGATACCCACCCCGGGGGTACTGGGGCTGCCGATGGACGCGCCCACCACGGTGATGATCAGCAGCGCCAGGGTGGCCGGTTCCAACTGCACGCCGAACATCTGCGCGATGAACACCGCCGCCACCACCTGATAGAGGGCGGTGCCGTCCATGTTCACGGTGGCGCCCAGCGGAATGATGACGCCGGCCACCTGCGGTTTCACACCCAGCTTGTCCTCGGCGGTTTTCAGCGATAGCGGCATGGTGGCCGCCGAACTGGAGGTGGAAAACGCCAGCAACTGAGCACCGCCCACCTGCTTGAGAAAATGCAGCGGCGAGGTTCGCCCCAACACCGCCACCAGCAGCAGATAGAACGCCAGCAGCACCGCCAGACCGGCCAGCACGGTGAAAATATACGCCGACATGCCGGCCAGGGCGGTGGCGCCGGCGCGGATCACGAAGTCGGCGATCAGCCCGAATACCGCCGCTGGCGCCAGGAACATGGCCCAGCCGACGATCTTCAACGATACCTGCTGCACCGATTCCAGCAGTCGCGTCAGGGTGCGGGTGCGCAGCCGGCCGAGGGCGGCGATGGCGGCGCCGGCGAAGATCGAGGCGACCACGATCTGCAGCATGTTGTTGTGCAGGCTGGCCGCCGAGATGCTGGCCGGGATCAGATTGGCGATGGTGTCCGCCAGGCTGGCACCGGTATCCGGGGCGGCCCCGGCGATGTCCAGGGACGCCTGGCTGGGAGGCAGGTTGAGCAGGTCCTGCTGCACGTAGTCGCCGGGCCGCAGCCATAACGCCAGGGTCAGGCCGATGAGCACCGCCACCGTGGTGGTGGCCACGAAGTAGGGCACGATGCGCACCGCCGCCCGGCGCAGAAAGTCGGCGTCGCCGGCGCTGGTCAGGCCGAGAATGATGGAGGTGGCCACCAGCGGAATCACCACCATCTGAATCATGTTCAGGAACAGCGCGCCGGGCAGTGTCAGCCACTCACCCAGGGCGGCGGCGGTGGCGCCGTCCAGCGCCAGCGGGCCGCCGCTTTCCGGCGACAGCGGCAGGCCCAGGGCCACGCCCAGTACCATGGCGATCACGATCTGCAACCACAGACGGGTGCGGATCAGGGCACTTACTTCACGAATGGAAAGAGACTGACGCAACGGCGCTCCTCGGTGCTGAATCACGGACGGCTGGGATGCGTCTAACGATAGCGTCTTCCCGCCGGCTGGCAAGACGCCATGGGCGACGCACGGCGAAATGAGCAACGGGAGGGTGAAGCGCCCCGCCTTTTGCGCCTAAACTGCGTTTTTTTGGGGACTCACCGGAAAACAGCCATGGCCGAATTGGAATTCTGGTTTGATTTCGCCAGCCCGTACGCCTACCTGGCGGCGGAGACGATCGAGCCCGCCGCCGCCGACGCCGGCGTGATGGTACGCTGGAAGCCCTTCGTGCTGGGACCGATCTTCCAGGAACAGGGCTGGACCGATTCGCCGTTCAATCTGTTCCCCGCCAAGGGCCGCTACCTGTGGCGCGATCTGCAGCGCGAGACCCGCCGGTTGGGAGTGCCCTGGCAAAGGCCCACCCGGTTCCCGTTCAACAGTGCCCTGGCCACCAAGACCGCCACCTGGATCGAGCCGGACGAGCGCCTGCCCGCATACTGCCGGGCCTTGTTCCGGGCCGGCTTCGCCGAGCGTCGCGACCCGGCCACGCCGACGGTGGTATCGGCCTGCCTGCGTGCCGCCGGCCTGGACGACGCTCCCCTGGAGCGGGCCCTGGCCGAGGGCGGTGGCCAGCGACTGCGCGCCGACGTCAATCGGGCCCGGGACCTGGACATCTTCGGTGCGCCGTCCTTCGTGGTCGGCGGCGAATTGTTCTGGGGCAACGAGCGCCTTGCCTCGGCCCTCGAGCGCGCCTGGACCAGCCCCACCCTGGACCGCCGGTCGCCTCCGTAGGAGCCGCGCGGGACGCTACCTCGAAGCGTCTCGGTGTGGGCCCCTTTCCGGGACGCGGCCCGAATGGAGAACCCCACCAAAGCGTGGGCGGAACTACAGGTTTTCGATGTCGTCGAGCAGCGCCTCGGCGCGCTGGAGAATGGCCCGGCGCCTGGCCGGCGCCATGCGCTCCCAGGCCTTGTACACCATGCCCATGCGCGGGTGCTTTCCGAACCGCCCCCGGTGGCGCTGAATAAAGTGCCAGTAGAGGCTGTTGAAGGGGCAGCTGTTGTCCTCCTCGGCGCTGCTCACCTTGTACCGGCAGGCGCCGCAGTAATCGGACATGCGCTGGATGTACTTGCCGCTGGCCGCATAGGGTTTGGAGCCCAGGTAGCCGCCGTCGGCGTGCATCACCATGCCCAGGGTATTGGGCAGTTCCACCCATTCATAGGCGTCCACACACCGCCAGATACCACTCATGGATCTGCTTTACCTCCACGCCCAGCAGCAGCGCCAGGTTGCCGGTGACCATGAGCCGCTGAATATGATGGGCATAAGCGTGCTCCCGGGTGGCGCGCACCGCCTCCGCCACGCAACGCATTTTGGTCTCGCCGCTCCAGTAGAACCAGGGCAGGTCGGCGTGGCTGGCGAGCCGGTTCTCTTCCTTGTAGTCCGGCATCAGCAGCCAGTAGATGCCACGCACGTATTCGCGCCAGCCGAGAATCTGGCGAATAAAGCCCTCCACCGCGTTGAGCGGCGCGCGCCCCTCCCGGTAGCAGCGTTCCGCCGCCTCGCAGACCTTGAGCGGGTCGAGCAGGCCGGCGTTGAGGTATGGGCTCAGCAGGCTGTGAAAAAGGAAGTCGTCGCCCTCGGTCATGGCGTCCTGGTAGTCGCCGAAGTGGGGCAGGGCCTGCTCCAGAAAATGGGCCAGGGCTTCCTCGGCCTGGGTTTCGGTGACCTCGAACCAAAACGGCTCCAGATCGCCGAAGCGGTCCGGGTAGTGTTCGGCCACCAGGTCGATCACCTGACGGGTGGTGGCGTCCGGTTCGAAGCGTGCTGGCCCCGGAAGCCGCTGCTTGCCGTCGTAGCGCTTGCGATTGTCGGCGTCGAAATTCCAACGACCGCCCACTGGCTCACCGTCCGGCTCCATCAGCAGGCCGGTATGGCGGCGCATTTCCCGGTAGAAAAACTCCATGCGCAACTGCTTGCGGCCGGCGGCCCAATCGCGGAACGTCTCGGCGCGGCACAGAAAACGGCGGTCTTCCAACAGCCGTACCGACAGGCTCAGCCGTTGCGGCCAGTGCCGTTTCATGGCCTCGCGCAGGCGGTATTCGCCAGGTTCGGTGACCAGCAATTCGCCGGCGTCGAACTCCCGGGCGCTTTTCAGCACCGCGTCACACAGGTCACCCAGCCCTTGGTCCAGCCCGTGGTAATCCACCGTCCAGCCCTGGCGGCGCAGGCGCGCGGCGAAGTGGCGCATGGCGCTGAACAGGAACACCAGCTTCTTGCGGTGGTGGGGCACATAGCCGGCTTCCTCGCGCACCTCCGCCATGACAATGCGGTCGCGGGCCGGGTTGCCCTCGGCCAGGCTGCTCAGGCCGGGGCTGAGCTGGTCGCCGAGAATCAGAATCAAGCGGGGTCGGGGCATGGGACTTCCAAATGGTGCATCGCGCTGGTGGAAGCCCCAGCATAGCCGGTGGCCATCAACGGCGAGTCAAGCCGCCGCCGGTCGGTATCAGTCGAGCCGCTTGTTGACGCGCAGAATGGCCACGCTCAGCGCCACCACCGAGAACACCGTCAGCGCCAGCAGTTCCGGCCACAGCGATGACAGGTCGGCACCGCGTAGCATGATGCCACGGCTGAGCCTCACGAAATGGGTGAGCGGCAGAATCTCGGCGAACCATTGCGCCGGCCTTGGCATGCCCTCGAACGGGAACATGAAGCCGGACAACAGAATTTGTGGCAGGAAGGTGAAGATCGCCGCCTGCATGGCCTGGAACTGGCTGCGCACCACGGTGGAGATCAGGATGCCCAACGCCAGGCTGGCGACGATGAACACCAGCGCCGCCAGGTACAGGTCCAGCAGCGGGCCGCGCACCGGTACCTGGAAGATCAGCTTGCCGAGCAGTAGCACCAGGCTGGTCTGGATCAGGCCGATGGCGATGAACGGCAGCACCTTGCCCAGGGTCAGCTCCGCTGATGACAACGGTGTGGTGATCAGGAACTCCTGATTGCCGTGCTCCCGTTCGCGCACCAGGGCAATGGCGGTGAACATCACCATGGTCATGGTCAGAATCACGCCGATCAGGCCGGGCACGGTGTTCAGCGGGGCCTCGCGGTCCGGATTGTAGTAAGCGACCACCGCCACCTGCGCCGCTGGCGGGCTCAGTGATTGCCCGTTCAGATAGGCGCGCACCGGGAACTGGCTGAGCTGGCGGGCGGCCTGCTGCACCACCTGGTCGGAGCCATCCACGATCAGCTGCAACGGCGGCTGGTCGGTGGTCAGACGGTGCTCGAAATCCGCTGGCACCACCAGGATCACCTTGATGTCGCCGGCGCGCAGCAGGCGCTGGGCCTGGTCGGCGGTGGTTGGAGCGTGCAGGAAATCGAACACCCGCGCCTGATGCAGTTCATCGATGACCTGGCGGCTGCGGCTGCTGTGCGCCTGGTCGACCACGGCGGCGGGCAGGTGGCGCACGTCCATGTTGATGGCGTAGCCGAACAGCAGCAGCTGCATGATCGGGATGCCCACGATCATGGCATAGGTGAGCCGGTCCCGTTTCAGTTGGCGCAGTTCCTTGGTGACCACCGCCCACAGGCGCCGGGGGCTGAATCCGATCATCACTGCGCCTCCCCGTGCCGGGCGCGGGCCAGGGTGGCGGCCACGAACACGTCTTCCAGGTTGACGTCGGTGACGTTCACCCCGGCGTCCGGGTCCACCGTGCGTACCCGCTGGCGCACCGGCGCGAGGGCGGCCTCGTCGTCCACCAGTACCCGCAGGGTGGCGCCGATCTGGGCGCAGGAGCGCACTCCTTCCAGGCCGTCCAGGGCATGCTGGGCGCGGCGCGGGCGGTCGGTTTCCACCAGCAGGGAGACCGCCTCCATCCGTTGCTTGAGCTGGTCCGGGCTGCCCTCCGCCACGAGCTCGCCCTGCTGCAGGATGGCCAGCCGGTGGCAGCGTTCCGCCTCGTCCATGTAATGGGTGGACACCAGCAGGGTGGTGCCGCTGTCCGCGAGGCCGAACAGCACGTCCCAGAAATCACGTCGGGATTGCGGGTCCACCGCGCTGGTGGGCTCGTCGAGAAACAGCAGTTCCGGTTCGTTGAGCACGGCGGCGGCCAGCGCCAGCCGCTGGCGCTGGCCGCCGCTCAGGGTGCCCGCCAGTTGCTCGCTGAGGGCTTCCAGGCGGTAGGTCTGGAACAGCTCGTCGAGCCGCTGGCGCCGGCGTGCCCGGGACAGCCCGAACAGTCGCGCCACGAATTCCAGGTTTTCGCGTACGCTCAGATCCCGGTACAGGGAAAAGCTCTGGGTCATGTAGCCGATATGCTGCTTGAGTGTCTCGGCCTGGCGGGGGATGTCCAGATCGAGCACCCGGATGTCGCCGTCGCTGGGCAGCAACAGACCGCACAGCATGCGGATGGTGGTGGATTTGCCACAGCCGTTGGGGCCGAGGAAACCGTACACCTGGCCGCGCGGCACCGACAGGTCCAGGTGGTCCACGGCCACCAGGTCGCCGAACCGACGGGTCAGGCCCCGGGTTTGGATCGCGGGGCTGCCCGGGTTATCGCTCATCACCGTCTTCCGCCGGCCAGGCCTGGCAGGGCAGCCCGGCGGGCAGTTGCCGCGCCGCCTCGCCCTGCAATACCAGCTCCGCCTGATAGGAGAGCCGGTTGGCGTCGTCGCCGGTGAGTGCGTAGTAGGGGGTAAAGGCAGGCTCGCTGCGCACACTGCGCACGACGGCGTCGAACGGCGTGTCGACGCCGTCGACGCGCACCCGGTAGCGGTCCCCGGGATGGATCGAAGCCCGTCGTGGCTCGGAGATGAACACCCGCGCATAAGGTGCCGCGCCGGCCAGCAAGGTGACCAGGGTGGCGCCGGTGGTGGGCTGATCGCCGAGGCGATGGGGCAGGGCGTCCACCCGGCCCGGCGCCGGCGCGATCACGTCCAGCCGCTGGCGACTGATGGCCAGGCCCGCCACCCGGGCGGTGGCGCTGTCCACCGCCGCTTCCGCCTGTTCAAGTTGCTCCGGGCGGGTGCCGTGCAGCAACTCGGTGAGGCGGGCCTTCTGGGCGTTGACCCGGGCCTCGGCGGTGTCGAAGGCGTTGCGGGCATCGTCCAAGCCGGCTTGGGCGAGCGCGCCCCGTTCTTGCAGGGAGCGGGCCCGGCGCAGGGCGGTGCGGGCGGTGTCGCGGTCGCTTTCCGCCTGGGCCAGTTCCGCCCGGGCGGCATCCACGGTTTCCGGCCGGGCGCCGTGGCGCAGCTCTTCCAGGCGGGCCTGTTGCTGGCGCAGGGTGGCCCGCGCTTCGTCCAGCCGTGCCTGGGTTCGGCGCGGGTCCAGGCGCAGTAATAATTGCCCCGCCTCGACCCGCTCGCCCTCCCGAACCGACAACTCCACCACCGGTTCCGAGGCTTCCGCGAGGATATCGACCCGGTCCCATTCCAGGGTGCCAGGCAGCGTCTCCGGTTCGGCGTCGCAGGCGCTCAACAGGGCCAGGGACAGTGCCACGGCGACAAATCGAATGGCCGTCTTGGCGAACAGAACGGCGCCAGTGGTTTTCATGGTGGTCCCCCCAGGCCCCGGTCGAGCAGGGCCAGCACATGGTTGATGAGATCCTCGGTGCGGATGTCGCCGTAATCAGGCAGCCGTGACCAGATCGGTCGGGAGGCCAGGGTGAACATGGTCAGGCCGATCAGGGAAATGGGAAACAGGCGCGGCTCGAGATCCGGATTGAGGTCACCTTCCGCCTGACCCCGGGCCACCAGTTCGCCGAGCTGGCGGAACAGCCGGGGCGCGTCGCGTTGCATCAGCAGGGGGCGGAGCTGGCCCTCCCGGGAGATGATTTCCTTGATCCACAGAGGCGGCAGCCAGGGCGCCGCGTCCACGGTGACGATCAGGTGGCGGGTCAGCTCGACGATCACCGCCCGTGCCGGTCGCGACGGCGGGGCGTTCAGCACCAGGGTGATGGCCGGCGCCATCAGGGTCAGGATGCGCTCCTCGACGATCGCCTCCAGCAGGCGTTCCTTGTGGCCGAAGTAGTAGTGCATCAGCGCGGGCGTGGCGCCGGCCTCCCGGGCGATGCGGTTCAGGGGCGTACCGGCCACGCCATGCTCGCCGAACAGGCGCACGGCACTGTCCAGCAGCCGGTCGCGCAGGTTGCCGGTTTCGTCGCTGGGGCGGCCGCGCCGTCGCGGCGTTTTGGCGGCAGGGGGCTTTTTCATGGCGCTAATTTAATTAATATTTAATTTAATTAAAAGGGGAATCGGCGCCCGCGCCGTGGGCCGGCGGCGGCCAACGAGGGTGCCGGCCATGCCATTCGGCGTCAGTTTCATTATCATGGGGCGCTTGCCCGCTTCGGGCAGGGTTCCCCGGGGAACGAAGACGCTTCAGGACGGCCAATGATTCAGAAAAGAACCATCAATGTGCGCCGCGTGGTGAAGGTGCTGCAGGGCGCCGCCCGTGGCGGGGTGAGCATTCCCGCCCTGCTGGATGACTGCGGCATCGAACGGCGGGTACTGGAGGATCCGGAAGCGCGCATCGAGCGCGATACCTTCATCAAATTGATGCTCCGGGTGATGGAGCAGACCCAGGACGAGTTCCTGGGCTTCGGCCAGGGCCGCAAATCCAAGCCGGGCACTTTTTCCATGATGGCCCATGCGGTGATCAACTGTCCCAACCTGGAAGCGGCGGTGGACCGGGGTATTCGCTTCTACCAGTTGTTCAATCTCAGCATGAACAGTGAGTTGGTGCGCGACGGTGATACCGCGCGGCTGATCACCCGGGTCGATCCCCGCCTGGATTTCCGTGATGTGATCATCGAGACGATGCTGTTCCTGTCGTTGCGTTTCATGGGCTGGCTGGTGGGCAAGCCGGTGGTGCCGGAAGCGGTTTATCTGGATTACGAGCCCCTGCGCGAGGACGATGAATACCGTTTTATGTTCGATTGCCCCACCTACCACGACAGTGATTGCAACCAGGTGCTGTTTCCCGCCCACTACCTGGACCTGCCCCTGGTGCAGAACGAGTTGTCACTGTCCAAGTTCCTGCGCGCATCCCTGGCGCAACTGTTCGACGGCACGGTGCACAACGTGGGCCTGCCGGCGCGGATTCGCGCCATCATCTCCACTGAGTACGGCAACCACTTTCCGGATTTCGGCGAAATCTGCGAGAAACTGGACATGACCCCGCAAACCCTGCGCCGCCGTCTCAAGGAGGGCAACACCAGTTATCAGGAGATCAAGGATTCGATCCGCAAGGACGCCTCGGTGTACTACCTGTCCAAGCCGGAGCTGAGCATCGACGAGATCGCCCTGTTGATGGGCTTCAGCGAGGCCAGCTCCTTCCACCGGGCGTTCAAGAAATGGACCAACCAGACCCCGTCCGCCTACCGGCGACAACATTTCGGCGATTTCCACGGAGACCTCAATGACCGCCGCTGACGACGCCACCGCGCGCCTGCTCGTTACCTGCCCGGACCAGCCGGGCATCATCAGTGCCGTATCCACGTTCCTGTACAACCACGGCGCCAACATCACCGATTTCGACCAGCATTCCAGCGACCAGCAGGATGGCACTTTCTTCCTGCGTCTGGAATTTCAGACTCCGGATCTGGATTGCAGCCACGAGGCCCTGGAAAACAACTTCCGCAACCGGGTGGCGGCGCGCTATGGCATGCAGTGGCACATCAGCCATCCCGGCGCCAAGAAGCGCATGGCGATCCTGGTGTCGCGCCACGACCATGTGCTCATGGACCTGCTTTGGCGGGTATCCCGGGGCGACCTGCCAGCCACCATCCCGATGGTGATCAGCAACCACGACGACCTGCGCGACGAGGTGGAACGCTTCGGCATTCCCTACCACCATATCCCGGTCAACAAGGACAACAAGGCGGAGGCGGAGGCGCGGGCCCTGGAGTTGCTGGAAGGCCAGGCGGACGTGATCGTGCTGGCGCGCTACATGCAGATCCTGAGCCCGGAATTCGTGTCCCGGCATCCGCACCGCATCATCAATATCCACCATTCGTTCCTGCCCGCCTTCGTCGGCGCCAATCCCTACCAGCAGGCCTGGGACCGGGGCGTCAAACTGATCGGCGCCACCAGCCACTACGTCACCGAGGACCTGGACCAGGGGCCGATCATCGAGCAGAACGTGCAGCGCGTTTCGCACCGGCATTCCGCCGCCGAGCTGCGCGGTCTGGGCCAGGATGTGGAACGTCAGGTGATGCTGCGCGCGGTGCGCTGGCACCTGGAGGACCGCATCATCGTCGACGGCAACAAGACCGTGGTGTTTGTTAAGTAGCCGCCCCCCACGTTTTCGTAGGAGCGGCTTCAGCCGCGATGGGGCCCTGTATGGAGTCATCATGTCATCCAGCGAGGAAGTGTTCCTGGCGCTGTGCCGGCCCGGGTTCGAATCGGACCTGGCCGGGGAACTCACCGACCGCTGCGCCGAACTGGGGGCCTCCGGGTACCCCCAGGCCACCGACGGCAGCGGCTATGTGCTGTGGAACAACCTGCAGGGGGACCCGGATGCTCTGCTGCACACCGGGCTGATCTTCGGTCGCTCGTTCTACCCGCTCACGGCGACGTTCGAGGACCTGCCGGAGCACGATCGCATCGGCGCCCTGTGGCCGGAGCTGGCACTGCAGGGGCCGTTCGCCGAGCTCTATCTGGAGCACCCCGACACCAACGATGGCCGGGAGCTGGCGCGCTTTCTGCGCGGCTTCCGTAAGGCCCTGGAACCACGCCTGCGCAAGGCCGGTCTGTTGCGCGACCGGGCCGATCGCCGCCTGCATCTTTTCTTCGAGGATTCCCGCACTGGCCGGGTGGGCGTCAGCCCGATCGAGGTGCCGCTGCCGGAAGGCGGCGTCACGCGGCTGCGGTTGGCGCCGGAGGCGCCCAGCCGTTCGGCGCTGAAACTGGAGGAGGCGATGCTGCGCTTCCTGGGCCGGGGCAAGCCGCCGGGCCTGCACACCGCCGTGGATCTGGGCGCCGCCCCGGGCGGCTGGAGCTGGCAGCTGGCACGCCTGGGGCTCAAGGTCACCGGCGTCGATCATGGGCGCCTGGATGCCCGTTTGCTGGACGAGTACCCGGTGCGTCACGTGTTCGGCGATGCCTTTACCTGGCGCCCGGAGCGGCCGGTGGATCTGGTGGTCTGCGATGTGGTGGACAAGCCGGCGCGAACTCTGGCGCTGATGCAGAAATGGCTGGAGCAGGGCTGGGCGCGGGCGGCGCTGTTCAACCTCAAGCTGCCCATGGCGCGCCGTTACCGGGAAAGCCGGGCGCTGCTGGAGCGCCTTGCCGATAGCCTGGAACGCCGCCAGGTGGGGGCGCTGATCCAGGCTTCCCATCTTTACCATGATCGCGAGGAAATCACCGTCTGGGTGGATACCCGGGCGCCGTGACCGGCGCGGTGGGCGGTGATCGCTTGCCGCCGCCCTTGGCGGGCCGGTTATAATGGCCGCCCTTTTTTCGCACCCTCCGAAATGCCGATACCCCATGACTGACATTCAGCCGCAACACCACCTCGACGCCACCGGCCTGCTGTGCCCGGAACCGGTCATGCTGCTGCACGGCAAGGTCCGCGACATGGCGCCCGGTGAGGTGCTGGAGGTGCGCGCCACGGACCCCTCCACCGAGCGCGATATTCCCAAGTTCTGCCAGTTTCTCGGTCACCGCCTGCTGGAGTGGCGCCAGGACGGCGAGCTGTATCTTTACTGGATCGAGAAGAAACCGGCCTGAGCGGCGCCGGACCGCTTGCTCCGGCGACCCGGCCGGGCAAAGCTGGCGCCAATTGCCGCTGACCTTTTTTCCCCTAATGTCGATACCGACGGTCAATGGCCACGGTATCGGGGTGTGGTTGTTGCCGTACCGGCGTGCTAGTTTTTGAGGCCAGCCGCCGCGCCATAACAACAAGCACAATTTGGGGGAACCACCATGCGTATCGGTATCGTCGTCGACTCGACCTGCGATTTGCCGGAACAATATTTCCGCGAACACAATCTTCGCATCCTGCCTATTTCCGTCCGTCTCGGTGAAGACCTGCTGGTGGACAAGCGGGACCCGGACGCCACCGCGCGTTTCTACCGTGACCAGCTCGACGCCAAGGGCCGCGACGCGGAATCCATTCCTTATTCGGCGGATCAGATTCGCGCCGTGTTCCTTGAGGAACTGGTGCTGGATTACGACCTGGTGTTCTGCATCACGGTGTCCGGCAAGCGCAGCCAGATTTTCGACAACGCCACCCAGGCGTCCTTCTCGATCCTCAAGGAGTACCAGAAGGTGCGCGCCGATGCCGGCGTGTCAGGCCCGTTCTCCATGCGGGTGATCGACAGCAAGACCCTTTTTTCCGGTACCGCGGTACTGGTCTGCGAAGCGGTGGAGCTGATTCGCGGCGGTGCCAATCGCAACGCCATTCGCCTCAATATCGATGAGATGGTTCCCCACGTTTGCGGCTACATGGTGCCGGCGGACCTGGGCTATGTGCGCGACCGGGGTTTCAAGAAGGGCGAGCGCAAGCGGCTCTCGGATTCCATGCGCGGGCTGGCGCTGAGCGTGGGGTCGGCGTTGTCCATGCATCCGATCATCCGCATTCATGGCGGCGAGGAGAATCCGGCGGCGGTGAACCGCAGCTACGAAAAATCCGTGCGGCGGCTGTTCGAGCACGTGGCCGGGCGCATTCGTGGCGGCCATCTGATTTCCCGCCATGTGTGCCTGAGCTACGCCGGTGACGTGAGCCGTGTCTCGGCGATGCCGGGCTACGCGGAGCTGAAGGTGGCGGCGGAGGAGCGCGGCGTGCGCCTGCTGATTTCCACCATGAGTCCCACCGGCGCCATCAACGTGGGCGCCGGTTGCCTGTTCGTGGCCTACGCCAGCGAGAACGACCAGTTCGAGTAGCGCCCGCGTAGGAGCGGCTTCAGCCGCGATCCCCGGAATCGGATCGCGGTGGGGTGATCGCGACTAAAGTCGCTCCTACAGCCGCTCCTACAGCCGCTCCTACCATTTTTTGCGGGCGCGAGGAGTGGGGGTTTAGTCCCGGAAGCGCTTGGTCAGGTCCTCATAGGCGTCGATGCGGCGGTCGCGCAGGTAGGGCCAGATGCGGCGCACGGATTCGGAGCGTGCCGGGTCCAGGTCGGCGATCAGGATCTGCTCCTGGTCGTCGCCGGCGCGGGCCAGGTATTCGCCCTGGGGGCCGCAGATGAAGCTGTTACCCCAGAATTGTATGCCACCGTCGCCGTCCGGCGCCGGTTCGAAGCCGGTACGGTTGGCCACCACCACGGGCAGCCCATTGGCCACCGCGTGGGCCCGCTGCACGGTGATCCAGGCGTCCAGCTGACGGGCCTGCTCGTCGGGCTCGTCGGTGCGATCCCAGCCGATGGCGGTGGGGTAGAGCAGCAGGTCGGCGCCGGCCAGGGCCATCAGCCGCGCCGCTTCCGGGTACCACTGATCCCAGCACACCAGCACCCCCAGCTTGCCGACGCTGGTACGGATCGGTGTGAAGCCGGACTGGCCGGTGTTGAAGGTGGCGTCACCGGGGGTGAAGTAGAACTTCTCGTAGAAGCCCGGGTCATCGGGGATGTGCATCTTGCGGTACAGGCCGGCCAGGTTGCCATCGCGTTCCAGCACCACGGCGGTGTTGTGGTACAGGCCGGTGGCGCGCTTCTCGAACAGGCTGGCCACGATCACGATGTTCAGCTCCCGGGCCAGGGCGCCGAGCGCGTCGGTGCTGGGGCCAGGGATCGGCTCGGCCAGGTCGAACACCGAGGTATCCTCGGTCTGGCAGAAATACAGACTGCGGTGCAGCTCCTGGAGCATCACCAGCTCGGCGCCGGCGGCGGCGGCCTCGCGGATCTTCTCCATGGAGCGGTCCAGGTTGCGCGCCAGGTCGGCGCTGTTTTGCTGCTGAATGGCGGCGACGCGCATGGTGTTCCTTTTCAGGGGTTGGGTGAATCAGTCTACAGCACGCCTTCCGGCAGTTGCATGGTCACGCAGTGCAGGCTGCCGCCCTGCTCGATCAGCGGCCGGCAGGGGATACCCTCCACGGCGCGCTCGCCGGCCACCGCCGCCAGGGCATTCAGTGCCGCCGCGTCGCTGGCGCAGCCGTACACCGGCACCAGGATCTTGCGGTTGGTGATCAGGAAGTTGGCGTAGGTGGCCGGCAACCTCTCGCCCTCGGCGTTGTATTGGGCGTTGGCCATGGGCAGGCGCACCAGCCTCAGGTCGTGGGCATCAGCCAGGGCTTCCAGTTCCCGGGCCATGTCCGCCAGGGCTGCGTGGTGGGCGTCCTCCCGGTCGTCGCAGCCCACGTAGGCGATGGTGTTGGCGTTGACGAAGCGCGCCAGGGTGTCCACGTGGGCGTCGGTGTCGTCGCCTTCCAGCTCGCCATGGTCCAGCCACCAGATGCGCTCGACGCCGAGGGTGACGCGCAGGCGTTCGGCCAGTTCCTGCTCGCTGAGCAGCGGGTTGCGGTTGGGGTTGCGCAGGCAGGCCCGGGTGGTGAGCAGGGTGCCGTGGCCGTCGGTGTCGATGGCGCCGCCTTCCAGTACCAGGTCCACGGTTTCCCGGGGGGCGCGCCAGGGCAGGGTGGCGTTAAGGGCGTCGTCCCGTCGCGCCGGGAACTTGTGGCCCCAGCCGGTAAAACGGAAGTCCAGCAGTCGCGGGGCGCCGTCGTCGGCGACACTGATGGGGCCGAAGTCCCGGGCCCAGGTATCGTCGTAGTCGGCCAACTCGATGCGCAGCCGGCTCAGGTCGGCGCCGGCCTCGGCCAGGCATCGGCGGGCCTGGTCGGCGCGCTCGTCGTCACGGCACAGCAACAGCACCCGCTCGTGGTCGAGCAGGGCACGGATCAGGGCGGTGTAGGTGGCGTGGGCGGCGTCCAACTGGCGGGCCCAGTCGGTGTCGGCGTCGGGCCAGGCCAGCAGCACCCCCCACTGGGGGTGCCATTCGGGCAATAACAGGCGCATCGGTCGGCTCGCTGATTGGCAACCGCGCGATTGTGTGGCGGTCGCCGATCAGCGTCAATGATAACCGCCTAGCCCTCGTTGTCGTCCTCATCCTCGATCACGATGCGGCCGGACGCCGGGTCGAAACGGAACCGGTCGGCGGCTTTGTCCGGGTCGGTGGCGGTGTCCTGGTCTTGCGGGTCGGCATCCAGGTCGCGCTCCGCTTCCTCTTCCTGCTCGCTGCCGGCGGCGCGCACGCCGGTGCTGCCCGGGGCGATGTCGGATTCGTCGGTTTCGTCGTCGTCTCTTTTCTTGTCGCGCTCATCGTCGGAATCCGCGTCCCGGTTCTTGATGCGCGACTCCACTTCGATCTGGGTTTCCTCGTTCTCCACGTCCGGAGGCAAAGGGTGGCCTGTTTCCCGTTCACGCACGGTGGTGGTCTCATCGGTGCGTGCCGGGCGCTCCTCGGACACGCTGTGCAGCACGATGTCGTTCTCGAAATAAACGGTGAAGTCCGGGTAGTGCCAGCGCCCGATGGGCGGATTGCCCACCGGTGTCCGCACCCGTTGCGGTTCGCCGAACTGCTGGCGAACCTGCGCCTTGCTCATGCCCCGGGTAGGGCCGTCGGCGGCCCAGGCGGCCATCGGCGAGACGATCAGCGCCACCAGCAGCGCGGCAATGATGTTGTTCATATTGTTCCTTCCCCCAATCTGGACCCCTTAGCATCCACAGTCTGAACCTTTGTTCAAGTGGCGCGGTCCCAACGGGACCCTCGCCCGAACACCGTCGGTGTTCGCCGGCGGATTCGAATTCAACCAGGACCGCGCTGGACGGTCGTGGATGCCGATCACAACCCGCCCGTGCCAATCCCGGCAGCGGGCCGGTTTTCGTCTGGCGCCCCGCGGCCTTTTAGTGCTTAAATGCGCGCCATGTTTCGACCCTTTGCCCTGTTCGTGGGCCTGCGCTACACCGGCGCCCGGGCCCGTAATAGCTTCATTTCCGTGATCACCCTGATCTCCGCGCTCGGGCTGATGCTCGGCGTCGCCGTATTGATCACCGTCTTGTCGGTGATGAACGGCTTCGACCGTGAGCTTCAGACCCGCATCCTGGGGATGGTGACCCATTTGTCCGTGCATGGCCGCGAGCCGGTGGAGGACTGGCGCCAGCTCGCCGATCAGGTGAGCGGTTACCCGGGCGTGGAAGCGGCGGCGCCGTTCATTCAGCTTGAAGGCATGCTCACCCACAAGGGCAACGTGGCCGGCGCCCTGATCAATGGCGTCGAGCCGGAGGCGGAACGGCGCGTTTCCATCGTTGGCGACATGATGTGGGAAGGGGATTTCGATGCCCTGGCGGATACCCGTTTCGGGGTGGTGCTGGGCTACGGTCTGGCCCGCAAGCTGAACGCGGAGGTCGGCGACAAGGTGACCCTGGTGCTGCCCGAGGCCAGCGTGTCGCCGGCGGGTGTGATGCCGCGCTTCAAGCGCTTCAAGGTGGTGGGGGTGTTCCGCGCCCGCGCCGAGGTGGACGGCCTGTATGCCTATGTATCCACCCGGGACGCCGCCGTGCTGCACCGCCAGCCTGGCACCGTGGAGGGCATCCATCTGCGGCTGAGCGATCTGTTCGCGGCGCCGGACATCGGCTGGGGGCTGCAGCAAGCACTTGGCCCGGATTACTACACCACCGACTGGACCCGCACCCACGGCAATCTGTTCCAGGCCATCAAGATGGAAAAGAGCATGATGACCCTGCTGCTCAGCTTCATCGTCGCGGTGGCCGCGTTCAATATTATTTCCAGCCAGGTGATGCTGGTCACCGAGAAGCGCGGCAACATTGCCGTGCTGCGCACCCTGGGCGCGTCGCCGGGTACCATCATGCGGATCTTCATGGTCCAGGGAGCGGTGATCGGTCTGGCCGGCACCATCCTCGGCACCCTGCTCGGGGTGCTGCTGGCCAATAACGTCAGCGAGGTGGCGGCCTGGATCGAACGCACCTTCAATACCCGGCTGTTCGATGCTTACTTCGTCAACTATTTGCCGTCGCAACTGGAATGGAGCGACGTGGGGATCATCGTCGCCATCGCCATGGTGATCACCTTCGCCGCCACTCTCTACCCCTCCTGGCGGGCCAGCCGGGTGCGGCCGGCGGAGGCGCTGCGTTATGAATGACATCGTGCTGGCCGCCGATGGCCTGATCAAACGCTACCAGGAAGGGCAGGGTGAGCTGGAGGTGCTGAGCGGCGTCAACCTGACCGTGCGCCGTGGCGACACCGCCGCCATCGTTGGCGCCTCGGGCTCCGGCAAGTCCACCCTGCTGAATCTGCTCGGTGGCCTGGACGCGCCCACCGAGGGCACCGTGGCCATCGGTGGGCAGCCCCTGGCCGGGCTCAACGACCGGGGTCTGGGGCGTATTCGCAACCACTACCTGGGGTTCGTTTACCAGTTCCACCATCTGCTGCCGGAATTCACCGCCCTGGAAAACGTGGCCATGCCGTTGCTGATCCGCCGCTTGCGGCCCGCCGAGGCCCGGGAACGGGCGGCGCGCCTGCTTGACCAGGTGGGGCTGGCGGCACGCGCCAGCCACAAGCCGGCCATGCTCAGCGGCGGCGAACGCCAACGGGTGGCCATTGCCCGGGCGCTGGTCACCGACCCGGCCCTGGTGCTCGCCGACGAGCCCACCGGCAACCTGGACGAGCGCACCGCCGATCAGGTTCAGGAACTGATGCTGGATCTCAACCGGCGCCTGGGCACCGCGTTGCTGATCGTCACCCACGATCATCGCATCGCCGGCCGCTGCCAGACCCGCCACGAACTCCACGAAGGTCTTCTCAGAACGTTCTGACGCCGGGTAAGCCCCAGCCTACGCAAAGACACCGCGATGGCCGACAGCGGCGGCCCGGCGTGGCGGGTATTCTGCGTCCTGTCGGGTGGCCGGGTTCAGCGGCTGTTACGGCGCTGCTGACGGCGCCGCCGCGCGCGCAGGTGCCAGCTGCGCACCACCGCCAGCCGCCAGAACAGTTTCACCGCCAGGTAGGAGGTGAAGCCGGCGATCAGCGCGCAGACCAGGGAACCGGCCCACAGCGGCACCAGTTGCTCCACGAACCAGGCCACGTTGATGCCGTGGGGCGGGCTGGGGGTCATGCCCAGCATCCAGGCACCGATCCGGTAGGTGAAATAAAAGATCGGCACATAGGTAACGGGGTTGGAAATCCATACCAGAACCACCGACAGCGGCAGGTTGCAGTGGAAGCGCACCGCCAGCAGGGCGGCCAGCCCCATTTGCAGGGGAATGGGCAGCAGCCCGGTAAAGACGCCGATGAAGGCGGCGCCGGCCAGGGAATGGCGGTTGATGTGCCACAGGTTGGGGTCCGACAACACGCCACCCAGAAAGCTCAGGGACTTATGTCCTTTGAGGCGGTCCGGCGAGGGCAGGTATTTTCGGAATAACCGTTTCGGCATGTGAGACTGCTTCCCGGGCGGGAATCCATACGAGGGTTCCGTTGCGGGCGCTATTATGCCGATCCCGGGCGCCGTCGCCTAGGGAATCTCCGCGACCAGGATGATCAGGAGCGCAAGGATGCGTTACGCCGGTGTCGCCGTGGCCTTGGTCGCGGCGGTATGGAGTACCTCGCCATGGCCCCTGGCGGCTCTGGTGGGGCTGGCCGTGGTGGCCCGCCAGCCGCGCCTGGCCGTGAGCCTGGCGCTGGCCTGGGGGCTGGGCGCGCTGACGCTGCACCAGGGCCTCGCGGCGCGGCTGCCGGAGCCGTTGAACGGCCAGGAACTGAGCGTGCGGGCCCGGGTGGTGGATCTGGTGGAGCGTGACCAGCGCGCCCGCTACGGCGAGCCGGTGGCCTGGCAGCGGCTATGGCTGGAGGTGAGCCCGGGTCCTGGTGAGCCACGCTGGCCGGGGCGCCACCGGGTGCGGGTCACCGCCTGGGGGCCTTTGCCCGCCCTCCAGGCCGGAGACCGCTTCCAGGGCCGGGTGCGGCTCTATTTCCCCCATGGCTGGCACAACCAGACCGGGCCGGATGGTGCCCGTTTCGCGCTGTCCCGGCGCTTGGATGCCCGTGGCGAGCTGGTGGCCGTGGAGGGCCCGGTGCGGGCCGCCGGGGGGCTGCATGCCTTTCGCGCGCGGCTGGCGGCGCGCCTGCGCGAGCGGTTGGCCGGCAGCCCTCTGGGCGCGGCCGTGATCCCGGCCCTGGTGGCCGGTGACCGGCGCGGTCTGGGTCCCACCCTGCGGGAACGGTTCCAGGCCACCGGCACCGCCCATCTGCTGGCGATCTCCGGCCTTCATCTCACTCTCGTCACCGGCCTGTTGTGGTGGGTCGGTCGCTGGCTGCTGGCGCCCCTGTACGCCTGGGCGTGGCCACCGGCCCGGCACCTGGCCCTGCAGCAACTGGCCTGGTTGCCGGCCCTGGCCGGGGGGCTGGGCTATGCCGCTCTGGCCGGGTTCAGCCTGCCTACCCAGCGGGCCCTGCTGATGATGGCGGTGCTGGCCTGGTGCCGGCTGCGCCGGCGTGGGCCTCCCGCCGGCCGGGTGCTGGCTCTGGCGTTGATGGCGGTGCTGCTGGTGGACCCGCTGGCGGCGCTCTCGGCGGGCTTGTGGCTGTCATTCGGCGCCGTGGCGGTGATTCTGTTGCTGCTCGACGGCGGGCGCCTGCCGGTGATGCTGGCGTTGCCGGTGCCCATGGCGGTGGCCGGCGCCGCGCTGTTCGGTATCTGGGCCTGGTGGGCACCGTTGGCCAATCTGCTGCTGGTGCCGCTGTTCAGCCTGCTGGTGGTGCCGGCGGCGTTGCTGGGGGCGGTCGTGGACAGCGGCCCGCCGTTGATGGCGGCGGCGACCGGCGTGGAACTGGCGGTGGCGATCATGGACTGCCTGGCCACCTGGCCGGCCCCGTCGCTGCCGCCGGCGGCCGGCTGGGGTGGGGCATTGCTGTTGGCCGCCTGCCTGCTGTGGCTGTTACCGGCCTGGCCCTGGCCGCGCCGGTTGCTGGTGCTGTGTCTGCTGCCCTGGTGGTTGCCGGACCCGGGGGCACCGCCGCCAGGGCGGGTGGATCTGGTGGTGTTCGAGGTCGGCCAGGGCCAGGCCCTGGCGTTGCGCACCGCCCGGCATCTGGTGCTGTACGACGTGGGGCCGGCCTGGGAGGGCGGCTCCGCCATGGCCCGGGTGGTGGTGCCCTGGCTGCGCCGTCATCGGCTGCGACCGGATGTCACGGTGGTCAGCCATGGCGATGGCGACCACGCCGGCGGGTTGGGGGATCTGCCCTGGCCGGGGCGCTTGCTGGCCGGGGAGCCGGGCCGTCTCTCCGCGCCGGCCACGGCCTGCCGGGCCGGTCAGCACTGGCGTTTCGACGGCGTTGATTTCCGGGTGCTGTGGCCCCGCGACGATGGCTGGAGCGGTAACGATGCCAGCTGTGTGCTGCGCGTGGACGCGGTGGGCGCCAGCCTGCTGCTCACCGGCGACATCACCACGGCGGTGGAATACCGACTGCTGGGCAAGGTGGCGCCGGTGGAAGTACTGCAATTGGCCCATCACGGCAGCGCCTCGTCCAGCGCCGACGCCTGGGTGCGTTCGCTGGCGCCGCGCTGGGCGGTGGCCTCGGTGGGTTACGCCAACCGCTTCCACCACCCGGCGCCGGACCTGGTCGCCCGCCTGGAAGCGGCCGGTGTCACGGTTCTGCGCACCGACCGGACCGGCATGATTGTGTTTCGCCTGGGGGGCCTTGATAATGCCGCGCTTATAACAAAGTGGCGCCAGGACCATGGCCGGCCCTGGCACCGGCCCGCCAGCGGGCGCTATTGGTGAATCGTGGAAAGGGGATCTTACGTGCAGGATCTAGTGCGGTCCGGGGGCTGGATGATGCTCCCGATCCTGATCAGTTCGGTGGTGGCCCTGGCCATCGTGGTGGAACGCTTCTGGACCCTGCGTCCGAGTAAACTGTCGCCGCCGGATACGCTCAACCAGGTGCGCGGCTGGCTGCGCAAAGGGCAACTCAACGCCCAGCGCCTCAATGCCTTGCGTGAGCAGTCGCCGTTGGGGCGCATCCTCGCCGCCGGCCTGGCCAATGCCCGCCATGGCCGCGAGATCATGAAGGAGAGCATCCAGGAGGAAGCCACCGGCGTGGTCCACGATCTGGAAAAATACCTGGCCACCCTGGGTTCCATCGCCGCCATCGCCCCGCTGCTGGGCCTGCTGGGCACGGTGATCGGCATGATCGACGTGTTCGCCGCGATCATGATCCACGGTACCGGTGACGCCGCCCAACTGGCCGGCGGCATTTCCCAGGCGCTGCTTACCACCGCCGCCGGTCTGGTGGTGGCGATCCCGGCGATTTTCTTCCACCGCTTCTTCGTGCGCCGGGTGGAGGAGATTACCGTGGGCATGGAACAGAACGCGGTGCACCTGGTGGATCTGGTGCACGGTGACCGGGAAGCCGGCCCGGCGGACGGTGCCGGAGGCAAGCCGTGAAATTCCCGCGCCCGCGTCAGGAGGAAATCAGCGTCAACCTGACGCCGCTGATCGACGTGGTGTTCCTGCTGTTGATTTTCTTCATGGTGTCCACCACCTTCACCCGCGAGACCCAGCTGGCGCTGACCTTGCCCGAGGCCAAGGGCACGCCGCCGCAAGCGGTGCCCGAGGCGGTGGAGATTCTGGTGTCGCCGCTGGGCGAGTATGTGATCAATGGCGAGAAGCTCGCCGACAACAGCGAGCGGGGTCTGCGCTCGGCGCTGTTGCGTCTGGGTCAGGACAAGACCACCCGGCCGATGATCATTACCGCCGACGCCAACGCCAGTTACCAGGCGGTGGTGCGCGTGATGGACGTGGCCGGACAGCTCGGCTTTGATAAGCTGTCGCTCACCACGCGCGAAGCCGATGACGAGGGGCAATGAGCCAACTACCCGATGATGCCTGGCAGACCTACAAACGGCTGCTTTCCTACGTAAAACCCCACTGGGCGATTCTGCTCGCCAGTTTTTTCGGCTACGCCATCTACGCCGCCACCCAGGCCGGCGCCGCCCAGCTCGCCGGTTACCTGGGCGAGACCGTGGTCAACCCGGAACCGCACCGGGTGGTGATCGTGTCCATCGCGCCGTTCTTTATCGCCCTGGCCCAGGGCATCGGCCAGTTCATGGGCAGTTACTCGATGACCTGGGTGGCCCAGGAGATTGTTTACCGGTTGCGCAACGAAGTGTTCGGCCAGGTGCTGCGTCTGCCCCAGGCGGAATACAACAACAACGCTTCCGGGCGGATCATGTCGAAGATCATCTTCGATGCCCAGCAGGTCACCAGCGCCGGCACCGACGCCATCATCGTGATGCTGCGCGAGGGACTGACGGTGATCGGGCTGATCACCTTTTTGCTCTACCAGAACTGGAAGCTGACCTTGATCCTGCTGGTGATGGCGCCCCTGGTGGCCACCGTGGTCAATCTGACCAGCAAGCGTTTCCGACGCATCAGCCGGCGCATCCAGTCGTCCATGGGCAACATCACCCAGTTCCTGGGCGAGGCCATCGAGGGCAACCAGGCGGTGAAGATTTTCGGTGGCCAGAAGCTGGAGGCCGACCGCTTCCATTCCGTGAGCCGCCGTTTTTCGCGGCAGAACACCAAGCTCAACGCCAGCAAGATCGCCTCCACGGTGATCGTGCAGCTGTTCGTGGCGGCGGCGATCGGCGCGGTCACCTATCTGTACATCACCCTGATGGGCGAGGCGCTCACCGTGGGTGGCTTCCTGTCCTACATCGCCGCCGCCGGCATGGTGCAAAAGCCGCTTAAGCAACTCACCGACGTGAACGTGAAAATCCAGCGTGGCGTCACCGGCGCTTCGTCCCTGTTCGAGCTGATGGACCGGCCCACGGAACCGGACCTGGGTACGCAGACCCTGAGCCGCACCAGCGGCGAGATCGAATTTCGCAATGTCACGTTCGGTTATGATCCGGCCCAGCCGGTGCTGCGCAACCTGAGTTTTTCGGTGACCAGCGGCGAGACCATCGCCCTGGTGGGCCGCTCCGGTGCTGGCAAAAGCACCATCTCGGCGATGCTGCCGCGCTTCTTCGACCCGGATTCCGGCGAGGTGCGCCTCGATGGCGTGCCGCTGACGGACTATAAACTGGCGGATCTGCGTGCGCAGATCGCCATGGTCAGCCAGAAGGTGGTGCTGTTCAACGACACCGTGCGCAACAACATCGCCTACGGGGAAATGCGCGGCGCCGACGACGCCGCCATCGAGGAGGCGGCGCGCAACGCCTATGCCTGGGACTTCATCCAGCGCCTGGAACATGGCCTGGACACCGAGGTAGGCCAGGACGGCGCCCAGCTTTCCGGCGGCCAGCGCCAGCGTCTGGCGATCGCCCGGGCGCTGCTCAAGGATGCCCCGATCCTGATTCTGGACGAGGCCACCAGTGCCCTGGACACGGAATCCGAACACCACATTCAGCAGGCGCTGGAGCGCTTGATGGCCGGTCGCACCACCCTGGTGATCGCCCATCGCCTGTCCACCATCGAGAAGGCGGATCGCATCCTGGTGCTGGACCAGGGCCAGTTGATCGAGCAGGGCAGCCATGAGGAACTGCTCGCCCGCAACGGCCTTTATACCCAGCTCTACAAGATGGATTTCGCCGACAGCGGCAATGGCTGACTGGGCCCGCCGCGTTGAACAGGGCTGGTACGCCGGCAGCCCCTGGCTGGCGCCATTGCGTCCGCTGGGCTGGTTGGTGGGCCGGGTGGCGCGGCGCCGGCTGCGCCGCTTCCTGGCCGCCGCCGAGGCACCGCCGGTGCCGGTGCTGGTGGTGGGCAATGTCACCGTGGGTGGTACCGGCAAGACGCCGCTGGTGATCGCCCTGGCGCGCCGGGCCCGGGAGCGGGGGCTCACGGTAGTGGTGATTTCCCGGGGCTATGGCGGCGAGGGCGGTGACTATCCGCTCACCGTGCGCGCCGATGATGACCCGGCCCGGGTTGGCGACGAACCTCTGCTGATCGCCCGCCGCGCGGACGTGCCGGTGGTGCTTGATCCGCGCCGCGACCGGGCCCTGGACGAAGCGGCGCGCCGCCACGGCGCCGATCTGGTGATCAGTGATGACGGGCTGCAGCATTACGCCTTGCCGCGTTCCGCCGAGGTGGCGGTGATCGACGCCCGGCGGGGCCTGGGCAACGGTCGCTGCCTGCCGGCCGGTCCCCTGCGCGAGCCCGCCGACCGCCTTGACCGGGTGGACTTCGTGGTCGCCAACGGCGGGCCCTGGCCCGGCGCCGTGGTCATGCACCTGGTGCCCGGCGATCCGTCGCGGCTGAGTGACGGCGCTGCCCTGGACGCGGCCACGTTCCGGGACCGCTACCCGGCGGTGCACGCGGTGGCCGGCATTGGCCACCCGGAGCGGTTCTTCCGCACCCTGGACCTGCTCGGCCTGGCGGTGACTCCCCACGCGTTCCCCGATCACCACGCCTTCCGGCCCTCGGACCTGACCTTCGGTGACGACCGCCCGGTGATCATGACCGAGAAGGACGCGGTAAAATGCCAGGGTTTCGATGATCCCCGTCTGTGGACGCTGCCGGTGCGCGCCGACCTGCCGCCGGCGATCCTGGACGCCATGCTCGACCGGACCCTGGGGCAGGGTCCCCGCGAGGAGAGACAATGAGTTTTTATGTGGTAGTGCCGGCCCGTTACGCCTCGTCGCGGCTGCCGGGCAAGCCGCTGGCGGATCTGGCCGGCAAGCCGATGATCGTGCGCGTGGCGGAACGCTGCGCGCGCAGCGGCGCCGGCCAGGTGCTGGTGGCCACCGATGATCCCCGGGTACGTGACGCGGTGGGCGATACCGCCCGGGTGGTGATGACCCGGGACGACCATCCCTCCGGCACCGACCGGCTGCAGGAAGTGGCGGCGCAACTGGGCCTGGACGACGACGACATCGTGGTCAACGTGCAGGGCGACGAGCCGCTGATTCCGCCGACGGTAATCGATCAGGTGGCGGACAATCTGCGCCGCCACGACGATTGCCGCATGGCCACCCTGTGTGAACCCATCGAGGACGCCGCGGACCTGTTCAACAGCAACGTCTGCAAGGTGGTGTTCGACGTCAATGGCCGCGCGCTGTATTTCTCCCGGGCGCCGATTCCCTGGCACCGGGACGGCTTCGCTCGCGACCGGGAAGACCTGAGCGGTGGCCGCTGGTGGCGGCACATCGGCATCTATGCCTACCGGGTGGGCTTCCTGCACCAGTTCGTGCAGTGGCCGCCGGCGCCCCTGGAGCAACTGGAATCCCTGGAGCAATTGCGCGCCCTGGCCAACGGCGCCGCCATCCATGTGGCGCCGGCCCGGGAGCCGGTGCCCGGCGGCGTCGACACCGAGGATGACCTGGCGCGCATGCGTCGCCACCTGGCGGGAGAAGCCTGATGTCGGTATCCGTTTTGTTCGTATGCCTGGGCAACATCTGCCGCTCGCCCACCGCCGAGGCGGTGTTCCGGCAGCGGGTGATCGACGCCGGCCTGGAACAACGCATTCGCATCGACAGCGCCGGCACCGGTGACTGGCACATCGGCAAGGCGCCGGATCGCCGCGCCAGCGCCGCCGCCGCGCAACGGGGCTACGCCATGGACGACCTGCGCGCCCGCCAGGTCAGCGGCGACGATTTCCACCGTTTCGACTATGTGCTGGCCATGGACGATAACAATCTGGCGGATCTGGAAGCGCTGCGTGCCGGGGCGGGGGGCGATGACGGCGTGGTGCTGGCCCGCTTCCTGGACGTGCTCGGCGGCGCCGGCCCCCGGGAAGTGCCGGACCCTTACTACGGCGGCGACGATGGCTTCGACCACGTGCTCGACCTGGTGGAGCAGGCCAGCGATCTGTGGCTGGACCGGCTGCGGGAGCGGCTGTGATCGAACGGAACGCGGACCTGTCCGGCGCCAACACCCTGGCGCTGCCGGCCCGGGCCGAACGGCTGGCCCGGCCCGCCAGCGAGGAGGCCCTGGCCGAGGCCCTGGCGGCGCGGGCCGCAGGCGAACCCCTGTTCGTGCTGGGGCAGGGCAGCAACATCGTGCTCGACGGTGATCTGCCCGGGCTGACCCTGATCCCGGCGCTCTCCGGCATCGAGTACCGGGAGCAGGGCGATACCGCGCGCGTCACCGTGGGGGCTGGCGTGGTCTGGGATACCCTGGTGGCGGACACCGTGACGCGCGGCTGGCGGGGTCTGGAAAACCTGTCGTTGATCCCCGGCACCGCCGGCGCCGCGCCGTTTCAGAACATCGGCGCCTACGGCGTGGAACTGGCCGACGTGCTGGACAGCGTGGACACCCTGGCGGTGGCGGATGGCCGTCCAGTGCGCTTCGAAGCCGCCGACTGCGAATTCGATTACCGCGACAGCCTGTTCAAGAGCCGCCGACGCGGCGAATTCATCATTACCGGCATTACCCTGACCCTGCGCCGCCACGGCCCCTGCCGGGTGGATTACGGCGCCCTGGCGGCACGCTTCGCCGGGACCGACCCGGCCAGTCTGGACCCGGCCACGGTGCGCCAGGCGGTGATCGAGCAGCGGCGAAGCAAGCTAC
Organism: Alloalcanivorax marinus; assembly: GCF_016785095.1. Lineage (GTDB taxonomy): Bacteria > Pseudomonadota > Gammaproteobacteria > Pseudomonadales > Alcanivoracaceae > Alloalcanivorax > Alloalcanivorax marinus_A. Next base: position 182,251 of record NZ_JAEKJB010000001.1, on the reverse strand, counting down.
CCGATCCTCGGGAACTGCCCAACGCCGGCAGTTTCTTCAAGAACCCGGTGGTGTCCACCGCCCATCACGATCGCCTCAAGGCCGTCTGGCCGGAACTGGTGGCCTTCCCGCACCGCGACGGCATGAAGCTGGCTGCCGGCTGGCTGATCGAACGGGCCGGCTGGAAGGGCCGCAGCCTGGGGCCGGTGGGCATGCACCGCGACCAGGCCCTGGTGCTGGTCAACCACGGCGGCGCCCGCGCCGCCGACGTGCGCGCCCTGGCGGCGGCGGTGCGCGCCGACGTGCGCCAGCGCTTCGATGTGGATCTGGAGCAGGAACCGGTGCTGCTGCCAGGTCGTTAGCGGTACGCCGCCCGGTCGCTCCTACAGCAATATCCAACCTGCGGAGACGCGGCCCCAATGGAGAGCGGGCGTTCCGGCGAGCGCGATGAATCCGAATGGCCCCACCGTTCGTCGGTGGTTATGCCGGGCTGCCCCTGTTAGCCTAATAGCGCTTCGCCTCGCTGGCACGCCGCCAATAAGAAATCAGGATTCCTTGACGTTGATGTCCTCCTCCGCCGACCTCCGGTTCGCGGCTCGCGCCGCCTTGCTGTCCGTGCTGCTGGCGCTGGCCGGCTGCGCGATCAAGCCGGATACCCCACCGCCACCGGTGTCGCCGCCGGACGCTTTTTCCCGCGACGGCGAGCGGCCCGCCCCCCAGCGCTGGTGGACCGATTTCGATGATGCCTCCCTGAACACCCTGGTGGAGCAGGCCCTGGGCGCCAACCTGGATCTGCGCGCCGCCCATGAGCGGCTGCGCCAGGCCCGGGCGCTACGTGATCGTCAGCGGGCCGGGCTGTTCCCCAGCCTGGAAGCCCGTGCCGGTGCCCAGCGTCGCGATGACGGCGATACCGAAAGCGATCTGTTCAGCGCCGGCCTGGCCGCCGACTATGAGCTTGATCTGTGGGGGCGGGTGGGCGCCCAGGCGGATGCCGAGGCCCTGCGCGCCCGCGCCGGCCTGGCGGACTATCAGGCGGCGTCCCTGTCCCTGGCGGCGGAGGTCGCCAACACCTGGTTCCAATTGCTCACCCAGCGTACCCAGCGGCAACTGGCCCGCGCTCAGTTGGAGACCAACCAGGACGTGCTGTCGCTGATCCGTGCCCGCTTCGCCATCGGCGAGAGCGCCAGCGCCGATGTGCTGCGCCAGCGCCAGTTGGTGGCCGCCTCCCGGGAACAACTGCTCAATGTGGAGGCGCGCATCCAAGTGCTGGAACACCAGTTGGCGGTGCTGCTGGGCGTGCCGCCGGGCGCCGTGACGCTGCCCGGCGATGGCACCCTGCCGGCGTTGCCGCCGCTGCCCGCCACCGGGCTGCCGGCGGATCTGGTGCAACGGCGCCCGGACCTGCTCGGCGCCTGGTACCGGCTGCGCGCCGCCGACGCCGACCTGGCCTCGGCCGTCGCCGAGCGCTTTCCCCGTTTGACCCTGTCCGCCTCGGTGACCAGCGAGGCCGACGACAGCGCCGATCTGTTCGATGACTGGCTCTCCACCCTGGCCGGCAACCTGGTGCTGCCGCTGGTGGACGGCGGTCAGCGCCGCGCCGAGGCACGCCGGTTCCGCTCCCTGCGCGAGCAGCGTGTCCATGAATACGGCCAGGCGGCGTTGGTGGCGTTCCAGGAAGTGGAGGACGCCCTGGTCCAGGAGCGCCAGCAGCAGCGCCGCATGGAGAGCCTGCGCGAGCAGGTGGAACTGGCGGACACCGCCTATCGCCAGTTGGGCATTCAGTACGTCAACGGCGCGGTCGGCTATCTGGAAGTGCTCAGCGCGCTGCAGGATCGTCAGGCGCTGCGCCGCACGCTGATCACCGCCCGCCAGGAACTGCTGACCTTTCGGGTCGCCCTGTACCGCGCCCTGGCCGGGGGGCTCCCGGTTGACGAGGAGGATGAGAACGCATGAGCAAGCCGGTGGATGATCGGGCCGCCCGCCCGGAAAGCGGTCGCGCCGGTCGCCTGAAGACGGCGCTGATCTCGGTGGCGATCCTGCTGGTCGGGGTTGCCCTGATGGTACTGATCTTCAAGACCGAGCCCACCGCCACCCGCCGCGACGTGGCCAGGGAAACCGCCATGTTGGTGGAGGTGACGCCGGCGCAAGGGGGCAGCTTCCACCCGAGCATCGAGGTGATGGGCCGGGTGGTGCCGGCCCGCGAAGTGACCCTGCGCCCGCGGGTGGGCGGTCGGGTCATCGAGACCCGCGAGGCGTTCGAGCCCGGTGGCCGGGTGGGCGAGGGCGATGTATTGCTGCGCCTGGACCCGGCCGATTACGACGCCGTGTTACGCCAGCGCCGCAGCGAACTGGACCAGGCCCGCGCCGACCTGGAACTGGAGCAGGGTCGCCAGGCCGTGGCGCGGCAGGATTTCGAACTGCTCGGCGAGGACCTGGACCAGGGCAACCGCGCCCTGGTGCTGCGCCAGCCGCAGCTCAAGCAGGCCCGGGCCCGGGTAGAGGCCGCCGAAGCGGCGTTGCGGCGGGCACGGCTGGACCTTGAACGCACCCGGCTGACGGCGCCGTTCGACGCCCAGATTCTGAGCCGCGAGGTCACCCTGGGCAGTCAGATCAACGCCGGCGACGGTCTTGCCCGGCTGGTGGCCACGGATCGTTATTGGGTGGAAGCCAGCGTGCCACTGTCGCGGCTGCGCTGGCTGCGGTTCGCCGAGGGCGACACGGAGGGCGCGCCGGTAACCCTGCGCCAGGATGCGGTGTGGGGCGAGGATCGGTACCGCCAAGGCCGGTTGCGGCGGCTGGTGGGCGAGCTGGACGAGGCCGCCCGCCTGGCGCGGGTGCTGATCACCGTGGACGACCCGCTTGCCCTGGCGGCGCCGGCGGGTACGCCGCCGCTGATGCTGGGCGGCTTCGTCAGCGCGCTGATCCAGGGCCGTGAGTTGGAACACGTGGTACGTCTGGAGCGGGGCCTGGTGCGTCGCGGCGACACCGTCTGGGTGATGGCCGACGGCGCCCTGGATATCCGCTCGGTGACGGTACTGTTGCGCGACGGTGAATACGCCTACATCGCCGACGGGCTGGCCCACGGTGATCAGGTGGTGCGCACCGATCTGGCCACGGTGGTGGACGGCGCGCCCCTGCGCCTGGAACAGCCCGCCGGCGAGGCACCGGAATGAGCGCGCCGCGCCGCCAGGGCTGGGTGGGCCCGATTGAGTGGATGGCGCGCAACAGCATCGCCGCCAACCTGCTGATGATCCTGCTGCTCGGCGGCGGTTTGTGGATGGCGGCGCAGGTGCAGAAGGAAATCTTCCCGGAAGCGCGGCTTGATGTGGTGGAAGTGGAAGTCACCTACCCCGGCGCCGCGCCGGAGGAGGTGGAGCAGGGCGTGCTGATGCCGGTGGAGGAGGCGGTTCAGGGCGTGGAGAGCATCGCCGAGATGGTGTCCACCGCCCGTGAGGGCAGCGGCGTGATCCAGCTCGAACTGGTGGCCGGCGCCAACCGCATGCAGGCGCTGCAGGACATCGAACAGGCGGTGGACCGGGTGCGGACCTTCCCGGACCAGGCCGAGGAACCGCGCGTGCGCCTGCTGGCGCACACCCCGGACGTAATGGAACTGGTGCTGTACGGCGACGTCGACATCTGGACTCTGCGACAGCTTGGCGAACAGGTGCGCAACCGGTTGCTCAGTGAACCGGGCATCACCCGCGCGGACATCAGCGACGTGCCGGATTACCTGACCAGCGTGGAAATTCCCCAGGACGCGCTGCGTGAATACGGCCTCACCCTGAACAAGGTGGCGTCGATCATCGAGCAGTCCAGTCGCGACGTGCCCGCTGGCAACCTGGCCACCGACAACGGCGATATCCTGCTGCGCCTGAAGGAACGCAAGCAGTGGGCCGATGAATTCGCCGGCATCGTGGTGAGCCGCGCCGACACCGGCGCGGTGGTTACCCTGGGCGACATCGCCACCGTCCATGATGGTTTCGAGGAGGGGGGCTTCCATTCCCGCTTCAACGGCAAGCCGTCGGTGGAAATCGAGTTGTTCCGCACCGGCGGGCAGTCGCCGCTGGATATCGCCGAGGCCGCCGAGGCGGTGATGGCGGAGCTGGAAACCACGCTGCCCGAGGGCATCCGGGTGCGTATCGACAGCAACCGCGCCGAGCAGTTCGAGGATCGCATGAGCATGCTGCTGGAGAATGGCGTGCTGGCCATGGTCATCGTGCTGGTGGTGCTCAGCCTGTTCCTGGAATACCGCCTGGCGTTCTGGATCATGATGGGCATGACCGTATCGTTCGTGGGCGGCGTGCTGTTTCTGCCGGTGATGGGCGTCAGCATCAACATGATCTCCATGTTCGGCTTCCTGATGGTGCTTGGCATCGTCGTCGACGACGCCATCGTGGTGGGCGAGAACATCTACGAATACCGCGAGCAAGGCATGGATTTCATGGAGGCGGCGATTCGCGGTGCCCGCGACATTGCCGGGCCGGTCACCTTCAGTATTCTCACCAACATCGTCGCCTTCATGCCGCTGCTGTTCATGCCCGGTGTCACCGGCAATTTCTGGTGGCCCCTGGGGGCCGTGGTGATCGTGGTGCTGGCGATCTCCCTGTTCGAGGCGCTGTTCATTCTGCCCGCCCACCTGGCGCACAGCGGTCGAGGCACGGTGACCGTGTACGGGCGCGCCCTGCACCGGGTGCAGCGCGCCTTCTCCCAACGTTTCCAGGCGCTGGTCGAACGTGGCTACCGACCGCTGCTGGACCGTGCCCTGGCTGCCCGCTACCTGACCCTGAGCGCCGCCGTGACCCTGATGCTGGTGGTGGGCGCCTACGCGGTCAGTGATCACATGGGCATGATCATGATGCCGGAAGCGCCGGCGGACGAGATCGAGGCCGGTATCCGCCTGCCGGTGGGCACCACGCCCCGCCAGGCCGCCGATCTCGCCCTGGCGCTGACCCGCGAAACCGAGCGCCTGTTCGAGGAACACGATCTGGGTCGCAATGCCCATGGCATAAAAAGCAATGTGCGCGGCGAGCGGGTGATCGACGTGGAACTGGTGCTCAAGCCGGAGCACGAGCGGGACATGACGGTGCAGCAGATCGTCGAGCTGTGGCGTGACCAGATCGGTGATTTCAAGGGCGTCGATCAGATCACCTTCGAGGCGGAGCAGGGGCCCGGCTCCTGGCGCGACGACATCAGCGTTGATCTTAGCCACACCGACATCGACGTGCTCGCCAAGGCCAGCGAACGCCTGCTCGAAGCCCTCAAGGGACTGTCCCAGACGCGCAACGTCAATGACAGCTACACCGCCGGCAAGCCCCAGTTCGACATCAGCCTCACGCCCCAGGCGGACGCCCTCGGACTGACCGGCGCCGAAGTGGGGCGGCAGCTTCGGGACGCCTTCTACGGCGCCATCGCCCTGCGCCAGCTGCGCGGCATCAATGAAAATGAAATCCGCGTGCGCCTGCCGGAGGCGGAGCGCCAGGACCTGCGCTACCTGGATAATTTCATCGTTCAACTGCCGGACGGCGGCGAGGTGCCGCTGATGGACGTGGCGCGGGTTTCGGTGAGCGAATCGTTCCGCTCCATCGACCGCCGCGATGGCCGCCGGGTGATCACCGTGGGCGCCGACGTGCTGCCCAAGAGCGCCACCACCCGGGTGCTGAACGTGGTGCGCGATGAAATCCTTCCGCAACTGCGCGCTGACTACCCGGGACTGACCTGGACCTTCCAGGGTGGCCAGGCGGACATGCGCGAATCCACCTCGGCGCTTTGGGGCGGCTTTGGCCTGGCCCTGGGCGTGATTTTCGCCCTTCTGGCGGTGGCCTTCGGCAGCTATCTGCAGCCGCTGGTGGTGATGCTGGCGATTCCGTTCGGCGCCGTGGGCGCGGTGCTTGGCCACATGTTGCTGGGCATGGATCTGTCCCTGGTGAGTTTCATGGGGATCATCGCGCTGGCCGGCGTGGTGGTGAACGACTCCCTGATCATGGTCGACTACGCCAACCGCCAACGGCACCGCCTGAGCGCGGCGGATGCCGTCTACGAAGCCGGCCTGCGACGCTTCCGGCCGATCCTGCTCACCACTCTGACCACCTTTGCCGGTCTGATGCCGATCATCTTCGAGACCTCCCTGCAGGCGGCCTATCTGATTCCCATGGCGGTTTCCCTGGGCTTCGGCATCGTGTTCGCCACCGCCCTGATCCTGTTCGTGGTGCCGTGCCTCTATCTGGCTCTCGACGACCTCATGGAAAGCAGCAAGCGCGGCTTTAACCCCGATCAACCGGCGCGGCATTAACCAACCCGCCGGGCCATCGCGGCTAAAGCCGCTCCTACCGCAACCTCCCACGCCAACGCCACACTGCGAAGCCTCCGGGGAAGCTACCTCGTAGCGTCTCGGTGTGGTCCCCCTTCCGGGACCCTGTTTGACAGGATGTCAAACCGGGAGCCCCCAGGGACGGGTTCACGGCGTTCCCGGAAGGGGGACCACACCGAGACGCGGCCCCACTGGAGGGCCCGATCCTGCTCAATGCCCAAAACCCCGGGGCACAAAAAAGCCGCCCGAAGGCGGCTTCTTTCGTTACGGCGGGATCAATCAGGTACCGGGATTGGAGTCCTGATCATTCCCGGACGCCTGCTCGGCCTGTTGCTGCCGACGGCGCTGACGGGGGTCGTTGCCGGCCCGGCCGGCGGGAATGTCCGCCGGTTTCGGCTTGGCGAAGGTCGGCGCCTCGAAGGTGCTTTCCTGGGCCGCCGGAGCCGGCTTCTCGGGCCGCGGCTTGGGCGCCGGACGCGGCGCCGGGGTGCCGGGCGCCCGCGAGCGCGGATCGTTGGCGGCCCGTCGCGGGGCGGCCTGTTCCGCGTCGGCGCGGGGCGCCTCGGCGGCGGGCTCGGGCTTCGGTTCGGCGTCCGCTTCCGGCCTGGCCTGGGCCTCCGCTTTGGCTTCGGCGGCTGGTTCCGGCTGCTTCGGGGCCTCGGCGGCGGGGGCCGGCTGTTGCGGCTCCGGCTGCTTCACCGGCTCGGGCTGGGCCGGTTCAGCCGGTTCGGCTTCCGCGACGGCCGGCTTGGCCTGCTCCGGTTGTTGCGGCTCCGGTTGCTGCTCGGCCTGCCGGGTCCCGACTTCCGGCTGCTTGGGCTCGGGCTTATCCCCATCGGGCTCGGGCTGTGCTTGCTGGGGCTCGGGCTGTGCTTGCTTGGGCTCAGGCCGTTCCTGCTTGGGCTCAGGCTGTTTGGACGCCGGCTCAGGCTGCTTGGCGGCGGGCTGCTCAGCCGGGCTCTCGGCGGCGGGTTGCGCCGGCGTCACCGGTTGGGCCTGCTCCGCGGGCTTCGCGTCCTGGGCGGGCTTGTCCTGTTGCGCGGGCTTCTCTTCCCGGGCCGGCTTCGCTTCCCGCACCGGAGCCGGTTCGGCCTTGGGCTGGTCGCTCTGGGCGGCCGGCTTCTCGGCGTCGGCTTGGGCGCCCGGGGCGGGCTGCTCGATGCTGGGCGCGTGCTCGTCGGCGGGCACCAGCTTGGCCTTGGGCGGACGGCTGTCACCGCGCTCCTGATCACGGCCCGGGGTGTTGTCCTCCGAGGTCATGCGCGCGGGCAGGGTGGTGGCTTCCTCCCGGGGCGCCTCGACCGGAGCCTGGTCCTGGGGCCTGGCGGGCTGCTGGGCCTGGGCGTCCTTGCCATCCGGGCGTTGACGTTCACGCAGCGGCCGGTCGTCCTTGGACTCGGTACGACGGGTTGCCTTGGGGCCGTCGTCCTTGCGTGGCGCCTTGTCCTGCTTGTCGGCGCTCTTGCCTCTGCTGCCGCCGGCCTTGCCGTCGTTGCCGCCCCGATTATCAGGCTTGGCGTCCTGACGGCTGTCTTGGCGATTATCCTGACGGTTGTCGGCCTTGCCGTCACGATTGTCGCCGTTGCGGCCTTCCGTGTTGCGGCCTTCGCCGTTGCGACTTTCATTGTTGCGGTTGTTGCCACCGCGACCGCCACGGCGGTTGCGGCTACGGCCACGGTTTTCGCCGTTTCTGCCGTCACCGTCGTCCTTGCCGCTTTTGCGTCTGTCGTCCCGCTGGCCGTTGCGGTTGTCGTTCTGGTCGCGGTTGCCCCCGGCCTTGTCGCCGCGCTGATTTCCGCCCTTGCCGCGGTTCTGGCCGCCACGACGGTTATCGTTGCGGTTGCCGCGCGCGTCGTCACGGTCGCCACGATTCTGACGTTGGCCTTTACGCTGCTCGTCGCGACCCTTGGCGCGGGCCTTCCGCTCGTCCTCGGAGCCACCGAACAGTGCCGAAAGCCAGGTGAAGAAGCGTGCCAGCAGCCCGGGCTGCAGCGGCGCCTGATCGTTCCTGGCCGCCGGCGGTTTGCCTTGCTGGGGCCGGTTGGGCTGTTGTTTGGCCTGCGGCTGTTCCCGGGGCTTCTCGGCGACCGGCTTGGGCGGCGGCGGCGCGGTGTCCGGCGCCACCACCTTGACGGCGGGCTCCTGGGTCTTGATCTCGGTGTCCTGGGCGGAGACCGTGGCCGGGTCCTTGTGCCCTTCGTGCAACTCCAGCTCGTGGCTCACGAGGGCCTTGGTCTGGTCGTCGCGGATGCGCTCCACCTCGAAGTGGGGCGTCTCCAGATTGGGGTTGGGGATCACCAGCACGCGCACATTGTGGTTGGCCTCGATCTCGCGCAGCACCTGGCGTTTCTCGTTGAGAAGGAAGGTGCCGACGGCGACCGGCACCTGGGCCTGGATCTCGCCGGTGCGCTCCTTCATCACCTCTTCCTCGATCAGGCGGAGGATGCTCAGGGCCAGGGATTTCACGTCGCGGATGTGGCCCAGGCCGTCACAGCGCGGGCACACGATGCTGGAGGTCTCGCCAAGGCTGGGACGCAGCCGCTGACGGGACAGCTCCAACAGGCCGAACCGGGAGATGCGGCCCAACTGGATGCGCGCGCGATCCGCCTCCAGGGCTTCGCGCATGCGGTTTTCCACTTCGCGCTGGTTGCGCGCCGGGCCCATGTCGATGAAGTCCACCACGATCAGGCCGCCGATGTCGCGCAGGCGCAGCTGGCGGGCGATTTCGTCCGCCGCCTCCAGGTTGGTCTGCAGGGCGGTTTCCTCGATGTCCGCGCCCTTGGTGGCGCGGGAGGAGTTGATGTCGATGGACACCAGTGCCTCGGTGGGATCGATGACGATGGAACCGCCGGAGGGCAGCTTCACTTCACGCTCGAAGGCGGTCTCGATCTGCGACTCGATCTGGTAGCGGGAAAACAGCGGGGTGTCGTCGTTGTACAGCTTGATCTTGTGCTGGAAGTCGGTCATCACCTGCTGCACGAAGGCCTGGGCTTCATCGTAGACCTTCTGGGAATCGATCAGTACTTCGCCGATGTCCTTGCGCAGGTAGTCGCGGATGGCGCGGATAATGACGTTGGATTCCTGATAGATCAGGAACGGCGCCTTGCGGGTCTCGGACGCCTCGGCGATGGAACCCCACAGCTTGAGCAGGTAGTTGAGGTCCCACTGCAGTTCCTCGGCGGAGCGGCCCAGGCCGGCGGTGCGCACGATCACGCCCATTTCGTCGGGGATCTGCAGGCTGCCCAGGGCTTCCTTGAGCTGCTGGCGTTCCTCGCCCTCGATACGGCGGGAGATGCCGCCGGCACGGGGGTTATTGGGCATCAGCACCAGGTAACGACCGGCCAGGCTGATGAAAGTGGTCAGGGCGGCGCCTTTGTTACCGCGCTCTTCCTTGTCCACCTGGATGATCACTTCCTGGCCTTCCTTGATCACATCCTTGATGTTGATGCGACCCTGGATGTCCTTCGGGTCCTTTTGGAAATACTGACGGGAGATTTCCTTCAGCGGCAGGAAACCGTGGCGCTCGGCGCCGAAATCCACGAAAGCGGCTTCCAGGGAAGGTTCGACCCGGGTGATCTTGCCTTTATAGATATTGGCTTTTTTCTGCACGCGGGTGCGGTGCTCGATGTCCAGATCATAAAGTCTCTGGCCATCCACCAGCGCCACCCGAATTTCTTCGGGGTGCGTGGCATTGATCAACATACGTTTCATTGTGCTACCACAAGGTTCGTGGCGGCATGCAGCGGGCCGGTATCAATAACCGGTATCAGACCTGCGGTCCGGGGGAGGGGAAATGCCTGTCAGGCATGAACGTCACGGGTGGTGGCGCGGGGCGCCGGATCAACGGTGATGGTGCCTGCTCTCGACCTTTCCTTGTTCTCCGGACCGGGTGAAGTTGCGCCGTTGGCGTCGCTCGCGAGGCGATATCCTCTTATCGGCTTCGCGCTGTGTCCGGCGCGCCAGGCGCGTCGGACCGGGTAAACTCTTCGTGTCTGTATACCGTGCCGGGGTGTCGTCGGGCGCGTCACGCGCGGCCACGACGGCACACCGTTTTGTCTTCGACCTGATGCTGCAGACCGCCGTTGTTGGTTTTCGGTCGGCCGCCGGAGGGAGTGTGTGACCGCTCCGCGGTGCCATGCAGCGTCGGGGCCCCAAGGGCCCGTTCGTCTCTGTTTTTGTCGGGCGGGCTGGCGGGTACTGTGTCTACCGACGGCGAATGGTCGCTGCGCGTCGCCGTTGGCCAGCCTCGGCCGACACCGGATAATAGCAGTGAAACCATAATGCGATCAATCAGATACATGAATGAGGGGGGTGAAGGTCGACGAATCGGGCGGGGCCGCGCGCCGGCGCTGGCGCGGGCCGGGCGCCTTGGCTAGAATCGCCGCATGTCTGACACCCCCGCCGCCGATCGCGTCACCTTCATCACCATTGATGACGGGCGCGACGGCCAACGCCTGGATAATTTCCTGTTCGTCCACCTCAAGGGCGTGCCGCGCTCGCGTATTTACCGCATCATCCGTGCCGGCGAGGTGCGCGTGAACAAGAAGCGCGCCAAGCCCACCACCCGGCTGGCCACCGACGACGTGGTGCGCATCCCGCCTGTTCGCACCAGTGAGTCGTCGGCGCCGCCGGTGGTCAGCGACGGCCTCGCCGAGCGCCTGTCCCGGGCGCTGATTTACCAGGACGACCGCCTGATGATCTTCAATAAGCCCGCCGGCCTGGCGGTGCATGGCGGCAGCGGTGTCAGCCTGGGGTTGATCGAGGCGCTGCGCGTGCTCTATCCCAAGGAGACCCAACTGGAGCTGGTGCATCGGCTCGACCGGGATACCAGCGGCTGCATCATGGTGGCCCGTCACCGGGGATTCCTGCGTAAGCTGCAGAGGCTGATGCAGCAGGGTGGGGTGGAGAAGCGTTACTGGCTGCTCTGCCAGGGCTTCAAGGGCAAGGAGCGCCGCATGGAGGCGCCGCTGCTTAAGCTCATGCAGGGCAATGAGCGGGTGGTGCGGGTGTCCCGGGAGGGCAAGCCGTCGGTCACCGATTTCGCGCTGATCGAGCGTTTTGGCGACGTCGCCCTGGTGGAGGCCACCTTGGGCACCGGCCGCACCCATCAGATCCGCGTGCATGCCCAGTTCGGTGGCTTCCCGTTGCTCGGCGACGACAAGTACGGCAGTGAACGGGGCGACCGCAAGCTGGCCGACCTGGGTCGGCGGCGGCTGTGTCTGCACGCCCGCACCCTGGCGTTCCGTCACCCGGAGAGTGGTGAGAGGATTACCGTCACCGCGCCTTTGGACGAGGATTTCGAGGCCATCCTCGCTGGCCTGAGGGCGGGGAAGCGGGCATGAATTACGACCTGGTGATTTTCGATTGGGACGGCACCGTGATGGATTCCACGGCGCGCATCGTGGAATGCATGCACAGTGCCGGCCGCGACCTTGATCTGCCGGTGCTGGACGATGACACCGTGCGTGGCATCATCGGCCTGGGGCTGCCGGAGGCGATTCGCGCTCTGTACCCGGATATCGACGATCCCATGCTGGGCCGCATGCGCGACCGCTACGCGTTTCACTTCGTGGCGGCGGAGGCCACCCCCAGCCGGCTCTACCCGCACGCGGAAGCGACCCTGGCGGCGCTGCGCGACGCCGGCCTGCGGTTGGCGGTGGCCACCGGCAAGAGCCGCAAGGGGCTGGATCGGGTGTGGAGCAACGCCGGCCTGGGGCACTGGTTCCACGCCTCGCGCTGCGCCGATGAGAGCCGTTCCAAGCCGCATCCGGCCATGGTCGAGGAATTATTGCTGGAACTGGCTGTCCGTCCGGAACGGGCCCTGGTGGTGGGGGATACTTCCTTCGATCTGGAAATGGCCCGCGCCGCCGGCGTGGATCGGGTGGGGGTGAGCTATGGCGCCCATCCCGTGGGCCGGCTGATGACCTTCGACCCCCTGGCGGTGATCGACGCCCTGCCGCAGCTGCTGCCCGTGGTCGGGCTGCCCGGGGAACTTGAACACGAGCGACTTGAACGCGAGCGAAGAGTGTGACGATGGAAGGCAACAACAAAGAGTGGAAACTGATCGAGAAACTGCTGGGCCAGGCCCAGGCGGAACAACGCAAGAGCCGGCGCTGGGGGATTTTCTTCAAGAGCCTGGGCTTTATTTACCTGTTCTCGCTGCTGTTCCTGTTTTCCGCCAACCGGCCCGGGGACTCCCTGGCGGTGGCCGAGCCCCATGTGGCGGTGGTGGATCTGAACGGCGCCATCATGGCCGATTCCCCGGCCAGCGCCGACCTGATCAGCACCGGGCTGCGCGAGGCCTTCGAGGCGGACAACGCCAAGGCGGTGATCCTGCGCATCAACAGCCCGGGTGGTTCGCCGGTGCAGTCCAGCTTCGTTTACAACGAAATCCGCCGCCTGCGCGCCGAGCACCCGGACAAGAAACTGTACGCGGCGATCACCGACATGGGCGCCTCCGGGGCCTACTACATCGCTTCCGCCGCGGATGAGATCTACGCCGACCCGGCCAGCATCGTCGGTTCCATCGGCGTGATCATGGCCAACTTCGGCCTCCAGGAGGCCGCCGACAAGCTGGGCGTGGAGCGTCGCGTCTACACCGCCGGTGAGAACAAGGACATTCTTGATCCGTTCGCGCCGGTGAAGGACAAGGACCGCGAGCACGTGCAGGCCATGCTTGACGAGATTCACCAGCAGTTCATCGGGGCGGTCAAGCAGGGCCGTGGCGACCGGCTCAAGGTGGAGGGGCATCCGGAGCTGTTCTCCGGGTTGTTCTGGACCGGTCAGCGCGCCCTGGAGCTGGGTCTGGTGGATGGCCTCAAGAGTCCGGGGCAGGTGGCCCGGGACGTGGTGGGCGTGGAGCGCACCGTGGATTACACCGTGAGCGCCTCGCCGCTGGACAAGGTGCTCAAGAAGTTCGGGGTGTCCATTGGTGATGGCCTTGGCCAGGCGCTCGGCCTGGAAAGCGGGGCGCCAACGATTCGCTAGCGACTGATCGCGACTAAAGTCGCTCCTACAGCGAATCAATGGCGCGTAGGAGCGACTGGGCGGCATGCCGCTTTAGTCGCGATCCGCCTCAGGGCAGGGTGACGCCTTCGGCGGCCAGGAAGTCGGTAAGCAGGATCAGCGGCAGGCCCACCAGGGCGTTGGGGTCGCGGCCTTCCAGGCTCTTGAACAGCACGATGCCGAGCCCTTCGGATTTGAAGCTGCCGGCGCAATTGAGCGGTTGTTCCAGCTCGATGTAACGTTCAATCTGGGTGTCACGCAGACGCCGGAAGTGCACCGTGAAACGTTCGCAGGCGCTCTGGTGGCGACCGGTTTCCGCGTTCAGCAGGCACAGGCCGGTCAGAAAGGTCACGGTGCGGCCGCTGGCGCGGCGCAACTGGGCCACGGCGGTGTCCCGGTCGCCGGGTTTGCCGAGCACCTCGTCATCGATCACGGCGACCTGGTCGGAGCCGATGATCAGCGCGTCCGGGTGATTCCCGGCCAGCGCGGCGGCTTTGGCGCGGGCCAGACGCAGCACCAGTTCGGTGGGCGTTTCCCCGGGCCGGGCGCTTTCGTCGATGTCCGGGCCGTGGTGGTCGAACGCCAGCCCGAGCTTGCCGAGCAATTCGCGGCGGAACGGCGACGAAGAGGCCAGGATCAGGGGTTGAGACCGTTGCTTCATGGCTGACTCGCTTGCGGTTGGAGGCTTGGGCGCGGCGGAGTGTACCGGCCCGATCCAGGTGGTGCACGAAAAATCCAGTTTTCTCAATCAGTTAAGGTGCGTCCCCGGGTTGCAATTTGGCTTTGACAGGACGCGGGGGCGCGCCTAGAATTGCGCGCTTATGTTTTCAGGGCAACTGCCACCGTATCTGGAACCGCGCAAGTACGCGGACCAGGAACGCGTCGTCGAAGGCGAAGCCCGGGTCGGGGATCTGCCCCGTCTGCGGGAATATCGCGACAGCCAGGACCAGCCGGTTCGGGTGAAGCTGGCCTTTGGCCGCGATGATGACGGCCGCGGACGTGTTCAAGGTCGTGTGGAGACCACCCTGATACTGGTTTGCCAGCGTTGTCTGGAACCGGTGCACCATCCCGTCGCGGCCGACGTGGATCTGGTGCTGGTGTGGAGCGAGGATCAGGCGAAGGCGTTGCCGACGCATCTGGACCCCTTGCTGGTCACCGAGGAGCGCCTGAGCCTGGCGGAGCTCGTTGAAGAAGAGCTGCTGCTGGCCCTGCCCCTGGTGGCTCTGCACGATGAGTGCCCGCGTCCGGCGTCGGCCGGTTCCGATCCGGAACCGGAGCAGGACCCGGACGACACGCAAACCAATTCGGATAATCCGTTTGCCGTGCTGGCCCAATTGAAGGGCCGCCGCAAGTAACACGCCGAGGAGCAAGCAATGGCTGTTCAACAGAATCGCAAGACCCGTTCCAAGCGCGGCATGCGCCGTTCCCACGACGCGCTGTCCGCGCCCACGCTCACCGAGGACGCCAACACCGGTGAAGTGCACCGTCGTCACCACATCTCTCCGGACGGCATGTACAAGGGCCGTCAGGTGATCCGCAATGACGAGATCGACGACGAAGAAGAGTAAGTAAGTCCCGCCGCCGCCCGCCGGTGGCGTTTGGACCGAACCGAGACGGGAGCCCTGGTGGCTCCCGTTTTGTTAACGCCATGACGACGCCGTATCATGGCCGTCGCTTCTTCCCAGATGGAATCTTGCCATGTCAGCGGTTGTGACCTTGGCCGTGGACGCCATGGGCGGTGACCACGGTTTGCCGGTGACCGTGCCGGCCGTGGCGCGGGTGCTGGCCCGCCACGCCAATCTGAGCGTGATCATGGTGGGCGCCCCCGAGGCGCTCGCCCCGGAACTCAAGAAGGAAGGCCTGGACGCGCACCCCCGGGTGAGCGTGGCGCCGGCCTCCGAGGTGGTCGCCATGGATGACCCGGTGGCGGTGGCGCTGCGCCAGAAGAAGGACTCGTCCATGCGCGTGGCGATCAACCAGGTCAAGGAAGGCCGCGCCCAGGCCGCCGTCAGCGCCGGCAATACCGGTGCCTTGATGGCGGTCAGCCGGTTCGTCCTCAAGACCCTGCCCGGTGTCGACCGGCCTGCCATCTGTACCGCCATTCCCACCGCCTCCGGCCACTGCCACATGCTCGATCTGGGCGCCAATGTGGATTCCGAGCCGGCCCACCTGCTGCAGTTCGCCATGATGGGGCAGGCGGTGGTGCGCGCCGTGGACGGCCAGAAACGGCCCAAGGTGGCGTTGCTGAACATCGGCGAGGAAGACATCAAGGGCAATGAACAGATCAAGGAAGCCGCCAACCTGATGAGCCAGGCCGAGGACCTGAACTACGTGGGCTTCGTGGAAGGCAATGGCATCTTCCTGGGCGACGTGGACGTGGTGGTGTGCGATGGCTTTGTCGGCAATGTGTCGCTGAAAACCATGGAAGGCGTGGCCAAGATGATCGGCGGCATGATCCGCGAGGAAGCCAGCCGTTCGCTGCTGCGCAAGCTCAGCGGCCTGTTCGCCTTGCCGCTGCTCGGCGGGCTCAAGAAACGCATGGACCCGGACCGTTACAATGGCGCCAGTCTGGTGGGGCTCAATGGCGTGGTGGTGAAGAGCCACGGTGGCACCAGCGTGGAAGGCTTCGCCAGCGCCCTGGAAGTGGCGGTGCTGGAAGCCGAGCGTAACGTGCCGGCGCTGATCCGGGACGCCCTGGCGCCGACCGACTCTTTGTTGTAGGCGCGATTGTAGGGGCGGCCGGGCGGGGCGTCGCGATCGCGGGGCGGGCCCGAATGGCGCCGGTTCATACTTTGTTGCAGGCCGGCACCGGACAAGTCCGACGCGGACGGGCATACTGCCGGCCACGAAGCAACGGGCGAATACCGATAGAGGATCCCCATGTCGAAAACCGCATTCGTTTTTCCCGGTCAGGGCTCCCAAAGTCTCGGGATGCTGGCCGATTTCGCTGATCGCACCCCGGTGCGTCAGGCCTTTCAGGAAGCCTCCGGCGCTCTGGACCTGGACCTGTGGGCCCTGGCCCAGGACGGCCCGCAGGACGCCCTCAACCGCACCGAGAACACCCAGCCCCTGCTGCTTACCGCCGGCGTGGCGCTGTGGAAGCTGTGGGAGCAGGCCGGTGGGCCGCGCCCGGCGCTGCTGGCCGGCCACAGCCTGGGTGAGTACACCGCGCTGACCTGCGCCGGCGTGCTGAATCTGGGCGATGCCGTGCGCCTGGTGCGCACCCGTGGCCAGTTGATGCAGCAGGCGGTGCCGGACGGCGAGGGCAGCATGGCCGCGATTCTGGGCCTGGATGATGACCAGGTACGCCAGGCCTGCGCCGCCGCCGCCGATGGCGAAGTGGTCGAGGCGGTCAACTTCAACGCCCCCGGCCAGGTGGTGATCGCCGGCCAGGCCAGTGCCGTGGAGCGCGCCGTGGCGGCCTGCAAGGACGCCGGCGCCAAACGCGCCATGCCCCTGCCGGTGAGCGTACCGTCCCACTGCGGGCTGATGAAGCCGGCGGCGGAGCGGCTCGCCGGGCATCTCGAGAACACCAATTTCCACCCGGCCGAACTGCCGGTGATCAACAATGTGGACGTGGCCCGGGAAACCGATCCGGCGCGCATTCGCGAGGCCCTGGTACGGCAGTTGTACTGCCCGGTACGCTGGGTGGAAACGGTGCAGGCTCTGGCCGCCGACGGCGTGGAAACCCTGTACGAGTGCGGCCCGGGCAAGGTGCTCAGCGGCCTGGCCAAGCGCATTGATCGCTCCCTGACCGCCAAGCCGCTGGAAAACGGCGCCGCCTTCGAAGCGGCCCTGAGCGGCGAGTGACGAGGATTTCGTAATGAGTGAAGAACGTAAAGTCGCGCTGGTCACCGGCGCCACCCGTGGCATTGGCCGCGCCATCGCCGAGCAACTGGCCGATGCCGGCTTGTTCGTGGTGGGCACCGCCACCAGCGAAAAAGGGGCCGCCACCATCGCTGAGTATCTCGGCGAGCGGGGCACCGGGGTGGTCATGGACGTGGCCGACGATGCTTCCGTGGCCGATACCGTCAAACACATCGGCGAGGCCCACGGCGCGCCGCTGGTGCTGGTCAACAACGCCGGTATCACCCGTGACAACATCATGCTGCGCATGAAGGCCGACGAGTGGGCGGATGTGATCAACACCAATCTGAATTCCCTGTACCGGGTGTCCAAGGCGTGCCTTAAGGGCATGACCAAGGCACGCTGGGGCAGGATCATCAACATCAGTTCCGTGGTCGGAACCATGGGCAACGCCGGCCAGGCCAACTACGCCGCCGCCAAGGGCGGGGTGGAAGGCTTCACCCGGGCGTTGGCCCGCGAGCTGGGCTCGCGCAATATCACCGTCAACGCGGTGGCGCCGGGCTTTATTCAGACCGATATGACCGATGCTTTGCCCGAGGCGCAGCGCGAAGCACTGCTCAGCGGTATTCCCCTGGGGCGCCTGGGCGCGCCGGCGGAAGTGGCCAGCGCGGTGAACTGGCTGGCCAGCGACGGCGGCGGTTATGTGACCGGCACCACGGTGCACGTCAATGGCGGGATGTTCACTGGTTGACCAGGGTCAGGGAATTGCACGGGACACGAACGGCAAAAAACGCTATCGTGCCCGCATCCGAAGCTAAACATTTGGAAACCTAATCCGTGAAAGCGGGTGCCGAGAGCGGCTTGCAAGCGCGAATGGCGTTCACCTAGAATAGCCGCTCATAGGTGCTCGCACACCATCAACAGGAGAGTTATAACATCATGAGCAGCATCGAAGAACGGGTCCAGAAGATCATCGTCGAACAACTCGGCGTCAAGCCGGAAGACGTCAAATCCGAAGCCTCCTTCGTCGAGGACCTGGGTGCCGATTCCCTGGACACTGTTGAGCTGGTAATGGCCCTCGAGGAAGAATTCGAGACTGAAATTCCCGACGAAGAAGCGGAGAAGATCAGTACCGTTCAAGCTGCCGTGGATTACATCAAGGCGCACAGCTGATACTGATCGCGGCCGACTGAACAGACAGTCAAAAAAACCGCAGGCTCGTCGGGCTTGCGGTTTTTTTTCGGAACATCGCCGGCTCGCGCCGGGGCTTTCGGGGGCCCTGGCGCGTGCTACAGTGGGGATTGCGGCGGTCGCCGCGCGGCAATCCTGACGCGGGAGGAAAGCAGGTGACACGACGTCGAGTAGTAGTGACCGGTCTGGGTATGTTGAGTCCCTTGGGGGCGGACGTGGCCAGCACCTGGGAAGGCATTAAGGCCGGGCGCAGCGGCATCCGGCCGATCGAGCATTTCGATACCGAGGCCTTCGCCACCAAATTCGCCGGCCTGGTGCCGGAGTTCGCGCTGGAGGACTATCTGTCCCCGAAGGAAGCGCGCAAGATGGACCTGTTCGTGCAGTACGGCATGATCGCCGCCATTCAGGCGATCCGTGACGCCGGGCTGGAGATGGACAAGGAAAACGGCGAGCGTATCGGCGCCGCCATCGGCTCGGGCATTGGTGGCCTCACCAATATCGAGGAAAACCACGAGAAGCTGCTGGCCTCCGGCCCGCGCAAGCTGTCTCCGTTCTTCGTGCCGAGCACCATCATCAACATGATCGCCGGTAACCTGGCCATCATGTACGGCCTCAAGGGGCCCAACTTCGCCACCGTCACCGCCTGCACCACCGGCACTCACAACATCGGCTTCGCCGCCCAGCAGATTCAGCTCGGCACCGCCGACGTGATGATCGCCGGCGGTGCCGAGAAGGGGTCCACGCCGTTGGGCATGGGGGGCTTCGCCGCCGCCCGCGCGCTCTCCACCCGCAACGATGATCCCCAGGCGGCCAGCCGCCCCTGGGACAAGGACCGTGACGGCTTCGTGCTGGCCGATGGCGCCGGCGCCGTGGTGCTGGAGGAATACGAGCGTGCCAAGGCACGGGGTGCCACCATCTACGGCGAAGTGGCCGGTTTTGGCCTCAGCGACGATGCCTATCACATGACCGCGCCCTCCGAGGATGGCGCCGGGGCGGCCCTGTCCATGGGCAACGCCTTCCGCGACGCCGGCATCGACCCCTCGGAAGTGGGCTACGTGAACGCTCACGCCACTTCCACCAAGGTCGGGGATCTGATCGAGATCCACGCGGTGAAGAAGATCTTTGGCGATCACGCCTACAAGCTGGCCATGAGCTCCACCAAATCCATGGTGGGTCATCTTCTGGGTGCCGCCGGCGCGGTGGAAGCGATCTTCACCCTGCTGGCCATGCGTGACTCCGTGGCGCCGCCCACGATCAACCTGGACAGCCCGGATGAGGGCTGTGACCTGGACCTGGTGGCCAACGAAGCCCAGGCCCGTCCCATCGACGTGGCCCTGTCCAACTCCTTCGGCTTCGGTGGCACCAACGGTTCCCTGCTGTTCCGCAAGGTGTGAACGACACCGTCGCCAGCAATGACCGGGGCCTTGCCTACGGCGATGGCCTGTTCGAGACCCTGCGGGTCTCCGCTGGCGGCGCCACGCCGCTGTGGCCGCGCCACCGGGCGCGGCTGCTGGCCGGCGCCGAGCGTCTCGGCATTCCCGTGGACCGGGACACGGTGGAGCGCTGCCGCGCCGAGGCGCTGGCCGGCGCCACCGGCGCCGGGGTGCTCAAGCTGACCCTGACCCGCGGCCCCGGTGGTCGCGGTTATCTACCCCCGGAATCCCCCACGCCCACGCTGTTCGCCCGTTTCGGCCCATCGCCGGTCTGGTCCCGGGAATGTCGCCATGACGGCCTGGAACTGGGCATTTGTGATACCCGGCTGGGCCTTGATCCGATGGCGGGTTTCAAGCACCTCAACCGTCTGCCGCAGGTGCTGGGTCGCCGCGAGGTGGCCCGCCACGGCTGGCATGAAGGGCTGATGCTCGATGAGTGGGAGCGGCCGGTGGAGGCCACCGCCATGAATCTGTTCGCGCTCCATGGCGACACCCTCTGGACCCCCGCCCTGGAGCGCGCCGGGGTGGCGGGAGTGGCCCGGGAATGGCTGCTGGAGCACGCGGAGCGGCAAGGCTGGTGCATCGATGTGCGTATGAGGCCGCTGTCACATCTGCACGCCGCCGACGCGGTTTTTCTCGCTAACAGTGTTGTGGGCGTGCTGCCGGTGCGTAAACTGGCGCCATGGGTCTGGCCGGTGACTGAACCGGTACGACGATTTCAACGGGATCTGGATCTCCTTTTTCAATAATGCGCCGAAAAATTCGATTGCTCGGGCTACTGGTGCTGTTCATCGTGATCGGCATTCCGGTGGCCGGTTTCTGGGTGAGCAGCTATCTGCACAAGTCGTTGCCATTGGAAGACACCGCGGTGGTGGATGTGCCAAGGGGCGCCACGTTCAGTGGCGTGCTGGCCGCCATGCGCCGCGACGGCTTGCTGGGCGACCCCGGCGAGGCACGTCTGCGCCGCTGGGGCGCGCGGCTGTACAGCGCCTTCACCGGCCTGGATAGCCGTCTCTACGTGGGCGAATACCAGCTTGTCCCCGGTGACTCCTTGCTCACGCTGCTGGAGAAGATTGATCGGGGCGAGGTGATGCAGCGCAGCATTACCCTGGTGGAGGGCTGGACCTTCCGCGAATGGCGGGCCCTGCTGGAAGGGCTGGACGGATTGGAACACGAAACCCGGGGGCTGGAAGAAAGCGAGATCATGGCCCGCCTGGGGCTGCCGGATCAGCACCCGGAGGGCTGGTTCGCGCCGGAAACCTATTTCTATACCCGCGGCACCTCGGACCTGGACCTGCTGCGTCGCGCCCTGCGGCGTCAGCAGGGTATTCTCGACGAGGCGTGGCTGTCCCGGGACGAGGATCTGCCTTACGACGACCCCTACCAGGCGCTGATCATGGCTTCGATCATCGAAAAGGAAACCGCCGTGCCCGATGAGCGTGGTCGCATCGCCGGGGTGTTCATCAACCGGCTGCGCCGGGGCATGCGCCTGCAGACCGATCCGACGGTGATCTACGGCATGGGCGAGGACTACGACGGTAACATCCGTCGCTCCGACCTGCGCCGCGCCACCCCCTACAACACCTATCGTATCAGCGGCCTGCCGCCGACGCCGATTGCCATGCCCGGGCGTGATTCAATCCTCGCGGCGGTGCGCCCGGCGCCCACCGAAGACCTGTACTTCGTGGCCCGGGGCGATGGCAGCCACAAATTTTCCAGAACCCTGGCCGAGCACCAGCGGGCGGTGCGTGAATACCAGTTGCGGCGTCGTTCCGATTACCGTTCGCACCCGGGGCCGTCCCAGTGAGCGGCCGCTTTATCACCCTGGAGGGCGGCGAAGGCGCCGGCAAGAGCTCCAATCTGGAGTGGCTGGCCGAGCGCCTGCGCGCCGCCGGGGTGGCGGTGACCGTGACCCGGGAGCCGGGCGGCACCGAACTGGCGGAGCGAATCCGCGCGGTATTGCTGGACCCGGGGCCCGAGCCGATGGCCGATACCACCGAGCTGCTGCTGGTGTTCGCCGCCCGTGCCCAGCATCTGGCGGCGCGCATCCGACCGGCCCTGGCACGCGGCGATTGGGTGCTGTGCGACCGTTTCATGGACGCCACCTGGGCCTACCAGGGCGCCGGCCGGGGCCTCGACCGCGATGCCATCGCCGCTCTGGAATCCCTGGTGCTGGAGGGGCTCAGCCCGGACCGGACCCTGCTGTTCGATGTGCCGGTGGCCCAGGGCATGGCCCGTGCCGGCAAGCGCTCCAGCCCGGACCGCATCGAGCGCGAAGCGGTGGCTTTCTTCGAGCGGGTGCGGCAATGCTATCTTGATCGGGCGGCGGCGGAGCCGGAGCGGTTCCGGGTGATCGACGCCGGCGCCGACCTTGAAGCGGTGCGCGCGCAACTGGAAACCCATCTTCAGGAGATGCTGCGGTGGCGGTGAGTGAATCCCAGGGCCGGGCACCGATCCAGGTGCCCTGTCCCTGGCACCGGGACGAGATGCAGAGGCTGCTGGACCAGCATGGCCAGGGCCGGCTGCCCCACGCGTTGCTGTTCGCCGGTGCCACCGGCATTGGCAAGTTCCGCCTGGCCCAGTCGTTGGCCCAGGCGTTGCTCTGCGCGCAGCCCCGGGCCGGGCTCGCCTGTGGCCAGTGCGACGGCTGCCATCTGAGCGCCGCCGGCACCCATCCGGATGCCCAGACCCTGGTGCCGGAAGCCGGTTCCAACGCGATCAAGATCGATCAGGTACGTCGGCTGGTGGAATTCGCCGGCCGCACCGCCCATTACGGTGGTGCCCGGGTGGCGCTGATTGCCCCCGCGGAGGCGCTGAATCGCAGCGCCCAGAATGCCCTTTTGAAGACCCTGGAAGAGCCCGGCGAGGGGCTGGTGCTGATCCTGGTCAGCGACCAGCCCAGCCTGTTGTTGCCGACCATCCGCAGCCGCTGCCAGCAGCGCCATCTGCCTCTGCCGGGCCGCGAAGCGGCGCTGGAGTGGCTTACACCCCAGGTGGGCGAGCGCGACGCGCCGGCCCTGCTCGCCGCCGCCCAGGGCGCCCCGTTGCGGGCCCTGGGGTTACAGGAGGCGGACTGGTTCGCCGCCCGCGAGCAGCTGGCCGGCCAGTTACTGGCGGTGGCCCTGGGGCGCGCGTCGCCGGCTCAGGCGGGCCAGGCGCTGGCGGCCCACGATCCCCGGGTGATGGCCGGCGTGCTGTATGGCTGGCTGGCCCGGGCCGCGGTGCTGGCCGCGCTGGGGGAGCAGGGTGGCGATGCCGACCCGGCCACCGTCACCGACCCCAAGGTGGAGCCCCTGCTGCGCCAATTGGCCGCGCAAGTGCCGCCGGCGCGGCTGCTGCGCGCCGCTCACCGGGTCATGGAAGGCCGCCGCCAACTGCTGGCCGGCGCCAACCCCAATAAGGAATTGCTGATGGAGCAGTGGTTGCTGGTGCTGGTGGGCGTTGACGCCTCCGCCAGCGGCTTCTAATCTGCCTGAAACAGAAAAACGGGTGCCCGAGGGCTCCCGCACGGGGGAGACGGACATGAAAATGCCTGGAGGCCGCAGCGGCATCCTGTCGTTGAGCATCAAGGACAAGGCGGCCCTGTATTCCGCTTATATGCCGTTCATCACCAACGGCGGACTCTTTATTCCCACCGACAAGAACTACCAGCTCGGCGAGGAAATCTTTCTGTTGCTCAACGTGATGGATGAGCCGGAGAAGATTCCGGTGGCCGGCAAGGTGGTCTGGATCACCCCCCAGGGCGCCCAGGGCAATCGTACCGCCGGCATCGGCGTGCAGTTCTCCGACCAGGACGATACCGCCCGCCGTACCATCGAGAATCATCTCGCCGGTGCGCTGCAATCGGATCGCCCCACCCATACCATGTGACCCCCCGATAGCGTGTAGAATAGGGCGCTTGTTCAAGTAAGCAGCGGAGACGCCGAGCCCTATGTCCGACACCGCGATCGACCTGGTGGATTCCCATTGCCATCTCGACCGGCTCAACCTGGACGCCTACCAGGGCGACTTCCAGGCCATGATGGCCGCCACCCGCGCCGACGGCATTTCCCACATGCTGTGCATTGGCGTGGACCTGGAAACCTTCCCGCGGGTGCGCGAACTGGCGGAACGCCATGATGACGTGCACGCCACCGTGGGCGTGCACCCTCTCTACAAGGATTCCCGGGAACCGGACGCCGGCGAACTGGCGCGCCTGGCGGATCATCCCCGGGTGGTGGCCATCGGCGAGACCGGTCTGGATTATTTCTACGCCAAGGATGAGCGGGAGTGGCAACGCAAGCGTTTCGTGGCGCACATCGAGGCGGCGCGGCGTACCGGCCTGCCGCTGGTGATCCACACCCGGGGCGCCAAGGACGACACCCTGGCGCTGTTGCGCGAGCACGGCGGCGGCGAGGTGCGCGGTGTGCTGCATTGCTTTACCGAGGACACCGACATGGCCGAGCAGGCCATGGCCCTGGGTTTCTACATTTCCATTTCCGGTATCGTCACCTTTCGCAACGCGGAAGCCCTGCGCGAAACCGTGCGTGCGCTGCCGGTGGAGCGACTGCTGATTGAAACCGATTCCCCCTGGCTGGCGCCGGTGCCGTATCGCGGCAAGCCTAACGAGCCGCGTCATGTAGCCCGGGTGGCGGAATGCGTGGCGGAGCTCAAGGACCTGCCGGTGGCCGAGCTGGCCCGCGTTACCCGCGATAACTTCTACACGCTGTTCAGCAAGGCGGCCTCATGAACGATCCCGTGCAACTGGGGTTGGCCGTGGCCCTGGCGGTGGTGCTCACGGCGTTGCTGGCGCTGATCCTGGCGCGGGCGCCGCTGGCCCGGGCGCGCCGCGAGCGCGACCAGGCGCTTCATGACGGCGATGCGCTGCGTCGGGAGCTGGAGCGCGAAAGGGAGCGACTGGGGGCGCTGGAAGGACAACTACGGGACACCCAGGACCAGGTTGCCCGGGAGCGCGCCGACAAGGCCCGCCTGGAGGAGAGGCTTACCGGCCAGCGCGACAAACTGGCGTTCCTGGAGCAAAGCCGCGAGCAACTCAAACAGGAGTTCGAGAATCTGTCGGCGAAAATCTTCGAGCACCGCAGCAAGCAGTTCGAGGAGAAGAACCGCCAGGGCCTGGACACGTTGCTCAATCCATTCCGCGAACAACTGGCGGAGTTCCGCCGCCGGGTGGATCAGATCCACAGCGATGATGCCCGTGCCCAGGCGGCGATGACCGAACAGTTGCTGCATCTCAAGAGCCTCAACCAGCAGATGCATCTGGATGCCCGCAATCTCACCGAGGCGCTCAAGGGGCAGGTGAAAACCCAGGGCAACTGGGGCGAGATGATCCTGGAGCGGGTGCTGGAGAGTTCCGGGCTCACCAAGGGCCGTGAATACGACACCCAGGTGGCGCTGAAGAGCGAGGAGGGCGGTCGCCGCCTGCCGGATGCCATCGTCCATCTGCCCGAGGGCAAGGACGTGGTGATCGATGCCAAGGTGTCGCTGGTGGCCTACGAGCGGCTGGTCAGCGCCGAGAACGAGGAAGGCCGCCGCGACAGCCGTGAACAGCATTTACAGTCCCTGCGCGCCCATATCAAGGGCCTCAACATCAAGGACTACGGCAATCTGGAAGGGGTGCGCAGCCTGGATTTCGTGCTGCTGTTCATCCCCGTGGAGGGGGCCTTCATGACCGCCATGGACGCCGACCCGGGTCTGTACACCGAGGCCTACGAACGCAACATCGTGCTGGTCAGCCCCACCACCTTGCTGGTCACGTTGCGCACCATCCAGAACATCTGGCGCTACGAGTATCAGAACCGCAACGCTCTGGACATCGCCAACCGGGCCGGCCTGATTTGCGATCAGATTTCCCGCGTCACCGAAGCCCTCGGTGACGTGGGCGACAAGATCGACAAGGCGCAGCTGTCCTGGGAAACCGCCTACAAGCGTCTCACCGAAGGGCGTGGCAACCTGCTCGGTCAGGCCCACAAACTGCGCGACCTGGGTGCCAAGGCGCGCCGGGCGTTGCCGGAGAAGGTGGACGACGACGACGGCGAAGAGCGCGCCGACGACATCACCGACGCCGGCGACGATTAACGGATTGGGAAACGCGGGCCGGCGCCTCCAGCGGGGCCGCGTCCCCGAAGGGGGACCACACCGGGACGCTCCGTAGCGGCTGTAGGAGCGACCGGGCGGCGCTCCGCATCAGTCGCGATCAGCGGCAGAGTGCCTCGCCATCGCGACTGAAGTCGCTCCTACAGGGCTCCTACGGAGCTGCTTCCTACAGGGCTCCTACGGAGCTGCTATGGGGGCGACCAATCAAAGGCCTTCCAGGAAATCCAGCAGCGTCCGCCGGCGTGGGGCGGGCAGGGTGGTGAAGGCGTCCCGGCTGGCGGCGGCCTCGCCGCCGTGCCAGAGAATCGCCTCCTCCAGGGGGCGCGCCCGGCAGTCGTGCAGATAGCACGCCGGCAGCCCGGCGCGTCGCGCCCGCCCCAGCCCCCACAGCGGCGTCGTGCGCCATTCCCGGCCACCGGCGTGCTGGTCCGGTCGATGGTCGGCCAACCCCTCGCCCAGATCGTGCAGCAGCAAGTCCGTGTACGGTGCCAGCCGTACCGGCTGTCCTTGTTCCCGCCATTCGATGGACGGTTGATGGCAGGCGGCGCAGCCCAGTGCCCGGAACAGGGCGGCGCCGTGGCCGGCCGGGTCATGGCCGGCTACCGGCGCCGGCGGCGCCAACCCGGCCACGAACGCCACCAGGGCGGCCAGATCGTCGTCGGCCATCTCCGGCTCGCCGCCGTTCGGCGCCGCCTGGCAGCGCTTCTGTGGCGGCGCGCAGCCCGATTCCGGGCGCCGCGAGGTACTGATGCCCTGCTCATTGATCAGGGCGGCGGCGATCTGGCTTTCCAGATCCGGGTGATTGGCCTTCCAGCCGAAACGCCCCAGGCGTGGTTCGCCGTCCTCGACAATCCAGTTGGGCCGGCCGCGGATACCATCGCCGTCCCGATCCTCGGCGTCGGCCCGGGCCAGCACCACCGCCGCCGGAATCCGCGCCAGGGCACCCACGCCGTCCAGGGCGGCGGCGCCACGCACGGAGAACGCCGCCTCCGGGCCCAGGGGGCCGTGGCTGAGTGCCTGGAATTCATAGTCCGGCGCTTGCCGGCGCCAGTTTTTTCCGTCGGCGTAGCGGCCCTGTTCCGTGCGCCAATGGACGATGACCCGGCCTTCGGCGGGCACGCCGGCCACCGCCAGGGGATTGAAGGTGGTGCCGTAGGCGGTGTGGGGTGCCCAGCCGCCACCGGGCCGGCGCTGGCTAAGCTGTACCACCAGCGCGTTGGGCAAGGGCTCGCCATCGCCGGGCCGCGCGCGCCGGCCGCGCCGGCTGTGGCACTGGTCGCAGGCGGCGGCGTTGAACAGCGGGCCGAGACCATCGCGCAGGGTGGCCGGGGAGGGCGCCGCCACGAAGGCGGTGTTGAAGAACGCCTCCCCCCGGCGCGGGTCCGGCGGTGGCTCGGCGCCCGCCGGCCCGGTCAGCAAGCCGATCAGCGTGCCGGTGAGCAACGGCGCGCATCGGATCGATCGAGGGCGCATCAACGAGGGACCGGTTGCACCAGCACCCGTATCCGCTGCCGTGTACCGCCGCTCAGTTGCAGCACATAGTCGTGGTCCGCCTCCAGGCTGTAGGCCACGAATTTGCGCAACGGACGGCAGTCATGGCGGCCTCCGAAGTCCTCCGAGGGTACCCGCTTGCCGTTTTCGTCCACCAGGTCCACCCAGCTGGCGTCGTCGATATAGGCGCGATAGGGGCCGGCCTGGTCGGTATGGAACACCAGCGTGGTGGCGTAGGCGCCGGCCGCCAGGGTGTGGCGGCCAGGCTCGGCGACGAACCGGACCCGCGCCTGTGGCAGCAGTGTCACCTGGTAGGCGGTACCGGTGTCCAGGCGCGCCGGGGTGCCGTCCTCCCCGCCGGTCGGGGCCGGCAGGGACGCAGCGGCGAACCGTTCGACCACCGCCTGCTCCGGGGCAGCATAGGTTTCACAACCACTGTTCTCCGCCTGGGCCAGGGCGGCCAGGGGCAGAGGCAGTAGCGCCAGAGCCAGTAATACTTTCATTCCGATCTCCTGAAGGCCGGCCATCAGTAGCGCCAGCGCACCTTGGTGAAGTAAGTGCGGCCCGGCTCGTAGTAACCCTCGTCGTAGGCGTAGAGTTTGTCGCCCAGGTTGTCCACGCCGGCTTCCACCCTCCATTGCGGCAGCGGCCGCCAGGCGGCTTTGAGGCCGGTGGTGACGAAGCCCGCGGTTTGCCGCGTACCGTCGCTGTCGTTGTAGCGTCCGCTGTCGGCGCGGGCACTGGCGGTGAGCGTCCAGGTGTCGCCGAGAAACCAGCTCAGGTAGGTGAAGCCGCTGTGGCGCGGAGTGTCCAATGCCCGCACCTCCGGGTCGGACTTATTGTCCCGGTCCAGGTAGGTGTAGTTCAGGTGGTATTGCCAGGCGCTGCCGATGTTCAGGGTCAGCTCCGCTTCGGCGCCCTGCAGGACCGACTCCGCCACGTTCCGTAGTTGCGAACAGGGCGGAGAGGTGCACAGGCCGTTGTCGATGGCGATGCTTTCGATGCTGTCGTCGATTTCATTGCGGAACACGGCTGCGCCCCAGTGCAGCCGGGTATCGGCGCCGACCAGGGCATCGCCGGCCAGCCCGGCTTCCACGCCGGTGCTGGTTTCCGCGTCCAGATCCGGGTTCGGCAGGGCGGACCCCATGCGGAATGAATATCGGTCCTTGATGGTCGGGTAGCGACTGCGTTTGGAGGCGATCAGGCGGCCCTTGAGCCGATCATTGAAGGCATAGAGCGCGCCGGCCTGCAGGTTGACCGCCGAGGTGGAGGCCAGGTCGAACGGCTCGATGGCGCCGTTGACCAGATTGTCCGCCTGCTCGCCGCGCAGCCGGTCATAGCTGACGCCGGCCAGCAGCGTCAGCCGTTCGGTGGCCGCGTAGCGATCCTCCACGCCCACCGACACGGTGCGGTCCTCGAAGCGTTGCTCCGGGTCACCGATGTCGCCCACCTCCCGGTGCACATCGGTTTTGTAGTGCGCGGCCAGGCGCAGGTCGTGCCGCTCGAAAAGATCGGTGGCCAGCTCCACGCTGCCGCCCCAGGAGTAATCGTCGTAGGTGCTGTCGAAGGCGTAGGGCCGGTTCATGGTGCTGTAAGTGGCGTCGTCGTAGGAGCGCAGTGAGTTCTCGAAGCTATCGTAATAGAGCCGTAGTTTGGCCTGCAGATGCTCATGCAGCCGGGTCCTGGAATTGAAGTAGAAGCTTTCCTTGTCGTACCAGGGCCACTGCCAGAAACGCACCCGGGTGTTGGGGTCGTCGCCGGCGTAGGGCGGGGTCTGCTTCTCGCCGTCCTGCTTGTAGTAGCTGAATACGTATTCGTCGGAGGCGTTGGGGGTAAAGCCCAGGCGCAGTGACAGTTTGCGGTCGGTGTACTGCGAATTCTCCCGGCGGCCGCCGTCCTCGTTGGCGGTGGGGTCGAAGTCACCGGCCAGCGGGAAATAATCCTGATCGCGGATCGAGCCGCCCACCTGGGCGTACCAGCGCCCCTGGTTGGTGCCGACGTTGGCATAGCTGTCCCAGGCATTGCGGGAGAAACGATCGTCGAAGCTCATGCCGTAGCCGGCTTCCGCCTCGGTGCCCAGGCGCGGCCGGCGGCCGACCACGTTAATGGCGCCGCCCAGGGTGTTGGGGCCGGCCAGCAGCGAGGTGTAGCCCTTGCTCACCGATATTTCCGCCACGTCGTAGGTGGTCAGGCGGGACAGATCGATGTTGCCGTCATAGGGCACGTACACCGGAATACCATCGATGAATAGCGGCACCTGGCGGGAATCGAAACCGCGCACATTGATCAGCCGCTCGCTGCGGCCGCCCATCATCACGGTGTTGACGCCGGGCAACAGCTCCAGCGCCTGGGAGACGTCGGTGCGGTCGAAGCGCGCCATGTCGTCGGCACTGACGGTTTCCTCGGTGGTGGCGTCGGAGAAGTCGGCCTGGGAGCCGTCGACGACCACCGGTTCCAGGACGCCCAGTTCAAAACGGGAAGGATGTTCATCGGCCCGGGGGGCGGCACACAGCAAGGCCAGCGGCAGACACAGAAAGGCCGCCGGCGGATTCGGTTTTTTCATGGAAGCTCTCGGTTATTCGTTATGCACAGCAGGATATAGCGAAGAGGTCGGCGAGGGCAACCGCCTTGCCAGGCGTGATCAGCGCAGGTCTTTGTTCAGATCCTTTTCGAACTCGTCGGCGAGCGCGCGCAGGGCGGCTTCCATTTCCAGGTAACGCTGGCGCACGCGGCGGCCGGTATCGGTAAGGCGGGCGCCGCCACCGTGTTTGCCGCCGGGGGCGGAATCCACCAGCGGTGAGCGGAAGCAGCGGTTCATGGTATCCACCAGCAACCAGGCCCGCCGGTAGCTCATGCCCATGTCCCGGGCGGCGGCGGAAATCGAGCCGGTACGGTCGATGGCCGCCAGCAGATCCGCCTTGCCGGGGCCAAAGGCGATTTCCTCGTCGCGCATTAGCCGCGCGCGAAGTTTGATGTATTTTTTGCTCGCCATGGATCTCCACCACCGCATTCGTCGAGGGCAGAGTGTAATCGACCTGGGGCGTCCCGCCCATGCATGGGCGGCGGTTCCGGTGCCTGGGCTTTAAGAGGCTTTTACAATCCCGAGACGGCAGGTGGGTGGCTTTGCGTTAACCTGCTGGATGACGTTCCCCATTTGCCAAGGAAACCGATCCATGAGTGGTTCCAGGTCGGCCCGCTTCGGGCCGCTGATTCTGGTGTTGTTACTGGCTTTTCTGGCCGCCGCCGCGGTAGTGGTGGCACCCCGTTCCGGGCTCGCCTGGGTGGCGCTTGCCGGCACTGGCGGGCTTGCTCTGTGTGGTGTGTGGGACTTGTTTCAGTCGCGTCATTCGCTACTGCGCAACTATCCGTTGCTGGCGCATTTCCGCTGGTTTTTCGAATTCCTGCGGCCTTTTTTGCGCCAGTACATCGTTGAGAACGACCGGGAGGGGCGGCCCTATAACCGTGACCAGCGTTCGCTGATTTATGAGCGCGCCAAGGATCAGGTGGACGTGAAACCCTTTGGCAGTGATCTGGACGCCTACGACGCCGAGTTTCAGGTGCTGGCGCACTCCATGGCGCCGTGTCCGAAGCCGGACGCGGATTTTCGCGTGCGCGTGGGAGGGGAGCAATGCGCGCGCCCCTATGACGCCTCGCTGTTGAATGTGTCGGCGATGAGTTTCGGTTCACTGAGCGCGCCGGCGGTGGAGGCGCTTAACCTGGGCGCTCGACGGGGTGGTTTCTATCAGGATACCGGCGAGGGCGCCATCAGTCCGTACCATCTGCGCCACGGCGGTGATCTGGTGTGGGAAATCGGCAGCGGTTATTTCGGCTGCCGGGATGAGCGCGGGCGTTTTGACCGGGCGCTGTTCCGCGAGCAGGCGGCCCGGGATCAGGTGCGCATGCTGGAGATCAAACTCAGCCAGGGTGCCAAGCCCGGCCACGGTGGCGTGCTGCCGGCGGCCAAGATCACCCCGGAGATCGCCGAGACCCGCCGCATTCCTCTCAACCAGGATTGCCGGTCGCCGGCGTTTCACAGCGCTTTCTCCACGCCCCGGGAACTGCTCGAATTCGCCGCCTCCCTGCGCGAGGACGCCGGCGGCAAGCCAGTGGGCGTGAAGTTGTGCGTGGGTCATCCCTGGGAAGTCTTCGCCCTCTGCAAGGCGATGCTGGATAGCGGCATCGTGCTGGACTACATCGTGGTGGATGGCGCTGAGGGGGGGACGGGCGCCGCTCCGGAGGAGTTCTCCGACCATGTCGGGCTGCCGTTGCGGGAGGGGCTGCTGTTGATGCGCAACGCCCTGGTGGGCACCGGGCTGCGTTCACGGGTACGGCTGGCCGCCAGCGGCAAGGTTTACAGCGCCTACACCCTGGCCGCCAACCTGGCGCTTGGCGCCGATTGGTGTAACGCGGCGCGGGCCTTCATGCTCAGCCTGGGCTGCGTGCAGACCAAGAGCTGCCACAATGACCGCTGCCCGACCGGGGTGGCAACCCAGAACGCCAGCCGCCAGCGCGGCCTGGTGGTGGCGGACAAGGCGCCCCGGGTGGCCAATTTCCACCGCCACACCCTGGAGCATCTGGCGGAGCTGATCGCCGCCGCCGGCCTCGAGCACCCGGGGGAGCTACTGCCGCGCCATCTGCTGCAGCGGCGCGGCGCGACGGAGCTGGTCACCCTGGACCGGCTTTATCCATTCCTGGAGCCGGGCAGCCTGCTCGATGATCCGGATGCCACGCCCTACGGTGATTGGTGGCACGCGGCCGACCCGGATAGTTTCCGGCCGCGCTGGCCTTTGGGGCCCCGTCACCATACCGGGTCGAGCAGATAGAAAGCGGGGTAGCAGGCGGCCCAGGCAAGGATCACCGGCGCCCAGTAGCCGGCGGCCAGCTTCACCCGTGTCGCCGCCCGTTGCGGATTCGCCCGGGCGGCGAGGGCCGGTAACAGGGCCAGCAACGCGGGCACCATGAACAGCAGGTGCAGGGCGGCCAGCAAATGGTGGAAGTGGAAGAATTGCAGGGCCTGGTGGGGGCGGGGACCTTCGTAGGCGAACGGTTGGCCGGGAATCGGCAGCAGCCCGGCACGGTATTCCATATAGCCTTCCAGAGCCCGGCAGGCGATAAACAACAGCCCCATCAGCAGAGCGGTAAGAACCAGGCCGCGGGCAAGGCGTTGTCGGTGCACCGCCCGCTCCGCGCCGCTCAGTGCCAGGGCGCCGGCGGCAAGGGCCAGACCGCCGGCACCGGCGAGTTCCGCATGCAGACTGCGTGAGGCGACGGCGAACAGCGACGGGGTAGTACGTAGATGGAGCAGAAACGCCAGCAGCAGGGAGGCGAACAACACGGTGCTGGCGAACAGATAAACCGCCAGGCGCAAACGATCACCATCGAACAGCCGGTGCAGCCCCGGCACGTCGTGGGCGACGATCATGGTATTGCGGTGCGGCGCGCGCGCCATCATGACCACCCCCCGCCTGGGTCGGGGGCGGCACCGCGCCGCGCGCCACGGGCCTGCTTGGCCATGGGGCCTCCTGCATGGGTGGCGGTCGTTCCCTGGAAGAGTCAGAGTAGGGGGCCCCCGGGCGGCTCACAAGCGGGTTGGGAGGCGGGAACGTAAACAACTCAAAAATCCGCGCTTCCCGCCGCCCACGCCCTGGCACGAGGATGACCACCGCGTTACAAACGGGGGCAACGTATTCACTGGCAAGGAGCAAGCAATGCGTATTCGCGAACGTTTCGCCCTGGGTCTGATCGCCGCCTCTCTGGCTGGCGCCACCCAGGCCGCGATCACCATCCCCATGAACGCCGTGGACGAAGACGGCGTCGGCGACCGTATAGGCCAGATCACGGTCAGCGAGTCGGAGTATGGCCTGGTGTTCACACCGCAACTGGAGGGCCTGGACGAAGGTATTCACGGGTTCCATCTGCATCAAAACGGCTCCTGCGAGCCGGCCAAGAAGAATGGTGAGATGACCGCGGCCGCGGCGGCGGGTGGTCACTACGATCCGGATGAGACCGGTCGCCACGGTACCCCTTGGGGCGATGGGCATCTGGGTGATCTGCCGGCGCTTTATGTGGACGACGATGGCAAGGCGACCCTGCCGGTGCTGGCTCCGCGCCCGGACCTGGACGACCTCAAGGGCCGCGCCTTGATGATTCACGCCGGCGGCGATAACTATGCCGATCAGCCGAAGCCGCTGGGCGGTGGTGGCGCCCGTGCCGCCTGTGGGGTGGTACCCGAATAATCGCTGAGCCCCGAACCACCCGAAAGCCCCGCCGGCCGTGTGCCGGCGGGGCTTTTTTATGGTTCATCGCACTTTAGCGGGTCCGGCGCCGCTCTCGGGATGACACCCTTCCTGGTTCCATATTCGTAGTTCCAAAATGCCTTTCATTGTTTTTCACTGCGGTGAGTTTCATATTT
Organism: Alloalcanivorax marinus; assembly: GCF_016785095.1. GTDB lineage: Bacteria > Pseudomonadota > Gammaproteobacteria > Pseudomonadales > Alcanivoracaceae > Alloalcanivorax > Alloalcanivorax marinus_A. The sequence goes on along the minus strand of NZ_JAEKJB010000001.1, from coordinate 148,533 downwards.
TTCGATTCATTTCTGTGATTTGACCCACTTTATTGCTAATAAATAGATCACAAATAAGATAAAAGTATGACTCTTTCATCTTTTTGCTAATGGTTTCTTCACAGGTCTGTACCTAGTATTCGCGTGCTACGAATATCTTCTAGGTAAAAGGCCATGCGCGGTTCAATCTTCGTAATCTTCATCCTCCTCACGGGGGCGTTCGGATCAGTCAAGGCGGATCAGGTAGAGCCGCGTATCATCGGCGGCGAGGCGGTCAGCAGCGCGCCTTCCTGGATGGTGGAGGTGGAACGCAGCTTGTCGGGTAACCCCTCTTTCGGGTCGACCCGCTGCGGCGGCACCCTGGTGGCGCCCCGTTGGGTGCTCACCGCCGCCCACTGCGTTCGCGACGACAATGGCACTTTCGAGCCGGAAACCCTGTTCGCCGCGCTCGGTCATCTGAATCGTCAGGAACAGCCGGAGGAACGCATCGCCGTGGTGGCGGTGCATGTGCACCAGGGCTACCGCGACGATATCTACCAGAACGACCTGGCGCTGCTTGAATTGGAGCGTCCTTCGGCGATGGTGGCGCTGGATCTGGCCAAAAGCGCGGAGATGAACCGGCTGCGCCGGGGCAATCCGGATGAAGCCCTGCTGGCTCTGGGCTGGGGGAAGACCGAGGACAGCAGCATGTCGCCGACCCTGCGGCAGGCGGCGCTGGACTATGTGACGCCCAGCGAATGTGGCCGTTACTGGAATAACCTGGGCAGTGGCCAGCTTTGCGCCGGTGAAATGAACCCGGTGGCCGGCGTGGATCAGGACACCTGTCGGGGCGACAGCGGCGGCCCTCTGGTATATCGCCGTGACGGCGGAGTCTGGCTGGCCGGCATCACCAGCTACGGCACCCGCCAATGCGCCTCCGGCGTGCCGGCGGTGTATACCCGGGTCAGTGCCTACCTGGACTGGATCGAGCGAACCTCCGGCGGCGCCATGGTGGACCTGGAAAGCGACACCAATGGTGAGGCCCGCTACGCCGGCCCCGGTCAGTCGTTGAGTCTGGATACCCGTGTCAGTAACCGCAGCCTGGTCAACGCGGCGCGCCGGGTCGGCGTGCGGATCTTCCATGGCGGCGGGCTGACGGTCTACGCCGATAACCTGGACTGCACCGCGTTCGCGGATCACACCGATTGCCTGGGCTTTGAGAACCTGGATACCGGCGCCACCGGCGATGATCACCGGCTGTGGTTGTCCCACGCCGACGCCGGCACCGGCGCGGCCTCCGCGCGGGTGGTACCGATCAGTGACGAGCACGACTATTACAACGCCAATGAAGAAAGTCTGGAGCTGGTGTTTTCCGATCAGCCGGATTTGAAGCTGGCCGCCACGGCGATACGCCGCGACGGCAAGGTGCGCGTCAGCGCCGTGGTGGAGAACCGGGCGGATCATCGCGATGCCTTCAACGCCTGGGTCAGTTTCCAGGTGCCGGACGGCTGGGACTGGAGCAGCCTGCCGGAGGGTTGCACGGCCACCCAGCCGGTACGTTGTGATCTGGGTGACCTGGCTCGTGGCGAGACGGCCAGTCGTACCCTGGTGCTTGATGGCACCGGCGAGGGCCGGGTCTACATGGAGGCGGGCAGCGCCAGTGGTGATTTCCCCGCCGGCGATACGCAGGCGTTCGTGACGCCGTCCCGGGCCGGTACCGAAAGCACCCGTGATAGCGGCGGTGGCGGCGGTGGTGGCGGCGGCGGTGGCCCGGTTGGTTTCTGGCTGCTGGTGGTGCTGGCAGGGCTGGGTGTTTTGCGCCGCCGCTGATCCGGCGAGGCGCGGGCTGATCGCGACTTAAGTCGCTCCTACGGAGGAAGAATGCGGTGGGAGCGGCTTTAGCCGCGGTCCGCCGTTGAATCCACCACGGAAAGATGGGAGCGCCGTTGCTCCGGGGTAAGCGCGCCAGCATTGCCCTTCCAGGGCACGGCGCCAAAACCGGCGGGCACGGCGTTTAGCAGATAGGGCGCCTTGATGATGTCGAAATAGGGGGAGTGGTCGAAGTCGGCGGCGTGAAACACGCGCGGCTGAAGACGCAGCAGGCGGGAGGCATTATCACCGGTCTGCTTGACCAGGGGATGCACCGGGAACTGGATGAAGGCGAACGCTTCGCCGACGGTGGTGCCGGTGATGGCGCGCAGAAGGTCATTGGCCCAGCGGTTGAGCAGGCGCCGGCGTGAATGTCCGCCCAGGGACCGCCAGGGCAGCAGCCACAATAGCGCCAGGGTGCTCCAGCCATGCTGGGTGCCGGCTCCCAGCCGGCTGATGGCGAAGCGCAGGGCGTCCTGGCATTCCTCCGCGGACAGGTTCTGGGCCCGGCATACGCGCAGATGGAGCCCGCGCAGATTGCTCAGATCCCGCACCCACAGACCCCGTTCCAGGCTGGCGTCGAGCACCAGCTGCGTATCCGGCCCGCAGGGCAGGTAGTCGGCGAGCAGGGCGCGCAGCGCCGGGTCGGCCACTTCGTGGGGTCGGCCGATATAGAGCAGGGCGCGGGAAAAGCGACCGCCGGTAAGGACCTTAAGACGGCGGTCCAGCCGGCTGTCTCCGTCCACCAGCAGCACATCGCAGGGGCGCAGCTGGGCGCGCTGGCTTTGCAGGTCGCCGAGCGGCCATTCGCTTTTCTCCGGTTGCCGCTGGAGTCGCTCGCACAACCATTGGTAGAGCCGTTGAGAGTTCATGGCGCGATCCTACAGCAGCGCCAGAGCGCGTTCCATGACCGAATAGTCAGTATAGAAGTGCGGTGACAGGCGCACGCCGCCGCCACGCTCCGCGCACACCACGCCGCCGGCCTGCAGCCGGGCGCGGGTGTCCGCCGGCGCCTCGCCCGGCAGTTGGAAGGTGATGATACCGGCGCGCCGCGCCGGGTCCGCCGGGCTCAGCAACTCGGCGCCGCGCGCTCTCAGAGCCTCGTACAGCCAGGTGACCCGTTCCCGCAGCGCTGCTTGCACGGTGTCCATGCCCAGTTCCTGGAACAGTGACAGCGAGGCGTCCAAGGCATGGGTGGCGAGCATATTGGGGCTGCCGCACTCGAAACGGGTGGCGCCCTCGGCGATCCTCCAGTCCTTACGGGTATAGTCACCGGCGGCTTCGATCATATGCCAGCCAAACTGGTGCACGGTGAGCTGTTCGCGGGCTGCCGGGCGGGCATAAAACAGGGCCAGGCCTTCCGGCCCGAGCATCCATTTATGGCCGTCGGCGACCACGAAATCAGCAAAACAGGCGGTGGCGTCGAAAGCCTGCGCGCCCAGGCTCTGGATGGCGTCCACGCAGAACAGCACGCCGCGCTCCCGGCAGGCCCGGCCGATGGGCGCCAGGTCCAGGCGGATGCCGGCGCCATACTGCACCGACGATAGCGACACCAGCCGGGTACCCTCGCCGATGGCGTCGATCACCTTTTGCTCGGCGCCCTCGCCACTCACGTCCACCTCCACCACATCCACGCCCCGATCCGCCAGGGCCTGCCAGGGAATCCGGTTGGAGGGAAATTCCTGATCGCTGATCACCACCCGGTCGCCGGCCCGCCAGTCCAGGCCCTGGGCGATCACCGACAGACCCTCGGAGGTGTTCTTGAGCAGCGCCACGTCCGCCGGGTCGGTGCCGATCAGCCAGCCCAGGCGCTGGCGCAGGCGCGTTTCCACGGCCAGCCAGTCCGGGTAATCCCGGGCACCGAGATGAATGTTCTGATCGGCGAAGGCGACCACCGCGTCGCGGGTACGGCGTGGCCAGGGCGCCACCGCCGCGTGGTTGAGATAGAGCACGTCGTCGCGCAGGGGAAATTCCGCTTTGAGATCGACCATGGGAGGCTCCTTGAGTATGATCCAGCCCGAATGGGGCGCGGCTTGCGAGCCGCTCCCGGGGGATTGTAGCGAGCGGGACGGGGGCGTGCAGCGTCCCGGCTTGTGATAGGGTAAACGCAGTCGCCATCGATGGCGGCGGATTGAGGAGAAGTGTCGATGGGTGATCTGGAAAAAGCGACGCGCAAGGCGCGGGAGTTCCGCCAACGCGAGCAGGAAATCCTCGACGCCGCCCTGGCGCTGTTTCTGGAGCAGGGGGAGGATCGGGTCACGGTGGAAATGATCGCTGACCGGGTCGGTATCGGCAAAGGCACCATCTACAAGCATTTCGAAACCAAGAACGAGATTTACCTGTTGCTGATGCTGCGCTACGAGGAGGATCTGGCCGAGGTCTTCGACAGCATTTCCGATAGCAGCGACAAGGAAGCTCTGGCCCGCGAATACTTTCGTTTCCGCATCGGCGACCCGGCCCGTTACCAGTTGTTCGACCGGCTCGAGAACAAGGTGATCAAGGATCATGCGGTGCCGGACCTGGTGGACAAGCTGCACCGCCTGCGCGAGGCCAACTTCTCCCAGCTGACTCATATTGTCGAGGCACGTATCCAGGAAGGTTCCCTGGAGGACGTGCCGCCCATGTACCACATTTGCGCCGCCTGGGCGCTGGCCCATGGCGCCGTGGCGTTGATGCAGTCGCCGTTCTACCAGCGGCTGATCGACGACAAGCCGGATTTCCTCGACTTCCTGGTGGAAATCGGCATCCGCATGGGCAACAAGGGCCAGCGCGGCAAATAACCCCGACGGAAGGAGCCCATGAGCAAAGCCGAGGAACTACTGGCGCTGCTGGAAAAGGCCGATCAGGATGAACAGGGCCTGCCGCCGGTGCACGAATGGAACCCGGACCGTCATGACGACATCGACATGCGCATCGCCCGGGACGGCACCTGGTACTATCAGGGCTCGCCCATCGAGCGCCATCGCATGGTCAGGCTGTTCTCCACCATTCTGCTGCGCGAGGGCGACGATTACTTCCTGATCACGCCGGTGGAAAAACTGCGCATCCAGGTGGATGACGTGCCTTTCGTGGCCACCGGGGTGGAGCGGGTCAGTGGCGATGGCCCGGACAAGCTGGTGTTCACCACCAACGTGGACAGCCATGTGGTGGCCGGCGAAAAACATCCGCTGCGCGTGGAGACCGATCCGCACAGCGGCGAACCTTCCCCCTATGTGCATGTGCGCGACAACCTGGAAGCGCTGATCGCCCGTAACGTGTTCTACCAGCTGGTGGATTGGGCGCGCCAGGAAGAACGCGACGGCGCCACCTTTCTGGTGGTGGAGTCCGACGGCCACGCCTTCGAACTGGGCCGGCTTTAGCCCGGCCCCTTCCCTCAGAGGTTTTCCCCGGGCTTCGGCAGGCCGGTGCCGCACTGCTTGCAGTAGCGCGCGTCGGGGTCGTGATCGTGGCGGTGGCAGCCCGGGCATTCCCGTTCGTAACGGCGCACCATGTGCGCCTTGGACATCTCCGCGGTGACGATGCCGGTGGGCACGGCGATGATGGCATAGCCGGTGATCATCGCCAGGGACGCCACCGCCTGGCCGAACGGGGTCTGCGGCGAAATATCCCCGTAGCCCACCGTGGTGATGGTGACGATGGCCCAGTAGATGCTGCGCGGGATGCTGCTGAAGCCATTGGCGGGCCCCTCCACCACGTACATCAGGCTGCCGAAGATAATGATCACCACCGTCACCGCGAACATGAACACGCCGATCTTGCGGCGGGTGCGGACCAGGGTGGTGCCGAGTTGATTGGCCTCGTCCATCAATTGCGCCAGCTTCAGCACCCGGAACACTCGCAACACCCGCAGGGCGCGAATGGTGAGCAGGTAGTTGGCGCCGGGGAACAGCAGGCTCAGGTAGGTGGGGATCACCGACACCAGGTCCACCATGCCGTAGAAGCTGCGCGCGTAGCGTACCGGCCGGTCGCTGACCCACAGGCGGATCAGGTATTCCACCGTGAACAGCAGGGTGAAGAACCACTCGGCGGCATAAAGGATGGCACCGTACTCGCGGTGGATGGAGTGCACGCTGTCCAGCATGACGGCGATCACGCTGGCGATGATGGCGATGATCAGCAACTGGTCGAAATAACGACCGGCCGGGGTGTCGGTGCCGAAAATAATGTGGCGCCAGCGGTCGCGCAATGAGGCGGAGTCGGGGCTCATAACCCTCCTTACCGGGCCACCGGGGTGGCGGTTCGTGGTGCGGTGCCGTGGAATCCGGCTATTGTGTCCTGTTCCGCCCCGGCTGACTACAAGCGCTCTGGAACCAGCGTGCCGAAAAGCCGTGTCCGGGTAAACAAAGGTGTCTGTTGGTGGCGCCATGCTAACCGTTTGATTACCAGGGCTACGCTTCATTACACAGCCGCAACGGCCCGTGTCTACATGCCTTCGCGTCATCCCTTCCATAGTCGGAAATACCGTGTTTCCCAATACGGCATAACGACGAGAATCAATAATAAGGGAGGGGTAGACCTTGGATATCCATATCAAGCATTTGCTGGGCGGCGGCCTGTTGGCCCTGGCGCTCACCGCCTGTGGTGGTGGCGGCGGTGGGGGTGATGGCGGTGGCGCCAACACACCCACCCCGTCCACCCGTGAACTGCCGCAGGAAATGGCGGCGGTGGTGGATGAAACCAGCGAATTCACCGGTGAATTCTGTCCCGACACCACTGATGGTCAGGCGCCCGGCGCCGACCTGGATCCGGCGGCCTGTTTACAAGAAGCGGAAGAGGGAGGCGGCGTGCCCGGCCTGGACGGCGTGGTGGCCCGCTTCTGCCCGGTGGCGGCGGCTTCCTTCGACCCCACCGGGCTGTTTGATCCGGCGGCGTTCGAAGCGGCTTTCGCCGATCCCCAGGGCTTTCTCACCGATGGTCCGTTGAGCTTTCCGGTGGCCTGCCTGCAGGAATCCGCCACCAACCTGGGTGGCGTCGAGGAATTGATCGGTGGCGGTAACCCGCTGACCGACCAACTGTGTCCACTGGCCGCGGCGGCGGATCAGTTTGACCCGGCCACCTGCTTTTCCGAGATCGCCGCTTCCCTGGGAGGCGATGGTCTGCCCAGCTTGCCCGGAGGCGGCGGTGATGGCTCGCCGATCGGCGGCGCCGGGCAGTTGTGTCCCCAGGCCGCGCAAAGTGAAATGGGCCCGGAAATGGCCATCAACTGCCTGAGTGAAACCACGCGGCTGTACATCACCATCATGGACATGATCACCAACCCCAATCCGGTCACCGAAGCGGTGTGCCCGGTGGAGGACAGCACTGGACGGGTGGACCCGGTGGTGTGCTTCGAGGAAGCCCTGTCCGGCGGCGGTCTGCCGTCGCTGCCCGGGCTGGGTGATTTGCCGGGGCTGCCCGGTGGTGGCGGTGGTGGAACGCCGGAGCTGCCTGGCGAACTGAGCGACGCGCTGGCGGCGATCTGTCCGCTTACCCTGGAAGGCGGGATTGGCCCCACCACGCCGGTGGACTGCCTCACCGAGGCCGGTGGTTCCCTGGGTGGCCTGACCGACCTGCTCGGCGGACTGGGCGGCGCCAACCCGCTCACCGACGCCCTGTGCCCGGTGGCGTCCGGGGAGGAGCAACTGGACCCGGCGGCCTGCTTCAGCGAAGCCTTGGCCAATCTGCCCTCCGGTGGAGGCGGTGGTACGCCGCAGATTCCTGGCACCGGTATGTTGCTTGAGCAGATCTGCCCGAGCGCGGCGGCCGGTGAGCCGGGTCCGACCACGCCGATCGAATGCCTGGCGGAACTGGGCAGCGGCTTCGGCGGGCTGGAGGATCTGCTCGGTGGTCTGGGCGGCGGTGGCGACAACCCGCTGACGGGTTCTCTCTGCCCGGTGGCCGGCGGCGCCGATCAGTTGGACCCGGCGGCCTGCTTCATGGAAGTACTGGAAGGCCTGCCCGGCGCGTTGCCGCTGCCCGGCGGCGGTGACAACCCGCAAATTCCCGGTGCCGACCAGTTGCTCGGTCAAATCTGTCCGGCCACCGCCGAGGGTGAAATCGGCCCCACCACGCCGTTGGATTGCCTTACCGAAGCCGGCGGTAATCTGACGCAGCTGCAGGATCTGCTTGCCGGCGCCGGCGGCGATGGCGGAGATCCGGTGACCGGCCAATTGTGCCCGGAGGCGGGAGCCGGCGGGTTCACCCCGACGCTGCCGGTGGAGTGCTTGCTGGAGGCCGGCGAGAACCTGCCGGATCTGCTGACCGGCCTGCTCGGTGGCCTGGCGCCCTGATTCGATTACCGTGATTGTCGTAAAGACCAAAGCCCCGGCTCCGGCCGGGGCTTTTGGATCGGGCGAGGGGCGGATCAGTTACCGCGGCGGGGCAGGGTGTCGCGCACTTTGTCGGCCAGGTCGCGTACCGCCTGCTCGGTGGTGTCCCAGCCGATGCAGCCGTCGGTCACCGATACGCCGTACTCCAGATCATCCAGGTTGGCGGGGATCTTCTGATTGCCCTGCTTGAGATGGGATTCCACCATCAACCCGACGATGGAGGTGTTGCCCTCCAGAATCTGGTTGCCGATGTTTTCCATCACCAGCGGTTGAAGGCTCGGGTCCTTGTTGGAGTTGGCGTGGGAGCAGTCGACCATGATGTTGGTGGATACACCGGCCTTGTCCAGGGCGGTTTCCGCCAGCGCCACGGACACTGAATCGTAGTTCGGCTTGCCACCGCCGCCGCGCAGCACCACGTGGCCGTACTGGTTGCCCTTGGTGGTGGTCAGGGCGACGCGGCCATCCGGGTCGATGCCCAGGAAACGGTGCGGGTGGCGCACGCTGAGCATGGCGTTGACCGCCACGTCCAGGCTGCCGTCGGTGCCATTCTTGAAGCCCACCGGGCCGGACAGGCCGGAGGACATTTCCCGGTGGGTCTGGGATTCGGTGGTGCGCGCGCCGATCGCCGACCAGGAGATCAGATCCTGGATGTACTGCGGGGTGGTCGGATCGAGCGCTTCGGTGGCCGCCGGCAGGCCCAGCTCGGCCACGTCCAGCAGCAGCTTGCGGGCAATGTGCAGGCCGTCGGCCACCTTGAAGGAATCGTTCATGTAGGGGTCGTTGATCAACCCCTTCCAGCCCACCGTGGTGCGTGGCTTCTCGAAGTACACACGCAGCACCAGAAACAGAGCGTCGTCCACGTCGGCGGCCAGCTTCTTGAGCCGCTCCGCGTACTCCATGGCCGCCTTGGGATCGTGGATGGAGCACGGACCGATCACCACGAACAGGCGCGGGTCCTTGCGGTCGAGAATATCGCGGATTTGCTGGCGCCCTTGCAGCACGGTTTCCCGCGCGCCGTCGCTCAGCGGCAACTCTTCCTTGAGCGCCCGGGGGGTGATCAGCACCTCCTGGGACTCGATGTTGATGTCGTCTACCTGTATCTGACTCATGATCTGGCTGCTTGTTGGTCGGAATGGCCGGAAGACCCGCAGTCTAGCGGAATACCGCTAAGGTTTCAGCCTATGGCGCCGATAACGGGGACGCCTATTTCACGTTAGCCATCGGGACAGCCATGAAACCTCTTTCCTTTAGCGGTCTGCGTCTGCAGGCCAAGATTCTGTTGCTCTCGCTGGTGCCGCTGGTGGTGGCGGTACTGGTGTTGACGCTGTGGTCCGCCGTGGAGCGGGCCCGGGCAACGGACCACAGTCTGGCGCAGCAGCGCCAGGCGATGATCGGGATGCGCGAACTGGGCATCCGCGGTGCCGCGGAAGTGGCTCGCTCGGCGATCCGCCCGCTGTTGAACATGGCGGACGAAGAGCAAGCCCAACGCCTCGCCAAGACGATGATCCTGGGCATGAAATTCGACGGTGACAGTTATTTGTTCGCCTACGACTTCCAGGGCAATAAAGTCGCCAACGCGAACAATCCGAGCAGTAATTCCTGGGACCTTCAGGACGCGGACGGTCAATACATCGTCCGCGACATGGTCCAGGTTGCCCGGGATCATGGGGAGGGGGACTATCAGTACAAGTGGCTGCACCCAGGCACCGGCCAGGTGGAAACCAAATACGCCTACCTGGTATCGGTGCCGGAATGGAATTGGGTGATTGGCACCGGTGTCTATATCACCGACATCAACGAGGACATGGCCGCCATCGAGGCGGCGGCGCGGGCGGATCAACGCGATGCGGTGGTGATCGGCGTGCTGGCCGGTGCCGCCCTGTTGCTGGTGGTGGGCGTGCTCGCCGGGTGGCTGGTTCGCCGGGTGGTCAAGCCGATCCGTGACACCGCCGGTGCCATGGAGGACATCGCCCGGGGCAGAGGCGATCTGACCCGCCGGCTGGTGGTCACCGGCGACGACGAGGTGGGTGATCTGGCGCGCCAGTTCAATGCCTTCGTGTCGCGCATGCAGGATGCGCTGCGCGAGGTGCGCGATACCACCGGTTCGGTGAACGGCGCCGCCGATGAAATCGCCTCCGGCAGCGAGGAACTGGCCACCCGCACCGAGCAATCCGCCGCCAGCCTGCAGGAAACCTCCGCGTCGATGGAGGAGATCACCGCCACCGTGGATCACACCGCGGACTCCGCCGAACGGGCCAGCACCATGGTGACCGGCGCCGCCCGGGTGGCCGGGGAGGGCGGTCGCGCCATGCAGGAAGTGGAAACCACCATGGCCGCCATCGACGAATCGGCGGCACGCATCGCCGAGATCATTGGTTTGATCGATGGCATCGCCTTCCAGACCAATATTCTGGCGCTGAATGCCTCGGTGGAAGCGGCCCGGGCCGGCGAGCATGGCCGGGGCTTCGCGGTGGTGGCCCAGGAGGTGCGCAATCTGGCCGGGCGCAGTGGCGAGGCCGCCGCGGAAATCCGTGGCTTGATCGATACCTCCGTGACCCGCACCCGGCAGGGGTCGGAACTGGTGCGCCGGGCCGGCGCCACCATGAAGGAAATCGTCGACAGCGTTACGCCGGTGAGCGAACTGATCGCCGACATCAGCACCGGTGCCCGGGAGCAGAGTCGGGGCATTGGTCAGGTCAACACGGCGGTGGCGGAGATGGACGCCATGACCCAGCAGAACGCGGCCATGGTACAGCAGACCTCGGCGGCCGCCGTGGAAATGCGTCGCCAGGTCGAGCGCCTGGACACGCTGATCAAATCCTTCGTGCTGTAAAGCGGGGCCGGCTCAGCCGCCGGCCAGCAACTCCGCCACGTACTCTGGGACCCGCTCGGAAGCCGGGCCGTGGCGGTGCTCGGCGAAGGCCGTGGCCTGCTCCGAGGGTTCCAGGTTGAGTTCCACGGTGTGAGCCCCGTGGGCGCGGGCCTCGGCCACGAACCCCGCCGCCGGATAGACGTTGCCGCTGGTGCCGATGCTGATGAAGCGTTCGCAGCCGGCCAGGGCATCGAAGATGCGCTCCATCTCCAGGGGCATTTCTCCGAACCACACCACGTGCGGGCGCAGGCAGCCGCTTGCGCCGCACACCCCGCACTCCTGGTCCACGCTCAGGTCCTTGTCCACGGGCACCAGGCTGTCGGTGCTTTGGCAGCGCGCCTTGAGCAATTCACCATGCATGTGAATGAGGTTGCGGCTGCCGGCCCGTTCGTGCAGGTTGTCCACGTTCTGGGTGATCACCAGCACCTCGCCGGGCCGTTCCCGCTCCAGCCGGGCCAGGGCTTCATGGGCGGCGTTGGGGCGAATCGCCGGGTCGCGCAGTTGCTCGCGGCGGCGGTTGTAGAATGCCTGCACGCCGGCGGGATCGCGCTGGAAGGCTTGCGGGGTGGCGACGTCCTCGATGCGGTGGTTTTCCCACAGGCCGCCGGCGTCGCGGAAGGTGTTGATGCCGGATTCCGCCGAGATTCCGGCGCCGGTAAGTATTACAATCTTTTCCTGCATGCTTCACCGTCTCCCGTTTACCGTTGAACGTTCGCGGAGCCTTAATGGATACGATTATCGCACGGCAGGAAGTCCTGTCATTACCCGCCCGGGGGGCCGTCAATCTGCTGCACTTTCACCAGGGCATGGTGCTGCTGGTGGGGGGCGACGCGGTGGCGTTGTACCGTGACCGGCGCGCGGTGGAAGATCCCCTGGCCAATGGCCTGGTGGGCTACGAGGCGATTCCCGACGCGCTGTGCCCGCTGTACCTGGAACCGGACGGCTATGTGGCGGAGCAAAGCTCCGGCTACATCGGCCTTAACTCCGGCGCGGTGCTGTTCGTGCGCCCGGACGGCGTGGCCCTCTACGCGTCCGGCGAGGACGCCCTGCGCAACCGGGATTGCCACTGGCTGATTCCGTTTCCGCCCCTCAATGCCTGACACCGTCCGCGATTGGAGACAAGCATGGCCGAAGAAAGTACCCGACTGCGTTTGCGTCAACTGACCCTGGAGGATTACCCGGCGCTGGCGCGGCTGATGGACCAGGTCTACCACGACATCGGCGGCGCCTGGCCGGAGGAGACCATCGCCACCCTGATCCGCCTGTTCCCGGAGGGCCAGTTGGCGATTGAGGACAACGGCAACCTGGTGGCCACGGCCCTGACCGTGAAGGTGAGCTACGACCGCTTCTCCAACCCCCACCGCTACGAGGACCTGATCACCGACGATAAGGTGCGCTCACACAGCCGCAAGGGCGATGCCCTCTACGGGTTGGACGTGTTCGTCGATCCGGAGTACCGCGGCTACCGGCTGGGCCGGCGACTCTATGAGGCGCGCAAGGAGCTGTGCCGGGAAGAAAACCTGCGCGCCATCCTGGCCGGCGGTCGGTTGCCCGGTTACAAGGACTACGCGGACAACATGAGCGTCACCCAGTACATCGAGGAGGTGGAATCCCGGGCCATCTACGACCCGATCCTGACGTTCCAGCTGTCCAACGGTTTCGACGTCAAGCGCCTGCTGGTCAAGTATCTGCCCGAGGACGAAAGCTCGCGGGGCTACGCCACCCTGCTGGAGTGGGACAATATCCTTTACCAGCCCGAGGACGACGGCGACTGGCCGCGCCGCTCGGTGGTGCGCCTGGGCGTGGTGCAGCGGCGCATGCGCGCCGCCCGCTCGGTGGAGGACCTGCTTGGCCAGGTGGAGTTCTTCGTCGATTCGCTGTCCGATTACCGGGCCGATTTCGCGGTGCTGCCGGAATTCTTCAGCGCGCCGCTGATGGGCCTGAAGCCGGATCTCAATTCGGTGGAGGCGGTACGCTACCTGGCCAGCTTCACCGAGGAAATCCGCGATGCCATGGCGGACATGGCGGTGAGCTACAACATCAACATCATCGGCGGCTCCATGCCCCTGGAAGAGGACGGCCGTATCTACAACGTGGCCTACCTGATGCGTCGCGATGGTTCCGTGGAAGAGCAGAAGAAAATCCACATCACGCCTCACGAACGCAAGGACTGGGCGATCCAGGGCGGCGATGATCTGCGCATCTTCGACACCGACGCCGGGCGCATCGGTATTCTGATCTGCTACGACGTGGAGTTCCCGGAATTGGGCCGGCTGCTCGGCGAGCAGGGCATGGAGATCCTGTTCGTGCCGTTCTGGACCGACACCAAGAACGGTTACCTGCGAGTGCGCCATTGCGCCCAGGCACGGGCCATCGAGAACGAATGCTACGTGGCCATTTCCGGCAGCGTCGGCAATTTGCCGCGGGTGGATAACGTGGACATTCAGTACGCCCAGTCCTCGGTATTCTCGCCCAGTGACTTCTACTTCCCCCACGACGCCATCATCAGCGAATCCCAGCCCAACACCGAAATGCTGTTGTTCGCCGATGTCGACCTGGAAAAGCTCAAGCTGTTGCACAGCGAGGGCTCGGTGACCAACATCCGCGATCGCCGCAAGGATCTCTACAGCCTGGTCTGGAAGGGCCAGCAGGCGCTGGATTCGGAAACCTAACGGCGCTCGCGGAACGCTTGGGTGATCTGCCCGGCCAGGGCCTCGGCGGCGGGGGAGGGAGCCTCCCCGCGCACCAGGGCCACCCGGTAGTCGCCCAGGGCCGGCAGGCCGCTCTCCTCGCCGAGAATGCGCAGGGGCGGGCGCACCAGGCTGCGCGGAAAGGCCGCCACCGCCAGATCGGCGATCATGGCGGCCTCCTGGCCGGCGCAGTGTTCGCTGCTGTAGGCCACCCGGTAGCCGATGCCGGCCCGGTCCAGCGCGGCCAGGGCCATGGCCCGCCAGGCGCAGCCGGCGTTGGCCACCGACAAGGGCAGCGGTGAGCGCATTGCCGCCACGCCTCCGTCACGGCCCGCCCACACCAGCGGTTCGGTATGCACCACCTCGCCGAGCCCCGGCGCCAGGTCGTCGTTGCCCTCGGTGATCAACACCATGTCCAGCCGTTCCTCGGTCATGCGCCGCACCAGCTCGCCGCTGCGCCCGGCCAGCACTTCCACCTGCACCGCCGGATGGCTGCGCGCGAAGCGGCCCAGCACCTCGGGCAGGATGCGGGTGCCCACGTCGTCCGGAGTACCCAGGCGCACCGTGCCTTCCACCGACGGCGCCAGAAACCGTGACACCGCCTCCTGATTGAGTTTCAGCAACCGCCGGCCGTAGCCCAGCAGGGTCTCGCCCTCCGGCGTCAGCCGCACCTGACGGGCCTCGCGCACGAACAGCGGGTGCCCGAGGGTTTCCTCCAGTCTTTTGATCTGCATGCTCAACGCCGACGGGGTGCGGAATACCTGACCGGCGGCGCGGGTAAAACTGCCGCTTTCGGCGATCGCCACGAAGCTGCGCAGCACCTCGATGTCGAGCAGGGGCGGCATAGCGGCGTCCGGGGAGGAAGGCATGAGGGCTCCGGGATGCTTTCAGAAAAACTGAAAGGTCAATGTAGAACTTTTCGTTGGATTGAACAAGGTGGCGGCGCCATCCTGCGCTTGCAGAACGTTTTCGCCAACTTGGCCCTTCAGGAGGTGAGCCATGGACCGATCCGACCGCCACGACCCCGAACCCCTGCCCGAGCGCCCGCCGGAACCGCCGTTCCCGATGCCCGCCATGCCCCCCCTGGGCCTGATCCACGCCCTGGAAACCAGGCTGCGCGCCTGGCTGAAACGCCGCCGCGAAACCTGAAACCCCCTATCACCCGCATGGCATTCGCCGGCATGCAATTCACCGGCATGGAACCCACCGGCATGGAACTCGCCGGTAGGAGCGACTTCAGTCGCGATGAAGATGGCACTGGTGCTGATCGCGACTGAAGTCGCTCCTACGTGCCTGGTCAGGTGGGGGCGCATAAAAAAAAGCGCCCCGAAGGGCGCTTTTCCTGTTCCGGCGAGAGACCCGCTTACATGTTCGGGTAGTTCGGCCCGCCGGTGCCTTCCGGTGCCACCCAGTTGATGTTCTGGGTCGGGTCCTTGATGTCGCAGGTCTTGCAGTGCACGCAGTTCTGGGCATTGATCTGGAACCGCTTGTCACCGCTTTCCTCGTCGGTCACCACCTCGTACACGCCCGCCGGACAATAACGCTGCGCCGGCTCGTTGTACTTGGGCAGGTTGTACTCGATCGGAATGCTCGGGTCCTTGAGCTGCAGGTGGCAGGGCTGATCTTCTTCGTGGTTGGTGTTGGACAGAAACACCGAATCCAGCTTGTTGAAGGTCAGTTTGCCGTCCGGCTTCGGATAATCGATCTTCTTGCACTGATCCGCCGGCTTCAGGGTGTCATGGTCCGGGGTGGTATCGTGCATGGTGAACGGCAGCTTGCCGTTGAAGATGTTCAGATCGACGAACGCGAAGGCTGAACCCAGCAGGTTGCCGAACTTGTGCTGGGCCGGGCCGAAGTTGCGCTGCTGGTGCAGTTCCTCGTACACCCAGCTCTTCTCGAAGGTGTCCTTGTACTCGCCCAGTTCGTCGCTGGCGCGGCCATCGGCGATCGCCTTGGCGATGGTCTCGGCGGCCATCATGCCGGACTTCATGGCGGTGTGGTTGCCCTTGATCTTGGCGAAGTTCAGGGTGCCGGCGTCGCAGCCCACCAGCAGGCCCCCCGGGAAGGTCATCTTCGGCAGCGACTGCAGGCCGCCCTTGGCGATGGCGCGGGCACCGTAGCTGACGCGCTTGCCGCCTTCCAGGTACTTTTTGACTTCCGGATGGGTCTTCCAGCGCTGCATCTCGTCGAACGGCGAGACGTGCGGGTTGGAGTAGGCCAGGTCGGTGATCAGGCCCAGGGTCACCTGATTGTCTTCCAGATGATAAAGGAAGGCGCCGCCCGGGGAACCGGATTCGCTCAGCGGCCAGCCGGCGCTGTGCATCACCAGGCCTTTCTGGTGCTTGGACGGGTCGATCTCCCACAGCTCCTTGATGCCGATGCCGTAGTGCTGCGGATCGACGCCTTCGCGCAGGTTGTACTTCTCCATCAGCTGCTTGCCCAGGTGGCCACGGCAGCCCTCGGAGAAGACGGTGTACTTGGCGTGCAGCTCCATGCCCGGCATGTAACTGTCTTTCTTTTCGCCGTTGTGATCAATGCCGAAGTCCCCGGTGGCGATGCCCTTCACGGAGCCATCGTCGTTATAGAGGATTTCGGTGGCGGCGAAGCCCGGGAAAATCTCGATGCCCAGGCCCTCGGCCTGTTCCGCCAGCCAGCGGCACAGGTTGCCCAACGAGATCACGTAGTTGCCCTCGTTGTGCATGGTTTTCGGGGCGAACGGGCCGGGCACCTTGCTGGCCTTGTCGGCGCCGGTGAAATAATAGATTTCATCGGCGGTGACCGGGGCATTGAGGGGCGCGCCCTTGTCTTTCCAGTCGGGGAACAGTTCGTTCAGCGCGCGCGGCTCGAACACCGCGCCGGAAAGAATATGGGCACCCACTTCGGAGCCCTTCTCGACGACCACCACGCTGAGTTCCTGGCCGCTTTCCTGGGCGATTTGTCCCAAACGGCAGGCGGTTGCCAGACCGGAGGGACCGGCGCCGACGATAACGACGTCGACTTCCATTGATTCGCGTTCCACAGCCTGTCTCCTAGCTTTCGGTTGTGTTACGGCCCTTATTTTGCCTTGTCGGGGCCGGCCGGGACCTCGCCGTGACGCCGTGGGCCCGAGGCGGTTGGGCCTGGCCGGTGCGGGCGGAGGTTCTTGGGGTGGCGCGAGTATATAAGCATCCGTTGGATGGCACCACCAATTGGGCAGATGTGAAACTCTCTTTCACAAATGCTCAAACAACTGTTTGGATTATCCGTCGCCAGGTGTTTGATTTTCAACAAAATGGGCGACCGGCGAGTCATTTATCGTGAACACAATTGGCAGCGAAATCATCCGCTTACGCATTTCCGGCCTATTGACCTTACCGGGGGTAGCGTTCAAGATACCGGACCTCGCGCGGGGCCCCGTGTTCGGCGTTGTCTCGCCATTTTCATCGTTTCCGTCCCTCCCGGGGGCCGGGTTGCCACAAGGCTCGGTGGGCTTCCAAACCCTGCTTTGTGGCAGCCACCGCAGGCGCCGGCGCGCAGTGCCGGCGACCGCCCGCGGACGGAAACGACTCAAGTCACCAAGTGGAAGATTCCGAGGATCCTATGAAGGTTCTTGTACCCATCAAGCGAGTCATTGACTACAACGTTAAGGTTCGCGTGAAGGCGGACAACTCCGGTGTTGATCTCGCCAATGTGAAAATGGCCATGAACCCCTTCTGCGAAATCGCCGTGGAAGAAGCCGTTCGCCTCAAGGAAAAAGGCGTGGTCTCCGAGATCGTGGCCGTGAGCATCGGTCCCAAGGCCGCCCAGGAACAGCTGCGTACCGCCATGGCGCTGGGCGCGGACCGTTCCATCCTGGTGGAAACCGATGAAGCCGTGCAGCCCCTGGGCATCGCCAAGGCGCTCAAAGCCATCGTCGACGAAGAAAAGCCCGACCTGGTGATCCTCGGTAAACAGGCGATCGACGACGACAACAACCAGACCGGCCAGATGCTGGCCGCCCTGGCTGGCATGCCGCAAGGCACCTTCGCCTCCGAAGTGAACGTGGAAGAAGGCAAGGTCAAGGTTACCCGTGAAGTCGACGGCGGCCTGCAGACCGTGGAACTGAAGCTGCCGGCGGTGGTAACCACCGACCTGCGCCTCAACGAGCCGCGCTACGCCTCCCTGCCCAACATCATGAAGGCCAAGAAGAAGCCGCTGGACAACAAGACCCCGGCGGATCTGGGCGTTGATCTGACCCCGCGCGTGACCATCGAGAAGGTGGAGAATCCGCCGGAGCGTCAGGCCGGTATCATCGTGGGCTCCGTGGACGAGCTGGTCGACAAACTGAAGAACGAAGCGAAGGTGATCTGATGAGTGTTTTAGTTTACGCCGAACACGATAATGCCGCGCTGAACAAGGCGACGCTCAGCGTGATCGCCGCCGCCAAGGAAATTGGCGGTGACATCACCGTTCTGGTCGCCGGCAAGGGCTGCGGCGCTGTCGCCGAGGAAGCCGCCAAGGCGGAAGGTGTCGCCAAGGTACTGTGCGCCGACAACGACGCCTACGAGCACCAACTGGCCGAGAACATCGGTGAGCTGGTTGCTGAAGTGGCCGCCGATTACAGCCACGTTCTGGCCGCCGCCACCACCACCGGCAAGAACTTCGCGCCGCGCGCCGCCGCGCTGCTGGACGTGGCCCAGATTTCCGAAATCTCCGACGTGGTTGACGCTGATACCTTCAAGCGCCCGATCTACGCCGGTAACGCCATTGCCACCGTGAAGTGCGCCGACGCCAAGAAAGTGATCACCGTGCGTCCCACTTCCTTTGATCCGGTGGCCGCCGAGGGTGGTTCCGCCTCCGTGGAAAGCCTGGACGTGGTCAAGGACTCCGGCCTGTCTTCCTTCGTGGGCGAGGAACTGGCCAAGTCCGACCGTCCGGAGCTGGCCAGCGCCGAGATCGTGATCTCCGGTGGCCGTGGCATGGGCAACGGCGATAACTTCGAGATCCTCTACAAGGTGGCCGACAAGCTGGGCGCCGCCGTCGGTGCCTCCCGCGCCGCCGTGGATGCCGGCTTCGTGCCCAACGACATGCAGGTGGGTCAGACCGGTAAGATCGTCGCCCCCAACCTGTACGTGGCGGTGGGCATCTCCGGTGCGATCCAGCATCTGGCCGGCATGAAGGACTCCAAGGTGATCGTGGCGATCAACAAGGACGAGGAAGCCCCGATCTTCCAGGTGGCCGACTACGGTCTGGTGGCGGATCTGTTCGAAGCGGTACCGGAGCTGGACAGCAAGCTCTGAAAACCGGTTCGACGACCGACCCTGAAAAAGCCCGGCCTCGCGCCGGGCTTTTTCGTTCCGGGTGCGGTAGGAGCGACTGGCGGCATTCCGCTTTAGTCGCGATAGAAGCTGGCACCCGCCGATGATCGCGGCTGAAGCCGCTCCTACACGCCGTTCCCGATGACGGCGTTGCCCGATGCCGTGCGCCATAGTGGCGCACAGGCCGCCCCGGGCGCCGCTTTGGCGCACGATCCCTTCGCAAAGCTTTACAATTGCTGGCACGGCCTTTGCTCATACTGGAATGGACCCCGCAAGGTGGCGGGGCCGTGCCAGCGAGGGCGCCATGCGGTCATTATCCCTGCCGGAAGTCTCCGGTTACGACGAAATGATTCTACCGGGCGGGAAGGTCCGGGATCCCTACAAAGGCTACCATCGGTGGCTGCTGAGTCAGGCCAGGGACAACCTGGTGCGCAAACGCCAGGAGGCGGAGCTGCAGTTTCACCGGGTCGGGATCACCTTCAATGTTTACGGTGAGGAAAGCGGCACGGAACGGCTGATTCCCTTCGATGCCCTGCCCAGGGTTATTCCGGCGCGGGACTGGCGGCACCTGGAAGCCGGGGCGGTGCAGCGGGTGCGGGCCCTGAACATGTTCCTGCACGACATCTACCACGACCAGGCCATTGTCCGCGACGGTCGCATTCCCGCCGAGCAGATCTTCGGCAACAGCCAGTACCAGCCCTGCATGCAGGACGTGGATCTGCCCAATCAGGTGTATTCGCAGATCAGCGGCGTTGATCTGATCCGTGACGGGGAGGGCACCTGGTACGTGCTGGAGGATAACCTGCGCACGCCGTCCGGGGTCAGCTACATGATCGAGAACCGGCGCATGATGATGCGGCTGTTCCCGGAGCTGTTCGCCAACCAGTCGGTGGCGCCGGTGGAGCATTACCCATCGCTGTTACTGGAAACCCTCCAGGAGGACAGTGGCGTATCCTATCCCACCGTGGTGCTGCTCACCCCCGGGCGCTTTAACAGCGCCTACTTCGAACATGCCTTCCTCGCTCAGCAAATGGGCATCGAACTGGTGGAGGGCGCCGACCTGTTCGTCAAGGACGGCTTCGTCTATATGCGAACCACCGCCGGCCCCCAGCGGGTGGACGTGATTTACCGGCGCATCGACGACGATTACCTGGACCCGCTGGCGTTCCGGCCGGATTCCATGCTCGGCGTGCCGGGCCTGTTGTCGGTGTACCGGCAGGGCAACGTGATCCTTGCCAACGCCGTGGGCACCGGCGTCGGTGACGACAAATCCATCTACCCCTATGTACCGGAGATGATCCGCTTCTATCTGGACGAGGAACCGATACTGGCCAACGTGCCCACCTGGCAGTGTCGCGATCCCCGGGCGCTGGATCATGTGCTGGCCCATTTGCCGGACCTGGTGGTCAAGGAAGTCCACGGCGCCGGCGGCTACGGCATGCTGGTGGGCCCGGCGGCCAGCGAGGCGGAGCTGGCCGCGTTCCGGGACCGCCTCAAGGCGCGCCCGGACAACTACATCGCCCAGCCCACCCTGTCCTTGTCCACCTGCCCGATCTTCGTCGACGAGGGCATCGCGCCGCGCCACATCGACCTGCGCCCGTTCGTGCTCAGCGGCAAGGAAAGCCGGCTGGTGCCCGGCGGGCTGACCCGCGTGGCGATGCACGCCGGCTGTTTGGTGGTGAATTCCTCCCAGGGCGGTGGCACCAAGGACACCTGGGTGCTGGAGGACGGATCATGCTGAGTCGTACCGCCTCGGATCTGTACTGGCTGTCGCGCTATTTCGAGCGTGCCGAGAACATCGCCCGCATGTTGGACGTGGCCTGGAACCTGTCGCTGATCCCGTTCGCCGTGAACGCCCGGGAGGAGATCAGCGCGCCCTTGGTAATCACTGGCAGCGGCGCGCTGTACGAGCAACTCCATGGCGAAGTGCGCATCGACCGGGTGTTGCATTTTTTCACCCTGGACGAGAATAACCCCGGCAGTATTTTTCACTGCCTGCGTGATGCCCGGGAAAACGCCCACGCGGTGCGCGGCAAGATCACCTCGGAAATGTGGGAAAGCGTCAACAGCACCTGGCTGGAGCTGCGAGACATCCGCGCATTGGGCGTGGAAGGCTACGGCGCCAGCGAGTTCTTCGACTGGGTTAAAAACCGCTCCCACCTGTTCCGGGGCGCCACCTACGGCACCAGCATGCGCAACGATGCGTTCCGCTTCCTGCGCCTGGGCACCTTCATCGAACGGGCCGACAACACCGCGCGCATTCTCGATGTGCGCCATCGTAGCGGTGTGCTGGCCGGCGACACGGCGGTGGATTTCTATCGCTGGCACGCGCTGTTGCGCTCGGTGGGGGCCTACGAGGCCTACCGGGAGATCTACAGCGAAACCATCAACGCTGAACGGGTCGCCGAGTTGTTGATCCTGCGCCCGGAAGTGCCCCGTTCATTGCGCTCCTGCGTGCAGCAACTGTGCGAGCTGCTGCCGGCCATCGAAGGTGATGCCGGCCAGACCGCCAAACGGCTGGCGGCGGTGCAGTTCGCGCGGTTGCAGTACGGCGACCTGGGCCACATCGTGGACACCGGCCTGCATGAATATCTGACCGACTTTCTGCGTCGCATCAACGAACTGGCGGACACCATCCGCGAGGAATACCTGGAGGTGGTATGAAACTGTCCATCCGGCACCGCACCGAGTACCGCTATTCCGAGCGGGTCCGTCACAGCACCCAGTACCTGCGGCTGACGCCGCGCCCATCCCGCCGCCAGCGCATTCTCGACTGGCACCTGGACCTGCCGGAGCGGGCCGAGCGCGCCTCAGACGGCTACGACAATATCCTGCATGTGCTGACCCTGGATCAGCCCCATCAGGGAATCCAGCTCACCGCCCGCGGCCAGGTGGAAATCACCGACGAGGATGGCGAGGACGATGACGACCGCCTGTCGCCGCTGGTGTTCTCCCGGATATCGCCGCTCACCGCCGCCGACGCGGCGTTGATCGATCTGGCCGAGACCCATCGCGGCACGCCGGTGCTCGACCGCCTGGAGCGCCTCAGTGAGCGCATTCTCGCGGCCATGCCGTTCACCCCCGGCGCCACCGATTCGGCCAGCGACGCGATCAGCGCCTACCAGGTCGGTCGGGGCGTATGCCAGGACCACACCCATGTATTCCTGGCCTGCTGCCGCGTCCTGGGGATTCCTGCGCGCTACGTAAGCGGCTATCTTTACAGCGACGATTCCGAACACGTGGCCAGCCACGCCTGGGCCGAGGTCTGGCAGGACGGCGGCTGGCACACCTTCGACGTCACCAACCAGACCCGCCGCCCGCGTCATCACCTCAAGCTGGCGGTGGGGCTCGACTATCTCGATGCCTGCCCGGTGCGGGGCGTTCGCTATGGCGGCGGCGTGGAATCGCTCAAGGCGGTGGCACGGGTGCGCCAATCCGGCGGCGACCACCAGTAAAGCGGGCGGAACGGAGCACAGCATGACCTATTGCGTGGCCCTGGCCCTCAAGGACGGCCTGGTGTTCGCCGCGGATTCCCGCACCAACGCTGGCGTCGACCAGATCGCCACCTACCGCAAGCTGCACAAGTTCGTGATCCCCGGCGAGCGCGTCATCGTATTGATGACCGCCGGCAACCTGGCCACCACCCAGAGCGTGCTCAGCCTGATGCGCATGCGGCTCAACAGCGACCAGCCCAACCTGTTCGGCGCCGCCTCCCTCTACGACGTGGCCAGCATCGTCGGCGCCACTGGCCGCGAGGTGGTGGCCCGGGACAGCGGCCAGGGGCAGGGCGGCGTGGATTTCGGCAGCAGCTTCATCGTTGGCGGACAGATCCAGGGCGAGCCGCCGCGCCTGTTCCTGGTCTACCCCGAAGGCAACTTCATCGAATGCACCGCCGACACGCCATACTTCCAGATCGGCGAAACCAAGTACGGCAAACCGATCCTGGACCGGGTCATCGATTACGACACCGCCCTGGACGACGGCATCAAATGCGCGCTGATCAGCATCGACTCCACCATCCGCTCCAACCTGTCCGTGGGCCTGCCCCTGGACGTGCTGCGCTACCCCCGCGACAGCTTCAGCGACCAGGCCCACTTCAACGTGGACGAACACCACGAAGGTTTCCGCCAGCTCGGCGAAGCCTGGTCCCAGGGCCTTCGCGACGTCTTCCAGCGCATCCCCGACCTGACCTGGGAGTGAGTCCGTCGCCCGGGCGGCGACAGGGC
Source organism: Alloalcanivorax marinus (assembly GCF_016785095.1). Taxonomy (GTDB): domain Bacteria; phylum Pseudomonadota; class Gammaproteobacteria; order Pseudomonadales; family Alcanivoracaceae; genus Alloalcanivorax; species Alloalcanivorax marinus_A. The sequence continues at coordinate 125,334 of NZ_JAEKJB010000001.1, read as the reverse complement.
GATGGGCCGCATCAACGAGCCCGCGAGGCCGAATCCGGCCTCCGTTTTCATCGGTTAACTTCTGATCAATTTGTTCGGTGGAATTTTCCGGCCTCGTTTTGTTCTTTTTAATCAATGAGATACATTTAGAGTGTTCCCCACAGGCGTGGGGATGAACCGTTAGCGCAGCGTGTAATGAACTAAAAGATAGTGTGTTCCCCACAGGCGTGGGGATGAACCGAGAAGGCCCAGGCCGCCCAGGAAACCGGCGACGTGTTCCCCACAGGCGTGGGGGTATGCTGGATTTGGGGCCTTTCAACGCCAGGGGATATGGCGGCTGAAGCCGCTCCTGCGGTGGGATGGAGTAGGGTAGGAGCGGCTTCAGCCGTAATGGTGGGCTTAGATGCGGGCCACGTTTTCCGCCAGGGCGAGGGCGGCGGTGAGGCCGGGGGATTCGATGCCGAGCAGGTTGATCAGGCCGTCCAGGCCGTGATCGCGATGATCCTGGATCAGGAAGTCCGGGTACGGCTCGCCGTGCATTCTCAGTTTCGGGCGCACGCCGGCGTAATCCGGGCGCAGGGCCCGTTTGGGGAGGGTTGGCCAGTATTGGCGGATTGCCTGTTCGAAGGCTGGCCGCCGCGCCGGGTCGACGTGGTAATCCGGCGTCGCGACCCATTCCACGTCCGGCCCGAAGCGGGCGCGACCGGCCAGGTCCAGGGTCAGGTGGACGCCCAGGCCATGTTCCTGGGGCAAGGGGTAGATCAGTCGTTCGCTGGGGGCGGGGCGGTTGAGGGTGAAGTAGTTGCCTTTGGCGAATTCCTGTTCCGGTCGTTGCTGGTCGGGGAAGCCCTCCATGGCCGCCACCAGGGGCACCGCGCCCAGGCCCGCGGCGTTGATGAGCCGCTCGCAGCCCAGTTCCATGGTGCCGTCCGGGGTTTGCACCAGCAGCCGGAAATCACCGCGCGCGCAGCGTACCGCCGTTACCTGGTGACGGGGCGCCAGTAGCGCGCCGCCATCTTCCGCTTCCCGAGCCAGGCTGGCCATCAGGCCATGGCTGTCGATGATGCCGCTGTAGGTGGAATACAACGCCTGTTCCCCGGTCAGCCAGGGTTCTTCGCGGCGCAGGGCCCGGCGGTCCAGGATGGCCAGGCCGCGGGCGCCGGAGGCGAGGGCATTGTCTTGGAGACGCTGCAGGGCGAAGGCCTGGCCGGGGCCGGCGACGATCAGTTTGCCGCAGCGCCGATGGGCGATGTTCCGCGCCGAGCAGTATTCATGGAGGAGGATATTGCCGCGCACGCAGGCACGGGCCTTGAGCGATGCGGGCGGGTAATAGAGCCCGCCGTGGATTACCTCGCTGTTGCGCGAGGACAGGTGCTCGCCGAAGCGGCTCTCGTGCTCCAGCACCAGCGGCGCCTGGCCCGCCCGGGCCAGCGCCCGGGCCACGGCCAGGCCGATCACGCCGGCGCCGATGATGACGGTGCCGACGCGCTCCATCAGTCCGCGCCATCCTTGGCGGCCCGGCGGGCGTGCTCATCGCGGATGGCGTTATCGTAAAACAGATAACGGGAGGTCTCGTAGAAGCCCCGGGCCAGATTGAACAGGTGCTCGAAGGTCTCCGGCTGATCCTTGGCGCGGTCCTGCTCGGGTTTGTCGGTATAGAGCTCGTGCAGGGTGGCCGCTTCTCCGTCGTGGTTGAGCCGGGCCAGGTGGTTGGCGGTGACGGCGCCGATCTGCGGCGCCGGGCCCTCGCGCAGCACCACGAAGGCGGTGCGGTCGCCTTCCGGTGCCGGCTGCTGGATATCCCGGCCCAGGGTGGTGTTGTCGTACTCCAGGCCGATCAACCCGGCCACGGTGGGCATTACGTCGATCAGGCTCACCGCCTCGTGGATGTGGCGGGGCTTGAGCAGGGCCGGCGCGTAAATCATATGCGGCACATGGTGGCTCTCCAGGCGCAGTACCTCCTGGAAGCGGGGCATGTGGGGCAGGGTGGTGATGCGGTTGTTGTGGTCGCCGAAGAACACGAAGATGGTGTTGTCGAAGTAGCCGCTTTGCCGGGCCATCTCCATGTAGCGGCCGATGTTGTAGTCAAGCAGCCGTACGGCGTTGTATTGGGCGGCGTTGCGGAAGCCGTTGGCGCGCAGCTCCTCCTCGGACAGGTCGTCGCGCACCTTGAAGTCGTCGTTGTTGGGCGGAATGGTGAATGGCCGGTGGTTGCCGGCGGTCTGGATGAAGGCGAAGAACGGCTGGTCCTCCGGGATTTGTTCGAGAATGGCGTTGGATTCCTTGAACAACTCCAGATCGGAAATACCCCAGACATCCACGTTGCCGCCTTTCCAGTCGCCTTCCTCGTACAGTTCCAGGCCCTGGATGCTGCGCGTGAGCAGGCCTTCCAGGTTGGCCCAGCCAGCGTTGCCGCCCACCATGTAGAGTTTCCGGTAACCGTCCAGCTGGTTGACGATCATGCGCTGATGGCCGATCAGTGGGTTGCGGCTGGCGGTTTCCTCCGGGGCCACGTCGGGGATGCCGGTAAGGAACGCCCAAATGCTCTTGGCCGTGCCGGTGACCGGCACGTAGAAGTGCTCGAAGAACCAGCCGCCCTCGGCGATGCGGTCCAGGTTGGGAGTGGGATCATAGGGCGTGCCATAGGCACCTACGCGGCTGGCGCCCAGGGACTCCAGCATCACCACCACGATGTTCGGCGGGCGCTGCGTGTCCAGGCGGTAGGGCTGAACCGTTACGTGGCGCTGGTAGTTCAGGTCACCACGGCGCTCCACGGGCAGGCCCAGGAAGTCCGCCATCATCGGGTAGTAGCGTTTCACCGCTTCCAGATCATAGGGGTCGGAATCCAGCTGGCTGGTGTCGTAGAGGAACAGCACCGGGTTCAGGCCCAGGGCGGCCACCGCCTTGTCACCGGAGGCGAAGGCGTCGCTCCAGCGCAGCGGTACCGGGTTCTCCCAGTTGATGTGGGTGGCCCGGCCCAGCAGACCGAACGCCACCAGCACGACCACGATGACGCCGCCGGCCCACAGCGAGCGGGCGCGGATGGCGCGGGCCGGGCGCTTCAGCAGGCGTCGGGCCAGCACCGCGAACAGCCAGCCCATCAGGGCGGTGAGGCCAAGCCAGCCCAGGGTGATCCACACCACCGGGTAGCTTTCCCACACCATCCGGGTGGAGATGGCGGTGTCTTCCAGAAAGCGCAGGGCGGTGACGTTGAGGCGGTCGCCCAGATACACGTAGTGGCCGAAGTCCAGGATGTAGATCAGCACCACCACCAGCGTGGCCAGCACCAGATAGAGCTGCGCCAGGCCGCGCATGAACGGGGAGGTGGTCAAATTGAAGCGCGGTAACCAGGCCAGTATGAACAATGGCAGCACCAGCAGCAGCGCCAGCCTGAGATCGAAACGCAGCCCCACGCCCACGGTTTGCCAGAGCACCCCGGAAGAGGCGGTCACGGTTTCCCCGACCTCCGAGAAGAACAGGTAGAACACCGCCCGAAGGGCCACTAACAGAACAAAAAACGCCGCCACGCAGGCGGCCAGAAAACGAAGCCGTCGGGACTGCAACCACCCCATGCGTGCCTCCTGGTAATAGGGAATTGGCCGGGTTCATCCGGTAAACCGCCCATGTTACTCCCCCGGAGGGGGCGATGCATGGGCCATGATGGCCAATGGGACCGGCGTCAACGCGAACCCGTTCCCGGCGGGGCGCCGGGTTTCCATCGCCACGCCCCCGGTGCGATGATAATAGTCCCCACGCCACCGACTCCGAGCCGCGAAATGGTGCGCAGCGAAACCCGCGATGGGATAACGACCATCACCCTGACTCCGCATCTGTCCGCTGACTGGCCCCAGGTGAAGCGCTTCATGGCGCTGATCGCCGCGGTGGTGTTCATGGTCGCCGCTGCCTGGACCGCCGCTGGTATCTGGCTGGCGCTGCCCTTCGCCGGTGTCGAGGTGGGTCTGATCTGCTATCTGATGTACCGGGTGTGTTTCCGTCTCAGCTACCTCTATCAGCGCGTCGTCATCGAGCCGGAGCGGGTGCGCGTGGAGCAGGGTGTACGCGGCCCGCCGCGCCGGGAATGGCTGTTGCGCCGACCGGACGCCCACCTGCATTTGACCATGCCGGTGAAGGAGGTGGACCTGATGCGCCTGCGCCTGTGTGACGATCATGGTGGCGTGGAGCTGGGGGCGTTTCTTAATGGCGAAGGCCGCGAAGCCGCGCGCCAGGCGCTGCGTCGGGCCGGCTTGATCGAAACCGCCGACCGTTGGTGGGAAACCGCGCGCCCTTAGAACGTGGAAAGGAGTGGCCATGAAATACATCTTCGAAGTACGCATGAAGGACGGCTACACCGTGGAGGAGTACGCCGAGGCCTGGCGGGAAGCCAGCCGCGTCATCCAGCGGGCCCCGGGCGCCCGGGGTACCTACCTGCACCGCAAGATCGGCGAGCCGGAGACCCTGTTGGCCATCGCTCACTGGGATTCCAAGGCCCACCGGGACGCCAAGGACGACAGCCGCAGCGCCCTGGTCAAGGCGATCCTGGAAAAACACGCCCGTACCTGCGATATAACACCGCTGGGTGAATTCGAGGAACCGGAATGGTGGGTGCCACCGCAGCCGGGCAGCGGCAATGACGAGCCAGACAATGACGGGCCAAATAATGACGAGCCGGGCCATGAGTAGCCGCGCCGCCATGATAATGGTGGCGCTGCTGCTGGGGCCGCTGGCCGGTTGTGATTACAGCGACGCGCCCCAGGGGGCGCCGTTGCGGGCTCTGGCTGCGCAGCCGGAGGATTTCCAGCAGGCGTTGGTGGCCACTAGCGGCGTGGTACGGGGCTTTGATGATCCGGAGCATTACTGGATCGAGGACGACGCTCTCAACCGCGTGGAGCTGATGCCCCTGGAGGAGGCCCGTGACTACCTGGGCCAGCGGGTCCAGGTGGTGGGCACCTTTCATTACGAGCCGGGCCGGGGGCGCTGGCTGGAGATTCGCGGCCTCGGCCCGCTTTGATCGCGGATCGCGGCTGACGCCGCTCCTGCGGTGGGGCGTGTTTCCGTAGGAGCGACCGGGCGGCGTACCGCTTCAGCCGCGATCCAGCGCGGGCGGGATTATTCCACCTTGAACTTCAAGCCGGCGTGTTCGGTGAGCCGCTTGATCAGCTTGTCGCCCAGGGCCGGCGCGGTGGTCCAGATGCCACCGCCGGTGTCGGTGGCGTCGCGCAGCAGGCACAGGGCGCTCTCGCTGATCATTCGCGAGGTGGAACCGTAGCCCGGGTCCTTGTCGCCGGACACGCTCACCGCGAGTTGTTCGCCCTGGTCGTTGCTGCCCAGGAACAGGACGTCGTAGAAACCGTTCTCGCGTTCTTCCTTGCTCGGGCCCTCGCCGGGTTTGGGCGCGTCCTCGCCGGCCAGGGAACGGTCCTGGGCCACTGCCTCGGCGGTCGCCTTGCCCTTGTCACCGTCGCCGGTGAGGATCATTTCGTCATAGACGAAGTTCTCGCCGTAGGGGTGACCAAGCAGGAAGTTGGAGCGGTGCACGTTGCGGGTATTGATGGCGGCCATGATGAACGGCGCCGCCCAGCTGCCGAGAGCATCGTCGTACTCCGGCTTGGCCGCTGGTGGTTGTTCCGGGCCGCTGAACTCCGGGGTGAGCGCGAACGGATCGGTAAGCAGCGCGCGGATTTCCGGGTCCTTGGCCGCCGCCAGGGTGGCTTTGAGGCTGGCGGCGGTGCCGCCGGAAAAAGTGCCTTTCATGGCCCGTACCCGGCCCTTGACCCGGGTCAGCGGCGCCAGGCCTTTCTCTTTGGCCTGTTGCTCCAGGAAGAACACGCCCAGATCGAAGGGAATGGAATCGAAGCCGCAGGAGAACACGATGCGCGCGCCGCTCTGTTTGGCGGTGTCGCCGTAGCGATCGATCATCTGGCGCATCCAGGCGGGCTCCCCGCACAGGTCCACATAATCCGTCCCGGCTTCCGCGCAGGCTTTCACCAGCGGCTCGCCGTACAACTGGTAAGGTCCCACCGTGGTCAGTACCAGACGGGTGCGTTCGGCCAGCGCCTTCAGGGTGTCCGGCTGGTCCGCGTCGGCGGTCACCACCGGCACGTTATCGCCGATGCCCATCTCGGCGCGCACCGCCGCCAGCTTCTCGGCGTTGCGTCCGGCCAGCGCCCATTCAAGGTCCTCGCCGTAGGCCTGATTCAGATACTCCGCCACCAGCCGGCCGGTGAAGCCGCTGGCGCCGTAGACGATGAGATCGAACTCTCTTCCATTGCTCATAATCGGCAATCCGTCTCTGTTGCGAATGATGCGCCCACTATAGACCTCCGACCGGACCTCCGTGCAGGGTCGCGAACGGCCTTTTGATGGTGAAGGTGGCCGCGGGCTTGGTTCGCGTACCAGGCATTTCGTAGGAGCGACTGGGCGGCACTCCGCTTCAGTCGCGATCACCGCGGTGCCGTCTTCATCGCGGCTGAAGCCGCTCCTACAGTAACCCCGGCCACGGTGCTTCGAGACGTGCCCTTGATGGGGGAGCCCGCCCCGAGGCTTGATGAACCTTTATTTGAAGTCCCGCGACCGTACCTGCAGTTCGTCCAGGGCGTCACGGGCGTCCTGGAGACGTCCGGCCATCAGATGGACGATGCCCTCCGGGCTGATCTCCACGGTGCCGGTAACGATCACCAGCGGGCTCTTCAGCAGGATTTGCCGGTAACGCTCCTGGATCGAGGTCCACACCACCACGTTGGTGTTGCCGGTTTCGTCCTCCAGGGTCATGAACAAGGTGCCCTTGGCGGAGCCCGGACGTTGCCGGTTGGTGACCAGGCCGGCCACCCGTACCAGTTGGTTGGGCCGGGCCCGCTTCAGTTCCCGGGCACGCTGGCAACGCTTGAAGCGCGGCAGGTGGCGCACCAGTGCCATGGGATGGCGGCCCAGGGTGAGCCCCAGGTGGCGATAATCCTCGATCAGCGACCGGTGTTCCGAGGGCGCGTCCAGGTAGACGCCGTCGTGGTCGTCGCGGAGCTCGCCGCCCTGGCCGCCGAGCAGAGGTCGTCGCGCCTCCAGGCCCTGCACGTCCCAGTGCGCCTGATGGCGATGGCCGCTCAGGCCGCGCAGGGCGTTGCCGGCCACCAGAGCCTCGCGCTCACGGCTGCCCAGGGCGGCCCGTTCGCACAGATCGCGCACGCCACGGAAGGGGGCCTGGTCGCGGGCCGCCACCAACCGCCCGGCGGCGTCCTCATTGAAGCCCTTGATCTGACGCAGCCCCAGCCGCAGCGCCGGCTGCACGCCCAGCCTCTCGCGGTGCGCGTCTTCCAGGGTGTGGTCCCAATGGCTGTGGCGCACGTCCGGCGGCCGCGTCTCGATGCCATGGCGGCGGGCGTCCTGGAGAATCTGCGAGGGGGAGTAAAAGCCCATCGGCAGGCTGTTGAGCAGGCCGCAATAGAAGGCGCTGGTGTGGTGGCGCTTGAGCCAGGCGGACACGTACACCAGCAGGGCGAAGCTGGCGGCGTGGGATTCCGGGAAGCCGTAGCCGCCGAAGCCCTTCATCTGCTCGAACAGCCGGCGCGCGTAGTCGCCACTGTAGCCGTTGGCGCGCATGCCCTGGATCACCTTGTCCTCGAACCCCAGCAACTCGCCGCTCTTGCCCCAGCGGGCCATGGCCCGGCGCAGCTGGTCCGCCTCGCCGCCGGAAAAGCCGGCGGCCACCATCACCAGCTGGATCACCTGTTCCTGGAAGATGGGCACGCCGTAGGTGCGTTCCAGCACGCTTTTGACCTTGTCGTCCGGGTAGTCCTCTTCCTCCAGGCCGTCCCGACGGCGCAGGTAGGGGTGCACCATGTCGCCCTGGATCGGCCCGGGCCGCACGATCGCCACCTCCACCACCAGGTCGTAGAACCGGCGCGGTCGCAGGCGTGGCAGCATGTTCATCTGCGCCCGGGATTCCACCTGGAACACACCCACGCTGTCCCCTTGGCAGAGCATGTCGTAGGTGGCCTGGTCGCCGGCGGGGATGTCCTGCATCGCCAGCGGCTGGCCCCGGTAGTCGCCAATCAGCCCCAGGGTCTTGCGGATCGCGGTGAGCATGCCCAGAGCCAGCACGTCCACCTTCATCAGCCCCAGGGACTCCAGGTCGTCCTTGTCCCACTGGATCAGGGTGCGGTCGGGCATGGCGGCGTTTTCCACCGGCACCAGGGTGTGCACCGGGTCCCGGGTGATCACGAAACCGCCCACGTGCTGGGACAGGTGACGAGGGAAGCCCACCAGCTCCTGGACCAGCTCCCGGTACTGGCGGCCCAGGGTGGAGCCGCCCAGGCCCAGTTCCTGGAAGCGCTCCACCAGGGAATCCGGCTTGTCCCACCAGGCCAGGTTGTTGCTGAGCCGTTCCACCAGATCCGCGTCCACGCCCAGGGCCCGCCCCACGTCGCGCACCGCCGAGCGGGTGCGGTAGTGGATCACGGTGGCCGCCAGGGCGGCCCGGTCGCGGCCGTACTTGCGGTACAGGTACTGTATGACCTCCTCGCGGCGCTCGTGCTCGAAATCCACGTCGATATCCGGCGGTTCATCCCGTTCCTGGGAGATAAAACGTTCGAACAGCAACTGGCTGCGATCCGGGTCCACCTCGGTGACCCCGAGGCAGTAGCACACCGCCGAGTTGGCGGCGGAGCCGCGCCCCTGGCAGAGAATCCCCTGGCCACGGGCGAAGGCGACGATGTCGTGGACGGTGAGAAAGTAATGGGCATAACCGAGCTGGCGGATCAGCGCCAGCTCTCGCTCCACCAGGGCGCTCACCCGCTCCGGCACGCCGTCCGGATAGCGGGCCCCGGCGCCCTGACGGGCCAGGCCGGCCAGGTACTGGTCCGCGTCCTGGCCCGGTGGTACCACCTCCTCCGGGTACTGGTAGCGGATCTCGTCCAGGCGGAATTCGCACTGATCGGCGATCCAGACGGCTTCTTCCAACAGGGCCGGCGGATAGATCGAGGCCAGCCGTTCCAGTGGGCGCAGATGGCGCTGATCGTTACGAAAGCGCCGGTCGCCAAGCCGCCGCACCGTGGTGTTCAGGCGCAGGGCGGTGAACACTTCCTGCAGACGCTGACGTTCCGGGACGTGGTAATGCACGTCGTTGGTGGCGGTCATGGCCAGCCCATGGCGCCGTGCCAGACCATGCAGGTAGCGGTAGCGCAGGGCGTCGTTGCCGTCCTGGAGCAGTTCGCAGGCCAGCCACAGGCGCTCGCCGAAGTGTGCCTGGAGCAGGGCGGCATGGCCTTCGTCGCGGTCATCGCCGGCGGGCAGCCACAGGCACAGAGCGTGGCGCTCAATGCGCGCCAGGTCCCGCCAGTGCAGGTCGTAGTGGCCCTTTTCCGCGCGCCGGCGGCCCTGGGTGATCAGGGTGGCGATCTCCCCGTAGGCGCGCCGGTCCGGGGCCAGCAGCACCAGCCGTAGTGCTCCCCGATCTTCATTGAGACGAAAATGACTGCCGATGATAAGCTTAAATTTCAGTCGCTTACCGCTATCTTTGTAAGTGCTTTCGAGGTTTTTCCAGGCCTGCCAGGCGCGCGCCACCCCGGCCAGGGAGCCGTCGTCGGTGATCGCCAGAGCCCGGTAGCCCAGATCATGGGCTTGCCGCACCAGTTCTTCCGGGTGGCTGGCCCCGGCCAGGAAGGTGAAGGCGGAGGTGCAATGCAGTTCCGCGAAGGCCATCAAGACTCCCTGTTCAACACTACGGAGCCGCGCGTGACGCGGCCCGGATGGAAAGTTCACACCCAAGTCGAGAGGCGGACCTAGAAAAAACCCTGTAGCCACCAACCATCCCGATCATCCTGAAACACCCAGCAGCAAAGCCCGTCCGGATGGTGGGCCACGTGGTATCTGCGGGCGGCCTGGTCGTGCCAGGGCTGGCTGAAACACTCCTCCTGGGGAAACAGCGTCAGAGGCCGGTCCCGCCAGTGCGGCAGGCTGTCGCGCACGCCCAGCGGGCGCGGCGGGTCCAGCAGCCACAGCGGCCGGTCCTCCGGCGAGGCCGCCGTGTCCGGTACCGCCGGGCGGGCCGGACGCTCCAGGGGCGCGTGCCCGCGTTCGGTCTCCTCGGGCAGGTGCCCCGGCTCCCGGTCCGGCCGGTACAGGCGCAGCGCCGGCTCCGCGGCCAGTTTCTCCAGCAGACCGGACAGCGGCGGCCGGGCACCGGGGTCCGGGAACAGATCGGCCAGGGCCGGATTGCGCGACCGGGGCCGCCCGCCGTCCAGCCCCAGGCCCAGCACCGGCGCCTCCAGCATCTGATGCTCCAGGCGCCGCCGGGTCAGATCCAGCCAGGTGGCCACGTCGTGGCCCGGATGGGCCCGGCGCACCACCAGCGTGTCCCGATGGCCGTTGTTCAGGTACAGATGCCAGCGGATCGCCGCCACGCTTTCCTGGTGGCGGTCCAGTTCCGTGGCCAGTTCAGCGAGCAGGCTCTCCATGGGCCGGTGCAAATGGTCCAGGTTGTCCAACGGATCGTCGAAGTCCCGGCGCCGGCGAAACGGACGCGGCGGCGCCAGGGGGGAGCGCGGGTCCGGTTTCTCGCCCAGCAGTCGCTGCAGCCAGTCCAGAAAGGAAGCGCCGAATCGTTTGCCCAGGGCCGGGCGGGGCAGTGGGTAGAGATCGCCCAGGGTGCGCAGGCCAGGGGCCTGGAGGCGCTCGCGCAGGCGCGCGTCCAGGTCCAGTTCATCAAGCGGCAGCGCCGCCAGCCAGGCCTGGAAGCGCACCGCTTCCGGTACCTGCTCCAGGGGCGGCGGATCGGTCAGGTGCCAGGCGGACAGGGGCGTGGGCCCCAGGCCCAGCCGGGTGGTGAAGGGACAGTGCAGGCGGTAGCGGTCGACCCGCGCCAGCAGACCCTGGAAACCGCCGAACAACTTCAGGCAGCCGCCCACCTCCAGCAGCAGACTGGCCGGCGGCGCCAGGCATACCCGCGGGGTCAGCGCCAGCAACTGACGGCCCTGGTGGCGCAGGGCCTGGTCCCGGACGTCGTCGTCCGCCTCGCGCACTTCCAGGGCCTCGCACAGGGCCCGGGCGGTGGCCAGCCGCAGGCCGGTTTCCACGCCAGCGGCGCGGGCCGCCGGGTTGGCCTGGGATACCCGATGCCGCTGCACCAGCACCCGGGGCCGATCCACCGGGCCGTCGCCGGCCTCCAGGTCCAGCAGCGGGTAATGCAATGCCAGCCACAGGGCGCTCATGGTCGCGGGGCCTCCGGGCCCGGTGCATCCAATGATGGCCCGGGCGGTACCCGCCCCGGCGGCTCGCTGGCCGGCCGGGGGCGGCGGGTGAGCGCCGGCAGGGTGGCGGTGGCCGGCGGCGCCCTGCGCAGGTGCTCGGGCAGCAGGGTCAGGCGGCAGTGTTCTCCGGGGCGACCGCCGGGTTGCTTGTGCACGGTCACGCTCAGTTCGCCGGGGGCGGGGCACTCCAGTTCCAGCCGCAGGGGCGCCGGGCTGGGCTGGCGCGCCGCCCGCCGGGGGCGCGCCAGCACCAGCAGGCAGCGCCCCTGCTGGGCGCCCAGATGCAGCCGTCGCAGGGTGCCCGCCGGCAGGGCGCCGCCCGGTGCCCACAGAAGCAGGGTGCTGACGGTGTCGCTGGCGGCCGCTTCGTAGCAGGCGCGCAGCAGGCCGTCGCGCTCACCGTGCAGCACCAGCAGCCGTTCCAGGGGCACGCCGGCGCGGGCCAGCGCCAGCGCCGAGGGCCGTTCCGGTGGGTTGGCGATCAACCGGGCGCCGGGCTGGTCGCCAGCCAGTGTCGGCAGCAGCAGATGCAGCAGCGGCGGGCAGGGCAGCGGGCAGAGCAACTCCACCAACCCGTGAGTCGGCCAGCCACCCTGACTGAGCAGCCGGTCCAGGGCGGTGAAGCCGGTGGGCCGGCCGCCCCGGGTGGCGCCGTCAAGGTCGCGCCCCCGCCAGGTGTCCCGGCGGGAGAGAAGCTGTTGCAGAAACGCGGAGGACATGGGAAAGCACTCGGATACTGTACAAAAGGACAGTATCCGAGATGGGCGCGGGCTGCAAGCGGGTCGTGCCACGGGGGACCGGTTTGACGCCTGCTGTTTGTCCCGTGCGGTCAACAGCCCCTGTGCGGGTAAACATATTGTATTCCCCGGGCGGGTTGAGTAGCTTCGAAAGCCTGTTCCCGAGCCCCGAGATCACGATGACACAACAACAAAGTGCCCACCGGATCGCCGCCACCTGGCAGCGCGGGCTGAGCCGGCGGCGTTTTCTCAAGTGGACCCTGGCCGGCACCGCCGGGGTGGCGGCGGTGGCCGCCGGCGGCTTCGCCCTGCTGCGCCGTTCGCCTTTGGACCAGCAACCCAAGCCGGCCTGGGCCGAGGGCCTGAGCCGCCAGGAATACCATCTGTTCGATCGCGCCCGGGTGGTGCTGCTGCCCACGGATGGCACCGATCTGCCCGCCACCGGGGAGGTTCCGGTGGTGGCCAATGTGCAAAGGACCCTGGGTTTCATGGCGCCGTCCCTGCGCGCGCAACTGGCCACTGGTTTGACGTTGTTCGATAACGCCGCGGTGGTGTTCCACGGGCGCCGCTTCGTGGATCTGGATGCGGCCACCGGTCGGGATTATTTCGATGCCTGGAGCCGGGGCAATGCGGTTCAGCGCACCCTGGCCACGGTGATCAAGCAACTTACCTACAGCGCCTACTGGAGCGAGCCGGCGACCTGGCCGGCCATCGAGTTCGACGGCCCGGTCTCGGAGTCGTGGGGGCTGGCCTATCTGGGCAACGCGCCCCTTCCCGATGAGGCGCCGGATGAAGCGCGCGCGGAGGAACGAGCATGACCGCTGAATCTGGCCTGGCGGTGACCCAGGCCCAGGATATCCGCGAATCCCGGCTGACCCTGGACGCGGATGTGGTGATCGTCGGTTCCGGCGCCGGCGGTGCGGTGACCGGCTATGAGCTGGCCCGGCGCGGCAAGAAGGTGCTGATCCTGGAGGCGGGCCCCTATGTGCCTTCCAGGGAGTTCACCGAACGCTTCTCCCACAGCCTGGAAACCCTTTATCAGGATCACGGTGGCCAGACCAACAAGAGCGGCGACTTGCTGGTGCTGCAGGGCGCCTGCGTGGGGGGCTCCACGGTGGTCAACGGCTGTGTGTGTTTCCGCACGCCGGATTTCATCCTGGAGGACTGGCGGCGGGATTTCGGGCTTTCCGAGTTGACCGCCGAGGAAATGGCGCCGTACTTCGAGCGGGTGGAACGTAACCTGGCGATCCACGAAAACGGCGAACACGAGATCGCCCGCCATGGCCGGCTGATTCGCGCCGGGGCCCACAAGCTGGGCTGGTCGGTGAAGCCGTTCAAACGCAACATCCGCGACTGCGCGCTCACCGGCCACTGCCTGTCCGGCTGCAAGACCGAACGCAAGCAATCCATGCTGGTCAGTTATCTGCCCTGGGCCAGCGCCCATGGGGCACGTATCTTCGCCGATACCCGGGTTACCGAGGTGCTGGCGGAAAACGGTCGGGCCCGGGGCGTGCATGCCGAGGTGATCGGCCACGATGGCATCAAGGTGGCGGATCTGACGGTCAACGCGGAGCGGGTGATCCTGGCCGCCGGCGCGGTGCAGACGCCGCTGCTGCTGCTGAAAAGCGGCCTGGCCAATAGCTCCGGGCAGGTGGGGCGCAACTTCGCCTGCCACCCGTCGCTGTACGTATCCGCCCGCTACCCGGAACCGGTGCACCCCTGGCGGGGCGCCATGCTGGGCGTGTACGTGGATGAATTCCTGCACCCGGACAAGGGTGGCTTCGTGCTGGAGGACGGTGGTGCCGGGCCGATGGAGTTGAGCATGACCGCTGAACCCGGCAGCGGCGAACCGTTCATGGACTTCATGCGCGACAGCAAGTACCTGGCCGGGCTGGTGACCCTGATCCACGACCACAACGTGGGCACCATTCGCTGGGAAGACGGCCAGAAGGTGATCGACTACCAGCTCGACAACGCGGACTTCCCGTCCATGAAGCGGGCCCTCAAGGCCGCCGCCCGGCTGCATCTGGCCTCCGGCGCCGAGGAGGTCCATGTGCCCTCCAGCGACCGCCGCGTGATTCGCTCGGAGGCGGACATCGAGGCCGCCGTGGACGGCCTGGAAAACGCACCCCAGCACCTGCGCATGGTCAGCTACCACCCCCAGGGCAGTACCCGCATGGGCGCCGACCCGGCCACCAGCGTGGTCAATGGCGACGGTGAGTGCCACGACGTGAAGGGGCTCTATATCGCCGACGCCGGGCTGTTGCCCACCTCGATCATCGTTAATCCCCAGGTCACGGTGTACGCCCTGGCCACCCGCATCGCCGAGCGCATGGCCGGTCACGGTTGATCGCGACTGAAGTCGCTCCTACAAAGAGCCTCATCCGCCGTAGGAGCGATCGGGCGGCGATCCGCTTCAGTCGCGATCAGTGCCGCTGGTTTCATTGCCCCCGCGTAATCACCACCCGGTGCACGTCACCGGGCACCTTGTAGTCGAGAATGTCCCGTTGCCGTGCCAGGCAGGTGCCGTGCTCCGGGTTGAGCCGGCACCAGCGCACCTGCTGGTCCAGGGCCGGCGGCACGCTGAAGCGGGTGCGGTAGTTGTCGCCGGCGCGCAGGGCGACCCACAGCTGGTTCGCCTGCCAGCCGCAGCGCGGGTCGGTGAACTGGTCCAGGGCAACCTGGAAGATGAGGCCCTGCCCGTGTTGCTCCGGGGTGAGGCGCACGCCGGCCTGGCTCACCGGGCATTCCACCCTGGTGGCGCGGTACACCACTTCCACGCGCACCTGTTCCGCCGGCAGTGGCGGGTCCAGGCGCAGTTGATAAGTGCGCAGATCCCGGGGCGCCGGGTTGGGTTCGGGGCGATATTCCGGGCCGGCGGGGCTGACGCAGCCGCCAAGGGCGAGCAGGGCGGTCAGGACCGTCGGAAGGCGCATGCCCATGGGGATCTCCTGTGCGGGGCGGGATGTCATTGTCGCGGTGCGTTCCCCTCGAAGCGCGTCGAGAAAGCTTCCACGAACGCATTGCGCAGGATACCGAAAAGCGCCGCCCAGGTACCGGTTTCGCTTTGCTCCACCTGGCCGCTGATCGGTATGCGGGTGGCGAACTGGTCCTCACGCTGATTCTTGAGCAGGGTCTGCACGGCGCCGGCCAGGGCTTCCCACAGGCCGCCCAGTACCGAGCCGTCCGGGCCGGCCACGTCCTGTTGCCAGTCGAACACATCCAGGTCCTTGAGCAGCGGTTTCACATAGCCGTCCAATTGGCCGTTCCGGGCGCTCAGTTCCATCACCAGGTCGCCATGGCCGGACCGTACATCCAGATTGGCGTAGGCGCGGGTGAAGTCGTTCAGGGTGACCAGGTTCACGCCGGTGATCCGCAACTGAAAGTCGAAGTCGCGCAGATCACTGAACGGGTCGAAGGTGGCGGAGGTCTCCAGGGGCGCCTCACCGAGTACCTGGGCCCGTCCTTTCAGCGTGGCCACCCGGCTGCCTCCCGCGCCGCGGCTGTTGGTCAGATTGGTGATCCGGAGATCGACTTGTCTGGCCTCGATGTTCACCGAGGGGTTGGAATGGTCATTGCGGAACACCAGGCGACCGTCCTCCACCCGCACTTCGTTGAGGGTGATCGGCACCAGTTGTTGCAGGCGCGCGCGCCAGTCGGTGCCGGCGCCGGTCTGGTCGGAGACCTTGTCGCCGCCGTCCACGAAGGTGACCATGGGTTCCTCGAACAGGATGCGTGCCACCAGGGCATGGTCTTCCCACAATGCCCGCCAGCTCACCGCCAGATCGACGGCCGGTGCGTCCAGCAGCGGCTCCGGCACGGTGCCGTCCAGACGCACGATGGTGAAACCCTCCAGCCGGTAGGCGCCGCGCCACCAGGCCAGGTCCACGTCTTCGATATGGCCCCGGTAATCGCCCATCCCGGCCATTTGCTTGTTGAGGTAATCGCGCACCAGCCAGGGCAGGGCCAGGTGCAGCACCAGCAGCAGGGCGACCAGAGTGAGCAGAATGGTGAGGGCGATACGGCGACGTCGTGTCATTGGCAATCCCTGTCCTTGCATAAACGGGGGGCGGCTTCAGCCGCGATCCCGGGTTATCATCGCGCACCGGCACGATTTTCGCGAGGACCCTGCATGAGTGAGCACCGAGCGCGCCCGTCGCGCGATGAATTCGGCTATCTGTGCCCGGTGGACAGCCGCTGGGCGGACAATGACGTTTACGGCCACATCAACAACGTCGTCTATTACAGCTATTTTGACTCCACCATCAACCGCTACCTGATCGAGCGGGGTGGCCTGGACATCCATGACGGCGAGGTGATCGCCTACGTGGTCAGCTCCGGCTGCGATTATTTCGAGGCGGCCGCCTATCCGGAGGCGCTGACGGTGGGCATGCGGGTGGACAAGCTGGGCAACAGTTCGGTGCGCTACGGCCTGGCCCTGTTCGGCGAACAGGGCGGCGACGCCAAGGCGCTGGGTTTCGTGGTGCATGTGTTCGTGGATCGCGTCAGCGGCCGGCCGGTGCCGATCCCGGAACCGCTGCGCGCGGCGCTGGCGGCTCTGGCCTAGGGCCTGTTCACACTACTTGCATCGCGCCTGCTAGGTGTCATTTCGGTCCTCCAGTCAGGATGCAAGTGTAGTGTGAACAGGCCCTAGGCCAGGCGCCACTCGCTGGGGCTGACGCCGAACGCCGCCTTGAAGGCACGGCTGAAGGAGGCACTGTCGGTGAAGCCGTAATCCAGGGCAATTTCCAGGATGCTGCGGTGCTCGTTGTCCGGCGCCGCCAGGGCCTCGCGCACCGCGTCCAGGCGCACCCGGCGGATAAAACGCCCCGGCGTCAGCTGATGCTCCTCGAACAGCCGGTACAGGGCCCGCCGTGACACGTGCAGGGCGCCGGCCAGCTCGTCCGGGCTCAGCTCCGGATCATCGATGTGCGCGAGCACGTGCTGGTGGGCCACGTCCAGGGTGGTGGCGGCGGAGAGCTTGTCCGGCGCGGTGGCGCAGTGGAGCAGGGCGGAGAGCATCATTTGCACCGCCTGGAACACCGGGCTGGCGTTGCCGCCGCCGTCGCCATTCTGGTCGAGCAGCGCCATCACCGCGGCCAGGGCGGCGCGGGCGGTGGTGCGATCATTAAGGGTGTGGGCGCAGACTCGCTGGCTGAGCCGTTCCCAGCCGGGAATCGCCTCGTAGGGCAGCATCAGAATGGCCAGTTGGGCATGGTCTTCCATGGCCAGTTGATAGGGACGGGCGGTATCGCAGATGGTGACGTCGCCGGTGTGCAGCAGGGTTTCCCGGCCATCCTGCTCCACGGCGGTGCGTCCGTTCTGTTGCCACATCACCTTGAGCAGGCCTTCCTCGGCGCGGCGGGCGCCGAAACCGGTGCGTCGCACCTGGCAGGAATCGGAGCGGATCACGGCCACGGCACGGTGATCGAAGTTGCACAGCTGCACGTCGGCGCGGAAATCCTGCTTCTTGCTGGCGCTCATCTCCAGCCATGGGAAATTGCAGTTGACGAAATTCTGCCAGGGGCGGAAGCCTTCAATCACCTGGTGATTGCCCGGCGCGGGATGGGTGTGACTGCGTAATGCTTGCACGGCGCTCTCCACGGCATTCTCCATGGCGGTACTCGGAAAACGGTGACCGGGCTTTCGGCCCCGGTTCAGGACGGTCGGGTAACGCCTTCCTTCAAAAAGCTCATGCAAAAAGCATGCACGTGAAGGCCGGGTCCTGGTCCGGTGCGAAGCGCGGCTCACCGGTGTTCCGCGCCCTGGATGGGCCGGTTCAACCGGGTTGTTGTTATTAACCTATGAACGAATATAACAGATTGAAGGCGCCGGACAACAAAGCCGCCGGTGGACCCGGCACGCAGCGTCAACAACTTTGCACCCAGTGCCATGCCGCTCCGCGGCGGCGGGCCGACAATGTCGCCATCATAAAAACGATTCCGATGGAGGCATTTCCGTGACTGAGAAGCGAGGACACTTCATTGCCGGCCGCGACGTGCCGGCCTCCGATGGTCGCACCATGAAAGTGGTGAGCCCCGCCAACGATTCGCTGCTGGCGGAGGTGGCGCAGGGCACCTCCGATGACGTGGAAGCGGCGGTTTCCGCCGCCCGCGCCCAACTGGACGGCGGTGCCTGGAGCGCTCTGTCCGGCGAGGATCGAGGCCGCCTGATCAATCGGCTGGCGGACCTGGTGGAACGGGACGCCGACACCCTGGCGGATCTGGACGCCGCCTGCATTGGCCGCCCCGGCATGGAACCACGCCTGCTGGACCTGCCCAACGCCATATCCACCCTGCGCACCTGCGCGGGCTGGGCCGACAAGATCGAAGGGCGCACCATTCCCACCCCCGGCTACATGGGCACGCCGACCCTGTCCTACACGGTGCGTGAGCCGGTGGGCGTGGTGGGCGCGATCATCCCCTGGAACACGCCCCTGATGATCACCAGTTGGAAACTCGGTCCGTTGCTGGCCGCCGGCTGCACCGTGGTGCTCAAGCCATCCGAGGAAACTCCGCTGTCCGCCCTGCACCTGGTGAAGCTGTGCCAGGAAGCGGGCATTCCCGATGGCGTGGTGAACGTGGTCACCGGCGTGGGCAGCGTGGTGGGCGAGGCGTTGTGCACCCACCCGGGGGTGGACAAGATTTCCTTCACCGGCAGCCCGGAAGTGGGCGCGCGCATCCAGGAAACCGCCGGCAGCCGCTTCAAGCGGGTATCCCTGGAACTGGGCGGCAAAAGCCCGCAGATCGTATTCGACGACGCCGACCTGGACGCCGCCGTACAAGGCTGCGCCATGGGCATCTTCTTCAACAGCGGCCAGGTATGCGCCGCCGGCAGTCGCATTCTGGTGCACAACAGCCGCCTGCGGGAATTCGCCGATAACCTGGCGGCGGTGGCCGAGGGCATCCAGGTGGGCGACCCGTCCGCCGGCGAGGTGCAAATGGGCGCGCTGGCCAGCGCCGCCCAGCGCGACAAGGTCACCGACTACATTCAACGGGGTGTGCAGGAAGGCGCCAAACTGCTCAGCGGCGGCGCCATGGACACGGAAAAGGGTTGCTTCGTGCGCCCCACGGTGTTCCTCGGCGATAACGACCTGAGCATCGCCCGGGACGAAATCTTCGGCCCGGTGGCCACGGTGATCGGCTTCGAGGACGAAGCGGACGCGGTGCGCCTGGCCAACGACACCCGCTACGGCCTGGCGGCCACGGTATGGACCGCCGATGTCGCCCGCGCCCATCGCGTGGCCCGTGCCGTGCGTGCCGGCGCCGTGGGCGTCAACTGCTGGGCGCCGATCGACGCGCGCCTGCCCTGGGGCGGCATGAAGGCCAGCGGCCTGGGTCGCGAGGGTGGTTTGAGCGGCGTGCTCGCCTACACCGAAGAAAAAGTGATCACCGTCGTGACCCAGTAAAACCGGTCCGGCACGTATAACAAGAATAGCGAGGACAACAATGAACACTTCGACCCGCATGGGCGGTGCGGCGGCCCTGGCCGCCGCCTGCCTGGTTTCCGCGTGCACCTATTTCGAGCGTGCGCCTGCCGATCCCTCCGTTTTCTCCCGCCCGGCGGCTGACGTGGATGCCGCCCGGCTGACCGCCGCCGCCGCCGAACCCGGCAACTGGATGACCCACGGCGGCACCTATCAGGAGCAGCGTTTCAGCCGCCTGGACCGCATCAACCAGGACAACGTGGGCCGCCTGGGGCTGGCCTGGACCTACAAGCTGGACCTGGACCGGGGCGTGGAAGCCACGCCCATCGTGGTGGACGGCGTCATGTACACCACCGGGCCGTTCAGCATGGTTTACGCCCTGGACGCCCGCAGCGGCGAGCTGCTGTGGAAATACGACCCCGGCGTCACCAGAACACGTGCCCGGGATGGCTGCTGCGGCCCGGTGAACCGGGGCGTGGCGGTGTGGAAGGGCAAGGTCTACGTGGGTGCCTATGATGGCCGCCTGATTGCTCTGGACGCCGCCACCGGCGAGCCGGTGTGGAGCGTGGACACCCTGATCGACAAAAACCGCAGCTACACCGTCACCGGCGCCCCCCGGGTGGTGAAGGGCAAGGTAATCATCGGCAACGGCGGCGCCGAGTTCGGCGTGCGCGGCTACATCACCGCCTACGACGCCGACACCGGCAAGCAGGCCTGGCGTTTCTTCACGGTACCCGGCGATCCGTCCCAGCCGCCGGAAAACGAGGCCATGGCCCGGGCCCGGGAAACCTGGTTCGGCGACCAGTACTGGAAGCAGGGCGGCGGCGGCACGGTGTGGGATTCCATGGCCTATGACCCGAGGCTGGACCTGCTCTACATCGGCACCGGCAACGGCAGCCTGTGGAACCGCCAGGCGCGCTCCGAAGGCAAAGGCGACAACCTCTACCTGAGCTCCATCGTGGCGCTGCGCCCGGATACCGGTGAGTACGTCTGGCACTACCAGACCACCCCCGGCGACCAGTGGGATTTCACCGCTACCCAGACCATCACCCTGGCGGATCTGGAAATCGACGGCGAGATGCGCCAGGTGTTGATGCAGGCGCCCAAGAACGGTTTTTACTATGTGATCGACCGGCGCAGCGGCGAGCTGCTCTCCGCCGAGAAGTACGCGCCGGTGAACTGGGCCGAGCGGGTGGACCCGGCTACCGGCCGACCGGTGGTCAACCAGGACGTGGCGGACTGGACCAAGGGCCCGCGCCTGCTGGTGCCGGGCCCGCTGGGCGCGCACAACTGGCAGCCCATGTCGTTCAGCCCGGACACCGGCCTGGCCTACATTCCGGTGCAGGAAGCGCCGGCCATGATGGTGCCGGACAACGATGCCACCTTCCGGGGCAAGAGCCGCTTCCAGGTGGGCAGCGAGCCGGTGGCACTGCCCGAGGATGCGGAAACCCTGGCCAAGACCGTGGCCGCCTACAAGGGCCGGCTGGTGGCCTGGGACCCGGTGGCGCGGAAGGAGGTGTGGCGCCAGCCGTTCCCCAGCATCTGGAACGGCGGCGTGCTGTCCACCGCTGGCGGCCTGGTGTTCCAGGGCAACGTCACCGGCACCGTGGCCGCCTACGACGCCGCCGACGGCGACAAGCTCTGGGAAGCGCCGGCCAACACCGGCGTGGTGGCCGGCCCGGTGACCTATGAGGTGGACGGCGAGCAGTACGTCACCTTCATGGCCGGCTGGGGCGGGGTGTTCCCGCTGGCGTTCGGCGGCCTGGCGGCCAACGCCAAGGTACAGCCGGAAGCGCGCATCCTCACCTACAAGCTGGACGGCGACGCCACCTTGCCTGAGCCGCAACGCCGCGCGGTGGCCGTGCCGGAGGCGCTGCCGCCGCTCACCGCCGATGCCGCCACCGTGGATCAGGGCCGTGATCTGTACAACGACAACTGCGGCCTGTGCCACGGCTTCAGCGCCATGGGGGGTGGCGTGGTGCCGGACCTGCGCTACATGGACGGCGACACCCACAAGGCGTTCCCGGGCATCGTCGCCGGTCTCTACCAGGACAAGGGCATGCCGTCGTTCGCCGGCCGCCTGACGCCGGCGCAGATCGAGGCGATCCACCAGTACGTGATCAAGCGCGCCCACGACCTCAAGGACAGCCTCTAGGGAACCAATAAAAAGCCCCGACCGGCGGACCGGTCGGGGCGGGCTGCCCCCCAAGGGCAGAAAAACGGTACGGGGCCGGTAGGGCCTGAAGCGTGTAGGGCCTAAAGCGTGTAGAGGAAGCTGGGGCCGGGGAATTCGGAACCGTTGTCCTCGCCGATCTCCTCGGCCACCAGTTGGTTGGTCTTGGCGTTCATGGCCATCAGCAGGGAACGGGCGTCCTCCGGGCGGGCCGCGAGGTTGTCGATCTCGTGGGGGTCCTGCCAGGTGTCGTACAGTTCCAGATCGTTGTGGGCCAGCAGGGTGCCCCAGTCCTCGGGCACATGGTGGCTGTCCGGGCTGAAGTAGCGGGCGAACTTGTAGCGGCCATCGAAGACCCCCCGGTGCAAGCCGCGATTGCCCAACTCCGGCCCCAGCCGCAGCCGCTTGAGAAAATCGCCCATCACCTTCACCGGGGTGATCTCATCGCCCTCGGTGACCAGTCGGCGAGTCGCCTCCGGGTCGGTGTAGAGCAGCACCCCGTAGGCGAACAGCACGCCGCGCTTGTCCCGTTGCGTGGGCTGGCCGTTGACCGCCGGGCTCAGGTCCACGCCCGGTGTCCCGGTGGTTTGCTGCCCCTCGGTGGCCAGGCCCACCAGCGTGGGAAGCAGGTCGAGGGTGGAGCCAAGATGGTTCACGGTACGCCCGCCGCGCACGTCCGGGTGGCGCACGATAAGTGGGACGCGGCTGTTTTCCTTGTAGATCATCGGGCCCTTCTGGCGCAGTCCCTGGGCGCCGGCCATCTCGCCGTGGTCGGCGGTGTAGACAATGATGGTGTTGTCGAGCTGGCCACTTTTTTCCAGGGCCTGAAGCACCCGGTCCACCTGCCGCGATACGTCGCGCAGGCAGTTGAAGTAATAGCTCTGATTGGCCCGCCAGGCGGCTTCGTCATCCTTGTCGATGTGGCCGTAAACGGCGTCGATGACTTCCGCGTAGGAGTGATGGCACCAGGGTTTGCCAGCCAGGCCGCCTTGGTGAAAGGAGGCCGGCAGGGGCACGTCGCTCCAGTCTTTTTCGTAAAGCGGATCGTTGGGCGCCGGTCGCAACGGCGCCATGAAGTCCGGATTGGCGCGGGACCGGGACTGCCGGTCGCTGGTGGCGAAGAACATGATGTCGTGGGGATTGACGAAGTTCACCGCCAGTAGCCAGGGCTGGTCCAGCCCGGTGCTGTCGCGCATTAACCACTGGCCGGCCTCGGCGGACACCATGCGGTCCGCCAGATAGCCCTGCCAGACGGAGCCGTGCACGTCACCGGTCAGGTTGTAGTCGTGAAAGCCGTGCTTCTCCAGAGCCCGGCGCTGGCTCGGGTAGCTGCCGTACATAAGGCCCGGGCCGTCGTCGATGTCGGACAGGTGCCACTTGCCCTTGTAGGCGGTGTAGTAACCCAGGCGCTGGAACACCTGGCCCAGGGTGGGCAGGTCCTCGTTAAGGCTGGGGAACGGCGGCGCGTGCAGGTTGGCGGTCATGCCGGTGCGCATGGTGTGCTGTCCGGTGTACATCACCGAGCGGGACGGCGAGCAGGGCGAGGTATTGGCGTAGTACTGATTGAAGCCGACTCCGTGGTTGAGCAGCCGGTCGTGGGCCGGCAGATCCAGCGTGCCTGGCAGATCGCCCCAGCTCCGTTCCTGGTCGGAGACCAGCAGCAGGACGTTGGGCCGCCGTTTTCCGGCGCTGGCGGCGGCGCGCAGGGCCGGGGCGGTGCCCAGTGCGGCGGCGCCCAGGGCCAGTTGTTTGAGAACGGTGCGTCGGTCGGTCATCGGACCACCCCTTGTTGTTTTTTTGAACGGCTGGGGGGAGTATGCGCAGTTAGCCCATAAACAGGGGTTATAAATCCATGCCCTTCAGGCCCGGTCCCGGGCTGCTAAAGTGGAGGTCGGTCAGGGAGCGGGAGGGAGACGATGCCCGGGTGGCAGTTGCAACAACTGATTCAGTTTCGCGCCGTCTATGAGCACGGCAGCCTGTCCGCGGCGGCGCGCGCCCTGGGGCTCACCCAGCCGGCGTTGAGCCGGGCCCTGGGCAAGCTGGAGGAGGAACTGGGAGCGCCGCTGTTCCAGCGCCATACCCGCTCCCTGCGGCCCACCGAGTTCGCCACCGGGCTGTATCGCCAGGCCAGCCGGGTATTGCAGGAAAGCGCCGGACTGGACCGTCTGGTGGAGCGTTTTCAGGAAGGCCGGGAAGGGCGGGTCCGGCTCGGCTGCGGGCCGTTCGTGCCGGATCTGCTGTCGCGCAAGCTGGCGCGGGCGATGGCGGAGAGCGGCCTGAGCCTGCACCTGGACGTGCACACCGATCACTTCGAGACCCTGCGCGAGGGACTGTACGGCTACCGCTACGATTTCCTGCTTTACGATGGTCGCCGGCAACGGGACGTGCCGGACCACGACGATGTGGTGGTGGTGCCGCTGCTGACCCTGCCGTTGCGCATGGTGGCGCCAGCCGCCTGGGTGCGTGGCAAGGACCGGGCGGCGCTGGAATCGGAACCGGCGGCGCGGGCCTTCGCCGCCTCCCGGCCCTGGGCCATGCCCAGGGTGTCGCCGGACTACGGCCGGCGCGCGGCGCCCTGGTTCCACCGTATGTTGCAGGCGCGCCACGGCGCGGAATTCCTGATGCCGACCCTGAGCGCCTGCGTGGGACTGTGCCGGGCCGGCCACGCCCTGACCCTGGCGCCGGACATTCTGATCGAGGAGGAACTGGCCGCCGGCTGGTTGGTGCCGCTGCCTCTGGACGTGGGCGCCGCCACCGAGACCTGCGCTTACCGACTGCGTTCGCGGCCCCTGTCCCAGGCCGCCGGGCGGCTATGGCGGCTGCTCGCCGATGGTGGTTTGCGCAGCGGCGAGGATGACCTCATCAGGCCGGCGTCCCGTTCCGAATCCGGAACAGACTGACCAGCGCGGCGCACAGGGAGAAGCCGGCGGCCATCAGCAGGGCAGGGGCGATGGCGTCTTCCATCAAGCTGAATACCAACGCGGTGAGGGCGGCGCCCAGGGTCTGACCGAGCAGCCGGGTGGTGCCCTGCATGCCACCGGCGCCGCCACTGCGATGGCGCGGCGCGGAGCCGATGATGGCCCGGTTGTTGGGCGCCTGGAAGAACCCGAAGCCGAGGCCGCATAACGCCATGCAGGCGAGAATCACCGGCAGCGGCGCCTGCTTGGACAGCAACGCCAGCAATACCAGCCCGACCACCTTGGCGAGCAGGCCCAGCGAGCACAGCACGCCGATCGGATAGCGGTCGGCGAGTCGTCCGGCCAGGGGCGCGGTGATCATCACCGCCGCCGGCCAGGGGGTCATCAGCAAGCCGGTTTGCACGGCGCTGTAGCCAAGCACGTCGTGCAGATAGAAGGGCAGGGCGATGAAGGCCGCCATCTGGCTGGTGAAGGAACAGAACGAGGTGCCGATGGCCAGGGCAAACGGGCGGATACGCAGCAGATCCACCGGCAGCAGCGGTGACGACTGGCTCAGCTGGCGACGCACCAGAACCGTGCCCACCAGGCCGGCGGCGGCCAGCGCCACCAGCGCCGGGGTAACCGCCATGCCGTGGGCGAGGCCATCCACGGCGCTGACCAGCAGGCCGATGGCCAGGGCGTTGAGCAGGGCGCTGACCCAGTCGAAGGGGCGCGGATCGGTGGGCGTGCGCGGCAGGTTGCGCGACGCCAGGTACAGGGCCAGACCACCCAGAGGCACGTTGACGGCGAACAGCCAGGACCAGTCCGCCACCGACAGAATACCGGCGGCCACGGTGGGCCCCAGGGCCGAGGACAGCGCCACCACCATGGCGCTCAGGCCGATGCCCCGGCCCAGGAAGCGGGCCGGGTAGATAAAACGCACCAGGGCGGCGTTGACACTCATCACGCCGGCGGCGCCGAGCCCCTGGAAGAAACGCGCCACCGCCAGGGTGACCAGGGAATCCGCCAGGGTGCAGACCAGGGAAGCGACGATGAACAGCCCCAGGCCGAGGCGGTAGATGCGCCGGTAGCCGACGATGTCGCCCAGCGAGGACAGCGGCAGCAGCGTCAGGGCCACCGCCAGCAGGTAGGCGTTGACCACCCAGACCGCGTCGGAACGGCTTACATCCAGACTGTTGGCGATGGTGGGCAGGGCGACGTTGACGATGTTGCTGTCCATCACCGACATGCCGATGCTGGTGGCGATGGCGAGCATGGCCAGGCGGCGTTGCCGGGCCGGCAGACCATCGTGCTCGGCACGAGGGTCCGCGGGGGTACTGCTTTCTGGCAAGAAAAGGCTCCCGGTCGGGCTCACTGGGTGACCGGTGATGATACGCCCTTACGCGATAATGCGCCTATTGATTCTATTTATAAGGTCCGCTACGCGGACCCTTCTTTCAGGGCTTCGAGCACCGCCGCCGGCGTGATCGGGAGATGCCGCAGGCGCGCGCCCACCGCCGCCTGGATGCCGTTGGCGATGGCCGGCGCCACCACCGTGGTGCCCGGCTCGCCCAGGCCCACCGGCACTTCGGTGCTTTCCACCAGCTCGATTTCGATTTCCGGGGCGTCGATCATGCGCAGTGGCTGGTAGCTGTCCAGGTTGGTGTCCACCACCCGCCCGTTCTTGAACTCGGTGCCCTCATAGAGCGCCATGGACAAACCCCAAAGGGCACTGCCTTCCACCTGGGCGCGGGCACCGTTCGGGTCCACCACGGTGCCACAGTCGACCACCAGCCAGATCTTGTGCACGTGCACGCGACCGCTTTCCCGGTCCACGCTCAGGTGCACGGCGCCGCCCACCCAGGTGGGCATGTCGCGAGACTGGCCATAGGTGGTGGCGATGCCGATGGCGCTGTCGGCGGGCAGGTCGTCGCGGCCGTAGCCGGACAGCTCCGCCACCCTTTCCAGCACCGCCGCCTGGCGGCGGGCGCCGCCCACGGAATTGGGCGCCTGGCCGGCGTTGCGGCCCTCGGCCTTGAAGTGGTCAAGACGAAACCGGAGCGGGTCCGCGCCGATATGACGGGCCGCCTCGTCCATGAAACTTTCCACCGCGAAGTTGATCCAGCCCGGCGATACTGAACGCAGCCAGCCGGGCCGGAAGGTGTGTTCGGCCAGCTCATTGGAGATCGCCCGGGCCCGTTGCGCGCCGACGCCGTACCAGTGGTCGATGCCGTCCGAGGAGAACGGGTCGTAGGGTTCGCCATTGGTGCCCTTGGGCATGAAGCCGGGAATCATCACCTTGGTGGGCCAGCCGGAGGCCACGGAGCTGTCCATCGCCACCACCTTCTTGTCGGCGTCGAAAGCCATGCGCAGGCGCGACAGGGTGGGCGGGCGCACGCTGTCGAAGTGGCTGTCGTCGGCGCGGGTCAGGATCATCTTCACCGGCTTGCCGTCCAGGGCCTTGGAGGCAAGCGCGGCGGGGATCGCGTAGTCACCGTTGAGGCGCCGGCCGAAGCCGCCACCCAGCATATAGGTGCGCATCACCACCTGGTCCTCATCCACGCCCAGGGCTTTTTGCAGCCAGGGCAGGCACAGGGACTGCCACTGGTTGCCGGTGTGCACTTCCCAGACACCGTCGTCGTTGCGGAACACCAGGGCATTGACCGGTTCGAGCTGGAAGTGCAGCACGGTCTGGGTGCTGTAATCCGCCTGGAAGGTGTCGGCGGCGTCCGCGAACGCGGCGTCCACGTCGCCGGTGTCGCCGGTGTCCATGATGGCGCCGGCTCCGCTGTCGTCGATCAGGCGCCGGTTCTCGGCCTGGATCTCCGCCTCGCCCACGTCGGTGGCGTCGCCGGTGCGGTAGGATACCTTGACGCGGTCGGCGGCCTGCCGTGCCGCCCAATGGCTGTCGGCGATGACCATCGCCCAGCCCGGCGCGGTGCCGGAGGGGTCGTCCAGTTTCAGGGTTTGCCGGTAGCCCTTGATGCCCTTGGCGGCGCTGTCGTCGATGGCGGTGATGGCGCAATCGTAGCGGGTCGGCGGCAGGATCGGCGCGGCGTGCACCATGCCCTCGACCTTGGCGTCGATGCCGTAGATCGCCTGCCCGTTGGTCTTGGTGTCGATGTCCAGGGCCTTCAGATCCTGGCCCAGCAGGGTCAGTTGATCGTGGGGCTTGAGCGGCAGGGCCTTGAGTTCATCCTCGCTGAACGGGCGGTCGAGACCTTGACGCACCAGCTCGCCGAAACCGATGCTGCGAGAGCCGGCGCTGACCCGACCGTCGGCCACGGTGACCGAGTCGGCGTTGACGCCCCACAGGGCGGCGGCTTTCTCCGCCAGGGCCACGCGCCCGGCGGCGCCGGCGCGTCGGTAAACAGGCCAGCTTTGCCACACCGACCAGCTGCCGCCGGTGACCATGGTGCCCCACTTGGGATCGCTGTCGACGTGGTCGATGTGCACGTCCTGCCAGCGGGCGCCCAGTTCATCGGCCAGGATACGGGCGATGGCGGTGCCCACATGCTGACCCATCTCGGCGCGGATCACGTTCACGTTGACCCGGCCCTCGGTGTCGATCCAGTACCAAAGGGTAGGCTCGTAGCGACGCCCGGCCGCCTCCAGGGGCTGACCATCGGCGGTGCCCGGGTTCATCGCCGCCAGGCCGGAGCGCGGGAAACCGAACACCGCGCCGGCGGCGCACATGGATACCAGAAAGGCGCGCCGGCTCAGGCGTGGCGCGTCCAGTCGGTCATCGGATGGAAGGCGCTGCTCATCCATTGGCGCTGGCCTCCTTGATGGCGGCGGCGGCGTCGCGGATGGCGCCGCGGATACGCGGGTAGGTCATGCAGCGGCACAGATTGCCGGTCATCACCGCGTCGATGTCCTCGTCGGTGGGCGCCGGAATGTCCTTGAGCAGGGCCGCCGCCTGCATGATCTGGCCGGACTGGCAATAGCCGCACTGTGGCACCTGAAGTTCCCGCCAGGCCTGTTGCAACGGGTGCGCGCCGTCGGCGTCCAGCCCCTCGATGGTGGTGATGTCGGCGCCGGCCACGTCCTTGAGCGGGGTGATGCAGCTGCGCGTGGCACGGCCGCCCACGTGAACGGTGCAGGCGCCGCACAGGCCGATGCCGCAGCCGAATTTGGTACCGCTGAGGCCGGCCAGGTCGCGCAATGCCCACAGCAGCGGCATGTCCGGGTCCGCGTCCAGGCGAACCGTCTCTCCATTGATGGTGCACTCGATCATGGTGGAGTCCTCGTCAATGCGTTCCAACGTGGGCGCGCAGTTCGCCCACCCGGGCGGGCAGATCCGGCCAGGCCGGCAGGTCGGTGCGGGTCGCTCTCAGGTAGGCGGCGATAGCGGCGATCTGCTGGTCGCTGAGCGCGGAGCGGAACGCCGGCATGACCACGCCCTGGTTGCCGGCCTGCGCGGGTATCCCGTCCAGGATCACGTGAATCAGGTTGGCCGGGTCGTCCAGTCGGGTGGCGGAGTTGATGCCCAGGTCCGGGCGCGTCGGCTGCAGGTTGTCGGCCCGGTCGTTGTAGTGGCAGGCGGCGCAGGCGCTGGTGTACAGCCGCTCGCCGTTGTCCAGCCGCCAGGCCGGGTCCGGCTTGCCGGCCTCGATGCTGGCCTGCACCGAGGAGTAATCCGGGTCGGGCAGGGGGGCACTGTCGCCGTCACGGGTGATATCGGCGAAATAGACGCCCAGGGCGTGCAGATCCTGGTCCGGCAACTCGGCGATGCCGGCGTGCACCACCGGCCCCATGGGGCCGGCGGCGACACCGTGATAGGCGTCGGCACCGTCTTTCAGGTACTGGGTGAGATCGGCGGCGGTCCAGCGCATCGCCGACGGATTACGGCTGGTCAGCGCCGGTGCCGTCCAGGTATCGATCACGGCGCCCTGGTAGCGTTGCCCGCCTTTCTCGGCGCCCAGCGCATTGCGGGGCGTATGGCAGGCGCCGCAATGGCTGATGCCCTCGGCCAGATAAGCGCCCCGGTTCCAGGCGTCGCTCTTGTCCGGGTCCGGCTGGTAGCGGCCGAAATCCACGAACAGCAGTTTCCAGCCGGCCTGCAGGAAGCGCAGGTTCAGTGGGAACGGCAGCGTATTGTCGCGGGTTTTTTGTTTCACCGGCTTCACTTCGCTCATCAGGTAAGCGTAGAGCGCGTCCACGTCCTGGTCGGAGAGTTTGGTGAAGTGATCGTAGGGCAGGGCGGGGAAAAGGTGCCGGCCTTCACGGTCCACGCCTTCGTGCAGAGCGCGGCGGAAGGCTTGTGGCGACCAGGCGCCGATGCCGGTGTCCGGGTCCGGGGTGATGTTGGAGGCATAGATGGTGCCGAAATCACTGACCACCGGATAGTTGCCCGCGTAGGGCTCGCCGCCCTCGGCGGTGTGGCAGGTGGCGCAGTAGCCGGCGGCGGCCAGCACCCGGCCTTTCTCGATGGTGGCGGCGTCGAAGTCGGGGCGTTCCGAGGCGTTCATGGGGGCCAGCTCGCCATGCCAGGCGTACACGGCGAACCCGCCGATCACCACCACCGCCAGCACCAGCACAGTGGCCAGGATACGTTTCAACATGGCTGCGTCCCTTCCTGTTCGATCCGCGAACCAAGATACACCCCGCCGATGGCGCCGCCAATATTTCCGGACAATTAATAGGGGTTTGGCCGGGGTCGACGGCGGGGTCGGCGGTTGGAACCGAGGACGCCCCGCGCAGTCCGATTATTCAAGCTTTTACGCATTGGCATCCCGCCTTTGGGTAAGGTTGCCGGTGGGCCAAGGAAGAGGTAAGGACCAACCCGATGAAGCGTAGAACCCTGTTGAAAAGCGCCGTGGCGCTGGCCGCCTGGTCCGGCCTGCCCTCGGCGCCGCTGTTCGCCGCCGCGCGCGCCAACCAACGCATCGCCGACGGTGAAGCCGAGCCGTTCAGTTTCAAGCAATTGCGGCAACGGGCCCGGGAGCGGGCCGCGCGCCCCTATCGCGATGGCGCCCGTGCCTTGCCGCCGACCCTGGCCGGCCTGACGCCGCATCAGTACAACGAGATCGGTTACGATCCGGATCATGCTCTGTGGCATGGTCACAGTGAGCGCCTCAACATTCAGTTCATTCATGCCGGCATGGGTTTCGACCAACCGGTGCGAATGCACTCCCTGGACCCGGACAGCGGCCAGGCACGGCGTATTCATTTTCGTCCCGAACTGTTCGATTACTCGCGCGTCGAGGTGGACCTTTCACAGCTCGGCGAGGATCTCGGCTTCGCCGGCTTCCGGGTGTTCAAGGCGCCGTCGCTGGCCGAGAAGGATATCGTCTCCTTCCTGGGCGCCAGTTATTTCCGTGCCGTGGACGGTAGTTACCAGTACGGCTTGTCGGCGCGCGGCGCGGCGGTGAATACCTACGCCGATGGTGAGCGCGAGGAGTTTCCGGATTTCACCGATTTCTGGTTCGAGACGCCGGCCCCCGGCGCCACCCGCTTCACCGCCTATGCGTTGCTCGATTCCCCCAAGCTGGCCGGTGCCTACCGCTTCGTGATCGACTGCGGCGAGGACGGCGTGGTGATGGACATCGACAGCCATCTGTTCCCCCGCGAGGCGATCACGCAGCTGGGCGTGGCGCCCATGACCAGCATGTTCAGCTGCGGCGGCCACCAGCGCCGGCAATGCCGTACGCTGCATCCACGCATCCATGATTCCGACCGCCTGGCCATGTGGCGCGGCAATGGTGAATGGGTGTGCCGCCCGCTGAACAACCCGCCGCGCATTCAGTTCAATACCTTCGATGACGACAACCCGAAGGGCTTTGGCCTGCTGCAGACGCATCGGGACTTTGACGATTACGAGGACGTAATCGGCCGTTATCACGACCGCCCCAGCCTGTGGGTGGAGCCCAAGGGCGAGTGGGGCGCCGGGGAGGTCCAACTGTTGGAGCTGCCCACCACCGGCGAAACCATGGACAACGTGGTGGCGTTCTGGAAGCCGGCGCGGCCCTTGAAGGGCGGCGAAGCGCTGGCCTTTGGTTACCGCCTGCACTGGGCCGCGCGGGCGCCGGTGCACACCGACCTGGCGCGGGTGCGCGCCACCCTGAGCGGCATGGGGGGCTTTCCGGAAGGCTGGGCGCCGGGGGAACATTACCCGGAGGTCTGGGCGGAACGTATCGCCGTGGATTTCGTGGGTGGCCGGCTCAAGGAATTCTATGACCAGGACATCGATATCGATACCCAGCTGGACGTGTCCGCCGGGCGGATCAAGGATCTGCATGTACTCTGGGTCAAGGACCTGGACGGCTTTCGGATTCTGTTTGACTGGTATCCGGACAGCGACGCCACGGAGCCGGTGAACATGCGTCTGACGCTGAGCGCCGAACGGCGGGTGGTGAGTGAGACCTGGTTGTTCCAGTACTTCCCGCCGCCGGCCGGGGAACGGACCTACCCGCCGTTCCCGGGTTCCTCCGAGGGGTAACCAAAGCGCCGCGCCACCGGCGCGGTGATCGCCTCGATCAGGCGCCGTTCATGGTCGCTGAAGCGGGGCTGGTAGTAGGTGGGAGCGTGCAACCCGCCGGCGGCGTCTTCCAGGGTGCTCGCCGATACCTCCAGCCCGGCATGGGCGAACAGTTTCTCCAGCGTGTCCCGGGGCGTGCCACACAGATCCTCGTAGCGCACTACCAGGGCCGCTTCGCGCAGCGCCGGGTCCCGTTCCAATACGTCGGCCACGTGGTCGTAGATGGCCGCCCAATAGCGGGCCCAGCCTTCCACTTCATTGCCGCCGTCCCAGAGCTCGCCGATGTAGGCGGTGAGCCGGTCGTCGCCGGTGTTGATGGCGCGCCGGTCAAGCCCGAACTCGTAGTGGCCGACCCGGCGCATGTGATCCAGGGCCCGGGGCTCCTTGCTTTCCCCGGCCACGAACAGATCCTGCTGCTTCATCAGCGACGCGATATGCCACACCGGATCGCGGATCATCAGCAGGAAGCGGGCGTCCGGGTACAGGCGGTGAAGGTAGCCGAGCCGCGCCAGGTTGTAGTTGCCCTTGGCCAGGTAGCGGCGGCGTCGGCGTACCGCCAGCAGCTTGCGGATGTGCTGGTCGTAGAAAGCCTCGAACTCCGGGTGCGAGGCATCGCGGCCCAACACGGAACTGCGCGCCGGATCATGGATGTCCGGGAAGAACGCCATCCACAGCATTTCCTCGAACGCCTCCGGACTTTTCGAGGTCACCTTGATGCCGTCCTGGTGGGCCCGTTCCCGGGCCTGCTCGGTGGCCCCGGGCACCAGCGAAAGCCAGCGGTTCCACCAGTAGGGCACCGGCAGAAACGGAAAATCCGCATAGCGGTGGGTGGCCACCTCCGGGTGGGCGGCCAGGTGTTCCAGCACGATGGTGGTGCCGGAGCGGGCCAGGCCGGCCACGTAGATTGGCCGGTCCACGCTCAGGTCGGCGATGGCATCGCCGACAATGCGGGTTTCCAGGTTGCCGAGCTTGATCCAGGCGCGCGGGTGGCGATGCACCCAGCCGCCGGCGTGGTGCATCCAGGGCGTGACCTGGAAGCCCGGGTCGATATCGGGTTCGGATTGCCGTGCGTTCATTCGATTTTCGCCCATCGGTAGGTCAGCAGGGAGACGATCAACATGATCGGGAAGAACACCATCAGCCAGTGGCGCATCCAGTCCGGTCCGAACGGCAGGTAGCGTGGCTGCGGCAGCTCGATGGTGACGCGCCGCGCGCCGCTCTCTTCGGGCAGGTAGCCGAGGGGATTGCCGATCAGGGTGTTCCACCAGTGACGTTGCTCCACCACCGGGATCGGCGCGGTCATGGCCACTTCCGCCACGGCGCCGCCGCCGTTCCCGTCGCGCACGATCACCCGAGGGACGTCGCCGCCCTCGATCCATTGCGCCTGGTAGGTGGCCGGCACGGCTTGCACCGCCGGGGTTTCCCCGGCGGCGGGCAGCCGATAGGCGTAGTGCCCCTCCAGCCAGGTGAGCAGCGCCAGCAGCGGCAGGATCGAGATCAGGGTGGGAATCAGCACCAGCCCCAAATGGCGGAACGCGGTGCTGAACTGTGCCTTGATCAGCGGACCGGCGTCACTGAATTCGCCGTCGAAGCCGTTCAGGGCGCGGCGCGCCTCGCGGGCCTCGCGCTTGGCCCCGCCGATGCGTTGCTGTGGCGAGAGCAGCCGGTAGAGCAGCAAGGTGCCGACCCCGGCCAACAAGGCCCAGACCGCGAGGCGGGCGGCGCCGGGCAGCACCGTGGCCATCCCGGCGTCGATGGCGGCGAACAGGGGCGCCGGCAGATCGAACAAGGCCATGGTTACTCCTAGGCGTGATGATCGTCGCGGGTGGAGGGGGCGTTGGGCTGGTCGTCATTGGCCGGCGTCTCGTCGGCGGGAGCGTCGGCCTCGCGGCGGGCGCTTTCATCGGCGGCCTGGGCCTTGCGTCGGCGCAGCCGGCGTATCGGCCACAGAATCACGAACAGAACCGCCACGCCGATGGCGGCGATGATGCCCCACAGGGCGGTAAGCAGGCTCAGGCCGGCGCCGGGGCCCACATAGGCGGAAGCCAGGCCGGGCAGGGTCAGCGCCGCCAGTGCCAGGGCGGCGACGCGGTAACGGTGGGGGAACGGGAAGTTCATGACGAATCTCCTCGGTTACGGGTCGGAGCGGGGGACGAGCCGGGCGCGGAAATCCGCGTCCAGATCGTCGAGAGTGAGGCGTTGCGCGGCGGACACCACCGGGATGTACTGATCCTGGTCACCGGCGCGCACCGGATTGACGAATTCCCAGACGATGTCGCCGTCGGGCGCCACCTCGAACAGGCGGCCGCCATCGGATTCAGTGATCAGCCAGTCGCCGTTGGGAAGCTCTTCCACGGCGCCGCGCAGACCACTGTCAAAGGGGTGTTCCGCGTCACCGGTATAGCTGGCCACGATGCGGTCGTTCTCCGGGTCCACTTCCAGAACGCGGGTGCGGTTGTCCTTCTCGAAATGGCCCAGGTTGTCGAACAGGGTGAAATGTCCGGCATCGTTTATGCGCGGATAGTGCTGGCCCAGCCAGGGGCCCTTGAGGGCCCAGGTCATTTCGCCGCTGTCGGCGTCCACCAGAGCCACGGCTCCGGGATGCCGGAACGACAACAGCACCTGTCCGGCGTGGCCACTGGCCGGGGCGAAGCGATCCGCCAGATCCTGGTCAAGGAATTGCACGCTGTTGGTGTGCAGGGGGTCGGCGGTGGCGAAACTGGGTACCGCGTAGAACAGGTCCGCGTAGCGGGATTCCATAAACGCCTTGGACAAGGAGACCTTGCTGCGCTCCTCGCCGGTGTCACCGTCGAGCACCACCAGATAGTCGTCCAGCCAGGGGTATTCCAGTTTGGCGAAGGCGGGCACCTTCCGATCGGTGAACTCATGGGTGAGGACGACCACGTCGCCGTCCGGGGTGATGTCCAGGTCATGGTGGGTGCTGGCGTGGTAGCCCCAGATCACTTCCGAATCCGCGTTAAGACGTACCAGGCCGTAGCCCCAGGGAGTGTCGTTATTGGCGATGTAGATCGCCAGCAGGTCGCCGTTGGGCAGCACACGCGCCTTGCGCCAGTAGATGTGGTCGTCGGGGCGCGCTGCCCGGCCCGGGGGGCTTTGTTCCCACACCTTGCTGTAGGGCAGTGCCCAGCGGTGCAGCACCTTGCCCTCCATGTCGACCAGATCCGCATGGCTGCCGTCGCCGGAGGTGTACAGGGTCAGACCCTGGTAGGCCCGTTCCGGGTCGTGGATGGTAACGCCGCGTTCATCGCGGCGCGCTTCACGCCACAGGTCGGACTGGGTGTACAAATCGATCAGGGTATTCTGCTTGAGCACCGCCTGGGCGGCCTTGTGCGCATCGTTGAACAGGGGGTAGGGGTAGGTCTTGGTGAGCACCACGAAGGCGCCGCCGACGAACGCGATGAATACGATCGCCAGGAAAAAAAGCCCGAAACCGATTCGATCCGAATTTTTCATGCCGTCATCCTGTCAGCCATCCCGGCCGCCGTTCAGGGCGGGTTCAGGACGTTAGGACCCAGCATCGGGGAATGGTTTGTGTTCCTTTGTAAAAGGTGGAAAGCGGAGGGCGTTTTGTGAACGGCGCCGCACCGAAAAGACGATGTGGCGCCGGTTTTTCGTACCTCTGCCTGGCTTACAAGGGCTCGATGTTGTCGTGCATGGACAAGGGTTCGTGGTTATCCCGGTTGGCCAGGAAGTGCGGCCGTGCGTCGTGCCCGCAGAACGGCTTTTCCAGCGTGTTGTCCACGCTGTTGTAGACAAAGAACAGGTTCGAGCGGGGCCATGGTGAGAGGTTCTTGTTGGACGCGTGCAGGGTGTTGCATTCGAACAGCAGCAGTGAACCCGGCGGGCCCTTGGGCGCCTGAATACCGCCCTGATTGACCAGGTCGCGCAGGTTCTGCTGGCTGGGCACGCCCACTCGCTGGCTCTTCAACGAGTCCTTCCAGTTATCCTCCGGCGTGGCACCGTGGCAAGGCACGAAGTAGTGGTGCGAACCGGGGATCAGCATCAGCGGCCCGTTGAACTCGTTGTTGTCGGTGAGCATGATCGAAGCGCTTACCGCGCGCATGCGTGGCATGCCGTCCTCGGAGTGCCAGGTTTCGAAATCGGAATGCCAGTTGAAGCCGCTGCCCTGGAAACCGAACTTGTCGTTGATGCGCGACTGATGAATGTAGACGTCGCCGCCCAGTAGCTGACGCACCATGCCCAGGATGCGTGGGTCCCGTGTCAGTTCATCGAAATGCCGGGACAGCTCGTGCATGGCGAATACCGAGCGGATATCGCCGGATTCCGGGTCGGTGATCACCTGGTCGGACTTCACCAGATCCGTGTCCTTGGCGATCTCCTTGAGTTCATCGAAGAACGGGCGCACCCGCTCCTGGGAGAAAAAGCCTTCGAACCACAGAAAGCCGTCGCGCTCGTAGCGGGACAGGGCTTCCTCGCCCAGGGGGCCGTTCCAGCGGTCCTGGTTGCGGGCGTGAATCACCGGGTCCAGCCGGGTGAACCGTTTCTGGTCCTGTTCCATTCGTGTGGGGAAAAGGTCTTCGCTGGTCATGCTGTGCTCCTCCTCGCGAGAATCCATTTTCGACTTGAGGGACTGCCACGGCGTGACCGGCGCGGAAACCGGATCGCGGCGGGCATCAGGGGCGATTGTGCATACCAGGACGGGGGGCTTCAGCCCTCTTCAATAGTTCTTTACAGCGCTGATGTAAAAGGTGGCGGAATGCCGCCCAGTCGCTCCTACATCAATATCGGGCATACGGCGGAAACAAAAAAAAGCCCGGCGCGAGGCCGGGCTTTTTCGAGGTCGGTGGGAGGGTCCCTTAACT
Source organism: Alloalcanivorax marinus (assembly GCF_016785095.1). GTDB lineage: Bacteria > Pseudomonadota > Gammaproteobacteria > Pseudomonadales > Alcanivoracaceae > Alloalcanivorax > Alloalcanivorax marinus_A. The sequence goes on along the minus strand of NZ_JAEKJB010000001.1, from coordinate 88,561 downwards.
GGCTTGCGCCACCGGGATCTTCACCGTGTCCGCTACCTGCTGATACTCCTCCATGCGGTCGAAGTTCATGTAGCGGTAGATCTCACCGGCCATGGAGTCGATGGTGTTGGCGTACTCCATGTACTCCTCGGCGGTGGGCAGCTTGCCGAGCACCGCGGCGATCGCCGCCAGCTCCGCGGACGCCAGATAAACGAAGGCGCCCTGGCCCAGACGGTTGGGGAAGTTCCGGGTCGAGGTGGACACCGCGGTGGACTTGGGCGCGATCCGTGCCTGGTTACCCATGCACAGGGAGCAGCCCGGCATCTCGGTGCGCGCGCCGGCGCGGCCGTAGATGTTGTAGTAGCCCTCTTCGGTGAGCTGGTGCTGGTCCATCTTGGTCGGCGGCGCCACCCACAGGCGGGTGGTCAAACCGTCTACTTTTTCCAGCAGTTTGCCGGCGGCGCGGAAGTGACCGATGTTGGTCATGCAGGAGCCGATGAACACTTCGTCGATCTTGGCGCCAGCCACGTCGGACAGGGTCTTGGCGTCGTCCGGGTCGTTCGGGCAGCACAGTACCGGCTCCTTGATCTGATCCATGTCGATCTCGATCACGGTGTGGTACTCCGCGTCGGCGTCGGCACGCATCAGGCTCGGGTTCTTCAGCCACTCTTCCATGCCCTGGATACGGCGCTCCAGGGTACGGGCATCACCGTAGCCGTTGGCGATCATCCACTTGAGCAGGGTGATGTTGGACTTCAGGTATTCCGCCACGCTGTCCTCGGACAGGGTGATGGTGCAGCCGGCGGCGGAACGCTCGGCGGAGGCGTCGGACAGCTCGAAGGCCTGCTCCACGGTGAGGTCTTCCAGACCCTCGATTTCCAGCACCCGGCCGGAGAACACGTTTTTCTTGCCGGCTTTCTCGACGGTCAGATGACCTTCCTTGATCGCCTGCAGCGGAATCGCGTGCACCAGATCCCGCAGGGTGATGCCGGGCTGGCGCTTGCCTTTGAAGCGCACCAGCACGGATTCCGGCATGTCCAGCGGCATCACGCCGGTGGCGGCGGCGAAGGCCACCAGGCCGGAGCCCGCCGGGAAGGAAATGCCCATCGGGAAACGGGTGTGGGAGTCGCCGCCGGTGCCGACGGTGTCGGGCAGCAGCATGCGGTTCAGCCAGGAGTGGATGATGCCGTCACCCGGGCGCAGGGACACGCCGCCCCGATTCATGATGAAGTCGGGCAGGGTGTGCTGGGTTTCCACGTCCACCGGTTTCGGATAGGCGGCGGTGTGGCAGAACGACTGCATCACCAGGTCGGCCTGGAAGCCCAGGCACGCCAGATCCTTCAGTTCGTCGCGGGTCATCGGGCCGGTGGTGTCCTGGGAACCCACGGTGGTCATCTTCGGCTCGCAGTACATGCCCGGGCGCACGCCCTCCATGCCGCAGGCCTTGCCGACCATCTTCTGGGCCAGGGTAAAGCCGGCATTGGAGTCGCCGGGCTGCTCGGGTTTGCGGAACAGCTCGGACTCGCCCAGACCCAGGGCGGCGCGGGCCTTGGTGGTCAGGCCGCGACCGATGATCAGGTTGATACGGCCGCCGGCGCGTACTTCGTCCAGCAGTACCTGGGAACGCAGCTCGAACTCGGCGATCACTTCACCGTCTTTCTCCACCCGGCCTTCGAACGGGTAGATGTCGATGACATCGCCGGTTTCCATTTTTTCCACGTCACACTCGAACGGCAGCGCGCCGGAGTCTTCCATGGTGTTGAAGAAGATGGGCGCGATCTTGCCGCCGATGCAGACGCCGCCGGCGCGCTTGTTGGGCACGTAGGGGATGTCGTCGCCAAAGTGCCAGAGCACGGAGTTGGTGGCGGATTTACGGCTGGAGCCGGTGCCCACCACGTCGCCCACGTAGGCCACCGGATGGCCTTTCTTCTTGAGCTCGTCCATCTGCTTGAGCGGACCGATCTCGCCGTCCTTCTCGGGGAAGATGCCTTCGCGAGCGTTCTTCAGCATGGCGTTGGCGTGCAGCGGGATGTCCGGGCGGCTCCAGGCGTCCTGGGCCGGGGACAGGTCGTCGGTGTTGGTTTCGCCGGAGACCTTGAACACGGTGACGGTGAATTTCTCGGACAGGTCCTTGCGCTGGGTGAACCATTCACCCTCGGCCCAGGACTCGATCACTTCCTTGGCCTTGGTGTTGCCGGCTTTCATTTTGTCTTCCACGTCGTGGAAGGCATCGAACACCAGCAGGGTGTGCTTGAGTTCCTTGGCGGCCACTTCGGCCAGTTCCTCGTCGTCGAGCAGCTCGATCAGCGGTGCCACGTTGTAGCCACCCTGCATGGTGCCCAGCAGTTCGGTGGCGCGCTTGCGGTCGATCAGAGGGGAGCTGGCTTCGCCTTTGACGATGGCGGACAGGAAGGCGGCCTTGACGTAGGCGGCCTGGTCAACACCCGGCGGAACGCGATTGACGAACAGGTCCTGGATGAACTCCTCTTCACCGGCGGGCGGATTCTTCAGCAGCTCCACCAGTTCGGCGGTTTGCTGTTCGTCCAGCGGTTTCGGGGGGACGCCCTCGGCGGCGCGTTCCTCGACATGTTTGCGATAGGCTTCTAGCACAGCGAATCCCTCGTTTCGTCTGACTGATTTCTTTTGGAAATCAGTTGGTTGGGGTATGTCTGGGGGTTGGAATTGCGCGCGGAGTATAGCGGAAACGCCATCAACTGTTAAATAGAACCGGCCCTGTGGCCATTCATGGCGTGAATACTCGCAATCACCGGTTCTGTTGGTGCCGTGATCAATAGGGCAGGGTGCCGCCGGGGGGCTGCCGGCGGAAGCGTTTGTAGCTCCACAAGTACTGGGCGGGCTCTTCCTTGATCAGCGTCTCGATGGACCGGTTCATGGCGGTCAGGGCGTAATCCAGGTCGTCATCGTGGACGCCCTCGTCGGCGGGGCGTACGCGGATTTCGAAGCCACCGTCGCCGGGCAGGCGCCGCGCCCAGGCCATGAACACCCGGGCGCCGGTCTGCTTGATCAGCTTGCAACTCAGGGTGCCGGTGTGCGCCGGCTGGCCGAAGAACGGCGCGAAGCGGCCGCTGCGCCGGTCCGGTACCTGGTCGGGCAGAATCGCGGTGAGCGCGCCCTGGCGCATGGCGCGCACCAGCCCCGCCACGCCCCGGGCGGTGGCCGGGTACATGGTGGTACCGAAATGCTCACGGCCTTCCTTGATCAGTTCGTCCACCTCCGGCAGGCCGGACGGCGCGAACATGGCGTGCAGGCCGAACTCCCGGGCCAGCCAGAAATTCAGCACCTCCCAGCAACCCAGATGGGGCGCCAGAATCAGCACCGGCTCGCCGTTGGCCACCGCCTGGCGCAGCGGGCCGTCGCCGTCCTCCGCCACCACCCGGTCCAGGCCGTCCTGCGGGCGGTGCCAGAAACGCGCGATCTCGAAGGTGTTCTTGATGCTTTCCGCCAGCGACGCCCGGGCCAGCGCTTCGTGGTCCGGGTGATCGGGCAGGCACAGCTTCAGATTGATGCGCGTGATGCGCCGTGCCTCGGTGGGCAGCACGGCCAGCAGCCGGCCCAGGCCGGTGGCCAGGGCCCGGTTCAGGCCGAAAGGCAACAGACCCAGCAGGCGCAGCGCGCCGGCGGCGGCGCGGCCCTTGAGGGTCTGGATGGCGGGGTGTGTTCGTCGTCCCATGGGGCGCGATTATATCGTCGCGCTCCCCGAACGCCAGGGGGCCGCCCCCGGCGCTGTTTCGTATCCGTCGGTGATCACCCGGTTTCCGGATGGTGAACCGGCGCCGAGCGACTCCCCTTATTAGGGAGTATCCGCGTCGACGGGCCTCGGTCAGCATCGGAGCACCGTGAACAACACGCTGAAACGATGGAAGAGGGGAAACAACTATGAATTGGCTTGGAAGCAAACAGCGCGCCGGTATGCCGGCACTGATCGGGCTATGCGCCCTGGTGATCGCCGGCTGCGGCGGTGGTGGTGGTAGCGGAGGAGGAGGCACCGATCCTGGCACCGGCGGTGGTGATCCGGGCGGCGGTCCCGGTCCCAACGGCTTCACTCTGAGCTCCAACAGCCCGATGGACGGCGCCGAGCAGAAGGCGGATTACCCGGTGGTGGCGGTGTTCTCAGCCCCGGTGGACCCGGCCAGCGTGGACGCCCAAAGCTTTTCCGTGACCGCCGGCGTCAACGAAGTGACTGGTTCCTTCCATTACAGTGAGGACGGCTCGGTGGTCATCTTTATTCCGGACGCCGACCTGGTGGACGGGCAGAGCTACACCGTGAGGCTGGACGGCATCACCGACAGCAGCGGCGAGACCCTGGCGGACGCCCGTTCCTGGGACTTCACCGCCCGGGCGGTGGCGGACTACGACTGCGCCGTGGGCGCGCCCCCGGCCAGCCTCAATCTGAACAGCGAGCAGCAGGCTTATTATTCCAAGTACGCCGACGCCAACGGGCTGCCGGTGCTGGGCGGCGATCAGGTATCGTCGGCGGCGCTGTGGCACGCCTGCGAGACCATCCTGGGCATGATGAGCCTGCGTCAGGATCTGCTCGCGCAAATGATCGACAACGGCACCCTGGCGGCGGTCAGCGCCGACGGCGAGGGCATCACGCAAATCCCCGCCTACTCCGACCTGGACACCGTGTTCCCCATTGACGGCGGCACCTGGGACGAGCGCGCCCGGGGCGGCCTGGGCGCCACCAAGGCACGCCCGGTGACCAGTGGCACCGAGGAAAACGTGCTCTGCTACGCCGGCGACCCTTACCAGGCCAACGGCGCGCACGAAGACATTTTTCTCCATGAATTCGCCCATTCCGTGGACGTGATGGCCCTGCGCGATCTGAATCCGGCCTTCGGCACCGCCTTGGCGGCGGCCTACCAGAACGCCCTGGACAACGGCCTGTTCGAGAACACCTACGCGGCGGAGAACGTGGAGGAGTACTGGGCCGAGGGCGTGCAAAGCTGGTTCAACAGCAACCTGGAATCGGATCCGCCCAATGGGCTGCACAACAGCATCAACACCCGGGACGAGCTGGAAAGCCATGACCCGGCTCTGTACGCGCTGATTTCGCGGATCTTCCCCACCGACTACGATGGTGGCTGCCCCCCGACCTGACCGCCATGGCCGCCGTGCCCCGGCGCGGCGGCCCGCTGACCCGGGCTGGTTTTGTGCCGGCGGGCTTGTAGAATGGCGCCGTCTTTCTCGAGGTGGCCATGACTGACATAACCCCGCTGCGCGACTTCCTGCCGTGCCCGACGCCGGACGCCTGGATTGGCTGGGCGTTGGCGCACCCGGATATCCTGTTGATCGACCATGCCCACTGCGAGAAGAAGGCGGCGTCCACGGCTTTGAACCTGATGTTTCGCTACGTGGACCGTCCGGAATTGTTGGACAACCTGAGCCAACTGGCCCGCGAGGAGCTGCTGCATTTCGAGCAGGTGGTGGGCATGATGCGCGAGCGCGGTGTCACCTATGATCATCTGTCACCGTCGCGTTACGCTCAGGGCCTGCGCCGCCATGCGCGTACCTCGGAACCGGGCCGGCTGGTGGATACCCTGATCATCGGCGCGCTGATCGAGGCGCGCTCCTGCGAACGGTTCGCCGCCCTGGCGCCCCATGTGGATGCGGAACTGGGTCGCTATTACCGTTACCTGCTGAAAAGCGAATCCCGCCATTTCGAGGATTATCTGCGCCTGGCCCGTCTCTACGCGGACGGTCCCATTGATGAGCGTCTGGTGTTCTTCAAGGAGAAGGAGAGAGCGCTGATCGAGGAACCGGACGAGGCGTTCCGGTTTCATTCCGGCGTCCCGGCGTAGTCAGGGTCGCGGTCGTCCGACCGCGATCCCTCACTCAGTGGGGGCGCTGATCTCCCAGCTTTCCAGCCGGAGGCCGTCGCCGTCGGCGACGATCCACCAGGCCAGCCTGCCCCAGTCGCCGAGCACCCAGCGGCGACCACGGGCGCCGTCGCCCAGGTCCACGTCGTGCACCGCCGGGCGGTGGGTGTGGCCGTGGATCAGCTCGGTGACGCCGGCCTCGTTCATCACCCGCGCCACCTCGGAGGGTGTCACGTCCATGATGTTCTCGGCCTTGTTGGCGTTGTTGCTCTTGCTCTGCATGCGCATGCCCTGGGCCAGGGCGCGGCGTTCTTCCAGGGGCTTGGCGAGCATCATTTGCTGCCACTGGGGGTTGCGGGCCATGGCGCGGAACTGCTGGTAGGCCTGGTCCTCGGTGCACAGGCTGTCGCCGTGCATCAGCAGCGCCCGGGTGCCGTGCAGGTCCACCACCGTGCCCTCGTCGAGCAGGGTGCCGCCACAGTCGGCGGCGAAGCGCTCGCCGAGCAGGAAGTCCCGGTTGCCATGCATGAAGAACAGCTCGGAGCCGGCGTCGGCGAAGGCGCGGAAGGCGGCGATGGCCTGGCGGTTGAAGGCGCTGTCGTCATCGTCGCCAATCCATGCCTCGAACAGGTCGCCGAGCACATAGAGGCGCTCGGCATGGCCCGCCTGCCCGGCCAGCAGGCGCTCCAGTTCCGCCAGGTGGGCCGGGCGTTCCGGGTCCAGGTGCAGGTCGGAGATCAGCAGGCTGTAAGTCATTGCTCGGCGTTGTCGTCTTGCTGGGGGTTGGCGTCGTCATTGTCGGTGTTCAGGCGGCGGGCCTTCTCGATCACCACCGGGGTGCGCGGCACGTCCCGGACCCGGGGGCCACCGGCGATCTGGCCGCTGCCAGTGGCTACCGTGGCGATGCGTTCCACCGTGTCCATGCCGTCCACTACCTTGCCGAACACCGCGTAGCCCCAGCCACGGGGTGTTTTGCCGGTGTGGTCCAGGCTGCGGTTGCGGACCAGGTTGATGAAGAACTGGGCGGTGGCGGAATGCGGGTCGCCGGTGCGTGCCATGGCGATGGTGCCGCGTTCGTTACGCAGGCCGCTGTCCGCTTCATTGTGGATCGGTGCCCGGGTGTCCTTCTGCTTGAGGTCGGCGTCGAAGCCGCCGCCCTGGATCATGAAGCCGTTGATCACCCGGTGGAACACGGTGCCCTCATAGAAGCCGTCGTCCACGTAACGCAGAAAGTTGGCCACCGTCTCCGGCGCCGCCTTCGGGTACAGTTCCAGCACGATGTCGCCCTGGTTGGTGGTCAGCTCCACCCGCGGGTTGGCGGCCAGGGTCAGGCCCGGAAGCAGCAGCAGGGCGGCGAGCAGGGCGCGCACCTTCATTCTTCCAGCACCTCGGCGGATTCGATCAGCACGTCCTCCCGGGGCACGTCCTGGTGGAACCCTTTATTGCCGGTGTCCACGGCCTTGATGCGGTTGACCGTTTCCATGCCTTCCACCACCCGGCCGAACACGGCGTAACCCCAGCCGTCCGGGGAGCGGGCCTGGTCCAGGAAGTGGTTGTCGGCGACGTTGATGAAGAACTGGGCGGTGGCGGAGTGCGGGTCGCTGGTGCGCGCCATGGCGATGGTGCCCGCCTCGTTGGAGAGCCCGTTGCCGGCTTCGTTCTCGATCGGTTCGCGGGTCGGCTTCTGGCTCATGTCCGGGGTGAAGCCGCCCCCCTGGATCATGAAATTGCTGATCACGCGGTGGAAAACGGTGCCGTCGTAGTGGCCGTCCTTGACGTATTGAATGAAGTTCTCGGTGGTGGCCGGGGCGCGTTCGGCGTCCAGTTCCAGCAGGATCTTTCCGTAGGTGGTGGTCAACAGCACTTTCATGGGGTCTCCGGGTCCTGGGAGTCTTTGACTGTAGGGGGGCGCACTGTACACTAGCGCACCCCGTATTTCAGCCGTAGGCGGCTCAATGAGTGAAGCAAAAGCGCCCAGCAATTTTATCAGACAGATCATCGATCGTGACCTGGCCGAAGGAAAAAACGATGGCCGTGTAGTGACCCGGTTCCCACCGGAACCCAACGGTTATTTGCATATCGGTCACGCCAAGTCCATCTGCCTGAATTTCGGCATCGCCGAAAGCTACGGCGGTGCCTGCCACCTGCGCTTCGACGATACCAACCCGGAGAAGGAAGAGGACGAGTACATCCAGTCCATCCAGCGGGACGTGGAGTGGCTGGGTTTCGAGTGGACCGGGCCGGTGCGCTTCGCCAGCGGCTATTTCGACCAGTTGCACGATTACGCCCTGCAACTGATCGATAAGGGGCTGGCCTATGTGGACACCCAATCGCCGGAGAAAATCGCCGAAATGCGCGGCAATTTCACCACCCCCGGTCAGGACAGCCCCTACCGGGACCGGTCCGTGGAAGAAAATCGGGCATTGTTCGCGCGCATGCGCGCCGGCGAGTTCGACGAGGGCGAGGCGGTGCTCCGGGCCCGCATCGACATGGGCAGCCCGAACCTGAATCTGCGCGACCCGATTCTCTACCGGATACGCAAGAAGGCGCACCACCAGACCGGTGACAAGTGGGTGATCTACCCGATGTACGACTTCACCCATCCGCTGTCGGACGCCATAGAAGGCATTACCCACAGTCTTTGTACCCTGGAGTTCGAAGACCACCGTCCGCTGTACGACTGGCTGATCGAGAACGTGGATGTGCCGGCGCGGCCGCGCCAGTACGAATTCGCCCGGCTCAACCTGAACTTCACCGTCACCAGCAAGCGCCGCCTCAAGCTGCTGGTGGACGAAGGCCACGTGGACGGCTGGGACGACCCGCGCATGCCCACGCTCAGCGGTCTGCGCCGGCGCGGCTACACACCGGCGGCGATCCGCAACTTCTGCGAGAACCTGGGGGTCAGCCGCGCCGATTCGGTGATCGACATGAGCGTGCTGGAGGAGACGGTGCGTGACGATCTCAACCAGCACGCACCGCGGGCCTTCTGCGTGCTCAACCCGCTCAAGCTGGTGATCGAAAACTGGCCGGAGGACCAGGAGGAGTGGCTGCAGGCGCCGCTGCATCCCCAGAACGAGGCCATGGGCCATCGCGAGATGCCCCTGACCCGGGAGGTGTACATCGATCGCGAGGACTTCCGCGAGGAGGCCAACAAGAAATACAAGCGGCTGGTGCTTGGTGACCGGGTGCGGCTGCGCTATGGCTATGTGGTACGCGCCGAATCGGTGGTGCGCGACGACGCCGGCGGGATCGTCGAGGTACGCTGCAGCTATGATCCGGACACCCTCGGCAAGAATCCGGAGAACGACGAAGGGCAGGGCAAGATGCGCGGCGTGATCCACTGGGTCAGCGCCCGCCACGGCCTGCCCTGCAAGGTGCGCCTGTACGACCGCCTGTTCCAGGTGGCCAATCCGGCCCGGGTGGCGGAGGGTGAATCCTTCCTCGATCACCTCAACCCGGAGTCCCTGCGGGTGCTGGAAGGTTGCGTGGTGGAGCCGCGCCTGGATGGCGTGCCGGCGGAGACCCGCTACCAGTTCGAGCGCGAAGGTTATTTCTGCGTGGATCGCGATAGCAACGCGGACGGCCTGGTGTTCAACCGCACCGTGGGCTTGCGGGAATCTTGGCCCCGGGAAGCCTGATCCCCGCCTTCGTCCGTCAGGCCGGGGCGCGGGAGTGGCGGTTCAGTCTGCGCACCTTCGCCGCCGGCATGACGGCGCTGTACATCGCCCTGTCCCTGGGGCTGGATGAGCCCAAGTGGTCCCTGATGACGGTTTATATTGTCGCCCAGCCCCTGGGTGGCATGGCCGTGGCCAAGGGGCTTTATCGCCTGCTGGGGACTCTGGGTGGGGCCCTGGTGGCGGTGGGCCTGGTGGCCTGGCTCAATCCCCAGCCAACGCTGTTCTTCGTGGCGCTGGTGCTGTGGCTCGGGGTGTGCACCTTCTGCGCCAGCCTGCTGCGTAATTTCCGCGCCTACGCCTTCGTGCTGGCCGGTTACAGCGCCCTGATCGTCGGTGTGCCGGCGGTAATGACCCCGGACCAGACGTTTTCCCTGGCGGTGGCCCGGGTTACCGAGATCGGCCTGGGCATCGTCTGTGTCAGCCTGCTCAGCGTGTTGGTGTGGCCGCGCTCCGCCGGAGGCGCTTACCTGCAGAGCAGCCGCGCGCAGTTGATCGCACTGATCCGGCTGGTGGCCGATACCGCCGCCGGTGAGTTGGACCGGGATCAATTGCGGGCCCGCCGGCAGGCCCTGATCGCCGACGGCATGGCGCTGGAGAACCTGCGCGAACACGCCCTGTTCGATTCCCCGCGACTGCGCAACCGCGCCGGCCTGTGCCGCCGCCTGGGCCATGAGATGCTGGCGATGATCTCCTCGGTGGGGCCGCTGCACGCCTACGTGAACCGCTACGCGCAACGGCACCACCATCCCCTCGTCACCGCGCTGCTGGCGGACATCGCCGCCCTTGATCCGGAGGCGCCGCCGGAGGCCCTGCGCGACACGCTGCATGGCCTGTACGTGCGCGCCCGGACCCTGGCGCGGGAACTGCGTGGCGGCCAGCGTGACAACAACGACGAGCGCTTCTATTCCCTGCAACTGGCGTTGGAGCACAGCGCCGAGCTGTGCGACCGGCTGCGCTCCAGCGTGGCGCTGTTCGCCATGCTCACCGACCGGGCGCCGCTGGTGCAGTGGCGCGGCGGCACCTCGCGGCCCCATCTGGACCCGTCCCAGGCCTGGCGCAACGGCGTGCGCGCCGCCCTGGCGTTGAGTGGCGCCCTGGCGTTCTGGTACTGGAGCGCCTCGCCCCAGGGCGCCGGTGTGGCGATCCAGGTGGGGGTGATCTGCGCGCTGTTCGCCACCCGCGACAATCCACTGGCGGCGGTGCGTGGCTTTATCAAAGGGGCGGCCCTGGCGGCGGCGCTGGCCACGCTGTACCGGTTGGTACTGCTGCCTGGCAGTGATGGCTTCGCGGAATTGGTGCTTTGGCTGGCGCCGGTCTATGTGCTGGCCGGGCTGGCCATGGCGCGCCCGGCCACGGCGGGCATCGGTATTCCGGTGACGATCTTTTTCCCGCTGTTGCTGGACCTGTCGCCGCTGCAGAATTTCGACGCGCTACCGCTTTTCAACAACGTGCTCTCTCTGGGTATGGGCATGGTCCTGGCGGTGCTGGCATTCATGCTGGTGTGGCCCGGCGACACCCCCGCCGAGGCCCGTCAACGGCTGTGTCGGGATCTTTGCCGTACCCTGGGACGCTGGCCGATCCGTCGCCGCTGGCCGCGCCATCGTCTGGAACGCCAGCTCTATGACCGTATCGGTCTGCTGTTGCCAAACCTGAATCCGGACAACCCGGAGGACGGCGACCTGCTGCGCGGGGCTCTGGCGGCGGTCACCCTCGGGCTCGGGCTGCTGTATCTGAACATGCTCTGCCGGCGCGGGTTGCCCGGTGATGAGACGCTGGCCATCACCCGCCTGATCCGCGACACCCAAAGGGTGCTGCGCGACGGCGACGAGGACCGCTGGCTGGCGCTTACCGCCCAGGCGGACACGGTGCTGCGCCGCTGCCAGCGCGCCTACGGCCCGGAGCTGGACCCCGGTGAGCGTCGTCGGCTGGTGCGCTCGGTTGTGCGCTTGCGCCTGCAGATCAGTATTATCCGTCGCTATGCCGGCTTTTTCCTGGCCGGCTCCGCGGATCGGCCCTGGCGGGGCCTGAGGAACCAGGATGTTGTATGAAATCGATCTGGGCGGCGTGCTGCTGCCGCCCCTGTTGCCGGTGCTGGTGCTGGCGCTGCTGCTGTTCTGGCCGGTCAACCGGCTGATCGGAAGGGTCGACGGCTATCGCTGGTTCTGGCATCCGGCCCTGGCCGGCCTGTGTGTGTTCCTGGTGCTGTGCGCGGTGGCGCTGGCGCTGTTTATGTTCGGGAGTGCTTTACTGTGGGAAGGGTCTTGATGAGGGGGCATGCGCATGTCTGAACATGGCCCGGGCCGCTGGCGCGCCCCGCTGATGACCGGCGCGCTGGTGTTGGTCGCCGCCATCGCCGTCTGGTTCATGTGGTTCCACTACGTGCATCAGCTGTGGACCCGGGATGCCCGGGTGCGCGCGGCGGTGATCCAGGTGGCGCCGGACGTCTCCGGGCGCATCACCGCCATGGCGGTGGCGGACAACGGTCGGGTGGCCCCCGGCGATGCGCTGTTTTCGGTGGACCCGGAACGTTACCGGCTGGCGGTGGAAAGGGCGGAGGCGGAGCTGGAGCACCGCCGCCAGGAACTGACCCTGCGCGATGACGAGGCGGCCCGTCGTCAGCGGCTGGGCCGGGCGGTGTCGTCGGAGGAACGGGAGTCCGCCACCCGCTTGGCGGAGGTGGCCCGGGCGGATCTGCACGCCGCCAGGGCCGCGCTCAAGGAGGCACGGCTGAATCTGGAGCGGGCCCGGGTCAGTGCGCCGGCGGGCGGGTTCGTCACCCATTTGCTGGCCCATCAGGGCGACTACGCCCGCGCCGGGGAGCCGGTGCTGAGCCTGGTGGATGGGGACTCGTTCTGGGTGGAGGCTTATTTTCGCGAGACCCAGGTGCACCGGCTGGCAGCCGGGGACCGGGCCAGAGTACGGCTGCTGGGCGCCGACCGGGTGCTGGAGGGCAGGGTGGCCGGCATCGCCCGGGGCATCGCCAACCCCAATGCCACCGCCGGCGCCGATCAGGGCCTGCCGCCGGTATCGCCCACTTTTGAGTGGGTGCGTCTGGCCCAGCGAATCCCGGTGCGCATCGAGCTTGGCGAGGTGCCGGCGGATCTGACGCTGGTGGCGGGTATGACCGCCAGCGTTGCCATAGTTAAGTAGGAGCGGCTTCAGCCGCTCCTACCGTGTTCCGCGGGCGTTTTGGCCGTACGCTCAGGAGAAGGCTTTTTCGCCGGCCTCCAGGGTCTGGAAGATCAGGGTGTTGATGGTCATCGGACCGACACCGCCGGGTACCGGCGTGTAGGCCGCCACGCGGTCGATCAGCGGACCCAGCTCGATGTCGCCGCATTTCCGGGGGTGGAAACCGGCGTCCACCACCACGGCGCCGTCCTTGATCCAGTCCGCCTTGATGAATTCCGGCCGTCCCACGGCGCCCACCACGATGTCCGCCTGGGCCACCAGGCCGGCCAGGTCGCGGGTGCGGCTGTGGCAGATGGTGACCGTGGCATTGGCCTCCAGCAGCATCATCGCCATGGGCTTGCCGAGAATCGCGCTGCGGCCCACTACCACGGCGTGTTTGCCCTCCAGGGGCACCTCATAGTGCTCCAGCAGGCGCATGATGCCCTTGGGTGTGGCGCAGCCGTAGGCCTCCTCGCCCATGGCCATGCGACCAAAGCCCAGGCAGGTGACGCCGTCCACGTCCTTGCCCAGGCTGATGGCGTCGAAACACAGGCGCTCGTCGATCTGAGCCGGCACCGGGTGCTGCAGCAGAATGCCGTGCACGTCCGGGTTGTTGTTGAGCTCGTCGATGCGCGCCAGCAACTGGTCGGTGGTGGTGTCCTCCGGCAGTTCCACGGCCATGGAGTCCATGCCCACGCGGCGACAGGCGTTGCCCTTCATCCTTACATAGGTGGCGGAGGCCGGGTCGGCGCCCACCAGGATGGTGGCGAGAATGGGGGTGCGGCCCCCGGCCTTGGCTTTCAGCGCTTCCACGCGGCCACGCATCTCGTCCTCGAAATGCTGTGCCAACGCCTTGCCGTCCAGAATCTGCGCGCTCATGGGGTCTCTCTGTATGTCGGGTCCAAGGAAGGGGGCGGATTCTCGCATGGGCGCCGGGTCGGGGCAAAGCGCGGCCGAGCTGGCGAATATTCCAGCGAACGATTCACCGTGCGCCGGGGCGTCGTTGACGGTCCCGGGGGGCGCGGGTATTATGCCGCCTCGCTCGACCTGCTCCGCGGGGTGTAGCGCAGCCTGGTAGCGCGCCTGCTTTGGGAGCAGGATGTCGGGGGTTCGAATCCCTCCACCCCGACCAGCCGGCGAAATCGCGGTGGGATCGGTTAAGCGCCTGTAGCTCAATTGGATAGAGCAACGGCCTTCTAAGCCGTAGGTTGCAGGTTCGAGCCCTGCCAGGCGTGCCATCGGCGACCTGGTGGAGGCGGAAAAACGGTTTCAGTGGTGGCTGTAGCTCAGTTGGTAGAGCCCCGGATTGTGACTCCGGTGGTCGTGGGTTCAAATCCCATCAGCCACCCCAACATCGAAGCCTCCGGGTCGCCCCGGAGGCTTTTTTGTAGCCGCCGTTCCGGCCCGTAGGCAGGGGCGCCGGCATTGTCTATAATTCCCGCCCTTTAAAGCATGGCCCCGACCCGGCTGGGTCGGCCGCTGGCCCCAAAAGTCTTTACAAAGAGGATGTTATGCAGGTTTCCGTAGAAACGACTTCAGGTCTGGAACGGCGCGTGACCGTGGGTGTGCCCGCGGAGAAAGTGGATGCCGCCGTGGAGAACAAGCTCCGCGAGGCCCAGAAGAACGTGCGTCTGGATGGCTTCCGCCCCGGCAAGGTGCCGATGCGGGAAGTGAAACGTCGCTTCGGTGCCGCCGTGCGTAACGAGGTGCTCGCCGACGTGATGCGCGAGTCCTTCCTGGAAGCGGTGGAGCAGGAAAAACTGCAGCCGGCCGGCATGCCGGGCTTCGAGGCCACCAAGAACGAAGCCGGCAAGGACCTGGAATTCGTCGCCACCTTCGAGGTGTTCCCGGAAGTGGAACTGGCGCCCTTCGACGCCATCGAGGTGGAGAAGCCGGTGGCCGAGGTCACCGACGCCGATGTCGATGAGATGATCGAGACCCTGCGCGCGCAGCGCGGCGAGTACCAGGAAGTGGACCGTGCCGCCGAGAGTGGCGATCGCGTCAACATCGACTTCAAGGGCCTCAAGGACGGTGAAGCCTTCGAGGGCGGCAGCGCCGAGGGCCATGACCTGGAGCTGGGTTCCGGCCAGATGATCCCCGGTTTCGAGGACGGCATCGTCGGCATGAAGGCCGGCGACGAGAAGGACATCGACGTGACCTTCCCCGAGGACTATCAATCCGAGGAGCTGAAGGGCCAGGCGGTGGTATTCCAGATCAAGTGCAACAAGGTGGAAGCCAAGCAACTGCCGGAAGTGGACGCCGAGTTCATGAAGGCGTTCGGTGTCGAAGACGGCGACATGGACAAGTTCAAGGCGGAAGTGCGCAAGAACATGGAGCGCGAGCTCAACAACGCCGTCTCCGGCAAGATCAAGGAGCAGGTGATGGACGGCCTGGCCGGCCAGCACGAGTTCGACCTGCCGGAGCCGCTGATCGCGCAGGAAGTGGACCGCATGCGCCAGCAGATGGCGCAGCAGTTTGGTGGCGGCCAGCAGTTCGATGCCTCCATGCTGCCCGCGGAGCTGTTCAAGGAGCAGGCGGAGCGTTCCGTGCGCCTGGGCCTGGTGATGCGCGCCATCCTCGACAAGCATGAGCTGCAGGCGGACGCCGAGCGGGTCAAGACCCGGGTGGAAGAGATCGCCTCCCAGTACGAGCAGCCCGAGGAAGTGGTCAATTTCGTCTACAGCAACCCGCAGCAACTGCAACAAATTGAGGGCGCGGTGCTGGAAGACCAGGTCGTGGACCTGGTGCTCGAGTCCGCCAAGGTGGAAGAGAAGAGCCAGTCCTACCAGGAAGCGGTCAAGCCCCGCGACCAGCAGGGCTGAAGCGCCCGCCATCGCCAGGCGCCGGTAAGCGGCGCCCAGCCAAACCTCCGAAAGGCCGAAAAGCCGGCGTTTCGGAGGTTTTTTCGTTCAAATGGGGTGTATTTGCGCAAGTTTTGCGCAGTTGAACCGGATATTGCGCGGCCTTTATGGACGGCCTACTGGGCCCCCCTTACTATCGGGGAGAAAGGCGCGGCGATACCTTGTATCGAGACCGCCTCGCCCCAATACCCGCTGTAGAGCCGGCGAATGGCCGCCACGGGAACCCAGATATAAGGAAGCGCTAGATGATTGATTTGAGCCGGATCACTTCCGTTACTCCGGAAATGAAGACCCTGATGCAGGATCCGACCAACGTGGGCCTGGTGCCCGTGGTGATCGAACAGACCTCCCGGGGCGAGCGTTCCTTCGACATTTATTCCCGACTGCTCAAGGAGCGGGTCATCTTCCTGGTCGGTCAGGTCGAGGACTACATGGCCAACCTGATCGTTGCCCAATTGCTGTTCCTGGAGTCCGAGAACCCGGATAAGGACATCAACCTGTATATCAACAGCCCGGGCGGCTCGGTGACCGCCGGCATGTCGATCTATGACACCCTGCAGTTCGTCAAGCCGGATGTGTCCACCATGTGTATTGGCCAAGCCGCCAGCATGGGCGCCTTCCTGCTGTCCGCCGGCGCCAAGGGCAAGCGGTACGCGCTGCCCAACGCCCGCGTGATGATTCACCAGCCCCTGGGCGGCTTTCAGGGCCAGGCGTCCGATATCGAAATTCACGCCAAGGAGATCCTCAAGATCAAGGGGGATCTCAACCGCATGCTGGCCGAGCACACCGGCCAGCCCCTGGAGGTGATCGAGCGGGATACCGATCGCGATAACTTCATGGATGCCACCCAGGCCAAGGAATACGGTCTGGTCGACGACGTCCTGCGCCGTCGCTGAGGCGCGGCCGATGGGGCGCTCGGGGTGCGCCGGGCTTGAAAAAGCCGGTGTCACCCTGCATCTTCAAACTGAAACATCAGGTTCTGAGGCGATTCGATGACCGATACCACCGGAAAGGGCGACGACGGCAAGCTGCTGTACTGCTCGTTCTGCGGCAAAAGCCAGCATGAAGTCCGCAAGCTGATCGCGGGCCCGTCGGTCTTTATCTGCGACGAGTGCGTGGATCTGTGCAACGACATCATCCGTGAGGAGGTGCAGGAAGAATCCGGCGACAGCGGCGACGAACGTCTGCCCAAGCCGCAGGAGATCAAGACCACCCTGGATGACTACGTGATCGGCCAGGAACGCGCCAAGCGGGTACTGTCCGTGGCGGTCTACAATCACTACAAGCGGTTGGGCACCAAATCGCGCAGCCGCGAGGACGTGGAGCTGGGCAAGAGCAACATCCTGTTGATCGGCCCCACCGGCAGCGGCAAGACGTTGCTCGCCGAGACCCTGGCGCGTTTGCTCAATGTGCCGTTCACCATCGCCGACGCCACCACCCTCACCGAGGCGGGTTACGTGGGCGAGGATGTGGAAAACATTATCCAGAAACTGTTGCAGAAGTGTGATTACGACGTGGACAAGGCCCAGCGCGGCATCGTCTACATCGACGAGATCGACAAGATCTCGCGCAAGTCAGACAACCCCTCCATCACCCGCGACGTGAGCGGGGAGGGCGTGCAACAGGCGCTGCTGAAGCTGATCGAGGGCACCGTGGCCTCGGTGCCGCCCCAGGGCGGCCGCAAGCATCCGCAGCAGGAATTCCTGCAGGTGGACACTTCCAACATTCTGTTCATCTGCGGCGGCGCGTTCGCCGGCCTCGACAAGGTGATCCGGGACCGTTCCGAGAAGGGCGGCATCGGTTTCTCCGCCGAGGTGAAGAGCAAGGACACCGCCCTCACCGTGGGGCAGATGCTGGCCACCGTGGAGCCCGAGGATCTGGTCAAGTACGGCCTGATTCCGGAGTTCATTGGCCGCCTGCCGGTGATCGCCACCCTGGAGGAACTCTCCGAGGACGCGTTGGTTCAGATTCTCACCGAACCGCGCAACGCGCTCACCAAACAATACACACGCCTGTTCGAGATGGAAGGCGTGGAACTGGACTTCCGCGACGACGCCTTGCGCGCCGTGGCCCGCAAGGCCATGGAACGCAAATCCGGCGCCCGTGGGCTGCGCTCGATTCTGGAAGCGGTGCTGCTGGATACCATGTATCAGGTACCGTCCCTGGAAGGCGTGGTCAAGGTGGTGATCGACAGCGCCACCATCGACGGCGAATCGGAACCGTTGCTGATTTACGAGAACAGCGAGCAGACGTCCAGAGTGGCGCCCGATTGAATCGGGCGCCCACAAACCAACGATAGGGGCGATACGTGCTGAAAGAGATTCCTCTGCTGCCACTGCGTGACGTGGTGGTTTACCCCCATATGGTGATCCCGCTGTTCGTGGGCCGGGAAAAATCCATCGCCGCGCTGGAAACGGCCATGGCCAGCGACAAGCAGATCATGCTCGTGGCCCAGCGCAACGCGTCCGACGATGATCCGGGCGAAAGGGACATTTACCGGGTGGGCACGGTGTCCACCATCCTGCAGATGCTGCGCCTCCCTGACGGCACCGTGAAGGTGCTGGTGGAAGGGGGCGGTCGCGGCCATGTCGCCCACGCCCGTTTCGATGACGACGGCGCGGTGGCGGACGTGCGTGAACTGGACGAGGCGATGCCCTCGGAAAGCGAGCAGGAGGCTCTGGCCCGTTCGCTGCTCACCAAATTCGAGGAATACGTCAAGCTGTCCAAGAAGGTGGCGCCGGAGATCATGAATTCGGTGTCCTCCATCGACGAGATCAGCCGCCTGGCCGATACCATTTCCGCGCACCTGCAACTGAAGCTGGAAGAGAAGCAGGACGTGCTGGAAATGGTCGACGTGCGTGAGCGTGTCGAGCATCTGGTGGCGCTGATGGAATCCGACATGGATGTGCTCAAGGTGGAGAAGCGCATCCGTGGCCGGGTCAAGAAACAGATGGAGAAGAGCCAGCGCGAGTACTATCTGAATGAGCAGATGAAGGCGATTCAGAAGGAACTCGGCGACCTGGACGAAAGCGGCAACGAGCTGGAGGATCTTGAGAAGAAGATCGAAAGCGTCGGCATGCCGAAGGAAGCCAAGGAAAAAACCCGCAACGAACTCAACAAGCTGCGCATGATGTCACCGATGTCCGCCGAGGCCACGGTGGTGCGCAGTTACCTGGACTGGATGACCTCGGTGCCGTGGAAGAAGCGCAGCCGGGTTCGCCACGACATCGCCCACGCCAAGAAGATTCTCGATCAGGATCATTACGGGCTGGAGGAAGTAAAGGAGCGCATCCTGGAATTCCTCGCCGTGCAAAGCCGGGTTGGCAAGGTCAAGGGGCCGGTGCTGTGCCTGGTGGGTCCGCCCGGTGTCGGTAAGACGTCCCTGGGGCAATCCGTGGCCCGCGCCACCAATCGCAAGTTCGTGCGCATGGCTCTGGGCGGCGTGCGCGATGAAGCGGAGATTCGCGGCCACCGGCGCACCTACATCGGCTCCTTGCCGGGCAAGGTGATCCAGAAACTGTCCAAGGTAGGCGTACGCAACCCGCTGTTCTTGCTCGATGAAGTCGACAAGATGGGCATGGACATGCGGGGCGACCCGGCGTCGGCCCTGCTGGAAGTACTTGATCCGGAACAGAACCACACCTTCAGCGATCACTACCTGGAAGTGGACTACGACCTGTCCGAGACCCTGTTCGTGTGCACCTCCAACTCCATGAACATTCCGGCGCCGCTGCTGGATCGAATGGAAGTGATTCGTCTGCCCGGTTATACCGAGGACGAGAAGGTCAATATTGCCTCCCAGTATCTGATTCCCAAGCAGATCAAGAGCAACGGCCTGAAAGAGGGCGAAGTGGTGTTCAATGACGACACCCTGCGCCATGTAATCCGACACTACACCCGCGAGGCTGGCGTGCGCGGTCTGGAGCGCGAGATCAGCAAGATCTGCCGTAAGGTGGTGAAGGAGCATCTGCTGGCCAAGGATGACGCTCCGGTGACGCTGGACGAGGAAAAGGTCGAGCATTACCTGGGCGTGCGTCGTTACAGCTACGGCCTCGCCGAGGAAGCGGATCAGGTCGGCCAGGTCACAGGGCTGGCCTGGACCTCCGTGGGTGGCGAGCTGCTGACCATCGAAGGCGTGTCCACGCCGGGCAAGGGCAGGGTGACCACCACCGGTTCCCTGGGCGACGTGATGCAGGAATCCATCCAGGCGGCCTGGACGGTGGTGAAAAGCCGTTCCCGCCATCTGGGCATTCGCCGCCGTCAACTGGAACGGAACGACCTGCACATCCACGTGCCCGAGGGCGCCACGCCGAAGGATGGCCCCAGCGCCGGCATTGGCATGTGCACCGCCATGGTCTCCATGCTCACCGGTATCCCGGTGCGTGCCGACGTGGCCATGACCGGCGAAATCACGCTGCGCGGCCAGGTCCTGGCGATCGGCGGACTCAAGGAAAAACTGCTGGCCGCGCATCGCGGCGGTATCAAAACGGTTCTGATACCGCACGAAAACGAGCGCGACCTCAAGGAAATTCCCGAGAACATCAAGCAAGCTCTCGACATCCGGCCGGTGAAGTGGATCGACCAGGTGCTGGAAGTGGCCCTGACCCACACGCCGACGCCGCTTAGCGATGCGGAAGTGGAGGAGGATCTTGCTCTCGCGGAAGAAAAAGCGCAAAAAGAATCCGAACGGCCGAGCACCCATTGACCCGCGCCCGCGCGGCGTTTCTAATGCGTGCTGCACAACCGATTCGTGATCTTGCGTTACGTTTTTAACGTGTTGATCAACAAGGTTTTTTACCTTTGTTAAAGCTGGTGTGAACGGCCTCTTCCTTTCTTGACGCCCCCTGGGCCCGTTGGTATAAAGGCGGCTTCGTCATAAGGAGAGTGCATCGCGCCTCGACCATAAAACCGGGAAATAGAAAGGGGAATTTTGTGAATAAATCCGAACTGATCGATGCCATCGCCGCGGCCTCCGACATCTCCAAGGCCGATGCAGGGCGCGCGCTTGATGCAACTCTGGACGCCGTCACCGGTGCCCTGAAAAAAGGCGACAGCGTGTCCCTGGTGGGTTTTGGCACTTTCTCCGTGAAGGAGCGTGCCGCGCGGGAAGGTCGTAACCCGCAGACCGGCGAGACCATCAAGATCGCCGCGGCCAAGGTACCTGGTTTCAAAGCCGGTAAAGCACTTAAGGACGCCGTGAACTGAGCCGGTTTCAGGAGCGGTAGTTCAGCTGGTTAGAATACCGGCCTGTCACGCCGGGGGTCGCGGGTTCGAGTCCCGTCCGCTCCGCCAGCCGAATAAGCGTATCCGCAGTGGGTACGCTTTTTTGCTTTCTGGATGCGGGGGCCGGAACCGGACGGAGCGCGGCGGGTCAAAACGCCACGGCCGACATCAACGGCACCGGTTTTCATCGATAAAAAAAGACGATCCCTTGGAGTAAACCATGCAGGAGTTCAGGCGATTTGTCCGCGGCCCCGTGGGCAAGGTTCTGCTCGCCGCCATCATACTTCCCTTCGTTATTTCCGGTTTTTATGGCTATTTTACCGGCGGAGGCAGCGACAGCACGGTCGCGGAAGTGGAAGGCAACAAGATTACCCGGGCGTATGTAAATTCGCGCACCCAGCAGTTGCGCCAGATGCTGCGTCAGCAGAGCCCCAACATCAATGAATCCATGCTGGACTCCTTTATCCGGCCGCAGATGGTGCTGCAGGGCATCGTCAACGAGCAGTTGATGATCAGTGCCGCGCGTAACGCCAACATGGCCTACAGCGACACCCAGGCGGCCCGTGAGATCCGCGATAACCCCGCCTTCGTCGACAACGGCGCCTTTTCCGAAACGCGTTTCGAGCAGATGGTCCGTGCCCAGGGTATGACGCCCCAGGGTTACCTGGACGGGATTCGCCAGGAGCGGATCAGCCAGCAATACCGCGCCGCGTTCGCCGGTACCGACTTCGCGCTGCCCAACGAACTGGCGGAGCAACGCCGGCTGGGTGAGCAGCGCCGCGATATTCGCTATGTGCGTCTGGACCTGGATCAGCTGCGTCGTGACGTGTCGGTGTCCGATGAGGAGGTAAATGCCTTCTACGAGGAGCACCAAGGCGAATTCATGCGTCCCGAGCAACTGCGCGTTCGTTATCTGGAGCTGGCCCCGGATCATTACCGCGATCGCATCGAGATCAGTGATGAGCAGGTCCGTGGCGAGTATCAGGCGCGTAAACAGATGCGCGAAAACGCCTCCACCCGCCGTCAGGTGGCCCATGTGATGATCGCGGTGAACGACGATCGTGACGAGGACGCCGCTCTGGCCCGCGCGCGGGAGGCCCGCCAGGCCCTGGAATCCGGCGACAGCTTCGCCGACGTGGCCGCCGAGTACTCCGACGACGCCGCCACCGCCAACAGCGGTGGTGAGCTGGGTACCGTGGAGCCCGGTGACCTGCCCAAGCCGCTGGACGAGGCGCTGGTAAACTTGTCCGTGGGCGAGGTCTCCGATCCGGTGGTGTCCGACGCCGGGGTTCACCTGCTGAAGGTGGAGAGCGAGCAAAAAGCGGAGATGGCGCCGCTCGCGGAAATGCGCGATCAGATCGTCGCCGATCTGCAACGTGCCCAGGCCCAGTCCATGCTGTCCGAGGATCTGGTCACCCTGGAAGAGCTGATCTATGAGCACGCCAACCTGGAAGTGCCCGCCGAGCAACTGAATCTGCCCCTGGAAACCACTGACTGGGTGTCCCTGCAGAATCTGCCGGCGCCGCTCAATAATGACCAGGTGCGGCAGGCGTTGAACAGCGACGCGGTGCGTGAACAGGGCCACAACAGCGATCTGCTCGACCTGGGCGGCGACCGTTTCGTGGCGGTGCGTCTGCAGGATACCCAGGCCGCGGAACCGTTGCCGCTGGACCAGGTACGCGACGACATCGTCGCCCAGCTGCGCCTTCGCAAGGCCCGCGACCAGGCCGCCAGTCTGGCCGACCAGGCCCGCGCGGCGGCGGAAGACGACGGTGCCGATCTGAACCGGGTGGCCGAGCTGCTCAACGCGGCGGTGGAAGAGGAAAGCGGCCTGCAGCGTGGCGCGGCGGAACCGGACATGGCGGTTACCGACGCGGTCTTCGCCACGCCCCGGCCCGCCGACGGTGACACCAGCGGCATTCGCTTCGTGGATCTGCGCAACGGTGATCTGGTGGCCTTCCAGGTTACCGGCGTGGAAGATGGCGCCGTGGAAGCGTTGCCCGATGAGCAGCAACAACAGGCTTTGCAGGAACTGGCCCGGGTGGAAGGCGAACGTACCTTCCGCCAGGTGATGGGTTTCCTGCGTGATAACCTGGACGTGGAGCTGCATCCCAACCGGCTCGCCGAGGGTGATTCCCAACCGGCCGGGCAGCCGCAGCCCTGACCGGCGCCGCGCCGCACCAAAAAAAAAGCCCGCCAAACGGCGGGCTTTTTTCCATGCGGCATCGCTGGGTGACGGGCTATTCCTCGCCGGGCTCCTCGAAAGGCATGGACACGGTGGCGGCACCGCCGTCCACGTAGGTGATCTCGGCGCTGATGCCGGAGGCCAGGTCCGAGCACAGGAAAGCGGCGGTGTTGCCCACTTCCTCGATGGTCACGTTACGGCGCAGCGGCGCCTTGGCCGCATTGTAGTCCAGCATGCTGCGGAACTTCTTGATGCCGGACGCCGCCAGGGTACGGATCGGGCCGGCGGAGATGCCGTTCACGCGGATGCCTTCCGGGCCCAGGCTGGCGGCCAGATAGCGCACGGAAGCCTCGAGGCTGGCCTTGGCCAGGCCCATGACGTTGTAGTTGGGCACGGTCTGGCGGGAAGCGTGATAGCTGAGGGTGAGCAGGGCGCCGTTGCGGCCCGCCATCATCGGCCGCGCGGCCTGGGCCAGGGCCACGAAACTGTAGGCGGAAATGTCGTGGGCCATGCGGAAGCCTTCCCGGGTGGCCACGTCGGCGAAGTTGCCGTCCAGTTCGTTGGCGGGGGCGAAGCCGACCGCGTGCACCACGCCGTCCAGTCCTTCCCACTGCTTGCCGAGATCGGTGAAGACCTGCTGGATCTGCTCGTCGGAAGTAACGTCACAGGGGAAGCACAGTGCTTCGCTGCTGCCATAGCGCTCGGCGGCTTTCACCACCCGGCTTTTGAGCTTGTCGTTCTGGTAGGTGAAGGCCAGTTCGGCGCCTTCCCGGTGCATGGCCTCGGCGATGCCGGTGGCGATGGAACGGTCGCTGGCGATGCCCACGATCAGGAATCGCTTGCCTGCGAGAAAACCCATGGTTTGTCCTCAAAAAGTCACTCCGGCGCCCAGTATAGGCGATCCTGGGGACCTTAAAAGGCGCTGGAGGGGTTATTGTGCAACGGCTTGTTTCCCGTCGCGGCTGAAGGCGGCGTCGATCAGACGCCGGGTGTAGGCGTCCTCCGGGTTCGCGAAGACCCGGTCGGTGTCGCCATGCTCCACCACCTTGCCATGACGCATCACCAGCAGCCGATGGCTGATGGCGCGCACCACCTTGAGGTCGTGGCTGATGAACACATAGCTGAGCCCGTGGCGGCGCTGCAGCGTCTTGAGCAGCTCCAGCACCTGGGCTTGGACGCTGCGGTCCAGAGCCGAGGTCGGTTCATCCAGAATCAGGAGGTCCGGCTCCAGCACCAGCGCGCGGGCGATGGCGATGCGCTGGCGCTGCCCGCCGGAGAATTCGTGGGGATAGCGGTCGCCGCTATCCGCCGGCAGGCCGACCTCGGCGAGCAGATCGCGGACCCGGGTGGCGCGCTGGCCGGCATCCAGTTCCTTGTGGTGCACGCGCAGGCCTTCCTCCACCGCCTGGGACACGGTCAGGCGTGGGTTGAGGCTGCCGTAGGGGTCCTGGAACACCACCTGCATATGGCGCCGCCAGGGGCGCAGGGCGCGGGCGCCCAGCTCGTGCAGCGGCTGATCCAGCAGAACCACCTTGCCCCGTGCCTGGATCAGGCGTAGCAGGGCCAGCGCCACGGTGGACTTGCCGGAACCGGATTCGCCCACCACGCCCAGGGTCTCGCCACGATGGACCTGAAAGGACACCCCGTCCACCGCGGCCACGGTGTCTCGCCGGCCCAGCCAGCCCCGCCGGCGGCCCGGGAAGTGCACCGCCAGATCGTCGGCGCGCAGCAGCACCGGGGGATCGGCGGGCAGCGGGTCCGGGCGTCCGGCGGGCTCGCTGTCCAGCAGATGGCGGGTGTAGGCGTCGCGAGGATGGTTAAGCACCTGTTCGGTGGCGCCCCGTTCCACGATCCGGCCCCGGTGCATCACCGCCACTTCCTCGGCGAAGCGGCCCACCAGGCCGAGGTCATGGCTGATCAGCAGAATGCTCAGATGTCGCTCGCGCTGCAGCCGCTTGAGCAGATCCAGAATGGTTTCCTGGATGGTGACATCAAGGGCCGTGGTCGGCTCGTCGGCGATCAGCAGTTGTGGGTCGTTGGCCAGGGCCATGGCGATCATCACCCGTTGCCGCTGCCCGCCGCTGAGCTGGTGGGGGTAGCGCGCCAGCATGTCCTCGCTGGCGGGCAGGTCCACCTGGGCAAGCAGCTCCCGGCAACGCCGGCGCACCGCTTCGCGGCCCAGCCTCTGGTGCACGCGGATCGCCTCGCCGATCTGTTTCTCGACCTTGTGCAGTGGATTCAGGGCGGTGAGTGGCTCCTGGAAGATGGTGCCGATGCGGCCGCCGCGCAGCGCCCGGCGGCGCGCCTCTGGCCAGCCCGATACGTCCTCGCCTTCCAGGGCCAGGCTCGCTACCTGGCGGCTGGCGCCAGGGGGCAGCAGGTCGATCAGCGACAGGGCGGTGAGCGACTTGCCGGAGCCGGATTCTCCCACCAGGGCGAGCATGCGGCCGGCCTCGATATCCAGATCCACGCCGTCCACCGCCGGCTTCGACGGGTCATCGAACCAGATGCTCAGATCGCGAACGCTCAGCAGGCTCATGGTGTTTCTCCACGCTCGGCGGCCAGGTACTTGCGTGGATCGAAGGCATCACGCACCGCCTCGCCCACGAACACCAGCAGCGACAGCATCAGCGCCAGGGTGACGAAGGCGCTCAGTCCCAGCCAGGGAGCATGCAGGTTGGCCTTGCCCTGGCCGAGCAGTTCGCCCAGCGACGGCGAGCCCGGCGGCAGCCCGAAGCCGATGAAGTCCAGGGAGGTGAGCATGATCACCGAGGCATTGAGCACGAACGGCAGGTAGGTGAGGGTGGCGACCATGGCATTGGGCAGCATATGCCGGAATAGAATCACCGGCGTGCGCACGCCCAGGGCCTGGGCGGCGCGTACATAATCCAGGTTGCGGGCACGCAGGAATTCCGCGCGCACCAGATCCACCAGCGTCATCCACGAAAACAGCAGCAGGATCAACAGCAGGGTCCAGAAGCCGGGCACCACGAAACTCGAAATAACGATGATCAGATACAGGATCGGCATGCTCGACCACACTTCCACGAAGCGTTGGCCGGCCAGATCCAGCCAGCCGCCGTAGTAGCCCTGCACCGCGCCCACCACGATGCCGATGGCACTGGCGGCGACCGTCAGAATCAGCCCGAACAGCACCGACAGCCGGAAGCCGTGGATCAGCCGCGCCAGCACATCACGGCCCTGGTCGTCGGTGCCCAGCCAGTTCTCCGCCGAGGGGGGCGCCGGCGCCGGCACCTGCAGATCGTAGTTGATGGTGTCGTAGCTGTAGTGGATTGGCGGCCACAGCATCCAGCCGTCGTCGTTGATCAGCTCCGCCACGTAGGGGTCACGGTAATTGGCCTCGGTTTCGAACAGGCCGCCGAAGGTGGTTTCCGGGTAGACATTGAACACCGGCATGTACAGTTCGCCCTGGTAACGCACCAGGATCGGCTTGTCGTTGGCGACGAACTCGGCGCCCAGACTGAGCACGAACAGCACCAGGAACAGGTACAGCGACCACAGCCCGCGACGGTTGCGGCGGAAGGTGTGCCACTGGCGCCGCCAGATTGGACTCAGCTCCATCAGCGAGCCCTCCGCTCGAAATCAATGCGCGGGTCCACCCACATGTAGGTGAGGTCCGACACCAGCTTCAGCAGCATGCCCAGCAGGGTGAAGATGAACAGGGTGCCGAATACCACCGGGTAATCCCGGTTGATCACCGATTCGAAGCCCAGCAGGCCGAGGCCGTCCAGGGAAAAAATGTACTCGATCAGCAGCACACCGGTGAAGAACATGCCCACGAACGCGGCCGGGAAGCCGGCGATGATGATCAGCATGGCGTTGCGGAACACGTGGCCGTAGAGCACCCCTTTCTCGGTGAGCCCCTTGGCCCGGGCGGTCTGCACGTACTGCTTGCCGATCTCGTCCAGGAAGGAGTTCTTGGTGAGCATGGTCAGGGTGGCGAAGTTGCCGATCACGATGGCCAGGGTGGGCAGGGTGATGTGATGGAAGTAGTCCAGCACCTTGCCGAAGGTGGAAAGCTGGTCGAAGTCGTCGGAGGTGAGCCCGCGCAACGGGAACCACTCCAGGTAGGAGCCGCCGGCGAACAACACCACCAGCAGGATGGCGATCAGAAAGCTGGGGATGGCGTAGCCGACCACGATGGCGGTACTGGTCCAGACATCGAAGCGGCTGCCGTCGCGCACCGCCTTGCGGATGCCCAGCGGTATCGCCACAAGATAGGTGATCAGCGTGCTCCACAGCCCCAGGGAAATCGACACCGGCAACCGTTCCGCGATCAGGGTACTGACCGGCCTGTCGCGGTAGTAGGACTCGCCGAAGTCGAACGTCAGGTAGCGCTTGACCATCAGCCAGAAGCGCTCCGGAGCCGGCTTGTCGAAGCCATACAGCTTCTCGATGCGGGCCACCAGCTCCGGTGGCAGCCCCCGCGAGCCCCGATAGCCTCCATCACCGCCGCCGGTGAAATCCGCGGTGGTGCCGGCGAAGCCACCGCCGGTGCCACCGCCACCCAGGCCCTGGAGTTGCGCCAGGGCTTTCTCCACCGGGCCGCCCGGGGCCGCCTGCACGATCACGAAATTCAGCAGCAGAATGCCGAACAGGGTAGGGACGATCAGCGCCAGGCGCTTGAGGATATAGACCAGCATCAGTCGGCGCTTTTATCCCACCAGAGGTCCAGGGCGCCCAGGATGGGCACATAGGGTGGCAGCGGCGCGTGCGCCAACCCGGAACGGTAGGCGAAGCGGTGCTTGGGGGCGTACCAGTTGGGCACCACGTAGAAGCCCCACTGCAAGGCCCGGTCCAGCGCGCGGGTTCGGGTCACCAGTTCCTCGCGGGTCTTGGCCCGGATCACCTTGTCGACCAGGGCGTCCACCGCCGGGTTGCTGACGCCGGCGAAATTGCGGCTGCTTTCCCGCTCGGCGGCTTCGGAACTCCAGAAACCGCGCTGCTCGTTACCCGGCGAGGTGGATTGACCCCAGCCCTGGATCAGCATGTCGAAGTTGTACTGGCGCAGCCGCTGAACGTACTGGGACTGGTCCACCCGCACCACGTCCACGTCGATGCCGAGGGTCTTCAGATTGCGGGCGAACGGCAGCACCACCCGTTCGAAGGCGGGGCGGAACAGCAGGAACTCGAACTTCACCGGTTTGCCGTCCGCGGTATGCAGTTTACCGTCGCGCACCTTGTAGCCGGCCTTCATCAGCAATTGCTGGGCATGGCGAAGGTTCTCCCGGGGCCGGCCGGAACCGTCGGACACCGGTGGCTGGTAGGCCTCGGTGAAGACCCGGGGCGGCAGGTCGTCGCGCAGCGGCTCCAGCAGCGCCAGCTCCTGCTCGTCGGGCAGGCCGGTGGCGGCCAGGTCGGAATTCTGGAAGTAGCTGCGGGTTCGTTGGTACTGACCGTAGAACAGGTTCTTGTTGGACCACTCGAAATCGAAGGCGTAGCCGATCGCCTCGCGCAGTACCGGGTCCTGGAACAGCGGGCGGCGGGTATTGAAGATGAAGCCCTGCATGCCGGCGGGATTGCTGTGTGACACCTCCTCGGTGACCAGGCGACCGCTGTCGAAGGCATCGCCGGTGTAGGCGGTGGCCCAGAGCTTGGAATTGGTTTCCGTGCGCCAGCCATAGTCGCCGCGCTTGAACGCTTCCAACGCCACGGTTTCATCCAGGTAGTATTCGTAGATCACCCGATCGAAGTTGAAGCGACCGCGCATTACCGGCAGGTCCCTGGCCCAGTAATCGTCGCGGCGTTTGTAGACCACCCGCTTGCCGGGTTTGAAACTCTTGATCCGGTAGGGGCCGGAGCCGATCGGCGGCACCAGGGTGGCATCGGCGAAGGTCTTGTCGTCCCAGTAATGCTTGGGCATCACCGGTAACTGGCCGACGATCATCAACAATTCCCGGTTATCGCCGGGCTTGAAGGTGAATTTGACCCTGCGTTCGGACAGCGCCTCGACCTTTTCCACATCGCCATAGTAATAGGCGTAGAAGGGCGCGCCTTCCTCGCGCAGCTGGCGGAAGGTCCAGGCCACGTCCTCGGCGCGTACCGGCTCGCCGTCGGCGAAGCGCGCCTGTGCGCGCAACGTGAAGATCACCCAGGAGCGGTCCTCGGGGTACTCGATCTTTTCCGCCAGCAGGCCGTACTCGCTGAACGGTTCGTCCAGGCTGGGGGCCAGCAGGCTGTCGTACAGGTAGCCCTCCACGCCGCTGGCGGCGGTGCCCTTGGGCAACCAGGGCATGAAATTGTCGAAGCCACCCAGTTCGTGCAGGCGCAGGGTGCCGCCCTTGGGGGCGTTCGGATTGACGTAGTCGAAGTGCTGGAACCCGGGCCCGTATTTGGGCGTGCCGTGCATGGCGATGGCGTGGGCGGTGATCACGTCCGCCCGGGCGGCGCCGGCGAACATGGCCGGCACCAGAAAAAGAAGGGTAAGAAAAGACCGCATGGCGCCTGTCATCGTTATTGTGCACTCCTGAAAAGGACCGGTGGCGTCACCATAGCCCAGGCCGTGTTATTCACCAATACCCGGACTGCGCGCGCCGCCGGAAGTTCAGGGGGCGCTGCGCACGTCCACGTACAGGGTCAGGCGATCACCGGGTTGCAGATAGCGGTTGCCCTGCACGCCGTTGTTCCAGTCGCGGATCTGGCTTACCGACACGTTGAATCGGTCGGCGATGGCGTACAGGGAGTCGCCGCGGCGCACCGAGTAGCGCACCTTGCGGATCATCTCCTGGCGGTCGGCGCCGCTCACCGGGGCCGCCGCGCCGTTCTCGGTCCACACCGCCAGGGTCTGGCCGACGCGCAGCGGATCACCCGGCGCCATGTTGTTCCAGCGCGCCAGGGCGCGCACGCTGACATCGTAGCTGCGCGCCAGGTCCCAGAGGGTATCGCCGCTGGAGACACGGTGATCGACGCGCTGGCGCCCGGCGCGGTCGCGACCCTGCTGCTTGGCCAGCCGGGCGTCGGCGCTGAGTTGGTACTGGTCCGCCGCCGGTTCCGGGATCAGCAGGGTGCGCCCGGCGATGATGGTACTGCCGTGAAGATCGTTGATATCACGCAGCACCGCCGCGGTGGTGCGATGCTGCCGGGCGATACCGCTCAGCGAGTCGCCACGCCGGATGGTGTAGCGCAACCAGCGCATGCGCTGATCGACGGGCAGGGCGGCAAGCCGCTCGCGGAACTCGTCGGCCTGATCCACCGGCACCAGCAGGTCGGTGGGGCCGTCCGGGGCCGTCGCCCAGCGGTTGAAGGCCGGGTTGAGCAGATAGAGCTCCTCGGTGGAGATGCCGGCCATGCTGGCGGCCTGGGCCAGATCGATCTGGCCGCCCACGTCCACGGAGGCGAAATAGGGCTCGTCATCGATCGGGTGCAGGGTCACGCCGTAGCGCTCCGGGTCGCGAACGATTTGCGCCACCGCCAGCAGTTTGGGCACATAGGCGGTGGTTTCCCGGGGTAGATCCAGGCTCCAGAAATCCAGCGGCTTGCCGGCCTCCTCATTATGGCGGCGGGCCCGGGAAACGGTGCCGCCACCGGCGTTATAGGCGGCCAGGGCCAGCAACCAGTCGCCGTCGAACCGGGCCGACAGCTTCTGCAGATAGTCGAGCGCGGCACGGGTGGAGCGCTTGATGTCCCGCCGTCCGTCGTACCACCAGGTCTGATCCAGCCCGAAGTACTTGCCGGTGGAGGGGATGAACTGCCAGGGGCCGGCGGCGCGACCGTGGGAGTAAGCGAAGGGGTCGAAGGCGCTTTCCACCACCGGCAGCATCACCAGCTCGAGAGGCATGTCGCGGGCTTCCGCTTCCTCGACGATGAAATGGAGGTAGCGTTCCGAGCGGGTGGTGACGCGGGTGAAATAGGACGGATGGCGGGCATACCATTCGCGCTGGGCGCGCACCCGGTCATTGTCCATATCCAGATTTAGGCGGTAGCCGGCGCGGATACGATCCCACAAATCCCGGTCGGCGTTGGAGGCGCGATCCGGATTGCGCGGTTCCGGCTCGGCCATGCCATTGGCCAGATCCGGATTGTCCAGAGATGGCTCGGCGGCCGGCATGGGCGGCAGCTCGTCCACGTGCCGCGACGACGGTTGATCCGATGGGGCCGAGCCTGAAGGCATCAGGGCACAGCCACTCCCCATAAGCGCGACCCCCAAGGTCACGCAACCCAGAAGTTTATTCATAACAACAATATACGAATGAAAGCTTAAGTGGATTCTAGGCATCGCCCCAGGGCGGGGCAAGCAAAAAGGCCACCGCCGCGATGCGTTCCCCCGGAAATTCGATGGACATCACAATGCCATATTCGTGCCGGATTTTCCTGTTTCGTGCTTTGCTCAGGCGGAATCCTTCCAGCGTCGCAGGGCGGCGAAGGAGGCCACCGGGGTGTCCGGGCGCTCACCGAAATGGCGTTCGCAGGCCTGGCGCAGGGACGGCTCGGCGGCGCGCAGGAAGGGGTTGGTGCGCTTCTCCTCGCCGACCGTGGAGGGCAGGGTGATGCGGTCCTCCCCGCGCAACTCGCGAACCCGCGCCAGGCGCTCGGCCACGGCCGGGTCCTCCGGTGACACGGTGGCCGCGAACGACAGATTGGCCTGGGTGTACTCATGGGCGCAGAACACCAGGGTCTGTTCCGGCAACCCGGCCAGACGGGTCAGGGAGTGGTGCATTTGCTCCGGGGTGCCCTCGAACAGGCGGCCGCAACCGCCGGCAAACAGGGTATCGCCGCAGAACAGCCAGCCCTGTTCCGGGGCATGGAAGGCGATGTGCCCCAGGGTATGGCCGGGCACGTCCAGGACTTCCAGTTCCAGGTCCGGGGTGGCCAGCCGAACCCGGTCGCCGTCGCGCAGCGGGTGGTCCATTTCCGGGATCGTTTCCCGGGCCGGGCCGTACACCGGAATGTCGCGGTTTTCGCACAGGGCGCTGACGCCACCCACATGGTCCGGGTGGTGATGGGTGATCAGCAGCGCGCTCAGGGTGAGGCCCTCCCGGGCCAGCCAGGCTTCCACCGGGCGCGCGTCGCCCGGGTCCACCACCACGCAGTGGGTGCCGTCGTGGATCGCCCAGATGTAGTTGTCGGAGAAGGCGGGGATCGCCGTAGGGGCTTGCAGCATGACGTGTTACTCTGTGCTTGGGGTGTTCAGATGCTAACAGCCGGCAGGGAGAATGTCAGAAATGCAGCTGCCTCCGCTTTCCCGTTCCCCGTTCCGCCGCCAGCCCGCGGACATGACACGGCGCTTCGATGTCTGGCTGGAGAGTGAAGCCGGCCAGGCGGTGCTCGGTGCCGAACGGGCCATGCTGGCCGACTGGCTGCCCAAGCTGGTGGGCCAGCGCGCGATGGAAATCAGCGGCGGTCGCGGCCGCGACATGCTGGCCGGCATCCGCCTGCCGTGGCGCTGCGCGGTGAACCCGATTCACCTGGGCGGCGGCGCCCCGGATCTCGACCGGTACCTCGGTTGTTACCCCGAGCGTGACGCCGACGGCGCGACCGCGCAGCCGGTGCGCATGGAAGCCTGCCCCCTGGCGCTGCCGGTGGCCAAGAACAGCGTCGACGTGGTGCTGCTGCACCATGGTCTGGAATTCCAGGACAACCCCCACCAGGCGTTGCGCGAGGCGGCCCGCTGCGTGGCGCCGGGCGGCGTGATCGCGGTGTTGGGCTTTCATCCCATCAGCCCCCTGGGGCTGGCCCGCTGGTTGCGGGGCGGCGATGGCCGCCCGGGCTGGAACGGGCGCTACTTCCGACCCTATCGGGTCAGTGACTGGCTGCATGTGCTGGGCTTCGAGGTCGAAGGCCTGGCCGGTGGCTTCTATAATCTGCCGCTGGCCGACCGCGGCCGGGCTCGTCTGCGCTGGCTGGAATGGCTGGGGCGGCGCCTGTGGTGGCGCTTCGGCGGGGTCTATCTGCTGGTGGCGCGCAAGCGGGCGGCGATGATGCGCCCGCTGGCCCCATCCCGGGCGTTCAGCAGGCAGCGCCCCACGGTGGTCTCGGTGCCGGTGGCCCGTTGGCGGCAGGAACGGAATACGGAGTAATCGTTGAAGCAGGTCGAAATATTCACCGACGGCGCTTGCCGGGGAAACCCGGGGCCCGGTGGCTGGGGCGCGGTATTGCGCCACGGCAACAATGAGAAGGAACTGTACGGCGGCGAGCCGCACACCACCAATAACCGCATGGAACTGATGGCGGCGATCCAGGCGCTGGAGGCGCTGCGCGAGGAGTGCGAGGTGCGTCTGACCACGGATTCCCAGTATGTGCGCAAGGGCATCACCGAATGGCTTGCCAACTGGAAGAAGCGCGGCTGGAAGACCGCCGCCAAAAAGCCGGTGGTCAACCAGGACCTGTGGGTGCGCCTGGACCAGGCGGCGGCCCGCCACCGGGTGCGCTGGCACTGGGTCAAGGGACACAGCGGCCACCCGGAGAACGAGCGCGCCGACCAGCTCGCCAACCGCGGCATTGATGAAATGAAGGCACGGGCATGAGACAGATCGTACTGGATACCGAGACCACCGGCCTGGACCCGCAGTCCGGGCACCGCATCATCGAGATCGGCTGCGTGGAGGTGGAAAACCGCCGCCTGACCGGCAACAACCTGCACCTGTACATCAATCCCGAGCGTGACATCGACGAGGGCGCCTTGGAGGTGCACGGCATCACCACCGAGTTCCTGGCCGACAAGCCGACTTTCGATCAGATTGCCCGGGAGTTCATGGATTTCGTGCGTGGCGCCGAGCTGGTGATCCACAACGCGCCCTTCGATGTGGGCTTCCTGGATCACGAACTGCGTCGCCTGGGCCGGGAGTGGGGCACCATCGCCGAGGCCTGCGGGGTACTTGATACCCTGAAACTGGCCCGCGATCTGCACCCGGGCCAGAAGAACAGCCTCGACGCGTTGTGCCGCCGCTACGACGTGGACAACGGCCACCGGGAACTGCACGGTGCTTTGCTGGATGCGGAGATCCTGGCGGACGTTTACCTGGCCATGACTGGTGGCCAGACGCGGCTTTCCCTGGGCGCCGAGGGCGCCGACGAGGGCGCCGGGGTGGCCGAGGCGATCCGCCGTCTGGCCGTGGACCGGCCCCGCCTGACGGTGGTTCGCGCCAGCGATGGCGACGCCGAGCGTCATCGCGCCAAGCTGTCCGCCATTGCCGGCAAGAACGGTCAGCGCACGCTGTGGGAAGAATTGGAAGGCTGAGGTTTAGCCGGAGGGGCTGGAATCGCGACTGAAGTCGCTCCTACCCGCACCGAACCACCTGTAGGAGCGACTTCAGTCGCGATTGCTTAGAGGTTCAATGGTGCGGCGTCGTATCCGCGTCCAGGTTCAGCTCGCTGGACTGGTGGTGCTCAATCCAGCCTTGCTCGTACATGTACTCGGTGGCCGGCTCCAGGGCAATGGCGGTCATCGCCAGACCGGTGAGGCTCATGACGATGGTGTAGGGCAGCGCCATCACCACCATGCGACCGTAGGACAGCCTCACCAGCGGCGCCAGGGCCGAGGTGAGCAGGAACAAAAACGCCGCCTGACCGTTGGGGGTCGCCACCGACGGAATGTTGGTGCCGGTGTTGATGGCCACGGCCAGCAGGTCGAAGGTGTCGCGGTTGATCTCGTTGTTAACCAGCGCCAGGGCTACTTCATCGATGTACACGGAAGCGACGAAAACGTTATCGGATACCGCCGAGAGCACGCCGTTGGCCAGGTAGAAGGCGGAGCCCTGGGCATCCCGCTCCAGGGACAGCACGTACTCGATCACCGGCGCGAACAGTTGTTGGTCGGCGATTACCGCCACCACCGCGAAGAAAACCGTGAGCAGGGCAGTGAAGGGCAGTGCTTCTTCGAAGGCGGCGCCCAGGCGATGTTCCTCGATAATGCCGCAGAAGGCGGTGGCCAGGATGATCACGCTCAGACCCACCAGACCCACCGGCGCCGCGTGGGTGGCCAGGCCCACCACCAGCCAGACGGCGATCAGGCCCTGTACCACCAGGTTCACCTTGTCGCGAGTGGTGCGGCGGCTTTCCTGCTCCAGGGCGGACTGGCGCATGATCGCCTGGACCTTTTCCGGGATCTCCTCGCCGTAGCCGAAACTACCGCTCCATTCCAGGAACAGACAGGTGAGCAGGCCGGAGACCAGTACCGGCAGGCTGATCGGCGCCATGCGCAGGAAAAATTCACCGAACTCCCACTGCGCCTTGGTGGCGATCAGCAGGTTCTGTGGTTCGCCCACCAGGGTGCACACGCCGCCCAGGGCGGTACCCACGGCGGCATGCATCAGCAGGCTGCGCAGGAAAGCGCGGAAGCGGCGCAGATCCTCGCGGTGCAGATCCTCCACGGAGGTGTCGTCGCCGTGGTCGTGTTTTTGCTGGAAATTCTTTCCCGACGCCACCTTGTGGTAGATGCCGTAAAACCCGGTGCACACCGCGATCACCACCGCGGTGACGGTAAGCGCGTCGAGGAACGCGGACAGCACCGCGGCGGCGATGGAGAACAGCAGGCTGAGCATCATCTTGGAGCGCACCCCAAGCAGCAGCCGGGTGAACACGTACAGCAGCAGGTCCTTGAGGAAGAAGATGCCGGCCACCATGAAGATCAGCAGCAGCAGCACCTCAAGGTTGCCCTCCACCTTGTGCAGTACCGTGGTCGGCGAGGTCAGGCCGATCAGCAGCGCCTCGATGGCCAGCAGGCCACCGGGCTGCAGCGGGTAGCATTTAAGCGCCATGGCCAGGGTGAAAATGAACTCCGCCAGCAGCAGCCAGCCGGCGGTGGCCTCCCCCAGAGTCCAGGCCACGATCGGGTTGGCGATCAGAAAGGCGACAATGGTGTATTTGTACCAGGCGGGGGCTTGCCCCAGGAAATTCTGACCGAAGGCACGGCCGAGATGGGCGGACATGGCTCTTCCTGCTTATTTATGAGTTGGCATCGGATGGGCGGCGCAATAATAAGCACTTCCTTTGCCCGGGTACAGGGCAGGGTGCCCGGGCTTTGCTCCGGATCAAGGCGCGGGGCGGTTTCGAGGCTGTGCAGAGGTTAACAATATGCCGAGGAATCAGTTGCTTAGAGTTGAAAGTTGACGCATTGTTGAAGCCCGTGAGAAAGTGAAAACATCGCTTTGACGGGGTTTTGCCGCGTTGTGCGCGCCGCTCCCGAGCGCGTTCCGACCGGTCGGGGATAATTTTCACCAGGGGTTTCGTCACGCATGGTCGCCATAACCAATACCACCTCCTTGACCTTCCTGAAGGAGGCCATCGACACCACGCTCAGCGAAGCCGAGGCCAGCCTCGAGGCGTTCGCCGAGGATCGCGGCGACGCCGCCGTCCTGGACCACTGCGCCAGCGCCTTCCACCAGCTTCGCGGCATCTCCCAGGTGCTGGAGCTGAGTGCCGCCACGCTGATGAGCGAAGAGATGGAACTGGCCACCGAAGCCCTCAAGCGCCAGCACGATCGTGGCCTGGTTCAGGCTCTGGGCAACGCCATCGTGCTGCTCGGGCGCTACTATGAATACGTCCAACTCAAGGATCGCGCCCAGCCCGAACTGCTGATCGGCGGCATCAACGAATTACGCCGTGCGGGCGGCAAGTCCCTGATTCAGGAAAGTCATTTCTTCAGTGTCGATCTGTCCCGGGCCCGCGACCCGGTACCGGCGGCCGGCGATCCCTCGGCGCTGGCGTCCCAGGGCCGGCGCCTGCGTCATATGTATCAGGTGGGCCTGCTCGGTCTGCTGCGCGGGCAGAATCGGGATGCCCATCTCAAGCTCATGGCCCGCGCCCTGCAACGGGTCGATGCGCTGTGCGGCGACTGCGCGCTGGGCCGTTTCTGGTGGGTGGCGCGAGCCGCCACCGAGAGCCTGGCCGCCGATGGCATGGTGATCACGCCGGCGCGCAAGGCGCTGCTGGCCCAATACGACCGCCAGCTCAAGAAGCTGGTGTACGACGGCGAGCACGCACTGGGCAAGGAAGCGCCGCTGATGCTGATCAAGGAAAGCCTGTTTCTTGCCAGTCTGGGCTCCGGCGCCACGCCGGCGGCGCAGGAGGTTCGCCGGGTGTTCGGCGTCGGCGGGCGCATCAGCGACGCCGACCTGCAGCGTGAACTGGCGCTGATGACCGGCTCCCGGGGCTCGGTGATCCGCTCCGTGGCCGGTGCTCTGAAAGACGAGATCAACCAGATCAAGGATACCCTGGACCTGGCCGCCCAGGGCGTCGCCGACACCGATTACGCCGCCGTGGCCGGCGGCCTGCGCCGCATCGCCAGCACCCTCGAGATGGTCGGCAAGGAACAGGAAGCCACGGCGCTTCGCGAGCGCGCCGCCGCGATCGCCGACTGGCCGGCGGACACCGAGGTGGACAGCGTGGAGTTCCACGCCCTGGTGGACGATCTGCTGGCCGCCGAGAACACCGTTGCCAGCCTGGAGCGCAGCCTGGCGCCCAGCGACGACGTACGCCGTGACGCGACTAATAGCAGTATCTCCCTGTACCAGTTGGACGATGCCCGCATGACGGTGGTGGGAGAGTGCCGGGCCGGGCTGGCGCTGGCCAAGCGATCGCTGGCCAGTTTCATGGAAAATCACTGGGACCCGATGCACATCACCAACCTGCCGGGCACCTTCGCCACGATCTGCGGGGGGCTCATGTTCCTGGAGTTGGAGAGGGCCTGTCGGGTGATCGCCGCCTGCCGCCGCTATATCGAGGAACAACTGCTCAACGGCGATGAGCCACCGGGCCAGCCGGCCATGGAAACCCTTGCCGACGCTCTCACGGGGATTGATTATTATCTGGAGAGCATGGAAGAACAGAAACCGATTGGCGAAGGGGTGCTCGACGTGGCCGAACAGGCGGTGGCGGAACTGGGCTACCCGGCGACGGAGAACCCGAATGGCTGACACGCCGAACCCCATGGACCTGTCCGCCCCGGAACCTTCCCGGGCGGAAGAGGCCTGGGTGTTCGTGATCCACGAGCAGCAAATCTGCGTGGACACGGAACAACACCCCGGAGCGGGCATCCCCAGGCTGCCCGCCTTTTTGCTCCGGGGGCATCCCGATTATCGTTTCCTGGGCCTGTTGCACGACGAGCCCTGCTATGTGTGCCTGCAGGCCGATCACGAACTCGCCGACCGGCCGCTGTACCCGATGTCCCTGCGCCAGTTGCTGGGCCAGATGGACGAGGCGCTGTTCACCATGGCCGCCCGCGCCCTGCAAGTGATCAGCTGGCGTTACAACCATCGCTTCTGCAGCCGCTGTGGCACCGCCACCGAGCCCCATGCCACCGAGCTGACGATGATTTGCCCGGCCTGCGATTATCGTCAGTACCCGCGCATCACCCCCTGCGTGATCGCCCTGGTCACTGACGGCGACCATGCCCTGCTGGGCCATTCCGCGCGCTTTCCGGAAGGTTTCTATTCCTGCCTGGCCGGCTTCATGGAAGCCGGTGAAACCGCCGAGCAGGCGGTGCGCCGGGAAGTGATGGAGGAGAGTGGGGTGAGCCTGGGTGAGTTGCGTTACTTCGCCAGCCAGTCCTGGCCGTTTCCTCATTCGCTGATGCTGGGGTTCCACGCCGCCTACGCCGGCGGCGAGATCCGCATCGACGACGACGAGATCACCGATGCGCGCTGGTTCCACTACAGCGAGCTGCCGCAAATTCCACCGCCGGGCAGCATTGCCCGGTCCCTGATTGATGATTGGCGGGACAACCGATGAGTTTCAGTGTGGCGCCTTTTCTGATCCTGGCGGTGAGCCTGGTGCTGATCCTGGTGGGTGCCTGGGTACTGCTGCGCCATAAGTGGGTGTGGCAGTGGATCAAGGGCACCGCCGGCCTGGCTCTGGTGGCGCTGGCGGTTTACCTGGTGCTGGTGGCGCTCAACCTTTACAGCTTCCACGAGCTCAACGAGGAAGTTCCGGTGGCCACGGTGAGCTTTCGCGCCACCGGTGATCAGAGTTACATCGCCACCGTCACCCGTGACGACGGCAGCAGCGAGGACTTCCGCCTCAACGGTGATCAGTGGCAATTGGATGCCCGCATCGTCAAATGGAAGATGCCCTTCACGTTGCTGGGCCTCAAACCCGGCTATCAGCTCGACCGCATTCAGGGCCGTTATTTCGCTCTGGAGGACGAGCGCTCCAAGGAACGCACCGTGTACAGCCTGAGCAAGACGCCCCTGGGCATGGACGTTTGGAGCCATGCCCGCGAGGGCTGGAGTTTCCTGGTCGATGCGCGCTATGGTAGCGCGGCTTACCTGCCCATGGCGGACGGCGCCATTTTCGAGGTGACGGTGCCGCCGGCGGGCGGGTTGATCGGACGACCGCTCAACGGCAGCGCCCAGCGCGCCGTGGCGGGCTGGCAATAAACAGGACGGGTAACGGACACGGTGATCGATTTTCTTTATCAGTACGGCATGTTTCTCGCCAAGGTCGCCACCCTCGTGGTGGCGATTTTGATTGTGGTGGCGGGTATCGCCGCCACCGCCATGCGCAACCGCCAGCGTACCCCCCGGGAGGGGGAGCTGCGGGTACGCAGCCTCAACGAGGATTTCGAGGATCTGCGCGACAGCATCAGTTATCAGGTATTGCCGGCGGATGAGCGTAAGGCCGACGCCAAGAAAAAGCGCAAGGAAGAAAAGGCCAAGGCCAAGCAGCGCAAAAAGGCCGGGGCCGAGGCCAAGAGCAAGGCGCGTCTGTTCGTGCTCGATTTCGACGGTGATATCCAGGCCAGCGACGTGGAGCGGCTGCGCCGCGAGATCACCGCGGTGCTGGAAGTCGCCAATAAGGACGACGAAGTGTTGTTGCGCCTGGAAAGCCCCGGCGGCCTGGTGCACAGCTATGGCCTGGCGGCGTCGCAGCTGCGCCGTCTGCGTGGCCGGGGGCTCAAGCTCACCGTGGCGGTGGACCGGGTCGCCGCCAGTGGCGGCTATATGATGGCCTGTATTGGCGACCGCATTCTGGCGGCGCCCTTCGCGGTGATCGGCTCCATTGGCGTGGTCGCCCAGATCCCCAACTTCCATCGTCTGCTCAAGAAGAACGACGTGGACGTGGAGCTGATGACCGCCGGCGAATACAAGCGCACCCTGACCATGCTTGGCGAGAACACCGCCAA
The DNA here is from genome assembly GCF_016785095.1 of Alloalcanivorax marinus. Taxonomy (GTDB): domain Bacteria; phylum Pseudomonadota; class Gammaproteobacteria; order Pseudomonadales; family Alcanivoracaceae; genus Alloalcanivorax; species Alloalcanivorax marinus_A. The sequence goes on along the minus strand of NZ_JAEKJB010000001.1, from coordinate 48,548 downwards.
GGGGCGTGAGAAATTCCAGGAAGAACTGGAGGAGACCCACCAGCTGTTCAAGAGCTTCGTGCGCGAACACCGTCGCGGGCTGGACATCGACACCGTGGCCACCGGCGAGCACTGGTTCGGCACCCGCGCCCGGGACCTGGGCCTGGTGGACGATATCATGACCAGTGATGAATACTTGCAAGGGCGCAAGGAGCACGTGGACATCTACGAGCTCAACTGGGAATACAAGCGCAAGCTGGCGGAAAAACTGGGCTTTTCCCTGGAGGGCGCGGCGCAGCGCCTGATCGACCGTTTCTGGCACCGGGGTAGCCAGCGCCAGCTCCATTGATGCCCGACCAAAGGAGCTGACCCATGGGTTTCAAGGCACTGATCACCGAAAAGACCGACGATGGCTACCGCAGCCACGTGGGCGAACGGGAACTCACCGACCTGCCCGAGGGCGAGGTGCTGGTACGGGTCGCCTGGTCATCGCTCAACTTCAAGGACGCCCTGTCCGCCAGCGGCAATAAGGGCGTCACCCGCTCGTTTCCTCACACCCCCGGCATCGACGCCGTGGGCGTGGTGGAAGAGGCCGCCGCCGGACCGTTCAGCCCCGGCGACGTGGTCATCTGCACCGGCTACGACCTGGGCATGAACACCGCCGGCGGCTACGGGGATTACATCCGCGTGCCCGCCGAATGGCTGGCGCCGCTGCCGGCGGATTTGAGCCCCCGGGACGCCATGCTGCTGGGCACCGCCGGCCTCACCGCCGCGCTGTGCGTGGAGGCGCTGCTGGACACCGGCCTGCAGCCGGAGCAGGGCGAAGTGCTGGTCACCGGTGCCACCGGCGGCGTGGGCTGCACGGCGGTGTCGATTCTGTCGCGGTTGGGCTTCACCGTGGTGGCGGTTACCGGCAAGACGGACGCCCACGACTGGCTGCGCGAACTCGGCGCCGCCGAGATCCTGGGCCGGGACGCGCTTCTGGAGGGGCTCGAGAAGCCGCTGCTCAAGCCCCGCTGGGCCGGGGTGGTGGACTGCGTCGGCGGCGACGCCCTGGTGAGCGCGTTGAAGGGCCTTAAGTACGGTTGCAGCGCGGCCTGCTGCGGCCTGGCCGGCTCGCCGAAGCTGGAGAATGCCACCGTGTTCCCGTTCATCCTGCGCGGCGTCAACCTGCTCGGCGTGGACAGCGTTGAGTTGCCCTGCGAGGTCAAGCAGCAGATGTGGCAGCTGCTGGCCAGCGACTGGCGCCCCGACCTGGCCAAGCTGGAAGCCGCGGAAGTCACCCGCGACCAGTTGCCGGACTGGTTCGAGCGCATTCTCAAAGGCGGAGTGCGCGGGCGCGTGGTCGTCAAGATCGCGGACTGAACCAGGAGGCATCCGGTGGCCGAGAATCCCCCCTGGGCCAAGCTGGCCCTGCAACTGGACGGCGCCGGCGGCGCCGAGCCCTTCACGCTCGGCGAGCGGCTGCCCGAGCGGCGCGAGCCGGTCTGGGTGCATCTGGACTACACCGCCGACGACGCCTACCAGTGGCTGCTGGCGCAGCCGTCGATCCCCGATGCCGTGGCCGAGGCTCTGGTCACCCCGGATACTCGGCCCCGGGCGGCGGAGGTGGGCGGCGGGTTGCTGGTCTATCTACGCGGCGTGAATCTGTACCCGGACGCCCGCCCCGAGGACATGATCGCCATCCGTCTGTGGCTGAAGGACAACCTGATCATCAGCACCCAGAAGCGCCAGCTTTTCACCGTCAACGAGATCAGTGACAACCTGCTCAAGGGCGAGGGACCGGCGTCTGGTTCCGAATTGCTGGCCTGGCTGGTGGATGGGCTGACCTGGCGCATGGAGGACGTGATCGAGCGGCTGGAGGATCTGGTGGGGCAGTGCTCCGATGCGCTGGAACATTCGCCGGACCGGGCACTGACCCATGCCATCAGCGGCGTACGCCGGCGCGCCATTGCCCTGCGTCGCTATCTGGCGCCTCAGCGAGAGGCGATCAGCCGGCTGCAGGGCGACGCACGCCTGGACCGTGATGACGCGGAAATGGTCCGTGAAGCGGGAGACCGTCTGACACGCCTGGTGGAGGATCTGGACGCCGCCCGGGATCAGGCCACACTGCTCCAGGAAGAAGTGTTTTCGGTGCAGAACGAGGCGATCAATGATCGCATGTACCTGCTGGCGATCATCAGCGCGATCTTTCTGCCGCTGGGTTTTCTCACCGGCCTGTTCGGCATCAACATCGGCGGCATGCCCGGCGTCGAGGACCCGAACGCCTTCTGGTGGTTCCTGGGCTTTCTGGGGGTGATTTCGGTGTTCTTGCTGCTCTGGATGGTGCGCCAGCGCTGGTTCGGCGACCGCGCCAGCAAGGCGGTGCGCCTTGGGCGGTTGGGGGTGCTGACGCGCACCTCGTGGTTACTGCGCAAGAAGTGAATCAGAAGAGGCTCGGATTCCGGCTCGGCCGCATTGCGGCTGAAACGGTACGCCGCCCGCTCCTACCGCATTCTACTGCCGTAGGAGCGGGCGGCGTACCGCGTTAGCCGCGATGGGCGGTGGCTAGGCCGGCCTGCGCTGGTAAATCGGGCGTGGGTCGTGCACGTCGCCCTGATAGGTGATGGTGAACGGTCGCAGACCGTTTTCCAGTGCTTCCTCGATGTCCCGGTCGGCGCGCACCTCGAAGGCATTGAAGCCCACCCGGTGCAGATAGAACAACTGATCCTGCAGTACGTCTCCCACCGCGCGCACTTCGCCTTCGAAGCGGTAGCGGGTGCGCAGCTCGCGGGCGTAGGAGTAGCCGCGACCGTCCTTGAACGCCGGGAAATGCACCGCCACCAGCGGCAGGCGGGGCAGATCGTCGGCCAGATCCGCCGGCTCCTCGCCGGGCTCGAGGCACACCCCCACCGGATCGGCGCGCTCCAGCAGAGCGTCCCGGTGGGCTTTCCAGTAGGCCAGCGGTACGATCACCGCGCCTTTGTCCGGCAGGCCGTCGGCCTCCAGTTGCTCCGCGTCGAAACGGGTCCAGATGTTGGCGACGATCTCGCCGTCGACGATGACCCGCTCGGGGTTGGCGTTAGCCATAGACGCTCTCCTTGAACGGGTCCATGCCGATGCGCTCGTAGGTGTCGATGAAGGGCTCGTTTTCCAGGCGACGGTCCACGTAGGTATTGATGATCTTCTCGATCACGTCGGTGACCTCGTGGGACTCGAAGGAGGGGCCCATCTTCTCGCCGATGCGCGATATCTTGTCGCCGCGACCACCCAGGGTGATCTGGTAGAACTCCTTGCCTTTCTTGTCCACGCCGAGAATGCCGATATGGCCGATGTGGTGATGACCGCAGGCGTTCATGCAGCCGGAGATGTTGATGTCCAGCGGGCCCAGATCGTGCACGTAGTCGATGTCGTCGAAGCGGCGCTGAATGCCCTCGGCGATGGGCACGGACTTGGCGTTGGCCAGCGCGCACAGGTCACCGCCCGGGCAGGCGACGATGTCGGTGAGCAGCCCCAGGTTGGGGGTGGCGAAGCCGAGTGCGTCCAGCTCTTCCCAGACCACGAACAGATCATCCTTGGCGACGTCGGCGAGCACCATGTTCTGCTGGTGGGTATTGCGCACCTCGCCGAAGCTGTATTGGTCCGCCAGATCGGCCAGTTTCTCGAACTGCTCGTCGCTGATGTCACCGGGAATACGCCCGGTTTTCTTCAGGCTCACGGTCACCGCCCGGTAGCCGTCTTGCTTATGGGGCCGGGTATTGGTGTGGTACCAGCGGTTGAAGGCACGGTGTTCCTCCAGTGCCTTGTCCAGGACGCCGCTGTCCTGGCCGTCGCGGTAGTCGGGGCGGGTGAAGCACTCACGAATACGCGCTACTTCTTCCTCGGTGAGGGTCATGGAGCCGCCCTTGAGCTCGGCGAATTCCGCCTCCACCAGCTCGCGGAAACGGTCCGGCCCCAGGGCCTTGACCAGAATCTTGATGCGCGCCTTGTACTTGTTGTCCCGGTTACCGTATTTGTTGTACACCCGAAGGATCGCTTCCAGGTAGGCAAGCAGATCGCGCCAGGGCACCAATTCGCCGATCAGGGCACCGGTCATCGGGGTGCGGCCCAGGCCGCCGCCGGCCCACACCTGGAAGGCGGTCTCGCCGTCGGCGCCGTGCACCACCTGCACGCCGATGTCATGCACGCCAATCACCGCCGGGTCCGCGTCGGGCACCGCGTTCACGGCGATTTTGAACTTGCGCGGGAGGTAGGCGAATTCCGGGTTGAAGGTCGACCACTGACGAATGATCTCGCACCAGGGGCGGGGGTCTTCCACCTCACCGGGATTGACGCCGGCGTATTCGTCGGTGGTGATATTGCGAATGCAGTTGCCGCTGGTCTGGATCGCGTGCATCTGCACCTTGGCCAGTTCGGCGAGGATGTCCGGGACTTCCTCCACCTGGGGCCAGTTGAGCTGGATGTTCTGGCGGGTGCTGACGTGGGCAAAGCCCTTGTCGTACTCACGGGTGATCGCGCCCAGGGTACGCAACTGGGCGCTGGAAAGCATCCCATAGGGCACCGAGATGCGCAGCATGGGTGCGTAGCGCTGAATGTAGAGGCCGTTCTGCAAACGCAGGGCAAGGAACTCGTCCTCGCTCAACTGGCCGGCCAGGTAGCGCCGGGTCTGGTCGCGGTACTGGGCTACCCGCTCTTCCAGAAGCCGTTGATCGTAGTCCTGATAAACGTACATGAGATACCGTTGCGCACTGTTTAATGCATTGATTCGTAAAGAGTAATCTCTTTACCCATCGGATTTGGGCGGGAATGTAGCAAAGCCCGCTTATACTTAAAAGAAATATATTGCTATATCTCTAGGCGTACCTTGCATAAGCGGGCGGGGCAGGGCGGCGGGCGTCAGCCGCCCTGGGCGGCGCTGAGCACCATGTTCACGACGATGAACATGCCGATGACGATGGCGATCACCACCACCACGTAGACGCCGATGTAATCGCCGGCCTTGCCCTTCTCGAAGTCCCGTTCCCGGTTGGCGCCGCTCTGCACGCCGAAAACGGCGGCCAGCACGCTGTGCACCACCTGGATGAAACGGGGACGTTGATCCGGCTCTTTTTGTTCGTTGCTGCTCATGGTTACCTCGACAGGCGATCCGCACGGGTCACAATTCAATGCCGGCCCAGCCGCGCTTGAGCCACAGGCCGCACAGCAGGGAAGACGTAATCAGACGCTGCGCCGCCTGGGCCAGCCAGATGCCGAGCAACCCGTAACCCAGCACCGGCCCGATGATATAGGCCAGGGGCAAAAAGAAAAACCATTGGACCGCCAGGGTGACGACCATCACCGAGCGCGCCGCGCCGGCCCCCAGCAGCGCCTGGGTGAAGACGATGGCGACGCCGTCCAGGCAGATCGCCAGGCCGGTGATCATCAGTGGCAGGCGGCCCAGTTCCACCAGTTCCGGTTGTTTCAGGAACAACCCCAGTACCTGGTCGGGGATCAGCCACATCGGCAAGGCCAGCAGGAACAGCAGCACGATCGCCACCCGGGTGACGTCCCAGCCCCAACGGTAGGCGTCGTCCGGATCGCCGCGCCCCAGGGCCTGGCCGACCAGGGACGCCGCCGCCAGCCCCAGCCCGATGGCCGGCAGAATCAGAAACAGGATCAGGGTGATGAGAATGTGCGCCACCGCCACTTCCTCGGTGCCGACCCGGCCGATCACCCAGAACAGCAGGGTCAGGCCGCCGGCGAAGAAGAACTGCTGGACGCCGTTGGGCAGGCTGACGCGCAGAATGTGGCGGAAGGTCAGCGCCGGTGGCCATTCGCGCAGGAAACCGTGCTCGCGACCGTGGCGCCAGGTCTGCAACAGATACAGGCCGCTGCCGATGTACAGCGCCAGGCTGGTGCCCAGCCCGGCGCCGGCGGCGCCCAGGGCGGGCAGGCCGAGATGACCGAAGATCAGGCAATAGCTCAGCGCCACGTTGATCACATGGGTAATCACCAGGGTGCGCATGTACACCAGGGGGCGGTTGATGCCGTTCCAGTAACCGCGATAGCTGAAGTTCATGGCCACCGCCCAGACGCTGAGCAGGCGCATGTCCAGGTAGGCGCTACCGATCCGCGCCACCTCCGGGTCTGGCGCCAGCAGCCCCATGGCGGGCCGGCTGGCCACCCAGAACAGTAAGGAAATCGGCACCGCCAGGGCGAAGCCCAGCGCCAGCCCGGCGTTCAGCGGCACCGCGTAGTGGGCCTCGGCGCGCTCGCCCTTGCGGCGGGCCACCATGGCCTGAACGCCGGCGCCCAGGCCAATCACCACGCTGATCGACATGAAAGCGGCGTAACCGCCCAGTCCCACGCCCGCCAGAGCCTGGCCGCCCAGGCTGCCGACCATGGCGGCGTCCACCAGGTTGAGCAGGCTCTGGCTGGCCATGGCGGCCATGATCGGCAATGCCAGAGCAAGAATGCGTCGGCTGCGGAGTAGCACGGATCGAAGGGTCCCGGTCCAAGGAAGCGGGCACCTTAGCAGAAAGGCCGGTTCTACCCCAGCGATAGCGTGGGCCCATTGCAACCGGCCAGTACCTGACTAAAATAGTCAGGAAAGTGGCAACCGGGAAACGGCATGACCGAACCTTTTATCCGCATCACAGACTCCGCTCAGGAGTACCTGCGCGACCTGCTGTCCCGCCAGGACCAGGACGGCATCGGCGTGCGCATCTTCGTGGAACGCCCTGGCACCCCGCACGCGGAGTGCTGCATGGCCTACTGCCCGGACGGCGAGCAGGAAGACGAAGACGTGCGCTATGAATACGAAGGCTTCCACGCCTTCATCGAGGGCAAGAGCGTGCGTTACCTGGAAGACGCCGTGATCGACTTCAAGAAGGACTCCATGGGTGGCCAGCTTACCTTCCGCGCGCCGAAGTCGCGGGTACCGGACATCAGCCCGGACGCCACCCTGGAAGAGCGCATCAATTACATTCTGTACGCCGAGATCAATCCGAATCTGGCGGCTCACGGCGGCAACGTGCAGTTGCTGGAGCTCACCGACGAAAACGTGGCGATTCTCGAATTCGGCGGTGGCTGCCAGGGGTGCTCGGTGGTGGACGTGACCCTCAAGGATGGCGTGGAACGGACCCTGATGGAGCAGCTCCCGGAGCTTACCGGCGTGCGCGACAAGACCGACCACACCGTGACCGAGAACGCCTACTACCAGTAAGCCCCGCCTTGAACCCTACCCGCAGTTCGGCCGACGCCCGGCGGCCCGGGCCTGCTGGTAGATCGGCCGTACTTCCGGCAACCGTGCCTGCAGCCCTTGGATGCGGGTCTCGTTGCTGGGGTGGGTGGACAGCAATTCCGGAGGCGCCGAGCCGCCGGCGGCGGCCATGTTCCGCCACAGATCGACGCTCTGTTCCGGATTGAAGCCGGCTTCGGCCATCAGTTGCAGACCGACGACGTCCGCCTCCGCCTCGTGCTTGCGGCTGAACGGCAACTGCACGCCATACTGCGCGCCCACGCCGAGCAGGCCCATCAGCGTTTGTTTCTCGGCGCTGTCGCCGCCGGCGAGAGCGGCCACCAGCTGGGTGCCGGTCTGGGTGGCGTACTGAATCGACATGCGTTCATTGGAATGCTGGGCGATCACGTGACCCACTTCGTGGCCGATCACCGCCGCCAACTGGTCCTGGTTCTTGGCCACCTTGAGCAGGCCGGTATGCACGCCGATCTTGCCGCCGGGCAGGGCGAAGGCATTGGCGGAATCGTCCTTGAATACGGTGACTTCCCACTCCTGATCGGAGTCCACCACCGAGGTAATGGCGTCGGCCACGCACTGCACGTAGCGTGCTTCGGCGGTACCGCTGACCGTCGGTTGCTCCTGCTTCATCTCGGAATAGGCCTGAATCCCCATCTGGTCCATCTCCGAAGCCGGCAGCAACAGGAACTGCTGGCGGCCCAGCGGCGAAGTGGCGCAGGCGGCCAGCAACAGTACCGTCAGGGCGGGCAGGGCGAGACGTTTCATCGTATTGATACTCCTTTTGTTCATTTCCATTCGCGCAGGTGGCGGCGGGCGACCCAGAGTAGCCATGTGGACCACAGCCCGCCAGCCAATAATAGCAGCACGCCGAGCACGGAGATGCCCCAAGGGGCCGGTGGCACCCGACCGGCCAGCATCAGGCTGCCACCGATCAGGGCGGCGGCGGCCAGCAAGGTTTGTACCTGGCGGTACTGACCGCGTTCCAGCCGAGCCACCAGCGCCTCCAGATGGCGCGGGTCCAGGCCGTTCTCCTGGCCCGGGCGCGGCGCGCCCGGCGCGGTGGGCGGCGCGTAGGCGCGGTCGATCATCTCCAGGGCGCGCAGGCTCAGGCTGCGGGCCAGGCGGCGCGGGGAGTAGCGCTGGCGCACCAGCCGTTGCAGCAGTGGCCGGGCTTCCTCGATCAGGTCGAAATCCGGGTTGAGCAGCCGGCCGAACCCCTCCAGGGTCAGCAGCGCCTTGAGCAGCAGCGCGATGTCGGCGGGCAGCACCAGACCATGGTTGCGGATCAACGCGGTGATGTCGGTCAGCAGGGCGCCCAGATCCAGCTGCGCCAGGGGCAGGCCGTAATACAGCGAGACCACGTCCTCCACGTCCGCCACCAGAGCCTCGAACTGCACCGGCTGACCGTCGGACCAGCCGGCCAGCACCGCCGCCGCGTGTTCCGATTCCCGGGTGATCACGGCGCGCACCAGACGTACCACCTGGTCACGGCGTCCGTCGCTGAGCTTGCCAACCATGCCAAAGTCGAGCATGGCGATGCGGTTGTCGGGCAGGATCAGGAAATTGCCGGGGTGGGGGTCGGCGTGGAAGAAGCCGTCCTCCAGGGCCATTTTCCAGGCCACCAGGGCACCGCGCCGGGCGATCAGGGGCCGGTCCAGGCCGGCGGCGTCGAGTTGATCCAGGGCTCGGGCCGGGATGCCGTCGATGCGCTGCTGTACCTGCAAGGAGGGCCCGCTCAGGGTGCCGTACACCCGTGGCACGGTGAGCCACTTGAAGGCGCGCAGGTTGCGACGGATGCGCTCCGCGTTGCGCGCTTCGATGGTGAAATCCAGTTCCCGGGTCAGGGATCGGCGAAACTCGCGCACCAGTTCCACGGGGCGGTAGCGGCGTAGTTCCTCGGAGTTATCCGAGGCCAGCTTGGCGAGTTGATCCAGCAGCCGCAGATCGGAATGGATCATGGCCTCGATACCCGGCTTGCGCACCTTGATGACCACCCGGTCGCCGCGTCGGGTGACGGCGCCGTGCACCTGGGCGATGGAGGCCACCCCCAGGGGCTGTTCGTCGACGGCGGCGAACAGGCGCTCGAGAGGTTGGCCCAGGGCCGCTTCCACCGCCGGGCGCAGGCTGTCGAAGGGCAGCGGACGGGCGCGGTCCTGAAGGCGCTCGAACTGGTCGATCCAGTCCGGTGGGAACAGATCCACCCGGGTCGCCAGCACCTGGCCCAGCTTCACGTAGGTAGGCCCCATTTCCTCCAGGGCATGACGCAGGCGCTCGGCGGTGCCCATGCGCAGCATGCGGTGGTCGCCGCCGGCGCGCACCAGGCGGCCGGCCTGCTCCACCGGCGTCGCCAGCCCCAGCCGGCGCAGCATATCGGCGAAACCATACTTGAGAAGTACCGCCGCCAGTTGGTTGATACGGCGCAGATCGCGGCCGGTGTGCAGCAAATTCATGGTGTCAGGGTTCCTTGACGCCTTCCGCAGCCAGCAGCGCCTTCTTACGCGCCACGCCCCAGTGGTAGCCGCCCAGGCCACCGGCCCGGGGCACCACCCGGTGGCAGGGTACCAGCAAGGCGATGCGGTTGCTGCCCACGGCGCTGCCCACTGCCCGGGCCTGGCTACGGAGAGCATGGGCCAGCTCACCGTAGTGGCGGGTCTGGCCCGGGGGAATCTCCAGCAGGGCACGCCAGACCGCCCGCTGGAACGGCGTACCCACCAGGTGCAGCGGGGTCGCCGCTGGCGCCGCCAACAGGTTGGCGATGGCGCCTTGGTCGGCGGCCTCCAGGGAAGCCTTGGGGAAGCGCCGCGCCAGTTGCGCGCGGCCGTCATCGACGTCCTCGGCGAAACTCAGCATTACCAGCCCATGGGATGACCATGCCGCCACCATGCCGCCGTGCTCGGTGTCGGCGAAGGTCCAGGTCAGGGCACCGCCGAAGCGGTCGTCCTCGGCGGCAACCCGGGCTGCCGGCAAGGCGCCCCGGACCGGTTCCGGCAGGCGCCGGCGCAGCCAGTCCTCCAGCGCTTCGGCAATGCGTTCCGGGCGATCCTCCGGCACGTAATGAAGGCCCCGGCCGCCGTCCACCACTTCCAGATCGGGCAGGCGCTGGGCCAGCCAGGCGACCCGGCTGCGGCCAAGCACCGCGCCGGGGTGAAAATGCAGCAGCAACATGGGCTGCGGCATGCCGGCCAGGCCCCGCTCGATCTCCTCGATGGCGCGGTGGGCCTCGGTGTCGCGGTCATTGATCGGCAGTTCGCCAGGAAACACGCGGATCGGATAGCGGCTGCGCGCATCCGGGAAGGGGGCGCGATAGGCGGCCATGACACTGCGGGGCAGTGGCCGGAAGGTGCTCAGGCGCAGTACCAGATCGACAAACAGGTTGTGCCGCTGCAGCAACCAGTAGGACAGGCGCTGGCGGCGAAACGCGAAGAACAACGGCCGTGCCGCCAGCGGGAATTCTTCCCAATCGAAGGTGAACGGGAAGGTTTCCATGAAGCACAGCCGCGCCACCCGGCGCGGTTCCTGCTGCGCCAGCCGGAAGCCGATGGGCCCGCCCCAGTCGTGCAGCACCAGGGTCACGTCCTTGAGGTCCAGGGCGGCGACGAATTCGCGGATGTAGTGGTAATGGGTCAGGAAGCGGTAATCCAGCTCCGGCTTGTCGCTGCGGCCAAAGCCGATCAGATCCGGCGCCACGCAGCGGTAACGGTCGCGCAGCGGCTTGATCACGTTGCGCCACAGGTAGCTGCTGGTGGGGTTGCCGTGCAGGAACAGCAGGGTGGGGCCCTGTCCCTCGTCGATGTAATGCAGGCGATGACCGTCTATGGTCTGGTAGCGCGAGGTGAACGGGTAGTCGGCGAATCCCATGCCATGCGTCCCGGCGGCTTTTCTGGCAAGATGCCACGGCCCCGATGACGACTGCAAGCGTGATGACCATGGCGAAACCCTTCGTGCGCAAGGACCTGGTGGAAGTAAAGGAAAGCCCGATCCATGGCCGTGGGCTGTTCGCCCGGGCGGCCATCCCCCGCGATACCGTGCTGGGCGTGCTCAAGACCAAGCCGGCCAGGGGTGACGGTCCCTATGTGCTGTGGCTGGACGACGAGGGCGAGGAGCGTTACCGGGTGCTCTGCGACCTGCGCTACATCAACCACGCCAAGAAGCCGAACGTGGCTTATTACGACGACCTCACCGTGGTGGCCCTGAAGAACATCAAGACGGGGCAGGAATTGCTGCACGATTACGGCGAGGACTGGAGCTGATCGCGATCCGGAATTGCCGTAGGAGCGACTTCAGTCGCGATCGCCTTCAGAACGGCACCGGTGAATGGAATTCGCTCCATAAACCGGTGATCGGATGGTTGAACGCCAGCGTCTCGGCGTGCAGCAGCAAGCGATCGCTGCGTCCCAGCACCTCCGCCGGCGCGTACAGGTCGCAGCCCAGAATCGGGTGGCCGATTTCCCGGCAATGAATGCGCAGTTGGTGGCTGCGGCCGGTGACCGGCATCAGCCGCAGGCGGGTGTGTTGCTGGTTTGGGTCGCGCTCCAGCACCCGCCAGCGGGTAAGCGCCGGCTTGCCGGTTTCGAAACACACCTTCTGCAGCGGCCGGTTGGGCCAGTCGGGGCACAGCGGCAGGTCGATCTCACCTTGCTCCTCGCCCACCAGCCCTTGCACCACCGCCTGATAGGCCTTGGCGACCCGGCGCTGCTGGAAAGCGCGGCTCAGGCCACTCTGCGCCGCCCGGGTCAGGGCAAATACCATCACTCCCGAGGTGTCCAGGTCCAGGCGGTGCACCAGACACAGCTCCGGATCGCGCTGCTTGAGACGGGTGGTAACGCAATCCCGGTTTTCCGGAGCGCGGCCCGGCACGCTGAGCAGGAACGGCGGTTTATTCACCACCAGAATATGGTCGTCCCGGTACAGCTCGGTGACCGGTTCCCGGCATTCGGGCACGATGTAGCGCGCCGGCTGCTCGGCGCGGGTAGGGCGGCGCGGCCCGCCGCCCGAGTCCCGGTCACCGTCCCCAGACAATGTCGTGGACGTCCTGGTAGCGTTCCGCGAAGTGCACGGTCATGCCCTTCTTGAGATAGTCCGGCAATTCCTTGTAGTCCCGCTCGCAGGCCTTGGGCAGGATCAGCTCGCGGATGCCGACCCGGCGCGCGGCGATCACTTTTTCGCGGATGCCGCCCACCGCCAGCACCTGGCCGGTGAGGGTCAGCTCGCCGGTCATCGCCAGCTTGCGCGGTAGCCGCTTGCCGGTGGCCAGGGACACCAGGGCGGTGGCCATGGTGATGCCGGCGCTGGGGCCGTCCTTGGGCGTGGCCCCCTCCGGCACGTGCAGGTGCACGAAGGATTCATCGAACCAGTCGGCACTGCCGCCGAACCTGGGCAGGTGGCTGGCCACATAGCTGTAAGCGATTTCCGCCGATTCTCTCATCACATCGCCAAGCTGGCCGGTCTGCTTGAAGCCGCGCTGATGGGCGTGCACCTGGGTAGCCTCGATGGACAGGGTGGCGCCGCCCATGGCGGTCCAGGCCAGGCCGGTGACCACGCCGACTCCACGCTGGGTCTTCTCTTTCTGGAAATAGGGCTGCCCGAGAAACTCCTCCAGGTTCTTGCCGGTAACGCTAAGCTTCTTCTCGCCGGACAGCAGCCGCACCGCCGCCTTGCGGATGATCTTGTTGAGCTGCTTCTCCAGGTTGCGCACGCCGGCTTCCCGGGCGTAGCCCTCGGCGATTTCCTTGAGCGCGCTGTCGCTGATCTTCAGCTGGGCCGGTTTCACGCCGGCCCGTTCCAGCGCCCGGGGCCACAGGTGGTTGCGGGCGATGGCCACCTTTTCCTCGGTGATGTAGCCGCTCAGACGGATCACTTCCATGCGATCCAGCAGCGGGCCGGGGATCGAGTCCAGAGTGTTGGCGGTGCACACGAACAGGCAGTGGCTCAAGTCCAGGCGCTGATCCAGATAGTGGTCCAGGAAGTCCTGGTTCTGTTCCGGGTCGAGCACCTCCAGCAGCGCGGAGGCCGGGTCGCCCTGGAACGATTGGCCGAGCTTGTCGATCTCGTCGAGCATGATCACCGGGTTGCCGGTGCCGGCGTCCTTGAGCGCCTGGGTGAGCTTGCCGGGCAGGGCGCCGATATAGGTGCGGCGGTGACCCTTGATCTCGGCCTCGTCACGCATGCCGCCGAGACTCAGGCGGTAGAAGCGGCGGTCCAGAGCCTCGGCGATGGAGCGGCCAATACTGGTCTTGCCGACACCGGGCGGGCCCACCAACAGCAGGATCGAGCCTTTTACTTCGCCGCGCATGGCGCCCACGGCAAGAAATTCGATGATGCGGTCCTTCACGTCGGTGAGGCCGCTGTGGTGTTCTTCCAGGGTGGCGCGGGCGTGGCCCAGGTCCAGGTTGTCCTCGGAGTAGACGCCCCAGGGCACGCTGGTCAGCCAGTCCAGATAGTTGCGGGTGACCGCGTATTCCGGCGAGCCGGATTCCAGCACGCTGAATTTGCGTAGCTCTTCCTCGAAGCGTTTCTTCACCGCCTCCGGCGGCTTCAGGGCTTCCATGCGCTCGCGGAACTCGTCCGCGTCGGCGGTGCGGTCGTCTTTCTCCAGGCCCAGCTCCCGCTGGATTACCTTGAGCTGCTCCTTGAGGAAGAACTCGCGCTGATGCTTGGTGATCTTTTCGTTGACCTCCTCACGCAGCTGGTTCTGCAACCGAGCTACTTCCACTTCTTTTTTCACCAGGGTGAGCACCCGCTCCATGCGCGCGCGCAGTGGCACGGTTTCCAGGATTTCCTGCAGTTCATCGCCACTGGCGCTGGTCAGGGAAGCGGCGAAGTCGGTAAGCGGCGACGGGTCCCGGGGGGAGAAGTTCTGCAGGTAGTGCTTGAGTCCCTCGTTATAGAGCGGATTGAGGGGCAGCAGCTCCTTGATGGTGTTGATGATCGCCATGGCGTAGGCGCGCAGGCCCTCATCCAGCTCGTCGCGGGATTCCGGGTAACTGACCTCGGCCATGAACGGGCGTTTGCGACTAAGGAAACCCTCCACGCGGAAGCGGGCCAGACCCTGGGCCACTACCTGGAGCTGGTTGTCCTCGCCGTTGACGGCGTGGATCTTCACCAGGCAGCCATATTGGGGGAACTGCTCCGGGTCAACGTCGTCCGGGTCGCGGTCGCCTACGTAGACCAGGCCGAGCGCATGGTGGGGCGTCTGGCCGACCCGTTCCAGGGTGGCGCGCCATTGCTCGGCGTCGAGCAGCAGTGGCTGCACCAGGCCGGGCATGAAGGGGCGCTCGCGTACCGGGATCAGATAAACCCGTTGCGGCAGGGTTTTATCGGGCAGCGCCAGAGCGCCTTGCGGGGTACCTTGTTCGATGGTGGTCTGATTATCGTCCTGACTCATTGACTCGACTCGCTGACAAGCATCACGGAAAACGAATGCATTAAAAGATGGCGCCGGCTATCACGTTTTCAATGGCTCATCGTGCTTGTCGTGGGCATGTAGGAGCGACTTCAGTCGCGATGCCGACGGCACGGGCATGATCGCGACTGAAGTCGCTCCTACAACCCTGCGGCCCCGCGAACGTCAGTCGCCTTCGACGATCAGCAGGTCGGCGCTCAGTGAGCGGGGCGTTTGCGTGCGGCGTTCCACCACCCGGGCGTTGAAGCGCGCTTCGCAGCGCTCGGCCAGGGCATAGAAGGGGGAGCGGCCCGGGTCGGCGATGATGATCCGCTTCACGCCTTGACCCAGGGCCCGGCGGATCAGGTTGAACAGCACCGGCGTGAGTTCGTCCCAGAAGCAGATGTCGGCGCCGGTGATCACGTCCACGCCGGCCAGGCGCTGCTTGGTGAGGCGCTCGAAGCGGCAGCGCAGGGTCTCCACCTCAACCTTGTTGATGGCGGCGTGCAGCGCCAGGTAGGGGAAGACATCGGCGTCCGCGTCCACGGCGGTGACCCGGCAGCCCAGCCGCTTGGCGGCGAAAATCGACAGCGGGCCCCAGCCGCAGCCGATGTCCATGAGGTGCGTTTGAGGGCCCACTTCACCGCGCCGCTGCAGGCGGGTCAGCTCGTCCATGATCAGAAAGCTGGAGTTCCACACCTTGTTGCCGTGGATCGATGGCTCATGCTCGCGCTTGAGACGGCGCACTGCCCGGTGGCCGCTGCGCAGCAGGGTCAGGCCACGGGTCTGGACGGTGTGGGGCTCGCCGCGCTGAATGCGCGGAATCTCGAATTCGGGAAGGTCTTGGGTCATGGAAGCCGGCGCCTTGGAAAAGCAACGACATTAAGGGCGCCGGCGTCGGGGATCAAGGCTGGACGTTGTTCCAGAACTGGCGGAACGCCTCGGCGCTCTCCTCCGGGGCTTCCGCCATGGGTACATGGCCGACACCGTCGAGTACCACCGCTCGGGCGTCGGGCAGCTCCTGCTCGAACACACGGACGTTATCCAGGCTCAGCAAACGGTCCTCGCGGCCCCACAGAATCAGTGTCGGTGTCTTGACCCGCGGCAGCACGCCGCGCCCCTTGAGGCGCATGGCGGGGTCCAGGTTGATGTCCCGCCACACCTTCTCGGCGACATCGGCATTGGCGGCCTTTTCCTCGCCCATCAGGGTGATGGCGAAATCGGGGATGCCCACGGAGCGTTCCGAGGCCCAGTCCAGGGTGGTATGGAATTCCTCGGCGCTGTGCGGGATCAGCGGGTTGCGGTCGGCCTGTTCCTGGGCGTTGAGGAACTCGGCGGTTTGCAGGGTGAGGCCGGCGGAGTCCACCAGACCCAGTGACAGCAGGCGATCCGGCTGGCGGCGCGCCATCTCGATGGCGATGGCGCCGCCCATGGAGTTGCCGGCCACATGGAAGCGGTCCACGTCGAGGGTGTCGAGCAGGGTGAACAGGCGCTCCGCCTGGGTGCTGATGTCGTAATCCATGTCGGTGGTGCGCGGCGTGGTCTGCCCGTGGCCGGGCAGATCCGGGATCACCAGATAGTAATCACCTTCCACCTGGTTGGCGAAATGGATCCAGTTGCGGGCGTCGGCGCCGAAGCCGTGGATCAGCACCACCACGGGCGCGTCCCGGTCGCCGTTGCTGGTCAGTACATGCCAGTTCAGGCCATCCTTGGTTTCCACATGGCGATCGTCCAGGCCGGCACGCCATTTCTCGAACGCCATGCCCTGGTCGTAGGCCCAGTGGCGGGTGGTGTCGCAGCCGGCCAGAAGGGTCAGCGTGGCGACCAGAAAGATGGTGCGTAATACCATGGGGCGCTCCTTTATTATCCGTGATTGTCCCCCAGGAAAGGTCAGCGTAGTTGATCCGCCCCCCGGTTGGCAGCGCCGGAAAGGTCAAAAACGGTAAAGCGTGAAGAAGCGGCCGGGGAGGGGCTCAGCGGGTTTTCAGATTCCAGATACCGGCGCCGATGATCAGCAGAGTGCCAAGTACCGTGGACAGCACCAGGGTTTCGCCCCAGAACACCCAGCCCAGCAGCGCCGCCCACACCACGGCGGAATAATTGTAGACCCCCACCTGGCCCGGTCGGGCGATCTGGTAGGCATTGGTCATCGCGAACTGGCCGCCGATCGCTACCGCGCCGATGCCGAGCATCCACAGTGCCTCCTCGGCGTTGGGCCACTGACGCACGCGCAGCAGCAGCAGGGCGGAGAACAGGGTGGCGAACAGGGAGAAGTAGAACACCACCCGGTGCGGCGGCTCGCTGGCCGCCATGCGACGAATGCTGACCTTGGCGATGCTCATGATCATGGCGCCGGCCAGGGCCACCAGCATCACCGGGTCGACGGCGCCATGACCGGCCTGCAGGATCACGCCCACCCCCACGAAACCAATCAGAATCGCCAGCCAGGTATGGCCGCTGATGCGGTCACCCAGCCACAGCCAGGCCACCAGCGGCAGGAAGAAAGGTACCGTCATCTTCACCAGCACCGCCTCGGCCAGCGGAATATGGGCGATGGTATAGAAGAAGCAGAACATGGCGGACACGCCGGTGAAACCGCGAATGAAGTGCAGCCCCAGGTGTCCGGTACGCAGATCGCGGATGCCGCCACTGGCCACCAGGACCGGCATCAGCACCGCCAGGCCCAACAGGTTGCGACCGAACACGATGACCTCCACCGGCATGGTGTCGGACAGATGCTTGATCATCGCCGCCATCACCGCCAGCAGACCTTCACCCAGTACCAGCAGCAAAGCGCCCTTGATCGGCTGATCGGTGCCCTCGTGGTTCACCGGGCCGGCTGGCCTTTGCCGGGCAACTGAGGGAGGATGCGTGCTTGAGTGCTCATGCGCCATCTCGCGATAGGGGGCGGCATTCTAACGCCGGCACGCCGCCCTGACCATGGAGAACACCCGACATGCGCTGTTTCATCGGCCTGCCGGTCCCCGCCGAGCCGGGCGCCGCGCTGGGGCGCCTGCCCTTGCCGGCCCGGGCTCGGCCGGTAGCCGCCACGGACCTGCACCTGACTCTGGCCTTTCTTGGCGAACGGTCCGGCGGCTGGGCCCGGGCGCTGTGGCCGGCCCTGGCCGGCATCGCCGCCGCCACGCCGGCCTTCGACCTGACGCTGCCGGCGGTGGACGTGTTCCCCCGCGCCGGTGGTCGCGTCCTGGCGGCCCTGGCGGAACGGGACCCACGCCTGCTGGCCCTGCACGGGGCGGTTTGGCGAGTGCTGCGAGACGCGGGCGTGGCGGCGGAGACACGGCGCTTCCTGCCCCACGTGACCCTGGCGCGGCTGCCCGCGCCGACCGAGTCCAACCCGGTGCCGGGCCCCTGGACCCTGCCAGTGCGCGAAGTGATGTTCTACCAAAGCCCGCCGGAACAGGACGGCTATCGCGCTCTGGCGCGCTGGCCCACCGGCACGGATTGAAGGGGCACGACCGCGCCAGGCGCGGCGGGGCGGCGTTCCCGGAAGGGGGACCACGACGAGACGCGGCCCTGATGGAGAGACCGGCCCACGAACGCGCGGCCAAGCCAAACGGTCAGCCACAAAAAAGCCCGGCGCGAGGCCGGGCTTCCTGGGGTCGGATGATCGCGGCGATCAGCCTTCCTTGAGGGCGGTGGTGATGTCCACCACGGCACCCTTGCCATCGCCGAACAACATCAGGGTGTTGTCCTTGGCGAACAGCGGGTTGGGCAGGCCGGCGAAGCCCGGGCTCAAGGAGCGCTTCACCACCACCACGGTCTTGGCCTTGTCCACGTTGAGGATCGGCATGCCGTAAATCGGGCTGCCTTTGTCCTCGCGGGCCAGCGGGTTGGTCACGTCGTTGG
The DNA here is from genome assembly GCF_016785095.1 of Alloalcanivorax marinus. Taxonomy (GTDB): domain Bacteria; phylum Pseudomonadota; class Gammaproteobacteria; order Pseudomonadales; family Alcanivoracaceae; genus Alloalcanivorax; species Alloalcanivorax marinus_A. The sequence goes on along the minus strand of NZ_JAEKJB010000001.1, from coordinate 30,105 downwards.
CGCCGAGCACGATGGCCACGTCGGTCTGCTCGAAGGTCGGGTTGATCGCGTCCATGTCCTTGAGCTTGTCGTAGGGCACTTCCGCTTCCGCCAGCAGCACGTTCATATGGCCGGGCATACGGCCCGCCACCGGGTGAATCGCGTACTCCACCTCGCCACCATGGGCCTCGATGGTATCGGCCAGCTCGCGCACCGCGTGCTGGGCCTGCGCCATGGCCAGACCAAAGCCGGGCACGATCACCACGCGCTGAGCGGTTTCCAGCACCATGGCCACTTCCTCGGCGGAGGTGGACTTGATCTTACCCTCGTACACCTCGTCCTGATCCATCGCTTCGCCGGCCTCGGCCATCACGCCGAACAGCACGTTGGTGAGCGAGCGGTTCATGGCCTTGCACATGATCTGCGTGAGGATCAGACCGGAGGCGCCCACCAGGGAACCAGTGACGATCAGAGCGCTGTTGCCCATCACGAAACCGGCGGCGGACGCGGCGATACCGGAGTAAGAGTTGAGCAGCGCGATCACCACCGGCATGTCGGCGCCGCCAATCGGCAGCACCAGCAGCACGCCGAGGACGGCGGCGGCGATGGCCAGCGCCCAGAACACGAGCGGCGTGCCCGGGTTCATCACCAGGTAACCGATCGCCACCAGGGAGCCGATCAGGAGCAGCGCGTTGACCAGCTTCATGCCGGGGAAACCCATCGGTTTGCCGCCGATCAGTTCCTGCAGCTTGGCGAACGCCACGAAGGAGCCGGTCAGGGTGACGGCGCCGATCAGCACCGCCGCGCCGGTGGCGATGATGCCCACCACGTCCGGGTGCCCGCCGCGGAAGAACTCCGCCGCCGCCACCGCGAAGGACGCGCCGCCGCCGAAGCCGTTAAGCAGGGCCACCAACTGTGGCATGGCGGTCATCTGCACTTTCTTGGCCAGGATGGCGCCGATCACGCCGCCGACGATGACGCCGGCGATGATGATTTCATAGGTGACGATGTCGCGGTGCAGCAGGGTGACCACACAGGCCACGCCCATGCCGGCGGCCGCCAGCATGTTGCCGCGAACGGCGGTCTTCGGCTTGGTCAGGCCCTTGATGCCAAGAACGAAGAGAATGGCCGAGATCAGATAGGCGATATCAATCCAGTTATCGGAAATCTGCATGGGTTACTTCCTCTTGAACATCGCGAGCATGCGATTGGTGACCATGAAGCCGCCAATCACGTTGATGGTCGCCAGCACCACGGCAATGAAGCCGAGCACGTTGATCAGAAGACCCGCGTCGGAGCCGGCGGCGATCAGGGCGCCCACCAGGGTAATGCCGGAGATCGCGTTGGAGCCGGACATCAAGGGAGTGTGCAGGGTCGGCGGTACCTTGGTGATCAGTTCCACACCCAGGAAGATCGCCAGTACAAAGAGGGTAAGCTGTGCCACGAAGTCCATTACTTGTCCTCCTCGCCGTGGTCGCCTTCGGCGTCGTCGGACGCTTCCGGTTCGGCTTTCTTGAGTTCCGGCAGGCCCAGCATCTCGCGCAGCCGTGCCTGGGGCACGTCGCCGGCGTGGCTGATCACGGTGTCGGCCACGATCTGGTCCTCGAAATCGAGTTGCAGGTCGCCGTTGTCGTCGAGCAGCAGGTTGAGCAGGTTTTCCATGTTCTTGCCGAACATCTGGCTGGCATGGAACGGCACGGAGGAGGGCACGTTGGTGGGGCCGATGATCAGCACGCCGTTCTCCACCACGGTCTCGCCGGCCTGAGTGAGCTCACAGTTGCCACCGCGCTCCGCCGCCAGATCGACGATCACGGAACCGGGCTTCATCGCCTTGACCATGTCGGCGGTGACCAGGATCGGGCTCTTGGCGCCGGGAACGGCGGCGGTGGTGACCACCACGTCCATTTCCTTGATCACCTCGGTCATCAGTTCGCGCTGACGCTTGAGGAAGTCCTCGCCCTGGGCCTTGGCGTAGCCGCCGGAGCCTTCCGCCTCGCCGGTATCCAGGTCCAGTTCCACGGGCTTGGCGCCCACTGAAAGGATCTGTTCACGGGCGGCGGGACGCACATCGTAGGCTTCCACGATGGCGCCGAGACGCTTGGCGGTGGCGCAGGCCTGCAAGCCGGCCACGCCGGCGCCCATCACGAACACCCGGGAGGCGTTCAGGGTGCCCGCGGCGGTCATGTTCATCGGGAACATGCGATGCGAGGCGTTGGCCGCCAGCAGCACGCACTTGTAGCCGGCGATCATGGCCATGGAAGACAGCACGTCCATGGACTGGGCGCGCGTGATGCGCGGAATCAGTTCCAGGGCGATGCCGGTGACCTTATGGTCGGCCAGGGTTTGGGCGAATTGAGGATTGGCGAGTGGATCCGTCATGCCAATCAGGAACTGATCGGCTTTCAGGTTGTCCAGATCCTTATCGCCATTGGTCGTATTGCTACCCGGAGTCTGGACTTGCAGGATAGCCTGAGCGTTGGAAAAGACGTTGTCCCTGTCGACGAGCTTCGCGCCGGCGCTCTCGTACTCGCCGTCGGTAAAGCCAGCCGCCTCGCCGGCGCCGTGTTCGATCAGAATCTCGACGCCTTGCTTCTTCAAAAGTGCGCCGACGTTGGCGGGCGTAAGAGCCACCCGTTCCTCGCCGGGGCAGATTTCCTTGGGTACACCGATAATCACCTGCGTTACCCCCATCTTATGGTTCGTCAAACCGGTCCCGGATTTTTTTCCGGGACCTCGAAAAACGGCCGGTTTATTCAAACCGGCCGCCGAGCAGGCTGCTAACCTTATTGTGGAGTGACCAGCTTGGCAAACAAGAAATGTCTGTCCACTGGACGAACGGTCAATAATTGAGCGGAAAGATCACCGTTTTTTCTCAGTTTTGTTCAGTTTTTGATCAACAATGGCCCGGTCCGACGCTTCCCGCATATGCACGAACGGCTCCAGAATGGTGTTTCCGCGCACCTGTGCCTTGATCACATGTAAAAAGGTGTAAGCCCCCAGCAATTTCCGGAACAAAAAGATGAATTCCTTGGGCGGCACGTCGAAATGCACCGACAGGGCGGTGCGGCTGGCGCGGTTCATCACCCGGTTCGGCAGGTCGCTTTCGCCCCACAGATATTCACCCTTTTCATTGACCACCGAGGGCGGTGGCGGGAAGCGGTCCGGGTCCTGCAGGGCTTCGATGGCCTCGAAACACAGCGCCGCGAAATCATCCAGCAGGCGCCGGGGCACATCGCCGGACAAAAAGCCCAGGGCGCGCATCGCATCCACCAGGCGGTCGGTATCGTGATACCAGGCGGCGCGGATCATTTCCCGGCCGGGCCCCAGCACATCGTCATCGAAATCACGAATGGCGCCGAAATCGAGCAGCACGATCTGGTCGCGGCCATCCTCGCCGACCCGCATCAGGTAGTTGCCGAAGTTGGGGTCGGTCTGCATTTTGTCCCACTCGAACACCTCCCGACAGCACAGCTCCATGATCGCGCGGCCCAGGAAATTGCGCCGTTCCTGGCCAAGCTCGGTCACCGACGGGTCGCTGATGTGCACGCCTTCTTCGTAGGACAGGCAGAGAATGTTGTGAGTGGAGTAGTCGCCGAACACCTCCGGCACCACGAAGCGCGGATCGTCGAGCAGCGCCTGGCGGAAGTGTCGGGTGGTGTGTGCCTCAAGGTCGTAATCCACCTCGCGGCCAAGCATGGCGCGCACTTCATCGAGCCACTGGTTGAATTGCTCGGTGATCGGCACCAGCCGACTCAGTTTCAACAGACGCACCAGGGCACGCATATCCGAGTCGATGGCGTCGGCGACGCCGGGGTACTGGATCTTGAGCACCAGTTGGCGACCGTCGCTTTTGCGCCGGGCCCGGTGTACCTGGCCCAGGCTGGCGGCCCCCAGGGGCTCCGGGTCCACGTCCAGCTCGCTGAGTTTGACGGTGCCCAGTTGCTGCTTGAGATGCTTCTCAACCGCCGGCCATTCCAGGGCGGTGGTGCTGTTCTCCAGGGTATGCAGGGCGGCGGTAACCTCCTCGGGCAGGAAGTGCTCGCCGAACAGCGCCATCATCTGGCCGATCTTGACCACCGAGCCTTTCAGCCGACCGAGTTCGTCGACCAGTTCCCGGGCTCGCTCGGACAAATTTTCCCGGCGCCGCGCCTCGCGCTTGTCGGCACTGCTGAACAGGCCGCCGGCGCTGGTGGTGGCGTAGCGCGCGCCGGCCAGGAAACCGGCCCGGGCCAGTGAGAAGCGGCGTTCCAGGGAGCCGGTCTTTACCCGTTTCACGGTTTTTCGTGCCATAGTGCCTCGCGCCAACGATGAACAGAGGGGACGGCGGGGTCCCGAACGCCCCCGCATTCTATCGTGGGATGCCTCGAATACCTACATGGGGATGGATATGCAGACCACCTGGATTCTGCTGCGCGGGCTGGTGCGCGAGCAGGCCCACTGGGAGGGGTTCGCCGAGCGCCTGGCCTCGGCGCTGGGCAGCGGCCACCGGGTGCTGCCCCTGGATCTGCCGGGTAACGGCGTGCTGCACCGGAAACGCAGCCCGGCGCGGGTGGCGGCCATGGTGGACGCCGCCCGGGATCAACTGGCCGGCCTTGGCGTGGAAGGGCCGGTGCGTTTGGTGGCGTTGTCGCTGGGCGGCATGGTGGCGGTGGAATGGCTGAAACGGTATCCACGGCAGGTGGCCGCCGCGGCGCTGATCAATTCCAGCGCGGCGCCGTTCAGCCCGTTCTGGCGGCGCCTGCGCCCTGGCAATTATGGACGGATTCTGTGCCAGGGATTGCTGAGCCGCGACCGGCTGGCCCGGGAGCGCATGATTCTGGATATCACCACCAACCACCTGTCGCCGCTGGAGCGGGACGCGGTGGCCCGGCGATTCCTGGCGGTGGATCGGGCACGACCGGTGTCCGCCGCCAATACCGTGCGCCAGCTGTGGGCGGCGGCCCGTTTCCGGGCGCCGGCGAGGCTGCCCGAGGGGCCTTCGGTGCTGGTGATCAACGGCGCCGGCGACCGACTGGTGCACCCGGACTGTTCCCGGGCCCTGGCGCGGGCCTGGGAGCGGCCTCTGGCGGTGCATCCGGACGCCGGCCATGACCTGTCCCTGGACGCACCGGCCTGGTTGACCGATACCCTGGTCCGCTGGGCGAATCCGCTGTCTTGACCGCGCCCGGGTGGCGCTCTAGCGTGTACAGAACCCGCCGGTTCTGAGCCGGCCCGGTATCAGGAGCACAATCATGGCCACGCCCACCGAACTGGCCCGCCTGCGGGCGGGCCCGAGCACGCCCCGGGAGCATATCTGGTTCGATCGCTATTCCCATTCCCGGTTGCAGAGCTGGCGCCGGGTCCAGGACCCGCTGGCGGACCGTTGTCTGGAATCGGTCCCGTTCCGTCGTCCTTCCGGTTTGCTGGAGGAGGTCGAGCGACGTGCCGGGGAGGAGGGCGGCGTCTACCGGGACTTCCTGGAGCATTGTTTCAGGGTGCCGGGCTGGGTGGACTTCGAGGCCATGGAACTGGGCCGGCGCATGTATCGCCGTCACGGCGCCCTGCAGGGGCTGGTGTTGATGTGTTCCAGCCTGGTGGAGGGCTATGCCCACAACAAACCCTCCCAGGTACTGGTGGCCACCGGTCGTTTACAAAAGGATGTCTCCCGGCGCATCTACGAAACCGGTCAGATGCTGCACAACATCGCGGCTCCGGACGGCTTGCGCCCCGGAGGGCTTGGCCACCGCACGGTGATGGAAGTGCGGCTCCTGCATGCCGCGGTACGCCGTTTCCTGGCCGAACGCGGTGACTGGGACGAAGACCGCTACGATCTGCCCATCAACCAGGAGGACATGGCCGGCACGGTGCTGGAATTCGACTACATGGTGGTGCGTGGGCTCAAGCGCATGGGGCTGTACATCAGCCGTGAAGAGCACGAGGCGATGCATTACTTCTGGCGCTACGCGGGCTACCTGCTGGGCGTGGACGAAGCGCTGCTCACCACCAGTCTGGAGGAGCAGGAAGTGCTGGCACTGCAGCTTACCTCTCACCTTTATGATCCCACCGGGGACAGCGAGGCGCTGGCCAAGGCGTTGCTGCGCGACATGAGCAACAAGCCACCGTTTCATCTTCCCTATGACGTGCTGGTGGCGGTAAGCCGGTATCTGATCGGCGACGCCATGGCCGATGATCTAAACCTGCACAGCCGGGTGTCCTCGGCGGCGGCGGTGCGTCTGACGCGCGCCGCGCTGGGCGCCGCCAGCCTTGGGCAGCGGCTGCTGCCGGACGCGGCCAAGCGGCGCCTGGAGGATTTCAATCACGGTCTGGGCCGGCGCACCCTCAAGGTGGGATTGGGGGGCGACCCGGCCCGCTGGGGGTTCAAGGCCCTGGCCTGATCCAGGGCCGGTTCTTCAGGAGTCCTTACACCGGTTTACAGGCCGGTTCCCTTGTCGGCGACCCGCTGTTCATGGAGGAGGCCCATCATGTCGGCCAGAATATGGCCGGTTTCGCGCAGATAGGGGTCCTCGTCCATGGGCTCCTCGTTGGCCTCCGGGTCGAGAGCACGCTGTTCCTCCAGTTTGCGCAGGTCTTCCATCTTGTCGATCGTGTCCTCGCCCCGGTATTCGCGCAGGCGGTTCTCGATGGCCAGGCGCTTGCCGTCGAAGTCCCGCTGCCAGGCCTGGCGCTGCTCGGCGTTGAGCGATAGCTCATGGCGCTCGTTGGCCTGGCGCAGCAGGTCGCGCAGTTTTTCCACGTACACGAATTCCGGGTTGTCCTGGATGCGCTTGTCGTGGCGCTCCCGCAACGCCGGCAGCAGCGGTACCAGGTCCTGGTAGCGCTGATAATCCGCCGGTTTGATCTCGTCCCATGGCATCGCGTTGGGCAGGCTGCTTTCACCCACCTCCTGCTTGTCGATCAGAGAGGGCATGTTCACATCCGGCACGATGCCCAGATTCTGGTTGCTGGAGCCGGATACCCGGTAGAACTTGGCATTGGTCATTTTCAGCTTGCCGTGGTTCAGATCCAGCAGGGTCTGCACGGTGCCCTTGCCGTAGGTCTGATCACCGACAATCAAGGCGCGACCGTAGTCCTGCATGGCGCCGGCGAAGATCTCCGAGGCCGAGGCGCTGTAGCGGTTCACGAGAACCGCCATGGGGCCGGCGTAGAGCATGCCCGGATACTGATCGTTCTCGACGCTGACGCGGCCACCGGCCTCGCGCACCTGCACGGTGGGGCCACGATTGATGAACAGGCTGACCAGCTTATTCACCTCCAGCAGCGAACCGCCGCCGTTGTTGCGCAGATCGATCACCAGGCCGTCCACGTTTTCCTTGCGCAGCTCCACCAGCAGCTCGGCCACGTCCCGGGTGGTGCTGGTGTAGTTGGGGTCGCCGCGATGGAAGGCATTGAAGTCCATGTAGAAGGCGGGAATCTCGATCACGCCCAGCTTGACGGTGTCGCCGTCATGCTGGAATTTGATCACTTCCTTCTTGGCGGCCTGTTCCTCCAGTACCACCTTGTTGCGGGTGATGGCGATGGTGCGGGTGTCGTGCTCGCTGGCGCTGCCGGCGGGGATCACTTCCAGGCGTACCTCGGAGCCCTTGGGCCCGCGGATCATGTCCACCACCTCGTCCAGGCGCATGCCGATCACGTTGATCATGTCGCCGTCTTCCTGGCCCACCGCGACGATGCGGTCTGCGGGCTTGATCTGACCGTGCTTGGCGGCCGGGCCGCCGGGCACCAGGCGCACCACCTTGGTGTAGCCGTCCTCGTACTGCAGCACCGCGCCGATGCCTTCCAGGGAACGGCTCATGCTGATGTCGAAGTTCTCGGAATTGTGCGGGGTGAAGTAGTTGGTGTGCGGGTCGAAGGACTGCGCCAGCGCGTTCATATAGGTCTGGAACACATCCTCGGAAGTGTTCTGGCGCACCCGGTTGAGCTGGCTTTCGTAGCGGTTGGTGAGACGCTCCTGGATGGCCTCGTCCTCGGTGCCGTTGAGGCGCATGGAGAGCACCGCGTTCTTCAACTGGCGGCGCCAGATCTGGTCCAGGGCCGCGTCATTGGCGGCCCAGTCCGCCTCGCTGCGGTCCACCAGCACTTCCTCGTCGCCGTCGAAGGACCAGTCGTCGAAACCGGCCTTGATGTCGTCGAGGATTTCCGTCAGGCGGGCCTCCAGGCGTGTCTGGAAGCGATTGAAAATGGTGTAGCCCGCTTCCAGTTCGCCGTCCTCGAGCTGGTCATCCAGCTTGTCGCGATAAACCTGGAAGTCGTCGATGTCCTGGCGGGTGAAGTACAGCCGATTGGGGTCCAGGTCCTTCAGGTATTGCTCCAGCACCCGGGCGGACAGCGCATCGTCGAATTTGAGCCGGCGGTAGTGCAGGTCGAGCCGGTCGACGATTTCCTCGGTGGCCTCGCGGTGCACGGCCTCGGGCTTGAGCGCCCCCTGGACCTCGGGGCCGGCTTTGAGGTCGCCGCCCACCTTGAGGGCGCCGCCCAGCAACAGGGCCGCGAGAAACACGCCTAACAGCTTTCGGAATACGGACATGGGCGAACTCGGTTGTGTTTGGATCAAAGGTTTTGCCCCAGTATAAGGGAATCGGCGGCCACGCACAGGGGGCCGCCCATAGGCAAGCGGCGGCGCCCGCGACATACTGTGGCCTTTGCCAGCCATGGGACCACGACGGCCGTGCATCGTTTATTCACCGGGTTTTTTCTGATCGGCATCCTCGGCGCGCTGGGGCAGCTTTTGAGCGGCGACCTGGAAGCGCCGGCGCGGGTGGTGGCGGCGTTGTGGCGCGCCGCCGACCTGGCGGTGGAGGTAAGCCTGGGCCTGATCGGCGTGCTGGCTCTGTGGAGCGGCCTGTTCCGGCTCGCCGAGGAAAGCCGCCTGGCCGATCGCCTGGCCGGCGCGGTACGCCCGCTGCTGGCGCGGCTGATGCCGTCGCTGCGCCGGGACCCGGCCGCCGGCGCGGCGGTGTCCATGAACCTGGCCGCCAACATGCTGGGCCTGGACAACGCGGCCACGCCCCTGGGGCTGAAGGCCATGGAGGCGTTGCAGGCCGACAATCCGCGACCGCGCCGAGCCACCGACAGCCAGATCATGTTTCTGGTGCTGAACACCTCGTCAGTGACACTGGTGCCGGTAACGGTACTGCTCTACCGCGCCCAGCAGGGCGCCGCCGACCCGGCGGCGGTGTACCTGCCCATGCTCATGGCGACCACCGTATCCACCTTCGTGGGCGTGGCGCTCACCGCCCGGGTGCAGCGGATACCGCTGCGCGATCCGTTGCTACTGGCGGTGGCGGGGGGCTGGCTGGCTCTGCTCGGGTTGTTGGCCCTGGGCATCTGGCTGGCGCCGCCGGCGCTGGGCTCGACGCTGTCCGGTCTGCTTGGCAACGGCATTCTGCTGGCGGTGATCGCGGCCTTTTTCTGGGCCGCCTGGCGGGCTCGGGTGGACAGCTACGATTGCTTCGTGGAGGGGGCGAAGGAAGGCTTTCACCTGGCGGTGAAATTGATTCCGTATCTGGTGGCGATGCTTGCCGCCATCGCCATGCTGCGTGCCAGCGGTGCCCTGGAATTGTTTCTGGACGGTATCCGCCACGGCGTGGCGGCGTTGGGCTGGGACACCCGGTTCGTGGATGCCTTGCCGGTGGCTCTGCTTAAGCCGTTGAGTGGCTCCGGTGCGCGGGCGGCGATGCTGGACGTGATGCAGAGCCAGGGGGTGGATTCCCTGGCCGGCAAGATGGCGGCGGTGATGCAGGGCTCCACGGAGACCACCTTCTACGTGCTGGCGGTGTACTTCGGCAGCGTGGGAATTCGGGATATGCGGTACGCGCTTTGGTGTGGGTTGGGGGCGGATCTGGCCGGGTTGGTGGCGGCGATCGGGTTGAGTTATCTGTTTTTTGGTTGATCTTGTCGATGTTCTCCAGAGGGGGCTGCCACGAGACGGGCTGGTTCTCGATCGGGGCCGCGTCTCGTCGTGGGACCCCTTCCGGGAACGTCGTGAATCCGTCCCTGGAGACTCCCGGTTTGACATCCTGTCAAACAGGGTCCCGGAAGGGGGCCCACGCCGAGACGCTTCGAGGTAGCATCACCCGCGGCTTCGTAGGGGAGTTAGCGGGGAATGATTTCTCGGAAGGTGAGGTTGAGGCGGGGGGCGTTGACGCGGCGGCGGCGGGGCAGGGCGTGTTCGAAGTGGTGCTGGGTTTGCGGCGACATCACCAGCAGGTCGTCGTGGTGCAGGGTCAGGATGTGGGCTTGGCGGTGCTCGCCGTGGCGGCGGAAGGCGAAGTCGCGGCTGGCGCCGAGATTGTAGGAGAGCACCCAGGGCGTGGGGCCCAGTTCCGGTTCGTTATCGCGATGCCAGCCCATGGTGTCGTCGCCGTCGCGGTAGAGGTTGGCGAGCACGCCGTTGGGGGCGCGACCGGTAAGCTCGGTGAGGCGGTGACGCAGGGCGGCGAGGTGGTGCGGCCAGCCGTGGCCTTCGTGCACCAGGCCGGAGTAGCGGTAGCGCACGCCGGCGTCGGCCAGCCAGCAGGTGCGGCGCGGTACCGGGTGTTCACGGCCGAATACACGCACCGTGGGAGACTCCCAGGGCAATTCGTTACAAAGCGTGTGGAACAACGGCGTGGCCTGTTCGCCGAGAACCCCGGAGAAAAGCCACAACCGCGCGCCATGGCCCAGCTCCGTGGGAGCGGGCCAGGAGGGCGGGCGTGATAGGGTGGAGTTGACACTCATGACGCGCTGCTCTATCTAACCGCTGTCGATGTTCTCTGACCGTTTCGGGAGTCTAACATGCTGCACGTCTACGATATCGAGAATGGCGTTCTGCGCGAGCGCGACGTGGCCGATTTGACGCCCACGACTTCCGACGCGGCGAGTTGGATCGACATGGTCGATGCCACCGACGAGGAACGCGAGCAGGTGCAGCATTTGTTCCGTCAGGCGCTGCCGGCCTCCGACGATGTGGAGGAGATCGAATCCTCGGCGCGCTTCTTCCACGATGAGCACGGCCTGCACGTCCACTCCCTGTTCGTCTACCAGGCCGAGGGTCGCCACCGCACCGCTACCGTGGCGTTCGTGTTGCAACCCGGGCGCCTGCTCACCTTCCGCGACTCACGGCTGCCGGATTTCCGCTTGATGCGTCTGCGCGTGCGGCGTGGCTGGGTTCGGGTCCAGGAGCCGCTGGATATCCTGCTCAATATCCTTGAGCAGAAAACGGAGAACCTGGCGGACACCCTGGAGGACATTCACCGGGACCTGGAGGACGTCAGCTACCTGGTGCTGGAAGATGAGGAGGCGGAGCTGGAGGACGGCATCGAGAAGCTGGCCCACCTGGAGGACAGCAATGGCAAGGTGCGCCTGTGTTTGATGGACACCCAGCGTTCGATTTCATTCATTCAGCGTTACGTGCGCGCCGACAAGGACCGCCGCCGCACCTGTTCGGAAATCCAGCACGACCTGGATACCCTGATGTCCCACGCCACCTTCCTGTTCGAGAAGATCAACTTCCTGATGGATTCCACCCAGGGCTTCATCAACATCGAGCAGAACCAGATCATCAAGATTTTCTCGATCGCCGCCGTGGTGTTCCTGCCGCCGACCATGATCGCCAGCATCTACGGTATGAACTTCCAGGTGATGCCGGAGCTGCAGTTCAAGTTCGGCTATCCGATGGTGATCGGATTGATGATTCTGTCCGGCATCGCGCCCTATTGGTATTTCAAGCGCAAGGGTTGGTTATAGGGGCAGGTTGAAAGCTGCAACCGCCTTTCAGACCGACCATTTGCCTTGTTCGTGGCTGACGCGATCCTCGTCGCGCAACTTGATCAGATGGGCTTCCAGGGACAGGCAGGCAACGCCGTGCAGAAAGTCAGGCACGTCGGCGTAGACCCGGGTGACCAGCTCCTGCACCGTTACCGGGGTGGCATCCAGCGCTTCGAACACTTTTCGTTCCCGCTCCCGGCGATGGGCCAGGGTCTTGTCCACGGTGGCCATCGGTTCGGTAATCAGTTCGCCGTGGCCCGGTGCCATGGTATCGATGCGATAGTCGCGCAGCAGCGCCAGGGAGGCCATGTATTCGGCCATGGAGCCGGACGGCGGCGCGATCACCACGGTGGAGCCCTGGATCAGGTGGTCGCCGGTGAACAGCAGACGCTGATCGACCATAAGGTAGCACAGGTGGTTGCCGACATGGCCGGGGGTGGCGATCACTTCCAGCGGCACCCCGCCGCAGTCCAGCAGGTCGCCGTGGCTTAACAGCCGGGCCGGAGACCAGCTCTCGTCCTGCAGCCCGTCATCGGGGACCGGTGGGCCGAGCATTTCCGCGCCGGTGGCCTCGGCCAGGGCCCGGGCGCCGGGGGAATGGTCCCGGTGCGTGTGGGTGACCAGAATGCGCTCGATGGGGCGTTCCAGTTGTTCCGCCGCGCGCAGCAGGGCGCGGGTATGCTCGGGGTCTTCCGGTCCCGGGTCGATGGCGGTGAGGGTCCGATCACCGAGCAGATAGCTGTTGGTGCCGGGCCCGGTCATCATTCCCGGGTTGCGGCCCAGGACCCGCCAGGCGTGGGGCGCGATGGGGGTGGCTTGACCAGGAATGAGCGCTGCCATGATCTCTCCTACAGCCGCTGCTGTGCTTCAGGGAGCCGGCATTGTGACCATTTCGTTTTCGCTTGGCCAGCCCTGAAAAATGGAACGCTAACGGCCATAAACCTCCACGCGCAGCACTCGCAGGCGCCAGCGATCCGCCTGGATGTCGGGTTCCGGGCGCGCCACCGACAGGTTCAGCGGGTAGCGGCCATTGGGCGGAATGTGCATGGACACCGTCTCCCGGCTCTCGTGGATTACCTCGCAGGCGGTGGCCGGCGGGCAGCGCAGCGCTTCCACCGCCAGTTGCACCCGCGCCACCGCATGCTCGCCCCGGTTGGCGATGTCGCCACTGAGCCGGTAGGTGGTTTCCGTGCGGTGCACCTGGGATACCTCGGCGATGACTGTCTCCGGGTCCGCCGGGGCGCGCCGCTCCTGATCGGTGAACAGGGTCGCCGCGCCAAACAGGGTGCCCGCCACCAGCACTCCGGCCAGAGCCAGGTAGAAGGGCCGGCGGCCCGCTTGCCAACTGCCCCACAGCAGCACTACCACCGCCACGGTGACGGTCAGAATCAACAGGAAACGCATCGTTAATCGTTACTCCCCGGTCTCGTGGGCGCCGTCGATCGGGCCCATGGGTTTCTTCTTTACGTGGTCTTCTTATAATCAGTGTCGCGTCATGTAAAGGAGAACACCATGCTGATCGTTGTGTCACCGGCGAAAACCCTGGATTACGAGTCGCCGCTGCCGTCCTTGCGCGCAACCCGACCGCGCCTGCTCGACGACAGCGCGGAACTGGTGGCGCGTGCCCGCCAGCTCTCGCCGGCGGACCTGGCCAGCCTGATGAAGGTCAGTGACAAGATCGCCCATCTTAACGTGGAACGGTTCGCGCAGTGGTCAACGCCGTTCGACAAGGACAATGCCCGACCCGCGATCTTCGCCTTCAAAGGCGACGTCTATACCGGGCTGGATATTGAACGCTTCGATGCCGATGACTTGCAGGCGGCGCAAAAGCGCCTGCGCATTCTCAGCGGTCTGTATGGCGTACTCCGCCCCCTGGACCTGATGCAGCCTTACCGTCTGGAGATGGGAACGCGGCTGGACAATGCCCGTGGCAAGGATCTCTACCAATTCTGGGGCGAGATCATCACCGACCAATTGATCAAGGATATGAAGGCCGCCGGCACCGACGTGCTGGTGAACCTGGCCTCCAACGAGTACTTCAAATCCGTGCACCCCAAGCGGCTGCCGGGGCCGGTGATCGAACCGGTGTTCCAGGACGAGAAAAACGGCAAGTACAAGGTGATCAGCTTTTATGCGAAAAAAGCCCGGGGCTTGATGGCCGCCTGGATTCTGCGCGAAGGCATCGACAAGCCGGCGGCTCTGAAGAAATTCCGGGAAGCAGGCTATCGTCACGACGCGGAAGCGTCCACCGACACCAGGCCGGTGTTCCGGCGTGAAGAGCAGTGAAGGTGGCCGGTGAGGGGGGATCGCGCCTGAAACGAATCGCGGCTGAAGCCGCTCCTACGGTGCCTGCTTCGCGGTAGGAGCGACTCCGGTCGCGATCAACGGAGAGCGTCAGCGCCAGTCGCTTTCGAAATCCTCGGGCTTGACCACCAGCACGTCGTTGCCGGTGCGGGTAAGCAGGGATTCGGCGGTGGCGCCAAGCAGCAGGCGCTCCACGGTATTGCGGCGCACCGTGCCGACCACCAGCAGATCCGCGCCTTCCTCTTCGCAGTAGTCGGTGAGGGTGCGGGTAACCGGACCTTCCAGCAGGGTGGTCCTGTCCTCCGGCAGGTTCTCGCGTTTGGCGAATTCGGCCAGCGCTTTTTCGTGGTACTCGCGGATGCTGTTGGCGCTGGCGGCGTATTCGGGCAGGGCTTCGCCGGCCACCAGCAGCAGGGTTTCGTCCGGGTGCTCAAGCACATGCACCGCTTCCAGTTCCCCGTGCAGTTGCTCGCTCCAATACCGGGCGGTGTGAATCACCGCGGCGTCCAGGCCGCCGGGCTTTTCTTCCGGTTCCACGGCGGCGGTGAAGCGCGGAGGCGTTCCCCAGGGCTGGGAATGCACGCACAGCACGGGGCAGGGCGCATGACGGATCAGCAGCCAGTCGCGAGGAGTGAACAGGTGGCGTTTGAGGGTGCCTTCCTCGCTGGTGTGAACCACCACCAGGGCGGGGGCGCATTCCACCACGGTGTCACGCAGGGCCGTTTCCGCGTCGCGGTGCGGCGCCACGCGTTTATTGACGGTGGTTTCTCCAGCGGTCAGCTCATCAATGCGCTTTTCCCATGCCTTGGCGATCTGGCGTTCGGCGCTTTCCCGGCGCGCATCGTCGAAGCCCACCGCGCGGCGCATCGCCGGGGAATCGCTGTTGATCGCCACGGTCAGTGGCAGGCCGGAGGCCCGGGACAGTTGTAGCGCTTTTTCCAGGGCCGGTTGCGGCGCTTTCAGGTCGCGGTCGAGGAAAACCAGAATGCCATTTTCGGAGCTCATAGTCGGTGTCCTTGCTAGCGGGAATCAAGCGTCCTGCACGGAATCCAGGCGACCGGTGCCGCACAGGGCCGGGCGATCAAGAATTTCTACCTCGCGGCCATCCACCCAGAGCAGGTTCTGCTGTTGAAAGCGGGTAAAGATACGGCTCACGGTTTCCACCGCCAGGCCCAGATAGTTGGCGATGTCGTAGCGGGACATGGGCAGGCGGAAGCGTTTGTTGCTGAGCCCGCGACGTTGTTGCCGGGTGGCCAGGGAGAGCAGCAACGAGGCCACGCGGTCGTCGGCGCTCTTCTTGCTGAGCAGCATGTGCAATTCCCGGTCGGCACGGATTTCCTTGCTCATCAGACCGAAGAAATGATGCTGCAGGCTGGGAATCTTGTGCGACAGATCCTCCAGGCGGTGGAAAGGGATCTCGCACACCGTTGAGGTCTCCAACGCCTTGGCGTTGGACAGGTGGCGGGCGGTGCTGATGCCGTCCATGCCGAGAATTTCACCGGGCAGATAAAAACCAGTCACCTGCTCCTCGCCTTCATCGGAAAGCACGTAGGTCTTCAGTGCTCCGGAGCGAACCGCGTAAACGGAATGAAAATCGTCGGCGGCGCGGAACAGGTGCTCACCACGTTTCAGTGGTCGTCCGCGCTGGATGATCTGGTCGAGCTGGTCGAGCTGGGCGGGAGCCACGGCCAGGGGGAGACAGATCGGGCTCAGGCTGCAGTCGTTGCAAGAAACGGTGCGCGGCATGATGCCCCCTTGTTGGCTGCGTATGGAAGAAGATAACTCAGTGGTTATCAATGTTGCTGCGTACGACATTATAGAAGGCCCCATGGGCTGAACAAGTGTCGGTGGCCACAAAAACGGGCCAACCTCAGATGATGCGGCTGAAACGCTCTCCCTGGCTGGCGACGGCGAAGCGGTCGAAGGGCTGGACCAGGGCGCGTGCCACCAGCCGACCGGCTTCGGTGATCACCAGGTCACTGCCTTCCATGGCAAGCAGGCCCAGGCTTTCGAATTCACCGAGTTGCTCGAGGCTGTCGGCGAAGTAATCGGTGAAATCCACGCCCCAGTTTTCCCGGAACGCGGCCAGATCAAGACGCAGATCACACAGCAGCCCCATGATCACCGAGCGGCGCAGCCGGTCATCGCGATTCAGCCGATAGCCGCGCTCCAGCGGCCAGCGGCCTTCGGCCACGGCCTGTTCCCAATCCTCAAGACGTTTCGGCGCCTGGGCGTATACATCGCCCAGATCGCTGATGCTGCTGACGCCGAACCCGAGCAGGTCGGCGTCACCATGCAGGGTGTAACCCTGGAAGTTGCGGTGCAGCCGCCCCTGACGCCGGGCCACCGCCATCTCATCATCGGGCAGGGCGAAGTGATCCATGCCGATCAGTTCGTAGCCGGCCTGCTGCAGCATCTCGCCGGCGCGCACCTGCATCGCCAGTTTTTCGGTCGGGCTAGGCAGGGTCCGTTCGGCGATCTGGCGCTGAATCTTGAAACGGGCGGGAAGGTGCGCGTAGTTGTACAGGGAGATGCGGTTGGGACGCAGCTCCACCAGTTGTTCCAGGGACCGCGCCAGGCTCGATTCGCTCTGCCAGGGCAGACCGTAGATCATGTCCGCGTTGAGGGAATGGAAGCCGAAATCGGCGGCGTCGTCGAATACGCGCCGGATCATGTCCAGCGGCTGGACCCGGTTGACCGCCTGCTGCACACGCGGGTCCAGGTCCTGAACGCCCAGGCTCAGTCGGTTGAAGCCAAGCCCGCGAATCAGCCCCAGGCGGGAGCGGTCCACGGTACGCGGGTCGATCTCCATGGCGTAGTCGCCGCGGTCATCCTCCAGCAGGCGGAAGTAGCGGGCCAGGTCATAGACCAGCTCGGTGATCTGGGCGTCGTTGAGGAAGGTGGGAGTGCCGCCGCCCCAATGCATCTGCACTACCGGCCGTTGCGGTGACACCATGGCCGCCTTGCGCCGCAGTTCGCTTTTCAAGTGGGCGAGATAGTCCACGGCCCGGCGCCGGTTGGCGGTGACGATGCGGTTGCAGGCGCAGTAGTAGCACACCGTGGCGCAGAACGGGATGTGGCAATACAGGGAGAGGTCGCGGCGCTCCCGGTTCCCCGCTTCCACGGCGGCTTCCACGTCGGCGAACCGCAATTCCTCATGGAATTGGGTGGCCGGCGGGTAGGAGGTATAGCGGGCCCCGGGCCCGCCAAAGCGGCGAATGAGATCCGGGTTCCATGTGGTCATGGGCGATGCTCCAGGTAACAGGCGATGCCATCATGCCTGTCCCGGTGCGAACCGTTTTGATGTGCATCAAAGGAAGGTTGGAACGGAAACGTCGCCGCAAAAGGGCAGTGGCAGAGCACCGGCATGCAGCCACAACCCCTGGGCCAGGAACCACAATGCCAGCCCCAGGGTGGCGACCCCGGCGACTCGCCGCGCCGCTGGGCCGCGCAGACGCCGCAGCTGGCCACCGGCGACGCCGGCGGCGGCCACCGGGGCCACCGTGATGGCGCCGAACACCAGCATCACCAGGGCACCGCCGCCGGCGCCGCCGCTGGTGGCGGCCAGCAGCAGCGCCGAGTAGACCAGGCCGCAGGGCAGCAGCCCCCAGAGCATGCCGAGCGCCAGTGCCTTGTATGGGCGGTCCACGGGAATCAGCGCGGAGCGTGCCGGTTTCAGCCAGCGCCACAGGGCGGCGCCGGGGCGCTCCAGGGCACGCAGCGCGGCGCCGTTGCCGAGGAAATGCCAGGCCAGCAGGACCATCAGCAGGCCGGAGAACAGCGCCGGCCAGGCCGGGCCACCGGCGGGAAGCAGGTTGAGAAGACGACCGCCCAGGGCACCGGCCAGGGCGCCCAGCAGGGTATAGCCACTGACCCGGCCCAGGGCGAACAACAACTGCCAGGCCCACAGGCGGCCGCCACGGCGCCGTGGCTCCGGGATCGCGAAGGTGAGCGCGGCGCCGATGCCGCCGCACATGCCCACGCAATGCACCATGCCGGCCAGGGCCAGCAGCGCGGCGCCGCCGATCAGGGGCAGCAGCGCTTCAATCATGGTCGCGGTCCTCGAACACGATGCGCCAGGCCTCGTGGTCCAGGTCTTCGAACTGACCCCGGCGGATGGCCCAGAACAGTGCCCAGATCGCCAGGGCCAGAAACAGCAGCGCCAGGGGAATCAGGAGAATGATGATGGCCATCGTGCCAGCCTCGCCGCGTTGAAGGTAACCAGAAGGGAACTGGCGGACATGCCCAGCGCCGCCGCCCAGGGCGGAATCCAGCCGGCCATGGCCAGCGGTACCGCGAGCAGATTGTAGCCCAGCGCCCAGCCGAGATTCTGATGAATGCGCCGCCGCGCGCGCCGGGCCAGGTCCGGCAGGGCCGCCAGGGCATCGAGCCGGGAATGCAGCAGGTACAGCCCCGCCGCCCGCCGCGCCAGGCTGGTGGCGTTGGCCGTGGCCACGGACACCGAGGCCTCGAGCAGGGCGGGCGCGTCGTTGATGCCGTCGCCGACCATCATCTGCGGACCCTCCGCGCGGCTCAGTTCGCGCAGCCAGGCGGCCTTGTCGTCCGGGGTCTGGCGCGCCCGGTGGGCGTCCAGTTCCAGGGTGCGGGCCAGGGCCGCCACCGGCGCTTCGCTGTCACCGCTGGCCAGCCGCAGGCGCCAGCCGCGAGCGCGTAGCGCGGCGGCCACCGGCACTGCCTCCGAGCGTACCCGGTCGCGCAGAAACAGCCGCAGGCGGGGCACGCCGTCCTCGCTGAGCATCAGCGTGGTGGCGGCGCAGGGCCCGGGGCCGTCCACCGGCGCCGGGCCGATTTCCCAGCGATGCCCGTGGCGCTGGCCTTCCGCGCCGTCGGCGCGTACGCGGATGTCGGTCACCGACCGGTCCGGGGCCAGCCCGTCGAAGGCCCGCGCCAGCGGGTGCGGGTGCCCCTGTTCCAGAGCGGCGGCAATGGCCAGCAGGGGCGCGTTGTCATCCGCTCCGGTGGCGCCGTCCGGGCGCTGGGAGCCGACCAGTTCGAAACAGCCTTCGGTAAGGGTGCCGGTCTTGTCGAACAGCACCCCGCGTACTTCGTTGAGGGCCAGCAGTTGGGAGGGCGAGGCGATCAGAACGCCCTCCTTGAGGGCGGCACTGAGGCTGGCGGAGACGGTTAGCGGTACGGCCAGTGCCAGAGCGCAGGGGCAGGTCACCACCAGCACCGCCAGGGTATGTTCGAAGGCCAGGGCCGGGCCGGCGGACCAGTGCAGGGCCAGGGTGATGGCGGCCAGCACCAGCACGCCCAGGGTGAACAGCGGGCCGACCCGGCCCCAGTCGCGCACCAGCGGCAGGCGCTCCTCCTCGGCCCGGGCCACCTGCTCGCCGATCCGCGCCACCAGACTTTCCGCCACCGGCGCCGCCGCGTCCAGGGTCAGGTCGCCCTCCAGTACCCGGGCGCCAGCGCGTACCATGGCGCCGGCGCTCACCGCCACCGGCAGCGGCTCGCCGGTGAGCGCGCTTTCCGCCACCCGGGCCTCACCATCCACCACGGCACCGTCCACCGGCACGGTTTCGCCCTGGGCCAGCCGCAGCCGGTCGCCGGCGCGTACCTGGCGGCTCGCCACCCAGGTCTCGCGGTCGCCGTCGAGGCGCCGCACCACCAGCGGCAGGGCGTCGCGAAGGCGTCGCCAGGCGGCCCGTACCCGGTGCCGCTGGCGTTGTTCCAGCCAGCGGCTGAGCAGCAGGAAAAACACGAACATGGCGGCGGAATCGAAATACACATGGCTGCCGCCCAGGGCCATGTTCACCAGGGAACCGGCCCAGGCCAGCCCCAGCGCCAGGGCCACCGGCAGGTCCATGCCCGGACGGCCGGCGCGCAGGCCGCGCCAGGCGCCTTGAAAGAACGGCCAGCCCGCGTAGAACACCACCGGCGTGGCGACCAGAAAGCTGGCGATGCGGAACACCCAGGCATAAACCTCGTCACCGCCTTCGAAGGCACCCAGATACAGCGCGGCGGAATACATCATCGCCTGCATGGCACCCAGGCCGGCCAGGGCCAGCCGACCGAGCAGCCGGCGCGCCTCGCGGCGCTGGCCGGCTTCAGCGGCCGGGTCGCCGGGCAGGGTCACGCCGTAGCCCAGCTTGAGCAGCCTTTCGGCCACCGCGCGCGGGGCTTCGGGGCGGTCGTGGACCAGGGTCAGGGTCATGGCGGCCAGATTGGTGCGCACCGAGACCACCCCGGGGATGTCGCTGGCGGCTTTCTCGATCAGCCAGCAACAGGCGGCACAGGTGAGGCCGGAGAGGGCCAGGGTGAGACGCTCGCCAGCCGGGTCCGGCTGGCGGTGGGCGGCGAGCAGTTCCGGCACGTCGAACAGCGCCAGCGCGCGGTCACGTTCATCGCCGTCCGGGGCGGCGCCGCCGTCGGCGCCGCGCAGGCGATAATAATCATCCAGGCCGAGATCATGGATCAGGGCCATGGCGGCGGCGCAACCGGGGCAGCAGGCGGGGCGTTGGTCGACGTCGCCAGGCGCCAGAAACGGCGGGGTGGGGGCCACCTCGCCGCAATGCGCGCACAGTACCGTCACCGAGGCGCCTCCACGGCGCCCAGGCTCGCTCCATCGGGGCCCAGACGCAGCCGGTGGTAGAGGCGCCAGGCACCGTCCGGCGGCGCCAGGGTGACGTTCCATTCGCCGCCTTCGGGCAGAGCACCGTCGGCTTCATAGCGGCCTGCGCCGAGATGGCGCAGCTCCAGGTCACGGTCCCGGTCGGCGAAGGCCGGGTGGCGCAGCTTCAGCGTCAGCCGCTCCGGCCAGGGCACGGCGATGGCGCTGCGCATCAGCACCCGACCGTCGCTGTCCAGGCTGGCCGCGAGGCCCAGGCGGGCGGCGCGGTTTTCCGCCTCCAGGGACCGGTTGATGGCCTTGCCGTCACGGTACCAGTTATCGTCCACCGTACTGTCGGCGTAGGTGATGGCGATGGCCAGCGTCACCAGGCCACCGACGATCGCCGAGGCGGGCAGGGCGATCACCAGCCATACCAGCGGGTGCCGGTACCAGGGCGCCTCAGGAGCGCGGGGCGATAAAGCGGGATTCATGAGCCATCTCCATGTCGGGGGCGTCAGCATCGGCGCCTTGAACGGCGCGTACGTGGAAACGGATATCGGCGGATTGCACCGTGCCGGCGTAGGGATCGGCGCTCACCGTGACCGGCAGGCTGCGGTGCTCGCCGGGCCGCAGGGTGAAGTCGCGCGGACCGTTCACCAGGGTCAGGCCATCCGGGCCTTCCAGGGTCAGTTGGTAGCTGTGCGGGCTCTGATCCTTATTGAGGATCTCCAACCGGTAGCTGTTCTCGATGGTGCCGCTGCCGGTGACCCGATAGAGCTGGTTGCGGTCACGCAGTACGTCCACCTGCAGGGGCACCCGGGTCACCAGGCTGCCGGCGAACAGACCCACCAGGATCAGAATCACCGCGCCGTAGCCGAGCAGGCGCGGGCGCAACAGATGGGTATGGCGACCGTTGAGGGCGTTTTCCGTGGTATAGCGGATCAGTCCCGTGGGCCGATGGATACGCTCCATGACCTGGTCACAGGCGTCGATGCAGGCGGCGCAGGTGACACATTCGTACTGCAGGCCGTCGCGGATGTCGATGCCGGTGGGGCAGACCTGCACGCACAGGCCGCAGTCCACGCAGTCACCGGCGGGCTCCTCGGCCTGCTTGCGGGCGCCACGCCGGCGCGGTTCGCCGCGCGCCTGGTCGTAGCTGACGATCAGGGTGTCGCGGTCGAACATCACGCTCTGAAAGCGCGCATAGGGACACATGTAAAGGCACACCTGCTCACGCATGAAACCGGCGTTGCCATAGGTGGCGAAGGTGAAAAAGCCGATCCAGAACAACGCCCAGCCGCCCACCTGGAAGGTGAAGAAGTCGGGCACCAGTTCGCGGATCGGCGCGAAATAACCCACGAAGGTAAGACCGGTGGCCAGCGCCAGCGCCAGCCACAGGGCGTGCTTGGCTAAGCGGCGCGCTATCTTGTCGAGGCTCAACGGCGCTTTATCCAGCTTGATGCGCTGGTGCCGGTCGCCTTCGAAGAACTGCTCGATGGCCATGAACCAGCGGGTCCAGGCGGTCTGCGGGCAGACATAGCCGCAATACACCCGACCGGCGAACACGGTCACGAAGAACAGGGCCAGGGCGGAGATGATCAGCGCCCAGGCCAGGAACAGGAAATCCTGGGGCCAGAAGGTCAGCCCGAAGATGTGAAAACGGCGCTCCGGCAGGTCGAAGAGAATCGCCTGCCGGCCGTTCCAGGTCAGCCAGGGAAGCACCAGATAGAGCGCCACCACCACCCGTACACTGGCGTCGCGCAGACGCTGGTAATGACCCTTCACATCCTTGATCTGGATGCGCTGGCGCTTGGCGTAGAGCCCGCTGGCTTCGGGGTCGGGATGGGATTGCTCCACCGGGATACGGCGACCTGCGTTCATGGATTACTCCTCGTCGTTGCGCGACAAACCGTAGACATAGGCGGCGAGCACATGCAGTCGCTCGTCGGACAACACGCCTTCGTGCTTGGGCATGTGGCTGTTGCGGCCCTGGCGGATGGTGGTCTCGATATCCTCCAGTCGCGCGCCGTGCAACCAGATACCGTCGGTCAGGTTGGGGGCGCCGAGAGCATGGTTGCCGGTGGCGTCCTGACCATGGCAAGCGGCGCACACGGCGAACTTGGGCTTGGCCCGCTCCACCGCGGCGGCGACCTGCGGGTCGCTGGTCATGTCCGGCCGGCTCAGGCTTTGTACATACAGAGCCATATCGCGCACCGCCTCGTCGGTACCGCCGATGGCGGCGGCCATGGGCGGCATCATGCCGTTACGCCCGTTGGTGATGCTGGTAAGGATGGCGTCGGCGCTGCCGCCGTAGAGCCAGTCGTCGTCGGTCAGGTTCGGGTAGCCCTTGGCGCCGCGCGCGTCGGAGCCGTGGCAGATGGCGCAGTTGTTGGCGAACAGGCGTCCACCCACGTCGCGGGCTTCCGGGTACTGATGAAGCTCATCCACCGGAACCTTGGCGAACTGTTCGAACAGCGGCTCGGTGCGTTTTTCCACCAGCGCCACCTCCTGTTCCCACTGGGTCACGCTGCTCCAGTTGAGCAGACCGCCGAAACGGCCCAGCCCCGGGTAGAGCACCAGATAGACCACCGAGAAGATCAGCGTGCCGACGAACAGGAACAACCACCAGCGCGGCAGCGGCTGGTTACGCTCCTGGATGCCGTCGAAGCTGTGGCCGGTGGTCTCGTTTCGCGCTTCCTCCGGCGTCATCTTCAGATTGACCAGCAGCAGGATGGCGCAGCCCACCAGGTTCAATACCACGATGGCGATGATGTAAACGCTCCAGAACTGGCTCATCAGTGGTCTCCCTCACGGTGGTCATGCTCGCTCCGGCGCACCGGGCCGAGCGGGTCGGTGTTCAGCGGAATTTCGCCCAGGCGCTGGTAGTCGCGCTTACGCGAGGGGCGGTAGACCCAGGCCACCAGGGCCAGAAAGGCGACAAAGAAAATCACCGTCAGTAAGGCGTGGTAGTTCATCAGCGTTCCTCCCGCCGGGCCTGGCCCAGGGACAGCAGATAGGCGACCACCGCGTCTTCCTCGGTGGCATCGGCCCATTCGCCGCGTACTTTCTTCATCTGTTCGTCGATGTCCTGGTCGCTATAAGGCACGCCGAACTGGTTCTTGAACACCTTCAGGGTGCGTTCCATGTGCGACCAGTCCACCGTGTTCTCCGCCAGCCACGGGTAGGCGGGCATATTGGACTCGGGCACCACCTGGCGCGGATCGCGCAGGTGCTCACGGTGCCACTGCTCGGTGATCGGCCGCAGGCCAACCCGGTCAAGGTCCGGACCAGTACGCTTGGAGCCCCACAGGAAGGGGTGCTCCCAGACGTCCTCGCCAGCCACGCTGTAGGGGCCGAAGCGCTCGGTCTCGGCGCGCAGCGGCCGCACCATCTGGGTGTGGCAGACGTGGCAGCCTTCGCGGATATAGACGTCGCGCCCGGCCATTTCCAGCGCCGTGTAAGGCCGCAGGGTGGCCATCGGCTCGGTGGTTGCTTTTTGCCAGAACAGTGGCACGATTTCCGCCAGACCGCCGAAGCTGACCGCCACCAGGGTGAGCACGATCATCAGGCCCACGTTCTTTTCGATTACCGAATGATAGTTGGCCATTGTTACGCCTCCGCCCCGACCAGATTGAGTTCACCTTCGTCGCTGCGCGTGCCGCGGATGGTCTTCCAGACGTTTACCGCCATCAGGATCATGCCGGCCAGGAAGATCACGCCGCCGATCAGGCGCACGATGTAGAAGGGCTGCCGCTCGGCCAGTTCCTGGACGAAGTTGTAGGTGAGGGTGCCGTCCTCGTTGACCGCGCGCCACATCAGGCCCTGCATGATGCCGGACACCCACATGGCGGCGATGTAGAGCACCGTGCCGATGGTGGAGAGCCAGAAGTGGGCGTTGATCCAGCGGACCGAGTACATGCGCTGGCGGTTGAACAGGCGCGGCACCATCACGTAAATGGAGCCCATGGTGATCATGGCAACCCAGCCGAGGGCGCCGGAGTGCACGTGGCCGATGGTCCAGTCGGTGTTGTGGCTCAGGGCGTTGACGGTCTTGATCGACATCATCGGCCCCTCGAAGGTGCTCATGCCGTAGAACGACAGCGCCACGATCAGGAAACGGATGATCGGGTCGGTACGCAATTTATGCCACGCACCGGAGAGCGTCATGATGCCGTTGATCATGCCGCCCCAGCTGGGCGCCAGCAGCACGATGGAGAACACCATGCCCACGGACTGCGCCCAGTCCGGCAGGCTGGAATAGTGCAGGTGGTGGGGGCCGGCCCACATGTACACGGCGATCAGCGCCCAGAAGTGGACGATGGACAACCGGTAGGAGTAGATCGGCCGCTGTGCCTGGATCGGCACGTAGTAGTACATCATGCCCAGGAAGCCGGCGGTCAGGAAGAAGCCCACCGCGTTGTGTCCGTACCACCATTGCACCATGGCGTCGATGGCGCCGCTGTAGGCGGAGTAGGACTTGGTCAGCGAGATCGGCACCGCGGCGCTGTTGACGATATGCAACAAGGCGACGGCGATGATGAAGGCGCCGTAGAACCAGTTGGCGACATAGATGTGGCTGGTGCGGCGCTTACCGATGGTGGCGAAGAACACCAGGGCATAGGCCACCCAGACCACCGCCAGCAGAATGTCGATGGGCCATTCCAGCTCGGCGTACTCCTTGGCGCTGGTGAAGCCCAGCGGCAGGGAGATGGCGGCCAGGACGATCACCGCCTGGTACCCCCAGAACACGAAACTGGCCAGGCGCGGTAACGCCAGGCTGGTTTCGCAGGTACGCTGCACCACGTACAGCGACGTGCCGATCAAGGCACTCCCCCCAAAGGCGAAAATCACCGCGTTGGTGTGCAGCGGCCGCAGGCGGCCGAAGGTCAACCAGGGAATTTCCAGGTTGAGAGCGGGCCAGGCAAGCTGGGCGGCGATCCACACCCCGACCAGCATACCCACCACCCCCCAGATCACGGTGGCGACCGTGAATTGCCGCACCACCTTGTAGTGGTAGGCAGGCGTCAAAGCGGTGTCTTGCATGATGTTTCCCTTCTGATGAGCGGCCCGGACGGGCCCGATCAAGGCGGGTGAACGTTAACAGCGGGGGGGCTTGGAACCGTTGACATGGGTCAAGAGGGGAGGCGGCGAACACCGGGATTTTGCCGGTTGCCAAAGGTGGTTATAATGTGTACACCATAAACCGAAGGAGGCGGACCAGCCCATGCCCAAGCGCGATAAACCCCATACCCCGGCCGAACACGGCTATGAATTTTCCGAGCAAGTGGGGCATCTGCTGCGTCGGGCCTATCAGCGGCACACCGCCATCTTCCAGCGCCATAGCTGCGACAAACAGCTCACCGCCATCCAGTTCGTGACGCTGTGTACGCTGGTGGAACGGGGGGCCTGCTCACTGACCGACATCGTCCAGGCGACGGCCATTGACCCGGCCACGGTGCGCGGCGTGATCAAGCGGCTCAAGGCCAGGGACTGGATCGCGCTGTCCACCTGCGCCCAGGATCAGCGCAAGGTGATGGTGAATATCACCCAGCAGGGGGAGGATCTGGTGGAAGAAATGATACCCGCGGCGCAGCGTATCTCGGATCTGACCATGGAAAATCTGAACCCCGCCGAGCGGGTGGCCCTGCTGCACCTTCTGGCGAAGATGAGCGGGGCCCCCGACGACGATTAACGCCGGTAGGTGCGGCGCAGGTCGTCGCGCAGACGCACGAACCAGGGTGCCACCAGGGGCAGCAGGATGGCGCCCAGGGACATCAGCAGCAGGGTCAGGGCGATCGGACTGTTGATGAACACGTCCCAGGAGCCACGGCCCAGGATCAGGCTGCGGCGCAGGTTTTCCTCCAACAGCGGGCCGAGGATCAACCCGAAGGCCAGCGGCGCGGCCGGTAGCCGGAACAGGTTGAGCAGGTAGCCGATCAGGCCGAACGCCAGCATTACATAGACGTCGGACATGGTGTTGCGGATCGCGAACGAACCGACCACGCACAACACCGCGATCACCACCAGCAGGATGTGGGAGGGAATGCGGGTCACCCAGGCCACCCAGCGCATCAGCAGCAGACCGATCACCAGGGTCAGGATCAACGCCAGGAAGAACGAGGAGTAGACGCCGGACACGAACTCCGGATTGTTGGCGAACAGCCCGGGGCCGGGACGCAGGCCGTGGATCAGCAGCGAACCCATGAGTACGGCGGTGATGGCGTCCCCGGGGATACCCAGGGTCATCATCGGGATCAGGGTGCCGCCGATGCTTGAACTGTTGGCCGATTCCGGCGCTACCACGCCCTCGGTAACGCCCTTGCCAAACTCATTCGGGCGTTTCGAAAAACGCATCTCCTGAGCGTAGGCGATGGCCACGGCGATCGCCGAGCCGGCGGCCGGAATGGCACCCACCGCGGCGCCGATGAAGGACCCCCGCAGCATCGTCTTCCATTGCCCGAGCAGCTCCTTCATGGGCGGCCACAGCCTGCCGATGGCGGGCATCACGCTTTTGGTGGAAGGGCGCCCGGCGCCGCCCAGGTTCTTCATTACCTCGGCGAAGCCGAACAGGCCCACGCACAGCGGCACCAGCTCGATGCCGCCCTCCAGCACCGGGCTGTCGAAGGTGAAGCGGGGGATGTCGGTGAGGCTGTCGAAACCGACCATGCCGCACAGCAGCCCCAGCCCGCCCACCATCATGCCGCGAATGGTCGAGCCCGGCGAGGCGTAGGCCAGCAGTACCAGGCCGAACACCGCCACGGCGGTGAATTCCGGGCTGCGGAATTCCATGGCGGCGGCGGCCAGCATCGGGGCCACCAGTACCAGAGCCAGCAGGCCGATCAATCCGCCCAGGGTGGATGAGACCAGCGCGTAGGTGAGCGCCTCGCCGGCGCGGCCGGAGCGGGCCATGGGGTAGCCGTCCAACTGGGTAACGATGGCGCCGGGGGTACCGGGAATATTGATCAGGATGGCGGAGATGGAGCCGCCGTAGACGCTGGCCACGAATACCGCGAGCAGAAACAGGATGGCCAGGTGCGGGTCCATGCTGAAACTGATGGGCAGAAGAATGGCCAGGGCCATGGTGGAACTGACGCCGGGCATGGCGCCCAGCACCACGCCGAGCACGGTGCCGATCACCGCCAGCAGCAGGCCCCAGGGAGACATCAGGGTGGTGCCCAGGGCGGACAGGAAATCATTCAGCATGGCATACCTCGTTAGCCGATTGGCACCTTGAGCACCGACACGAAGGTCACGTAGAGGAAGGCGCACAGCAACACGCCCAGAATCAGCCCGCTAAGCAGCGCGCGGCCCGCGCGGCCGGTACGTCGCCAGCTCAACCAGGCGGTCCAGGCGGCGCTGAAAACAAAGGTGGCGGGCAAGAAGCCGATCATGGCCACGCCCACGCACAAGGCGATCATGCTGAGCAGTAGAACCACGGCGGCGGGATGGTCGCCACGCTCCACGGAAGGGCCATCGGTCCGACCGGTGGCGAAACGGAAACATCCCTTGATCAGGATCAAGGCGGCGCCGACGGAAAGCAGGCTCAATACCAGTATCGGCAGGAACGCGGCCCCGGGATCGAGGCCCGCGTCCAGACTGGCCATAAGGCGCTTGCCGCTCAACACCGAGGACCAGCCGGCGGCGCATATGATCGCGAAGAACGCGCCGACGGCCAGGTCCAGCACCGGACTGGTTTGCGCGCTGTTGTCGCTGCCGGTGTTATCGGTGGGCTGGCTCATGACTTAGCCTTCGATCAGGTTCGCGTCTTCAAGGATCGCCTTCACTTCCTGGTTGCGTTTTTCCAGGTAAGCGCGGGTGGAGGCGGCGTCACGGGGCATGATCACCAGGCCCAGTTCGGCGGCTTTCTTCTGGAAGGCCTCATCATTGAGCAGCGCGTAAAAGCCTTTCTCCAGCTTTTCGCGACGGTCTTCCGGCACGCCCTTGGGCAGGTAGAGCATGTAGAAGTCCTCGGCGATGAAGTCGTAGCCCTGTTCCTTGAAGGTGGGCACGTCCGGGGCGAACGGGTGACGTTCCTCGGCGGCGACGCCGATGATTTTCACCTTGCCGGCTTTGTGCTGTTCGGCCAGCAGCGGGATCGGCAGGGTAGTGGACATGACCTCGCCGGACACCAGCGCGGAGGCGGTGGGAGCGTAGCCCTGGTAGGGCACCTTGCTGAGCTTCACGTCGAAGTGATTTTCCAGCATGGTGGCGGCGATGTAGGAGAAACCGCCGGGGGAGTCATTACCGTTGATGATGGAACCGGGCTGCGCCTTCAGTTGCTCGATGTACTGTTTGACGTTTTCGATGCCGGTGTCCTTGGCCACCGCCAGGGAAGCCGGTTCGGGCCCGATGAAAACCAGCGGCTCCAGGTCTTCAAGAGGCGTGGCGTTGCGGTTCATGTAGCTTTGCGCGATGGCGTGGGTGCCCATCATACCGATGGTGTAGCCGTCCGGATCGGACTTCGCCACATGGCGCACGCCGTTGGAACCGGCGGCGCCGGTCACGTTGTTCACGACCATGGAAACGGGCAGGTTTTCCGGCGGTTTTTCCGCCATCAGGCGCGCGGCCAGATCATAGGCGCCGCCGGCCGGCCAGGGCACGACGATGGTGATGGGTTTGTCCGGGAATTCGGCCAGGGCGCGACCGGAAAGACCCAGCAGCATGGCCACGGCAAGCGTGGCGGTGGCGAGCAGTTTGACGATCTTCATGTTATTCCCCCTTCGAGGATAATTGGTTCAGGTGAGCGATGGCTTCGTCCATGCCAATGACGTCGCCGTACTTACTGTCGATATCGAACAGATTGGCTTCGTGGGGCGCGGGATGACGATCACCCACGGCTTCGCGGACCACGATCATCCGGAAACCGTACTGAAGTCCGTCCACGGCGGTGGCTCGAATACAGCCACTGGTGGAACAGCCCATCAGGATCACGGTATCCACGCCCAACGACGTCAGCGTGGAGGCAAGAGACGTGCCGAAAAACGCGCTGGCATATTGTTTGGTAATTACCAGTTCGTCCGCCGCCGGATTTACCGGCTGACAGAACTCCGCGTCCGGGTTGCCGTCCACCATGGCGCGCATCACGGGTGCTTTCTTCACCCAGACGCCGCCGTCCATCTGGCCTTCGCCACGGTAACGGATATTGGTATGAATCACTGGAATACCGCTCTGGCGAGCGGCTTCCAGCAGTCGCGGTGCATGATCCATCGCCTCCACCACGCCCGGCGCGTAGAGGGGGGCACCGGGACGGGTGTAAGCCTGAAGAAAATCCACCGCCACCAGCGCCGGGCGTCGGCCGAAGCCGACCCGGGTGCCCCAGACGCCTTGGTAGTTGCTGGCAAGATCGTCCTGGTTGCCGTTGGCCATGATGATTCTCCTCAGTAAGCGCCGGACAGCAGGGCCCCGGCGCCGGGAACGACGGGTTCCAGGTCCAGGGCCTTGAGCATTTGGTAGGTGGTGGCGATGGCGGCGGTGACCACGGGTTTTCCGGTCAGGGCCTCGAC
>NZ_JAEKJB010000009.1 GCF_016785095.1 Alloalcanivorax marinus | reverse complement strand
GCCCTCGGCGCCGCCATGCGCAAACTGGTGCACATCGCCTTCGGCGTACTGAATCGACAAACCCCATTCCAGACCCAACCCCTCGGGGGTTGAGTCCGGATAGGAGAGACGGTATCTACCGCTGCCTTCCCCCGCCCTCTACGGCGCCCACCGTCGCGGCCTGCCTCGAAGCGGCTCGGCGTGGTCCCCTTTCCGGGACCCTGTTTGACAGGATGTCAAACCGGGAGCCCCCAGGGACGGGTTCACGGCGTTCCCGGAAAGGGGACCACGCTGAGCCGCGTCCCCGATGGAGCCTCCGGTGGGGTGCCGATTACTCCCCCAGGGCGTTTTTGAGGATGTCGAGGCAGGCGTCGCTGGTGTAGAAGTCGCCCACCGCGTCGTCGATGGCGCCAGCCAGCAGGTCGCGCTCGTCGAGCACCTTGGCGCCGGCGGCCAGAGCCGGCGCCAGGGCCTTGCCGCGCTGTTTGGGCGTGGTGCCCATGGCCTTGAGCAGCGCCGGCAGGTCCTTGTCCAGCAGCGCCGTCACGGCGGCATGGATGCCGGCGTTCACCAGGGCGCGGCTGTATTCCAGGCGCGCGCCCTGATCGACGATCACCGCCACATGGGGCACGCTGTCGGCGACCACGCCATCGGGCAAGCGCTGGATCAGATCCGCCGGACGCATCGGCGCGATCCGCCGGTAGCCGTCCCGGGCCAGCTCGGCGATGCGTTCATCGGTGAGTTGCCGGTTGAGCCACTGCTCGCCGGTCTTCAGCGTGGCGCGGATGTTGTGGCGTAGATAGTCGCGGATGGTTTCCTCCAGGCCGCCCATGGCCCGGCCCACGCTCTTGCGACCCAGTTTCATCATGCTGCTTACGCCGGGCAGCTTGGCCAGGGCGTTTTCCTCAAGCAGGAAATTCTTAATGCCGGTGTACAGCATCTCGCTGACCATGTCGCTGACCAGCGGATGATTCAGGCAGGCGTGGATGGCGCGTTCGCGCAGCTCGCGCAGGCGCAGGGCCTGGGCCAGGATCGCTTCGAAATGGTCTTCCTCCAGCAGCTCGCCGACCGTGGTGGGTTGCTCGGCGGCCTTGTCCAGCACCGCGTCGGCCACCTGGATCATCACCGGTTCCAGGCCCTGCAAGGTATGCACCCGGGCCAGCCAGTCGTCCACCACCGTGGCCAGGGCGTCGGCATCCACCAGGGCGCCCACCGGCGTCTTGCCGAGCCGCTTCACGCCGTTGTCCAACTGGCTTTGCCAGTAGCCCTTGTCCTGGAGACGTTGGCGGGCGTGGTCCACGTGGGCCTGGCGCAGGGCGCCGGCCAGATCGGCTGCGTTCATCGGCTTCCTCGTTGTTGTCATGCGGGGGAGGACCATGATGGGCCACAACGGCGGCGGGCCATGCAGCCATCCCGCCGTGGGCGCGCGGCGCTGGTGCCAGCCCCGGTCAGGGCTGGTCGTCGACCTGCTCCGGATAGGCCTGGCGCCAGTATTCGAAGCCGCCGTCCAGGCTGACCACGCTGGAGAAGCCGTGCTCGGTCAGGTAATCGCTGGCGCCCTGGCTGGAATGGCCGTGGTAGCAGTACACCACCAGCGGGCGCTGGCGGTCGGTGTCGGCGAGGAATTGTTCCAGGTTGGCCTGATTGAGCGGCACGGCGCCGGGAATGCGCGCCTGCCCGTGGCTGTCCGGGTCGCGCACGTCCACGAACAGAGCATCGCCCTCGCGCAATCGTTCCAGGCCCTGTTCCGGGCTGATCCGTTCGGCCATGTGCGGTCTCCTTGTCGTTGGCGGTGCTAGCGGTCCGCGACCAGGGCCGCGTCCGGGTGTTCGCAGGTGAGCTTCATGCCGATGGCTTCTTCAAGCTGCGGCAGCAGGAAGGCGTCGTCCTCGCAGGCGAAGCTGATCGACACGCCGCTGGCGCCGGCCCGACCGGTACGGCCAATACGGTGCACGTAATCCTCCGGGTCCTCCGGCAGGTTGTAGTTGATCACGTGGGACACGCCTTCGATATGGATGCCCCGGCCGGCCACATCGGTGGCGATCAGTACCTGCAGGTCGCCGGCGCGGAACCGTTCCAGCGTCTTCAGCCGCTGGTTCTGCGGCACATCCCCGGAAATCAGCGACACCTTCAGGCCCTTCTTGTGCAGCCGGTCGTTGAGCCGCCGGGTGATGTCGCGGCGATTGGCGAACACGATCACCTTGTCCATGTTTTCGTTGGTGATCAGGTTGTAGAGCAGGTTGAACTTGTCGTCGGTGGCGGTGATGTAGACCTTTTGCTCCACGGTCTCGGTGGTCACCTGGGTGGGCTCGATTTCGACCACCGCGGCGTCCTCGGTCCAACGCTGGGAGAGGGCCATGACATCGTCATTGAAGGTGGCCGAGAACAACTGCGTCTGCCGGTAGCGGCTTTGCGGCGTCATGCGCACGATGCGTTTCACGTCCGGGATGAAGCCCATGTCCAGCATGCGATCGGCTTCGTCGAGCACCAGGGATTCGACCCGGTCCAGCCACAGGTCGCGGCGTTTGGCGAAATCCAGCAGGCGCCCGGGGGTGGCCACCAGAATGTCGATCAGGCGGGTCTGCAGACGTTCCTGCTGGCGGTTGAAGTTCATGCCACCGACTACGCTCATGACTTGCAGGTCGGTGTAGTGAGCGAGCTGTTTGGCGTCCTTCTCGATCTGCATGGCCAGTTCCCGGGTGGGCGCCACGATCAGGGCGCGGGGCTCGCCGGCGAAGCGTTGCACGGTGATCGGGTGACGCAGCAGGTCGTTGATCATGGTGATCAGGAAAGCGGCGGTCTTGCCGGTGCCGGTCTGGGCGCGGCCGATGGCGTCGGCGCCGGCCAGGGTGTGTTTCAGCACGCTGGCCTGGATCGGCGTGCAGTACTGGAAGCCGGCATCGGCGATACCGCGCATCAGTTCCGGTGCCAGATCGAAATCATGGAACCGGGTTTCCCCCTCTTTCTCGGGAACCTGGAACTGGTCCAGGGTCCACGCGTTGTCGCTCTCTTTTTGCATGGATTCGCTCGGTTGAGAAGCCAGAAACGACCCGGCGCGGCACGGATTGGCCGACCGGCGGCGTCGTCAGACCGAACAGTGTATAAAAAGCGGGCTTATCCGAATACCAAAACCCGGTTATTGGCGGGCATGGCGTGATCGCCCAGCAGGGCGCGGCCATGGTCGGCGAAGCGCGCCACCACCCACTCCTGATCGCGCAGTCCCATGGCCGGGTCCCGGGCACGCAGGCTGTCGTCGAACAGGCGGTTGCTGTCGGTGGTGGGGCGGCCGCCATAGCGGAACGGCCCATACACGGCGAAGCGACCGCCCGGTGCCAGCCGCCGGCAGGCCTGGTCAATGCAGCAGGTCACCTGGTCGCGGCTCATGATATGGAAGGTGTTGACCGTGAGCACGTAATCGAAGGGCCCGGCGGGCCAGGCCGCCTGGTCCTGAACCCGCAGCCCGATGGCCGGGCGCAGATTGTCGGCGGGCTCGGCGGCCAGCCGGGGAAGCAGGGCCTCCAGGTAGTCCGGCTGTTCCGATGGCGTCCAGCCCAGGTGGGGCAGGCGCGGTGCCAGCCAGACCGCGTGCTGGCCGGTGCCGGCGCCGATCTCCAGCAGTTCCCCAGGGGCGGTGAAGTGGTCGCGCAGGACCTCCAGAATCGGGTCCTTGTTGTTGTCCGCCGCCTGGGAGAACGGGAGCATGGGGCAGGTCCTTACTTTTTGATCATCTTCTGGCCGGCCACCATGATGCGTTGATAGGCGGTGGGCATCAGCCGCTGCATGCTGTCGATGGCGCGTGCGTCGGAACCGATCAGCACGCGCCGCTTGTTGCCGCGCACGCCCTTGAGAATAGTACGGGCGGCTTCGTCCGGGGTGGTGCGGAACATCTTCTCGAAGTCCCGGCGAGCCTTTTCCGGGTCCCCGGTAATGTGCTCCATGCCCTTGGCCATGCGTGCGTTGCGGGCGATGTTGGTCTTGATGCCGCCGGGATGCACCGACGTGCAAGACACCTTGCCACCTTCCAGTTCCAGTTCCTGGCGCAGGGACTCGGTGAAACCGCGCACCGCGAACTTGGCCGCGTTGTAAGCGGACTGGGTGGGCACGCCGATCAGGCCGAACACGCTGGAGACGTTGACGATATGCCCTTCGCCGGCCGCTTTCAAATGGGGCAGGAATGCTTTGGTGCCGTACACCACGCCCCAGAAATTGATGCCCATGAGCCACTCGAAATCCTCGTAGGTCATGCGCTCCACGGTGGCGCCCAGGGCCACGCCGGCATTATTGATCACCAGGTGAGCGGCGCCAAAATGGCTGGTGACCCGTTCGGCGAAGCGGTAGACCGCGTCCCGGTCGGCCACGTCGAAGGCTTCGGTGATCAGGCGGCTGTCGTCCAGTCCCAGCTCGTTGGCGGTTTCCCGCAGGCCGGTTTCGTTGATGTCGGAGAGCGCCAGTCGGGCGCCGGCGTCGGCCAGTTGACGGGCCAGGGCGCGGCCGATGCCGGAGCCGGCGCCGGTGACCACGGCCACCTTGTCGTTGAATTGCTTCATTGCGAGCTCGTCGATTGCGATGGATTGGCCGGAGTGTAGCGATTCCGGCTATTCCAAACGGGCCAATCCCCGCTGGCGCGCTGGCCGGGGGGACGGGATGCGTCGACGCCAGGGTCCGGGGCTCAGGTGAGCTCCAGGCAACCTTCCGTGGCCACGCCGGCGATTGCCGAGCGGCAACTGGCCAGGGCTGCTTCCAGCGCCGCCTCGTCGCCGCCGTCCACGGTGACCGGCGCGTGCACCGTCATCGATACCGGGCCCGGGTGCAGGCGCAGGGTGTCCGGCGGCAGCACTTCCCGGGTGCCGGTGAGGGTTACCGGCAGCAGTGGCAGGCCCAGGTCCTGGGCCATGCGGAAGGCGCCTTTCTTGAACGGTCGCAGCTCGCCATCGCGGCTGCGGGTGCCCTCCGGGAAGAACAGGATGCTGGTGCCGTTCACCAGCCTTGCCTTGGCGGTTTCCAGGCTGGCGATGGCGGCCCGGGAGTCACGACGGTCGATGAAGATATGGCCGAGCAGGGCGCAACAGAAACCGATCACCGGCACCTTGCGCAGCTCGTGTTTCATCACCCAGCGGAAGTCCTTGTCCAGGTGCCCGTAAAGCACCCAGATGTCGTACTGGCTGAGGTGGTTGGCGACGATCACGTAGCTTTGCTCCCGATCCAGGTGCTCGGTGCCGTGCAGGCGCACCTGCACGCCGCTGAGCATCAACCCCAGCCGTGACCAGGGCACGGCGGTGAGGCGGCCCACGCGGCGAGGGCCCAGGAAAGGCATCATCAGGAAGCAGAGCAAACCGAACAGGACGGTGGCCGCCAGCATCAGGGGAGCGAACAGGAACCAGGAGTAAATGAAGAAAAGCGCGTTCACCATGCCTGTCGTCTCCATGGCCGGGCGGCGAATTGGTCCAGGCACTGATTTTAGCGAAGATGGCCGAATATGACAGGTATCACGGGTTTTTTGTTACGTTTTCCGAGGACGGACGGCCCGGGCCATTGAGGTCCAGCTCCGGATAATAGTGGCCCTGGTAGCGCGGGCGGCGCACCACCCGGTTGAGCCGTTCCAGGGTGAAGTGGGGCGTCTCGCGCAGCAGCACCTCGGTGAGCCAGCCGGGTATCCGGCCCCCCGGGTCGAAGAGCAGTTGGTAGACCACTTCCACCTGGTCCGGCGCCACCCGTTCAAAACGCAGCTCGCCGCTCAAGGCCGGCACACGCAGGTAGTCCGGGGCCGGGGGCAGCGTGGCGGGCCGGTTGAGCAGGCTCACCACCACCGTGCCCCGCTGACCATCGCGGCCCTGGCTGACGTGGCTTTCCAGTATTGCGTCGCGGTTCGTGAGCGGCCAGGGCATGCGCGTGGTCAGGCGCAGCCGCCGTGGGCCCGGCGCGTCCCGGTTAAGCACCTGAACACCGTCCACCAGATGCAGCCAGTCCGGGTAGGCCGCGTAGTCCTCCAGCAGCGCCACCAGCGCGTACTCGTCGGTGACCCTGAGTCGGGTGACACCGCGAAAGCCGCGCAGGCGCGAGTCGGGCACCCGCGCGGGCTGGTAAACCTGGATGCCCTGGCGATCACTGATCAGCCGCCATTGCCGTTCCTCGGCCAGCGGCGTCAGAGTGCCGGCGCCGGTCAGGAGCGGCAACAGCATGAGCAGGGACAGCCGGAGAGCGCTGATTTGCATAGGGTCTGATCCGAACTGGGAGAGGCCAATCCCCCATCATAGGCAAGGAAGGAACTCCGTGCCGGGCCGTTGGTCCGATTTTCCGGCGCGCCGGGCGGTTCGGTCAGGGTCAAGCGCCGGTTCGCGGTGTTAACATCGCTTTTTTATAAATAATACGCAGCGAGACGCGGTGCTGTATGAAGCGTTTCATTCATTGGTTCGTTGGGGGATTGCTGGTCGCCGCCTTCTGGGTGTCGCTGCCCGCCGACCCGGGTCGCCGGGAAACCCCCGCCTTCCGCCCCGACTATGTGCGCGGCCACGATGACCTGAACGGTCGCTGGCAGATGCGCTTCGCCTCCGATGCCGAGACCCCTCTTGTCCACGCCGCCTCCATGGTGGAGTTGCCGGATGGCCGTTTGCGGGCATTCTGGTTCGCCGGCAAGCGCGAGGGCGGGCCGGACGTGGGCATCCATTCCGCGGTGTTCGATCCGCGCGCGGCGCGCTGGAGCGAGGAGGAGCGGGTGATCACCCGCGAACAGATCCGCCGCCAATGGGGGCGTCATGTCCGCAAGCTGGGCAATGCCGTGCCGGTGCTCGACGACGACGGCCGCATGCGGCTGTTCGTGGTGGCGGTGAGCTTCGGCGGCTGGGCGGCGAGCCGGCTGGTGGCTCTGGAATCCGACGACCTGGGTGCCAGCTGGCAATTCGACGAGGCACTGATCGCCTCCCCCTTCCTGAACATCAGCACCCTGGTGAAGACGCCGCCGATTCACTACCAGGACGGCACCGTGGGGCTGCCGGTCTACCACGAAATGGTGGGCAAGTTCGGCGAGATACTACGGCTTGATCGTGATAACCGCATCGTCGACAAGGAGCGCATCGGCCATGGCCGCAAGGCGATCCAGCCGTTGGTGCTGGTGGACGGTCCCAAGCAGGCCACCGCCCTGCTGCGCAACGAGGACGAGGACAACCAGGGCATGCTTTACCGCAGCGACTCCCTGGATGGCGGTCAGGACTGGTCGCCCCTGTACGGCTCGCGGCTGACCAACCCCTCCTCGGCGGTGGGAGGCGTGGTGCTGTCGCCGGGGCACTGGCTGGTGGTGGCCAACTGCAATCCTAAGGAGCGCGACGATCTGTGCATGCGCGAAACCTGGGACAGCGGCGTAACCTGGTCCGACCGTTTCTATTTCCACAACCGGCACCGCTGGCGCGCCGACGACGTGGCGGAGCCGGTCTATCTGGAAATGATCTCCGAGGAAGTGGCCAACACCCTGGAGGCGGAGAATCCGGAGTTGATTCGGCGCCGGGTGGAACACAACAAGTGTCATGCCAAGGGGTGCGAGTTCCAATACGACTATCCCTATGTGCTCCAGGCCAGTAACGGCGACGTGCACATTCTCTATACCTGGAATAAATCCGCCATTCGTCATGCCTGGCTGCCAGCCGGCTCTGCCCGTGGGGGGGAAGGATGATATCGGAATGGATCTGCGCCCTGGTGCTGGTGGCGCTGGTGCTGCGCTTGGCGGCGCGGCTGCCGTTGCCTTGGCGGGTCGGCCTGGCCGGGGGCATGCTGGTGGCGGCCTTGCTACCGTTCCCCTATGGCTTGAGCGGCTGGGTGCTCAGCTACCTGAGCCACTTCAGCGTGTCTTCCGGGCTGTTGGCGCTGGTCGCCATTCAGCACCGTCTTACCGGCCATTACTGGCTGCCGGTGTGGCAGTTGCGCGCGGTTTGCGTGCTGTTGGTGGTGCTGGCGCTGTGGTTCTACCCGATGAGTCTGGGTTCCAGTTACGTGGACCCCTATGCGCTCGGGTTCGGCGACGTCGCCTTCAGTGGCGTGCTGTTGCTGATGGGGTTGCTGGCCTGGCTGTATCGCGCCTACGCCAGCTGTCTGGTGCTGGTGGTCGCGCAGTTGGCCTACGGCGCCAACCTGCTGCACTCGGATAACCTTTGGGATTACCTGGTGGATCCGTGGCTGGTGTGCTGGGCGGCGGGCTGGCTGGTGCGTGACCGCCTGCTGGTCCGTCGCGAGCGGCGTCACCGGCGGGCCGCCGGCGAACAGCCGGTGACGGCGCCGGCTTCCCGGGTCGCCGGCCAGGGCTCCTAGCGGCGCGGCCACAGGCGCGCCGCGCCGTAGCCCACCGCGA
The DNA here is from genome assembly GCF_016785095.1 of Alloalcanivorax marinus. Lineage (GTDB taxonomy): Bacteria > Pseudomonadota > Gammaproteobacteria > Pseudomonadales > Alcanivoracaceae > Alloalcanivorax > Alloalcanivorax marinus_A. The sequence goes on along the minus strand of NZ_JAEKJB010000009.1, from coordinate 408,938 downwards.
ACATCACCAGATTGCCGATCAGGCCGGTGTAATAAAGATCGAACGGCGCGCTTAGCGCCACCGGCAGCATCCCCTCGTTGGTGAGCACCGTCCAGGACGTGAACACCAGGGTGCAGCCGATCCCCCACCAGGCCGCCCGGGCGTCCCCGCGCCGGCTCAGAAACCCGAGCAGATACAGCCCCAACATGCCGCCGCCGAACAGTGACACCAGAATGGTGGAGGTGTCCTGAAGGGTATGGGTGTGGGCGCCATTGAGCCACAGGGCACCGAGGATCATCAGGCCGGTGACCGCCGCCGCCACGCCGCGTGCCACACGCAGATAATGGCGGTCATCGCGGCCGGTGCGCAGGTGGCGCCGGTAGAGATCGACGATCGACACCGTGGTCACCGAGTTGATGCTGGAATCCAGGGAGCTCATGGCGGCGGCCAGCGCCGCCGCCACCACCAGCCCGGCGAGGCCCGCCGGCAGGTATTCGGTAATGAACCAGGGCAGGATCGCCTCGGCTTTCTCGGTGCCGGCCAGTACCGCCGTGGCCATGGGGTCCGGAAAGTGCTGGAAGAACACCCACAGAGCGGTGCCCAGAAGCATGTAGAACGCCCATACCGGCAGGGCGGTGAACAGATACACCCACAGGCCACGGCGGGCCTCCAGGGTGGAGCGCGAGGCGCAGTAGCGCTGCACCGTGTTCTGGTTGCTGGAGTATTCGGTGAGCCAGTTGGTGAGGCCGATGAACAGCATCATGGTGGCGGTCTTCTCACTCAGGGACAGGCCCCAGCGCACCGGTTGCGGCTCGCCGTCGCGCCATTCCGCCAGGGCGAATTTGCCGGCGGCGCCGGCCTCGCGGAACACCTGGCCGAGGCCGCCGGGCAGGGCGTCCACCACCACCCAGATACACAGCAGACCACCGATCAGCAGCACCAGGGTCTGCATGACATCGGTCCAGATCACCGCGTCGATGCCGCCGATCACCGTATACAGGCCCACGAACAGGCCGGCGGCGACGATCGCCGTGGTCGGTGACACCTCCACCAACTGCAGGATCAGCAACGACAGCAGATACAGGATCATCGCCAGGCGTACCAGTTGCGCGACGATGAAGGCGAGCGCGCCGTACACCCGCACGCTTGGGCCGAAGCGCTGCTCCAGGAATTCATAAGCGCTGGTCATGTTGCCGCGCCGGAAGAACGGCAGGAACACCCGTGCCGCCACCACTAGCGCCAACGGCAGCGCCAGATTGGGCAGGTAACGCAGCCAGCCGGTCTTGAAGGCATCCGCCGGGTAGGCCAGGAAGGTCACCGAGCTGATCGAGGTGCCCACCAGGGACAGGCCGATCACCCAGCCGCGAAAGCGGCGTCCGCCGACGAAGTATTCCTCGGTGTTGGTGTTGCGCCGCGCGAAATGGAAGCCGATCAGCAGGATCGCCGCCAGATAGACCAGCAGCACCGCCCAGTCGAGCGTGGCCAGCGTCATCGGGCGGGCGTCATGGCTGGATCTCGACCTGGTCGGCCTGCATGCCGCGCTCGGACTGGCGCACCACGAAGCGCACCCGGCTGCCGGCGCGCAGGCTGCGGCGTCCGCCATTCCGGACCGCCTTGAAGTGGACGAAGATTTCCTCGCCGTTGTCGGCAAGGATGAACCCGAAACCCTTCTTCGGGTTGAACCACTTCACCTCGCCCTGGCGGCGCTCGTCACCGCCGGTCGACACCGGCAGCCGGTTCCAGGGGGCCAGTGGCAGCGCGTACAGCGCCACCGGAATCCACAGCCAGGCGGCGGCGCCGAACGCCGGCGCGCCATGGCTGGCCACCAGACCGGCCAGATAGAACAGCACCGCCACGTGCAGCGGCAGCCGGGTGGGGCCGCCGGCCAGGCACACCAGGTTCACCGCCGCCGCCAGTAACAGCCCCAGGCCGGTCTGTTGGGTGAGCAGGGGCGAGATCAGCAGAACCTCGTCGCCGCCATGGGCAAGCAGTACGAAGGATCGCGGGGCGAACAGCAGCCAGGCGCCGGGCAGGGCCAGCAACACGACGGCCAGAGCGTACACGACCGCCAGGGGTTTGGAGACTTTCATGAAATCGGTATGTCCTTGGACGCATCATTATCATTATGGACGGCGCATTGTAACGAACCGGCCCGGCAATCTCACGGGCACGGCGCTCTCGCCGCCATGCGCCACGGCCAGTATCATGCGGCCATGCGCTTTCCTTTTCTCACCGATGCCTTTCTCGGCGCCCTGGAGCAGACCGGCGCCACGCCGGCCCGTGGCTGGGGCCCCTGCCACCTGCGTGATGGCGATGCCTTTGTTCCGCTCTACGCGCGCGACGGTTCGCGGGGCGAGTACGTATTCGATTTCGCCTGGGCGGACGCCTATGAGCGCCATGGTCTGTCGTACTACCCCAAGCTGGTCACCGCGATTCCGTTCACGCCGGTGGTCGGGCCGCGCTGGCGCGGCCAGTGGCGGGCAGCGGATCTTTGGGCAGGGGTGCGCGAGCGGGTCGCCGAGCAGGGCGCCAGTGGCTGGCATCTGCTGTTCCCGGACGCGCCGGCCCGGGCGGCGCTGGCGGAGCTGCCGCTGATCGAGCGCCAGGCCTGCCATTTCCGCTGGTTCAACCGGGGCTATACGGATTTCGATGCTTTCCTGGGCACCTTTAATTCCCGTAAGCGCAAGAGCGCGCGCCGGGAGCGCCGCCGGGTGGCGGAGCAGGGGCTGACCGTGCGGCGGCTCACCGGCGCCGCCATCGAACCGCGCCACTGGCGTTTTTTCTTTCAATGCTACGCCAACACCTACCTGGTGCGCGGCCAGTTGCCCTATCTCGATGAGACCTTCTTCCGCCGCCTCGCCGACGGTCTCGGCGAACAAATCCTGCTGGTGCTGGCGGAGCACGGAGAGGAGCCGGTGGCGGCGGGGCTTTACCTGTTCGACGACCAGGCCCTGTACGGTCGTTATTGGGGCAGCATACGGGAATACGACGCTCTGCATTTCGAGGTGTGCTACTACCAGGGCATTGAGTTCGCCATCGAGCGCGGGCTGGCGGAGTTCGACCCGGGGGTGCAGGGGGAGCACAAGATACTGCGTGGCTTCGAGCCGGTGCTCACCTATTCGCTACACTGGCTGGCGGAACTCGCTTTCCACGAGGCGGTGGCGGATTTCTGCGAGCGTGAGGCGGAGCATGTACGCGCCTATCGCGACGAGGCGCGGAGCCTGCTGCCGTACCGCGCCGATCAGGCCGGCACCGGCTCCGGCACGGGAGAGGGCGCCAGCCCACGCTGAATCATCAGCGCCATGGTGACCGGGTCGCAGGGATCGTGGCGCGGGTGGTCGGGGCATTTCGGGCCCAGTGCCAGGGTCACGTCGTCGAGGCCGTCGTCGTCATTCTCCGCGCCGGCCAGATTAGCCAGGTACTCGAACACCCGGCCTCGACCGTCCACCAGGGTGCCGGTATACAACTGCTCGTCGCAGCGACGCACCAGTGGGAACACGCACTCGGCGAGGGTGATGCCGTGGGCCACCAACCAGGCGGTCAGGGCCGGTTCCAGGGCACCGTCGCGGATACGGTGAGTGTGCTCGCAGACGTTGCGCCAGGTGTTGCGGTGACTGTTCTTGGCCAGTTCCATGTTGTTGTTCTCCCCAATACGCCCCCTTTTACAATTGTGAACCCTATCACAAAAATTGATCTGCTCAAATATTGTTCAGTCGGTTCGGGAAAAGAGGCGGCATGGGGCATTCGAGCAGCGCGCACAGGGCGCGAAGCAATTCCGCCTCGGCTACTTGCACCTGGCCATCGGAGAGCACCAGATCGGCGGCCGCGTCGATCAGGGGGGCTTTCAGCAAGGGGGTGAGGCGAGCCAGCCGGGCCACCGCGGCTTCCATGCGCGGCGCCGGGTAGCGATCCGGCGGCAGCAGCAGCCGCCCGCCGGGCAGCAGCCCGCGGGTGGCGCGCTGAAAGGCGGCCAGGGCGGTGGTGCGGGCGGAGTCACCGGCCCAGGCCAGCGCCGAGAACACCACCTGGATTTCCGTGGCCACCGCGCTCAGGCGGTGAATGTCCGGCTTGTGTCCTCGCCGCTCGGTATCGCTCAGGGTTTGGCGTGCCATGGCGGCCAGGGCCCAGCACAGCAGGTCCTCGCGGCTGCGTTGGCGGGTGATGGCGTGCAGTTGACCAAGAATCACCGGTCGGCGGCTGGCCGGCGCCTGGGACAGGGTGGCCAGGGCCAGGTCCAGCAAGGGCAGCCGCAGGCGGGTGCCCAGGCCGCGCACCTGCTCCACCAGCGCGGCCCGGCGGCCGGTGCGCAGTGCCGGCGGTGGCGCCACCGGCCCCAGGGCCAGGGTGTAGAGCACGCATTCGGCGCCCTCCTGGGTATGCAGGGCGTGGCGCAGATCCTCGGGCAGGCTTTCCAGCAGGGAGCGGGCATAGCCCAGGTTGGCGTCGTCCATCCGCCCTACCTGCCGTGACGGGGGCATGTCGCTGGCTTCCGGCGCCCGCCGGCGCCGTGCCCGGGCCCGGGCCGGCCAGTCGGCGCCCAGGTCGCCGAGGCGCTGTTCGATGCTGGGGTGGGTGGCCAGCAGGCGGCGCCAGCGCAGCGCCAGCGTTTCGGCGAACGCCATATGGCTGAGGTCCTCGGCGTGCAGGCTGTGCAGGTAGGACCCGGCACCGTTGCGGATTTTGATCAGGGCGCCGGCCAGGCCGTCGGCCCGGCGGGTGAATTGCACCGCGCTGGCGTCGGCCAGGCGTTCCCGCTGGCGCGAAATAGCGGCCTTGATCAGACGCCCGAAGAACAGGCCGGCGTAGCCGATGATCATTAACGCCAGGCCTCCGACGGCGAACGGCGCATTGCCCCGGCGGTGGCCGTCGCCGCTGGAGAAGTGCAACAGGAATTCCCCCACCTTGCCGATCGCCAGGATGCCGGCCAGGGCGGCCAGCAGGCGCAGGTTAAGACGCATGTCGGCGTTGAGGATATGGCTGAATTCATGGGCCACCACCCCCTGTAACTCGTCGCGGTCGAGTTGCTCCAGGGCGCCCCGGGTGACCACCAGCACCGTGCAGGATGGCGTCAAGCCGGCCACGAAGGCGTTGATGCGCTCTTCCGCGGGCAGCACATAAAGGCGTGGCACATAGGCGCCGGCGGCGATGCTCATTTCCTCGGCCACGTTGCGCAGGCGCCGCTCGCCGGCGTCCTCCGGGGCGGCCGGTACTTCCCGGGCGCCCAGCAGGCGGGCCAGGGCCGGACCGCCGTCGCGCAGTTGCCAGGATTTGCGCAGGGAGCCGCCGATCAGTACCGCCAGGGTGGCCAGGGTGACCCACAGCCCGGTTTCACTGGTCAGCCAGTGGGCCAGACTCAGGTCCGGGCGCAGCCAGCGGGTCAGCAGCCAGGCCGCCAGGTCCACGGTGGCGGCCACCGCCGTCAGGGCGGCCAGGAAATACAGGACCAGCAGAAAGGTGCGGCGCCGGGCCCGTGTCTGATGGTCGAAGAAATCCATGGCCCGGGGATCAGAAGGTGACGTTCACCGCCTGACGGGCCTCCGGGTTCTCGATCTCCAGCAGCCGCGCTTCCTTGAACGGGCCGAACAGGCCGCTCACCACGTTGTTGGGGAACTGCTCCCGGTAGGTGTTGTAGTGCATCACCGCGTCGTTGAAGGCCTGGCGTGCGAAGCCGATGCGATTCTCGGTGCTGGACAACTCTTCCATCAGCTCGGCCATGGTCTGGTTGGCCTTCAGCTCCGGGTAGTTCTCGCTCACCGCCAGCAGCCGCGACAGGCCACCGCTGAGCAGGGATTCGGCGCGCCCCAGCCGGTCCACGGCGGCGCCGTCGTCGGGCCGGGCGGCGGCGTCGCGGCGTGCCGCCTCGGCCTGGTTGCGTGCCTCGATGACGGCGGTCAGGGTCTGGCGCTCGTGGTCGAGGTAGGCTTTGGCAGTTTCCACCAGGTTGGGGATCAGATCATGGCGGCGCTGTAACTGCACGTCGATCTGAGCAAAGGCGTTCTTGAAGCGGTTGCGCAGGCTGATCAGACGGTTATAGACCGCGATCAGATAAACCAGCGCCGCGATGATCACGGCGAAAAACAGCCAGGTACCCATCCTTCCCCCTTTCCCCAGGGTGATTGTTGTGCGCTCTAAACTACTGCAAGCATCCGGGCTTGGCTATCCGCGTGATGGCGACCGGTTCACGGTTGCAGCGGATGCACTGGAATGTAGTGATCCACCAGCAGGGCGGTGAACAGCACGAACAGGTAGACGATGGAATAGCCGAAGGTCTTCATCGGCAGTTTCGGGTCCTGGCTGAAGCGCAGTCGCACCGCGTGCACCAGGAAAATGCCGCTGAGGATCACCGCGCTGACCAGATAGATCAGGCCGCTCATGCCGGTCAGATAGGGGAGCAGGGAGCAGATGAACAGCAGAATGGTGTAGTAGAGCACCGATTCCCGGGTGAAGGGGATGCCGTGGGTTACCGGCAGCATGGGCACGTCCGCCTTGGCGTACTCATCGGCGCGGTGGATCGCCAGCGCCCAGAAATGCGGCGGCGTCCATACGAAGATGATCAGCACCAGCAGCCAGGCGTACGGGTCCAGGGAGTTGGTCACCGCCGCCCAGCCGAGCAGCGGCGGGATGGCGCCGGCGATGCCGCCGATCACGATGTTCTGCGGCGTGGCGCGCTTCAGGTACAGGGTATAGACGAAGGCATAGCCGACGAAGCCGAACAGGGTGAGCCCGGCGGTGAGCGGGTTGACCAGGAAATACAGCATGGCCATGGACGCCAGCGCCAGGGCCACGGCGAACGCCACCGCCGCCTTGGGCGAGATCACGCCGGCCACCAGCGGGCGCTTCTCGGTGCGCTTCATGATGGCGTCGATCTTCTGGTCCATGATCTGGTTGATCGCCGCCGAGGCCATCATCGCCAGGGACAGGCCCACGAAGGCCGGGATGAAGATGTCCAGGGGCACCATGCCCGGCGGATCGGTGGCCAGGAACATGCCGGCCACGGCGGTCACCATCAACAGCATCACCACCCCGGGTTTGGTCAGTGCCAGGTAGTCACGCCAGCCGGCGGCGGCGCGCTCTTGATGATCGGACTGATTAGGGCTCATCGCCTTGTCGTTCACGCTCATGATGGCTCCCTGTCGGCCTATGGCTGCCCGTCCGGGTGCCGTGGGTGGCGGGCACCGCATTTTACGTTAATCGAGCGGATAAAGAGTACCAGCGACACCAGCAGCGCCACGGCGCCGAAGTTGTGGGCCACGGCCACCCACAGTGGCACCGCGAACACCACGTTGCTGATGCCCAGGGCCACCTGCAGGGCCAGTAGCCCGAGGATCACCAGGGCGAAGTTTCGGAAGAACACACTGCGCGCGCGCAGCAGAATGCGGCCCACCAGCAACAGCACCATGAGGGTCACCAGCAGGGCGCCGAAGCGATGCATCACGTGGATGGTGGTGCGGGCGTCGTTTTCCAGCACGCCGAACTCATAGTCCGGCTTGTCGTGCTCGTGGCCCCAGAACACGAAGGCATCCTCGAAATCCAGATGCTCGGTCCAGCCGCGCTCGCACACCGGCAGCTCGGTGCACACCACGGCGGCGTAGTTGGCGGTGGTCCAGCCGCCCAGGGCGATCTGCAGAATCACCGCCGCCAGGGCCAGGCCCCCCAGGGTTCTCAGGCTACGCACGTCGCAATCATTGAGGAAGCGCGGCCAGCGGTAGAGGCGGGCGGTGAGCAGGGCGAGCAGGGTAAAGGTGGTGAAGCCCCCCAGCAGATGTAGCATGACGATGGTGGGCTGCAGCCCCAGGGTCACCGTCCACATGCCGAGAATGCCCTGGAAGATCACCAGCACCACCAGAAACAGGGGCAGCTTGAGCGGCTGTTTTTCGCGTTTGCGGTTGGCCAGGCTCAGGCCGGCGATGATCAGGATCAGCAGCCCCAGGGTGGACGCGAAGTAGCGATGCACCATCTCCGGCACCGCCTTGTGGGCTTCCCGCAGGGCGCCCGGGTTGCTGGCGTTCTGTTCATTGACGTGCTCGATGGCCTTGCGCACGTCCAGATGGCCGTAACAGCCAGGCCAGTCCGGGCAGCCCAGGCCGGCGTCGGAGAGCCGGGTCCAGGCCCCCAGGATGATGACGCCGGCGGCCAGCACCAGGGCCAGCACCGCGATGCGGCGCAGCCAGATTTGCGAGGGAGTCGGAGTTTGCACGGTTTCGGGATGCATGTATCGGGACCTGTCAGGGTTGCGGCGGCGCTCAGATCAGCGAGCCTTTCAACGTGCGTTCTAGATCCAGGCGGATGTTTTCCGCCTCCTCAAGGGTGGCGTCCATGTCCTCGTGGGTGGGGTAGCGCAGGAAGATCTGCCCGTCCGGGCTGATCACGAAGACGTCGCCGATGGCGTCGCCTTCAAGGCCTTCGTAGGCCGGCGCCAGGGCCTGGCGGACGGTGTCCGCGTCGCCGTTGACCTCCACCGTGCCGGGCACCTTGTCATCCAGAAAGGCACGCAGCTCGTCGGAGGCCGGGGCGGTGTGCACCACGATGCGGCGCAGCCGGTCCATGTTTTCGCCCAGGGTGCGCTGCACCTGGCGCATCTGATAATAAAGCCCGTTCTTGCAGGCCGCGCCGCAGTCGGCCCCGGCCACGTACATCAGGCTCCATAGCCCGGCGGTGTCCTTGGCGTTGTATGCGCCGCCGTCGTCCTCATGCAGCGCCAGGGCGCGCAACTGCACATGGGGCAGGATCAACTGCCCCTTGTTCTGCCGGGGCAGTTCCCAAGGGTCCACGAAATAACGGCCAGCGATGAAGAACAGAACGAAGGGGCCGACGATGGCGAGCAAGGTCAGCCTGTTTTTGGTACGTGGCGACATGGTTTCAGCGGTCCGATCGGGGGCGCCGGCGGAAAAGGGCGACCAGGTACATGATCAGGGCGGCCAGGGCCAGGCCCAGCCATTGCAGGGCGTAGGCCTGATGACGCTCCGGGCTGATAGCCGCCGTCGCCGCTTGCCAGGGTCGTGGCAGCGGTTCGCGATCGCCCAGGGGTTGGTCGGGGGCCACCCGAATCTCGAAGGGCGCCAATTCTACCCCAAGTCGGTGCCCGATGGCTGCAAAATCCACTTTTTGTACCCGTAACGGCCAGCGATTCTCCGGCAACGGCGTGTCCTTGAGCACCAGGGCGTTGTCCGGTGGCACATAGGCCGTGCCGTCGACCGTGACCGGGCCGCTTACCGGCGGCACCGCGGGCAGCTCCCGGCGATCGGCGCCGCGCGGCAGCCAGCCCCGGTTGACCAGCACCCAGTGGCCGTCGTCGGCGCGCAGCGGCGTCAGCAGGTAATAGCCCGCCACGCCCTGGTAAGTGCGGTTGTCCAGCAGCACCGAGCGGCCGCTGTCCAGTTCACCGTGCACCCGCACCGGCCGGTGGTCCGGGTCCGCCTCGGCGAGGGCAGTGGCCAGCGACACCGGCGCGGAACGGGCCTTGGCGGCCTGATCCGCCAGCCAGGCGCGCTTCTCCCCGGCGCGCTGCCATTGCCACCAGGACAGCGCCAGGCACAGCGCGATCACGGTGAGCGTGAGCAGCAGACCAAGTGGGGAAAAGCGCCTCTTCATCTTTCACTCGCTGGGGTGGCGGCTACAATGGGCGCGTATTGTACCCGACCGGGGTCGGGCGTCGAGGCAATGTCGCCCCGGCAAGGCAAAGGAGAACACTATGTGGTGGGTGAAGCTGATCATCCTGGTGCTGCTGGTGGCGGCGGTGGCGGCGCTGGCCCGCGCCCTGATGTCGCTGGTGCGCGGTGAAGGCAAGGATGGCAAGACCATGCGCGCGCTGGCCTGGCGGGTCGGTTTCTCGGCGGCGGTGTTCCTGTTCATCCTGTTGAGCATGATGATGGGCTGGATCCAGCCCCACGACGTCAACCCGGGCCAGCGCTACGGCGAGCCCATCGAGCAGGGTGAATGACGCCGGGCGCCGGCACTGGAGACGCGACACGCGACACGCATGCACGCAACACGCATGCACGCAACACGCAACACGCCCGCACGCCCGCGAGACACCGCCATACCGCCCGGCAGGAAACACGCCTACGCCCTCCGGATAGGGGTTGAGCGTGTAAGCGTGTAAGCGTGTAGGCGTGCCAGCGTGTAAGCGTACATGCGTTAAGCAAGCCCCAAACAAAAAGCCCCGGCTTGTGACCGGGGCTTTTCGTTTCCAGGGTGGTCGGCGGGGTTACAGCCAGTACACCACCACGAAAAGGAACAGCCAGACCACGTCCACGAAGTGCCAGTACCAGGCCCCCGCTTCCCAGGCGAAGTTGTTCTCCGCGTCGAAGTGGCCCTTGATCACCCGCATCAGGGTGACGAACAGGAAGATGGTCCCGATGGTCACGTGGGCACCATGGAAACCGGTCAACAAGAAGAACAGGCTGCCGTAGATGCCGGCGTGCAGCGTCAGGCCCATTTCGGTGTAGGCGTGGATGTATTCCTCCACCTGCAGACTCAGGAAGATCATGCCCAGCAGTACGGTAACCGCCTGGAAACCGATCAGCTTGCCGCGCTTGCCTTCCAACAGAGCGTGGTGGGCGATGGTCAGGGTGATCGAGCTGGTCAGCAGGATGGCGGTGTTGATCGCCGGCAGACCCCACGCGCCCATGGCCTGGGTGGTGGTGCCGTCCGGAGTCTGAATCAGCGGCCACATGGCCTGGAAGTTCGGCCACAGCAGTTCATGGGTCATGGCGTTGTTGCCGGCGCCACCCAGCCACGGCACGATCAGCCAGCGGGTGTAGAACAGGGCGCCGAAGAAAGCACCGAAGAACATCACCTCGGAGAAGATGAACCACAGCATGCCCTGGCGGTAGGAGATGCCCAACTGCTTGCTGTGCAGGCCGCCCACGGATTCCTTGATGGTGTCGCGCCACCAGATCGCGATGATGAACAGCAGGGTGGCCAGGCCGATGAAGAACAGCGGCATGCCCCAGCTACCCTGGAACTTGTCCGGGTCGGTGCTCTGCTGGATAAAGTGGGCACCGCCGAAGGCGGTCATGAACAGACCCACCGAGGCCGCCAGGGGCCAGGGGCTGCTCTCGGGTACGTAATACTTGTCAGTAGCCATTGCGAAAAAATCTCCTGTACAACCGGCCGTTATGGGGCGACCACATTGTTGTTGGTGGCGGCGACCCGGTCGGTCACATCGAAAATCGTGTATGACAGCGTCAGGGTGTTGATATGACGCGGCAGCTCCGGGTCCAGGTAGAAGATCATCGGCATCTCCTTGCGCTCGCCCGCCGCCAGGGTCTGCTGGTCGAAGCAGAAGCACTGGGTTTTGTGCAGGTAGCGCGCCGCTTCCCCGGGGGTCACGGACGGGATGCTCTGGGTGACGATGTCACTGTTCTTCGGGTTGCTGGCGTAAAAGTTCACCAGGGTGATTTCTCCCGGATGCACCTTCACCCGGCGCGTGGCGGACATGAAGTCGCCGTTCACGCCCTGGCCCCGCTGGGTGATGAACTCCACGGTCACGGTGCGGTCTTCCACGGTCCGTGACGGACCCTCGCTGCTTGCCGTTGACGATGTCTTTCCATTCAAACCGGTGATGTCACAGATCACGTTATAGAACGGCACCATGGCGAACGCGAAGCCGAACATCGCCAGCGCCCAGATCAGGAGCTTGCGCAGGGTGCGCTTGTTGCGATGTTCGAGGCTGTCGTTGCTCATGGCGCCGTTATCCGCGATCCGTTATTTCACCACCGGGGGCGTTTCAAAGGTGTGGAAGGGCGCCGGGGAGGGCACTTCCCATTCCAGGCCTTCCGCGCCTTCCCACGGCTTGGCCGGGGCCTTCTCGCCTTTCTTCAGGGCGCACAGCACGCACACCGCCAGGAACAGCAGCTGCGACAGGCCAAACCAGAAGCCGCCGATGGAAATCCAGAAGTTATAGTCGGCGAACTGCAGGGCATAGTCCGCGTAACGACGCGGCATGCCCGCCAGGCCCACGAAGTGCATCGGGAAGAACAGCAGGTTCACGGAGATCAGGGAACTCCAGAAGTGCAGCTCGCCGAGCAGCTTGTTGGGCATCACGCCGGACCACTTGGGCAGCCAGTAGTAGGCGGCGGCGAACATGGTGAACACGGCGCCGGATACCAGCACGTAGTGGAAGTGCGCCACCACGAAGTAGGTATCGTGGTACTGGAAGTCCACCGGCGTGATCGCCAGCATCAGACCGGACAGGCCGCCACAGGTGAACAGGATCACGAAGGCGATGGCCCACTTCATGGGCAGCTCGAAGGTCAGTGAGCCGCGCCACATGGTGGCCACCCAGTTGAACACCTTCACGCCGGTGGGCACCGAGATCAGCATGGTCATGTACATGAAGAACAGAGTACCGGCCAGGGGCATGCCCACGGTGAACATATGGTGTGCCCAGACCACGAAACTGAGCAGCGCGATGGACGCGGTGGCGTAGACCATGGACGCGTAGCCGAACAGCTGCTTGCGCGCGAAGGTGGGGATGATCGCCGACACGATCCCGAACGCGGGCAGGATCATGATGTACACCTCGGGGTGCCCGAAGAACCAGAATACATGCTGGAACAGCACCGGGTCACCGCCGCCGGCGGCGCTGAAGAAGCTGGTGCCGAAGTGGCGGTCGGTGAGCATCATGGTCACCGCGCCGGCCAGTACCGGCATTACCGCGATCAGCAGGAAGGCGGTGATCAGCCAGGTCCATACGAACAGCGGCATTTTCATCAGGGTCATGCCCGGCGCGCGCAGGTTGAACACGGTCACGATCACGTTGATCGCGCCCATGATCGAGGAGATCCCCATCATGTGCACGGACAGGATGAACAGGTCGGTGGACGCCGGGCCGTACTCGGTGGAGAGCGGCGCGTAGAAGGTCCAGCCGAAGTTCGGCGCGCTCGGATGCCCGGCGCCGAAGGCGCTCATGAACATCGAGCTCATCAGGATCAGGAAGGCGAACGGCAGGATCCAGAACGACCAGTTGTTCATGCGCGGCAGCGCCATGTCCGGCGCGCCGATCATCAGCGGAATCATCCAGTTGGCCAGCCCGACGAAGCCGGGCATCACGGCGCCGAATACCATGGCGAGGCCGTGAACGGTGGTCAGCTGGTTGAAGAATTCCGGGTCCACGAACTGCATGCCCGGTTCCAGCAACTCGGTACGGATCACCATCGCCAGCAGACCACCGAGCATGAACATGGCGAAGCTGAACCACAGGTACAGGGTGCCGATGTCCTTGTGGTTGGTGCTGAACAGCCAGCGTTTCAGGCCGGTCGGGGCGTGGTGATGATGGTCATCGTGTGCGGTGGCAGCGGTACTCATCGATCTCCCCTCCCTTACTCTTGTTCGTAGACGTCTTCGGGTTGAATCAGGTCACCGGTCTCGTTACCCCAGGCGTTACGCTCGTAGGTAATGACGGAGGCGATCTGGCGCGGTGACAACTGGGCGGCGAAAGCGGGCATGGCGCCACGGCCTTCGATCAGCACATGGATGTGCTCTTCCAGATGTTCTTCCTGGGTGGCGAAGTCGCTGCCCGCGAACGGCAGGCCGACACCGCCTTCCCCATTGTTGCCATGACACACGGCGCAGTTGCCGGCGTAGGTCTGCTGGCCCAGCTCCATGGCCTCGCCGAGATCGGCGAACGGCGTCAGGTCCGGGGCGGCGGCGGCTTCTTCCTTCTTCTTGGCCAGCCAGTCCTGGAACTCGGCCTGGCTTACCACTTCCGCCTCGATGGGCATGAAAGCGTGGTTCTTGCCGCACAGCTCGGCGCACTGACCGTAATAGGTGCCTTCCTGACCTTCGGGAACCTTTGCCCAGGTTTCGTTGACAAAGCCGGGGATGGCGTCCTTCTTGCCGCCGAAGTCAGGCACCCAGAAGGAGTGAATGACGTCCGCGGAGGTGACCAGGAAGCGAACTTTCTGGCCGGAAGGGAGGACCAGCGGGTTGTCCACTTCCAGGTTGTAGTTCTTGTCTTTCTCGGGGAATTCCTTGCCCACCGCGTCCTGGGCGGTGCCGTACGGGAACAGGCCGCCCGCCAGCACCGGGTTGTTGATCTGTTCCGGCGGCGTGGCGATGTTGGACATGAAGGAGACGCCGATATTGTTGTCGTCGCCGTAGGTCAGGTACTCGTATTCCCACTTCCAGCGATGGCCGGTGACCTTCACGGTGAGTTCCGCGTCCGAGGAATCGTCCAGTTGAATCAGCACCCGGGTGGCGGGTACCGCCATGGCGATCAGAATCACGAACGGAATCACCGTCCACAGCACTTCCAGGAAAACGTTTTCATGGAAGGTTGCCGGGTTCGGGTTGCGGGAGCGGCGGTGGCGGATCATGGAGATCAGGATCAGGCCGAACACCAGCAAGCCGATGATGGTGACTATCCAGAGGATCGTGGTGTGAAGATCGTAGACCTCCTGGCTGACCGCGGTGACCCCGGGCCGCAGGTTATGGTCGGAACGTTCAGTCCAGTCGCTGGCCACGGCCATGCCGCTGATCATCAGCGACATAAGACCGACCGCCGCGCGGTGGAACAGAGTTGACTGCATGCGTAAGCTCCCTGTTTTCCCCAGCGAGTACCCCCCGGAACAAGGGGTCACGCCTGTTCTTTTGCCGTCACCGGCACCTGGAAAGCGAGTTTCAGGATATGATGCTGTGGAGCCCTGCCAGGTCCCTGTCTCCGGTAGGGCGGGGGCAGCCAAGGGGGTGGCCAATAACCCGCCTGGTAATGGGGAAAACCGTTCCCGGTCAAGCACTTACTTCTGGTAAGGGAAAGCCCGGCGGTTTTCCAGGGTGCGGCAAAACGCCCCACGGCATTGTGGCCGGTAACTCTAGTCATTCAAAGGGGTAAAGTCCAGCCGGAAAGCCGCGTGCGGGCTGCTTCGGCGGGGGATGCCGGGGCCCCGAATTGTGCTAGACTGCGCCCCCGTTTCAGGCCGTGTCGGACCCGCATCATGACGAAAAACCGCCAAATCTATCGGGTCATTTTCCTCAACCAGGGACAGATCTACGAGATCTACGCCGGGCAGATCTACACCAGCGATCTCTATGGGTTCATCGAGGTGGAGGAATTCCTGTTCGGCGAGCGCGCGCAGATGGTGGTGGACCCCTCCGAAGAGAAGCTCAAGAACCAGTTCGCCGGGGTGCAGCGCTCCTTCATTCCCATGCACGCGGTGATTCGCATCGACGAGGTGGAGAAGGAAGGGGTAGGAAAAATTACCGAGGCGGGCAGCAATGTCACCGCCTTCCCCCTGCCGTTCGGGCCCGGTGGCGGCAAGAAATAGCAGACTCACAAAATCGCCGGGAGCGAGTTTGGACGTCGCCGCCAGCGACGGTTCGCGGGATGACCGCCAGGGACGGTGGTCACAAAAAAGAAGGGCGCCAGCCTTACTGTACGCCCGGAGGGTTGCCTGATTGTATCAAAGGAGACTCATTCGTTTAGTGCGCATGGGAAGGGGGATAGTTCCCGGCGGCGCGCCAACTTTTTCCGAATTCGTCCCAATCTCGCTTCAACAACAGCATCAGCTTGCATATGTCCAGTGCCGGGCGGCGGCGGTGGAGCGGCGGCGTCCATGCTCCCTGGCCTTCCCTGTTCAGGCCCACTGCCCACCAACGTCATCGCCGTCGGCACTCAATAAGAGTGTGCCCGGGGCACGGCGTTCCTGTACCGGCGTGCAATTGTGAACCGGCGCACGCGGGTTTTTCCGATTTAACAAACCATCAATCGTTGCCGTCGACCGGCGTCGCCGGACGAATCAGCGCCGGGCTGTTTTCCGCTGCGTCATCGGCGTTCAGACGGGTTTCCGTGGTGGGATCGCCGGACCAGGCCGAGCGGGAACTGGTATCGGCCTGGCCTGGTAGCCAGATGGCGGTGGTGATCGCGAGCAACCCCTGAATGGCCAGTTTCGACATGGCGAGCCCTCCTGTTGTGGGAATGATTTCCATTTTGGAGAGGGTCTCGGCCGGTTCGGTTCCGTGAAATCGTGGTGGTGGGACGTCGGAAATCAGCGGTTGAGTCTGAAAACGTCCATGATGGTCTGGGTGGCGTCCAGAATGCGCACGACTTCATTGTCGATCACCACGTCCGAGTAGCCGTCCGGGGTATGGTAAACCGACTCTGGCAGGCGGTAGCCCTGATAGTAGAGATCGTCGGGCAGGCGCCGGCCTTCGCGCAGCTTGTCCCGCCAGCCCGGCGGCAGATCGCCGCCCCGGGCCACCTTCTTGCGCAGCCCCGGGGGCAGCTCATCTCCACGGTAGCGGTCACCAAAGCGGCGCAGGGCCTCCCGTTCCTGGTCGCTGAACAGGCGCGCGTCGCGCTGCGTGGCTTCCGCCCGCCCGGAGCCAGGCTTCCCCTTGCCGGCCCAGGACGGCGGGTCCGCCTGGGCCCCCAGGGTGAGACCGGCCAGGCCGGCGGCAAGCAGAACCCGAGGGAATGCATTTTTCATGGTTGGCCTCCTGTTATTGGCTCGTGCCCCATGAAAGCCCCATGGAGGTGAAGGCGCCATGATGCGGTTCCGGTTGATTGCGGGTGGAAGGTAACGAAGTGTTTAATGGCGGGCGTTTTGATCGGGAGACAAGCAATGAGCGATATCGTCAATCAAGCCATCGACTATGAAGTGGACGGCCGCGCCTTCCGGGGCCACCTTCTGTATTTGCGCGGCGCCACCCCCAGCCGCGCGCTGTTGATGGCCCCCAATTTCTTCGGTGTCAGTGACGCCGCCATCGCCCAGGCCGAGCGCTGTCTGGATAACACCCGGGCCATTTTCGTGCTCGACCCGTTCGGCAGGGGCGTGCGTCCGGCCAATCCGGACGAGGCGATGGCCGCCATGGGGGAAGCGCGTGCCGATAACACCGTCCTGCGGGCGCGGCTGCGCGCCGCCCTGGCGGTGCTGGAGCAACAGGCCGGTGAGCTGGGCATCGCCCGGGACCGGCTGGCCATGTTCGGGTTCTGTTTCGGTGGCGCCTGTGCCCTGGAGCTGGCCCGGGACGGCGCCGATCTGCGCGCCTTCGTCAGTTTCCATGGCCTGCTGGATACCCCGGCGCCGGCCACCGGCGCGGTGAAGGGCAGCGTGCTGGTGCTTAACGGTGCCGACGACCCCATGGTCAGTGAGGACTCACTGAGGGCCTTCAAGCAGGAGATGGACGGCGCCGGCGCGGACTGGCAGCTCACCCACTTCGGTGGGGCGGTGCATTCGTTTACCGACCCGGGGGCGAATATCCCGGGCCGTTCGGTCTACGACCCGAAGGTGGCGCGCCGTGCCTTCGCGGCCATGGACGATTTGTTTAACGAGGTGTTCGGCGCCGGTCATTCACCGTCATCAAACACCCGTCCCAGGAAGCCGGCGATGTCCTGAATCTCTTCCAGGCACACCGCGTGCTCCATGGGGTAGGTTTTGTACTCGGTGGGGTAGCCCTTGGCGCTCAGGGTGTCCGCCGCCTGGCGGCCGCCCTGTTCCGGCACCATGGGGTCGAAGGTGCCATGGGCGATGAAAATCGGCAGGCCGGCGTTGGCGTCGCTGAAAGTGATGCTGTCGGCGGTGGCGAAGTAGGTGGACAACGCCATCAGGCCGGCCAGTTTTTTCGGATGCCGCAGGGCCGCTTCATAGGCCACCGCGCCGCCCTGGGAAAAACCGGCCACGACAATGCGTTCGGCGGGCACGCCGCGCTCGATCTCGCGCTCGATCAGAGCATCCACCTGGGCGGCGGACCGGCGGATGCCGTCCTCGTCCACCGGGCTGGTGCCGCCCAGGCCGGCGATGTCGTACCAGGCCGGCATCACCATGCCGCCGTTCACCGTCACCGGGATTCGAGGGGCATGGGGAAACACGAAGCGGGTGCGTTTGCGACCCAGTTCCGGCACCACCGGCTCGAAGTCGTGGCCGCTGGCGCCCAGGCCGTGCAGCCAGATGACGCTGGAATCGGCGGGCTGTTGCGGCTCCATTTCCACGCAGGGCAGATAATCCATCACTGTTGTCCTCTTAATTGCCGGCAACGATTACGCGCACCGCTTCCAGGCGGAAGCGGGCGTCCGCAAGCCGGGCTTCCAGGGCTTCGGTTTGCTGTTCCAGGAAAGTGATTTCCTCGTCACGGACCAGCGGATTCTTGTCGCGCAGGGCGCGCAGGCGTCGCAGATCCCGGTCCTGGCTCTCGCGCATTCGCGCCAGGGCCTCGTCGATTACCGTGCGGGCCTGATCCACCGCTTTCTTTTCATCCTCCTTGAGGCGCTCTTCCAGCAGCGCTTTCTGGCTGCCGACGATCTTGCGCGCCAGGGGCTTCTCCAACTTGTGACACTGCTTGCACAGGGCCTCGTGGGTGATCGCCGAGGACAGATCGCGGCCGTTGGCGTCCAGCAGCCGGCGTACCGTGGTCACGGGCAGGAAGCGGTCCGCCTGCAGGTGGCGTGGCGCTTCCGGCTCCACCGTGTAGATCAGCTCCAGCAGCAGGGTGCCGGCCTTGATCTTGGGGTTCTTGAGCAAGCTCACCGAGGCCTTGCCCCGGTGCTCGTCGAGAATCAGATCCAGGGCGCCTTCCACCATGGGATGCTCCCAGGTCAGGAACTGCATGTCGTCCCGGGCCAGGGCGGTGCCACGCTGGTCGGTGACGGTGACGCCGTCCTCGGGAAGATGGGGGAAGGGCTCGCGCATATGGCTGCCGGGTTTGAGAATCCAGGCATCATCGGAATGCTCTTCCTGATCCACGCCATAGTGGTCCAGAACCCGTGTCATGAACGGCCAGGGACTGTCCGCGTCCGCCGCCGCCAGATGCTGCTTGAGTACCTCCGCCTGGCGCGGATCGAAGGACGCCAGCTCAAGCAGCCGGTCGCGGCCTTCTTCCAGGCGTTGGCGCAGCGCCTCCGCTTCCGTGCGGGTGATGGTCACCAGGGTGTCGCGGGCCTCGGCGGCCTGCGGATCGGCGAGTGCCTTTTCCAGGGCGTCGGCGGTGCGCTGGCGTATCTCATGGCCGGCCGGATTGGTGTGCTCGAAGGCGTTCATGCCCTGGTGATACCAGTGGAACAACACCTCCTGGGCGTGGCCCTGGAAATAGGGCACGTGGATTTGCACGTCCTCGCTCTGCCCGATCCGGTCCAGGCGGCCAATGCGCTGCTCCAGCAGATCCGGGTCCAGGGGCAGGTCCAGCAGCACCAGGTGGTGGGCGAACTGGAAGTTGCGGCCCTCGGAGCCGATTTCCGAACAGATCAGGGCCTGGGCGCCGTCCTCATGATCGGCGAAATAGGCGGCGGCCCGGTCCCGCTCGATCAGGTCCATGCCTTCATGGAACACCGCCAGATTCATGCCCAGCTTGTAGCCGCAATGAGCGTGCAGGTCGATGGCGGTGTCGCGGCGCGCGCAGATCACCAGCACCTTCTCGCCGCGGTGCTCCTTGAGGAAACGTTCCAGCCAGCTCACCCGGGGATCGTCGGCGCACCAGCGATCATCGGCGAAGCCCGCCTCCGGGTAGAGCCGCAGGGCCAGCTCTTCGTCCGCGTCCACCCGGTACGCATCGGGCAGCGGCAACGGCTCGCCGTGAACCCGCCGGGCCGGGAAACCGGCCACGTTGTGCCGGGTGTTGCGGAACATCACCCGGCCCGGGCCGAAGCGGTCCAGCAACTCAGCGAGCACCGCGTCGCGGTGGGCTTCGTCCACGGTTTCGTCGGGCAGCAGCGCGGCGGCCCGTTGCTTGAGATCCGCCGGCCAGCTTTCCTGATCATGCAGCTCTCCGACCAGGTCCGCCACTTCCCGGTAGTGCGTCTGCTCATCGATGAAGGCTTCCAGGTCCGGGTAGCGATCCGGGTCCAGCAGGCGCAGCCGCGCGAAGTGGCTTTCCAGTCCCAGTTGCTCCGGCGTGGCGGTAAGCAGCAGCAGGCCACGGCTGGCCTCCGCCAGGCGCTCCACTCGCTGGTAGGCTTCGGAGGGCGCGTCCGGGGACCAGTGCAGGTGGTGGGCTTCGTCGACCACCACCAGGTCCCAGTCAGCCTGTGCCAGGCTGTCGATGTCGCAGCCTTCCAGGAAGGCGGTGCTGCATAGCACCAACTGCTCGGAAAGGAACGGATTGTCGTCCATCTCCGGGGCGTCGCCTTCGCCTTCCGCTTCGGCGAAGAGGTCCGCCAGCATTTCCTTGACGTCGTCCACGCTGGGGCGTGACAGGGCGTTGAGGCGCTCCTCGTCGAAGATGGAAAAACGCAGATTGAAGCGCCGTGCCATTTCCACGAACCACTGGTGAACCAGGGCGTCCGGCACCACGATCAGCACGCGCCGGGCGCGGCCGGTCTGCAACTGCTGGTGGAGAATCAGGCCGGCCTCGATGGTCTTGCCCAGACCCACTTCATCGGCCAGCAGCACCCGGGGCGCGTAGCGACGCGCCACCTGGTCGGCGATGTGCAGCTGGTGGCCGATCAGATCGATGCGCGGGCCACGCAGACCCTGAATCGGCGAGCCCTCGCGGTGGGCGCGGGCCTCCAGGGCGGCCACCCGCAGTTCAAACCAGCGGTTCGAGGAAAGCTGATTGGTAAGCAGCCGCTCCTGGGCGCCGCTGAGCCGCAGGCGGTGGCCGAGCAGCGATTCCGGCACCGGCTGCACATTGTCCGGCTCGCCGGCCGGGTGGGCGTGGTAGACCATCAGGCCGTTGTGGTCCTCGGCGCTGCGCACCACCAGATCCAGGCCGTCACCGGTGGTCAGGGTGTCACCCACGTCGAAGGTGATGCGCGACAGCGGCGCATTGTTCTTGGCGTAGGTGCGTTCCTCTTCCACGGCCGGGTAGCTCACCGTCACCAGGCGGTAGTCCACCTCCTTGATCAGGCCGAGCCCCAGTTCGGTCTCGGATTCACTGAGCCAGCGCTGGCCGGGGGTAAAGTCGGTCATGGCAATCCTGTGGCCGGTGGATTTCGGGAGCGGGATTATACGGGTTCGGCCGCGTCGGCGCGATGAAAGCCGGGGTTTTCGAGGAAATCCCGGTCGTGCCCAAGGGGGGCGGCCCGAGGACGGCCCCGCCGCATTGCGTTATTCTGGCGGCGATGTTGGTTGAAGGTGATGCCATGGGTGAGATCGTCCCGTTCAAGAAACCGGCCCGCAAAAAGCCCAAAAAAGGGCTGTGCCAGCACGGTTTCCATAAATGGAAGGTGGTGAAGAGTACCCGCTTCGACAGCCAGAAGGGCAAGCTGGTGACCCGCTATCAGTGCGAGCGGTGCGGCAAGCGGAAAGTGGAGGCCCACTGATATGTTGGAAATGAAGACCCACTGCCAGCACTGTGGGGATGAGCTGCGCGCCCAGGGCGAAGTGTACATCTGCTCCTATGAGTGCACTTTCTGTGTGGATTGCTGTACGGCCCTGGGCACGGTCTGTCCCAATTGTGGCGGTGAGCTGGTGCGCCGCCCCCGGCGGCCCGACCATCCCGCCCCGGCCCCTTAGGCGTCGCGTTTGATGGGCCTTTATTCCCCCTCGGGCTGGCGCTACGCTTGGCCGCCTGTGCGATCCGTTCGAGACCCCGTCCATGGTTCCACCCCTTAACGGCCCGGTGCTGATCTTCGATTCCGGCGTTGGCGGCCTGTCCGTGGTGCGCGCCCTGCGTGAGCGGCTGCCGGACGCGCCGCTGGCCTACGCCTGCGACAACGCCGCCTTGCCCTACGGCACCAAGGAGGATGGCTGGCTGGTGGCGCGTATCGTGATGGTGTGCCGGGCGGCGGTGGCGGCCAGTGGCGCCGAGGTGCTGGTGGTGGCCTGCAACACCGCCAGTACCCTGGCCCTGGATGCTCTGCGCGCGGCACTGCCTGTTCCGGTGGTGGGTACCGTGCCGGCCATCAAGCCGGCGGCGGCGCTTACCGCCAGCGGCGTGATCGGCCTGCTGGCCACCTCCGCCACGGTATGCCGGCCCTATACCGACCGCCTGATCGAGGACTTCGCCACCCACCGTACCGTGGTGCGGGTGGCCGGCGATGCCCTGGTGGGTCAGGCCGAGCAGCTACTCGCCACCGGCTCGGTGGACGCGACGGTGATCGAGGCGGCGCTGGCGCCGCTTTGGCAACAGCCGGAACTGGACACCGTGGTGCTGGGCTGCACCCATTTCCCGTTGCTGCGCGACCATTTCCGTCCCCCCCGGGCGATCACCTGGGTGGACTCCGGTGCCGCCATCGCCCGCCGCGTGGATCAGGTGCTGGGGACGCCCCATTGGGCGCTCACGCCGCCCGCCATGGCCTGGGCCACCGACGCGGAGCGGGCCGGCCTGGTGGCCGCCTGCCGAACCTTTGGTTTCCCGCCGCCGCTTTCTCTACTAACGTAGAGACGCCTGCAAACACTCAGACCTGCAAACACTCAGAAGAGAAGCCATGCCCCCTTCAATGCCACGTTTCGTGAAACTGCTCGTCCTGGCCCTCGTCCTTGCTCTGAGCACGGGCATGGCCCGGGCGGCGGACAAGACCCTGACCTTCGGCTGGACCGCCTGGTCCGACGCCGAGTTCGTCACCAAGCTGGCGAAGCGGGTCATCGAGGAGCATTACGACTACGACGTGAAGCTGCAGCTCTCTTCCATTGGCGTGCAATATCAGGGCGTCGCCAACGGCGACCTGGACGCCATGTTGATGGCCTGGTTGCCCTCCACCCATGAAAATTACTGGAATAAGGTGAGCGACAAGGTGGTGGATCTGGGGCCGCTGTATGAGGGCGCCCGGCTGGGTTGGGCGGTGCCGGACTACATCCCCAAGGCCGAGTTGTCCTCCATCGAGGATCTGAAAAAGCCCGAGGTGAAGGCGAAGCTGCGCGGCAGCATCCAGGGCATCGACCCCGGGGCCGGCCTGATGCAGCTTTCCGAGAAGGCCATCGACGACTACGGGCTGGATTACCACCTGCGCTCCGCCAGCGGCGCCGCCATGACCGCCGCCCTGACCCGGGCCATGCGCGACAAGGAATGGGTAGTGGTCACCGCCTGGACACCGCACTGGATGTTCGGCCACTGGAATCTGCGCTTCCTGGATGATCCCAAGGGCAGCCTGGGCGAAGCCGAGCACATCGACGTGCTGGTGCGCAGGGGCTTCAAGGAAGACCACCCGGAGGTGGCCGGTTTCCTGACCCGCATGCGGTTGCCGCTGGATGAGTTGCAGGAGGCCATGGACGAGGCTCAGGAAACCAGCTACGAAGAGGCCATCGATCACTACCTCGCCGATCACCAGGATCGCATCAACGAGTGGCTCGGCCAGTAGTTACCACCATCACCGCCTGGCCGGCATTGATCTGCTGGCCTTCCTGGCGGGCGACGTGGATCACCTTGCCGGCCTCCGGCGCGGCGATCTCGATTTCCATTTTCATCGATTCCAGAATCGCCACGGTCTGGCCCTCTTCCACGGTGTCGCCCTGGGCCACCAGCAGCTTCCAGATATTGCCCGCGGTGGGTGCTTCCACCGGGGTGCCCTCCGGCAGGCTGTCGCCTTCGTCGGCGTTCAGATCCTGCTGGCTCTCGAAGTGCATCTGGCCGTTTGCTTCCCAGCGCCGAAGCTCCTCGTCGAAGGCGGCGTTGCGGGCCTCGGTGAACGCCTCGATGGAGGTCGCGTTGTGCTCCAGGAAGCGCTGGTACTCGCCCAGGTTGAAGGTGGTTTCCTCCACCTTGAACGGGTAGCGACCCTTGGGGAAATCCCGGCGAATGCGCTTGAGCTCCTCGGCGCTCACCTCGTAGAACCGTATCTGATCGAAGAAACGCAGTAGCCAGGGCCGGGTGAACGCCTCGGTGCGCTGGTAGCGGTTCCACATCTGGAAGGTGCGGCCCACGAACTGGTAGCCGCCGGGGCCTTCCATGCCGTACACGCACAGATAGGAACCGCCGATGCCCACCGAGTTTTCCGCCGTCCAGGTGCGCGCCGGATTGTACTTGGTGGTCACCAGCCGGTGTCGGGGGTCATAAGGGGTGGCCACCGGCGCGCCCAGATAGACATCGCCCAGGCCCATGACCACATAGCTGGCCTCGAACAGGATGCGCTTTACCTCGTCGATGCTGTCCAGGCCGTTGATACGGCGGATGAACTCGATGTTGCTGGGGCACCAGGGGGCGTCCTTGCGTACCGACTGCATGTACTTCTCGATGGCCAGCCGGCAGGCCTCGTCGTCCCAGCTCAGAGGCAGGTGGACGACGCGCGAGGGCACTTCCAGGTCGTCCTGCTTGTCCAGGGTCAACTCGGCGCTCTTCAGCAGCGCAAGCAGATCGCCCCGGGGCAGCACCGTCGGATCGAAGTGCACCTGCAGGGAACGGATGCCCGGGGTCAGCTCCAGGATGCCGTCCGGGGCCTTGTCCTCCAGCCATAGCATCAGGGCGTGGGCGCGCAGCCGCAGCCGCAGGTCCAGCTCCAGGGGGCCGTATTCCACCAGCACATAGCGGTCGCCGGCGGCCCGGTAGACCACCTCCGGCCCGTCCGCCTGCTCCTCCAGGCGGTCCAGAATCGGTGAGCCCAATGGCGCCGGGGGCACGCTCAGCGTCGGCGCTTTCGGCGTCGCCAGGCAGGCGTCCTGCTCGGCGGCCAGCCGGTCAGCGTCCTCCAGGCTCACCGGTACAAAGCGCAGCCGGTCGCCGGCCTTGAGCTGGCCCAGCTTCCAGCGGTCCGCGGCGATCACCGTGGCCGGGCACACGAAGCCGCCCAGGGAGGGGCCGTCCGGGCCCAGGATCACCGGCATGTCGCCGGTGAAGTCCACGGTGCCCACCGCGTAGGCGTTATCGTGGATGTTGGACGGGTGCATGCCCGCCTCGCCGCCGTCCCGGCGCGCCCATTCCGGCTTCGGGCCCACCAGGCGGATGCCGGTGCGGCTGGAGTTGTAATGCACCTGCCAGTCGGCGCTGAAGAAGGTCTCGATGTCGTGGTCGGTGAAGAAGTCCGGCGCGCCGTGGGGGCCGTAGATCACGCGCAGTTCCCAGTGCTCGCCCAGGGTCGGCGCCAGACCCTCGGGCAGGGCCATGTCCCCGGCTGGCGCCGGCTCGGCGTCGCTCAGGTGCAGCACGTCGCCGGTGCGCAGGGCGCGGCCGCCATGGCCGCCGAACTGGCCCAGGGTGAAGGTGGCGCGGGAGCCCAGGTAGGGCTGGCACTGGATGCCGCCGGCCACCGCCAGGTAGGCGCGGGCGCCGCGACCGTCGGCCTTGCCGAGCTTCAGGGTCTGGCCGGCCGCCACCGGGATCGCCCGGTGCGTGGGCACCGGCTCATTGTCCAGGGTGGCGCCCATGTCGGCGCCGGTAAGGGCGACGCGGGTGTCGCTGTTGAAGCGCAGGGTGGGGCCGTTGAGGGTGAACTCCAGGCCGGCGGCGTCCTCGTCGTTACCCAGCAGCCGGTTGCCAAGGCGGAAACTGAGCGCGTCGAACGGGCCGGACGGCGGCACGCCCACCGGCCAGTAGCCCTGTCGGCCGGGGTAATCCTGCACCGTGGTCAGGGTGCCGCCGGCCAGCACGTCCAGGGTGCGCGGCTGGTAACGGAAGTCGTTCAGGTAGCGGGTGGTCATGGCCCCGTCGGCGAACACCGGATCGGCAAGTACCGCGCGCAGGTAGCCCCGGTTGGTCTCGATGCCTTCCACCAGGGTGTCGGCCAGGGCGTCTTCCAAGGCCCGCAGGGCGGCGTCGCGGTCCGCCCGGTGGACGATGATCTTGGCGAGCATGGGGTCATAGTAGGGCGATACCGTCAGTCCGGTCTCGATCCAGTGATCGATGCGCAGGGCGTCGCCGTCCGCCTCGGGAAAATCCACGGTGGTGAGCAGGCCGGCGCTGGGTTGGAAGTCCTTGTTCGGGTCTTCCGCGTACAGGCGCGCCTGGATGGCGTGTCCGCGCGGGCTCAGGTTGCCGCCCAGCTCCGCCAGGGCGGGCAGCTCGCCGGCGGCCAGCCGCACCATCCAGTCCACCAGGTCGACGCCGTAGACCTGCTCGGTGACGCCGTGCTCCACCTGCAGTCGGGTGTTCACCTCCAGGAAGTAAAAGCGGTGGCTGTCCTGATCGAGGATGAATTCCACGGTGCCGGCGTTGCGGTAGCGCACCGCCGCCATCAACCGGCGGGCGGTGTCGTGCAGGGTGGCGCGCACGTCTTCCGGCAGATTCGGCGCCGGGGTTTCCTCGAGGACCTTCTGGTGGCGGCGCTGGGCGGAGCAGTCCCGTTCGCCCAGGGCCAAAGCCTCGCCCTGGCCGTCGCCGAACACCTGCACCTCGATGTGACGGGCGCGCTGGATGTATTTCTCCAGGAACACGCCGTCGTTGGAAAAGTTGTTAGCGCTGAGCCGGCGCACCGTGTCCCAGGCTTTTTCCAGGGTCGCCGGGTCGGCGCAGATCTGCATGCCGATGCCGCCACCGCCGGCGGTGCTCTTGAGCATTACCGGGTAGCCGATGTCGGCGGCGGCGCGGCGGGCGTCCGCCAGGTCTTCAAGCAAGCCGGTGCCGGGCAGCAGCGGCACCTGGCTGTCCTCGGCCAGTTGCCGGGCGGTGTGCTTGAGGCCGAAGTCGCGCATTTGCGCGGCGGTGGGGCCGATAAAGGCGATGCCGTTGGCCTCGCAGCGTTCCACGAAGTCCGGGTTCTCGCTGAGAAAGCCGTAGCCGGGGTGCACGGCATCGATGCCGTGTTCCGCCATCAGCGCGAACAGTTTGTCCTGGTCCAGATAGGTTTGCGCGGCGTTGCCGTCGCCCAGGCTCAGGGCTTCATCGGCCAGGGCCACATGGCGGGAGTCGGCGTCCGCTTCCGCGTAGACGGCCACGCTGGTCACGCCCAGCGCGCGCAGGGTGCGAATAATGCGGGTGGCGATGGCGCCCCGGTTGGCGATCAGTACCTTGTTGAACATGGCTTGGCACTCGTCCGGTTGGCGGGCCGTCCCGCCGTGGTTGCGATTCACCGGGGTCGTCCCCGGCGCGGCGCGGGAGCGCCGTTCAGTGCCAGATCAGCACTTCGATGGGCGTCGGGTCGTAGCCGTTGCACGGGTTGTTGAGCTGCGGGCAGTTGGAAATCAGCACGGTGATGTTCATCAAGGCCTTCATTTCCACGTACTTGCCCGGCGCCGAGATGCCGTCCTCGAAGGTCAGGCCGCCCTTGGCGGTGACCGGCACGTTCATGAAGAAATTGATGTTGTGGGCAATGTCGCGCTTGCTCAGCCCGTATTCTTCATTCTCGTTGATCGCCAGCATCCAGCTGTCCCGGCAAGCGTGCATGCAGCGCTTTTTCAGGTCGTAGCGCACCGTATTGCTTTCCGTGGCGCAGGCGCCGCCCAGGGTATCGTGGCGGCCGCAGGTGTCGGCGGTGATTTCCAGCATCGGGTTGTTGCGGTTGGAGCGCAGCACGCTGCCGGCGGTGAGGTAGACGTTGCCCTGTTCGCGCACCGTGTCCATGGCGCTGTAGCGCTCGGCGGGATCGTCGGCGTTGTAGAACAGGGTATCCGCGGCCTGGTTGCCCTCCAGGTCGAGAATGCGCAGGGTCTCGCCGGCGCGCAGCACTTTCAGGAAGTAGTCGCCGGCGGGCACCACTTCACGGAACGCGGCCTGTTCGGGTTGCAGTTGGCTCTCTTTGATCATGGGGCTCTCCGTCAGGCGCCGAGGTAGTACAGGCGGTTGTTCTCGAAGGCGCGGGCGTTTTCCGGACGGAAGTTGAGGCAGTAGTCGTCCTCGGTGACCGGGTCCGCCTTGAACATTTCGATGCGCACCTTCTTTTTCGGGTACTCCGGCGCCGGGTTCAGCGGGTGCGGGCAGGTGTGCATCAGCACCAGGGTGTCCATCTCGAAGCGCAGGGTGACGGTGGCGCCGGCTTTCGCCGCGCTGGGGTCGAAGCACAGCGCGCCGTCGTCGCCGCTGGCCACCTTGCTGAACAGGTTCAGGTTGGCGGCCAGGTCTCGCTCGGTGAGGCCGTATTTGGCCATCTCCACGAGAAAACTGTCGTGGCCGCTCAGGTACCAGCCGTTGCGGTATTGCTGGTAGCCGTGCTCGCCGTATTTCTGCTTCAGGGTGTCCGGGTGCAGGTTGCCGCACACGGTGTCGTGCCAGCCGAAATCGTCCTCGACGATGGAGGCGAATACCCGGCCCATGTCGGAATACAGGCAATGGCCCCGGGTCAGCTTGAAGGTGTGCTGGCCCTTGAGGGTGTCCGGCGCGTTGTAGCGCTCCAGTTTCTCTTCCGGGTTATAGAACAGCATGCCCACGTTGGCGCCGCCGTCCACGTCGGTGAGGCGCAGGGCGGTGCCGCGCCGCATCCGGAAGGACCAGTGCGCGCCGCCGGGCATGGTGTACTCGTACAGCGGTTCGGTCATCGGGGTGCTCCTTCGAGTAAGCGGGACGTGTTATTCACGTTTTGCGAAATGGATTGCAGGGTGCCCTTGTCGCTGTCGCCCACGGGCAGGTCGTAGGTGATGCGCGCGCCATAGCTTTCCGGGGTTTGCGGGTCCAGGCGGTCCTTGTCGAACACCCACAGCCGGGTGCCCAGATAGAAGCCCTCGGCCAGGTCATGGGTGATCATGAACACGGTCAGTGCCTGTTCCCGCCACAGCTTCAGGACCAGTTGGTGCATGTCCCTGCGGATGCCCGGGTCCAGGGCGCCGAACGGTTCGTCCAGCAGCAGGATGCGCGGCTTCTTGATCAGCGCCTGGGCCAGGGCCAGACGCTGCTGCATGCCGCCGGACAACTCGTGGGGGTATTTGTCCAGGGCGGCGCCCAGGCCCACGGATTCCAGCATCGCCACGGCCTGCTCGCGCAGCCGCTTGCGGGTGGCGCCGAAGGCGCGGCCCAGCCAGCGGCTGGTTTCCAGCTCACCGCACAGCATCACGTTGGCGAGGGCGTTCAGGTGCGGCAGCACCGAGTAGCGCTGGAACACGATGCCACGGCTTTCGTCCGGCTCGTCCGGGATCGGCTTGCCGTCCAGCAGCAGCTGGCCCCGGGTCGGGGTCTCGGTGCCCAGCAGCAGCTTCAGGAAGGTGGTCTTGCCGCAGCCGGAGGCGCCGACGACGGTGACGAACTCGCCTTCCTCCACTTCGGCGTTGAGGCGCTCCAGCACCACCTGGTCGCCGTATTCCTTCCACAGATTCTTCAGTTCAATGGTGGCCATGGTTCCTCCTTACCCCGCCTGGTGGAACCAGGGGTAGCGCCAGCGTGAGTAGCGGGCCAGCGCGAAATCGATGGCGAACGCCAGGAAGGTGATCCAGACCACGTAGGGCAGGATCACGTCCATGGCCAGATAGCGCCGTACCAGGAAGATGCGGTAGCCCAGCCCCTCGGTGGCGGCGATCGCTTCGGCGGCGATCAGGAACAGCCAGGCGGAGCCCAGCGACAGGCGCACCGCGCCGATCAGACGCGGCATCACCTGGGGCCACACCAGGCGCAGGATGATCTGCCAGGTGTTGGCGCCCAGGGTCTGCATCTTGATCAACTGCTCGGTGGGGATCTCCTCGGCCCGCTGTTGTAAATCGCGGATCAGGAACGGGGTGATGCCGATGATGATGAGCATCACCTTGGCCAGCTCGCCCAGGCCGAACACGATGAACAGGATCGGCAGGATCGCCAGCGGCGGCACCAGGGAGAGGCCGGTGACCAGCGGCGAGATGCCGGCCCGGAACAGGGGCAGGGCACCGGTGACGATGCCGAACACCAGCCCCAGGGTGGCGCTGATCACCACGCCGATGCCGAGCCTTTCCAGGCTCGCCAGGGTGTCCACCCAGAGCAGGTATTCACCGCTGCGTTTGCTGGGCTCGAAGGCCATGCGCTGAATGGCGTCCACGAAGCTGGCCAGATCCGGCAGCAGCTTGTCGTTGGGGTTGGCCGCCAGGCGCGCGTCCGAGGCCACCAGGTAGAGCACCACCAGCACCACGAAGGGCAGCAGGCCCAGGGCCCAGCGGCCCACCGGGCCGGCTTGACGGTTGATCAGCTTCTTCATGACGGCTCCCGGCCGGCGTTATGGATCAAAGCGCGCCGTCGGCGGCCATCTTCATGTAGGTGGGGTCGAAGCGCAGCTTCACGTTGCCTTCGCTGCCGAACACGCCGGAGGGTGTTTCCACGCCCACGAAGCCGGCGTCCGGGGCGCCTTCGCCCAGCAGGCCATGCTCGAAGGAGAACTCCGCCACCCGTTGCATGGTGGTTTTCACGTCCGGGCTGTTGACGAATTCCACCGCGTCGGCGGGTTCATAGAACATGCGGGTGGCTTTCAGTTGGGCTTCGAAACCGGCCTGGTCGGTGCCGGCGATCTCGCCCATGGCGGTGCGCGCCTGCTTGCCGGTTTCCCCCTGGTCGCGCATGTTTTCCATGATCTCGTACCAGGCACCGGCCAGGGCCTTGCCCAGTTTCGGGTTGGCTTTGAGGGTGTCGGTGTTGACCACCATCAGGTCGATGATTTCACCGGGGATTTGCGAGGAGTCGAACACCAGGTGGGCATCGGGCTGTTCGGTGATGGCACTCAGCAAGGGGTTCCAGGTGACCACGGCGCTCACGTCATCGGTCTGGTAGGCGGCGACCAGATCGGCGTCGGACGTATTGACCACGTCCACGTCGCGCTCGCTCAGGCCCACGGTTTCCAGGGCACGGGCCAGCAGATAGTGGGAAACGGAAAGCTCCACCAGATTGACATTCTGGCCTTTGATGTCCGCCAGTTTGCTTTTGTCCTTGAGGATGATGCCGTCGTTGCCGTCGGAGAAGTCACCGACGATCAGGGCGGTGGTATCCACGCCGCCGGCGGCGGGAATGGTCAGCGCATCCATGTTGGTCATGGTGCAGCCGTCGTACTGGCCGGCGGTGTACTGGTTGATGGATTCGATGTAGTCGTTGATTTGCACCACGTCGATGCTGATGTCGTACTTGTCCGCCCATTTGTCGACGATGCCCTGGGCGTCGCCGTACTCCCAGGGAATCCAGCCCACATAGATGGACCAGCAGACTTTGAAGTCGTCGCGTTCAGCGGCGGCCAGGGCCGGTTTGGGGAGGGCGGAGAGCGCCAGCAGCGCGGCCGCGGAGAGGCAAGCAGTCAGAATACGGGTCATGTCGACCTCCTTCAGGCTATGACGGTGAGGAATCCAATGACACGGTCGTCATGGTGTCCTCCCGGGCTTTTGTCCCGCCGTGTAACCTTGCTAGAAGGTCGATCGCTCTCGGACCAGTCGTGGGCGAAGCCCACCGGAACCCTAGCGATCCATTTTTCCGAATTGTCCGGGTCGTGATGGCGACAGTGCCATTCGATTCCTGTGATTTAGCGGAGCAAGTCCGGTGCCAGGATCGGCAAGTGGCTGTTTTGCAAGGGATCGCCCCGGTCGGGGCAGGGGAGGAAGGGCTAAAACGGGGCGCCGGGTGGTGCCATTGTGGTGCGCGGCGCCCCTTTTTGGGGCGCGGCCGGTGGGGCAGGGTTGTGCCATTCAGGGTTGTTCAATGAAGTCCATCAGCGCTTGCCAGCTGATCAGGTCGGCTTGCCGGTCGTAGGCCAGCGGCAGCTCGAAACGCTGGCCCAGCTGGTCGGCCCGCGGGTTGGTGAAGCCATGTTGGGCGCCGGGAAAACTGAGCAGTTGAAAGTCCACGCCGGCGTCGGTCATTTCCTTCACCAGGGCGGTCACCTGATCGGCGGGCACCATGGGGTCGGCCTGGCCGGTGGCCACCAGAACCCGCGCCTGGACATCGCCGGCGGTGGCGCGCTTCTCGGTGCCCAGCGTGCCGTGGAAGCTGGCCACGCCGGCCAGATCGTTGCCGCGCCGGGCCTGTTCCAGCACCACGCCGCCACCGAAGCAGTAACCCACCGCGAAGATGCGATCATTGTCCACGTATTGCTGGTCGCGCAGCAGTTTCTTGGCGGCGTTGAAGCGGGCGGTGGTCTTTTCCGGGTTGGCCAGCGCCTCCTGCATGAAGGTCTTGGCGTCGTTCGGGTGGCCGGCCACCTTGCCCTTGTCATAGAGGTTCACGGCAATCGCCACATAGCCCTCATCGGCCAGCAGCCGGGCCCGGTTACGGGCATAGTCATTCAGGCCCCACCACTCATGCACCACGATCACGCCGGCGGTGGTCCGGTCCAGGTCGTCGTCCATGTAGAGCACGCCGTCGCCGACGCCGCCGGGCAGGGTGACCGCCTGTTCCAACACCTCGGCGGTGGCGCTGCCGGCCCACAACAGCAAACAGATCAAAGCGCTCAAGCGTTTCATGAGGGGTTCCTTCTACTCGGAATGGAGTTGTCTTGAATCAGTCGTCCCAGACCCAGCGCAGCGGCTCACCGAAATCGTCGTAGATCAGGCGGCGGCGCGGGCCGGCCTGCCGGGACGGGCGGCGCTTGCCGTGCTTCTTGCGCGCATCGATGGCCGCCGCCAACTGCGACAGGTCCGTGCGCGTGGCACGCGGTGTCTGGGCGAAGGGGAAGGCACGCCGTTGCCGGGGCTGGTCCGGGTTGTCGCCGGACGTGCCGCTGGGCACTTCCTCGATGCGTCCACCCCGGGAAAGGAACCGCTCCATATCCCGCCGCAGGCGCTGGCGTTGCTGTTCCTTACTGTTGCGGACTTTCATCGGACTGGCGATTACCGGTATTGAACCTGACACCATAGCAGCGCCGGCACGGCGCCGCCAGATGTCAGCGCAGCGCCGCCTGGACCGCCGCCTCCAGCTCGCCGCCCCGGGGCTTGGCGGAGGACGGGAAGTGGCGAAGCACCTCGCCGTCCCGGTTTACCAGGTATTTGTTGAAATTCCATTCCGGCTCGCCGGCGGCGCGATTGAGTGCCTGGAACACCGGATTGGCGTCCGGCCCGCGCACCGGGGAAGTGGCCATCATGGGGAAGGTCACGCCGTAGTTCACGTAGCAGACCTTGGCGGTGGCGCCTTCATCGTCCAGTTCCTGGCGAAAAGCGTCGGAGGGGAAACCCAGCACCACCAGTCCCTGATCCCGATACGTCTTGTAGAGCGCTTCCAGGCCCTTGAACTGGGGCGTGAACCCGCACTGGCTGGCGGTATTCACCACCAGCACCACCTTGCCGGCGGTCAGGGCGCAGAGATCCACGTCCTCCTTGCTGTGCAGCTTGCGCGCTTCATGCTGAAACAGGGCGGGGCAGGCGGCTTCGCCGTCGGCGGCGCGGGCCGGGCCGCCGAGCAGCAGACTGCCCAGGCCCAGGGCGCAGGCAAGGATGAAACGTAGCGGGCTCATCGGCTGTTCCTCTGATGGATCACGGGAGCATCACTATCGGACGCCGCCGGTCAAGGCGGCGCCAAGGGGGTCACAGCGGGGTGCGCGGGCCCTCGGGGATGGCGGCCTTGCCCTCACCGCCGCCGGCGCGCAGCGGGTTGCAGTCCTTGAGCACCACCTGGCCTTCCAGCATGTTGCCCCGGGAGTATTCGCGGAAGATGCAGCGGTTGGTCTCCGGATCGTAATTCTCGATCCAGAGGTTGTCGCCTTTCCAGGTGGCGGCGATGTGCTGCTGGCCCGCCGGAATGGTCAGGGTCATGGTGCCCCCCAGGCGCTTGACGAAAATCTGCTCCAGCCAGAAATAGTAGAGCAGGGTGCCCGCCAGCCACAGGATCGCGGCGATGATCAGCGCCGGCTTCCATTTGCCCATGCGCACGCCGACGCCGAACAGCACCAGGAAAATGGCCACCGCCACCAGGAACCAGTACAAATAGGTGATCATGCGAAACTCCCTGTTTCAGGCTATTGTTGTGTCGCTTCAGTACCGCCGATGATGATAGCAACTTGAACGCAAGAGGATGTAAAACCGTGAAACAGGGCAGCGACTGGTGGGTGTATATGCTGCGCTGCGCGGATGGCTCCCTATATACCGGCGTCACCACCGACGTGCTGCGGCGCTGGAACGAACACAACGACGGCCCGCGCGGCGCCCGCTACACTCGCGCCCGGCGGCCGGTAGCCCTGGTGCTGTGCGTGGAGGTCCCGGACCGGGCCCGCGCCGGTCGCCTGGAGGCGCGCCTCAAGGCGTTGCCCCGGGCCCGCAAGGAACGTTTGATCCGTGCCGTTACCGCCGGCGCATCCAGGCCGGTTGCCAACGGCGCCGGGAATTGCTTGACTGCCGACACTTCCAAACAGGAGACCCTTACATGAAGCTTTGGCGTGCCTTCGTGCTGATGTGGCTGGCCATGACCCTGGCCGGCTGTGGTATCAACACCATTCCCACCTACGACGAGCAGGTCAAGGCGGCCTGGGCGCAGGTGCAGAACCAGTATCAGCGCCGCGCCGATCTGGTGCCCAACCTGGTCAACACCGTGCAGGGGTTCGCCGATCAGGAGCGCGAGGTACTGGTGGCGGTCACCGAGGCCCGCGCCAAGGTGGGCTCGATCCAGGCCGGCGAGGACATCCTCGACAACCCGGAGAAGTTCAAGCAGTTCGAGCAAGCCCAGAGCCAGCTTGGCTCCGCCCTGCAGCGGCTGATGGTGGTGGTGGAACGCTACCCGGAGCTGAAATCCAACCAGAATTTCCTGGCCCTGCAATCGCAGCTGGAAGGCACCGAAAACCGCATCGCGGTGGCTCGCCGGGATTACATCGAGGCGGTGCGTAAGTACAACACCGAAATTCGCACCTTCCCCGGTCGCATCTGGCACAGCCTGCTGTACAGCGAGCTGGAGCAGCGCGAGAACTTTGAAGCCACCACGGAAAACGCCGAGCAGGCGCCGACCGTCAACTTCGAGTAAATCATGACCCTGATACGACACGGCGGTCTGGCCGCCCTGCTGTGGCTGATGGCGGCCAGCGTCTGGGCCGCCCCGCAGTTTCCCGAGCTCACCGGTCGGGTGGTGGACAACGCCAACCTGCTCAACCCCACCGAGGAGCAGGCCCTGGCCGACAAGCTCGCCACCGAGGAGCAGCAAAGCTCCAACCAGGTGGTGGTGGTCACCATCCCCGACCTGCAGGGCTATCCCATTGAGGAGTACGGCTACCAGCTTGGTCGGGAATGGGGTATTGGCCAGGAAGGCAAGGACAACGGCGTGCTGCTGATCGTCGCCCCCAATGAGCGCCGCCTGCGCATCGAAGTGGGCTATGGCCTGGAAGGCGCCCTCACCGACGCCCTTTCCGCCACCATCATTCAGAATGAGATCCGCCCCGCCTTCCGTCGCGGTGACTTCGCCGGCGGCATCAGCGCCGGCGTCGACGCCATCCTCGCCGCCATCCAGGGCGAGTACCAGGCGCCACCGCCGGCCAAACGCATTCATGTCAGTGGCGGGCTCACCACGCTGCTCTATCTGATTGGCCTGGTGGTGATCACCATCTTGTTCACCTTCGGCGCCATGGGCGGCGGCGGTGGCCGTGGCCGGGGTGGCGGCGCCATGTTCCTGCCCATGGGCACCGGTGGCTTCGGTGGCG
Source organism: Alloalcanivorax marinus (assembly GCF_016785095.1). Classification (GTDB taxonomy): domain Bacteria; phylum Pseudomonadota; class Gammaproteobacteria; order Pseudomonadales; family Alcanivoracaceae; genus Alloalcanivorax; species Alloalcanivorax marinus_A. Next base: position 373,738 of record NZ_JAEKJB010000009.1, on the reverse strand, counting down.
GCGGTGGGGGTGGATTCAGCGGTGGCGGCGGCTTCGGTGGAGGCGGCGGCGGTTTTGGGGGCGGCGGCGCCTCGGGAGGCTGGTAATGCTATTGAATGAAGAGAACCAAAAGCGGGTGGCCCGCGCCATCGCGGCCATTGAGAAGGACACCGACGCCGAGCTGGTCACCGTGCTGGCCCGGCAGGCCGACGACTACCGCTACATCCCCCTGATGTGGGCGGCGCTGCTCTCCCTGCTGGTGCCCCTGGTGCTGGCGTTCCTGCCGATCTGGCTCAGCGCCCTGGAAACCCTGCTCGCCCAATGGACCGTGCTGGTGGCGCTGGCGCTGCTGTTCCGCTGGCCGCCGCTGATGATGGCCCTGGTGCCGCGCCGGGTGAAGCAATGGCGCGCCGCCAACCTGGCCCGCCGCACCTTCCTCGACCAGGGCCTGCACCACACCAAGGATGGCACCGGGCTGCTGATCTTCGTCAGCGAGGCGGAGCACTACGTGGAAATCCTCGCCGACCGGGGCATCGCCGCCCGGGTGCCGGACGAACGCTGGAAATCCATCGTCGACACCTTCACCGGCCACGTGAAGCAAGGCGAGGTGCTCAACGGCTTCCTGGAATGCATCGCCTCCTGCGGCGACGAACTGATCACCAAACTCCCCGCCACCGAACAGAAGAACGAACTGCCCAATCACCTGGTTATGCTCTGACGCGGTGCCTTCGGCATCGCGACTGAAGTCGCTCCTACCGCGGAAACCCACGGAGATAACCCCCATCGGTTGGTTCTACTCCGTAGGAGCGGCTTCAGTCGCGATCAAAAGCTTGAACGGGCAGGCCGCCCTGCGCCGGCCCCAGCAAAAAAAAGCGGGGTCGGCCAACGGAACGGGAACGCGGCTCCGCAAACGAAAAAGGCCGCCCGAGGGCGGCCTTCCTGAAGAGTGGTAGGAAGGGGCGGACTTGAACGGGCAGGCCACCCTGCGCCGACCCCAGCACATAAAAAGCGGGGTCGGCCAACGGAACGGGAACGCGGCTCCGCAAACGAAAAAGGCCGCCGGAGGGCGGCCTTCCTGAAGAGTGGTAGCAAGGGGCGGACTTGAACGGGCAGGCCACCCTGCGCCGATCCCAGCAAAAAAAGCGGGGTCGGCCAACGGAACGGGAACGCGGCTCCGCAAACGAAAAAGGCCGCCCGAGGGCGGCCTTCCTGAAGAGTGGTAGCAAGGGGCGGACTTGAACCGCCGACCCCAGCATTATGAGTGCTGTGCTCTAACCAGCTGAGCTACCTTGCCACAGAGGCCGCGAATTGTCCGCGAGCGCCCCGCGCCTGTCAAGGCGGGGAACCCACACCGGGGATTGAGCGTCCATTTCTTGCACACTGGGAATTTACTTGATAATGATTATCAATTATTGTTCCGGTAATACTTGACCGATTTAGTTGGTTTTCACTAGTCTATCACCGTAATCACGTACCAAAGGTGTGGGTATGCGTCTGACCACCAAGGGCCGCTATGCGGTGACCGCGATGCTGGATCTGGCTTTGCACGCGGACACCGGCCCCGTCTCCCTGGCTGACATTTCCGACCGTCAGGGAATCTCCATCTCCTATCTGGAGCAGTTGTTCGCCAAGCTGCGTCGCCGCCATCTGGTCACCAGTGTGCGCGGCCCCGGCGGCGGTTACCGGCTGAGCCGTTCCGGTGACGATATCGACGTGGCCGCGGTGATCGCGGCGGTGGACGAGTCCGTGGACGCCACCCGCTGTGGCGGCCAGGGCGACTGCCAGGAGGGCGACATCTGCCTGACCCATCACCTGTGGTGCGACCTCTCCGATCAGATCCAGGATTTTCTGTCCGGCATCACCCTGGGTGAGCTGGTGGCCCGCCATGAGGTGCGGTCCGTGGCTCAGCGTCAGGACGCACGGCAGAACCGGGTTCCGGTGAGCACCCTTTAACCCGTAACCGAATCTTCCCATCATGTCCCAAGCGGTTTATCTGGATTACGCCGCCACCACCCCGGTGGACCCCCGGGTGGTGAAGGCAATGACGGCCTGTCTGGGGCCGGACGACAACTTCGGCAACCCGGCCTCGCGCAGCCACCTGTACGGCTGGCTTGCCGAGGAGGCGGTGGAAAACGCCCGCCGCCAGGTGGCCGACGCCATCAACGCCGACCCCCGCGAGATCGTCTGGACCAGCGGTGCCACCGAGGCCGACAACCTGGCCCTCAAAGGCGTGCTGGAGCAGCGTGGCGGTGGCCATGTGATCACCGCCACCTCCGAGCACAAGGCGGTACTCGATCCCTGCGCCTGGCTGGAGCGCCGGGGCCACCCGGTGACCTGGATCGCCCCGGAGGCGGACGGTCGCGTGGACCCGGCCAAGGTCAAGGCGGCGCTGCGCGAGGACACCGTGCTGGTGTCCATCATGCATGCCAACAACGAGACCGGGGTGATCAACGACATCGCCACTATCGGCGCCCTGTGCCGCGAGCACGGCGCCCTGTTCCACACCGACGCGGCGCAGAGCGCCGGCAAGCTGCCTCTGGACGTGCGCGAGCTGCCCGTGGATCTGGTGTCACTGTGCGCCCACAAGATTTATGGCCCCAAGGGCATCGGCGCGCTTTATGTGCGGCGTCACCCGGATGTCCGGGTGGCGGCCCAGATTCACGGCGGTGGCCACGAGCGCAACATGCGCTCCGGCACCCTGGCCACGCACCAGATCGTGGGCATGGGCGAGGCGCTGGCCCTGGCAATGGCGGAGCGGGACAACGAGCAGGCGCGCCTCGCCGCCCTGCGCGATCGTCTCTATGCGAAGATCGCGGAACTGCCCGGCGTTCATCTCAACGGGCGAGACGCACCTCGCCTGGCCGGTCATCTGAACCTGGCCTTCGAAGGGGTTGATGGCGAGATGCTGCTCACTGCGCTTACCGAGGCGGCGGTGTCCACCGGTTCCGCCTGCACCTCCGCCACCCTGGAGCCCTCCTATGTGCTCAAGGCCATGGGCTTGGCCGACGACCTGGCGCGCAGCGCTCTGCGTTTTTCCGTGGGCCGCTTCACCTCCGAGGCGGACATTGACCGCGTCGGGCAGAACGTGACGGAGGTCGTCACCCGGCTCCGCGAGGCCAGCCGGCACCGCGCCTGAAACCCGCGTCAGCGTCGGGCCGGGCGGTTCCGGCGATTGGCCCGCGCCTTGCTTCCCGCTTCTTGAAACGACAAGGGGAGCGGCGCATGCATGGCGTGATTCTGTATCAGTTCCGGCATTTCGTGACGGACCGTTTCGGCCCTGGTGTTTGGGAGGGAGCGCGCCGTGCCGCGGGGCTGGCGGACCAGGCCCATGCCCCGGTGCGGCTTTATCCGGATGCTCATCTGGAGCGTTTGCTGGTGGCCCTCGAGGATGAAGTGGGCCTGTGCCGGAACGATCTTCTGGAGAGTTTCGGGGCCTGGACCATTCCACCTTTGATCAAGATGTACCGGTCTTTGATTCCCGCCCACTGGGACGCCCGGGATTTCCTGCTCAATCTGGAAGAGCATATCCACGAGAAGCTGGTGAGGCTCAAGGATCCCCAGGCCCAGCCGCCGCGCATCCAGGTGCGGGAGACCGCTCCCGGGGTGCTGGAGCTGTATTATCACTCGCACCGGGATTTGAGCGCTCTGGCGGTGGGGGCGGTGTACGGCGTGGCCGGGTATTTCGGGGAAAAGGCGGAACTGATGGAAAACGAGCCCGTGCGCGGCGGCCACCGGCGGTTCGTGTTCCGGCTGACGCGCGCGGAGAGCCGGCGGCCCTCGCTGACCGCCGTCTAGCAGGCTGCCAGGAGGTCAGGCGGACAGGGCGGCGGCTTCCTGCTTGATGCGGCCGACCATGGACAGCAGACCGTTGCCCCGGGTGGGGCTCAGGTGGCGCAGCAGGTCGATGCGTTCGAAGAAGGCGTCCATGTCGTAGGCGGCCACCTCTTGCGGCGCCTTGCCATTGAGGGCGGTGAGGATGATCGCCGCCAGGCCGCGCACGATCAGGGCATCGGATTCCACCGCCAGATAGAGGATGCCGGCGTCCGCGTCATAGTCGGTGACCAGCCATACCTGGCTCTGGCAACCGCGCACGAAGCGCTCCTCGGTGCGCAGTTCCTCCGGCATGGGCGGCAGTTGCTTGCCCAGGTCGATGATGTAGCGGTAGCGCTCTTCCCAGTCGTCCAGGAATTCCAGGTCCTCGCAAATGTCCTCGGCGGTGACGTCGCGGCCCAGCTTGATGTCGCGGATATTAAACTCGCTCAAAACCCAATGTCTCCGCTTGCACGCAACACGCTCCACGCTCACACGCCGCGTGCTGGCGTGTTGCGTGCAAGCGTGTCGGCGTTTTCAAAACAAGCCCAGTTCGAGCTGGGCTTCCTCGGTCATCATGTCGCGGCTCCAGGGCGGATCGAAGATCAACGCCACTTCCACCGCGTCCACGTTCGGCACCTTGGCCAGTCGGTCCTCCACGTCGCCCACCAGCACCGGGCCCATGCCGCAGTTGGGGGCGGTGAGGGTCATGCGCACCTGCACCACGTTTTTTTCGTCACGGCGGATCACGTCGCAGCCGTACACCAGGCCCAGGTCGACGATGTTCACCGGGATTTCCGGGTCGTAGATGGTGCCCAGCACCTGCTGCAGGTCCTCGTCGCGCACCGAGCCGTCTTCTTCCGGCGCCTCGAAATCCAGCTCCAGCGGAGTCTGGCCGATGGCGTCGGCGTCGGTGCCGTCGATGCGCGCCATGTTGCCGTTGATCGTCACCGTGTAGGTGCCGCCCAAAGCCTGGCGCAGGTTCACGAAACTGTTCTTGTGGATGGTGATGCGGGTGCCGTCCGGCACCAGCCGCGCCGGTACGTCCCGGCTCACCACCACGGTGCGCTGTTCCAAGGTAGAGGGTCCGGTGGCCAAATCAGATCTCGTCCATATCCTCGACGGTGAAGCTCTCGCCGCAGCCGCATTCGCCGGTGGCGTTGGGGTTGCGGAACTTGAACAGGCTGTTGACGCCTTCCTTCACATAGTCGATTTGCAGGCCATTGAGCATGGCCAGCCATTTTTCCGGCACATACAGCACCACGCCGTCCACCTCGAAGCGGCGGTCGCCGTCCTGCGGTCGCTCGACGAAGTTGAGCTCGTACATGTAGCCGGAGCAGCCCGACTCATCCAGGTCCAGGCGGATGCCGCCGGCGTTGGCGCGGGCGATTTCGCGACGGGCCTGATCGCGGGCGGCGTCGGTCATGTGAATCTCGGCCTGGCCGGGTACGAATGTCTGTACGGTCATAGCGTCACCTTGCTGAGTGGCAAGTTGCGGGCGGCCACATAAGGCCGCTGGTTCAAAGAAAAGTCTGAACCTTCTTCAGCGCCTGGAACAAGCTGTCCACCTCTTCCAGGGTATTGTAGATCGAAAACGACGCACGCACCGTGCCGGGAATGCCCAGGCTGTCCATCAGTGGCATGCAGCAATGGTGGCCGGTGCGTACCGCCACGCCCTGCTGGTCGAGCAGGGTGCCCACGTCCGCCGGGTGGGCGCCGTCCAGCAAGAAGGACAGCACGCCCACCTTGGTGGCGGCGTTACCGATGATTTTCAAGCCGTCGAAGGCCCCGGCCTGCTCGGTGGCGGAAGCCAGCAGCGCGTCTTCGTGGGCGCTCAGCGCGGCGCGGTCCTGCTGGCCGAGCCAGCGCACCGCCGCGCCCAGGCCGATTACCCCGGCGATGTTGGGGGTGCCCGGCTCGAACTTGTAGGGCAGCTTGTTCCAGGTGCTTTTCTCGAAGCTCACCGTCTCGATCATCTCGCCGCCGGTTTGGTAGGGCGGCATGGCGTCGAGCAGCTCGCGGCGGCCGTACAGCGCGCCGATGCCGGTGGGGCCGAACAGCTTGTGGCCGGAGCAGGCGTAGAAATCACAGCCCAGCTCACGCACGTCCACCGGGAAATGGGCCACCGCCTGGGCGCCATCCACCAGGGTCACGGCGCCGACGTCGCGGGCCGCTTTCAGCCAGCGTTTCAGCGGGTTCACGGTGCCCAGGCTGTTGGACACATGGGACAGGGCGACAATGCGCGTGCGCTCGTTGAGCAGGTCAAGATAGGCCTGCTCGTCGACGCTGCCGTCCTCGTTGAGCGGCACCACTTTCAGTAGCGCGCCGGTGCGTTCGCAGGCCTGCTGCCAGGGCACGATGTTGGCGTGGTGTTCCAGGGCGGTGATCAGCACTTCATCGCCGGGCTGGAGCTGTTCGCGGCCATGGCTCTGGGCCACTAGGTTGATGCCCTCGGTGGTGCCCTTGGTCCAGATGATTTCCTCGCGGTCGGCGTTGAGGAAATCCGCCACGGTGGCCCGGGCCGCCTCGAACTCGGCGGTGGCCTTGTCGCTCAGGTAGTGGGCGCCACGGTGCACATTGCTGTTGACGCCCTCGTAGTAGGCGGTCACCGCGTCGATCACCGCCCGGGGCTTCTGGGTGGTGGCGGCGTTGTCGAGATACACCAGCGGTTTGCCGTTCACCGTCTGTTCAAGGATCGGGAACTGCGCGCGCAGGGCCTGCACATCGAAGCTCATGCGGCCTCCTCGTCAGCGCCCGGGCGCTGGCCGAGCTCGGCGGCCAGCCAGGGTTGGGCCCAGTCCGCCACGGTCTGGTCCGGCAGGCTCATGATCAGCTCGTTGACGAAGCCCAGGCTGAGCATGCGCTTGGCCTCGGCCAGCGGGATGCCCCGCGACTGCAGGTAGAACTGCTGCAGGGCGTCGAGCTGGCCGACGGTGGCGCCGTGGGCGCATTTGACGTCGTCGTTGTAGATTTCCAGCTCCGGTTTGGTGTCGATCTCCGCGCCGGGGTTGAGCAGCAGGTTCTTGTTGCTCAGTTCCGCCAGGGTGCCCTTGGCGCCCGGGTGGATGTGGATGCGGCCGTTGAGCACGGCGCGGCCCTTCTCTCCGGCCAGCCCCCGGTACACCTGATTGGAGGTGCACTCCGGCACGCGGTGCTCCACGCACAGCTGGTTGTCGATGTGGCTGCGGTCGCGGGCCACGAAGATGCCGTGCATATTCAGCTCGGCGCCGCTCTTGTCCAGGAAGGCGCGCACGTCGTTGCGGCGCAGCCGGTTGCCGGCCATCAACTGGTAGCTGTCGATGCGGCTGACGCCGGTTTGCTGGAACAACAGGGTGCCGATGTGCAGGCTGTCGCCGGCGTCGGCCTGCAGCCGGTAATGGGTCAGCCGGGCGTTGTCGGCGGCCTGGATGGCGGTGACCGCGTTGGTCAGCACCGGCCCGGCGCCCAGGTATTGCTCGATCAGGGTCAGGCGGCTGCCGGCGGCCAGGTTCACTTCCAGCCGGGTATTGCAGTGCGAGGGCGCGTCGCCGGCGCTCACGTGCAGCACCTGGATCGGGGCGGACACATCGGTGTTGGCGGCCACGTCCAGGGTCACCGCGTCTTCCAGGGCGGCGCCGTTGTAAAGGGCGAACGGCGTGGTCAGCCCCTCCAGACGGCTTGCCCGGCGGCCCAGGGAGACGCCCTCGGGCAGGGTGGTGTGGCGTTCATCCAGGCGACCGTTGACCAGCACCAGCCGGTAATCGCTCAGGCGCGGCAGATCCTCCGGCGCGGCGCCTTCGGCGCGGGCCGCCAGGTGGCCGTCGGTGAGCGCGTACAAGGAGGTGTACTTCCAGGCCTCGGTCTTGCGCCCGGGGAAGGCGGCGCCTTCCAGGGCCGCCAGGGCTTCCTGGCGCAGCGGCGCCAGCGCTTCCACCGGCGTTGCCTGGCGGGCGTTTTCCAGAGCCCGGGTCTTAAGGTCCTCGGGCAGGTTCAGGGCGTTGTCGCCACTCATGCCGTCCGGTCCTCTTTATCGTTGCCGCCGTTCTGGTCGTCGGTCAGCCAGCCGTAGCCGTGCTGCTCCAGTTCCAGGGCCAGTTCCTTGCCGCCGGATTTGATGATCCGGCCGCCGGACAGCACATGCACGTGGTCCGGCACGATGTAGTCCAGCAGGCGCTGGTAGTGGGTCACCAGCACGATGCCACGCTCCGGCCCGCGCAGGGAGTTGACCCCCTTGGCCACGGTCTGCAGGGCGTCGATGTCCAGGCCGGAGTCGGTTTCGTCGAGCAGCGCCAGCTTCGGCTCCATCAGCAGCATCTGCATGATTTCGTTGCGCTTTTTCTCGCCGCCGGAAAAGCCCTCGTTGACGCCGCGCTTGAGGAACTGCGGGTCCAGGTCCACCTGCTTGCAGGCCTCGCGGGCCTTGCGCAGCAGGGTCACCGAATCCCACTCTTCCTTGCCCTGGGCGGCGCGGGTGGCTTCCAGGGCCGCCTTCAGGAATTCCATGTTGGAGACGCCGGGGATTTCCACCGGGTACTGGAACGCCAGGAACAGACCCAGCTGCGCTCGCTCTTCGGGCTCCAGCTCCGCCAGGCTTTTCCCTTCGAACAGGGCTTCGCCGCCGGTGATCTCGTAGTTGTCGCGCCCGGCCAGCACATTGGCCAGGGTGGACTTGCCGGAGCCGTTGGGGCCCATGATGGCGTGCACCTCGCCGGGCTTCACGGTGAGGTTCAGGCCCTTGAGGATCGGTTGGCCGGCCACGGAGGCGTGCAGATCGCGAATTTCCAGCATTAATCGACTTCCAGACAATTCATTCAGATTCGTTCAACGGAGGTGGGCCGTTGGCTCAGCCCACCGCTCCTTCCAGGCTCACTTCCAGCAGCTTGCCGGCTTCCACCGCGAACTCCATGGGCAGTTCCTTGAACACTTCCTTGCAGAAGCCGTTCACGATCATGGAAATCGCTTTCTCCGGATCGATGCCGCGCTGCCGGCACAGGAACAGCTGGTCGTCACTCACCTTGGAGGTGGTGGCCTCGTGTTCCACGGTGGCACTGGGGTGCTTGGTCTCGATATAGGGGAAGGTGTGCGCGCCACAGGTATCGCCCAGCAGCAGCGAGTCGCACTGGGTGAAGTTGCGCGCGTTCTCCGCCCGCGGGCCCATGCGCACCAGACCCCGGTAGGCGTTGGAGCTCTTGCCCGCCGAAATGCCCTTGGAAACGATGGTGCTCTTGGTGTTGCGGCCCAGGTGGATCATCTTGGTGCCGGTGTCGGCCTGTTGGGCGTGGCGGGTCAGCGCCACCGAGTAGAACTCGCCCACGGAATGGTCGCCGCGCAGCACCACGGACGGGTACTTCCAGGTGATCGCGGAGCCGGTTTCCACCTGGGTCCAGCTGATCTTGGCGTGGTCGTGGGCGACGCCGCGCTTGGTCACGAAGTTGTAGATGCCGCCCTTGCCGTCCTCGTCGCCGGGGTACCAGTTCTGCACCGTGGAATACTTGATCTCGGCGCCGGGCAGGGCCACCAGCTCCACCACCGCCGCGTGCAGCTGGTTCTCGTCGCGCTGCGGCGCGGTGCAGCCTTCCAGGTAGCTCACGTAGCTGCCCTCGTCGGCGACGATCAGGGTGCGCTCGAACTGGCCGGTGTTGGCCTCGTTGATGCGGAAGTAGGTGGACAGCTCCATGGGGCAGCGCACCCCCTTGGGGATGTAGACAAAGGAGCCATCGGTGAATACCGCGGAGTTGAGGCCGGCGAAGTAGTTGTCGCCTTTGGGGACCACGGAGCCCAGGTACTTCCTGACCAGCTCCGGGTGCTCGCGCACCGCCTCTGAGATCGAGCAGAAGATCACCCCGGCCTCGGCCAGCTTGCTCTTGAAGGTGGTGGCCACGGACACCGAGTCGAACACCGCGTCCACGGCCACGCCGGCGAGCATTTCCTGTTCGTGCAGGGGGATGCCCAGCTTCTTGTAGGTCTCAAGCAGCTCCGGGTCCACCTCATCCAGGCTCTTTGGCCGACCTTCCATGCTTTTCGGCGCGGAATAGTAGGAGATCGCGTTCAAGTCCACCGGCGGGTATTCCACGTGGGCCCAGTTCGGCTCCTGCATGGTCTGCCAGTGGCGGTAGGCTTCCAGGCGCCATTCCAGCAGCCATTCGGGCTCTTCCTTCTTGGCGGAAATAACGCGGATGACGTCCTCGTTGAGGCCCGGGGGCAGGGTGTCGGATTCCACCAGGGTGGTGAAGCCCGCCTCGTACTCGGAGCGGATGACGCGATCCAGTTCGGAATTGTCGAGTTCGGCTTGGCTGCTCATAGTTCGTGGCTCATCGTTGCAAAGTGCCGGTTGCTGCTTAGGTACCGGTCTTCGCGGAATACCATAGTAAATTACTCAGGTATTATAGAGGATAAGGCGGCGAGGGGGAATCCGGTCAGGCACGGCGGTCCGTTAGCGGCGGCCAACGGTATCATATTCGGCCCTTGATGCGTATAATCCGCCGGTTTCAGCGACCCCCAAAGACTTATGCAATTCTGGAGTGATCAGACAGATGGCTGTTGAGCGTACCCTCTCTATTATCAAGCCCGATGCCGTGGCCAAGAACGCGATCGGCGAGATCCTGGGCCGTTTCGAGAAAGCGGGCCTGAAGGTGGTGGCGATGAAAATGCTGCACCTGAGCCGTGAGCAGGCCGAAGGCTTCTACGCCGAGCACAAAGAGCGTCCGTTCTTCGGCGACCTGGTGGCTTTCATGACCAGCGGCCCGGTGACCGTGCAGGTGCTGGAAGGCGAGGACGCGGTGAAGAAAAACCGCGATCTGATGGGCGCCACCAACCCCAAGGATGCCGACGCCGGCACCATTCGCGCGGATTTCGCGGAAACCATCGACGAAAACGCTGTCCATGGTTCTGATTCCACCGAATCCGCCGCCCGCGAAGTGGACTACTTCTTCGCCGACGAGGAAATCTGCCCGCGCACCCGCTAATACGGGTGCCTGGAGGAGACGCATGACCGCCCACGAGGTCCAGACCGACAAGGTGAATCTGCTCGGACTCACACGCCCCGCCATGGAGGAGTTCTTCCTGGCCATGGGCGAGAAGAAGTTCCGTGCCCAGCAGGTACTCAAGTGGATCCACCACCACCAGGTGGACGACTTCGAGCACATGACCGACGTGGGCAAGGCCCTGCGCGAAAAACTCGCCCGCGTGGCCGAGATTCGCGGTCCCGAGGTGCTCCACGAGGGCATCTCCCGGGACGGCACCCGCAAATGGGTGTTCGAGGCCGACAACGGTGGCGCCGTGGAGACCGTGTTCATTCCCGACGGTCGCCGCGGCACCCTGTGCGTGTCCTCCCAGGTGGGCTGCGCCGTGGACTGCAGTTTCTGCTCCACCGGCAAGCAGGGCTTCCAGCGCGACCTGACCAGCGCCGAGATCATCGGCCAGGTATGGCAGGCCAGCCGCTCCTTCGGGCCGCGCAAGAACCTGGGCGAACATCCCATCACCAACGTGGTGATGATGGGCATGGGCGAACCGTTGCTGAACTACGGGCCGGTTCTGGACGCCATGCGCATCATGCGTGACGACCTGGGCTACGGCATCAGCAAACGCCGTATCACCCTGTCCACCTCCGGGGTGATCCCCAAGATTGATCAGCTTAGCGCCGACCTGGATGTGTCCCTGGCGCTGAGTCTGCACGCCCCCAACGACGAGTTGCGCAATGAACTGGTGCCGCTCAACCGCAAGTATCCGCTCAAGGAGCTGATGGCGGCGTGCAAGCGTTACAGCGACAACATCACCCATCGCCACAACACCATCACCATGGAATACGTGATGTTGCGCGATGTGAACGACAAACCGGAGCACGCCCGCCAGCTGGTCAAGCTGCTCAAGGGCATCCCGGTGAAGGTGAACCTGATTCCCTTCAACCCGTTCCCCCATGCCGGCTACGAACGTTCCCGCAAGGCGGACATCCTGGCATTCCACAAATTCCTGAATGACAATGGCGTTCTTACCACGGTGCGCACCACCCGCGGCGACGATATCGACGCGGCCTGCGGCCAGCTGGTGGGCGAGGTGAAGGACCGCACCCGCCGCAGCGAGCGGTGGAAGGCTTCCATTTTCCACCGCGCCGAACAACCGGACAGCAATACAGCGCCCGCGCAATGAGCCCTACGCTTCGACAGTTCGTCCTCATGCTTGTCCTCGCCGCCACCCTGGGCGCTTTGGGCGGGTGCATGACCGTCACCGAAGGGGGCGACCCGAACGAGGTCAACGTGGAGGACGCGGTGGCCACCCGGGTGGCCGCCGGCATGAAGTACCTGCAAATGGGCAACCCCTCCGAGGCGCGGCGTCACTTCTCCCGCGCCCTGTCGCTCGATGGCAACAGCGCCCAGGCACAAAACGCCATGGCCCTTCTGTACAACTACGAGCGCGACCCGGTGCAGGAGGAGTATCACTATAGGCAGGCGCTGCGCGCCGACCGTAATTATTCCCCGGCGCTCAACAACTACGGCACGCTGTTGTTTTCCCAGGGGCGCTATCAGGAAGCCCTGGACAAGTTCAAGCGCGCCGCCCACGACCCGGGCTATGAAGGCCGCGCCAGTGCTTTCAGCAACATGGGCGCCGCCTACAAGGCACTCGGCAAGCCGGAGCAGGCCCGCGAAGCCTATGTCCGTGCCCTGCGCCTGAATCCCCGTGCCAGCGCCGTGCTGCTGGAGCTGGCCCGCCTCTATTACGACGATGGCCGGCCCCGGTTGGGCTGGGACTACTATCGCGACTACGAGCGCCGCGTGCGCCCGCAGAGCGCCGAGGCGTTGTGGGTGGGCATTCGCCTGGCCGCGGCCCTCGGCAAGCGTGATCAGCAATCCAGCTATGAGCTGGCGTTGCAGAATCTCTACCCGGGCAGCCGGGAGTACCGGCTTTGGCAGGATTGGCGTAACGGGCAGGAGGGAGCTCAATGAGCGTGGACGAAGAGGCCATGTTACCCGGCGAGCGTTTGCGCCGGGCCAGGGAAGAGCAGGGTCTGAGTCAGGACGAGGTCTCCAAGCACCTGAGGCTGTCGCTGTCCTACCTGCGGGCCCTGGAGGAAGACGACTACGACCGGCTCCCGGAGCCGCCATTCATCAAGGGCTATTTGCGTAACTATGCCCGCTTTCTGGGGCTCCCCGCCGAGGAACTGGCGCGCCGCTTCCAGCAGGAGGTCGACGCTCTAAGCAGCGCCGAGGACGAGCGCCACCAGGAAGCCCAGGAAGACACGCCGCGCGGTCGGGAGTGGCGCCTGCCGATATTGCTGATCCTGGTGGTGGCGCTGGTGGTGGCTCTGGGCTGGTGGCTGTGGCCCCGGGACGGCGCGGTGCCCGGGGCCTCGGCTCCGGCCGGGGAAGCCGGCGCGCCGGCGTCGGAAAGCGCCCCGGCGGAGGGCGGCACCCCGGAGCCCGCGCTGCCCGAGAACACCGACCCGGTGGCCCCCGCCGACGAGACCCTGGAGCCGCTGCCCGACAACGGCGGCGCCAGCCCGGACGGTGGCGGCCCGGCGCCCTCGCGGCTGCCGGGCTCCATGTCCGACGAGTCCGAACTGGCCGACGCCGGCGCGCCGGATGCCGGTGTCGCCGACACCACCGACGCCGCGCCGCGCCCGGCGGAGGACGGCGTGGACCGCCTGCGCCTCTCTTTCTCCCGGGTCTGCTGGATCAAGGTGGTGGACGCCAGCGGCGCCACCCTCAGCCAGGGGCAGCGCCAGGCCGGTGACAGCGTTACCCTGGAAGGCGAGGCCCCGTTCCGGCTCACCGTGGGTGACGCCGCCGCGGTCTCCTCGGTAAGCGTCAACGGCGAATCCCTCGCCCTGCCCAGCCAGCGCTCCGGCGATGTGGTACGCGTGACCTTGCCCTGAGCGCCCTTGCGCTCGCCACGAGCGCGCCCACATTCCTCACAGCTCGAACGTTTCAGGAAGCAGGTTATGGAACCGGAACTGTCCATTCAGCGTCGCAAATCGCGCCAGATCCACGTCGGCAAGGTGCCGGTGGGCGGTGATGCGCCGATCTCGGTGCAGAGCATGACCAACACCGACACCTGTGACGTGGACGCCACCGTGGGCCAGATCCGCCGGCTCGAGGACGTGGGCGCGGACATCGTGCGGGTCTCGGTGCCGACCATGGAGGCCGCCGAGGCCTTCGGCAGGATTAAACGCCAGGTGTCGGTGCCGCTGGTGGCCGATATCCATTACGACTACAAGATCGCCCTCAAGGTGGCCGACGAAGGCGCCGACTGCCTGCGCATCAACCCCGGCAACATCGGCCGCGAGGACCGGGTGCGCGCGGTGATCGAATCCGCCCGCGACCACGGCGTGCCGATCCGCATCGGCGTCAACGCCGGCTCCCTGGAAAAGGAGCTGCAGCGCAAATACGGCGAGCCCACCAGCGACGCCCTGGTGGAATCCGCCCTGCGCCACGCCGAGATCCTGGACCGCTACGATTTCCAGGACTTCAAGATCAGCGTCAAGGCCTCCAACGTCTTCATGACTCTGCAGGCCTACCGCAAGCTGGCCAGCCAGATCGAACAGCCCCTGCACCTGGGCGTCACCGAGGCCGGCACCTTCCGCTCCGGCACGGTGAAGTCCGCGGTGGCCCTGGGCGGCCTGCTGATGGAAGGCATCGGCGACACCATCCGCATTTCCCTGGCCACCGACCCGGTGGAGGAAATCCGCGTCGGCTTCGACATCCTCAAGAGCCTCAATCTGCGCAAGAAGGGCGTCAACATCATCGCCTGCCCGAGCTGCTCCCGGCAGAACTTCAACGTGATCGATACGGTCAACGAGCTGGAAGCGCGCCTGGAGGACATCAACGAGTCCGTGGACCTGGCGGTGATCGGCTGTCTGGTGAACGGCCCCGGCGAAGCCCGCGAGGCGGACATCGGCCTGACCGGCGGCACCCCCAACAACCTGTCCTATCTGGATGGGGAAAAGAGCCACCACATCAAACAGGAAGCGCTGGTGGACGAGTTGGAACGCATGGTGCGCGCCAAGGTGGAAAAAATGCGCGAGGACGAGGCCAACGGCATCATCGCGCGCAGCGAGTAATAACGCCGGACGCTTGACGCCGGAGGCCGGACGCTGAACAACACCGGCTTCCGGCGGTCATTGTCGGGCGACGGATTAAACTGCGTCGGGCGTCCAGCGTCCGGCGTCGAGCGTTTTTTTAAGGAGCACCGGTGAGTAAGAAGATCGCGTCGGTACGCGGCATGAACGATGTATTGCCCGAGCAGACCCCGCTCTGGCAGTGGCTGGAGCAGCGTGCCCGCACGGTGCTGGCCGCCTACGGGTACCGGGAAATCCGCATGCCCATCGTGGAGCGCACCGAGCTGTTCGCCCGTGGCATCGGCGAGGTCACCGACATCGTCGAGAAGGAGATGTACACCTTCGAGGATCGCAGCGGCGACAGCCTGACCCTGCGCCCGGAAGGCACCGCCGGTTGCGTGCGTGCCGCCGAGGAACACGGCCTGCTATACAACCAGACCCAGCGGCTCTGGTACACCGGCCCCATGTTCCGCCACGAGCGCCCCCAGGCCGGCCGCTACCGTCAGTTCCACCAGATCGGCGTGGAAACCTTCGGTATGGAAGGCCCGGACATCGATGCCGAGGTGATCCTGCTCACCGCCCGCCTGTGGAAGGATCTGGGGCTGGCGGACCAGGTCACCCTGGAACTGAACACCCTGGGCGACCCGGACGACCGGGCCCGCTACCGGGACGCCCTGGTGGCGTTTCTGCGCGAGCACCGCGAGCGCCTGGACGAGGACTCCAAGAACCGCCTGGAGCGCAACCCGCTGCGGGTGCTGGACAGCAAGGACCCGGGCACCCGCGAGGTATTGCAGGACGCGCCACGGCTGGCCGATCACCTGGGCGACGCCGCCCGCGATCACTTCGAGCAACTCAAGGCGCTGCTGGAAGCCGCCGGCGTCGACTACGTGATCAACCCCAACCTGGTGCGCGGGCTGGATTACTACGGGCGAACCGTGTTTGAGTGGACCACCGACGCGCTGGGCGCCCAGGGCACGGTGTGCGCCGGCGGTCGCTACGACGGCCTGGTACAGCAACTGGGCGGCAAACCCACCCCGGCGGTGGGCTTCGGCATGGGGCTGGAACGGCTGGTGCTGCTGCTGGAGAAAAAGGGTCAGGAACTGCAGGGCCCGGTGGCGATCTATATTACCGCCATGGGTAATGTGCAGGCCCAGGCACTGGCCCTGGCCGAGCGTCTGCGCGATGCCCTGCCGGGCGTCGGCATCCAATGCCACTGCGGCGGCGGTGGCTTCAAGAGCCAGATGAAGAAAGCGGATCGCAGCGGCGCCCGCTACGCCCTGATTCTGGGTGAGGACGAAGTGGCCGCCAGGCAGGTGGCCGTGAAGCCGCTGCGTGAACAAGACGAGCAACAGCAACTGAACGAGGACGAGGTGGCCGACTGGTTGGCCACCCGCCTGGCCGACTAAGGAGAACTGGGGTGGTCGACTACATCCGCGACGAAGAAGAACAGGCCGAACGGCTCAAGGAATGGTGGCAGAAGAATGGCACCGCCACGATCATCGTGATCGTGCTCGCCATCGGCGCGCTGCTCGGCTGGCGCCAGTGGCAGGACCACAGCGCCGGCCAGGCCGGCGAGGCGTCGCAACATTACGAAGCGATGATGACCGCGCTCGGCCAGCAAGGCGACGCGGACCTGGTACGCAACGCCGCCAACACCCTGATCGAGGATTTCGGTGGCAGCGCCTACGCTGGCTACGCGCATCTCGCCCTGGCCAGACTGGCCGTCAATGACGGCGACCTGGGCGCCGCCGCCGAGCAGCTCACCACCGTGGCCGAGGACCCGGCCACCCGCGAGCTTGAATACACCGCGCGCCTGCGGTTGGCCCGTGTTCTGATCGCCCAGGGTGACCTGGACGCCGCCGACAAGCAGATCTCGCGCACCTTCCCGGAGGCCTGGCAAGGCCAGGCGCTGGAGCTGAAGGGGGACATCGCCAGCGCCCGGGACAACCAGGACGCGGCCCGCGCCGCCTACGGCGACGCCCTGGAGGCGCTGGACGAAGGCGCCGCCCGGGACCGCGTGCAAATGAAACTCGACGACCTGAAGTCCTAATCGTGAGCCTTTATTCGTGAAACATTCGTTTTCCGCCCCCGCGGCCGCTGTACTGCTTTGCGTGATGGCGCTGGCCGGTTGCTCCAGCAACCCCAACGCCATTGAACCCAACCCGCTGCCGGACTTCGACAAGCGCTTCGACGTGGATCGCCTGTGGCGTTCCGGTGCCGGAGATGGCGTCGAGGAAAGCGCCGTCACCCTGCGCCCGGCGGTCACCGCCCAGCGCGTGTTCGCCGCCGACGTTCAAGGTCGCGTTTACGGTTTCGACCGTGAAAAAGGCAAGCGCCAGTGGCGCGCCAAGACCGGTGATCGTATCTCCGGCGGCCTGTACGCCGGCTATGGCCAGGTGCTGTACGGCACCCGCGAAGGTGACGCCGTGGCCCTGGACGCGGAGACCGGCGAGGAACTCTGGCGTACCCCGGTGAGCAGTGAGGTAATGGCCGAGCCCACCAGCAACGGTTTGCTGGCCATCTTCCAGACCATCGACGGCCACGTGCAGGCTCTGGACGCGGAAACCGGCGAGCAGGTCTGGGACTACGAAACCACGGTGCCCAACCTGACCCTGCTGGGCGCCGCCCAGCCGGTGATCGAAAGCGGTCGCGTCTACGCCGGCTTCGCCAGCGGCAAGGTGGCCGCCATCGAGCTGGAAACCGGCGCCCCGATCTGGGAGCGGCGCGTGGCCGAGCCGACCGGTCGCTCCGAGCTGGATCGTCTGGTGGACGTGGATTCCAGCCTGCTGGTGGAAAATGGCGGCGTGTTTACGGCCACCTTCCAGGGCAAGCTGGCCGTGCTCGACTGGGAAAACGGTCGCCCGTACTGGAACAAGGACCTTTCCAGCCATCAGGAACTGAGTTCCTACCTGGGCTCCCTGTTCGTCGCCGACAGCGACGGCCTGGTGCGCGCCGCCGAGCAGCGCAGCGGCAGCTTCCTGTGGCAGCAGGACAAACTCTACGGTCGCCGTCTCACCGGCACCGTGGTGCAGGGTGGCCTGGTGGTGGTCGGTGATTTCGAAGGCTATCTGCACTGGATGGACGCGGACACCGGCGAACTGGTGGCCCGTTATCATCATGACGGCGACCCGTTCGCCGGCACCCCGGTGGTCTACGACGACGTGCTCTACGCCCTTAGCGCCGACGGCCGGCTGGCCGCCTATCGCATCGAAGAGCGCGACTGACCCGCCCGCCCCGGGGCTCGGTAGGAGCGGCTGAAGCCGCTCCTACGGTTCCGTTCAGGCGGCCCGCTTTCCGGGCCGCCGGCCTCGGCGGCGCGCCATGTGTGGCGTCCGCCGCCCTATCCGGTATCATGGCGGCCTGACAGCCATCTCTTCCGACCCTTGAGCACTTAATGAAGCCCGTAATCGCCCTGGTGGGGCGCCCGAACGTGGGCAAATCCACCCTGTTCAATCGCCTCACGCGCACCCGCGACGCCATCGTGGCGGACTTCCCCGGCCTCACCCGGGACCGTCAATACGGTGACGGCAAACTCGGCGAGCGCCCCTATACGGTGGTGGACACCGGCGGCATCGGCGAGAGCGAGGAGGGCATCGACCGGCCAATGACCGACCAGGCCCGTCAGGCCGTGGGCGAAGCCGACGCGGTACTGTTCCTGGTGGATGGCCGCGCCGGCCTTACCGCCGCCGACGAGCAGGTGGCCATGGAGCTGCGCAAGCTGCCCAAGCCGGTGTTCCTGGTGGTCAACAAGACCGACGGCCTGGACCCGGAAACCGCCATGGCGGACTTCTACGCCCTGGGCCTCAGCGACCTGTTTCCGATCGCCGCCGCCCACGGTCGCGGCGTGCGCGCCATGGTCAACACCGTGCTGGATGCCTTCCCGGACGCCGAGGACGAAGAGGCCGTCCCCGAGGACCCGGACACCGTGCGCGTGGCGGTACTGGGGCGGCCCAACGTGGGCAAATCCACGCTCATCAACCGTATCCTCGGCGAGGAGCGGGTGATCGTCTACGACCACGCCGGCACCACCCGTGACAGCATCGAGGTGCCCTTCACCCGCCAGCCCAAGGACGGCGGCGAACCCCGCGACTACGTGTTGATCGACACCGCCGGCATCCGCCGTCGCGGCAAGGTCCACGAAGCGGTGGAAAAATTCTCCGTGATCAAGGCCCTGCAGGCGGTGGACGCGGCCCAGGTGGTGGTGCTGGTGGTGGATGCCCGCGACGGCATCACCGACCAGGATCTGCACCTGCTTGGCTATGTGCTGGAAGCGGGTCGCGCCCTGGTGGTAGCGGTGAACAAATGGGACGGCCTGGAGCCGGACCACCGGCAATGGGTGAAAACCGAACTGGAGCGGCGCCTGCATTTCGTGCCCTGGGTGAAGGTGCACTTCATCTCGGCCCTGCACGGCACCGGCGTGGGGGATCTGTTCGGCTATGTGGAGCGGGCCTGGGAATCCGCCTTCCTCAAGCTCGGCAGCAACGCGCTGACGCGCATGTTGCAGGACATCACCGTTTCCCACCCGCCGCCGCGCAACGGCCGCTTCCGCGCCAAGCTGCGCTACGCGCACCTGGGCGGCTCCAACCCGCCCACGGTGGTGATCCACGGCAACCGCACCGAGTCGCTGCCGAACAGCTACCAGCGCTATCTGGAAAACCGCTTCCGGGAGCTGCTCAAGATCGAGGGTTCGCCGATCCGGCTGGAACTGAAATCCGGTGACAACCCCTATGAGGGGCGCAAGAATCAGCTCACCGAACGGCAGATCAAGCGCAAGAGGCGCATGATGAAACACGTTAAGAAATAGCATGTTGCCCCAGTAGGAGCGGCTTCGGTCGCGATAACGGCCGGGCCGGGATGCCTCGGTGATCGCGGCTGATGCCGCACCTGCGGTGGGGCCGGGGGAAGAATCGTGAGACGCATTGGGGGATGCGCGCTGCTGGCACTGGGGCTGGCGGCGCCGGCCTGGGGCCAGTTCGACGACGCGGACGCCGAGGTGCCGCGCGTGCTGACGCCGGCGCGCCTGGACCAGCCGGTCTCGGAGGTGCCCGCCAGCGTCACCGTGATCGATCGCGAACTGATTCTCGCCAGCGGCGCCCGGGAACTCCATGAAGTAATGCGCCTGGTGCCCGGCATGAGCGTGGCCAAGGCCGACGGCAATCTGCCCTCGGTGAGCTACCACGGTACCCAGGCCCGCGATCAGCGCCGCATGCTGGTGCTGGTGGATGGCCGCAGCGTCTACCAGCCCGGTTTCGCCCGCGTGGACTGGAACGCCATCCCGGTGGGCCTGGAGGACGTGGAGCGCATCGAGGTGACCCGCGGCCCGGCCTCCGCCGCCTACGGCGCCAACGCCTTTACCGGCGTGATCAACATCATCACCCGTGATCCCCGCGACGTGGACGGCCAGCAGGCACGGCTGCGGCTTGGCAACAATGGCATCCTCGACACACGCGTGGCCGCCGCCCACCAGTTCGGCAACGGCGCCTGGCGGCTGAGCCTCAATGATCGCCGCGACGACGGCTACGACGCCGGGGTACCCCCCCTGGACACCGGTGACGCCAAGCGCGTCACCACCCTTAATGGCCGCTCGGTGTGGGAGCTGGGGCCCCGTGACACCCTTACCGTCCATGCCGGCGGCAGCCGCACCCGGCTCGACCGCCCCAACGAAAGTGGGCTGGACGCCATCGCCACCTACCGTGACGACAGCCAGGAACGGACCGAACGAGCCTTTCTCGGCCTGGAATGGCAGCGCCAGGTGTCACCTCGCCACGGGTTCAAGGCGAGCTTCTATGGCCAGTACAACAACGACGACATCAACCTGGACCTGTGCTACCAGGACCCGCTCACCGGCGCTTTGGGGCCCGGCGGCGGCCTTTATTTTTCCCGGGAGCTGCGTGAGCACTTCCTGGCCAACGGCGGAGACATCGGCCAGACCCTGGCCACCGCCGCCGCCAACCCGGCCATCCAGAGCCGCTACGCGACTCTGCTGGCCAGCGGCGGCGGGCCCTTCTGCGGCACCGGTTATCTGGATGTGCGCGAGGACCGCTACGATCTGGAACTGCAGGACACCCTGCAACTGCGCCCCTGGGCGCGCTTGGTCACGGGCCTCAACCTGCGCCAGGACCGGGCCCGCTCCCAGGCGTTTCTGTCCGGCACCGCCGAGAATCTGAGCCACCGCCTGTTCACCAGCCTGGCGCTCAAGCCGCTGCCGCCGGTGACCGTCAACCTGGCCGGTTTTTGGGAGCACGACGAGATCAGCGGCCCCCACTTCAGCCCCCGCGCCGGCGTCAACTGGGAACTGATACCAGGCCACACCCTGCGCGCCGTGTACGCCCGCGCCCTGCGCACCCCGGACATCTACGAGGATCAGGCGCGCATCAACCTGCCGATCAGCGGCCTGTCCGGCCCCTACGGCGACCGCCAGGGCCTGCTTGGCTGGGACCCGGCCTATTTCTTCATCACCCAGAACAGCCCAGGCACCCTGAACCCGGAGCGCATCCGCTCCCGGGAACTGGGTTACTACGGCCGCTTCGCCGTGGAGGGCGTCGGCGGGTTCGAGGTGGATGTACGCTACTTCCGGGAGGAGCTCTGGGACCTGGTCAGCGGCGCCCTTAACCCGTTCAACTTCGAACCCGACAACGACGGTGAGGTAGCCCACCGGGGCACCGAGGCACAGCTGAGCTGGCGCCCCTCCGGCCGTCATCTGTTGCGGCTCACCGGCGCCCATATACACACCCGCGCCGCCGATGCCACCGAAACCCGTTTCGCCGCCCGCGACAGCGCCAGTGCCCTGTGGCTGTGGCGGTTCCACCGCGATTGGTGGTGGTCCACCGCCTGGTACCTGGCCCGGGACTACAATGATCACCCCTTTGAACGCCTGGATGCCCAACTCGGCTGGCGGCAAAGGCTGGCCGGCGCGGAATGGGAATGGCGCCTGCAGGTGCAGCAGCCGCTCAATAACCAGCCGGTGGTGTACTCCGAAAACCTCTATCAGGACGATCAACGCTACTGGCTCACGGTCTCCGTGAACTTCTAGCGGGCGAGGGAACCATGATGGACGCCACCGGCAGCACAGGACGGAGCCTCGGAGTCACCCGCTTAGGGTGGGCCGCGAGCCTGCTGCTGGCCGCGGCCCTGTGGGCGGGCCCGGTCTGGGCCGAGCCGTTGACGGTGCGCCTGCGCGCGCCGGACGCGACCGTGGCGCAACGGTTCGCCAGCCTGTTGGAGAGCGCCGGTGGTGGCCGGGTCGCGGTGGTGGAGCAGGGTGCCGCCGTGACCCTGGCCCTGGGAGAAGCCGCCTTCCGCGCCGAACTCGCCGACCCGGGCCACGGCCCGCTGCTGGGGCTGGCGGTGCCGCGCGCCGCCGCCGGCCTGGTCAGGCCGGGCTGCCACTGCAGTGCCATCTGGCGTGGCGTGCCCCTGGCCACGCAACTGGCGCTGATCGAGGCCCTGATGCCCGAGGCCGGTCGCATCGGCGTGCTGTTCGGCCCGAGCAGCGCCTGGGCCCCACCGCTGACCGCGCCCCGTGGGCGCCTTCTGGAAGCCGTGCTGGTGCCCGGGCCTGCCCGGCTGGCGCCCCTGCTGCGCCGTCACCTGCCGGACTGGGACGCGCTGTTGCTGCCCGAGGACGACGTCCTGTTTGGCCCGGGCGCCGCCAAGCTGGTGCTGCTCACCAGCTACCGGCAGCGGGTGCCGGTGTTCGGCCCCGGCGCCGATTTCGTGCACGCCGGCAGCGTCGCCAGCGCCTACCTGGATCCGCGCGACCTGGCACGCGGCGCCCTGGACTGGCTGGAGGCGCGGCGCCGCCACGGGGCATGGCCGGCCCAGGGCTTCGCCGGCCATTATTCCCTGGCGGTGAACGACCACGTGGCCCGCGCCTACGGCCTGAGCATCGTCGAGCGTGCGCGGCTGGAGCGCATCCTGGAGACTTCGCCATGAGACTGACCGGCGGCATCCGCCGACAACTGCAATGGCTCGGGGTGATCCCCGCCTTGATCATGCTGGTTCTGGTGCTGGTGGCGCTGACCTGGCAGCGCTTCGAGGACGTGGACAAGGAAGTGCGCCAGTTGGGTGGCTTCCTGGCCCAGCAAATGGCCGCCGGCGCCGAGTACGGCGTGCTTTCCGGCAACATCGACGATCTCCGCCGCCAGGCTCGCATGGTGCTGGAGCGACCGGACGTGCGCTACGTGGCCTTCCTGGACGAGCAGGGCGAGCCGCTGCTGCGTGCCGGCGAATCCCGCGATGACACCGGCGCCGTGCTCGCTTTCCACGCCGGTATCTACCGCCAGCCGGCGCTGGTGGACGGCGGCCTGGACGTGGTCAGGGACCAGCCGGATCGCATTGGCGAAGTGGTGCTGGGGCTGTCCCGGGGGCGCATCCTGGCGCGCCAGAAGGAGATCCTGGTGGCCAGCCTGCTGCCCGCCCTGCTGGCGGTGGTGGTGGGCCTGCTGATCGCCCGCTACCTGGCGCGCCGCATCGCCGAGCCGGTGACTCACCTGTCCCGGCTGGTGCGGGTGATCCGTGGTGGCGATTACCAGGCCCGCGGTACCCGGCTCCTGGAAGGGGAGCTGGCGGCCCTGCAGACCAACATCAACGACCTGGCCGCCGGCCTGGAGCAGGCCCGGGAAGACCAGCAACGGGCCATCGCCGACCTGCGCGACGCCCACCGGCAGGCCCAGCAAGCCAGCCAGGCGAAAAGTGAATTCCTGGCGATGATGAGCCACGAGTTGCGCACCCCCATGAATGGCGTGCTCGGCATGCTGCAACTGCTGGAAACCACCCGCCAGGACGACGAGCAGCGCGAATACACCCAGGCCGCCCTGGAATCCACCGGCCACCTGCTGGAAGTGATCAACGATATCCTCGATTTTTCCCGCATCGAGGCTGGCCGCATGGAGGTGGAGCAGACCTTCTTCGCGCCGGTGCCGCTGCTCAACAACTGCGTCGGCACCTTCCGCTACCTGGCCCGGGAAAAAGGGCTGTACCTGCGCCTGGAGGGCGCCGGCTGCCTGGCGGACCTGGAAATCCGCTCCGACCCCACCCGCCTGCGCCAGATTCTGAGCAACCTGATCTCCAACGCGGTGAAGTTCACCGAGGCCGGCGGCATCCGTGTGCAGGTGAGCATTTGCGACCAGCACCAGGACATCATCGACCTGGCCATCGACGTGCGCGACACCGGCATCGGCATCCGCCCCGAGCAGCGCGAGAAACTGTTCCGCGCCTTCTCCCAGGTGGATTCCTCCGCCTCCCGGCGCTTCGGCGGCACCGGCCTGGGCCTGGTCATCGCCCGCCGCCTGGCGCGCATCCTGGGCGGCGACCTGACGCTGATCAGCGAGCCGGGTGAGGGCAGTTGCTTCACCCTCACCCTGCGCCTGCACACCCGCCCGGCGGTACTCACCGAGCTCGACCACCGCGAGCGCCGCCCGGAACGGCTCAGCGGCCGAGTGCTGCTGGTGGAAGACAATGAGGTGAACCGGCTGGTGGCGCGGCGCATGCTTGAGCACCTGGGCCTGGAAGTGGTCACCGCCGGTGATGGCGCCAGCGCCCTGGCCCTGGCCGGTGAGCAGCGCTTCAACTGCATCCTTATGGACGTGCAGATGCCGATCATGGACGGCCTGGAAGCCACCCGCGCCCTGCGCCGCCGGGAACGGGAAAGTGGCCGCGACCCGGTGCCGATCGTGGCGCTCACCGCCAACGCCATGTTCGAGGAGCGCCAACGCTGCCTGGCCGCCGGCATGGACGCCCACCTGGCCAAGCCGTTCCGCCGCAACCTGCTCGCCAACCTGCTCAGCCGCTTCCTCCCCGCTGCCTGAGGCGGGGCCCTTGGGGTAGGCCCCCACCGTGGTTATCGCGACACGTCTTTGTAGGAGCGGCTTTAGCCGCGATCCGGCGCTTGGGCAAGCTTCCGGCGTGGCAATCGCGACTGAAGTCGCTCCTACAGTGGGGGGGGCTCCGCCGGCTTACTTCGGCGGGTTAACGCGGGTGACGGTGGCTTCGAAGGAGCCCTTCGCCAGCCGCGTCTCCACGGTCTGGCCTTCCTGGAGGCTCTCCACCGAGCGCAGCGGCTCGCCATCCACCAGCGTTAGGGAATAGCCCCGGTCCAGGGTGGCCAGCGGGCTGGCGGTATTCAGCCGGTGGCCCAGACCGCTCAGCCGCTGGGCCAGATGGCGCTGTTGATGGGTGAGCGGCACCGGCAGCCGCCGCCGCAACTCCGCCAGCCGCTGGGCCTGCCGCGTCACCTGCTGGGCCGGGGACTGCTGGCGCAGGCGCACGTCGAGGGGCCGCCAGCGGCTCTGCAGCAACGCCAGCCGCTGGCGCAGGGCCCGGGCCAGCCGCGCCTGCTGCTCGTCCACCAACTGCCGGGTCTGCTCCAACTGCCGCTCCGGATGGCGCACCTGCAGCCGCCGGGTCAGGCCCTCCAGCCGCTGGCGCTGGCCGCGCAGGGCCAGCCCCATGAATTGCCGCTGACGCCGCGCCAGCACCGACAGCCGCTGCAGCAAGGCCTCGCCGTCCGGGCTGATCAGCTCCGCCGCCGCCGACGGCGTGGGCGCGCGCACGTCCGCCGCGAAATCGGTGAGCGCCACGTCCACCTCGTGGCCCACGGCGCTCACCACGGGCACCGGACTGGCCGCCACCGCCCGCACCAGGGCCTCGTCGTTGAACGCCCACAGATCCTCCAGGCTGCCGCCGCCCCGGCCGATCACCAGCACATCGCAATCGCCCCGGGCGGTGGCCCGTTCCAAAGCCGCGCGGATTTGCCCCGGCGCCTCGGCGCCCTGCACCGGGGTGGGGAAAATCAGCACTGGAATCGACGGCGCGCGCCGCTTGAGCACATGCAGAATGTCACGGATCGCCGCCCCGCTGGGGCTGGTGATCACCCCGATCTGCCTGGGCCAGGCGGGAAGTGGGCGCTTACGTTCCTGGGCGAACAAACCCTCGGACTCGAGCTTCGCCTTGAGCGCGTCGAACTGTGCCCGCAGGGCGCCTTCACCCGCCTCTTCCATGTGCTCGACGATGATCTGGAAACCACCCCGGGGCACGTACAACGTGATGCGCGCCCGCACCAGCACCTGCTGCCCGTCCCGGGGCTGGAACCGCAGCAGGCTGTTACGATTCCGAAACATGGCCCCGCTAACCTGGGCCCGGTCGTCCTTGAGGCTGAAATACAGATGCCCGGAACGGGGCCGCGCCAGATTGGACAGCTCCCCCTGAAGCCAGATCAAGGGGAAGCTGCCCTCCAGCAGGCCCTGGGCCTCCAGGTTCAAGCGGCTGACGGAATACGGTTGACTGCGCGATGATGGGTCCATGGCGCGCAATGTAGCGATTTCCGCGCGCCCTTGCACCCCTTCAAGGCGCGCCGGTACCCGCGCCCGTGCCTTTGTAGGAGCGGCTTCAGCCGCGATGGGGCCTCGGGCGGAAGGAGGCCCCCTTGCCGGGCGGATCGCGACTGAAGCCGCTCCTACGGGCATGGGCGCGGGGCCAGGAAGGCCACGCTTCACAGCGTTTTTGGATTGCCTGAAAGACGGTTTTTCCGGTAGACTATTCGGCTTAATTTAACGGAGCCCCTGGTTCGCCCTCGCGCCGGCTCCTCCCCGCCCGACCCGGCTTCCCGGCCGGCGACAGCCCGGCGCTCCGGGGTCCAGACTCCCCCAGTTTCTCTCTGTGCCTAGGGGTGCAAAATGCTCAGAATCGCGCAAGAAGCACTGACGTTCGACGACGTTCTGCTCCTGCCCGCCCACTCCGATGTGCTGCCCAACGAGGTCTCGCTCAAGACGCGCCTGACGCGCAATATCGAGCTGAACATCCCCCTGATCTCGGCGGCCATGGACACCGTCACCGAACACCGCCTGGCCATCACCATGGCCCAGGAAGGCGGCATTGGCATCCTGCACAAGAGCATGCCGGTGGAAGACCAGGCCCGGCAGGTACGCGCGGTCAAGAAATTCGAATCCGGCGTGGTCAAGGACCCGATCACCATCAGCCCCAACGCCACCGTCCGTGAGCTGATCAACCTCACCGACGCCAACAACATCTCCGGCGTGCCGGTGGTGGAAGGCGAGCAGGTGGTGGGCATCGTCACCAGCCGTGACACCCGCTTCATCACCGACTACGACCAGCACGTGGCCGACATCATGACCGGCCGCGAGCGCCTGGTGACGGTGGGCGAGGGCGCCGACGCCAGCGAAGTGCAGGCGCTGCTGCACAAGCACCGCATCGAGAAAATCCTGGTGGTCAATGAATCCGGCGCCCTGCGCGGCATGATCACCGTCAAGGACATCGAAAAAGCCACCCGTTACCCCAACGCCTGCAAGGACGCCCAGGGTCGCCTGCGTGTCGGCGCGGCGGTGGGCACCGGCGGCGGCACCGAGGAGCGCGTGGCCGCCCTGGTGGAAGCCGGCGTGGACGTGATCGTGGTGGACACCGCCCACGGCCACTCCCAGGGCGTGCTGAATCGCGTCGCCTGGGTCAAGAAACACTTCCCCGAGGTGGACGTGATCGGCGGCAACATCGCCACCGCCGAAGCCGCCAAGGCGCTCGTTGAAGCCGGCGCCGACGGCGTGAAAGTGGGCATCGGCCCCGGCTCCATCTGCACCACCCGCATCGTCGCCGGCATCGGCGTGCCGCAGATCACCGCCGTCTCCGAAGTGGCCGCCGCCCTCAAGGGCACCGACGTGCCGCTGATCTCCGACGGCGGCATCCGCTTCTCCGGCGACATCGCCAAGGCCGTCGCCGCCGGCGCCCACGCCATCATGATCGGCTCGCTGCTGGCCGGCACCGAGGAAGCCCCCGGCGAAGTGGAACTGTTCCAGGGCGGCTACTACAAAGCCTACCGGGGCATGGGCTCCCTGGGCGCCATGTCCGGCAAGACCGGCTCCTCCGACCGCTACTTCCAGGACGCCGCCGCCGGCATCGAGAAGCTGGTGCCGGAAGGCATCGAAGGCCGGGTGCCCTACAAGGGCCCCATGAGCGCCATCGTCCACCAACTGATGGGCGGCCTGCGCGCCTCCATGGGCTACACCGGCTGCGCCGGCATTGACGAAATGCGCACCAAACCGCAATTCGTCAAGGTCACCAACGCGGGCATGAAGGAATCTCATGTGCACGACGTGACCATCACCAAGGAAGCGCCGAACTACCCGGTGGGGTGATTACGGCGCCGGGACATTATCATTCGTGACAATCAACTCACCGATGATAATGGCCACGATGTAGGAGCGACTTCAGTCGCGATCAACCGGGGCAACGATCGCGGCTCCAATGGCGGCTAGAGCCGCTCCTACATCAAAACCGAAAAACCAAAACGGCCGGCTCACCCGCCGGCCTTTGCATTTAAACCGGCCCGCAACCGCCGGCCTAACCGGAAACGGACCATGCAAGACATCCACGCCCAGCGCATCCTGATCCTCGACTTCGGCTCCCAGTACACCCAGCTGATCGCCCGCCGCGTGCGCGAAATCGGCGTCTACTGCGAAATCCGCGCCTTCGACGCCACCGCCGAGGACATCGCCGAATTCGACCCCAAAGGCATCATCCTCTCCGGCGGCCCGGAATCCGTCACCGCCGCCGAGACCCCCCGCGCCCCGCAAGCGGTGTTCGAACAGGGTGTGCCGGTGCTGGGCATCTGCTACGGCATGCAAACCATGGCCGAGCAACTGGGCGGCGCCGTCATCGCCGGTGAAAAACACGAATTCGGCTACGCCCGCGTCGCCAAAGCCGACGGCAGCGAACTGCTCAACGGCATCATCGACCACGAAGAAGCCGGCACTGAATACCTGGACGTCTGGATGAGCCACGGCGACCGCGTCGGCGAAGTCCCCGAAGGCTTCGTCGTCACCGCCACCACCGACAGCTGCCCCATCGCCGGCATGGCCAACGACGAAAAACGCTTCTACGGCGTCCAGTTCCACCCGGAAGTCACCCACACCCTCCAAGGCGGCCGCATCCTCGAACGCTTTATCCGCGAAATCTGCGCCTGTGACGCCCTCTGGACCCCGGCCAAGATCATCGACGACGCCATCGCTACCATCCAGGAACAGGTCGGCACCGACCACGTCATCCTCGGCCTCTCCGGCGGCGTCGACTCCTCCGTGGTCGCCGCGCTACTCCATAAAGCCATCGGCGACCAGCTCACCTGCGTCTTCGTCGACAACGGTCTCCTCCGCCACGGCGAAGGCGACCAGGTCATGGAAATGTTCGCCGACCACATGGGCGTCCGCGTCATCCGCGTCGACGCCGAAGACCACTTCCTCTCCCGCCTGGCCGGCGAGGCCGACCCGGAGAAGAAGCGCAAAATCATCGGCAACACCTTCATCGACATCTTCGACGCCGAAGCCGCCAAACTGAAAAACGCCAACTGGCTCGCCCAGGGCACCATTTACCCCGACGTAATCGAATCCGCCGCCTCCAAAACCGGCGGCGCCCACGTCATCAAATCCCACCACAACGTGGGCGGCCTCCCCGAGCACATGAAGCTCAAACTGGTCGAACCCCTGCGCGAACTCTTCAAAGACGAAGTCCGCAAAATCGGCCTCGAACTCGGCCTCCCCTACGACATGGTCTACCGCCACCCCTTCCCCGGCCCCGGCCTGGGCGTGCGCATCCTCGGCGAAGTAAAGAAAGAATACGCCGACACCCTCCGCCTCGCGGACCATATCTTCATCGAAGAACTCAAAGCCGACGGCCTCTACCACAAAACCAGCCAGGCCTTCGCCGTCTTCCTCCCGGTCAAATCCGTCGGCGTCGTCGGCGACGCCCGCCGCTACGAATACGTCGTCGCCCTCCGCGCCGTCGAAACCATCGACTTCATGACCGCCCGCTGGGCGCACCTGCCCTATGAGTTCTTGGAGAAGGTTTCCAGTCGGATCATTAACGAGATTCCGGGGATCAGCCGGGTGACCTATGACATCTCCTCCAAGCCGCCGGCTACGATTGAGTGGGAGTGATCTGATCTAGCCTGGCCTGGTAGTAAGGGCTTACTTAAAAGGCCGCCGGCGCGGGAGCGTCGGCGGTCTTTTTTGCATTGGGGGAACAGGGTAGGCCAAGATATCAAAATACTGCTCGCGGCGGGATTTGTAAGTGGTTGAGTTTTCTGTTTTATTTCGCTTTAAGAGGGTAAAGAAAACAGATATGGCAGCACCGGTTCTTTAGATATTCGGTCTGGCGTCCTGATTCTTATTAGATGAAAAAGCAGGAATCCACTATGACTGAAAAGAGAGAATATTAGGGTTACGCTGGAGCCAAAAAAATCAAAATGGCACATGGGTTTACGGTTAAATCATCGAACAAGCAAAGGCAGCATTGCCCCCTCGGGCTGGACGCGCTAACGCGCCGCTACTTTGGGCGGTGGACGGCAAAGCTTCGAACCAAGGCTATCGAACGCAGGCGGCCGGTCGTACTTATATCGAATACTAGGAAAGATTGGGCGCCCAATGTATTTGTCACGAATAAAAATCGAGAACTTCAGGAATTTCTCTAGCCTTAATGTCGCGCTTGAAGGCAACATTGTTGTGGTCGGCGAAAACCGGGTCGGCAAAAGCAACCTTCTCTACGCGCTCCGCCTGATATTCGATCCAACACTCCCTGACAGTGCCCGCCAACTCGGTCTGGACGACTTCTGGGACGGGTTAGAAGAACCGGGCGAAGACGACAAGATCGTTGTGGCCGTCGAGATCAAGGACTTTGAGGACGACTTGGACGTCCTGGCGCAATTGACCGATTTCCGTCTTGATGACGACCCGGAGACGGTACGCCTCACATACGAGTTCCGGCCCAGAGGTGATCTGCAAGGCCCGCCAGCGTCAGAGGATGACTATGAGTTCGTCTGCTATGGGGGAGAGAGCGACACGAAGGCGTTCCGGTATGCGCGGCGACGTCGGATTATGATGGAGGTGCTTCCCGCGCTCCGGGATGCGGAGAGCGATCTTGCTATCTGGCGCCGGTCGCCGTTGCGACCGCTAATCGAAAGCGCGTTCAGTGGCGTCGAGCGGGACGACCTTGAGGAGATAAAGGACGCAGTTCAGGCGGCGACGGCCCGACTTGGCGACTTTGGGGCAGTGAAGGAGTTGGAGGAGAAGCTCGGTACGCGATTCGCGGAGATGAGCGGCCCTAAACAAGATATCAAACCCCGCCTCGGGTTCAGTGCTACAGAGGCCACGCGGCTCTACCGCAACATAAGATTACTGATTGATGATGGCCAAAGAGCGATCAACGAGGCCAGTCTTGGTTCTGCAAACATTGTTTTCCTCACTCTGAAAAGCCTCGAACTGCAACGCCAGATGAATGAGAACTTGCGGGATCACACACTCCTGGCGATCGAAGAGCCAGAAGCCCATTTGCATCCGCATTTGCAGCGGTCTGTCTACCGAGATCTTTTCAAGGATATTGGTGAGGATGACGAGAATAATCCTCTCTCGATCTTGCTGACCACGCACTCGCCGCACATTGCGAGCGTTGCGCCGCTGCGCTCCCTCGTGCTGCTTAAGGAGACTGTAAGCAATGGGACAGTCGGACATTCCACAGCAGGCATCTCCCTTTCTGATGCCGATGAAGAGGATCTTGCCCGTTACCTCGATGTCACAAGGGCGGAGATTATGTTCGCCCGCGGCATCATCCTGGTCGAAGGTGATGCCGAGAAGTTTCTGCTCCCGGTGCTTGCTGAAACAATAGGCCATCCACTCGATCACGCCGGCATTACGGTTTGCTCCGTTGCTGGCACGAACTTTGAGCCCTACGCGAGGTTCCTGACCGCGCTTGATGTGCCATTCTCGATTGTCACTGACTGGGACCCCGTTCAAGGTAAAAATCCTCTCGGTATGAACCGTGCTTTGAAACTAATCGCGGCCATTGAGCATGAGAGGACGGGTGAGGACCCCGCCGAGGTGGTGGATAAGCTCAAAAAACTCGCGAAGGAGGCGGATGAGGACGATTTTGGCGACAGATGCGAGGACTTTGGCGTGTTCACAAACACGCATACCCTTGAAGTCGATCTTTTCAGGAAAGAGGGCTTCAAAGCCGAAATTATTGCGGTACTGAGGGAACATAAATGGAGTCAGGAACGGCGAAGCTGGATCGATGGCTGGGAGGCCGACCCGGATACTCTGAATGTCGAGAACTATCTCAAGCTGATCGAAGCCGTTGGCAAGGGGCGCTTCGCGCAGCGCCTTGCTTCTCGTATAGAGGGCATTGAGCCGCCCGCCTATATAATGGGCGCCATTGAGTTCGTAGCAGATCGTGTCTGAGCGAGCGCTTTATCTACAGGCAGCGGAATCGCTGTATCGGAATCCCGGACAGTGGGCGGCTTACGATTCCCACGGCCATTGCGTTGTCCTGGCAGGCCCGGGCAGTGGTAAGACAAAGACCCTTACGGTAAAGCTCGCACGCCTCCTGGCCGAGGATGTCCAGGAACCGCGCGGTGTCGCGTGCATCACCTACAACAATGAGTGCGCGCGGGAGCTGGAGAGCCGATTGGCGGCCCTCGGAATCGAACCTGGCGGCCGTGTCTTCATCGGCACAGTCCATTCGTTCTCGCTGACTCAGATCGTACTGCCATACGCAAAGGTGGCGGGGCTTGGCCTTCCCGACGAGTTCAGCGTTGCGACGCAAAGTGAGCGGGCCCGCGCGCTTGAACGCGCCTACAGAAGAGTCATCGGGGGCCCTGATAACCCGCAGAGATGGGACTTCAGGATGGGTAATTATCGCAGAGCATTCCTAAACCGAAGTAGTGCCCAGTGGCGTGAGCGTGACCCCGAATTGGCGTTGCTCGTTGAAGCCTTTGAGGACGAGTTGAGGGCTATGGGGCTCATCGACTTTGACGACATGCCCCTTCTGGCAGTACAAGCGCTGCGCGCCAATGAATGGCTTCAGCGCGCCCTTCTTGCAAAGTACCCGGTCCTGGTCGTCGACGAGTATCAAGATTTGGGCCGCGCGTTGCACCGCATGGTCTTGGGGCTCTGCTTTGGTGCCGGGATGCGTCTGTTCGCTGTTGGTGACCCGGATCAGTCTATCTACGGATTCACTGGGGCACGTCCGGATCTGCTTCAGCAGCTTTCACAACGCGACGATGTTGAGACTGTCCACCTGCGTCTGAACTATCGTTGCGGATCTCGGATCGTGACTGCCTCGCACTATGCTCTCGGTGAAGACCGCAACTATGCAGCTGCCGAGGGAGCGGATGAAGGGGCGATACATTTCCATCCCCGAACAGGCAGCCGCCACCACCAGGCAGATAATCTCTTTTCTTCGCTGCTTCCCGAAATCAGGGAACGCATGCCCGATTTGCGGCTCGCCGATATCGCCATTTTGTACCCGACGGCAGCTATAGGCGATGCGCTGGCGAGCGCCGCGCAGAACCACGACCTAGCGGTGATAAGGACAGATGGGAATTCTCTTTACCCTCGATCGAGCCGCCTGATGCGCTGGTTGGAACAATGCGCCGAGTGGTGCTGCGAAGGTTGGCGCACTGGTGCGCCGCAGCTCAGCACTCTCATGAATGACGGGCTGCGCATTTTTTCAGAAGCCTTGACCACGGATGATAAGGTTCTTTCATTTCAGCGGCGGTTGCTAAAGGTACTGTGGGAACGACGGGATAGTGCCGTTCTGCTCCATCGGTGGCTTGTTGAAGTGCGACGGGAGTCAATTGCGGACTATCTTGAGAGATGCCGAACAATGAAGGACGAGCGCGAAACCCTTGGTGCCTTTATCGGACGTACCGAGCCCGATGGCGATTGCGCAGAGATGACCTTGGGGCAGTTTGCAGGAAGGGGCGAGGGAGAGAACTATATTCGCCTTTCAACGCTTCATAGTGCGAAGGGGCGTGAGTTCGAGGTTGTTATCATGTTCGGTATGAACGATGGGGTTATCCCGTGGCATAACCAAAGTGAAAAGCGGCTCTTGGAGTGGCGGAGGCTATTCTATGTGGGTTTTACGCGTGCGAAAAAGGAACTGCATATGATGTACACAGCCAATATTCCATCGCTGTTTGTGAAGGAAGTCGAGGAGCGGCTGAACGCTTATGAATAGTCCAAAGGCAAAGGCGCCCAAGAATGTCTGACCTTGTACCTGAGTATGGTGCCTAAGCTGTGAACAAAGGAATTTTGCCGAGAGCGGAGAGCATGAGGAAAGGTGATGTGCTATCCAAAAAGAGCGATGAAGTGGGCGTTATTCCTCCCGAGGAGGCGTGGTGGAGGTTAACTATTGGCAGTATTACCTCTCGTTCGAGGAAGATATTGATCGAATTTTCCGGTATATAGAGCCCTCTGAACACAATTTTTCAGTTTATTCTGTAGAGCTTACACGCTTATACTTGGCTATATGCTCCGAGATTGATGTACTTCTAAAAGCTTACTGCAAGCTGCTCGACGCAAGCTCTAATCCATCAAAGATCAATGAGTACGCTGAAGTAGCTGTTTCCTCAAATAAGAGGCTTTGTTCCGAAACTGTCAAGCTTCAGAGGTCTGGGATCTCGATGACGCCATTTTCGGGTTGGGAGCCAAGGTCCGCGCCAGTTTGGTGGAAAAAGCATAATGGTGTAAAGCACAACCGGGGCGCAAATTTCAAAGACGCCAATTTGGTAAATGTCCTGAACGCTCTGTCGGCATTGTATTTGTTAAACCTATACTATTATAACGAACGAAACTCAGTCGGTTTGAATGATCTAGGGTTTTCCGAGTCTCTGGAGAAAACGGCAGTATCTTTAGAATCACGTTTAGATGTTCTTAGGCTTGACAGTGTGTTTCTCGATATTTTTCAGAATTAATAAAATAAGCTGCGGCGATGGTCTTCCCGTCGCGGCGGAGCCTTCATTACAAAGATGGCGTGCTTTTAGCCCAGACGTTGTGTGCCATTGGTTTATAGGAGTTGCCGTGAACTGACTACGAACAGCGTTTCGGGCGCTGCGCCTGTTCGATCCTCAAGGTGAGACCTATCGGCATATCGGCGGCAATCACGACTATACTGGCCGGTGGTGGAATTGGACAAGGTGCTGCCGAAACTGGCTTGGTCGCCGGTCTTTTGTTGAACTTTAGGAACGATGGCTATCAGCCGATAAGTGTTTATCGGAGACGGCGGGGTACGGAATAAGAATCCATGGTTTCAATCTACGTCGGTGAACAAGACAAAACCAAGCAAATCAGTGACTGGCGTATACGCTGGAGCGAGAAATATAACTCGCTCCAACTGACGTGTTACTTCCCTTCAAAAAAGACTTTCACTCGCCCTCTTAGCGAGTGCCGGGTGGTGCCCACCCGTGAGCTAGGCTGTGCGCTTCTGAGAAAATCCGGCAGCTCGGTGGTCCGCCCCATTGAAAAGGCCACCATTTACGGTGATCGATATGCGGTCGTGTACTATCCGGGTACCGAAAGGCCCTACGTCCACAATGCCGATGAGGTGGCCTTCGTCCCGCCGACCGAGATGAAGGAATCGCCGGTCTTCGAGTATCTCACCGAGGTGGCGAGCGCCAGGCAGGATCGAGCGAGTTCTCAGACGCAGCGCGACATGGCGGCCAATATCGTCCGTCAGCTGGAGAAGCTTCCCGCCTGTGCGGACACCGCCTTGCACGCCTACTGCACCGGACATAATGCCGCCCAGGAGCCGGGTGAGGGGCTCATCTTTCCCTTCGGCCTTAACGAAAGCCAGCTGACGGCGGTGGAGCGGGCGTTTAGCGCGCAGATCAGCATGGTTGAAGGGCCGCCCGGCACGGGCAAGACGCAAACCATCCTGAACATTCTTGCCAATATCCTGCTTCGTGGTAAGACGGTGGCGGTGCTATCGAATAACAACTCGGCGGTCAGTAACGTCTATGAGAAGCTGGAAAAATGTGGCTTGGACCACCTGGTCGCCAAGGTGGGCAGCAAAGAGAATCGAGAAGCTTTCTTCAGCGAGCTCCCTCCCTGGCCAATCGCTGAACCTCAGCCCGAGCCAGCGCCGACTCTGGATAACATTCAGACGGTGCTCTCTACCCTGAAGCAACATCTCCACGACCAGAACCGAGCGGCGCAGCTTCAGGCGGAGATTGACGAGATAAAGATTGAGCGCGGCCACTTACAGCAATGCATGCAAGAGAACGGGATTGAGCCGGCCACCTCACTGGGGAAGTACGGTTTGTCGCCACGCCAGACCACGGATCTTATGGCTTACCTCTCTTACCTGGGAGACGCACCGGTCCGGCTAAAAGACCGTATGGTACTGCTGTTCAAGTTCAGGATTTTCCGTGTCCGACCCTTCGCCGAGGACGTTCGCCTGTCGGCTTTTCATGCCCTCCAGATGCACTACTACGATCAATCGCTACGGGAGAGGCAGGCCGAATGGGAGGCCTGCCGGAAGTCACTGGCGCGCGCTCGGTTCACAGATTTGCTGGACGCTTTGACGACCCAGTCGATGCGCTACCTCAAACATCACCTGAGCGAGAGAGCGCCGAAGCAGCAGGCCTTCGACGCGCGAACCTACCGAAAGCAGTTCGACGCCTTCGTCCGCCGTTTCCCGATCCTCGGCAGCAGCACACACTCCATTATCAATTCCATCGCGGAAGGCGCCATCCTCGACTACGTGATCATTGACGAGGCCTCCCAGCAGGACATCATCCCCGGCATACTGGCACTGGGCTGCGCGAAGAACCTGATCGTCGTCGGCGACAGTCGCCAACTGGCCCACATCCCCACGGAATCGGGCATTCAAGCTCCGGCGGATGAATACGACTGCGAGCGCCACAGCCTGCTGGATTCGTGCATAGACGTGTTCAAGGACTCACTGCCCAGAACCTTGCTGAAGGAGCATTACCGCTGCCACCCGCGCATCATCCAGTTCTGCAACCAGCAGTTCTACGACAACGCCCTGGTGCCGATGACGGAGGATAGAGGGGAAATGCCTCTGCGCCTGGTGATCACCGCCAAGGGCAACCACGCTCGACGCAATACCAATCACAGAGAGGTGGAATCCCTACGGAAGGTGCTGGACGACGAGGCACCGTCCGGCGGTGCTTGGGTGGATAAAGAGGGGCGGGGCTTCATCGCGCCGTTCCGCGCCCAGGTCAGGCTCTCGGAAAATCACCTGCCCGCTGACTTTGTCAGGGACACCGTCCATAAGTTTCAGGGACGTGAATGCGACGAGATCGTCTTTTCCACCGTGCTGGACAAGAAGCAATCCAGCCAGCGGCGGCTGGAGTTCGTCGATGACCCCCGCATGGTCAACGTGGCGGTGTCCAGGGCCAAGAACCGGTTCACTCTGGTGACCGGAGAGGACGTCTTCACCGCGAACAACGCCCACATCGCCGCCTTGGTGCGCTACATCGAATACTACGGCCAGGACGAGCATGTGAGTAGAGCGCCGGTGGTATCGGCATTCGATCTCCTGTACCAAGAGTACGACGAATCCCTGGCGCGCCTTAACGACAAGTTGCGGCCAGAGGATTCTCAACATAAGTCCGAGCAGATCGTGGCGCATCTGCTCCGCGAAGCACTATCCGATACTCGGTACCATGGGCTCATGTACCACGACCAGGTCTTGCTGAGTCAGGTGGCGTCATCGGCTAACCTCGAGTTGACGGCGCGTGAGAAAGAGTTCATGGCCAACGGCGCCAGCTGCGATTTCGTGCTGTACTTCAAGGTAGGGAAGCGCCCTTTCGGCGTGATCGAAGTCGACGGCGGCTCGCACGACGAACCGGATCAGGCCGAGCGGGACGCGGTTAAGGACAGCATTCTACAAAAGAGCAAACTCCCCATCCTCCGCCTGCGTACCGTTGAAAGTGGCATCGAAGGGAAGATCAAGCGCTTTTTAGCAACATCACTAGGGGTAAGCACCAAGGATGAAGCGTCTCTACCGGCTGGCTGGCAGGTGTCCGATTTCGATCGCGTTATAGATAGGCCGTAATGTAAAGACATGACGTGGACCTCAGCCCATGAAACGACGATGCTTTTTGCCTCCTATCCCCGAGTTCTCCATCGCTGCGGACCTCCTGTCGCTAGCGGCGGACCACTTGCTCTCCGGGGATCTGGAATCGTGCCAGAAATGTCTGATCCAGGCTGATCTGCGACCACTAAGGGAGTTTGCATACCTCCTTGCCGGCCCCATTAACCCGGTAATACACCGCCAAAAGAGTAACCCGTCATTTACTCCCGTACCCAAGAAAGATCGGCCGCGCATGCCAAATGCGGCTCAGAGTAAAGCCATTTTCTCAAGAGATGGTTACCGCTGCAGGTTTTGTGGATCGCGTGTGATTGTAAAGGGCGCACACCGAATATTCGCCAAGTTTTGTCCGCAAGAGGCCCGCGATGGCACCACGAACGAGGACAAGCATTTCGGACTTACAACATTGGCGGCCTCAATCGACCATCTATTGCCCTATAGTCGGGGCGGCACGAATGACGATCGCAACTTGGTAACGGCATGTGGGCCTTGTCAGTTTGGCCGAAATCAATGGACGCTTGAAGAAGTAGAGATAGAAGATCCCTGGAAGTATCCAGCTGTCATTGATGAATGGGACGGACTGACGCGATTAATGGTGATGAAGGGCAAGGCGCCTGTTGACCCCAACGTGTAAGCAATGAGGGTCGAGTCTTGCCTTTTCATACCCCGCTGGCGCGAGAAGGCTCGGCGCAAAGCCGGGCCACACGCTCACTGAAGGCGCTCCCGAACAATCGATAGCCACCCGTCCTCCACCGATACGGACACCGGGGCATCAATGGCGAACCCGGCCTGTTGTACCTTCGTGTAGCGTACTGTCAATATGGTCAGTGCCGATGATTGAGGCAAGGAGGTTGTGTGAGCGACATCGTTATTTTTGAGGAGGGCGCCGGGCCGGTGGAGGTTCGGCTGGAGGGCGAGACCGTCTGGCTCAGCCAGAAGCAGATGGCGGAGCTGTTTGATAAGAACGTTCGGACCATTAACGAACACGTGAAGAACATCTTCAAAGAGGGTGAGCTGGTCGAGGATTCAGTTATCCGGAAATTCCGGATAACTGCCGCCGACGGGAAATCCTACAACACGGCTCACTACAACCTCGATGTCATCATTTCCGTGGGCTACCGCGTCAAATCCCAGCGTGGCGTGCGCTTTCGCCAATGGGCCACCCGCGTTCTCCGCGAACATCTGACCCAGGGCTACAGCCTCAACGAGCACCGTCTGGCCCGGCAGGGCCTCGCCGAGCTGGAGCAGGCCGTGGAGCTGCTCGGCCAGACCCTGACCCGACAAGAGCTGGTCTCCGACATCGGTCAGGAGGTGGTCGGTCTGATTCTCGGCTATGCGCGCACCTGGCGCTTGCTCCAGGACTACGACGAAGGCGCGCTGGGCGTGCCGCCCGGGGCCCGCCCGGCCCGCGGTGTGCTGGGCGTGGATGAAGCCCGCCGTGCCCTGGATGCGCTGGCCGGCGAACTGCGCGAAAGGGGCGAGGCCAGCGACCTTTTCGCCCGGGACCGGGAAGATGGCCTGGCCTCTATCCTCGGGAATCTGGAACAAAGCATGTTCGGCGAGCCCCTCTACGGCACCCGCGAGGAACGCGCCGCGCACCTGTTGTATTTCGTGATCAAGAACCACCCCTTCTCGGACGGCAACAAGCGTTCCGGCGCTTTCCTGTTCCTGCTCTACCTGCGCCAGGAAGGCATGCGCCTGACCTTGAACGAGCAGGGCCTGACTGCCCTGACGCTGTTGATCGCCGAAAGCGACCCGAAGGCCAAGGATCTGATGGCTCGGCTCGTCATGAACCTGATTGCGGATGACAGCAATGTGGCCAGCAAGGATGAGACGAGTACCGAATGAAGGAAGTCCCGCTCAGGGCCAAGCTCACGCTTGGAGCGGTCTCATGGCAAAAAAAGCGACGCCCGGCACCGGTAAAGCCCCGGCCAACACCCTCACCCGGGGCCACAAAAAGAAAGCCCGCACCCAGCGGCAACTGCTCGACGCCGCCCTGCGCATCTACGCCCACGCCGGCGTCGGCGGCCTGGCCCTCAACACCCCCGCCGAAGAAGCCGGCGTCTCCAACGGCACCGTCTACAACGACTTCCGCTCCCGCGAACAAGTGCTCGAAGCCGTCGGCCTGGAACTCGCTGTCCAGCTCTCCGAACAGATCCTCACCGTCAGCGAAGCCGTCGACAGCGGCGCCGAACGCCTCATCACCGTGGTCCACTACGCCCACGAAGAAATGGCCATGAGCATGGTCATCTCCGCCTCCCTGGGCGCCATGAATCTGCTCGTGGAAGACGGCGAGGTGGAGCACGCCGACCGTATTGCGGCGGAGATGGTGCTGCAGGCGTTGGGGGTGTCGCCGGAGAAGGCTAAGGGGATTGCTGGGTTGGCGTTGCCGGGGGAGGGGGGGTAGCCCGCTTTGCCGGAGCGAAGGTGTTTGAGCTTCGATTTATCTCGTTTGGCTAATTAGTAAGGGCTTACTTAAAAGGCTGTTGGCGCTTGGGCGTTGACGGCCTTTTTGTTTTGGGCGCAGAGGATTGGCCGAGATGCCGAGAAGGGGTTGTTTGAAGCGTTTGTCAGTGGGTGGCTTTTCTGCTTTTATTTTGTGTCAGGGGAAATCAAGAAAAGAGATATGACGCTGGCGCGTTCATTGGATATGCGAGTTGGCGTACTAATACCTGTTAGCTTTGGGGTGATGTAATGCCGCTAGTTTGGTCAAAACCATATAAAATCAGTCAGCTTCTCCAGAACTGCCATAGCGAGGATCAGGACTGGCCACCACATGACAAAGGTGTATATCTCATTACCTTGCGTGACTGGAGGTCAGAGCCGTCACTCCGGAGTGGTCCTCTTTATATTGGCGGCAATACCGGGATGTCAGAAAGGTTTTGTACTCGGGTTGGCGATCTCATCGCAGATATTTATGGTTTCTTTGATGGAAATACAGGACACCATAGTGGCGGCCAGTCACTCTATTGGTGGTGTCAGGAAAATAAGGTTCACCCTGGTGATCTCCGTCTTGCTTGGGCTACTCGCGAATCTTGGTGCTCTCGATGCGCTGAAATCGAACTGGCATCTTTATTCGTCAATGAGTGGGCGAATCGTGCATCGGTCGGCTTGCTGAATAAGAATCGCCCCCCAGCTTGTGTCGAGCATGGATTAAGATGCCCATGAATTGAGCGCAACCTTAAGCTAAGCAATGCAGGCACGGCGACACCCTTTCCATTGCGCCTTCGGCTCTATGCCAAGGGCGCGTATGCTGCAACAGTTATGCATAAGGGGGAAGTTTGAGCACGTTTGGAGATTGGGAATTTCTGCTGGATGGTAACGCTCATGAACTAAGGCAGAGGGCCTCAGAAAAGGGCACCTTCTACTTCAATATCTATGGTGGCGTTGACGATTGGCTAGATTGTCCAAATGATGACTTCAGAATGACCACGCTCTATTGCGAGGGCGAAGATGACCCCAAAGTCATTTGGAAAATAGGGCACGAGCTAGTTAGCTTGTTCAACGGCGCATCTGTCCTCTTTAAGAAAGACTACCGGAAGGTTTCTATCCATAAACTCGCGCACAAGGGTGTGTCGGTTGCCTATGAACCGCCTTCCAGTATCTCTGCCTTACTAGGCGTGCCGCCTGGCGTTACTAGGCAGCAAATTGTGGATGAGTTCAATAACGGGAAAGTGTCCAGCGTAAAATTTCCCCTTATCCACTTGGCCACCGAGAACAAAGATATTTACTTTATCTTGAAGTACCTTGACATGCCCCCGGGCTGGGTTACCTATTACAAGCTGATGGAAGCCGTAGAGACTTTCGCAAAGGGGAAGAGCGTTGATCTTGAAACGGTCACGAATCAAAGGAAGGCATTCACTAATACATCAAACAATTTTTCGTTGTCTGGGCTTGATTCGCGGCATGGTTTCAAGGAATTAACGAAAAAGAACAACACTGCAGCTATGTCACTTGATGAGGGGCACGAGTTTGTTACCAAGATGGCAAAAACTTACATCAAGAAGGCCCATCTCAGTGCGCCATATGCATAGCAAATCCTTGCCCCCGAAATTTGAACAGCTGCCCATTTTGCTGTCGCAAGAACAGCCGCGCGTGCTGCGGTCGCTAGGCATGGCTTTATGACTTTAGACGACTGTGAAGAGATATTCCAGCAGGCTCTATCAAGCGAGTCTGAAGCAGCGTTTTGCTATGCAGTTGATCCGTTGTTCAACGAGTATGAAGTCCTTTCCCTCCAGTTAGGTCGTGGCAGCATGTTCTGGCGCGCGAGAATTGTAGAGAGTGAAATATACCCGAACATTTCTGATCTTCACTACCCGCCAGCTCGGTTCGCTAGGCAGGGAAGACTGAATGATCTTGGCTCGCCGTGTTTGTACGTCGCCACAAAAGAGGAGACGGCGCTCGTTGAAGTGGGTGCAAGGGGAGGCCAGTTGGTTCAGCTAGCAGGGTTTCGAATTAAGCGCGACTCTCCAATTCGGATGGCCGTCATAGGCGAATACGCGAATACGCAGAAGAATGGATACATGCATTTTGTCGGTAGTGACCCCGATATGACTATCGCAAAGATTCTCAACTCTATGCCTCGCCAAGAGGCCTTGAAGAAGATCTACATTGACAAGTTTTTCGCAAACGTCCTCGCCGATCCGGACGCCACCAATAACGGATACCTGTTCAGCCGAGCGCTGGGGAAAGCGATCTATTCGAGGATCAGTGCTGAGGCTATTGTCTTTCCGAGCGTAAAGGACCGCGGGGGATTCAATATCGCTGTCCAAGCAGAACCATCCGAAAAAAGTTTCCACAACGTCAGCTGTCTCGTAGTCCGAATAGGAAAGCCACGTAAGTATGGTTTAATTGAATTTGCGATAGTAAAATCCGCCGAGCGACTGGACGACGACTGGAACTTTGTGTGGCGGGAGGAGGGCAATCCAGCAGTGATTGGCATGTACAATATGAGTAAAGAGGAATTTGATATGGTGTCTTGCGATCCAGACGAGAAGAATAATCTTCTGAATATGCTGAACGCGCACACCAAGCGACGGTAGCCCGTGCCTAACAAATCAAAGCCTACACTGTGGCCCCCCCCTTTAGGGGGCAAGGGCTCATGCTTTGCGATTTCTGGGCCATGTAAAAGGGTGGCTGGGAGGCTAAAAACGACAACGGTACCGCCTCGAATATTTCCTGCAAGCAGGCGCTATACTTTGTGGGTTTCCCGGTCATTACGTCCCGAATTTCGAATGCAAAAATAGTATTCCCCCAGCGGTGTCGTGGGTGAATTCTGTTCGGGCTCGGGCGTCGCCAAGGCGA
The DNA here is from genome assembly GCF_016785095.1 of Alloalcanivorax marinus. Lineage (GTDB taxonomy): Bacteria > Pseudomonadota > Gammaproteobacteria > Pseudomonadales > Alcanivoracaceae > Alloalcanivorax > Alloalcanivorax marinus_A. The sequence continues at coordinate 330,723 of NZ_JAEKJB010000009.1, read as the reverse complement.
TCCTTGTGCTCCGAGCCAAGACGGAGGGTAGTTACCCCGAAATCTTGAAAGGTGCGTTGCGACCAGTGGATTACGGCGTCATGCCTCGCCGTTCGCAAAATGCGGGTATAGATAATGCTCATGGATTCAGCTACCAGACAGCCTGCCAGGCTGAAAATTGCGAGGGCTTTATCCGGTAGCGCGCAAAGTTGCCGGCGTGCAGGCTCAGGACCTCATTTTCGACCACTTCCCGGAACCGCTGCCGGTCCTCTTGCGGAATATTCTGTTCCGCCCATTGGACAATACGGTTGAACGCCGCTCTCTTGCTCAGGCGCTCAAGCACAATATTCTGGACGACGTCTTGCAATGCCGAGCGATACTTTAACCGGAACGGGTCGGGTTCGCCGAGCGATTGTCTGACGGCGGTATAATGCGCCGCCGACCGCTCATAGGCCCATATGAAGACGTCCTTGAGCAGGTCGATCCGGTTCAGTTCATACACGCCGAGCATGGCTTCGGTATAGATATCAGCGGGTACCTCCGTGAAGGAGAGCGGGATCAGATTGGCTTTGATGAACGGTATATTCGCCGCCAGCCGGGAAACGCGCTTGTTTACGTCATCGAACGGCTGCAAATACGGCAACTGAACCATGATAAAGAACGCTTGCTCGAAGGGATCGTCGATGGCGCTGGCCGTCGCCAGGATCTTATCAAAATAGTCTTCAATCAGGGCCGGTACTTCGAGGGGGTGAAACACGGACTTCTCAATGCCGACCGCGATTCGGCGCAAGCGGCCTGTTGCTTCCGGGTCGGCCAGCAGGTTGTTGGCCAGCAGCGCATGAAGGTTCAGGATCGTATAGCGATTGAAGCCGATCTCCTCCGCCGAACCCACAAGAAATTCGATGGCGTCCTTGTGGTTCAGGATCATTTGCGACTCGACGTGCGCCTTACCCGCCGCCTCTTCCCCGAAGGTGATCAATCGCTTCGTATCAAGCAGAGAGTAGGTGTTCCCCTCCAGGCGGCTGGAGTTCCACGAAAGGTCGATCAGCAGGCGGTTCAGAATCTGCTTCGCATAGGTGCCCGCCGGCCGGGGCCCCGAGGGCGGCGTGCCGATTTCCCTAAGATGCGCGCGCTCGGCGGATGAAAGATAGCCCGTATGGTTGGGCCGGTACTGGTCAAGGAAGCTGTGTTGATATCCCGCCGGCTTGCGTGACCGAAGCGGTTTGCGCAAGGCGTTCTGGATCTCAGCGGCCTGGCGGGAGACGGGTATATCGCCCGCCGTTTCTTCGTGTGAGGGTTCCCGAACGCTGTGGCCGTTCCTCTGCCCGGTATCCGCGGGCAGGTATCGGACCCACCGCTTTTCCCCGGTCTTGATGAGCCGGCCCGCATCCACCAGGTGTTTTAAACGGTACTGGAGCGTGCGCCGGGGCAATGATTGCTCAAGGGCGTCCAGGACGGCTTGAAGGCCGACACCCTCAGGGTGGGCGGAGACCACCGCCTCAATGTCCTGTAGCTCTTTTTCAGGTATAGGTTTCGCCATGGTTGGTATGTTGCGCATTGGGGTTTATGCGCAATTAAAGCACGCATATGCGCAGCCATCAATGCTATGCGCAGCTAATGTTGCGCATAGGCGATTGGCGAAAGGCCGCGAGTCTGCCGCAGGTGACGACGAACTTGAAGGCTTCTTTATGGAAACAACCACCGTTGGGATGAAGCCCAAAGGCTTATCTATGCAGTCCGGCATGCTGAGTGTCAGCGCCCGTGTCAACTCCTGGCGTGCGATGCACTTGCGCCAATGGGCCGTTCTCGTCCTCTGTGAACACTTCCCCAAAGTTGCCGCCTGAAAGGCAGCCGGCAGGCAAGCGGCGGTAGGCTTTTGGGTTTGGGGAAGAGAGTTGGTCAAGATATCGGGAGGAAGCCTGCTAGTTAAGTTTGTAAGTGGCTGACTTTTCTGTTTTTATTTTACGTCAGGGGAATTCAAAAAAATGATATGACACAGGCGCGTTCACTGGATATTCGCGCCGTCGTCCTAATGCCTGTTAGACACCTAAATGAAAGATATCGACGGTATTCACGAAGTTCTGGAGGCTCTGCAGCCACACTGGGCGGACATTGAGGCTGACTTTGAGAGGCATAACCAAAGGTTTCTTCAGCTCGCTTCGGTCGATCACGACGCGATTGGTCGTGTGCTCAGAGCCCACCTAATCATCGAATCGTTTCTCAATACGTTCCTAGAAGTACAGCTCCACATCGAAAACATTCACACGGTAAAGCTGTCGTTTTTTCAGAAGGCGAAGCTGCTTCCAATACAAGGGTCAAGTGCTGCCGCCGTTCGCCCTGGGATACTTCAAGTTAACGCTGTTCGGAACAAATTTGGCCATCGCCTAGATCATCAAATTGAGCAGCATGAAATTAGCGCCGTATTCGAAATCCTTCATGCCGCACGCCCTGGTGTTAAGTTTTCCGGGCCAGTAGAGGCAATCGAAGCATTCTCGCCTGTCGCATGTGCATTTCTGGCTGTGCCGCCTCCAAATTTGCAAAAGCTTTTCATTGAAGCATTCTCAAATTTACGTTCACATGATCCTTATGAAGACGGTGCCTAACAACACGTTGCAGGTGACATTTGACCCGCTGCCCAATTTTGCTGCTGCAAAAGCAGGAGTCGCCTCAAATGCACCTGAACGTGGGCGTTAGATCCATTGAGCCCCATTTTCTCGAATGAACATACGCATTGGGTAGGAAATATAGGAATGCAATTCATCACGGACGGCCCTGACATTCCGGATGCGCTCTTGCAGGCCCACGAGGAAGGCCGCGTGGTGTTCTTCTGCGGTGCAGGAATTTCCTATCCGGCCGGCTTACCGAGTTTCAAAGGACTTGTAGAGAAAATCTACCGGCTGAGCGGGACGGCACTTTCGGATATTGAACGAGAGGCCTTCGAGCGAGGGCAGTTCGATGCCACACTTGATCTGCTCGAACGGCGCCTGCCGGGCCAGCGTCTGGCTGTCCGTCGCGCTCTGGCAAATGCCTTGAAGCCGAAACTCCGCCGCAAGAGGGCTACCGATACACAAGCGGCATTGTTGCATCTGGCGCGCAGCCGAGAGGGTGCGATACGTCTGGTTACCACTAACTTTGATCGTATCTTTCATGTGGCGGCCAAGCGCACGGGGCAAGCGTTCCAAGAGTACGCCGCTCCGATGCTACCAATCCCCAAAAACAGCCGTTGGAACGGGCTGGTTTATCTGCACGGCCTGTTATCCGAAAAGATGGAAGACACAGCCCTGAACCGTCTAGTTGTCACCAGCGGTGATTTTGGCTTGGCCTACCTCACAGAGCGCTGGGCGGCACGCTTTGTAAGTGAGTTGTTCCGCAATTACGTGGTCTGTTTCGTGGGTTACAGCATCAACGATCCGGTACTTCGCTACATGATGGATGCGCTGGCAGCCGACCGGATGCTTGGCGAAGTTACACCGCAGGCCTGGGCGCTGGGCGATTGCGAATCGGGGCAGGAGCAACGCAAGACCATCGAGTGGGAAGCCAAGGGCGTCACGCCCATCCTTTATAACGTACCCGCTGACAGTTACGACCACTCAGCGCTGCACCAGACTTTGCACGTATGGGCAGACACCTACCGCGACGGTGTGCAAGGAAAAGAGGCTATCATCGTCAAGCACGCCTTGGCCCGGCCACAGGACAGCACGCGGCAGGACGATTTTGTCGGGCGGATGCTGTGGGCCTTATCGGATAAATCGGGCTTGCCGGCTAAACGTTTCGCCGAATTCAATCCCACCCCTTCACTTGACTGGCTGTTGGAACCCTTCTCAGATGAGCGTTTCGGGCACGGCGATCTGGTCCGCTTTGGCGTGCCGCCTCGCGATGAAGGGGACGCTAAGCTGCGCTTCAGCCTGATTCGTCGTCCGGCCTCCTATGACCGCGCCCCATCCATGCTACTGGCCTCCGGTGGAATCACTGGTAGCCAATTGGATGACGTGATGTTCCATCTGGCCCGATGGCTGGTGCGTCACCTGGATGACCCGAGACTGGTCATCTGGATTGCGGACCGTGGTGGGTGGTTGCATGAACGTTGGTCCTGGTTAATCGAACATGAGCTGGATCGTTTTGCTTCATTAGAGCGTGATGGCAAGACCTCCGAGCTGAATGAGATCCGCTTGCATGCATCCAAGGCCATCCCTGGCCCCCTGATGCACACCTTGTGGCGCCTACTGCTTAGTGGCCGGGTGAAATCCCCATGGCACGACCCCGATCTGTATCGCTGGAATGGTCGGCTGAAGCGGGATGGGCTGACCACCACGCTGCGTCTGGAGTTGCGGGAGTTGCTTGCACCCAAGGTGGTCTTGAAGAAGCCGTTTCGCTGGGGTGACGACGACTCGAATAGCACCGACGAGCCTGCGCGGATCAAACAATTGGTGGATTGGGAACTCGTGCTGGCCGCTGATCACGTGCATTCTGCTTTGCGCGACTTAGCCGACGAGCACTGGACATCGGCCCTACCGCTCCTGCTGGAGGATTTTCAGCAGCTATTGCGTGATGCACTGGATCTGTTACGCGAGTTGGGTGAGGCCGACGACCACAGCGACCGGTCGCACTGGGATCTCCCCTCCATTACGCCACATTGGCAGAACCGGGGCTTCCGAGACTGGGTGAGCCTGATCGAATTGCTGCGCGATGCTTGGTTGGCGGTTCGCGCGAACGACAGCGTGCGCGCGACACGAATCGCACAGAGCTGGTTCGAATTGCCGTACCCCACCTTCAAACGCCTGGCCCTGTTTGCCGCCAGTCAGGATGGTTGCATCCCGCCCGAGCAGTGGGTCGATTGGCTGTTAACCGATGGGGCGTGGTGGCTGTGGTCCACAGATACGGGGCGGGAGGTGTTCAGACTGTTCGTTCTACAGGCGCGGCAGTTGGCAGAGGGCGCTCAAGAGCGTTTGGAGGCAGCCATCTTGGCGGGTCCACCACGCGATATGTATAGGGATGATCTGGAGCCGGATCGATGGCAAGACTTGGTGGCCCGCTCTATCTGGCTGCATCTGGCCAAGCTGAACACATCGGGCCTCGCTCTGGGAGCAAATGCAGCGGCACGCTTGGCCGAAATTTCCAATGTCTACCCGCAATGGCTGTTGGCAACCAACGAGCGTGACGAGTTCTCGCACTGGATGAGTGGCACTGGCGACCCGGATTACGAGGACAGCCGAGACGTCGACATTGCTCCCCGCAAGCGGCAGGAACTGGTGCAATGGCTCACAAAGCCGACGCCCGAACGGCGACCTTTCTACGAAGATACGTGGCGTGACGTTTGCCGCACGCGTTTCTTTCACAGTCTGTCCGCGTTGTGTGATCTGGCACAGGATGGCGTGTGGCCCGCTGGCCGATGGCGCGAGGCTTTGCAGGCCTGGGCCGAAGAAGGAACGGTGTTGCGCTCATGGCGATATGCAGCACCGCTGGTTCAGACCATGCCCGATGTCGTACTTCAGGAGATTGCTCACGGTGTAACGTGGTGGATGGAAGCTGCATCCAAATCGATCAACCGCCACGAGGACATTCTGCTGGAGTTGTGCCGTCGCGTGCTTTCGCTGCCGCTGGAAGCTGACTCAGGTTCCCGCATCATCCGTAATGGTGTCGAAACCTACGACCCCGTCGGTTCTGCAATCAACCACCCCATTGGGCATGTCACTCAGGCCTTGATCAATCTTTGGTTCAAGAAGAACCCGAATGACAACGATCTGCTTCCAGTCGACCTCAAACCCATTTTCACCACACTGTGCGACGTTCAAGAGGACCGATTTCGCCACGGCAGGGTACTGCTGGGTTCGCGGCTAATTGCATTTTTCCGCGTAGACCGTCCGTGGACCGAGCAATACCTGTTGCCGCTTTTCAGTTGGAGTAATCCGGCCGAAGCAAAAGCAGTGTGGGAAGGCTTCCTATGGTCTCCTCGTTTGTATCAGCCCTTGCTGATTGCTTTCAAGCCAGAGTTCCTGGAGAGCGCAAGCCGCTACGCCGATCTTGGCGAGCATCGGCAGCAATTCTCGGCGTTCCTAACCTATGTAGCATTGGGGCCGACTGAGGAATACGCCGCAGATGAGTTCCGATCCGCGATTGGTGAGCTTCCACAAGAAGGCCTAGAGGAATCCGCGCAGGCGCTCTCTCAGGCGCTTGAAGGTGCAGCCGATCAGCGTGAGGACTACTGGAAAAACCGTGTCCAGCCGTTCTGGCAACAGATCTGGCCAAAGTCCCGCGACTTGGCCACCCCGCGAATAGCCGAGTCCTTGACCCGGTTGGCAATTGCTGCCCGAGGCGAGTTTCCGGCGGCCTTGGCTGCGGTGCAGGACTGGCTGCAACCCATTGAACACCTTCACTATGTCGTTCATCTACTTGCCGAATCTGGTCTGTGTAAACGATTCCCAACGGAGGCACTGTTGCTGTTGAATTCAGTGATTGGCGACCAACAGTTGGCGCCCCGGGAGTTGGGGGGATGCTTGGACGACATCGTGCAGGCTGATCCACAGTTTGGGCAAGATGCTCGATACCAGAGACTAAGTGAATACTTTCGAAGGCGCGGCGTGTGAAAGTTGCGCCACGCGATCAGTGGGGTCTAACAAGGCAAATGCACGCTGACGGCAAAAAGCGCCACTTCGCTCTGCTTTTTGCCGCCGGTGATTTTCCACGTTAGCGGTTCGGTAGTGTTCATATGAAACGATATAGAATTTTCTCATTTGATTTTGATTCAAGGGCTCACAGCTTGGAGCCTGTGCAAGATCAGTGGGATGAGAAAGTAAAAGAACTGCATATGCAAAACAGAGAAAAGACTATCAAGGAGCTTGCAGAACAGTTTGGGAATTGGAATATCGAGCTGAAAGTTAAGAACTTTAAGGATTTGAAATTTAAACCGTTCTCCGTGGCAGCTTTCCATAATAAGTTTTTAGATCAGATCAGGAATTCATTTGTGGCGGGTGGTTATTATCCGGCTCTAACAGGGGCCTGTGCTCTAGGGGAAAGGATTCTTAACCATATGGTATTGCTGCTTCGAAACTATCACAAAGCATCGCCAGAATATAAGAATCTATATCGCAAACAATCATTTGATTATTGGCCCGTAGCGATAGATGCGCTGGAATCTTGGGGTGAATTGTTGCCAGAAGCTGCCGAAAAATTCAGGGATCTCAATGGCAAGCGTAATCACGCTATTCATTTTAACCCTGAAACTGATCGCAATGATCGAGAATTGGCATTGCTGGCTATTCACTCAGTTCAAGATATTGTAAGTGCTCAATTTTCTGCTTTTGGAACACAGCCATGGTACTTCTGTGTTCCAGGCGAGATGTACATAAAAAAGGAATGGGAAGATCGCCCTTTAATTAAACATATTTTCATACCAAATGCGGCGCTCGTTGGCCCCAAGCATAGAGTCGAAAGCATGATTCCTGAAATAGTTATAAATGATCGCTTTGAATATGAAGATCGAGAGATTTCCGATGAGGAATACATCGAGTTGCGCCAGCGCCGCTAACAACGCCCTGCTGTCGGACAAATTTTCCGCTGCGCTCCAAATTTTCCGCAGTGCGCGGCTCTAAGCGTATAGAACTATGAATCTTGAGAGCACGTTAAAAGTTTCACTTTGGATGGCAGGAGTTGCCACAATCTTAGTTGTGGGAACCTATTTCTATAACTTTCATGGTCCGTTATCTGACTCGCCTCAGGATTGGGCAAGTTTTGGCGGGTATATCGGTGGCCTTTTAGGCCCCTTTTATGCGTTCCTGGCATTCATCGGACTTCTGGAGACACTACGACAGTCCCGCCTGCAACGGGAGTTGGAAGGTTTAATAAATACCATCTACCAATTCGAGAGAGATCTTAACTACTGTGCAGGTTTGACTGTTACGTGTGATAGCCCTTGGATTTGGGGTAATGGTTTTGATGCTGCATCAGATATCAAGGAGTTGCCTCTTCGGACGCTGCTGGAGAGCGATAGCGTAGACTGGGAACAACACTTAGAAGAATTGCGAGATGGTTTGGTCTTTCGCATGCAAGCTGATGGAGCGCTGTTTCAAGACCGCGATATCTGGTTGAAGGCGAAACTGGCAGCAGAAGGCCTATTTAATCATTTAGAACTTTATCGGTCGAAGGGCGGGGAGCAGGCGGTGTGTGAGTATTATTATAAGGCATACGAAATACCAAAAAACCGGCTCGAGGCATCTGATTGGCCGAGAGCTTAGCAGTCGTCTGCGCAATGACTATTTTTACGCCGCTTGGCTGCTAAAAGTCGGCGGCGTGAGACACCCGTTATGACAAGGTATGTAGTGATGGTTATCACCTGAAGGTCGCCTTGCGCCAGTTCGCTCGGTCTCGTTGTAACTGCTAGCGATTTAGCAGAGCTGATTTGATTTCTTCTGCTCCCTACCGATAACACACCGCCGCAAGCAGTTCCGAATCAACCCAAACGCCCCAATAGCGGCTCCCGCGATAATGCCCGATCTCAATGTTCGGCTTGCGCTTTTTTATGATGCTTTCTCTGTCTGCTTGGTTAGCCATTGGTCTCATCCAGAAAGGCACAGGCCCACTGTTCCGCGTGACTGCGGCCCAATAAAGCGAGTCTTTTGGCATCCCTAATCGTTCTGTCTTCCGGGGCGGAAGCATCCAGCCGTTCGGCCAGTGCCGAGAAAAGCGCCTCCAAATAGTTAAACTGCTCAACGGCAAGGCAAGCGATATCGCAAGTCTCGCGCCGCTCCACATCGTACGGCTTGGTCATCTCCGCCTCCTTCTATTACTCCCCTTAAATCGACCCATCCAGTAGAGCGCAGACCAGGAATTACGGTCTACAGACGATAAGTAGCACTTTCCCGCTTTGTTGAGACAACCATGATCATCTCCTCCACCCATGATTACCGCCTCGCCGCCCAACGCCGCCTGCCGCCGTTCCTGTTCCACTACATTGACGGGGGCGCGTACGACGAGCACACACATTGCGCGCAATGTTGCGGATCTGCGCGATCTGGCGTTGCGGCAGCGTGTGTTGAAGGAAGTGGGGAGGTGAATCTGTCAGCGCGGCTGTTCGGCGAGCCGCTGGGCCTGCCGGTGGCGCTGGAGCCGGTGGGGCTCACCGGGATGTAAGCGCGGCGGGGGAGGTGCAGCCGGCGATAACGCGGTCTGTCTGGGCCACCGGACCCACCTGAAGGATTACGTCGGCTGTCTGCGCGAGAACTTTGATCCGTCCACCGGCTGATGGGGTCTGGGGTGGGTCCGCGAGTATTGACAGGGCGCATGCAACACTGCTGTCGCCCCTTGGCATTCAAGGGCCGCTTATGACCGCCGTGTGATTACTTGGGTTACCACCACTCCAAGAATTTCAATCTTCCTTTTGTCAGCAGGGATTGGGTCTAGCGGCATGAGCGGGTGGATTGAAAACAGTGCCCCCTGCGGCACCCCGGGTTCGCGAACGAAGCGCCGTAGGCCGGCTTCATTCTCTTTGCCGTGGAAGCGAAATATAATGTCATCGCCGTTCTCTACTTTTTCAAAGGTTGTGATGCCAGCGTCAAAAATTAATATTGATTCAGCTGGATAAGTTGAATTTTGGGGATGCGTAGCAGGGTATCGTGTTGCCCGATATTGATCGAAATCGGTTTTTACTACGGGTACGAAATCTCGGATGTTGAAATTTTGACCCCCTGTGCTCGAGCTAGGAGAATATCTTGGTAGATGAAAATTGGTGCCTGCTTGGAGGCTCCGCCAGTCTTCGATGAAGATTTGACTGACCTTTTCGGGTAAACCAATATCCTTTGCTTTTTGATATTGACTAGCAAGATGGTTTTGCGTTTCTTCTGTTTGACCCGTCGCTAACCACAAAGGGTCAAGCCGAAGCTCGGTCGCAAGGCGCTGGAGGGTGTTGCCTTGCGGGAACATCCTCCCGTTCTCGTACATGGAGATTGTTCGCTTGTCGACTCCAATTGACTCTGCTAGCTCTTGCTGAGTTAGCTTCTTCTCCTTCCTTGCGTCACGGACGCGTGTTGCGAACTCGGCGTTCAGACCGTCAATTATGTGAACCATGGTTGTCCCCTAGTGTGAAGATCATGAAAATCATAATGTGATGAGGGTAACAGGAAGAATATGATCTATATGATCAGGCGTCAATGCTCAGATGCGCCTTGTGGGCGGAGGAAGCCTTCCTCACCTAGATCGGGATTCATCGTACCTACATCGGTGCGGTGGAACGTGGCGAGCGCAATGTCTCCTTGGCGAACATCCTGCGTATCGCCAGGGCGTTGAACGTCTCCGCCGCCCAATTGTTCAATGAGGCCGGCCTTTAGTTCGTACCGGTTTCAAAGACTTCCTCCCCGAGCTGCCCGGTTCACAACCCCACCAGGAGACAACCATGATCATCTCCTCCACCCACGATTACCGCCTCGCCGCCAAGCGCCGCCTGCCGCCGTTCCTGTTCCACTACATCGACGGGGGCGCGTACGACGAGCACACCCTGGCGCGCAATGTGGCGGATCTGCGCGATTTGGCGTTGCGGCAGCGGGTGTTGAAGGAGGTGGGGGAGGTGGATCTGTCGGCGCGGTTGTTCGGCGAGGATGTAAGCCTGCCGGTGGCGCTGGCGCCGGTGGGGCTCACCGGGATGTACGCGCGGCGGGGCGAGGTGCAGGCAGCGCGGGCGGCGGCGTCGCGGGGCGTGCCGTTTACGTTGTCATCGGTGTCGGTGTGTCCCATCGAGGAGGTGCAGCCGGCGATGACGCGGCCGATGTGGTTTCAGCTGTATGTGCTGCGCGATCGCGGGTTCATGAAGAACGCACTGGAGCGGGCCTGGGCGGCGGGGGTGCGGACCCTGGTATTCACGGTGGATATGCCGGTGCCGGGGGCGCGCTATCGCGATCGGCATTCGGGGATGTCCGGGCCCTTCGCGGCTTGGCGGCGGGTGCTGCAGGCGGTGATGCACCCGCGCTGGGCGTGGGACGTGGGGCTGCACGGGCGGCCGCACGATCTGGGCAATGTGTCGGCCTATCTGGGCCACCGCATCCACCTGGAGGATTACATCGGCTGGCTGGGCGAGAACTTCGATCCGTCCATCGGCTGGCGGGATCTGGAATGGATTCGGGAGTATTGGAAAGGCTCGATGGTGCTCAAGGGCATTCTCGACCCGGAGGACGCCCGCGAGGCGGTGCGGTTCGGCGCGGACGGCATCGTGGTCTCCAACCACGGCGGGCGCCAGCTTGATGGCGTGCTGTCCTCGGCCCGGGCCCTGCCGGCCATCTCCGACGCCGTGCAGGGCGACCTGACGATCCTGGCGGATTCCGGCGTCCGCTCCGGCCTGGACGTGGTGCGCCTGCTCGCCCAGGGCGCGGACGGCGTGCTGCTGGGCCGCGCCTTCGTCTACGCCCTGGCCGCCGCCGGCGAGCAGGGCGTGGCCCATGTGCTGGACCTGATCGCCAGCGAGATGAAGGTGGCGATGACGCTCACCGGGGCGCGGGCGGTTGGGGAGATTTCGAGGGAGAGTCTGGTGCAAGCCGGCGATTGAATTCTGGTGCCGTGGCCCCTAATCCAAAATCGACGGCGACAAAACCGTCGCCTTCGCCAGATACTCGATATCCCCGGCTTCCATTCCCGCCGCTGAAAACAGCGCCTTCCAGTGTTTCTCCACCACCTGCTTCATGGCGTCGACGCATTCGGCGGCTTCCCGTTCGCTCAGACCAAACCGCTCCGCCTGGCTGAGGGCGTTGTGGAGCGTGGCCGCGCGGCCCTGGTGGCCGACGGTCATGGCCAGGTCCGCGGAGTAGCCCAGCCGGGGCTGGGGGCAGATGTCGTAGCCGGGGGTGAGGTCGAGGGCGGTGCCGTCCCAGAAGCAGGCGTGGTTGCGGGCGTGGTCGTCGGTGTTGCCGATCAGGATGTTGAAGACCATGCGCCGGAACAGCTCCGGGCCGTCCCGTTCGAAGTCCCGGGCGTATTGGCGCAGCACGTCGGCCAGTTCCAGGTAGCTGGCTTCGCCGTTGCGGACGGCGTATTCGTCCAGGTCCAGCAGGGTCATGGCGCTGAGCATGTGGCGGCGGGTCGGGTGGCCGGTTGCGTTGGTGTCGCGGTCGAAGCGGCGGACCAGCAGTACGTCCTTGCCGGAGACTTCCAGGACGCGGGTGTCCGCCACGTTCAGGCCGGCTTTGGCGGCGAGCCGCATGGCGCCGCTTTCCGCGGCGATCATGTTGAGGGTGTCCCGGCTGGAGCTGAATTTGGCGACCAGCCAGGACTTGCCGCGCCGGAACAGCACCTTGGGGCGGGCGCCGCCGATGCTGGTGCCGTGGTTCAGGGCGGCGTCCAGGTCGTCATCCAGTTCCTGGCCGCGTTCCATCCGTTCCGCCGCTTCCAGGGCGTCCGCCAGTGGGCGGATCGGCTTGGCGCGGGGCGCGTAGGCGTCCGGTCGGTCGGTGGCGTCCAGGGCGCCAATGCGGTCGGCGCCGGCGCCGAGCAGGTAATCAATCTCTCCGAGCTCGCCTTCGAGGCGGTAAGGGGCCTCGCCGGTGGGATCGAGGGTTTTCGCGATTTCCCGCTGGATGATGCGCCGGCCCCAGGCGTCCGGCGCCGCGTCGCGCACGGCGCCGCTGAGCTCGTGGTCGAGGACGTAGGGCTCACCGGTGAGCTCGCCCAGGGGGCGGCCGGGGATCGAGAGCGGGATGGCATCCGGCCGGGCCAGGTAGCTTTTGCCGTAGCGGAACACGTATTCGGCGCCGTCCCAGGCGACCACGCCGCACACCACCGGTTCCGCCTGCCCCGGTGGAAAGAGCCAGAGGTAGGCGCGATCAGAAATCATTGTCGACGTCCTGGGGCCGGAACCGGCGCCGGCTGGTGGGGCGGCGCGCGCCGGCGCGGTTCTCGGCGACCCGGTAATACCCTTTTGGGGTGGGCTGGCCCGGTTGGGGCAGGGTCGCCAGCAGGGGCAGGTCAAGCAGCCACAGGGCCGCCACCACCAGGCCGACGTCGACCTTCGGGTCGCCTTTTTCCAGGGCGCTCACGTGCCGCCGGTCCACCTTGCCCAGGCGCGCGCCCAGGTCGGTCTGGGACCAGCCGCGCGCCTTGCGGGCCTCGGCGATCAGGGCGCCGGTGTCGCGCAGGGCATCGAGAATCTGGGCCTTTTGATAAACGGGAGAATCGACTGTCCGGGGCATTTGATCACTAAAACGTACAAATTGGCGTTAAATGTACGTTATGGCGTTCCTTGTGATTCGTCAAGGTCGCCTTTATGCCTTGTGTACTTATTAATGTACATAAGGCGTCATTTTGTACTTTTTAGTGATCAATAAGACAAGGGCTGCCCCGGCTCAGGTGGCCCACAGCTCCGGCGATTCCACTTCCATCCGCAGGCGGGTGTTGCTGAAGGTGCGTTTCAGCAGGCCGCCGAGGCCGGGTTTGGGAATCTCGGCCATCAGCCGCTGGACTTCGTTGAGCAGCGGGTCGGGCAGTTCGAGCCGGCCTTCGGCGGTTTCCTGGAGCAGCCAGCCGCCGTGTTCCCGGGCGGCGTCCCAGTGGCCCTGGGCGCTGAGCAGGGTCATGTGCAGCACGGAGAGATAGGGGTCGAACACCTGGGGCAGCACGCTGCTGCTGACCTTGAGGGCGGCGAGCGGGTCGGCGGCGCCGAACCAGCCTTCGTCCAGGCCCCGGGCCAGGGCGTATTTGCAGGCGGCGAAGTCGGCGGGCACGTCGATCAGCACCGCCCGGGCTTCGGCCTGTTCGCCCCGGGCCAGGTGGGCGCGGGCCAGGGGCAGGGCGCCGTAGCCGTTGCCTTCCTCGATGGCGGCGCGGCACAGGGCCAGGGCTTCTTCGGATTGCGGGTCGTCGGTCAGGCGCAGTTCGGCCAGGTTGAGCTTGCCGGTGGGGCCCCGCTCGGCGGCCAGGTGGAACCAGCGCTCCGCTGCCGCGCGGTCTCGTGGGAAGCCGCGATCGCCGCGCGCCAGGCGCCGCCCCAGAAAGTTGGCGGCATCGGTGCCTTTGGGGCTGGGGTTTTCCGCCAGCTTGGCGAATACGGCGGTGGCTTTTTCGATGTCGCCGGCCACCACCCAGGCCAGGCCCAGGTCGAACTGGTGGTCCGGTTCGTTGGGGGAGGCGTCGACGGCGGCCTGCCAGGCTTCCGCGACCTCCTGGGCGGAGACGCCGATGGCGGAGAGGATCTGTGCTTCCTGTACCAGCAGGTTGGCGCGCATGCGCCCCGGCGGGCAGTGTTCCAGGCCGGCGCGGGCGTGGCCGCGGGCGGTGACCAGGTCGCCGTCGATGGCGGCGGCCCGGTTGGCGCGCCACCACCAGTATTCGGCGGTCAGTGCCTGGTGCAGTTCCGGGGCGGTGATGGCCTGCTCGGCCAGCTTCAGCACTTCGCCCATGTGCGCGAGACTGCCGCCCCAGCGGGCTTCGCTGCGGGCCAGGGCGTTGGCCCAGGCGGGCAGCCAGTTCGGGTCCGCTTCCGTCACTTCCGCCATCAGCGCCTGGTGGTCTTCCTCGGTGAGCCCCATCACCGTGGCGGCCTGGCCGATGGCGGCCAGCGCCGGCCCCGGTTGAACACCGAGCTCCAGGGCGCGGCCCAGCGGTGCCCGGGCCCGGGTCATGTACATGCCCACCTGCTCCCATTCGGCCTCGGTGAGCATGTCGGCGGTTTCCTCGCCCCGGGCGGCGAGGCCGGCATAGGTATCCGCCAGGCCACGGACCAGCCAGCTCCAGGGGTTGTGGGGCTCGGCCTCGACCCAGGCCTCGATCGCCTCGCGATCGGCGCGGGTCATGGCGTACAGGCTGCCTTCCAGCTGCGCCACGGTATGCAGGGACGGCGTGTTGCGGTAGTCCCTGGCGGTGCGCTCCAGGCGTTCCGTGAGCGCGCTCCACTGGTGGTCCTCGGTGGCGGCGGTGATGGCGGCGTAGGAGCCGGGGATGTACATGTCGGTGATGGTCAGGATCGGGTGCTCGGACATGAAAAAACTCGCGGCGGGTCGGGTTAATCGCTCGGGTGGTCGTTCAAGGGTTTGAATTTTGTGGGATGGGAGCAAGAACGCAACCCGTGGTGATGCGCGGATGCACGTTGAATGAGATGTGCGTCTCAGGATGCCGCGTCGGGGACGGCGCCTCGACGTTCGCGCTGGGCGGGCGGGGCCGACGGACCCCGCCGAGGCGGTCAGCGCCGGGCGAATATTTCCTTGCTCATTAATACATCCAGGCGGTGCACGTGGGCCGGGCGGGCCAGGATGGCGTTCATTCGTTGCAGGTCGCGGAAGATGTCGCCGCCGCCGCCCTCTACATGGGCCTGGCGACCGGCCCGGTCGGGAAACACTTCGAAGATGCCGAACACCCGTTGCGAGTACCGCACCGCGTACCAGGGGCCGGTGGCCGGCTCTTCGCGGACGCAGCCGAGGATGTCTTCCAGCATGCGCAGCACCTCCTGCTCCTTGCCGGGCAGGGCCTCGATATGAATGTAGAAGGCTTTGCGGCCTTCCTGGCCGTCCTCACCGGAGACTTCCACGCCCCGGTGCGGGCGGGCGAGGTCGGTGACGGCGGGTTCCGGCGTGGGGCCGGGTTGGCGTGGGGTCTTGTCGGTCATGGTTCACCTCCTTTGCTGAGGCTTCCACGGTAGCGGTGGCACGCCGCCCGGCGGTGCCTGAAGCGCGCTATGGTTTGCCTGATTGTGCCGATCAGGCTGTACCGGACTTGGCGGCTGGATAACAATGGGCCATGTCCGATGCTCTGTGCCAGGCGGTGCGCCGCTACACCCGATTGCAGGCCAATACGGCGGGGATCGCCACCACGCCGGTGCCCGGGCTGTTTCTGGTGTCGGCCGAGCGCCCCGGCGCGCTGGAGCACGCCATCAGCAAGCCGCTGGTGTGCCTGGTGCTGCAAGGCAGCAAGCGGGTCACCATCGGCCCGCGCACCGTCACCTTCGCCGCCGGCGATTCCATGATCGTCACCGCCAATGTGCCCACCGTCAGCGGTATCCGCGAAGCCAGCGCCGCCCGCCCGTATCTGGCGGTGGCCTTGGATCTGGACCCGACGGTGATCGCCGAGCTGGATATGACCCTGGGTGCTCACGAGGCGTCGAAGGAGCCGGCCTTTGATGACGCCGAGGTTCAGCTCCGGGACGCGGTGTGGCGTCTGGTGCGGTTGCTGGAACAGCCGCGCTCGCTGGCGGTGCTGGGCCCGTCCCTGGTCCGTGAGATCCATTACTGGCTGTTGCTGGGCCGGCAGGGGCCGGCGATTCGTCATCTTGGCCTGCCAGAGAGCCGGGTGCGCCGCATCGGCCGGGCCGTGGCCCTGCTGCGCCGGGACTACGCCCGGCTCCTGACCGTCGAGCAGCTGGCCAACGCGGCCGGCATGAGCCGCTCCGCCTTTCACCGGCATTTTCGCGCGGTGACCTCCCTCTCACCGCTGCAATTCCAGAAGCAGCTGCGCCTGATCGAGGCGCGCCGCCTGCTGATCTCGGAGGGCAAAAGCGCTAGCCGCGCCGCCTTCGAGGTGGGCTATGCCAGCGTGTCCCAGTTCACCCGGGAATACGCGCGCCTCCATGGCCGCCCGCCGGTGCGGGATCGCAACGCGGTGGCGGAGCAGGGCGCGGCCACTGCAGGTTCAAGATAATCGGGCTTCAGAGCGATTCTGGTTTCACCGCCGAGGAGCCTTCCTGCCCGGCGCTGGCCCAGGCGATAACCGCCAGGCCCAGCGCCACCAGCGAGAGCACGGCGCCGGCCCAGTTCGGCGAGGCCAGGCCAAAGCCGGCGGCGATGGTGGCGCCGCCCAGCCAGGCGCCTAGAGCGTTGCCCAGGTTGAACATGCCGATGTTCACCGAGGCGGCCATGGTGGGCGCGCCCGCCCGGTTGGCTCGGTCCATCACCAGCTTCTGGATTGGGGAGACCGTGGCGAAGCCGAAGGCGGCCATCAGGAATACGGAAGCCGATGCCAGGATGCCGTTCTCCACGCCAAGCCAGAACACCAGCAGCACCGCCGCCTGCGCCGCCAGGGTCACGAACAGGGTCCCGAGCAGGGACCGGTCGGCGAAGCGGCCGCCGACCCAGTTGCCCACGGCCAGGCCGAGCCCGAACAGGATCATCAGCCGTGCGACACCGCCTTCCGAGAACCCCGCTTCCTGAATCATCATCGGCGCGATGTAGGTGATGGAGGTAAAGAAGGCAGCGGGGCCGAATACGGTGATGCCCATGGACAGCAGCACCTGCGGGTCCACGAACGCGCGCAGCTCGGTCTTCAGCGCGATGGCCTTGCCCGCTTCGATGCGCGGCACCAGCAGCGCGACACTGACCACGGTGACCAGGCCGATGCCGGCGATCAGCCAGAACACCAGCCGCCAGTCGTAGACCTGGGCGAGCCAGGTGCCGGCCGGCACCCCGACCAGGTTCGCCATGGTCAGGCCCGAGAACATAAAGGCGATGGCGCTGGCCTGCCGCTCACGGGCGACCAGGGAGGCGGCGATGATGGAGCCGACGCCAAAGAAGGTACCGTGGTTGAACGCGGTCAGAATACGACCCGCCAGCGCGATTGGCAGCGTCGGCGCCAGTGCGGTGATCACGTTGCCCAGCGTGAAAATCAGCGCCAGCCCGATGAGCAGGGTTTTGCGGGGCACTTTGGCGCCGAGGACGGTCAGAATTGGGGCGCCCACGAACACCCCCAGGGCGTAGGTGGTGGCCATCAAACCGGCCGAGGGAATGTCGACGCCGAAATCCGTGGCGATTTGAGGCAGGATGCCGGCGACGACGAATTCGGTCAGGCCAATGCCGAAAGCGCCGATGGCCAGCGCGAAGAGGGCGGCGGGCATGGGAGGGTCTCCAGATAAAGAGGTTTTCATTCGAAGATGATTCGGTTAAAAGGAGTCTATTCGAGATAAAATTCGGAGATAAACCGGAAATGCCCGTCCCAGGTAAAGAAAAAGATGCTGTTCGGCAGGTTCGCCATCATCCGGCTGATTTGGACGCGATTGACCGAAAAATATTAGGGGCGCTGGCCGAGGATGCCTCGCGCAGCTACGCGGAACTCAGCAAGATCGTGAACCTGTCCGCCCCCGCCGTGCACGATCGGGTAAAGCGGCTCAAGCGCGATGGCGTTATCAAGGGCACCGTGGCCGTGCTCGACGGCTGCAAACTGGGCCGGACCTTGCTGACGTTTCTGGTGGTCGATACCAGTAACTACAGCGCCACGCGCAAACTGCTTACCTTCGCCGACCGGCCGGAAGTGGAAGAGCTGCATACCGTCGCCGGCGACGGCTGTGTGCTGGTGAAGGTACGCGCTGATGACACCGAATCCCTGGAAAGCTTTCTGATGGAGATCCAGAGCCTGGAAGGGGTGCGGTCGGTGCGCAGCTACATCGCGCTGTCCACCTTCCTGGAGAGGGGCCCATCCCCGGGCCCGGGCTGAGTTTATACAAAAACCAAAACGCTTTTGTTCTTCGCCTGCGCCTGATCGAACCGCACCTCCACGACCGCCCGCCGGTGCGGGATCGCAACGCGGTGGCGGAGCAGGGCGAGGCCACCGCGGGCTCAAGATAATCGGGTTTGGGGCGGCTGGCAGGGCTGGAAGGCGTGCTGATGCCAGCCCCGATTTGCGTTTGCACCCGGCGATATCGCTGACAGGGATTGTCTCTCCTCACTGACCCCTTTTTCCGTTTTTGCCCACTGTTGCCTGCCGCGCTCCAGAGCGATCCTGTGGCTTGGTCGCTAAGCGACGTTTTGGTTTGCATCCAGGCGATAAAGCTCGCCTAAAGTGAGTAAATTCATCCTTTAATAAACTAAGTTGTAGTTGGCAATGGTTTCCTTTGGCGCTATTTTACTCACTATGAGTGAGCAAAAGATAAGTCACATAAACCGGCTCTTGTCCGGCCTGGATGACACCACCCTGGTATCCAGTCGCTGGCTGCGAGCCCACGGTTATTCCACCAGCCTGGTGGCGCGCTACGTGGCCAGCGGTTGGTTGGAGTCCCCGGTGCGTGGCGTTTACCTGCGTAAAGGCGGACGGCTGGAATGGCCGTCGGTGGTGCGTAGCCTGCAAAGTCGTGAGGGCCTGTCGCTGTATGTGGGGGGGCGCTTCGCGCTGGCCCTACAGGGGTATGAGCATTATCTGCGCCTGGGAGAGGCTCCCGTGGTGACCCTGTATGGTCCGGATCGGCCGCCGGGGTGGGTGGCGAAGTTACCGCTTGAAGCGCGTTTCGAGTTCTGCGGCGGTGCGCCTTTTGATCTGGCGTTGCCAGGTCTTACAGCTAATACGTCTGACAGAGAGTTATTGGCTCAAGGGCTGGGCCGGCTGGCCGAGCTGGACGGCATCGTTTGCTCTTCACCGGAACGGGCGATGCTGGAGCTGTGTGATCGGCCGCCGGGGGCGGCGCTGGTGTATGAGGTGGATGCCCTGATGCAGGGAATGGCGACCCTGCGACCGGCGCGGGTGGGGCTGCTGTTGCGTCACTGTCGCAGTGTGAAAGCCAAACGGCTGTTTCTCGCTCTGGCGGAACGGCATCGGCATGCCTGGTTGGCCCATGTCTCCATGGAAGGTGTCGATCTGGGCTCCGGCAAGCGGTCGCTGGTATCAGGAGGGCGTCTGCATCCGACTTACCAGATAACGTTGCCGGGAGACCTGGATGAGCACCTGGGATAGCCGCTACAGGGATCGGGTGCAGCTGCTGGTCGATTTCGCTGATCTGTACGCCGGCAAACTGGCGGCCGCGCTGTCTCGGCAACACCCTCGTGATCTCTTCGATGTCGGCTTGCTACTGGACGATGAGCGGGCGGACCTATCGCTCTGGCGCACTTTTCTGGTCTACCTGACCTGCAACCCTAAGCCGGCCTGGGAGATATTGCAGCCCAGTGAACCCAGGGATTTCCACACCATATTCGACTCCCACTTTCAGGGCATGACCGCCGAGCCGGTCAGCGCGGATCAACTGCTGGACGGTCGGGCGCGATTGCTAAGATGGGTCACGGGTTGGCTGGATGAGCCCTCGCGCGCCTTCCTGTGGTCGGTGGAGGATGAACGACCTGATTTTGCACTGATCGGCTTACCCCAGGCTCGGGAGCTGCCAGGTGTGCGCCGCAAGCTGCATAATCTTGTCCGGCGGTCCGAGGCAAAGCGGGATGCGGATAAAGAACATCTGGAACAGTCGCTTAACCGAATCGCCAGGCAGGCTGAGTGACCGCCCGGATTGCAGATATCGTAGTGTGACTACGATAAGTATGGAAAAACTAAAAATTTCTTTCGGAATGGGGGAGAGAGGATGGAAGAGTTCACCAGGGTTATGGCGGAAGGCCTGCAAAAGGGCAATCTGCTGCTTGTCATCGTCTTACTGGTGGTGATCGTTCTACTGAATGCGCATAAGTTTCACCCCATCCTTGTTGAACGAAAAAAGCATCGTTTAAAAGCGGTGGAAGCCGCTTTGAATTCGGAATGGGTGCAAGGCCAGGAAAGGGTATGCCTTCAGCAACAGGCCGCCACGGAGCATTTCCATGCCGCCACCGGGATCATGTTGGAGAAGGCGCCGCGTGAAGCCTTGCTGCGGATCTACGAGCGAAGTGCCGGGCGTCTTTCTTTCGTACATTTCAAGCGAGCCATGCCTTTTGTTCGCTATGAAAAGGGCGAGTTCGAGGTACGGCTGGGACGGTTTGATCGGTGGATGATGTGGGCCGGCATTGGCACTGGGCTGGTTTTTGTTCCGTTATCCATGGGGGTCTTGGTTTGGGTGCTCTATGCGTTGCTGGCGTGGCACAGCGAACCGCTCGGTTCGTGGAAAGTCTGGGTGTTCTTGAATTTGGGCGGTTGGGCGTCGGTGTTGTCGTCCCGCTCAGCCTATTCCGCGAATCGCGTTCGCCGGGAAATACAACGCCAAGCCAGTGAAACAAACATCCCCGATGACGCAACCAATCCGCTCGCCAACCCCTAATGCGAAGACACAAACTCCGCGCCCTCATGGGCCGGCGGTAGCGCGAAGCTGTCGCGCAGGCGTTTGGCTTCCCGGGCCGGGGGCAGCCCGAACAGGCGCTTGAACTCCCGGTTGAATTGCGAGGGGCTTTCGTAGCCCACGGCCAGGCTGGCGGCGCTGGCGGTGATGCCCTGGCGCACCATCAGCAGCCGCGCCTGGTGCAGCCGGGTGGATTTCACGTATTGCATGGGCGCCATGCCGGTGATGGCTTTGAAGTGGCCGTGGAAGCTGGGCACGCTCATGCCCGCGTCGCGGGCCAGTTCAGAGAGGTTGAGCGGCTGCGCGTGGCAGGTGTGGATGCGCCGCAGCGCGTCCCGAATCTGCGCGAACCGGCCTTGCAGGGTCAGCGCCGCCCTAAGGGTCTGGCCCTGGGGGCCGGTGAGCACGCGAAAGTACAGTTCCCGCACCAGCGCCGGGCCGAGCACGGCGGCTTCCAGGGGATCGTTCAGGGCTTGCAGAAAGCGGTGTAATGAGTCGGTGAGCGCCGGGTCCAGGGGGCTGGACATCATGCTTTGCGGGGCGGCGGTGGGCGCTGGGGCGCCCTGGTGGTCGATCTGGATCATCACGTCCGCCGCCACTTGAAAATCCAGATGCATGTACACCGCCAGCAGGGGCTGTTCCGGGGAGGCATCGGTTTCCATCACGAAGGGCACCGGCACGGAGACCGCCAGGTAGTGGCGGGCGTCGTAGCAATAGACCTGGTCCCGAAAATAGCCGCGCTTGCGGCCCTGGCCGACGATCACGATGCCGGGGTCGTAGAGCACCGGGGTTCGCGCCAGGGGGCGGTCAGAGCGCAGCACGCGCACGTCCGGCAGCGCGGTCAGGTTGTAACCCTCCTCGGGGGCGAGGGCGGCGAGCAGTTCCACCAGGGTCGGGCGGTGGGCGGTGGCCGGGGTGCTGGAGGGATTCACGGTGGCTCGGTGACGCGGCTGAGGTATTTATAAGAATAGGCAATAAAAAGAGAAGATGGGAGCGTTTCCGGGTGGCGCCCGGAGAATAGTATGCACTCTTCCGTGACGGTTGGAGTGTATCGAAATGGCGGTTTCCAAAACCCTGTTGATTACCGGTGTGAGTAGCGGCTTTGGCCGGGCGCTGGCGGAGCAGGCCCTGGCCGAGGGCCACCGGGTGGTGGGCACGGTGCGCACTGCCGAGGCAAAGCGGGCCTTCGAGGCGCTCGACGCCAGCCGCGCCTTCGGGCGCCTGCTTGATGTGACCGACTTCGAGACCATCGAGGGCGTGATCGCCGAGGTGGAAGAGAGTGTCGGCGAGATCGACGTGCTGGTGAACAACGCCGGTTACGGTCAAGAAGGCGTGCTGGAGGAGTCGCCGCTGGACGCCATGCGCCGGCAGTTCGACGTTAACGTGTTCGGGGCGGTGGCCATGACCAGGGCGGTGCTGCCCTACATGCGCCGCCGCCGCCGCGGGCACATCCTCAACATCACGTCCATGGGCGGCTATATCACTATGCCCGGCATCGCCTATTACTGTGGCAGCAAGTTCGCCCTGGAAGGGATTTCCGAAGTGCTTGGCAAGGAGGTGGCGCCGTTCGGTATGTTCGTGACGGCGGTGGCACCGGGTTCCTTCCGCACCGATTGGGCCGGCCGTTCCATGGTCCGCACACCCCGGTCGATCACCGATTACGACGCCCTGTTCGATCCGATCCGCGAAGCGCGGCAAGCAAAAAGCGGCCAGCAGCTTGGCGACCCGGTGAAGGCGGCGCGCGCCATGCTGGCGGTGATCGACAGCGAGGCACCGCCGGCCCATCTGCTGCTGGGCAGTGACGCGCTGGGTCTGGTACGCGATAAGCTCACCGCGCTGGCCGCCGAGATCGATCAATGGGAGGCGCTGAGCCGGTCCACGGATGGGTAGCTCCGTGGCGGACAGGCCGCCGGTCAGTGGGCGGCGCCTTCGTCCTCGTCCGGCCGGGCGCGGCGGAGGCGTTCCTGTTCTTCCTCGAAGGCGGCTTTGATTTCGGCGAGCACGTCTTCCACGTTGGCGGCCTGGCCGGCGTCCTGGAATTCGCCGGTGAGGGGCGTGTCCGGGTGCAGCTCGCCGGCTTCGTAGAGCGCCCAGATTTCCTCGCCGTAGCGGCTGTCGAGCAGGGCCGGGGCGAATTGGCCGTAATAGCGGGTCATGTTGTGGACGTCGCGCAGCAGGAAGGCTTTGGCGTGGTTGTTGGCGGCGGCGTTGACCGCCTGGGGCAGGTCGATGATCACCGGGCCGTAGGCGTCGAGCAGCACGTTGAATTCGGACAGGTCGCCGTGGACCAGGCCGGCGCACAGCATGCGTACCACGTAGCGCATCATCTGGGCGTGGTCTTCCAGGGCCTGCTCCTCGGAGGGCACCACATCGCAGAGCCGGGGCGCCACATCGCCCTGGTCGTCGGTGATCAGCTCCATGAGCAGCACGCCTTCCAGCATGTCGTAGGGGCGCGGCACGCGCACGTCGGCGGCGGCCAGGCGACGCAGGGCGTCCACCTCGGCGGTCTGCCAGATCTTTTCCTGCTGGTCGCGGCCGAAGCGGGAGCCCTTCTCCATGGCGCGGGCGCGGCGGGTGCTGCGCACCTTGCGCCCTTCCTGGTAGTGCACCGCCTGTTTGAAGCCGCGCTTGGCGGCTTCTTTGTAGACCTTGGCGCATTGCACCTTGTCACCGCAGCGCACCACGTAGATGTCGGCTTCCTTGCCGCTCATCAGGCGGCTGATCACTTCGTCCACCAGGCCGTCGTCGACCAGGGGCTGTAGGCGTTTCGGGGTTTTCATGCCGCCCTTATACGCTATTCGCCGGGCCCCGGCATCCCTGGGCGGGCCCCTCAAACCGGATCGGTGATCTCCTCCTTTTGCTTTGCTAGCAAAAACAGCACCACCGCCGCCACGGCGCCGAAGGCGTCGCTCCACAGGCCCGGATAAATCAGCGCCAGGGCGCCGGCCAGGGCGAGCAGGCGCCAGGGTGGGCTGAGGGGCCTTCGCAGGTAGCCTTCCACGGCCACCGCCAGGAGCAGCACGCCGATCACGCTGGTGACGATGACCCAGAGGGTGTTGGCCAGGGTGGCGTCGATCATCAGCATGCTGTGGGCGAACACGAACATGTAGGGCACCAGGAAGCCGGCGATGGCCAGTTTCATGGCCTGGAAGCCGGTGGCGTTGGGCGAGCCGCCGCTGATGCCGGCGGCGGCGTAGGCGGCCAGGGCCACCGGCGGTGTCAGGTTGGCGAAGATGCCGAAGTAGAACACGAACATGTGGGCCACGAAGATCGCGGTGTCGTTGCTGCCGGCCAGTTCGCGGAACAGGGGCAGGTTGAGCAGGATCGGCGCGGCCATGGTGCTGGTGATGATGTAGGTGGGGATGCTGGGCAGCCCCATGCCGAGCACGATGGAGGCGACCATGGTGAGCAGCAGGGTGACCAGCAGCTGAAGGGTCGGGAACGGGATCGAGCGGCCCAGCTGTACCACGGCGTCGGCGGCGTCCAGGGCGATGCCGGTGAGGGTGGCGACGCCCACCACGATGCCCACGGCGCCGCAGGCCAGGGCCACCGGGATCGAGTTGCGCACGCCGTTGGTCATGGCATCGCGGCAGTCCGCCAGGTCGATCTTTTCCGCTTCCAGGCCGAGCCGGGCGCGCAGGGCGTTGATCACCACCGGCAGGGCGATCACCGCGAACAGGCTCCAGCGGCTCAGCGGCATGGTGGGCATGGCGTGGCCCAGGGCCAGGGCGCGCAGTTGCGGCTCGAAAATCAGCAGCGCCAGCAGCACGCTCAGGCCGATGGTGACCTTGCGGGTGCCGCAGATCAGCACGGTGGCGGCGATGGACCAGAAGGCGGCGAAGAAGGGCGCGCGGCCTTCGAACAGCAGCCACAGCAGCACCGCCATGGGCACCAACAGGTGGCCGCGCTTGAGCAGGACTTCACGGATCGGCGTGAGTTGCGAGCGGGGAATGCCTTCCAGGCCGTTGCGCATGGCACGCAGGTGCACCTGGAACAGCACGCCCAGATAAAATAGCAGCGCCGGGATGATGCCGGCCAGAATCACCTGGGTGTAAGGCACGGACAACACCTCCGCCATGATGAAGGCGGCGGCGCCCATGATCGGCGGCAGGATCTGCCCGCCGACGCTGGCCGAGGCTTCCACGGCGCCGGCGAAGTTGGGCTTGTAGCCGGTGCGCTTCATCAACGGAATGGTGAAGGCGCCGGTGGTGACCACGTTGGCGATGGCGGAGCCATTGATGGAACCGAGCAGGCCGCTGGCCAGCACCGCCACCTTGGCGGGGCCGCCCCGGGTGTGGCCGGCCACCGCCAGGGCCAGGTCGTTGAACAACTGGCCCAGGCCGGATTTCACCAGAAAGGCGCCGAACAGAATAAACAGGATGATGTAGCTGGCGGACACGGCGATGGCGGTGCCGAGCAGGCCCTCGGTGATGAACACCAGGTGCGACATGATTTGCCGCCCGGTGGCCAGCAGAATGTTCTCGTTGAGCTGCGGGTAGAACGACAGCTTGGCGTAGAAGCCATAGATCAGAAACAGGGTCGCCAGCAGGGTCAGGCCCCAGCCGGTGACCCGGCGGGTGGCGTCCAGCACCATCAGGATCGCCACGGCGCCGACGATCATGTCGGTGGTGTTGATGCGTCCGCCGGAAGCGATCACCCGGTCCGCCACCACCAGCATGTAGGTGCCGATACCGAAAGCCATGGCGGCCAATAACAGATCGAGCCAGGGCACCCGGTCGCGCACGCCTTTCTTGGTGATCGGGTAAAGAATAAAGGTCAGCGCCAGCAGCGTGTAAAGGTGGATGCTGCGCTGGGCCACGTCCACCAGCGGCCCGGAGAACGAGGTGTAAAGATGGAAGGCCGCCAACAATACGCACACGGTAGTGACGAACACCACCGCCCAGCGCGGCAGAGCGTCGCGGACCACGCTCTCGCGGTCGTACTTTTCCAGGGCTTCCTTGACCGCCGGATCGGTATCGTCCGGCGTCGGCCCCGATGTGGGTGGCTGGCTCATGCGCCTCTCCAGAATAATCGAGCACGTTGGTGTCGCGCGGCGGTGCCAGCGGTCAGCGGAACGATGATTTGTCCAAGGCCCGTGCCAAGGCGGGCAGCGCGGTTAACAGCGTCGCGTCGCGGGTGCTGAACGTCAGCACCGGCGACGTGCCGGGGGCGCTCAGCACCAGTGTCCACCGGTGATAACCCAGGCGATAGTTCTCGGCGGCGGCGGCCTGGACATTGAGCGGATCGACGGGGCGTTCAATGCCGCTCATAACCACCCAGCCGTCTTCCAGCCGGGTTTCCGTTCCCACCCGGTCGGGCACGCCGGCGCCAAAGGTCTTGAAGCGGGTTTCCACCAGCATCAGGCTGCCGTCCGGCTGAACCTGAAAACGTTCCCGCCAGTCTTCCTTTTCAACCGAGTGGGTCCATTGCAGCACGAAGCCGGTGCCGGCGGGGCCGGGCAGGGCGTAGCGGGTTTGCTCGCCCTCCCGTACCACCAGCCACGGCAGCGGCACCAGCGTGACCGTGGCGCCCACGGCCACGATCAAAGCGAGCCACGGCCATCGGCGGGACTTGCCCATTCCCGGTCTTTAGCCGCCGTTGCCGTCGCCTTCGCGGTCATCGTAGTACGCCTTGGCGCCCGGGTGCAGCGGCACCACCAGGTTCTGGTCCATGCTGGCCGGGTCGATGTCCTTGAGTGCCCCCACGGATACCTTGTCGGAACCCAGATAGTCGTCAAAGCGCTTGGTCAGTTCCTGGGCCACCGCCTTCTCCATGGACGCCGGCACGATCAGAATATTTCGGATCGCCACGGTGGTGACCGCGTTATCCAGCCCGTAGCGCTCGGGCTTGCCGGCGGGGATGGTGTAGGTCTCATAGTAGGGGTAGGCCTCCAGCAGTTTGTCCGACACTTCGCCTTCCACCGGCACGAAAGTCACGTCGCTGGTCTGCATCAGGCCGGTGATGCTGGAGTTGGGCACGCCGGAGGTGAAGAAAGCCGCGTCCAGGTTGCCGTTGCTCATCTCGGTGACGCTGTCCGCGTAGCCGGTGTGGCTGACCCGGGCCAGATCGTCATAGGTGAGCCCGGCGGATTCCAGTACCTTCTGGGCGCTCTGTTCCACGCCGGAGCCGACCTTGCCCACGCCGACGCGCTTGCCTTTCAGGTCCGCCACGCCCTGGATGCCGCTGTCCGCGGTGGCCACGATCTGCACCACGTTCGGGTACAGCCCGGCCAGGGTGGCGATGTCCGCCTTGGCGCCCTCGAACTGGTTCTCGCCGTTGATGGCGTCATAGGCCACGTCGCTCATGACGATGGCGATCTGGTTCAGGCCGTCCTGGATGTTCTGGATGTTCTGCACCGACGCGCCGGTGGACACCACCTGCACCCGGCCGACCTGGTCGCTGGCTTCGAACACCGGCTTCAGGGCGCCACCGATGGGGTAGTAGGAGCCGGAGGTACCGCCGGTGCCGAAGATCAGATCCACTTCCTGCTGGCCGGCGTCGGCCTGGGAGGTTTCGGTGGTGGCGCTGCCGGCCATATTGTCGGTGTCCGCGTCCTTCTTGGCGGCGTCGTTGCCGTTATCACTGCAGCCGGTCAGCGCGGCGCCGGACAAGCCCAGCACGGCGGCCAGTATCAGAGTGCGAGTTAGCATGGGTCTCTCCTGATATTCGTGGTTGTTTATTCCTGTTATCGAGACTGCCCACAGCTTACGAGCGGTGATGGCCTGATACTACGCCAGGAAAGGGGCTTAAGACCAAAGTCGAACAACGCCCGCCTGGCCACCGCCCTGCCGGGGTGTCAGCGCTCCAGCCTCAACCGCGATTCAACCGCTCCACATAACCGCACAACATATCCGCCATGCCGTTCGCGTAGCGCTCGATTTCCTCCTTGCCGCGTGGCTTACCGGAGAACGACTTGCCCACGCTGGTCAGGGTGGAGGCGATCAGATCGCTGGCCAGGTCCTGCTCGGGTTCGTCCAGGTCCGGTAGCAGCTCTAGTATGAAGTCGTCGAACAGCCGGTCGGCCTCTTGGCGCGCCTCCTTGGCTTCCGGGGCGTCCCGGTAGAGTGGCGCGGCGTCCGCCAGGGCCTGGCGCACCCGGGCTTCGGCGCATTCGGAAGCGATGAAGCCGTGCACCAGTTGCCGCAACCGGCTCAGCGGTGGCCCGGGTTGGGAGAGGATGCCCTCCAGCATGCGAGCGGAGTCCCGCCACTCATCCGCCTGCAGCCGGAACAGAATCGCCGCCTTGTTGGGGAAGTACTGATACAGCGAGCCCACGCTCACGCCGGCTCGTTCGGCCACCCGAGCGGTGGTGAAACGGGCGGCGCCTTCCCGCTCCAAAACCTGAACCGCCGCCTCCAGAACCGACCGCAGAAGCTGTTCCGCGCGGGCCTGTTTGGGCTCCTTTCTCGTGGAAATAGGGGGGCTGGGGCGCTCGGCCATGGGCGGTTCCTGAATGCGAATATAAAAACTGACGGATTGCTCATATATTTTTTAGCACCACTCATCAGCCCCCTTCAACAGGAGAGCACAATGACTGCTTTAACCTCCGCGCCGCTGGCCAACCTGATCAGCCGCTTGTTCGCCGAGACGGACGCCGCCACCAGCCCCGCGCTGCAATCCTTCACCGACGAAGAACGTGCCACGCTCAACAGCAGCAAGACGCAATACCGCGAACTGTATGGCCGGCTTAAGGATCTCTGGCTGCCGGTGTCGCCGGACACCGGGCGCTTGCTCTACATGCTCGCCCGCTCCTTGCAGGCCCGGCATATCGTTGAGTTCGGCATGTCGTTCGGGCTGTCCACGCTGCATCTGGGTGCCGCCCTGCGCGACGGAGGCGGTGGCCGGGTGATCTCCACGGAGTTCGAACCATCCAAGGTCCAGCGGGCCCGGGCCCATGTGAGCGAAGCGGGCCTGGAAGACCTGATCGAGATTCGTGAGGGCGACGCGCTGGAGACGTTGTCCCGGGACCTGCCGGAGCAGATCGATCTGCTGGTGCTCGACGGCGCCAAGGCGCTGTACGCGGACATCCTTGACCTGGTGGAAGCACGGCTGCGCCCCGGCGCCTGGATCGTCGCCGACGACGCGGACAAGAGCCCGGAGTACATCGAGCGCATTCATAACGACGCGGCTTATCTGTCCGTGCCGTTCGCCGAGGACATCGAACTCAGCATGAAACTGGCCTGATCCAGGGCCCGTTTCCGGAGAATCCCCATGAAGATTTTTTTGACCGGTGCCACCGGCTGGGTGGGCTCCGCCATCCTGGGTGACCTGCTGGCCCACGGCCACCGGGTGGCCGGGTTGGTGAGGAGCGAGGAAAAGGCCCATGCCCTGATCGGCAAAGGCGCCGAACCCGTGATCGGCACCCTGGACGACGCCCGCATTCTGGCCGCGGCGGCCAGTGACGCCGACGCGGTGGTACACACCGCCTTCCACCATGATTTTTCCCGCTTCGCGGAGAGCGCCGCCCAGGACGCCCGGGCCATCGAATGGATGGGTGCGGCGCTGGTGGGCACGGACACGCCCCTGCTGGTGACCAACGGCCTTTCCGGTTTGCCCCGTGGCGCCAACGAAAACGACCGGCCGGATCCGGCCTCGCCGCGCCGTTCCGAAGCGGCGGCCCGGGTCGTGCGGGAGCGTGGCGTCCGGGTGGCCACGGTACGGCTGGCCTGCTCGGTGCACGGCGCGGGCGACCACGCCTTCGTGCCGGCGCTCATCGCCCTGGCCAAGCGCACCGGCGTCTCCGCCTGGATCGGCGACGGCGCCAACTGCTGGTCCGGCGTGCACCGACTCGACGCCGCCCGGGTCTACCGCCTGGCCCTGGAGGCGGGCCTGCCGGCCACCGTTTATCACGCCATCGCCGACCCGGCCGTGCCGTTTCGGGACATCGCCCGCAAGATCGCCGACCGGCTTGGCGTGCCCGGCGAAGCCCGCCCCGCGGAGCATTTCGGTGGCTTCGCACGAATGGCCGGCGCCGACCTGGCCGCCTCGTCGGCCCTCACCCGCGCCGCGCTGAACTGGACACCGGTGGGCCCGAGCCTCATGCAGGACCTGGATGAGCCGGGTTACTACGTCTGAAGAAAAAGCCTTCGTGACCGCCCGGAAGCGGGACGCGGAGACCCAGAGCGCCGGCTATCAGATCATCGAAGCGGACAAAGTGAGAAACAGGAGGCGCTGCCCTCCGTTGAGCCCGTGTTTCCGGTGGTTCTGGTTGCCTCGGCCGCCGCGATGTTGTGATGGCGGGCGGACTGATCGGCGTTCCGTTATAGTCTCTGGCAAATGACAAACGCCGGCGGTTCGCCGGCACCAAAGGAGAGCAGTATGTTCAACCACGTGATGATCGGTTCCAACGATATCGAGCGGTCCAAGCGTTTCTACGACGCGGTGCTTGGGGTGTTTGGCGCCCGCGAGGCGATCCGCAATGAATCCCCGTCCGGGCATATGCGCCTGTTCTATATTCATGACGGCAGCACCTTCGCCGTGAGTCAGCCGATCAACAATGAATCGGCCACCGGCGCCAACGGCGGCACCATCGGTTTCAAGTGCGAATCACCGGAGCAGGTAAAGGAATTCCACGATGTGGCCGTGGCCCATGGTGGCAAGTCCGTGGAAGATCCGCCGGGGCTGCGCGAGAGCGCCATGGGCGCCATGCACCTGAGCTATGTGCTGGACCCGGACGGCAACAAGCTGTGCGGCATCCACCGGGTCCGGTGACGCTAAGGCGGTCATGCCCCCGGAAGGGAATGCACGGGCCGCCTGCTGACCGGTGTGAACTCTTTCCCGGATGCAAACGGTGTTTTCCTGCATGCTTTGATCGCCGCCACGGGAGGTAGGACGGTCGATAACAAGTATGCAAGGAGAAAGCGTGGCCATCATCGGCATTGATCTGGGTACCACCAATAGCGCCTGCGGGGTCTGGAAACCGCAAGGCGTTGAACTGATTCCGAATCGCCTGGGCGAAGTGCTCACCCCTTCCGTGGTCGGGCTGGACGATAGCGGAGAGATCATCGTCGGGCGCACTGCCCGGCAGCGGCTGATCCACCACAGTGACAAAACGGTGGCGGCGTTCAAACGGCTGATGGGTACCGGGCACCGGGTTGGGTTGGGAACCCAGCTTTTCACCGCCACCGAGCTGTCTTCACTGGTCCTGCGCTCGCTTAAGGAGGACGCGGAGGCCCACCTCGGCGAGCCGGTGGAGGAGGCGGTGATCAGCGTTCCCGCCTATTTCAACGACAACCAGCGTCAGGCAACCAAACAGGCCGCGGAGCTGGCCGGCCTGACGGTACGCCGCCTGATCAACGAGCCCACCGCGGCGGCCATGGCCTATGGCCTGCACCAGAACCAGGAGGGGCTGTTCCTGATCCTGGATTTGGGGGGCGGCACCTTTGATGTTTCCTTGCTGGAGTTTTTTGAAGGCGTGATGGAAGTCCATGCCAGCGCCGGCGACAACTTTCTCGGTGGCGAGGACTTCG
Source organism: Alloalcanivorax marinus (assembly GCF_016785095.1). Lineage (GTDB taxonomy): Bacteria > Pseudomonadota > Gammaproteobacteria > Pseudomonadales > Alcanivoracaceae > Alloalcanivorax > Alloalcanivorax marinus_A. Next base: position 299,364 of record NZ_JAEKJB010000009.1, on the reverse strand, counting down.
TCGAGGCGATGATCAATGACGTACTGGCGTCACGGGATATACCCCGCGACAGCTTGCCGGCGTCAGTGCTCCAGAACCTTTACCTGCAGATGGAAGGCGCCAAACGCAAGCTGGGTACGCCACAAACCCTGACGCTGGACCTGAATGGCCAGTCGTTTACCCATGAGGTGACACCGGAATGGTTCGCCCGGATCGCCACGCCCTTGCTCCTGCGGGCCAAGCATCCCATTGAGCGCACGCTGCGGGACGCGGATCTGCACCCGGGCAAGGTGGATGAAGTGGTGTTGGTGGGCGGCTCCACCCGCTTGGCGTCGTTCCGCTCCATGGTGGGGAAAATGTTTGGCCGTTTGCCTTCCTGCCACCTGGACCCGGACACCGTGGTCGCGCTGGGAGCCACCATCCAGGCCGGGTTGCTTGCCCGTGGCGAGGGATTGGATGACGTGGTATTGACCGATGTTTGCCCTTACACCCTGGGCACCGGCATTATCAATGAAGATAACCCCTCCCTGGGTGACTACTTTCTACCGATTATCGAGCGCAATAGCGTGGTGCCGATCAGCGTGGAGCGCCGTTTGTCCACCGCCAGTGACGGACAAACCCGGATCACCGTGAAAGTGTATCAGGGGGAAAACCGGCTGGTGGAGAAGAATGTCCAGTTGGGCGAGATGGAGGTCCAGGTTCCCAAGGGAGCCCGTGGTCAGGAAAGTGTCACGGTTCGCTACAGCTATGATATGAACGGCTTGCTGGAAGTGGATGTGACCGTCACTTCGACCGGAAAGACCTACCACAAGCTGATCGAGCACAGCCCTGGCGGTCTCAGCGAAGAAGAGAAGGCGCATTCCCGGGAACGCCTGGCGTCGTTGAAGTTTCACCCCCGTGACGGTGAGGAGAATCGTGCCTTGCTGGCCCGTGCGGATCGGCTTTTTGAATCCAATCTCGGAGAGCGGCGGGAACGCATCGCCGATTTGATGGGCGACTTCGAGCAGGTGTTGGATCGGCAAAACCCCCTGGATATCGCCCGTGCCCAAAAGACATTCCGGGAGGCGCTCGACTTTCTGGAAAGCGAGAGCTGGTTCTGATGGACCCCTGGCGGATTTTGCAGCTCGAAGCCACCGACGATACCCGCGCCATCAAGCGGGCCTATGCACGGTTGCTGAAAACCACCCGGCCTGATGAGAGCCCGGAAGCGTTTCAGGCCCTGCACGCCGCCTACAAGGCGGCGCTGAAAGACGCGGAGACGGCCACTGGCGCCGAACCCGGCGGGGGGCGCACGTCGCCGGAGCCACGGTTCGAATCCGAGGCGCACGAACGGGCCGTCACGGAGCCTGTTCCGCCCGAGCGGGTTGATCCGCCACCGCCTTCTCGCGATCTGGATCACGCCCGGCTGGCTGATAGCGAGTTCGAACGCTTACTGGCGCGTTGCCGGGAACTGCTGGATGCCGGGGCGGCGCGGGATGCAGGCGCCGAGCGGGTGACCGCCTGGCAATTTCTCGCCGAAAGCCCTTGGATGCTGGATAGCGCTTTCCAGCACCGTCTGGGCGATTCACTGCTTCAGCTTTTTCTGGAACGCCAAGACAGCGCGCCACCGGATGAGCCGCTTCTGCATTACCTGAACCAGCTTTTCGACTGGCAGGGAGATCGCGGGGCGCTGTCCGGGCGGCTGGGCCGTGAGAGATTGGACCTGCTGTTGGCTCCGCTGGACAGCACGCCAAGCGATGATTCCGACCTGATCCGTGGGTTGCGTGGCGGGGAGAAGGTGGTGCGGGAGGTGCGCCGCGAGGAGACCGGCGAAACGCCTTCCGCGGAACCCGAAGAGCCCTATTTCACCGTCATGGGCCTGCGACTGACGGCAATGATTCTGGATTGGATTCTGATTGGCTCGCTGGTCGCCATGCCGGCCTGGATCGTGGTTGTCATCAACAGCAGCATCAATGATACCGATCAGAATACCTTTCAGTGGGTCTTAAGCATCTTCCTCGGCTTGGTTATCCCAATCTATTTGGTGATGGCGGTGGTCATGGAGGGCGGCGGCCGCTGGCAGGCCACGCCAGGCAAACGCATGTTGGGTTTGAAGGTCACGGACCGTAACTTTCAGCCGTTGTCCTTTGGTCATAATCTGTGGCGTGTGGTGTGCTTCGTTTTAATCCACTCCTTTGCGGCGCACTTTGTCGTGGTGATCAATATCTTCCTGCGTGGCAATCTGGTACATGATCGAATAAGCCGGAGCTATTTGATCAATCAGGCCCGTAGTGAGCGGGAGTACAAGGAACGTCAGGGGCGATAGTATTCCTCGCTCGGGTGTGGTTGGTAAGAGACATTAACTGGTTTGGAAATTCTTATATGGAAATAGTGCGGCGAGCCTCCTTCGGGCTGTTGTGGGTGATGGTTTTTCTGATCGGGTGCGCGGAGAGAACCTCGGAAGAGAAACTTCAGGCGCTGGAGGAAAAACAGAAGGAGTACCAGGCACGTATCGACGGCATCAGCGATGAAGAGGCGCGGCGCACACTGACTCATCTGAACGACATGGTCTTCTGGGTCGAGCGCTCGGAGCTGGAGCAAAAAGTGCCCCCCGAGCAAGTGGAATACGAGCCATCGGCGTTCACGATCCTGGACGACTATGAGAATCCACGGGATATGGCGGAACAATGGGCCGCCGGCCTGCTGCTGGTCAGTGACCTGCGTTATCGCCCGGCGGAAACCCGCGTGCTGCCACCTTTTGAATATCCCTTCGAGAGCCGACTGGAATGGCAATCGGTAACGTTGAAAGACGGAACGGCGTTGTCGGTGGTGGAGCGTGATCCTTTCGCCGACCAGACGGGTCTGGCCCCGATGGTACTGTGGAACAGCGCCTTTGAGCGCTTGGAAACGCAGCTGGAACGACATCGTAACCTGCCGATCGGGCAGGTTCCCCCGAAGCCCGCACCAGTGGTTCGGGCGCGGGGAAAGCTCACGCTCAAAATGCCTGAGGCGCTACCGACGCTGGCGTTCACCGCCGCCGAGGTGGGTGAGACAAAGGCGGTGGCGGACTGGCGCTTTACCCTCAAGGAGATTGACGGGCATCAAGCGCGGCTGATCGTCGGTTTGCCGAAGGACTTTGATCAGGAAAGCGTTGACGCGGTGCTGGATTCGATGGTGGCGGAAGCCAGTGACGAGAGCGGCCGCTTCCTGTCGCGCAGTGGTAGTTCCCAGGGGCCGGAGGGCAGCGAAGGCAGCATGCTGGAGGTGCTCGAAACGCTGATCGAGACGGCCGAGGCCGGCGAGCTGGATGACGAAGACATGCTGGAGCGCGTGGTTCGGGAACAGCGTAATCTGCTCGATGAGGATCATCCGGAACTTTACTACGAGGTCGCGTTCCGCGGCACGCCGAGTCGCATCCAGTTGCGCATACCCGGTCTGGCCAAGGAAAGTGTGCTCACCGTGCCTCTGGATATGGCGCCGGTGCAGTTCGAGGTGCCGGATAATCTCAATGAGCCTAAGCCGTTTGGCGTGACGGCCCGGGTTTACGATCATGATGCCTCCGACTGGTTGCTGAACCAGCCGCTGGAAGCCAGGCCGGATGAGCTGGCGTCGTTGATCACGCCCACATTCGTGGCGGGCGAGGATATCGGCACGCCCGGCTTTGAGGTTACCGACAAGGTTTACTTCCATTTTCCCGACCGGATGAGTAATCGTCTGGTTTCCACCTTCGAACGCTTTGATGAAGTGAATGCTCTGGCGCTCCTGGATGAGAGTGGGAAGGTGCTCTATGAGTATGATCCGGATGATCGCGATGCGCCCTTGAAGTTCACGGTTGATCGCGTTGAGTATCAGCCTGGCCGATTCGATGGTCCGCCAGCCACACTACGCGGCGAAATCGATATCACCCTGTATACCAATATCAATGTGAGCGACTATTCGATCGACGCCTTGCCGGAGGGTTATGAGATGCATGGGCCGGTGTTGTTCGGTCCATCGGCGGCGGACAATCAGGTTCCGGACCTGGTGCTGGCGTATGATGCGCAAGAGAACTATCTGAAAAAAATCACCACCGTGCGTCATGGATTCGACGAAGGCTGGTCCCGTCGCGCCTACCACTTTTACGGCACGCCCGCGGGTTTCGTGTTTGTTTCACGCGGAACGGGCCAGAAAGTGCCTTATGCGTTCCAGGTCTCTCTTCAGGAGTAAGTGTCTCGTGGTTGGCGAGCCCGCGCGTGGATTACGCCGGGCGCCACCAGGGCGTGCCGGGCGCCGGTGCGTGCAGGTCGAGCCGCTCGCCCATCATCGGCGTGGTGATCGACACCTCGTGCTCGGCGGCGAGCGCGGTGATCCGCTCGAACGGCTGGTGCCAGGGGTGCAGGGCGAGGTTGAAGGTGCCGTTGTGGATCGGCAGCATCCAGCGGCCGCGCAGGTCCAGGTGCGCCTGCAGGGATTGCTCGGGCAGCATGTGCACGTAGGTCCAGCGCTCGTTGTAGGCGCCGGTTTCCACCAGGGTCAGGTCGAACGGGCCGTAAGCGTCACCAATCGCCTTGAAGCCATCGAAATAGCCACTGTCGCCGCTGAAGAACACCCGCAGATCGGCGGCCTCGATCACCCAGGACGCCCACAGGCTCTGATTACCGTCGCGCAGGCCGCGCCCGGAGAAGTGCTGGGCGGGCGTGGCGGTGAGGTGCAGACCCTCGATCTCGGTGGACTGCCACCAGTCCAGTTGCTCCACCTTCGCCGCCGCCACGCCCCAACGGACCAATTGATCACCGACGCCCAGCGGTGCCACGAAATGCTCGGCCTTCTCCGCCAACCGGAGGATGGCGGTCCGGTCCAGATGATCGTAATGGTTGTGTGACAGAATCACGCCGGTGATGGGCGGCAACTCCTCAATGTCGATTGGTGGCTCATGGAAGCGTGCCGGACCGGCCCATTGCACCGGGGAAGCGCGTTTGCTGAACACCGGGTCGGTGAGCCAGTAGCGGTGGTTCAGCTTTAGCAGCACGGTGGAATGTCCAAGCCGGTAGAGGCTGCCCTCGGGCGCCGCTTCCAGTTGTGCCCGTGTCAGGGGAAGAACGGGAATCGCCCGGTCCGGCACCGTGTCGGCGGGCTTGTCGAACAGTGCCGTCCAGATCAGCTTCAAGGTGCCGCGCCACCCGAAAGACGGCGGGCGCGCGGCCTTATTGCGGAAGCGGCCTTCCCGGTGCTGCGGTGATTCCGCGAAGCCAGTGCTGTTCTGGCAGCCACGGCGGGGCCGGCAACGGTGCATCGCGCGACGCGGGCGGGCAGAGGAGGCGGTCATGGTAAGGCTTCCTGGTGAAAGAATGGGAAAAGGTAGACTGGGCAGTGTAGGTTTGCCTTTTGAAAAAGTAAACCGGAGAGTGTAAAGTTTTCGTCGCCTCATCGATTGCCCAGGTCCTGCCCATGTCCTCATCCCCGCAACGCCTCACCGACCGAAAGCGCGCGGCCATTTTGCGCGCGGCGGCGGCGGAATTCCGCCAGGCCGGTTTCGAGGCCACCAGCATGGATCGCATTGCCGCCGCCGCCGGTGTTTCCAAGCGCACGGTCTACAATCATTTTCCCGGTAAGGAAGCGCTGTTCGCCCGGATTCTTGAACAGCTTTGGGAGAGCAGCGTGGGCGGCGTGGCCCTGATTTACCGCGCGGACCAGCCTCTGGCCCCGCAATTGAAGCAATTGCTGCTGCAAAAGCTCCTGCTTCTCAGCGACCCGAATTTCATTGACCTGGCCCGCGTGGCCATGGCCGAGATCATCCACGCGCCGGAGCGGGCCCGGGAGATCGTCGGCCGTATGGACGAAAAGGAAGGCGGGCTGGTGCGGTGGATTCGCGCCGCTATCGCTGATGGGCGCCTGCAGGGTGTGGATGAGGATTTTGCCGGCCAGCAATTGCAGGGGCTGGTGAAGAGCTTCGCGCTCTGGCCGCAGATCATGATGGGGCAGGCGCCGCTCGGTGAAGCCGAACGCGAGCGCGTGGCGGAGTCCGCGGTGGCAATGTTTTTGGGGCACTACGGTCGCGGCGATTGATCATTGCCCGGTCCGAGGCGCTGCCGTTCCGGGTGGGTCGGGCGGGTACGATCTTCCGTTGCTTTTCACGAGGGAGTTACTCCATGGATCAGGACCAGATCAAAGCCCTGTTCGATCAACAGGCTGAAGGTTACGACACTCAGTGGGTGAAGACCGCGCCGATCCGTGAGTGCCTGCATTTTCTGCTGGATTCCCTGTTCACGGATTTGCCGGACGACGCGCGAATTCTGTGCGTGGGCGCGGGCACCGGGGCGGAGATCGCCCATCTGGCGTCTCGGCACCCCGGCTGGTATTTCGTGGCGGTGGAGCCTTCCGGAGCCATGCTTGAAGAGTGTCGGCACAAGGCGGAGCGGGGAGGCTTCGCGGACCGTTGCACCTTCCATGAAGGTTATGTGGAGTCATTGCCCGCCGACCAGCGGCACCACGCGGCCACCTGTTTTCTGGTTTCCCAGTTCATTCTCGACGAGGCCGAACGCATCCGCTTCTTCGCGGAGATCGCCCGGCGTTTGCAGCCGGGCGGGTTGTTGGCCAGTTCCGATCTGGCGTCGGACGTTGCGTCGCCGGAATATGCGGTGCTGCTACGGGCCTGGATGAGCATGATGTCGACGGCGGCGGTGTCGCCGGAGATGCTCGAGCGCATGCGCCACGCCTACGCCAACGATGTGGGCGTGCTGCCGCCGGAGAAGATCGCCGCCTTGATCGCCGCCGGCGGCTTCTCGTTACCGGTGCGTTTTTTCCAGGCCGGCCTGATCCACGCCTGGTGTTCCCGGCGCGATTGAACCGGCCCGCTGTCTTTCAATAGCCGACGGTGAAGCGCTGGCGCGCATGGCGGGGCGTTTCCAGCTCGTCCACCAGGGCGATGGCGAAGTCCTCGAAGGAAATGCTGGAGCCGCCGTCGTGGGTGAGCAGGCTGTCCTTGCCGAGCCGGAACCGGCCAGTGCGCTCGCCGGGAACGAACTCCGCCGACGGGGACAGGAAGGTCCAGTCCAGATCGTCGACACCCCGCAGGTAATCCAGGAACTCGCCGCCGGCGGCGGCTTCGGCGCGGTAGGCCTCGGGGAAATCCGGCTGGTCGATGAGTTTCTGGCCTGGCGCCACTTCCAGGCTGCCGGCGCCGCCCACCACCAGGTAGCGTTTCACGCCGGCGTCGCGGACGGCGCCGACCAGGGTTTCCACGTTGCTGACGGAAAAGTGTACCGAGCTGATGACCGCGTCGTGGCCTTTGAGCAGGGCGGCCAGGGACGCGCGGTCGTTAGCGTCGCCCGGGGTCGGCGTGACGCCGGGCAAAGTGGCGATGCGACCGGTGTCCCGGGCGATGGCGGTGACTTTATGCCCGCGGTCGGACAGTTCCTTGAGAATTCGTGAACCGGCGTTGCCGGAGGCGCCGATGAGTGCGACCTGTGCCATGGTGTGCTCCTGATGATGGATGGGCGGATTGCCAAAGGTCTAAAAACTGGACCATGGGAGGAATCTATGGGAGTTTTGGGTTCTCAACAAGAAGTCAGCGCCGCCTGACCCGGTCACACGAACCTGACCCGGGCTGGCCCGTCGCAGGAAAACACCATGACCGACAGCCCGAAGAAATCCGCCTCAAGCCTGTGTGAGCGACAGGCGCTGGCGCAGCCATGCCCGATCCGCGACGTGCTTGATCGCATCGGCGATCAGTGGAGCCTGTTGGTGCTGGATGCGCTGGCGCCGGGCCGTCGCCGCTTCAACGAAATGCTGCGCGAGATCGGCGATGTGTCCCGGCAGATGCTGTCGCGCACCCTGAAGCAGTTGGAGCAGGACGGTTTCATCACCCGCACCGCTTACCCGGAAGTGCCGCCCCGGGTGGAATACGCGCTTACCGATCTGGGCCGCTCGTTCCAGGCGCCCATGGGGGCGCTGGTGGCCTGGGCGGATGAGCATCACCGCGCCATCGTCGAGGCGCGCCAGCGCTACCTGGCCGGCGCCGGGGGCTGAGGGCGCGCGTCCGGCTCAGAACCGGTCCGCCCGATAGGGCGTCATATCCACGTCGGTGTTCTCGCCGTCCATCATCTGGCTGATCAATTTGCCGGTCACCGGCCCCAGGGTGAAGCCCTGGTGGCCGTGGCCGAAGGCCAGCCACAGGCCGGGCAGGCCGGGGGCGGGGCCGATGATCGGTTTCATGTCCGGTGTGCAGGGACGGGCGCCCAGCCAGGGCCGAGGGTCCCGGCGTTCACCCAGTGGGAACAGGCGGCGGGCGACGGCTTCGGCGGCGTCCAGTTGCCGGTAGTGGGGCGTGGCGTCCTGGCGCGCCAATTCGGCGCCGGTGGTCAGGCGGATGCCGGCGCGCATGGGGGCGAGCAGATAGCCGGTTTCCGCATCCATGATCCAATGGCGCAGACGGGCGCCGTCTTGCGCGTCATAGTGCATGTGGTAGCCGCGTTTGACGAACAGCGGCACCTGCAAGCCCTGCTGTCGCAGCCATTCGCCGGACCAGGGCCCCAGGGCCAGCACCACCTGGTCGGCGTGTAACGCCAGGCCGTCGACCACCGCCCGCCATTGCTCGCCGTCGCGGGACAGTGTTTCCAGGGCGCCCCGCACGAAACGGCCGCCTTGCCGTTGAAAGTGCTCGGCATAGGCGGCCACCAAAGCGCCCGGGTCGGTGGCGGTCCACGGCTGGGTGTAGTGCACGGCGCCGATCAGGGCGGAGTCCAGATCCGGCTCCAGCTCGGCGACGGCGGCCCGGTCCAGCACCCGGTGAGTGACGCCGTACTCGGTGGCGTCCTGTTTCGCTTCAAGCACCTGCTCACGCCAGGCCTGCTCGGTGCGAAACACCTTCAGGTAGCCATCCCGCCGGATCAGGTCGCCGGCGCCGGCGGCGTCGATCATCCCGGCGTGGGCGTCCAGGGCCCGGCTTATCAGGGCGGCGTATTCCGGGACGATGCGGGCATAGCGCCCGGGCGCCGAATTGCGCCAGTACTGAAACAGGGGCAGGGCGGCGCGGGCCATGCCGGTGGGCCGGTAGCGGATGTCGATTTCCCGGTTGGGCAGCACCCGCAGCAAGGTGCCCGCGTCCCGTGGAAAGCGGTAGGGCCGCACCGCCTCGCGCTGGATGATGCCAGCGTTGCCAAAGGAGGTTTCCCGGCCCGGTGCGTTGCGATCCACCAGGGTCACCCGGTGGCCGCGCCGGCGCAGATGCCAGGCCACGCTCACGCCGACCATGCCGGCGCCGAGTACGACAATATGGCGGGGCGGTTGTGGTTCGGGCCGGGGCTGGGCCATGGGGGCGGCCTCCTGCAAAACGCGTTGGTGTCGGCCCCCATCCTCCCACAGGAGGCGGGCTTTCGATATCGTCGTTGGAGAACGGGGCCGCCTTGTCAGTGTTTCCGGCGGCGGCCACAATGACGTCGGCAACGGGAGCGCGGAATTCCATGGTGATACACAACAAAAGCCGGTTACCCGGCGTGGCGCTGACGCCGCTGGACCCTCTGGACGCTGCCCTCGAGGCGCTTCATTTCGGCTTCCGGGGCCTGACCGTGGAAGCGGACCGTTACCTCGCCACCCTGGGCCTGTCCCGGGTGCACCACCGTATTCTTTATGTCATCGCCCGTGCCGAAAGCATCACCGTGGGCGAGTTGGCGGCGCTGCTGGGGATCAGCAAGCAGGCGTTGCACCGGCCGCTGACATTCCTGACGGAAAACGATTACGTGACCATGCGCCGCGACGCGGACAACCATCGTTTCAAACAGCTGGCCCTGACCCCGGCCGGTCGCCAGGTGGAGCAGGCGGCGAGTCAGCATGAGCGGGACGCGGTGGCCGCCGCGTTCGCCCGGGTGCCCGCCAAGAGCCGGGACGACTGGTACCGCATCATGGGGTCGTTGGCTTCGAAGCTGGAGTGATCAGCGCTCGTCCATGACCATCAGCGTCGCCGTGCCCTTGGCGTACAGGGTGCCGGCTTCGTCGCGGATCTCAGTATCGCAGATCGCCAGCCGCCGGGTGCGGTCCACCAGCCGGCCTTCCGCTTGATAGGTTTGGTTCTGGCGCATCGGACGCAGGTATTTCACGTTCAGATCCACGGTGGCGTAAGGCGTGTCGCCGGCCAGCGTGGAATAGAGCGCCAGCGCCGCGGCACCGTCCAGGCAAGTGGCGGCGAAGCCGCCGTGGACCGCGCCCAGCGGGTTGAGGTGGCGGTCGTCCGGAGTCACGTCCAGCACCACGTGGCCTTCGCTGGCACGGGCCATCCGCATGCCCATGGTGGCGCCGATGGAGGAGCCGTTGGAGCGGGTCTTCGCTAGCTGTTCGAGTATGTCCAGACCGGTGGCGTCAGGGGGGATCGTCATCGTCGTTGTCCTTGAGTGGAGGGCCGGTGAGTGGAAATCCTGGCATGCTCCGTTTTCTAAAGTCAATAATGTTGATGTGAGAACGTTTCGGCGGCATCGCCGGCGCCGGGCCGTTAACCTGTTCTTTCATTTCGCGGGTACGGCGCAAAGGAGCGTATTTTGAGAACATCATGGATCGTATTGCTGGCGACGCTGATTTCCCTGGGGACCTTGACCAGCCCGGCCCGGGCCGAGCGGGACTTCGCCGACCAGAGCGTGGAGGAACTCCGCGCCGGCATCACCGACAAGCACCCCAGTAGCTACATGGTGCTGGCGGCACGGCTGTTCGAGCAGGGCGACAAACGGGAAGCAGTGAAGTGGTTCTACATCGGGCAGATCCGCTACCGGGCCTGGTTGAAGGCGAACCCGGACCTGGAGCCCTCCGGCGACCCGGCGCTGTTCTCGTCCCTGATTGCCACCGTGGGTCGGCCGCTGAATGAGTACATCGGCGGCGACGTGGACGAGTGGGTGGCGACCATCGACGACGCCATCGCCTGGCACCAGGGTCATCCGGACGGTTTCCTGGGCAAGGATGACCATCGCCAGGTCTATGCATCCTTGATCGCGGGCCTCAAGGACATGCGCGACAACATCGCCGTCACAAGGACGGAATCCGCCAACCGCGCCGCGAGAACGGACTGGAGAATCGGTAGGTTCATATGGACAACGCACTGCAAAAACGGCTGGAAAAAGCGCTTAACAAGCGCTCGCCCGGCGAGTTTCATTTCCCCGAGGTGTACGGCGCCGGCTGGGATGACCTCTACATCGGCGACAAGGTGAAGCTGGGCAACACCTTCCTGCGTCTGGTGCGCCTGGGGCGTTTCCCGGGCATTGAGGACACCGGCAAGAAGAAAGGCGGCGGCCGGCTTTACCGCAAGGTGGCGGGCTGACCGGTACCGGCGCTATCAACCATCGCCGGCGGCTGAACTTCCGTTACCAGCCGGACGGCCCTTCCAACGGCGAGTTGCTGGCGGGGCTGGAAAGCGCCGGCCCGGACCAGCCTCACCCGGAGGAGCGTGAGGCGGTACTGGCCGACGAGGGCGGCGACTGGGCGTTGCCGGGCTTTCTGTAAGAGCCTTCTTGCAGGCGCCCGTCGAGCGGCTAGAAATCCAGGCCGTAGCCCAGGCTGATGACGCGGCCACGGCCCTTGAAGTACTGATTGTTCTGGGACGAGGCGGTCTGCGAGAAGTAGGTGAAATAGTCCTCGTTGAACAGGTTCTCGATGCCGGCGCTCAGCTCGCCCTTGGGCAGCCGGTACAGCAAGGACAGGTCCACCAGGTTGTAGCCCTCGAAATGCTGGTCCGGATTGTCGAACGACCGGCTGAAATAACGGGTGCCCTGCAGCCGGGTGCGCAGGCGCTCACTCCAGCTCGCCTGCCAGTGCAGGGAAAGCTGGTCCGGCGCCACATTGCGGCCGTCCAGCTTGCTGTCCACCTTGCCGTCCTGGTCGCTGTCGTATTCGCCGCGCACCCGGGCGTAGCTGGCGCCCAGGGTGTGTTGGTCCAGCACCCGCCACTCGGCGCTGGCTTCCCAGCCGTCGATCTCGGTTTTCTCCCGGCGTACCTCGGCGATGCCGTTGACGTTCTCCAGCCGTGAGCCCAGGTCCGAATCGGATTGGTAGTAGCTTAGCTCCACGCTGACCCGGTCGCGGTGGAAGCGCACGCCAATCTCGCGGTTGTCGGTGACCACCGGACGCAGATCCAGATAGTCGTCCAGGTTCTGGTTCGGCACGCTGATTTCACGGATCACCCGGCCCACGTCCGGCATGCCGAACCCTTCGGCATAGCTGCCGAACAGTTGCCAGCTGTCGGTCAGTTGATAGGTGAGACCGGCGTTGAGCAGGGTTTCGTCGAAGCTGGGGGAGCCGCCGTTGACGTCGGTGCCGCCGCCGTAGGACGCCAGGGTGGTGTAGTCATCCACGTCCAGGCGCGCGTATTCGTAGCGCACACCGGTTTGCAGGTTGAGCCGTTCGTTCACCCGCCACTGGGCCTGCAGGAACGGGGCGATGTTCTGGAAGCGGGTCTCCGGCACCCACTCCCGGTCGGTGAGAACCATCATCTGCCGGGTTTCATCCTGCAGCAGATCGACGCCGGTGGTTATACCCAGCAGGCCGTCGAGAAGGCCGGCCCGGTTGAGGGTGAATTTGGCGCCGACTTTGTCCGCTTCATTCTGCGATTGATCGAACAGGTTGCCGGTGGGGTCGATGGCCGGGTCCTGGAAGGTGGCGAACACGCCGCCGCCATAGCGGGCCCGGAAACGCTGGGTATAAAGCTGCGCGCGCACGTCGTTGCGGCCCAGGTCGCGGTGTTGATAGACCAGGCTGGTGGTCAGCACCTCGTTGCGCGGCGCCTTGCCTTCCGGGCGCCCGCGCCGGGAGGTGGTGGGCACACCGGTGGCGCGGTCGCCGTCCACCGTCTCGTAGTCGTAGTCCCCTTCCAGAAAGAAGCGGTTCACGGTGAATTGCAGGTTCTGGTTGTCGTCGAACCAGTAACCGATCTTGGCCATCAGATCGTGGCCCTGGGAATCCATGATGTCGCCCTGGCTGCGGTCCACCCCCACCGGTCGGTCATGGGCGTCATAGAACAGGCCGTGGGACTGATAGGACACGCCGGCCAGGTATTCCCAGTTGCCGCTGTTGCCTTGCAGGCGATAGTCGGTTTTGTAGCTCAGGCTGTCGGACGGGAACTTCGGGTCGGCGCTGAGGCGCACGCCGGCGTGTTGGTGCACGCCGTCGCCCTGGGGATGCCGGGTGACGAAGTTAATGATGCCGCCGGTGGCGCCCAGTCCGTGCTCGGCGCTGGCGCCGTGGATCACCTCGATACGGTCGAGCATGGAGAAATCGATGGTGTAGCCCTCCCGGCTGCTGTCGCGCAGCGGGTTGGACTGGGGCACGCCGTCGATCAGGATCAGTGGTTTGCGGCCGCGAAAGGTCTCGCCGTAATTGGTGAGCTTCTGACGGCTGGGCCCGTAGGAGGGAATCAGGCTGCTGAGCACCGACGACTGGTCGGTGGTCATGGCCAACTGCTCCTCGATCTGCTCGCGCTCGATCACGGTAATTTTTTGCGGTGTGCGGCCCAGCTCACTGGGGGCCCGGGTGGTGCTGACGGTCACCGGTGCCAGGGTGCCTGACACCGGCGCGGCGGGGGCGGTGATCAGGTAGCCGCCGTTGGCGCTGCGCGCCACCCGCAAGCCGCTGCCCGCCAGTACCCGCCGCAGGGCCTCATCGGTGGTGTGGATGCCGTCGACGCCGTCGCTGTGCAGACCTTCCAGTTGAACCGGATCGAACGTCAGGGTGATGCCGGCGACCCGCGCCAGTTGGTTGAGCGCGGTGGCCATGGGGCCGGGAGCGATCTGGAACGGGTGGCGGGCGTCGTTCACCTCCTGGTCGTGGTAGGGGCGGGCCTGGGCGGCGCCGGCCAGGGGCAGGCTCGCCAGGAGCAGGCAAAGCAGGGCCCGGCGGGGGGTGGAAAGAGTGTGGAACATGGTTTCCTCGACATTGCTCTTCAATGGACGTTTATCCAGTAGTCGAGTGAGCAGCCGAAAAGGGGCCAACTTATGCGGGTGGGGCGCCAACGGATACCCAGAAATCGGTGAACCGGCTGACGCGCAGATGGAAGACCTGTTCCAGCACCTCCAGCGCCAGCTCGGTATCGTCGGTCTGGAACACACCGGAAATACGCAGGTCGGCCACGTCCGGCTGGCAACGCAGCACCCCGGGCCGGTAGCGGGCGAGCTCCGCGATCACCTCGGCCAGCGGCCAGCTCTCCACCACCAGCTCGCCCTGGCGCCAGGCCAGCCGGTCGGCGGGCGCCGCGCCCACGGCAGTTACCGCCGTGTCGGAGAACAGGCCTTCCTGGCCCTGCACCAGCCGTTGCCCGGTGCCGGACAGTGGCGTCAGCGTCACCGCGTCCCGCGCCACCGTGACCCGGGTCGCCTGGTCCAGGCAACGCACCGCGAACTCAGTGCCCAGGGCACGTACCCGCCCCTGGGCGGTGCGCACCGAGAGGGTGCCGGGCCGGCGGTGGCCGGTGCGCACGAACAGCTCGCCCTGGTACAGGCGCAACTCCAGGTCAGTGCCGTCCGTGACCACGTCCAGGGCGGTGTCGGTATTCAGTATCACGGCGCTGCCGTCGGCCAGGGTCAGCGCTCGCCGTTCGCCCACGGCGGTGCGGTGCGCGGCCAGCCAGGGGCGCCACGGGGCTTCATTGGCCAGGTGCCAGCCCAGCGGCGCGGCCAGCCCCAGGCCGGCCAGGGATTTCAGCACGGTGCGCCGGTGCAGGCGCGGGCGCCGCAATACCGGCGCGGCCAGGTCCGCCGGCAGGCTGGTGAATTGCTGATTGAGTTGGCAGGCCGCCTCCCAGACCCGGCGGTGGGCTTCGCTGGTCTGGTACCAGCGCCGCAGGGCATCCTGCTCGTCGTCGCTAAGGGCGCCGGCATCCAGGCGCACCAGCCAGGCGGATGCTTCCCGCAGCAGGGTGGGGCGGTCGGTCACGGTGTTATTTCCTGGCCGACCATATGGTCCAGGCAGGCCAGGAAGGCCCGTTGCATATGCCGTTTCACGGTGCGCGACGATACGCCCAGCCGTTCGGCGATTTGCGGGTAGGTCAGGCCGTCGAGCCGCGACAGCAGAAACGCCCGACGGGTGGCGGCGGGCAGGGTATCCAACATGCGATCCAGTTGCTGCAGGGTTTCCAGGATGATCTGCTGCTCCTCGAGGGCCAGGGTGGCGGCCTCCGGGCGTTGCGCCAGGGCCTCCAGATAGGCCTGCTCCACCGCGCGGCGGCGAAAATGGTCGACCATCAAACCATTGGCCACCAGACGCAGGTACTGGCGCGGATGACTGACGGTGAAATCCCGCTCCTGGCGCTGGCGCTGCATGATCCGCACGAAGGTATCCTGGGCCAGGTCGGCGGCGGTCTCCGAACAGCCCAGCCGGTGGCACAGCCAGCCGCGCAGCCAGCCGTGATGGCCGCGATACAGATGCTGGAGCGGATCCTGGGTCAGTTCGCCCGCCGACATGATGACGTCCCCCGCGTCAATTCCCAAATCATGCAATTGATAATCAGTCTCAATCTTATAGGTGGTGGTCCAGCCGCTCAAGCCGGGGGCTTACAGTTTCAATGAACACCGCCTGGCCAGGCGCGGGCTCGCCGAGCTCGGACAGGTCGTGGAGCCCCGTTAAACCCGCAGGGCGTTCAGCACCAGGGAAAAGGCCGGCGAGGGCTGGCGGCGGCTGGGGTAGTAGAGGTAATAGCCGGGGAACGGTTCGCACCAGTCGTCCAGTACCCGCTCCAGGCGCCCCGCTTCCAGGTGGGGCGCGAACTCCTGCTCCGGCAGGAAGGCGATGCCCAGGCCGTGCAGGGCGGCGTCCACTATTGGTGGTGAGGTGTTGAACACCAACTGGCCGTCCACGCGCACGGTTTGCTCCCGGCCCCGGTGGTCGAACTCCCAGACGTACAGACCGCCGTGGGTGGGGAAGCGCAGGTTGATGCAAAGGTGCTCGGTGAGGTCCGCCGGGGTGGCCGGTCGACCGTGGGCCTCGAAGTAGGCCGGCGTGGCCACGGCGGCCATGCGCAGGGGCGGGCCGATGGGCACCGCGATCATGTCCTTGTCGATGGTGTCGCCCAGACGCACGCCGGCGTCGAACCGGTCGGCGACGATGTCGCGGAAGCCGTAGTTAACATCAAACTCCAGGTTGATGTCGGGGTAGTCGTGCATCAGCGGCGCCAGGCGGGGCAGCAGGGTGTGGCGCAGCACATGGTCGCCGCAGGTGATGCGCACCGTGCCGGCGGGCTTGTCGCGCAACTCGGTGAGCGCGTCCAGTTCCGCCTCGATCTCGTCGAAGCGGTGGCCGATGGTTTTCAGCAGGCGTTCGCCGGCGGCGGTGGGGGAGACACTGCGGGTGGTGCGGGTCAGCAGGCGGATGTCGAGCTGGCGCTCCAGGCCGCTGACGGTCTGGCTGAGGGCGGACTGGGTCACGCCCAGGCGCGCGGCGGCGCGGGTAAAGCTGCCTTCCCGGGCCACGGTGACGAAGGCCAGCAGGTCGTTGAAGTTGCGCTTGATCATCCCGGGCCCCGGCTGATTGATTAGTAGAGCTAATATCCTCATTAAGAATTCATTAGCTAGTCAAGCCCGGGGTGGCGGCGGAGAATGCACGGTCTCTGAAATTCTCTCCCGCGAACAGGACCGGAATGCCTTCTCAACCCCGAACGGCGACCCTGGAACAGGTGGGCTCCGTGCCCGCTTACTGGAGCGGCGTGCTGGCCATGACGCTGTGCGTGTTCACGCTGATTGCCTCCGAGTTCCTGCCGGTGAGCCTGCTTACGCCCATCGCCGCCGAGTTTGGCGTGGGCGAAGGGCTGGCCGGGCAGGGGCTGACCATCTCCGGCGTGTTCGCGGTGCTCACCAGCCTGAGCATCGCCTCCCTGGCCGGGCGCATGAACCGCAAGACCCTGATGTTGCTGCTCACCGCACTGATGGTGGTGTCCGGCGCCACGGTGGCGCTGGCGCCCACGTTCACCGTGTACATGATCGGCCGCGCCCTGATCGGCGTAGTGATCGGCGGCTTCTGGTCGCTGTCCGCGGCGGTGGCGATGCGGCTGGTGCCGCCCCATCAGGTGCCCCGGGCGCTGGGCATCTTCAACGGCGGCAACGCCGTGGCCATGGTGGTGGCGCCGCCGCTGGGCGCCTGGCTGGGTGAGGCGATCGGCTGGCGCGGCGCCTTTTTCTGCCTGGTGCCGGTGGGGCTGGCGGTACTGCTCTGGCAATGGCGGAGCCTGCCGTCGATGCGTGCCGAGGCGCGGTCGGCGGCGCCCACTGCCGTGTTCAAGCTGCTCACGCGGCCGCCGGTGGCGGTGGGCATGCTGGCGGTGGGCGTGTTCTTCATGGGCCAGTTTTCCCTGTTCACCTATGTGCGGCCGTTTCTGGAAACGGTGACGCGGGTGGAGGTGAGCACCCTGTCCTGGATTCTCATGGGCATCGGCGCCGCCGGCGTGTTTGGCACCACCCTGGTGGGCTTCGTGCTCAACCGGCACCTGTACCGCACCCTGATGCTGATTCCCCTGTTGATGGCGGGCGTCGCCGTGGCGCTGACCCTGTTCGGCCACCGGGTGTGGCCGGTGGCGGCGCTGCTCGGCTTCTGGGGGCTGGTGGCCACGGCGGCGCCGGCGGGCTGGTGGACCTGGATCGCCCGGGCCCTTCCCGACGACGCGGAAACCGGTGGTGGCCTGATGGTGGCGGTGATCCAGCTTTCCATTGCCCTGGGCTCGTCGGTGGGCGGCGTCCTGTTCGATACCCGTGGCTACCAGACCACTTTCCTGGTCAGCGCCGCCCTGTTACTGGCGGCGGTAACGCTGGCCTTCTTCACCCGGCGAACGGAGTCATGATGAAGCCACTGCTGACCGCGCTGATTTTCAACTTGTGTTTGATCTCCGCAGGAGGAGCCGACATGCCAAGCGATGCGAACAACTTCTACACCAGTGACCGGGTCACCGTGGAAAAGGTGACCTTCCCCAACCAATACCAGATGAAGGTGGTGGGCAACCTGTTCGTGCCCGAGGGTCTGGACCGCGACAGCGCCCATCCGGCCATCGTGGTGGGCCACCCCATGGGCGCGGTGAAGGAACAAAGCGCCAACCTCTACGCCACCAAGATGGCCGAGCGTGGCTTCGTCACCCTGTCCCTGGATCTGTCGTTCTGGGGCGAAAGCGAAGGCCGGCCCCGTAATGCCGTGTCCCCGGACATTTACGCCGAGGATTTCAGCGCGGCGGTGGATTTCCTGTCCAGCCAGGCGTTCGTGGACGCGCAACGCATCGGCGTGATCGGCGTTTGTGGCAGCGGCAGCTTCGCCATCAGCGCCGCCAAGATCGATCCGCGCCTGAAAGCGGTGGCCACGGTGAGCATGTACAACATGGGCGCCGCCAACCGTAACGGGCTCAACCACGGTCTGTCCCTGGAACAGCGCAAGGTGATCCTGGAACAGGCGGCGAAACAACGGCAGGTGGAATACAACGGTGGGGAAACCCTCTACACCAGCGGCACCGTGCATGAAATCACCGAGGACTCCACGGCCATCGAACGGGAGTTCTACGATTTCTACCGTACGCCGCGCGGCGAATACACCCCGGAAAGCTCGTCCCCGGCGCTGACCACCCACCCGACCCTGTCCAGCAACGTGAAGTTCATGAACTTCTACCCGTTCCAGGACATTGAGACCATCTCGCCCCGGCCGATGCTGTTCATCACCGGCTCCGAAGCGCACTCCATCGAGTTCAGCCGCGACGCCTACGCCCGCGCCGCCGAGCCCAAGGAGCTACTGGAGATTCCCGGCGCCGGCCACGTGGACCTCTACGACCGGGTGGACCTGATTCCATTCGACAAGCTGGACGCCTTCTTCACCGATCACCTTTGAGTGAGAGGGCGGCGCGCTCAGGCCGGGTGACCGGCCCGGCGCTGGTTGACCACGCACAGGCCGCCGACGATGGCGGCCGCGCCCACCCAGAACAGGGCGTTCTGCCGCTCGCCCAGCAGCACCACCGCGAACACCACGCCGAACAGCGGCGCCAGGAAATTCATGGCGGACACCTGGGAAGTGTAGTGGCGGCGCAGCATGGCGAAGAACACCAGGTAGCTCAGGAACGCCACGCCCACGGTCTGGAAGGCCAGGGAGGCGATCAGCGCCGGGCTCCAGTGAACGCTCCAGCCACCGTCCGGTACCAGGGTGGCCAAGCCCAGCAGGGGCACCGAGCCGAACAACTGGTGGAACAGCACCACCGGCGCGTCCAGGTCGCGCAGGTCGGTGGCGCGGATCACCAGCACGGTGGCCGCCCAGCACACCGCGCCGGCGAAGCACAGCAGGTCGCCGAGCACGGTGGCGGCGCCGCTGCCGCCGGTGCCGGAGAAGGCGGTGAGCGCCACGCCCAGAAAGGCGAACAGAATGCCCAGCACCTTGAAGCGGCGCACCGGTTCGTCGCGAACGATGTACATGGCGCCCAGGGCGATCATCATCGGCGCGGTGTAATAGATCACCGCGGCGTGGGCGGCGCTGGTCAGCGCCAGCCCCAGATACAGAAAGCCGAAATCCAGCGCGAACAGCAGGCCCAGGAGCATGGACGGGCCGGTGGGCGCGCGGAACGGGTTGCGGCGCTGGCCGAGAAACCACAGCGCCAGCAGCGCCGTGCCGCCCAGCGAGCGCAGGAAGGTCTGGGTTAGCGGCGCCATGTCGGAAACCACCGCTTTGACGGCGGTCTGCTGGGCGCCGAAGGCGGCGAACACCAGGATCAGTATCAGGATGGCGCGGGACGTCAGCGGTTGAAGCGGCATAAAGCAATCAGGCAATGGCGGCGGCCGGTGCCGGCCGCTCGTGGACGAACAGATGGGCCAGGGAAGACAGCACCCCCAGCGCGATGGCCAGGTACCATATCTGGTCATAGCTGGCGAAGCGATCGAAGAACACGCCGCCCAGCCAGACGCCGGCGAAGCTGCCCAGTTGATGGCTGAGAAACACGAAGCCGAACAGGGTGCCCATGGCGCGCGGTCCGAACTGGGTCAGTACCAGGGCGCTGGTCAGCGGCACCGTGGACAGCCACAGCCCGCCCATCACCAGGGCGAAGATCATCACCGAGGCCGGCGTCAGCGGCAGGGTGATGAAAATCAGGATCACCAGGGCGCGCAGCGCGTAAATGGCGGCCAGCACATAGGGTTTGGGAAAACGCATGCCCAGCCGTGACGCGAACAGGGTGCCGAAAATATTGGCCAGACCGGCCAGCGCCAGGGCCTGCAGCCCCAGGGCGCGAAGTTCCGCCGGCGAGGCGGCGGATACGCAGAAGTTCTGCACATAGGTGGGCAGGTGGGCGGTGATGAATGCCAGGTGGAAACCGCACACGAAGAAGCCGGCGTTGAGCAGCAGGTAATCCCGATAGCCGAAGGCGCCGCGCACCATGGCGGGCAGCGGTGGCGGCGCGGCGCCGGCGGTGTCGTGCTCCGTGGCCGCCACCCGAAGGCGTGGAATGCACAGCGCCATGGGCAGCAGGGTGGCGGTGATCACCAGCAGGGTCATGCGCCAGTCCAGCCACTCGATCAGCCAGGCGGTGAGCAGCGGCAGCACCACCTGGCCGGCGGAGCCCATGGCCGAGGTGATGCCCAGGTAATGGGCCCGCTTGTGCTCCGGGGCCGCCCGGCCCACCACCGCCAGCACCAGGCCGAAGGCGGTGCCGGAAATGCCCATGCCCACCAACACCCCGGCGCCCAGATGCTGGGCCCAGGCGCTGCTGGCGAACACGCAGATCAGCATGCCGGCCAGGTAGCAGACGAAGCCCAGCCACAGGGCGCGGCGGTCGCCGTAGCGGTCGGCGAGGATGCCGAAGCCGGGCTGGGCCAGCCCCCACACCAGGTTCTGGATGGCGATCGACAGGGAGAACACCTCGATGCGACCGCCGAACAGCTCATCGGACAGCGGCTGCACCACGCCACCGAATACGGCGCGCACGCCAAACGCCAGCGCCAGCACCACGCCGCCGGCCAACACGATGGCGCGAATGTCCCGGAGGCCGGTATCGGCCCGCTGTTCTGATCCCGTCATGATGCCTCCCTTAAAACCACCGAATACTAATCGAATAACGCTGAAAGAACGGTTCAGTTGCGCTGAATATGAGCGGCACACCGTCGCGCGCCAGTGTATGAGCCGTGACCCTATCGCCCCGGCGCTCGGTTCCGTCCGTCAGTTACAGGACCAGGCGCGGCGCCCATGATGCCGGGAATCAAGGCGGAGGAGGCGATTATGCAAATCGATACGAGCATGCCGGTGATGGTCACCGGCGCTACCGGTTACGTGGCCGGCCGGCTGATGGAGCGGTTGCTGGAAGAAGGGCTTACCGTGCACGCGCCGGTGCGTGATCCGGACAATCCGGACAAGCTCAAATACCTCAATGCCATCGCCGAGCGTACCCCCGGCGAGATTCGTTATTTCAAGGCGGATTTGCTGGCGCCGGGCTCCTACGCCGAGGCCATGGCCGGCTGTTCGGTGGTGTTTCACACCGCCTCGCCGTTCATCACCTCGGTGAAGGACCCGCTCAAGGAGCTGGTGGAACCGGCCCAGCAGGGCACCCGCAACGTGCTGGAAACGGCGAACGACACGCCCTCGGTGCGGCGCGTGGTGCTGACCAGCAGCTGCGCCGCCATTTACGGCGACAACGCGGACCTGGAAGACACCGCCCAGGGCGTGTTCACGGAAGCGGACTGGAACACCAGTTCGTCCCTGGAGCATCAGGCTTACTCCTACTCCAAGACCTTGGCCGAGCGGGAAGCCTGGAAGATCGCCAAGTCACAACAACGCTGGGATCTGGTGACCATCAATCCGTCGCTGGTGGTGGGCCCGGGTATCAATCCCAACGCCACCTCGGAGAGCTTCACTATCGTGCGCCAGCTTGGCGACGGCACCGCGCGCATGGGCGTGCCGGACATCGGCATGGGCGTGGTGGACGTGCGTGAAGTAGCCGAGGCTCATGTGCGCGCCGCGTTCCTGCCGGAAGCCCATGGGCGTTACATTTTGTCCGGCCACGACACCAGTTTCCCGGAGATCGCGCGGGTCCTGCGTCACCGCTTCGGCAAGGACTACCCTCTGCCCAAGCGGACCCTGCCCAAGGCGGCGGTATGGTTGTTCGGGCCGATGGTCAACAAGACCCTGACCCGCGACTACGTTACCCGCAACGTGAACCTGCCCTGGCGGGCCGACAACCGGCGCAGCCGCGAGGAACTGGGCATCCAGTACCGGTCGCTGGAGGAATCCCTGTTCGCCTTCTTCGAGCAGGTAATGCGCTGATCGCGTGACCGGCGGCCGGGTTTGGAGGATCCGGCAGGCATGGGGCAGGATCGGGCAAGCCGGTGTGCCGGGGCGTTCGCTAGGGTGGTTTTTTACATCGATTTATCCATTCGAAATGCGTGCGCCTCTTCGTTTCCGGTAAGTTGTCTCCAGTAACGTGGAAACAAGGCTTTTCACACGTACGTCCTCGCCAGCGGGCGGCATCGACACGGTCGCCCCGCCAGCCAGAAGGATCGGTGACCATGTCCCAGCACCCCCGTTTCAAGATCACGCGTCGCGCCCTGATGATCGTCGGCGCCGCCTCCGCGGCCTCCCTGGGCCTGCCTCGACTGGCCACCGCTGGTCGCGACGGTGAAAGCCCCACCAGCGCTCCCGCCGCCGATGACAAGGCGGCCACCGCCGAAGTGGCGTTCACCGTCAACGGCGTACCCCGCCGGTTCACCGCCGACACCCGGCTGACCCTGCTCGACGCCCTGCGCGAACAGCTGCGACTGACCGGCACCAAGAAGGGCTGCGACCACGGTCAGTGCGGTGCCTGCACGGTGATGGTCAACGGCCGGCGGGTGAACGCCTGCCTGTCCCTGGCGGTGATGCACGAGGGGGACGAGATCACCACCGTGGAAGGCCTGGGCACGCCGGACAATCTCGACCCCATGCAGGCGGCCTTCATCGAGCATGATGGCTACCAGTGCGGTTACTGCACGCCGGGACAGATCTGCTCCGCCAAGGCCACCCTGCAGGAAATTCAAGACGGGGTGCCCAGCCACGTGACCGCCGACCTGAACGCGCCGATGAAGGTGACGGCGGAAGAAATCCGCGAGCGCATGAGCGGCAACATCTGCCGCTGCGGCGCCTACGCCAACATTCTCGACGCCGTGCGGGACGTGGCCGGGGAGCAATCATGAGAGCCTTTACCTACGAACGGGCGGAGACCCCGCAACAGGCGGCCATGGCGGCGGCGTCCACGGACCACGCCCGTTTCATCGCCGGTGGCACCAATCTGCTGGACCTGATGAAGATCGAGGTGGAAACCCCGGCCCATCTTATCGACGTGAACGGCCTGGGGCTGGACACCATCGAGGACACCGACGACGGCGGTCTGCGCGTGGGCGCTCTGGTGCGCAACACCGACCTGGCCGCCGACCCCCGGGTACGGCGCCACTACGGCGTGCTCACCCGGGCCCTGGTGGCCGGCGCCTCCGGGCAGTTGCGCAACAAGGCCACCACCGGCGGTAACCTGTTGCAGCGCACCCGCTGCCCGTACTTCTACGACACCAACATGCCCTGCAACAAACGCAGGCCCGGCGCCGGCTGCGCCGCCCGGGAGGGCTTCAGCCGCCAATTGGCGGTCATCGGCGGCAGCGAGCACTGCATCGCCACCCACCCCAGTGACATGGCGGTGGCCATGCGCTTGCTGGACGCGGAAGTGGAAACCGTGCTGCCCAACGGCAATACCCGGGCCATCCCCATCGCCGATTTTCACCGCCTGCCCGGCGACACGCCGCAGATTGATTCGGTGCTGATTCCCGGCGAGTTCATCACCGCCGTGACCCTGCCCAGGCCCCTGGGCGGCAAGCATTTCTACCACAAGGTGCGCGACCGGGCGTCCTACGCTTTCGCCCTGGTGTCGGTGGCGGCGGTGGTTCAGCCCGACGGCAGCGGCCGGGTGGCGCTGGGCGGCGTGGCGCCGAAGCCATGGCGCCGGGAAGAGGCGGACGAGGCCCTGCCGAGGGGCGCCAAGGCGGTGATGGCGCGGCTACTGGACGGCGCCGAGCCCACCCACGAGAACCGCTTCAAGGTGAACCTGGCCGAGCGCACCCTGGCCGCCGTGCTCGCGGAAGCGAAGGAGTAACCCATGCGTTTCGACAAACCCGCCGGGAGCAATCCGGCCGATCGCGGAACCGTGCTGGGCCAGCCCCTGCCGCGCATCGATGGCCCGCTGAAAACCACCGGCACCGCGCCCTACGCCTACGAGCGCCATGACGTGGCCAACGGCCAGCTGGTCGGCTACCCGGTGGGCGCCGCCATCGCCAAGGGCCGCATCCGTTCCATGGACACCCGCGCCGCCAAGGCGGCGCCGGGCGTGGTGGCGGTGATCACCACCCTGGACATGGACCGGCTGCCCAAGGCGAGAATGAACGTGGCCTACCTGTTCGGTGGCCGCGACATCCAGCATTACCACCAGGCCATCGCCGTGGTGGTGGCGGACTCCTTCGAGCGTGCCCGCGCCGCCGCCGCCCTGATCCGCACCGACTACGACGAGGACAAAAGCGCCTCCTTCGATCTCGCCGAGCAACGCCGCGCCCACCAGGATGACGAGGTGGAACCGATGGCGAAGGTGGGCGACTTCGACCGGGCGTTCGCCGAAGCGCCGGTGAAACTCGACCAGACCTACACCACGCCGGCCCAGAGCCACGCGCAGATGGAACCCCATGCCTCCATCGCCGAATGGAAGGACGGCGCGCTCACCCTGTGGAGCGCCAATCAGATGATCGAGTGGAGCAAGCAGGCGCTGGCCAAGGCGTTCGACCTGCCCGCCGAAAAAGTGCGGCTCGATTCGCCCTACATCGGCGGCGGTTTCGGCGCCAAGCTGTTCCTGCGCGCCGACGCGGTGCTGGCGGCGGTGGCCGCCCGGGAAACCGGCCGGCCGGTGAAGGTGGCGCTGCCGCGCCCGCTGATCGCCAACAACGCCACCCATCGCGGCCTGACCATCCAGCGCATCCGCATCGGCAC
The DNA here is from genome assembly GCF_016785095.1 of Alloalcanivorax marinus. GTDB lineage: Bacteria > Pseudomonadota > Gammaproteobacteria > Pseudomonadales > Alcanivoracaceae > Alloalcanivorax > Alloalcanivorax marinus_A. The sequence goes on along the minus strand of NZ_JAEKJB010000009.1, from coordinate 274,467 downwards.
CGATCGGGACGGGCGCATCACCGCCATCGGCCACGACAACACCAGCAACACCCTGCCCGGCGGCGATGGCGAGAACGGCGCCGCGCCCACCCAGCATTTCTACGCCGGCGCCAACCGCCTGCTGGTGCACCGGCCTCTGGAAATGCACCTGCCGGAAAGCAACGCCATGCGCGCCCCCGGCGAAACCGCCGGTTTGATGGCCCTGGAAGTGGCCATGGACGAAATGGCCGGGAAACTGGACATGGACCCGGTGGCGTTCCGCGTGCTCAACGACACCCAGGTGGACCCGGACAACCCCGAGCGGCCCTTCTCCGAGCGGCATTTCGTGGAATGCCTGGAACGGGGCGCCGAGCGTTTTGGCTGGAATGAACGTAACCGCAAGCCCGGCGCCCGCCGCGACGGCCAATGGCTGATCGGCCACGGCGTGGCCGGCGCCTACCGGGGCGCGCCGGTGCAGGCCTCTGGCGCCCGGGTACGACTCAAGCCGGACGGCACCGTACGTGTGGAGACCGACATGACCGACATCGGCACCGGCTCCTACACCATCATCGCCCAGACCGCCGCGGAAATGCTCGGCGTGCCCCTGGACGCGGTGGACGTGGCGCTCGGCGATTCCGATGCGCCGGCCTCCGCCGGCTCCGGTGGCCAGTGGGGCGCGGCCAGTTCCACAGCCGGCGTTTACGCCGCCTGCGTCGCCCTGCGCGAAGCCATCGCCGAGCGCCTGGACGCCGACCCCGAGGACCTGAGCTTCGCCGACAGCGTGGTTCGCCACGGTGACCGCCGCACGCCGCTCACCGAGGTGGGCGGCGGCGAGGAGCTGGTGGCCGAGGACAAGATCGAGTTCGGCGACTTCCGCGGCAAGGAGTACCTGCTCGCCACCTTCGGCGCCCACTTCGTGGAAGTGGGCGTGCACGCCGCCACCGGTGAGATCCGTGTGCGGCGCATGCTGGCGGTGTGCGACGCCGGCCGCATCCTCAACCCGGTCACCGCCCGCAGCCAGGTGATCGGCGCCATGACCATGGGCGTGGGCGCGGCCCTGATGGAGGAGCTGGCGGTGGATACCCGCTACGGGTTCTTCGCCAACCACGATCTGGCCGGCTACGAGGTGCCGGTGCACGCCGACATCCCGGAGCAGGAAGTGATTTTCCTGGAAGGCGAGGACCGCTATTCCACGCCCCTGAAAGCCAAGGGCGTGGGCGAGCTGGGCATTTGCGGCGTCAGCGCCGCCGTGGCCAACGCGGTCCATAACGCCACCGGTGTGCGCGTGCGCGATTATCCGGTGACTCTGGACAAGCTGCTCGACGGACTCCCCGACCTGGCCTGACGCCGGAACCCGGAGCGCGCGCACCGGTCTCAGAGTGCACATCATTGCAAATGGAGATTGAACGATGCGCGATACCCTGATGATGGCCCTGGGCGCCGGCGCCCTGATGCTGGCCGGCTGCACCGGCCAGGACCGCGCCGCGCCGATGGAAACCGGCAAGTGCGACGCCGTCGCGAGTTACGACTTGCCGGCCCAGCGCTTCGATGAAACCGCCCAGCAACTGGCCCACGCCACCGGCTGTTTCATCGAGGCGGACACCGATGAAATCGGCGCCGTCCAGGTTCAGCCGGTGGCCGGGCGCATGAGCATTCGCCAGGCCCTGGAGACCGCCCTGGACGGCACCGGGCTGGCTATCACCGAGCACGCTCCCAACACCCTGAAAGTGGAATAACCCCGCCCGCCATGCCCACCGAGCCGCCACCGCCGGGCACCGGCGTCCTGTTCGAGGCGCCCGCCGCCGTGCCCCCGGCGGTGCGGCCGGCGGCGCCGGACCCCGCCCTCGCGTCCCTGGCCGCCGCTCTGCCGGAACGGCTGTGGCTGGGCACCTCTTCCTGGCATTACCCTGGCTGGGCCGGTCTGGTCTGGGACAAGCTGTATGACGAGGGCCAACTTTCCAGGGAAGGCCTCGACGCCTACGCGCGCCATCCCCTGTTCAACGCCGTGGGGCTCGACCGGGGCTTCTACCGGCCGCTTTCCATGGCGCAGTACGCCGACCACGCCCGCCAGGTACCGGCGGCTTTCCGCTTCGTGGTCAAGGCGCCGAGCCGCGTCACCGACGCCTTGCGCCGTGGTAGTGGCGGCCAGGGCCTGAAGCCCAACCCGGATTTCCTGGACGCCGAACTGGCCTGGCGGGACTTTCTGGCACCGGCGGCGGAGGGGCTGGGCGGGAAACTCGGCGCCCTGGTGTTCCAGATCAGCCCGCTGCCCGGCGCCTGGCTGGGGCATATGGCACCGGTGATCGAACGCCTGCATGACCTGTTGCGCGGCCTGCGGGCCCGGGCGCCGGCCACGCCGCTGGCGGTGGAGGTGCGCGATCCGCACTGGCTGACGCCGGACTTCGTGGCCGCTCTCAAGGACACCGGTGCCACCTACTGCCTGGGCCTGCACGGCAAGATGCCCCCCATCACCGAACAGCTCCCGGTGCTGCGCGCGCTCTGGCCCGGCCCTCTGGTGTGCCGCTGGAACCTGAACCTCAGGCACGGCGCTTACGGGTACGAAGACGCCCGCGACCGCTACTCACCCTTCGACAAGCTGGTGGATCCGGACCCGGACACCCGCGCCGCCCTGGCGCGGGTGATCGCTGGCACGGTGGGGGCCGGCCAGCCCGCTTTCGTTACCCTGAGCAACAAGGCGGAGGGCAGCGCGCCGCGCTCCGTGGCCGCCCTGGCCGAGGCGGTACTGGCCGCCGCCACCCGCCGCTGAGCGCCACCATGGCGATCGGCTGACGCCGTGCCGCGCTGATCTCCCACGGTTTTCCTGGCCATCCTCCGACTTCGCCGCCGTTGGTGCCTGCGTACATTAGACCTGGACGACCCATTCATCCGGGTGGGGTTTATTTGTACGCAGGGAGCGTATAGTATGCGAGCGGTATTCGTGGAGTTGACGCCGTTCCGGCGCCACCGGGCGGCGTATCTGGACGAGGACACCTATTGGCTGCTGCAGCGGATTCTGATGCTGCATCCGGAGGCCGGCCCCCGGATGCCGGGCACCGGCGGATTGCGCAAGCTGCGTTTCGTGGATGAACGGCGCGGCAAGGGCACGCGCGGCGGCTTACGGGTGATCTATTACTGGTGGCCCACGGGCGCTCAGTTCTGGTTGTTCACGCTCTACGGCAAGGACGAGGCCGACGATTTGACGCTGGCCGAGCGTCGCGCGCTGAGACGCCTGCTGAAGGCGGAGTTGATGGCGAGGCGTAATCAGACGGGAGGATCATGACATGAAGCGGGATCTGTTCGCGGAATTGAAGGAAGGCTTCCAGGAACTGGAGGCCCAGCGCCAGGGCAAACTTACCCTGCGTGGTCAGGAGGCCCGGCTGGCGCCGGTGGCGGCCATTGACGCCGGTGACCTGCTGGCCCTGCGCGAGCGCCTCAACCTGTCCCGGGCGGTGTTCGCCATGTACCTGCGCACCAATCCCCGCACCCTGGAAAACTGGGAGCAGGGCCGTGCCCGCCCCAACGCCCAGGCCGCTACCCTGATCCGCCTGATCGAACGCTACCCGGACACCCTGGAGCGACTGGCCGGGCTGTAGTTTCGCGTCTGATTGTTCATAAAAACCGAATAGAGTTATCAGGGTTGTCGGGTTTATCGATGTTTCCTGAACGATAGCATGGGGTTTTCCGATTCATTGCGCTGAGAGGTCCCCCATGAGCAGCACTTCCATCGAACACTCTTCCAAGGTCGCCCTGGTCACCGGCGCCTCCCGTGGTATTGGCCGCGCCATTGCCCTGCGGCTGGCCCGGGACGGCTTCGCCGTGGTGGTCAACTACGCCCACTCTGAAGCCGCCGCCCGGGAGGTGGTGGACGCCATCGAGGCGGACGGCGGCCGCGCCCTGGCGGTGCGGGCGGATGTGGGTGACGAGCAGGACGTGGCGCGGTTGTTCGACAGCGCGGAACAAACCCTGGGTGGCGTCCATGTGGTGGTCAACAGCGCCGGCGAGCTGCCCATGGCGCCGATTGAAACCGCCCGCCTGGCGGATTTCGACCGGGTCATTCGCACCAACCTGCGCGGCACCTTCCTGGTGCTCGCCGAGGCCGCCGCCCGGCTCGGGCAAGGCGGCCGCATCGTGGCCCTCTCCACCAGCGTCATTGCCAAGGCGTTGCCTGCCTATGGCCCCTACATCGCCAGCAAGGCCGGCGTGGAAGGTCTGGTGCGGGTGCTCGCCAACGAGCTGCGCGGCCGGCATATCACGGTGAATGCCGTGGCGCCGGGACCGGTGGGCACGGAACTGTTCCTGGAGGGCAAGTCCCAGGCGCTGATCGACCAGCTGGCCGCCCAGGCACCCCTGGAACGGCTCGGCGAACCGGATGATATCGCCGGCGTGGTGTCGTTCCTGGCCGGCCCGGACGGCGGTTGGGTCAACGCCCAGGTGCTGCGCGCCAACGGCGGCTTTGCCTGAGCCGGCGCCGCCGTGTCGCGGTCGGTGGCACGCCGCCCGGCGGCGGTGTAACGTCGCTTCCTTTTCCGAGGGGGAAGCGAATGAATTCCGTCAGTAAAGCGGCGACGCTGCTCGCCGCCCTGGCTCTTACCGGCTGTGCCGGCATCGTCGGCGGCGGGTTGGCGCGGGTGGATCAGACCTCGGTGGCGGTGCCGGTCTGCGACGCCGACACCGACCCCAGACCCTACTATTTCGAGCTGGACGCGGACGCCCGCAACGACTACCTGGACGATAACCTGGCGGGCAAGCTGTCCGGCTGGACCCTGGGGCTGCTGCCCACCTACTGGTTGTCGCCGGTGAAGGCGGAAGCCCGCCTGTACCACCGGGGCGAGCGGATCGACACCTACCAATACTCCGCCCGCGTGCACAAGTTCTATGGCCTGCTCTGGGCCCTGCCTCTGATCCCGGTGAACGCGGTGGTCGCCGATTACAATCAGGTGCCGGCCAACGAGGGCGTGGGGCTGGCGGTGGGCTGGATCATCCCCGACAAGGCCGCCGCCCGGGCCTATCTGGATGCCACGGAAAGGCGTGGCCTGGCGCCGGATCAGGTGTGCTACCGGCGTGGTGAGCGCCGGCACTGATGGTGCCGCGTATATTTTGTATATACCTTTTGTTTCAAGTCGGACCGTGGCGCGTCAAGGGGGCGTGAATCCGGGGTTTTTGCTTTGACAGCGCGGCGTTTAACGACAACCATGTGATCGTCGGTTGTCCGGCTGTCCAGCGACCCTTCGATTATGGCCCAAGAAAATCAACGTGGCGGGATCTCCCCAGTCACGGATGACATGTCCTCCCCGGCGGAGCTGAACTCGGTTTCAGCCGCTCTGCTCGCGGATATTTTCAATCAGCTCCCCGAAGCGGTGGTGGTGGCCGATCAGGCGCGCCGGGTGGTTTATGTCAATCCCGCCACCGAGAGGCTGTTCGGTTATTCCCAGGCCGATATGCTCGGCCAGGAAACGGCGATTTTCTATGCCGACCGGAGTGACTTCGACGACCAGGGCCAGCGTCGTTACAACCCGGACGCCCATGGCGGCATGGCCAATTACCGGATGACCTACCGGTGCGCCGATGGAACCGTGTTCCTGGCACACACCTGCGGTGGCGTGATGCATGATTCGCACGGTGAAGTGAGCGGCTACATCGCTTTGGTGCGCCCCTCCGCGCCGGTGGAAAAATCCATCGATACGCTGCAACGGCTGCATGCCATCAGCGCCAATCCGTCCATGAGTCGGGATGAACGGATCGACGCCATCCTGGAGCTGGGGGCGCGTCATTTCGGGCTGCCGGTGGCGATCCAGTCGCGCATCGTTAGAGAGGATTATCTGGTCGAGCATTGCGTGAGCCCGGACGGAGGCCTGGTTCCAGGCACCGGGTTCGAGCTGCCCGGGACCTATTGCGTGCACACGCTCAAGGCGGACCGGCCGATCGGTTTCCACCACACCGCGCACAGTGAAATCCGCCACCATCCCTGTTATCTGAATTTCGGTCTGGAGTCCTACATCGGCAGCCCGATTCAGGTGGCGGGCAAGGTCTACGGCACCCTGAATTTCTCCTCGCCGGAACCGTGCCGGCCTTTCACTCAGGACGATCTGATTTTCATGCAGTTGCTGGCGGACACCGTCGGTCATGAAATCCACGAAAGCATGATGCGCGACCAACTGAGCGCGTTAGCCCGCACCGATGAGCTCACCGGAATCGCCAACCGGCGCGCGATCATGGAGACCCTGGACTGGCAGGTGGCGCATTCGCGTCGCTCCGGGCTGCCATTGTGCGTATTGTCCCTGGATCTGGATTACTTCAAGCGCATTAACGACACCTGGGGCCATGCCGGTGGCGACAGCGTGCTGAGCGCCTTCGCCGACATCCTGCTGAGGTCGTGCCGCGAAGTGGATCACTGCGGAAGGCTGGGGGGCGAGGAATTCATCGTTGTTCTGCCGGATACAGATCTACAAGGTGGCCGCGCGGTGGCGTCGCGTTTGCGCAATACCATGGCCACCAGTCAGCTGCCGGTGTCCGACCGGGAGAAGATCACCGTGACGCTTAGTGCCGGCCTGGCCGCCCTGGGCCCCGAGGAGACCGTGCCGTCCCTGCTGCGCCGCGTCGACGATGCCCTCTACGAGGCCAAGAACGGTGGCCGCGACCGCCTGTGCGAGGCCGGTGACGCGCGGCAATGAGCAGTGGCCGTGAGACGCTTGATCTGAACGGCCCGGCGGGCCGTCTCCGTTTGACCCTGGATCACCCGGATGGACCACCCCGGGGCATGGCCCTGGTGGGGCACCCGCAGCCGGTGCTGGGCGGCTCACCGCGCCATCCGGTTCCCCATGCGCTGGCGCGGGCCCTGCGTGCCGGCGGCTGGCTGGCGGCGCGACCGGCGTTCCGTGGCGTGGACGGGTCGGAAGGTGAGCACGATGAGGGGGAAGGCGAAACCGAGGACACCGGCGTGATGATCGAAGCGCTGCGGGCGCGCCATCCGGACCTGCCCCTGGCCCTGGTGGGCTTCTCCTTCGGCGCCTGGGTGTTCGCGCGCGCCGCCGCGCGGCTGGCGCGACCGGTGGACGCGCTGGTGTTGATGGGCATGCCGGTGGGCAAGGTGCCCGATGGCCGTGTCTACGAACCGGTGCCGGTACCCACCGATGCGCTGCTGCTGCATGGCGAGGACGACGAGCGCGCGCCGCTGGCGGACCTGCTCGCTCATTTGCGCGCCGGGCGCCATCCGGTGACCGTGTTTCCCGGCACCGACCACTTCTTCAAAGGCTGTTTGCCGGCGGCATCCCGGGCCGTGCTCACCCATCTGCGGGCGGTGGCCGGGGCGTGACGGCGTGAAGGTGGTACCCTTGGCGTTTTCCCACTGAAACGAGCAAAGCCCAATGAGTGATCAACGCACGCCCTGGCATTGCGCCCACGGCCGCCCCTATGATCCCTTCCCGGTGCTGGATGCCCTGGCCGGTGGGGACCCCGAGGCTCTGGATACGCTGTGGCGGAACCTGGTGCGTGACGGCGCGGTGGGAACGGCTTCCTACGCGGCGGTGCCGCGCTTGGTGGATGCCGGCCAACTGGCGCTGGTGGCGGCCATCGAGCTGGGACGCGAGGAGGACGGCGCGCCATCATTGCCGGCGGACCTGCGCACGCCATACCTGCGTGCCGTCGAGTACGCTCTGGAGCGGGTGCCCGGAGACAGCGAACGGCTGCAGGCCTGGTATTCACTGCATGCCGCCCGTCGGGGCCACCGTGAGCTGGCGCGGGCACTGCAACTGATGGACCGGCGGGCGATCCTCGACCTCCACGGCTGATCGGGCCGCCCCAATGCGTGGCGGTCGCGGCTGAAACCGCTCCCGTCGCCAGCCGCGCGCTGCCCCAGGCGCGATGAACCTGAATTTTCCGAAGCTTTACAAAGCCTGCCAACCGGGTCGTGGGGCAAAGGCGCGGGCATGGGATACCATCCGCGGAGTTCCGACCGGTGTCCGCCCATGAAGCGGGTGCCCGGCTCGGTTGGCATCCGGACCAAGAGCAATCATGACTGACTTATCCGAAGGCGTTATCGACGCCGCCGTCCATGGCGAGATTCTGCGGCGCCTGCGCGCCACCGAGCAGGAGCACGATGTGCGCGTGCTGCTCGCGGTGGAATCCGGTAGCCGTGCCTGGGGATTTCCTTCTCCGAACAGCGATTACGATGTCCGCTTTGTCTACGTCCGTTCCGAGGACTGGTATCTGTCCCTGGATGTGGAGGACCGCCGCGACGTGATCGAGTACGAGATCGTCGATGACATTGATCTTAACGGCTGGGATCTGCGCAAGGCGCTGAAACTGCTGCGTAAATCCAACCCATCCATCGTCGAATGGCTGCAGTCGTCGATCCTGTATCGGGATGACGGCCACTTCGCCGAGCGGGCCCGGGCATTGCTGCCGAGCGTCTACGCCGTCGACAAGGGTGTGTTTCATTACCTCAGCATGGCGGACAAGAATTACCACGGTTATCTCAAGGCGAGGCTGGTGCCGCTCAAGAAATATTTCTATGTGCTGCGACCGCTGCTGGCGATCCGCTGGCTGGAGCGGTACCGCACGCCGGCGCCGATCGAATTCGAGCGGCTGCGTGCGCTGGTGGCGGACAATGAAATCCTCGACAAGGAGATCGGCCGCTTGCTGGCGCGTAAGCAGCGCAGCCAGGAGAAGGAATTCGTGCCGGCGATTCCGGCGCTCAACGAGTTCATCGAACACGAGCTGTCGCGGCTGTCCCGATATCAGGCCAAGGGGGACACGCCGGACGGTGATCCGGCGGCGCTCAACGCCCTGTTTCGCGATTGCTTGCGGGGGCGATGAGCGCGCCGGAAGAAGACGTTAATCCTCGTCGTTGTCGCCCGTCACTTCCACCAGCACCACCAGCCCCAACTCGTTGGGATCGCCCTGGTCCGGTTCGAAACGCAGGGTGAACAGGCCCAGGCTGGCATCCTGATTGAAGAAGCCGTCCAGCACATTGGTGCCGTCATCAGCCTCCAGGGTCAGGGTGGCGGCGCCGTTGGCGGCGACGTCCACGGAAAAGCTTTCTTCGACCTCATCCACGCTGGTTTCCAGGTTGGCGGCCAGGTTGTTCTTGCTCACCTCATTGATGCCGCCGGCCAGGGTCGCCTGGGTGGCGCTGTCCAGGGTCAGGAAGGTATTGAACTGGCTGGCGTACATTTCCATATTGGCGCCGCCCGCCGGGTTGCCTTCCAGGAACAGCGACAGCAGCAGCATCCGATAGCGGTTGCCGGCCACGTCGGGGGTGGCTTGGGGCAGCTTCACCATCAGGGTGGTGTCGAAACGGGCGAATTCCGAGTCGCTTCCCTCGGCGCGCATCAGGCTGATGAAATCGTGGGTGTCGTTGATGAAACCGTCCTCGGGCTCGCCGCCGATGGCCACGATGTCACCGTCACCGTCGATGATCACCGACAAATTCTCGGCCGTCTCGGTGGCGCCGGTTTCATAACCGGTGCCCACGCCCAGTCGATGGAAGGTACCGGTGGCCAGATTCAGATTACCGTTGCCATTAAAGCTCACCACATTGGTTTCCGCTTCCACGGCGATCAACCCCTGTTCCATCTCGGTGGCCAGGTAGACGCGACCGAAATCACCGTCAAGGTCGTTGTCGCTGAAATCCGTGGGGGTGCGGGCGAATACCTCCAGGGCCCGGAAGGCTTCATCGCCGCGCCGGTCGTCCGGGTTGAGGGCGCCGTCCTGGGTCACGCCGTAGCGTACCGCCGCTTCCTTGGACACCTGGAAGAACAGCCCACGGTCGCCGACCCGTTGCAGGTTGTACACCGAGGGCGGGAAGCGGAACGCATGCTCGTCATCGACTTCCTCCTCGAATTCGCCTTCCACGGACAGAATGCCGGAAGCGGTGAGCGCGGCGGAGAAGGTTTCGTCCATCTCCTCCCCACTGGTGCCATAGTCCAGCCAGGCGCCGCTGACGGTGTTGCCGGACAGCATGCCCTCGGCGCTTTCCTCGCCGGTCAGGTTGAGGTCGACGATGCCGTCGCCGCCATCGCTGAAAGTGAAGGTGCTGGTGTAAAGGTCGGTGGCGAAGGTGCCGCCGCTCTGATCATCGCTATCGTGCAGGCCTAGCGAGAAGGCGTTGGCGCGGTAGTGGCCGGCCACCGTGGCGGCGTCGCCGCCGCCGTCGTTGATCACCGCCACCTGGTTTTCCACCAGGTCGCCGACCTCGGCGTCCAACTGCTCGAGCATGTCGGTCAGGTTGGCGCCGGCGGTGAGATCGAAGGCCTCCACCTTGCCTTTGAGCTTGACCACCTCATTGATCACCAGTTGCTCCAGGTCGGTGCCCTGGGCGATGAATTCGCGCAGCAGGAATTCCGAAGTGGGGTCGATATTGACCGCTTCCTCCACTACCTGGGCGCGCATCTGGGCGTCGGCGCCGCGGATGCGCACCACCAGGTTGCCGGCCAGGTTCACGCCCTGGGGCAGGGTCAGGGTGTAATCGCCGGTGGTGGACGTGGTGGTGGTGGCGAGCACCTCGCCGACCGGGTTGCCGTCATTGTCCACCCGGATCAATTCCACGGTGGCGCCGTTGACCGGCTGCAGGCCGGTGATGGCCGCTGCCGCCGGCTGGATCAGGAAGTCCAGCACCACCCGCAACGGGTCCGGCGCGCGCAGTGAGGCGACCATGCCGGAAGGCGCCGAGGCGGTGCCGGTGACGGTGCGTGCCTGGCCAGTGTCGGAATCGTCGGAAGAGGACGACGAGGAGTCGCCGCAGGCGGCGAGAGCCGCCAGCAAGGCCATCAAGGCCAGTGTATGAAACGGTTTGAAGTTCATGTGAACGTCCCCAGTGTGTTGTCTTGTCCACGGCGAGCCTAGCCAGCGCCCTGCTACCCCACATCCCCCAAATGGGGTAAGACCACCTTGAAATCCCGTTCCGGGCTATCAGGTAGGCGGCATCGGCAAGCATTCGTGCAAGGAGGAGCTCATGAGTTCTAACGCCGACGCGCGGGATATTCCCGACACCATGGCCGCCATGGTGCTCACCGGCCACGGCGGTTTGGACAAGCTGGTTTACCGGGACGATCTGCCGGTGCCGGCGCCGGGCCCCGGTCAGGTGCTGGTGCGGGTGACCGCCACCGCCAAGAACAACACCGACCGCAAGGCCCGCGAAGGGCTCTATCCCACCAAGGAGAAGGACGAGGTCACCTCCTTTCAGATGGGCGGCGCGCCCACCTTGACGTTCCCGCGCATCCAGGGCGCCGACGTGGCCGGCCGGGTGGTGGCGGTGGGCGAAGGCGTTGATCCAGCCCGCCTTGGTGAACGGGGTCTGCTGGATTTCAATCTCTATCCGGATGACCGACAGGATCTTAACCTGACCCCGGATTATTACGGCCATGGCGCCGATGGCGGCTTCGCCGAATACATCGTGGTGCCGTCGGACCAGTTCCACGCGGTGCCCAACCCGGAACTGGCCGACGCCGAACTGGCCGCCCTGGGTATGTGTTCCTACCAGACCGCCTGCCACATGCTCACCGCCGCCCGGGTGCGCGCCGGCGAGCGGGTATTGGTCACCGGCGCCAGTGGTGGCGTGGGCACCGCGTTGATCCAGCTGTGCCGGCTGCTGGGCGCCATCCCCTATGCCCTGAGCACGCCGGACAAGGCGGAGGCGCTGCGTGAACTGGGCGCCGAGGCGGTGCTGGACCGCTCCAATATGGACACCTTCACCGAGCGGGTCCGGGATCTCACCGGCGGGGCTCCCATCGATGCGGTCATGGATCTGGTGGGCGGCGACATGACCGACCGCTTCATCGATACCATGATTTTCGACATGAAGGCCCGTGACGGTTACCCGCGCCTGAGCATCGCCGGCGCCAGTGGCGGCAACGTCAGCGAGATTCTCTGGACGCGGATTTATCTGTACCAGGTCCAGGTGTTCGGGGTGTCCCACGGCACCCGGCGGGAAGCCGGGCAACTGATGCAATGGATTCGCGACGGGGCGCTCAAGCCGGTGCTGCACGGCGCCTTCCGTCTCTCCGACCTGCACCGCGCGGAGCGTTATTTCGTGGAGCGCGGCAGCCACTACCTGGGCAAGATCGTGATCGTGCCCGACGCTCAGTGGCCGGAGCACGGTGCCCCCTTCGCCTTGAACCAGCAGGAGCAGAATCGGGGGGCGCCGGTGTCATGAAAAACGAACTGACCCTGCAACTGATCGACACCCACGCCGGCGGCGACGTGAGCCGAATCGTCACCGGCGGCGTGGATCCGCTGCCCGGCGCCACCGTGCGCCAGCGAATGGAATACCTGCGTGACGATGCCGACGGCATGCGCCGGCTACTGTTGGAAGAACCCTACGGGGCGCCGGAAATGTCCGTGGATCTGATCGTGCCGCCTTCGGACCCCCGAGCGGAAACCGGCTACATCATCATGGAAGTGATGGGCTATCCGATCTACTCCGGCTCCAACACCATCTGTACCGCCACGGCACTGCTGGAGAGCGGCCTGGTGCCCAAGCGCGAGGGGCATCAGCATTTTCTGCTGGAATCGCCGGCCGGGCTGGTGCAGATCGATGCCCGGATCGAGAACGGCGTGGTGGAAGCGATCACCTGCGGCGGTCTGCCCAGCTATATTGATACCCATCGCGCCTCCATCCATGTGCCGCATCTGGGCGACATAAGCTACAGCGTGGCCTACAGCGGCGGTTTCTACGCCCTGGTGGACGCCCGCGATCTGGGTTTCCACCTGACCCGGGACGAAGAGCGCGATCTGGCCCGCTGCGCCGGCGCCATCGTCGAGGCGATCCAGGCGGAGCGCGGTTTTTCCCATTACACCCTGGGCGATGTGGGACCGCTGCCGTTTCTGCACTTCATGGGGCCGGTGGAACAGGTCGCCGATGACTTTTACCGCTCCCGCTCGGCCACCTACGTGCACCCCGGGGTGATCTGCCGCAGCACCACCGGCACCGGTACCTCGGCGCGGCTGGCATTGATGCACCATGAAGGCGAAATCCGCCCCGGCGACAAGCTGGAAACCGTCTCGTTGCGTGAGTCCGGGTTCATTGGCGAGTTCCTTGGCGTGGAGCAGGCCGGCGCCCACGACGTGGTGCGCAACACCATCACCGGCAAGGGCCATGTGCTGGCCCGCTCGGAGGTCGTGGTCAACTGCGATGACCCGATGGTGGAGTGCGGCGGTCTGCACCACATTCTGACGTCGCGCCACGGCTGAGCTAATCCGGCGGGCAATCGACGCGCCGCTCCGTTATCCTGTGCCGCCGAAAGCGCCTGGGAAAGGAGTTGCGCATGCGGCGAACCGGAAAGCGGCACACGGCGGTCATGGCCGGTTTCATTGGCAACGTGGTGGAGTGGTATGACTTCGCCCTGTACGGCTACATGGCCGGTATCATCGCCGACCTGTTCTTTCCCGGGGAGGACAGCATCGCCGCGCTGATCGCCACCTATGGGGTGTTCGCCGCCGGTTTCCTGATGCGCCCCCTGGGCTCGGTGGCGTTCGGCTGGCTTGGTGACACCCTGGGCCGCAGTGCCACCATGTTGTTATCGGTAAGCATGATGGCGCTGCCGACGCTGTTGCTGGGTTGTTTGCCGGTGTACGACAGCATCGGCCTGTGGGCGCCGCTGCTATTGGTGCTGATCCGCCTGGTGCAGGGTTTGTCCGTGGGGGGAGAGTTCAGCAGCTCGGTGACCTATCTGGTGGAGACCGCGCCCCGTTCCCGGCGTGGTCTGGCTGGCAGCTGGGCCAACACCGGCACCATGGTGGGCATGTTGCTGGGGTCCGCGGTGGCGGCGCTCACCACCTCGCTGTTCGCCCAGGAAACCCTGTTGGACTGGGGCTGGCGGGTGCCCTTCCTGCTTGGCGGCATCCTCGGGGTCACCTCCATTCTGATGCGCCGCCATCTGCCCAAGTCCGAGGAATTCCAGCGCCACCACGAAGAGCGACCGGATACCTCGCCGTTGCGCCGCGCGCTTACCGAAAACCGCCTTGAGATGGTGCAGGCGGTGGTGTTCGCGTCCGCCTATGGCGCGCTGTTCTACCTGCCGTTGGTGTATCTGCCGGAATGGCTAAACCGTTTCACCGGCCTGCCTCTGGATCTGGCGCTGCGCATCAACACCTTCGCAACGGTGCTGCTGCTGGTGTTGATTCCACTGTCCGGCTGGATCGGCGACCATGGCCCGCGCCGCACCCGCTTCATCGCCCTGGCCATGTTCGCCATGGCGGCGGTGGCCTGGCCCGCCTATGCCTGGTTGCACGCCGACCGCCTGGTGGCGGCGGTGGTGGTGCAGTTCGGGCTGGTGGCGCTGCTGGCGGTGCCGCTGGGTTCGGCGCCGGCCATGTTCGTGGAGTTGTTCCCGGCCCGGGATCGTCTGTCCGGCTATTCGGTGGCTTATAACCTGGGTCTGGGTGTGATCGGCGGTGCCACGCCGATGTTCGTCACCTGGCTGATCGAGGCCACCGGTTACGCCGCCGTGCCCGGCGTGCTGCTCGCCGCCTGCGCCCTGGTGGCCGGGCTGGTGATGCTGTGGATGCGCGACCGCAGCCGCGAGCCGCTGCGCTAGCCGCCCGCCAGGGGCTCCGCGGGCACGGACTTTGGAATCACCCGGCGGCGGTCTTTATTCAGGAAGGTCGGGAGGTGAGCCGGTTGGTGCGGCCCGACAATGAGGATCAGATTCGGGACCGCATGGAGGACATTGACGCCAACCCGGCCCAAAGCGCGCAAATCGGCGGCTCCTGAGGAGCCGCCATCAGCCGGGTATGCCGTTCCCTAGAATTTGAAGCGGCTGCCCACGCCGTAGGTATCGCCGTCGCCGGTGTCTTCCAGATCGTCGTGCATGTAGGCGACGTAGACATCCAGGGTTTCATTGAACGGGTAGTCGTAGCCCACCGTCCAGGTTTTGCGTTTGGTGTCCCGGTCGCCGCTGTAATCGGTGTGCGCGTAGGACGCCAGCGCGGCCCCTTTACCCACCGGAATGGAGACGCCGGCCTGGCCGGTGTCGGTATCGATGTCGCCGGTGCTGGTGCCGGTGTCCAACTGCTGGTAGGACGCGAATACCTTGACCACGCCCAGGTCGTAGCTGGCGCCCGCCAGCAGCCCATCCTGCTCCACCGCGCCCAGGGCGCCGGCTTCGCCCACGCCGCCATTGCTGTCGATGGCGCCTTCCTCGATGCGGTGTCCGGCCACCGTCAGCATCAGGCCGCCGCCGCGATAGACCAGATGACCGCCCACCCGGTTGGCGCTTTCGTCGCCTTCCTGCTCGCCGAAGGCGTACATCACGTTGGCGGTGACGCCGCCCATGTTGGGGCTGGTGTAGGAGAGCGCGTTGGACCAGGCGGAATCACCGGCGGTGGGGCCGTTGTTGCCGCCCAGGAAAGAGTGCTGAATGGCCGGCGCGAAACCGAATGAACCGCCGAACGGGTTGGAGATCAGGGTGGGGACGAACATGGGCGCGGTGCTGCGACCGGCCTTGAAGGTGCCCAGATCCCCGGCCACGCCTACGTAAGCGTTGCGGGCGAAGAATTCATCGCCGCTGTAGCGTCGGTCCTCGCCGGTGTCCGGGCGCAGGAAGCTTTCCGCCACCGCCATGCCGATCATGCCGTTGGGCAGGGTGGTGGTGACCTTCGCCCCCAGGAAGGAGGTGGTCATGCCGCCGGCGTCGAGTTTGGCGGTGCCGTCGTTGTCGCCGGGCAGTTCCTTGCTGCCGGCCCAGACGTCAAGGACGCCGTAGAAGCTGGCTTCGGTTTCGGCCTGGGCCAGGCCGCTGAGGCCGAACAGGGCGGAAGTGGCCAGGATGGTATTGCGGATGCTGCTTGTCATCGGGTTTCCTCTTGTTTTTCAGGTCTCACGGTGGGGCGGCTCAGGCGGGCCGGTGCTCCCCGTTCTCTATCCCCATTTATTGTATACAAGAAATAAGAAAAGCTGGTTTTGTTTCTATGTGGTCCATTATGGCGCCCCTGGAGAGCAGTCATTGCCCGGGGTAGGGCGACAAAGTGCCCCTTTTCTGTGCTTTTTGGGCAAAAAATCGCCGGCCTGCATCACGCAAGGCGGGCTTTTGGGGTGTGTCAGGGATGTTTCAGGGGCTGAAAAATGGCGCGTTCATTCCTTTTTCCATAAGTTGTTGTTTTATATGTATGTATTGGCTGTTTGTTTTTTGTTCTTTAAAAGCTAATCATGTATACAAAATTGAATCAAGGCTCGGTCATAAATCCACGCACTTTTTTCGGGCAGGGGCGGTATTGGGTGGCAAAACAGTGGCAGGACGTTCTGAATCGTGGGACGCTCAACCGGTAGCCCGTGCGCCGAAGGGGTGGCGCGCGGATTCCTCGAAAAGACCGGTCCCGTCTGGCAAGACAAATACAGGTACCGAAGATCGACCGGGCGGGCACAGGGGGAACCGTTAGCGCCGGTTCCGCCGATCGTTCATGTTTGGGACAGAATAATGAGTAAAGACAACGCTTCCTCACTGGATCGTATCCTCGACATCCTGTTGATGTTCGCGGGCCACGGACAGGTGGTCACCCGCCAGGAAATCGAACGGCGCTTCGGGCTCTCGCGCAGTTCCGCCTACCGTTACTTGCATACACTTCGCCGCCGTGGCCTGATCTCGAGCATGGCGCGCAGCGGTGAATACGTGCTCAGCCCCGGCTTCAGCCGCCTGGTGGCGATGACCGAGGAGAGCGGTCGTGACATGGCGGCGCTGGCGGCGCCGATTCTGCGCGAACTCACCGCCATGACCGGCGAAAGCGCCCTGGTGACCCACCGGGTCGGCGAGCGGGTGCTGTGCGTGGGATTCCAGGAGGGGCCGCGCACGGTGCGGGTGGGGCTCGGCCCGGCGGCGGACACCCCCCTTTATCTGGGCTCTTCCGCCAAGGTCCATCTGGCGCACATGCCCGATTACGACATCCGCCGTATTCTTGACCAGTGCGCGACGCTGACGCCGGAGCAATGGGGCGGTAATGTGGGGGTCCTGGAATGGGAGCTTCAGGACATCCGCGAGCGGGGCTACGCCACCAGCAACGGTGAGCTGGAAAGCGGAGTGTTCAGTACCTCGGTGCCGGTATTCTGCCACGACGGCACCCTGTTGGCGGCGGTCACCGTGGCCGCCGTGGGAGACCGGGCGCAAGACCCGGAAGACGGCTGGCTTGATCACCTGCGCATTGCCGCCGCGCGCATAGCTCGTGAATGGCCGCGCGCCGGTCGCGGGATCTGAGCCCGCCACGGGAGTGAGGAGAGAGCATGACCACCACGTTGTTCCAAGGGGGGCGGGTCCTGACCCTGGACGAGGCGGATCGGCAGTACCATGACGGTTGCGTGCTGGTCCGCGACGACCGGATCGCCTTTGTCGGCCCCCGGGCGGAATTGCCGGATACCCCGGTGGACCGCGTTATCGACGTCACCGGCAAGCTGGTGATGCCCGGCCTGGTGAACGGCCACACCCACCTGAGCATGATCTTCGGTCGTACCCTGGGGCCGGAAAAACGGCTGCTCGACTGGCTCGACCAGCAACTGCCGATGATCGGCGCCTTTGACGACGAAGCCATGTACGTGGCCCAGATGCTGGGCTGCCTGGAAAATCTCAAGAACGGCAACACTTCCCTGGTGGAAAACCTGGCCGCCGCCCATCCGGACGACACCGCCATGGAGGACGCCACCTTCCGTGCCCTGCGCGACTCCGGCATCCGCGGCACCCTGGCGCGGGCGTTCGAGGGCCGCAATTTCCTGCCGGATTTCATGGAGAGTCTGGACGACCAGGCGCGCCGGGTCACGGCGCTGGCGGAACGCTGGCACGGCGCCGAGGGCGACCGGCTGCGGCTGTCCTTCGGGCCCCTGCTGCCCTGGTGCATGACCGAGGAGATGTACCGGGAGACCCGTGCCCTGGCGGACCGCCTGGGCCTGTGCCTGCACATGCACGTGGCGGAATCCCCGGAGTTCAACCGGCTCATCGCCAAGCATCTGGGCCGCGATATTCGCCAGGTGGAACTGCTCCACGAAACCGGTTGCCTGGGTCCGGACGTGCAGGTGGTGGCGGTGTCCGACGTTTCGCCCCGGGAGGTGGAATTGCTTGCCCAGAGCGACACCCGCGTGTTGCTGGACCCGCCCACGCGCCTGTTCTGGGGCACCGGCTTTCCCGCCATTCATCCATTCCTGGAAGCCGGCCTCACCTGCGGGCTGGCCACCAACGGCCCCGCCGCCAACTGCGGCCAGGATCTGTTCGAAAGCATGAAATACGCCTGCGCCACCGCCAAGACCGCCAAGAACGATCCCCAGGCTCTGGGTCGCCACCGTGCCCTGCGCATGGCCACCTCCGAAGGGGCTCGCGCGATCGGTCGGGACGACCAGGTGGGGGGGCTGGCGGAGGGCCTCAAGGCGGACCTCATCACCGTGGATCTGGAGCAGGCGCACCTGGCGCCCACCCTGGATGTCACCGCCGCCCTGGTCTATAGCGGCAAGGGCACCGACGTGCGTGACGTGATGGTGGACGGCCAGCTTTTGATCGAGAACCGCAAGGCCTTGTTCGTCGACGAAAGCGCCCTGATGCGCCAGGCGGAAGAGATCGCCCGCCGCTGCATCCGCGAGGCCGGCGTCGACGTATCGCTTTAACGCGGGCGCCGTCGGCGCGCCGCGACAATAAGGAGCCCCTCCGTGTTGATAAAGGTGGGATCGATGATCGCCGCGCTGCTGGCGTGGCTTGGGTTGTCTTTTTTGTTTCCGGAAACCGTGTTGCCCGGCCCATGGCAGACTATCCAGGTGCTGGCGGACAACTTCGCCAACGGCGACATTCTCTCGCATCTCGCCGCCACGCTGGGGCGGGTGCTGGGCGGCCTGGTGCTGGCCATGGCGGTGGGCATTCCGGTCGGCGTGCTGATGGGGGTCAACCGGTTGGCGGAGAAGACCCTGGACGTCTGGGTAATGGTGGCGCTCACCGTGCCCAGCCTGTGTTACGCGATCTTCGCGTTCATCTGGATCGGGCTTAACGAAACCGCCGCCATTGTCGCCATCGGTTTGACCTCGGCGCCGTCCATCGCCATCAACCTGTGGGAAGGCGTCAAGAACATCGACACCCGCCTGTTCCAGATGGCGCGGGTATTCAACGCCTCGCGCTGGGTGATCATCCGGCGGGTGCTGTTTCCCCAGGTGCTGCCCTACATCATGGCGTCATTGCGTTTCGGCTTGGGCATCGTATGGAAGATCACGGTGCTGGTTGAATTGCTGGGCCGCCCGGACGGGGTCGGCTTCGAGCTGTTCTACTGGTATCAGCTTGGCAACATGCAGCAGGTGCTGGCATGGACCCTGCTGTTCACCCTGGTGATGCTCTTCATCGAGCTGGTCATTCTGCAAAACCTGGAGCGCCGCATGTTCGCCTGGCGCCCGGAAGTGAGAATCTGATGGACAATGGTATCCGCATCCAGGGGCTGACCAAGTCCTTCCCGGCGCCGCGCAAGGGCGGCGCCGAGCACCGTGTTCTCAATGGCCTGGACCTGACCATCGGCGACAATGAATTCGTGTGCGTGCTGGGGCCTTCCGGTTGCGGCAAGTCCACGCTGCTGAACACCCTTTCCGGCCTCGACCGTGACTACCAGGGGGAGATCCGCTTCGGCGCCCGGCCCATGACCCGCGCCGGCAAGCCGCCGGTCAGGATGGGCTACCTGTTCCAGGACCCGCGCCTGCTGCCCTGGCTCAGTGCCGAACGCAATGTGGATTTCGCCCTGGAAAATTCCAATGTGCCCCGGCACCGCTGGGCGGAGATCAAGGATCATTATTTCCAGCTCACCGGCCTGCAGGCGTTCCGTGGCCACCACCCCCACGAACTGTCCGGCGGCATGGCCCAGCGTCTGGCGCTGGTGCGCGCCCTGGCCGTCGAACCGGATGTGCTGTTCATGGACGAGCCGTTCAGCGGCCTGGATGAACTGACCGCGCGGCGCCTGCGAGTGGACCTGCTGGACATCTGGCGGCGCACCGGTAAGACCATCGTCTTCATCACGCACAATAGTTACGAGGCCACCTTTCTGGCGGACCGGGTGGTGGTATTGTCCCAGGGGCGTATTCGTCGCGAAATTCCGGTGACGGTGCCGCGTCCCCGGGACTACGATGATCCGGCCCTGTTCGCGGTCAGCAAGGAGGTGTCGGCCACCTTCATCGCCGCCGCCGAGGAGGCCGAGCGCGCCCGCGCGCAATCATAGAGCAAACCTGGAAACGCACCGCAAAACACAACGAAAAAAGGGAGCAAACCCATGACAGACTCGAAATCGAAAGCGACCACCTGGTGGGGGATACCGGTTCTGATCGCGGCGCTCTGGAGCCTGGCGAGCCCCGCCGGCGCCGAGGACACCCCGATCCGCCTGGGTGATATGGCCCAGTCCCTGAACGGCGTCGCCTCCCAGGTGATGATCGACCAGGAGTTTGATCACAAGTACGGCGTGGACGTGACCCACAAGGCCTATCCCACTCTGGACGGTCTGTTCAACGCCATTCGCGGCAAGCAGGTGGATCTGGGCTTTGGCGGCTGGACCAGTTTCGCCCAGTTCCGCTCCCAGGGCTTCCCGGTATTCAACATCTTCGCGGTGGGGCGCGGCGCCACCCTGGACGTGCTGGTGCCGGTGGATTCCGACATCCACAGCCTGGCCGATCTGAAGGGCAAGCGGGTGGTCTCCTACGCCGGCGCCGCCGGCACCGCCACCGTGCTGCTGCGCGTGGTGCTCAGCGACTTCTACGGTTTCGATCCGGCGGAAGGCGGCGATCTGCAGTACGCCGGCCCGGGTCTGATCCCTACCCTGATGAAGAACGGTGATGTGGACGCCGGTCTGCTGTTCGACCCGATCGGCGCCAAGGCGCTGGCCTCCGGCGAGTTCCGCAGCATCGGCAACCTGGCGGAAATTTACAAGGAAAAGACCGGCGATGATTTCCTGTGGATCGCCCTGGCCACCAACGACGATTTCGCCGCCGAACATCCGGAGGCGGTGTCCGGTTTCATCAAGGGCTGGGTGGAAGCGGTGGCCTACGTGAAACAGCACCCGGAAGTGTTCGAGGCCTACGGCAAGAAGCTGGGCCTGGACGAGGACGGCATCAAGCTGCTCGCTGACCGGGTGATCCGCGACTACGCCACCACCTGGAACCAGCAGTACATCGATGGCCTGATGTCGTTCGCCGAGCGTGCCCGCAAGGTGATGGACAAGGGCTACCTGGAGAATGTGCCCGACGACGCCTTCTCCACCGATTACACGCCCTGAAGCCACCGCCGGCGGCGCCCCTCGGCGCCGCCGTTTCTCTCCTCCCGTCTCCACAGGACGCTCCCCATGTCGTTCGATGACCTCCCGGCGCGCCCGCCGATCTACCCCCGTGAGGCGGAAGACTATGCCCGGGATGCCCTGATTCTGTCCCGGCGCGCCGCCGACCGCGTCCGCTCCTGTCCGGACCTGCCCTACGGCGACGATTACTGGCAGAAACTGGATATCTATCTGCCCGACGACGCCGAGCCCGGCGCCGACCTGCCGGTGCTGGTGTTCGCCCATGGTGGCGCCTGGACCCATGGCTACAAGGAATGGATGGGGCTGATGGCACCGGCTCTGGTGGCGACGCCGGCGATCCTGGTTTCCGTATCCTACCGGCTGGCGCCGGAATGCCGCTTCCCCGGCCCCCTGGAGGACTGCGTCGCCGCCCTGGCCTGGGTGCACCGGCACATCGACGAATACGGCGGCGATCCCGGGCGCCTGTTCGTGGGCGGTCACTCCGCCGGCGGCCATCTCTATACACTGGCGTCGCTGCAGCCGGCGCGGCTGGCCCGGGCCGGCCTGCCGGCGGGTGCCATCCGTGGCTGCATGGCGATCTGTTCGCAGCTCAATCTGGTGTTCGACGACCCGCCGCCGGGCAGCGGCGAGGCCCGTATCTACGAGCAGTTCCTGGCCCGGGCCGGCGACGACCGCGCCGCCAGCCCGCTCCATCAGTTGCCGCCGGATGGCGCGCCGCCGCCGTTTCTGCTGGTCCATGGCGAAAACGACTTCCCGCGCATCATCACCAGCAACCGGCGCATGCTGGCCGCGCTCAAACGCCACCATCTGCCGGTGCGCTTCCAGATCGAGCCCGGCGCCTCCCACTTCGCCGTGGCCCTGCGCCTGGCGGACCCGGAATGCGCCACCACCGCCACCCTGCGCGCCTGGCTCCGCGACGGACCTTCCGGCTTCGCGCCGGACGGGGAGGATCATTTGCCTGTTCCCGGTGTCCATCCTGAAGAGAAATAAGCGGGAGGAGACCATGGTTTCACGTCGGGATTTTCTCAATGGCGCCCTGTGGGGCGGAGCAGGGCTGGTGCTGGGTCTGAACGGGCCGGCCCGGGCGGCGGACAAGGCAACCGGCGAGGCGATGGCCGGCGACGCTCTGCGCACCCGGGCGATTCCAGCCACCGGCCAGTCGCTGCCGGTGATCGGCGCCGGCACCTCGGGCAGCTTCGTGGCGGACATCGGTTCGGACAAGTACCGCCGCCTCAAGGACGTCATGACGCTGTTTTTCGACGGCGGTGCCACGGTGTTCGACACCAGCCCCAACTACGGCGGCGCCGACCGGGTACTGGGCGCCCTGCTGGAGGAGGGCGGCTGGCGCGACCGGTGCTTCCTGGCCACCAAGATCGCCGCCGACAGCCGCGCCGCCGCCGAGCGGCAATGGGCCGGCTCCCTGGAGGCCCTGCGCACGGACCACGTGGAGCTGCTGCAGGTGCACAACCTGCGCCACTGGAAAACCCAGCTGCCCTACGCCCGCGAGCTCAAGGAGCAGGGCAAGACCAAGTATGTGGGCGTGACCCACTATCTGCAGCGCGGCCTGGACGAAATGGCCGCCATCCTGCGCGACGAGCCGTTGGACTTCATTCAGATCAACTATTCCGTGAACGCCCCGGAGGCGGCCCGGGAAGTGCTGCCCCTGGCCCGGGACAAGGGCGTGGCGGTGCTGATCAACCGCGCCTTCGACGACGGCGATCTGTTCGCCAGGGTGAAGGGCAAGCCGCTGCCCGGCTGGGCCGCCGAGGTGGGCGCGCGAAGCTGGGCCCAGTTGTTCCTCAAGTTCGCGATCAGCCATCCGGCGGTGACCGCCGTGATCCCCGCCACCAGCAAGCCCGAACACCAGCTGGATAATCTGAACGCCGGTCGTGGCGGCCTGCTCAGCGAGGCCCAACAGCGCGAACTGATGACCATGGACTGGTAACCATGGCGTCGGGGCAGGACGGACATCCACTGCCGCGCCTGGCGGCGCGGCTGTTCAATATCCGGGTGGAGGAAGCGCCGGCGGTGATCGCCGGCCTGCTGATCTTCTTCCTGCTGTTCACCGGTTATTTCATGCTGCGCCCGGTGCGCGAGACCATGGGCGTGGCTGGTGGCGTGGATAACCTGCAGTGGCTGTTCACCGGTACCTTCCTGGCCACCCTGGCGGTGCTGCCGCTGTTCGGCTGGCTGGCGTCCCGGGTGCCGCGCCGGCGGATCCTGCCGGCCGCCTATGGCTTCTTCGTGGTCAACCTGCTGGTGTTCGCGGCGCTGTTCGCGCGCACCGTGGACAACGTCTGGGTGGCGCGCACCTTCTACATCTGGCTGTCGGTGTTCAACCTGGTGGTGATCTCCCTGGCCTGGAGCGTGCTGGCGGACGTGTTCAGCATCGCCCAGGGCAAGCGATTGTTCGGCATGATCGCCGGCGGCGCCAGCCTGGGCGGCCTGGTGGGGCCGGGACTCGGCACCCTGCTGGTGGCGCCCGCCGGCCACGCCGGCCTGGTGGTGCTGGCGGCGCTGCTGCTGGCCGGCAGCGCGGTCGCCGCGATCTGGTTGTACCGCTGGCGTGACCGGCATCCGCTGCCCGCCGAGGCGGAGGCTGGCGCCGAACGGGCCCGTCCGCTCGGCGGCAACCCCTTCGATGGCGCCCTGGAAGTGCTGCGCACGCCCTTCCTGATGGGCATCGCCCTGTTCGTGGTGCTGCTCGCCAGCGTCAGCACCTTTCTGTATTTCGAGCAGGCGCGGCTGGTGGCGGAGACCTTCCCCGACCCCACCCGCCAGACCCAGGTGTTCGGGCTGATCGACACCGTGGTGCAGTTCCTGGCCATCCTTACCCAGATCTTTTTCACCGGGCGCATCGCCCAGCGGCTTGGCATCGGCGTGCTGCTCACCGCCGTGCCGCTGGTGATCGCCGCCGGCTTTCTGTGGCTGGCGGTGGCGCCGGTGTTCAGCGTGTTCGTGGTGATCATGGTGGCGCGCCGGGCCGGCGAGTACGCCCTGGTGCGCCCGGGCAGGGAGATGCTCTACACCTCGGTGCCGCCGGCGCAGAAGTACAAAGCCAAGAATTTCATCGACACCGTGGTCTACCGGGGCGGCGACGCCCTCAGTGGCTGGCTTAAACGGGGCCTGGACCTGCTCGGCGATCTGCCGGGGCCGGCCCTGATGATCGGCGCCGGCATCGCCCTGGCCTGGGCTGGCGCCGGCTTTCTGCTGGGGCGCGCCGAGCGCCGCCGCGAACGGAGCGGCGAGGGCGGCTGCACGAATCTTCCAGACGCGGGTGGAGCCGGGCGTTAAACTGACCGCTTCACCGGAAACCGTTATGCCGGGAATCGCCATGTCGCACGCCGACCGCACCGACAACTGGGTTCGTTTCGCCCGTGACCGGGATACCGGCATCGAGACCATCCATGCCCATTTCGAGGGGCATGCCTATGATCCCCACTGGCATGACACCTACGCGGTGGGAATCACCGAACAGGGTGTGCAGCGCTTCCACGTCGGTCGCGTGCGCCACGAAAGCGTGCCCGGCCGCGCCATCCTGCTGGAGCCCGGTGAGATCCACGACGGCAACGGGCCGACGCCGGGCGGCTTCACCTACCGGCTGCTGTACCTGGACCCGGCCTGGCTGCGTGAGGCCCTGGGCGGTTTGTTCGAGGATCGCCCCGATCATTATGAATTGCGGTTCGGCGCCACCCTGAGCGACGACCAGACCGTGGCCCGCGCCATTGCCCGTGCCTTCGAGGCGCTGCATGGCGGCGAGATGCGCATGGTTCGGCAAACCGCCCTGGACCAGCTGCTGCGGCGCCTGACCCGCCACGCCGACTGGCGCGCGCGGCCCGGCCCGGACCCATCCAGCGTTCCGCTGGCCCGCCGGGCCCGGGATTATCTGCACGCCCACCAGACCGAGGACATCGGCCTGGATGATCTGGCGGCGGCGGTGGGCAGCGACCGCTTCCGCATCAGCCGTGCCTTCAAAGCCGCTCACGGCCTGCCGCCTCACGCCTACCTGGTGCAACTCAGGCTGTTGCGTGCCCGCCGCCTGCTGGCCGCCGGCGTCTCGCCGGCGGACGTGGCGGCCATGGTGGGCTTCGCCGACCAGAGTCACCTGGGCCGCTGGTTCCGCCGCGCCTACGCCATGACGCCGGCCTATTACCGGCGGCGCACAAAGCTTCCAGACTAGGGCCGCCAACGACACCACACTGGGGCTTTCCGTCACCGTCGTGGATGCTCATGGAATCCCTGTTGCCCTTTGTCCTGTTCGCCTTGGTCGCCTCCATCACCCCCGGGCCCACCAATGTGCTGGTGCTCGCCAATGCCACCCGCCACGGGCTAGTGGCGGCTCTCCCCATGGTGGCGGGCGCCGCCGGCGGCGCCGCGTCCGTGCTGCTGCTGGTGGGCACCGGCCTGGCCCGCCCTCTGGCCGCCCACGAGGGCGTGCGCCTCTTGATGGCGGCGGCCGGGCTGGCCTGGCTCACGGTGCTGGCGGTGCAGTTATTCCGCGCCGCCCCCCAGCTTCCCGACGCCGGCGATGACGGTGACCGCCGTGGTCGCCTGGGCCTGATCGGCACCGCCGGCCTGCAATGGATCAACCCCAAGGCGTGGATGATGGCGCTGGCCGCCACGGGCGTGTTCGCCGGCGGCAGCGTGCCGATGCCGGCTTTGGCCGGGGTGTTCTTCGTGGTGGCGTTGCCCTGCGTGCTGGTATGGGCCGGGCTGGGCGCCGGCGCGGCGCGCTGGATTCGGAATCCGGCGGCGATGGGCTGGTTCAATCGGGGAATGGCGGTGCTGCTACTGCTCTCCGCCTGGGCGGCGGTTTTCTGGTAATAACAGCCCGGAAAGGGGACCACGCCCCAGGCGCGGCCCCTGATGGAGAACCAACGTTAGACGGGTTAGAACTTGAAGCGCGCCCCCACCCCGTAGGTGGAACCGTCGCCTACGTCATCGATGTCGTCGTGCAGGTACATCGCGTACAGGTCCAGCTGGCTGTTGACGATGTAATCGTAGCCTGCCGCCCAGGTATCACGCTCGTAATCCAGCGCGCCGCTGAAATCGGAGTTGGCGAACGAACCCAGCACGCGGCCCTTGCCCACCGGCACGGCCACGCCGGCCTGCCAGGTGTCGGTGTCCACGTCACCGGCGGTGGTGTCGGTATCCAGCGTCTGATACTGGCCATACAGCGTGGCCACGCCGAAGTCATAGGACAGACCGGCCATCACCGCTTCCTGATCGGTGGCGCCGGGAATGGTGCCACGCTCGCCCGCGCCGCCACCGTTGTCCAGGGTACCTTCGCGCACGCGCATGGCGGCCACGGTCGCCACCAGGCCGGCGTGACGGTACACCAGGTTGCCGCCCACCTTGCTCTCGCCGTCCTCGCCTTCCTCCTCGCCGAAGGCATACACCAGATTGACCTTCAGGCCGCCCAGGTTCGGGGTGGTGTAGTTGATGGAGTCGTTCCAGGTGGTGTCGCCCATCACCGCGCCGTTACGGCCACCGTTGTAGGTGTGCAGCATCATCGGCGAAAACGCGAACGAGTCCTTCACCGAGTTGGTGAACACCAGCGGCAGGAAGTACGGGGACTTGGTGCGGCCGGCGCGCAACAGACCGTAGCGGCTGCTGTCCACGCCGATGTAAGCGTTGCGGCCGAAGAACTCATCGTTGTTGTAGCGGCCGTTCTCGCCGGTGTCCGGGCGAACGAACATTTCCGCCACGCCCACGAAGGAGGTTTCTTCGTCGAGCTGGTA
Source organism: Alloalcanivorax marinus (assembly GCF_016785095.1). Taxonomy (GTDB): domain Bacteria; phylum Pseudomonadota; class Gammaproteobacteria; order Pseudomonadales; family Alcanivoracaceae; genus Alloalcanivorax; species Alloalcanivorax marinus_A. The sequence continues at coordinate 247,528 of NZ_JAEKJB010000009.1, read as the reverse complement.
GTCAACCCGCGCGCCCAGGAAGGAGGTGGACATGCCACCGGCGGCCAGCTGTTTGGTGTCGTCGCCGACGCCGGGTTTTTCCGCGCTGCCGGTCCACAGGTCGAGCAAGCCGTAGAACTTGGCCTCGGGCTGGGCCGCCTGGGCGGCGCCGGACAGGGCCAGAGTGGCGGCCACGGTGCCGCCGGCGAGGATCATGGAAAGGGTCTTTTTGTCGAGTCTCATGGGTCAGTACCTTTTTTAAAGCACAAACCACCCCCAGCGCGTCTGGTCGGACGCTTTTTCCGGTTGCCTGATCGGGGTGTTATCGGGTGGTCGTGTTATGGCGTTGTTTTGATGATTACTCCAGATTTTCTAAAAAAGACACGCACCAAAGATGCGCATCCATAAGTAATACTTTGTCGTTATGGTGCACGGTGGGCAAACAAAAAAACTCTGATATGTCCACGATGTAGACAGTCGGGTTTCATGTTATTGGGGACGCATAAAGGACTATAAAAAAAGGGGTTTGGTGAGTTTTTGGTGAGCAAAAAAATGCCCGGATCAGTGGCCGGGCAAAGGTTTGGGAGAAATGTCGAATCAGCTTTTGAATCCGAACAATTCGGCCGGATTGTCGACCAGAATTTTTTGCCGCTCGCTGGCGTCCGGCGCGTAACGATAGAGCAGCTCAAGCAGCTCGGCGTCGTTGGGCGGCGGAGACTTGGACAGCGGATGCGGCCAGTCACTGGCCCATACCACGCGGTCCGGGGCGGCGTCGATGTAGGCGCGGGCGATGGGCAGGACATCGTCCCAGGGATAACCCCGGGTGGAGATCTTCTCGCCCAGCGACAGCATTACCCAGAAGTTACCTTTCTTGAGCAGTTCGATGGTTTTCCGGACATTGGGGTCGTTGACGCCCAGGTTGGCGTCGGCGCGGCCCAGGTGGTCGATGAGCACCGGAATGTCCAGGTTCTCGTACAGCTCGACGCTGTCGAGGATGCCGTTTTTCTCCGGCTGGATTTTCACGTACCAGCCCAGCTCCCGCAGGCGGTCGGCGGCGCGCCGGAACTCCGCCGGCGTCAGGCCGACGCCGAGCTCCTTGCGGAAAGTGAAGCGGGCGCCGCGTACGCCGGCGGCGTCCATCTCCTCGATGTAGCCGTCATCGCGTTCCTTCAGCGCGATGGCGTTGGCGCAACCCCGGTAGTTGGGGCCGGCCTGCTCAAGCGCGTCCAGCACCACGCTGTGGTCGGCGCCATAGGTGGTGGCCTGGACGATCACACCCCGCTCGATGCCCAGGGCACGGTGCATCTTCAGTGCCGCGTCGATGGTCGCCGAAGGCATCTTGAAGGGAGCTTCCGGGCGCGGCGGGTAACGTTGCGGGTCGCCGAACACATGGAATTGCGAATCGCAGGTGTTGGCCGGCGGCGCCTCCCGAGGGGCGCGGGGATCCGGGTTGAAAGGGTAATACTCGGGCATGGTGGCTCCTGCCATTAGCGGATCGGGGAGGCCGCGCCGGGCGCGGCCGGAGTGGCGTGCCTCAGGCGTCGGCGGCTTGGCCGATCACCGCCAGCACGTCGCACTGGATCAGAAACTTCGATTCGATCGGATTCTGGATGGCGTGCCGGGCCGGTCGGGATTCCGGGTCCGGAAACATCGCCAGCCATTCGGCGTTGAGGACATCCCGCTGCGAGCGATCCTGCATCCAGACGGTCATCTTGAGAATGTCGTCGGTGCTGCCGCCGGCGGCTTCGACGATATTGCGCACATGCTGGAACATGAACGCGCATTGGGTCGCCAGGTCGACGCCCAGTTCGCCGGTGTCCGGATTGGTGCCGTTGATCACGCCGGTGGCCATCAGGTCCCCGATCCGGCTGGCCGCCGGGATCGGGTTCTGATGGGAGAAGCCGGCGCTGTGGACGCTCTTGCGTCGTGACATGCGGGGTTCCTCTGCTTTCACGATGGTCTTAACGGTGGATGTTGGCGCCACGGATCAGGGTGCCCCAGCGATCATACTGCTCGTTGAGGAACACCTTGAAATCATCCACGTCCATGGCGCGTGCCTCGGCGCCGGCGGTCTCGAATTTCTTCACCACGGCCGGATCGTTGAGGATCTTTTTCAGCGCCGCGTTGAGTTCGTTGACCACGTCCTCGGGCATGCCGGCCGGGCCGAACAGACCGGTGAAGGTTTCCGATACCGCGTCGGAGTAGCCCAGTTCCTTCAGGGTGGGTACGTCGGGCAGGGATTCCATGCGTTCCGGGGAGGTCACGGCCAGGGCCTTCAGCTTGCCGCTGTTGATGTACTGCTTGGCCACGGTGTACTGGTCGAAGTTGAAGTCCACGCGGCCGCCGAGCAGGTCGGTGGTGGCCGGAGCGTTGCCTTTGTAGTGCACGGTGAGCCATTCGGTGTGCAGCAGGCGCTGCATCATTTCACTGATCAGGTGGTTCTGGGTGCCGGCGCCGGGGGAAGCCATGGCCAGCTCGCCGGGATGCTTCTTGGCGTAGTCGAACAGCGCCTCGGCGCTGTCCAGACCCAGTTCCGGGTTCGCCTGCAGTACCAGGGTCACGAAGGAAATCGAACCGATCGGCGCGAAATCGTCCTTCCAGAAGTAGTTGTCCTTGCGGAACAGCAGCGGGCTGAACAGCACCGGGCCATTGGGAGCCACGAACAGGGTGTAGCCGTCCTTGTCGGACTTGACCACGTAGGAGGCGGCGATCATGCCGCCGGCGCCGGGCCGGTTCTCCACCACGAACGGCTGGCCGAACTCCTTCTCCAGACCGTCGGCGACGATGCGCGCGGCCAGGTCCACGTTACCGCCGGGCGGGTAGGGTACCACCAGGTGCACCGGTTTTTCCGGCCAGGCGGCCTGGGCGCCGGTGGCCAGGCCGAGGAGCAGGAACAGGACGGTGAAATGCTTGAAAAAACGCATATTTTTATTCTCCTTCCAGGGCTGTGCCGGGTTTGGCATGGGCGCCCGCGAGTGAGTGGTTTCTGTTTTGGAACCGATACTTTCCGGAATCCATGGTGCGGTCAGCAACCGTAAAACCCCGCAAAGGTCCACATGATGGACGGCGGGAGTCATCAAGTATCAGCGTTATGCCTTAGATTACTCTCAAAAAGCGCCCCGAAGGGGCCTTTGAGAGCCCGCTAATGATTTAAATGTCCATATGGTGGACACTATGGTCAGCGTCATGTTGACCCCCTACCGGGTCCCTCTTAGCTTTTCGCTATCCCATCAGCGGTCGATTACCAGGAGAATAAATATGCAAATCGACATTGGTTCCCTGACGCCGCAGGAATGCTACCGCCTGATCAGTGGCATCGTGGTTCCCCGGCCGATTGCCTGGATCACCACTCAGTCTCCGGATGGCGTGGTCAATCTGGCGCCTTTCAGCTGCTTTACCTTCGTCTCCAACACCCCCCTGATGGTGGGCGTCAATATCGGCCGCAAGGCCGGTCGTGAGAAGGATACCGCTCGCAATATTCGTGCCTTGAACGAGTTCGTGGTGAACATCGCGGACTGGTCCATGGTCGAGGACGTGCACGCCAGCGCCGTGGAATATGAAAGCCATGAAAGCGAGGTGGAAAGCCTGGGCCTGGCGGTGGAACCGTCCGCCACGGTGAAGACGCCGCGCCTGGCGAAAGCGCCGATCAGCCTGGAATGCCGTCTGCACAGCGTTACCGGTTACGGCAGCACGGGTGCTGAGTTCTTCGTCGGTGAAGTCAGCCGCGTCCATATCGTGGACGAGCTGTATCGCGATGGCCGCATCGACACCCGCGAGCTGCAGCCGGTGTGCCGCATCGCCGGCGCCAACTACGCTACCCTGGGCGAGATTCGCCAGCTCAAGCCGGTGGCGCAAACACCCAAGAGCATCATCGAGCCGGGCGCATGAACCGCGACGACGGTCCGCGTCCGCCGGAGAGCGGCCCGGGCAAGCCCGGCGTCGAGGCCGGCGAGGGCGGCAAAACCCTGGGCGCGCGCAGCATCCGCCGCGCGGTGGCGATCCTGCGTATCCTGGCCACCGGGCAGGAGCAGGGTGTGCGCATCACCGACATCGTCCATCAGACCGGTCTCAATCGCCCTACGGTGCACCGTATTCTGCGGGTACTGATCGAGGAAGAAGCGGTGGAGCAGGACCCCAATACGCGCCGCTATATGGTTGGGCCGGAGGTTTCCCTGCTGGGCCTGTCGCGCACCGCCCGGGTGCCGGTGAAGTCGGTGGCCGAGCCCTACCTGCGCCACATCGCCGAGCAATGCGGCGACAGTGTCTTCCTGACTATTCGCAGCGGCTTCGATTCCATCTGCGTGGACCGTAAAACCGGCAACTACCCGGTCAAGGTGCTTTCCATCGAGGTGGGCGCCCGCCGTCCCCTCGGCATCAGCGTTTCCGGCCTGGTGCTGCTGGCGTTCGCCGAGGACGCCGACATGGAGGAAGTGCTGCTCGGCAATGAGCAGCGCCTTACCAGTCATGGGGTGGAATTGAGCGCGGTACGTCAGCGCATCACCGAAATCCGTTCCCTGGGCTATGCCTATAGCGAGGTGGGCGTGGTGCCTGGTACTCGTGCTCTGGCGCTGCCGGTGTTCGACGCCGAAGGCCAGTTGCTGGCGTCGGTGGCGGTGTCGGCCATGGCCGACCGGCTCAGCCCGGAACGGCTGGCCACCCTGGTGCCCTTGATCCGCCATCAGACCGAACTGATCGCCAAGCGGTTGAGCGAAGTCCAGACCCGCCGCCGTTAGGCCCCTTTATCCAATCAGGAGCGAAGATGACATCCGTGACCCTGTGCCCGGGAGGGCCCCTGCTGAGTGGCGCCGTATACGGCTGCCTGCTTAACGTCCAGGACGAGCTGGACCGGCTCGGTGACGCCATCAACGAGCCGCCGTACAACGGCGCGCCCACCGGCCCGGTAATGTACGTGAAAACCCCCAATACCCAGGTCGCCGCCGGTACTCCCGTGGTGATACCCGCCGACGTGGAGCAGGTGCGGGTGTGCGCCACCCTGGGGGTGGTGATCAAGGACACCCTGACCCGCGCCGACGCCGACCAGGCCCGCGCGGCGATTGCCGGTTACACCCTGGTCAACGACCTCACCGTGCCGCACGACAGCTTGTTCCGGCAGCCGCTCAAGCAGAAATGCCGTGACGGCTTCTGCCCGATCGGGCCTAACCTGGTGGACGCCGCCGACCTGCCGGACCCGGACGGCCTCGCCGTGCGTGCCCTGGTCAACGGCGAATGCCGTCAGGAGTGGCGTCTGGCCGAGCTGGTGCGTCCGGTGGCCACGCTGCTTGCCGATATTTCCGATTTCACCAGCCTCTACCCCGGTGACCTGATTCTGGTGGGCGTGTCCCCGGACGCGCCTCTGGCCGGCGCCGGCGACATCGTGGCGGTGGAAATCGACGGCCTGGGTCGTCTTGAAAATCCGCTCGTCAGCGAAGGGGAGAACGCCTGATGAAACAAGCCCGAATCGCTTTTGAAGGCCGTGTTCAACAGGCCTGGGAAGATCAAGGCAAAGTGCGTCTGGCGGATGGCCGTCGGGTGGAGGAAACCGAGGTGGTGTGGCTGCCGCCGGTGACCCCCGGCACCATTCTCGCGCTCGGCCTGAACTATGCCGACCATGCCGCGGAAATCGCCTCCAAGGCGCCGGAAGAGCCGATGGTGTTCCTTAAAGGCGCCAACACCCTGGTCGGTCACCGCGCCTTCACGCCGCGCCCCGATGATGCCACCAATATGCACTATGAGTGCGAATTGGCGATCGTGGTCGGCAAGCCGGCCCGCAACGTGGCCAAGGCCGACGCCTACGACTACATCGCCGGCTACACGGTGGCCAACGATTACGCCGTGCGCAATTATCTGGAAGGGTTCTACCGGCCCAACTTCCGCATCAAGAGCCGGGACAACTGCACGCCCATCGGTCCCTGGCTGGTGGACGCGGCGGACATTCCCGATCCGATGAATCTGCGCCTCACCACCCGCGTCAACGGTGAAACCACCCAGGAAGGCTCCACCAAGGACATGATTTTCGACGTGCCTTTCCTGATCGAATATTTCAGCGCCTTCATGACGTTGCAGCCCGGCGACGTGATCCTCACCGGCACCCCCAAGGGCACCGTCAACGTGATGCCCGGCGACGAAGTGGTCACCGAGATCGAGGGTGTCGGCGCGCTGCACAATACGATTATCGCGAGGAAGCCCTGATGACCGAACAAGCGAAGCTCGCCGCCGAGGCCATTCAGGACGCGGCGGAACGACTCGACCGCGCCGAGCGGGAACGCACCCAGATCGACCATCTGACTCTGCAATACCCGGAGATCGGATTCGTCGACGCCTACGCCATCCAGCGCCAGTGGGTGGACATGAAGGTGGCTCGTGGCCGCCGGGTGATGGGCCACAAGATCGGCCTTACGTCCCGGGCCATGCAGATGTCCGCGCGCATTGATGAACCGGATTACGGCGTGCTGCTCGACGACATGTTCTTCGAGGACAACGCCGAGATCGAAGTGGGCCGCTTCATCGTGCCGCGCCTGGAAGTGGAGCTGGCGTTCGTGCTCAAGGAAGACCTGGCCGGCCCGGACTGCACCGTGCTGGACGTGATGCGCGCCACCGAATACGTGATCCCGGCACTGGAGATCATCGACGCCCGGGTGCGTCAGGTGGACCCGGCCAGCGGCGCGCCGCGCAAGGTGTTCGACACCATTTCCGACAACGCCGCCAACGCCGGCGTGGTGCTGGGCGGGCGCACCATTCGCCCGTTCGACATCGACCTGCGCTGGAGCGCGGCGGTGTGCAGTCGCAATGGCCTGGTGGAGGAAACCGGCGTGGCCGCCGGCGTGCTCGGCCATCCGGCCAAGGGCATCGCCTGGCTGGCCAACAAGCTGGCCCCCCACGGTGTCACTCTGAAAGCCGGCGAGATCGTGCTGGCCGGTTCCTTCACCCGTCCGGTGGCGGCGTCCGCCGGCGATACCTTCCACGTGGACTACGGCCCGCTCGGCGCGCTGGGTCTGCGCTTCGTCTGACAGGAGGCGTCATGGATCTTCCGGTCAATAGTTTCAAACAGGCGCTGACGGAAGGGCGTACCCAGATCGGTCTGTGGTGTGCTCTGGCCGACGGTTATGGCACCGAGATCGCCGCCGCCGCCGGTTTCGACTGGCTGCTGATCGACGGCGAGCACGGTCCCAACGATGTGCGCTCGATCCTGGCACAGCTGCAGGCGGTGGCGCCGTACCCGACGCACCCGGTGGTGCGCCCGGTGAACGGTCACGCCGATACCCTCAAGCCGCTGCTGGATGCCGGCGTGCAAACCTTTCTGGTGCCGATGGTGGAAAGCGCCGAGCAGGCGCGCGCCATCGTCGAGGCCACCCGCTACCCGCCGCACGGCTGCCGGGGCGTGGGCGCGGGCCTGGCGCGCGCCTCGCGCTGGGGCCGGGTGCCGGATTACGTGCACCGCTGTCATGAGCAACTGTGCGTGTTGCTGCAGGTGGAAAGCCGCGCCGGCCTGGACAACCTGGACGAGATCGCCGCCGTGGACGGCGTCGACGGCGTGTTCATCGGCGCCGCCGACCTGGGCGCCGATCTCGGCCATCTGGGCCAGCCCGGTCACCCGGAGGTGAACGCGGCCTTGCTGGACGCCTTCAAACGCATCGAGGCGGCGGGTAAACCCGCCGGCGCTCTCACCGTCAACGAGGAACTGGCCCGCGAGCATCTCGCCGCTGGCTGCCGTTTTCTCGCGGTGGGCGCCGACGCCTCGCTTCTGGCCCGCGCCACGGACGCGCTGTCGCGCCGCTTCAAGGACCATTTGTCGCCGTCCCAGGCCGGCGGTTACTGAATCTATTCTCACAACGCGCTTTGCGCCTCGGAGGAGAATAATAAATGGCTCGTTCCATTAACTGGTTACAGGTGGGCGCGGCGCTGCTGCTCGGCCTGTTTGGTCTCTACGTGATTGTTCAAGGCAGTGGCTACGAAATGGGCTCGCTGCGTCGCATGGGTCCCGGTTTCTTCCCGGTGATGATCGGCTCGGTGTTGTTGCTGTTCGCCGTTCTGCTGGTGCTGGAAGTGTGGCATGCGGAAAAAACGGAACGGAACTTCTGGATTCCACGGCCGATTCTCACCATCAGCGCGGGCTTCGTGGCGTTCGCCGCGTTGCTGGAGAGGGCCGGGCTGGTGCCCGCCACGCTGGCGCTGGTGGTGCTGGTGTCGCTGGCCGAGAAGCCGGTGCGTCCGGCGGCGGCGGTGGCCACCGCGGTGGGGCTGAGCGTGCTCGGCGTCCTGGTATTCATTTACGGCTTCGGCATTCCGGTGGCCGCGTTCGAGTGGTGATTTGATGGATATCCTTCACAATCTGGCGCTCGGCGCCGAAGTGGCATTTTCCTGGCAGGGCCTGCTGTTCTGTTTCGTGGGCGTGCTGGTGGGTACCTTCGTGGGCGTGCTGCCCGGCATCGGACCGCTGGCGGCGATTTCGCTTGCTCTGCCGATGACCTATTACCTGTCTCCGCCGATTGCTCTGATCATGCTGGCCGGCATTTTCTACGGCGCCCAGTACGGCGGCTCCATCGCCGCCATTCTCCTCAACCTGCCGGGCACCGCCTCGGCGGCGGTGACCTGTCTCGACGGCAACCAGATGACCAAGCAGGGGCGCGCTGGCGTGGCCTTGTTCACCGCCGCCATCTCGTCCTTCTCCGGTGGCATCGTGGCCATTTTCATGGTGCTCGGGTTCACGCCGATGATTGCGTCCTTCGCCATGGATTTCGGCGCGGTGGATTACTTCTCGATCATGCTGCTGGGCCTGGTGGCGGCCTCCACCCTGTCGGTGGGCTCGCCGCTCAAGGGTATGACCATGGTGATGCTGGGCATCGCCCTGGGACTGGTGGGCACGGACGATACCTCCGGCGCCGAGCGTTTTACCTTCGGCGCCCTGGCGTTGTCCGACGGCATCAGCCTGGTGGCTCTGGCCATGGGGCTGTTCGGGGTGGGTGAAATCCTCGCCAACCTGGGGCAGGAAAAGCGTTCCCCGCTCAAGGCCAGCGGCCTGACCTTCAAATCCATGCTGCCCAAGCGGCACGAATGGCATGGTCTGTGGAAGACCATCCTGCGCGGTTCCGGCATCGGCGCCTTCGTCGGGGCGCTGCCCGGCTCCGGCCCGGCCATCGCCGCCTTCATGTCCTACGCGGCGGAAAAGAAGCTGGCCAAGAACCCGGAAAATTTCGGCAAGGGCGAACTGCGCGGCGTGGCGTCTCCGGAATCCGCCAATAACGCGGCGGTACAGGCGGCGTTCATTCCCACCCTGAGTCTGGGTATCCCCGGCGACGCGGTGATGGCGGTGCTGCTTGGCGCCATGATTTTGCACGGTATCACCCCGGGGCCGGAGCTGGTCACCAGCAATCCGGATATGTTCTGGGGCCTGGTGGTGAGCTTCGGCGTCGGCAACATCATGCTGCTGATTCTGAACCTGCCGCTGATCCGGGTGTGGGTGCGTATGTTGTCGATTCCCTATCACGTGCTGTACCCGGCCATGTTGTTCTTTATCTGCATCGGTGTGTTCTCGGTGCGCTCCAGCGTGTTCGATATCTATACCGCGCTGTTCTTCGGGGTGATCGGCTATTTCCTGATCCGGTTGCGTTTCCCGGCGGCGCCGCTGCTGCTCGGCTTCATTCTCGGGCCGATGATGGAAGTGCATTTCCGCCGCGCGCTGCTGCTATCCCGGGGCGACTACATGACCTTCTTCAATAGCGTGCCGAGCACCGTGTTCCTGATTCTCACCGCGCTGTTCCTGCTGCTGCCCCTTTGGGCCGCCTTCCGCAAACGCAGCGCGCGCCCGGCCAACCAGGGAGATTGATCGACCATGCGTAACAACTTCATCGCCGGTACCTGGGCCCGGGGCAACGGGGCCCGGCCCAACATCAATCCGTCCGATACCACGGACGTGATCGGAGAATACGCCCAGGCGGACGCCGACCAGACCCGCCAGGCCATTGCCGCCGCCCGGGCCGCCTTCCCGGGCTGGCGCCGCGCCGGTATTCAGGCGCGCGCCGATGCGCTGGACTTCATCGGCCTGGAACTGGCCACCCGCAAGGAAGAACTGGGCCGGCTGCTGTCCCGGGAAGAGGGCAAGACCCTGCCCGAGGGCATCGCCGAGGTGAACCGGGCGGCGCAGATTTTCCGTTTCTTCGCCGGCGAAGTCCTGCGGCCGGGCGGCGAGACGCTGCCCTCGGTGCGCCCCGGCATGGACGTGCACATCACCCGCGAGCCGGTGGGCGTGGTGGGCATCATCACACCGTGGAATTTTCCGATCGCGATTCCCGCCTGGAAAATCGCGCCGGCGCTCGCGTATGGCAACTGCGTGGTGTTCAAGCCCGCCGATCTGGTGCCCGGTTCCGGTTGGGCACTGGCGGAGATCATCAGCCGTAGCGGCCTGCCCGAGGGGGTGTTCAATCTGACCATGGGGCGCGGCAGCGTGGTCGGCCAGACTTTGCTGGAAAGCGCCGACGTGGACGCCATCTCCTTTACCGGCTCGGAGAACACCGGAGCCCGGGTAATGGCCACCGCCGGCGCCCGCTTCGCCAAGCTGCAGTTGGAAATGGGGGGCAAGAACCCGCTGGTGGTGCTCGACGATGCCGACCTGGAGCGTGCCGTGGAAGTGGCCGTGCAAGGGGCCTATTTCTCCACCGGCCAGCGCTGCACCGCCTCGTCCCGGTTCATTGTCGAGAAAGGCATCCACGATCGTTTCGTGGACGGCGTGCAACGGCGCCTGTCCGGTTTGAAGGTGGATCACGCCCTGGGCGAAGGCACCGACATCGGCCCGGTGGTGGACCAGAGCCAGCTCGATCAGGACCTCGGCTACGTGGACATCGGTCGCGAGGAGGGCGCGCGCCTGGTGTGTGGCGGTGAGCGTCTGCAACGGGGCAGCGAGGGGTTCTACATGGCCCCGGCCCTGTTCGCCGACACCGACCCGTCCATGCGCATCGCCCGGGAAGAGATTTTCGGCCCGGTGGCCTGTGTGATTCTGGCGGACGATTACGAGCACGCCCTGACCCTGGCCAACGACACCGAGTTTGGTCTGTCCGCGGGTATCTGCACCTCGTCCCTGAAGTATGCTACCCACTTCCGCCACCATGCCGAGGCCGGCATGGTGATGGTCAACACGCCCACCGCCGGTGTCGATTACCATGTGCCGTTTGGCGGTCGTAAAGGCTCAAGCTACGGCTCCCGGGAACAGGGCCGCTACGCGGCGGAGTTCTTCACCACGGTGAAAACCGCCTACGTGGCGCCTTGAGTTATCGCGACTGAAGTCGCTCCTACGGTTTAAGAATGCGGTAGGAGCAACTTCAGTCGCGATGCTCCCAGACCATCAGGCGCTTCGGCGTCTTCCCGTCCGGTGTTAAGCTGCCGGCACCAAAAACATTGAACCGGGTGCCGGCAAAAACATGGACGAACGCAAAACCTTCGCGGCGTGCTCCGCGATATTGCTGGTGGTGATGGCGGCCCTGGCGGTGTCGCCGGTGGAGCGTGGAACCTGGCTGATGGAAAATGCCGTGGTGGCCCTGTTCCTGGCGACCCTGTGGGCCACGCGCCGCTGGTTCCGCTTCTCCGCCGGCAACTATGGGCTCATTACCCTGTTTCTGGTTCTCCATGAAATCGGCGCCCACTACACCTACTCGCGGGTTCCCTACGACGCCTGGGCTCGGCAGCTGGCGGGCTTCAGCATCGATGAACTGTTCGGCTGGCAACGCAATCAGTACGACCGCCTGCTGCATCTGCTGTACGGTGTGCTGCTGGTGCTGCCGCTGCGCGAGCTGTGCCGTCGCGTTGCCGGCCTGCGTGGTGTCTGGGCCGGCTTTTTCGCCTTCGCGCTGATTCTTGCCTCGTCGATGATCTACGAACTGATCGAGTGGGGCGCGGCGGTGGTCCTCGGCGATGGCAGCGATCTGTTCCTGGGTACCCAGGGCGACCCCTGGGACGCCCAGAAGGATATGGCCCTGGCGCTGCTGGGCGCGTTGATGGCCCTGGCGCTGGCCGCGCTGGCCGCCGGACGCCGGACGCTAGACGCTTAACCCGTGGTCTGAAAGGCTTGGTGTGTTTTCTGCGTCTCAGTCAGCTCGCCGTACCTCGCCGCGCCGGGTTGTAGCGTCCGGCGTCCAGCGCCGGCGCGAACGGAAGGGTAACGGCTGACTTGAACGGCGCCGGGCCGGCGGGTGTATGCTAGCCCACGCCGATATCGCCGCCGGAGTCGCTCCATGCCTTACCAATCCCAATACCAGCCGGAAACCCTGGACCGCGCCGCCGTGGACGCCGCCCCCGGCCCCCGGGTGCTGGAATTCGGCACCAACTGGTGTGGCCACTGCCGGGCCGCCCAGCCCTTGATCCAGGCGGCGCTGGCCGACCACCCGGATCTCGAGCACCTCAAGGTGGAGGATGGCAAGGGCCGGCCCCTGGGGCGTTCGTTCCGGGTCAAGCTGTGGCCGACGCTGATCTTTCTGCGCGACGGCGAGGAGGTGGCCCGTCTGGTGCGGCCCGGCGACCCAGCGGAAATCGGTGAGGCCCTGGCGCGCCTCACCGGTTGATCGCGGCTGAAGCCGCTCCTACAACCATAGCGAACGCCGCGAGCATCGGCGATCCACCCCGTAGGAGCGGCTTCAGCCGCGATCGGCCCGGCGACGTGCGGTGCTCGCGTCACCGAGAATCGCTCCCTATACTAGCCAAATGGACAGTATCGCCGCCCCCGCCACCCTGGACGACCCGCTCTATTACCTGCGCAACTTCGAGACCGTGCTGCGCTGGGTGAGCCGGTGTCACGGGGATCTGCTCGATGAGGCCGAACGGGCCTTCGTGGCCGGCGTGGCGGCCCTGCCGGTGGCGCCCCGGGCGCTGCTGACGCGCATGGTGATGCGCACCGGCGAACTGTTCCGCGCCGACAAACTGCGCTACCCGGAGATCGGCCCGGCCACGCCGGCGCTGACGGCGCTGGAGGCGGCGGGCTGGGTACGGCGGGACGGTGACCTGGCTCTTGAGGACCTGTTCCGCCTCTACACCAAGGTAGAGCTGGGCCGCGCTCTGGCGCCCCGGCTGGCCGCCGCCGGTCTGGACCGGCACGGTCGCAAGGCGGACTGGCTGGCCACCCTGGCCGAGCAGCCACCCGCGCCCCGCCCGCTGACCGCCTGGGACCCGGACGGCCACCTTCCGCCGGCCTGGCGGCTCACCGTGATGCCGGTGTGCGAGCGCCTGCGGCTGATGTTCTTTGGCAACCTGTACCAGGACTGGCGCGAATTCGTGCTCACCGAGCTGGGCACCTTCCGCTATGAGCGGGTGCGCCTGGACGCCACCACGCGCCCGTACCGCGATCGCGCCGACCTGGACGCCTGGCTGGCCCTGCATGCCTGCCGGCAGCGGTTCGAGGCCGGCGAACCGGTGGCCACCGTGGCCGCCGATCTGCCGGACGGCGACACCGGCAACCCCTGGGTTGAGGAGCGCCGCCACAAGCTGCGTTACAAACTGGCCCGCCAGTGGGAACGGGAGAACGAACTGGAGCGGGCCGAGGCCCTGTACGCGCGATGCCATCATCCGGACGCCCGGGCCCGGCGCCTGCGGGTGCTGGAGCGGCGCGGTGAGTACCGGGCCGCCCTGGCGCTGGCCGGTGAGGCCGCCGCCGCTCCGGAGAGCGAGGCGGAGCGCCAGCACCTGGGCCGGCTGCTGCCGCGCCTGCATCGCAAGCTGGACCTGCCCAGGCCCGGCCCGGCGGCGGCGCCGGACACCGAGCAATGGTCGCTGACCCTGCCGCTGGCCGACCTGATGCGCGTCGGCTCCGTGGAGGGCGCGGTGGCCGCGCACTTCCATCGCGAGGAGGCGCCGGTGTTCTACGTCGAGAACACGCTGCTCACCGGCCTGTTCGGGCTGCTGTGCTGGGAGGCGGTGTTCGCGCCCTTGCCCGGCGCCTTCTTCCACCCGTTCCAGAGCGGCCCGGCGGACCTGCACCGGCCGGATTTCCTGGCCCGGCGCCGGGAGCGGTTCGCCGCCGCCTTCGCCGATCTGGAAAGCGGCCGCCACCGGCGGCGCATTGTCGATACCTTTCACCGTAAATACGGCACTCAATCGCCGTTCGTGCACTGGGGGGCGCTCTCCGAACCGCTGCTGGAACTGGCCCTGGACTGCATTCCCGCCGCCCACCTGGCCCGCCACGGCGAGCGCCTGCTGCGCGACATCAAGGCCAACCGGGCGGGCCTGCCGGATCTGATCCAGTTTTTCCCGGCGCGGCGGGAGTATCGGATGATCGAGGTAAAGGGTCCCGGCGACCGGCTCCAGGACAACCAGCGCCGTTGGCTGGCGTACTTCGCCGAGCAGCGCATGCCGGCGGTGGTCTGCAAGGTGACCTGGGAGGAGCGGTGAGCACGATCGGCGAGGCAACCTCCTATACCGTGGCGGTGCGCGCTTTGTGCGAGTTCACCGCCAAGGCCGGCGACCTGGATCTGCGTTTCACGCCGTCGCCCACCGCCCAGGAGGGCATCGCCGGCCATGCCACCGTCACCGGCCGGCGTGGCCAGGGCTACGAAACGGAAGTGGCGTTGAGCGGTGAGCACCGCCACCTCGGGGTGCGTGGCCGCGCCGATGGCTACGATTCGCGCCGCAACCGGCTGGAGGAGATCAAGACCTTCCGTGGCGACCTGGCTCGCCAGCCCGGCAACCACCGGGCCCTGCACTGGGCCCAGCTCAAGGTCTACGGCGCTTTGCTGTGCCGGGCCCGGGAACTGGACAGCGTGGAGTTGGCGCTGGTCTATTTCGACGTGGTCAAGCAGAAGGAAACGCCACTGCGCGAGACCCACGCCGCCGCCGATCTGGACGCGTTTTTCCAGGACCAGTGCGAGCGTTTCCTGCAATGGGCGGACCGCGAGCTGGCCCACCGCAAGCGCCGGGACGGGCACCTGGCCGCGCTGGTGTTCCCCCACGCGGATTTTCGCCCCGGCCAGCGGGTGTTGGCGGAGTCGGTCTACCAGACCGCCTGCACCGGTCGGGCCCTGCTGGCCCAGGCGCCCACCGGCATCGGCAAGACCCTGGGTACGCTGTTTCCGCTGCTCAAGGCGGCCCCCGGCCAGGGCCTGGACAAGCTGTTCTTCCTCAGCGCCAAGACCCCGGGCCGGCGCCTGGCCCTGGACGCGGTGCGCACCCTGACCCCGGACCCGGTGGCGCCGGCGCCCGGCGACCCGCCCCTGCGCACCCTGGAGCTGATCGCCCGGGAAAAAAGCTGCGAGCACCCGGATCGGGCCTGCCACGGCGAATCCTGCCCGCTGGCGGCGGGCTTCTACGACCGCCTGCCGGCGGCCCGCGCCGCCGCCGCCGGCGAGGCCATGCTCGACCGGGCACGGCTGCGCGAGCTGGCCCTGGAGCACCAGGTCTGCCCCTACTACCTGAGCCAGGAAATGGCCCGCTGGAGCGACCTGGTGGTGGGGGACTACAACTATTTCTTTGATTTGTCCGCGCTGCTGCACGGCCTGGCCACGGAGAACCAGTGGCGGGTGGCGGTGCTGGCGGACGAAGCCCACAACCTGGTGGACCGGGCCCGGGGCATGTACAGCGCCGAGCTGGATCAGATCGCTTTCCGGCGCGTCAGGCGCGCGGTGCCAAAGGCGCTCAAGGGCGCCTTCGACCGGCTCAACCGCCAGTGGAACGCGCTCAACAAGGACATCGACGCGGCCCAGCCGGACCGGGACTACCGGGTCCACGACGATCCGCCCCAGGCGTTTCTGTTCGCCCTGCAGCAGATGCTGGCCGCCATCAACGACCACATGGCCGAGCACCCGGAACCCCTGGACGGCGAGCTTACCCGTTTCTATTTCGATGCCCTGCATTTCAACCGGGTGGCGGAGCTTTACGACGGCGACGCCTTCCTGTTCGACAGCGAACGGCTGGCCCCCGCCCGGGGCCGGCCCGGCTCCCGCCTGTGCCTGCGCAACGTGGTGCCGGCGGCGCTGCTGGCGCCGCGCTTCGAGACCGCCCGCGCCGCCGTGCTGTTCTCCGCCACGCTGAGCCCGGCCCGTTATTACGCCGACCTGCTCGGCCTGCCGGCGGACACCGCCTGGGTGGACGTGCCCACCCCGTTCCGCGCCGAGCAGCTTGAGGTGCGCATCGCCCGACGCATCTCCACCCGCTACCGGGACCGTCCGGCCTCCCTGGCGCCCATCGCCGAGCTGATGGGCGGGCAGTACCGGCAACGGCCCGGTAACTATCTGGCGTTCTTCAGCAGTTACGACTATCTGGAGCGGGTGCTGGCGGTGTTCCGCCAGCAATGGCCGGACGTGCCGGTCTGGGCTCAGGAGCGGCGCATGGACGAAAACGCCCGCCAGGATTTTCTGGACCGTTTCCAGGACGGCGGCGAGGGCATCGGCTTCGCGGTGCTGGGCGGCGCCTTCGCGGAAGGTATCGACTTGCCGGGCCGGCGCCTGATCGGCGCCTTCGTGGCCACCCTGGGCCTGCCCCAGGTGAACCCGGTGAACGAACAGTTCAAGGAACGGCTGGCGGCCCTGTTCGGTGACGGCTACGACTACACCTATCTGTACCCGGGGTTGCGCAAGGTGGTGCAGGCCGCCGGCCGGGTAATCCGTACCGGCGACGACGAAGGCGTGGTGCACCTGATCGATGACCGCTTCGGCCGTCATCAGGTGCGAGCCCTGTTGCCGGCCTGGTGGCGGCTGGAGCCGGGACCCGGTTAAACGTCGAACCGCGCCGCCATTTCCAGTAAATCCTCGAACAGGAAATCGTGGTCCTCGGAAAACCGCTTGGCGGGGCCTTTCGGCCCGTATTCCAGCGGCCGTTTCACATAGGCGGTGCGCAGGCCGGCGGCCCGGGCGGCCTCCAGATCATCCTGGTGGGTGGCGACCATCAGCACCTGCTCCGGGCTCACCTGAAAGGTTTCCGCCACGCCGAGGTACATGCGGGGGTCCGGTTTAAAGGTGCCGAAGGTCTCGGCGGAGAGAATACGGCTCCAGGGCAGGTCGCCGTGGCTGGCCAGATCCTCGAGAAGGCTGAGGTTGCCGTTGGACAGGGTGCAGGTAGTGAAGCGTCGCTTCAGCCTGTGCAAGGCCGGCGAACTGTCCGGCCAGGGATCGAGCCGGTGCCAGGCCAGATTCAGATGCCGCTTCTGGCTTTCAGCGAGATCATCGACACCGAATTGTTCCAGTATCTCCTCAAGAATCGAGAAATGGATGTCATCGATCAGCGCCCAGGGCGCTTCCCCGGACACCACCCTGGCCATGGCCGGCTTATAGCCGGCCCGCCAGGCGAGGGTGAAGTCATCGGCGGGCACCGGCAGGTGCAGTGCCCGCACTTCCCGTTCGATGGAACCGAACCAATCAACCACCGTCCCGAATACATCGAAGGAAACCACCTGAATGCTCATTGCCGTCACTTCATGGCTTATTGAGCGTCCACGTTAGCACGATGGCGGGCGGTGCCGTCGTGGTCCTTCTCCCATTGTTCCAGGGTGCCCGGCGCGCCGAGAGGGTAGCCGTTCACCGTCTTGCCGTAGTAGTCCCGGTCCCGGTTGCCGTGGAACGCCTTGATGGTGGCCTCCAGGTCGCCGTCGAAACGCGGGTCCTGGGGGCGCGGCTGACTGTTGATATAGGCGGACAGGTCCCAGGCCTGCTGGTCGGTGAGGCTGCCTGGGCGGCCCAGGGGCATGTTCGCCTTGATGAAATCCGCGCCAGTGTTGACCCGGTGCATGCCGGCGCCCCAGTTGTAGGCATGGGGCCCCCACAACGGCGGGAACACATAATCCTTGGTGGGCTGGTCGGTACCGGGGCGGGCGGTGCCCTGGCCATCGTCGCCATGGCACAGCGCGCAGTGCTCGGTGAACAGGGCGGCGCCCCGCTCCGGCGACGGCGCCTGCGACGGCGCGGCCAGGGCCGGGTAACCCTGGCCGTCCAGGGTCCGGCCGCTGGGCGCGCCGGTGGCCTGCCAGTGCATGTAGGCCTGCAGGGCGGTGACCAGATCGCTGTCCGGCGCCGGTGCAACACCCTTGGCCGAGCCCTGGGCGTTCTCGGAATAGGTGAAGCAGCCGACGATGCGGTCCGCCATGGTGTTGATGCGGTCGTTCTTGCTCCGGTACTTGGGATACAGGCCCCAGGCCGCCCACATGGGGGCGGAATCCGCCTGGCGTCCGCTGTTCAGGTGGCAGTTCACGCAGGCCTGGCCGTTGCCCACGAAGGGCGCAGAATCCGCATGGGTGGGGGTGGCGTTGAAGATGGCGGCGCCCCGGCGGATGACCTCGCCATCCGGGCCGTCCGGCAGGTCGGCCAGCAGCGGTGGCTGGAAGTGGCCTTCCATGGCGTCGGCCCGGCCTGGCGCCGGGTCCGGCCGGGCGGATGCCGGCACGGCGCCCCGGGCGGGCAGGGCGGCCAGCCAGGCCGACACCGCCTTGATCTCCTCGTCATTGAGCTTTTCCGCGATCTGTTTCATCAGGCCGTCGGCGTCGTTGGCGCGGGTGCCGTTCTTCCACGCCTGGAGCTGGCTTTCCAGGTAGCCGGCGTGCTGCCCGGCCAGGCCGGGGAAATGCGGCGCCACGCCGCGCGCGCCGTCGCCATGGCAGGCCACGCAGGCAGGCAGATGATCCGCCCAGCGCCCGTTCACCGAGAGCTCCCGGCCGGCGGCCCCGTGGTCGCCGGAGGCGCCGTCGCCGTCGCGAGGAGGCAGACTGGCATAGTAGGTGGCCAGTGCCTGGATCTGCGCGTCCGACAGGCCCTTGGCGATGGGCATCATGATCGGGTTCTGTCGCCGGCCCGCCGCCAGATCGTGCATTTGCTTGGCCAGATAGCCCGCCGGCAGGCCGGCCAGGGACGGGAAGCCGGCGGCGTTGCCGTGGCCGTCCGGCCCGTGGCAGCTGGCACAGGGGGCCACGCCAGGGGCGCCCTGGTTGGCCAGGGTTTCGCCGGAGACGGCGGCGGTGGCGGTAAACGGCAGGCCGGCCAGCACGGCGGCGGCCAGCAGGGCCCGGAAGGTCAGCAGGAACAGGGTTGTTCTTTTCATTGGGTGGCTCCCTGACGCGGTGGTGGAAGGGGAGTTGCCTGCGGGCAATTTTGCGTCAAGGAGCCGTGAAGGTAAAGTTTGATTATATGCTTATTCTTATTGGTTATTTCCCTGCCTCGGCATATTGATCCCGCAGGGCCTTGCGGTTGAGCTTGCCCACGGCGGTCTTGGGGATGGCGTCGGTGAAGATCACCCGGCGCGGTTTCTTGTAGGACGCCACCTTTTCGGCCACGAAGGCGATCAGGGCGTTCTCGTCCATGCTCTGGCCGGGTTTGAGCGCCACCACGGCGGTCACCGCCTCCACCCATTTTGTGTCCTGGACGCCGATCACCGCGCACTCCGCCACCGCCGGGTGGGCCATCAGCACGTCCTCCACTTCCCGGGGGTACACGTTGTAGCCGCCGGTGATGATCATGTCCGAGGTGCGGTCCTTGAGGTGCAGGTAGCCGCGTTCGTCGAACGCCGCCACGTCCCGGGTGCGCAACCAGCCGCCCTCCATGAACATTTCCTGGTTCAAGGCCGGGGCGTTGTGGTAGCCGGCCATCATCGACGGCGCGCGCACCGCGATCTCGCCAGGCTCGCCGGCGGGCACGTCCTGGCCGGCCTCGTCCACCAGCCGGATTTCCACGTCCAGGGACGGCCGGCCGCAGGCGCCCAGCAGCTCGTCTTCGTGGTCCTCGGGGCGCAGCACCGCGATGGTCAGCGGGCACTCGGTCTGGCCGTAGTACTGCCAGAATTTCTCCCGGCCCCACAGTTGCATGGCCTGCTCGATCACCGGTCTTGGCATGGGCGAGGCGCCGTAGATCACCTGGCGCAAGTGGCTCACATCGGTGGTTATGAAGCGGGGATGGCCGAGCAGCATCTGCAGCATGGTGGGCACCATGTTCACGGCGGTGATGCGTTCCTTCTCGATCAGATCAAGGAAGGCGTCCGGGTCGAAGCCGGGCATGATCACGGTACGCGCGCCGCGCAGCCAGAACGGCAGCACGAACACGCCGGAAGCGTGAATCAGGGAGGCAGCGTGCAACATGGCGTCGTCGCGCTGCACATTGACCAGATTCAGCAGCACGTTACGACAGATGCCCGCGTAGGACGCCTGGGTGTGCTGGGCCGCCTTAAGGGTGCCGGTGGTGCCGGAGGTGAACAGCGTCAGGATCACGTCGTCCGGTTCCACTGTCACGTCCGGCGCCGCCGCGCTGCAGTGCGCGGCGGCGGCCAGCAGATCATCGCCCACGGCGTCGGCGCCGATGCCGTGGCACACCAACCCCGGGCGCGCCTCGCGCAAGGCCGCCGCCCGTTCCGCCAGGTCGGCGCCGTACAGCAGCACCCCGGCGCCGGTTTCCTCCAGCATGCGGGCGTGCTCCTCCAGGGACAGGCGGGCGTTCAACGGTACCCGGTTGATGCCCGCCTTCACGCAGGCGAAATCCACCGGCACGCTGTACAGGCCGTTGTTGAGCAGCAGGGCGACCCGGTCGCCCCGTTGTAGGCCCCGTTCGATCAGGGCATGGGCCAACTGGTTGCTCAGCGCCTGGGTTTCGCCGAAGGTCAGGCTCTCGTTGCCGAACACGATGGCGGTGCGCCCCGGATTGTAGCCGGCGCCGCGATGAATCAGGTCCAGATAGGTGGTGCTCATCAGACTCTCCCCTTGTAGTTCTGCCCGTTGTTGTTCGGGATGGTGTCGTTATTCGAATTCGCCGTGGCGGCCGGCGCCCTTGGCGAAGCGGTCCGCGCCGGCGATGGCTTCCTCGAAGACGATCGGGTAGCCGCCGGCGCCTTCCCGGCGCAGCGCCTCCGCCAGATCGTGGTCCCACTGGCCGTAGGCGGAGGCCCGATCCGCCTTCATGCACTGTTGCGGGAAGCCGGCGATCTGGCGGGCCAGGGCCTCGGCGGCTTCAACAGCGGTGCCGTCGTCCACCACCCGGTTGGCCAGGCCCATTTGCAAGGCTTCCTCGGCGCCCACCGGGCGGCCGGTAAGAATCATGTCCAGGGCGCGGCCCTGGCCGACGATGCGCGGCAGGCGCACCGTGCCGCCGTCGATCAGCGGCACCCCCCAGCGCCGGCAGAACACGCCGAACACCGCCGAGCGTTCCGCCACGCGCAGATCGCACAGCAGCGAAAGTTCCAGACCGCCCGCCACCGCGTGGCCGGACACCGCCGCGATCACCGGCTTGCTCAGCATCATGCGGCTGGGCCCCATGGGGCCCGGGCCGGTACCCTGGGGCTCCACCTCGTTGCGCCGCTCCGGATCGCCCAGGGCGGCCAGGTCGGCGCCGGCGCAGAAGGTGCCGCCGGCACCGGCCAGCACCGCCACCCGCGCTTCTTCGTCGGCCTCGAAGGCCTCGAAGGCGGCGCGCAGCGCGGTGGCGGTGGGCCGGTCCACCGCATTGCGTTTCTCCGGGCGGTTGATGATGATCGTGCGCACCGGGCCGTTGGTGCGGGTCAGAACAAGGGATGCGGACACGGCGGACTCCTCGCGACCGGGTCGGATACCCGGTTTATTACATGTTTTGTCTATTTGTTCCAAATTAGGATATATTTCAAAGAATGTCCAGATCAGACAGTTCAAGTTATAAAAAGATCGGTACGAAAACCGGCCAAAAAGCCGGTGCACGGAGCCGGGCCGCCGATCCTCCCCTCGCCGCTGGCGACCTGGTACTGGACCTGCTCTCCACCCACGACGCCCACCAACTGACCGTGGCTGCCCTGTGCCACGCCGCGGAAATCTGCGGCGTGCGCCCTCAGAACGTGCGTGTCGCGCTCAACCGCCTGTTGGCTCAGGGCAAGCTGGACAGCCCGGAACGAGGCCTCTACCGGCTCGACACCGGCGGCAGCGGGCTATTCGCGGAAGTGGCCAACTGGCTGCGCCGTGAGCAGCAAGCGGTGCCCTGGCGGGGAGGCTGGGCGGCGGTGCTCGACAGCGCCGTGCCGCGCGGTGAAAAAACCGCCTGGCGCCGGCACGAACGGGCCCTCACCTTGCGCGGCCTGCGCAAACTCGGTGACACCGGCCTGCGCCTGCGCCCGGACAACCTGACCGGCGGCATCGACGGCCTGCGCCACGATCTGCGGCGACTGGGCCTGGCCGACGGCGCCCGGGTGTTCCGCGCCGCCGACTTCGACGCCACCGACGAACAAGCCGCCCGCGGCCTGTGGGATACCGCCGCCCTTGGCCGTCAGTACCGCGACATGGAAAAGCGCCTCGCCACCAGCCACCGCAAGCTGGCCCGCCAGGCACCGGAACAGGCCGCCCGCGACAGCCTGCTCCTCGGCCGCGCCGCCATCCGCTGCATCCTCCACGACCCGCTGCTCCCCGACGAACTCATGGGCCAGGCCCCGCGCCACCGCCTGATCGAGCGCATGGGGGCCTACCAGCGTGATGCCAAGGCGATCTGGATGACGTTGCTTGACGCGGTTTGACGAGGTTCACGTTTTCGCCCAAAAACCGTTAAGACGCGCTTTTTTCCTACAGCGGCCTTAAGAGATTTCTTACAAGCGCGGCGCCGTTCCGTTGCTAACCTCCCGGGTGCAAATGTTTGCTTTCTGTCCACTGGGGGACGGAGGGCCAGGACAATCTGGGGGAAAGGCATGGAAACGCCGCTGGCCAGCCATGGAGGCTGGTTTCGTCTTGTCGTCTGTTTTTGTTTTTTGTTCATCCTGCCGCTGAACGGGCAGGCCGGTCCCGCCGAGGGGCGGCAATGGCTGCTCGGCCAGATTCAGCAGGATGGGTCGCTGAACAGTGAGGCCACCCTGGCCACCGCGTTCCAGGCCACCACGGAGAGCGTGGAAACCTTTCGGATTCAGCCGGACGCGGAGCCCGGCGACCTCTCCGGCGTCGCCGCCTATCTGGCCGCCGCCGCGCCGGACCGGAGCGCCGAGAATCTGGCCCGGCGCCTGATCGCTTCGCACGCTCTGGGGCTGGATTTCAATGCCGATCGGCAGGCGCTGATGGCCAGGCAACGTGCCTATTCCGGTTTTGGCGCGTTTCCCGGCCACGATGCCGACGCGGTCAGTACCGCCTTCGCCTTGCGGGCCTTGCACCGGCTGGGCGTGACCCAGGAGCCCGCGGCGTATTCGCTTCAATACCTTCTCGACAGCCAGCTCGACAGCGGCGGCTGGGCACTGGACGGTGAGAATGCCCAGGTGCAGACCACCGCCCTGGCCATGCATGCGCTCTGGCTATACCGCAACCAGTACCAGGTGGCCGCCGCGCTCGACGCGGCCCAGTCGTTTTTGCTCGGTGAGCGTGTCGGAGACCTGTGGGCGGATACCGAACAATCGGCGCTGGCCTTGATCGCCCTTTTGTCCCGGGCCGTGGATCGTTCCCCCTATGAACCGGCGTTACAGGCTCTGGCGAACCGTCAGAATCCCGCCGGGGATTTCGATGGCGATGTCCACGCCACCGCGCTGGCCCTTCGGGTATTGGCGCTGGGATCGCTTCCTCCGCGGGATCTCACCCGGCTCACCGGCAGTCTGGTGGACGCGCAAACCGGCCAGCCCCTGGCGGATGGCCGGGTAAGTCTTTCCGGCAGTGATACCCGGGAAGCCCGGACCGGCGCCGATGGCGCCTTTCTGTTCGAGAACCTGCCCACCGGCCAGTATCGGATCGAGGCGGGCAAGGCCGGCTACGGTACCCTGGTGCTCAACACCGTGGTGCAAACCGGCGACAAGCGGGATCTGGGCAGTCTGGCTCTGGACGTACGGCAAACCGATCCCGACACCGGCGAACCGGTGTCCACCGGACTTCTTCGCGGGCGGGTGACCGCCAGCGAAGACGGCGCCGCCCTGGCCGGCGCCACCCTGACGTTGGGAGGCTCCGGTCGCTCCGTGACCACGGGCCCCGACGGCCGCTACGTGATCGGTGACATCGCCGCCGGTCCGGTCACGGTGACCGCCTCCGCGCCGGGTTATCGGACTGCCGTGGGCAGCGCCGAGATTCAGGCGGGGCAGACCCTGGTGTTCTCGCCGGCCTTGCGTGTCGCCGTGACGCTGGGTGTGAACGTGGAGGGCCGGGTCACGGCGCAGGCCTCCGGTGACGCGGTGGCCGGCGCGCTGGTTAGCGCCCGGGTCGGTGATACCACGAAATCCGTGAGCACGGACGCACAAGGCGATTATCGCCTGACCAGCTTGCCCGCCGGGGAGGTGGCGCTCACCGTCAACGCCGATGGCTATGCCTCCGTGTCTGGTCAGGCGCAAGCCGACGACGGCGATACCTTGTCATTCTCGCCACGGCTTGTCCCCGTGGGCGAGCCGCCGGTTTCCCTGCCCGGCGGTTTCCGTGGCGTGGTCGTGGACGGCATCACCGGGCGAGGTATCGAAGGCGCTGAAATCCGGGTGGAGTACGAAGGCGGCTCCGAGAGCCAGGTCACCGACGCCGACGGTCACTTCCTCATCGATACGCTGAGCGCGGGGGACGTCGGTTTGATCATCAGTGGCCCGGGCCATGCATCGGTCAGCGCGACGGCGCGGGTGGAAGCCGGCTTCATCAGCGATGTGGGCGAGGTGGAACTCACTCCCCTGGACGAGGCGGTGAACAGTGTCGCCGGCCGGGTGGTGGATGTGCGTACCGGCGAGCCACTGGAAGGCGTGCTGGCCCAGGTTAAATCGGGGGCCTCCTCATCCACGGTGGTGGCCGAGGCTCTCAGTGGTCCGGACGGCGGTTTCGAAGTGCTTGGATTGCGTCTGGACGACTATGTTCTGGTGCTGTCGCTCACCGATTACCAGGATCTCTCGGTTCCCTTCCTGATCGCTTCCGGCGGTGTACTGGAAATGGGCGAGCTGCGCATGCGGCCGCCCGGTATCGATGCCCTGCTGCCGGATCTGGCCATACAGAGCACCGCGACCGGTGGCCTCTCTTCCGACCCGGATACCTTCGCGGCCAGTGGCGATCTGGACGTGGTGGTCATTAACCGCGGTAACACGGCGCTGGATCAGAGTTTCCGCGTGTTGGCCTTCAGTGACCGGGATCGCGATGGCGCCTTCGACCCGGACACGGATGTAGCGCTCGGGGAACAGATCGTCGACGGGGCGCTTGATGTGGATACCACCCGACTGATCTCCATTGCCGTGGACGGGCCTCTCCCGTTCCGCGATGCACCGATCACGGTGATGCTTGACGCCGATGAAGCGATCTCCGAACTGTCCGAGACCAACAATCTGGAAAGTACCGCCGGGGAGTGTGTGAACAACCAGAAGCCGTATCTGGATCTGGCCTTGTGCCTGGATGCGTCCGGCAGCGTCAGCCGTTCCGAGTTCCAACTGCAATTGGAAGGCACGGCCCGGGCCATCGAGAACCCGGATATCGTGCCACGTGACGGTTCGGTGCGGCTTTCCCTTCTGCAGTTCAGCAGCTCGGATCGCCTGGAAATCAACCCGACGCTTGTCGAGGAAGATAATGTGGCCGATCTGGCGGATGCCATCCGGGCGGTGCCGAAAATGGGCGGCGGCACTTCCATCCATCAGTGTATTGATGGCGCCGCCAACACCATCACCCAGACCACGCCGGCGGCGGCGCTGCGAGTGATTGACGTCTCCACCGACGGCCAGTCCAGCCAATCCTCCGCCGTGGCCGCCGCCAATCGCGCCCGTGATGGCGGCGTGGATGTGCTCAATGCCATTGGCGTGGGCAGTGGCGCCAACGAAAACCTGCTCAACGCCATCGTTTTCCCCGAACCGGTGGGCGGCGACCGTGGCTTCGTGCTGATGGTCGACAGCTACGAGGAATACATTGAGGGCATCGCCGGCAAGATCGCCAAGGAAACCCGTATTCCCGATCTTACCGTGGGCGGCCTGAAACTGGTGGATCACGGAACCGGCGAACCGGTCAGTGTGGAAGTAGTGGTCGGCAACGCCGGCTCCGCGGCGATCACCGAGGACATTACCGTCACGTTCTTCGACGGCGACGCCAACACCGGCGAGGTAATCGGAGAGGTCACGTTGCAAGAAGGCATCGAAGCCGGCGCTTTCCGCACCGTCGGCCTGGACGATGTGCCGGTGGCGGCCCTGCACAATGGCACCGTGCGCGCCGCTGCTGAAATCGCCGGCAACGTGTCGGAGTGCAATACCGGCAACAACGGTGTGAACATCCCGGTCACCGTGCAGCGGGGTGAAGTGTCCCTGGGACTGTCGTCCAGCGCGCCGTCACCCATGGAATTGCTAGGGATTGATGCTCTGGTCGGCAATATCGGCGCGGTGGCCGGCGACTATCGGGTAACGCTGCGTATCGAGGATACCAATGGGGTGTTGGTGGCGGACCTTGGAGAGCACGCCGTCGACGAACTGGCCGCCGGCCAGCAGTACCAACACACCGAGGAATGGGATACCGGTGTCACGCTGACCGGTGCTTATCGGGCCGTGGCCGACCTCTATAACGCCTCGGGCCGTCTGCTGGACAGTGACCAGGCCGCTTTCCGGATCACCGAGGAGGGGGACCCGTTCGATCCGGTGGCGGCGGTCCGGGTTGGCGCGGACCGGGCCGAATACCGTCTCGGTGATACCGTGATGATCGAGAGTTCGCTGAGCAACACCAGCCTCGGCACACCGATCCCGGCCCCCCGTTATCGCCTTGTGGTGGCCGGCCCTGACGGGCAGGTGGTGCTGAGCGAGGAGACCACGTTGAGCGGCCTGGCCATTGGCCAGGTGCTGACCCTGCCGGACCGGCTTACTCTGGCTGACCTTCCGGTCGGTGACTACGCGGTAACCGGTACCCTGTTCGCCAGTAACGACCAGGTGCTCGCCCGGGACCAGGCCGGTTTCTCGGTCGCCGCCGATCCGCTCCGTGCCTTGCAGGGCGGTGTCTCCGTCGAAGCAGAGTCGGTCTTCCTGGGCGATGCCCAGAGCTGCCACTTCCGACTGCGTAACAGCGGTGAACAGGTCCTGGAAGACATCGGCGTGCGGCGGGCGCGTGTCGACCTGGATAACCAGATCGAGCTTGCGGATGAAGACGCCACGGTGACCCTGGCGCCTGGTGAGGAAAGGACCTTCACGGATACCTTCAGCACCGCCGGGTTCAATCTTACCCGCCACGCCTGCGTGCTTCAGGTCGCCCACGACGGCGAAAGCCGGGATCTCGGCAACGCCACCTTCCAGATCACCGAACCGCCCGTGTCCCTGGAGGCCGGCCTTAGCCTGAGTGGTGGCCCCCGCCTGCTGGTGTTGGTGGATAAGAAGGTGTCCACCTGCATGGCGGTCAGGACCCTGACTCTCGAAGCCGTTTTCCCGGAGACCTTGTCGCCCTTCGCTCTGGTTCACGCCAAGGTGCTCGGTCGGCATTTCCGGATAGAGGACATGGAGTCCGCCACGCCCCGTTTCTTCGATGGTCCGGTGAACCATGGTGATGGCCACAATGTGGATCTTACTTTGATGGATCTTGACCGGGAGCGGTTGACGGTACGGCTGCAAGGCGAGGGTCTGGTCGACGGTGACTATTCCCTTAAAGCGTTCTATCCGGCCTTCCTGTTCCTGCACAAAGACCTGGATAGTGGCGAAGTTCACTTTGAATGCGGTGAGCCTCCGCGACCGGGTGACGTGCTGGGCGATTTCAAGGTCACCGAGGTGGAGCTGGTGGAAAAATTGCGCCGGGACGGCGGTGAGCCGGAAGTGCCCGTGATCGCCGCGCAACGCCAATGGCTTGATGACACCCTGGCCGAGCGGGATTACACCCTGGTGGACTCCCTGGATGCCTTCGGAGCGGCGGTACGCTCTGGCGATTATCAACAATACCTGCTGTTGGCTGACCGTATACCGGTGGAGCACTGGACCGCCAAACAACTCCGGGAGGCGGTGAATCGTGGCGAAGGGCTGGTTTACGCCGCCGGCAATCTGCCCGAGGCCCGCCCGCTGCATGAAGCCTTGGGTATCCAACCTCACCGTGAACGGCACGGGTTCGGCTGGCACCACCATCATGAGCCGCGCCAGGGCGATTACGCCGACGGCGTGTTGATGGAGCGCTCGCCGCTGGGCGATGCCGGTGTCCTGCCGTTTGCTCTCAACCGTGAGCTGGCGCTGGTGCATCGCGGGAACAGCCACGTGGCCGGTCATTACCAGAACCTGCGTCTGGGCGGCGGCCATGGCCGTGGCCGTCACTGCCCGTTGTACCCCGTCGAGCATCCGGCGGTGACGTATCGGGATTACGGCCAGGGCCGGACCGTGTTCGCCGGCTTCGACCTCGCCGCGGAAGGCACCGCCGAGCCCTCCACGCAGCGCTATGCCGAGTTGCTCGACGGCATGCTCGCCTTCACCGAAACCGACCTGACCATCACGCGCTCCGGCGCCGTGGTGCCGGTCACCCTGACGGTGGAGAACAACGGGCCGGCGGTGGCCGTGGAAGCGCGCCTGACGCTGGAAGACGGCGGCGAGGTACTGACGACGCTGCCGCGAACCGGCAATGGCCAACCGGTCTGGCAATTCGAGCTGGCGGAGAGAGAAACGCGCTCCCTGCGTGCCTGGGTACGCCCGGATTATCGGCAGGGCGTGAGCGACCTTTCCGCAACGTTGCAAGCGAGCGCGCCAAGCGGTGCCGCCAAGACCTTTGAAGAGGCCCTGCGCATCGAACTGCGCGCGGACGCCCCCGAGACCCTGCCAGCGATTGAATCCTCGGTTCGTCAGGCGCTCTGGCAAGCACCCTGGGACCTGGCTCTGAAACACGCGGCGCTGAGCCTGCATCAAGCCGGCCACGCCCGGGAGCATGGCCGAACCGGGGATGCGATCAAACTGGCGCTTAAAGCCACCACGTCGTTGCAGGCATCCCGGCACCGGGATGCCGATGAATTGCGACGTCGCCTGGACTGGGTGATCTGGGCTCTCAACAAGGAAGGGAACTAGGGGGAATCATGCAAGGACGACAAATGAACACCACGATGACGGATCGCAACAGTTCCGAAAGCCACGCGACGCCAGCCATGGAGCGGATGCGATACGCTCGGCGGTTCTGTCGAACCACCGCTCTGGTCGCGGTGATGATGCTGCTTAACGCGGTGATCTGGCCCTCCTGGGCGGTGGCCGTGGAAGTGGGACGCCAGAAAGAAGCGCAGGCGCAAGCCAGCTGGGAGGCACGCCATCAGTCCCTGGAGCAGGTTCTCCTTGGTATCCGCCAGGAAGCCAGGGACGGGCGCTCTATGATGGCGGATACCCTCGCCGAACAAAATCAGGGGTTCCTGGGCAAGGCCCGTTCGCTGTTTGGTATCGAACAGGCGCCCGCCGAGGCGCTGCCTCGTCTTCAATGGCTATCACAGCGGGCGGCCAACCTGCACGAGCAAGCCCTGGCCTCCTTCGATGAAACCGAGGCGCATCTGCGCAAGAAGGATCTGCCGCGGCGTATTCTCGACCGCAATGATCGCGCCCGCGAAGAATACCAACAGGCTTATGCCACCATGCGGGAAACGCTGGATCAGGCCCTCGATTCCGGTTCGCTCGAAGAGCAGGAAGAGGCCATGGCGGCGTTGGTCGACTTCATGGACCGTTTCACCCTGGACAAGCCCCGCGACCCCTTCGACCCGAACAAACTGCCCTGGCGCACCCCGGACCCGGACAAGACGCCGACCCCGGCGCGTTCCGCCGAGGCCCTTAGCCAGCGCACTGGTTTGCCGCTATTTGAGCAAGGGCTTGAACTCGCCAGCCTGAATAACAACGCCGCCCTGAGCGTGGCGCCGGGCGCCCCCACGGACGAGGCCCTGGCCGCTACCCTGGACGCGCCGCAAACGCCGGCCATGCAGGCCAAAGCCGCCGAACTCGACCACGACCCGGTTCGCATCTACCAATGGGTGCGCAACAACATCGAGTTCATCCCCAGCTACGGCTCCATTCAAGGCGCCGAGTACACCCTGGAACTGGGTAAAGGCAATGCCTTCGACACCGCCAGCCTGCTCATCGCCTTGCTGCGCGCCTCCGATATCCCGGCCCGCTACGCCATGGGCACCGTGCGCATCCCCGCCGACCAGGTCATGAACTGGGTTGGCGGCGTCAACGTGCCCAGCGCCGCCGGCAACTTGATGGGGCAGGGTGGCATCCCCAACACCGGCCTGACCCGGGGAGGCCAGATCAGCCACTTCGAACTGGAACACATCTGGGTGGAAGCCTGGATCGACTTCCACCCCAGCCGCGGCGCCGATCACCGCACCGGTGATACCTGGGTACCCATGGATGCCAGCTTCAAGCAGTACCAATACAGCGAAGGCATGGACCTGCAGGACCAGGTCCCCTTCGACGCCGAAGGCCTGGCCCGCACCATCGAACAGGAAAGCACCATCAACGAAGAGGAAGGCTGGGTGCAGGGTGTGCCGGGCACCGCCATCGAGGAAAGGCTGGAAGATTATCGCGCGGAGTTACAAGCGTACATCGACAATCAGGCCCCGGAAGCCACGGTCGGCGAGGTACTGGGCACCAAGACCATCAAGGACGTCATCCATCAACAACTGACAGCGTCTTTGCCCTACGACCTCGTTACGCGGCAACTCACGACCAACGAGCTCTCCGATTCAGTGCGCTGGAAATTCAGGTACCGACTGCATACCAGCACCAACGGCTATAAGGGCTCTGAATTACTGACCATCGAAGAACCCACCGTGGCCCTAGCGGGGAAAAGCCTCTCACTCTCCTTCTCCCCGGCGACCCAGGAGGATGAAGACACCCTGGCCAGCTATCTTCCCGACGCCGACGAGGACGGTGAGCTGGACCCGGGCGAGCTTCCGGACACGCTGCCCGGTCATCTCATCAATCTGAAAGCACGATTCTCAATCGGATCGGAAACCGTTGCGAACCCGGAACAAGAACTGGCCATGGGCTCGGGCCTCGCCTCTGAAATGGGCTATTGGCAACCGGGTCGCGGATGGGACACCTCCGAGAACAAGCCCATCGCCGGTGAATTCCGCGCGCTTGCTCTGGATCTGCAAGGCATAAGCGGGCCGGCGGCGGAAAAGCTGCAGACCGACCTCGAAACCACCCAGGCTAAGCTAGAGGACGAGGAATACAGCGGCCTCACCAAACAGCAATTGGTTGGGGATATGCTTTACAGCACCATTCTGAGCTACTTTGCATTTAACGACATGCAGGACCGTATCAATGAGCGTCAGATGAATAGTGTTGGGTACCGGGCGCCTAGTTACGGCTTATTTAAAACCAGTCTGCAGCCGCGCTACTGGTTCGGCATACCAAGAAACGTTACGGCTGGCGGTCTTACCATGGATGTGGATAACGTCCTCGCCATCCAGGTGGATAAGGATAATGATCGCAAGCGTTGGATAGCTAGAAACCTGGCGATTGGCGCACGCCTCTCCGCCATGGAGCATTCATTGCCGGAGCAAATGTACAGCACCGAAGATAATTCCGCCCATGGCATCAGCGCGGTCAAGGCGCTACAACTTGCCACAGCCGAAGGGCAGAAAATCTGGACCATCACTCGGAAGAACCTCAACCAGGCCCTGGCTGCCCTTGATTTGGGCCTCGCTGAGGAAGCTGATATCCGCAACGCCGTTCTTGCCGGTAAGGAGGTGACCGCCCATGAACGACCGGTCAATTTTCACGGTCGTGCCTCCGTGGGCTATACCGTGCTTGACCCAGATACCGGCGCGGGGGCGTATCTGATCGCTAGCGGTGAGAATGGTGGGGATCTCATCGATGAATACCTTTCCACCTTGCTTGCATTGGTCGGGACTCTGGTATCTGAAATAAAGGCGGGTTGGGCCGGGGTTGCCGGAAAAGCGTTAGGAGGGCTTGGTGTTCTGGTCGACTTTTTCTCGAATCTGTCAAGCTGTGGCTGGGGTGTTTCCGCCTTTATTGCGATAACGATGTTCATCTATACGGCAATGCTTGCGATTGTCTTTTCGTCTATTTTTGCCATATTTGCAGTTGGTGCGGTTATGCTTAGTATTGTGCCAGCCATTATGGCTTCTATTGCTGGTTTGATGTTTGGACGGATGATCAAGGAGTCTGCGTGCGAAGGCTGATTTTATGATATTGGCAAAAATGTGTGTGTATGGTTTGTTGTCGGTTATTTTGATGTCGAGCGCGTATGATGCGCGAGGTATGGGGGCTGTTTTTTTATGGTTTTCTGGTGGTGTCGGTGTGCTGGTTTTTGGTATGTATTTTTGGGAGTTGAGGGATTCGGATGATTACGAGTCATATATTGAAAATAATATAAACTGGAGGCCATTGGGGGTGGGGGTTTTCTGGGTGACAATTTTTTTGAGTAGTGTGTTCGTGCTTTTCGGGTGGGTGGGGCGATAATGAGTGGCGATATTTTCAATGATTATCTTTGCGGCGGGGGATATAGCTTGACCTGGAGCCAGGTTGTATTGTGATGGTTTTGACTGGTAATGCTTTTCTGGAGAACGGTTTTAGTCGTGCCGGTTGTGATGCTGCTTTTGTAATGCTTGCTTTAACCGCTCAGTGGGATCTGGTCATGGCTTTTGGGCGCGGTGGACTGTCAGGGGAATACCATCACTAGACATACCATTACTACACACAGCCGGGTCGCTGTCGCTTTAGAAAAAGTCCGGTGATCCGAAGGCGCCGGGCGGGGAGAGCGTCGCCGGCGCTGGGGGTGGATCACCGGAGGTGAAGCTTGGTGGCGGGTTAGAGCAGAATCAGCGTGGAGGTGGCGCTGGCGTAGAGGGTGCCGTCGGCGCCGGTGAGGCGGGCTTCGGTGAAGGCCAGCCGGCGGCCTCGGGAGAGGATCTTGCCTTCGGCGCGGACCGGTCCGGTGTTCTTGGTCATGGCCTTGTGATAGGCGACTTTCAGTTCGGCGGTGCTGTAGCCCTGGCCGGCGGCGAGGGTGGAGTGCACGGCGCAGCCGCAGGCCGAATCCAGCAGGGTGGCGGCGTAACCACCGTGGACGGTGCCGATGGGGTTGTAGACCTTTTCCGAGGGCGTGCCTTCGAACACCACCCGGCCTTCTTCCAGTTCGACCAGGGTGAATTCCATGGTGCGGCCGATGCCCGGACGGTCGTCATTGTCCAGGGCGTATTGCAGGGCTTGCAGGCCGGTCATTTCCGCGAGATTGCTCATTGGGTTTCCTTGGAATGGTTTGCTTCAGGTTGGGTTGAGGCGGATGCTCGGGCGCCGGGCAGTTCGGCGGCCACCGCCTGGAGGAATTCGTTGGAGAGGGCGTCGTCGTCCACGGCGCGGGCCAGGATCAGGCCGCCGACCATGGCGGCGGTGGCGGCCAGGGCCTGGCGCCGCTTGCGCGCTGCCCGGTGACCGGGCAGGGCGCTTTCCACCAGGGCGATGAGGCGCCGCACGCTGCCGGTCATGGCGGCGCGCACTGGCGCGCTCTGGCGTGGGGCGTCGCTGGCCAGGGCGGCCACCACGCAGCCGGCGCCGGGATGGTCCCGGTGGGCGCGGGACAGGTAACGGTCGGCGACGGTGTCCATGGAGAGCGCGCCGTGTCGCTCGCGGGCTTCGTCCCAGCCCTGGCCGGCGGTGTTGATGGCGTGTTCACAGGCTTCGGCCATCAGTTGCTCCTTGGAGTCGAAGTGACCATAGAAGCCGCCGTGGGTGAGCCCGGCCTGTTTCATCAGGGCGG
This sequence comes from Alloalcanivorax marinus, assembly GCF_016785095.1. Classification (GTDB taxonomy): domain Bacteria; phylum Pseudomonadota; class Gammaproteobacteria; order Pseudomonadales; family Alcanivoracaceae; genus Alloalcanivorax; species Alloalcanivorax marinus_A. The sequence goes on along the minus strand of NZ_JAEKJB010000009.1, from coordinate 214,041 downwards.
CCACTCCGACGCCGTCGAAACCCCGTTCCCGGAACAGCCGGGCGGCTTCCTCGACGATGCGTTCCCGATTGGCGGCGGCCCGTGCCTTACTGACGCGCATGCCGGTCTCCTGGCTTTTTTTGATGATGGTCGTCATTTATATATTGATGATGATCATCATGTAAATGGCTGCCCTGGAGAAACGGTGAATCCGGACACCCTCCGGGTGGAAACCGACATGGGCGTCAATCGTGCATAAAACCCGCAAGCGTTAAGGACTGGCTTTCCTTTTGTGGGGGGACATCGTTCAATAGAGCGCGTTTGGTGGCTTAGGTCTGGTAAGGAAGGGAGAAACAGCGATGCAAAACGCCGATATTGGCAAACTGGTTCTGCGCCTGGCGCTGGGGATCATGATTCTGCTGCACGGCATTCATAAGCTGCAGCACGGCGTCAGCGGTATTGCCGGGATGGTGGAAAGCGTGGGCTTGCCCGGCTTTCTGGCTTACGGGGTGTTCATCGGCGAGGTGATCGCGCCGATCATGGTGATCATCGGTTATCACACGCGCATCGGCGCGGCGCTGATGGTGGGGAACATGCTGGTGGCCATTGCCCTGGCGCACCTCGGTGATCTGTTCGCGTTGGGGGGCATGGGCGGTTGGGCCCTCGAACTACAGGGCATGTTCCTGTTCTCCGCCGTGGCGCTGTGTTTCCTGGGCAGTGGCCGGTACGCGATGAAGAACTGAGAAGAGGAAAGGCGCGATACAGGATGAAGGATGAAGGATGCAGGATACAGGCGCGGGCAAGGCTATGTAGACGCCGAGCGCCGTGCCCGCGCTTTTCCTGAGTCCTGAATCCTGCACCCTGTATCGCGGCGTAGCCGCTACAGCGAGCCCTGCATCATGTTCTTGGCGCTGACCTGGCCGTTCAAGGTCCAGTAATCGTAGAGGATGCCGAGCAAGAACAGGCCCCCGGTGAACAAGTAAATAATACCGGTGATCCACTTGCCCATGTAGAAGCGGTGCAGGCCGAACACGCCCAGGAAAGTAAGCAGAATCCAGGCGATGTTGTAGTCGGTGGGGCCGGAGCGGTAACGCAGGTCGGCGTCGCGGTCCATTCCCGGGATCAGGAACAGGTCGATGATCCAGCCAATGAAGAACAGGCCCAGGGTGAAGAACCAGATGGTGCCGGTGATCTGCCGACCATAATAGAAACGGTGCGCGCCCATGAAGCCGAAGATCCAGAGGCAGTAGCCGATGACCTTGCTGTGGGTGTCCCGATACATGAATAACCTCTCCTTGCGTTAAACCACGGCCCCGAAGGGAAGGGTGGACCTTACAGGTCCACCTGGATGCCGGCGATGATCTTGTTCGCTTTGGCGCGAGCTTTTTCCACGCTGTCGGCGCGGGCCAGGGCCACCCCCAGGCGCCGGCTGCCGCTTACCTCGGGCTTGCCGAACAGGCGCAGGTCGGTGTCCGGTTGCTCCAGGCCCTTCTCCAGGCCGCTGTAGCGCATGTTGGTGGAGTCGCCCTTGACCAGCAGCACCGAAGAGGCGCTGGGGCCACGTTGCTCGATGAGCGGTACCGGCAGGCCGAGGATGGCCCGGGCATGCAGGGCGAACTCGGACAGATCCTGGGACATCAGCGTTACCAGCCCGGTGTCGTGGGGGCGCGGTGACACCTCGCTGAACCACACCTGGTCGCCTTTGATGAACAGCTCCACGCCGAAGATGCCGCGCCCGCCCAGGGCGTCGGTGATGGCGCGGGCCTGGCGTTCCGCTTCCACCAGGGCGGCGTCGTTCATCGGCTGCGGCTGCCAGGATTCCCGGTAATCGCCGTCTTCCTGGCGGTGGCCGATGGGCGCGCAGAAGGCGGTGCCGCCCACGTGGCGCACGGTGAGCAGGGTGATTTCGTATTCGAAATCGACGAAGCCTTCCACGATCACCCGGCCCTGGCCGGCGCGACCACCGGACTGGGCGTAGTCCCAGGCAGCGTCGATCTGATCCTCGCTTTTCACCAGGCTCTGGCCCTTGCCGGAGGACGACATCACCGGTTTGATCACGCACGGCAGGCCCACGTCCTTGATCGCCGCCAGGTACTCGTCCTTGTCGCCGGCGAAGCGGTAGGGCGAGGTGGGCAGGCCCAGCTCCTCCGCGGCCAGCCGGCGGATGCCTTCCCGGTTCATGGTCAGGCGGGCGGCGCGGGCGGTGGGCACCACGTTGAAGCCTTCCTCCTCCAGCTTGATCAGCTCGTCGGTGGCGATGGCCTCGATCTCGGGCACGATGTAATGGGGTTGCTCCTGCTCCACCACGGCGCGTAGCGCGGCGGCGTCGAGCATATTGATCACATGCCGGCGGTGCGCCACCTGCATGGCCGGGGCGTTGTCGTAACGGTCCACGGCGATCACTTCACAACCCAGACGGGTCAGCTCGATGGTGACTTCCTTGCCCAGTTCCCCGGAACCCAGCAGCAATACGCGGGTGGCGCCGGCGGCGTAGGGGGTGCCCAGAGTCGTCATGGTGGCGGCTCCTCAATTTCACAACGGTGTGCCGCGGGCGTGCGGCGGGTGAGGCACGATTGTAGCGGAAAGCGGGGACGAAGCGGCAAGCTTCGAAGGTTCCGTGGCAGCGGCTTCAGCCGCGAAAGCGGGAAAGCGCTTTGATCGCGGCTGAAGCCGCTCCTACTATGACCCGGGTCTATGGCCCGGGTCGAACATATGGCCCGCGTTGAACGAGGAAACGAATTAATGGGTGACGACGAGTACTGGATGGACCGGGCGCTGGCGCTGGCGGAGCGGGCCGGCGCCGAGGGCGAGGTGCCGGTGGGGGCGCTGGTGGTACGCAATGGCGAGGTGCTGGGCGAGGGCTGGAACCGGCCGATCGGCGCCCACGACCCCACCGGTCATGCCGAGGTCAATGCCCTGCGCGCCGCCGCCGCCCGCGAGGGCAATTACCGGCTGCCAGGCGCCACCCTGTACGTCACCATCGAGCCTTGCACGATGTGCTTCGGGGCCTTGATGCACGCCCGCATCGCGCGGCTGGTGTACGGCGCCCGCGAGCCCCGGGCCGGCGTTTGTGAAAGCCAGCTCGGGTTGCCGGAGCGGAGCTTCTACAACCATCGCGTGGAGGTGGTGGGGGGCGTGGCGGCGGAGCGGGCGGCCGCGCTGTTGCGGGATTTCTTTCGGCAAAGGCGGGACCGGGGCGCGGATCGCGGCTGAAGCCGCGCTCTTCGTCCGGAGGGATTATTCGCTGGTGGCGAGCAGAGTCTGGCCGTGGCGCTCGGAATTGTCGGCGCGCACCAGCAGATCGTAGTAGTGGCGGATATGCCGCACGTATACCGCCGCCTGGCCGCCGGGGGCGGCGCCGTAGCGGAGCTGGTTCACGTAGCCCGGGTCGTCGAGCAGGGTGAGTCGGGTTTTCACGTCCTGCCAGCGGTCCGGATTGTCGCCCTGGCGCTGGGTCAGCACGCGGGCGTCTTCCAGGTGCCCCATGCCCATGTTGTAGGCGGCCAGGGCCATCCAGGTGCGGTCCGGTTCCTGGATGCGCTCGGGAATACGGTTGTGGAGCTGGCGCAGATAGCCGGCGCCGGCGCGGATGCTCTGGGCCGGGTCGGTGCGGTCGCTGATGCCCATTTCCCGGGCGGTGCGCGTGGTCAGCATCATCAGGCCCTCGACCCCGGTGGGAGAGATGGCCTGGGCGTCCCAGAGCGATTCCTGGTAGGCCATGGCGGCCAGCAGGCGCCAGTCGAAGCCGGCGCTGTCGGCGGCCTGACGGAAGTCGGCGGTGTAGTTGGGCAGCCGGTCGTCCAGGTGTTGGATGAAGCTGCGCGCGGCGTACAGATCAAACTGATCCAGGTGTCCGTAGAAACGGTCCACCAGGCGCTCGGCGGTGCCGTCCGCCTTGATCCGGGTGAGATAGCGCTGGGCAGCCAGGTACAGGCTCTGGTCGTCGCGGGCGTCGAAGGCCCAGGCCAGCCCCTGGTCGCGGTTCAGCGTGAAGCCGGAGGCCAGATCCGGGAACAGGGCCCGATGCATGACATAGGCATTGGAGTTGATCAGGGCGTAGTCGGCGTCCCCTTGTTCGATGGTGGCCAGCACCTGCTCGGCGGAGGACTTCTCTTCCACGGTGAACACCAGCCCGGGGTTGCTGGCCCGTGCATCGGCGAGCATGTCCGCGTGCCGGCTGCCGGCGCGCACCACCAGGGTCTTGCCGGCCAGATCGGCCAGGCTGGTGGGCCGCGCGCCACCCAGGCGGTACATCACCAGGGTGTCCACGTTCTGGTAGGGGGTGCTGTAGCGCAGACCCCGTTGCTCATCCTCGCCGGCGAGCAGCGCGGCGGCGGCCAGGTCGGCCTTGCCGCGGCGTACCGCCTGGCGAAGGGCGTCATTGCTGTCCAGTTTGAGCAGTTCGAGCTTCACGCCCAGGCGGTCGGCGAAGCCCTTGGCGAGTTCGTACTCCATGCCGGTGAGGCCGTTGGAATCCCGGTACACGGTGGTCAGGGACGGACGCGTGGCCACCACCAGCTCGCCCCGCGCCTGGATGCGTTCCAGGGCGGTGGGGGTGGGGCGCAGGGCCAGGGTGGCGCACACCACCGCCAGCAGTGCCAGCGGGGCAAGAAGGTGCCTGGCCAGGCCGTGTCGGCTTGGTTTGAACAGCGTCGTCATGTCCGTGGGGGCTCCGTTTGTGATCCCGATCACGTAATGCGGGCGCAATTTTGCCGGCGGATTGCTTAAAAATCCAGCAAATTTACCCGGGTAAGGGGTAACGAAAGATGTATTGGCCCCATTGGCGCAGCCTATGACCGCCACCACCGCCGGCGGTTCTGCGAATAGGAATTCCGACCTCCATCCCGTATCATTGCGGGCCTTGGAGCCCGTGGCTCCGTCGTCTCCCCCGTACAGTCACTCGATGGAAAAAGCCGTTCCTATGCTGATCCTCCCAGGTAGCCCGGCGCTGTCCGCCTTTCGTAAGGAAAAACTGCTCGAAGCCCTGCCCAACGTGGCGGCGCTGTCGGCCCGATACGTGCATTTCGTGGAGCTGGAGGCCGAACTCGACGAGCGTGAGCAGCGGGTTCTCGAAAGCCTGCTGGAATACGGCCCCACCCTGGAGGAGACGCCGGTGGACGGCGATCTCTATGTGGTGGTGCCGCGCCCGGGCACGGTATCGCCCTGGTCGTCCAAGGCCACCGACATCTGCCACAACGCCGGCCTGGACAAGGTGGCGCGGGTGGAGCGCGGTATCGAATACCGCCTGAGCATGGACGCCCCGGCGGAGCGCCGGGAGCTGGCCGCCGCCCTGCACGACCGCATGGTGGAAGCGGTACTGGAGCGGCTCGAGGACGCCGACCGGCTGTTCACCCACCACCAGCCGCGCCCGCTCACCACCGTGGATGTGATCGGCGGCGGTCGCGAGGCCCTGGCCGAAGCCAATGGCGAGCTGGGGCTGGCCCTGGCCGACGACGAGATCGACTACCTGGTGGAGCGCTTCACCGCCCTGGGTCGCAACCCCTCGGACGCCGAGCTGATGATGTTCGCCCAGGCCAATTCCGAGCACTGCCGCCACAAGATCTTCAACGCCGACTGGACCATCGACGGCGAGGCGCAGGATCTGAGCCTGTTCGCGATGATCCGCAACACCCACAAACAGGCACCGGACGGCGTGCTCAGCGCCTACAGTGACAACGCGGCGGTGGTGCAAGGCCCGGTGGCGGACCGCTTTTTCCCCGCCGAAGACAGTGGCGCCCAGGTGTACCGCTACGTCAACGAGCCGGTGCACATGCTGATGAAGGTGGAGACTCACAACCATCCCACCGCTATCGCCCCGCACCCGGGCGCGGCCACCGGCGCCGGCGGCGAGATTCGTGACGAGGGCGCCACCGGCCGGGGCGGCAAACCCAAGGCCGGGCTCACCGGCTTCTCGGTGTCCAACCTGCGCATTCCCGGCTTCGAGCAGCCCTGGGAAGACGACTACGGCCGCCCGGACCGTATCGCCTCGCCGCTGGACATCATGATCGAGGGCCCCCTGGGCGGCGCCGCTTTCAACAACGAATTCGGCCGCCCCAACCTGTGCGGTTACTTCCGAACCCTGGAACTGCAGGCTCCGGGCATCAACGGCGAGGAACGGCGTGGCTACCACAAGCCGATCATGATCGCCGGTGGCCTGGGCAACGTGCGCGACGGCCATGTGCACAAGAACGAGATTCCCGACGGCGCCAAGGTGATCGTGCTGGGCGGCCCGGCCATGCTGATCGGCCTGGGCGGCGGCGCCGCCAGTTCCATGGCCAGCGGTGAATCCGACGAGACCCTGGATTTCGCCTCGGTGCAGCGCGACAACCCGGAGATCGAGCGCCGGGTGCAGGAAGTGATCGACCGCTGCTGGGCCCTGGGCGACGACAACCCGATCGTGTCGGTGCACGACGTGGGCGCCGGCGGCCTGTCCAACGCGTTGCCGGAACTGGTCCACGACCATGACCGGGGCGCGCGGTTGGAACTGCGCAAAATCCCCAGCGCCGAGCCCGGCATGAGCCCGGTGGAAATCTGGTGCAACGAGGCCCAGGAGCGCTACGTACTGGCGGTGCTGCCCGAGGACCTGGAGCGCTTCAGCGCCCTGTGCGAGCGCGAGCGCGCGCCGTTCGCGGTGCTCGGCGAGGCCACCAGCGAGGAGCACCTGCGGGTGGGCGACGAACATTTCGGCGACGCGCCCGTGGATCTGCCCATGGACGTGCTGTTCGGCAAGGCGCCGAAGATGCAACGCGCCTTTGACCGCGAGGACTTCGAGCGCCGACCGTTCAGCACTGACGGCATCGAACTCAAGGACGCCATCGAGCGGGTCATGCGCCTGCCCACGGTGGCCTCCAAAAGCTTCCTGATCACCATCGGCGACCGCTCGGTGACTGGCCTGGTGCACCGCGACCAGATGGTCGGCCCCTGGCAGGTGCCGGTGGCCGATTGCGCGGTCACCGCCACCGGCTACAACCAGCGCACCGGTGAGGCCATGGCCATGGGCGAGCGCACCCCGGCGGCCCTGGTCAACGCCGCCGCGGCCGGCCGCATGGCGGTGGCCGAGACGCTCACCAACCTGGCCGCCGCCCACATCGGCGCCCTGGGCAACATCCGCCTGTCCGCCAACTGGATGGCCGCCGCCGGCCATCCCGGCGAGGACCAGGCCCTGTTTGATACCGTCAAGGCGGTGGGCATGGAGCTGTGCCCGGCGCTGGGCATCGCCATTCCGGTGGGCAAGGACTCCTTGTCCATGCGCACCCTGTGGCAGGAACGCGGCCTGGAGAAAAGCGTCACCGCGCCGCTGTCGCTGATCGTGTCCGGTTTCGCCACCGTCACCGACATCGGCCTCACCGCCACTCCGCAGATCCGCACCGGCATGGACAGCGAGTTGCTGCTCATCGACCTGGGCCGGGGCCAGAACCGCCTGGGCGGTTCCGCCCTGGCCCAGGTGTACGGCCAGGTGGGCGCCGAGGCGCCGGATCTGGATGATGCCAACGACCTGGTGGCGTTCTTCGAAGTGACCCAGGCGCTGCTCGCCGAGGGCCGCCTGCTGGCCTATCACGACCGCTCGGACGGCGGCCTGTTCACCACCCTGGCGGAGATGGCCTTCGCCGGCCGGGTGGGCATCGACATCGTGCTCGATAACATCGCCGGTGACGGCCCGGAAGCGGTGGCGGCGCTGTTCGCCGAGGAGGCCGGCGCGGTGATCCAGGTGCGGGCCGAGGAGGTGGAGGCGGTGCGTCAGCGCTATCAGGACGCCGGCCTGGCCGGTTGCGTGCATCACGTGGGTACCCCCAACGACGACGACATCATGCGTCTGCGCCTGGGCGGCGCGGTGTTGCGCGAGCGCCCGCGCTGGGGCCTGCAACGGCTGTGGTCGGAAACCAGCTATCGCATCCAGGCCCTGCGCGACAACCCGGATTGCGCGCGCCAGGAATTCGACGCCGTGCCCGACTCCAATGATCCGGGCCTGAACGTGCGCCTCACCTTCGACATGAGCGAGGACGTGGCCGCGCCCTATCTCAACGCGCCTTACATAAACACAGGTGCGAGACCCTCCATCGCCGTGCTCCGCGAGCAGGGCGTCAACGGCCATATGGAGATGGCCGCCGCCTTCGACCGGGCCGGCTTCCGCGCCGTGGATGTGCACATGAGTGACCTGCTCGCCGGTCGGGTGGATCTGGCCGACATGAAAGGGCTGGTGGCCTGTGGCGGTTTCTCCTACGGCGACGTGCTCGGCGCCGGCGAGGGCTGGGCCAAGACGGTGCTCTACAACGAACGTCTGCGCGAAGCCTTCAACCGCTTTTTCTTCCGCGACGACACCTTTGCCCTGGGCGTGTGCAACGGCTGCCAGATGCTGTCCAACCTCAAGGATCTGATCCCCGGGGCGGAGCACTGGCCGCGCTTCGTGCGCAACCTGAGCGAGCAGTTCGAGGCGCGCACTTCCCTGGTGGAAGTGCAGGATTCGCCGTCCATTCTGCTTAAGGACATGGCCGGCACCCGCCTGCCCATCGCCGTGGCCCACGGCGAAGGCCGGGTGGAAATCAGCGATGACGCCCTGCGCCGCAACGAGGAGGACCGTCTGCTGGCGATGCGCTTCGTGGACGGCCTGGGCAACCCGGCGGAACAGTATCCGGCCAACCCCAACGGCTCCGCCCGGGGCGCCACCGGCTTCACCACCCGCGATGGCCGCGTCACCATCATGATGCCGCACCCGGAGCGGGTGTTCCGCGTGCTGCAGAACAGCTGGATTCCTGACGACTGGCACCGCTTCGAGAACGGCCCCTGGTACCGGCTGTTCGCCAACGCGCGCAAGTGGGTGGGTTGATGACCAACGAGACGTTTAATTATTTCGATCTGCCCATCGGCGAATCCCCCGAGCCGACCCCCGTGTCCGAGCAGCGCCGGGCGCTGGCCCGGGAGCTGCTGGCGATCAGCGAGCAGCTGGTACGGCTGGACGCGGATGAGGCGGCCCTGGCCGCCTACACCGAACAGGCCCGCGCCCTGCGCGAGCAACTGGAAGGCCATGGCCACCGGAGCATGCGCGACATTCTGGGCCGCCTGATCAGCGGGCAGGGCAGCCGCCAGGACGCCCTGGACATGGCCGAGTTCGAGATTCTGTCCGGCCCGGCCAGCCCGCTGTCGCCGCCCATGACCCTGTGGGTGGACGGCGACACCGTGCGCGGCAGCGCCACCTTCGGGCGGGTGTTCATGGGCCCGCCGGGCAAGGTGCACGGCGGTGTGCTGGCCCTGGCCCTGGACATGCTGATGGCCAAGACCCAGGATTTCGTCACCGGCCTGGGCATGACCGGCACCCTCAATATCCGCTACCTGGCGCCCACGCCGCTGAACACGGAAATCCGCTTCGAGGCGCGCGTGAATCGGCTGGAAGGGCGTAAGCTGTTCACCGAGGCGAAGGTGTTCGCCGGTGACACCCAGACCGTGGAGGCCACCGGCATCTGGATCTCCGCCCAGGGCGATTACCGCCTGCGCGACCGCTTCGCGCACCTGGCGGAGGCCAACCAGCCGGCTTGATGGGAATCGCGGCTAAAGCCGCTCCTACGAAAGATCTGTAGGAGCGGCCGGGCGGCGCACCGCTTCAGCCGCGATCCGGCCGCCACAATACGTCCACCCAACCGGAGACCGCGACCCATGATCGTCTACAAGCTGTGCTTCTACGTACCGGAAGACCACGCCGAGGCGGTCAAGACCGCCGTCTTCGAGGCCGGCGCCGGTCGCATCGGCAACTACGACCGTTGCAGCTTCCAGGTGCGCGGCCAGGGCCAGTTCCGGCCCCTGGAAGGCAGTAACCCCCATCTCGGCGAGCACGGTGAAATCGAGACCGTGGACGAATTCCGCGTCGAGATGATCTGCACCGACGACCACCTCAAGGCCGCCCTCAGCGCCCTGCGCCTGGCCCACCCCTACGAAGAACCCGCCATCGATCTGTGGCGCCTCGAGGACCTGCCCGGCTGATCGCCACTGAGGCGGTACGCCGCCCGGACGCTCCTACCGTGTTCATCGAGCCTGCCGTAGGAGCGGCTTCAGTGGCGATCAAGCCTTCCGTTTCAAGCGAGGCCCGGCCGCCGGCGCCGTAACGCCAGCAGACCGAGCAGAGCCACCATCAGACCACCGCTGGCGCCACCTTTACCCCACAGGTCCTCGGGGCGTTCGCCCTGTTCCGCGCGTGGCACGGCCAGGGTGCCCGGGTCGCGGATCACGGCGTCGGCCCGGCCATCGGCGTCGTTGGGGCCGCCGTCCTGGATGGACAGACGCACGCAGGCATCGCCCTCGCTGAGCCCCGGCGTCCAACCGTCCGAGGACACCGCCGGGCATCGGCCCAGGCCGTTTTTCGGCGCGCTGTGCAACTGGTTGAGCTCATCCTCGAGGAATAGATGCCAGCCACCGTTCTGGTACTTCCGCCATGCCGCGTCGGCGGGGATCACCGTATCGCCGACCAGGGGGATGGCCACCGGCACCGTCTCGCCGGGTTGGTCGAGACTCTGGATCTCGAAATCGACGGCCACGCCGTGATGCAGGTAGGCGTCGTCCCGGGGTAGGGAAGCGTCGCTGACACCGAGGCCGAACTCGCCGCTGGCCCAGGATTGAGCGCCGCTGGTGCCGCCCAGGGCCAGACGGAAGGCGTTGGCGGTTTCCAGATACGCGCTGCTTTCGCCCTCGCAGAGCGTCACCCGACTGCCGGGGCACAGGGCCAGCCTGTGGTCGTTGCCAGCCTGGGGATTGGCCGGAGCGGGCACGCCCTGCAGCAGGCCGCCGCACCCTTCCAGCGGGCAAGCGTCCACCACCTGCAGGGTAAGCACGGCCACCCCGTCTGTGTCGGCGTTGCTGGCGGTTACGGTGAGCTGATAGGCGCCCGGGTCCAGCGTCTGCGGATCGAAGCCGGCCTGGTTGCCATTGGCGGTCAGTGTCAGCGCGGGCGCTTGCCAGTCATATTGATCGACCAGGGCGCCACCGGCGTCCACGGTAACCGTCACGGTGCCGTCGTAACGGCTCACCACCCGGGTGCCGGTGACGATGCCCTGGACCACGTCCAGAGCCAACGACAGCGGCAGCGGGTCGCTTTGCAGGGTCAGGGCCTGATTGACGGGGTTACCGGCCAGTGCGCCGGCCAGGTCGGTGAGTTCGAGGGCGGCGGTGTCGCCGCCGCCGGTGGGCACGGAGAAAGACCGCCGCAGCGCATCGCTCGCGGAGAGGCTGACGGCCTGGGACTCGAAATCCATGCCGCTACCATTCAGGGTGGCGGTCACCGGGTACTCGATCGGCTCGTCGCTGAGCCACAGGTTGATTACGCTGGCGTCGTCGCGCAGGGCGCGGCGATGGCTGCTGGCGAACGCCAGGTACGGCAGCACATCGATGGTTACCTCGGTGACCTCGCCGGACACCGCGTCGCTGAACAGCAGGGTATAGCGACCGGTGCGTTCGGCGATGAAAGTGTAGCTGCCGTCCTCGTTGAGGGTCAGCAGGGTATCCATCTGATCGCCGAACAACGGCGCGTCCACGCCGGATCGCATCAGATAGACGGACGACAGGGTTTTTTCGCCGGCACCACCCTGCAGGCGGAATCGCACGCTTTCGGCGCTGGCCAACGGACCTTCCTTGTCCTTCTCCGGCTGGGTGGAGGGGAAGATGCCAACCTGCACCGTGCAGTTGGCGGTGAGCGGCGCGGTGGTGATCAGGCCGCCAGCCAGGCTGGCGCCGCAGCCGTTCACGGTGACGTAGTCGTCGGGATCGTTGAGCGTCAGCGAGAACTGGGCGGACTGGGTCTCGTAGAGGGTCTGGCTGGCCGGGGTGACCTGGCCCTCACCCTGTACCACCACGGCGGCGGTGTAGCGACCGTATTCCTGCCAGACCGCCGTCAGCACCCGGTTCTCCGCGGGCATGGTGGCTGGCAGCGCCGGGCTCCACCCCTGGAAGACGTGGAATTCCCGCTGCGGCGCCGTAGGCGCGGTGATGGCGGTGCCGTAGTCCTGGGTCAGCGGCGCCACGGCGGTGCCGCCGGCGCTGTCGAAGGTGAGCGTGTAGGCGTTCACGGACCACTGGGCGGTGACGGTCAGGTCCCGGGCCGGCACGGTGGCGGGCAGGGCCGGGCTCCAGCCGGTGAACGCGTACCCTTCGCGGGTGGGGGCGGTGGGAGCGGTCACGGCGCTGCCATAATCCTGCGTCAGCGCACCGACCGCGCTACCGCCATCGCTGTCGAAGGTAATGGTGTACTGATTCACTTCCCACTGGGCGGTCAGGGTCAGGTTCTGGGCGGGCACGGTAGCCGGTACCGCCGGGCTCCAGCCGGTGAAGGTGTGCCCCTCGCGGGTCGGTGCGGCGGGAGTGGTCACGGCGCTGCCGTAATCCTGGGTCAGGGCGCCCACGGCGCTGCCGCCGTTACTGTCGAAGGTCAGAGTGTACTGGTTGACCTGCCACTGAGCCGTCAGGGTCAGGTTTTGCGCCGGCACGGTGGCCGGCACCGCCGGGCTCCAGCCGGTGAAAGTGTACCCCGCCAGGGTGGGTGCGGTGGGTGCGGTGATGGCGCTGCCGTAGTCCTGGGTGAGAGCGCCCACGGCGCTGCCGCCGTTGCTGTTGAAGGTCAGGGTGTACTGGTTGACCTGCCACTGCGCGGTCACGGCCAGATCGGTCTCGGGCATGGTGGCGGGCAGGGCGGGCTGCCAGCCGGTGAAGGTATAGCCTTCCCGTACCGGGGTCGGGGCGCTGAGGGCGGCGCCGGGCTCCAGTTCCAGATCGTCCAGAGCCTCGCCGCCGTCGGTGTCGAAACTGACCGTATAGACCTCCAGCCGCCATTGGGCATACAGGGTCTGGGCCATACTGCCCAGCGCCAGACTATCGGTGTACCCGGTGCCGCTGCCGTCGGAGGCGGTGTTCCAGCCCTCGAAGAGATAGCCGTCCCGCTGCGGCTGGGGCAGCGGAATGGTGGTGTCGGGGAAGTAACGGGTGGTCTCCGCCGCATCGCCGTTCCGGGCGTCCAGGGTCAGTGTCAGGTTCGGGATTAGACGCGCCAGATTCTGTGTGGGCTGACCGCCCGCGGAGGAAAAGGCGCCGGTCAAATAAAGGCTGTCGTCAGCAATATCTAATCCATTGATTAGCTGGTTAACACTCGTGTCAGGTTGTTGGAAAGTACCGTCTTTAAGAACGTATAAACCGCTATCGCTACCTAAGAACAACGTCTGCTTAAACGATTGCAAGGTTTTTCCAGAACCAACATCGCTGTCGCCAACATTAGACCATTGACTGCCATCCCAAGCCGCAACCCCACTCGCACTGATGCTCTCGTTCATGCGATAGATATTGCCGGTCACATACAGAACATCATCATGCACCGCCATGCTCAGAACCATACCAGTGACGGCATCAAGCTCTAGCGGGTACCACTGCTCGCCATCGAATGCGACGACTTTAAACAGCAGAAAGCCCTCCGGGTTATAGAAGCGACCGCTAACAACCACTTCACCCCGGTACTCGACAACATCAGTTGGCCCATAGTGAACTTGATAAGGAAAATCAACGCCTGACCATTGACTGCCATCCCAGCGCGCCATGCCAGTGGCAGACTCGCCATCTGCCACGCTAAAGTCGCCCAATACCCATAACTCGTTGTTGATCACTTTTACGCGATAAACGGTATTATTCACACCGGTCGCTAACGGCTGCCAGGTTTGCCCGTCGTTATCCCAACGCGCCACGTGCGCCACCGCGGAGCTACCGCTATGGTCGAATGTTCCGGCCGCATAGAGTTCACCTTGGTAACTCGCGATGGTCGTTACCGTACCGTTAAAACCATCCCCCATTGCGTGCCATTGCGAGCCGTCCCAGCGCGCAATCCTGTTTGCTGCAATACCTGAGATTTCGGTAAAGTCACCGCCAACAATGGTATCGCCATCATATTCCGCGACGACCTGTGTCGAACCGTCAAGGAAGGTCGATTGAAAACCTTGCCACTGGCTACCATTGTTCAAGCGCACTAAGTTAACAACGCCATTTTTATCGAGCAGACCGCCCAATACAATTTCGTTGTTGAACTTAGTGATGTGGTAGATACGAATCACCGTACCGGCGTAAAGCCCCAGACCATCACCAACGGCTTGCCAACTGCTGCCGTCCCAAGCGGCAATACCTAAACTGCTAATGCCGTCGGCCGTTTCAAATTGACCGCCAACATAAAGCTTATCGTTATCAGCATATAGCGAATAACCGGCACCGGATAAACCACCACCCACCGCTGACCATGCGCTGCCATCCCATACTGCTATGTATGGGGAAGCATGACCTCCAGAGTCAGTAAATTGACCGGTTGCATAGAGTTTGCCTTGGAACTCAACCGCATCGGTAACGGTGGTATTCAGACCTTCACCCAGATTGGACCATGAGCTACCGTCCCAACGGGTGATATAGTTATGGTTTTCACCATTGACCATGTAAAAAGAGCCCACCGCGATCAGATCGCCGTTGTATTCCGACAGCGAGTTAACGGTACCCTGGTCAGGACCACCCATGCCGTGCCAATTGCTACCGTCCCAGCGCGCAATGCGATTAACGCTTTGGCCCCCGGCGCTGGTGAAAATACCACCGGCGATCAGCTCGCCGTTGTAGACGGTCAGGTCCACCACGCTGGAATTGAGCCCGTCGCCCAGGGGCGCCCATTGCTCGCCGTCCCAACTGGCGATGCGCAAAGCGCTGACGCCGCTGGTGGTGGTGAAGGAGCCGCCGACGATCAGTTTGCCGTCGTACACGGTCATGGCGTAGACCGCGTTGTTGACCCCATCGCCCAGCTTCTCCCACCGGTAGCCGTTCCAGCGGGCCACGTAGTAGACCTGCTCGCCGCCGACCTGGGCGAAGGTGCCGCCGACGTACAGGTCGCCCTTGTACTCGGCCGTGGCACGTACCTGATTGTTGGGCGAGTCCGCGTTGAGGGCGGCGAAGGCCTCCCAGTTGGCGGCATTGAAGGTCTGGGCGGTGGCGGCCTGGGCGATCAGGCACGCGGCGGCAACCAACAACGCGGCCAGGCCGCGTCGGGCATAGGAAAAGGCGGTCAAGTTACGTTCCCCCGAACGGTGGCGTTTACACGCCGGTAACTATGGACGAGGGCGCCAGCCGCCCTGACAGTCCGATTTATGTTGTTATCGACTTATGAAGGGGCACTTTAACCTGATTTTGTGACGGAGTGTATACCGGTTGTATGAATTGCGTATTGGACGCGCTCTTTGGGGTGTTGCTAAAGAGCGTCGTCGAGGGACGGTTTGCGCTTCAGCGGCTGGATGTCCTGGGTGCGGATCGGGTAGTCGTTGCCGTTGGCGCGGTCCTGGATGTAGTACTTCAGGGTGCGCCCGATGGTGGGGAAGGCCAGTTGGTCCCAGGGGATCTCGTCCTCGCTGAACAGGCCGGCGTCGGCGCTCTCGTCGCCCACCCCATAGTCGCCGTTGACCATCTCGCCCAGGAAGAACATGTACACCTGGTTGATGTGCGGCAGGTTGAACACCGTGTACAGGTCGCCGATGGCCACGGTGGCGCAGGCTTCCTCCCAGGTTTCCCGGGCGGCGCCCTCCTGCAGGGTCTCGCCGTTTTCCATGTAGCCGGCGGGCAGGGTCCAGTAGCCGATGCGCGGTTCGATGGCCCGTTTGCAGAGCAGAAAGCGGCCTTCCCAGACCGGCACCGCACCAACCACGATTTTCGGGTTCTGGTAGTGGATCACGCCACAATGGTTGCACCAGTAGCGCGGACGGTTGTCGCCGTCGGGAACGGAGAACAGGACTTCGTTGCCGCAATGGCTGCAGTACTTCATAGGGGCTCTCGACAGGGGCTCTCGGCGGTTCAGGGGCCCGCCCGGTGGTGTGGCCCGGGCGGGGAAGGGCCAGACTACTGGCTCCGTGGGCCGGCGGCAATCTCGTGCGGGTGCCGATCGTGGCGGCCGAGGTTCGGCTTGCCCGCCGGGCGGCCTCTGGTCAAACTGTTGTTTGAAGTTACCTCGGGAGCAGTCAGTGTTGGATCAATTACGGCAGCGAATGGCGGCCTACCCCTACAACGATTTGCCGGTGAAATTGCCGGAAGCCGCCGTTCTCATGCCGTTCGTGGATCAGCCGGAGCCGGAGCTGATCCTCACGGTGCGGGCCCAGGGCCTGTCCACCCACGCTGGTCAGGTGGCCTTCCCCGGTGGCAAGCGGGACCCGGGGGACCGGGATCTCAAGGCCACCGCTCTGCGCGAGAGCCAGGAGGAGGTGGGGCTGCCCCACGATCAGGTGGAGGTGGTGGGACAGTTGTCGCCGGTACCCTCCCGGTTTGGCATCAAGGTGACCCCGTTCGTGGGGTTGGTGCGGCCGGGCGTGTCGCTGGTGGCCGAGCCGGGGGAAATTGACACCATTTTCCACGTGCCGCTTCACTTCTTCCTGGATCAGCCTCCGAGACTATCGGCGCCGGTGGAGTTCTACGGTCGCCGGCTGCGCATGCCGAGCTATCAGTTCGAGGGCAAGCGTATCTGGGGGCTGACCGCCTTCATGATTCTGGATCTGCTTAACCATGTGTACGACGCCAATGTGCGTTTCGACCTGACAGGTGAAGAATGATTTATAAATTGGGTGATCGCCGCGTGGAGCTGCGCGGCGGGGGTCAGTGGATCGCTCCCAATGCCACCGTGATTGGCTCGGTGGTGCTGGGGGAGAACGTCAGCGTCTGGTTCGGCGCGGTGATACGCGGCGACAACGACCTGATCGAGATCGGTGACAATTCCAATGTTCAGGAAAATTCCGTGCTGCACGTGGACCCGGGCGTGCCGATGAAGATCGGCAACGGCGTCACCATTGGCCACAAGGTCATGCTGCACGGCTGCACCATCGGTGATAACAGTCTGATCGGCATTAACGCGGTGGTGCTCAACAAGGCCAGAATCGGCAATAACTGCATCATTGGCGCTCACGCGCTGGTGCCCGAGGGCATGGAAATTCCCGACAATTCCCTGGTGATGGGCGCGCCGGCCAAGGTGGTCAAGGAAATCTCCGATGGCCACAAGGCCATGCTGACCCTGAGCAGCCAGCACTATGCCGCCCATGCCCGTCATTTCGAGGAGCATCTGGAGATCGATGAGCGCTTCCAGGACTGAGCCGGTGGTGGTGTCGCCCTGCGTGTCGATCTGCGCCCTGGATGGCGACGACATCTGCGTGGGGTGCTTTCGCACTGGCCGTGAAATCAGCTACTGGGGCCGGCTGACACCGGCCTGGCAAAGGGAGGTGCTGGCTCGCTGCCAGCGCCGCATGGACGGCGATCCGGCCCCCTGCGCGGTGGCCGTGGCGGAGTTGACATGAACCTGCCGGGGCTTAAGAGCGACAAGAAGCCTGTCACCGAGGAGGCCGGCGACAAGCCGGAGGCTCCGGCGCCGCGTCGCCCTCGGGTGGGGCTGGCACTGGGCAGTGGCTCGGCGCGGGGCTGGGCGCACATCGGCATTATCCAGGCCCTCGAGGAGATGGGCGTGGAGATCGACGTGGTGGCCGGTACCTCGATCGGCGCTCTGGTGGGGGGTGCCTACGTCAGCGGCTCCCTGGCGGAATTCGGTGACTGGGTGAAGACCCTGACCACTCGGGACGTGTTCAGCCTCATGGATTTCACCTTCTCCGGGGGCGTGGTCAAGGGCGAGAAGTTGTTCGGTTTCTTCCAGGAGATGCACAGCAACCCCAACATCGAGGAGCTGGAGCAGCGCTTCGTGACCGTGGCCACGGACATGAAGAGCGGTCGGGAAGTGTGGATCAGCAAGGGGCCGGTGCTGGATGCGGCGCGGGCTTCCTGCGCGTTGCCCGGGTTGTTCTCGCCGTTTCAGCACCAGCAGCGCTGGATGCTGGATGGTGGCCTGGTGAATCCGGTGCCGGTGTCCGCGGCCCGCGCCTTCGGCGCCGATGTGGTGATCGCCGTGAATCTCAATGCCCAGCTGGTGGGCGCGCACCTCAACCGGCAGAGGCCGCCGGATACCGGCGATGGCCATGGCGAGGAGGACCGCAGCCTGTGGCAGAAGATGATGGGTTACTTCGCCGCCGGAGATGGCGAGGACCCCGGTTTCTTCGACGTTGTGGCCTCCAGCGTCAACATCATGCAGGACCGCATCACCCGCTCGCGCATGGCCGGCGACCCGCCGGAGGTGACGCTGATTCCGCTGCTCGAGGATTTCGCGCTGATGGATTTCCACCGCGCCAGCGAGGCCATCGACGAGGGCCGTCGCCTGGTGGACCGCCACGAGGGTGACATTCGCGCCTGGGTGGGGTCTCCCCACGCCGATCGGGTCTAGGAATCGCGGCTGAAGCCGCTCCTACGAGAATCCAGGGGCTAGGGTCTAGGGGCTGTCGGCTTCGGCCTGCTCGGAGGCGCGGCGCATGCGCGCCGCTTTCACCATATTGTCCTTCACCTGCAGGATCTCGATCAGATAGTCGTCCACGCGGATCGAGGTGTTGGCGTCCGGAATGTCCTGCAGGTGCTCCAGGATCAGGCCGTTCAGGGTGCGGGGACCGCCGGTGGGCAGGTCCCAGTCCAGGGAGCGGTTGATCTCGCGCAGGTGGGTGGCGCCGTCGATCACGTAGCTGCCGTCCTCCTGGGGGTGAATGTCCTGGCTGGTGGCCGCCAGGTCGGTGGTGAATTCGCCGACGATCTCCTCGAGGATGTCCTCCAGGGTCACCAGGCCGAGCACGTCACCATACTCATCCACGACGATGCCGATGCGTCGCTTGGCGTTCTGGAAGTTGATCAGCTGCCGGTTCAGGGAGGTGCCCTCGGGCACGAAGTAGGGCTCCACGGTGTACTGCATCAACTCCGCCTTGTTGATGTCCTCCTTGAGCAGCAGGCGGCTGAGCTTGCGCAGGTGCAGGGTGCCGAGCATGTTGTTCGGGTCGCCCCGGTACACCGGCAGGCGGGTGTGCTGGCTGGCGCGCAGGGTATTGAGGATTTCGTCCATGTCATCCTCCAGGTCCACGCCCACCATTTCGTTACGCGGAATCATGATGTCCTCGACGGTGACGCTCTCCAGGTCGAGGATGTTGAGCAGCATCTTCTGGTGTTTTTCCGGGATCAGGCCGCCGGCCTCGTTGACCACGGTGCGCAGTTCCTCCGGGCTCAGGTGATCCTCGTCATTCTGGCCCAGCGGCGAGCCCGCCAGGCGCAGGAACACCATGCTCACGCCATTGACCAGCCACACCAGCGGCGACAGCAGCAGTTGCAGGGGCTTGAGCACCACGCTGGCCGGGAAGGCGATGCGCTCCGGCTTGATCGCGGCGTAGGTTTTGGGCGTGATCTCGGCGAACACCAGCATCACCAGGGTGATCACCACCGGCGCCACCGCCGCGCCGGAATCCCCCAGCCAGCGGATCGCCAGAATGGTGGCCACGGTGGCGGCGAAGTTATTGACGAAGTTGTTGCCGATCAGGATCACCGACAACAGCCGGTCCGTGCGGCGCAGCAGCTCCTCCACCCGGGTGGCGGCCCGGTGGCCCTGGCGGGCCAGGTGACGCAGCCGGTAGCGGTTGATCGCCACCATGCCGGTCTCACTGCTGGAAAAGAAGGCGGAGCCGAAAATCAGGATGATCAGGGCGGTAAGCAGCCACCCGTCGGAAAAACTGTCCAAGAGGAAGTCGTTCTGTTGCTTATTGGCAGGCCATTGTTTGGGGGTGGCCGGGGGCTGTCAAGCGAAAGGCGGGGTCAGTCGTGGCCCAGCCAGAGGGCGGTGAGCTGGGCGCGGCTGCGCGCGTTGAACTTGCGAAACAGGGTTTTGACGTACTCGTGGGTGGTGTGGGGGCTCTGGCCCAGGGTATCGGCGATGGCTTTCTCGGCATGGCCGGCGAGCAAGTGCTTGAGCACCAGGCGTTCGGTGGGGGTGAGCGGTGCCTCGGCCATGAACTGGCCATGGCTGAGGTGAATCTGGCGATTCAGCCAGCTCAGGCTACGCAGGGCATAGCGGGCCACCTCCATATCCCGGGAGGTGAAATCCGCCTGGTCGCGCAGGCGGTCGAACACGAAAAAGCTCTCCAGATCCTGGTTCACCGGCATCACCACGAACAGGCGGTCGGTGATGCCCCGACCAAGATAATGGTGAATGTAATGATCGCCGCGATAAAACGCCGCTGAGACATGGTCGCGCAGCAGGGTGGCGCGGAAGCGTCCGGCCTGATGCACGTGGTTGCGGGTGGATTCGTCCGGGATGCCCTTGTCCAGACGCTTCACGGTGGCCACGTAGACTTCCTGGTCCGCCGGCAGCTCACCGAAGAACCGGATCGAGCGGGCGCGCCAGCCGAGCAGGGCGTCGCCGTCGTCATCGACGAGCCGGATCGAGCACAGCCAGTAACCGTGGTGGGAGTCGATCAGCCCGGCGATCCGGTTAAGCAGGAGGTCCAGGGCGGTATCCGGTTGCGAGGCGGGGAGTTCCGCCAGCTCATCCCAGAGAGCGTGGATGGCTGCTTGATCCGCCTCGCTGATATTCATCGGCGGCCAAGAACCACTTCCAGCACCAGTTGCGAGCCGAAAAACGCCACCAGCAGCACGGCGAAGCCGGCCAGGGTGAAGCGGATCGCGGTCAGGCCGCGCCAGCCGCGCAGGTGGCGGCCGGCCAGCAGCACCGCGAAGATCACCCAGGACGCCAGGGTCAACACGGTCTTGTGCACCAGGTGCTGGGCGAACAGGTCGTCCACGTACAGGAAGCCGAACAGGATCGCCACGGTGAGCAGTGCCTCGCCCAGCCAGATGGTGTCGAACAGCATCGACTCCATCACCTGGATCGGAGGGAACACCCGCATCACGCCGCGGATATGGCCATCCTTGAGCTGGCGATGCTGTATCAGCAGCAGGATCGCCTGGCAGGCGGAGATCACCAGCACCGAATAGGCCAGGATCGACAGCAGTACGTGCAGGCCGATGCCGTGCTCCAGGGGGTGCACCCGGTAGCCGGTGTTGATCCACAGGCTGGCGGGGATGATCAGCGCCGCGAACGGGAACACCAGGGCGCCGATCCACTGAAAGGGCCGGTACAGGCTGGAAACGATGACCAGGCCGGCGCCCACCGCCGACATGCACGAGGCCACCGGCAGCACGCCCAGCAGCAGCCCCTGGTCGGTGACCATGAGGAAATACAGCGATACCGCGTGCACCGCCGTCGCCACCGCGGCGGGGGCCAGCAACAGGGCGGTGGACGGCGCGCTCTGGGAGCGGAACTGCCGGAATACCAGCAGTGACGCCAGGGCGTAAAAGAAAGTGGCGGTCAGGCCAAGGGCCTCGGCAGGGCTCATAAGTCGAGATTTCTCCGGAAAAGCCGCCGAAGTCTGGCATAGGTGGGGGTGCTTTTGAAGCGTCCCGCCATGACGGATCGGGCCTTGGTGCCCTATAATCGGCCCCCTGTCGCTCAGGCCCCGGATTCCGGGCCGGGCGCCCGCAATTCTGGAGGTTGATGATCATGTTCGAGAATCTCACGGACCGTCTGGGTCAGTCGCTCAAGAGCCTGGCCGGTCAGGGGCAGCTCACCGAGGACAATATCCGCGACACCCTGCGCGAGGTGCGCAAGGCGCTGCTGGAGGCCGACGTGGCCCTGCCGGTGGTCAAGGAGTTCGTCGAGCAGGTGAAGGAAAAGGCGCTCGGGCAGGAAGTGCTCAAGAGCCTCAATCCGGGCCAGGCGTTCGTCAAGATCGTCAACGACGAGCTGGTGCACACCATGGGCGACGCCAACGACGCCCTGGATCTGTCGGTCAAGCCGCCGGCCATCATCCTGATGGCGGGTCTGCAGGGCGCCGGCAAGACCACCTCCGTGGCCAAGCTCGCCCGCTATCTGCAGGAACGCGAGAAGAAGAAGGTCATGGTGGTGTCCGCGGACGTGTACCGCCCGGCGGCCATCGACCAGCTCGAGACCCTGGCCGGCGAGGTGAAGGCGGAGTTCTTCCCCTCCAGCGGCGATCAGGACCCGGTGGACATCGCCAACGGTGCTCTGCAGGCGGCCCGCAACAAGTACATGGACGTGCTGATCGTGGACACCGCCGGTCGTCTCCACGTGGATGAGGACATGATGGCCGAGATCAAGCGCCTCAACAGCGCCATCTCGCCCACCGAGACCCTGTTCGTGGTGGACGCCATGACCGGCCAGGACGCCGCCAACACGGCGCGCGCCTTCAATGACGCCCTGCCGCTCACCGGCGTGATTCTCACCAAGGCGGACGGCGACTCCCGGGGCGGCGCGGCGCTGTCGGTGCGCCACCTCACCGGCAAGCCGATCAAGTTCATCGGCATGGGCGAGAAGACCGACGCCCTGGAACCGTTCCACCCGGACCGGATCGCCAGTCGCATCCTCGGCATGGGCGACGTGTTGTCCCTGGTGGAGCAGGCCGAGCGCACCCTGGACAAGAAGAAAGCCGACAAAATCGCCAAGAAGTTCAAGAAAGGCAAGGCGATGGACTTCGAGGATCTGAAGGATCAGTTCCAGCAGATGCGCAACATGGGCGGGCTGGGCAGCCTGCTCGACAAGCTGCCCGGCATGGGTTCCATGATGCAGGCCGCCCAGGACCCGGCGGCGCTGAAACAGATGAAACACATGGAAGCGCTGATCGACTCCATGACTCCCAAGGAGCGCCGTAATCCGGACGTCATCAAGGGCTCGCGCAAGAAGCGCATCGCCGCCGGGGCCGGCCTGGAGATCCAGGATCTCAACCGGCTCATGAAGCAGCAGAAAATGATGTCCAAGATGATGAAGAAGATGCGCACCAAGGGCGGCATGAAGAACATGATGCGCGGCATGGAAGGCATGATGGGCGGCGGCTCCGGCGGTGGCATGGGGGGCGGTGGCATGCCCCCGGGTGGCGGTATGCCGCCGATGGGCGGCGGCGGCGGTCTGCCCCCCATGGGCGGAGGCCGCTAGCCGGGCTTTATCTCGCCGGCGGATGGCCGTATAATCCGCCCCCTTCGCGACCCGTCCGGCCCTGGCGCCGGCGGGGTTTCAAGCGGATACGATGGCCCGGGGCGAAGCCCGCGGGCCGGGAAACCGGATTGAAAACAAGGTATTGCAACTATGGTAGTTATTCGTCTCGCCCGTGGTGGCTCCAAAAAACGCCCCTTCTACCGCATCGTGGCCGCCAACAGCCGCGACGCCCGTGATGGCCGTTTCATCGATAACCTGGGTTTCTTCAACCCCATCGCCCGTGGCGGTGAAGTGCGTCTGAAGCTGGACGTGGAAGCGGTTGAAGCCTGGATGGCCAAGGGTGCCCAGCCTTCCGAGCGCGTCAAGGCGCTGGTCAAGGAAGCTCGCCGGGAAGCCCAGCAGAGCGCCTGATCATGCTGACACCCGATGAGGTGTTGGTGGTGGGCCGCATTGTCTCGGTCCACGGCGTCAAAGGGTGGGTGAAGGTGTATTCCTTCACCGACCCGATGGAAAACATCTTCGATTACCAGCCCTGGCATTTGTTCGAGGACGGCGCCTGGAAACCGGTGAAGATCGCCGGCAAGCGCCGTCAGGGCAAGGGGCTGGTGGCAGGCCTGGACGGTTACGACGACCGTGACCGGGCCGCCCGCGAACTGGTGGGCCGGGAAATCGCCGTGCCCCGCTCGCAACTGCCCGAGGCCGGCGACGGTGAGTATTACTGGCGGGACCTGATCGGCCTGCGGGTAAAACTCGAGGACGGTCGCGACCTGGGCCGGGTGCACGAGCTGCTGGAAACCGGCGCCAATGACGTCCTGGTGGTGCGCGGCGACGCCGACAGCCTGGACCGCCAGGAGCGCCTGTTGCCCTGGACCCCCGATGAGGTGGTCCGCGCGGTGGACCTGGACGCCGGCGAGTTGCGGGTGGACTGGGACCCGGAGTTTTAGTGCGTATCACGCTGGTCAGCCTGTTCCCGGAGATGGCCCGCGCGGTCACCGACTTCGGTGTCACCCGGAGGGCGGTGGAAAACGGCCTGCTGACGCTGGACACGGTGAACCCCAGGGACTTCACCGAGGACCGGCACCGCACCGTGGACGACCGGCCCTTCGGCGGCGGCCCCGGCATGGTGATGAAGGTGGCGCCGCTGGAAAAGGCCCTGGCCGAGGCCCGGCGCCGCGCCGGGCCGGCGAAAACGATTTATCTGTCCCCCCAGGGACGGCCGCTGACCCAGGCGAAGGCGGCGGAATTGGCCGCCGAGCCCGGGTTGATCCTGCTGGCCGGGCGCTATGAGGGGGTGGACGAAAGGCTGATCGAGACCGAAGTGGATGAACAGGTGTCGATCGGTGATTACGTGCTCAGCGGCGGTGAGTTGCCGGCGCTGGTGCTGATCGACGCGGTCACGCGTTTGTTGCCCGGGGTGCTCGGGCATCAGGACTCGGCGGCCCAGGACTCGTTCTCCGGCGACATGGAGAACCTTCTGGACTGCCCGCACTACACGCGGCCCGAGATGTACCGGGATCGCGCCGTGCCTGAGGTGCTGCTCAGCGGGGATCATGAACGGATCCGTCGCTGGCGGCTCAAACAGGCACTGGGACGCACCTGGCGGTGGCGTCCCGACTTGCTCGAGGCGCGCCGCGCGCGGGGCTTGAGCAAGGAAGAGAGCGAGTTGCTCGACGATTACATCCGCGAATACCAGGCGGATGACGACGGGCGGCGATACAGCGACCAATAACCGAGGAGCGCGCCATGAGCGGCAAGAAACCCCTGATTCAGGAAATCGAACAGGCACAGTTGAAGACCGACGTGCCCGAGTTCGGCGCCGGTGACACCGTCACCGTGCAAGTGAAAGTAAAGGAAGGCAACCGGGAGCGTCTGCAGGCGTTCCAGGGCGTGGTCATCGCCCGTCGCAACCGCGGCCTGAACTCCGCCTTCACCGTGCGTAAGGTCTCCCACGGCGTGGGCGTTGAGCGGGTGTTCCAGCTGCACAGCCCGATCATCGATTCCATCGAAGTGAATCGTCGCGGTGACGTGCGTCGCGCCAAGCTGTACTTCCTGCGCGAGCGCTCCGGCAAGTCCGCGCGCATCAAGGAAAAAATCCGCTAAAACGGCGCGCGCCGCCAGGCCGGCCCGCGAGCCACGTCGCTTCAGCCTTTGCTGTAGGGCAATCGGAAGCGACCTCTGGACCGGGCCGGCTGGATTTCCGGATAAAAGAAGGGCCGCCCCTCGGGGCGGCCCTTCTTTTTGTCGGTGGTTCTGGCCGGGATCGTGCCGTTAACGGGCCACCGCCCGGAACACCACCAGCACCACCAGCGCGCCGATCACGGCGGTGACCAGGCCGCCCAGGCTGAAGGAGCTCACCGGGCCGCCAACGCCGGCCATGGAACCCAGCCAGCCGCCGACGATGGCGCCGATAATCCCCAGAATGGTGGTGATGATGAAGCCCCCGCCATCGCGGCCGGGCATGATCCACTTGGCGATGATCCCCGCCAGCAGACCCAGGACAATCCACGATAAAATACCCATAAGGTCCTCTCCTGCGCCGGTACATTATTCGCCTCCCCAGTATGCCAAGGGCATGCCGGCGTGCCGGGTAATAAAAGGTAAAACCGGGAACGTTTGAGTTTTATCCGGCCTTCGCCAATACTCCCGGCCATGAACGCCTCGCCCCCTTCCTCGCCGCCACCGCTGCCGGATGCCGATCAGGCCCTGATCGATGCCTGGCTGGATGCGCAATGGCTGGAACGCGGGTTGAGCCGTCACACCCTGGAAAGCTATGGTCGTGACCTGCGTCAGCTCGGCCAGTGGCTGGCGGCCCGGGGTGGCGGGCTGGCCCGCTGCCAGCGACTGGACATACTCGAGTATCTGGCCGACCGGGTGGGGGTGAGCGCCCGCTCCGTGGCCCGTCAGCTGTCCGCCATGAAAAGCTTTTTCCGCTGGATGAAGCGGGAAGGGCGTTTACGGGACGATCCCACGCTCAATGTGGACCGGCCGCGCACCGGCCGGCCCCTGCCCAAGACCCTCTCCGAGGCGGACGTGGAATCGCTGCTGGCGGCGCCGGATCTCGATGATGCCCTGGGCCTGCGCGACCGGGCCATGCTGGAAGTGCTCTACGCGTCCGGGTTGCGGGTGTCGGAACTGGTCGGGTTGACCCTGAGCCAGGTGAACCCGCGCCAGGGGCTGGTGCGGGTGGTGGGCAAGGGTGACAAGGAGCGGCTGGTCCCGCTGGGCGAGGAGGCGCTGCATTGGCTGGAGCGTTACCTGCGCGACGGCCGCCCGGCGCTGCTCGGCGAGGATCGGGAGGTGCTGTTCCCGAGCCGTCGTGGCACCCGCATGACACGCCAGACTTTCTGGCATCGCGTCAAGCAGCTCGCCACCCGCGCCGGCGTGCAAAAGTCCCTGTCGCCTCATACACTGAGGCATGCCTTCGCCACGCATCTGCTCAATCACGGCGCCGACCTGCGCGTGGTGCAGATGCTGCTTGGCCACAGTGATCTGTCCACCACCCAGATCTATACCCACGTGGCCCAGCACCGGCTGCGTGAAGTCTACGAGCGCCACCACCCGCGCTCGGGAACCTGAGTCTCGATCAAACGGTCGTATTGCATTCGCAGCCCCCGGGGGCGGACCACACGGACGGAGAACAACGATGAAAGCACTGACAGCCACCGCACTGGGCCTGCTGATGGCCGCCGCGGCCACCGTTCACGCCGACGGGGGAATGGATGAGAAGGCATTCCGCGCCGAATTCCAGGAGGCCTTTCCCCGCGCCCGCATCACCGCCATCAATCCGTCCCCGGCGGAAGGGCTGGTGGAAGTGGAACTGAATGGCCAGGAAATCGTGTACGCCTCCAAGAACGGCGAGTTGATCTTCACCGGCGATGTCATTCAGATGCGCGACGGCGAGGTGGTCAACCTGAAGGAGGAGCGCTATCGGAAGGTGCGCCGCGACGGGCTGGCCGCCGTCGACAAGGCCTCCATGATCACCTACCCGGCCGAGGGCGAGGAAAAGGCGGAGATTTACGCCTTCACCGACATCACCTGCGGCTACTGCCGCAAGCTGCATCGGCACATCGAGGAATACACCGGCGAAGGCATTACCGTGCATTACCTGGCCTTCCCGCGCGGCGGCCCCGATTCCCAGGCGGCCGAGGACATGCGACACATCTGGTGTGACGCCGACCCCCGCCAGGCGCTCACCGCCGCCAAGCTCAACGACAAGGTGTCCGACGCGAAGCTGGCCGACTGCGCCGACGCGGTCGATCGGGACTACCAGATGGGGCTCGACTTCGGCGTGCGTGGCACACCGGCCATCTACACCGCCGAGGGCGCTCAACTGGGTGGTTACGTGACCCCCGAACAGCTCAATCAGCGCCTCGGCCTGTAATCGCCCGGTGCCCTTCAAGGCCCCGTCTGGCGGCGGTTTGCGCCGCTCCGGCGGGGCCTTTTACATTGACGGCACCGGGCTGCGCCGTTAATGTGTCCGGCTTCCCAGTGACCCACCCAAGGTGATGCCGTGGACGCCGATTTTCAGCGCATCAAGCGCCTGCCCCCCTATGTCTTCAACATCGTCGGCGAGTTGAAGATGGCGGCGCGCGCGCGCGGCGAGGACATCATCGATTTCGGCATGGGCAACCCGGACCAGCCGACCCCCAAACACATCGTCGACAAGCTCACCGAAGCGGCCCAACGCGGCGATACCCACCGCTACTCCCAGTCGCGGGGCATTCCGCGCCTGCGCAAGGCGATCACCGACTGGTACCGGCGCCGCTATGAGGTGGAACTGGACCCGGCCTCCGAGGCCATCGTCACCATCGGCTCCAAGGAGGGGCTGGCGCACCTGGCCCTGGCCACCATGGGGCCCGGTGACACCGTGCTGGTGCCCAACCCTAGCTACCCGATCCACCCCTACGGGTTCGTGATCGCCAACGCCGACATCCGCCATGTGCCGCTGGTACCCGGCGTGGATTTCTTCGAGGAACTGGTGCGAGCCATCAAGGAAGCCTGGCCCAAGCCCAAGTTGCTGGTGTTGAATTTTCCCGGCAACCCCACCGCCCAGTGCGTGGACCTGGCGTTTTTCGAAAAGGTGGTGGCCATCGCCCGGGAGCACGGCATCTGGGTGGTGCATGATATCGCCTACGCGGACATCGTGTTCGACGGCTACAAGGCGCCGTCGATCCTGCAAGTGGAAGGCGCCCGGGACGTGGCGGTGGAGTTCTTCTCCCTGTCCAAGAGCTACAACATGCCCGGCTGGCGGGTCGGCTTCTGCTGCGGCAACAAAGAGCTGATTCACGCCCTGGCGCGCATCAAGTCCTACCTGGACTATGGCACCTTCACGCCGATCCAGGTGGCCGCCATCGCCGCCCTGGAGGGCGACCAGAGCTGCGTGGAGGAAATCCGCGACCTGTACGAGCGGCGCCGGGACGTACTTTGCGACGGCCTCAACGACCTGGGGTGGACGGTGGAAAAACCCCGCGCCACCATGTTCGTCTGGGCACCGCTCCCGGAGCCCTATCGGGAAATGGGCTCCCTGGAGTTCTCCAAGAAACTGCTGCGCGAGGCGGGCGTGGCGGTATCGCCGGGCATCGGTTTCGGCGACTACGGCGACGACCATGTACGCTTCGCCCTGATTGAGAATGAACAACGCACCCGGCAGGCGCTGCGCGGCATCAAGAAGATGTTCCGCGCCGACGGCCTGCTGGACTGATCGAGAGGAAAGCACGTGAATCCGGTAAAGGTCGGCATCGCGGGTCTGGGCACGGTGGGCTCGGGCACGGTTAACGTTCTGCAACGCAATGCCAGGGAAATCGCGCGGCGGGTGGGGCGTCCCATTGAGATCGCCCACATCGGCGCGCGCCGTGATAATCCGGACTGCGACATCAGCGGCATCCGCGTGTCCCGGGATATTTTCGCCGTGGCCACGGACCCGGAAGTGGACATTCTGGTGGAGCTGATCGGCGGCATCGACACCGCCCGCGAGCTGGTGCTCACCGCCATCAAGAACGGCAAGCACATCGTCACCGCCAACAAGGCCCTGATCGCCGAGCACGGCAACGAGATCTTCCAGGCCGCCCACGATATTGGCGTGGACGTGGCGTTCGAGGCGGCGGTGGCCGGCGGCATTCCGATTCTCAAATCCCTGGGCGAGGGCCTCGCCGCCAACCACATCAACTGGGTGGCGGGCATCATCAACGGCACCGGCAACTACATCCTCACCGAGATGGAGCAGGGTGGCCGGCCGTTCGCCGAGGTGCTCAAGGAAGCCCAGGAGCTGGGCTACGCCGAGGCCGACCCCACCTTCGACGTGGAAGGCGTGGACGCGGCCCATAAGCTCACCATCATCGCCTCCATCGCGTTCGGTATTCCGCTGCAGTTCTCCAAGGTGTACATGGAGGGCATCGGTCGCATCACCATCGAGGACGTGAAGAGCGCCGCCCAGTTCGGCTACCGCATCAAGCATCTGGGCATCGCCAAGGACACCGGCAACGGCATCGAACTGCGCGTGCATCCGACCCTGATTCCCACCGAAACCATGCTGTCGGCGGTAAACGGCGTGATGAACGCGATCATGATCGACGGCGATGCCGTGGGCCCGACCATGTATTATGGCGCCGGCGCCGGCGCCGAGCCCACCGCCTCGGCGGTGGTGGCGGACATCATCGAGATGGGCCGCGCACTGACCGTGGACCACGAGGAGCGGGTGCCCTACCTGGGCTTCCACGCCGACCAGATGTCCGACGAGCCCATTCTCACCATCGATGACGTGTCGTGCAGCTTTTACCTGCGCCTGCACGTGCAGGACAAGCCCGGCGTGCTGGCGGACATCACCCGCATCCTCAGCGATAACCGGGTCAGCATCGAGGCCATGGTGCAGAAGGAAACCGAGGAGGGCCTGGTGCCCATCGTGATGATGACCCACCGGGTGCTGGAAGGGGACATGAACGCCGCCCTGGCCCGCATCGCCGCCCTGGACACCGTGGACAAGAACATCATGCGCATCCGCGTGGAAACGCTGGACGCCTGAGACGCACAGAGAGACGACGACATGCCATTCCGTGACCGCTACACCGGCCTGATCAACCGCTACCGGGATCACCTGCCGGTGAACGACGACACCCCGATCATCAGCCTGGGCGAGGGCAACACCCCGCTGATCCGGCTCAAGAACATTCCGCGCCTGCTCGGCAAGGACGTGGATATCTACGTCAAGTACGAAGGCCTCAACCCCACCGGTTCCTTCAAGGACCGTGGCATGACCATGGCCGTCACCAAGGCGGTGGAAGAGGGCAGCAACGCCATCATCTGCGCCTCCACCGGCAACACCTCGGCGGCGGCGGCGGCCTACGCGTCGCGGGCCGGCATCACCGCCTTCGTGATCATTCCGGAAGGCAAGATCGCCATGGGCAAGCTGGCCCAGGCAATGATGTACGGCGCCGTGATCATGCAGATCCGCGGTAACTTCGACCAGGGCATGCAGCTGGTCAAGGAAGTGGCGGAGAAAGCGCCGGTGACCGTGGTTAACTCGGTCAACCCCTACCGGCTGCAGGGCCAGAAGACCGCCGCCTTCGAGATCATCGAGGAACTGGGCCGGGCTCCGGATTACCACTGCCTGCCGGTGGGCAACGCGGGCAACATCAGCGCGCATTGGATGGGCTACAGCGAGTACCACAAGAGCGGCGTGGTCAACGCCGCCCCCGCCATGGTCGGCTACCAGGCCAATGGCGCCGCGCCGTTCCTGCGCGGCGCGCCGGTGGAAAATCCGGAAACCGTGGCCACCGCGATCCGTATCGGTAACCCGCAGTCCTGGGATAAGGCCTGGAACGTGCAGAAGGAATCCGGTGGCTGGTTCGATGAACTGGCCGACGAGGAAATCCTGGCGGCGCAGAAAATGCTGGCCGAGAAGGAAGGCGTGTTCTGTGAGCCCGCTTCCGCCGCTTCCATCGGCGGCGCCATGCGTGATATTCGCGCCGGCAAGATCGCCGAGGGCAGTACCGTGGTCTGCACCCTCACCGGCAACGGTCTCAAGGACCCGGACACCGCCATCGAGCAATGCCGTGAAGACCTGCAAAAAGGCTCACGCATGGTCACCATCGATGCCGACCTGGACGCCGTGCGCGACGCCATCGTCAATAATATGTGATGTCAAGTCAGTTTACGTGAAAATAAAAAACGCGGCTTTCGGGCCGCGTTTTTTATTTGTTTTATCACGACAAAATTCCTCTACAAGGCTCGGGTTCCCGGCATTTTGCAATTTTTTTCCATTGCCGGAATCCCCGGTTTTTACAGCGTTTCGCTGCGCAAAGTCTGATCAAAAAAATGTCCGTGATTTGACATCGGCACACTGATCTTTAGGCTTTCGTCTACCTTCTGCTGGGGAGACGACAATGAGAAGTTCTATTATTAAAGTGCCCGCGATGGGCTTGATCGCGGCTTCCACGGCCCTTGTGCCCCTGACCGCGCAAGCCGGCGCCGAACTGAGCGCCGGTGTTTGGTGGGTTTATCAGAACGTCACCAAATCCGATTTTACGTCACCGGCTTTCAGCGAGGAGCTGGATGATGAAACCGGTGGTAATTTCGCCGACCCTTCCCTGGTAATTTACGCCGATGACGACGGCAGCTATGGCCCCTGGCATTTCAGCGCCGAAACCCGTTTCGGCACCGGTTCCTTCACCAACACCGCCAGCAATAACAGTGGCGACAATATTGTCGTTCACAAGGCCTGGATCGGTTACGACGTAACCGACAGCAGCAGCCTGAAAATCGGTAAGAGCCAGGTGCCCTTCGGCTGGAAAACCGCTAACTTCTGGCCCGGCGACGGCCTGGAAGGCGGTTACGGCGACCAGATGGACGTGGGCCTGAAATACAGCGCCGACGCCGCTGGCGGCCTTCATTATGACGTTGCTTATTTTCACCAGGACGACTGGGGTGAGGATTCCACCGATACCGTGGATGACAACGGCCACTGGGGTACCAGCGACACTTACCGCAAAATCAAAACCGGCGTGGTGAACCTGGACTGGAATTTCATGGAAGGCCACACCGTGGGGGTCTCCGCCCAGTATGGTCGCATGCAGGATCTGGCCGCCGCCGACGTCGCCAATCGTAACGATGAAGGCACCCACCAGGCCTACGATCTGCACTACATGTTCGAGAAGGGCAACTGGTCCGCCAAGTACCGCTTCATTCACGCCGAGCGTGATTTCAGCGGCATGGATGCCTTCCTGGCTTCCGCCTCCGCGCCGGCGGACGAGGAAGTGGAAACCCAGCGTCACGTGGCGGAACTGGGTTACACCCATGACAATTGGTTCTACTACGTGGATGCCGGTGTCGCCAGCACCGACACCACCGGCAACGATGCCGACGACGTGACCTTCTACGCACCGGGTGTGCGCTACCAGTACGGTCCTGGCTGGATCTATCTGGAATACCTGGGCTCCGACGGCGACATCGCCGCCTCCGGCGATATCTATGAGTCGGACTTCAACGCCCTTTACGTGGCGTTCGACTTTTACTTCTAAGCGACGGCACGTCGACCACCGGCCGGCCCTTCCCGGGCCGGCGTTCCGGGGTCCGGCGTGCACACCCATGGTTATCCTTCGGGGGTAATCATCGGTGTCCACTCCGGGCCGTTCCGTGCGGACCCTTCCATCTTGATATCCCGATCCGGTCCGCGCATGACGCAACAGGAGTCATGCCATGAGCGTGGAATACGAAACAGACTACGAAGTAGGACAGGATAATGTGCAGGTCCTGGGCATGGACATGCACAATCCGGTGTTCTTCATCAGTGCGGTGCTGATCCTGGCTTTCGTGATCGGCACCCTGATTTTCCCTGAAAGCGCGAACAGCGCCCTGGCCGGCGCCAAAGGCTGGACGATCGAAAACTTCGACTGGCTGTTCATGCTCGGCGCCAACATCTTCGTGGTGTTCTGCGTCGCCCTGATCTTCCTGCCGGTGGGGCGCATCCGCCTTGGCGGTCAGGACGCCAAACCCAGCTTCTCGACCCTGTCCTGGTTCGCGATGCTGTTCGCCGCCGGCATGGGCATCGGCCTGATGTTCTGGAGCGTGGCGGAGCCGGTGGGCTACTACACCGACTGGTTCGGCACGCCGCTGAACGTGGCCCCCAACACGCCCGAGGCACTGGACGCCGCGCTCGGCGCCACCATGTACCACTGGGGCCTGCACCCCTGGGCGATCTACGGCGTGGTGGCCCTGTCGCTGGCGTTCTTCGCCTACAACAAGGGCATGCCGCTGACCATCCGCTCCGCGTTCTACCCGATTCTCGGCGAGCGTTGCTGGGGCTGGGCCGGCCATATCATCGACATCCTGGCGGTGCTGGCCACCATCTTCGGTCTGGCCACCTCCCTGGGGCTGGGCGCCAAGCAGGCCGCCGGTGGTCTGCATTTCCTGTTCGATACGCCCAATGCCATCAACGTGCAGATCGCCATCATCACCGGTGTGACCGCCTGCGCGGTGCTGTCCGTGGTGCGTGGCCTGGACGGCGGCGTCAAGCTGCTCAGTAACATCAACATGGGCCTGGCCGCCCTGCTGTTGTTGTTCATCATGGTGACCGGGCCGACCCTGCTGATCTTCACGTCCATGGGGCAGACCGCGGTGGATTACGTGGCCAACTTGCTGCCGCTCAGTAACTGGGTCGGCCGCGAAGACCAGGGCTTCCTCCACGACTGGACCGTGTTCTACTGGGCCTGGTGGATTTCCTGGTCCCCGTTCGTGGGCATGTTCATCGCCCGGGTATCCTATGGCCGCACCGTGCGCGAGTTCCTCACCGCCGTGCTGATCGTACCGACCCTGGTAACCATGGTATGGATGGCGACTTTCGGGGGCAGCGGCCTGGACCAGGTGGTCAACGGCGTCGGGCAACTGGCGGATGGTATTGGCGAGTCTTCCCTGGCGCTGTTCCAGATGCTGGAGCAACTGCCGTTGGCGGGCATCAGTTCATTCCTGGCCATCGTGCTGGTGCTGGTGTTCTTCATCACCTCCTCGGACTCCGGTTCCCTGGTGATCGATTCCATCACCGCCGGCGGCAAGCTGGACGCGCCGGTGCCGCAGCGCATTTTCTGGGCGGTCATGGAAGGCCTGATCGCCGGCGCGCTGCTGTTCGGTGGCGGTAAGCAGGCCCTGGACGCGCTGCAGGCGGGGGCCATCACCACCGGTCTGCCGTTCACCGTGGTGTTGCTGCTGATGTGCGTGAGCCTCTACAAGGGGCTGGCCGCGGAGCGCAAGCTGCTCAAGGCGGCCGCCTGATCGGTCCTCCGAAGAGCATCAGGCAGCAATAGGCCGCACAAAGAAGGGCGCGTGAGAACGCGCCCTTTTTTTGTGCCGCCCAGCCGCTCCTACAAAAAATCCCAACCTACGAACGGCGGGTGGCGCGGTTGATGGTGTATTGCAGGTTCAGCAGCGCCGGCAGGTGCGGGCCGATCAGACCCTTTCCGGTGGTCAGCAGGGCGCCGCTCAGGGCCCGGTCCGGGTCCGCCCAGCAATAGATGCTGATAAAGCCCAGGTGGCCGAAGGCGCGTGGCGCGGCGGGGCCGAACAGGCCGATGCCCCGGTTGCCGAGCATGAAACCCGGCGAGAACGTCAGCGGCAACATCAGCGTGCGGTCCAGTCGTGGCCGCCGCGACGCCGGCGCCCGGGCGGCGGCCACGGTGTCCGGGTGAAACAGGCGCCGGCCCCGCCACTGGCCGCCGTCGAGCAGCATCTGGAAGAAGCGGCCCGCTTCCTCGGCGGTGGCGTAGAGATTGCCCGCCGGTACCGTCACGTCCTGGAAGCGGTCGTCGTTGGTGACCCGCACCACCTCGTCCAGGGTGCCGCCCACGGCGTGGTTGAGGAACAGATCCACCAGCTTCATCGGCACCCCGGTGCTCATATCCCGGGCGCGCTCCGGGCCGGTGCCGCCGAAGGTGAAATAACGCATTCCCAGGGGCTGGCGGATTACCCGGTCCAGGGTGGTGTTGAGCGGTTCTCCGGTGACTTTTTCCACCACCGCGCCGAGCACGAAGCCGGCGGTGATGGCGTGGTAGGCCTGGGTGCCCAGGGTGCTGGGCCGGGCCCGGCACAGGATGTCGAGAATGTCGTCCGGGCGATAGAGGATATCCGGGTCCACCGGCCGGTCCGGGCGCGGGATGCCGGCCCGGTGGGTGAGCATGTGGCGCACGGTGGTGCCGTGCTTGCCCTGGCGGCCATAGTCCGGCAGATAGCGGCTGACCGGATCGTCCAGGTTCAGCCGGCCGCTTTCGGCCAGGTGGTGCACCAGCATCGCGGTAATGGACTTCGAGGCGGAGAACAGACAAACCGGGGTGTCCGGGGTCAGCAGGCGCTCGCTCACGGGGTCCGCGTAGCCCAGGGTGCGGTTGATAACCACCCGGCCCTCGCGGCGCAGACACAGGGCGATGCCCGGGCTCATGCCGGTACGATACAGGCGCCGGGTGGCTCTCCAGATCGCCGCCACGTCTTCTTCCGACAGCCCCGCCTCGGCGGCCGGGACCTCCTCGCCGACGCGGGTAATCCGGTCCAGATCGCGGGGAATCGGCGTGCGGGTTTCACAAAGAAGACGATTGAGGCGGGGACGTAATACCATGGGACATCCTGTTTACCCGGAGCGGAGGGGCCATTGTCCGTGCCGGCCAAACGTGGACAATGGCCGAAAGGACTCGCGGTCGGTCAGCCGCGCCAGTCGCCCGAACGGGCCGTAACGAGAAGGGAGCAACCGCCATGAACAGCGTCAAGCAGTCCGACTTCGAGAGCTTCGAGGAGTTTTACCCCTACTACCTGCAGGAACACAGCGATCCCACCTGCCGCCGCCTGCACTTCTTCGGCACCCTGGGCCTGTTCGCGGTATTGCTGGGAGTCTTCATCACCGGCAACCCCTGGGGGCTGCTGCTGCTTCCGGTGGTGGGCTACGGGTTCGCCTGGGTGGGGCACTTCTTTTTCGAGAAGAACCGGCCGGCGACCTTCAAGCATCCCTGGTACAGCCTCGCCGGTGATTTCGTCATGTTCAAGGACATCCTGGCCGGGCGCATTCGCTGGTGAACGCGCCGCAACGCTTTATTCCCGGCCAGCCGCCGCGCCCCCGGGACCCTACCCGGCCCGACCTGGATTCCGCGGAGCGGATCGAGCGCATGGTGGCACTGTTCTACGAGCGGGTGCTGGCTGATCCATTGCTGGCGCCGGTGTTTCTGGAGGTGGCGCGCATCGATCTGGACGCGCACCTGCCGCTGATCGCCGCCTACTGGAAGAAGCTGCTGCTCGGCGAGCCCGGCTATGACCGGCACATGATGGCCAAACACCGGGCCGTGCATGATCGGGAGCCGCTCACCGGCGCCCATCATGAGCGTTGGCTGACGTTGTTCCATGCCAACCTGGACCAGCATTTCGACGGCCCGCAAACCGACCGCGCCCGGCTGATCAGCGCCCGGGTCATGCACAACCTTTACCACAACCTGTCGCGGTCTTGATCGCGGCTGAAGCCGCTCCTACAGCATTCTTGTCACACCGCAGGAGCGGCTTCAGCCGCGAGGCCCCTTTCCGTCACCGAAAAGAGGCCCTTGGCGAATGCCGTGACGGCTTATCGCACCACCACGAAGAAGATGCCGCCCTCGCGGTTCACGCGCAGCAGTAGTGGCGCGTCCTTGTCCTTCACCGCGCTGCTCAGTTCGTCCATGGACGCCACGTCCTGGCGGTTGGCATTGATGATCACGTCGCCGCCGCGCAAACCGGCCCGCCAGGCCGGCGAATTGCGCTCCACGTTTTCCACCAGCACGCCCCGGTCCACATGGCTCAGTTCGCCCTGGCGCAGGTCGCGCATGGCCGCGCCCTTGAGGTGGCTGGACACGGCATCGCCGTCGCCGGCCTGCTGGCTGGATTCGCTGATCACCGCGGTGACCCGGCGTTCCTTGCCATCGCGCAGAATGCTCAGGGTGATCTTCTCGCCCACCGGTGACAGTCCCACCTTGTTGCGCAGGTCGGAGGCCCGGTTCACCGGCTGACCATCCACCGCCCGAACCACGTCGCCGGCCTTGAGCCCGGCCTCGGCGGCGGCGCTGTCTTCCAGCACATTGGTGATCACCACGCCCTTGCGGGCTTCCACGTCCAGGGCCTCGGCCAGTTCATCGCTGAGATCCTGCACGGTGACGCCAAGCACGCCGCGGCGCACCTCGCCATGTTCGATCAACTGGGTCATCACGTTTTCGGCCATGTTGGTGGGGATGGCGAAGCCGATGCCCACGTTGCCGCCGGACGGCGCCAGAATGGCGGTGTTGATGCCCACCAGTTCGCCCTTCAGGTTGACCAGGGCGCCGCCGGAGTTGCCCGGGTTGATGGAAGCGTCGGTCTGGATGAAGTTCTCATAGCCCTCGATGCCCAGGCCGGTACGGCCCAGCGCCGAGACGATGCCGGAGGTCACGGTCTGGCCGAGGCCGAAGGGGTTGCCGATGGCGACCACGAAATCACCCACGCGCAGGGACGAGGAATCCGCCAGCTTCACCTGGGTCAGGTCCTCGGCTTTCTCCAGCTTGAGCACCGCCAGATCCACTTCCTGATCCAGGCCCACCAGCTCCGCGGACAGCTCGCGGCCGTCCTTCAGGGTCACCTCGATCTTGTCGGCGTTACGCGCCACATGGGCATTGGTAAGTACGTAGCCCTTGTCGGCGTCGACGATCACGCCGGAACCGGCGGCCACCGCGCGGCGCGTGGGCGCCTGCTCGGGCAGATCGAAGAATCGTCGGAAGAAGGGGTCCTGCATGAGCGGGTTCTGAGCCTGGCGCACCTGCGCCTCGATGGCGATGTTGACCACCGCCGGGGATACGTCCTCGATCATGGGCGCCAGGGAGGGCAGGGCGCCGCCGTCCGGCGTTCGGTCCGGCAGGGCGGCGCCGGCGGTTTGGCTGAAGGCCAGCAAAACGGCGCCGGCCCAGGCGAACAGTGCGTGCTGTTTCATCGCTGCATACAAGGGTCAATCCTCCTGTACCACATGGATAACACGAGGGGTTCGACCGAAAAGTGTGATCAGGGTTCCAGTTCGAAAATTCTTACCCGGTTGTAGTCGCTGGATTCCCCCAAATCCGGCCAGGTGGTGGCGTGCCAGTGGCCCAGCAGATGGAAGCCGGGCGGGTCCAGATCGGGAATGCGTGAATCCGCCAGCCACATGGGCAGGCCGGCGGCCTGGAAGCGCGCCAGCAGCGGCAGGTTGTCCCGGTCATAGAGAATGTCCGCGGCGGTGAGCCGGTCGGCCCGCGCCAGGCTCGCCTCGAGATCGTCGCTGAGCGTCACGGATACGCCATTGAGTCGGGCGTTGGCCTCGGTGGCGGCCAGGGCGTCCGGGTCCAGGTCGCAGGCGATAACCTCGGCGGCGCCGGCGCGGGCGGCGGCGATGGCCACCACCCCGGAGCCGGGGCCCACGTCCACCAGGCAGCGGCCGCGCACCCATTCCGGCCGGGCCAGCAGGTGGCGCGCCAGCACCTGGCCGGAGGCCCAGCACAGCGCCCAGTAGGGCGGCGCTTCCATGAGCGCGTTGGCCACTTCCTGGTCGAGGCGTTCGTCCACCAGCTTGTCCAGCAGCCACAGGGAAAGCTCGGGTACCAGAGGCAACGGCGTGGCCACCAGGCGGATATCCGGCAGCAGCCGGTTGAGGCGCGCCTGCAGTTCGGTGGGCGGGTCAGTCCTGTTCGCCACGGCGGATCGCCTCGCTGAGCAGAAAGTTGAAGCGCTTGGGATCGGCCAGTTCGCCGTCCTCCCGCAGCGCCGGGTAGGGCACGCCGAAGCGTTGGCAATGCTGCGCCAGTTTCGGGTGCGCCCATTGGAAAAAGGTGTCGCGGTGCTGGGCCTCGCTCAGCCGCGAGCGGTCGTAGAGCCCGGCGGCGCGACGTTGCTCGCAGGCCTCGGCCAAAATGATCGCCGCCGCCACGCTGACATTGAACGACGACACCATGCCCATCATCGGAATGAACACATGCTGGTCCGCCGCCGCCGCGCTGGTGGCGTTGACGCCGGTGCGCTCGGTGCCCAGCAGCAGGGCGGTGGGGCGGGTGTAGTCCACCTCACGGTAGGGCACCGCCCGTTCCGACCAGTGCGCCGCAAGCACCTGCAAGCCGCGCTCGCGGGCCGCGCGGATGGCCTCCTCGCCATCGTGGTGCTCGCGCACGTTCACCCAGCGCTGCGAGCCCAGAGCGGTGCGCACCGTGTCGCGGGCCCGGTTGTTGGGCAGCGCGGCGTGCAGTTCCAGCACCCCCACCGCGTCGCAGGTGCGCACCACGGCGGCGATGTTGTGCGGCTTGTGCACGCCGTCCATGATCACGCTCAGGTCCGGCTGGCGGCGGGCCAGCGTCGCCCGCAGGCGCCGCAGACGTTCCGGGGTCATTCTCTCTCCGATGTCCGGCAAAGGGCGATTGTAGCAAACGCCGCCGTTGATCGCGGCTGAAGCCGCTCCTACAAAAACGTGTGGGAGCGGCTTCAGCCGCGATGCATGGACGACGGCGGGAACAGCCCGGACAATAGCGGCCCTGGCGAAGCAAAGGAACGGACATGAGCGAACGCGCGCTGCCCCTGGCCGGGGTCAAGGTAGTGGAACTGGGTCAATTGATCGCCGGCCCGTTCGCCGGCACCCTGCTGGCGTACTTCGGCGCCGAGGTGATCAAGGTGGAGCCGCCCGGCGGCGACCCGATCCGTGGCTGGCGTAAGCTGGACCAGTCCGGCACCTCTTTCTGGTGGCGCAGCATCGGCCGCAACAAGCGCTCCGTGACCCTGGATTTGAAGAGCGACGCCGGTCGCGATCTGGCGGCGCGGCTGATCGACGGCGCCGATGTGCTGATCGAGAACTTCCGCCCCGGCACCCTGGAAAACTGGGGCCTGGGGCCGGATCGTTTCAGCGACAGCAACCCGGGGCTGATCTACACGCGCATTTCCGGCTACGGCCAGGACGGCCCCTACGCGGACAAGCCCGGCTACGCCTCGGTGTGCGAAGGCATCGGCGGGCTGCGTTACGTGAACGGTTTCCCCGGCGAACGACCGGTGCGGCCCAATCTGTCCCTGGGCGATACCGTGGCCGGCCTGCACGCCGCCCTGGGCATTTTGCTGGCGCTGTTCGAGCGGCGCGGCAGCGGCCAGGGGCAGGTGGTGGACGTGGCGCTCTATGAAACCGTCTTCAATCTGCTGGAGGCGGTGATCCCTGAGTTCGACGGCGCCGGGCTGATCCGCGAGCCCGCCGGGTCCACGGTCACCGGCATCGTGCCCACCAACACCTACCGCTGCGCCGACGGCAAGTACGTGATCATCGGCGGCAACGGGGATTCCATCTTCAAGCGGCTGATGGTTACCGCCGGCCGCGCCGATCTCGCCGAGGACCCGCGTTTGGCCCACAACGCCGGCCGGGTGGAACACGAAGAGGAAGTGGACGGTGCCATCGAGGCCTGGTGCGCCACCCTGGACAGCGCCGAGGTGCTGCGTTTGCTGGAGGACGCCCGGGTGCCCTGCGGGCCGATCTACAGCGCCGCCGACATGATGGCCGACCCGCACTTCCAGGCCCGTGGTCTGTTCCAGAAGGTGGAGATCAACGGCAAACCGTTGAAGATTCCCGCCATTGCCCCGCGCCTGGCCGGCACCCCCGGCGGCACTCGCTGGCCCGGCGGCGAGGCCGGCGCCCACACCGAGGCGGTGCTGCGAGAGGAACTGGGCCTCTCCGAGGAAGAATTCCGCCGGCTGCGCGCCGACGGCGTGATCAATTGAGCGGGAAGTCGGTCCAGCCGTCGGTCCACACCCGGGCGGCGCCGGGCCGCACCGCGCCCAGATAGAGCGCGGTTTCGTCCCAGAATTCCCCCTGCGGCGGCGTGCTGGCGCCGTTCTTCAGCGGCGAGGCGCTGGCCGGCGTGTAATCCGGGCGCGCCAGATCCACGGCATTGCGCGGCAGCAGCGGGTCCTCGCCGAAACGCAGGCCCGGCAGGCCCTGGAAGTAGCGGCGCTCATCCAGGCCCGCGTCATCGTCGCCTTTCCCGCTTTCGTCCTCGAACCAGGTCAATCCCCGGGCGCCGATGTTGTGCACCAGCACCGCGTCGAAGGTCAGGGTGCCATCGTTCAGGTTGGCCACCGTGCTGGCGTCGCGGATATCCAGGGTTTCCCCGGAGAAACCGCTGATCAGCATGTTGTGAAAGTGGCCGCCGGTACCCTCGCGCAGGGTCATGGCACGCTGGTGCTGGGCATGGCTGCGCGGGCTGATCAGCGACACGTTGTACATCACCGGTTCGGAACGCGGGCGGGCATCGTGGCGGTCGCCGTTGTTGTCCGCCTCGAAGGCATTGTCGCCGTTGCTGCTGTACTGCTGGGCGATCAGGAATTGCACCCGGCCACGCCAGCCCCAGTCCCAGTCCAGGGAATCGTCGCCGGCGCCGGTGATCAGAATATGGCGCAGGTCGGCGCTGCCGCCGAACAGCTCGATGCCGTCGTCCAGAGCCCGATGGACCTGCACATGCCGCACGATGGTGCCGCTGCCGCAACCGCCCAGGGTGAGGCCGTTGAGTTCGTTGTTGGCGTACACCTCGAAGCCGGCGAACTCGATGCGCGCGTACTCCAGCACGCCGCAACTGCCCGCCGCGTTGTCGCCGCCGAAGGCACCGCGCGGATCGTCCTCCGGCACGCCCTCGATCTGGGCGTCGATCTGGTTCACCGGTGCATCGCCGAGCAGCACCACGCCACCCCAGTCGCCGGCCTGTCGGGTACCGTCCGCCTGATTGCTGGTGAACACCACCGGTGCGTCGGCGCGACCGGCGGCGTGCAGGCGCGCCGCCCGGGTCACCACCAGGGCGGAGCCGGGGCGGCCCTCGATGCGCGTGCCGGGCTCGATGGTGAGCTGGCCGCTTTCCACATAGACAATGCCGTCCAGTATCCAGGTGCGGTCGGCGCCCCAGTGCCGGTCGCCATCGAGGCTGCCGCTGACCACCTGTTCGCCGGCGAGCATCACCCGCAGCGGTCGGTACAGCAGTACCCCGGCGGCAATCAATAGCACCACGGCGAGGGTCGCCAGCCATGGCCAGGGCGGGCCGCCTCGGGGCGATTCGGCGGACGCCGCCGGCGGGGTTCGCGCGGGCGCGCCCTGGCCGGGCTGACGACCGAGCAGCACTCCCTGGCGGTTGGCGGTTTTGAGCTGGCGGCCCAGGTCGCGGATGCGCGGGTTGTCGCTGGTCAGGGCCTGCTCGATGATCTCGGCCCGGTATTCGGAGTCGTTGAGCAGGGTGTTGAAATGAATGAAGCGAAGCCCGCCGCCGCCTTCGCGGTCATAGCTCTGTTTCAATTGCCACAACAGCTCCACCAACCGCGCGCGCGGCGAAGACTCGGCGCTCATGCTCGACCCCCTCCGAAAATGTTCTATCGTTCGGAAGTCTGAGGATCGGGCATGACCGCTTTATGAAGAGGGCGGGGCCTATTCGGCGAGGATCTTGTCGGCGGCTTTCTCGGCGATCATCACCGTGGGCGCGTTGGTGTTGCCGCCAATCAGCGTCGGCATGATGGAGGCATCCACCACCCGCAGCCCTTCCAGCCCGTGCACCTTGAGGTCCGGGTCCACCACCGCCTGATCGTCGACACCCATCTTGCAGGTGCCCACCGGGTGGTAGATGTTGTCGCACTTCCGGCGCAGGAAGTCGCGGATCTGTTCGTCGCTTTGCACGCCGTCGCCGGGCAGGATCTCGGCGCCGCGCCAGGGGGCCAGGGCATCCTGGGCCATGATGGCGCGCATCGCCTTGACGCCGCGCACCATGCCTTCCATATCGTCCGGGTGGCTCAGGAAGCGCGGGTCGATCAGTGCCGGTGAGCGCGGGTTGGCGTCCGCCAGGCCGATGCCGCCACGGCTCTTGGGGCGCAGAATGCAGACGTGGCCGGAGTAACCGTGGCCGAAACTGAACAGCCAGTTCAACCCGTGGTTGTCGAGTTTGGCGGCGGTCAGATGCAGCTGCAGGTCCGGGCGCGGTTCCTCCGACCGGGATTTGATGAAGCCGCCGGCTTCCGCCACGTTGGAGGTGAGTTGGCCATTGCGGTGCACGAAGAAATCCCACAGTGCCTTGGCGCCGGTGAACGGCAGCTCCCAGGAGCCCAGCGACAGGGTGTCGTGGCGGCGGTTGCGGTGCACCACCAGTACGTCCGGATGATCCTGCAGGTTCTCGCCCACGCCGGGCAGGTCATGGACCAGCGGGATGCCGTGTCGGGCCAGTTCGTCCCGCGGGCCGACGCCGGACAGCTTGAGCAATTGCGGTGAATTGATGGCGCCGCCGCAGACGATCACCTGGCCGCCCTCGATGGTCTGTTCTTTCCCCTTGCGCTCCAGGCGTACGCCGGTGGCCCGCTTGCCGTCGAACTCCACCCGGTGCACCAGGGCCTCGGTGAGCACGGTCAGGTTGTCGCGAGCCATGGCCGGGTGCAGGTAGCCCCGCGCCACGCCCCAGCGTTCGCCGTCCTTCTGATTGACCTTGTACAGCGCCACCCCTTCCTGGACGTCGTTGTTGAAGTCATCGGTGGCCGGATGCCCGGCCTGAATGCCCGCCTGCACGAAGGCCTCGCTGACCGGGTGGCGGAAGCGCAACTCGGCGATGTTCAGGTTGCCCTGGTCGCCGTGGAATTCATTGGCGCCGGGTTCGTAGCGCTCCGAGCGCTTGAACACCGGCAGCACGTCCTGGTAGCTCCAGCCCGGATTGCCCAGCTCCTGCCAGTGGTCGTAGTCCCACGGGTGGCCACGGGTGTAGCACATGGCATTGACCGCCGACGAGCCGCCCAGGGTCTTGCCCCTGGGAATATAGATCTGGCGGTTGTTGAGCGCTTTTTGTGGCACCGTGTAATAGCGCCAGTTGCGGGCGTTGGAGCGCATCAGCCAGATGATGCCGGCGGGAATGCGCACGAACAGATTATCGTCGTCCGGACCGGCCTCGATCAGGCACACCTTGTTGTTGGGATTTTCCGATAGGCGATTGGCCAGAACGCAGCCGGCGGAGCCGGCGCCCACGATCACATAGTCGAACGGCATGGCGCCCCCTGGAGAATAAAAGTGTCATTGAACAATGGCAGTATAACGGCGCCATCACAGCGATGTGATTGACCTTTTGTATCCGCGCCCCGGCCAATGCGTCGCCGGTAACGATGCGGCGCGGTT
Organism: Alloalcanivorax marinus; assembly: GCF_016785095.1. Classification (GTDB taxonomy): domain Bacteria; phylum Pseudomonadota; class Gammaproteobacteria; order Pseudomonadales; family Alcanivoracaceae; genus Alloalcanivorax; species Alloalcanivorax marinus_A. The sequence continues at coordinate 170,044 of NZ_JAEKJB010000009.1, read as the reverse complement.
GCGGATTCGACGCCGTGCTGTTTATGATTTGTGCAATTCTGCTTTCTGATTAGCCGGTCGCGGTCGGTTAACCAGAGACCAGGGCAGGCCGCGCCGGACCGGAGCCGAACCCGGAGCCAGGGCGCGCCGCCGCGAAGCGCGGTCGAGTCGCCAAGAGCGGATCCCGCCTTCCCGTTCGCCCGCCACCGTATCGTCGTTATCCAGGGTGCCGCCCGCCGCGTGCGGACGCCGCCGTCAGGAAACTCCCGCCAGCGCGGGTTTGAAGTCGTCGGACGGGCGAGGTCGTCGAATGAGTGAACGAATACTGCGGTTGGACAAAGCCGGCACGCCGGTGGAGTGGCTTGATTGGCAGGCCGCGGCGGTGCTGTACGCCCGAGGGCTGGTGACCTGGACCCTGGGCGACGTGATCTATCAGCTGCGGGGCGGCGTCAGCCGCCTCACCGGCGACCGCTCCCGCTTGATGCTGCACTCCATCATCGCCTGTGACGGTCTCGCCAGTCCGCGCCGTCGCACCCGGCCGCCGCTCACCAACCGCGCCCTGTTTCGCCGCGATCAGCACCTTTGCCTGTACTGTGGCAAGCACTTCCCGGAAGCCCGTCTGACCCGCGATCACATCCGCCCCACCTCCCGGGGCGGTCGCGATAACTGGCTTAACGTGGTGGCCGCCTGCCGGCGTTGCAATCAGCACAAGGGCAACCGCCTGCCCGAGGAAATCGGCATGGAGCTGCTGGCGCTGCCCTATGTCCCGAACATGGCCGAGTATCTGGCGCTGATTAACAGCCACCGTATTCGTGGCGATCAGATGGAGTTCCTGCGCGGCCAGTTCGGCAAGGACAGTCGTCTGCTGTGAATAAAGCGTGAATTGTAAAAAAGAGGCGGATAACACATGGTTTCAGATAATTAGCACTTACTTGACGGCATCCTTCATGCTGTATTGCTATCCTGAGTCTTTGCATAACAAAAAGGATAGCCGACGCCTTGACCCGACTGTTCCTCTCCTTGCTGCTGCTTGCCCTGGCCGGGCTGACACGGGCCGATCCGCCGTCCGCGGCGTTCTATTACGGGCCCGATATTCCCTGGCGTGAACTGGCCCTGTTCGATCTGACCGTGATCGAGCCGGCCCAGGCCAAGGCGCCGCCGGCGGACCAGGTGGGTCGGGTATATGCCTATGTAAGCCTGGGCGAGGTGCTGCCCTCCCGGGATTACGCCGCTGGCATTCGCCCGGAGTGGGTGCTGGGCGACAATCCGGACTGGCAAACCCGGGTGCTGGATTTGTCCAAGCCGGCATTGCGCCGGTACCTGATTGAGCAGGTGGTGGCGCCGTTGTGGCGCCGTGGCTACCGACGTTTCTTCTTCGATACCCTGGACAGTTACCGCCTGGGCGTGGAAAGCGAGGCGGCCCTGGCCGAGCAACGTCAGGGACTGGAAACCCTGATCCAGAGCATCGCCGCCACCTTCCCCGGCGCCCGCTTCATTCTCAATCGCGGCTTCGAGCTGCTACCGGCGGTGCACGCGCACGTGGACGCGGTGGCGGCGGAATCCCTGTACCAGCGCTGGCGTCCGGATCTGCGCCGTTACCAGGCGGTCTCCGAGGAGGACCGCCAATGGCTGCTGGACCGGTTCGCCGAGGTGCGTCAGCGCTATCAATTACCCACCATCGCCATCGATTACGCGCCGCCGGAAGACCGTGACGGCGCCCGGGAACTGGCGCGGCGTATCGCTGGCCACGATGTGATTCCCTGGGTCAGCAACCCGGCGCTGGACATGCTCGGCGTGGGCCGTCGCGAGGTGATGCCCCGGCGGGTCCTGATGCTGCATGGCACGCCACCGGGCGGCCCCTGGGAGCAATCCGAGCTGGTGCGCTACGCACTGATGCCAGTGCAGCACCTGGGGCTGGTGCCGGACATTCGCTATCAGGGCGGGGTGATGCCGGCGGGCACCCTGCGCGGTCGCTACGCGGGCATCATTACCTGGCTCAATGAGCCGGAACAGGTAAGCCCGCGGTTAGGTGCCTGGCTGGCTCGGCAGGCCGAGGCCGGAGTGCCGGTGGTGATGCTGGGCCGGCTGCCGGTGGCCGCCGGCGAGCGTGCCGCCGGGGTGTTCGGGCTTCAGCCCCGTCCGCAGCCGGCGGCGCCACCCCGGGTGGCGCGCCAGGCGCCGGAAATGGGGTTCGAGGCACCGCTGCCCGGCCTGTTGCAGGTGGCCGACGCGGTGGCGCTGGATCAGGGGCGCGGCCAGCCCTGGCTGACTCTGTCAGCCGGTGACCAGGAATACACGGTGGCGGCGGTCACCGACTGGGGCGGCTTTGCCCTGAATCCGTTCGTGGTCAGTTCGTTGCTGCCCACCGTGCAAAGCGACGAAACCGCCGAGCGCTGGTTGCTTCAACCCCTCGTTTTTCTGCGTCAGGCGCTCAAGCTGCCGCCCATGCCGATCCCGGATGTGACCACCGAGAATGGCCGTCGGCTGCTGTTCGCGCACATGGACGGCGACGGCTTTCCCAGCCTGGCGGAGGTTCGCGGCTACCGCAATCAGGCCGCCGGCGAGGTGCTGCTACAGGAAATTCTCAAACGCTACCGGGTACCCACCACCCTCTCCGTGATCGAGGGCGAGGTGGCGGAAACCGGCCTCTACGCGGACCGTGCCGAGGAACTGGAGGACATCGCCCAGCGTATGTTTCTGCTCGATCACGTGGAAGCCGCCACCCATACCTATTCGCACCCGTTCTACTGGCGCGAGTCCCTGCGTCACCCCGATCAGGCCGCCAGCGCGGACGGCACCGCCCTGCGCCTGCCGATCGCCGACTACCGGCTGGATCTGGAACGGGAACTGGTGGGGTCGGCGGATTACATGAGGCGGCGCCTGCTGCCACCGGACAAGCCGGTGAAAATGGTGCTGTGGAGCGGTGACACCGTGGCCACGGAAGCGGCCCTGAAGATCGCCCGTGAGAACGGCCTGCTGAACATGAACGGCAGCGACACGGTGATTACCGAGAGTGCTCCCAGCTGGACCCTGATCAAAGGCATCGGTTTGCCCAAGGGCGATGAATACCAGGTGTTCGCCCCCAACCAGAACGAAAACCTCTATACCGGTCGTTGGCAGGGGCCCTTTTATGGTTATGAGCGGGTGATCGAAACCTTCCGGCTTACCGGCGAACCGATCCGTTTCAAGCCCATCGACATCTATTACCATACCTACATCGCCAGCAAGAACGCCTCCCTGACGTCCCTGAAAAAAGTCTACGACTGGGCCTTGGCCCAGCCGGTGAATCCGGTGTTCGCGTCCGAATACGTGGCCAAGGTGCTGGATTTCAACCGCATGGTGGTGGCCCGGGAAGGGGACAGCTGGTTGGTGCGCGGCGAGGGCGATCTGCGCACCCTGCGCCTGCCGGACGGCGTGGCGCCGCCGGCACTGGCCGATAGCCAGGGCGTGGCCGGCTACCGGGACCAGGCTCCCGGCCCCTATGTGCACCTGGCGGACGGGCAGGCCCGTTGGCGGCCGGGGCCGGACCACGCCCCGGGACTATGGGAGGCCAACGGTCGCCTGACCGGCTTCCTGCGCTTTGACGATGGTCTGACGTTCTCCCTGCGCGCTCATGTGCCGCTCACCTTTACCCTGATCCAGCCGGCGGGTTGCCGGCTGCGCCACCAGGGGCGCACCCTGAACCCGGTGGCCCGGGATGGCACGCATTACCGTTACAGGAGTGACCGGCGTGAGCTCGAAGAGCTACGGCTTCAGTGTGGCCCATGACCGCTGGCGGGTGATCGGTCCGCTGGAGTTGTTGGTATTGGCGCTCCTGGTGGTGCTGGTGTGCTGGCTGGTGTTTCCCCGCGATTTGTCCAGCATCCTGCGTAACGCGCGCATGGACGCGGTCACCTTGTCCTACGCGCGCACCTGGCTGCAGGCGCGACCGGACGATTATGAGCTGCGCCTGCTAATGGCCCGCGACCTGATCGAGCTGGGGCTGTTCGAGCAGGCCGAGGAACAACTGGACTACGTGGCCGGGCAATCCAATCAGCGCGAGCTGCTCAATTTGCAGGCTTGGTTGCGCGCGCGCCTGCCGTTCGTGGCGCTGATGGCGCTGCCCGCGGAGGAGCGCGCCGACAGCCCGATCTCGGTGGAGGCCGGTTTCGCCCTGCGCCGCGTCGATCCGACCGACCTGGGCGATGACGAGGTACGGCGCTACGCGGACATGGCCCTTCTGTTGGGCAATCTGGACGCGGCGGTGCGAGCCTACCATTTGCTGGCCGAGCGTCAGCCGTCGCCTTCCACCTGGTATCGCCAGGCGGCCACCGATCTGCTCGCCCATGGCCGCTACCGGGCCGCCGCCAATGAGTACCTGCTGGCGATGGAGAGCCAGACCGATCCGGCGCTACGCCGGGCCGATTTTCTACAGGCCCTGGCCACCTTGCAGGCCGGCGGGCTGCTGGATCAGGCGCTGGCGGTGGGTCGCCGCCAGGGGCCGGCGTTCGCGGATCAACCGGAGGTGCTGTACCGGCTGATGAACCTGGCGCGGGCCGCCGGCGACCACCGCCAGGCGCAGTTCTATGCCACCCGGCTGCTACGGCTGGACGCCGATCCGACGCCCGTGACGGGGGACGGTGCATGAGGCGGCTCGCAAGGCGGGTGCTGATGCCGGCGCTGCTGGGGCTGGCCGCCAACGCGGTGGCGGCGCCGGTGCCTTATGAGCAACGCTATTACGAGGATGGCTACCGGGTGTTCGTGGAGGCCGGCAATCTGCCGCGCGCCCGCCAGGTGGTGGAGAACGCTCTCTACTGGCGCCCGGACGATCCGGTCTGGATTGAACGCCTGGGCCGGGTGGCCGGCTGGCAGGGGGATCTGGAAATCGCCCTGGCCGCCTGGCGCAAGCGGGCGGAGACCGATAATGACGAGAACGCCTGGCAGCAGGTACTGATCCTGGCGCCGCTCACCTACAACGACGAACTGACCCTGCGTGCCCGGCGCCGGCTGCTGGCCCGCCACCCCCGTGATCCGGAGCTGGTGGCCCGGGTGGCCGACGAATACGAGCGCCTCGGGCGCCCGGAGGAAGGGCTTGCCTTTCTTGATGATTGGCGCCGCCGTCACCCCAGCCCCGCCCTCTATCGGGCGTTGCAACGGCTGGCGGAAAACAGTGGCCAGGATCGGCGCGCGGCGGGCTATTACCGGGCCGCCATGGAGCGCTATGGCGTGGAGCCGGAGGCCGCCATGCGTGCCGCCGATCTGACCTGGTTGCAGGGCGAGCGGGCGCTTGCCTATCGTCACCTGGTGGAGGACGCCGAGCGCCTGGACTACCACCCCGGCGTGACCCGTCGGCTGGCGGTGATGGCCTCGGAGCAGGGCGATCTGGACGCGGCCCTGGCGCACTATCAGCGGCTGGACCGGCGCGGCGATGCCGGCGTGGCGGATTATCAACGTTATCTGCAATTGGCCCGTTACGGTGCCCCGGACCGGTTGGCGCACATTTTTGACCGGCTTTGGCGGGCCACCGGCGACCCGGGGCTGGCCCTGGCCCGCCTGGCTCTGCTGCGCGAGCGCGGCGATCGCCAGGCGCTGAGCGCATTCCTGGAGGAGCTGGACGACGATCAGCGTCGCCTGTTCATGGCGCGCCCGGATTTTCTGCGCGCCTACGCCGATTACCTGCTCGGCCAGGGCGACCTGGCCGGTGCCGAGCGCTTGCTGCGGCGGGCGTTGTCGCTGGCGCCCCGCGATGGCGATACCCGGCTGGCCTGGCTGTGGTTCCTGATCGCCAGCGGTAACGACCGGGAGCTGGTAGTGACGCTGGCGGACGCGGAGCCGGGCTACCGCCAGCGTCCGGCTTACTGGGAGGCGCTGGCCGCCGCCAACCTGGCCCTGGACCGGCCGGAGGCGGCGTTGCGTTATCAGCGCGCCCTGCTGGCCCGCGACCCGTCCGACTGGCGCCGCCGCTGGGCCTATGCCCAGACCCTGCTGGCCGCCGGTCGTGACCGCCAGGCCTGGCCGGTGATGCGCGCCCTGTGGCGGGAGCCGCCCGCCGAGGCGGACATTGCCCCGGCCGCCCGTTCCCTTTACCGGGAAATGCGTTCCGCCCTGGCCAGCCGGTTCGAGGCGGGCGACGGTCAACTGCGTTTTCAGCAGCGCGCCTGGGCCGACACCACCGAGGCGGAGCGCGCCGACCGGGCCGAATGGCTGGCCCAGTGGGCCCTGGCCATCGGCGCTCCGGAGCTGGCCCGGCGCGCCTACCGGCTGCAGCGCCATCGGCGTGGCGGCACCCTGCCGGCGGGGTCGGCGTTGGCGCTGGCCAACCTGGAAAGCGACTATCAGCGTATCGGTGCCTTGCGCGCGGAGCGCGCCGGAGCGCTTACCGCCGGTGAGCGGCTCGACGCGGACACCACGCTGGGCCGTGAACGTCTGGCGGCGGCGGAGCTGGCCGAGCAGCAGCGTTGGGCTCCGGAGCGGGCGGATCGGCACCCCCAACAGGAGAGCCTGTTACTGCCGGCCTCAAAGCGTCTGGATCTGGCACTGGAGCGCCGGCGTCTGGGGCCCCTGGCGGTGGACGACGAAAGCCTCGGCCAGAACCTGCCCCTGGGGGATCGCTGGGCCTGGGGCTGGCGCGCCGAACAACGCCATTTCAGCAGTGAAGACGAGACCCGCCTGCGGGTGGACGAGACCGCCCGGCGCCTGGAATTGACGGCCGGGCGCCAGGGCACGGCGCTGGATGCCGGCGTGACGCTGGGCTGGGAGCAACGCTTCGACCGTGACGACGCCGATCTGCGGTTGACCCTGGAAGGAGACCCGACGGCCCGCTGGGACTGGCGCTTTCAATACCGGTGGCGGGCGGCGGCGGACGAAAGCTCCGAGTTGCTGTTGGCGGGCCGGCGCGATGGCCCGTCCCTGGACCTCACCTGGCGGCCCGGCAGCCATTGGAACAATGGCCTGTCCCTGGCTCATTATGATTACCATGACCTGGACGACGATGCCCTGGGTCAGGGCTGGCGGGCCAGCGCCCGGAGCACCTGGCGCCCGTGGCGCTCGCGCTGGTCGCCGGGGCTGCGCCTGCGCCATACCCGGGCGGGCTTCTCGGGGCAGCGGCCGCTGACCCTGGAGGCGGAGCTGGCGCGGCCCGACGCGGCGGATACGCCGGCGGTGCCGGAGAGTTATCACGAAACCGAGCTGGCGTTGTTGCTTGGCTCCCCGGACCTGCATGCGCGGCCCCATCGGCTGCAGGCCTGGGCGGAACTGGGCCTCACCGACAACAGCCGCTCCGGGCTCGGCTTCAACGGTCGACTGGGGGCCGAGGGGCCGTTACTGGGCCGCGACGCCTGGCGGCTGTACGCGGAGCGAGGGTTGAACACCGGTGGCGCCGAGGAGGACAGCCACCGGTTCGGCCTGGAATACGAATTTTATTACTAGCATCGCCAAGGAGAACCACCATGAAATTGCCATTGCTAGCCCTGTGCGCCGCCGCGCTGGCCCTGGGGGGCTGCGGCACCCATGCGCGCACCGCCCAGGATGTCCGGCTGGAGCGCGATGCTACCTGGCTGGTGCTGCCGCTGGTGAACCGCACCAGCACGCCCCAGGCCGGGCTGCGTGCCCAGGCCATCACCGAGGCGGTGTTGGCCCGGCACGGTGCCGCGCGGGTGGAAAGCTATCGCGATGACAGTGGTGACGGCGTGTTGTTCGAAGCCAGCTCACCGGAAAGCCGCCAGGCCATGCGCGACTGGGTGGCGGCCCGCCAGGGGCGCTACGTGGTTTCCGGCGTGGTGCACGAATGGCGCTACAAAACCGGCGTGGACGGCGAGCCGGCGGTGGGCGTGATGCTGGAGATCCGTGACCCCGCCGGTCAGCTTCTTTACACCGGCACCGCCGCCCGCGCCGGCTGGGCCCGCCAGTCGCTGAGCGAAACCGGCCAGCGGGTGATCGACAAGCTGGTCGCGCCGGTGCTGGATTAATGGCGCGAGTGTTTCGCAAGTACCGCCTGGCCAGGCTGCTGTCGCCGGAACGCATCGGTCCCATGGCCTGGCTGGAAGCGCCGCTACTGGTGGTGGCGGCGGTGGGCATCGGTTTCCTGGTGCGCCCGGATGACCCGCTGATCTTCACCGGCGGCATTCGCTGGAGCATCGTGGTGGTGCTGGTGGTGGCGTTGCGTTATGGCTCGCTGATCGGCTCCACCGGCATGTTCACCCTGGTGGCATTGTGGTTCGTGTGCCAGGCCTTGGGGCTCTATCCGGGCATGCCATTCCCTGAACTCACTTTCCTGGGCGGTTACATCATTGTCCTGATCACCGGCGAATTCGCGGACATGTGGCGGGTGCGCCTGATGCGCGCCGAAAGCCAGGCCGCCTACGCCGAGGAGCGGCTGCGCAACCTGACCCAGCGGCATGTGCTGTTGCGTTTGTCCCATGATCGGCTGGAGGAGAACCTGCTGGTCAAACCCTACACCGTGCGCGATGCGCTGCTGCGCCTGCGCGACGTGGTGATGGACGAAAGCCATCATGAGGCGCTGCCCGGCGGCGAGGAACTGCTGAACCTGCTGGCCGAGTACTGTCAGCTCCAGCGCGGTGGCCTGTACCGGGTCAAGAATGGCCGGGCGGTGCCCGAGCCGGTGGCGTTGCTAGGCAACAACAGCCCGCTGGATCAAGGCGATCAGATGTTGCGTCACGCCCTGGACTATCGTCTGCTTACCCATGTCCAGACCGGCGAAACCATGGAGGGCTACAAGGGCCATTACTGGGTATGCGCTCCGGTCATGAACAGCGGCGGCGAGCTGATTGGCGTGGTGGTGGTGGAGCGCATGCCGTTCCTCTCCATCCACCATGAGAATCTGCAGTTGTTTGGCCTTTTGCTTAACTTCTACGCCGATGTGGTGCACCACGGGCCGGTGGTCGATGAGCTGTGTGACATCTGGCCGGACCTGCCGCCGGTGTTCGGGCGTGAGTTCGAGGCGCTGCGCCGGCTGGCGGAGGCGCGCAAGGTCGACACCACGGTGTTGCTGCTGAGCCCCGACGAGTCGGAGCAGGCGCGCCAGATCGTCAGCGCCTTGAATCGCCATCGGCGTGCGATGGATGGGTACTGGTGGGTGGACTGGGACGGTTACGTGCTGATGCTGTTGATGCCCACCACCGGGGTGTACGGGTTCGAGAGTTATCTGCGCCGCATCGAGCAATGGCTCAAGGAAGATTTCGGCATGGACACCCTGGCCCAGGCCGGCATCCAATACACGCACCGTTTCCTGGATGAGCGCCCGGTCAAGGAGCAGCTTCGCGATCTGTTGGGGGAGGCCCATGTTTGACGTGCGCCTGCTGATCTATGCTCTCCTGGTGGAGCTTGCGGCCATCGTCACCCTGTTGGCGGGGCAGGTCGGGTTGCCGTATTTCATGGCCTACCTGGCGATCCATGGCTTCGCCGCCACGCTCATGGCCACGGGCATCTGGTTGAGATTTCCGCGCAGCTTCCGCGATCCACCGCTGCTGTCGTGGCTGCTGGTATTCTCCGTCGCGTTCTTTGTCCCGGTGCTGGGCGTGGTCGGCCTGATCGGCGGTGTGTTGCTGGGGTACATACTGCCCGCCCCGCGTCAAAAAACGCCGTTCGTGGAGGTGCCGCCGCCGGCGTTCACTCCGGTGCAGGCGTCGTCGAGCGGTAATTTCCGGCAAGGGGATCTGAAGACCCTGTTACTGGCCTCGGACGCTCCCACGGAGGTGCGATTACAGGGCATGCTGACGGTGCGCAACATGCCCACCCGGGTCACCGGCGGTGTGCTGCGCGAAACCCTGGGCGATCGTGTCGACGATGTGCGCCTGCTCGCTTACGGCATCCTCGACCAGAAGGAAAAGGCGCTCACCGGACAGATCGATCGCGCTCTGACCCTGCTGGAGAGCGCCGGTCCGGCCCGCCATTACCGGTTGTATCGGAGTCTGGCCGAGCTGTACTGGGAACTGCATTTCCAGGATCTGGTACAGGGCGATATCCGTGAGCTGGCGTTACGGCGGGCCCTGGAATTCACGGATCAGGCGCTGGCGGAAAACGATGCCGACGGCGGCCTGTGGCTGTTGCGCGGGCGCATCATGATGAGCCACGAACGGCTCGACGAAGCCGGTGAGAGTTTTCAGCGTGCCCTGGATGTGGGGCTGTCGCCGTCCCGGGTCAATCCCTGGCTGGCGGAGCTGGCCCTGTGGCGGGGACAATACGTCAAGGTACGCGCCTTGATGACGGTCATCGCCCAGGAAACCCAGTTCAACAATCTGAGTCCCTCGGCTCGCTACTGGAGCCTTTCATGATTCTGCGCCAGGCTGACAGCGCCGACATCTGCCTGCTGCTCGAAGGCACCTTCCCCTATGTCAGCGGTGGTGTGTCGAGCTGGGTGAACCAGATTATCCAGGGCTTCCCCGAATACCGGTTCGCCTGTTGTTTCGTCGGTAGCAAGCCCGAGGACTACGGCGAGATGAAGTACCGGCTGCCGGACAACGTGGTGCACCTGGAAACCCATTACCTGTATGACCCCGCCGCCGTGCCGGAGAGCAGGCCGATGCGCGGTAACCGCGAAGCGTTCCGAAAACTGACGCGGTTTCATACCCTGGTCCGGGAGGGTGTGGTCAGCGAGGAGCGCAACCGGCTGTTCACGGAACTGGTCTCGCAATTGGGGGACAAGGGCGACCTGTCCGAGCGCGCCTTTCTGCACAGCCGCGAAAGCTGGGAGATGATCGCCGACCAATACCGTGGCCATTCCCGCGACCCGTCCTTCGTCGATTACTTCTGGACCGTGCGCATCATGCACGCGCCGATCTGGGTGCTGCATCGCATCGCCGAGAACCTGATTCCCGCCCGGCTCTATCACAGTGTCTCCACCGGCTACGCCGGTTTTCTCGGCGCCTTGCTCAAGCGCCGCACCGGCCGTCCGTTGCTGCTGTCCGAGCACGGTATCTACACCAAGGAACGCAGGATCGACCTGTTCCAGAGTGAATGGATCAGCGACAACCGGGGTCTGGTGGAGAAGAACCATACCGAGATGGCCTACTTCCGGGAGAAGTGGATCAATTTTTTTCAGGAGCTGGGGCGCGAGTGTTATCAGGCCTCCGACCGGATCGTCGCGCTGTACGACATTAACCGGCAACGCCAAATTCTGGACGGCGCGCCACCGGAACGCACCCGTAACATACCCAATGGCATTAATCTGGCCGCCATGGAGCCGGTGCGCGCGGCGCGCTCCGAGGACATTCCACCGGTGGCCTGCTTGATCGGTCGGGTGGTACCGATCAAGGACATCAAGACCTTCCTGCGCGCCATGCGAACCCTGGCCAACCGCCTGCCCGAGGCCCAGGGCTGGATCGCCGGCCCCGAGGACGAGGACCCGGAATACGCCGCCGAGTGCCGCGCACTGGTGTCCAGCCTGGGCCTGGAAAAGCATGTGCGCTTCCTGGGCTTTCAGAAAATCGCCGAGCTGCTGCCCAAGGTGGGCGTGGTGGTGCTCAGCTCGATCAGCGAGGCGTTGCCGCTGGTGTTGCTGGAAGGGTTCGCCGCCGGTGTACCGGCGGTTTCCACCGACGTGGGTTCCTGCCGCCAGTTGATCGAGGGCCTGGATGAGGAGGACCGTGCCCTGGGCCGGGCCGGCGAGGTGGTGCGCATCGCCAGCCCGGAGGCGCTGGGCAACGCGGTGGCCGATCTGCTCACCGATCCGGTCCGTTGGCACGCCGCCCAGCAGGCCGGTATCCGGCGCGTGGAGCGCTACTACACCCAGGAGATGATGTTCGACGCCTACCGGGGCCTGTACCAGGGGCTGCTCGCCGCCGGTGATGAAGACGCCGCCGCGCGGGGAGGGCGCTGATGGCGGGCATCGGCTTCGAACTGCGCAAACTGATGCGCCAGGACAGCCTGCTGGGCATGTTGCGTGCCTACGCCTATGCCGGCGTGATCGGCTCCGGGCCCTGGGTGTTGTCGATCCTGGGCATTCTGGCCACCGGGCTGCTGACCTTTTCGGTGGTGACGCCGGCGGCGGCGGTGACCCAGTTCCAGGTCACCATCACCTACATCATCGCTTTCAGCCTGATTCTCACCGGCACCCTGCAGCTGGCGTTCACCCGTTTCTGCGCCGATCGCCTGTTCGAGAAGCGCAACGACCTGATCCTGTCCAATTTCGGTGGCGTCACCCTGCTGGTCACGGTGGTCGGCGGGGTGCTGGCCACCATCGCCGTGCTGTGGCTGTTTCCGGAGCAGAGCGTACTGTTCCGGGTGGTGCTGGTGGCGGCTTTCGTGGTGGTCAGTAACATCTGGATCGCCACCATCTTTCTCTCGGGGATGAAGCAGTACCGGGCCATCGTGCTGCTCTACGCCCTGGGTTACGGGCTGACCGTGGGCACCGCCTTTCTGCTGCGCGGCTATGATCTGGAAGGGCTGCTGCTCGGGTTTCTGATCGGCCAGGTGGCGCTACTGGGTGGCATGCTGGTGCTGATCACCCGGGCTTTTCCATCCCGCCGCTCGGTATCGTTCGAGTTGTTCCAGCGCGGCTGGCTGTACCCGAGCCTGATGTTGGTGGGGTTGCTGTTCAACGCCGGGGTGTGGGCGGACAAGTTGATGTTCTGGTTCGACCCGGCCACCGGCAGCCCGGTGATCGGCCCGCTGCGCGCCTCGCTGATCTACGACATTCCGGTTTTCCTGGCCTACCTGTCGCTGATCCCGGGCATGGCGATCTTCCTGGTGCGCATGGAAACCGACTTCGTCGAGTACTACACCAACTTCTACGATGCGGTGCGCCAGGGGGGCTCGCTGTCGTACATCGAGGACATGCGCAACCGCATGGTGGCCACCATCCGCGTGGGGGTGTTCCAGATCATCAAGATCCAGGCCATTGCCGCTCTGCTGATCATGGTGGTGGCTCCGGACATCTTCGCCGCCCTGGGTATCTCTACTCTCTACCTTCCCTTGCTCAAGGTGCAGCTGGTGGCCGCCGGATTGCAGGTGGTGTTCCTGGCCATCATCAATGTGTTCTGCTATCTGGATCAGCGCGCCATTCTGGTGGTTCTTACCGGCCTGTTCCTGGTGCTCAACATCCTGTTCACCGGCATCAGCCTGATGCTCGGGCCGCAATTCTTCGGCTACGGCTTTCTGATGGCGCTGGCGGTGTGCGTGATTCTGGGGCTGTGGCTGGTGGAGCGCAGCATGGGGCGCCTGGAATACCAGACCTTCATGCTCCAGTAGGGCCGGCCTGACCCTCTATCGGGGACCTCGGCGAGACGTTTCTTCCGCTAAAGCGCGATGAACCAAAAAAAACGGCGCCCAGAGGGCGCCGATGAATCGTTTGGCTCGGGAGAGCTATCACGGAGCCGAAACTCCGCCGTCGACGGATGGGACTTCGTCGACGGAAATCAGTATGTCCGTGACCGGGTTCAAAGACATTAGCTGTACAGCCGTTCACAAACGCTCCGTTGGTCAATAAGTGTCCGTCCCTATATCGCTGGCCGGCGATGAGCATTTTTTCCCGGGATGCTGTTTTTTAACAAAGGCGTCGCCGAATCGGCGTCGCCATTGTGCTAATTTTGCCGGTCCGACTCTCGGTCTTTCCAAATAACCACAAAGGCGGTCAAAGGAATGCGATTACATCATTGTGGCGTGCTGCTGTTTCTGGCTTTGTCCCTGCTGGCCTGCGATCCGGCGCCGGAGGCCCCGGACCAGCAGGCCGCCCAGCCGGTACCCGACGCGCCGGCGGATCAGGCCGCCGACACCGCGCCGGCCCCGGACCCGCGCTGGCGTGATCATCTGGACAGCTGGCCCCATGGCGCGGTCAGCGCCCGGGCGCCCCTGGTGGTGCGTTTCACCCACCCGGTGGTGGATGAAAGCGGCCTCGACAAGCCCGTCGACGGTGTCGCCCGGCTGGCCCCGGAGCAGTCCTTCGAGGCGGTGTTCACCGCCCGCGACCGCCTGGAAATCCGTCCGCGCCAGGCGCTGCCCGCCGGCCAGACCCTGCAACTGACCCTGTTCGCCCAGGGACTCTCCGGAGTGGATGATGGCCTGCCGCCACTGCGCGCCGACGTCACCGTGATGACCCAGCACCTCAGTCTGCGCGTGGATGCCCTGGCACCGGAACCCGGTGACGAAAGCGCCATGCGCATGAGCGGCGCCCTGCGCACCCGGGACCAGGCCGACCCGGCGCAGGCGCAGTCGGTGCTGACCGCCCGCCAGGGCGACCGGACCCTGGACATCGCCTGGCAGCATGACGCCGCCAGCCTCAACCATGAATTCGTGATCTCCGGCATCCAGCGCAGCGATGGCGCGGCGCCGGTGATTTTGCGCTGGGATGGCGCGTCCCTGGACGTGGACGACAGCGGCGAACGAAGCTACCCGGTGCCCGCTCCCGGAGAATTCCGTGTCACCACCGCGCGTACCCTGAGCTACCCGGAACCACAGATCCTCGTGCAGTTCTCCGAGGCACTGATGGGCACCCAGAACAGCGCCGGCCTGGTCACCCTGAACGGCAAGGAGGCCCGGGTGCGCATCGACGGCAGCCGCCTGCGCGTTTACCCGGAGGACCGCGACGACCTGGGCGACGGTCGTTTCCGGTTGCGCATCGAGCCGGGCCTGCGCAGCGCCAGCCGCGCGCGGCTGGACAGCGCCTTCGAGCAGGAGCTGACGCTGACCGTGGCCAAGCCCGGCGTGCGTTTCGTCGGCGAGGGCGTGATTTTGCCCAATGGCGAGACTCTGAGCGTGCCGTTCGAGGCGGTGGCCGCCAAGGCGGTGAAGGTGCAGGCCTTCGAGGTGTTCGAGGACAACATCGCCGCCTACCTGCAAAACAATGAACTGGACGCCGCCTACCAGGACAGCCGCGCCGGCCGCTACCTGTGGCAGAAGACCCTGTCCCTGCCGCCCGGCACCGGGGATGACTGGCAGCGCTATCGGCTCGATCTGTCCGAGCTGATGGCCGGTCATCCCAACGGCCTGATCATGCTCACCCTCAAACTGGATGGCGAGACCATCGACTACCTGTGCCAGGGTGACGGCCCGCGGCGGGTGGCCGAGCTGCCGGACAGCTACGAGGGCCCTGGCCAGGCGGTCGACGACCAGGACCGGTTGAGCCGCTACTACCGCGACGCCGGTTATTTGAGATGGAGCGAGCGCGATGACCCCTGTTCCGATGCCTACTACCGCTACAATGATCGCGCCGAATCCAGTCGCGCCTTCCTGGCATCGAACCTGGGCCTGATCGCCAAGCAGGGCGAAAGCGACCGCCTTACGGTGATCGCCACTCATCTGGACGACAATACCCCGGCCACCAAGGTGAGGGTCACCGTGCACAACTACCAGCACCAGGTGCTGGCCAGTGGCACCACCAACAACAAGGGCGAGGTGACCCTGGCCCTGGATGGCGCGCCGTTCTATCTGGTGGCCCGGGACAACAAGGATCGCGGTTACCTGAAACTGGCCCGCAACCGGGCGCTGCCCACCAACCAGTTCAATACCGGTGGCGAGCGGGTTCGCGATGGTCTCAAGGGCTTTTTCTATGGCGAACGGGACGTTTGGCGGCCCGGTGACGATATCCACCTGACCTTCATCCTGGCGGACCCGCACAACCGCCTGCCGGACGACCACCCGGTAACCCTGGATTGGTTCGACCCGCGTGGCGACAAGGTGGCCAGCTACAGCAGCGCCGAGCCGGTGGGCCAGTTCCATGCCTTTACCCTGAGCACCAGCGAGGACGCGCCCACCGGCAACTGGCGGGCGGTGGCGCGGGTCGGCGAGCGTTATTTCGACACGCCGCTGCGGGTGGAAGCGATCAAGCCCAACCGCCTGAAGATCGAACTGGATGCGCCGGAGCCGCTTAAAGTCGGCGGCGATAACCCGGTCACCCTGCACGGCCAATGGCTCAATGGCGCCCGCGCCGGCGGCCTGAAAGCCGACGTCAAGGCGCGCCTGGTCAATGCCGGCGCTCCCTTCAAAGGCTATGACGGCTTCACCTTCACCGACCCGACCCGGAATCTCGGCGCGAACGACTTCACCGCCTTCGAGGGCACCCTGGACGCCGCCGGTGACGCCCGCTTCCCGCTGCAGGTGCCGGACATCACGCCGCCGGGCATGGCGGCGGCCCTGCTTACCAGCCGGGTGTTCGAGCAAAGCGGCGATTACAGCACCCAGGTGAAACGGCTGCCGGTGTCTCCATACGCGCACTGGGTGGGCCTCCGGGTGCCGAAAGGCAGCGGCTGGGGCGATTCCCTGGGCCGCGACCGGGACCATGAAATCGGCCTGCTGGCCCTGGATCGGGACGGCAAGCCCGAAGCCGGCCGTGACCTCACCCTGAGCCTCTACCGCATCGACTGGCGTTGGTGGTGGGACCGGGGTGGCCGCGACCTGACCCACTTCATCAGTGACCCGCATACCGAGAAACTGCGCGAGGAAAGCCTCGTCAGCGATGCCCAGGGCCGCGCCCAGTGGACGCTGGCCGGCGCCGACTACGAATGGGGCCGCTATCTGCTGCGGGTGTGCCAGCAAGATGGCCGCCACTGCGCCTCGCAAAGCGTTTACCTGGGCTGGAGCGGCGAGCGCAATGCCCAGGGCGATGCCGCCACCCGCCTGGCCCTGTCCAGCGACAAGGACCAGTACCAGGTGGGCGAGACCGCCCGGGTACGGGTGCCCGCCAGCGGCCAGGGCCGCCTGCTGGTGAGCCTGGAAACCGGTGACCGGGTGCTCGACCACTACTGGGTGGACGATACCGGCAAGGAGGGCGAAAGCCTGACCCTGGACATCCCGGTCACCGCCGAGATGGCGCCCAATGTCTATGTACATGTGGCGTTGCTGCAGCCCCATCGCGGCCGCGACAACGATCGGCCGATCCGTCTCTACGGCATCGCGCCGCTGATGGTGGAGGACCCGGCCACCCGGCTGGTCCCGGAGATCCGGGCGCCCGAGGAAGTGAAGCCGGACGCCACCCTGAAGGTGGCGGTGTCGGAGGCCAAGGGCAGGGCCATGACCTACACCCTGGCGGTGGTGGATGAGGGTCTGCTGGGCATCACCGCTTTCGCCACGCCGCGTCCCCATGACGCTTTCTACCAGCGCGAGGCCCTGGGCGTGCTCACCTGGGACCTGTTCGATCAGGTGGTGGGTGCCTACGGCGGCGAACTCG
This sequence comes from Alloalcanivorax marinus, assembly GCF_016785095.1. Classification (GTDB taxonomy): domain Bacteria; phylum Pseudomonadota; class Gammaproteobacteria; order Pseudomonadales; family Alcanivoracaceae; genus Alloalcanivorax; species Alloalcanivorax marinus_A. The sequence continues at coordinate 152,967 of NZ_JAEKJB010000009.1, read as the reverse complement.
ACCAATTGCTGGCGTTGGGTGGCTCCGACGCCCTCCAGGACGGCGAGGAGCAACGCCGCCGCCGGTTCCCGCCGGTGGTGCGCTTCGCCGGTCCGTTCCAGCTCAAGAAAGGCGAGACCCGCGAGCACGACATCGACCTGCCGCCCTACATGGGCCAGGTGCGGGTGATGGTGGTGGCCGGCAATGAGCGGGCCTACGGCCACGCCGAGCAGGATGTCACCGTGACCCAGCCGCTGACCCTGCTGTCGACGCTGCCCCGGGTGCTTGGCCCCGGCGAGACCCTGGATCTGCCGGTGACGGTGTTCGCCGCCAAGGACGGGCTCGGGAAGGTGGCGGTCAGCGCCGAGGCCCAGGCACCGCTGACCCTGACCCGGGACAGCGCCAGCCTGAACTTCACCGAAAGCGGTGACCAGGTGGCGGCGCTGTCCCTCAAGGCCGGCGACGCCACCGGTATCGCCGACGTGACGGTGCGCGCCCGGGCCGGCGACCACCGCGCCGAGGAAACCGTGCACTTGCCGGTGCGCAGCGCCAACCCGCCCACGGTGCGTGACAGCGGCAAGCTGTTGGAGCCCGGCGCCAGCTGGAGCCTGACGCACACCCCCCATGGCCTGCCGGGCACCAATGAAAGCCTGCTCACGGTGAGCAGCCTGCCGGACATGGGCCTGGAACGGCGCCTGGAATACCTGATCGAATACCCCCACGGCTGCATCGAGCAGACCGTGTCGGGGGTGCTGCCGCAGCTCTATCTGTCGCGGCTCACCACTCTCAGCGCGGAGCAGCAGGCCGCCGTGCAGGAAAACGTGGACGCGGCCATCCAGCGGCTGCGGCGCTTTCAGCGGGGTGGCGGTTTCAGCTACTGGCCCGGAGGCGACAGCGTCACCGACTGGGGCACCACCTACGCCGGCCACTTCCTGCTGGAAGCCCGGCGCCAGGGTTATGCGGTGCCCGCCGACATGCTCGATGCCTGGCGGGCCTACCAGAGCCGGGTAGGGCAGAGCCCCGGTCGTTTCCCCTGGCAGTGGGCGGCCCAGGCCTACCGCCTGTACACCCTGGCCCTGGCCGGTGAGCCGGAGGTGGGTGCCATGAATCGCCTGCGCGAGGCCTATCAGGCCCGTGCCGGCGAGCAGAGCCACGGCCAGGCCAGTTACCGCGCCGGTCGCTGGCTGCTGGCGGCGGCCTACCAGCAGATGGGGCTCACCGAGGTGGCCGGCGAATTGCTGGCCGCCGCCCGCGATGACGCCGGCGACTACCTCAGCCCCGGGCCCACCTACGGCTCACGGTTGCGTGACCAGGCCATCGCGTTGATGGTGCTGGACGCCCGTGGCGACAGCGAGGCCGCCTGGGAGCAGGCCCGTGTCATCGCCAGCCAGTTGGCATCCCGGAACTGGTACTCCACGCAGAGCACCGCCTGGGCGCTGATGGCCATGGCCCGCTTCGCCGGCAGTGCCGGCGGCCAGGGCTATGATTTCGCCTGGCGGCGCGACGACGGCGACTGGCAGGCCATCAGCAGCCAGTCACCGGTGTTCCGCCAGGCCCTGGCGTTGGGCGATCACAGCGCCGAGCTGGCGATTCGCAACGACAGCGAACGGCGCCTGTTCGTGTCGGTAAGCACCCGCGGCACGCCGGCCGCCGGCCAGGAACGGGCGGAGAGCCATGGCCTCAATCTGAGTGCCCGCTTCCGCACCCTGGATGGCCGCGAGCTGAACCCGGCATCCCTGGCCCAGGGCACCGACTTCCGCGCCACGGTGACGATCACCAACCACAGTGGTCAGCACCTGGACAACGTGGCGCTCACCCAGGTGATCCCGTCCGGCTGGCAGATCACCGACAGCCGGCTGGCCGGGGATGAGCAGGCCGAGCCGGTGGATTACCGGGACCAGCGCGACGACCGGGTGCTCAGCTACTTCTCGTTGCCCGCCGGCAAGAGCCGCACCTACCACCTGGGGCTCAACGCCACTTTCGCCGGCCGTTTCTATCTGCCCGGCTGGCAGGTGGAGGCCATGTACCGGGGGGATATCCGTGCCCGGGACCAGGGCCGCTGGGTGGAAGTAACCCGCCCGGCCGGCGCCGATTGAGGGACCGCCCGTGAAGCGTCGGCGTCGCCTTCGGCGGGCCGGCGCGGCGTTGCTGCTGGCGGCCCTGGTGGTGCTGGGGTGGCTGCAGTTCACGCCGTTGCCGGCGACCCTGGACGGGGAGGACTACGCCACCCTGATGCTGGACCGCCATGGCCGGCCCCTGGCGGCGCGCATCGCCGCTGACCAGCAGTGGCGATTCGCCCCGGTCACCGCCTTGCCGGACAAATACCGGCGCGCGCTGCTCACCTTCGAGGACCGGCGCTTCGACCAGCACCCCGGCGTGGACCCTCTGGCCATCGGCCGGGCGGCGCTGGCCAACGTCCGTGCCGGTCGGGTGGTCAGCGGTGGTTCCACCCTGACCATGCAACTGGCCCGCTTGCTGCACCACGACCCGCCTCGCACCCTGGCCGAGAAATTCCGCGAGGCACGGCTGGCGCTGCGTCTGGAATGGCACCTCAGCAAGGACCGGATTCTGATCGAGTACGCCAGCCGGGCCCCTTTCGGTGGCAACACCGTGGGCCTGCGCGCCGCCGCCTGGCGTTACTTCCGGCGCCCGCCGGAGTCCTTGAGCTGGGCCGAGGCGGCGCTGCTGGCGGTGCTGCCCAACAGCCCGGCGCTGATCCACCCGGGTCGCGACCGGGGCCGGCTGCGGGCCAAGCGCGACCGGCTGCTGGCCCGTTTGCACCAGCAGGGCGACCTGGACGCCGACGACCTGGCCCTGGCCAGGTTGGAACCCTTGCCCCGGGTCCATGCGCTGCCGTCCCTGGCGCCGCGCCTGCTGGACACGCTCAGCGCCAACGGCGGCGGGCCACTGCTGCGCACCACCCTGGACGCCAACCTGCAGCGCCGGGTGCGCGAGCTGGCGGAGCGTCATGGCCGGCGCCTGGGCCGCCAGGGCGTGCACAACCTGGCGGTGGTGGTGATCGACCACCGCGATCTGGAAACCCGTGCCTACCTGGGCAATGTGCAGCACGGCGATACCGACACCTACGGCGCCGCCGTGGACATCGCCAACCGCCCGCGCTCCACCGGCAGCGTGCTCAAGCCGCTGCTCTACGGCCTGATGCTCGATGCCGGCCTGATCCTGCCGGACACGCTGATCCCGGACCTGCCCACCAACTATGGCGGCTACAGCCCGGAGAACTTCGATCGGCAATACCGTGGCGCGGTGCCCGCCCACGAGGCCCTGGCGCGTTCGTTGAACGTGCCGGCGGTGCGCCTGCTGCGCCGCTACGGCGTGGGGCGCTTCCACGATCAATTACGCGAGCTGGGCATGACCACCCTGTTCCGCTCCGCCGACGACTACGGCCTGACCCTGGTGCTGGGCGGCGCCGAGGGCACCCTGGAGCAGCTCACCGCTATTTATGCGCGTCTGATCGCCACCGCCCGGGACGGCCAGGCGGCGCCGGTGACCCGCCTGGCCGGCATCACGCCGGTGGCGGAGCCGTTCGCGCTCAGCCCCGGCGCCGCCTGGCTGACCCTGGACGCGCTGCGCGACGTGGCCCGGCCCGGCACCGCCCGCCAGTGGCGGCTGTACCAGTCCAGCCAGCCGATCGCCTGGAAAACCGGCACCAGCTATGGCCTGCGCGATGCCTGGGCAATCGGCAGCAACGGTCGCTACACGGTGGGGGTATGGGCGGGCAACGGTAATGGCGAGCCGGCGCCGCGCCTGGGCGGCGCCGACAGCGCCGCGCCGCTGATGCTGGATGTGTTCAGCCTGCTGGGCCCGGCGCCGTTCCCGGAACCGCCACTCAACGATCTCAAGCAGGTGCGGGTGTGCGCCGACGACGGTTACCTGGCCGGTGGGCGCTGTCCGGCGAAGACCGCGTTGGCGCCCTTGCACAGCCACTTTCAAACGGTGACACCGCACCATCGCCGGGTGCATGTGGACGTTAACGGTCAGCGGGTGCACGGTGGCTGCGAAGCGGTGGCCGCGATGCAAAGCCGCGACTGGTTCGTGCTGCCGCCGGCCCAGGCCTGGTTCTACCGTCAGCACCACCCGGATTACCGACCGCTACCGGCCTGGCGCTCGGACTGTCTGGCCGGGGCCCGGAAGCTGGACCATAGCCCGCCCATGGCGATTCTCTATCCCCACGCCGGCGCCGGCCTCTTCATTCCCCGGGAACTGGGCGGGCAGCGCGGGCAGGCGGTGTTCCGGGTGGTCCACGAGCGCGCCGGCGCGAGGCTGTTCTGGCACCTGGACGATCACTACCTGGGCGTGACCGAACACTTCCATGAATGGGCCCTGCGCGCCGACCCGGGCTGGCACATCCTCACCCTGGTGGACGACCAGGGCTTCCGCCTGCGGCGTCGCTTCAAGGTGCTCGGCGACTGACGCTGGGGCCCACACCGCGATGCTTCGAGGTAGCGTCCCGCGTGACTTTGTAGTGGGCTCCAGCGCTGCTTGTGGGTGAAGCGGTCGCGGGAAAGGGGAGGGCGTTTTCACGCGCTCTTGGCCGGGGGGCGGGCAGGCTTTGGGCACTGTCTTATCGATTTGGAGAACCCCCATGCGCCTTGCCCTGATCGGAGTGTTCGCCCTGTTGCTGGCCGCCTGCCTGAGCCAGCCGGAGCGGCCGCCGATTCCGCTGGCGAAGAACCTGGATCTGGACCGTTTCATGGGCGACTGGTACGTGATCGCCAACATTCCCACGCCGCCGGAGAAGGGCGCCCACAACGCCGTGGAAAGCTACCAGCGGCTGGGGCCGGACAAGATCGGCGTGACCTTCAGTTTCAACCAGGACGGCTTCGACGGCGAGCGCAAGACCATGACCCCCACCGGTTTCGTCAGCGAGACGGATAACTCGGTTTGGAAGATGCAGTTCATCTGGCCGTTGCGGGCGGATTTCCGGGTGGTGTACGTGGACAATGCCTACCAGACCACCATCATCGGCCGGCAAAAACGGGACTATCTGTGGATCATGGCCCGGCAGCCGAACCCGGACGAGGCCACCCTGGAACGGCTCTATCGGATCGCCGCCGACGCGGGCTACGACACCGACAGTATCCAGCGTGTGCCTCAGCGCTGGTAAGGGAAAACGCCAGCCACAAGATACCGTGCCGGCGGACGGACCTTGCCATCTCGCCGGACGATCATGCGATTTCAACTGGCAACTTGTAACTTGTAACTTGCGACGGTCTCTCGATAGGCACGGCCCATCCGCCATCATCATCGGCTTGCGGCTTGCGGCTTGCGGCTTGCGGCTTGCGGGCCTAGGGTTGAGGCCGTGTTCCAAGTCGAGCTGTGAGGAGACCTCCCCATGCGTGTTCTGATTGCCGGGGCCAACGGCAAGATTGGCCGTCGTCTGGTGAAGCTGTTGGGCGACAGCGACCATGTGTGCCGCGCCATGGTGCGCGACCCGTCCCAGGAATGGGAACTGCGCCAGCTGGGCGCCGACGAGGTGGTGGTGGCGGATCTGGAAGGCGATTGCCGGGCGGCGCTGATCACCTGCGACGCGGTGGTGTTCACCGCCGGTTCCGGGGCGCACACCGGGCCGGAGAAGACCGTGGACGTGGACCAGAACGGTGCCATCAACCTGATCGACCTGGCCCAGGAAATGGGCGTGCCCCGTTTCGTGATCGTCAGTTCCATGCGCGCCGACGATCCGGACAGCGGGCCGGAAAGCATGCGCCATTACTTCGTCGCCAAGCAGAAGGCGGACAACCATCTGCGCGCCAGCCATCTCAACTACACCATCGTGCGTCCGGGTCGGCTTACCGAGGAAGAGGGCACCGGCAAGGTTCGCCTGGCCGAGCGCATCGATGCGTTCGGCGAGATCCCCCGCCAGGATGTGGCGGCGGTGATCCGGGCGGTGCTCGACCACCCGGGCAGCAGCAAGCGGGAGTTCGACCTGATCAGCGGCGACACCGCCATCGATCAGGCGGTGACCTCACTGGAGTAGGCCGCCTTGCGTGGAGTGTTGTGGGAGCGACTTTAGTCGCGATGAAGTTGGCACCGTCGGTGAATCGCGACTGAAGTCGCTCCTACAAAACAAAACGCCGAATCGCGCTCCCCTGGCTTACGGTTTGCGATTGAAGTTGAGCCGGCGGCGGATGCGTTGCTCGGGAACCAGATCGGTGAAGTCGTCCGCCTCGAACACATCGGCGCCCACCGGAGTTTCCGCGTTGCGTTGATACAGCTCCACCAGCATGGCGCGGCGGTCGGCGCGCAGCTGCGAGATCAGCACCCCCATCATCAGGAACAACACCACCGCGAACGGTAGCGCCGCCAGAAGACTGGCGGATTGCAGCCCCTTCAGGCCGCTCGCCACGATCAGGGTCAAGCAGATCGCCGAAATCAGCACGCCCCAGGTCAGGCGTTTGTAGAGCGGCGGGTCGAGAGAGCCGTGGTCGGTCATCTGCGAGACGATGTAGGAGGCGGAGTCCGCCGAGGTGACCAGGAACACGAACAGGATCAGCATGGTGATGCCGGAAAGGAAGGTGCTGAACGGCAGCGCCTGATACATCTGGAACAGGGCGTTGGCCACGTCGTCGGCCACCGGCCCGGCCAGGTCCACGCCGCCGCTGAGCTGCAGGTCCAGGGCGGTGGTGCCGAACACGGCGATCCAGGCGCAGGCCAGCAGCGGCGGCACCAGCAGCACGCCGAGCACGTACTCGGTGATGGTGCGCCCCTTGGAGATGCGTGCCACGAAGGTACCCACGAACGGTGACCAGGCGATCACCCAGGCCCAGTAGAACAGGGTGAAGCGGTTCATCCAGTCCCGGTCCTCCATGGGCGGGATGGTGAGCGCCATCTCGATGTAGTTGCCCAGGTAGGCGCCCAGGCCGTTCACGAAATTATCCAGGATCAGCACCGTCGGGCCAGTGAACAGCATGTAGCCCATGAAGCCCAGGCACAGGGCCATGTTCAGGTTGCTGAGCAGGCGGATGCCTTTGTCCAGGCCACTGTAGGACGAGGCCGTGTAGCACACGAACATCGCCCCCAGAATCGCCGCCTTGGTCCAGAAGTTGTCCGCCCAGCCGAACACCGTATGCAAACCGCCGTTCATCTGCAGGATGCCCAGCCCCAGGGAGGTGGCGACCCCCATTACCGTGGCCACCACCGCCAGCACGTCCAGGGAATCGGACAGACCCTGGCGGCCCGGCAGGTTCACCGTGGCCGGCTCCACCATGGTGGACACCAGGCCGGGGCGTTCCTTGCGGAACTGAAAGAAGGCGATGATCAGCCCCACCAGGGTGAACGCCGCCCACTGGTTCATGCCCCAGTGGAAAAAACTGTACTGCATGGCCAGGGTAGCGGCCTCGGCGCCGCCGGGTTCGACCAGGCCGTGGGGCGGCTCGGTGAGGTGCTGGATCGGTTCGGCCATGCCATAGAACACCAGGCCGACGCCGAAGCCGGCGGACAACAGCATGCTCAACCAGGAAAACACCCCGTACTCGGGCCCGGAGTTTTGCGGCCCCAGACGGATCTTGCCATAGCGGCTCATGGCCAGCCCCAGCAGGAAGACCACGAACACGAAGGTGCTGATCAAATAGAACCAGCCGAAGTAGTGCCCCAGGGTATTGAGCACCGTCTCGGAGACACTCTGAAAGGAATGGGGAGCGGCCACGCCGAGGGCCACGAGGAGGGCCATCAAACTGGCGGATATGAAATACACGCGGTGTCGTTTCAGCATCCGGCAAGGTTACCAGCGGAGAACCACAGCGCTACCCCGTTTGTGCGTTTGTTCAAAGATTATACATTTTTACCCCTCGCCATGACTGGACCCCGGTTATTCATCGGTTGTAGAGTTTTTATTCATCGGTCGATGAATAATGAAAAAACGATCACAACAACCCATCACGCAACCGACTACAACAACAACGCAAAAAACGGGAGAACATCATGATCAAGAAGGCCCTGACCGCCCTCGCGGCGGCACTGTTCCTGGTCGCGGCGCCGGTTCACGCCGGTAGCTGGCAGGACAATCTGTCCCTGGGCGGCTTCAACAATGTCCATCTCTACACCCCCGACACCGACTCACCGGTGGGCGCTGGCAAGGCGCTGCTGATCGTGCTGCACGGCTGTACCCAGTCGATCAACGCCTACAAGACCGCCAACCTGGAAGTAGCCGCCGAGGAATACGGCATGGTGGTGGCGGTGCCGGACGCCATGAACAAAGCCGGTTTCAGTTGCTGGTCCTACTGGCAGGGCAGCAAATCGCGCAGCGCCGGCGACTATAAAAACCTGATCGACCTGGCCAATGAACTGTCCGGCGACGGCGCCCGCGACATCGACCCCAACCAGGTCTATATCGCCGGCCTGTCGTCCGGCGCCAGCTTCGCCAACACCACCGCCTGCCTGGCCCCGGACGTGTTCGCCGGTGTCGGCGTCAGCGCCGGCCCCAGCGTGGGCACCAGCTCCAGCGGTGCCATCGGCGTTTGCGAACAGGCCAACGTGGAAAGCCGCTGCCGCAACCTGGGCGGCGCCTACCAGAGCGCCTTCGACACCCAGGTGGCGTCCATCGCCCACGGCGACGCGGATACCACCGTGGACACCTGCTACAACCGCCAGAACGCGGAAGGCATGGCCGGCCTGTACGGCGTCAGCGAACTGTCCGGCAGCACCGTGATCAGCCAGGACGGCGGCACCGCCGAGGAATACCTGTGGCAGGATGGCCGCGTCTCCATGCTCTGGCTCAACGGTCTGGACCACTCCTGGTCCGGCGGCCAGGGCGCCAGCGGCAACTACATCGGCAGCGCCAGCATCAACTACGCTCGCTACCTGGGCGAATTCTTCAGCCAGAACAACGCCAGGGTGAATCGCAACCTGGCGCCCAGCATCGACGGCCTGACCCTGGCCGCCAACGGCGACGCCATCCAGATCGGCGGCCAGGCCGATGACGAAGACGGTACCGTCACCGCCATCACCATTGTCATTGAAGGGCTGGCCGGCGGCGGCGAGACCCTCACCACCACCGTGGACGGTGGCGGCGCCTTCCAGGCCACCAGCGGTAGCCTGGTGGACGATCTCTACACCGTGGCGGTCACCGCCGAGGACAACGACGGCGGCGAAAGCGACCCGGCCATCGACACCGTGCGGGTGGGCCCGGCGCCGCCGCCCAGCGCCCCGGTACTCAGCGACATCGCGGTGAGCGTGGACGGCCAGTGCGCCACGGTCAGCGGTCAGGTAGTGGACGAAAATCAGGATCTCGCCTCGGTGACGGTGACCTTCGCCAGTGGCGCGGTCAGTGCTGAACTGGACGGCGTGCACTACAGCGCCCGCGCCTGCGACCTGCCCGGCGGCGCCAACAGCGCCAGCGTGGAAGCCCTGGACCAGGGCGGTCTCGCCGACAACGATCAGATCGACTTCCAGATCGACGCCGGCCAGGTGGCCACCCTGGACCAGCACATCAGCGCCGGTCGCCTGGACTACACCAACTACGCCAACTGCTACCTGGAATACGGCACCGCCACCTTCAAACTCACCGAGCAGCCCAATGGCGACCAATGCCAATGGCAGGACGACGACGCCAGTTGCAGCGGTCCGGTCCAGGCCTGTGCCGGTGATGATGGCGGTGACGATGGTGGCGACAACGGTGGCGACAACGGCGGCGGCGACCCGCAACCGGGCTGCCAGCAGGAAAGCGCCTACAACTACTACCACAAGACCGCCGGCCGCGCGTACAGCACCGGCAATTACCTGACCCCGGACTACTTCGCCCAGGGCAGCGACCAGCCCATGGCCGGCTCCACCTGGGGCAACACCACCCTGTACAGCAGCGACGGCGGCGCCACCTGGCAGGTCGGCACCTGCCCCTGACCGTTCCTGCCGGGGTCGTCCGTAGGAGCGACCGGGCGGTGCTCCGCTTGAGTCGCGATCAAAGGGGGGCATCGGCATCGCGACTGAAGTCGCTCCTACAACTTCCATCCTGGCGCCGGGATAAACCCCGTTACGTGGAACATCACTGCTAAGCGGTTCCGGGCCAGGCCCTTCCGGGACCCTTGAGAACAGGACGTTCGAAAGGGAGCCTACAGGGACGTACTCGCGGCGTTCCCGGAAGGGCCTGGCCCGGAACCGCGCCCCGGCTGGAGGGTGACGCGCATAGGACCGGGTTGCTTGTTGTCCAAGCGGCGCTTGCGTACTATCCGCGCATGACGAAAAAGACCGTGGGTCGCCCCCGGGCCCGGGACGGCGCCGGCGACCGTGGCGCCACCATCCTCGATGTCTCCGAACGCCTGTTCGCCCGCCACGGCTACGACGGCGTGACCCTGCGCACCATCGCCCGCGAAGCCGGCGTGGACGTGGCCCTGATCAACTACTACTTCGGCCCCAAGCAACAGCTCTTCGACACCGTCTTCCAACGCCGTGCCCGCATCCTCAACGACGACCGCCTGGAAGAACTCCACCGTGCCCGCGCCGAAGCCGAGCCGGCCCCGGTGCCGCTGGAACGCATCATCGAGGCCTATCTGCGACCGCTGGAAATGGCCCAGGAAAGCGAGGACCAGGGCTGGCGTAACTACTGCGCGCTGCTCGCCTACGTGAACACCTCGCCGGTGTGGGGCCCGGTGCTCATGAGCCGCCACTTCGATGCCCCCATGGAAGCCTTCGTGGAAGCCCTGGCGCGGGTGCTGCCCAAGGCCGAGCGCGCCGACCTTTACTGGTGCTACCACTTCATGTCCGGCTCCATGACCCTGACCTTCGCCAACACCGGGCGCATCAACGCCATGTCCGGCGGCCTGTGCCGTTCCGACGACTTCCAGACCGCCTACGACCGCATGATTCCGTTCGTGGTGGCCGGCTTCGAGCGTGTTTGCGGGCCCCTGGCGGATCGTGGCTGAAAGCCATCGCGGCTGAAGCCGCTCCTACAGCAGTGTTAGACGTACCGTAGGAGCGCCCGGGCGGCTTACCGCTTGAGCCGCGATCCGCACCCAGGCTGCTATTCGGTATCGCCGTCGGGCCGGTCCGATTCCTCGGCGGATGCGCCGGCACCGGTGTTCTCGTCGTCGCCATCCGCATCGCCCTGTTCCTGGGCCTGCTCCGCTTTGGCTTCCACTTCCTCGGCGCTCTTCTCCTCGCCGATGCGGTAGGCGGCGAAGCCGGCGTGCACCACCTGGTTCACCGCCATGCCCAGCACGCGCCCGTCGTAGGGGGCGATGATGGCGCTGCCGGTATTGCTGATCGGGTCGGTGACGGTGCCCAGGATCTGGCCCTTCTTGACCTGATCGTTGAGTTCCACCTCGGAGAGCAGAATGCCGCCCTGGCCGGCCCGAATCCATTCAGACTCATAGAACACCGGCTGCGGCGCGCCCCAGAAGCGGCTCGCCTTGCGCATGTCCAGGTTCTCCAGCAGCGTTTCCAGGGCCTGCACGCCGTAGTCCACGGCGTCGTCCTCGAGACGATTGGGGCCGCCGGCTTCCATGGTCACCGCGACGATGCCCTGGTCCACGGCGGCGGCGCGCAGCATGCCGCTGGAGGAGGGGCTGTGCAGCACCGTCATGCCACCGAAATGCTTGGCGAACGCCACCACCTGGGGATTTTCCAGGTCGGCGCGCAGCTGCGGCTGGTTGACCCGCTTCTGGGAACCGGTGTGCAAGTCCACCAGGTAGTCGCAATGGCGCACGATGTTCTCGAACAGGGAATACGCCACCCGGCTGGCGGCGCTGCCGTTCTTGCGGCCGGGGAAATAGCGGTTCAGGTCGCGGCGGTCGCTCAGGTAGCGCGAGCCGTTGCGGAAGCCGTCCAGGTTGACGATCGGCACGCCCACCACGGTGCCCGCCAGTTCGTCGGGTTCGAGCTCGTACATCAGGCGGCGCACCATTTCGATGCCGTTCAACTCGTCGCCATGCACGGCGGCGGTCAGGCACAGGTGCGGGCCGGGCCGGGTGCCGTGGGCCACCAGCACCGGCACCGGCGTGGCGATGGAGCGGAAGGACTGGTCCGGAGTCCAGTAGAGGGTGTCGAAGGTGCCCACCGGCACGCTCTGGCCGAGCAGTTCCAGCGGTGCCACCGGGTCCGGCGCCGGCGGCGTGGCCGGCTCGGCGCCAGTCTCGCCGGTGGCGGCCGGGTGGCTTTCGGCGCCGTCACGGTTGTCGTCGGCGCGATGGTCATCACGGCGCGCCGGCGGGCCATCCGGGTCCTCGGCGGGCGGTGCCGCCTGGTCGGCGCTGGCGGGGGCCACGTGGCGGCCATCCTCATCCTCACTCTCATTGGCCGCCAGTGGCGCGGCCAGAGCCAGCAGGGAGAGGGTGATGGCGATGTTCTTGAGCGGTTGCCTGGGCACGAAACACATCCTCCTCGCGGCCCGGGATCACCGGGCCTGCTATGACGGTCGCTGGTCCAGTTCCTCCCAGCGGCCGTAGTGGTCGTTGAGCGCCTGCTCCAGCGTCTGCAACTGGCGCTGGGCGGCGGCGATGTCCTGCGCCGGCCCCTTGTAGAAGTCCGGGTCGGCAAGCCGCGCCTGGGCGGCGTCAAGCTCGGCCTCCAGGGCTTCGATCTTCTCGGGTAGCGCCTTCAGCTCGAGCTGTTCCTTGTAGGTCAGCTTACGGGCTCCGGCCTGTTCCGGCGCGGGCGCCAGCGTGTTTTTTACCTTGCTTTCCGTTTGCGGCGCGGCGGCGGGTTTGACGTTTTCCGTCGGCGCCGGTTCCGGACGCTGCCGTAGCCAGTCCTGGTAGCCGCCCACATAGACGCGGGGGTCACCGTCGCCCTCGAACACCAGGGTGGAGGTAACCACATTGTCGATGAATTCCCGGTCATGGCTGACCAGCAGCAGGGTGCCCTGGTAGTTCACCAGCTGTTCTTCCAGCAGCTCCAGGGTTTCCACGTCCAGGTCGTTGGTCGGTTCGTCCAGCACCAGCAGGTTGAATGGCCGGGTGAACAGCTTGGCCAGCAGCAGCCGGTTGCGCTCGCCGCCGGACAGCGAGCGCACCGGCTGGCGGGCCCGGGCCGGCTCGAACAGGAAATCCTGCAGGTAGCCCATGACGTGCTTCTTGCGACCGTTGATCTCCACCACGTCGGAGCCTTCCGCCAGGTTGTCGAGCACGCTCTTGTCGCCGTCCAGGGTGTCGCGCAGTTGGTCGAAGTAAGCCACCTGAAGCTGGGTGCCCGACTTTACCGTGCCCCGTTCCGGCTCGAGCCGGCCCAGCAGCAGGCGGATCAACGTGGACTTGCCACAGCCATTGGGGCCCAGCACACCGATGCGGTCGCCGCGCATCACGGTCAACGAGAAATCCTCCAGGATACGCTTGCCGCCCAGTTCGCAGGCCAGGTGCTCGGCCTCGATCACCACCTTGCCGGAGCTGTCGCCCTGCTGGATTTCCAGGCCCGCGGTGCCTTGGCGGTTGCGGCGCTGGGCGAACTGCTCGCGCAGGCTCTTGAGGGCGCGCACGCGGCCTTCGTTGCGGGTGCGCCGGGCCTTGATGCCCTGGCGTATCCAGCGCTCCTCCTGGCTCAGCTTCTTGTCGAACTCGGCGTTGGCGCGTTCCTCGTTGTCCAGCGCCGCCTGTTTGCCGGCCAGGTACTTGTCGTAGTCCCCGGGCCAGCTGGTCAGATGGCCCCGGTCCAGCTCGATGATGCGGGTCGCCAGCGCGCGGATGAAGGCGCGGTCGTGGGAGATGAACACCAGGGTCGCCGGGTAGCTTTTCAGGAAGCTCTCCAGCCAGCGGATGCTGTCCAGATCCAGGTGGTTGGTGGGCTCGTCGAGCAGCAGGATGTCCGGCTCGCGCACCAGGGCCCGGGCCAGCAGCACGCGGCGCTTCATGCCCCCGGAGAGGCCGGCGAAGGCCACCTCGCCGTCCAGCTTGAGCTTGGAGAGCACCGTCTCCACACGCTGGAACAGCTGCCAGGCGCCGCGTGCCTCGATCTGGTCGTTGAGCGATTCGAAGCGCGCCATGGCGTCTTCGTCGCCGTTGGCCAGGGCGCGGCTCAGGCGGTCGTGCTCGTTGAGCAGCTCGCCCAGCTCGCCGAGGCCACCGGCCACCATGTCATGGACGCTGTGATCCTGATCGTCCGGGACTTCCTGTTCCAGGCGCGCCACGGTCAGTTCGCGGGCGGTCTCAATCTGGCCGTCGTCGGCCTGCTGCTCGCCGGTGAGCACCTTGAACAGGGTCGACTTGCCGGTGCCGTTGCGGCCCACCAGACACAGCCGCTCGCCGGGTTCGATGGCCAGGTTCACCTTGTCGAGCAAGGGTTGCTCGCCGTAATGGAGGTCGAGATCACGAAGGGTAATAAGAGGCATGTAATGGGCGCGATTCGCGGTCATTGGGAAAGCCGCCAGTGTAACACCTTGCGGGCCTTGAAGTGGTGCTGTGAACCGGCGCACGGAATCGCGGGGGCGTCATCGAATCTCAACGGTTCTGTCATGTGTCGCCTTCAGCATGTCCCGGTCTTTTATTTCCAGGAGAATGGATAATGCGCGGGTCGTTCTTGCCGGTTCTGATGGCGCTTTCGGGCGCCCTGGCTCTGTCTGGTTGCTCCGATGATGAGGAGCGCGTGGAGGTAATCACCGAGGTGCCGGTGGAGGTGAATCAGGAAAACCGCTTCATCACCGATCCTTTCCTGCAAATGCCCGATGCCGATTCCGTCCACGTGGTCTGGTTCACCAGCTTCGCCGGCAAGGCGCACACGCTTCATTATGGCGATGGCCGTAGCGCGGAGGCGGACACCTTCAAGATGTCGCGCATGATGGAGGACGCCTCCTCCAAGCAGTTCGGCAAGAGCTACGAAGGCATCACGGAGCGACCGGTGTACCGCCATGAAGCCATCGCCGCCGGGCTGGCGCCGGGGGAGCGCCTGGAATACCACGTATCCAGTACCGACGAAAACGGCCATACCCTTACCAGCGATAGCTTCTCGCTGGCGCCGGCGCCGGGGAAAAACCAGCCCTTGAAGATTCTGCTCACCTCCGATCTGCAACTGAAAAAGAACGCCGCCGCCAATTATCAGAAAGTGGTGGAGACCGTGGGCCGACCGGACGCGGTGTTCTTCGCCGGGGATCTGGTCAACGTGCCCGACCGTGCCTCCGAGTGGTTCGATCAGGCCTCCGACAACGCGCCCGCCTTCTTCCCAACCCTGCAGGGGCGCTATCAGGAATTCCTGCCCGGCTACCCCTACACCGGTGGTGAGATTCTGCAGCACGTTCCGCTGTTCGCCACCATTGGCAACCATGAGGTGATGGGCCGCTATACCCATGACGGTAGCGCCGACAGCGATTACACCCTCGGCGGCGCGTTCGGTGACCCGCAGCCGCGCTGGTACGCCGGCATCGCCTATGAGCAGCTCAAGGACGAGGTCAATCCCAGCGGCGACGCGGACATCAAAGCCCGCTGGATCGCAGACCATTCCCACAATCATGAAAGCTACCGGGAAATGTTCAGCTTCCCCGACGACGGTCCCGCCGGCGAGGATTATTACGCGGTGGCGTTCGGCGATGTGTTCCTGATCTCCATGAATGTCTCGCGGATCTGGCGATCCTGGAGCGTCAGCGGCACCGGCAATAGCAAGTTCGTGGAAACCCTGAGTGAACTGGAAAATCCGGAAGCCTGGGGGTTTGGCGAGTTCATCTTCGAGCGTTTCGACAAGGAGTCGGAACAGTACCGTTGGCTGCAAGAGGTGCTGCAAAGCGATGCCTTCAAGCAGGCCCGCTACAAGGTGGTCATGGCGCACCAGGGCGTATTCGGCCTCGGCGACAACACCGTGCCGGTGCTCGCCGAGCCGGTGATGCAGCTGGTGGAAGTCGAAAACGGCGAGGAAGTCATCACCGAACTGCCGTTCCCGATCAGCGCGGAGCAGTGGCAGCAGCAGGTGCGCCCGCGTCTGGATTCCGCCGCTCTCAGCGAAGTCCGTTATCAGTACCCCCTGGAAGAAGACGTCTGGTACCGCGACATCGAGCCACTGCTGATCGAAAACGGCGTCGATCTGGTACACATCGGCCACTCCCATCTTTGGAATCGCGCCGAGGTGGAAGGCATGCACTATCTGGAAAGCTCCAACGTGGGCAATAGCTACGGGGCCTACTACCAGGACAACACCGGCAACTACACCAAGGATGTGCGTTCCAGCGGCGCCGATTTCTGGGACGACGTGAAGGGTCCGAACCCGCGCTGGAGCATCGACGACTATGCTCCCAATGGCGATCCCCAGGGACGTGTCATGGCCCTGCCCAGTGAGTTCAGTCCGATGAGCTGGGAGAACGACAGCTATCCGGATTTGCCGTTCGTGGCCAGCAACGACCTTAGCGTGTTTTCCATTCTCGAAACCGACACCGGGCTGGTGAAAAGTTATGTGTTCGACCCCGCCGACCTGAACGGTGAGGTGCAATTGTTCGACCAGTTCTCGATCGTCAACTGAGGTGGCCGTCGCGCGGCCCGGAAGGGCCGCGTGAAGGCGGTTGTCGCGGATGAACAATTGAAGCGTGGACCGAATTACGCCTGTATAGGACGGGCATACCAAAAACAACATCCCAGGGAGGGAGTCATGAAACGGATGCTCATCGGTTTGCTGGCCGTGGCCTGTGTTTGCCCCACCGCCCAAGCCTTCAAGCAAGAGACCCATCGCCGTCTGGTGGAAGACGCGGTGGCCTACATGCAGGCCCATCCGCAGACCACCGGCTACGCCGACCTGCAGGCGGTGGCCAGCGCCGCCGGCTATACCGTGGCCCAGTTCGCCCAGGTGCTTGGTCAGAGCGCCTACGACGTGGACGATTTCCAGGACACCTATTTCTGCGGCGCCATCACCGGCGATTGCGTCTACGCACCGGTGTTCAACGCCGGCAGCTCGCTGGTCAACTACACCTCCTACTGGCACTTCCAGAATCACACCCGCGGGCCGGACGTGCACGGCAACGACCTG
Organism: Alloalcanivorax marinus; assembly: GCF_016785095.1. Classification (GTDB taxonomy): domain Bacteria; phylum Pseudomonadota; class Gammaproteobacteria; order Pseudomonadales; family Alcanivoracaceae; genus Alloalcanivorax; species Alloalcanivorax marinus_A. Next base: position 136,107 of record NZ_JAEKJB010000009.1, on the reverse strand, counting down.
GGCGGTTACAACTACGACAAGCTCACCGTGTCCGGCGACATCGACAATCTGGCCGCCGCCTGGCTGGTGGGGGACTACATGGACGATGGCCCCGGCGGCATGACGGGCTGGTGGTCCAACGACGACTCCGAATACAACACCTACGGCATCACCGAGGCCAATTACCGGCAGGGCACCACCTCCTCGAAATCCATGTACGATGACTTCGAGGAAATGCCTTTCCAGCCGCTGGATAACCTGGCCCAGTACTGGTACGACCAGTTCCTGGCCAATCCCACCGCGCAGAGCCTGGGTTATGCGCTGCACGCCACCGACGTGGTGCAGCCGCACCATGTGTGGACCACCTCGGCGCTTAACCACAGCGGTTGGGAAGGCTGGGTGGCCGATTATTACGACAGCGAGGACCTTAACGACGAAACCCTGGTGACCCAGGCGCTGTCCAGCTTCACCGCCCCCGGCAGCGGTACCACGGATATCCGCCCGCTGCTCACCCAGGGCGGTGATATCGCCTACGCCAACGGAAGCCTGGTGCTGTCCAGCACCGACCATACCGATCGGGTACAGGTGGGCCGGGTGGTGGTGCCCCACGCCATCGCCATGGTGGTACACCTGCTGGGCCATGCCTCCGCGCAGTTGACCCAGTGACCGGGTGCTTGCGACACGCGCGCCGCCGGGGCCGGTTTCTGGCGGCGCTGTCGATGACCGCGCTGTCGATGGCCGCGTTGCTGATGGCGGCGCTGGCGAGCGCCACGCCAAGGGACGCGCGGGTGGTGGCGGAAGTGGACGGCGTCGCGCTGACCCGCCCGGTGCTGGACGTGTTTCTGGCGTCGGCGCGGATGCACGACCCCGCCGTGGAGCCGCTGCAGGTGCTGGAAAACCTGGTGGACATTCATCTGATGGGCGAGTGGTACCGGCAGAACCATGCCGCCGGAGCGGAGCCGGCCCGGGTGGGCTACAACCGCGCCACCCGCGTCGACCGGGATACCGCCGCCTTGATCCGGGTCGCCTATCGCGATGAGCTGGCGGCGGCGCTGACCGCCAGTGGCTGGGCCTCGCCACTGGACGCCCTGCAAGGGGAGCTGAACCTGGACCGCAAGGCCCTGAGGCCGATTCTCAGCGCCGATTCCGGGCTGCGCCAGACCCTCAACCCGGCCCAGCGCCGGGCGGCCCGGGCCTGGGTGGTGGCGGAATATCGCTTCCCCGCCGCCGGGCCCCGGCAACTGACCCTGGCCGATCTCTACGATGCCCAGAACATCGCCCTGAAAACCCGCTTCCATAACCTGGACACCCTGGCCATGGCGAATGCCGCCGATGACTGGGTGCGCCGCGCCTTCGTGCTGGACTGGTTCGAGCGGCGCTCGCCGCTGGAGGAGGAGGAACGGGCCTGGGTGCGGCAATTGGTGCTTGACCGCCTGGACCAGCGTGCCCTGATTCGCACCCTGGGGCTCAGCGACGACCCCCACGACGACAACACCCGGCTGCGGGAAGTGGCCGACGGCATTTCCGACAAGGAAATCCGCCGTTACTACCAACTGCACCGGGATCATTTCCGGCGCGTGGAGAAGGTGCGCGCGGCGCGTCTGTATCTTCCCACCCAGGCGCTCGCCGACGAAGCGCGGGCCCGCCTTGATGGCGGCGCCAGCCTGCCGGAACTGGCGGAGGCTTACGCGGACCAGGAAGGCGTGGTCTACCGGAAGCCGGCCTGGCTGGAGCGCGGTGACGGCGAGGATGCCTGGCTGGTCGGCTTCGCGTTCACGTTGCAACAGGGCGCGGTGTCGCCGCCGGCCCGGGTGCCGGGGCAGGCGCGTTGGGTGATCCTTCGGGTGGACCGGCGCCAGGAGGGCTTCCAGGCCGCCGACAGCGAGGCGGTGCGTTATCAGGCATCACGGGTGCTGGCCCGGGAGCGCCTTCAGGAGCGGTTACGCACCGGCCTGGCGCGGCGCCATGCGTCCGCTGGCGTGCGCTTTCACGCGGAGGCGCTGTGATACGCCTGGCGGTAGCGATGGCGGCGGCGCTGGCGGTGCTGGCGGCGGCGGCGATGTGGTGGCCCGGCGATCCGGCGCCGCCGCCGGCGGTGGCCGCGCCGGTCGCCGCCGACACGGCGGAGGGGCCGCCGCCCGTGTTGGCCCCGGCGGCGCCGGTGTTGGTCTCCGAAGTGCCTCCGGCGCCGTCGCCGGCGCCCTCCGATGCCAGGCAGGCGCCAGGGGTGGACGCGGTGATCGCGCCCCGGGTGCGGCCGGCGGCGGCGGAGTCGCTGCGGCGAGCACGTCGCGATGGCGATTCGCGTACTCCGCCGGTGGCTCCCCGGGAACCCCGGGTGCCGCCGCCCCAGGAGGTGCTCGACGACCCGGAGCTTTACAGCCGCTATGAGCAGGGGGAAAGAATGGCGGTGTACGCGTCCTTCATGGCCGCTTCCCAGCGGCGCATTGGCGAGCTGGAGGCACTGGTGGCCCAGGGGGAGCGGGACGGGCTGCCGCCGGAGCAACTGGCGGAGGGGCGGCGCAAGCTGGAAGGCTTGAAAGCCCGCCGTCAGGAATTGCTGTCCCGGTTCCCCGGGCTGGCGCCGACGGACTAATCCGCCTGGCCGGAGGGTTGCTTCAGTCGCGATCAACGGTGGTGCCAGCAGCCATCGCGACTGAAGTCGCTCCTACAACAGCACCATCCAGGCTACGGAGCGGCGCTGGCGGCCTATTCCTCACCCTCGTCGCCGACGCCCTTGGGCGGCTCATCGCCGTCGTGGTAATGGCTCCGGGTGTTGCCGTAATGGCCACGGGTGTCGCCGCCCCGGCGCTGTTCGGCGTCGGCGGGTTCGCCGCCGGCTTCCAGTATCTTGACGTCGTCGGTGGTGGAGCGCAGGTGCACATCGATCTGGTTGAAGGCGATCTCCACGCCATGCTCCCGGCAGGCCGCGTCGATGGCCTTGTTGATCTCATCGGTGGCGAACAGGATGTCGCCGATTTCTCCCAGATAGACCCGCAACTCATGATCCAGGGTGCTGGCGCCGAAGGCCATGAACAGGATCAGAGGCTCTGGATCACTCAGCACCCGGGTGTTGTCCCTGGCCACCTTCTCAAGCAGGTCGTGGCAGACCGTGAGATCCGAGCCGTAGGCGAACCCCACTTTGATGGTAAGGCGGGTAATCGTGTCCGAGAGCGTCCAGTTGATCAGCCGCTCGGTGACGAACACCTTGTTGGGAATGACGATCTCCTTGCGGTCGAAGTCGATGATGGTGGTGGCGCGAATGCGGATGCGGCTCACCGTGCCGGACAGATTCTCGATGGTGATCACGTCGCCGATGCGGATCGGCCGTTCGAACAGGATAATGATGCCGGAAATGAAGTTGGCGAAAATCTCCTGCAGGCCGAAGCCCAGGCCCACGCCGAGGGCCGCCACCAGCCACTGCATCTTGCTCCAGGACAGCCCCAGTGAACCCAGGGCGACGATCACGCCGAGCACGATCACCAGATAGGAGAGCAGGGTGGTGACCGCGTAGCTGGACCCCTGGCGCAGGTTGAGCCGTGACAGCAGCAGCACTTCCAGCAGGCCGGGCAGGTTGGCCACCAGCATGAAGGTGCCGGCGCCGATGGCCAGCGAGGTGATCACGTCGCCCAGGCTGATCGGCGTGTTGGTGGCGTTCAGGCCGCTGCCCTCGGTGCTCTGCCAGAGCACGATGGTGTCGGTGTAGGAGAAGGCGTTGATGACATCCGCCCACACCCAGTACAGCAGCAGCCCGAACAGACCCAGCAGGGCCAGCCGGATCAGGCGCAGGGATTGCTGGTTGATCTGCTGCAGGTCGAGCTGGGGCTCCTCGACTTCCACGCCTTCCACGTTTTCCTTGGGCTCGGCGTCCCGCTCCGCCACGGCCCGTTTGTAGGCCAGGCGCTGGGCGGCCACCGCCAGGCCCCGCACGGCGGTAGCGTCGAGCAGAATCCACAGCAGGGACAGATAGAAAGTGTCGATCATGCGTCCGGACAGACGCACGGCGGTGAAGTAATAGCCGGCCACGATCAGGGCCACCAGTATCAACGGCACGCCGGCGCACAGCACCACGGCGGCGCCGCGCAGGGTGCGGGAGTAGCGCCGGGCGCGGTAGGCCAGGGCGGCCCGGGACAGGGTCACACTGATCACCAGCAGACAGGCGACCATGGTCACCAGGCCAATGCGGTCGTTGCTGAGCTGGGCCGGCCATTCCTCGCCGAAGGCGATCACCAGGGTCATCGGTACCATGGTCAGGCCCACCACCAGCAGCCGCCGGCGCAGTACCAGGTTGCCTTCCGCCTGCCAGCGGAAATGGCGCTGGGCGATGCCCTTGGGCGCCAGCAGGCGGTAACAGAGCTCGAACACCATCCATAGCAGGGCGATCTTGGCCAGAGCCGCGCCCAGCACCGTGCTCAAGGTGCCCGGTTGCGTCCACAACCCCCACGCCAGAAGACCGATGGCCAGCGGTACCGGCGCGCTCACCAGGGTGGTGATCACGATGGCCGCTGGCGTGTGCCGCTGGCTGTCCCGTTTCAGAAAGCCGATGTCGCCATTGAGCGCGCGCAGACGGGCGCGCAGGCGCCGCCGCCACAGCCACAGCAGCCCGGCCAGCAGCAGGGGAAGGAACAGCCACGGCCACTTGTTCTTCATCAGTTCGGCGGCGTCGTCACCCAGCCGCGCCCAGGGAATGTCATGGACCTGATCGCGCACCTGAGTCGGGAAATCGCGTATCCAGGCGGGCAACGGCTGGGTGCTGGGCATCCAGAAGGTCTGCTCGGAAATGGTGTCGTGCAGATTTTCGGTGATCTTGCGTAGCTGCTCCTGGGACAGATTCAGCCGCACCAGAATGTTGAGCTTGCGGCCCAGCTCCTGGTCGAGCTGGTTGAGCAGTTCCAGGCGGCTGTCCGCCAGCCGGCGCAGGGCGTCGTCCAGTTGTTGCCGCTCGGCGGGCGGCAACTCATCCGTGTTCTCCACTTCCAGGGGCCGGCTTTCCAGTTCCTGCATGGCCTGGCGCAGGTCGAACTGGGCCAGGCGGGTATCGCTGATCAGTTTGTCCAGGCCTTCCTGGGGGTGATATTCCGGCAGGCTCTTCTGCTGCTCGTAGAGAATGCGCGAGAGCAGCAGGCTGCCGTCGAGCATGCGAATCTGATCGTTCACCGTGCTCGACAGCGAGCGCGCCCGGTCGAGCCGGGTCTCGGCGCTGATCACTTCGCGAATCAGGTCGTTGACGTCGTTGCTGGTCTGTTTGAGCTGGTCGCGCAGCTCGTCGTTGCGCTCGCGGGCCTGCTTGAGCCGGGGATGGTCGGCCAGCGCGGCGGGCAGGTCGGTCTCGTCGTCGCCGATTTCATTGCTGAGGCTTTGTTCGCGGCGCTCGTTGATCATCGGCTGCAGCACGTCCAGGCGCTTTTGAATCACCGCTTCCTGGGCTTCCAGCACCCGCTTGTTGAGCCGCGACAGTTCTTCCAGGGTGCTGGCCACGGACAATTCCTGGTTGCGCAGTTGAATGCGTGTTTCCAGGGTGGTCAGTTCGGTTTGCAGGCGGGTCTTCTCGGCGTCGTCCAGGTTTTCTTCCTGGCGGTTCAGTCGCTGGCGGATCTCATCCATGCGCGACAGGCTGTCGCTGATGGTGGTCTGTGCCCGTTCGGGCAGGGTCTGGGCGCGGGTCAGCTCGCTGCTGACCCGCGCCAGCGTTTGCTGATTCTGTTCCAGGGCGTCGAGCTGGTCGCTGAGTTCCTTGGCCAGGGCCGCCAGGGACAGGGATTGATAGCGCTGACGCCAGTCCTGCTGACGCTCGCGGCGGGCTTCGTCCAGGTCGTTGCCGAGGCGGGCGCGGCGGCGTGGCGCTTCGGCCTGCTGTTTCTTGAGCGCGTCGATCCGTTCCCGGTTGGCGTCGATTTCGCGGCGCAGTTCCAGGGTCTTTTCCAGGGTTTCCCGGTGTTCCGGATTATCCTGGCCGCTCTCGCCGTTCTGGCCGCCACCGTTGTTGTCGCCGCCGCCGTCGCCGGCCAGCTGTTTCTCCAGGTCGGCGATCCCGGGCAGGGTGAAATCAGCGGGGCTTTGCGCCAGAGCCGGGGTCGCCGCGTACAGCAGCCCCAGCAACAAGAGTCGAATCCACACAGGCGTTGTCTTCCGTCGTTTTTGCGCAGCTTAGGCGTTGTTCGCCTCAAATACGATAGCCGCCGACGGCGTCCGGGTCAGCATCCCGCGTCGCCGGTGATCTCCTTGACGCTGTCGGCGATGTTGTCGCTGTCCGGCGCCAGGGCCCGGGCCCGACATACCGCCTCGCGGGCGCCGGCCTGGTCGCCGGCGTCACGGCGCGCGTAGGCCAGGTTGTTCCAGGCCGGCGCCAGCTCCGGGGCCAGGGTCACGGTGCGTTCGTAGGCATCCAGCGCCTGATCCTGCTTTTGTGCCGCCCACAGGGCATTGGCCAGGCCAAAACGCAGGCGGCCATTGTCCGGGAAGCGGGCCACCGCCGCCCGCCAGTGCGCCAGGGCGTCCTGTTGCATTGGCGCCAGGGCGCGCAGCAGGGGTTCGGGCTTCACGCTGGCGGGCATTTCGCCGGGGGGCAACAACACGAAACCCCAGTACTCCGCCCGCGCCCAGGTGCGCAGGAAGCGGTTCCAATGGCTGCTGGTGGCTTCCTTGGTGCCACTGTGCAGCACGATGCGCTCGCCGCCATCGCGGTAGCCGATCACCACCGCGTAGTGCCACATGGGCCATTGCGGCAGGGCCAGGTTCTGCAGTACCAGCACCGGGTGGCCGGCCTGCACTTCCGCGAACAGGGCATCCGGGGATTGCACCGGGTAGGCGAGCAGGCCGCGGGCGCGACCGGCGGCCTTCAGTTCAATGCCCAGGGCGCCTTTGCGTTCCGGCAACCAGACCTCGTCCACCAGGGCCTCCTTGTCACCGGGCAGCCGATTCCATTGCAGCATCATGCCGAGGGCTGCGGGGCCGCACTGATAGGCGTCCTGGGCAATGAAAGGCACGTCCAGGTATTGCTGGGGAGGGTGTTCCGCCTCCTGGGGCGGGGGGACGGTCTGACAGGCCGCGAGCAGCAGGCCCAGCAGCAAGGCGGCGACCGGACGGCCGCCGCGCTTCAGGGGCAGGGGCATCACCCGATCGGATCGATGACCGGGAACACGTCGGTGGCGCCGAGCAGATCAAGCAGCACCAGGATCAGGATCACCGCCAGGATCACGCCCACCACGCCGCTGCCGGCGGGCATCTGGTCGGCCTTGGTGGCCAGTTGCTGCAGTTCGGAGTCGCTCAGGCGGCTCAGGCGCTGCTGCACGTCGTCGCGGGTAACGCCGTTTTCGGCGAGTACCTTGGCGGCGGCGTCCCGTTCCATGAAACGCATGACTTTCTGTTCCATGGCGGCGCGCTGTTCATTGGCGACCATGCCATCGGTGGTCACCATGGCGGCCTGGGCGGCGGGGACGAACAAGCCTTGGGTAATCAGCATGACGAGGGCGGTCAAGGCGCCCGTGATGGACTTCTTCATTGGCATCGCTCCACTTGAAATGATGGCCAAACACTAGCATGGGCCGTCGCCGTGCAACGTCAGGGTGGCGAAAGCTTTGTGATTTTTTACAGTCAGCTCACCGACTTGCGTGGCGTGCAGGCCATGGCGGCGCAGCGCGGCCAGTGCCGCCGCGGCGCGTTCCCGGTCGATGCTGAACAACAGTCCGCCACCGGTCTGAGGGTCGGTGAGCGCGGCCAGGCGCGGGTCGTCCTCGGCCACGCCCCGGTGCTCGCAGCGGGCCAGCACCTGATCGTTGGCCGGCTTCAGGGTGCTGACCACACCCGCCTCCACCAGCGCCAGGGTGCCGGGCAGCAGCGGGATCGCATCCAGGTCCAGGCGCGCGTCCACGGCGCTTTGCTCGCAGATCTCCAGCAAATGGCCGAGCAGTCCGAAGCCGGTCACGTCGGTGCAGGCGCCGGGGCGGGTATCGGTCAGCCCGGCCAGGGCGTCCCGCGCCGGGCCGTTGCCGGCCAGCATGGTGTCCAGGGTGGTATCCAGCCAGGGGCCATGGGCCTGGCCGCGCATCAGGCTGGCCAGTTGAATGCCGATGCCCAGCGGGCGGGTCAGGATCAGCGTCTGGCCGGCTTGGCCTCCGCTTTTGTGCCACAGCGCCGTTGGCGCGGCGGCGCCATTCACGGTGAAGCCGGCGGCCAGCTCCGGGCCCTCGATGGTATGGCCGCCCACCAGGGTGCAGCGGGCCCGGTTGAGTTCCGCCACGGCGCCGGCCATCAGCCGTTGCAGGTCACGGCCCTGCAGGCGCGGGTGATGACGTGGCAGGCTCACGGTGGCCAGGGCGGAATGGGGCGTGGCGTTCATGGCGTAGAGGTCGCTGAGGCTGTGCAGGGCGGCCACGCGACCGAACAGATAGGGCTCGTCGAGGAAGGCCGGCAAATAGTCCAGGGTCTGCACCAGCCGTTGCCCCGCCGGCCAGTTCAGTACGGCCGCGTCGTCGGCCTGGTGCAGGCCGGCTTCCACGCCTTCACGGGCGAACGGGCGCAGCGGCGCCAGGGCTTCGCTCAGGGCGCCGGCGCCAACCTTGGCGCCGCAACCGGCGCAGTACGGCGCGGAGTCCGCCGGCGCCGCCGTCATCGCCGGTAGCGGCTCATCGAAGCGGGCCATGAAGCGGCGGTCGATGCGGTCCTTCCAGCGCCACACCCAGGGGCCGGCCACGCCCGGTCCGACGCCCCGGCTGCCCACCGCGTCCTGGTCGCCGGCGGACAGCAAGGACAGGAAACGCTTCTGCGGGCGGTAGGTCCGCAACCGGCGGCCAGCGACGGCGGCGGCCAGGTTATGGGCCAGTGCACGGGCCTGGCGCACCGCGTACACCCCGGCCTTGGGCAGATCGCCGGGGAAGGCGGCGCAGTCGCCGGCGGCGAACACCCGCTCGTCGGCGGGGCTGCGCAGGTGTTCATTCACCCGCACGAAGCCGGAGCCGTCGCAGGGCAGGCCGCTGGCCGCCAGCCAGGGGGCGGCCTTGACCCCGGTGCACCAGAGCAGAAAGTCGTAATCCAGCGTGTCGTCGCCGAGGGTCAGGCGCCCCGCGTCCACCCGCTGTACCCGGGCATGGGTGCGCAGCCGCACGCCGGCGTCCGCCAGCCGCCGCGCCATGCGCAGCCGCACGCCGCGCGGGTAGCCGGGCAGCAGATCGCCGGCGGTAACCAGGCTGAGGCGCGCCGCCAGGCCGTGTTCGATCAGCGCCCGGGCCACCGCCAGCACCATCTCGGTGCCGCCGGCGCCGCCCCCCACCACGGTGATCGCCAGCTCGTCGGTGCGGTGGTCCAGATCGGCCAGCAGGGCCCGCCAGCGGCGATGAAAATCGCTGACCGGCTTCACCGGCACGGCGTGCTCGGCGGCGCCGGGCACCGTCTCCAGGTCCGGGGTGGCGCCCACGTCCAGGCTTAGCCAGTCGTATTCCAGGGTGCTGCCATCGTCCAGGGTCAGCCGCCGTGCCGCCGGGTCCAGCGCGGTGACCCGGGCGCGCACGAAGCGGGTGCCGGATGCCTGGCACAGCCGCCGCAGGTCCACGTGGGTTTCCTCCAACCGGTAGTGGCCGGCCACCAGGCCCGGCAGCATGCCGGAATAGGCCGCCAGGCTGTCCGGTGACACCAGCGTCAGGCGCAGCCCGGGTTCCGGCTTCATGGCCAGCATGCGCAGAGCCAGGGCATGACTGTGACCGCCGCCTACCATGACCAGATCCTGGTTCGCCACGGATGCCCTCATGATCGGGGGACTCCTCGGGGGCGGCGGGTAAGGCGGCGGACGGCAGGCTTCATGCGGGGTCCTTCAGCGTTTCGCAATGGTGGCATGGGTTCAACACAGCCTCCCTTCGCGGGCCAGGCGCAGGCGCGCCCGCAGGCGGCGGGAAAAGGCGTCCACGGCGAGGTTCAGGCACACCGTGGCGAGGATCAATACCAGGGTGCGGTCGAAACGGAACTCCGCCACGCTGGAGTCGATGTAGAACCCCAGGGTATGAATACCAAGAATACCCAGCACGGCGGTTTCGCGCATGATGATTTCCCAGCGGTACAGCAACAGCGCCAGGAAGGTGGGCGACAGCCGGGGCAGTACTTCGTAGGCATAGCGGTTGATGCCCCGGGCGCTATCGGCGCGCAGCCGCAGCCCCTCGCTGAAGCGGCCGGTGAGATGGCCGATGATGGCGCCGGTGTGCAGCGCCAGGGCGAGAATGCCGGGCAGCATGGACGGCCCCAGGATGATCAGCAGGAAGAACGCCAGGAAGAACTCCGGGGTGGTGCGCAGCACCACCAGCAGGCCGTGGCCCAGCCACCGGGTCAGCCGGTTACCGAACAGCGGCGAGCGCAGCGGAAACAACAGCAGCGCCAGCAGCGCGGTGAGCAGCAGCGCCGCCATGCCCAGCACCAGCGTGTTCCACAGGCCGGGGCCGACCTGCTCGCGCCACAGCATCCAGCCCCAGTCGCCCAGGGCCGCCCAGCCCTGATCCCGGGCCAGGGGTGCCGGCACCAGATCCTGGGTGACGAAGCGCACCAGGGTGGCCCAGTCGCCCTGGCCCAGCGGCGGCGCCCACAGCAGCGCGGCCAGCAGATAAACCGGCACCAGCCGGGCGCGCAACCACAGGCGCTGGGTCAGGATCAGGGCGAACAGCAGATACAGCAGGCCGGCGCCCTGGCTGTAATGGCCCTCCCGGAACGCGGTCTCCAGATGAAAGCCCAGGGTCGGCAGCCCGATGAAACCGAGAATCGCCGAGGCACGCAGTGCGCATTCCAGCCGGTAGGCGGTGTAGGCGCGGGCGTCGGCGGCGATCAGCGGCAAGCGGGCATAGAAGAAGGTGCTCAAACGCTGGCGCGCGCGGGGCAGGCTGGCCACCGGCGCCGGGTCCGCCTCCTCGAGCATTTCACCGAACACCTTGGCGAAGATGCCGGCGTAGGGCAGGGCGATGGCCAGCACCCCGGTGAGCGGCGACAGCCCCGCCACCTGCATCAGCAGCAATCCCCAGAACAGCTCATGAACGGCGCGCACCGAAGCGGCGGCGGCGCGCACCGCGCGCCGGTGCCAGAACAGCGCCAGCAGGAAGCCGGCGGCGGCGCCGAAGGCCACGCCCTGGAAGGCGAACGCCAGCGTGTTGGCCAGGGCGCGGCCCAGCTCGCCGGCGCCCAGGCCATGCTCGCCCAGCAGGCGTGGCGCCAGGAAGCCCTGAGCGACGCGCAGCAGCTCGGCCCCCGGGGCGGTACGGGTCACCGCCAGATCGGCGCAGGCGAAGGCCACCAGGCCGGCCAGCAGCAGCCAGCCACTGGCGCGGCGCCAGCCGGCGGCGGTGGTGGCGGGGCGCTCGTTCATGGTCGGTACAGGGCGTCCAGGTCGGCCAGGGTGAGGCTGGCCGCCGGGGCGTCCAGTACCAGCTCGCCGTGGCGCAGGCCCAGCACGCGCTGGAAGCAGGCCAGGGCCAGGGCGCGATCGTGCATCGCCACCACGGCGGTGTCATGGGCGGCCAGGGCGTGTCGCATCAGCGCCAGCCCCTGGTGCTCATCCAGGTTGGAGACCGGCTCGTCGCCAAGCAGCACCGGCCTTTGAGTGTAGAGGGCGCGGCCCAGGGCGGTGCGCTGGGCCTGGCCGCCGGACAGCCGGTCGACGCTGGTGAACAGCTTGTCGGTAAGGCCCAGGCGCGCCGCCAGGGCGCCCACCTCGGCGCGGTCGGCGGCGCCGGGGCGCAGCAGGGTGCGCAGGTTGTGCCAGGTGCCGTGGCGGTGCAGGCCACCCATGTAGATGTTGTGGAACACGCTCAACATGGGCACCAGGGCCTGCTCCTGGGGGCACCAGGCGCACAGCGCCTCATGCTGGGCGCGCAGTGCCGCCAGCAGGGTGGATTTGCCGCTGCCGGAGGCGCCCAGCAGCGCCACGGTTTCGCCGCGCTGGATACTCAGGTCCAGGGCCGCGAACACGGTGGCGTCGCCGTGGCCCAGACGCGCGCCGTGGAACCGGAACAGGGCGTCGCTCACCGTCAGTCCAACAGGCCAATGGCCTCGGCGGTGTCCTCGATGGCCTGGTAGTCGTCGTTGGACGCCGGCACGAAACGCTGGCGCGGGAATGCCTCCAGCAGGGCCGGGTCGTCGATCGCCAGCAACGCCTCGGTGACCCGGTCGGTGAAGCCGTCACCGAAACGCTCGTCGAGGTCGCCGCGCACGGTCCAGTGGTAGTCCGGGTAGGGCGGTGTTTCCCAGATCACGCGTACCTGGTCGGTATCCACCTGGCCGTCCTTCAGTGCCCGCTCCCAGACCTTGTAGTTAAGCGCGCCGGTGGCGTAGGCGCCGCTCTGCACCAGGGCCAGGGTGCGGTTGTGATCGCCGCTGAAGCCGACCTTGCCGATCAACTCCTGGGGTGCCGCGCCGAACCGTTCGCGGAAGAAGTATTCCGGCATCAGGCGCCCGGAGGTGCTGCCCTTGGAGCCGAACGTGAACGACGGCTGCTCGGCGAAGGCGTCCGGCAGGGTATCGCCGGGTTCCAGGCCGGTGGCGGCATTGGCGATGAAGTAGGACTTGAAAGCGGTGTCCTCCTGGCCCTGGGCGATGGCCCGGGAGCCGGGCACCAGGCGCCGGGCCTGGACACCGGACAGGCCGCCGAACCAGGCCATTTGCACCTGGTCGTTGCGGAACGCGGTGACCGCCGCCGGGTAGGATTTCACCGGTACGTAGGTCACCGGTACCCCCAGGGTTTCTTCCAGGTAGTCGGCCACCTGGCCGAAGCGCTTCTCGAGCTGGGATTCATCCTGGTCGGGAATCGCCGTGAAGGTGAAGGTGGGGGCCTGCTCGGCGGGGCCGCAGGCGGTGAGCAGCAAGGTCGCGCCGGCGGCGGCCACCAGGGTGCGGACAGCCCGCGCGGCGCGGGTTGCAATCAGCAAGGGCATGATCGTCTCCGTTCAATGGGGAGTCGGGCCGGACCGTTATCAATGCCCGCCGCTGGTCCGGTCAGCGCGGCGGGCAATGTCGCTATCGTGGCTGAAGCGGCTCCTGCCGCGTTCGCGGGTGTCAGCGCAGGAACGCCAACACTTCCTCCCGCGTGCCCCGGAACAGGATTTCGCCATCCCGGTGCTTGCTCATCATGTAGTCATACATGGGATCGTAGTAGCCCGCCAGCAGCTCGCGAATCCAGTCCCGGTGGGCGTCGTTGTCGCCGTGCCGGCGCTGCCGCTCCAGGGCGCGCGCCAGCTGGCCGCGCAGTTGCCGGTGGCGGTCGCCACCCAGGCGGCTCTGGATGCGATCCATGGCCGCCAGCAACTCCTCGGCGAGCCGCTCGAAGCCATGGGCCGGGCCGTAATGGCGGCGGTATTCATCCAGCGGGCCGATCACGTAATCCTCCAGGGTCACCTGGACGCGGGCCTCCAGGGGCTCCTCGATCAGCACCCGGGGCGCCGTCTTCAGGCGGGCCTGCAGGGCCAGCGGCAAAAAGCAACGACCGATCAGCTTGCTTTCGTCCTCGACCACCACCCTGGGCACGCCCCGTTCCGCCAGGCCGAGCAGGTCGATGGCGAGGCGGTTCTCGAAGTCGATCTGTGAAGGCTGCCCACCCGGACGGCGGCCGAAGGCGGAGCCGCGATGGTGGGCCAGACCCTCCAGGTCCAGGGCGTTGCCCAACCGACCAATAACCCGGGTCTTGGCGCAGCCGGTGCGCCCGCCCAACACCCACAGCGGCAGGCGTTGCAGATTGGCATCCAGGCTTTCGAGCAGGAACCGGCGCATGGCTTTGTAGCCGCCCACCACCAGGGGGACCGTCACCCCTTCGGTGGCGAGCCAGGCCTGGGTGGTGTGGCTGCGCAGGCCGCCGCGGAAACAATACAGGTAGCCGTTCGGATGCGCCGCGTGCCACTGGCGCCAGGCTTTCAGCCGGTCGCGTTTGACGCGACCGCTGACCAGTTCGTTGCCGAGATCGATGGCGGCCTGCTGGCCGGCCTGTTTGTAGCGAATGCCGACCCGGTGGCGTTCCCGGTCGTCAAGGAGGGGCAGATTGGTGGCGCCGGGAAAGGCGCCCTTGGTGAATTCCACCGGCGCGCGCACGTCCAGCAAAGGCGTGCGGGCCAGGAAAAGGGCGCGGTAGTCTCGGGTGTCGTCGGCCATGACGCCAGGTTCCTGCAACACCGGCGCGGGGCGGGAAGCCGGCGCGCCGGGGTGCCGGTCAGTCGCCCAGCAGGCGCAACTGGCCGGTCAGGTGGGGTTTGATCCCGTCCCGGGCCAGTACCCGGAAATCCAGGCCGCCGTCCACGTCCCGTTGCTCGAACTTGACGGTGGCGGGGATGAACATGGGCAGCTTGAACTGCACGTCCACGCGGAACGCCTCCTCCGGCAGTTGCCGCTGGAGCTGGCCCAGGGCGCGGGCCTTGGACCACATGCCGTGGGCGATCTGGCGCTTGAAGCCGAACAGCCGGGCGGTCAGCGGGTACAGATGGATCGGATTGCGGTCGCCGGACACGGCGCCGTAGCGGCGGCCGGTGTTGCCAGGCACCTTCCACTCGATGGTGTCGGTGGCCGGCGCCGGTTCGCCGGAGCCTTTCTTCTCTTCCTTGCGACCGTGGCCGCCGCCACGGAAGAAGTTGATCGATTCGCTGGACCAGACCCGCTCGCCGGCGGTGCTCACCACGGTGAAGATGGAAAACTCCCAGCCTTTTTCCACCTGATTGAGGTTGCCCAGGGAGCATTTGATATTGAGCTGTTCGCGTTCCGCGATGGGGCGGTACTGGGTGATGCGGTTGCGTACATGCACCAGCCCCATGGCCGGGAACGGGAACCCTTGTTCCATCATCAGCGCCATGTGCAGCGGGAAGGCGTGGATGTGCGGGTAGGTCACCGGCAGACGGCCATCGGCGCTGAAACCGCACACCTTGCGGTAGGCCTTCAGGTGCTTGCTGTCCAGGCCCACGTCGTTGAGACGCAGCCCCACGTTCGGCAGGGTCGGGCTGCTGCCCGGCTTGACCCCGGCGCGCAGCACCGCCTTGGCGAAATTCACCGGCATCGCCGGCGCGTGGCGCAGTTCGCGGAAGTGGACTTCACTCATAGCAGCGTCCTTGATCCTGTACAAAAAACGGTCCGTAAAGAGTGGGGACAGTATAGGGAGGGCGCCGAAGTGCCTGATTGGCCGTTCCGCCTGAAAGGTTGCTGGAAGAGCCTATTTGCGCGGCCCCGGTTCAGGCCGGCGCGCCGGCCTCCGAACGCCACTGGGCAACGCCAAAATAGATCAGGCGCACCTGCTTTTCCGCCAGGATCAGCATTTCCTGCTGGCCGGCTTCGTCGTCTTCGTCCAGTTCCAGCATCTCCTGGGTCAAGGCCACCACGCTGTTGACCACCAGCGAGGCCATCATTTGCAGGTCCTCGGCATTCACCTGCACCAGGAACGGGAACCGCGCCATGTCCATGGCCAGCTCGCTGACGAACAGGCGGATTTCCCGGCGAATCGCCTGGCGCATGGTGGCGGAGCCGCCATACAGCTCCTTGGACACGAACAGAAAGTGGGTGCGGTTATTACGCACGTAGGTGAAGAAGGTCTCCATGGAGCCGCGAATCATGCGCTCATTGGGCAGTTCCTGCTGGCGCACCTCGCGCATCATCTGGCGCAGGGTACGGAACGATTCATCGAGCAGGGTCAGGCCGAGGGCGCTCATGTCCGGGAAATGCCGGTAGAAGGCGGTGGGCACCACGCCGGCGCGCTTGGTTACCTCGCGCAGGCTCAGCGACGAAAAAGGCGCCTTCTTCGCCACCAGGTCCAGGGCCGCGTCCATGAGCGCCTGACGCGTACGTCCCCGCTTGGGCCGTCGCCCGCGGGCCGGCGTTTCTCTGCTCATGGTTTTGCTCCCCGTTGGTGATTTGTTATCGCTGATTGCTTAGCCATGTTATTCAAGTTTCTCTCCCGGATACATACAACTACTTGATTTTCCTGTGTAAAAAAATATTTGTGAACATGTGTTGACTGAAAAAGCGGGTCGCGGTACAAAGTGCACAACTGTAAACATCCGGAGTTGGTCATGCACCTGGAGACCCGTTTCGACACCACCGGCTGGATGCGTCGCCTGGGCAAGGCCCTGGCCACGCCGTTCGACCCGGAGGACTACCTGGCACTGTTCGATGCCCGCTATTCGGCCCGGGAAATCCGTGCCCGGGTGCACCGCGTGCGTCGCGAAAGCGACCGGGCGGTGACCCTGGAACTGGCACCCAACCGGCTCTGGAAACCCCATAAAGCGGGTCAGCACGTGCTGGTCGGCGTGGATATGGGCGGCGTGCGTCGGCAACGCTGTTTTTCCCTGTCCTCGGCGCCGACCGACCCGCGCCCGACGATCACCGTGAAACAGCACGGTACCGGCGGCGTCAGTGATCACCTGGTGAACCACTGCCGGGAAGGCGACCTGCTCACCCTGTCGCCGGCCAGCGGTGACTTCGTGATGCCCGAACCCGCACCGGAGCGCATTCTGTTCCTTACCGCCGGCTCAGGGGTAACACCTGTTCACAGTATCGTGAAGTCCCTGCTCGCGTCCAACTATGGGGGACACCTGATCTGGGCCCACTTCGAGCGTTCCTATGATCAATGGTTGCTCGGTGAAGGCCTGCGTGGCCTGGCCTTGGACGAACGTCTCGATTTCCGGCTGGTGCTGACCGGCGATACCCCCCGGCCCGGTGACCTGGCCGGTCGCCTCGATGAACACTGGCTCACCGAGCAGGTCCCGGACGGCGCCAGCCGGACACTGTTCACCTGCGGCCCGCAAGGCTTTCTGGACACCGTAATCGACTGGCACCAGCGGTGTGGCCGCGCGCCCCTGTTCCATGAGCGTTTCCAGAGCACGCCGGTCAGCGGCGGTGACGGTGGCACGGTGCGTTTCGCGCGCAGCGGCGGCGACATCCAGGCGCAAGGCACCCAGTCGCTGCTGGAGGCGGCGGAAGCCGCCGGCCTGCGACCCCAACACGGTTGCCGGATGGGGATTTGCCATACCTGCAAATGTCGCGTGACCCGGGGCCGGGTGCGAGACCTGCGCAGTGGCGCCAGCCTCGAGCTGGCCAATCAGGAAATCCGAATTTGCATGCACGGCGCCGACGGCGACGTGGAACTGGATATTTGAGGCTCCAAGGAGGTTTGTATGAACGCCAAGGTGGAAGAACTGGACCCGATTGTCTTTGAACGGGGCGGCACCCGTCTGACCCGGTCCCAGGTCGAGGCGTTCGGTCGCGAGATCGACGCCCTCCGCGAGGAGATCATGAACGACCTGGGTGAAGAGGACGCACGCTACATCCGGCGTCTGGTGAAAACCCAGAAAGGCATGGAGCTGGCCGGGCGCGGCCTGCTGTTCCTGGGCATCCTGCCGCCGGCCTGGCTGGCCGGCACCGCGCTGCTTTCGGTGTCCAAGATCCTGGAGAACATGGAGATCGGGCACAACGTGATGCATGCCCAGTGGGACTGGCTCAACGACCCGGCGCTGGATTCATCCACCTACGACTGGGACAACACCTGCCCGGCGGAGCAGTGGAAGCACTCACACAATTACATGCACCACACCTTCACCAACGTGGTGGGCAAGGATCGGGACGTGGGCTACGGCATCATGCGGCTATCCGATGACCAGCCCTGGAATCCCCTGTATCTGGCGCAACCGGTTTACAACTGGGTGCTGGCGGCTCTGTTCCAGTGGGGCGTGGCGTTCCACGACCTGGAGTACGAAAAGCTGCTCAAGGGCGAGAAAAGCCGGGCCGAGTACCGGACGCAACGGCGCAAAATCATGAAGAAGGTGCGCAAACAGGTGCTCAAGGATTACCTGCTGTTCCCGGCTCTGGCCGGCCCTTTCTTCCCATTGGTGTTCGCCGGCAACCTGAGCGCCAACCTGGTTCGCAACCTGTGGGCCTACATGATCATCTTCTGCGGCCATTTCACCGAGCACGCGGAGATGTTCACCGAGCAGGACATCATCGATGAGAGCCGTGGCCAGTGGTACCTGCGGCAGTTGCTGGGGTCGTCCAACCTGGAGGGAGGGCCGCTGTTCCATATCATGAGCGGCAATCTCAGCCACCAGATCGAGCACCACCTGTTTCCCGACATGCCGTCCAACCGCTACGCCCAGGCGGCGCCCCGGGTACGCGCCATCGCCGAGCGCTACGGGCTGCACTACAACACCGGCCGGTTGGGGCGCCAGTTCGGCACCGTGCTCAAGCGTATTCACCGTTTGGCATTGCCCGGTCGGCGGCGTGCGAATTCCGCACCAATGTGATGTGGTTCCGGCTCCCAAGACGGTATGCTAGTCTCCGGATTTGGTGTTTACCGTTGGGGAAGTTGCAAAAGGATGGCAGAACTTACCGATTCCGGCGTACTCCTGCGAATGGCCTACCGGGCCATGCTGAACGCGGATATTGACGCCGACGCGGTGCTGGCCGAGCTGGGCCTGGACCGTTCGATACTGGATGTACCGGACCTGCGCACGCCCCATGATGGCCAGGAGTGGTTCTGGGAGGCGCTGGAGAAGGTGTCCGGCGACGCCCATGTGGGCCTGCATCTGGGCAAGCACATCCCGGTGTACAAGGGGCAGGTGCTGGAGTACCTGTTCCTGTCCAGCCCCAACTTCGGCGAGGGCCTGGACCGGGCCCTGAGCTATCAGCGGTTGCTGTCCGATGCCGCCAGCGCCGAGATGTTCCGCGAGGGTGACCGGGTGTTTCTGCGTCAGCCTTTCTGGGGGCGCCGCCTGTCGCACCTCAACGAATGCGTGATGATGGGGTTGATCAAATTCTTCCGCTTCGTCACCGACGACGCCTTCGAGCCCCTGGAAGTGCACTTCGGTCACGCCCTCCAGGGAGACCTGCTGGAATACGAACGGGCCTTCGATTGCCCGGTGAAATTCGACATGCCTTCCGTGGGCGTCTACTTCGACGCCGCGCTGCTGTCGCTGCCCTCGGCCCACCACGAGCCGGAGCTGCTGCGCCTGCATGAGCAGCTCGCCAGCGAGCAGGTGGCACGGCTGGAAAAGCAGGATCTGGTGGCCCAGGTGAACCGGCTGATCGCCGAGTTGCTGGAATCCGGCCACGCCAATCTGGAAGAAGTGGCGGAGCGGCTTGGCATCAAGGCGCGCCAGTTGCGCACCCGCCTCGCGGACGCCGGCACCAACTTCAACCAGTTGGTGGCGGATTACCGTTGCAAACTGGCCAAGCGCTTGCTCGCCGGCACCGATGAGTCCATTGACGAGATCGTTTACCTCACCGGTTTCTCCGAGCCGTCCACCTTCTACCGGGCGTTCAAGCGCTGGGTGGGGATGACGCCCATCGAGTATCGGCGCATGAAAGCCGAAGAGGACGCCGCCGCGGCCCGCGGCGAAGTCTGATCATCAGCGCCGGCCTTCGGGGCCGTCGTCCTCGTCCAGGGTCAGTGGCCGGCGCTGGTGGTCGCCATCGTTGGCCGGCTCCCGATCCGCGCCGGCCTCGCCTTCATAGACATTGCCGCCGCCGAAACCGCCCGGTCCGCGCCGCCACTGGGTGCTCTGGTAAAAGAACGCCCCGTTACCACCCCGGGTGGCGAAGGCCTGCACCGTGCCCCGCCGGATCAGGCGTTCCGCCAGGGCACGGCGGGTAAACGGCAGCAGCAGCACGAAGCCCAGGGCGTCGGTAATAAAGCCCGGAGTGATCAGGAAAGCGCCGCCCAGCAGCAGCATCATCCCCTCCACCAGTTCCCGGCCCGGCATCTCGCCCCGGTTCATGCGCTCATTGAGTCGCACCCAGGTATCCAGCCCCTGGCGCCGGAACAACGCACTGCCGATCAATGCCGTGGCCACCACCGCGATGATGGTGACCGGCCAGCCGATCATGTCCGCCACGGCGGCAAGCACCATCACCTCCACCAGGGCGAAGATCAGGATGGTCAGAAAAACACGGCCGAAGCCCATGGGCACCTCTAAAACATTACGGTTTCCCAGGAGATGGCGGCGAAGCGGAGGGATTCAAGGGGGAGCGGGCGGAGGGAAAGGCCGGTTGGGGCAGTTGTAGGAGCGGCTTCAGCCGCGATCGCCGTTGGAAGCCTGGCGGCGCGGCTTTTCGCGACTGAAGTCGCTCCTACAGGGGCGCCCGCCAGGGACGCCCGCCGATCCAGTGTCAGGCGCCCAGCATCATCTGGCCGCAGACGCGCACCACATTGCCGCTCAGACCCTGTGACGCGGGGCTGGCGAAGAAGGCGATGGTTTCCGCCACGTCCACCGGCTGGCCGCCCTGGTTCATGGCGTTCATGCGCCGGCCGGCCTCGCGGATGGTGAACGGAATGGCGGCGGTCATCTGCGTCTCGATGAAGCCCGGCGCCACCGCGTTCACGGTGATGCCCTGGTCCGCGTACTCCTCGGAATAGGTATCGATCATGCCGATCACCGCGGCCTTGGAGGTGCCGTAGTTGGTCTGGCCCAGGTTGCCGGCGATGCCGGCGATGGAGCTGATCGAGATAATACGGCCGCCTTCGCCCATGGCACCGTCGGCCACCAGTTGTTCGTTGATGCGCAACTGGCTGGCGATGTTGATGTTCAGCACCATGTCCCAGAAGTTCTCCGGCATGTTGCCGAGCATCTTGTCACGGGTGACACCGGCGTTGTGCACCAGGATGTCCAGGCCGCCCATCTTGCGCGCCGCCTCGGCGATCACGCGTGGCGCCTCGTCGCTGGTGATGTCCAGCTCCAGGGTCTGGCCCTGGATTTCCTCGGCCACCTTGTTCAGGTCCTCGGCCATGGGCGGAATATCCAGCACCGTGACCTCGGCGCCGTCACGGGCCAGCACCCGGGCGATGGCCGCGCCGATGCCCCGGGAGCCGCCGGTGACCAGGGCTTTCTTGCCGGCCAGGGGCTTGTCCCAATCGAAGGCGCTGGCGTCGAAGCCGGACGCCGCCACCCGCACCACCTGGGCGGACACATAGGCGGACTTCGGCGACAGGAAGAAATGCAGCGGCGAAGCCAGCTGGCTTTCGGCGCCGGCGTCGCAGTACACCAGCTGCACCGTGGAGCCCTTCTTGATTTCCTTGCCCACGGAACGGGTGAAGCCTTCCAGGCCACGCTGGCTGACCCGGGCCGCGCCGCCCAGGGTTTCCGGGGTACGACCGATCACCAGCACCCGCGCGCATTTGTCCAGTTTCTTGATCACCGGGTGGAAGAATTCCCACAGCGCCTTGAGCTGCTCCGGGGTCTCGATGCCGGTGGCGTCGAACACCAGCGCCTTGAAGCGGGTCTCGTCTTCCTTGGTGGCGGTGTAGTTGTCGGCGCTGACGCCGGCGGCCGCCGCCTGCTTTTGCAGATCGCTGGCGTTGCCGGTGTTGGCGAGCACCGCCGCTTGTGCGTCCGGCGCCTCCTTGAGGGTGGCGAAAACGGTATCCACGGCGGTGGAACCGGGGGCGGCACCCACCAGCACCCGGCCGCTGATAAAGGAGGCCTGGCCGGGCTGCCAGCGTTCGAGAATCACCGGGATGGGCAGATTGATGGCGTTGAAGAGGGCCTTGCCCATGGGAGAATTGGCAATCGTCTGATAGGTATCGCTCATGATCCTGTCCTTTGCCGTGCGATGTGTAGTGAGGCCGCGTATTGAAGCACCCGCCTGTAAAAGGTGTATTGACCGGTCGGAAAAGCCGGTAGGCGCCCAAGCCAATGAGGCCGGGCGGTGGGGAGATAGACTGCGCTCATCTGTTAACCTGGGCGAACCGACCGGAAACGCCCCTGTGGAGGATTTCAACTATGCTGGCAGGCGATAAAGTACGCAAGGTGGCCATCGTCGGTGGCAACCGCATCCCCTTTGCCCGCTCCAACACCGCCTATTTCGAGGTGGGCAACCAGGAAATGCTCACCGCCGCCCTGAACGGCCTGGTGGATCGTTTCAAACTCCACGGCGAGCGCATGGGCGAGGTGGCCGCCGGCGCGGTGATGAAGCACGCCAAGGACTTCAACCTGGTGCGCGAATGCGTGCTGGGCTCCAAGCTGGCCCCGGAAACCCCGGCCTACGATCTGCAGCAGGCCTGCGGCACCGGCCTGGAAGCGGCCATCCTGGTGGCCAACAAGATCGCCCTGGGGCAGATCGACAGCGCCGTGGCCGGCGGCGTGGACACCACCTCCGACGCGCCCCTGGGCGTCAACGAGCAGGCGCGCAAGATCTTCATGGAGATCAACCGTGCCAAGAGCACCGGTGACAAGCTCAAGCAGGCGGTCAAGCTGATCAATCCCAAGCTGATGATTCCGGACATCCCCAAGAACGGCGAGCCGCGCACCGGCCTGTCCATGGGCGAGCACCAGGCGATCACCGCCGCCGAGTGGGGCATCGCCCGGGAAGCCCAGGACGAGCTGGCGTGGCGTTCCCACCAGAATCTGGCCAAGTCCTACGAGGAAGGCTGGCAGCAGGACCTGATGAGCCCGTTCCATGGCCTGGAGCGCGACAACAACATGCGCCCGGATTCCACCGTGGAGAAGCTGAGCACCCTGAAGCCGGTGTTCGGCGGCCCGGAGGGCACCATGACCGCGGCCAACTCCACGCCGCTGACCGATGGCGCCTCCGCGGTGTTGCTGGCCAGCGAGGAGTGGGCCGAGCAGCGCGGTTTGCCGGTACAGGCTTATATGACCCACTGCGAAGTGGCGGCGGTGGATTTCGTCGGCAAGAAGGAAGGGTTGCTGATGGCGCCGGCCTACGCGGTGCCGCGCATGCTTGAGAAAGCCGGCCTGACGCTGCAGGATTTCGATTTCTATGAGATCCACGAAGCGTTCGCTTCCCAGGTGCTGAGTACCCTCAAGGCCTGGAACGACGAGACCTTCTGCAAGGAACGGCTGGGTCTGGACAAGCCGCTGGGCGAGATCGACACCAGCAAGCTTAACGTCAAGGGTTCGTCCCTGGCCGCCGGCCACCCGTTCGCCGCCACCGGCGGCCGGATTCTGGCCAACGCCGCCAAGCTGCTCAACCAGAAGGGCTCCGGCCGTTGCCTGATCTCCATCTGCGCCGCCGGTGGTCAGGGCGTGGTCGCCATCCTGGAAAAATAAGTTGGAAGTGAAAAGTTAAAAGGAGAAAGCGCGGGCATGGCCTGGCTGAAAAGGCGAGGCTCCGCGCCGCGTTTCAACTTGTAACTTTCAACTTTTAACTTTGCCGCCGCATCAACCCTTCCTGGGCCACCGACGCCACCAGCTCGCCGGCGCGATTGAAAATCCTGCCTCGCGTGAAGCCCCGTCCACCCGTGGCGATGGGGCTCTCCATGTCGTAGAACAGCCAGTCGTCGAAGCGCACTGGCCGGTGGAACCAGAGGGTGTGGTCGAGGCTGGCCACCTGCATGTCCCGGCTCATGAAGGTGACGCCATGGGGCAGCAGGGCGGCGCCCATCAGACTGTGGTCGGACACATAGGCCAGTAGCGCCTGATGCAGCAGCGGATCGTCGCTATCCAGGCCGCTGGCGCGAATCCAGGTCTGACGCACCGGCTCGGTTTTTTCCGGGCGCAGCGGGTGGCGCCGGGTCACCGGGCGGATCTCGATGGGCTTGCGGCGCAGCAGGGCGGCGCGGAAATTGTCCGAGATCTCCTCGCCTTCAAGAAAAGCGGCGGTCACCGTCTGTTCCGTGTCCAGGCTGTCCGGGTCCGGTGCCTCGAACGTGGCGGTCTGGTGCTCCAGGCCCGGTTCGGCCTGGTGGAAGGACGCGGCCAGATCGAAGATCGGTCGGCCCCGTTGCTCCGCCACCACCCGGCGGGTGGAGAAGGTGCCGCCGTCGCGCACCCGCTCCACTCGGTAGATCACCGGCTCGCGCACGTCGCCGGGGCGCAGGAAATAGGCCTGCAGGGAGTGGGCGGGGCGGCCTTCCACGGTGCGGGAGGCGGCCACCAGGGCCTGGCTGATGACCTGCCCGCCGAAGATGCGCGGCCCGACGATATTGCGGCTTTCGCCCTGAAAGTGATCCTCATCCAGGGGGGTCAGGTCGAGCAGGGCAAGCAGGTCGGGCAGATCGGTGTGCATGGATTGTCCTTGTTATGGCTCCCGATGAACGGAGCTCGTAATGAAAATGGAAATGCGTTCCGAAAACGTAACTTCACCCAGGCGCCGTTGCTTTGCAAGGGTCGATACCGACAGCGGGCGTGCGAGGCGCGCCACCGGCGGCGGACGGGGGCTGGCCGGTTAAGGTTGCGTTCAGGATCGCTTCAGGGAGAATTAAGCGGGCCGTCGTATCGTGACAACCGTACCCAGGCGGTACGCACGATAACCCGGCAGCGCCGAGCCGCGTTGCCCCGATGAGGAAAGGAGACACTCATGAACGCCATCAACAAAACGCTGCTCGCTACCCTGATTGCTTTCACCGGCGCCACCACCGTGGCCCACGCCGACGATGTCGGTCCCGAGCAGGTGGTCAAGCTGGTCAATGACGGCACCATCCAGTCCTTCGAGAAACTCAATCAGGCGGCCCTGGCCAACCACCCGGACGCCAAGATCGAGGACACCGAACTGGAACAGGAATACGGTCGCTATATCTATCAGGTGGATCTGCGCGATGCCCAGGGTCAGGAATGGGACGTGGAGCTGGACGCCACCAACGCGGAAATCCTGCGCGAGGAACGGGACGACTGAATGCACCCTGATTTTCTTCAACGCATGGGAAAGGCGGCCTTGGCCGCCTTTCTGGCGTGTCTGGTCACTGCCCCCGCCGGTGCCCTGGACGTGGACCAGGACGAGGCCCTGCGTCTGCGCCAGAGCGGCGAGGTGCTTTCCTTCGAAGCGATCCTGGGCGTCGCGCTGGCGCGCCATCCGGGCGCCCGTCTGCTGGAAGCGGAGCTGGAGCGCGACGATGGCGAGCTGATCTACGAGCTGGAGCTGCTCACCGACGACGGCGTGGTTCGTGAGCTGGAGATCGACGCGCGCACCGGCGATGTCATCGAAGACGAAGTGGACGACTGATGCGCCTGTTACTGGTGGAAGACAGCGTCGACCTGGCCGATCAATTGATGCCGCTGCTGCGCGACAACGGTTACGCGGTGGACTGGTTGGCGGATGGCCGTGATGCTCTGGTGCGCGCCCACGACGAGCCCTTCGATCTGGCCATTCTCGATCTCGGCCTGCCCGGCATGGACGGCCTGGAAGTGCTGCGTCGCTGGCGCGGCGAAGGCCTGGCCATGCCGGTGCTGATTCTTACCGCCCGGGACAGTTGGGCGGAGCGGGTGGACGGTCTGCGCGCCGGCGCCGACGATTACCTGACCAAACCCTTCCACCCCGACGAATTGCTGCTGCGGGTGCAAGCGGTGCTGCGGCGCAGCCATGGCAGCAGCGGCGGCGGCCACCTGGAAGCCGGCGGCCTGGCCCTGGACGAGGCGCGTCAGTCCGTGTGGGAGGGCGACCGGGAAATGGAACTCACCGGCGCCGAATTCCGCATGCTGCGCTATTTCATGCTCAACCCGGGCCGGCTGTTGTCCAAGGCGGCGCTCACCGAGCACCTTTACGACGGCGAAAGCGAACGCGATTCCAACGTGGTGGAGGTGCACGTCAACCGGCTGCGTCGCAAGCTGGGCCGTGACGCCATCCAGACCCGGCGCGGTCAGGGCTATCTGTTCGTCGGTCGCGGGGCGGCCTGACCATGGCGCACCCGTCCATCGGTCGCCGGCTGGGCATCAGCCTGTTCGTCAGCCTGTTGCTGGCCGGCGTGCTGGTGGGGCAGGCGGCACTGTGGTGGCTGGACCGGGAGCAGCGCCAGTTGAGCGGTCGCCAGCTGCGCGAGGAAGCGGCCAGCGTGCTGGCGGCCATTGTCACCGGCCCCGGCGGCCCGGTGCTGGATGAGGACCTGCTCGACCCGGCCTACCGCAAACCCCTGTCGGGCCGCTATTTCGTGGTGCTGATCGGCGACCAGCGCTGGCGCTCCCGGTCGCTGTGGGACGCGCGCCTGGCGCTGCCGGAACACACCGGCATGGACACCGAACTGCGCCCTGGCCCCGGCGGCCAGAGTCTGCTCCGTTACCGGGCGGAATTCCGCCGCGACGACCGGCCGCTCACCGTGGTGGTGGCCCAGGACTATGGGCCGCAACTGGATAAGTTCAGCGAACTGAAACGGGCCGCCCTGGCCGCCTGGGTGGTGTTGCTGGTGGGGCTGGCGCTGGCCCAGCAGTGGCTGATTCGCCGTGGCCTGAGGCCGCTTAAGGGCGCGCGCCGGCAGATCGAGCAGTTGCGCGGAGGCCGGCGCTCGGAACTGGATGAGAACGTGGCCGCGGAATTGCGCCCACTGGTTACCGAGATCAACCGGCTGCAGCGCCACACCGAGCAGCAACTGGCGCGCTCCCGCCATGCTCTGGGTGACCTGGGCCATGCCTTGAAGACGCCCCTGGCGGTACTGCGTAACCGCTGCGACGAGCGGCTGCGTCGGGACGACCCGGAGCTGTACCGTCTGCTCGACGGCCAGCTCGACCAGATCGAGAACACGGTGCGCCGGGCGCTGGGCCGTGCCCGGGTCGCCGCCGGCGCCACCGCCGCCACCCGTTTCGAACCGGCCCGGGATGTGCCGGTTTTGCTGGATACCCTGCGCCGGGCCCACCACCGACCCCTGACGCTCAGTGCCGAGGGCCAGGACCTGCCGCCGCAGCCGGTGGAGCGTGATGACATGCTGGAACTGCTTGGCAACCTGCTGGACAACGCCTGCAAATGGGCCGCCGGTGAGGTGCGCCTGACCCTGGCGCGGGACGGCGGGGATCTGTGCGTGACGGTGGACGACGACGGCCCCGGCATCGCCGCCGGGCGCCACGAAGAGGTGCTGCAGCGTGGCCGCCGCCTGGACCAGCGGGTGGCCGGTCATGGCCTGGGCCTGGCCATCGTCAACGACACCGTGGAAGCCTATGGCGGCAGTCTGGAATTGGGCGAATCGCCCCTGGGCGGGTTGCGGGTGAGCTTGCGGTTGCCCCGGGAGCGCGGCTGAAGCCGTGATCCCGGGCTGCCAGGTCAGGCGCGCCCCAAACCGGCCAGCATCAATGCCACCGCCTGATCGCTGACCGCTTCCATATCCTCGCGGCGCAGGTAGATGCCATCCAGCAGCAGGCGGCACAGGCCATGCAGGGTGGCCCAGCTGGCCTGGGCCACGCGCAGCGGGTCGGCGCCACCGGGCGCCGCCGCCAGACGGTCCAGGCGCACCGCTTCCACATAGCGGCGGAAGCAGCCGTGGGCCACCCGGGTCAGTGCCGGGCCGGGCCGGCCCGCCTTCCACAGGGTGCGCCCGAACATCAGCTCGTAGCGTTCCGGATCATCGCTGGCGAAGCGCAGGTAGGCGCGCACGAAGCGGCGCAGGCCCGGTTCCGGGTCCGCCGGGTCGAGGGAAAGCTCCTCGATCAGCCCCTCCAGACGTTGAAAGCCGCGCTCCGCCAGGGCGCAGAGCAGGGCGTTCTTGTCCGCGAAGTGGTGGTAGGGCGCGGTGCGCGACACCCCGGCCCGTTCCGCCAACCGTCGCAGGGACAGGCCTTCCACGCCCTGCTCGCGGAGCAGGACGCCGGCTTCGCGCAGCAGGGTGTCGTGGAGGTCGCCGTGGTGGTAGCGGTCGGGACGGGGCATGGGGTTCCTTGCTTCAATCTTGACGGCGTCAAAATAGCACCGTATCTTGACGGCGTCCAGATTAGCCAGGCCGGCCCGCCGGCCCAGCCACACCCGTATTCGGGAAGGAGAACGACATGGTGGCCAACGCCTACCCGCACCTGCTGTCCCCGCTGGATCTGGGGCATACCCAGCTCAAGAACCGGGTGATCATGGGGTCCATGCACACCGGTCTGGAAGACCGCTTCTGGCACTACCCCAAGCTGGCCGCCTATTTCGCCGAGCGGGCCCGGGGCGGCGTGGCGCTGTCGGTGACCGGCGGCATCAACCCCAACCGGCACGGCTGGTTCTACCCGCTGGCGGGTACCTTCAACCGCAAGCTGGATATCCGCAACCACCGCAAGATCACCGAGGCGGTGCACAAGGAAGGCGGCAAGATCGCCCTGCAGATCCTCCACGCCGGGCGTTACAGCTACCACCCGTTCTCCCGTTCCGCGTCGGCGATCAAGAGCCCGATCAACCCGTTCAAGCCCAAGGCCATGACCACCCGCGAGGTGAAGAAGACGGTGCGCGATTTCGCCCGTACCGCGGAATTGGCCAAACAGGCCGGTTACGACGGCGTCGAGATCATGGGTTCCGAGGGCTACCTGATCAATCAGTTCACCGCGCCGCGCAGCAACCGCCGCACCGATGAATACGGCGGCAGCGCCGAGAACCGGTGTCGCTTCCCGGTGGAGATCGTCGAGGAGACGCGGCGCCGCTGCGGCGAGGATTTCATCATCATGTACCGGCTGTCGGTGATCGACCTGGTGCCGGATGGTTCCACCCGGGAGGAAGTGCTGGATCTGGCCCGCGCCATCGAGGGCGCCGGCGCCAGCCTGATCAACAGTGGCATCGGTTGGCACGAGGCCCGGGTGCCCACCATCGTCACTTCGGTGCCCCGCGCCGCCTTCGTGGAGGCCACCCGCCAGGTGCGCGAGGTGGTGTCGATTCCGGTGGTGGCGTCCAACCGCATCAACGACCCGGAAGTGGCCGAGCGCATCCTCGCCGAGGACCAGGCCGACGCCGTGTCCATGGCGCGGCCGTTGCTGGCGGACCCGGACTTCGTCAACAAGGCCGCCGAGGGCCGCGAGGACGAGATCAACACCTGCATCGCCTGCAACCAGGCCTGCCTGGATCATACCTTCGAGCTCAAGCGCGCTTCCTGTCTGGTGAACCCGCGTGCCTGCCACGAAACCGAACTGGTCTATCTGCGCACCGCCCATCCCAGGAAAGTGGCGGTGGTGGGCGCCGGCCCCGCCGGGCTGGCCTGCGCCACGGTGGCCGCCGAGCGCGGCCACGATGTGACCCTGTTCGACCAGGCCGGCCGTATCGGTGGCCAGTTCAACATGGCCAAGGTGGTCCCCGGCAAGGAAGAATTCCACGAAACCCTGCGTTACTTCGGCAAACGCATCGAGCGCACCGGCGTGAAGCTGGTGTTGGGGCGCCGGGTGGAAGAGGGCGAGCTGGAAGCGGAAGGCTTCGAGGAAATCGTTATCGCCACCGGCGTGCTGCCACGCCGGCCCGGCATCGAGGGGATTGATCACCCCAAGGTGGTGTCCTACGTGGATGTGCTCACCGGCAAGGTCACCGTGGGCGACAAGGTGGCCATTATCGGCGCCGGCGGTATTGGTTTCGACGTGGCGGAATTCCTCGCCGAGCCGCCCAGGGAAGGTGCCCAGCCGCTGCCGGAATGGCTGGCGGAATGGGGCGTGGATTTCCAGGCGGAAACCCGTGGCGGGCTGGTGGAGAGGCATCCGGAAAAGCCGGTGCGCCGGTTGTATCTGCTGCAACGCAAGACCAGCACGCCGGGCAAGGATCTGGGCAAGACCAGCGGCTGGGTGCACCGTGCCACGCTCAAGGCGCGCAACGTGGAAATGCTGGCCGGCTGCCAGTACGACCGGGTCGACGACCACGGCCTGCACATCACCCAGGACGAGAAACAGGGCCTGCTGGAAGTGGACCACGTGGTGATCTGCGCCGGTCAGGAATCCCTGCGCGAGCTGTACCGGGAAGAGGATGCCCGTTACCACCTGATCGGCGGCGCCGAACTGGCCGCCGAGCTGGACGCCAAGCGCGCCATCAAGCAGGGCTCGGAGCTGGCCGCGCGGCTGTAGGGCGGCTGCGCCGCCCGTTACAGGATGCAGGTGTATCCTTTATCCTGAATCCTGTATCGCGGCCGAAGGCCGCTACTTCAGTTCCCTGGAGCTGAGCCCGAGAACGCGGCGGGCGATGATCAGCTTCTGAATCTGCTGGGTGCCTTCGAAGATATCGAGAATCTTGGAATCCCGCGCCCATTTCTCCAGCAGCTCGTCCTCGGTGTAGCCCACCGAGCCGGCCAGTTCCACGCAACGCAGGGTGATGTGGTTGCCGACCCGTCCGGCCTTGGCCTTGGAAATCGACGCCTCCACGGAGTTGGACTTTTTGTTGTCCGCCATCCAGGCCGCCTTCATGGCCAGCCAGTACGCCGCTTCCCATTCCGCCTCCATGCGGTACAGCTCCGCCTCGGCGGCGCTCACCGTATCCACCGGTTTGCCGTAGTCGTAATCGATGGCGTCGGCGAGCAGTTCCCGGGTGCGCTCCAGGGAAGCCTTGGCTACGCCGAGGGCGAAGCAGGCCACCAGCGGCCGGGTGTTGTCGAAGGTCTCCATGACGCCGCCGAAGCCCTGGGTGTCCACCTCCGGGTTGCCGAGCAGATTTTCCTTGGGCACGCGACAGTCGTTGAAGCTGATGGCGGCGGTGTCCGAGGCGCGGATGCCCAGTTTCTTCTCCAGCCGCGCCAGTTCCATGCCCGGCGTGCCCCATTCCACCACGAAGGATTTGATCGCCGCCCGGCCCAGTTTCGGGTCCAGGGTCGCCCACACCACCACGCAGTCGGCGCGTTCGCCGGAGGTCACGTAGATCTTCTCGCCGTTGAGCACGTAGTGGTCACCGTCTTCCCTGGCGGTGGTGCGGATCGCCGCCGAGTCGGAGCCGGCGCCGGGCTCGGTGATCGCCATCGCCGCCCACTTGCCCTTGAAACGCTCCAGTTGCTCGTCGGTGGCCACCGCGGCGATGGCCGCGTTGCCCAGACCCTGGCGCGGCATGCCGAGCAGAAAGCCGGTGTCGCCGTAGCAGAATTCCAGGGCGCCCAGGCAGGTCATCATGTTGGCGCCGTTTTTCACGGAGCCATCGTCCTTCACTTTGCCCTTGCCGGTCTGGCTGGCGCCGGCGGAGTTGGCCGGGTCGCCTTCGTTGAAGCCGTCCAGCACCGAGGCGACCATGTCCAGCTCCTTGGGGCGTTCGTGTTCGGCGCGGTCGTATTTGCGCGAGATCGGCCGGAAGCTGTTCAGCGCCACCTGGCGGGCGTTGTGGATCACCGGTTTGAATTTCCTGGGAATTTCGATGTTCATGATGCGCTCCCCTTACAGATGCAGTCCGCCGAAGGCCACGCCGATGGCGCGCAGATCCCGATACCAGCGTTCCACCGGGTATTCGTGGGTGAAGCCGTGGCCGCCCAGCAACTGGACGCCGTCGGTGCCGATTTGCATGGCTTTTTCCTTCACCAGGGTTCGGGCCAGATGGGTTTCACGCTGGAAGGTCTTGCCCTGTTCGGCCCGACACGCGGCCCGGTAGGTGAGCATGCGCATGGCCTCCAGCTCGATGGCGATGTCCGCCACCATGAACGCCACCGCCTGGCGATGGCTGATTGGCTCGCCGAATGCCTGGCGCTCGTTGACATAGGGAATCACGTAATCGAGTACCGCCTGGGCGGTGCCCACGGCCAACGCGCACCAGGCCAGGGTGCCCAGATCCACGAACGCCTGGTAGTCGAAGTCGTCGCTGCCCAGGCGGTTGTCCGCCGGCACCCGCACATTCTTCAGGTACAGAGGCCGCTGGGCGCTGGCACGGATGCCCATGGACGGGTCCTCGCCGGCGGTGAGGCCCTCGCTGCCGCCCTCGACGATGAACACCGCCGGGCCGTCATCGGTGGCCGCCGCCACCAGGAACAGTTCCGCCTCGGCCGCCAGGGGCACCAGGGATTTTTCGCCATTGAGCACCCAGAAATCGCCGTCGCGGGTGGCGCTGGTGCGCGGTTGTTTGGGGTCGAACAGGGGACGCGGCTCGCACAGCGCGATGCTGGCCAGCGGCGGCTCCTCGCCGGCGAACGGCGTCAGGTATTTGTCCTGCTGCAGGGCCGAGCCCCAGCGGGTCAGGGCGTTGGCCACGCCCATCGGCGCCAGGATCGCCACTGCCTGGCCCATGTCGCCGCGGGCCAGCTCCTCGGCCACCAGCATGCTGGTCACGGTGGAACGTTCGGCGGCGGCGCCGCCCAGCGCTTCCGGCACGGCGAAGAAGTTGAGCCCCAGTTCCCGGGCCTGGGCTTGAATCTCATCGCCGGTGCGTTGGGCCGCGTCCGCTTCCTCGGCGCCTTCGCGCAGCACGTCATCGGCGAAGGCGCGCACGCTGTCGCGGATCATTTGCTGTTCTTCGGTGATGCCCAGATCGAACAGGTCGGTGGTTTCTCCTGGAGCGTGCAACCGCTGGGGTTTGTCCGGGTTGCCCTTGCTCTTGAAGGCGCGGGCGGTGGTGGTGATCACCTGGAAACCGCTCTTGGTGAGCCGGTAGGCCAGCCGTTCGGCGCCTTGCCGCATGCCCAGCCGGTCCAGGAGTTCGGAGCCGGCGAGTCGGTTGAGGGCGCTCAGGGCGAAGCCGATCGCGTCTTTCGCCATGGGTCGGGGTCCTGTTTGGAAAGCGATCACCGGATTATCGGTCAGTGACGGTCAGGACCATTGACTTCCTTGCCTGGTGCCGTGGGCGACGCAGCCAGCGCGGCGGCGCTGGGGCGCTGTTCAGGGTGGGGACGGGGTAGTAGGATCCCGGAGGGCGTTATTCCGCTTCCACGGCGATCATCGGCGCCGGGTATCGCCACTGAAGTCGCTCCTACGGTGCCATCCGTACACGGTTCTTCTTATCCGCGCATAAAAAAAGGGCCGGCGAAAGCCGGCCCTTTTTAGTGTCGCGCGTTGGCGAGGGAATCAGTCCTCGTACTGCGCTTCCTCGGTGGTTGCCTTCATGATGGCTTCCACGCGGCGGTTTTGGGCACGACCGTCACGGGTGCCGTTGTCCGCGATCGGACGCTCTTCACCGTAACCCACGGTGGAGATGCGCTCGCCATCAATGCCGAACTGGTCCACCAGCACGTTTTTGACCGCGCCGGCACGCTTCTCGGAAAGCTGCTTGTTGTACGCGGCGGAGCCGGTGCTGTCAGTGTGGCCTTCCAGTACCAGGTTGGCGGAGGGGTACTGGTACATGCGCTCGGACAGGTTCTCCAGTTCCGGGTAGGAGGTTTCGCGAACCTCGGCTTTGTCCAGGCCGAACTGAACGTACAGGGTTTCCTTGACGTCCTTGGTCAGGTATTCCTGACAGCCTTTCTCATCCACCTTGGCGCGCGCCGGAGTGTCCGGGCACTGGTCCTTGCTGTTGACCACGCCGTCGCCATCGTCGTCCAGCTCACAGCCGGTAGCGTCCACCTGGGCGCCGGCCGGGGTGTTCGGGCAGCGGTCATTGCTGTCCGGAACGCCATCGCCGTCGCTGTCGGTGGCGGCTTCGGTCACCGGTTCCGGCTCTTCGTCGTGGGACGCGCCCACCAGCAGGTTCAGGCCGGCGTAGACTTCACCGTCCCAGCGCTCGGTGCGGAAGCTGTAGGTCGGCCGCACGCCCACGTCCAGCAGGAAGTTGCTGGCCAGCGCGGTTTGCATGCCGGCTTCGAAGCCACCGGTGGCTTCCTTGAAGTCGTCGCTGCTCTCGCTGTTGAACTCGGTGCGGGTCTCACCACCGCCGATACCCAGGTAGGTCTCGAAGGCGGCATCGTCGTCACCGAAGTGGCGGCGCAGGCTGGCGAAGTTCTCGCGCAGGTACACCTTGCCATTGCTGGTGGCCATGTTGTTGCGCTGGTAGGTGGCCTGGATGGACCAGTCCTTGTTGAAGCGGTAACCGATCTGAGCCCCGGGAAGGGTCACGGTATCCTGCTCGTAGAATGAATCGCTGATGTAGCCATCGTCGTCGTAGTGATCGCCGATATCCAGCCATTGCTGGCCGATGTGGCCACCCAGGTAGAAATAGCGATCCGGGATGTCATTGGCGACGGCGGCGGAGGCCAGACCCAACGACGCGCAAGCGATGCTGGAGGCGAGAAAACGTTTAGCGTCCATAACTCCTTCCTTGTTGTCTTGTAGGCAGAAAAACAGTGCCCGCAGTTTTGCCTCGGGCGGCGCTACTGTAAATGCTTCCATGAAAGCTTAATAAAAAAATTTACAAAGAATGGGAACAAAGCGGAATGAAAAAAAATCTTTTGTAAAAAATAATTATTTTAGTGAGAAAAAAGGATGACTAAAAAAAGGCATCAGGCGGTTTCATGAGGCCGATGTTCATTACGGCTCTGGTAAAGCATGTAGTCCGCTTCGTTCAGCAGGGCGTTGAGCTGGCGACCGCTGTTTTCCGTGCAGGCGGCGCCGATGCGGATGTCGCATCCGACCCGTTCCTCGCCATTCTGGACCTGGATGGCGGCGGTCAGGGCGCGCAGCCCCTGGGCCATGTGCAGGGCGTCCTCGTAGTCGGTATGAGGCAGAACCAGCAGAAACTGGGCGCCATCGATACGCCCGAACAGATCGCTGTCGCGGATTTTCTCGCGAATCCGCTCGGAAAACACGCGCAGCAGGGAATCACCCAGGTGGCGACCATGGCGGTCGGCGATGTCGCTGAAATCGACGATATCGATCAGCAGGATGGATACCGTGTAGTCGTGGCGCAGGCTCAGTGACAGCTCCCGTTCCAGCATGCTGAGCAGATGGGGCCGGTTGAACAGGCCGGTGAGGTGGTCTTCCCGGGCTTGCTGACGCAGCAGTTTGTTGTCCCGGTTCAGAGCCGACAGCCTGGCCAGTACCGGATAACAGACTGGTGGCAGCAGCAGCAGGGGAATCAGCAACGCCAGGGTGATGGCGGCCAGCCAGTCACGCTGGCCGGTCAACAGCACGCCCACGGCGGTGATCAGCAGCGACAGCAACAGCCCGCCCAGGGAATAGAGGACGGTCACGCGCAGGGCGAAGAGCCGGTCGCTGTTGTGAACCGGCGCGGCCTGGCTGAAGCGACCTTGCGGCGCACTGCCCATGTGGAACCCCCAAACTGAGAAGATAATGCCGTTGTTTGGGTGAAAGTATCCGGTGTCGTCGGTGGGGGCGCAAGGGCGGTTCAAGAGCCGCCGGAGAGCAGTTCGGCCTTGAGATTGTCGGAATAGGGGTTTTCGCCGAACCAGATGGAAAGATAGGCGTCGGCGAAATCGCGGCCGCGCTCCCGCGCCAGCTCCTCGCCGTTGAGGCGTAGCACCAGGGATTGATCGGAATCGTAATCCAGGGTGTAACGATCACCATCGGAGGTGGTGCGGTAGTGGCGATTGAAGGCATCGATGCGCCGCGACAGGCTCTGAAAGCGGGCCTCGGTCAGGTTCCGCTCGATCATCTTGCGC
Organism: Alloalcanivorax marinus; assembly: GCF_016785095.1. Taxonomy (GTDB): domain Bacteria; phylum Pseudomonadota; class Gammaproteobacteria; order Pseudomonadales; family Alcanivoracaceae; genus Alloalcanivorax; species Alloalcanivorax marinus_A. Next base: position 101,099 of record NZ_JAEKJB010000009.1, on the reverse strand, counting down.
GCCGCCTTGGCGAAGGCATCACCGGGCACCTCCCGGTTGTAGCCAAACGCCAGCCGCAGCGGTGGCGCCAGCTTGTCATCGGCGCCGCAGTCCTGGCGGTACAGTGCCGCCTGGCCGACATGGAATACCTTGAGGGCTTTCACCTTGGCGCTGGAACACTGGCGCAGCCCCTCGAAGTCGGTGGCGCTGGCGCCGGCGGTGATCAGCAACAGGGCGATCAGGGGTGTTCTCTTAACCATCGCGTCACCGTTCCCAGAATTGGCAGGTGCTGATCCAGGCCCTGGCTGCTGTCCCAGAAATCCTGGTGGAAGATCACCCGGCCTTGATCGTCGAAACGCAGTTGCGAGATCCCGATGGTGCGGGACTGCCGCTGGCTGCCCATGATGGTGAAGTGGGTCTCCATGATCCAACGCAGAAAGACGTCCTGGCCGTCGCGCCATTGCTGCTGCACGTCCAGGCTCATGTAGTCCAGCCGCTTGGCGGTTTTCAGCATGTGCTCCTTGAGCGCCGCGCGGTCGTAAATGGTGGCCAGGGTATCGTTGAAATACAGGTCCGGAGCGTAAACCTGGTCCAGGTGGGTTTCGATGTAATCGGCGTCGATGGGCGAATAAAGCGCCACGAAACGGCGCACCGCAGCCTCGGAAACCGGGGCGACGCCCTGGCGTTCGCGCAACCCCTGCTCGTAGAGCCGGGAGTAGCCTTCGTTGTCGGCGGCCTGGCTGGCGCAGCCGGTGACGGCGAACAGCACGATGATGAGTGTGAGCAGGGATGTGGGTTTCATGACGGCTACTGTCCGCGCCCGGCGGTGAACCCACTGTGAAGCCGGTTCACAGCCCATTGACGGGAGCCGGGCCAAGCTCGCCGCATGAACGGATCATTCCCCGCCCTGGCGGTCAATTTCATCGGTTTTCAATTGCTCTGGTTCGTGGCGGTGTACGGCGCCGCCCACGGCTGGGGGTCCGCCGCGTTGCTGGTACTGCTGGCCATGCAGGGCGGTGTATGGGCGCTTAACCGGGCCTGGCGCCGGGACCTGCCGCTGCTTGCCGTCGGCGCACTGGCCTGCCTGGTGTGCGAGCCACTATGGCTGGCCCCCGGGTTGATCCGCTACGCGGACTGGTCCGTCGCCTGGTTGGCGCCGGCCTGGATCTGGGCGCTATGGCTGGGGTTCGCGGTGAGCTTTAACTACTGCCTGGGCTGGCTGCGCCGGCGGCTGGCGCTGGCCGCTGTGTTCGGCGCTTTGGGCGGCGTATTCTCGGTGACGGTGGGCATCCGTCTGGGGGCCGCCGATACGCCCCACGGTTGGTGGGCGCTGGCGCTGGTGTATGGCGTGGCGTGGGCATTGGTGGTGCCGGCCCTGGCCTGGTGGGCGCGCCGTGGGGAAGAGGAGCGAACGAATTATGCCTGAGATGTTGTGGTTCAGCCTGGCGCTGTTGCTGATGCTGTTTACCCTGGCCTGGATGGTGCAGCGGCTGACCGCCAACGCCGGCTATGTGGACGTGGCCTGGAGCTTCGGTACCGGCATGGTCGGTCTTGGCTACCTGCTGGTGGGCGATGGGGAAGCCTGGCCGCGCTGGGTGGCCGGCGGGTTGCTGGCGGCCTGGTCGCTGCGCCTGGGCGGCCACATTCTTACCAGGGTGATCGGCGAAGGCAGCGAGGATGGCCGCTACGCGGCCATGCGCGAGCGCCTGGGGGGGGCCACCCAGCCGGTCTTCCTGTTGGTGTTCTGGGGCCAGGCCGGGCTGGCGTGGGCGTTTTCCCTGCCGTTCTGGGTGATTGCCCACCAGCCGGATTTCATTCCCCTGTTCGTCAATCTGGGCCTGGCGGTGGGGGCCGTGGCGATCGTCGGCGAGGCTCTGGCCGACCGGCAACTGGCCCGCTTCAAGGCGCGCCCGGATAGTCACGGCAAGACCTGCCGGGAAGGGTTCTGGCGCTATTCCCGCCACCCCAACTATTTCTTCGAGTGGCTGCACTGGTTCAGCTATCCGTTGATCGCGGCGGTGGCCGCGCCCCACGGCGCCTGGCTGTGGCTGCTGCCGGTGGCCATGTTCCTGTTCCTGTGGTTCGTCACCGGTATTCCCTACACCGAAAAACAGGCGCTGAAATCCCGTGGTGACGATTACCGGGACTATCAGCGCACCACCAGTCCCTTTATTCCCTGGAGATCCGGCTCATGATTATTCGCATGGCGGAATCCGGCCTGGTGCCGGATCGATTGGTTCGCGGCGGTATTCGTCATTTGCTCAAGCGTCGTCTTTCCCGCGAAAGCGACCGGCGTGACGAGCAGGAAAGACTGTTCCAGGAACTGTCCCGGGGGCCGGTGGCGATTGCCCAGGATCAGGCCAACGAACAGCATTACGAAGTGGATGCCCGTTTCTACGATCAGGTGCTGGGCCCGCATTTGAAATACTCCAGCGGTTACTGGGGTGATGGCGTCACCGACCTGGCCGGCGCCGAGGAAGCGATGCTGGCGCTGACCTGCGAGCGCGCGGAGCTGGCGGATGGCCAGGAAATTCTCGAGCTGGGCTGTGGCTGGGGCTCGCTGAGCCTGTGGATGGCGGCCCATTATCCGGGCAGCCGTGTCACGGCGGTCAGCAATTCGTCGTCGCAGAAGGCCTGGATCACCGAGCGTGCCGCCGAAAGAGGGCTCGATAATCTGCGCGTGATCACCGCCGATGTCACCGTATTCCAGCCGGAGCAGCGCTACGACCGGGTGGTGTCCGTGGAGATGTTTGAACACATGCGCAACCATCGGGAGTTGATGCGCCGTATCCACGACTGGCTGAACCCGGGCGGCAAACTGTTCGTGCACATCTTCGTGCATCGCGCCATGATCTATCTGTTCGAGACCCAGGGGGCCAGCAACTGGATGGGCCGTTATTTCTTCACCGGTGGCGTGATGCCTGCCTTCGACTGGTTGCCGCGTTGCGCCGGCGGGCTGGTCGAGGAACAACGCTGGGCGGTGAATGGCCGTCATTACGGGCAAACGCTGGAAGCCTGGCTGAGCCGGGCGGACGATCACCGCGGTCCGCTGATCCGCCTGCTTGAGGAAGGCTACGGGGAGGGCGAGGGCGCCGTTTGGCTGCAGCGTTGGCGCATGTTTTTCATGGCCTGCGCGGAACTGTTCAACTATGGTGATGGTGACGAATGGTTCGTGGGCCACTACCGGTTCCGCCGCGATTGACGCCTGACGGGGATGGCATGACGCGCAAGGGGGTTCAGCACCGCCTCACCAGGGTTTTCCTGATCCAGATTCTGTTCATCAGCCTGGCCACCGTGTTCGGGGTCTGGGCCACGGCGCAGATCATCGAGAACGTGCTGGTCAAGCAGGCGCTGATCAAGGAAGCGGAGCATTACTGGACGCTCCACGATCAGGACGATGACTTCCCACGCCCCAATACCCGCCACCTGCTCGGCCTGCTGGTGGACGACGATACCCGCGATCCGGTCCCCGACGCCCTGGCGGAACTGCCCGACGGCTACCAAAGGGTGCCGCTCGACGGTGAAACCCCGATCGTTTACATCGAACACCGGGGCGATGCCCGCCTTTATCTGATCTTCGATGAAAAACGCGTCTCGGTGCTGGCCTTTCTGTTCGGCGTGCTGCCACTCACCGTGGTGCTGCTGGTCATCTACCTGACCGCCTTTCTGGGCTGGCGTAAATCCCGGGCCCTGGTATCGCCGCTGGTGCAACTGGCGGAAACCCTGCGCCACACCGACTTCAACGATCCGGAACAGGCGCGCCCCGATCTCGAGCGGGTGGAGGCGGAGCCGGGCAGCGAAGCGGAAGTGCTGCTCGCCTCCCTGGATGCCTACGCCGACCGGTTGCTGCGTTTCGTGGACCGGGAGCGCCAGTTCACCCGCGATGCCAGCCACGAACTGCGCACGCCGCTGGCGGTGTTCCGCGCCAACCTTGAACTGCTCGCCATGCAGGTCGGCGACCGGCCGATGATCGGGCGCATGGCCGACACCGTGGACGACATGGAATCCCTGGTGGAAACCCTGCTGCTGCTGGCGCGCACTGAACAGCAGCCGGTGGTGGAGGAGGAACTGGTGGTCAACGACGTGGCGGTGAACCTGCTGGATCGACTGCAGCCCCTGGCGGAGCGCAAGCAAATCCGCCTGCAGGTGCGCCAGACCGCGCTGCTGACCCTGGAAGCCTCGGAGACGGTGCTCAATATCGTGCTCACCAACCTGGTCCGCAACGCCATCAATTACAGTGGCTCGGGGGAGGTGACCATCGTGGTGGCGCCGGGCGCGGTGCATGTGGTGGACAGCGGCTCCGGCATGGACGCGGAGGCACTGGCTCGTTTTCTCAAGCCGTTCGAGCGCGGTGACAGTGGCGAGGGCGGACATGGCCTGGGGCTGGCCATCGTGCAGCGTCTGTGCGAACGCTTCGAATGGAGCCTGGATGTGGCCAGTCAGCCCGGCAAGGGCACCGACGTGCGGGTTCGTTTTCGTTAGTGCACGGCGCCGTCGAGCAGCACCTCCGGCTGCACCAGGCCGGGGATGATGCGCAACGGTTCGTACTCGCAGCGCATCAGCAGGCCCTTGGCATTGAGCGCGTCGAGCAGCCGCTCACGCACCTGTTCGGCGCGGCAGGGGGTGTTCTCGGTAAGCAGCACCGCGAACTGATCATGGCCCAGGTAGGCGGCCATGTCCTGGTGGCGGATCAGCGCCGCCAGTGAATCGGCGACTTCGGCGCGATCATCCGGATTGAGATTGTCACCGTGCACGCGCAGGATTACCGCGCTCAGGCCGTAATCCCGGCAGCGGGCGCGCTCCTGGTCGAGGATGCGGGTCCAGCCGGTAATGTCGAGCAGGTCGGTGTCCGGGTCGCGGCTTTCCTCTTCGAAAAACTCGGCGATGCGTTGCTGGTCCAGGCCAGCCAGATTCCACACCAGGGCGGTTTCCATAAGATGGGCCTGGCGCAGCAGGGCGTCACGGTTGCCGGGCCGGTCCAGATCCGGCTGGGGATGGGGGTCAAGGGCGCACAGAGTGCCGAACAGGCGACCGGTATGATCGACCAGCGGCAGCCCTAAATAAGCGCCGATGCCGAGCCGGGCACTGACCGGCGCCTCCCGGTACAGCGGTTCCCGGGCGACGTCGGTGCAAATCAACGGGCCTTCCTTGAGCACCCGGCGATAGCAGATAGTGTCGCGCCAGCGCAGCAAATCGCCGCGCTCCAGGTCGAAGCCTTCGCCGAGGGTGTTCAGCAACAGCCATTCATCGTCGCGATAGCGCGTCAGTAACCACATGGCCATGCCGAACCGCGCTTGCAAATCGCGAAGCTGCGTGTCGACGAAGTTCTTGAAAGAGTGACTGTTCCCCCGGTGCATATCGTTATCGTGTCGCCCGCTTTTTTTGATCGCGCCATTCTGTGCTCGCCGGCGCGGCTCCGCAAGGGGGCGCGATCTCAGTCCCGCGGCTCCCGAATGCTGAAACCAACGCCGGGTTGCGTTTCCAGCAGTGAGGTGTCGAAGGGTTTGTCGACGGCTTTGCGCAGGTTATACAAGTGGCTGCGCAGTGCGTCGGAGTCTGGAACCAGGTCGCCCCACAGTTCGTGCTCGAGTTGCTCACGGCTCACTACCTTGGGAGATTCGCGCATCAAAATTCGTAAAATTCGAAACGCGGTGGGAGAAAGCTTGAGCAATTGGCCATCGCGACGCACTTCCTGGCGGGCCGGATCGAGCTGCAGGTCGGCCACGGTGAGCAAATTGGCGGCCACCTCACGGCGCTCACGGCGGACCAGGGCGCGAACCCGGGCCACCAGCTCCGGCAACGCGAAGGGTTTGACGATGTAATCGTCGCCGCCGCGGGCGAAGCCCTCGAGTTTGTCGTCGAGCTGGTCGCGAGCGGTCATGAAGATCACCGGCATGGACTTGGCCATGTCCTTGCGCAGCGCCTGGCAGAAGGTGTAGCCATCCTCGCCGGGCAGCATCACGTCCAGCAGCAGGAGGTCATAGTGATGTTCCTGCACCAGGGTACGGGCCAGGGTCGTGTCACTGGCGTAATCCACCAGAGCACCTTCCTGCTCCAGGAATTCCACCACGGTTTGCGCCAGTTGTCGGTGGTCCTCCACCAGCAATATGGACAGATTCTCCACGGTTCACCCTCCTTTCTCGTTATCGTTATCTTCCTTGCGCGGGCGTCAAGGCGCTGTCAATTTCACTCACGCCGGTCGCCGGCGAAATACGCCCGCGCGGCCCGGTTGACCCGGGGCGCCAGGCGTAGCGAGGCGATCATGGTGGGCAGCGCCATCAGGGCATACATGCTGTCCACGATCCGGATGATCAGGTTCAGCGACGCCACCGAACCGATCACCACCAGACAAAGATAAAACCAAACATAGTGATGTTGGTAGCGCGCGCCAATCAGAAAACCCAGGCACTTGGCGCCGTAATACCAGAATGTGACCACGGTGCTCAAACTCAGAACCCCCACCAGCACCGCCAGGAGCACGCCGCTGTAATCCAGGAACAGGCTGTCGAAGGCGGCCACCGTGAGGCTCACGCCATTGTCGTCGCCGCTGCGCCAGACGCCGCTGATCAGGATCACCAGGGCGGTACAGGTGCACACGATCAGGGTATCGATGATCGGCCCGAGCATGGCCACCAGCCCCTCGCGCACCGGTTCGGCGGTGCGCGCCGCGCCGTGGGCCATGGCTTCGGTACCGATGCCGGCCTCGTTGGAAAAGGCGGCGCGGCGCACGCCGGTGATGATCACCGCGCCGAGTACGCCGCCGGCGGCGGATTCGCCGCTGAAAGCGTCGTGCACGATCAGCGCCAGGGCCGGCCCCACCTGGTCGGCATGGGTGGCCAGCACGATGGCGGTAAGCAGCAGGTAGCCGACGATCATGGCCGGCACCAGCACTCCGGTGACCTTGCCCACGCGGGGCAGCTTGCCGGACACCACCGCCAGAACCAGGCCGGCCAGGATCACGCCGAATACCAGGTCGAAGGTGAAGTGGTCGTTCTCGGCGGTCCAGCCGGCGGGGATGGCGATCGCTTCGCGCACCACCTCGGTGAGCTGATTGATCTGGAAAATCGGCATGGTGCCGAGCATCCCGGCCAGGGCGAAGAAATAGGCCAGCGGTCGCCAGTGTCGCCCCAGGCCCTCGCGGATGATGTACATGGGCCCGCCCTGCAGGGCGCCTTCGCTGTCGCGTCCCCGGTACATGACCGCCAGGGTGCAGGTGTAGAACTTGGTGGCGATGCCCACCAGCGCGCTCATCCACATCCAGAAAATGGCGCCCGGCCCGCCCACGGCGATGGCCACGGCCACCCCGGCCACGTTACCCATGCCCAGGGTGCCGGACAGCGCGGTGCTCAGCGCCTGAAAATGCGACAGGGTGCCTTCGTCATCGCGGTCCGGCGGGGTGAACAGCAATCGCACCCCGGAGAACAGGTGCCGATAGGGCAGCAAACGGGAATAGAGCAGGAAGAACAGGCCGCCGCCCATCAACAGCGCCACCAGAGGCGGGCCCCAGAGAAACCCCACCAGTTCAGCCAGGGCTCCGTCGAGGCTTTCATAGAAATCGTCCATGGCGAACTAGCCTAGCACCGGCTCAGTCGCGCAGCGAGCCGACCCGGGCGAAGCGTTGGCGGTAGTGGCTCGGCGACAGACCTGTGTGGCGCTTGAACAGCCGCGAAAAACTGCTCACATCCTGGTACCCGACCTGCTCGGCCAGATGACCCAGGTTGGTGGCGCCGCGCTCCAGCATCTTGCGCGCCGCTTCGATGCGCACCCGCTGCAGGTACTGCAGTGGCGGCTCGGCCAGCGCGTTGGTGAAACGCCGTTGCAGTTGCCGGGGGCTCAAATGCACCCGCTCGGCCAGGTCCGCCAGGGTGGTGCCCTCGGCGAAGTGTTCATGCAGCCAGGCCTGGACCTGCTGTACCTGCTCGTCGCGATGGTAGGTCTTGGCGGGCAGGCCGGCGTAGACGCTTTGCGGGTCGTTGCGCACGTCGATCACGAACGCCTTGGCCAGCTCCCGGGCGAGATCGGCGCCGCAGTAGCGCTCCACCAGAAGGATGGTCAGGTCCCGCCAGGCGGTACCGCCACCGGCGCAGAAGATGTTGCCGTCCCGGGTGATCAGCTCCCGCTCGTCCAGTTTGACCCTAGGGTAGCGTTCCCGGAACAGGGGGCTGTAACCCCAGTGAGTGGTGGCGCGGCGACCGTCCAGCAGGCCGGCCTCGGCGAGCAGGAAGGCGCCGGTGCAGTTGCTGGCCATGTCGGCGCCGCCGGCGTGCAGGAAGCGCAGCCATTCCAGGGTGTCCTGCTCCTGGCGCAGTACCTGGGTGATCTCGTTGCCGATGGTCGGCACCACCACCAGATCGCACTGATCGACGCGCTCCAGGGCATTGTCCACGGCGATGCGCATGCCGGCGGTGCAGCGCACCGGCTGGCCGCCACGGGAGACTACCTGCACCTTGAACTGGCGGTTCAGGGGCTGGCCGTGAATACGGTTCCAGGTGACACCGGTCAGGTTGAGCAGATCCATCACCCCGGTGAGGGCCGAGGCGAATACGCCGTCATAGGCAAGCACGCTGACTTGGTACATATCTTCTCTTATTGGAGGGCCGGGCGGCCGGTTTGTCGTGAATCACCATGAATAAGTCATGGGCGACAATACCAGTCCGGGGCCGGTGCTGCCATCCTGTCGCGTATTCTGGAACATGAACCCGCGCTGGTTCAGGGCCGGGGGCAAGGCGCCGCCGGTCGGAAAGAATATCGTCATCAGGCTCGGGAGCCTGCCACGGCAGGCATGCTATGACGGTAGTGTTAAGCCCCGCATTCTTGCGGGGCTTTTTTTTATCGGCAGCACCCGCCTAGAAATTCCCGTAGCGGTTGATGTCCAGGATGCCCGCCTGGACCGGCTCGTGGCGTTCCATGTAGCGCCGCGGCGCGTGGATGTATTGCCAGAAGTCGGTTTCGGTGCGGCGCAGGCCGAAGTGTTCCACCAGGGCGGTGAAATCCGCCTCGTCGCGGGCGCCGGTGAGGGCGTCGGCGAAGGCCGGCAGGTCATCGGCGGCGACCCGGAACAGGAAGTTCGGATAGCTGAGCAGCACGCCCGGGTAAAGCGTCAGGGTGTCCTTCTCCGGCTGGTAGCGCAGCGACTCGCCGAACATGAAGGCCACGTTGGAGTGGGCCCGGTTGCGTAGCAGCGAATAGACCGTGTATTCCCCGTCGCCCTCCACCAGCAGCAGGCTGGCTTCCGGCATCCAGTCCACCACCGGCAGGTCGGCGGCGGTCCGCGACGCGATCGGCGCCAGGGTGGTTTCCACCCGGCGTTCCAGGTCGCTGGCATCGGCCCGGGCGCAGTCACCATCGCCGCAACGGTTGATCGGGTCCGGTCGCGCGTTGACGCCGGCGAACCGCCCCAGCAGGCCGGCGTTGAATTCGTTCATGGGCGTGGCGGTCTGGTAATCGATGCCGGTGGGCGTGTCGGTGTCCGCTTCGGCGTAGCTGATCAGCAGCTTGAGCCGCCCGGTCTTCTGGTACCAGCTGTCGAGCACCGGTTTGCGCGCCTCGGCGGGCAGGAAGCGCAGGGTGTTCTGCTCGGCGCCGTTGCGGATCAGATCGAAGTAGAGCCGGGTCTGGGCCTGGTGGGAGACCGAACCGAACACGTCGAAATTAACCACCAGGTTGTAGTAGGAGCGCTCGAACAGCGGATAGTCCATCACCCAGGTGGTGAGCGGGTAGTCGCCGATCAGCCCGCGCCGCACGGAGGAGTTGTCATGGTGGCGGAAGATGGTCAGCAAGGCATTGTCGTTGTTTCCGTCGCCGTTCCAGATCGAATCCCAGCCCGGGCCAGCGCTTTCCTGCTCGGCGTAGATGTCGTGGCGGGCGCGCAGGTACTGGTTGCGGCGGTGGGTGTAACGGAGCCATTCCGGGCCCAGATCAAGCAGATTGCCTTCCTGGCCGGGCAGGCCGATCAGGTCCGAGACCTTGGCCCGGTAGTCGGCGTCGGTGATGTAGAGATCATGATCCGGGTCCTGGAACACTGCCCAGAAGCGGTCGCGGATCACGTCGGTGGCGATTTGCCCCCGGCATACCGGGCCGCGAATGAAAGTGCGCACGAAGTATTCGGCGTCGTCGAGCATGATCTGGTAGCGGGCCCGGACGGGCAGGGCGCCGAAGGTGGTGAAGGGGTTGGCCCGTTCGTCCTCGCCATAGCCGGGCAGCCGGCTCACGGTCCAGGGCTCGGCGAAGAACAGCTTTTCCATGCGCCGGCGCTTGGCCTCGGTAAGTGCGTAGGTGATGTGCGTCTTGTGCACGATGGCGCCGCGCACCGGTCGCAGCCGGTACCAGAACTCACCGCCGGGTGGATCGTTGGGACGCGGCGTGGCGACCGGCACCACCGGTTTGCCCGGCGGGGTGCGTGAGCGCTCCAGGGTGAAGAAGTGATCGGGCCGTTGGCCGCCGCCGTCGTCGAAATACAGGTGCGCCAGGAACAGGTGCTCGTAGACCCAACGGGCCACCAGTTGCTGGCGGCGGCCATCCCGGTTAAGCCAGTTCTCCCAGGCACGAATCTGGCTGGTTTCCGCCTCGGACAGGGTGACGCGGTCATCCCCCGGCGGCGCGCCGGCCTCCAGCCAGGCGCGCACGGTGGCGAATTCCTCGTCGGTGAGCGCCGGCGTGCCCAGCGGCATGCCGCCCAGCGGGTGGTCCTTGGCGTAGTCGTCCATGCTGGTCGGGGTGGGGCACTGATTTTCCCGTTTCAGGCCCAGCTGGATCTCCTCGGGCAGCTTCTCGCCGGGAGCGAACTCATGGGCGCGGCCCAGGGCCAGCATGCGATACAGCACCGAGGCTTCCATCCCCTCGGTGCTGTCGATCACCGAGAAGAACCCCTTGTCGCGCCATTCGGCGGTGTCCCGGGCATCGACGAACAGCCGGGTGGGGTCGGCGGCCTTGGTGCGCTGCTTGTAGACCGGCTCCTTGGAAGCGCCACGATCCAGCCCGGCCACGGTTTCCAGTTTCAATTGACAGGGGGCGTCATAACAGCCATGGCAGGCGATGCACTTGTTCTCCAGAATCGGCCGCACGTCCTGGTTGAAGGTCACCAGCGAGGCCGGCGGCGCGGTGTCGGGCGTGTCGTCGCAGCCGCCCAGCACGGGCGTGAACAGTAGACAAATGGCAAGCAGTGGCGATCGGCGGATTCCGGCCATGGGTCCCTCCAGTACGGTATGCGCCCGAGTCTAGCCCAGGCGTGGGGTTCAGAACATGGCCATCATGGCCGCCGCCCAGGCGATCACCAGGGCGAGCACCGAACCCGCCGTGAGACAGTGCCGCAGGGTTCGGTACCAGGCTGGCAGTACATCGAAAAACACCATCTGCTCACTGCCCCACACGAACACCAGGCCGGCGATCAGCATCGGCAGGGAAAACTCCACCGGTGGTAACAGCGCCAGCCAGCCGAGCAGCGCCGGCAATACACCAAAGATCAAGGTGCCGATGTGATTGCGGCGATCCAGCTCGGCCAGCGCCCGGCCCCAATGGACCGCGCCCAGGAACGCCAGAATCACCGCCGCGTAGCCGGTGACCGCGTCCAGGGCCCAGACCCGGGTGGTTTCCACCCAGGCCAGTAGCGCGCAGAAATAGAATGGAACCAGACCGGCGATGCCCATGACACGGGCGGCCAGCCTGTTACGTCTCGCAAAGCGGTTAGGCACCGGCTTTTCTCCCCTTACAACCCGGGCCAAGGCTAGCCAGTTGGAGGTGAAGGAGATGCCAAGGGGGCTTTCAGGCCGGTTCGCTGGCGGGCATCGGGAAGGGCGTCAGGGTCTTGGGCAGATAGAGCGGGTGGGCGGGCTCGCCGGAGCCGTTCAGGCGCAGGCAATGCAACGCCGGCAGCCAGGCGCGCACCCGCGCCGCCCGGTCGCCCTGGGTGCCATGGTTGCCCCAGCCGGCCACCACCAGGGCGGCGTCCGCGGCCAGCCGCCGCAGCCACCAGTCGTTGCGCGGGCCGATCGGGTCATCGGCGGCGAACAGGTCGCGGGGGTAGGTGGCCCGGTAGGCGAACAAGTTGGCCACGCACAAACCGGAGTAACCCCAGTCCCGGGCGAAGCCGATACAACGGCGAATGGTGGGATCGTCCTTGCGGTGGTCCGCGGTGGACGGGTTCAGGCCCACCAGCAGCAGATAGTCGTCGCCGTCGCGCCAGCGACGCCACAGGGCGTAGCGGTAGCGGCGGCAACGGGAGAAATTGGCGGATCTCGCCATCTGGTCGAGCGGCTTCGTCATGGCGCGCTAGTGTACCGTTTTGCCAAACTGTCGCCAGTGCGCCTTCCCATTCAGGAACTCCCGATGGAATTCAATGATGTGCTCAATGCCCGGCGTAGTACCCGGGCCTTTACCCAGCAGCCGGTGCCAGACACCGTGCTCGATGCCCTGCTGGACCGCGCCGTGCGGGCGTCGCCGAGCTGGTCCAATACCCAGCCTTACCAGGTGGCGGTGGCCAGCGGCGCGGTGCTGGACGACTTGCGCGGCGAACTGAGCCGTCGTTTTGAACGGCTCAGCCGGCTGCAAAAGGCGCCGGCCTGGAAGAAGGCGCTGGCGGCCCTGCGCCGGGACCCGGGGTTGCCGGACGGCGACTTCCGGCCGGTGGTCAACTACCCGGACGACCTGCAGCCGCGCCGGGTGGCGACCGGCCGGGCCCTGTACGAGCAACTCGGCATCGGCCGCGCCGACAAGGCCGCCCGCCGGGAGCAAATGGCCGCCAACTTCCGTTTCTTCGACGCGCCGGTGGCCCTGTTCGTGTTCGCCCACAAGGGCCTGGACGTCTACAGCGTGCTGGATTCCGGCATTTTCCTGCAGACCCTGATGCTGGCCGCCACCGATCAGGGGCTCGGCAGCTGCGCCCAGGGAGCCCTCGGGCTGTGGCGCTCGCCGTTGGAAAAGCATTTCCGGATTCCGGCGCGCTACCAGTTGCTGTGCGGGCTGTCCCTGGGCTATCGCGCCGACCTGCCGGTCAACACCTTCCAGCCGGGCAAGCTGCCGGCCTCGGCGTTGCGCATCCCGGAGCGCTGAGCGCGTTCAGTGGATTTCGATGGCCCGGGTGCTGCGCGGGTGGTTCTCGTGGCGCGGCACGTCCAGCGTCAGCAGCCCATTGTTGAACGAGGCGCTGAGGGCATCACCATCGGCGTCCGCCGGCAGCGTCAGCAGTCGCTGGAAGCGACCGAAACGGCGCTCCGTGTAGTGGTAACCGTCCTCTTCATTGAGTCGGGTTTCCTCCTTGCGACCGCTGATCACCAGGGTGTCGCCATCCAGGTTCACGGACAGATCGTCGCGCTCCATGCCGGGCACCTCCACGGTGATCATGTAGCGGTCCGGCTTCTCGACGATGTCGATGTTGGGCCGGAATGGCGCCGATGGCTCCGCGTGGGGCGCCGGCGTGGTCCAGGCCATGTCGCCGAGCATCTGTTCGAACCAGTTGTCGAACTCCCGATCCCAGCGTAGCAGCGGATGGGACGGGCGCCGCTGGGTCAGCGGTCGGTCACGGCTGGTTTCCTTGCTCAACCAGTTCCAGGGAAGCAGTTTGCTGTTGCTCATGGTTCAACTCCTTCTGACAACCTTCTCATTTCCGACATTAAGGTCATCGGGCCCGGTTTCAAGACCCGGCGCGCCGCTTCCTTGACCGGCATCAGTATCGGGCTGTCGGGAAAACACCGTAAAAGACTCGGCGAGGGCCTTGAAACCGGGGCCGCTGGAGGTCGAGGCTGGAGGAACACTCAGGAAAGGAGGCAGTAATGAGCGAGCACGTTTATAAAAAGCTGGAACTGGTCGGCTCATCAAGGACCGGCATCGAGGACGCGGTACAAAACGCCGTGGCCGCCGCCGGCAAGAGCGTCGACAATCTGGAATGGTTCGAGGTGAAGGAGACCCGTGGCCACATCGAGAATGGCAAGGTGGCCCACTTTCAGGTGGTCGTTAACGTAGGGTTCCGGGTCGACGCCTGAGGGCGCCGACCCGGAGCGTTCTCAGACGCTTTCCAGTTCCAGCATGCGCTGACACACCCGGGCGGTGCGCAGCTGGTGGAGCTGCTTGGCGCTGAGCGCCTCCGGCAGCTGTACCGTGCTGTGGTCCTGGTGGATGCGGATCGCGCCGATCTGGCCGCTGCTCAGGCCGGCCTCGTTGGCGATGGCGCCCACCAGGTTGCCCGGTCGCACGCCGTGGGTCTCGCCCACGGACACCCGATACATTTTCATCGGCCCCGCGTTACGCGGGGCCTTGCCGCTCTTGCGATCCCGTTCGCGCTTGCCGCCCTTGCCGGCGGTGGCGCCGCCCTGACGTTCGCGCTTGGAGGGCGGCGGCGCCGCCTTCAGGAACAGCGGTTCCTTCTCGAACATCAGCGTGGCCAGAGCGACGGCCAGATCCTCGGCGGGCAGTTCCAGTTCCTGGGAGAGCTTGGCCAGCAGTTCGCGGTTGGCGTCCGTGTCGCCGCGCTTGAGGGCTTCGCCCAGACTGTCCCGGAAGGCATCCCGGCGGCGCTGGTTGAGTACGTCCACGGAGGGCAGGTCCATGCTTTCCAGACGCTGGCCGGTGGTGCGCTCGATGCCGCGCAGCAGACCCTGTTCGCGGCGCGCCACGAACAGGATCGCCTCGCCGTCACGACCGGCACGGCCGGTACGGCCGATACGGTGCACATAGGCTTCCGGATCGGTGGGCATGTCATAGTTGAACACATGGGTGATGCGCGGCACGTCCAGGCCCCGCGCCACCACGTCGGTGGCCACCAGCAGGTCGATGCGGTGCTCGCGCAGCCGTGACACGGTGGTTTCCCGCTGTGCCTGGGGCATGTCGCCGTTAAGCGCCTCGGCGCGCCAGCCCCGGCCGACCAGCTGTTCAGCCAGGTTGATGGTGGCCTGTTTGGTGCGCGCGAACACGATCACGCCGTCGTGGGGTTCGGCTTCCAGAATCCGGCACAGGGCATCCAGCTTGTTGATGCCGGCCACCGGCCAGTAGCGCTGGCGAATACGCTCACCGGTGCTGGCCTTGCCTCCGTCGATGCGAATCCACTCCGGGTTCTTCAGATGCTGGTCGGCGATGGTCTTGATCGCCGGCGGCATGGTGGCGGAGAACAGCGCCAGTTGGCAGTCCGCCGGGGTGCGTTCCAGCACCCAGCGTACGTCGTCGATGAAGCCCATGCGCAGCATCTCGTCGGCTTCGTCGAGCACCAGGGCGCGCAACTGGTCCAGGCGCAGGCTGCCGCGTTCCATGTGGTCCATGACCCGGCCGGGGGTGCCGACGATCACCTGGGAGCCGCTTTTCAGGGCACGCAGCTGATCCCGGTAGCCGCCGCCGCCGTAAATCGGGGTCACGGTGATGCCGGGCAGGCCGGAGGCGAAGGTTTCCAGAGCCTCGGCCACCTGCAGGGCGAGCTCGCGGGTGGGAGCCAGCACCAGCATCTGCGGTGCTTTCAGTTGCGGGTCGAGACGGGCCAGCAGGGGCAGGCCGAAGGCGGCGGTTTTACCGGTGCCGGTTTGCGCCTGACCCAGCAGATCGCTGCCTTTCAGCAGAGCGGGAATGCTGCGTTCCTGGATCGGGGACGGAGTTTCAAAGCCAAGACGGGCAATTGCGCCGAGCAGCGACTCGGGCAGGCCCAGGGTATCGAACGACATGCACAGACCTTTCGGTGGACGGGCGCTGGGCCGGGCTTGTCGATCAGTGCGGTGCCGGCGTGGCCCTGAAATGAGGGAGGCGGACTATACGGGATGCGTGGCGGAAATGCACGCTTTTTCGGGGGTTGGGGTGGTAATGAAAGGGGAAAATCGCGGCTGAAGCCGCTCCTACGGGGGCGCGTAGGAGCGACTTCAGTCGCGATGGGGTTAGTGCTGGGTGTTACCCCTCCTGCTTCTTGGCGAAGGCGTCCGCTTCCACCGCTTCCACGGTGATGCGCACATCCAGCTCATCGCTCACCGCCGGCACATAGGCATCCATGCCGAAGTCGGAGCGCTTCAGGGTAGTGGTGGCGTTGAAGCCGGCCGCCGTCGCGCCGTCGTACATGGGGTGTTCGCCCACCTTGTTGACGGTGGCATCCAGCACCACCTGTTTGGTGATGCCGTTGACGGTCAGGTCGCCGACCAGATCGAAGGACTGGCGGTCATCGGCCACGTTACGGATGCCGGTGCTCTTGAAGGTGATGGTGGGGTGCTCCTTGGCCTTGAAGAATTCCGGCTTGTTGAGCAGGTGTTCGTTGAGCAGCGGCACATGGGTGTCGATGCTGTCCACCTGGATGGTCACGTCGACGCGGGCGTCGGTGGGGTTGTCCGGATCGGCGGTGAGGGTGCCGCTGATGTCGTTGAAGTTGGCCTCGGGCACGGAAAAGCCGAAGTGGTTCCAGGAAAAACGCACCTGGGTGTGGCCCGGGTCCAGGGTGTATTCGGTGGTGTCCGCCAGAGCCGGAGTGGCCAGGGTGAACAGGGCGGCGGCGAACAGGCCGGTGAGTGCGGATCGCATGACGTCTCCTTACGGGTTCCTGATGGGTGGCTCCAGCCTAGCCGGAGAGGCGGGATTGGAACCACCGCCTCACCGACGCGGTTTCTTCAGATTATTCGATTCGTTACAGCGGCAACACCTCGAAGGTGGCCATGTACTGCAGCCGGCGGCCGTCGGCCTTGTCGTGTTCGGCGCGGTCGTCGGCGTGGTTGGCTTCCAGGTAGTAGCGGCCCGCTTGTGGCCATTCCAGGGACACCTCGCCGTTCTCGTCGCTGGTCACGGTCCAGGCATTCTGGCTATCACGATAGCGGGTGCCGGCGGGCATCACCTCAACTTCCAGGCCGGAGACCGGCTCGCCATCCACCAGGAAGCGGAAGCGGGCGGTTTCGCCCTGGTACAAATCATTGGGGTGGGTCAGAGCCTGCAGTTCCAGGCCCTTGCCGGTGGGGGTCAGTGCCTTGTCGCTGGGGGCTCCCACGGTGGCGAAGGTTTCCAGGCGGCTGATCACCTCGGAGATGCGTACCTCCGTGGCGCCCTCGGGCACTTCCTTGAGCAGGGCCTCCGGCGACTGCCCCCGTTGGTGGTGGCGCTCGCCGTCGAGCTGGTAAAGGCTCACGTACAGCGGTCGGAACAGAGTCACGCGGTAGCTGCCCTGTTGGTTCAGGTTGACGTCGAACACGCTGCGGCGATGGCCTTCCAGGCGGTTGTCCACTTCCGCTTCCTTGCCGTCCGGGCCGGTTACTTGCAAGCCGGCCAGGGGGAACGGCATGTCCACGTAGAAGATGTCGTTGGAGGCGGATGTATCCACGGTGATCCACTGGGTGTCGGACACCACGGTGTGGCTGGGCAGCAGCCAGCGCTTGTGGGCCTGGGCGGCGGGGCTGAGTACCAGCAGCGCGGCCAGGGCGGCGCCGGCGAAGGGCAGGGCTTTCATGGCGGTCTCCTTGCTTATTGCGTTCTTTGTCGTTGGCGAAGCGTTGTTCGAAGCGTTGTTCAGGGCGCGATGCGCAGGCGCACGCGACCCAGTTCCTGGTCGCCGGCGGCATCCACGGTGGCGGCCTCGTCGGCGGGCCAGTGGAAGGGCAGGCGCACCACTTCCCGACCGCCCACTTCCCGGGCCGCTTCCACCACCAGCTCGTAATCGCCCTCCGGCAGGTCGGCCAGGGCCGGCAGCTCGGAAAAATCCACGCCGTGCTGGCCGGGGCGGCGGGTGGCGCCGGTGAGCCCGTCATAGGGATCGCTCTGGCCGCGGCCGGTGCGGCGCCACCACAGGCGCAGGTCCTTGAGCCATTTCTCCTGGTCGTCGTACCACAGACCCAGCGGCGTCACCGCGCCGGATTCGCCGTGGCGCACCCAGAAGGCCACGTAGGGGGCGTGGTACTCCGCCACGCTCAGGCGCGGCACCTCCACGTCGACCTTGAATTCCGCGCTCCAGGTGGCGCCGGCCAGGGCGCACAGGGCGCTGGCGAGAACAACTCGCATAACGTCTCCTAATGAACGAAAAAGGCGATCAGCAGCCAGGGCAGAATCAGCCCCAGCGCGGTCACCGGCCAGGTGGCCGGTCGCCGTTTGGCGTGCAGCGCCATCAGCACCAGGCCGGTGGCGGCGAACACCAGGGTGGCGACCGCGAAAATGTCGATGAACCAGCGCCACACCGTGCCGGCATGGCGGCCCTTGTGCAGGTCGTTGAACAGCGCGATCCAGCCCCGGTCGGTGTCCTCCGCCATCAGGGCGCCGTCGGCGCGGTCGATGGCCAGCCAGGCGTCGCCGCCGGGGCGGGGCAGGGCCAGATAGACCTCCGCGTCGGACCATTCCGCCGGGCGGTGGTCCACCGCCAGCCCGGTTTCCCGGCCCAGCCAGCGGCGCAGTTCCGCCGGCAGCGGGCCGGATTCCACGTCCTCCAGGCCGGCTAGCAGGTCCGCCGGCAGCACCCGGTCCACGGTGGTCACGTCCGGTTCGGCGCCGATGGCGGCGGCGTGGTTGAGGGTGATGCCGGTGACGCTGAACAGCACCATGCTCACCAGGCACACCGCCGAGCTGATCCAATGCCACTGGTGGAAACGCTTCAACCAGCGGGCTTTGGCTTTCTTGTCCAAGGGATGATCCCGGCCAGCCTGCGAAAGCAGGCATGATAATAAGAATCGTTTTTAATTCGCAATCGAGACAGTGTAAGGAATGTAAGGGCCCTGCTGGCGGCCTGGAATGATAATGCCTATTATTCGCGAATGAATGCCCTGACCCATTGCCCGGCCCGGCTGCTGGTGATCGAGGACGATCCGGTGCTGTCGGCGGACCTGCGCGCCTACTTCAGTGACCGCCACCACCAGGTGACGGTGCGCCGCGACGGCCGTTCCGGGCTGGCGGCGGCCCGGGATCAGCGGTTCGATCTGGTGATGCTGGATATTCTGCTGCCCGGCCTCGACGGCCTGGCTCTGCTCGCCGAGCTGCGCCGCCACAGCCCGGTGCCGGTGATTCTGTTGTCCGCCCTGGGCGATGAGCAGGACCGCATCACCGGCCTGGTGCGCGGCGCCGACGACTATTTGCCGAAACCGTTCAGCATGGCCGAGCTGGCGGTGCGCGTGGAGGCGGTGCTGCGCCGGGTGGCCCTGGAGCGGCGCGCGCCGACGGTACGCAACGCCGGTGGCCTGCGTCTGGACCCGGCCACGGAAAGCGCCCGCTACCAGGACCGGGACCTGGCGCTCACGGTCACCGAGTTCCGCCTGCTGCAGGTGCTCGCGGATCAGCCCGACCAGGTTTTGAGCAAGGCCTTCCTCTACCAGACCGTGCTGCACCGGGGCTTCGGGCGCCATGACCGCAGCCTGGACCTGCACGTCAGCCACCTGCGCCGCAAGCTGCGCGATGCCGGGATCGCCGGCCAGCCCCTGCGCACGGTCTGGGGCCAGGGTTACACCCTGGTCACCGAGGGGCTTTGATGCCCGGCCGCGGTTCCCTGTTCTGGAAGCTGGCCGCGCTGCTGTGCCTGAGCGCGGTGATCACCGTGGGCCTGAGCTGGACCCTGACCCGCCACGTGGGCAACCGGGTGCTGCTGCTCGACGAGGAAGCCAAGACCGTGCTGCGCGGCTACGCCGCCGAGGCCTGGCGGGCCTGGGACGGCGGTGGCGAGGAAGCGGTGGCCGCCTGGCTGGACGCCCTGGCCGAGCGTGAGCCCGGCGATGCCATGGTGGTGGACGCCAACGACGCGTCCCTCAGCGGCCGGTCGCTCACCGAGGCCCAGCGCGCCGGGCTGCGCTTCCAGCGCAAACCGGACTGGCGCATGAGCTTCCGAATGACCGCCATGCCCTACATCGGCGTGCCCTTTCCCCAGGCGCCGGAGGCCGGCAGCCTGGTGATGCAGTTGCCGCCGCGCTATTTCCCCGGTGACA
This sequence comes from Alloalcanivorax marinus, assembly GCF_016785095.1. Taxonomy (GTDB): domain Bacteria; phylum Pseudomonadota; class Gammaproteobacteria; order Pseudomonadales; family Alcanivoracaceae; genus Alloalcanivorax; species Alloalcanivorax marinus_A. The sequence continues at coordinate 81,282 of NZ_JAEKJB010000009.1, read as the reverse complement.
GCTGGCCCTACTGGAAGACCTTTCTGCTGGTGGTGATGCCGGCGTTGCTGGCGCTGCTGGCCGGCGCCTTGCTGTACTGGCGCATCATGGTGCCGCTGCGCCAACTGCAGGCCCGGGTGCGCCGTTTCCAGGATGATCCGGCGGCGCGGGTGGACGCCGACCTGGCCCGGCGCGGCGATGAGTTCGGGGAACTGGGCCGGCGTTTCAATCGCATGGCCGAGCGGGTGGCCGGCATGCTCGACACCCAGCGGCGCCTGCTGCATGACCTCTCCCATGAACTGCGTACCCCGCTCAGCCGCCTGGCGGTGGCCCTGGAGAGCGACCTCCGCGAGGCGGAACTGCGCCGCCGGGTGGCCCGCGAGCTGGCGGCCATGCGCACTCTGGTGGGCGACACTCTGAGCCTGGCCTGGCACGACACCGAGCAGCGTGATGCCGCCACCGAGGTGCTGTCGCCGGTGTCGGTATGGGAGCTGGTGGCGGAGAACGCCGCCTTCGAAAGCGACTGGTCGCCGAGCCGCTTCCCCTGCCGGGTGCCGGGCTCCGCCCGGGTGCGCGGCAACCTCAACGATTTGGCCCAGGCCCTGGAAAATCTGGTGCGTAACGCGGTGCGCTACTCACCGCCGGACGGTCGGGTGACCCTGGATGGCCGCCGCGAGGGCGACACCTGGCATCTGTGGGTGGCGGACGAAGGCCCCGGCGTGCCGGATGAACGCCTGGACGCCATCTTTGAACCCTTCGTGCGCCTGGACCAGGCGCGCTCCGCCGACCACGGCTTCGGCCTGGGGCTGAGCATCGCCCGCCGCGCCGTGGCCCGGCAGGGCGGCACCCTGTGGGCGGACAACGACGGGCCCGGGCTGCGGGTGCATCTGCGGTTGCCGGCGGAGGCGGATGTATAGAATGTAAATCCTCTTTATTTGCAAATAAGAATGAATAGCATTTCCGGCTATTCGAGGTTCCATGCAAATAAGAGAGGAGTACTGGGATGGGAAGCACCTGGCGCCTTACCCTGGCGGGGTTGCTGGCGGCCGCCGTCGTGCCGGCCCTGGCCGACGACGCCGATAACGATCATCAACTGGGCGCGGTGACGGTTACCGCCGCCGGCCACGCCCAGCAATTGGAGGACGCGCCGGCGTCGATCAGCGTGATCACCCGCGAGCAGATCGAGCAGCGCTACTACCAGGATGCCACCGACGCCCTGCGCGACGTGCCCGGCGTCACCATCACCGGCGGCGGTGCCGGCGACGGGGGCAACGACATCGTGATTCGCGGCATGCCGTCCTCCTACACCCTGATCCTGGTGGACGGGCGCCCGCTCTCCACCCGGGAAACCCGCCCCAACGGCAGCGCCGGCTTCGAGCAGGACTGGCTGCCGCCGCTGCAGGCGATCGAACGCATCGAGGTGGTGCGCGGGCCCATGTCCACGCTTTATGGCTCCGACGCCATCGGCGGCGTGATCAATGTGATCACCCGCAAGGTGGCCGACGAATGGGGCGGCGGCATCCAGCTCGACACCATCTTCCAGGACGATTCCCGCTCCGGCGACATCCAGAAGGGGAACTTCAGCATCAGCGGCCCGCTGGTGAAGGACCGCCTCGGCCTGCAGCTTTATGGCAATACCTATAACCGTGAGGAAGACCGCTTCGTCGACGGCTACGAAGAGAAAAAGCTGAACGGCCTGGCCGCGCGCCTGTCGTTCACGCCCACCGACAATCAGGACTGGACCCTGGAAGCGCGTCGCGTCGACCAGCGTCGCCGCTCGCTGATCGGCTACAGTGCCCCCGCCGAGGGCTGCCGGGGTGGCTGCACCGATTCCGACAATGAATTCAGCAACGAAATCCTGTCGCTGAGCCATGTGGGCCGCTGGGATTTCGGTACCACCGACACCTATATCCAGCGCGAGGACGCGGAGAACGAAACCCGCGAGATGACCATCGTCAACACCACCGCCAAGAGCAGCCTGATGCTGCCCCTGGCCAATCACCTGCTGACCCTGGGCGGGCAGTTCGAAAAAGAGGAACTGTCGGATCGCACCTCCAACCAGATCTCCGACCTGACCGACGTGGACGCGTCCAAATGGGCGGCCTTCGTGGAGGACGAGTGGATGCTGCCGGGCAACGTCAGCCTCACCGGCGGCCTGCGCCTGGACGATGATGAAAACTACGGCAGCCACGTCAGCCCGCGCCTTTACGCGGTATGGGGCTTTGCCCCGCGCTGGACCTTGAAGGGTGGGGTTTCCACCGGCTTCCGCTCCCCGGCGCTGCGCGAGATCACCCCCGGCTGGGGCCAGGTGAGCCGGGGCGGCAACATCTACGGCAACCCGGACCTGGAGCCGGAAACCTCGGTGAACAAGGAACTGGGCCTGTATTTCAACGCTGGCCGGCCACTGCAGGCCAGCGTCACCGTGTTCCACAATGATTTCGAGGACAAGATCACCCGCATCGCCTGCCCGGTGACCGTGTGCACCGACGGCCCCAACTCCTTCGGTTCCGACCCCACCTACCGGGTCAACGTGGACGAGGCCATGACCCGGGGCGTGGAGGCGGCGCTGTCCACCAACATCGCCCGGGTGCTGGATATCACCCTGAGTTACAGCTATACGGATTCCGAACAGAAGTCCGGTGAGTACAAAGGCGAGCCGCTCAACCAGATTCCCAAGCATCTGGCCAGCCTGCAGATGGACTGGCGCGCCACCGACACGCTGTCACCGTGGCTCACCGTGCGCTACCGGGGCGAGGAAAGCCAACCCATCACCGGGCCTTCCAGCAGCAGTATCGTGGCGCCTTCCAATACCCTGGTGGATGCCGGTCTGGCCTTCCGGGTGAACCGCAACACCACCCTCAACACCGGTATCTACAACGTTGCCGACAAGGAGATTTTCCAGGACGAGTACGGCTACGTGGAAGACGGCCGCCGCTACTGGCTGGGCATGAAGGTCAGCTTCTGAGGACCCGCCCCCGGTAAAACCGAAAAGGCCGGCGAATGCCGGCCTTTCTCGTTCCCGGGGGAAGCGGGGACTTCAGCGCTGCTTCTCGATGCGTTCGCGCAGCCCGGAGTCATACTGGGCCAGTTGCGCGATCTGGTTGTATTTACGCACCTCCAGACCGGAGTCCTTCACCGCCTGGACCATTTCCTGCTGAGCCTGGCGCTGCATTTCCATGGCCTGCTCGGGCTCATCGGAGTTCTCCTGCACCTTGGTGCGGTATTCGCCCTTGATCTCCTCCACCTTCTCCTGGGCGTCGGCGAACTGCTGTACCTCGTCGTCGGAGATGTCCGAGGCGTTGCCCAGGGCCGGCTGGGCGGTCTGTGGCGCCTTCGGCGGTGGCTGCTGGCCGGCGGCGTTTTGCTGCGCCAGGGCGGCGCCGCTGAGACCGGCGGCGAGGAACAGAGCGGACAGAGAAAGAACGCGTTTTTTCATGGCAAAGCTCCTTTACGGCTTAACAAAGGGGACATATCTCCCGTGTCCCCTCATTGGGACCCGCCTCGATGGCGGAGTTCCGAATCGAAACCGTCAAATTCCGTAAAGGCGTCATTGTTCACATATGCCGTACGGGCATAAAAATAGCACCAGATATTTCTTTTAAATGTGTCGCCCATCCTTATCATGACGGTTCCAAGCCACCGATCTGGAACAAGGACAGGCAACGCCATGGGTAACGCGCAGCTGATCACACGAGTGGGCGACAACAGCGCCGGTCTCTCCCGGGACGCCATCGAGGATCTCAACCGGATCTACGCGCCCCTGGACTTCGAGGCCCGCATCCGCCGCGTTTATCAGGACTTCGCCCCCGAAAAGATCATGGTGACCTCCTCCTTCGCGGCCACCTCCGCCTATTTCCTGCACATCATTTCGCGCATCCGGCCGGAGCAGAAGATCCACTTCATCGACACCGGGTACCACTTCCAGCAAACCCTGGACTACAAGGAATACCTGGTGGAGAAGTTCAACCTGGATGTGATCGACCTGCGCGCCGACCCGCGCCAGCACCAGATCACCCAGGACGAACAGATGTGGCGCACCGACCCGGACCTGTGCTGCCAGGTCAACAAAGTGCAGCCCCTGGAAGACGCCAAGGAAAACTACGACCTGTGGATTTCCAGCCTGATGGGCTGGCAGACCGAGCACCGTGCCGGCCTGGAGGTGTTCGAGGAACGCCGGGGCATGATCAAGTTCAACCCGATGATCGATGTCACCCGGGAGCAGCGCGACGCCTACATCGCCGACCACGACCTGCCGTTCCATCCGCTGGTGGCGGAAGGCTACCACTCCATTGGCTGCAGCCACTGCACCTGGAAGGGTGAAGGCCGCGAAGGCCGCTGGCAGGGCTCCAGCAAGACCGAGTGCGGTATTCACCTTTAAGCGCACACCTCCACGCACCGCGCGACAGAGAAAAACGGGCTTCGGCCCGTTTTTTTTTGCGTCCCACGCTGTGAAACCGAATCGATGGTATCGATGGTTTTCATGCAGCTTAATCATTTTCAAGCATTGTTGCGCCCCTCTATATTCGTTTTCAGGCCCTCTTCATCGGTTCCCATCACACAACAAAAGAGGAGCGCGACACGATGAAGGCAACAACGATCCCCGCCTCGGGCGCTGATCACTCCGAAAACGACCGGCCGGTTCTCATGCTACTGCCCGGCATGGTGTGCAACGGTCGCGCCTGGCGTCACCAGGCCCGCCACCTGGCGGGCCGCTGCGAACCGCGCATCGCCGACTACGGCGACGCCCGCCATATGACCGACATGGCCCGGGCCGTGCTCGCCCAGGCCCCGGAGCGCTTTCTGCTGGCCGGCCATTCCATGGGCGCCCGGGTGGCCATGGAAGTACAGCGTCTGGCGCCCCACCGGGTTATCGGGCTGTGCTTCGCCGGCACTGAATACGGCCCTTGCCCGACCGGCGAGGCGGGCCGCCGGGAAACCGAGACCCGCAACGGGCTGCTGGCCCTGGCCCGGGAGCAGGGCATGCCCGCCATGGCGCGCCGCTGGCTGCCGGCGCTGATCCCCGAGGCGCGGCTCGCGGACGAGCCCCTGGTGGAGGACATTCTCGCCATGATCGCCGAGCACTCCCCGGACCAGTTGGAAGCCCACATCGCCGCCGGCGCGGCGCGCCCGGATTCCCGCGCGGTGCTGCGTTCCATCAGCGCGCCTACCTTGCTGCTGGCGGGCGCCGAGGACCGGCTGCGACCGCCGGCCGCCCACCGGGAAATGGCCGACCTGATTCCCGGTGCCCGGCTGGTGGAGATCCCCGCCGCCGGGCACATGCTCACCATGGAAAACCCCGAAGCCGTCAATGCCGCCCTGGATCAATGGGTCGCGGCATGCCGGCCTTTTTGTTCCCGAGGGGCGGAGGCCTCCCCGGCCCACCCCGTCAATGTCGACTAACAACAAGAGGATATGACGATGACCGAAGCCACTACCGTTACCGGCAATCCCGAGCGCATCGCCGCCCTGCGCAAGGCGAATCGCGTGGGCAGGCTGCATCACCACGCCTTCATGGCCCGGGACATGGAAGAAACCCGCCACTTCTACGAGGACATCCTTGGCCTGCCGCTGGTGGGCACCTGGGTGGAGCGGGTCAACCCGGTCACCGGTGAGCCGGACAACTACGTGCACACCTTCTTCGAGCTTAACGATGGCAGCTGCCTGGCGTTCTTCCAGTTCAAATCCGAGCAGGCGAGCCAGGACACGTCGGTGAACAAGTTCGAGGACATCAACCCCTTCGCTCACCACATCGCGCTCACCGTGGAAGGCAAGGACACGGTGCGCCATTTCAAGCAGAAGCTGGCCGACGCCGGTGTATCCGCCTTTGAAACCGACCATGGCTATTGCTACTCGATCTATTTCCATGATCCCAACGGCCTTCAGGTGGAACTGACCACCCTGGTACCGGCCACCGACCGTTTGATGAGCGAAGCCGCCGGCACCGCCCATGAGACCCTGGCCACCTGGCTCAAGGAAGAGGATATGGCGACCAACAACACCGCGCGCGGCGACGGCTGGGTGCGCGCCTGAGGGCGCCGGCAAGTGACAACAACAAAGCAGAGACAATGAGGTAACGACTATGTATCCCTACGCCGAAGGCCTGTGGGCGGCTCGCAATCAATGGTATGTGGCCGGCTGGAGCGACGAGGTCACCCGCGAACCGATGGAGCGCTGGCTGCTCAACGAACCGGTGGTGTTCTACCGCAAGGAAGACGGCAACATCGTGGCCCTGCACGGGCGCTGCCCGCACCGCCAGTTCCCGCTGGCCAAGGGCCGCGTGGTCGGCGACCGCCTGGAATGCGGTTACCACGGCTTCACCTTCGACCAGAGCGGCGCCTGCACGCGCATTCCCACCCAGGAAGCGATTCCCGCCTCGTGCCGCATTGATGCCTACCCGGTGGTTGAGCGCTGGAACTGGTTCTGGATCTGGATGGGCGACCCGGAAAAAGCCGACGAATCCCTGATTCCCGATCATGACATCGTCAAACTCACCGACCCGGACTGGCTGCCGGTAAAAGCCGCCACCCATCTGCTCAAGGCCCGTCACCAGTTGATGCACGAAAACCTGTGCGACCTGTCGCACCTGACCTTCCTGCACCCGGGCATCATTGGTGTCGACGCGGTGGCCGACACCGGCTTCGATGTCAGCGGCGAGGGCATGTGGTATCGGGATGCCCGCGCCATGTACAACCAGGAGCCCACCGGCTTTTTCTCCGACATCCTCGGCTATCACAAACCCATCGATCGGCTGATGTCCATGGAGTTCTACCTGCCGTGCCTGCACCTGGCCGAGGAAGTGTTCCTCGCCCACGACAAGAAGGACGGCGAACCGGGCCGCGAACTGGGCACCTACAAGGTGCACCACGCGGTGACTCCGGCCACCGACCACGAAACTCATTACTTCGTGGCCTACTCGCGTAACTTCGCCACCGACGACGACAACGTCACCAACATCATCAATGGCGCCTTCGCCGCCGTTCTGCAGCAGGACGTGGACGCGGTGGAAGCCCTTGAGGAGATGCTGCGAAAAAGTGGCGATGGGGGCTTCAAGGACTTTCTCGCCAAGGGCGATGTCACCTCCGTGAAGGTGCGCCGCAGCATGGAAGCTCTGATTCGCGCGGAACTTCCGCAGTAGTAGCCGTACCGGGGTGGAGGAGGGTGCCTGACTCCATCCCGGCTTTTTCGAGGTGTCCCATGTCCATCACCTGGATGACCCTGAAAGTCGTACGTAAAGATGTGGAAGCGGAAAACGTCGTCAGCCTGGAGCTGGCCGACCCCACCGGCAAGGAGCTGCCGACGTTCACCGCCGGCGCCCACGTTGATGTGGAAATCCGGCCCGGCCTGATCCGCCAGTATTCCCTGTACGGCGACCCGGAAGAGCGTCGCCGTTACCGTATCGCGGTGCTGCGCACCGAAACCTCCCGGGGTGGCTCGGTGACCGTGCATCAATCCCTGCGCCAGGGCGATACCGTGCGCGTCAGCGTGCCGCGCAATCATTTCCCGCTCAACGAAGGTGATCACCCGTCCATTCTGCTCGCCGGTGGCATCGGCATCACGCCGCTGTACGGCATGGCTCGTGCTCTGCACCGCCAGGGCGCCGAGTTCCAGTTGCATTACTGCGCCCGCAGCGAAGCCCGCTGTGCCTTTCTCGGCGCGCTTCAGGACGCGGACTACCGTGACCGGGTGCGCTTCTACCTCACCGGGCAGTCGCCGGACTACCGTCTGGACCTGGACGGGGTGATGAGCCAGGCCGCCGCGAACGCGCATTTTTATGTGTGCGGCCCGGCCCGCTTTATCGATCAGGTACTGGAAACCGGCCACCGTCATGGCATCGACGAGGAGCGGCTGCACCGGGAATTCTTCGCGCCGCCGGAACCCGCCGCCGACGCGGACCCGGATGGCGCCTTCGAGATCCGTCTGCAACGCAGCGGCCAGACCCTGGCGGTGCCGGCGGACAAAACCATCGCTCAGGTCCTCAAGGACCATGGCGTCGAGGTGGAGCTGTCCTGCGAGCAGGGGGTGTGCGGCACCTGCCTGACCACGTTGCTGGAAGGCCAGGCCGACCACCGCGATTTCTTTCAAACCGAGGCGGAGCAGGCGGCCAACGAGCAAATTGCCTTGTGCTGTTCCCGGGCCCGCTCGCCGTTGCTGGTCCTCGACCTGTGAACCGGGCCGGCCCCTGGCCGGCCCGTTAAAAAAACCGGAGAGAATAATGATAAGACAAGTGTCCCATAAAATGCATATAAGCAAAAACAGGACGAAATTAAATGCGTTCCCCGTGGCGCTGATCAGCCTCGGCGGCGCGCTGCTGAGCGCGCCGGCCACGGCCGCCGAAAACGGCAACATCTCCTGGCCAATCGGTGTGAACACCGTGCTCAACGGCGTCGCCACCGCCCCCGGGGAAAACCGCCTGTACAACTACACCCTGTTCTACAGTGCCAACCGGCTCAATGATGGCGCCGGCAATGACAGCGGCGTGGACGTGGACGCGGAAATTTTCGTCGACGCCCTGCGCCTCGACCATGGCTGGGGCATGATCGGGCGCAACACCCACCTGGTGTCCGGTTTCGTGCTGCCCTACGTGGACGCCTCCATCACCCTGTTCGGCGACGAAAGCACCGACAACGGCCTGGGTAACCTCAGCCTCAAGCCGCTGATCATCGGCACCCACAACGACGCCAACACCTTTTTCATGCAGATCGCGCCGCTGGATCTGGATGTGCCCACCGGTTCCTACGACCGGGACCGCGCCGCCAACGCGGCGGTGAACTACACCTCCTGGCAACCCAACGCCGGTTACAGCTGGTTCCCGGCGCCGGGCTGGGAAATCGGCGGTACCTTGTCGGCGGCGGTGAATACCGAGAACGACGACACCGATTATCAGACCGGCTGGCTGATGCACTACGAGCAGGTGGTGGCCTGGTCGATGACCGACAAGCTGCAACTCGGCGTGCAGGGTTTTTACTTCAAACAAATGTCGGACGACGAGCTGGACGGTCGCACCTACCTGGACGGCTACCGCACCCAAGGCGCCGCCCTGGGTCCGCAGGTCCGTTATGACTTCCGCCCCGGCGTGGCGGTGGTGGCCAAATACCAGAAGGAATTCGACTCGGAGAACAAGGCCGAGGGCGAACGCTTCTGGGTGCAATTCACCTTTCCCTTCTGAACCCGGAACAAGAGGACGAACAGCATGACGAACGACAATCGTGGCGTGGTCTACGTGGGCGACGGCAAGGTCGAGGTCCGCCCCATCGGCTACCCGAAAATGGAAGATCCGCGCGGCCGGCGCATCGAGCACGGCGTTATTCTCAAGGTGGTATCCACCAACATCTGCGGCTCGGACCAGCACATGGTGCGCGGCCGCACCACGGCGCCGGAGGGCATGGTGCTGGGCCACGAAATCACCGGCGAGGTAATCGAAAAAGGACGCGACGTGGAGAACCTGGCGCTGGGCGACATCGTGTCCGTGCCCTTCAACGTGGCCTGCGGGCGTTGCCGTTCCTGCCAGGAGCAACACACCGGGGTATGCCTGAACGTGAACCCGGACCGCGCCGGCGGCGCCTACGGTTACGTGGACATGGGCGGCTGGGTCGGTGGCCAGTCCGAGTACGTGCTGGTGCCCTACGCGGACTTCAACCTGCTCCGGTTCCCGGATCGCGACCGGGCCATGGAGAAGATCCGTGATCTCACTTGCCTGTCCGATATCCTGCCCACCGGCTTCCACGGCGCGGTCAGCGCCGGCGTGGCGCCCGGGCGCACCGTCTACATCGCCGGCGCCGGCCCGGTGGGCCTGGCCGCCGCCGCTTCCGCCCGGCTGCTGGGCGCGGCGGCGGTGATCGTCGGTGACGTCAACCCGCGCCGCCTGCAACACGCCAAGGCCCAGGGGTTCGAGATCGCCGATCTGTCCCTGGACACACCACTGGTGGACCAGATCGAAGCGCTGCTCGGTGAGCCGGAAGTGGACTGCGCGGTGGACGCGGTGGGCTTCGAGGCGCGCGGTCACGGCCGCGAGGGCGCGCGCAGCGAAGCCCCGGCCACGGTGCTCAATGCCCTTATGGAAGTGACCCGGGTGGCCGGCCACATCGGCATCCCCGGCCTCTACGTCACCGAGGACCCGGGCGCCGTGGACGGCGCCGCCAAACTCGGCAACCTGAGCGTGCGCTTCGGCCTCGGCTGGGCCAAGTCCCACGCCTTCCACACCGGCCAGACCCCGGTGATGAAATACAACCGGCAACTGATGCAGGCGATCCTGTGGGATCGCATCAACATCGCCGAGGTGGTTAACGTGCAGGTCATCGATCTGGACCAGGCGCCGGAAGGCTACGGCGAATTCGATGCCGGCGTGCCGAAGAAATTCGTGCTCGACCCCCACGGCCTGGTGCCGGCCTGATCCGATCAAGCCAAGGGGCGTCGCTCCCCTTGGCTTCCCTGTCCCCCGCCCCGACCGTTACTGCAACAGATCCAGCAATCGCCGTACACGTTGATCTTCCGGATAGTGAGACAGTATCTCCTGGGCATGGATCAACGCCTCTTGCCGGCGACCCGCGCGGGCATTGAAGGATGCCGCGGCCCAGAGCAAATCGTGATCAAACGGGTGCTTGCGGATGGCGTCGTCGATCAGGGAAAGCGCCTGTTCTGGTTCGCTGTCGAAAAGCGCCACCGCCAGCACATAGCTGTAACGGGGGTTGCCGGGCTGTAGCCGATGGGCTTTCTGAAACGCGTCCAGCGCCTCCTCGTTGCGGCGCTGGCGCACTAGAGAGAGCCCCAGCGCCTCGTGGAGCCTGGCGGAAGTGGGGGCATGCGATAGCCCGTCGAGCAAGACCGCTTCGCCTTTCGACTCCCGCTCTCGGGATGACCAATAGCTGGCAAGGTTGAGATAGCTCTGCGGGCTGGATGGATCACGCTCGATGGCGAGCAACCAGTGCCGCGCCGGGTTGTCCCGCCGTAACGCCATTTCCAGCAGTGCCTTTCGATTCAAATATTCGGCGCGATCACTGTTTAGTCGCAGTTCCTTTTCATAGTCCTCAAGCGCGGACGACAGGGCTGGCGGGGCGTTTGGGGCGCCCGCCAGGAGTCGTGCCGCGCTGGACCGAAGGCTTCGGTACTGGTCTTTGAGCAACGGTGCCAAGACCTCGGTCCTCTCTTCGGCGGGCAGTCCCGCTGCGCTTTCCAGGGCGCCCTGGCGTAGCAGCGGATCGTCACTCCGCAGAAGGCGCGCCAGTATGGGTCGGTTTTCCCGATCCAGCGGGTCCAGTCTGGCGGCGGCACTGGCCTGCACCATGGGAGAGTGGGTCCTTGAGGTGGATAGGCGCCGAAGATCCGGCTGTGCCGATGGATCTCCCGCATCAGCTGCTGAAAAGATCATGCCATGGTGCTGGGTGCGCCAGCGGCCGTCCGGATGTTGTTCGCGGAGCTGGCGCGCGGCCCACGCCGGTGACTTGTCGTCATGGCACCCATTGCAAGCATTGGGAACGCCCAGCGTTACGCTGAGATCGGGTCTCGGTACGGCGATACGGTGATCCCGGCGTGGATCCACTTTCATATAAGTGGTTTCCGGCATATGGCAGTTAACGCATTGCGCGCCTTCCGCCCCAGGAGGATGAAAGTGATGATCGGGCCGGTCGAATTGCGCCTCGGCATGGCAGCGGGTGCAGAGTGTATTGTCTGGCGCGTAGGTTTGTTGAGTGTGTGGATCGTGGCAATCAACGCAGCTCACGCCCGCCATGGCCATCCTGCTTTGCTCAAAGGAACCGGTGATGAAAACCTCGGCCCGTTGTTGGCCGTCGGCATGGTACAGGGGAGGATGAATCAGCTCCGGTCGATAATGATCGAGGAAGGCGCCACCGTCTTGCATGCCTTCCCGAACCGGGTGGCGGAGGCTGTGGCATTGTGCGCAAACCTCCTGCCCGTCATTACCCTGACCCTTACTTACCTTATGGGCGGCGCTTTCACCCGCCGCCCGTCGCCAATCGGATTGGCGAGGGGCGTCCAGAACCCGCTGCAATCCAGAATGCGCCAATGTTTTGTCGCCCCGCGCCCATCGTATGTGCATGCTCGCCGGGCCATGGCAGGATTCGCATCCCACCCCGAGCTCGGAAAATCTGCTTTCAAATCGCTCCTGTTCGGGGAGGTAGTTCTTTTGAAAGTTGGTGACGTGGCAATCCGCGCACATGGCATTCCAGTTCTGGTCCGGTCGCAGCCAATGAGCTGGCCCGGCGGCGCCGTCGCCATCCGGGGTATCCAATGAGAACCAACGTTGCCCGCCCTGGTTGACTGGTCGGCTGTCCCAGGCCACGGAGAACGCTTGCAGCCTTCCTCTCCCCACATCCAGAAGATACTGTTGCAGGGGGCTGACCCCGAAGGTATAGAGGACCTTGAATTCCCGTTCGGGTCCTTCCGGTCCCGCGGTTCGGATCATGAAGTCGTTGTCGCGGCGAAGGAAGGTGGCGGCGATACCGGGTGCTTTGAAGTCCACGCCATTGAAGTCGCCGAGCACGGTTTCGGCGCGGGCATGTTGCATCGCCCGGGCGTGCTGGCTGTCCCGCCAGCTATGGTAAACACCCTGGTGACAGCCAGCGCAGGTCTCAGAGCCGACGAAGGTCGCGTCTTCTGCACTGGCCATCGTGTCAGCGGTCGAATCCGTGCTTGCCCGGAAAAGTGTAAAACACAGGGAGGCGATAAGGAGTAAGAACGCGGTAACCGCCAACGGTATGCGTCTATTCATGGCACCCCGGGGGCTCTTCCTCGACCAATTGCGGGCAGCCCGCGAGCCGCCCTCGTGAATCGCGACCGGGATTCTATCGGATGAATTCCGGCCACGGATACGGGTTTAGCTGGACGCCGACCCGCTCCACATAGTTGTCCCACTCCTTCTTGAGCCGCTTGGCGACCTTGGGGTTTTCTTTGTAGAGATCACGGGTCTCACCTCTGTCGGCGTTAAGGTCATAAAGCTGCCACTGGCCGGTGCCATTGGGGGGATCGATCCAGAGCATCTTCCAATCGCCTTGGCGAATCCCTCTGCGGCTGAACAATTCCCAGCCCACGGCATGGTCCTGTTCGGGCATGATGTCAATGTCGCCGGAAATCATTGGCAGCCACGAACGTCCCATTGGCGTGATGACGTCTCGTCCGTTGTACTTGCCGCCGGGCACCGGGATTCTGGCAATATCCAGTATGGTGGGAAGGACGTCCATCACATTGATAACGCTCCTGTTCGGTGCCCCGTCACCGTCCACTCCGGGCATGCTGATGATCAAAGGAGAGGATATGCCGCCCTCCGAGGTCATCGTCTTGGTTCCGCGAAGCGGCGTGGAGCTGACATGCGCCCAGTGTGGCCCATACATGACATAGGACGTTCCGGTTCCCATGTTCTTCATGGTGTTGTCGTAGTATGCGAAGGTGGGCTCGAAAAGGCCCTTGCCGGTGGTGCCGTCGGCGCCGTTGTCCGAGAAAAACAGAATCACGGTGTTTTCCAGGTCACCGGATGATTCCAGGTAATTGATCACTCGGCCGATGTTGTGATCCATGTTATCAACCATGGCCGCGTATATCTCCATGCGCCTGGCTTCCCGCGCGCGTTCTTGATCAGGGAGTTGCCGCCAGCTCGCCGCCAGACCTTCATCGCTGGAGACGGTGTCGGTGGCATCAGTCAGACCGAGCGCCTTCATCCTTTCCAGGCGGGCGCGTCTGATGGCCTGATAACCCGAGTCGTAACGTCCCTGGTATTTTTCGATGTAGGAGGTTGGCGCCTGAAGCGGCCAGTGCGGTGCCGTGTAGGAAAGCATGGCGAAGAAAGGGGCTTCGTCGTCGGAGTCATGCCGCTCTTTCAGATACGAGAGCATTTTGCTCGTATAGAAATCCGAGGAGTAAAAGTCCTTGGGCAGGTCCGTAGGTTGGTCGTTCTCGGTGTATTGCGCTTTCGGCATTTGTTGCTGGCCAGGGGGGATAAAGGCGCCATCCTGATTAAAGTGATTGGCTGCGCCGTCCAGCAGCGCGAAGGAACGTTCGAAGCCCCGGGCACCGGGTCGGTTGGCCCGAGAACTACCCAGATGCCATTTGCCGGTCATGTACGTGTGGTAACCGTGATCGAGCAGTATTTGCGGTAATGATAGCGCTTTGTCGTTCAATTCCCCTTCGTAACCAGGCTTGCCCTTTGCCCCGGGGGTCAGCGGGAGGTTCTCGGCCATAGTGCCCAGGCCCACCAGGTGATGATCGGCCCCCGAGAACAGCTGCGCGCGGGTGGGCGAGCAGGCCGGAGCGACATAGAAGTCGGAGAAAACGCGACCTTCATTGGCGAGGTCATTCAGGTTGGGCGTATCGATTTCCCCGCCAAAGGCGCCGATATCGGAATAGCCGAGATCGTCGGCCACGATCACCAGCACGTTCGGGCGCGGTTTGGTGTCCGGGACGGCGGAGAAAGTGGTGGTGGCGACGCAGGAGAAAGAAAGCGCGATCAGAATTCTGGACCAGTCTGCAAAATAGCGAGGCATGGTGGGTTCCTTTTTTCAGGTAGTGAGCTTAGAGAAGAAAGCTGTGTCTTATGCCGATCTGGAAAGCGCGTGGGTCGGCGCCGGATGGCAGGTTGGAGACAAAGCTCGGCGGTCCTTGCAGACCACCCACCTGGGCATGAGTCTGGAAGTCGTATTTAGCGTTCTTCTGGTTAAAGATTCTTGAGTAGCTGACATACAAATTGGTGGAGCGGGTCAGGAAATAGGAATAGCCCGCCATGCCGAATTGCGCGCCGGAATCATCTATTCCCGATATTTCGGAGGCTCTGGCGTAGGTGCCGGCGAAAACATGCTTGCCGTGGCGGTACCAGACCGGAACGCCGACGGTGGTGCGGGTCATGCCGGTGGCATAGTTCGGATCGTCGGTGGTCTGCCGGTCGACCACCACCGCCGCGTTCAGCCCTTGTTTCGGCGAATAGCTGAGCGCGAACCGGTTGCCGCGAATCCGGAAGTCATCCACGGCGGAAATGGAACTGCTGTTTTCCGTGCGCAGGTGAGAGTACAAAGCGAACCAATTACCGTTGGTGTAGGTGAAAGTACCGCCATAGAGCCGGCCGGCGTTGCCGGACGTGGTGAGTTCCTCATTCGGACGCGCGAAGAAATAGGACGTCTTCAGGCCTTTCCAGGCCGGGGTGCTGTATTCGACGACGTTGCGAACCCGTCCGCCCGCCGATGATGAGAAGGTCTGTCCATTGCCGTAGACGAGCGGCAGCATCAGGGTGCTCATGCCCATATAAGCGGCGGCGCCATCCCACCGCAGAATGCCCGTCGGGTTGTGCACCTGAAAGTAGCCGGCCTTCAATGCTCCGTATCGGCGACTTTTCAGGCCGATGTAGCACTGGTCCTCGCAAAAACCATTATTGATTGAAGAGGGTTCGGTACTCCCGGAGCTGTCGAACATGGTCTGAGCCACGGCATGTACGCTGAGGTCATCATTGATGTCATGGTCGGAGCGCAGGGCGATCCACGAATAGGAATCGCTGACCTTGATCTGGTCCTTTATATCCGGAGTGGCGCCGACGTGCTCAAGGGTCAGGTTGATAGCCCCGTATATCGATAAGCCCTCCGCTTGCAGGGGAGGACACGTCAAGCAGGCACCTAGCAGTGTCGCGACAGCGAACTTTCTAATCATGAAAACTCCATATTACTTTTTTTGCTTATAGGGAGGTTTTTTGTTGTTTCGACGAGCAATCGTTTATTGGCAACGTCTGACGTCGGATGCTAGGTGGGCCTGATTATCGACAAAAATGATTTGTTTGAATTGTTATCAACGATGGGGTCGATGATCGGCCGGCAGGCCCTCGGGGTGCCGATCAGGAGGATGGAGAGGAGATGTGAGGGGGAGGCGCGCCGCGTTCAGGGCGTTTCGTCACGAGGCCTGGTGTCCTTGAGCACGCGCCGGATCTGTTTGGCGAACGCCTGGCTGGCGGCGGGTACGCCGCCGCCACGCATCCACAGCAAGCCCGGGGTGCGGATCGGCGTCGGGTTTTCCAGGGGCACCACGCTGACGCCGTCGGTGTCGGCGATGGCGATCTCGCCGACGATGCCGGCCAGCTCGGATTTACGGATCAGCTGGATCATGGCGCCGATGGAATCCAGCTCCACCACCACCTGGGGCTGGGCGTTGGCGGAGCGGAAGTGTTCGTCGATCAACTGGCGGGTGGAGTACTGCGGCGGCAGCAGGGTCATGCGCAGGTTGTTCAGTTCCACCATGCGCACCCGCTTGCGGCTGGCGAAGGGATGCCAGTCGGCCACCACCAGCACCATTTCCTCGTTGTAGAGCGGTTCGAACCAGAGGTCCTGGTCGTCCGGCGGCCGGTAGGCGATGCCGAGATCCAGGTCGCCGGATTTGAGTCGCTCGACGATGCGGTGCTGGGGCAGCTCCTCCACCTTGATGCGCAGGGCCGGGTAGCGGTCCAGGAAGGCGGAGATGCAGGCCGGCACCAGACGGGTGTTGAAGCTCTGGATCACCGCCACGCGCACCTCGCCCTGCACCGCGTCGGAGGGCTGGTGGAGTGTGCTGACGGCGCCGTCGATCTGCTGCAGGGCCGGCATGATGCGGCTCAGGAAGGTGTCGCCGGCCTCGGTGATCACCACCCGCTTGCCGATGCGCTCGAACAGGCGGGTGTCCAGCTCGGTTTCCATCTGCTTGATCTGGTGGGACAGGGTGGACTGGGTGACATGGCACTTCTCGGCGGCGCGGGTGAAGTTGAGGGTTTCCGCCAGGGCGGCGAAATAGCGCAGGTGTCGGAGTTCCATGGGGCGTTTCTACCGTCTGTGTGGACTAGTGATGCCATCGATCATTTTTATGGATATTTATCACTTTCAACAACTATAGCCCCCTTCTACGCTTTGTTGAAATGTCACTCATCGGATGGATCAGAATAATGAAGATTGGTAAGGAAACGGTTCCCAAGACCGCCATCTGTACCTCCAACCAGGACACCATCGTGGTGCGCGGCCTGGACCTGTGCCAGGACGCCATCGGCAAGCTGTCCTTCACCGATTATTTCTACCTGCTGCTTACCGGCCGCCAGACCACGCCGGCCACCCGGGCGGTGCTGGACGCCACCCTGGTGGCTATCGCCGAGCACGGCCTGGTGCCCAGCGTGCAGGCGGCGCGCATGACCTACGCGGCGGCGCCGGAGGCGGTGCAGGGCGCGGTGGCCGCCGGGTTGCTGGGCTGCGGCTCGGTGATCCTGGGCGCCGCGCAACAGGCCGGTGAACTGTTCGACGCCATCGACCGGCGCGCCCGGGAGCAGGGCGAGGACCTGGACCGGGCCGCCCACGCGGTGGTGTCCGAGTACCGCGCCGCCAAACGCGCCATTCCCGGCTATGGCCACCCCCTGCACAAGGCCCGTGACCCGCGCGTGGCGGCGCTGTTCAAAACCTCCAGCGAGGCCGGCGCCGGCCAGCGTTACGTGGAGATCGCCGAGGCGGTGGAGCGGGTGATTCCGGACGTGGTGGGCAAGGACCTGCGGCTGAACGTGTCGGCGGCGATTCCGGCGGTGCTGCTGGGCGCGGACTTCCCGCTCAAGGCTTTGCGCGGGGTGCCGATTCTGGCCCGCAGCGCCGGCCTGATCGCCCACCTGTTCGAGGAAATGAACCACTCCATCGGCTTCGCGCTGTCCTATCAGGCGTCCCGGGAAGTGGAATACCAGGGCGAGGTGCCCGCCGGTTTCGAGGAGCAAGGCTCATGATCAAGGTTCTCGAAGGAGTACGGGTGATCGAGCAGGGCACCTTTATCACCGGGCCCAACGCGGGCATGTTGCTGGCGGACCTGGGCGCGGAAGTGATCAAGGTGGAAAGGCCGGGCAGCGGCGATCCGTTCCGCGCTTTCAAGGGCGGCCTCTACAGTCCCCATTTCCAGACCTACAACCGCAATAAGCGCAGCGTCACGCTCAACACCAAGGAGCCGGAGGACCTGGCGCTGTTCGATCAGCTGATCGCCGACGCCGACGTTTACATCCAGAATTTCCGCCCCGGCACCGCCGAGCGCCTGGGCGCCGGCGAGGAGCGTCTGCGCGCCATTAACCCGAAGCTGATCTACTGCTCGATCAGCGGTTTCGGCCAGGATGGACCGGCCGCCGGCCGCCCGGCCTACGACACCGTGGCCCAGGCCGCCAGCGGTTTTCTGGGGCTGTTGATCAACCCGGAGAATCCGCGCGTGGTGGGCCCGGCCATGGCCGATGCGCTGACCGGCTTCTACGCCGCCTACGGTATTCTCGGCGCGCTCCATGAACGCCATCGCACTGGCCGGGGCCGGGCGGTGGACGTGTCCATGCTGGAAGCCATGTGCCACTTCAACCTGGATGCCTTTACCCATTACTTCGCCGAGGGCGAGGTGATGACCCCCTACAGCCGCCCCAGCGTGTCCCAGTCCTATGTGCTGGAGTGTGGCGATGGCAAGTGGATCGCGCTGCACATGTCCTCGCCGGAAAAATTCTGGCAGGGCCTGGCCAACGCCATCGACCAGCCGGACCTGCTGCGCGATGAACGCTTCAGCAGCCGGGAGAAGCGCATCGAGCATCAGGAGCAGTTGATCGAGCTGTTGGGGGAGCGCTTCAAGCAACGGGACCGGGCCACCTGGTGCCAGCGGTTGGAACAGGAGGACGTGCCCCACGCGCCCATGTACGACAGCAGCGAGGCGCTACGCGACCCCCAGGCCCGCCACCTGCAGCTGGAGATCAACGCGCCTCACCCGGCCGGTGGCGAATGGCGCACGGTGCGCTCGCCGGTGAGCTTCGACCACCAGCCGCCGCTCACCGTGACCGCGCCGCCGGAGCTGGGCGATTACGACGAGGCGCTGCGCTCGGCGGCCCGGTCGCGGCTGGTGAAGGAGGGCTGATCCGGCCCGTCGCCACTTGCATCGATGACCGGGAACCGGGAAGCTTGCCGGCATGAAACGCCCCTTCCGATTCCTGGCCATCGTCGGCCTGTTGATCCTGTCCCTGGTCGCCGCCTGGCGCGGCGGCCTGCTGCCTGGCGTGCCGGCCCCCTGGCACGATGACCTGCGCATCCTGCATGAAGACCGGGACGGCACCGCCGTGATGGTGGTCGAACTGCGCAATACCGGCACCCGCACCCGCTGGCGCAGCGAGGGCGAGGATCACCGCATCGATATCCGCCGCCTCGGCCCCACCCTGTATGAACTGGACATCACCCAGTTCGATGACCGGGTGGAGCCGACCCTGCGGCGGCGCATGCACACCGAGCTGCAGTTGGAGCCGGGCCGCACCGAGGTGGGCGGGTTCCGCTTCACCGAGCCGGGCAAGCCGGTGCAGCGGCAGTTGGTGGAGATCGTGCTCCCCGACCCGGCCGCCTGAGCCGCCGCGACAAAACGCCGCATTTCCTTTCCGCCGCCGATCGCTAGGCTGGCGCGCGATATTCACGTCTGGAGTATGCCGTGTTTCGCCCGCCCGCCCGCGCCGACCGCCTCGGCCTCTTTCTTGCTCTGTCCCTGTTCATGCCCGGCTTCGCCGGGGCGCAAACCCCGGAACATCGGCTGCAAGCCGTGGAGGTGGCGGACCAGGCCGATGCCCCGGTGACACCGACCACTACCGACGGCCTTCTCGGATTGAGCCAGCGGGAAACCCCGGCCACGGTGAACACCGTGGACCGGGACGACATCGAACAACTGGGCCTGCGCAATCTGATCGAGCTGTACCGCAGCGCCCCCGGCGTGGCCGCCGGCAATATTCCCGGCTCGCCGGCGTCGGTGTCCATGCGCGGCCTCACCGATGTGGGTTATCTGTTCGATGGCGTGCGCGTGGCGGACCCGTCCATGGTGTCGCGCAACCTGGATACCTGGAATCTGGAAAAGGTGGAAATCCTCAAGGGGCCGGCGTCCGTGCTGCACGGCAGCGGCGCCCTGGGCGGCACTATTAATCTGGTGACCCGTAAGCCGAGCCTGGCCGGTGATCGCGTGGACGGCATGATCGAATACGGCAGCCATGACAGCCTGCGTCTGGGGGTCGGCGCCAACCGGGTGGTCAACCCGAACGTGGCGGTGCGCGCCGACCTGAGCCACGGCCGGAGCAACGGCTACGTGGACGACACCGACTCGGAAACCACCGCTCTGACCACCGGCATCCTGGTCCAGGCCACCGACCGGTTGACCCTGAGCGCCGCCGTGGATCTGTACAGCGACCGCTACGCCACCCCCTACCAGGGTACGCCGCTGGTGCCGGCCAGCGTGGCCCGCGACCCCAGCGACGTGGTGTCCGGTGGCGGGCTGGTGCTGGATGAATCGATGCGGGACAACAACTACAACGTGCGCGACGGCGAGATGACCGCCGACAGCCAGTGGCTGCGCACCAAGGCGGACTACCAGCTCAGCGACCGGTGGAGGCTGATCAACGAACTGAGCCTCTACAACGCCAACCGGGACTGGGCCAACTCCGAGGACTTCAGCTACAACGATGCCACCGGGCAACTGGATCGCGGCACCACGCGCATCAACCACCATCACCGGTTCGCCACCGATCGCTTTTACGGTGTTTATGATGGCCGGCTCGGCGAGCGCCGCCACCGCCTGGCGGTGGGCGCCGAATACCAGTACACCGACTTCGACAGCCGGCGCCGGTTCGGCGCCACCAGCTCGGTGGACCCATTCGACCCGGATCGCGGTTACCTGCCGCCCAATACCGACGCCAACTATGGCTCCCGGGCGGACTACGACAGCCAGGTCTCCGGCGGCGCCTTGTTCCTGGAGGACGCGCTCAACCTGACCCCCAACTGGGTCATTGTCAGTGGCCTCCGTTATGAGTACCTGGACCTGGACCGTGGCATCGACGACCTGGCCGCCGGCACCCGGGAGACCTTCGGGCAGACCTACGAGGATCTGTCCTGGCGGCTGGGCACGGTCCATGACCTGAACAACCAGGTGCAGGTGTTCGCCCAATACAACCGGGCGGCGGTGCCGGTGAGCGGGTTGCTGTTGAGCCGCGCCAGCAACGTGGAGTTTGATCTGAGCAAGGGGCGGGCCGTGGAAGTGGGCAGCCGCGCGGCCTTGCTGGATGACCGCGCCACTCTGACGGTATCGCTGTATCGCCTGGATCAGGACGACATACTTACTCGCGACCCGGCCAATCCCGCCCTGTCCGTGCAGGGCGGCCGCCTGCGGGCAGAGGGCGTGGAAGTGGACCTGACCCTGCGGCCCCACGAGCGCTGGTGGGTGAATCTCAACGGCGCCTACAACGATGCGGAATACGACGAGCTGCTGGGCGCCGGCGGCGTGGATCTGTCCGGCAACCGGCTCACCAATGTGCCGGAGAAAACCGCCAACCTGAGCAGCGCCTATACGCTGGCGGCCCTGCCGCTGACCCTGGGCGGCGCGGTGCGTTACAGCGGCGATTTCTACACCAGCACCGCCAATGAATACCGGATCGACGAGCGCACCCTGGTGGACGCCTGGATCAGCTATCCGCTGGCCGACGGCACCCTGACCCTGCGTGGCCGCAATCTCACCGACGAGTTCTACGCGGACTGGTCCGGCTACAGCGCCACCCAGGTCTACATCGGCGAGCCGCGCACCGTGGAGATCGGCTGGACCGGGCGCTTCTGATGGCGGCCAACGGCTACGCCACGGCGTGGCGCTGGCATTTCCATGCGGGGCTGTTCACCGCCCCGTTCCTGCTGATCCTTTCGGTCACCGGCGCCATCTACCTGTTCAATGATGAACTGAACGACTGGCTCTACCCGCAACTGCGTTTCGCGCCCGGCGGCACCATGATTCAGCCCGCCGGGAATCTGGTGGCGGCGGTGCGTGCCCGCTACCCGGACGCCACCGTCACCCGCATCGACATGCCGGTGCAACCGGGGCGCAGCGCCGAGCTGTTCGTGACCCCGAAGCAGGGCGAGCCGTTGCGGGTGTTCGTGGACCCCTCCGACGGTGCCGTGCTGGGCGACTACGTGTACAGCCATACCCTGGTGGGCTTCGCCGACCGGATGCACGGCTCGTTGTTGCTGGCGAAGGGCGGCGATGCCCTGGTGGAGCTGGCCGCCAGCTGGGCGCTGATTCTGGTGGTGACCGGCCTGTATCTGTGGTGGCCGCGCGGTCGTGGCGGCGGGTTCCGCTTTCGCCGCCGCCGGGGCCGGGCCCGGTGGCGGGAGGTGCACCGCCTCACCGGCGTGTACGCCGCATTGCTGATCGTGTTCCTGATCGTCACCGGGCTGCCCTGGGCCGGTTTCTGGGGCGACCGGGTGCTGACACCGGTGAGCAACGCTCTGGGGATGGGTTACCCGCCACAGCTGCGGCATCACGACGGTGGCAGTGGCAAGACGTTGCTGGATACGCTGGGGGAAGCGCCCTGGGCGCTTCAGCAGGCGCCGCTGCCGGCGGTGCCCGAGCCCGTCCACGATCATCATCATCACGCCCTGGGCGCGGCGCCGGACACCTCCGTGGCGGCCATCAACCGGGTGCACCGGGCTCTGGCCGACCACGGTTTGCCGCTGGCCTACCGGTTGTCCATCCCCGCCGAGGCCGGCGAGCCCTATAGCGCCTACACCTACCCGGCGCGTCCCCAGGGGCAGCGCACTCTGCACCTGGACAGCGAGGGGAGGGTGCTGGTGGATACCGGCTTCGCGGAATACGGCGCCATCGCCAAGGCGGTGGAATACGGCGTCGCCCTGCACATGGGCAATTACTTCGGGCGCGCCAACCAGGTCGTCATGCTGCTGGCGTGCGTGGCCATCGTCGCCCTGGTGATCACCGGGTTGGTGATGTGGTGGCGGCGGCGCCCGGTGGGCGGTTTCGGCGCCCCCGCCGCGCCGCCGGTGCGCGCCCGTACCCTGGTGCCGCTGCTGGTGGTGGTGCTCGCGCTGCTGCCGTTGGCGGGGCTCAGTCTGCTGCTGGTGCTGATCGTGGACCGCTGTCTGGTGGCGCTGGCGGCCCGGTCCGGGGCGCGTTAGCGCGCCCGGGCCAGGGCCGGCTGCAGGTCCGGATACACCGCCGAGGTGGCCTTGATCACCTCGGCGAAGGTGGCGTTGTCGCCGTGTTCGCTGATCAGCCAGCGGGCCATGTCGTCCACCGAGCGGAACGACAGGTCCGAGGTGGCACGGATGTAGTCCCAGCCACCGGAGGCCTGAATGGCGGTGTCGCGGCCGGTGCTTTTACCGATCTTGGAACCGGCGCTGCCGCCAAAGAAACTGCCCAGCAGACCGCCACCGGGGACCTTTTCCATCAGCTTGCGGCCGGCGTAGGCACCGGCGGCGGTGCCCAGGGCGGAACCGGTGGCCGCGCCCATGCGCGCGTTGATGGCCTTGTCCACCCATTCGGCGGCGACGCCGTCGCTGGTATAGGGGCTCAGGTAGGCGCCGCCGTTACCGGTGATCACCAGGCTCGGGGCCGCCGGCACGGGCTGGCCGGCCACGGGCGGCGCGGGTTGGTCCTGCCGGGCCGGCGTGGCCCGGGCCGCCATCAGCGTCTCGGCGCTGGCGCGGCCCTGGTAGCCGCGAATCATCACCAGGTCGCGCACCGGGCCGTCGTTTCCACTCCGCACCCGCAGCCGCACCGGGGTGCCCGGCTGGCCACGGATAACGCTGGCCGCCTGGGTGGGGCCGTAGCCATACAGGGACACCGGTTCCGCCTCCGGCGGCGAGGCCACCGCCAGAATCCGGTCACCGGGTTTGAGTTCGCCGTTCTGTTCCGCCACCGAGCCGGAGAAAATCGCCATGATGGTCGGGTAGCCGTCCTGGGCATGGAGGCTGGCGCCGATGGCGCCCGGCGCCATTGGCGGGGTGGTGGCGCAACCGCTCAACTGGGCGAGCAGGAGGACAGCCGGCAGGCAATGGAGCAATCGGAAAAGGCGTACGGTCATCGTCGTTCCTTGGTGGTTCATTTATTTGTTCATTTTTTCCATGGTGCGCAGGGCCAGCTCGCGGCCCACTTCAGCCAGGGCCAGTGGCTTGTCCCGTTTCTGATACCCGTTGGCGGTGGCCACCCACTGGTAGTCGCGCTGTTCCTCCGGGGGCCGGCCACTGGTCACGAAGGTGGTCAGTACCCGGGCGTTGTCGGTGGCCAGCACCCGCACCCGGTAGCTGGGCTGGTCCTCGAAGCGCGGGCCGGCGGTGAGTTCCAGCACGTAGTCGGCGTGCTCCGCCAGGGCGCGCATTTCCAGCCGCGCCCGGTCCGGCGACAGCCGTGAGAAGGTGCCGTCCTCCAGGGCGTTGTCGGTGAGGCGTTGGGCCAGGCTCTGGTCGATCACCCGCGCGCCGCCTTCCTGGAAAGCGCTGATCAGGCCGTCCTGAAGTTCGAAGGCGGCGCCGGGGCCGGTGACCGCCGGGCGCGGGCCACGGGTTTCCGCCTGGGCGCCGGCGCTGGCCCGGCCTTTCAGGTCCACGGTCTCGCCGTTGGCCTGGCCGCTGATCGAGGCGCTCTGGCCGAGGCTGGCGCGGTAGTGGCCGTACCAGTCACTGACCCGGTCCGGCAGGGCCCGATTCCACAGCACCGCGATGCGGGGCGCGTCGAAGCGCTGGCGAAAGGCGGCGAGGATGGCTTCGGGCTGCCCCTGGCGGCCTTCCGGCCCCTGGCCTTCGCGGTAGGCCTCTTCGGTGAGCGGTGCCTGGGCGGGGGCCATCATGGGCGCCGCGTCATGGTCCGAAGCGGCGAGGGCGGGGCCACTGATCAGCACCAGGGCCAGTAAGCCGGGCGCTTTCATCGGGTCTGCCTCACTTCCACGACGTATTGAAGCCGCTCGGTGCCGACGGATTTTTCCCGGTATACGGCGTTGCCGTTGGCGGGCACCGTCAGCCGCCGCCACACCGGCTCCGCGTCCGTGGGCATGCCGCCCTCGGTGTAGAAGCGGGTGCGCGCTTCCACCCGGTAGTCGTAGTCGGTGTGGTTGCGCAGCTCCACCCACACCTGGGAGGTGCCGGTGTCGGTGCGCTGGATGCCATGGCCGGTGCTGGTCAGGCGGATCACCTTGTTGGGGCCGATCAGGCCGTCCTTGAAGTCGCGGTTCAGGTCGTAGTCGGTGAACAGCACGGTGTTGTAGCCGTGGTCCTCGGTGCGCTGCTGGTATTCCTTCTTGCTCATGCCCGACTGACAGCCGGTGATGAGCGCGGCGCCCAGCAACAGGGCGGCCATAAACAGGTTGGGCATAAAAAAGGGCTTCGCGGTCATGGCGCGGTTCCTTCCTCCGGGGGGCGATGGCTGGCGAAGGCCAGGCCGTTGCCGTGGTCATCGAAATGCACGGGGGCTTCCTGGTCGGCGCCGGCCAGGGGCTGGCCCTGCTGGTCCAGGAAGCGTATCCGCAGCGGGCCGTCCGCCGGCGCATGGTGCACGGTGGCCAGATGCAGGCCGTCCGGCAGGCGGTGCCAGTAACGGGTGTCGGCGCGGGTGCGCGAACGGGCGGACAGCCCCTCCGCCGCCACGCCGATGGCGGTGATGGTGTGGAAGCCGGCGGCCACCGCGCCGCCGGCGGCGGCGCTCAGGCCGGCCACGGCGCTGTTCTGGCTGGCGGCGGTGAGCACGTCGCCGGTGGCCTGGGTGTTTTTCTTGAAGCGCACCTGGCCCTCGATGATGCGGTCCACGGTGCGCCCGCCCCGGGTGGAAGCCTGGAAGAACACGTCCTCCGCCGGGAACAGCGGCTGGGAGTCATCGCCGGCCAGGCGGGCGCCGTGAGCGCGGATGTTCTTGCCGCGCCGGTACACCAACTGGTAGTGGCCGACGCCGTCGGCCAGCTTGCGTGGGGCGCTGCCGGTTTCCGCCACCACCAGCAGGTTGTCGCCGGCCTCCGGGATCGGCCCGTCCGGGCGGAACAGCCGGTATTCCTGGAAATGCCGTTCGGCCAGGGTGGCGTTGCCATCCAGCCGTGCCGCCCAGCCGGCCAGGAAGATCAGCGAGGCGAAATCCGTGGTGTGTTGTTCTTCCTCGGCGAAGGCGTCCTGCAGCAAACCGCTCAGGAAGCTGGCCCGGGCGTTGCCGTAATCGCCATCGCGCAGGAACAGCAGCCCCCGGTAATAGAACACCATGGCCCGTTCATAGGGCTCGCCCTTGAAGTCCTTCTCGCCTTCCTCGTACCACAGGCTGCGGGCCCGCCGCGCCGCGTCGTTGTCGGCGTAGACGCTCTCGATATTGAGGATCGCTTCGTCCAGGGCGGCGCGGGCCAGATCGTAATGGCCGGTGCGCCAGGCGGCGGCGCCGATTTCCATCAGGTTGAGCACTTCGTTGCGGCGGCCCTCCTCGAACAGCTCCCGGTACAGGGGCTGAAGCTCGGCGGGCTTGTCCGCCACCAGGTCCTGTTGCCCGGCGGACAGGTCACGGGTCTGGTACTGGGTGGGGCCGGTGGCGCAGCCACCCAGCAGCGAGGCCGCCACCAGTGCCGCCGCGCCCCGTTTAGCGATAGAGCACATTGTCCTGGGCCGCCTTGCGCATTTCGTAGGCGCCGCTCCAGACGATGGTGCCGAGCTCGAGATCCACCATCTCGAAGGTCACCTGGTGGTAGCGGGAGCGGGTCTGGGTGTTCCGGTCGATGGCGTCCAGGGAGGCGATGCGCCCGCCCAGCCGGTAATCGCCGCCGGCGGTGGCCTGGGTCTTGCGGATGGTGCCGCCGTCCACGGCGCCGTCGCGCTTGAGCTGGCGTTCCTTCTCCACCATGTCCGCGTAGTGGCGGCCCACGAACACCATGCGGCCGTTGGCGGCCCGGTTCAGCTCCACCCGCAGCCGGTCGGTAAGCAGGTTGGTGTTGATGATCGAGCTGCTTTCATTACGGAAGTATTCGTTGTCGATGATGATGCGCGGCGGCGTGGCGCGGGCCGCCAGAATCTGGTTGGCGAGCATGTCGCGCATCATTTCGTCGGTCATCGCCACCACGTCCTGGGATTCGATGCCCACGCCTTGCACCCGGCCGGCGGACTGCGGGTCTTCGTACACCGTGGCCTGGCCACGTACATTGTCCACCTGGCTGGGCGCGCAGCCCGCCAGCAGGGCCACGGCCACCGCCGCCGCGCTCAGGGTCCGGATCGTCATGCTCCGCCTCTCGTCGTCTTCGTGTTGGGGGAAGGGTCAGGGAGGATGCTAGACAGGCCGCGCATCGGCGGCATGCCCCATATGGGGTATAAGGCCCGGCCGGTGTGACCCGGGGCGGCCGCTGTGCCATACTCCGCCGGCTTTTTGACCCCCCATTCCTTACCTGGCTGGACTCCAACCTTGCTCACCACCGCCAACATCACCATGCAGTTCGGCGCCAAGCCGCTGTTCGAGAACGTTTCCGTGAAATTCGGTGACGGCAACCGCTACGGCCTGATCGGCGCCAATGGCTCCGGCAAGTCCACGTTCATGAAGATTCTCGGGCGCGATCTGGAGCCGTCCGCCGGCAATGTGTCCAAGGACCCCAACGAGCGGGTCGGCAAGCTGCGTCAGGATCAGTTCGCCTACGAGCAGTACTCGGTGGTGGACACCGTGATCATGGGCCACGAGGAACTGTGGGCGGTGAAGGAAGAGCGCGACGCCATCTACGCCAAGGCGGAGATGAGCGAGGAAGACGGCATCCGCGCCGGCGAGCTGGAAGCGGAGTTCGCCGAGCTGGACGGCTACACCGCCGAATCCCGCGCCGGCGATCTGCTGCTCGGCGTGGGCATTCCCGTGGAGCAGCACTTCGGCCCCATGAGCGAGGTGGCGCCGGGCTGGAAGCTACGCGTGCTGCTGGCCCAGGTGCTGTTTTCCGACCCGGACATCATGTTGCTGGACGAGCCCACCAACAACCTGGACATCAACACCATCCGCTGGCTGGAAGACGTGCTCAACCAGCGCCAGTGCACCATGATCATCATTTCCCACGACCGCCACTTTCTGAACAGCGTGTGCACGCACATGGCGGATCTGGACTACGGTGAGCTGCGCGTTTACCCGGGCAATTACGACGAGTACATGACCGCCGCCACCCAGGCCCTGGAGCGCAAGCGCGCCGACAACGCCAAAAAGAAGGCGCAGATCGCCGACCTTCAGCAGTTCGTCAGCCGCTTCTCCGCCAACGCGTCGAAATCCAAGCAGGCCACGTCCCGCGCCAAGCAGATCGACAAGATCAAGCTGGAAGAGATCAAACCGTCCAGCCGCCAGAACCCCTACATCGTGTTCGAGCAGGACAAGAAACTGTTCCGCAACGCCCTGGAAGTAAAAGGGCTGGCCAAATCCTTTGACGAGGAGGAGCTGTTCTCCGGCCTGGACCTGCGCGTGGAAGTGGGCGAGCGCATCGCCATCATCGGCCCCAACGGCGTCGGCAAATCCACCCTGCTGCGCTGCCTGGTGGGCGACCTGGACCCCAGCGCCGGCGAGGTGAAATGGTCCGAGAACGCCACCCTGGGCTACTACGCCCAGGACCACGCCGCGGATTTCGAGCAGAAGCTGAACCTGTTCGACTGGATGAGCCAATGGGGCAAACCCAGCGACGACGAACAGGTGATTCGCGGCACCCTGGGCCGGCTGCTGTTTTCCTCCACGGAGATCAACAAAACCGTGGATGTGATCTCCGGCGGCGAGCAGGGCCGCATGCTGTTCGGCAAGATCATGCTGCAGCGCCCCAACATCATGCTGCTCGACGAGCCCACCAACCACCTGGACATGGAGTCCATCGAGTCGCTCAACCTGGCCCTGGAAAACTACCCCGGCACGCTGCTGTTCGTCAGCCACGACCGGGAATTCGTGTCGTCCCTGGCCACCCGCATCATCGAGCTGACCCCCACCGGCATCGTCGACTTCCACGGCAGCTACGAGGACTACCTGAAGAGCCAGGGCGTGGCGTAAGCGGCTGGAAAGTGTTTGATAGGCAATTCATGAATTGCTTTTGGCGATTCTTGCCTCTCTGCTTTTTGGAAAGCAATAATTAAATTGCTTGATATGTAATAAGAAACCTATATATTTCTTATTAAGCAGAAAGCAACCCAGGAGACGCTTTTATGGCTTCTCTCCGTCAGCAGATCAAACAGCGCCGTAAGGCGCTCGGCTTGCGCCAGGAGGACATGGGCCAACGGATTGGCATGCTCCGGCAGCAATATCAGTACCTGGAAGCCAAGGGTAACCCCCGCCTGGACACCCTGGAGCTGGTCGCCAAAGGGTTGGACAGTGAAGTGATGCTTATTCCCAGGGAAAAACTCCTTGAGGTGCGGGCATTGCTGGACGGCAAATTGCTGGACGGCAAGGGGCGGTTGACCCAAAGCGAAGTGTATGGCCAAGTCGGCAAGCCCACCCTGTCCATCGTCGAGGACCCGTGGGCGGGGCTTCTGGACGACGACCCATGAACGAGGCCCGGGTCCTTGCGCTTTCGTTGCATGGCCGCCTGGTGGGTTATCTGGTGGGGGCCAGGGACGGTCGCAATATCCTGGCCTTCGATGCCGGCTTCCGGGACGATCCGCTTCGCCCGACCCTTAGCTTGATCACCAGCCCTGTCTTCCCAAACTCGCAGCCATTATTGTCCACACCCTGGGTGACCCGGCAGAGGCTTCACCCGGTGTTGTCCAACCTGCTCCCGGAAGGGGCGTTGCGGGCCTTCATCGCGCAATCGCTCAAGATTCACGAGAACAATGAATTCGAGATGATGGCTTATCTCGGTGCTGATCTGCCCGGTGCCCTCGTTGCCGAGCCCGCCGATCCGGATGATCTGCCGCCGGGGCTGAAAGCGGCGTTGGGTAAGGTCGCGCCTTTGACGCTGGTGCCGGGGAAGGGCGAAAAAAAATTCTCGCTGGCCGGCGTGCAAATGAAGTTTTCCATGAAGGAGCGGGATGGCCGTTTCAACGTGGCGGTCGGCGATGAACTGGGTGATTGGATTATCAAGACACCCTCGACCGCTCATCGTCGGGTTCCCGAGAACGAATACAGCGCCATGACGCTGGCCGCGATGGTCGGCGTGGAGATTCCGGACATTCGACTGGTGTCGCTGGATAAACTGGACAACCTTCCCGATATCAACCTGCCCGATGAAGAACTGGCGTTCGCCATCCGCCGTTTCGACCGCGACGGCGCGGAGCGAATCCACATGGAGGACTTCGCCCAGGTTCTGGTCAAGTACGCCCACGAAAAATACCGGTCCGCCAACTACGAACAGATTGGTCGTATCCTGTATCAGTATTCCGGGCAGGCGCTGACGGATGTTCAACAGCTTGCCCGGCGCCTGTTGAGCAACGCGCTTCTGGCTAACGGCGATGCCCATCTGAAGAACTGGAGCCTGTTGTACCAGGACCGGCGGACGCCCATCCTCGCCCCTGCCTATGACATCGTCACCACCCGGGCCTATATCGCCAACGAGAGCGAGTTCGCCTTGAACCTGGGCAAGACCAAATCCTGGTACGAACTGACGCTGGTGCATTTTCAGGCCTGGGCATTGAAAGCCGGGGTGCCCTGGCGCGCGATCCGGCCGGTGTTGCTGGAGGTCATGGAGAAAGCGCGAACTCTCTGGCCGGCGGCGCTGGATGAACTGCCCATGGACGAAGGTCATAAAAAAACGCTGCGGGCCCATTGGCGCGCGCTCCACGACGACTTCCGTCTTTGACCAGGCACGGTGCCCGATAACATTTGCTTGGGCGCTCCCGGCGGAACCTGTGTTAGGGTTCCCTGAAACAAAGGTTTCACGGCCACCGTTTCAGAGAACCCGATGCAATCACTGGATGAGCGCCTGCGCGCCCACTACCAAAGCCTGTCCCCCCAGGAGCGCCGGGTGGCGGACTTTATCCTCGACCACTACGACGACCTGATCAGCTACAACAGCGCCGAGCTGGCGCGGCTGAGTGGCGCCTCCAAGCCCACCGTCAGCCGCCTGTTCAAACGCCTCGGCTACAGCGGCTACAAGGCCCTGCGCGACGAGCTGCGCGCCCTGCGCCAGAGCGGCGTGCCGCTGGCGGACGCCCGCACCCTGGCGGACGGCGACACCCTGCCGGCCCGCCATTACCAGCAGGAACTGGCCAACCTGAACCGCTGCCTGGCCGGGCTGGACGCCACTCGTTTGGGGGAGGCGGCGGCGGCCCTGGCCACCGCCGGCCAGGTGCTGATCATCGGCCAGCGCAATGCCTACCCGGTGGCCCTGCACCTGCGCCAGCAGTTGATTCAGGCCCGTGGCCGGGTGCGTCTGGCGCCGCAGCCGGGGCAGACCCTGGCGGAAGAACTGGTGGACCTGACCCCGGACGACGTGGTGGTGGTGGCGGCGTTCCGCCGCCGGCCCCGGCTGATGGCGCCGCTGCTGAAAAACCTCAAGCAGCGGCAGGTGCCGGTGCTGCTGCTGTGCGAACCGGAAGCCCGGGAGCTCACGGCCCTGGCCCGCTGGCCCTTCCCGGTGCCGCTGGACAGCCTGTCCGCCTTCGACAGCTACGCCGCCGCCATGAGCCTGGCCAGCCTGCTGGCCAACGCGGTGCTGCACCAGGCACTGGCCGTCGGCCGCCGGCGCATCCACGAAATCACCGACCTCTACGACGACCTGGGCGAACTGGAAAAACCCTCCCCCTAGCGGCGCCGCCCGGCGGCCCACGGCTTTCCCGCCACAAGCGTTGGAACAATCGTTTCTTGTGTGTATTATTGAAACTATTGTTTCTTTAATCCGAGCCGCCACCCACTTTGTTGTAGGAGCGGCTTCAGCCGCGATGCCGCTACCCCCACAGAGGACGCCATGCTGGACATCAGCCAGTTCGACCAGATCAACCCACCGGCCCGTCTGCTAATGGGGCCCGGCCCGATCAACGCGGACCCCCGGGTACTGCGCGCCATGGCCGCCCAACTGGTGGGCCAGTACGACCCGGCCATGACCGGCTACATGAACGAGGTGATGGCGCTCTACCGGGCCCTGTTCCGTACCGAAAACCGCTGGACCATGCTGGTGGACGGCACCTCCCGGGCCGGCATCGAGGCGATCCTGGTGTCGGCGATCCGCCCCGGCGACCGGGTGCTGGTGCCGGTGTTCGGGCGCTTCGGCCATCTGCTCTGCGAGATCGCCCGCCGCTGCCGGGCAGAGGTGCACAGCATCGAGGTGCCCTGGGGGGAAGTGTTCGAACCCCAGGCCATCGAGGACGCCATCAAGCGCGTCAAACCCCGGCTGCTGCTCACCGTGCAGGGCGATACTTCCACCGGCCAGTTGCAACCGCTGGCGGAGCTGGGCGACATCTGCCGCCGCCACGGCGTGCTGTTCTACACCGACGCCACCGCCTCCTTCGGCGGCAATACTCTGGAAACCGACGCCTGGGGCCTGGACGCGGTGTCCGCCGGCTTGCAGAAATGCCTGGGCGGCCCCTCCGGCAGCGCCCCGGTCACCCTGGGGCCGAACATGGAAGAAGTGATCCGCCGCCGCAGGCATGTGGAGCAGGGCATTCGCACCGAAGCCCACCAGGACGGCGAGGACGAGATGATCGCCTCCAATTATTTCGACCTGGGCATGGTGATGGACTACTGGGGCCCGGAACGCCTCAACCACCATACCGAAGCCACCAGCATGCTGTTCGCCGCCCGCGAATGCGCCCGGCTGATCCTCCAGGAAGGGCTGGACCACACCATCGCCCGCCACGCCCTGCACGGCGCCGCCTTGCTCCACGGCGTCCAGGGCATGGGCCTGGAAACCTTCGGCGATCTCAACCACAAGATGAACAATGTGCTGTGCGTGCGCATTCCCGACGGCATTCCCGGTGAACAGGTGCGCGGCCTGCTGCTCAATGATTTCGGCATCGAGATCGGCACCTCCTTCGGCCCGCTGCAGGGCAAGATCTGGCGCATCGGCACCATGGGCTACAACGCCCGCAAGGACTGCGTGCTGCAAACCCTCACCGCCCTGGAAGCGGTGCTGCACCGTCTCGGCTTCCGCGCCCCCCAGGGCGCCGCCGCCCAGGCCGCCTGGGACTACTACGACCAGCAAGCCGGCGGTGCCTCATGAGCGCCGCCGCGATGACCCCGGACCAGGCCCGCGCCGCCGCCGAGCGGGTGATGGCCCACTGCGATGAACTGGCGGCCCTCAGCGAAACCCCGGACGCCCTGACCCGCGTCTACCTGTCGCCGGAGCATCAGCGCGCCAACGCCCTCACCGGCGACTGGATGCGCGAAGCGGGCATGACCGTGTGGCAGGATAGCGTCGGCAATATCTGCGGCCGCTACGAAGGCACCACCCCGGACGCCCCGGCGCTGTTGCTCGGCTCGCACCTGGACACGGTGCGCGACGCCGGCCGCTACGACGGCATGCTCGGCGTGCTCACCGCCATCGAAACCGTGCGCCACCTGCACCAGCAAAACCGGCGCCTGCCCCTGGCCGTGGAAGTGGTGGGTTTCGGCGACGAGGAGGGCACCCGCTTCGGCATCACCCTGCTGGGCAGCCGTGGCCTGGCCGGCACCTGGCCGGGGGAGTGGCTGGAGAAGGAGGACGAGCAGGGCACCCGCGTCGTCGATGCCCTGCGCGACTTCGGCCTCGACCCGCACCGACTGAGCGACGCCGCCCGCCCGCTGGGCGAGATCGCCGCCTACCTGGAGCTGCACATCGAACAGGGCCCCTGCCTGGAACAGGCCGACCTGGCCCTGGGCGTGGTCACCGCCATCAACGGCGCCCGCCGACTCAACTGCACCTTCACCGGCCAGGCCGGCCACGCCGGCACCGTGCCCATGGGCCAGCGCCGCGACGCTCTGGCCGGTGCCGCCGAATGGATGACCGAGATCGAGCGGACCACCCGGGCGGCCGGCCAGGACCGGGTGGCCACCGTGGGCGCACTGCAGTGCAAACCGGGAGCGGTCAACGTGATCCCCGGCCAGGCGCGGTTGAGCCTGGACATCCGTGGACCGGAGGAAGAACCGCTGGAAGCCCTGCTCGAAGACCTGCTGGCCCGCGCCCACGCCATTGCCGAACGCCGCGGCCTGACCTTCGACGCGGACGAGTTCTACCGCATCGCCGCCACCGCCTGCGACACCAGCCTGCAACAACACCTGGCCAACGCCGTCACGGACGTGCAAGGCAGCGCCCCCCACCTGCCCAGCGGCGCCGGCCACGACGCCATCGCCCTGGCCGACCACTGGCCGGTGGCCATGCTGTTCGTGCGCTGCAAAGGCGGCATCAGCCACCACCCGGCCGAGTCCGTCACCACCGAGGACGTGGCCCAGGCTATTCGCGCCTACACCCAGGCCGCCACCGATGTAGCCACCCACTCCCCAAGGAGCCCGTAGGAGCGACCGGGCGGCGTACCGCTTCAGTCGCGACCCACCGCCTTTCGTCGTGATCGATCCGATACAACAGGCTTGACCTGAACCACGCTTAAGGTCCCAGACTTCCCGCTCTTTCACCCAGCGAGGAAGCACCATGACCACCCCAACCCCGGCGCCGCTACCGCGCCGCGCCCTGGCCGGCATGATCACCGTGGCCGTACTGGTGGGCCTGAACCTGCGGCCCTCCATGGCCGCCGTCGGCCCCCTGGCCGACCGCATCCAGGCAGAGCTGGGGGCCAGTTATACCGGCCTGGCCCTGCTCACCACCCTGCCGGTGCTGGCCATGGCCGCCGGCTGCTTTCTCGGCGGTGGCCTGGCGCGTCGCTTCGGCGATCCGGTCCTGGTGGTGGCCTCGCTGCTGATGATCCTGCTGGCGGACCTGGCCCGCCTGGCCAACCAAACCCTGGCCGGCCTGATGCTCACCGCCCTGGTCGCGGGCTTCGGCATCGCCTTCCTGCAGGTACGCCTGCCGGCCCTGATCAAACACCGCTCCGGCGGCTACACCGCCCTGGTCATGGGCTGGTACATCGCCGCCGTCATGGCCGGCGCCGCCCTGGCCTCGTCCCTGGCGCCGTCGCTGGCCACCCAGGCCGGCGGCTGGCGCGCCGGCCTGGCGGTGTGGGCCCTGCTCGCGGTGCTCGCCCTGCTGGCCTGGTGGCGGGGCAGGGCCGTGTTCGGCGCGCCCCCGGCCCGGGGCAACGCCGCCTCCACCGCCGGTCTCTGGCGCCGCCCGCGCACCTGGACCCTGGCCCTGTTCTTCGGCCTCGGCACCGCCGGCTACACCTGTGTGCTCGCCTGGCTGCCGCCGTACTACGTGGCCCGTGGCTTCAGCCCCAGCCAGGCCGGCGGCCTGCTCGGCTT
The DNA here is from genome assembly GCF_016785095.1 of Alloalcanivorax marinus. Lineage (GTDB taxonomy): Bacteria > Pseudomonadota > Gammaproteobacteria > Pseudomonadales > Alcanivoracaceae > Alloalcanivorax > Alloalcanivorax marinus_A. The sequence goes on along the minus strand of NZ_JAEKJB010000009.1, from coordinate 46,281 downwards.
TCTCACCGCCATGGAAGTGGTGGCCGGCCTGCTGCTGCCGCCCCTGGTCCTGAAAAGCCCGGACCGCCGCCCTGCGCTGCTGCTGGTACTTGCCAGCGCCCTGGCCGGATTCATCCTGCTGGCCGGCTGGCCCCTGGGCTCGCCGCTGCTAGTGGCCACCCTCCTGGGCCTGGGCATCGGCGGGCTCTTCCCGCTCAGCCTGATCGTCGCCATGGACCACCACGACAACGCCGAAATCGCCGGCGCCCTGGCCGGCATCGTCCAGGGCATCGGCTACCTCATCGCCGCCTTCTCGCCCTTCCTCGCCGGCCTGATCCGCGACCGCCTCGGCGACTTCGCCCTGGCCTGGATCGGGCTGGGCGCGCTCTACGTGCTGCTCATCGCCATGGCGCTGCGCTTCAACCCGCGCCGCTACGCCCGGCACTATCCGCTACGGCTGGCAATGGATCAGGCTTAGATGCGAACCATTCTCGATATGGCGCGTCCAAACGGGTTCATGCATCCACGGACCAGGACCCGCCGCCATGCCCGCTCCCGCCCTCAAACTGCTGGACCCCGATGATTTTCCCCTTGTGTACCTGGACGCCACGGACTGGCGCCCGGCCCACGGCCGCGCCCTCATCGACGATCTGGAAACCCTGATCGAACACGGCCAACCCTTCGTGCTGATCATCCAGAACAGCGCCGGCGGCAACCAGAAGCGCACCGAGGACGACAAAGCCCGCATGCTCTGGTTCAAGGCCAACAGCCCGCGCCTCGCCGCCTGCTGCCGGGGCATCTTCACCGTGCTCACCGACCCCACCCAACAACCCAAAGCCGAAAAACAAACCGCAGGCCTCAGCGCCGCCATGGGGCTGCGCTTCCAGGTCTTCGCCGACGCCGAGGAGGCCGAAACCCAGGCCTGGCGGGCGCTGGATCGTGCCTGACATCAAGAGACCCGGTGTGTGCCGGCTAAACCTGCGAGCCAGAGCAACCAATAAAAAGGGGACAAATAAGCTCTTTGCTTGATGTCCTCCTTGTCTTGCATTTATTTGCGGCACAGGTAAATTCGGAACTGTTTCACATAAAAAGCCGGCCTGGAGAGCCCGGCTAATAAGGGGATAAAAGGGGAAACGGATGTCTGATTACCTAGGCCCGGACTGGGCTCCGCACGGGGGATAAACCGCATGGCGACGGTGATCCCAAACCTCGGCACCCTCCGTAATATGAAGCCCGGTGAGCGCCGTCTGGGTCAGCGCGATGATTTGAAAATGATTGTGACACCAGTACGTCGCTCCCGTATATCCGTCGGTATGTCTTTCTGCGGTGAACGATCTGATATCCCAAGCTGATCTGGACGGTATGTATACCAGGTCTTGAGTATGTTCGGTTTTTCGTATGAAAACAGCCTTGGTCTTATATGTGGTTGACTATATAAGAATATTTTTATTTTCGCAGCGGGGGGGTATGGAATTTATGATTAATTTTTTCGTTTGATGAAGATATTTTATTTTGGTGGCCGAAATGAAGAGACTGAAGTCGATAAATTTAAAAAATTTCAAGAGTATATTGAGTCAGAAGATAGAATTTGGTGAGTTCAATGTTTTGGTTGGCGCTAATGGATCAGGAAAGTCCAATTTGGTCAAGGCTATTGAGATGATAGCGGATATAAAAAACTATGGCGCAACTGCTGCGGTAGCAAACCAAGGATGGGGTGGGTCTATAGTGCCTCGCCGCTATGCAGAAGATGAAATAAAAGATCAGAATGTAACCATTGAATATGAAATAGACTTGGGGTCTCCGTGGCCTAATAATGATAAAACGAAGAATTTAAAGAATCCAACTGTGTTTCATTCAATAGAACTTAATTTTCCCAAGCCTGATGAGGTTGTTGTCAATAAAGAAAAGATAAGGCTAGATAGTCTTGAGGTTTTGGGTGCATTTTTTTATGGCGCAGGTAAAGAAAATAATAACGTAAGTAAAGAGGTTTTTTCTGCTGGATCTTTCAAGCTGGTTTTTGAGAAAACAAAGACTGGCAAGGTTCGATATAGAAAACTGGGAGAGCTTACGGAAGATAATCGAGGAAAGATTTTTAAGGGGCTGGGGATAGACTTTTTGGTTGATGCCGATGATTGGCAGGATAAATTTGACGAGATGATGAAGAGGTCTTTTGGGGATCAGGGGAAAATAAGTAAGTCAGAAAGGATTAGGAAGTACTGTTCGAGAAGCTTTTTTGAATTGGGTGGGACATCTTTCCTCTTTCCTTCCTATGGGAGGTTTCTGGATGTTGTCTCCAAGATTTCAAGATTCGATATATTGCTATCTAATATAAGGCTTGAGCAGAAGGCGCAGTTTTCTAGTGGGCTTTATGGTGATGGTAGTAATTTGCCTAGTGTTATAAAAGCACTGAAAGATGAAACTGATGATGCTGTATGGGGTGAGATTTTTGAGACTATAAGTGAAATCGCCCCTCATATCGTTGATCTCGAGACCTCCACGCTTGCTACTGGGAAGCAATACATAGAATTTGAGGAAAAAAATAGTGAAAGACGAGTTGAGTCTTGGGATACCTCTGATGGTACCTTGAGAGCTGTCTCTATATTGGCAGCTGTTGAGGGGGCGCCGGAGGGGGCTATTCTAATAATTGAGGAGCCAGAGCAGAATCTCCATCCCTGGGCGGTATCCAGTCTTATAAGCCATATAAGAAGAGCTATTAAAAGGAAGGGCTTGCAGGTTTTTGTTACCACACACTCTCAGCAGGTCCTAGAGTCTGTCGATCCGGGTGAGGTTTTGGTGGCGAGTCGCTGTTTTGATCAAGGTACGCAAATATTTAGACTGGATCAGTTGGTTTCTAATATGGAATTTATTGACATGGGCGATGTTGGTCGTCTTTGGGTCAAGGGGCTGCTTAAGGGGGTTCCTGGTGATGGCTTTTAAATATCAATTTCCTGTTGGTTTTATCGTTGAAGGAAAAGGGGAGTACAATTCTTTTAATGCCCTGTTTTACGGAATAACAGGTGTTTCAGCTAGGACCCCATGTAGTCGCCCTCAAGGGTATGGTAGAATTTTGAAGTCATTGGAAGCGGAGCTAACAGACTTGGTGGTGACGCATTCTGTTGCTAGAGTGGTGGTTTGCATAGATTTAAAAGATGTTGTTAGTAACAAGAATCACGGCTTTGAAGATTGTGCTGCGCTCAGGATTAGTTTACAAAAAAGGGCTGATGAGTGGCTAAAAAAAATAAAGGATGACCCGAGAGTTCGTTTCCCTCCTGAAGAGGTGGTGGTTATTATCCAGGTGAAGAAATTTGAAAGTTGGATGATTGCTGATCTGGATGCATTGAATCAAGCAGGGCTTTTGGAGCGAACAATAAAACAAGTGAAGAATGTTGATGAAATGAGTAAGGACCCTGGTTCTGTTATAAAAGGTGTTTTGAAAAAGGGCCTTACTACGAAAAACCCAAATACGGCTCGAGATATTTGCAGAGCAATACGGCCAGATATCGCGAAGAAAAACTCTAGGTCATTCCGGAAATTTGACAAGGAAATGCGTCTGGCTGCTAAAGAGTGGTTGAATCATTGTTTATGTTGATGTGATTTGTCGATTTTTGATTTTATTTATGTTGTGGGTTTAATGGTTTGTTGGGGATTGCATTCTTGCTCTCCTGAGGATTAGGGGCAAGGTTACGCTATGTTAACTGGCCAAGTTTGTCCATCTTCCAAAGTGGATTTGGGAGCGATGGTTTAGGGGGGAGCATTGCCTTAAGCTGCTCCTGCAGCGATATTTGAGTACTGAAAATAAAAAAGCCCCGGCGGGCGAACCCGCCGGGGCTTTTCAGCTCTCGGCAACGGTGAAGAGAGGGGTTACACCCGCTCGATCACCGTGGCAATCCCCTGACCCAGGCCGATGCACATGGTGGCGAGGCCGATCTGGCCGTCGTTGCCTTCCAGTACGTTCAGCAGGGTGCCGGTGATGCGGGCACCGGAGCAGCCCAGGGGGTGGCCCAGGGCGATGGCGCCGCCGTTGAGGTTGACCTTCTCGTTCATCTTGTCGAGCAGTTTGAGGTCCTTGAGCACCGGCAGGGATTGCGCGGCGAAGGCTTCGTTGAGCTCCACGTAGTCGATGTCGTCGATGGTCAGGCCGGCGCGGGCCAGGGCTTTCTGGGTGGCCGGGACCGGGCCGTAGCCCATGATGGCGGCGTCGCAGCCGGCCACGGCCATGCTGCGGATTTTGGCCCGCGGCTTGAGGCCCATGGCCTGGGCTTTTTCGGCGCTCATCACCAGCATGGCCGCCGCGCCGTCGGAGAGGGCGGAGGAGGTGCCGGCGGTGACGGTGCCGCTGACCGGGTCGAAGACGGGGCGCAGTTTCTGCATGTCTTCGAGGCTGGCGTTGGGACGGATGGTTTCGTCGATTTCGCACAGCACCTTGCGGCCTTCGGCGTCGTGGCCTTCGATCGGCACGATTTCGTTTTTCCAGCGGCCTTGTTGGGTGGCTTCCCAGGCTTTGTGGTGGGAGCGCACGCCGAACTCGTCCTGCTGTTCACGGGTGATGCCGTGCATGCGGCCGAGCATTTCGGCGGTGAGGCCCATCATGTTGGAGGCCCGGGCGGTGTATTTGGACAGCTCGGGGTTGAGGTCCACGCCATGGTCCATGGCGACGTGGCCCATGTGCTCCACGCCGCCGATGACGAACACGTCGCCGTTGCCGGTCATGATCGCTTGCGTGGCGGCATGCAGGGCCTGCATGGAGGAGCCGCACAGGCGGTTGACGGTTTGTGCCGCGGTGGTGCGGGGCACGCCGGCGAGCATGGCGATGTTGCGGGCAATGTTCATGCCCTGTTCCTTGGTCTGGTTGACGCAGCCCCAGATCACGTCTTCGGTTTGCTCGACGCTCCAGTCCGGGTTGCGCGCCATCAGCGCCTGGATCAGCAGCGCGGAGAGTTTTTCCGCGCGCACGTTGCGGAACATGCCGTTTCTGCTTTTGCCCATCGGGGTGCGCACGGCATCGACGATGACCACGTCTTTCGGATTCAAACTCATTTCCAGATCTCCTTTGCCCGTGCCTTAGCCGAAGAAGGACTCGCCTTTGGCGGCTTTGTCCTTGAGCATTTGCGGCGCTTCGTAAAGGGCGCCCAGGTGCGCGTATTTGTCGCACAGTTCGGCGAATGCCTTGGTGCCGATGCTGTCGATGTAACGCAGCGGGCCGCCGCGGAACGGCGGGAAGCCGATGCCGTAGATCATCGCCATATCGGCTTCGGCGGGGGAGCCGACGATGTTGTCTTCCAGGCAGCGGACGGTTTCGGTGCACATCGGGATCATCATGCGGGCGATGATCTCGTCGGCGTCGTAGTCCTTCGGCTCGCTGGTGACGGCGGGCTTGATCAGCTCGTAGGTCTTTTCGTCGACCACTTTCTTGGGCTTGCCCTTCTTGTCTTCCTCGTACTTGTAGAAGCCGATGCCGTTCTTCTGACCATAGCGTTCGTTTTCGAACATGATCTCGGTCGGGTCCTTGAAGTCGTGGTCCATGCGGTCGGGGAAGCCTTCCGCCATCACCTGGGCGGCGTGCACGCCGGTGTCGATGCCGACCACGTCGAGCAGGTAGGCGGGGCCCATGGGCCAGCCGAATTTCTGCATCACCTTGTCGACTTGCTGGAAGTCGGCGCCGTCACGCACCAGCATGCTGAAGCCGGCGAAGTAGGGGAACAGCACGCGGTTCACCAGGAAGCCGGGGCAGTCGTTCACCACCACCGGGTTCTTGCCCATTTTCTGGGCGTAGGCGACCAGGGTGGCGACGGTTTCGTCGGAGGTTTTCTCACCGCGGATCACTTCCACCAGGGGCATCATGTGCACCGGGTTGAAGAAGTGCATGCCGCCGAAGTTTTCCGGCTTCTTGAGCGCTTCCGCCAGGCGGGTGATGGAGATGGTGGAGGTGTTGGAGGCGAGCACCGCGCCGTCCACTTTCTGCTCGGTTTCGGCGAGCACGGACTGCTTGATCTTGGGGTTCTCGACCACCGCCTCGACCACCACGTCGATGCCCTTGAAGTCGTCATAGCTGAGGGTGGGACGGATGGCGGAGAGCACCTTGCCCATGCCGGCGGCGTCCATCTTGCCCTTGCTGACGCGCTTGGCGAGCAGTTTGGAGGCTTCGTTCATGCCCAGGTCCAGCGCCTTGTCGGCGATGTCCTTCATGACGATGGGCGTGCCTTTGAGGGCGGACTGGAAGGCGATGCCGCCGCCCATGATGCCCGCGCCCAGCACGGCGGCGTGTTTGATCTCGGGGGCACCCTTGGCGGTTTTGCCGTTGACCTTCTTGACCTGCTGATCGGCCAGGAACAGGCCTACCATGGCGGTGGCCTGGGAGGTCTTGGCCAGTTTGGCGAAGCCCTTGGATTCCACGTCGAGGGCGTCGTCGCGCTTCATGCCGGCGGCCTTCTGCATGGATTTCACGGCTTCCACCGGGGCCGGGTAGTTCTTGCCGGCTTGCTGCTGGACCATGGCCATGCCGGTCTGGAACGCCATCATCTGCTCCATGGGGGGCATGGGCAGCGGTTCCAGTTTTTCCTGGCGCTTGGCGCGGAAGTCGATCTTGCCGGCCAGGCACTGCTTGACCAGGTCGAGGGCGGCGTCACGCTCGTCGCCGGCTTTCACCACGGCGTCGACGATGCCCACTTTCAGGGCCTTGTCCGCTTTGTTCTGGCTGCCGGTGGCGATCCATTCCACGGCGTTGTCCACGCCGATGATGCGCGGGGTGCGCACGGTGCCGCCGAAGCCCGGGTAGATGCCCAGCTTCACTTCCGGGAAGCCCACCTGGGCCGCTTCGCCCATGACGCGGAAGTCGCAGGCCAGGCACATTTCCAGGCCGCCGCCCAGGGCGAAGCCGTTGATGGCCACCACCTTGGGTACGTCCAGGTCTTCAAAGGCGTTGAAGATGTCGTTCGCCTGACGGGACCATTTGGCGATCTCGGCCTCGTCCTGGGCGAACATTTCGGTGAATTCGGTGATGTCGGCGCCGACAATGAAAACCTTCTTGCCGGAGGTGACCACGATGCCCTTGACCTGGTCGCTGCCCTTGAGGGCCTCGGTGGCCTTGCTCAGGTCTTCCAGGGTGGCACGGTTGAACTTGTTCACGGATTCGCCCTGAAGATCGAACTTCAGTTCGGCGATGCCGTCGTCAAGCAGTTCTACGCTTACGGCGTTGCCTTGGTAAATCATAACGATTGCTCTCCAGTCCCAAAGTACGCGGCGGAGCCGCTTTGGTGAGCCTGCTTTAACCTCCTTGGAGGTGTGCGTCACCGTTCATGTGAGCGTTTGCTTACATCAACGGCCAAACCGCTCAGGGCTGCCAAGTATAAGAATCACGGCGCCGTGATGTTAGCCCCTTTGCGTGACTTGCGGGTCGGTACCCTTGACGGCGGCCATGGATACGCGGACGCTTGCCGCCATCGCTTCCTGTGATGGCTCCCATGACCGCAAGTTCCTACCCCCGTATTCGCCGCCGTCCTTCGGTGCCCGTGGACTGGCCCGGCGTGCCGCCGCTGCTGGCGCGTATCCTCGCCAACCGGGGGCTGACCTCGGCGGAACAACTGGAGTTGACCCTGGGGCGGCTGCCCCATCCGGATGGTTTCCGGGGGCTGGCGGCGGCGGTGGAGCTGCTGCTGGCCGCCCGTGAACGGAATTGGCGCATCTGCATCGTCGGCGACTACGACGCCGACGGCGCCACCGCCACCGCGTTGATGGTGCGCGGCCTGGAGTCCCTGGGCTTCCCCCGCCCGGATTACCTGGTGCCGAACCGTTTCGAGTACGGCTACGGCCTGTCGCCGGCGATCGTCGAGCTGGCCCGGGATACGGTGGCGCCGGATCTGATCATCACCGTGGACAACGGCATCGCCAGCGTGGATGGGGTGGCGGCGGCGCGGGCGGCGGGCATGCGCGTGCTGATCACCGATCATCACCTGCCCGGCGATCGCCTGCCGGACGCCGACGCCATCGCCAACCCGCGCCTGGAAGAGCAGGGTTTCCCGGCGCCCAATCTGGCCGGGGTGGGTGTGGCCTTCTACCTGCTGATGGCGGTGCAGCGTGCCCTGGGCGTGCGCCGGGGCGTGGTCGATCTGCTCGACCTGGTGGCCCTGGGCACGGTGGCGGACGTGGTCGCCCTGGACGACGCCAACCGCATCCTGGTGGAGCAGGGCCTGCGCCGGCTGCGTGCCGGCAAGGGCAACCCGGGGCTGCGCGCTTTGCTGCAGGTGGCCGGCCGCGACCCGTCCCGGGCCCTGGCCGCGGATCTTGGTTTCGCCGCCGGGCCCCGGCTCAACGCCGCCGGCCGGCTGGCGGACATGGGCCATGGCATTGAGTGCTTGCTGGCGGACAGCGTTTCCGAGGCACGCCAGTACGCCGAAGAGCTGGACGCCATCAACCGCGAGCGGCGTGGCATCGAGCAGGGTATGCGCGATGCCGCCATGGCCGAGGTGGAGCGCCTGCGCGGCCAGATCCTGCCGCCGGCGCTGTGCCTGCATGGCCGGGACTGGCACGAGGGCGTGGTGGGCATTCTCGCCTCGCGGGTGAAGGAGGCGGTGCACCGGCCGGTCATCGCCTTCGCTCCGGCTCGCGAGGCCGGGCTGGTGAAAGGCTCCGGGCGTTCGATCACGGGGTTGCACCTGCGCGACGTGCTGGACGCGGTGGCCACCCGCCACCCGGGGCTGCTGCACAAGTTCGGCGGCCACGCCATGGCCGCCGGCATGACCCTGCGCGCCGACGATCTGGACGCCTTCCGCGAGGCCTTCCAGGCGGCGGTGGCCGAGGCCGCCAGCGAGGAGCTGTTCGATCAGGTGGTGGACAGCGACGGCGGCCTGAGTGAGCAGGACATTACCCTGGCCACCGCCGAGCTGCTGTCGCACCGGTTTCCCTGGGGGCAGGGCTTTCCGCCGCCGCGCTTCGACGGCGAGTTCGAGGTGCTTAACCATCGGGTGGTGGGCGAGCGGCACCTGAAGCTGACCCTGGGGCTGCCGGCGGTGAACGGCGTGGTCGATGGCATCCACTTCAACGCCGACCCGGCGCTGCTGGGAGCGCGCCTGAGCCGCATCGAAGGGGTTTACCGGCTGGAGGTCAACGAGTTCCGGGGCCGGCGTTCGCCGCAGATGATGTTCGAGCACCTGCGGCCGCTATAACCCCGGAACCGCCTGGAGTTGTGACAAAACTTGGCCACCGGATGCGGGCGCGCCCCAGGCGCAGTACACTCGAGGATCACCACGAAACGATGTACACGTCCGATCCTTGAAGGAGACCCGCCTTGGCCACCGACAGCCGCCGCGCTGCACTTGATTACCACGAACACCCCGTCCCCGGTAAAACCGCCATCGTCGCCACCAAGCCCCTGACCAACCAGAACGATCTGGCGCTGGCCTATTCCCCCGGGGTGGCCTGGGCCTGCGAGGAGATCGTCGAGGACGCCAACAATGTGTTCCGCTACACCGGCCGCGGCAACCTGGTGGCGGTGATCAGTAACGGCAGCGCCGTGCTGGGGCTGGGCAACATCGGCGCGCTGGCGTCCAAGCCGGTGATGGAAGGCAAGGCGGTGCTGTTCAAGAAGTTCGCCGGCCTGGACGTGTTCGATATCGAGATCAACGAGAGCGACCCGGACAAGCTGGTGGACATCATCGCCGCCCTTGAACCCACCTTCGGCGGCATCAACCTGGAAGACATCAAAGCCCCGGAGTGCTTCATCGTCGAGCGCAAGCTGCGCGAGCGCATGAGCATCCCGGTATTCCATGACGACCAGCACGGCACCGCCATCACCGTGAGCGCCGCCTTCATCAACGGCCTCAAAGTGGCTGGCAAGCCCATCGACCAGGTCAAGGTGGTGGTGTCCGGCGCCGGCGCGGCGGCGCTGGCCTGCCTGGACCTGATGGTGGACCTGGGCCTGCCCCAGGAAAACATCTGGGTCACCGACATCGAAGGCGTGGTCTACCAGGGCCGCAAGGAGCTGATGGACCCGGACAAGGCACGCTTCGCCCAGGCCACCGACGCCCGTGCCCTGGGCGAGGTGATCGACGGCGCCGACGTGTTCCTGGGCCTGTCCGCCGGCGGCGTGCTCAAGCCGGACATGGTGCAGCGCATGGCGGCACGACCGCTGATCCTGGCGCTGGCCAACCCGCACCCGGAGATCCTGCCCGAGGACGCCAAGGCGGTGCGCGACGACCTGATCATCGCCACCGGTCGCTCCGACTACCCGAACCAGGTCAACAACGTGCTGTGCTTCCCGTACATCTTCCGGGGCGCCCTGGACGCCGGCGCCAGCACCATCACCCGGGAGATGGAAAAGGCGGCGGTGTATGCCATCGCCGGCCTCGCCCAGGAGGAGCAGAACGAAGTGGTGGCCGCCGCCTACGGCACCTATGAGCTGAGCTTCGGGCCGGAGTACCTGATTCCCAAGCCGTTCGATCCGCGCCTGATCGTGCGCATCGCGCCGGCGGTGGCCAAGGCGGCCATGGCCGACGGCGTGGCGGCCCGGCCGATCGCCGACCTGAACGCCTACGCCGAGCAGCTCAAGCAGTTCGTCTATCATTCCGGTGCCTTCATGAAACCGCTGTTCTCCGCCGCCAAGGCGCTGGTGCGCGACGGTGGCAAGGCGCGCATCGTGTTCACCGAGGGCGAGGAAGAACGTGTGCTGCGCGCCGTCCAGGTGGTGGTGGACGAGGGCCTGGCGTTCCCGATCCTGGTGGGCCGGCCGGACGTGCTGGCGATGCGCATCGAGCGCTACGGTCTGCGCCTGAAGCTGGGCGAGGACGTGGAGGTCACCAATCCGGAGCAGGACGACCGTTTCCACCGCTACTGGAACGCCTATTGGGAAATGCGCGGCCGCCACGGCGTCACCAAGGAAGTGGCGCGCACCGAGATGCGCCGTCGCATGACCCTGATCGGCGCCATGATGGTCCATCTGGGCGAGGCGGATGGCATGGTGTGCGGCACCGTGGGCCGGTTCGCCGAGCACCTTAACTTCGTTGACCAGGTGATCGGCCTGCGTCCGGAGGCGCGCACCTACGCGGCGATGAACGTGCTGCTGCTGCCCGAGCGCACCGTGGCGGTGGTGGACACCCACGTCAACGAGGACCCCAGCGCCGAGCAGATCGCCGAGTTCACCATCGCCGCCGCCGAGGAAATGCGGCGCCTGAACCTGGAGCCCAAGGCGGCGCTGCTGTCGCGCTCCAATTTCGGCTCCGAGCGCTGCCAGGCCAGCGACAAGATGCGTCGCGCCCTGGCGTTGATCCGCGAGTGGTCGCCGGAGCTGGAAGTGGATGGCGAGATGCACGGCGACGCCGCTCTGGAGGCGTCGATCCGCAAGGAGATCCTGCCGGATTCCACCCTCACCGGTTCCGCCAACCTGCTGGTGTGCCCGAACGGCGATTCCGGCAACATCGCCTACAACCTGCTCAAGACCGCCGCCGGCAGCAACGTGGCCATCGGCCCGTTCCTGCTGGGCGTGGACGCGCCGGTGACCATCCTCACCGCCAGCGCCACGGTGCGCCGCATCGTCAATATGGCGGCGCTCACGGTGCTGCGCGCCAATCTGGAACCGCGCGGCTGAGCGGCGTGGCTTCCCCTCCGTGACCCGGGGGTGGGCATCGCGGTTAATGCCAGCCTCCCGGGTCTTTGCTAGGATTGCGCCGATCATCACTGCCCGGCCCAAAAGGCCGGGTCCCTGAATGCGCCGGCGGCCACCGCCGCCGGGGCGCGGTTCTCCCTGACGGAGGGACAGCATGAAAACAATTCACAAGCATCGCCTGGAAACCGGTACCGAGGTGCAGGAAATCCGCCTGCCGGAAGAGGGCGACGTGCTCCGCGTGGACTACATCCAGCAGGAGCGTCTGATCTACATGTGGGTGGAAGTGGACGCCGACACCGTGATCGACACCCCCAAGGAGGTGCGCCGCTTCAAGGTGTTCACCACCGGCAGCGGCATTCCCGACAACGCGGTGTACATCGGCACCACCCTGGACGCCCTCAAACCCGAGGCGTTCCACGTCTACGAACTGGTCGATTAACGCCCCAGCCGGTAGAATGCGCGCCCTTTCACCCACCGGGATTTGAGACCTTTTATGGAAGTGAATCCGCTGAGAACCCACCTCTCCGACCTGGCCGAGCGCATCGAAGCGCTGAGGGGGTATCTTTGACTACGACCAGAAGAGTGAACGACTGGTCGAAGTAGAACGCGAACTGGCGCTCCCCGACGTCTGGAACGAGCCCGAGCGGGCCCAGGCGCTGGGCAAGGAGCGCGCCCAGCTGGAAAGCGTGGTGACTACCCTGCGTGACGCCGATCAGGGTGTCGGCGACACCCGCGACCTGCTGGAGCTGGCGGTGGAAGAGGGCGACGAGGCCACCGTCGCGGAAGTGGAAGCGGACCTGGAGCGCCTGGAGCGCATGGTGGCGGACCTGGAGTTCCGGCGCATGTTTTCCGGCGAGATGGACACCGCCAATGCCTACCTGGATATCCAGGCCGGTTCCGGTGGCACCGAGGCCCAGGACTGGGCGGAAATGCTGCTGCGCATGTACCTGCGCTGGGGCGAGGCCCACGGTTTCAAGACCGAGCTGGTGGAAGCCTCCGACGGCGACGTGGCCGGCATCAAGTCCGCCACGGTGCGCTTCGAGGGCGACTACGCTTACGGCTGGCTGCGCACCGAAACCGGCGTGCACCGGCTGGTGCGCAAGAGCCCGTTCGATTCCGGCGGTCGCCGCCATACCTCGTTCAGCTCGGTGTTCGTGTCCCCGGAAGTGGATGACGACATCGACATCGAGATCGATCCCGGCAAGCTGCGCACCGACACCTACCGGGCCTCCGGCGCCGGCGGCCAGCACGTGAACCGGACCGACTCCGCGGTGCGGCTGACCTATACCTTCACGGACCCGGACAACGGCAAGGAGCACATCGTGGTGACCCAGTGCCAGTCCGAGCGCAGCCAGCACCAGAACCGGGACAAGGCCACCAAGATGCTGCAGGCCAAGCTCTACGAACTGGAAATCCAGAAGCGCAATGCCGAGAAGCAGGCCCAGGAGAACGCCAAGGCGGACATCGGCTGGGGCAGCCAGATCCGTTCCTACGTGCTCGACGACGGTCGCATCAAGGACCTGCGCACCAACGTGGAAAGCCACAACACCCAGCAGGTGCTGGACGGCGATCTGGATCGTTTTATCGAGGCCTCGCTGAAAAGCGGGCTGTGAAGATGCCGGACGCCGGACGCCGGACGCCGGACGCTGCCACCCAAAAAAGCGTCCGGCGTCCGGCGTCCGGCGTCCGGCGCTGCATCGGAACCGAAATGCTATGAGTAAAGACGAATCAACCCCGAATGCGGAAGCCGGTCAGAACGATGAAAACCGCCTGATCGCCGAGCGCCGCGCCAAGCTGGCGGAATGGCGTGACAGCGGCGAGGCCTTCCCCAACCACTTCCGCCGCGACAGCCTGGCCGCCGGCCTGCAGGCGCGCTACGGCGAGTTGAGCAAGGAAGAACTGGAAGAAAAGAACATCCAGGTGGCCGTGGCCGGCCGTCTGATGCTCGACCGCAAGGCATTCAAGGTGCTGCAGGACATGTCCGGCCGCATCCAGATTTATGCGCCGAAGGAAGTGCAGAAAGCCACCAAGCACTGGGACCTGGGCGACGTGGTGGGCGTGCGCGGCAAGCTGTGCAAGTCCGGCAAGGGCGACCTGTACGTGATGATGGACGAGTACCTGCTGCTCACCAAGTCGCTGCGGCCGCTGCCCGAGAAACACAAGGGCCTGACCGACACCGAAGCCCGTTACCGCCAGCGCTACGTGGACCTGATCGTCAACGAGGACAGCCGCGAGACCTTCAAGATCCGTTCGAAAATCGTCGCCGGCATCCGCGACTATCTGGTCGCCCACGACTTCATCGAGGCGGAAACGCCGATGCTGCAGGTGATTCCCGGCGGCGCCACGGCACGGCCGTTCATCACCCACCACAACAGCCTGGACCTGGACATGTACCTGCGCATCGCGCCGGAACTGTACCTCAAGCGGTTGGTGGTGGGCGGCTTCGAGAAGGTGTTCGAGATCAACCGCAACTTCCGCAACGAGGGCCTGAGCACCCGGCACAACCCGGAATTCACCATGCTCGAGTTCTACCAGGCCTACGCGGACTATCACGACCTGATGGACCTCACCGAGGACATGCTGCGCACCCTGGCCCGGGACGTGCTCGGCGACACCCTGGTGCGCAACACCCTGCTTGACGAGCACGGCGAGCCCGCCGGCGAGGTGACCTACGATTTCGGCAAGCCATTCCGCCGGCTCACCGTGTTCGACGCCATCCTCGAATACAACCCGGACATCGACGCCAAGGACCTGGCGGACGAGCAGGGCGCCCGGCGCATCGCCGAGGGCCTGGATATTCCGCTCAAGGACGGCTGGGGCCTGGGCAAGGTGCAGATCGAGATCTTCGAGAAAACCGCCGAGCACCGCCTGCGGGAGCCGACCTTCATCACCGACTACCCCACGGAAGTCTCGCCCCTGGCGCGGCGCAAGGACGACGACCCGTTCGTTACCGAGCGTTTCGAGTTCTTCGTCGGCGGCCGCGAGATCGCCAACGGTTTCTCCGAGTTGAACGACGCCGAGGACCAGGCCGAGCGTTTCCGCGCCCAGGTGGCGGAGAAGGAGGCCGGTGACGACGAGGCCATGTTCTACGACGAGGATTACATCACCGCCCTGGAACACGGCCTGCCGCCCACCGCCGGCGAGGGCATCGGCATCGACCGGCTGGTGATGCTGCTGACCGATTCGCCCACCATCAAGGACGTGATCCTGTTCCCGCACATGCGCCCCCGCGCGCAGTAGGCCTGCTCCCCGTGGCGGCGTTCGCCGCCACGGAAAGGGCAACCCGCCTGCCACGAACTCCCACAAATCCGCGCTGCCTGTTAGGCTATCGACGATTACCAAACAACAAAGCAGACCGCACATGACCACGGCAATCCGCTATCAGGGACGCAAGACCCGACGCGCGGGCAGCGAGCAGCGCCGCCAGGCGATTCTCGACGCGGCGCTCAACATCATCGTCACCGACGGCATCCGGGCGGTGCGTCACCGCGCCGTGGCCCGGGAAGCGGACGTGCCCCTGTCCGCCACCACCTATTACTTCAAGGACATCTCGGATCTGATCGCGGACGCCTTCACGCTGTTCGCCGAGCGCGCCCTGGAGAACGTGGTGCGCCCGTTCCGCGATCAGGCCTTCGCGCTGATCCAGGAATTCCAGGGCGACGGCGCCAGCCGCGAGACGCTGATCGAATCCCTGGCCCAGGTGACCACCGCCTTCATGCTCGATGAACTCAACCACCGCCGCGACCATCTGATCGCGGAGCAGGCCTTTCTGCAGGAAGCGATTCTCGACCCGCGCCTGCGCGAGCTGGCCGACCACTACCTGGAGGAGATGGGCATGCTGTTGGTGGACGCCTGCCGGGCCATCGGCTCGCGTACTCCGGAGCTGGACGCGGAAGTGATCCACGCCCGTATAATGGCGCTGGAAGTGCGGTTGCTCACCCACCCGGAACTGGCCAGCGAGGCCAGCGTGAAGTCCCGCATGCGACACCTTCTGGAGAAACTGGTCCCCCATGACTGACGCACCATCGATGGAGTCAAGGGCCGAACAGGACGTACAGCTCGAGCCCGGCTGGAAGCAGGTCCTTGGCGGCGAATTCGCCCAGCCCTACATGCATGAACTCAAGACCTTCCTGCGCGATGAAAAGCAGGCCGGCGAAACCATCTACCCGCCGGGGCCGGACATTTTCCGCGCCTTCAACGAAACCCCCTTCGACCAGGTCAAGGTGGTGATCCTCGGCCAGGACCCCTACCACGGCCCCAACCAGGCCCATGGCTTGTGTTTCTCGGTGCAGCCCGGGGTGCGGGTACCGCCGTCGCTGGTCAACATCTTCAAGGAGATCGAGCGCGACCTGGGCATCCCGGCGCCCAACCACGGCAACCTGGACCACTGGGCCCGCCAGGGCGTGCTGCTGCTCAACGCCACGCTCACGGTGCGCGCCGGCCAGGCCGCCTCCCACCAGGGCCATGGCTGGGAACGCTTTACCGACCAGGCCATCGAACACATCAACCGCGAGCGCCAGGGCGTGGTGTTCCTGCTGTGGGGCAGCGCCGCCCAGAAGAAGGGCAAGCTGATCGACCGTCAGCGCCACTGCGTGCTGACCGCGCCGCACCCGTCGCCGCTGTCCGCGCACCGTGGTTTCATCGGCTGCGGCCATTTCTCCCGCGCCAATCAGTATTTGCTGCAACAGGGCCAGGACCCCATCGACTGGTCCCTCCCGAATTCCTGAGAGCCCCTTTATGACCGATTCCGTACTGTTCGAAGAACTGAACACCGCCTGTGGCCGCGTGATCGGCCGCGCGACCCTCAACACGCCCCGTTCCCTGAACGCCCTGAGCCTGGAAATGATTCAGTTGCTGGACGCCCGGGTGGCGGACTGGCAGGGCCGGGACGAGGTCGTGGCGATCTGGCTGGAAGGGGCCGGTGGCCGGGCGCTCAGCGCCGGTGGCGACGTGGTGGCGCTGCACGGCGCCGCCGTCAAGCATGCCGGCCACGAGCGGAATCCGTTCGCCGAGCAGTACTTCGCCGAGGAATACCGTCTTGATTACCGCCTGCACACCTCCGTCACGCCGGTGATCTGCTGGGCCGATGGCGTGGTCATGGGCGGCGGCATGGGGCTGATGCAAGGCAGCCAGTTCCGCCTGGTGACGCCGCGCAGCCGGCTGGCCATGCCGGAGATCACCATCGGCCTGTTCCCGGATGTGGGCGCCAGCTGGTTCCTCAACCGGCTGCCTGGCCACACCGGATTGTTCCTGGGGCTCACCGGCGTGCATCTGAACGCCCGCGACGCCCTGGACCTGGGCCTGGCCGACCGCTTCCTCGACGCGGACCCGGAAGACGTGCTCAAGGCCCTGCTGGAAAACCACTACGACGGCGACCGGCAAGCGGATCGCGCCCGTCTGCATCACCAGCTCCGTGATCTTTCCATCTCGCCCACCGGGCTGCCGGCGGCGATCAGTGATCATCGCGACACCATCGAGTCGCTGTGCGACGGTGCCTCCGTCAACGAGGTGGTGGCCCGCATTCTCGGCCACAAGCAATGCGACGGCTGGCTGGACAAGGCCCGCAAGACCCTGGCCGCCGGCTGCCCGCAGACCATGCATCTGGTCTGGGAGCAACTGCATCGGGCCCGGCATCTTTCCCTGGCGGAGGCGCTGCGCATGGAGTGGTGCCTGGCGGTGCAGTGCTGCTTGCACCCGGATTTTCGTGAGGGCGTGCGCGCGCTGTTGATCGACAAGGACGGCAGCCCGCGCTTCCGGCACCGCTCCGTGGACGAGGTGAGCGCCGACTATATCGACGGCTTTTTCCGCTGCCCTGCTGACGCACACCCCCTCGCCGATCTGGGCTGACGCCCATCGCGGCTAAAGCCGCTCCTACGGCAGTTCCGGCCCGTTGTAGGAGCGGCGGGGCGGCATCCCGCTTATCCCCACGGGTGATAGCGAACATCACGGATCATCATTTCCCGCCATCAGCCGGTCTCCCTAGAATCCCCGTAACGGACCACAGGAGACCCGCCATGCCCTTCCAGGACTACACGCTGATCCAGGCCCCCATGGCCGGCGGCATCAACACCACCGAACTGACCGTGGGCGCCGCCCGGGCCGGCGCCCTGGCGTCCATCGGCGCCGGCTACCTGTCCGGCGCCGCCCTGGAAGCGGCGGTGAGCGCGGCCCGTCAGGGTGGCGCCGAGGCGTTCGCCGTGAACCTGTTCATCCCCGGCGAAGCGGGCGCCACCGAGACGCAATGGCGCGCCGCCCGGGAAGCCCTGGTGCCCTGTTATCAAGCCGCCGGCGTGGACCTGCCGGAGGCGTTCGCCGAGCTGCCCGGCTTTGATGAACAGTTCGAGGCCATGCTTGAGGCGCGCCCGGCGTTCTTCAGCTTTACCTTCGGGCGCCTGGACAAGGCCCGCCGGGACGCCTGCCGGGCCCGGGGCATCGGCCTGATCGGCACCGCCACCAACCTGGCGGAGGCCCGTGCCCAGGCGGAGGATGGCGTCAATGCCATCGTGCTGCAGGGCGAAGAGGCCGGCGGCCACCGGGGCAGCGTGGAAGCGCGCGGCGCCGGCCAGCCCCTGGCGGCGTTGCTGGAAGCCTGTGGCGAGGTGGGCCGG
Organism: Alloalcanivorax marinus; assembly: GCF_016785095.1. Taxonomy (GTDB): domain Bacteria; phylum Pseudomonadota; class Gammaproteobacteria; order Pseudomonadales; family Alcanivoracaceae; genus Alloalcanivorax; species Alloalcanivorax marinus_A. The sequence goes on along the minus strand of NZ_JAEKJB010000009.1, from coordinate 28,098 downwards.
CCGCTGATCGCCGCCGGTGGGCTCATGGACGGCGCCGACATGGCGCGGGTGCTGGGGCAGGGCGCCGCCGCCGCCCAGCTCGGCACCGCCTTCCTGAGCTGCCCGGAGGCGGGTACCGCGCCGGCCTGGCGCGAGGCCCTGGCCGCCGCCGGCCCGGATGCCACGGCGGTCACCGCGGCGGTGTCCGGGCGTCTCGCCCGGGGCCTGGCCAATGCCTGGATGGATCAACGGGCCCCCAGGGAGATTGCTCCCTACCCGGACCAGCACCGGCTCACCGCGCCCCTGCGCAAGGCCGCCGGAGCGGAATGGAAAAGCCTGTGGGCCGGCACCGGCGCGCATCGCTCCCGGACCCTGCCGGTGGAAGAGCTGGTGGCGACCCTGCTCGAGGAATGCCGCGCCGCCGGCTGAAGGTTTCTCGCGGCTGAGGCTGAATCGCGACTGAAGTCGCTCCTACAGAAGCTTAGGAGCGACTGGCGGCACCCCGCTTCAGTCGCGATCCGCCACCATGATCGTCACGCCTTCGGCTTGGGAAGCTCGTAGGGCAATGCCCGTGGCTCCGCCCCCAGCGGCGTGTCGTCCACCCACAGCTCGCCCTCATGATCCAGCCGCACCACCGCCAGCATCAGCGCGGAGGGCTGGCCGGGGGCGCTGTCCACCACCTCGCCCACGGCGCGGCCCTGGTCGTTGCGCAGGCTCTGGCCGGCGGCCAGCTCCGGCCCGGAATAGGCGAACAGGGCCATGCGCTGCTTCAGCTTGCCCTTGAAGTGCATCCGCGCCACCACTTCCTGGCCGGTGTAACAGCCTTTCTTGAAGCTGACCCCGCCGAGCACGTCGTAGTTGAGCACCTGGGGCAGAAACAGATCCTCGGCGCCGGGCAGAATCCACCCTTCGCCGGCGAGCAGATCCTGGAAACGGGCGCCGGCGCCATCGGTGACGGCGCGCTCCTCGCTGAGCGCCTGCCAGTGGCTGCTCAACAGCGACGCGGCGGCGACGATCAGGGCGTGGTCGCTGTGGGGGTAGCGCAGCACGGTGACGCCGTCCCGGCTCGCCGCCTGGCCCGGCGCCGGCGCCGGAAGGCCGGCCCGCTCCAGGGTGGCGTCGACGCCGCCGGCCAGTTGCGCCACCACGGTGTCCGGGGCCGGCTGGAAGCTCACCTTGGCGCGCAGCTTGTATTTCTCCAGGCAGCGGATGGTGGCGTCCACCTGGCCGTTGGGCACCAGCAGCAGGTAGCCGCCATCCACTCTGGCGATGCGCAGGCTGACCAGCCCGCGCCCCTTGAGCGACAGGTGCATGGCGGCACGGTGGGCGCCTTCGTCCACCGCCTTCAGGTCGACGGTGAGCTGGCCCTGCAGATAATCACCGGCTTCCTCGCCCTCGGCGAGGATCACCGCCAGGTGCTCGCCGGTGGCCAGAGCCGGCGTCGTCACGCCGCCGTGCCGGGGGTGCTGCGCCTCGATCAGGGATTGCCAAGCGTTCATGGTGCTCCTGTTGTGACTGGTGCGGGTGTTCAGTGGGACCCACGATGATAGATAATCGGGGGCCTTCGTGTCAGTCGATGAAACAAAGAGATTCTATCAATGACGTCTTCCCCGTCCTCTGAAACCGCCGATCTGAAGCGCCGCTATCAGTGGCAATGCCGGCGTGGCGCCTCCGAAGTGGAGGTGGTGCTGTATGCCTACCTGGAGCGTTTCTTCGACCACGACACGGCGGAGCAGCGCGCCACCTTCGGCCGCCTGCTGGAATGCCACGACGTGGATATGCTGGACTGGTTCACCGGCCATGGTGAACCGGAGGACCCGGAGCTGCGCGAGTTCGTGGCCGGAATGCTGCGCCGTGTGGCCGAGACGAATTGAGCCCGGGCCGTCGCGCTACCCGGCGCGGGTGCGCCTGGCCGGCCTGGGCCTGGCCGGGGCGGCGATTCTGGCCAGCGGCCTGCCGCTGAGCCTGGCGGTGCTGCTGGGGCTGGCGGCGCTGGTGATGGCGCGCCGCTGGCGCCCGGCCACGCCGGCGCGGCTGGCGGTGTCGCCGGAAGCGGTGCGGCTGGAGCTTTGCGATGGCCGCCGGCTGGCGGTGCGCCCGCCGTTCCGGGCAATGCTGCGCCAGCGTTGGCTGGCCCTGCATTGCCCCGGCGCCGGCTGGGTGTGGCTGTTCCCCGATCAGCTCGACCCGGCGGCGGTGACGCCACTGCGGCAAGTCCTTTTTTTGCAGCGACGTTGACTGCCGGGGGCGCGCCCTCTCAGCCTCAACAACGGCAAGGAGCAACGATGAGCAACGAATACGGTTTCCACTTCGACAACAGCTATGCCCGGTTGCCGGAGACCCTGTTCGCCCGCACCGATCCGCAACCGGTGGCCGAGCCCTCGCTGCTGCTTTGGAACGCGCCCCTGGCCGAGGCCCTGGGCCTGGATGGCGCGGCGCTGAACAGCGCCACCGGCGCCGAGCTGTTCGGCGGTAACCGGTTGCCCACCGGCGCCGAGCCCCTGGCCCAGGCTTACGCCGGCCACCAGTTCGGTAACCCCACCATGCTCGGCGACGGCCGCGCCATCCTGCTCGGCGAGCAGATCACCCCGGGCGGCGAGCGCCGCGACATTCAGCTCAAGGGCGGCGGTCGCACACCGTTTTCCCGGGGGGGCGATGGCCGCGCCGCCCTCGGCCCGATGCTGCGCGAGTACCTGATCAGCGAGGCGATGCACGCCTTGGGCATCCCCACCAGCCGCAGCCTGGCGGTGGTGGCCAACGGCGAGCCGGTGTTGCGCGATACCCTGGAACCCGGCGCCGTGCTGACCCGGGTGGCCGCCTCCCACCTGCGCGTGGGTACCTTTCAGTACGCCGCCGCCCGCCGTGACCCGGACCTGCTGCGCACCCTGTTCGATTACACCCTGGAGCGGCACTACGCGCCCCTCAAGGACGCGGACAACCCGGCCCTGGCTTTGCTGGAGGCGGCCATGGAGCGCCACCTCGACCTGGTGGTGGCGTGGATGCGGGTGGGCTTCATCCATGGCGTACTCAACACCGACAACGTGACCCTGTCCGGCGAGACCATCGACTACGGTCCCTGCGCCTTCATGGACGTTTACCATCCGGACACGGTGTTCAGCTCCATTGATCAGCGTGGTCGCTACGCCTATGGCAACCAGCCGGCGATCACCCAGTGGAACCTGGCGCGGCTGGCGGAAACCCTGGTACCGCTCATCGGCGACGACCCGGAGGCCGCCGTGGCGCGGGCGGAGGCCCTGCTGGGCGAGTTCGGCGACCGCTATCAGCAGCGCTGGCGGGCGATGATGGCCGACAAGTTGGGCCTGCTCGGCGAGGAAGAAGGCGACCACGCCCTGGTGGATGACCTGCTCGACTGGATGCGCCGGGAGCGGGTGGATTACACCAACACCTTCCATGGCCTGATCGGCCGGGCGCTACCCGATGGCGAAGCGTTTTATCAGGATGCCTTCCTGGACTGGCACCGGCGCTGGCGCGACCGGCTGGGCCGCAACCCGGAACCGGACCATGTGGCCGAGGCCCGCATGCGCGCCGCCAACCCGGCGGTGATCCCCCGCAACCATCAGGTGGAAACGGCCCTCAACGCTGCCGTGCGCGACGACGACCTGGCCCCCACCCGGGCGCTCCTGGACGCCCTGGCGAATCCCTATGAGGACCGAGCCCTGGACGACCCCTACACCCGCCCGCCCACCGACGAAGAGCGGGTCCTGCGCACCTTCTGCGGCACCTGATTACCCGCACTGGGCCTTTTGGGGGGTAGGAGCGCCGCCCGGTCGCTCCTACAACCCCAAAAGGCCCGGACGGCTCCTAGGAGCTTCCGTGTCGGGCGCCACCGGGCCGGACCGTTGGAGGCAGGGATGCCGGAAACGAGCTACAGGGACGTACTTGCCGCGTGTCCGGCCCGGTGGCGCCCGACACGGAAGCGGCCTTGATGGAGCGCCGGGACCTCAAGGCACCAGAATGGTATCGCGCGGCGGCTCCGACGCCTCCGGGAATTCACGCATGAAATGCAGCCCCCGGCTTTCGCGGCGCCGCAGCGCCGAGCGGATGATCAGATCCGCGATCACCACCAGGTTACGCAGCTCCAGCAAGTCGTTGCTGATGTGGTAATTGCTGTAGTACTCGGCGATCTCGCTCTTGAGCAGCTCGACCCGGTGCTGGGCCCGCTCCAGCCGTTTCGCCGTGCGCACGATACCCACGTAATCCCACATGAAGCGCCGCAGCTCGTCCCAGTTGTGGCTGATCACCACGTCCTCGTCGGAATCGGTGACCTGGGAATCGTCCCATTCCGGGGCTTCCCGGGGCACCGGCCATTCCGCCAGGTGGGCGCCGATGTCGTCGGCCACCGCCTGACCGTACACGAAGCACTCCAGCAGCGAGTTGCTGGCCATGCGATTGGCGCCGTGCAGGCCGGTGAAGCTGGTTTCCCCCAGCGCGTACAGCCCGGGTACGTCGGTACGCCCATGCGGGTCGATGACCACGCCGCCGCAGGTGTAATGCGCCGCCGGCACCACCGGAATCGGGTCGCGGGTGATGTCCAGCCCCAGCTGCAGGCACTTGGCGTACACCGTGGGGAAGTGCTCGATGATGAAATCCGCCGGCTTGTGGCTGATGTCCAGATACAGGCAGTCGGCGCCCAGGCGCTTCATCTCATGGTCGATGGCGCGAGCCACCACGTCCCGGGGCGCCAGCTCGGCGCGCTCGTCGAAGCGCGGCATGAAGCGCTCGCCGTTGGGCAGCAAAAGCCGGCCGCCCTCGCCACGGATCGCCTCGGTGATCAGGAAGCTCTTGGCCTTGGGGTGGTACAGGCAGGTGGGGTGGAACTGCATGAATTCCATGTTCCCCACCCGGCAGCCGGCCCGCCAGGCCATGGCGATGCCGTCGCCGGTGGCCACGTCCGGGTTGGAGGTATACAGGTAGACCTTGGAGGCGCCGCCGGTGGCCAACACCACCGAGCGGGCCAGGATCACGTCGGTCTCGCCGGTCTGGATGTTGTGTACATAGGCGCCGCAGCAGCGCTTTTCGGGGCCGTCGGGGCCATCGTGCTCCTGCAGGATCAGATCCACCGCCACCCGGTGCTCGAACAGGTGCACGTTGTCACGCTCGGTGACGCGCTCGATCAGGGTGCTGGAAATCGCCATGCCGGTGGCGTCGGCGGCGTGGATGATGCGCCGGTGGCTGTGGCCACCCTCGCGGGTCAGGTGGTAGGGCAGGGGGTTGTTCTCGCTGCTTTCCATGCCCGCCAGGCGGGTGAAGTCCACGCCCTGGTCGATCAGCCAGCGGATCGCCGCCGGGCCGTTTTCCACCGTGTAGCGCACCGCGTCGTCGTGGCACAGGCCGCCGCCGGCCTGGTGCGTGTCCTGCACATGGCTTTCCAGGGAGTCGTCATCGTCGAGCACGGCGGCCACGCCGCCCTGGGCGTAGTAAGTGCTCGCATGGGTCAGTTTGCCCTTGGAAAGCAGCGCTGCCTGGACGCCGCCGGGCAGGCGCAGGGCGACGGTCAGACCGGCGGCGCCGGAGCCGATGATCAGGACATCGTAACGGTAAGTGGCCATGGATACTCGCTGGATCGGGGTAAATTGTTGAACCAATGTGAAAACCGCCGGCCAGTATAGCGGCGCGGGTCACACCTGTTACAATACCGCGCTTTACCCGCCGCCACGGGATAATACCGTCCTCCAGGGAGCGAGCACCCGGTGTCTTCAGACGAACAATTGGTCAAAAAAGCCAAGACCGGCGATCAGCGCGCCTTCGAAGTGCTGGTGGTCAAGTATCAGCAGCGGATCTTCGCGCTGATCAGTCGTTACGTGCGCGACCATGATGAAGTCCAGGACGTGGCCCAGGAGGCGTTCATCAAGGCGTGGCGCGCGCTGCCCCGGTTTCGGGGCGACAGTGCCTTCTACACCTGGCTGTACCGCATCGCGGTGAACACCGCCAAGAATCATCTGGTGGCCCTGGGCCGCCGTCCACCTGGCTCCGACCTGGATGCCGCCGAGGCGGAACAATACAGTGGCGCGGAAATGCTCCACGAGATTGGAACCCCGGAGTCCCACGTGTTGTCCGAGGAATTGGAGGCGGTTATCCACAAGGCGATCGAGGAGCTGCCCCAGGAGCTGAAGACCGCCGTGACACTGCGTGAATTCGAAGGTCTCAGCTACGAGGATATCGCGGCGGTCATGGAGTGCCCGGTTGGAACCGTGCGTTCCCGGATTTTCCGGGCCCGTGAAGCCATCGATGAAGCGGTGCGCCCCTTGCTGGGTTCGCAGCGCGGAGACAAAGGGTGAGGACATGAGCAGGAATTACGAAGCGCTTTCCGCTTTCCTGGACGGTGAAACCAACGATTTCGAGACCCGGCGCGTGCTGCGCGACCTGGATCGCGACGATCTGGAGACCCTGGGCCGTTGGCAGCAGGTCAGTGACGTCATGCACGGCCACGCCGGCATGGCCGTGCCGGTATCGTTCAACGCCGGCCTGGCCCGGGCGCTGGCCGCCGAGCCCAAGCCGGCGCGCCGCTCCGGGGTGATGCACGGCTTCGCGCGGGTGGCGGTGGCCGCCTCCGTGGCCGCCGTCACCGTGATCGGCTGGCAATACTGGGGCGGTCCGGCGGACACCGGCGCCGCGCCGGTGGTGGCCAGCACCGACGCCGCCAATGACGGCGTCGCCGGCGAGGCCTCGATGACGGCCACGGTGGCCGCTCAGCGGCTCACCCGGCCGTTCGGCGAAACCTCCCTGGTGGCGCAGAGCGCCCAGCGCGCCGCCACCGCCGAACCCCGTGCCGTGGCCAGCGGCGAGCAACCGCGTGTCAACGCCATGCTGCTGCGCCACAGCGAATTCACCGCCCGCCACAGTGGCCAGGGCATGATGCCCTACGCCCGACTGGTTAGCATGGATGCCCGCAACGGAGCGCGCTAACGCATGATGCGTATCCTCGCCCTGGGGCTCACTCTTACCGCCGCCCCTCTCGCGATCGCCGACAGCCTGCCCGCCCAGACGCTCCTTGAGCGGATGACGGAAGCCACCCAGGAGCTCGATTACCAGGGTCGCTTCCTTTATCAACTGGGCGGGGAGGTGAGCACCATGGAAATCCGCCACGCCGTGATCGACGGCGAGCAGTACCAGCGTTTCACCCATCTGGACGGTCGTCTGGTGGAGGTGTTGCGCCTCGGCGACGAGCTGGTCTGCCTGCACCCCAACGGCACCCTCACCCGCATCGAGGACCCGGATCAGAACCTGCTGTCGTTCCGCCAGCGTCTGTCCTCGCGGATTCCCGAGCAATACAACGTGCTGGTGGACGGCGATGGCCGCGTCGCCGGCCGCCCCACCACGCGCATGCGCGTGGCTCCGCTGGACAACCACCGCTACGGGTACCGCCTGTGGCTCGACAACGACAGCCATCTGCTGCTCAAGTCGGAAATGGTGGACGCCAGTGGCCTGGCCCTGGAACGGGTCGAGTTCGTCACCCTGGATCTGGAGCCGGGCCTGGACGAGAGTGATTTCGAGCTGCCCCGGGTGATCGCCGAGCGGGCGCTGGAAACCGTGCCCGCCAGCCGCTCCGATCGTATTCATCTGGAGGCCGGCTGGTTGCCCCGCGGCTTCCACGCCGCCGAGGGCGACTGGCGCCGGGTCACCGCCGAGCGCCGCCCGGTGGCCGCGCAAAGCTACAGCGATGGCCTGGCCACCTTCACCGTGTTCGTGGAACCGGTGGCCAGCGCCGACATCGAGGAAGGCGTGAGCCGCATCGGGCCCACCGTGGCGATCAGCCGCGTGGCCGCCGCCGATGAGCGCACCTACCTGCTCACCCTGGTGGGCGAGATCCCGCAACCCACCGCCGAGCGTGTCATGGAGGCGCTCGGCGTCAAGGTCTCCACCCGGCCATGATCGAGGAGCGCGGGCGTGTGGTGGCACGGGAGCCCGGCGCGATCTGGGTGGAAACCGTGCGCGCCGGCGCCTGCGCGTCCTGCCAGGCCCGCCAGGGCTGCGGCCATGGCCTGATCAACCGCCAGGGCGGCGGCCAGCGCGCGCGCCTGCGGGTACCCACCGACCAGCTTTTCCAGGATGACGATGCCGTGCTGATCGGCGTGCCGGAGAACGCCGTGCTGCACGGCGCGCTCTGGGTGTATGGACTGCCGCTGGTATTGCTGTTCGCCGGCGCGCTGCTCGGCCAGGCACTGATGCCGCGCCCGGGCGGCGTGGACGGCGCCGCTTTGCTGGGCTGCGCCGGCCTGGCTTTGGGGTTCATCATTAATCGTTGGCACGGTCGCCGCGTGGCCCGCGGCGGCCGTTACCAACCGGTGGTGCTGCGGCGCCTTGAGGACCCGTGCGAGACCTTCGCGCGGATCGCGCCGCAACGCTGAATCTTCCGCGAAAAACGGCAGAAGGGAGCCCTCCCATGGGGACATTAAGCAAGTGCTTGTTGCCGCTCGTTATGCTCGGCCTGCTGGCCGGCTGCGGCCAGGATCAGGACCAGGCCGACAAGCAGAGTGGCGCCGCGAACAACCCGCAGGCCCAACAGAGCGACGCCGATAACGGCGGCGAGCAACTGGTCACCGGCCTGCCGGACTTCACCGCCCTGGTGAAGAAGGAAGCTCCGGCGGTGGTCAACATCTCCACCGTCACTCATCGGGATCAGAGCGACGATCCGCGCATGCAGGAATTGCCGGAGATGCTGCGCCGTTTCTTCGACGAATTCGGTGGCGGCCCGGGCGCCCCCGGTGGTCCTGGTGGCGGCGGTCGTGGCGACATGGAGTCCCTGGGCTCCGGCTTCATCATCTCCAGCGACGGTTATGTGCTCACCAACTACCACGTGGTGGGCGAGGCGGACGAGATCGTGGTGCGCCTGCAGGACCGCCGCGAACTGGATGCCGAACTGGTCGGCTCCGATCCGCAGAGCGATCTGGCCCTGATCAAGGTCGAGGCCAGCGATCTGCCGGTGGTGGATATCGGTTCCTCCGAGGATCTCAACGTCGGTGAGTGGGTGCTTGCCATCGGCGCGCCGTTCGGCTTCGACAGTTCGGTGACCGCCGGCATCGTCAGCGCCAAGGGCCGCAGCCTGCCCAGCGACAACTATGTGCCGTTCATTCAGACCGACGTGGCGATCAACCCGGGCAACAGCGGCGGGCCGCTGTTCAACCTGAAAGGTCAGGTGGTGGGCATCAACTCGCAGATCGTCAGCCGCTCCGGTGGCTACATGGGCCTGAGCTTCGCCATTCCCATCGACCTGGCCATGGACGTGGTGGACCAGCTCAAGGAGAACGGCGAGGTGAGCCGGGGCTGGCTGGGCGTGCTGATCCAGGAAGTGGATCGGGACCTGGCGGAATCGTTCGGCCTGGACAAGCCCATGGGCGCCCTGGTGGCCCAGGTGCAGGACGGTTCCCCGGCGGCCAAGGCCGGTTTGCGCGCCGGTGACGTGATCATCGCTTTCAATGGCAAGGACATCCAGCGTTCCGCGCAACTGCCCAAATGGGTGGGCGCGCTCAAGGCCGGCACCGAGGCGGAAATGACCGTGGTGCGCGACGGCGACGAGAAAACCCTGGAGGTGACCGTGGGCGAGTTGCCCGACGATCCCCAGCAGGCGATGAACCAGGGCGGCAAGGGCGGACCCCAGGGCGCCGACCGGCTGGGCCTGAGCGTGCGCGCCGCCAGCCCGGCGGAGCTGTCCCGGGTGGAAGCCGCCAACGGCGTGATGATCACCGGCGTCGAGGACGGCGCCGCCGGCCGCGCCGGCCTGCGCCGTGGCGATGTTCTGGTGAGCCTGAACGGCGAGGACCTGAAGAGCCCGAAGGATTACCGGCGCATCGTCGAGGAACTGCCCGAGAAGGGTTCCGTGCCGGCCCTGGTCAACCGGGGTGGCAACGCCCGCTTCCTGGCCCTCAAGCTGGGTGACTGAGCCCGGCTTTACCCTGTAGGAGCGGCTTCAGCCGCGATCGCGCGGTGTCGGACAGCGCCCGAGGATCGCGGCTGAAGCAGAGCCCCGGGCCGTCCGGGTGTCTCCGCCGGGGGGATTATCCCCGGCGGCTCTAATCCGATAGAATCGCCCTCCATTGTGTCTTTCTTTACGTTTCCACCATTTGGCGGGTATCTGTGACCGACATTACGCACATTCGCAACTTCTCCATCATTGCTCATATCGATCACGGCAAATCCACCCTGGCGGACCGTTTCATCCAGGTCTGCGGCGGTCTCAGTGACCGTGAGCTCAAGGAGCAGGTGCTGGATTCCATGGATCTGGAGCGCGAGCGCGGCATCACCATCAAGGCGCAGAGCGTGACGCTCCACTACACGGCCCGCAACGGCGAGACCTACCAGCTCAACTTCATCGATACCCCCGGCCACGTGGACTTTTCCTACGAGGTGTCCCGCTCGCTGTCCGCCTGCGAGGGCGCGCTGCTGGTGGTGGACGCCGCCCAGGGCGTGGAGGCCCAGTCGGTGGCCAACTGCTACACCGCCATCGAGCAGGACCTGGAGGTGCTGCCGGTGCTCAACAAGGTGGATCTGCCCCAGGCGGAACCGGACCGGGTGGCCGAGGAGATCGAGGAGATCATCGGCCTGGATGCCCTGGACGCCTGCCATGTGTCCGCCAAGACCGGGGTCGGCGTGCCCGACCTGCTGGAGCAACTGATCGAGCGTATTCCTCCGCCTCAGGGCGACCGCCAGGAGCGGCTGCAGGCGCTGATCATCGATTCCTGGTTCGACAACTACATGGGAGTGATCTCGCTGGTGCGGATTCGCCATGGCCGCCTCAAGAAGGGCGACAAGATCCACGTTAAATCCACCGGCCAGAATCATGTGGTGGACAGCCTTGGCATCTTCACTCCCAAGCGCAAGGAAACCAACGTGCTGGAGGCCGGTGAGGTGGGCTGGGTGAGCGCCACCATCAAGGACATCAAGGGCGCTCCGGTGGGCGATACCCTGACCCACGCCAATACCCCGGATGTTCAGATGCTGCCTGGCTTCAAGAAGGTCAAGCCGCAGGTGTACGCCGGCATGTTCCCGGTCAACGCGGACGATTACGAGGATTTCCGCGACGCCCTGGGCAAGCTGGCGCTCAACGACGCCTCCCTGTTCTACGAGCCGGAAAACTCCGACGCCCTGGGCTTCGGTTTCCGGGTCGGCTTCCTGGGCATGCTGCACATGGAGATCATCCATGAGCGCCTGGAGCGGGAATACGACCTGGACCTGATCACCACCGCGCCCACGGTGGTCTACGAGCTGCTGCTCAGCGACGGCGAGACGGTCTACGTGGACAACCCCTCGGAGCTGCCGGAAGGCAACAAGATCGAGGAATTCCGTGAGCCCATCGCGCGGGTCAATATCCTTACGCCCCAGGAATACGTCGGCAACGTGATCACGCTGTGCACCGAGCGGCGTGGCGAGCAGATCAACCTGCAGTACCTGGGCAAGCAGATCTCACTGACCTACGACATCCCGATGGCCGAGGTGGTGCTGGATTTCTTCGACCGGCTGAAATCCGCCAGCCGTGGCTATGCGTCACTGGAGTACGCCTTCGAGCGCTTCCAGCCCAGCAAGCTGGTCAAGGTGGACGTGCTGATCAACGGCGACAAGGTGGACGCACTGGCGATGATCTGTCACCTGGACCACTCCGCCCATCGCGGTCGCGCGCTCACCGAGAAGATGAAGGAACTGGTGCCCCGGCAGATGTTCGACGTGGCCATTCAGGCCGCCATCGGCAGCAAGATCATCGCCCGGCAGACGGTCAAGGCGTTGCGCAAGAACGTCACCGCCAAGTGTTACGGCGGCGATGTGTCGCGTAAGAAAAAACTGCTTCAAAAGCAAAAAGAAGGCAAGAAACGCATGAAGCAGGTAGGCAATGTGGAAATTCCCCAGGCCGCCTTCCTGGCCGTGCTCAAGGTGGATGATTAAATGGATATCGATGTAGGTTTCTGGCTCACCCTGGCGTTGCTGATCACGGTACTGATCTGGCTCGCCGACCGCGCCCTCAAACTGCGCCAGCGCAAGGGCATGATCGGCACCACCGTGGAAACGTCCAATTCGCTGATCTCGGTGCTCTTTATCGTGCTGGTGATCCGCTCGTTCATTGTGGAGCCGTTCACCATTCCCTCCGGTTCCATGTTGCCGACCCTGCAGGTTCATGATTTTATTCTGGTCAACAAGTTCTCCTACGGCCTGCGCCTGCCGGTGACCAATACCAAGATCATTCCGCTGGGCGAGCCGGAGCGCGGTGACGTGATGGTGTTCAAGTTCCCGGAGGACACCAGCCAGAACTTCATCAAGCGCGTGGTGGGCTTGCCCGGCGACCGCGTGGCGGTACGCGACAACGTGGTTTACGTGAACGGCGAGCCGGTGAAGCGGGAACTGGTGGACAGCGGTCGCATCGCGCCACGGGTCTGGCGGCGCGAATACATCGAGCACCTGGGGGAAGCTGAACATCTGATCTGGCAGGAAGGCCTGATCGACCCCTACAACGGTGAACCGCGCATTCCCCAGGGTGGCACCCAGGGTGAGTGGGAGGTGCCCGAGGGCAGTTATTTCGTGATGGGGGACAATCGCGATAACAGTAACGACAGCCGCTTCTGGGGCGTGGTGCCGGAACGGCTGGTGGTGGGGGAAGCCTTCCTGATCTGGATGCACTGGGACCCGATATTCTCGTTGCCCAGCTTCTCCCGTAACGGTTCGATCGACAAAATTTCAACGGAATAAGCGTGGAGACGGAATAATGATAACCCGATCCCGTCAACGGGGGCTGTCACTGCTGGGCTGGGTGGTTGTGCTGATCGTGCTTGCGGTGTTCGGCACCGCCGCGTTCCGCATGGTGCCCGCCTATATGGAATACAACACCATCCGCAGCACCATCAACTCGGTGCTCTCCGACAGCAAGACCGCCTTGATGTCGGAACGCGAGGTGCGCGACGCGCTCAGCAAGCGCTTCACCATCAACCAGGTGGACGCCATCGGCGTCAACGATCTGGCGATCAGCAAGAACGGGGGGCTGCTGGCCGTGGGGGTGGACTATGAGGTGCGCCGGCCGTTGTTTTACAACGTGTCCGTGGTGATGCACTTCGAGGAAACCTTCGACAAGACCATTGGCCGCTGATGGACGATCTGGATCGCCTCAGCCGCCGGCTCGGTTACCGGTTCCAGGACCCGTCGCTGTTCGAACTGGCGCTCAGCCATCGCAGCGTGAGCCGGCGGCGTAATAACGAACGGCTGGAATTTCTGGGCGATGCCCAGCTCAGCCAGATTATTTCCACCGAACTGTTCCAGCGCTTTCCGGACGCCGCCGAGGGCCAGCTTACGCGCATGCGCGCCTACCTGGTGCGCGGCCAGACCCTGGCCGAGGTGGCCCGGGAACTGGGCGTCGGGGAGTACCTGATCCTCGGCGGCGGCGAGCTGAAAAGCGGCGGTAACCGCCGTGATTCGATACTGGCCGACGCTCTGGAAGCGTTGATCGGCGCGATTGTCATCGACGGCGGCGAGGACACCTGTCGCCGGGTGATTCTGGCCTGGTTCGCCGATCGTCTGGAGCGGATTTCCCCGCAATCGGTGCGTAAGGACGCGAAAACCCGCTTGCAGGAATGGCTGCAAGCGCGCAAGCATGAACTGCCCGGCTATGAAGTGGTGTCGGTAACCGGCCAGGCACCGCGCCAGACCTTCGAGGTGGCATGCGCGCTGCCGGATCTGAATCAACGTTTCGTGGCCACCGGGGCCAGCCGCCGCCGCGCCGAGCAACAGGTGGCGGAGCAGGCCCTGACCTGGCTGGAGCAGACCCATGAGTGAAACCCGTTGCGGTGTGGTGGCCATCGTCGGCCGCCCCAACGTGGGCAAGTCCACGCTGATGAACCACCTGATCGGCCAGAAGGTGAGCATCACCTCGCGTAAGCCGCAGACCACCCGTCACCGCATCCACGGCATCCTCAGCCGGGATGACTACCAGATCGTGTTCGCCGATACTCCGGGCATTCACGCCGGCCAGGAACGGGCCCTCAACCGGGCCATGAACGACGCCGCGCTGTCGGCGCTCAACGACGTGGACGTGATCTGCTTCATGGTCGATGGCCTGAAGTGGACCGAGGGCGACGAGCACGTGCTCAAGCTGCTGGAGCGCGCCGGCGATACGCCGGTGCTGCTGCTGGTCAACAAGGTGGATAACCTGGAAGACAAACAGGTGTTGCTGCCGCATCTGCAGGATCTGGCCGGCCGCTTTTCGTTCGCCGAGATCATTCCGGTGTCGGCGTTGCGTGGTCACAACCTGGAGGCGTTGGAAAAGGCCCTGGCGGAGCGCTTGCCGGAAGGGGAGTTCTGGTTCGAGGAAGACCAGCTCACCGACCGCAGCCTGCGCTTCATGGCCGCCGAGATCATCCGTGAAAAGGTGGTTCGCCAGCTTGGCCAGGAAGTGCCCCACCAGATCACCGTGGAGATCGATCTCTGGGAGGACGGCCCCAAGGTGACCGACATCGCCGCTTCCATCCTGGTGGAACGGCGCGGCCAGAAAAAGATTCTGATCGGCGACCAGGGTGCGCGGATCAAGCAGATCGGCACCCAGGCCCGTCAGGACATCGAACGCCTGATCGAGCGCAAGGTGATGCTGAACCTGTGGGTGAAGATCAAGGCGGGCTGGTCCGACGACGAGCGCGCCCTGCGCTCGCTGGGCTATGACCAGCAGCAATGACCGTCACGCCGGTGGCCTGTCGCCGGCCTGGCTGCTGCACCGCCGTCCGTTCCGTAACACCAGCCTGATCATCGATCTGTTCCTGCCCGAACGCGGTCGCGTCGGCGCCGTCGCCCGGGGTGGCCGGCGCGAGGCCGCCCTGGCGCCCTTCATGCCCCTCTGGGTGGACCTCAAGCGCGGCGGCGAGCTGTACACCCTGCGCCAGGTGGAGCCGCGCGGGCCGGCGCCGGGCCTGGCCGGCCGGGCGCTGTACTGCGGCTTCTACGTCAACGAACTGATGATGCGACTGCTGCACCGGGACGATGCCCATCCGGACCTCTGGTCACCCTACGAGCACACCCTGGCCGCCCTGGCCGGGGAGGCGCCGCTGGACGTGACCCTGCGCCGTTTCGAGATGACGCTGCTGGAAGAGGCCGGTTACGGCCTGCCCCTGGACCAGGACGTGGATGGCCGGCCGCTGGACGCCGACGGCCTTTACCGGTGGGAGCCGGAGCAGGGCTTTCTGCCGGACCCGCGCGGCTACCCCGGGGATTTGCTGCTGGCGCTGGGCCGGGATGAATGGAACGGGGACGTGCGGCGCATGGCCAAGGCATTGTTGCGCGCCGCCCTGGAGCCGCACCTGGGTGGGCGGCCCCTGCGCAGCCGGGAATTATTCCGGTAGTTTCAGGCGTCCCGCGCCGCCTCGTCGATCAGCACGCGCATCGCTCGCACCGCCTCGTCCAACCCGGTGAGCAGCGCCCGGGCAATAATGCCGTGGCCGATGTTCAGCTCGTTGATGCCGGGCAGGGCGGCGATCTCCCGGGTGTTGTGATAATGCAACCCGTGACCGGCGTTGACGATCAGGCCCGCCTCGATGGCCAGATCCAGCCCCCGGCGAATGCGCGTCAGCTCCGCCGCCGCCTGCTCGGGGGTGGTGGCGTCGGCGTAATGGCCGGTGTGGATCTCGATGGCCGGTGCCCCGCAGCGGGCCGCCGCCTCGATCTGCGCCGGGTCCGCGTCGATGAACAGGGACACCTCGATGCCGGCCTCGGCGAGCTGCCCGGTGCAGCGTTTGATCCAGTCCTCGTTGCCGGCCACGTCCAGGCCGCCTTCGGTGGTCAGCTCCTCCCGTTTCTCCGGCACCAGGCAACAATGCGCCGGGCGGATACGGCGGGCGATGCCGACCATCTCCTCGGTGGCGGCCATTTCCAGGTTCATGCGCGTCTGCAGGGTTTGCGCCAGCAGCTCCACGTCCCGGTCCTGAATATGGCGCCGGTCCTCGCGCAGGTGCACGGTAATGCCGTCGGCGCCGGCCTGCTCGGCCACCAGCGCCGCCTGCACCGGCTCCGGATAACGGGTGCCGCGGGCCTGACGGAGGGTGGCGATGTGATCGATGTTGACGCCGAGCAGAACGGGCATGGACGGGCTCCAGAACAGGGTTGGGAAAACGGGCGCCCATGGTAGCAGAGCCGCGCGCACCAGGCTGCAAGCGGCCGCGCCGTTGGCGAAGCGTCCCGCGTTCATGCCAGGAGCGGCTTCAGCCGCGATCCCGCCCGGGGCCGGCGGCTAACGCCGGGCGGCCTGCCGCAGGCTCTCGATTTCCGTCAGCAGGGCGGCCACCAGACGGTCCAGCGTATCGCCGTCGGCGTCCAGTTTGAGCGCTTTCTCCAGGGCCCGGGCGGCGGCTTCCAGGCGTGGCGTGCCACAGTAGCGGGTGGCGCCGTGCAGGCGGTGAACCCGTTCCAGAAGGCCCTCCCGGTCGTCGCTTTCGGCCAGGGCGTTAATGCCCGGAGCGTCCTGCTCCAGGCTGGCCAGCAGCATGGCCAGCATGTCCTCGGCCAGTTCCTCGCGATCGCCGGCGCGGCGCAGGCCCAGGGCCGCGTCGAGCACCGGCGCCTGCTCCCGGGCGTTCTCCTCTTCCGGCCCGGCGCCCGGCGCCGGGCTGTCTTCCGGTTCCGCTTCGGGCGGCGCGGTGTCGTCGCCGTGCACCCAGTGGTTGAGGGTATGGCGCAGCTGGGTCTCGGTAATCGGCTTGCTCAGGTAGTCGTCCATGCCGGCGGCCAACAGGGAGCGGCGCTCGCTTTCCAGGGCATGGGCGGTGAGGGCGATGATCGGCGTGCGCGGGCCCTCGCCCTCCCGTTCGCGGAGGCGGCGGGTGGTTTCCAGGCCGTCCAGGCGCGGCATCTGCACGTCCATGAAGACCAGGTCGAAGGTGCCCTTGGCGAAGGCGGTGAGCGCCGCCTCGCCGCTGTCGCAGGCGGTCACCTCGACGCCCATTTCCTCCAGGAACACCCGCGCCAGCTTCAGGTTGCCGGGGTGGTCGTCGACCAGCAGTACCCGGGCGCGTTTGCCCAGTGGGCCGAGGGCGCCGCCCGGTGCCGCCGGCTCCGCCAGACCGCCCAGTTCCAGCAAGCCGTCGCGCAGGCTGCGGCGGGTGGCCGGCTTGCCCAGCACCCGGCACGGGCCGGGCAGGCCGGTCAGGCGGCCGGCCAGGGTGTCCGCGTGGGCGGCCAGAATCAGCAGCGGCTTGCCGGTGGCCTGGCCCAGGCGTTCCATGAGCGGCTCCAGGGCCGCCGGGTCCGGCTGCGAGGCGGGCACCGCCAGCACGTAGAAATCGGTGGGGGCCAGGCTGTCGTTGTCCAGATGGCTTTGCAGAGTGTCCAGGGCCTGCAGTTCGGTGACCCGCATACGCCAGCCACCGAGCATGTGATACAACGCCAGCCGGGCGTGCTCGTTGGCTTCCACCAGGGTCACCGACAGGCCTTCCAGGGCCTTGGGCGACGGCTCCGGCTCGGCGCCCAGGTCACGCTCGGCGCGCAGGGTGAACCAGAAGGTGGAGCCGTGGCCGGTGGTGCTGTCGATGCCGATCTCGCCGCCCATGCCCTCCACCAGCCGCTTGCAGATCGCCAGCCCGAGACCGGTGCCGCCTTCCTGACGGCGGCGGCTCTGATCCAGCTGCGTGAAGGCGTTGAACAGGGTTTTCTGCACCTCCGTCGGCAAGCCGTTGCCGGTGTCGGTGATGGTGATCTTGACCACCGCCTCGGCGCCGCGCTCCTCCTCGAGCATGGCGCGCACCACCACCGAGCCGCGCTCGGTGAATTTGATCGCGTTGCTGACCAGATTGGTGAGCACTTGGCGAATGCGCAGCGGGTCGCCCAGCAGCCGGGTGGGCACGTCGTTGTAGATGATGGCGGCCTGTTCCAGGCCCTTGTCCTGGGCCATCGGCGCCAGCATGGTCTGCACGTCCTCGATGGTGTCGTGCAGATCCAGGGGAATGTGCTCCAGGGACAGCTTGCCGGCCTCGATCTTGGAGAAATCCAGGATGTCGTTGATGATCGACAGCAGCGATTCGGCGCTCTTGCGGATGGTACCCAGGTAGTCCTGCTGGCGTGGCGACAGGCTGGAGCGTTCCAGCAGCCGGGTGAAGCCGATGATGCCGTTGAGCGGGGTGCGGATCTCGTGGCTCATGTTGGCCAGGAATTCCGATTTGATCTGGCTGGCTTTGAGGGCCTCCTTGCGGGCCATGTCCAGCTCGATGTTCTGAATCTCGATGGTTTCCAGGGTTTCGCGCAGATCCTGGGTGGCCTGGTCCACGTTCTGTTGCAGTTCCGCCTGGGCTTCATTCAGCGCCGCCACCATTTCGCGCAGGGCGTCCTCCAGATCGCCGAGTTCGCCCATGGCCCGGGCCCGGGCCGGGGTGGTCAGGTCGCCGTCGCGGACCCGCCGCACGTTGCTGATCAGCGTCTGCACGGGCCGGGTCAGGCGCCGGGAAAAATGCGTCGCCGGCACCACCGCCAGGATCATCAGCAGGGTGACCACGCCGATCATGATCAGCACCGCCTCGAGAATGCGCACGTATTGGCCCTGGCGGGAAAACTCCACCGTCAGCAGGCGTTCGCCGGGGCCGGGCAGCGGGCGCACCAGTTGCCAGCCGGAATCGGTGACCAGCCGGGTGATGCCGCCGTCCAGGTGCTCGGCCTGTTCCACTGGACGCAGTCGCGGGCCGGTGTGCAGTTGCCAGCCGGCGCGGTTGTCGAGCAGGGTGGCGGCGCGCACGTCCGGTTGTTCGAGCAGCTCGCGCAGCAGGGCCTGGTAGGCGTCCTGGCCGTCGCTCTCCAGGGCCGCCAGGCGCGCCGCGTAGCTCGCCACGATCAACTGCTGGCGATGGGCGTTGTCGGCGCGCACGTCCATGACCTGGGTGGCCAGCGTATAGCCGCCAATGATCAGCGCCGCCAGAAAGGCGGGCAGCGCGGTCATCGTCATGACGCGGGTGCGCAGGCTGGTGTGGGCCATGGTCCCCCTGAATGGTCGCTGGTCATCGTTTGCCGGCCTCGGGCCTGGGGCCATTATGACCGACTTGAGCGCCGCTGCCAGAGCCCCCCGCCTTGAGATACAATGCGGGCATGACCTACAAGACCATTGAATCCACGGTGGGCGGCACGCCTCTGGTGCGTCTGCAGCGCCTGCCGGGGAACACGACCAACACCATTCTGGTGAAGCTGGAAGGCAATAATCCGGCCGGCTCCGTGAAGGACCGTCCGGCCCTCAACATGATCACCAAGGCCGAGGCGCGCGGTGAGATCAAGCCCGGCGACACGCTGATCGAGGCGACCAGTGGTAACACCGGCATCGCCCTGGCCATGGCGGCGGCGATGCGCGGCTACCGGATGAAACTGATCATGCCCGCCAACCAGAGCCAGGAGCGCCGCGATGCCATGGCCGCCTACGGCGCCGAATTGATTTCGGTGACCAAGGAGGAGGGCATGGAAGGCGCCCGGGATCTGGCCCAGGCCATGCAGGCCCGGGGCGAGGGCAAGGTGCTCGACCAGTTCGCCAACCCGGACAACCCCATGGCTCACTATGAGAGTACCGCCCCGGAGATCTGGGCGGAGACCGGTGGCGCTATGACCCACTTCGTCAGTTCCATGGGCACCACCGGCACCATCATGGGCTGCAGCCTTTACTTCAAGGAACAGAACCCGGAGGTCCGGATCGTCGGTCTGCAGCCCACCGACGGCGCCTCGATCCCGGGCATCCGCCGCTGGCCCAAGGAGTACCTGCCCAGCATCTTCGACGAATCCCGGGTCGACCGGGTCATCGACATGGGCCAGGAACTGGCCGAACACACCATGCGCCGCCTGGCCCGGGAAGAGGGCATCTTCTGTGGCGTCTCCTCCGGCGGTGCCGTGGCCGGCGCCCTGCAGCTTTCCGAGGAGCTGGAAAACGCGGTGATCGTGGCCATTGTCTGCGACCGGGGCGATCGCTACCTGTCCACCGGCGTGTTCAACGCGGAGGGCGGCCCATGAACGTCCTGGTGTTCGACATCGAGACCATTCCGGACCTGGACGGCGGGCGCCGTCTCTACGACCTCCATGGCCTGAACGACAAGGACACCGCCAGCGCGCTGTTCAACCTGCGCCGTCAGGAGAACGGCTCCGAGTTCCTGCGCCTGCACCTGCACCGGGTGGTGGCGATCTCCGTGGTGCTGCGCTCCGCCCAGGGTATCAAGGTGTGGTCCCTGGGCGACCTGGACGCCGGCGAGAAGGAACTGATCGAGCGTTTCTACGACGGTATCGAGCGCTTCACCCCGCAGATCGTGAGCTGGAACGGTGGCGGCTTCGACTTGCCAGTGCTCAACTACCGGGCGCTCCAGCATGGCGTGGTGGCGCGCCGCTTCTGGGAGACCGGCAGCGAGGACACCAGCTTCCGTTTCAATAACTACATCAGCCGTTTCCATCAGCGCCACCTGGACCTGATGGAGCAGCTGGCCATGTTCAATAACCGCGCCAACGCGCCCCTGGACCAGATCGCCACCCTGCTGGGTTTCCCCGGCAAGATGGGCATGAGCGGCGCCAAGGTGTTCGACGCCTTCCAGGACGGTGACCTCAAGGGCATCCGCGACTACTGCGAAACCGATGTGCTCAACACCTGGCTGGTGTTCCTGCGCTTTCAGCTTATGCGCGGTGAGATCGACGCCACCGGCTACCAGGCCGAGCTGGACCTGCTGCGCGATTATTTGCAACAGGAAGGGCATCCCCACTTCCTGGCCTTCCTGGAAGCCTGGCAAAAGGGCGCCGCCGAAGTCTGACGGCGGCCGCCCAAGCCAGTACAATCCGCCCCCGAATTGCCAACACGCCGCCCCGTGCCGGCGGCGCCTACCCGCGAGCATCGAGATTCCATGGCCCGACGTCGCAAGAAAAAACTGCCTGAAATGCCGGTGGCCGCCACCATCGAGAGCCTCAGCCACGACGGCCGTGGCATTGCCCGGCTGGACGGCAAGACCACCTTCATCGACAACGCCCTGCCCGGCGAGCAGGTGTTCTTCCAGTACACCTACATGCGCCGCAAATTCGACGAGGGGCGGGCGGTGGACATTCTGGAGGCCTCCCCGGACCGGGTCGAGCCGCCCTGCGCCCATGCTCTGATCTGCGGCGGCTGCAGCCTGCAGCACGTGGCGCCGGCCAGCCAGATTCAGCGCAAGGAGGCGGTGCTGGCCGAGCAACTGGCGCATTTCGGTGGCCTGCAACCCGATCGCTGGCTGGCGCCGCTCACCGGGCCGGTCACCGGCTACCGGGGCAAGGCGCGGCTGGGCGCCAAGTTCATCGAGGCGCGGGGGGAAACCCTGGTGGGCTTCCGCGAGAAGCGCAACAGCTTCCTCGCCGACCTGCACCGCTGCGAGGTGCTGATCCCGGAAGTGGGCCACCGGCTGGACGACCTGCGCGCGCTCATGGACAGCCTGGAAAGCCGCCGCCGTATTCCGCAGATCGAGGTGGCCCGGGGCGACGACGCCATCGCGCTGATGTTCCGGCACCTGGACCCGCTGCCCGCCGGCGATCTGGAAAAGCTGGTCCGTTTCTGCCGCGAACGGGATCTGCAGCTTTACCTGCAGCCCGGCAACGAAAGTACCGTGCACCGGGTCTGGCCGGAGCAGGGCGAGGAGCGGCTTTACTACCGCCACGGGCCCCACGGGCCGGATACGGAAGGCGCCGAACTGGCTTTTCATCCCACCGATTTCACCCAGGTCAATGCGGAGATCAACCGCCGCATGGTTCCCTTGGCATTGGATTTGCTGGAGGTCGAGGCGCATCATCAGGTGCTTGATCTGTTCTGCGGTCTCGGCAACTTCACCATTCCGGCGGCGCGCCGCGCGGGCCGGGTGGTGGGCGTGGAAGGCAGCGAGGCCATGGTGGAGCGTGGTTACGAGAATGCGCGCCGCAATGGCCTGGAAAACCTGGAATTCCACGCCTGGGACCTGAGCCGCGAGCCGGACGGGCAACCCTGGGCCCGACAGGCCTACCACAGGGTGCTTCTGGACCCGCCCCGCAGTGGTGCACTTGAAATGGTGCGGCGAATGCCCCATTTCGGTGCGGATCGCCTGGTGTATGTCTCCTGCAATCCGGCCACCCTGGCCCGGGATGCCGGGGAACTGGTGGCGCGGGGCTACCGTCTGAAAGCGGCGGGTGTCATGGATATGTTCCCGCACACCGCCCACGTCGAGTCGATCGCCGTGTTCGACCGACGCTAGCGAAAGGACAGGAATTGCAATGGTAACCGTACGCCGGCAACAGCCCGACGAGGTCGAAGCCCGGGACTGGCGCGCATGGCTGGAACAACTTACCGCCCGTGTCCCGGTCCGTGACCGGGACACCCTGGAGCGCGCTTGCGCCCGGGCGGAACAATGCGAACGCGCCGGCGAGGCCGCCGGCGGCCACTGGCCCTATGGCAAGGGTTGCCTGGCCATTGGCCTGGAGATGGCGGACGTGCTCGCTGACCTGGGCGCCGACGCCGAGGCCCTACCCGCGGCGGTGCTGTACCGGGCGGTCCGCGAGGGCCAGCTCTCCCTGCTGGAAGTGGAGAAGGAATTCGGCGCGCCGCTGGCCACGCTGATCGAGGGCGTGCTGCGCATGGCCGCCATCAGCACCTCCCTGAACCCCACCCGCAAGGCGGTGCTCGGCCAGCAGGATGGGCAGCTTGATAACATCCGCAAGATGCTGCTGGCCATGGTCGACGATGTGCGCGTGGCCCTGGTCAAGCTGGCCGAGCGGACCGTGATCATCCGCGCGGTGAAGGAGTCCGATCCGGAACGCCAGCAGAAGGTGGCCCGGGAGGTCTTCGACATCTACGCGCCTCTGGCTCACCGCCTGGGCGTCGGTCAGCTCAAGTGGGAGCTGGAGGACCTGTCGTTCCGTTACCTGCAGCCCGGTGCCTACAAGAAGGTGGCCCGGCTGCTTGACGAGAAGCGGCTTGATCGCGAGCACTACATCGACGAGGTGATCTCCAGCCTGCGCGGCCACCTGGAGCGCAATGGCATCAAGGGCGCCCAGGTGTACGGCCGCGCCAAGCACATCTACAGCATCTGGCGGAAGATGCAGAAGAAGCACCTGGATTTCGGCGAGGTCTACGACGTGCGCGCGGTGCGCGTGCTGGTGCGCGAAATGCGCGACTGCTATGCCGCCCTGGGCATCGTCCACTCCCTGTGGAAACACGTGCCCAAGGAATTCGACGACTACATCGCCAGCCCCAAGGAAAACGGCTACCAGAGCCTGCACACCGCGGTGGTGGGCCCGGGCCGCAAAATGCTGGAAGTGCAGATCCGTACCTTCGATATGCACGAAGAGGCGGAGCTGGGCGTGTGCGCCCACTGGCGCTACAAGGAAGGCAGCAAGGCGGGCCGGCGCACCCAGTCCTACGAGCAGCGCATCGCCTGGCTGCGCCAGGTGCTGGAGTGGCACGAGGAACTGGGCGACAACGCCACCACCATGATCGATGAGCTCAAGCACGGGCTGGTCAGCGACAGGGTTTACGTGTTCACCCCGGACGGGCACGTGGTGGATCTGGAAGCCGGCGCCACGCCGGTGGATTTCGCCTACCACATTCACACCGAGGTGGGGCATCGCTGCCGGGGCGCCAAGGTGAACGGCCAGATCGTGCCGCTTAACTACAACCTGCAAACCGGTGAGCAGGTGGAAATTCTCACCGCCAAGGAAGGTGGCCCGAGCCGCGACTGGCTGACGCCGTCGCTGAATTACGTGGCCACTTCCTCGGCGCGGGCGCGCATCCAGCAATGGTTCAAACGCCAGGACCGGGAAGTGCACATCGCCCAGGGGCGCGCCATCCTGGAGCGGGAAATGTCGCGCCTGGCCCTGGATCGCATCGATCTGGATCTGCTCGCCCCGCAGCTCAATCTGAAGGCCGGCAACGACGTGCTGGCGGCCCTGGGCGCCGGCGATCTGCGCCCCGGCCACGTGGTCAACCAGGCTCAGGCGCTGATGCCCGAGGACCCGCAGCAGCAGCTGGAATTCGTGCCGGCGCGCTCCAAGGCCTCGGAATCCGGCGACGTCACCATCCAGGGGGTGGGCAACCTGCTCACCCACATGGCGGCTTGCTGCAAGCCGGTGCCCGGCGACCCGGTGATGGGGTTCATCACCCAGGGGCGCGGTGTCACCGTGCATCGCGCCGACTGCCATAACCTGCTGGCGATGCAGGGCGAGGACCCGAACCGGGTGATCGAGGTGAGCTGGGGCGAGGCGGACCGCATCCTTTACCCGGTGGATATCTTCCTGCGTGCGTGGGACCGTCAGGGCCTGCTGCGTGACGTGATCGCGGTGCTCGCCAACGAGAAGGTCAATGTCACCGCCGTGCACACCCAGTCGCACACCGAGGACAACACCGCCACCATGCTGCTGACCCTGGAGATCGCCTCCCTGGGAGGGCTGGGCAAGGTGCTGGCCAAGATGGACCAGCTCAAGGGTGTTCTCGAAGTGCGCCGCTACAAGAAGTAGGCGTGACTTGTAGGAGCGACTTCAGTCGCGACCAGCGCGGATAATCGCGACTGACGTCGCTCCTACAAATCGCCGCCACGGAAAGTCGCCCCTGTATCCTGAATCGTCTTTTTACCCGGAGCGTTCCCATGTCCGATCACTCCCGACCTTCCTCCGAAACCGCCATTGCCGAACTGCTCGCCATCATGGCGCGCTTGCGCGATCCGGACGGTGGCTGCCCTTGGGATCTTGAGCAGACCTTCGACACCGTGGTGCCCTACACGGTGGAAGAAGCCTTCGAGGTGGCCGAGGCGGTGGCCCGCCGGGACTATCCGGAGCTGCGCGAGGAACTCGGCGACCTGCTGCTGCAGGTGGTGTTCCATTCGCAGATGGCCCGGGAACAGGGATTGTTCGACTTCACCGACGTGGTGGCGGTGCTGAATGAGAAGATGATTCGCCGCCACCCCCATGTGTTCGGCGAGCAGGGGGTGTCTGGCGATGACGGCGCCGTCGACGCCGAGGCGGTGAAGGTCAATTGGGAGGTCATCAAAGCCGGGGAGCGGGCCCGCAAGGGACGTGAACACGCCTCCGCCCTGGATGGCGTGCCCGAGGGGCTGCCGGCGCTGCAAAGGGCTCATAAGCTGCAGAAGAAAGCCTCCAAGGTGGGCTTCGACTGGCGCCAGCGCGGCCCGGTGCGTGACCAGGTGGGCCTGGAGCTGGCGGAACTGGACCGGGCCCTGGAAGAGGGCGACCGGGACGCCATCGAGGACGAGCTGGGCGATGTGTTCTTCACCCTGGTGAATCTGGCGCGGCACCTCAAGCTTGATCCGGACCTGGCTCTGCGCCGGGCGTCGGACAAGTTCGAGCGGCGCTTCCGGCGGGTCGAGCACCTCGCCGAGGCGCCCCTCGGTGATTACGACGAAGCCGGCCTCGACGCGCTCTGGCGCGAGGCCAAGAAAACCTCCTGAAGTCCGTCCCTCCGGCCCCTCCGGGGGCTGCCATAAAATCTTAACATTACAGAAACTTTTCGGTCATCGAGCCTCCCCATACTCCACGCCCAAGCACTCAGGATGTTTCGGGCGCGGCCCGGCGCATCCCCTGCTTTTCAATATTGCCTGATTGAAGGAGATGCTCCGATGAAAAAGAACCTGCTTGCGATCGCTGTGGGGGCGGCTCTCGCTGCACCGATGGTGCCGGGGATGGCCCAGGCCGACGGTCCGAAAGTGTACGGCAAGGTCAACGTTTCCCTGGAAAACCAGGACTACGATCCGGGTCCCGGCGCGCCGAATAACGACGACGAGTGGGAGCTGAACAGCAACGCTTCCCGTATCGGCGTGAAAGGCGACTTCGATCTGGACGTGGCCGATCTGAAAGCGATTTATCAGGCTGAATTCGAAATCAGCGTGGACGATGGCGACAAAGGCGGCCAGACCTTCGCCCAGCGCAACATCTTCGGTGGTTTCAAAGGCGCTTTCGGTACCCTGAAAGCCGGTAAATTCGACACCCCCACCAAGCTCGCGCAAATGGACGTGGATCAGTTCAACGACCTGAGCGGTGACATCAAGAACATCGCCGCCGGCGAGAACCGGGTGTCCAACATCATTCAGTACAGCACCCCGAAGCTGGCCGACATGGTTACCCTGAATCTGGCCTTTATCCCCAACGAAGACAGCGATGACTTCGACGGCGACGGCGAGAATGAAAACGGCCTGGCCGACAGCACCTCCATCTCCCTGGTGCTGGAAAAAGACGCCTTCTACGCCGCCGTGTCCCGCGACACCGACATGCAGGACGAACTGATCGTCGACGAAACCGGCACTTCCCCGGTCATCGACGTAACCCGACTGGCCGCCGGCCTGGCCATCAGCCAGTTCGAGCTGGGTGCTCTGTACCAGCTGGCCGAGGAATCAGAAGGCGACGGTGAAGAGACCAGCTATGTGGTCAGCGGCGCGTTCAAGATCGATCGCGTCAAACTGAAAGCTCAATACGGCATGGTTGATGGCGACCAGACCGACAATGAAGGCACCCAGTACGCCTTCGGCGCGGACTACAAGCTGGCCAAGAACAGCAAGGTTTACGCCTACTTCAACAACCTGACCTACGAAGACGGCGCCACCGGTGACGAAGAAGAGCAGCGCACCCTGGGCGTGGGCATGGAACACAAGTTCTAAGCCACTTTAAGTGCAACCTTTACCGGGCGGGCCCACCGCCCGGTGTTTTCCTCGACGCAAGTGACAGCGTGGCCCGCCTTGGCGGGCCTTTTTTTGCATGGACGTTCGGGCCATTTCGTCGTCGGCGGGGCTGGAATGTTCTTATACCCCTTCCTTCTTTGGTTTTGTCATGTAACGGTCATATAGTTGGCCACCCTGAAAACCAGCGAAAAGAGGGAAGGGAAATGCGATCAGTGACCTGGCTGGGGCTCTCCGCTCTGGCAATCGGCTTGCCGTTGTCCGCCGCCGCCGCGCCGGAATTCTACGGACGTATCAATATCAGCCTGGACCGCCTGTCGGATTATCGTGAAGGTGGGCTGCCGGGAGCCTACAACGACGTCGCCGCCGGTGACACGCCGCTGGAAGACGGCTGGTTCGTGGGCAGCAATGCCTCGCGGCTGGGCATCCGTGGCCGCGAGGCTCTGGACGTGACGCCGCTGAGTGTCATCTATCAGCTCGAAGTCGGCTACAACGCGGACGGCGATGGCGACACCTTCAACACCCGTAACAGCTTCGTTGGCCTGGGCACGCCGTTCGGTGATGTGTTCGCCGGCCGCTACGACAGCCCGGTGAAAATGGCCGAGGGTCGGGTGGACCAGTTCAACAACACCGCCGCCGACCTGGGTCACTACTTCTATGGTCAGCGTCGCAACGACGACACCCTCAACTGGAAAAGCCCGAACTGGGGTGACCTGGTGCTGCGCGCCCAGATCGCGCCCGGCGAAGCCGATGAAGTGGGCGACGAGGAAAAGGACGGCCTGGCGGATACCTGGGCGCTGTCCGCCACCTGGAATCCGGACAATCTGTACGCCGCCGTGGCCTACGAAAGCAGCTATCTGGAAGTGGATAACCCGGCCGCGCCGCCGGCGGCGGTGGCCGCCGACCTGGAGTTGCTGCGCGGCGCCCTCGGCGTGACCGTGGGCGCGGTGGACCTGGGCGCCCTGGTGGAACGTGTCCGGCTGGACCCGGATCAGGCCGGCCTGGACCGCGCCGACAGCACCTCCTACCTGGTCAGCGCCGGCTGGCGCCTGCCGCCGCGTCTGACCCTCAAGGCACAGGCCGGTCGCGTGGACGGCGACGACTTCGGCTACGAGAGCGATATTCTGGTGGTGGGCGCCGACTACAAGCTGGCCCGTGGCACCAAGGTGTACGCGCTGCTTTCCGGCTCGGACGCCACCGTCACCTACCCGGGCGGTGTCGACAGCGATGACAGCGGCAACCTGTTCTCCGTGGGCATGGAGCACAAGTTCTAGGGTTTGCGGTGAATCTCGGCTGAAGCCGCTCCTGCCGCGCTGGAGCCGTAGATACCGTCTCTCCTATCCGGACTCAACCCCCGAGGGGTTGGGTCTGGAATGGGGTTTGTCGATTCAGTACGCCGAAGGCGATGCGCACCAGTTTGCGCATGGCGGCGCCGAGGGCAGACATCGGGGGCTTTCCGGCCTGACGCAATCGGGCGTAAAACGCACCCACCACCGGGTTGTGACGACTCGCGACCACCGCCGCCATA